>CAVWJI010000001.1:0-498585 GCA_963755425.1 uncultured Gemmatimonadales bacterium
CCTCGGCGTCGGTGCAGCAGTTCACCATCAATATCGGGGATTATCCGCCGCTGCTGAACGTGGGCGGCATCGCGGTGCTCCCCACCAGGCTCACGCAAGGCAAGCCGATCGCCGTGTCCCGGACCGGCGCCAGCACGTTCGTCGCGCTGTCGCTGGTCTGCCCCCATCGCGGCTTCACGGTGGAGGCGGTCAGCGGCGCGTTCTACTGTCCGGGGCACGGCGCCGAGTTCGCCGCGAACGGCGCCTGGACCGGCGGCCAGCCGACGTCGAGCCTCGCCACCTATCCGGTGCAATACGACGCCGCGTCGGCGTCGCTGACCGATCGGGTGACGCTGCCGCGCGCCGCGCGCCGGGTTGAGAAAGGGGCTCCGCCGGGCCAGCTTTGACCCCGCGGCGCCGTAGCCAAGTGGTAAGGCAGAGGTCTGCAAAACCTCCATCACCGGTTCGACTCCGGTCGGCGCCTCTCGTCGGTCGGTTCCGTCCGGTCCGGATCGGCCGGCCGCTCGGTCCGTTCCAGGAACACGGTGTCGTCGGGTGGCGTCTTGTCGAGCGGGAACGCGCGGCGCAACGATCCGCCCGATCGTGATGCCCCGTTCGTCGAGCAGTTTGTAGCTGTTTTCGGGAACGGGCACGGCCACGCGCAATCATCTGTAACCTCCGGGGGCTTCTGCCCGTTGTGATGCCCATGAAGCGCACCACGTTGCACCGCATCGCGATCGCTGCCGCCGGCATGGCGGCGCTGGCGGCGGCGTGCGGATCGCCGCCGCCGCCGCCTCCGGTCTACCACAGCCAGGCGGCGCCGGGCTCCGACTCGCTGGTGGTGCCGGTGGTGTCGATCACCGCCGCCGTTCCGGACGGCGACAACCGCTGGGTGGTGCTGGCGCCGGTCGAGGGGCGGGTGCTGATCGCCGATTTCGGCCGCGACACCGTCCAGGCCGTATCCGGGCATCACCAAGGCCGCCGTGCCCAGCCCCACCACGCTGATCGGCGCCGGCGACACCATCCTCGTGGCCGACTGGGGCCTCCGCCGCGTGACCGCGTGGACCGAGGCCGGCAAGCAGCTCGCGGCATGGCCGATGCCCGACGGGCTGCGCGGCGCGCTGCCGCGCGCGCGCGACGCCGCCGGGCAGTGGTACTTCCAGATCGATCCCGACCCCAAGGACGACGGCAGCGGACTGCTCGACAGCGCGGCGGTGGTCCGCAGCGATCCGCAACTGACCCGATTCGATACCCTCGCGCGCCTCGCGCCGCCCGACCTCGCGATCACCCAGGGAATGAACGGCAATCGCTACCAGCGTCGGGCGCTCGTCCGGGTCCGATCTCTGGGGCGTCGAGCCGGACGGCACGCTGTGGGTGGCGCGCGTCTACCAGAATCAGATCGAGTGGTATCCGCGCGCGGGCGGCAAGGCCGATCCGGACCAAGCCGCTTCCCGACCGGGTGCTGCCGGTGACGCAGATGGACCGCCAGCTGTTCCTGCAGCGCTACCCCGAAGACCAGCGCCCGATCGCGGCCCGACTGCCGTTTGCCGCGGTCAAGCCGCCGTTCGAGCAGGTCTTTGCCGGTCCGAACGGGCGGATGTGGCTGTTCAAGAGCGACACCGCGCTCGCGCCAGTACGTTCGTTCCAGGTGGTCGATTCGACCGGCGTGCTGTTCTACGTCGACGTGCCGAGTCGCGGCTCGGCGGTCGGCCTGGCGGGCAATCACGTGCTGATGGCGGAGCAGTTTCCCGGTGGCGTGCGATTGCTGCAGTACGTCCTTCCCGCCGAGGCGCGTCCGCTAGGGTCCTTCGCCGTCCCGGTCCTGGGCGGCGCGCCGCGCTTCCTCTTCGGCCCGCGCCCGCCGACGCTGCTGATGGCCGTCGTACCAGCGCCGGGTGATCTCGCCGGCCAGCGCCGTGTTGCCCGAGCCCGAAGGCCAATCCGAACGCCAGCGCCACCGCGCCGACGATCAGCGTGAACGCGGCGGTGACGATCTCCTCGGCCACGCCCAGCTGCTGCAGCGCCATGAACACGGCGATCACCACCACCGAGCCCTTGGCCGCGTTGGCCAGCACCGGCACGCCTTCGACGCCGCCGGCCGAGGCCAGGATCAGCCCGCGCACGAATTCGCCGATCACCAGGCCCAGGATGACGATCACGATGGCGCTGATCAGCGTCGGGATGAACGCGATCATGATCCCGAACATCCGGTTGATGCTGTCGAGCCCCAGCGCCGCCGACGCGAGCAGGATCACGATCAGCATCACCAGCCAGAACAGCAGCTTGCCGACGGTGTGCACCGGATCGAGCCCGCCGCCGGCTGCGCGCCACCGCGTCGCCCAGCCCGCCGCGCTCCGCCACCCGGTTGAAGTCCATCCGCTTCAGGGTGCGGTCGACCCACCGTTCGATCTGCCGCGCCACGAAATAGCCGGCGAGGAGGATGATCGCGGCGAAGAGCACCGCGGGAAGGACCGCGCCGAGTTGCTGCAGACCGGCCTGGAGCCGGTCGAGGATCGGCGTTCACGGGGTCACCTCGAGTACCAGTTTGCCGAACTGTTCATGGGCGGCCATGCGACGATAGGCCGCGACGGCCTCGGTCCACGGCCGGACGCTGTCGATCGGTCGGCCGGAGCGCGCCCGCGTTGCCGAGCGCCACCACCTCGGCGAATTCGCGCGAGGTGCCCATCGTCGAACCGAGCAGCGACCACTGGAACCAGTACAGCCGGCGGAGGTCGATGCCGGCATCGTGACCGGTGGTGGCGCCGCAGCATACCAGGCGTCCGCCGGGCGCGAGCAGTCTGCAACGACCGCGCCCAGGTGGCGGTTCCGACCGAGTCGACCACCACGTCGGCGCGGCCGCCGAAGTGCTCCTTGAAGCGTGCCGCGACGTCCGGGCGCCTGCTCGTGATCGATGCCGAGCTCGGCGCCGAGCGCTTCCGCGGCGCGCAGCTTGTGCCGGCGCGACGAAGAGTCACGGCGGTCCTGGCGCCGATGTGGACGGCGATCTGCAGCGCGGCGAGGGCCACGCCGCCGCCGATGCCCCAGATCAGCACCCGTTCTCCGGCCTGCAGCCGGGCGCGCGTGGTCAGCATCCGCCAGGCGGTCAGCGTCGACAGCGTGAACGCGGCGGCGGCAGGCCAGCTCCATTCGCCGGTGAGCGGGAGGACGTTCCGGGCCGGCAGCACGATCTCCTCGGCCGCCGTGCCCGGCACGTGTTCGCCGAGGACGCCGAAGCGGCGGCAGAACACCTCCTCGCCAGCGCGGCACGCCTCGCATTCGCCGCACGAGACGCCGGGGTTGATCGCCACCCGGTCGCCGGGGCGGAGGTCGCGCACCGCCGGGCCGGTCTCGAGGACCACGCCGGCCCCGTCGGACCCCACGATGTGGGGGAAGTCCCGAATCGGAACGGCCGGGATGCCGTCGGCGACGAGGAGGTCGAGGTGATTGAGCCCGACGGCGCGGACGCCCACCCGGACATGGTCCGGACGGCTGAGCGCCGGCGCCGGGAGGCCGTCGATCAGGGTGAGATGTGCTGGTCCGCCCGTGGCGGTAAGGCAGAGTGCGCGCATGGCCGCGAGCGGACACCTTGCAGAAGCGACAGAGTGACGCGACATATTATAGCGCGTTGTGCCGCGGCGGTGCGCGTGGTGCAACCCCGAGTGGCTCGGCAACGGCACCCGCAATCCACCCCCTCTTTACCGCTCCGGCGCAGGAGAGCACCAAATGGCGATGAGCGAAGGATCTTTCGATTTCCAGTACGGGTCGCTCGAAGGAGCGGCGTTCGTTCCGGCGTCCGCGCCGCGAATGGAGATTCCGGAGCCGGCCCCCGGCGCGGTGCCGAGCCGTCCCCGAAAGAAGGCCAAGCCGGCCCGCAAGGCAGCCCGGCGAAGCCCGCGGCCAAGGCACCGGCGAAGCCTGCGGCCAAGGCACCGGCGCCCAAGGCGGCGCCGAAGAAGGCGGCGAAGAAGGCCCCCAAGAAGGCCGCCAGGAAGGCCACGAGGAAGGCGGCGAAGAAGGCCGGCCGCAAGGCGGCTCCGAAGAAGGCCGCGCGCAAGAAGCCGGTTCGGAAGGCGGCGCCGAAGCGCAAGGCAGCGAAGCGCTCGGCGCAAGGGCCGCAAGCGCCGCTGACCTGCGCGGACGTTCGCACTGGACTGCGCGCCCCGGACCGTTCCGGGGCGCGCTGTCGTTTCGCCGCCGGGTGGTTGCTCGACCGCGAAGGCGCTGCCCGGTCGGCGGGCCCCGGCTAGTTTCCCCGCATGACGATGCCGACGTCCACCGGACCGGTCCGACTGACGGCGTTTTCGCACGGCGCCGGGTGCGCCTGCAAGCTGGGCAGCGCGGATCTGGCCGAGGTGCTGCTCGGCCTGCCGCCGATCAGCGATCCGGCGGTGCTGGTCGACGCGGCCACCCGCGACGACGCCGCCGTCTACCGGATCGGCCCCGACCGCTGCCTGATCGCGACGGTCGATTTCTTCACGCCGATCGTCGACGACCCGGCCGATTGGGGCGCGATCGCGGCCGCGAATGCCGTCAGCGACGTCTACGCCATGGGTGGCCGCCCGCTGTTCGCGCTCAACCTCGTGGCCTGGCCACGGACGGCGCTGCCGTTCGAACTGCTCGGCGCGGCGCTCGCGGGGGCGTCGGAGGTGCTCGCTGCGAGCCGGCGCGCCGATGGTCGGCGGCCATTCCATCGACGATCCGGAACCGAAACTGGGAATGGCCGTCATCGGTGAGGCGCATCCCGACCAGCTGCTCACCAACGCCGCCGGTCGTCCCGGCGATCTGCTGGTGCTCACCAAGCCGCTCGGCACCGGGATCATCACCACCGCCGCCAAGCGGGACCTGTGCCGATCCGGAATGGCTCGCGGCGGCGGTCCGATCGATGACGACGCTCAACGACGGTGCGCTGCGCGCCGCGCGCGCGCCGTCGGTGCGATGTGCCACCGACGTCACCGGCTTCGGGCTGCTCGGACATCTGCAGCATATCGTGACCGCGAGCGGCACCGGCGCCGAAATCGACTTCGATCGTCTGCCGCTGCTCGACGGCGCGCGCGAGCTGGCGCAACGCGGCGTCGTCCCGGGCGGCACCAGGCGCAATCGGGAGGCGGCCGGCGCCGAATGGGACGCCACGATCGCGCTACCCGATCAGCTGCTGGCGTGCGACGCGCAGACGTCGGGCGGGCTGCTGCTTGCCGTCTCGCCCGGAGCAGCCTGCCGGTGCTGCTGCGCGCGACTCGCGCACGAGCAGGCCCCGGCGCGGTCCGTCATCGGGCGCCTCACCGCCGACCGCGGCACGATCCGGGTCGGGCGCGGTCTGCCGCTCGCCACCGCCTGACGCCATGGGAGAAATGCGCTGGACGCCGGAGCGGATGGAACAACTGGAGAGCGCGGTGCGCCGCCGCCGCCGGGCGATCCTGCGCCGCCGCGGCGACGAATACGTCGTGGTGGCCGCCGGGTTGACGCAGGCCCGGGGCCGCGACGCGCTGATCGGCCACCTCGCCATGACCGGCGAAGATCTGGTGTTCGTGCTCGATGAGCTCGACGATTTCCGGGTGCTTGACACATGACCGGTGTCGTGCCGATCGCGGTGCTGCACCTCGACGAGAGCTGCCTCGGCAACGGGCGCGAGGGAGCCAACCCCGGCGGCGCCGGCGGGCTGGTCGAGATCCGCACGCCGGCCGGCGTGGTGCGCCGCGACTACTTCATCCACTCGCCTGATACGACCAACAACCGGATGGCGCTGGCCGGCGCGATCGCCGCCCTGCAGCTCCTGGCGCGCAAGGGGCATCGGCTGCAGATGGCGGTGGTTTCCGATTCCGAATATCTCGTCAAGGGGATTCGCGAATGGGCGCCCGGCTGGCGGGCGCGCGGCTGGACGCGCAAGGGCGGCGCGATCGAGAACCTCGAACTGTGGCGGGCGCTCTGGCAGTCGCTGGACCTCCACGACGTCCAGTGGAGCTGGGTGCGCGGCCACGCCGGCCACCCCAAGAACGAGTACGCCAACGACCTGGCGGTGGCCGCCGCCACCGATCAGCACACGTCGTCCGGCCTGGTGGATTCCGGGTTCGACGGCTGGTTCGAACAGAAGCGCGCCGCGGGACGCTATGTCGACTATGATCCGGATGCCGCGTTCGGTGTGCTGGAACGAAAACTGGCCGGCGGCCAACGCCTTGCCCTCGCCGAGGAGGGACGATGACTGACCTGGAACGTTTCGCCGCGACGCTGCTGGCCCAGTGGCGCGCCGACGACCAGCGCGCCGCCGAGCCGATCACCGTGGCGGCATTGCTCGATCACCTGCTGCCGTACCGCACGGCCCGACGGCTGCTCGGGATCGACGCCAGCGAGGATTACGAGGCGCTGGTGCTGCGACTGATTGCCGAAGAGGGCCGGTTGATGATCGTGCAGCCGGTCGGCGCGGCCGAAATGGCCCGCTCGACGATGGCGTCGAAACTTCCCGATCTGTCCAACCTCGATCTGCTCCGCTCGGCCACGCTGGAATTCACCGAGGACACCCTGGCCCGCCTCGACGGCGTGCTGCCGATGCCGGCAGCGCGCGACGAATCGAAGTGGTCGCCGCCGCCGCGGCCCGACAGCGAAGTGACGCCGCTCCCGGTGACGCCGCCGCTGGCAAGAGAAGCCGCCGTGGCGAAGGCGCCCGCTGCGCCCGCGACCGAACCGCCGCCGGCGTTCCTCACCACGGTGGAGTTCACCCCGCCGGCCAGCGGGCCGTGCTGGAGCTGCGGCGAAGCGCTGCCGTCCGGCAGCGCCGGCCAAGTTCTGCCCGTTCTGCGGCGCGGATCAGCGGCAACCGAAATGCGCCGCCTGCGGCGAGCCGGTCGAGCGCGCCTGGCGTCACTGCCCGGAGTGCGGAACGCCGCTCTGGAGTGCGTGATGCCAGCGAATCTTCCTGAGCGCATCGACCGCGCCACGTTCGAGCGGGTGTTGCAGCGTGCGGCCGAATTGCAGGCGGCTTCGCGCGACATCGGCGACGGGCTCAGCGAAGACGAGCTGCTGGCGCTTGGAAGCGAAGTCGGAATTCCCCCCGAGCATCTCCGGCAGGCGCTGCTCGAGGAGCGGACCCGCCTGGCGCCGCCGGCGCCGGCGACGCTGACCGACCGGATCTTCGGCCGCGCCGGCGTGACGGCTGCCCGCGTGGTACCGGGCAGCGAAGACGCCATTGCGCGCAGCGTGTCGCGCTGGCTGGAGCGCGACGAACATTTCGTCGTGCAGCGCGCCACCGTGCAGCGCATCACCTACGAGCCGATGAGTGCCCTGGCGGGTGCCGTCCGCCGTGCCGCGGCGATGTTCGACAGCCGTCGGTCCCGGCCCTATCTCGACAAGGCCGACCTGGTCGCGGCCGGCTTCACGCCGCTCGAAGCGGGATTCGTCCACGTCACGCTGTCGGCATCGCTCCGGGCGACGCGCCGCATCGTGGCCGGTGTCACCGCGGTGGTCAGCGGTCTCGGCGTGCTCGCCTTCGTGCTGATGGCCGTCATGGGAGCGCCGGTGTTGCTGGCGGCGGCGATTGCCGCGCCGTTCGTGGTGCTGCCGTGGTGGTTCGGGTCGCTCTTCCGCCGCTTGGTGGCGCGGGCCCGCATCGGACTGGAGCGCGCGCTCGATGAGCTCGAGCGCCGCCCGGCACTGGGCAGCGGTGCGCACCGCGACCGAATCGCCGCTCGGAACGGTCGGCTCGCTGGTGCGCGACGTCACGCGCGGCGTGCGCAAGGCGCTGAACGAATGACGCGCGCGCCGCTCGCCGCCGTACTCGTCGCTGCCGGTGCCTGCTTCCCCACCACGACCCGGCCGCCATTCGGACCGATGCCGGCTGCGCAGCAGGCCGAGCTCGAATTGCCCGTGCCGCAGGCCACGCAGGAGGCGGCGCTGGCGCTCCACGCCGATTCCATTCCGGTCGAGCGCACCAAGCCCAGGGACGGCTGGCTGGAATCGCAATGGTTCGACGCCGCCACCTTGCAGCCGACCGGTGCCCGGCACATCGGCCCGAGCGTGGTGAAGGTGCGTGCCTTCGTCGGGCCGTCGCGGCCCAACTTCAGTCTGGTGCAGATCGAGGCCGTCTACATCCCGTATGCCGATCCCTCGCGCGACGAGCGAACGCTGGAGCGCGAGGTTTCCGACAGCAGCGCCACGGCCAAGCGTGTGGCGGCGGCGCTGGCCGGGATGGCACGGCAGTATCGGCGACAGTGCGGCGCGGGCCGGGTCGGCGCCCGCTGCGTCCGGTGCGTTGCCGGCCACTCCGACGGCGTCCGGCGGTCATGACTGAGCCGATTGTCGTCCGCACCGACCTTCCGCTCCGCGCGCGCTACAGCGAAGGTGCCGGCGCCTATCGCATCATCCCGCAGGCCGTCGTTCGCCCGCAGCAATTCCCCGAGCTCCAGGCCGTGATGACGCGCGCCCGCGCCGCCGGCTGGCACCTGGTGCCACGCGGAGCCGGCAGCGCCATGGACGGCAGCAACGTCGGCGCCGGCGTGGTCGTCGACCTGACCGGCTACGAAGCCGATCGGTGCGACATCGACGCCGAGACCCGGCGCGCCTTCGTCTCGCCGGCGGTGAGCTGCCGGTCGATCAACAACGCCGCGCGCCCCGCCGGCCTGCGTCTGCCGCCCGATCCGTCGAGTTCGGCGTTCGCCACCATCGGCGGCATGCTTTCGACGAACGCCTCGGGCGCCCGCTCGGTCCGGTACGGCAGCGTTCGGCGGTGGGTCGACACCCTGATGCTGCTGACCCCTGACGGCCCCCTCGATCTCGCCCGGGGGCGCCCGCTCGAAACCGACCACCCCGTCTCGGTCCGCTGGCGGCACACCGCCGAGCCGCTCATTCGCCGGCACGCCGCCACGATCCGCGCGCGCTATCCCCGGGTGTCGAAGAACAGCGCCGGCTATGCGCTCGATCAGTACCTGGCCAGCGACGATCTGATCGACATCGTGATCGGTTCCGAAGGAACGCTCGGGTTCATCACCGACATCGGATTGCGGCTCGACGCCATCCCGGCGCAGCGCGGTTCGCTGCGGGTGGCGCTGCGGAGCCGCCACGACCTGGTGCCGGCGCTCGAAGCGATCCGCAGCCAGGATCCGTCCACGCTGGAGTTCATGGACCGGTCCTTTCTCCGGTTCGTCGCTGACGTCGTGAACACGCCGGAACGCCCCGGCCTGCTGCACGAAGCGGGTGGGCTCCTCCTGGCGGACATCGAAAGCGACGACTTCGACGACATGTGGCAGCGCGGGGCGGCGGCGGTCCGGGCCGTGGGCGCGCTGGCGCTCGATGCACGGCTGGCGATCGACGAGGCCGAGATCGATCGGCTCTGGGCGGTGCGCCACGGCGCCAGCCCGCGCCTGGCCGGCCTGACCGACGGCCGGCGCTCGCTGCAGCTGATCGAGGACGGCTGCGTGCCGGTGGCGCGGCTGGTGGACTATCTCGACGCCGTCGATGCCGCCTGCGCCGCCGAGGGGGTCGATGTGGTGATGTTCGGTCACGCCGGCGACGGACACGTCCACGTCAACCTCCTCCCGGATGTCTCCCGGGCCGGACTGGCACGAACGGGTGGAGCGGATCTTCGACCGGGTCAGCGATGCGGTGATCGACCTGGGCGGCACACCGTCGGGCGAGCACGGCGCCGGCCGCCTCCGCGCCGGGCTGCTGGAGCGGCTCTACGGCCCCGAAGTGCTGGCGTGCTTCCGGGCCGTCAAGCACGCCTTCGACCCCGGGGGAATGTTCAATCCGGGGGTGATCCTCTCCGACGGCCTCGCTCCGCTCGACCGGCTCAAGATCGGCTGCGACGCCGAGCCGCTGCCGCCGGGCGCCGCCGAGTATCTCCGCGAGGTCGAGGCGGGCGCCACCTGGGGCGTGCCTCGCTACTTTTGATCTCGTCTCCAACCCAACCGTGGCATGCACCTGTATCGTGAACCGCTGGTCACGCTGATCGCCTCACCGCATTTCCTCGAACCGCAACACCTCCCGGTGCAGTGGAACGAGCCGGGCACCGACGGCGAGCGGCTGGCGGAATTCGCCGGCCGGCTCTGCTACATGAGCCAGCGGAACCCCGCCAATCGCACCACCGCGGACTACCTTGGCAACATCCTCAAGCAGGGCCACGGCTCGGTGCTGGAGCACGCCGTCTACGTGGTGCTGATCGAGGGTGTCTCGCGTTCGCTCAGCCACGAGCTGGTGCGCCACCGCGCCGGTTTCGGGTATTCCCAGCTGTCGCAACGCTATGTCGATGAATCCGAGGCGGCCTTCGTGGTTCCGCCGGCCATCCAGGGCGATGCTGCGCTCGAGCAGGCGTGGCTGGAGCAGGTGGAACAGGCGCAGGCCGGCTACGTCGCGGCCGTCGAACGGCTTGATGGAGCGATACGGCTGGATCGAGAATCGCATTCACCGGCGGAAGTTGGCCCGCGAGGCGGCGCGTTCGGTGCTGCCGAACGCCACCGAGACCAAGATCGTGATGAGCGGCAACGCCCGGGCGTGGCGCACCATGCTCGAGCTCCGGCTCAGCGAGGGTGCCGAACGGGAGATCCGCCGCCTGGCGGTGCGGCTGCTGGAGACGCTGCGCGGCGCGGCGCCGCGGTTCTTCGCCGACTTCGAGCTCTACGCTGCGGAGGATGGCGAGCAGGCGGGCCGGGTCACCTATCACAAGGTCTAGGGTCCTGTCCCGCGGGACACAGGGGTGAACCGGCGGGGACGATCCCTATAGATTACGGAACGCCATGACTCGTTCCGCTGCGGCGGCGACTCCCCCCGTGTGTATCGACCGCTGTGTGTGCCGCCAGACGACCTTCGCCGAGCTGCTGCGCTTGGCGCGCAGCCGCGGCTGGGACCTCGCCACCGCTTGGCGCCGAGACCGGCTGCGGGCTGCAGTGCGGCCTCTGCCGGCCGTACCTGTCCGCCATGCTCGATACCGGGGCCACGATGTTCACCGCCATTCTCGACGGAAGCAGGTCGGAGTGACCAGCTCCACCGGGTCGATGCCGGCGGTTTCCGGCGACGTCACGCCGCGGCCTCCCTGGTATCGCGTGCTGCTGAGCACCAATTCGCTGGCATTTCTCGCGCTGGTCACCGGCTGGCTGTCGGTGACGGCGTTCGTGGTCGGCAAGCGCGATTTCGGTCTCGGCTTCGCGGCGCTGTCGAGCCTGGTGGCGCTGTTCACGGTCCGCCGCGGGCGCGCCATCTCCGCGCGCCAGAAGGAATCGCTTTCCCGGGCGCTGGTGGCGTCGTCGCGCCGCAACCGCGAGCTGGAGCGGATGCGCAACGTCGCCGCGGCGCTGCTGGCCGGCGAGGACCTGAGCGCGCTCAATCGCGAGGTGGCGCAGGCGGCGGCGGAACTGCTCGAAGCCGAGGGTGGCGCGATCATGCTGGTGGTGGAGGAAGGCCGCTTCGCCAGGGTCGTCGCCGGTGCGGGCCCGTTGCAGGCAGCGGTCGGCGCGCTGGTGCCGATCGAGGAGTCGCTGGTGGGGCACGTGATCAGCCGCGACGAGGCGCTGCTGGTCGACGACATGGAGCGCGATCCGCGCAATCATCCGCACGAGCAGCTGATCGGCCGGCTGACCAATGCCGCCATGGTGCCGTTGCGCTCCGCGGGACTGGTGGTCGGGGCGGTGTGCGCCTACAACCGGGTCGACGGCCAGCCGTTCACCGACCACGATCGGCAGCTGCTGCAGACGCTGGGCGACCAGGTGGTGCTCGGCCTCGACCGGACCGCGGTGTTCGAGGAGCTGCGCCGCAACGAGAAGATGCTCGCCAACAAGAACAAGGAGTTGCAGCGGGTCACGCAGCTCAAGAGCGAGTTCCTGGCGAACATGTCCCACGAGCTGCGCACGCCGCTCAACGCCATCATCGGCTTCTCCGACCTGCTGCTCACCGGCGAGCTGGGCGAGCTCGCCGAGCAGCAGCGCGAATTTCTCGAGGCGATCTTCCGCAACGGCCAGCACCTGCTGGGTCTGATCAACTCCGTGCTCGATCTCTCCAAGATCGAAGCGGGACGGATGACGCTCAGCGTCTCGCCGTGCGACGTGCGGGACTGCATCACCGGGGCGGTGACCGATACCGTCTCGCTGCGGGCCGCCAAGAATCAGCACTGCATCGTCGATCTTCCCGCCGACGCGCCGCTGGTGGTGCAGGGCGACGGCACCCGGATCCGCCAGGTGCTCTTCAACCTGCTGTCGAACGCCTCGAAGTTCACCGGCGACGGCGGCATCATCACCGTGTCGGCGGTGCACACCGTTGCGCCGATGCCGGCCGAAGAGATCGTGCGGTCCGACGAACAGATCCGGATGGAGACGCGGGACGTGGTCTGGGTGTCGGTGTCGGATTCGGGGGTCGGCATCCGCAGCAGCGACATGGCGAAGCTCTTCCAGGAGTTCTCCCAGGTCGACGCCTCGACCTCGCGCGCGGCGCAGGGGACCGGGCTCGGCCTGGCGCTGTGCAAGCGCTTCGTGGAACTGCACGGCGGCCAGATCGGCGTCGAGTCGATTTACGGCAAAGGTAGTACTTTCTGGTTCCTGCTACCGGTCGCCGGTCCGCCGGGCAGCCGGGAAATTGCCGCCGAGATGAGCTGACAGGGGGACGGGGTATTGTGGCAGGTCCCGCATTGACGCCCACCGCCGCGAGGGCCAGATTGTCGCGATCATGACGGCCCGACGGGTGTCCCGTGTGCGCGCGATCGTCGCGCTGGCGTTGTTCGCGTTGGCGAGCGGCGCCCCGCAGGTCGCCGACGGCCTGCTCTATCACCGGCGGCCCGAGCCGATTCCGATCACCCGCATCAACGCGCGGTGATCACTGCCACGCCGAAAGCTGCAATCTTGACGAGCGGCTGGCCACACCGCCGCCGGTGTCGTCGCCCGACGATGTCGGGCGGCTCGAGCCGCCGGTCCGCGACGTCGTACCGCCGGCTCCTGCCGACACTCCCCGGGCCGGGTTCGCCCGGGACCGATCGGTTCCCGCGCCCCACCCGTCATCGCCTAACCCCACAGCCGTGTCGTCGCCGGTCGTCGCCGCTCCGCGGCGGACGTCCGGCATCTCCCGGGCTGGCTGACGCCCCGCAAGGGCGGCAGCGGCCTTCCGCGAGCACAACCGCCCGCGGCAGACATCCGTCCGTTGGAGTTCGGCATGTTCAATCCGCTGCTGTTGGCCGCGCTGATCGGGGCGGCCCCGCTCACCGCCCGTTTCCGCCTCGACGGCGGCCGCCGACCGCCGGCATTCAACGCCGACCTCTACGGCCGGATCACCGACAGCATCTACGGCAAGCCGCTCCCCGGCGCCGACATCGTCGTGCACCGCGGCGGGTCCGTCGTGCGAGCGCACCACCACCGATCAGTTCGGCGCGTGGCGGGTGCACGACCTCGCGCCGGCGAGGCTATCACGGTCGAGTTCCGCGGCTGATCGGGTTCCGCCCCGAAACCGACACGGTGACCATCGGCATGCGTCGGGCGCCGACGTCGAGCTCGACGTCGCAGCTGGCGCCGCAGGCGATCGACGCTTGAGCGCCATCTCCGTCACCGCGTCGCCGGTGGCCGTCGATACCCGGACCGGCAACCAGGTCTTCAAGGAGAGCGACTACCAGGGCGCCCCGACCCAGACCACGTCGCAGATCCTGCAGCAGTCGATCGCGGGCGCGGCGCGCGCGCCGACCGGCGAGGTGCACATCCGCGGGCAGCACGCCGAGTACACCTACTACATCGACGGCCTCCCGGTGCCGCCGGGCATTTCCGGCAGCCTCAACGAGCTGTTCGATCCCTCGGTGGTCGAACGAGATCACCTTCCAGACCGGCAGCTGGGACGCCGAGTACGGCAAGCGGAACGCGGCGATCATCAACGTGCAGACCAAAGTCCCGGCGGGGCCGTTCCATTTCGGCGTCACCGGGTATGCCGGCGACTATCGCAGCAACGGCCAGACCGTGACGCTGAGCGCCAACCGGGCAAGTTCGGCTTCTTCGTCTCCGGCACCCGCCAGAGCACGGCGATGCGGCGCGAGCCGGTGGTCGCCGACACCAACGCCGGCGGGCAGCATCACCGGCCTGGAGAACTTCGCCAACGACGGGCAGGACTAGTTCGGCTTCGGCAAGGTGCAGTACGTCGCCACCGACCACGACCTGGTCAACCTCGACATCAACTTCTCGCGGTCGCGCTTCGCGACGCCGTTCGACTCCGCCGCCGGCGTCATCAACGACCGGGAGGTCGACCTCAATCACTTCGTGAACCTGTCGTACGATCACAAGGACGTCGGTGGCTCGCACGCCGGGCTCGGAGGCGTTCGTCGGCACGTACTACCGGCACGGCGGGCTCGACTACATGCCCGGCCTAAACGACCAGCCGACGTTCTTCTTCGAGCCCGACACGACCACGCCCTACAACATCAGCGAGAACCGGGCGTTCAACATCTACGGCGTCAAGGCCGACTACCTGCTGCGCTTTTCGGAACGGCTCAACTATCAAGATCGGCACCGATCTGTCGCTCACGCGCGGGCCAGGAGGCGTTCAGCACCGTCGATGGCGCCGGGAATCCCGGGCCGGCGTCGAATTCCGACTCGACGGCAACGACGAGGCGTTCTACCTCCAATCGGTGATCCAGCCGGTCGAGAAGGTCGAGTTCCGGGTCGGCGCGCGATACGACCGCGCACGCCTATCCGCTGTCCGCGACCGCAGGACACCACCGCGAGCCAGCTCAGCCCGCGGTTCCGGGTGACCTAGTTCCCGAACACCGGCAGACGTCGGTGTGGTTCTACTACGGCCGGCTAGTTCATCCCGACCAACACCGAGGACCTGCGCGCGATCACGCAAGCGCGCAACGGGCGGCGCCACCGAGGAGCCGACCGTGCCGGAGCGCGACGACTTCTTCGAGGTCGGGCGTCACCCACCGGTTTCCGGGCGGGGTGGCGGTGAAGCTCGTCGGGCTACCACAAGAACGAGCTCGCCGGGCATCGACGACACCCAGCTGCCGGGCTCGGCGATCACCACCGACGTCAACATCGCGCAGGTCCGGATCACCGGCCTCGAAGCGGTGCTCGAGGTGCACCCGGTGGGCCCGGTAGCGGGCTTCGTCAACATGGCGCTCAATCACGCCTACGGCTACGGCGCGGTGACCGGCGCGTTCCTCGCAGACGACGCCACCGGCGGAGCCGTTCGACCTCGACCACGACCAGCGGCTGTCGAGCGTCGTGGGGCTGACCTATTCGGCCACGCAGGTGCTGCTCGATGCCACCGGGATCTACGGCAGCGGGCTGACCAACGGCGTCACGCCGAACGCGCCGGGCGTCGACGGCTACGATCCGACCCAGCCGGGCACGCCGGTGCTCGGGACCGGGCCTGTTCGACTTCAACCCGCCGTTCAAGGTCGATCCCAGCTTCATCGTCGACCTGTCGGCGGGCTACAGCTTCAGCGGCCGGCGGGTGGTCGGTGCGGCCGCAGCTGTTCGTCGACAACGTGTTCAACAAGCACTACGTCCTGAAGGGAGCGTTCTTCAGCGGCGCCGTCGTTCGGGCGGCCGCGAACGTTCAGCCTGCGGCTGACGCTGGGGATGTGACGTGACCTTCGGAAACGAGCGGGCGCGTCAGCGCCGCGGCCGCCGCGGACCGCGGCGCTCGGTCTGTCTCGGTGGCTAGCTCCACGCGCCGGCGAGTTCGGCGCGGGCTTCCCATGCGGCGACGCGCGGCGCCAGCAGTCGGGCCGCGAGGTGCGCCACCGGCAGGTCGTCTTCGCGGAACCAGTCCGGGGTGTCGCTGCGCGAGGCACAACCAGCCGACGAATTCGCCGGCGACCGCCAGGCGCGCCGCCAGCAGCGACCTGATCCGGGTGGCGCCGCGCTGGTCGAGCACCGCCGGCCACCGCATCGACCCGGCGGCAAGGTCGTCGATCCGGACCAGTTCGCGGGCGCCGAAGTGGTGCACCAGTTCGTCGACGGCGTCGATCGTCGACGCATCGAGCCGCACCGGCGCGGCGGCGGCGCGATCGGCGCTGAGGAGCGTCCAGCATTCCGGCGCCGGCGCGGCGGCGAAGAGATCGATCCGATCATGCGGCAGCTGGTTGGCGAGGGCGTCGGAGACCAGCTGCACCAGGTCGCGACCGTCGCGCCCCCGCTCCATGGCATCGAGCACCCCTTCGGTCACCCCGGCGATGATCGCGGTCCGCTCGTCGCCGGCGGGGGCCGGAATGACCCACGGCTGGCTGGCCAGCCGGCGGCAGCCGCTGGCAAGCTGGGCGGCGACGCGGTGCAACGTCCGCTGGGCTCCAAGGTGGTAGGCGTCCGCGGCAAAACGTGGCGGCGACCAGGAGGCCTACGTCCTGGACTTCGGCCCGGATCGGCACCGCCATCACCGATCGGTACCCCGCGGCCGCCACCTGATCCTCGAGGGAAAACAGCGCTTCCTGCGACACCAGCGGCTCCGCCGGCGGGATCGCCAGGCGGTCGCCGGGGAGGTCGCGGGGGCCGACCAGCATGACCCCGCCGCGGCTGGGGTAGAGCCAGAACGCCACCAGATCGGCCGGAATCGCCGTGGCCACCGCGCCCCGCAGCGCCTCGTACCACGTGGCCATCTCGGCAAGGCTCGGCCGGCGACCCGGCCAGGCGAGGACCGGGACGAACGGGATGACCGGCTGCGGAAGTTCGGGATCCATTACCCGGCCCCCGGGTGCAGGGGCCGTGCCACGATGACGCCGCTTACGATACCCCACCCCCCTACTTAGACTCTCGAGTACGAGGAGCAACCATGCCGAACGACCAGAATCCCCCGCCGCTCGAGCTCCCGGACGAGAGCAAAGTGGCTGTTGCGAAGCGGCTCCGGCGCATCGAGGGCCAGGTGCGCGGTCTCCAGAAGATGGTCGACGACCGGCGTGCGTGCGCCGACGTGCTGGTCCAGATCGCATCGGTCCAGGAGGCGCTGCGTGGGGTGGGGAAGATGTTGCTCCAGCATCACCTCGCGGTGTCGGTCGCCGCTGCGCTTCGTGCCGGCGACATGGATTTGAGCGAAAGCACGCTGGCCGATCTCGTGGCGCTGTGGGGGAAGTGACGACGCTCCCCCCGGGGCGCCTGACGGCCTCGACCGGCGGGCGCGACTACCGTGCGGCCGTCACCGGGTGGCTTCCCGACGCGGACCGAGCGAGGCGATCCATGTCGATGGTGATGGTGGGCAGCGCTCCCAGCGCCACCAGTCCCCCCAGCATGGCGGCCAGGGGCAGGAGTGCCACGGCGCGGTCGAGTCCGAAGCGATCGGACAGCGCACCGATCAGCGGAAAGGCGATGGCGTCACCGGCGAGGTGAATGAAGAGGAGGTACGCGCCGACAACGGTCGCGCCGAGCGCCGGCGGTACGACGTCGAAGATGATGGCGGTGATCGGCCCGTTGTACCACGAGAGGAAGAAGAAGCCGATCGCGAATCCCGGCACGAAGAGCCGCAGATCGTGCAGCGTGAGCACCCAGAGCGCGATCGGCCCGCCGGCGAGGAACCCGGCAGCGGTGACGATCACCCGGGCGCGGCGCGTCCACCGGCCGAGCCAGTCGGCGATCCAGCCGCCGGCGAGCGTCCCCGACACACCCGCGAGCAGTCCCCACTGGCCCATCAGCGCCGCGGCTTCCGCGGGACCGAGCCCGAATTGCCGCGTCATGTACGACGGCCCCCAGCCGACCAGCCCGTTCAGCCCGAACGAGATCATGGCGCCGGAGACGAAGATGAACACCAGGGTCGGTGTCCGCAGCACGGTGTGACCGGCATTGATCAGTTCGTCGACGGCGTTCTCGAGCGCCGGCGTGAACGGCGTCTCTTCGCGGCGGTTCTGCTCCAGCAGGCGGACCCAGTGGCGGATGTTGACGGCGGCGCCGAGCCCGATCGACGTCGCAACCAGGGCCGCGAAGCGGACCGCACTGATGGCGTACTCGAACTCGAGCAGCAGCGCGAGCACCACGCCCAGCGCCGAGAACACCAGCAGCGGAGCCAATTGGCGCATCACGCCGCGGACGCCGAGACGCAGCGAGCGGAACATCGAGCGGATGGTGTGCTGCGGTTCGGCGCGGGTGGGATCGACGAGCCGGGTGACGATCACGGCCAGCAGGAAGCCCGGCAGGCCGACGGCGAGAAACGCCGCCCGCCAGCCGTAGAACTCCGTCAGCCGCCCGCCGAGCAGGATGCCGAGCACGCCGCCGATCGGGATGCCGGCGTTGAGAATGCCCATCGCAAAGGCGCGATTGGGTCCCGGGAAGTAATCGGCCACCAGCGAATTGGACGCCGGGCCGTACGCCGCCTCGCCCACGCCCACCAGCGCGCGACAGACGAACAGGCCGGCGAAGCCTTCCACCAGGCCGCCGATCGACGTGAATGCGCTGAACAGCGCGGTCCCCCAGGCAGATCACCGTCTTGCGGCTCTTCAGATCACTGAGGACGCCGAACGGCAGCGCGGCGACGGAGAACACCAGGATGTAGGCCGAGCCGAGCCAGCCCAGCTGGGTGTCGCTCAACCGGAGGTCGTGCTTGATCGGCTCGAACATCGCGAAGATGACGTTGCGGTCGAGATAGTTGAGCAGGTTGATGAGCGCGAGGAGTCCCGAGCGCCCCCCAGGCGCTCCCGGCGCGAAGGCGCCGCGGCGGCGCGGACGCCATGGCCGCTCAGGGCGCGACCGCGGTGAGGTGATAGCGCCGCTTGGTGTCGAGCAGCGTGCGCACGGCGAAGCGGGGATCGTCGGTGATCCGGAAGAGCGTGTCGTCACCCGGCGAGATCTTGCCGTCGGCGAGGAGGCGTCCGGTGATCCAGTCCGCCATGCCGCGCCAGTAGTCGCTGCCGAACAGCACCACGGGAAAATCGTTGACCTTGTCGGTCTGGATCAGCGTCAGCGCCTCGAACAGTTCGTCCAGGGTGCCGTAGCCGCCGGGGAAGAAGACGAATCCCATGGCGTACTTGATGAACATCATCTTCCGGACGAAGAAGAACTTGAAGTCGAGTTCCCGGGTCAGGTACGGGATTGGTGTGCTGCTCGTGCGGCAGCTCGATGTTGCAGCCGATCGAGATCCCGCCGGCTTCGAACGCGCCCTTGTTGGCCGCTTCCATGATGCCCGGGCCGCCGCCGGTGATCACCGGCACCCCCGCCTTGGCGAAGAGCCGCGCGGTCTCCTCGGCGGCGCGATACATCGGGTCGGACGGCTGCGACGCGCGCCGATCCGAAGATCGACACGCCGCCGGCGACGTCCTGGAGGTTGTCGAATCCCCACACGAACTCGCCCATGATGCGCAACACCCGCCACGAATCCGATGTCTTGCGCAGGCGCAGCGTCTCGGCGTTGACCGGGACATTCAGCAGCTGTTCGTCTTCGGTGGGCGCGCTCTTGCGGGCCGATTGCCGCGCCGGTGTCGGCGCGGCGGCGCTTCCGTTCAGCCATGACAGAGTTCCTCGAGCAACGCGCGGTGGTCGGCCGCGGAATTGTAGAAGTAGGGCGACACCCGCACGTGTCCCGGCCGCGCGTCGACGATGAAGCCGGCCCGGGCGAGCCGCGCCACGTCGCCGGGCGGATCGGTGCGGGGCAGCATGACGATACCGCTGCGCCGGGCCGGCTCCGGTCGCGACGCGCGGCGCGAGGCCGCGATCACGGGCATCGCGCGACCAGGTCTTCGACCAGCGCCGACGTCGCCGCGCGGATCGCCGGCACGCCGGCGGCTTCGATCACATCGAGACCGCCCAGCTGCGCGAATACCGCCAGCAAGGCCGGCGTGCCCCCTTCGAATCGGCGCGCGTCGCCGTGCGGCTCGAAGTGCCGCGGGTCGAACGCGAACTGCTGCCGGTGCGCGAACCACCCCGGAGCCGTCGGCATGAGGTGATGGGTGGTCTCGGCGCGGGCATAGAGAAACGTGATGCCGGTGCCGCCGAGCAGCCACTTGAGCCCGCCGGCGCAGTAGAAGTCGACCCCCAGGGCGGCGATGTCGACCGGCACCTGCCCGGCAGCCTGATAGCCGTCGACCAGCGTCAGCGCGCCGTGGCGCCGCGCCATCGCCGCGATGGCGGCGACGTCCTGGATTGCCCCCGACGTGAAGTTGACATGGCTGGTGGCGACCAGCGCGGTCTGGTCGTCGATCGCCGCTGCAAAGGCATCAACGGAGGTCGCGATGTTGTCGTCGCTCTCCAGGATCACCAGATCGACGTCGCGCGGCAGCCACTGGTAGGGCAGGGTGGGAAAATCGAGCGCGGTGGTGACGATCCGGCGGCGGCGCGAGGTGTCGAGCGCCCCGGCGACGGCACCGAGAATGCCGGTGATGGACGAATGGAGCGCGATCTCGGTCGGTGCCGCGTTGACCAGCCGGGCATAGCGCTGGCGCAGGTCGTCGAGCGCGCTCCACCAGACGTCGTACCAGTTCGCGGCGCCGCGCTGGTCCCATTCGTCGAGGCCCCGTTCGACCCGCTGCCGCGACTGGCGCGAGAGCGCGCCGAGCGAGCAGGAGTTGAGATACACCGCCCGCTCGAAGATGGGAAAGTCGTTTCGCCACGCCGCGAGCGGATTCTCGCCGGCGGTGGCGTCGGGGACGGTTGCAGCCAGAGGGTCGTCGGGGATCACCGGCGAAATATACGGGCGACCGGGCAGGCTCCGGGCGGGGTGTGCCACCCCTTCGCCCGGGCCGCTGCCTCCTCTACGTTCCACCGGTGCAGGCCGGTCTCGATCTCGAACCCCGTTACCGCCGTCCGTGGCGTACCCTGGTGATGGCCCTTTCGGCCCGCGCCCTGGTTTCGCCGCGTCTGGCGCTCGACCTGCTGGCGACGGCGTGGGCATTCCGGCGACGCGGCTGGTGGCGCAAGGCGCCGTTTCTGCCGGTTCCCGACCGCGAGTACCTGCGCTGGCGCATGTACACCGCGTACGGCAACGAGGACGCTGTTCCGCCGGCGGGCGACGTGATCCGCTTCGCCCGCTGGCGGCGCGAGACGATGGGGCGATGACGGCCGGCCGGGACGTCCGTCCGCGGGTGGTGATCGTCGGCGGCGGGTTCGGTGGCCTCTACGCCGCGAAGACGCTGAACGGCGCCGCGGTCGACGTGACCGTCGTCGACCGCCGCAATCATCATCTCTTCCAGCCGATGTTGTACCAGGTGGCCACGGCGGCACTCAACCCATCGGATATCGCCACGCCGATCCGCTCGATTCTGCGCAACGCCCGCAACGTCGAGGTGCTGCTGGCGGGCGTGACGGCGGTCGACGCCGACGCGCGCGCCGTCCACCTCGACGACGGCGACATGCTGGCGTACGACTATCTGCGTCGTCGCCGTCGGCGCCGAGCCGTCGTACTTCGGGCATCCGCAATGGGCGCCGCTGGCCCCGGGGCTCAAGAACCTGGAGAACGCGCTGGAAGTGCGGCGCCGGATCTTCCTGGCGTTCGAACATGCCGAGCGCGAGCGCGACGCCGACACGCGGCGCAGGCTGCTGACGTTCGTGATCGTCGGTGGCGGCCCCACCGGCGTGGAACTGGCGGGCGCGGTGGCGGAGATCCGCCGCTTCGCGCTGTCGCGCGACTTCCGGCACATCGATCCGCGCGACGCCACCGTGGTACTGGTCGAGGGTGGCAAGCGCATCCTCCCGGCCTATCCGGAACGGCTGGCCGCCAAGGCGCGCGCCGAACTCGTGGCCCTCGGTGTCGACGTGCGCGAAGGGCAGCTGGTGACGGCGGTGGACGCCGACTCGGTGAGCGGCAAGGACTGGACGGTGCCGACGACCACGGTGGTGTGGGCGGCGGGGAATCACGCCGATCCGCTGCTCGAGACGTTGCACGCGCCGCAGGACCGCCAGGGGCGGATCACGGTGACGCCGGAGTGCACCCTGCCGGGCCACCCGGAGCTGTTCATCATCGGCGACGCCGCGGCCGTTCCCGACTCGCGCTTCGCAGGCGGCACTGTACCCGCGATCGCGCCGGCGGCGATCCAGATGGGCGAATACGCCGGCAAGCAGATCATCGCGGCGGTGGCCCACCGGCCGGTCCGTCCGTTCCGCTATCGCAACAAGGGCCAGTTGGCCGTCGTGGGCCGCGGCAAGGCCGTGGCGGATCTCCCCGGAGCCGGTTTCGGCGGGTTCCCGGCATGGCTGATCTGGATCTTCGTCCACATCGCGTATCTGATCGGCTTCCGGAACCGCCTGCTGGTGCTGATCGAATGGGCCTGGTCGTACCTCACGTACAACCGCGGAGCGCGGCTGATCACCGGGGATGACGGCGTCGAACCGGAAGGGCATCTCGCGGCATGACGCTGCCCACCGTCGACGAGCTCCGCGCCGAAGCGGGACGAATCGGCTTCGCGGCGTGCGGCGTCGCGACGCTCGAGCCGAGCGCGCATGGCGACGCGCTCGACCGCTGGCTCGCCGCCGGCCGGGCCGGCACGATGCGCTACCTGCACCGGCAGGCGGCGCGACGGAAATCGCCCGCCGCGATCACTCCGGGCGCGCGAACCGCCGTGGTCGTGCTGGAGAACTACACCGCGCCGCCGGCCGAGCGGGCCATTGCGGGCGAGCGGTACCACATCGCCGCGTACGCGCGCGGAGCCGATTATCATCGCGTCACGATGGCGCGACTCGACGAGCTGGCGGCGTGGATGCGAGCGCGCGGCGCATCATTGGCGCATCCCTGGCTGGACGCGGGTCCGGTGCCGGAGCGCGAACTGGCGCGCCGTGCCGGTCTGGGCTGGATCGGCAAGAACACCATGCTGATCCATCCGCGGGTCGGGCTCGTACACCTTCATCGGCACCATCTTCACCGATCTCGACCTGCCGGCGCCGCCCCCGACGGAGGTGGACCTCTGCGGCAGCTGCACCCGGTGTCTCGACGCCTGCCCCACCGGCGCAATCGTGGCCGACCGGGTGCTCGACGCCACGCAGCTGCATCTCGTACCTGACCATCGAGAGCAAGGCCGAGCCGCCGCCGGAACTGGTGCCGCACTACAACGGCTGGGCCTTCGGGTGCGACATCTGCAACGACGTCTGTCCGTGGAACATCAAGTTCGCCCGGCCGACCGCGGTGGCCGCCTTCGCGCGGCGCGCCGACCCCGACCGGAACGATCCCGGTGCGTTCGAACGCCTCACCGATGCAGAATTCACCGCTCACTACGGCGATACGCCGCTCGTCCGCGCCGGCCTCGGCGGCATGCGACGCAACGTGCGCGCGGCGATTGCCTCACACCTCGACCCGGATCCGTCATGAGCATTGCGCTGCAGTCGTTCGCCGTCTTCGTCAGCAATCTCGAACCGGCGCGCGAATTCTACGAAGATCGCCTCGGGTTGCCGGTCAACAAGTCCGGGTCGTTCGGTTTCGAGTTCTTCGAGACGCCGCCGCATCTCGGCGTCCACCCGGCCAAGCACCCCGAATCGCAGGCCATGGTCGGGCGTCACACCGGCATAACGCTGCGGGTCACGGCATTGCTGGACGTCTGCGCGCAGCTCGCCGAGCACGGCGTGAAGATCGTGACCGAGCCGACGCAGCAGGACTTCGGGATGATGGCGATGGTGGCCGATCCCGACGGCAACGTTCTGGCGCTCTGGGAAGACAACGTGACACCACCGGAGCAGCCATGAGCCTGCCGCGCGCGTTCGCCAGCGACAACACGGCGCCGGCGCACCCGGCGGTGCTGGCGGCGCTGACGGCGGTCAATCACGGCGAGGCGCCGGCTTACGGCGACGACGGCAAGACCGCCCAGGCAATCGAATGGTTGCGCGAACGGTTCGGCGGCACCGCCGAGGTGGCGCTGGTGTGGAACGGCACCGGGGCCAATGTCGTGGCGCTTCGCACTGCGCTGCGCCCGTGGCAGGCGGTGATCTGCGCCGAACAGGCGCACATCAATGTCGACGAATGCGGCGCGCCGGAACTGATGACCGGCTGCAAGCTGATCGATCTCCCCACCGAACACGCCAAGCTGCATCCCGATCAGGTGCGCGACGCGGTCCGCAACATCGGCAACCAGCACAACGTGCAGCCGCGGGTGGTGTCGATTACCCAGAGCAGCGAGTACGGCACGGTGTACACGCGGGACGAGCTCGGTGTGCTCTGTGACGTGGCCCACGGACTGGGCCTGGTGGTGCACGTCGACGGCGCCCGGCTCGGCAACGCCGCCGCCGCGCTCGAATTGCCGCTGCACGAGTTCACCGCTGATGTCGGCGTCGACGTGTTGTCGTTCGGCATTACCAAGAACGGCGGACTCGGCGCCGAGGCGGTGGTGGTGCTCAACCCGGCGCTGGCCGGCGAGCTGGCCTGGCTGCGCAAGCAGTCGGCGCAGCTCGCGTCGAAGATGCGGTTCCTCGCCGCCCAGTTGCTGGCGCTGGCCGAGGACGATCGCTGGCTGGCAAACGCGCGTCACGCCAACGCCATGGCCCAGCGGCTGGCGCGCGCGGTGCACGGCCTGCCCGGCGTGCGCATCACCCATCCGGTGGAGTCGAATGCCGTCTTTGCCGTCATTCCCGCCGCGGCCCGGGAAGCACTGCAGGGTGAATTCCGGTTCTATCTCTGGGACGATCGCACCGGTGAGGTACGCTGGATGACGAACTGGGCCACGGGCACGGAGGACGTCGACGAATTGGCCGCGGCGATACGGCGCGTCGTTGGTCGTTCGTCGTGAGTCATTCGCCGGTGACGCATGACTGACGCCGCCCGCGTGCGCCCGGTTACCCTCGTCCCAGCGGAGCGCGGCCGGAGGCCGCGCGCAGTCGAGGGACCTCCCCGGCCGCGACGACTGATGCTTAACGCGCGCCGCCTGTTCGGGTGGCTTCGCCTTCCCGCGGGGCTGAACGGGTAGGGCATCAGTTGGCAATCGATTTGGAGGTCCCTCGACTGCGCGGGCGCGCCGCGCCCGCTACGCTCGGGACGAGGAGAAAGCGCGCCGCGCCCGCTACGCTCGGGACGAGGAGAAAGCGCGCCGGGCCCGCCGCGCTCGGGACGAGGGTATTTTCCCGCGTGCGCCTCGCCCGGCCGTCGCCTGCCGTCTACGTCTGCTTCGCGCTGTTCGCGGTCGTCTCGATCGCCATGGTGCTGGGGTGGACGCTGCCGTCGGACGTCGCGATCCTCAAGGCTGCCGGCGTGTTCCGGAGTGGCCGCGACGGCCTGATCGCCGCGTCGCAGTTCCTGAGCAACTTCGGCTACGGGCAATACGAGATCCCCGCGGCGTTCGGCATGGCCGGCATCATCTGGTGGCTGGGGCGCCGCGACCGGGCCCTGCGATTGATCTATGCCGGTCTTTCCGGTGAGCTGCTGTACGTCATCGCCAAGGAAGTATTCCGGCGCCCGCGGCCCGAGGTGATTCCGCACCTGAGCCAGGCCGGTTGGTATTCGTATCCATCAGGGCACGCGATGCTGGCGCCGATCGTCTGGTGGTTCGGCCTGTATCTCATCGCGCGGAGTCAATCGTCGCGCGCGGCCGAGATCACGCTTATCACGGCCGGCACGATGATCACGGTACTGCTCGCTGCCTCACGGGTAATCCTCGGGGTGCACTACCCCAGCGACGTGCTCGGTGCCCTGGCTCTCGGCGCGGGCTGGGTGCTGCTCTGGCGCGAACCGGAGTCGCCCAGCAACTCGGCGACTTCGTCGGCGCCCGCCATCAGGTAGTCGATCCGGGTCGACAATTCGCGGGCCGCATCGAGATCGGCGGTGAGCGAGCCGGCCGCGGCGTTTCCCGCGGCGATGCGCAACAGACCGACACGCAATGTTTCAATGGCGGCGACGGCACGTTCGAGGCGGTCTGCCCAGGGCCCTTCTGCCTGGTGTGCAACCTGATCGCGAGCCACGGCCGCTTCGTGCTCCAGCCGGGCGACGACCGCCGGGAGATCGGCAAGTGCCGCGCGGTCGGCCTCGGGGAGCGCGTGGAACAGCGTGCCGGTGGCCGATCCGAGCGCCGCTTCGGTGGGCCGCCAGGTGGCCCAGTCCGCGCCCGGTGAACGGTTGAGGCCGATGGCCGCGACGCGGGCCATGGCGCTGCCGAGTGGTCCGTCCCAGACCTTCTGGCGCAACCGGGCGAACGGATCTTCGGGCTTCACGCGGCGGCCGGGAAACACCAGGCCGAAGAGCGCGCCGGCGACGGTGGTCATGGTCAGCAACCCGAAGCTCTGGAACCAGAATCTCGGTGAGCCGACCGCGCCACCGACCAGCACGCCGCCGGCAAGCGTGCCGAGTACTCCGGCAAAGGCGGCGTAGGTGGCCCATCGCACCAGCCGCGCCAGCGGGTGCACGGCGCGCGACGCCTCGTAGCGCAGCTCCTCTTCCCGCTTCTGGCGAGCGATCGACGCGCCGTGCCGCAAGTCGTCGATGGTGACGCCGGCTTCGAGCGCCTTGCGGGTTTCGCTGATGCGCCACAGGCCGTGTCCCACCCAGGGCGCGACGGCGCTCGACCAGCAGAGGGCGATGAATGCCAGCTGGGGCCAGGTCCACGCCGCGCTCAGTGCCATGCCGACGTACGCCATGATGCCGATGCCGTAGAAAAAGCACGACCAGATGACGTAGATCCCCTTGAGTTCCCGGCCGCGTTCGACCCAGACGCGCACCGGCACCGGAAGGTCGGCGGTGACCGCGCTGGACGCGGGTGTGACGGCGTCGGCCATTGCTTCGGCGGAGGGGAAGCGATCGCCGGGGTCCTTCTGGAGGGCGCGGTCGATCGCGGAGGCCAGGAGCGGCGGCGCATCGGGCGCGATGTCGCGCACGCGCGGCGCCTGGCGCGTCACGTGTTGCGAGAGCATTTCAGCGACGGTGCCGGTGAACGGCGGCGCTCCGGTGAGGCAATGAAAGCCGACGGCGCCGAGGGCGTAGAGATCGCTGCGGCCGTCGGTGGGCTCGCCACTGGCCTGTTCCGGCGCGATGTATTCCGGCGTCCCCATGATGGTGGTGGCGCGCGGGCCGGGCGTGCGGGCCAGGTGGGCGATGCCGAAATCGGTGACCAGCACCCGATCGCTGTCGCGTTCGAGCAGGATGTTGTCGGGCTTGACGTCGCGATGGATCACGTCCTGGGCGTGGGCGTAGGCCAGCGCGTACGCGGTGTCGCGCACGATGCGCGCGGTGTCGTTCGCCGCCAGGCGGCCAACGCGGCGGAGGCGGTCGCCGAGCGTTTCGCCGTCGACGTAGCGCATGGCGTAGAAGACGAAGTCACCCGCGTCCTCGACGGCGTGAATGGCAACGATGTTGGGGTGCGCGAGGCGAGCCGCCATCCGCGCCTCGTGGAGAAATCGCTCGCGGAGTGCGGGGCGCTCGGCGCGTTCGGGTGGCAGCAGCTTGAGTGCCACGGGGCGATCGAGCCGGACGTCGCGGGCGAGATAGACGATGCCCATGCCGCCGCGGCCGAGCTCGCGTTCGAGCGAATAGCGGCCGGCGAGCGCCTGTTGCAGCGCCAGGAAGAGCGGGTCGGGAGGTGGGCGGGTCGCCATGGCTTCAAGGGCATGATAGAGGCGGAGCTGACCGGATGCCAGCGCGGGCCGGGGACTGACGGAGAGAGTACAGGATGTCAGATATCGCAATCCAAATGCTTGTCGGGGTATTGCTCACCGCTCAATCGAAGGGGTGGCGGGTGGCGCAGCGAGTCCGTTCTGCAGCCGCGTTGGCCCTGCGGCCCGCGATCGTCGGGGCCGCGGCCGATCCGTTGGGGTCGGTTATCGCCGTGGACGGTGATATTCCGGCGGTTGACCTGCGGCGCATCGTCGAGCGGTGGCGCGCGGCGCCGTGGTGTCCGATTGTCATCGTTCGGCGGCAGGTGGTACCGTCCCAAATCGAGCTGCTCCTCGGGCGTCCCGGAATGATACCGGGGACGCTCCGATTGCCGCCGGGTGAACGGCCGACGGACGCCGCGTTGCGTCGCGCAGTCTGGGAGCGGCCGATGCCGGACTCGGAGGATGTGGCGGCATACATCGGACGGCGGCTCGGTCGGCTCCGGGGCGCGATCGTGACCGAGGCGCTCACCGGTCCGGCATTCGGGACCGGGCTGCGGCGACGGTTGCACCGGCGCGGGCTCTGGCCGGTGCGCGAGTAGACGGCGTTCGCCACCAGCGTGCGGTTGCTCGCGGGGGCGGTGCAAGGGGCGGTGAGCGAGCGGCGGAGCGCGCTGGATTGGGAGATCGCACCCCAGACGGTGTCGCGTTGGTGCCGGCACTATTACGGCTCGCGATGGCGAGCGCTGATGGCGTTGACGGCGTGGGAAGCGATGGCCGAGTTGGCCTTGCGGCGGGCGGGGCTGGTGGTGTCAGGTCCGACCGGCGGAGCTGAGCGACGGGCCAAGGGATAATTCGCGTCGATGGACCAGATTGGTCCGATGCGGTGATCGCTGGGCGGCGTTGGGGGTGCGAGGTTGGTGCGTCACTTGGAACAGGCGATGGTCTCGGGCGATCGTCGCAACCTAAGGGGCAGGTCATTCGGCTGGATTGCGAGCCGCGATATCCGGTGCGGATCGGGAGCCAATGGACGACGGGAAGCTCTGGCGCGAGATGCGGTGTACGGCGATTGGGGATCGGGAATGAGCGTGAGACGGGGCGAGCTGTTCGGCCAGGTGCTGTCAACGATCGCGGTCGCGTGCGCGATCACGGTGACGGCATTGGTGATCCGGCGACAATTCGCTCACGTCGCGGTGGGGGCGCCGGTGGGTGGCCCGCCGACGCCAGTCACGGGCTGGACCAAGCTCATCGGGAGCGGCCATCGAATGGGCTCCAGCCGCGCCCCGGTCACGATCCTCGAGTTCGCGGACTCTGAGTGTCCCTACTGCCGCGCATTCACGACTGGACCGCTCCGGGCGATCCGCTCGGAATTCGCGGGCGATGTTGCGGTCATCTTTCGGCATTGGCCGTTGCCGTACCACGAATTTGCATATCCAGCCGCACGGGCCGCGGAGTGTGCCGCTGCTCAAGGCCATCTTGATGCGTTCCATGATGCTCTTTACGCGCAACAAGACTCATTGGGTCTTAAATCATTCGTGCGATTGGCCATGGAAGTTGGGATCCGAGATACGGCGGCGTTCGATAGGTGCGCGGTGGCGAGTACCCCCGTTCCGGCCATCGATGCGCATTCCGCTGCTGCGCGAGCTATGGGTGGTACCGGCACGCCCGCCATTGTGGTCAACGGCATGCTGTTGCATGAGTTACCGGACAGCGCGCGGTTGGAGGCACTGGTCAAGAGCGCGTTACGGAAGGCTCAGCACGCGAACGGCGGACAGCAATGACTCTTGAGAGCGCCGCGGCGCGGGGGAAAGGCCATGGGGAATCTAGGGCCGCTCCCGAGGGCAGTGTTAGCCCCCGTGACCGCGGTTCAGCTGGCGGACCGTCGGTTGGTCGTCGCGGATATTTCTCGAATCCAGGTCTTTGACGGTTTGGGGCGCAGGCTCGGGATTGAAGGTCGTCACGGAGCTGGGCCAGGTGAGTTCGGTCGAATCACTGCCCTCTGTGCTACGCACGGTGACACGATAGTCGTTTGGGACGCGGGTAACAGGAGGTTCGCCGTCCTCGACTCGGGTGAAGCGACGGTCAGGACGATCCCAATCCGTGACGGAAGAGTTGTTCAGCTGGACGACTTCTGTTTCGATGACGGCACCTTCATCTCTGCGGGCCTGGCGCCAGGTGCCGGTGGTGGAGGCGCGGTCGCGACGCTCGTGAGACGACGTCTCAACGGCACGATCGTCGACACCGTCGCTCGTCAGCCAGCGCCGGTGCCGAGCGTCGTGGCACCGGAGGGTCTGGCCGTCTCGGCGTTCAGGCAACAACTGTACGTTGGTTCGGGCGAACGCAGTGAGATCCAGGTGTTTTCTTCGCAAGGCGGGCTCGTGGAATCGATCCGGACGAACGACCCCCCCCCGCAGGATTACGGACGCAGCAGTCACCGCGGCGTTGGAGAGCACAATTCCGAGCAGTGTCGTTGGCGCTGTACGCGCGGCGGAGCTTGATCGGTTCCGCAACCTTCCGCACCCAGCCACGTGGCCATGCTACGGCCGGATCGCAGTCGACCCGTTGGGGGAATTGTGGATCGAAGATTACCCGAGGTCTCCCACGCCGGATCGGTGGACAGTCTTTGATTCTTCGGGCGCAATGATCGGTGCTTTGGTGCTCCCAGCTCCGGCCAATGGCGAGTCGCCGAGCGAAGTTGTCGGCTTTGGTGCCGATACCATTCTCATGCGGCGCTGGGACACAAACGGTGCCATTCATCTGACGATTTATCCGTTGATCAGGTCGGACGGTCGATGATGGAGCAGGCCGGGCGTTTCTGAAGGGGACAGCCGGTCTCGCGATCATCCGCAGCGGGGCACAACGCTGAGCGCGTCAATGCCAGCCAGCGGGATCAACCACCGTTGCGGGCGATTTCTGCTTGGCGCGTCTGGCGGGTATGCCGCTGACCAGCGAATGGCGAGCCCCAAACCCCGCCTTCGCTGAAGCGCTATCTTTCCCAACCAGGCGCTGCACCTGCAGTCGAATGGCGCGAACCCTGGCAGCCGCGCCGCGAATCTACCCGGTCCACCGCGAGGTAACCCCCATGCCACTCGCCGCAGCATTGCTCCCCGAATTCGATCAGGAAATGGCCAGCACCCGCCGGCTGCTGGAACGCGTTCCGGACGACAAGGGGCAGTGGAGACCGCATCCGAAGTCGTTTCCGCTCGGTCACCTGGCGCAACTGGTGTCGTGGATGCCGGGATGGGTTGCCAACGCGCTGAATGAACCGTACCTCGACCTCGCCACCGCCGGCGGCTACAGCTTCGAGACCACCGAAACCCTGCTCAAGGGATTCGACGCCGGTGTCCGCCAGAGCCGCGACGCGCTGGCAAACGCCTCCGACGCCGAGGTCGCCAAGTCCTGGTCGCTCAAGCACGGCGACCGGGTCCTCTTCTCGGCGCCGAGGTCGGTGGTGGTGCGGAATCACATCAGTCACCTCATCCACCACCGCGGGCAGCTGACGGTGTATCTGCGCCTGCTCGACGTGCCGATTCCGCCGATCTACGGCCCCACGGCCGACGAGCGGCCCTGGTAGCGTAACGCGACGGCGGGCGAAGTCGTCGTTCGACTCCGCCCGCCGCCCTGCCGCGTGTTGCCGCGCCGGCTATGCGCCGATGGTGCGCGGATCGGCCTTGACGTTGAACGACTCGCTGAACGTCTTGCCGCCGACGGTCAGTTTCGCGGTGAACGTCCCGGTGGTCTGCGCCGGCGCCGCGGCGGCGCCGCCACGTCCGCCTCGGCCACCACGCCCGCCGCCGAATCCGCCGCCACCAAAGCCGCGCCCCCGGCCCCCGGCCGGATTCCACACCACGCGGTGCAGTCCCGCTGCGCCCGAGAACGGGGCCGGCGCGGTGCGCCAGAGCGGCGAGGTGTTGGGAATGCGGCCCGCACCGCCGCCGCGCCCGCCGAAGCCGCCGCCGGCATTGGCGCTCTGCTCGGTGCTGAACGTCTGCACCGTGGCGCCCGCCTGGTCGAGAATCTCGAGCGTCACCGGACCGCTCTGGTCGCTCTTCAGGTAGTAGTAGATGAACGCGCCGTCGGGCGGATTCTCCGCCTGCGGCTCGTCCTTCTGCAGGGGCGTGCCGTTGTCGCCGCCCTGGTCGACCGCGATGGCGTCGGCCGGTTTGAAGAGGTACGCGTCGGCCTGGGCCACCTCGTCGGTGATCTGGCGCATCGGCGAGATGTCGTCGACGACCCAGAAGCCGCGGCCGTGCGTCGCCACGATGAGGTCGTTGGCGTAGATCTGGAAATCGCGCACCGACGTGACCGGCAGGTTGAGCTGCAGCGGCTGCCAGTGATCACCGTCGTCGAACGAGACGAACGCGCCGCGTTCCGTGCCGGCAAAGAGGAGCCCCTGCCGCATCGGGTCTTCCTTGATGGTGTGCACGTAGACGCCGGCGGGAAGGCCGGTGGTGATCTTCTGCCATGACTTGCCCATGTCGCGGGTGCGATAGATGTACGGATCGAAATCCTGGAGCTGGTGCCGGTCGACGCTGGCATACGCCGCGTTGTAATCGAAGTGCGACCCTTCGATCATGGTGACCCGGCTCCACGCGGTCATCTCCGGCGGGGTGACGTTCTTCCACGTCGTGCCGTCGTCGGGGCTGACCTGGATGTAGCCGTCATCGGTCCCGATCCAGACCAGCGGCACCAGGATGGGCGACGGCGCGATGGTGTAGATCACGCCGCGCTGGCCGTTGCGATGATTGTCGCTGTCGAAGTCGGCAGCGGCGGCGGCATCGAGCGTCGACGGCACACCGGGATTCGGCCGGGTCAGGTCGTCCGAGATGCGGGTCCACGACGCCGCCATGTCGGTGGACTTGTAGAGGAACTGGCTGGCGTAGTAGAGATTGTGCGGATCGGCCTGCGACAGCACCAGCGGTGCCGTCCAGTCGGTGCGCGCCGTCTCTCCTGCCGGCGATTCGGCCCGGCCTTCACCAGGTACCGAGCGGTTGAGCGCCAGGTCGTACCGGCCGCCCGGCGCCGCCGTAGATGATGCCCGGGTGGAGCGGATCGCCCGCGGTGTAGCCGCTTTCGCCGCCGGCGCCGATCGGCTCCCAGTCGCGCATCGAGATCTCGCCGAACTTGCCGCGGCTGCAGACGGCCACGCTGCCGCTGTCCTGCTGCGCCCCGGTGACCCAGTACGGAAAGCGGTAGTCGACGGAGACGTGGTAGATCTGCGCCGTCGGCTGGTTGAGCCAGGAACTCCACTGGATATCCCTCGGGTCAGCGGCCTGCACGTTGCGCGTGATGACGGTGCCCTGGTCGCTGCAGACGATCATCGTGTTGGAGTCGTTCGGCGAGATCCATGGCTGGTGGTAATCGTCGCCACCGGGAGAGCCGCGGATGACGTCCCACGTCTTGCCGCCGTCGCGGGTGCGCGAGACCGCGACGTTGGAGACGACGACGAAGTCGGCATTCTTCGGGTCGACGGTGACGTGCTCGAAGTACCAGCCGCGCCCCCAGAGGGCCGAGTCGCCGGACATCTTCGTCCATGTCTCGCCGCCGTCGTCCGAGCGGAAGAAGCCGCCCTGGCCTTCCGGCGCCGGGGCACCGCCGCCGCGCCCACCGCGGCCGCCGGCACCGGCGGCCGGCGCCGCTGGCGGCGGTGCTCCGGGGGCTGGTTCGAGATTGTCCACCACGGCATAGACCCGGCGGGGATTGGCCGGCGAAATGCCGATACCCGAGCGGCCCATGCCGTCGTTCGGCAGCCCCTTCGTGAGCTGATGCCAGGTGCTGCCGCCGTCGGTGGACTTGCAGATGCCGCCGCCGGGGCCGTTGCTGGGCCGATAGCTATACCACGGCGGACGCCGAGTGTTCCAGAGGCCGGCGTAGACGACGCGCGGATTGGTCGGGTCGATCACGACCTCGCATGCGCCGACGTCGTCGTTCGGGCCGAGCACCTTCTGCCAGGTCTTGCCGCCGTCGCGGGTGCGGAAGACGCCGCGCTCCGGGTTGGGGGCGTAGAGGTGCCCGACCGCCGCGACGAAGACGATGTCGGGGTTCTTCGGGTCGACGGCGATCCTGCAGATGTGCTGCGTCTCGTCGAGGCCGAGATGCGTCCACGTCTTGCCGCCGTCAGTGGACTTGTAGACGCCGTTGCCGAAGCCGGTGGAGTCGCGCAGGGTCGATTCACCGCTGCCCACGTACACCACGTCCGGGGCCGACGGTGCCACGGCGATGGCGCCGATCGAGGCGACCGGCATGGCGTCGAACACCGGCTCCCACACCCGTCCGGCATTGACCGATTTCCAGACGCCGCCGTTGACCGATCCGAAGTAGAATTCGTTGGGCCGTCCGGGGACGCCGCTCACCGCGTCGCTGCGGCCGCCGCGGAACGGGCCGAGCATCCGCCACTGCAATCCGGCAAAGAGCTGCTCCGGCTGTGGTCCGGTGGTGGGACCGAGCAGCGCTCGATGGAGTGCAGCCCGTGCATCGGGCATTGGTGCAGCTCGCAACATGCGGGCCCACGACGGACCGAGAATGGCCAGAGCGCCACCCACTCGTCCCGTGAGGGCGAGGAAGTCGCGGCGTGCGATCGCGGATTGTTCGGACACAGGGTGCTCCCAGTGCAAAACCGGAAAGCGGGGGGGAAGGCAGGTGCGAATAGTAGCGCTATTTGCCTCCTTCGTCAGTGCCACCGGCATTGATGGCGTCGGTGGGCACCACCACGCCGTGCGCGCCGAGGCGGCGGAAGAGGTCCCACTCGGCCTGCTTGGCGTTGTACGACCGGCGGCCGTCGTACATCGCGGCGATCAGCAGCGTGCCGTCTTCGCGTCCGAGATAACCGACCAGCGTGGAGACATTGTCGAGGGTGCCAGTCTTGGCGCGCACCACGCCGGGCTCGGGAAGCCCACGCGCCAGGGTGCGCAGCGTGCCGCTGCCGTTGGCGGGGAGGAGCAGCGGGAAATCCTTGCCGGCAGCGGTGAGCGGGAACCTGGCGAGGTACGTGGTGAAGACCAGCGGCGAGACCCGGTCTTCATCGGAGAGCCCGCTGCCGTCGACGAGATGGAGCGAGTCGAGTCCGGTCACCTTGCGCACGTGCTGCATCAGCAGCGCCGCCGGATGATCGGGTCCGCCACCCCAGCGCAACAGCAGTTCGGCGCCAATGTTCACCGAGCGGGTATTGATCTCGTGGGCGATCGAATCGAACGGATCCGACACGACCTCGGCCAGCACCCGACGTGGCAGCGGTTCCGACGAGGTGATCGCGGAACTCCTGATCCAGGTGATGCCGGCCGCGGCCGTGGCCGCTTTCCAGACGGCGTCGAGCGCCGCGGTGGGGTCGTTGATGACCGTCCCGTACCGATGCGCCGTCGCGCTGATGCCGATGTGCCCGCTGACGACCCACCGTCCGTTGGTCTGCGGCGACACATAGATGTGCACGCCGCGTCCGTACGTCGTGGTGGCGGTCACGGCGGCGAGACCGGCGATGCCGGTGGGCGCATCGCCGACGATGGCCGCATGGGCGCCGACGTGGCTGCCCGGGGCGACGGTGAATTCGGCGACGTTCTCGTTCAACGTGATCGGCCCGACCGGCGGCGCGAAGAGCCGGCCGCGGTCGCGGTCGGACCAGACCGCCGGATAGGTCGATTCGGGATCGCCCACCGACGTGGTGACGCGCAGCGGCCCGACGAGGCGGCGCACACCGATGGCGGCCAGCTGCTGGGCCAGCTCACCCAGGGTGGGGCCGCCGCGGTCGGGACGTTCGAGGGTCGGGTCGCCGTTGAGCTCCAGCGCCCAGTCGCCGATCCAGGTTCCGGTGGTCGGATCGACACGGCCGTTGCCCACCACCCGGGTCGGACGCCGCGCGGCTCCGCCCACTTCGGAACGGGCGAAGCCCGTGGTCAGCAGCTTGACCGTCGACGCCGGTGTCATCGGCACGTCGCCGTTGACCTGCCAGATGACCTGACCCGACAGGTCGGCCACGACCACGCCCCAGGTACCGGGCGAGGTGCGGCGCGCCCGCGCCAGCCAGTCGTTCAACTGGCCGATCAGGGGCGACGCGTTCGCCTGCTGCGCCCCCAGCGGGGCGGCAGCGGCAAAGGCAGTCAGCAGAAAAAGCAGGGTGCGACGGGCCATCAGATCCTTTGACTCAGCAAGATCCGTGCAGGTTCGCCGGGTTACTTCAGGTGGAGCTTGGCGATGGTCTGCAGTTGCATGTTGCTGGTTCCCTCGTAGATCACGCCGATCTTGGCGTCGCGATAGTACTTCTCGGCCGGATACTCCCGGCTGTAACCATAGCCACCGAAGAGCTCCAGCGCCTGTCCGGTGATGCGGTTGGCCGTGACCGAGGAGAACAGTTTGGCCATGGCGGCTTCCCTGGTGAAGGGGAGGCCGGCATCCTTGAGGCGAGCCGCATTGTAGACCATCAGCCGCGCCGCCTCAAGGTCCGTCACCATCTGGGCCAGCTGGAACTGGACGCCCTGGAACTCCGCGATCACCTTGCCGAACTGCTTGCGCTCCTGGACGTAGCGGGTGGCGGCGTCGATGGCGCCCTGCGCCACCCCGATCATCTGTGCGCCAATCCCGATCCGTCCCTCGTTCAGTGTCTCGATGGCGATCTTGTACCCCTGGCCGACCGGTCCGAGCACGTTCGCCGAGGGCACCCGGCAGTTCTCGAGAATCAATTCCACGGTGCTCGACGCGCGAATGCCGAGTTTCTTCTCCCGCTTGCCGACGGCGAAGCCGGGGAACTCCCGTTCCACCAGGAAGCCGGTGATCCCCTTGTAGCCCCGCGACGGATCGATGTTGGCGAAGACGAGAAACAGTCCTGCCTCGGCGCCGCTGGTGATCCAGAACTTGCGTCCGGTGAGCAGCCAGTCGTTGCCGTCCTGTCGGGCGCGCGTCTCGAGGGCGAAGGCGTCGGAGCCGGAGTTCGGTTCGGAGAGCGCGAACGCGGCCAGCAGGTCGGCGGTGAGGCGGGGGAAGTAGCGCGCCTTCTGTTCGTCGTTGCCCCATCGCAGCAGGGCATTGTTGAACAGCGTGTTGTGCACGTCGACGTAGATGGCGGCCGAGGCGTCGACCCGGGCCAGTTCCTCGATGGCGATCATGGCGAGGAAGATCGACCCGCCGGCGCCGCCGAACTGTTCCGGCACTTCGATACCCATCAGGCCGAGCTCGAAGAACTTGCGGATCAATTCGGGCTTCATCTGCGACGCCTCGTCCATTTCGCTGACGTGCGGCGCGATTTCGGTTTCGGCGAATTCGCGGACGGTCTGGCGCAAGAGGTCTTCTTCTTCGGACAGCACCGAAAGGGGCAGGGCGGCTTGTTCGACGGGCATGGGGGAAATCCGGTTGTATGTGCCACCCAAAGATATCACGTCCCCAGCACGGCCAGAGCCACATCGACCCTCCCGAACGGGGCCGAGACCTGCACGCCGCGCACCGTCCCGCGCACCGCGTCCAGCATTTCCCGGGCGATCGCCACGCCTTCGGCCAGCGCGGTCTCCTTCCCCTTCGCGCTGGCGCGGCGCATCCGGTCGAGAATGTCGGCCGGTACGCTCACGCCGGGCACTTCGTTGGCGAGGAACTCGGCGTTACGCAGCGAGAGCAACGGCCAGATGCCCGCGATGATCGGAACACCGAACGCTTCGGTGCGCGCCAGGAATTGTTCCAGCCGGGCGCGATCGAACACCGGCTGGGTGATCGCGAAGCAGGCGCCCGCTTCGGCCTTCCATCCGAATCGCCGCAGCTCGTGTTCGAGGTCGGGCGCGGCCGGGTTGACGCCGACACCGTGCACATACCGCGTGGGCGGGCCGATGGGATTGCCGCCAGGATCGAGCCCCCGATTGAGTCGTGCCACCAGGTTGGTCAGACCGATGGCGTCGATGTCGAACACCGCGGTCGCGTCGGGGTACGGGCCCATCTTGGGCGGATCGCCGGTGACGACGAGCAGGTTGTGGAGTCCCGAGGCGGCGGCGCCGAGCAGATCGGACAGCATGCCGAGCAGATTGCGGTCGCGGCAGGCGTAGTGCACCACGCTTTCGAGGCCGGTCTCGCGCTCGATCAGCAGCCCCGAGAGCAACGCGCCCTGGCGGCTCTGCGCGCGCGGTCCGTCGGGGACGTTGACGGCGTCGATCCCGGCCGCCTTGAGCCGTCGCGCCTGGGCCAGCATCGGCTCGGGGTCGACGCCGCGCGGCGGCACGATCTCGACGGTGGTGATGAATGCGCCGGCCGCGAGTCTGGCGCCGAACCGGGAGCGCTCACCCAGCGGTACCGGAGTGACGCCCTCGGGCGCGGCCGTCTCGACCGGGGTGACCGCGACCCGGTGGGGCACCACGCTGCGCACGTACGCGCGGATGGCGTGGATGTGCTCCGGCGTGGTGCCGCAGCAGCCGCCGACGAACCGCGCACCGGCTTCGACCATCCGGCGGGCGTATTCCGCCATGTACTCGGGGCTGGCCATGTAGATCTTGCGGTCGGCGATGTCGCGCGGCAGCCCGGCGTTGGGCTGGGCCGCGAGCGGAACCTGCACCACCCGCGCAAGCCGTTCGATGGCCTCGAGCACCACCTGCGGCCCGATGGAACAGTTGACGCCGACGACGTCGGCGCCCTCGGCGGCGAGCAGCGGTCCGAACGCCTCGGGCGCGGTGCCGTAGGCGGTGCAGGCATCGGCGCCGACCGTCATCTCCGCCATCGTCGCCAGCGTGGTCCGCGCTTTCACGGCGCGAATCGCGGCGGCAAGCTCGGCGGCGTCGGAGAAGGTCTCGAGGCAGAAGCCGTCGACGCCGCCGGCGAGCAGCCCGTCGACCTGGCGGCCGAACGCCGCCTCGGCTTCGACCGCGGCCAGTTCGCCGAACGGCTCCATCCGCACGCCGAGCGGTCCGATGGCGCCGAGCACGGCGACATCGGTACCGGCCGCGCGTCGCGCCAGTCGCGCGGCCGCGGCGTTGATGGCCTCGGTGTCGTCGGCCAGGCCGTATTGTGCCAGCTTGACGGGGTTGGCGCCGAAGGTGTTGGTCTCGATCAGCTCGGCGCCGGCGGTGACGTACTCGCGATGCACCGCCTCGACGATGTCGGGTGGCGGAGCACCAGCTCGTCGTAGCAGACGTTGAGGAACATGCCCCGCTGATACAGCATCGTCCCCATCGCGCCGTCGACGACGTGCACGCCGCCGTCGGCGATCAGCTCGCGCAGCGTGGTCATCGGGGGCCCTTCCGGTATCCCAGCACCGGCGACAGCCAGCGCTCGGCGGTGGCGATGTCCCATCCCTTTGCGCCGGGCGTAGTCCGCCACCTGGTCGCGACCGATGCGGCCCACGCCGAAGTAGCGCGCTTCGGGGCGCCAGAAATACCAGCCGCACACCGACGCGGCCGGGAGCATGGCGTAGGACTCGGTGAGCGTGATGCCGACGGTACGCTCGAGATCGAGCAATTGCGCCAGCGTCGGCTTCTCGGTGTGGTCGGGGCAGGCGGGGTATCCCGGCGCGGGGCGGATGCCCTGGTACCGCTCGCGGATCAGGTCGCCCGGGGTCAGGCGCTCGTCCGGCGGCATAGCCCCACCACTCGGTTCGCACCTGCTGGTGCAGGCGCTCGGCAAACGCTTCGGCCAGCCGGTCGGCGAGCGCGGCGAGCAGGATGGCGCGGTAGTCGTCGTGCGCGGCCCGGGCCGCGGCGGCAAGTTCGGCCACGCCCTGGCCGGCGGTCACGGCGAACGCGCCGACATAGTCGGCGACGCCGGCGTCGGCCGGGGCCACGAAATCGGCGAGCGCCAGCGACGGGCGGCCGTCGGCGCGTTCCGCCTGCTGTCGCAGGGTGTGCAGCGTCGCCAGCGGGTGTGATGGTCGGCCGCGGTGTAGAGCACGATGTCGTCGCCAGATGATGCCGCCGGCCAGAACCCGGCCACGCCGTGGGCGGTGACGGCGCCGCTCTGTTCCAGTTCGTCGAGCAGGGCGTTGGCGTCGGCCATCAGTTCCCGCGCCGCCGCGCCGTGCCGCGCGTCGGTGAGCATGTCGGGATACGAGCCGGGGAGTTCCCAGGCCCGGAGGAACGGCGTCCAGTCGATGAGCGGGCGCAGGTCGGCGAGCGGCCAGCCGGGCCAGGCGTGGATGCCGGTATACGTCGGGACCGGCACCGGCACGGCAAGATCGATCGGCAGCCGGCGGGCGCGGGCGTCGGCGAGCGGCACCAGCCTCCCTTCGTGTTCGCCGGCGCGCTGCTGGCGGATCGTTTCGTACTCGGTCGCAATGGTCGCGGCCAGCGCTGCCCGCTGCACCGGATCGCGCAGCGCCGCCGCCACCGGCACGGCGCGCGACGCGTCGAGGACGTGCACCACGGGCTTCGAATATTCCGGGGCAATGCGCAGCGCGGTGTGCGCCCGGGACGTGGTGGCGCCGCCGATCAGCAGCGGCACGGTGAATCCTTCCCGCTCCAGTTCGCTCGCCACGAACGCCATTTCGTCGAGCGACGGCGTGATCAGCCCCGACAGGCCGACCACGTCGACATCGTGTTCGCGGGCCGCCGCGAGAATCGTCGCCGCCGGCACCATCACGCCGAGGTCGATCACGTCCCAGTCGTTGCACTGCAGCACCACGCCGACGATGTTCTTGCCGATGTCGTGCACGTCGCCCTTGACGGTGGCGAGCAGCATCCGGCCGCGCTTGCGGGGCGGCCCATCGCGCCGCCCGGCTTCGAGAAACGGAATCAGGAACGCCACGGCGCGCTTCATCACCCGGGCGCTCTTGACCACCTGGGGCAGGAACATCTTCCCCGCCTGGAAGAGATCGCCCACCTGGTTCATGCCCGCCATCAACGGCCCTTCGATCACGTCGAGCGGCTGGTCGGCGGCGAGGCGCGCCTCGTCGACGTCGGCCTCGACGAACTCGACGACGCCGTGCACCAGCGCATGCTGGAATCGCTCCGCGGCGGGGGCGGTGCGCCAGGAGAGGTCGGGCCCGGTGGTGGCGCGGCCGGTGGCGCGGTCGGCGACCTCGAGCAGCCGTTCGGTGGCGTCGGGCCGGCGGTTCCAGAGCAGGTCGGCCACGCGTTCGCGGAGCGCCGGATCGAGGTCGTCGACCACCGGAAGCTGGCCGGCGTTGACGATGCCCATGTCGAGCCCGGCGGCGATGGCGCGCTCCAGAAACACCGCGTGGATCGCCTCGCGGACGGCGTCGTTGCCGCGGAAGGCGAACGACACGTTGCTGATGCCGCCGCTGGTACGGGCCCCCGGGCAACGGCGCTTGACGTCGCGGACCGCCTCAATGAACGCATTGCCGTACCCGGCGTGCGCTTCGATGCCGGTGCCGACGGCAAAGACATTGGGGTCGAGGATGACGTCGTCGGGTGCAAAGCCGACGCGGTCGACCAGCAGCCGGAACGCCCGCTCGAGGATGGTCACCTTGCGCTCGACGCTGTCGGCCTGCCCCGTTTCGTCGAACGCCATCACCACCACGGCGGCGCCGTGCCGCCGCACCTGTTCCGCCTGCTCGAGGAAGCGTGCTTCGCCTTCCTTGAGCGACAGCGAGTTCACCACCGGCTTGCCCTGGGTGTTCTCCAGTCCGGCAACGATCACCGTCCACTTCGACGAATCGATGACCAGCGGCACCCGTGATATGGCGGGGTCGGAGGCGATCAGCCGCAGGAAGGTCGTCATCGCCGCCGCACCGTCGAGCAGCGCATCGTCGAAATTGACGTCGAGCAACTGCGCGCCGGACTCCACCTGCTGCCGGGCTACCGCGAGCGCATCTTCGTAGCGGCCGTCGCGCACCAGGCCGGCAAAGCGCCGCGAACCCGAGACGTTGGTGCGCTCGCCGATGTTCACGAAATTCGTGTCGGGGCCGATGATGAACGGCTCCAGCCCGGCCAGGCGGGTCCGCGGCGGCGGTGAAGCGATCTGCCGCGGTGGCACGCCGGCGATGGCGTCGCGCATGGCGGCGATGTGCTCCGGCGTGGTGCCGCAACAGCCGCCGACGATGTTGACCCACCCCGCCCGCGCCCATTCGCCGATCGCCGCGGCCATCGCGTCGGGGCCGAGATCATAGCCCCCCATCGCGTTGGGGAGGCCGGCATTGGGGTGCGCGCTGACCCGCGTGGCGGCGACGCGCGACAACTCCTGCACATGGGGACCGAGCAGGTCGGGACCGAGGGCGCAGTTGAGGCCGATCGACAGCGGCCGGGCGTGCGCCACCGAGATCCAGAACGCCTCCGCGGTCTGTCCCGACAGCATGCGTCCGCTGCGGTCGGTGATGGTGCCAGAGATCATCACCGGCAGCCGGAAGCCGATGGCGTCGAACACCGATTCGAGGGCGTTGATCGCCGCCTTGGCGTTGAGGGTGTCGAAGACGGTCTCGATCAGCAGCAGGTCGGCGCCCCCGGCGATCAGCGCCCGGGCGGCGGTATCGTAGGCGCCGACGAGTTCGGCAAAGGTGACATTGCGTGCCGCGGGATCGTCGACCGAGGGCGAGAGCGACGCCGTTCGCGGCGTCGGGCCGAGGACACCGGCCACGAAGCGGGGACGTCCGGCGGACTCGAACGCGTCCGCGGTGTCACGGGCCAGGCGGGCCGCGGCCCGGTTGAGCTCGGGGACGTACCCCTCGGTGCCATACTCGCTCTGCGCCAGCGCCGTGGCGTTGAACGTGTTGGTCTCGATGATGTCCGCGCCGGCGGTCAGATAGGCGTGGTGCACGGCGCGGACAGCGTCGGGCCGGGTCACGCTGAGCAGGTCGTGATTGCCGCGCACGTCGCGGGCGACATCGTGGAAACGGTCGCCGCGATAATCGGCTTCGGCGAAGCGATGCTGCTGCAGCATCGTGCCCGTGGCACCGTCGAGCAGCAGGATGCGCTCCGCCAGCAGGGCCGGCAGGGCCGCAAGGCGCGAGGTGCGCCGCGAATCGGGATCAGCCATGGGTGTTCCGCAATGTCCGGGGAAAGGTAGGTTTCGACCCTGACCAACGCGAGGAACCGTCTCCGGTGACCAAACGCGATCAGGACCCACTCGTCCGCGGAATCGGCCTGCTGAGCGCCACCGCGCTCAACATGACCGACATGATCGGCGTGGGACCGTTCATCACCATCCCGCTGATCATCGCGGCGATGGGCGGCCCCCAGGCCATGCTGGGCTGGATTCTCGGCGCCTTCTTTGCCATCTGCGACGGGCTGGTCTGGGCCGAGCTGGGCGCCGCGATTCCCGGATCGGGTGGCTCATACCGGTTCCTGAAGGAGATCTACGGCCCGGAAAAGCTCGGCCGCCTGATGTCGTTCCTGTTCATCTGGCAGCTCTCCTTCAGCGCGCCGCTATCGATCGCCTCGGGGGCCGTCGGGCTGGCGCGCTACGCCGGCTACTTCTGGTCGGGCCTCGATCAGGTCCATGCCGCGCACACCTTCCGGCTCGCCGTGCCGCTGCTGGGAACCCTGGAGGCACGGCTGGTGATGACGCCCGGCACCTTCGTCGCGATCGGCGCACTCGCCGTCGCGATGCTGCTGCTGTACCGCCGGATCACCGCGATCGGCAAGTTGTCCCGCGTGCTGCTGGGGGGCGTGATCGCGACGGTGGCGTGGGTCATCTTCGCCGGGGTGACCCACTTCGATCCGGCCCGCGCGTTTTCCTTTCCGGCCGGAGCGTTCCGGCTGTCGCCCGCCTTCTTCACCGGGCTGGGGGCGGCGATGCTCGTGGCCACGTACGACTACTGGGGCTACTACAACGTCTGCTTCCTCGGCGACGAAGTGCAGGACCCGGGGCGCACCATTCCCCGCGCGCTGCTGTGGTCGATCGTGCTGGTGGCCTGCATCTACATCGTCATGAACATCAGCATTCTCGGCGTGGTGCCGTGGCAGGAATTGCAGCAGGCGGCGGGCGACAATTCCCGGTTCTACGTCGTGTCGATCATGATGGAGCGGCTCTACGGCCACTGGGCCGGCCGGATCGTGACGATCCTCATCATGTGGACCGCCTTCGCATCGGTCTTCTCGCTCCTGCTCGGCTACTCGCGGGTGCCGTTCGCCGCGGCCGAAGACGGCAACTATTTCCGGGTCTTCGGCCGGATTCATCCCGAATACCGGATTCCGTCGGTCTCGCTGGTGGTGCTCGGGGTGGCGGCCATGGCAGCCAGTTTTCTCCAGCTGGCGGACATCATTGCGGCCCTGGTGGTGATCCGCATCATGCTCCAATTCCTGTTCCAGACCGTGGGCGTGATCGTCCTGCGGGTGCGTCGTCCCGATCTGCCGCGCCCGTTCCGGATGTGGCTCTATCCCCTGCCGGCGTTGCTTGCCACCGCGGGATTCATCTTCGTGCTGGTGGAGCGGCCGGACTTTCTCAAGGAAGTCCGTTATGCGGTGGCGATCCTCGTGGTGGGCGTGCTGCTCTACGTGGTCCGCTCGTGGAAGCGGAGCGAGTGGCCGTTCGCGGCCGGGTCCGCCTGAGCGCGGCGACGTCGGCCCATCCGGCGCGGGCCCCTAGCGGAAGAACGCCCCCATCACCAGTCGCTCGGCGAAGTAGAGGATGAAGTACGCCACCAGCGGCGAGATGTCGATCATGCCGATCGGCGGAATGACGCGCTCGAGCGGTTCGACCAGCCAGTCGGTGAGGGCGTAGACCGGCCGCATCCACCGGGTGTAGCGGCCGATCCCGAACCACGAGGCGATGACCCGCACGAAGATCGCCGCCATCAGCAGGGCGAAGAGGTCGTGGACCACTTCCGCCAGCAGCAGCGTGCCGCCCACCTGGGCGCGGTAGACGACGCCGGCGACGAATCCCAGCAGCCAGTTGACGGCGAAGATCAGCGCCAGCCCGCCCACCAGGGCAATGCCGATCAGCCAGACCGACGCGTCCTGGGGATTGCCGCCGCCCCGGACCAGGCGGCGCTCGACCGGCCGCAACATCGGATCGCTCCAGCCGCGGACGAAACGGGCCCAGCCGCCGAACGCCGTGATCCGGCCGGTCCGCACCGCCCAGTGGGTGGCGGCGATCACCAGGGAAAGCGCAAACGCCCCCGCGGCGATGAAGCGCGCGAGGGCGAAGAGCGTCGTGGCGACCGTGGCGAACGTCACCCGCTATTCCATCACGAATTCGCGGGCGAACGCCACCTCGAATGCAAAGGTCTTGGAGCGGGAGCGGGTCTCCATCAGGTCGGCAATCCGCCGCAGGCGATCGGGAACCTGCAGCAGCTTTTCCTGCGCCTTGCGGCCCCAATCGTCGAGTCCCTCCAGGGCCTCGATCCGCCAGTGCGCCAACTGGTCCTGCACGATCCTGAGATAGTCACGCGGGCCGTAGATCCCCGAGCGCCGGATGACATCCGCGAACTCCTTGAAGCCCGGGATGGTCACGCCCGGCATGTCGATCGCCGGCATGATCGTCACCGCCGAGCGCAACGCCTCGCTCGGGTCGCGCTTGAGGATCTCGGTGAAGACCTTGCGATAGAAGTTGAAGTGCCGCGCCTCTTCCATGGCGATCCGGGCCAGGATACCACCCAGCAACGGCTCGTACTGGTCGATCACCCGGCCGGTGTTGGCATGGGAGAACTGCGTGGCGCGCTCCTGCAGCGTGGTATAGACGAAGACGCGATACGGATCCTTGTCCCACTCGGGATTGAAGCCGTTGCGCACGTATTCGAACTTCAGTTGCTCGAACTTGCGCTGGTCGATGATGCCGGTGTCACGGGCGTACATGCTCAGCACGTCACCGTGGCGGTCTTCTTCGGCGGTCCAGAGGTTGTTCCAGTCGCGCCAGTGCGAATCCTCGCCGAGGTAGACGGCGAGCAGCCGGTGGAAGTGGGGCAATCCCTCTTCGGTCAATGTGTTGAGCGCCAGCGCCGCCCGGCAGGCGTCGGGAATCCCCTGTGCCCGCTGGCGCACCGCCAGCCGATAGGTCTCGGCGTCTTCGCCGTCCGGGGCGCCCAGCAATTCGCTGGGAAACCACAGCTCCCGCTTCTTCTCATGCTCCGTCATCAATTCCCGCACCGTCGGCTCGAGGTCGCGAAGCACCTCGACCTTGTGCCACATCCGGCGTGCCTGGTCAGTCAGTCCCATCCCGCGTCCTTCCCGATGGAGAGGCTCATCCTCCCCGCAACGGAAAAATCGCCTTGCGGCGGCGATTTTGGAAGCGTCCGGCCCGGCATCCGGAAGCGGTCGTGGCAAGCTAACCTGTTGATACCACAAGAGTTGTCGTCAGCCGCCGTGACATTCCTGGGACACCGGTTGGCGCCGCTGGCAGGCGATGGCGTCGTTCATCCCATGGGTGAGGGGCCCGCAGGCGGTGGTCTGGGCGGCCTGGGCGGCCTCCTCGATCGTCTCGTTCGACGCCGAGGCGCAGTTCCGGACGCCGTTATAGACGATGCAGATGTTGCACGTCGCCTTCTGGGCCGAAAGGGTGGACCAGGCCAGAAAGGCCACGAAGGCGACCACGAGGGCGATGGCGATGAGTTTGCGGTGGCGGTGCATCCGGGATTGAATCTAGTGGACGAGGCGCGATAGCGGTTGGCCCCGGGCCTCACGGTTTCAGCAGCGTGGCATGCAGCACCAGCGAGGCCACGCTGAAGTAGATCACCAGCCCGGTCACGTCGACCAGCGTCGCCACGAACGGCGCCGAAGCGCTGGCCGGGTCGAGGCCGAACCGCCGCAGCGCGAAGGGCAGCATCGATCCCGCCACCGAGCCGAACAGGACGACGCCGATCAGGGCCAGGAACACCGTCAGCGCCACCAGCACGAAATGGGTTCCGTAGTCCTGGCCCACCGGCATGCCGAACAGCGTCCAATGCCGGCCGGCGAGGAACTGCCAGAGCAGAATCCGGACGAAGCCGATCGCGCCGAGCATGGCGCCGAGGGCGACACCGGACGGGACCTCGCGCACCACGACCCGCCACCAGTCCTTGAGGTGTACTTCCTTGAGCGCCATGGCCCGGATGATCAGCGACGTGGCCTGGGACCCCGAATTGCCGCCCGACGAGATGATCAACGGGATGAACAACGCCACCACCGCCGCCCGTTCGATCTCGGTTTCGAAATGCCCCATCGCCTGGGCCGTGAGCGTTTCGCCCACGAAGAGGATGGCCAGCCACCCGGCCCGCTTGCGGAGCATGTCGACAAAACCGATCTGCAGGTAGGGCTCGTCGATCGCTTCCATACCGCCGAACTTCTGCACGTCTTCGGTCTGCTCGCTGACCAGGGTGTCGATGATGTCGTCGACGGTGACGATGCCGACGACATGGCGGCCCTCGTCGAGGACGGGGACGGCGAGGAGATTGTACTTGGCGATCAGCCGCGCCACATCTTCGCGGTCGACGAACGGGGTGACGGTGATCGGCGAGCGGCCGTCGCCGATGCCGGCCACGCGCGTGATCCCCGGCACCATCATCACCTCGCGCAGCGAGATGACCCGCTCCAGCTCGTTCGTCTTCGGGGTCAGCACGTAGATGGCGTACACCGTTTCCTTGGCGTTGCCCACTTCGCCGATATAGCGCTTGACGTCGTCGGCGGTCCAGGTTGCGGGGACACCCACGAACTCCGTCGTCATGATGCCGCCCGCCGACGTGGGCGGGTAGTTCATCAGGGTGCGGAGGGTTTCGCGGGTCGAGGCGGGGAGGAGGTGCAGCAGCCGCGCTCGCGCCTCGGGCGCAAGCTCGCGGTACAGCTCGACTTCCTGGTCGGCCGAGAGCGCCTCGACCAGCGACGCCGCCTTCGCGATGTCGAGCGACTCGAAGATCTCGCCGCGCCGCTCCAGCTCGGGCTCGTCGAAAAGCTGGACGGCCAGCTGGTAGGGCAACGCGGCCACGACCTTCGCCGCCGCATCGAGGGGCAGGCCGTTGAGCGCCTCGGCGATGTCCGCCGCCCGCAGGTCGGCGGTGGCCGCCGCAAAGTCGTCGGCGTCACCGCTCAGCAGGTAGAGGAATTCCGGGGTCAGTCTGGGCGGTGCGGTGTCGGTCATCGGAGGCCGTCCCGGGGTGAGAGTCGTCCCCGCTTACGGTCGGGTCGCTACTTGGCGCTCGGCAGGCCGGGCGTCTGATCGGGCGCTTCGCCGTCCATGATCGGCGTGATCTGCGCGGTCCAGCCGCTGGCGAACTTCACCACCAGCCGATGGCCCAGCGTGTCGGCGGAAATCGAATCGACGCTGGGGAATTTCCTGGCGTACGTCATTGCCGCTGCGGCCTGTTTGGCATAGCCGGCCGCGTCGAGCCCCGCGTACGCCTTGCCGAACGCCCGGCCGATCGCCACCGCCGTCGCCTGGTCCGGTCCGTACGACGCGAACTGGTCGGCCGGCAGCAAACCGCGTTCGCTGGTGACGTAGCCGTACGATTGGTAGCTGCGGCAACCGGCGGCGGCCAGCAGCAGCAGGGCAGAGGGAACGAGGCGACGCATTGCGATGTTCTCCGTGCGAAGTCTGACGAGTATGGTAAGGTAACCGCCGAGGGCGGCACCGGTATCCTTGTCCGTCCGGACGGGCCGGCCTACCCTTCCGGCCTGCATCTGGCCCGAGGAGCGAATCGATGAGCGCGATCGGCAACATTCCGGTTCCCGTCAACGAACCGGTGCTGCAGTATGCCCCCGGATCGCCGGAGCGGAAAGCGCTCCAGGGCGCCCTGATGGCGCTCGAGGCGGGACCGACCGATGTCCCGGTGGTCGTCGATGGCACCGAGCACCGCACCGGCGACGTCGTGCGCCGCACCGCGCCCCACCGTCACGAGCAACTGGTCGCCACCGTGCACCAGGCATCGCCGGCGCTGATCCAGGACGCGATCGACGGCGCTGTCGCCGCGCAGCGCGAATGGGAACGCTGGTCGTTCGCCGACCGCGCCGCGGTCTTCCTCAAGGCGGCGGACCTCCTCGCCGGACCGTGGCGCCAGCGGGTCAACGCCGGCACCATGCTCGGCCAGAGCAAGACCTCGCACCAGGCCGAGATCGACGCCGCCTGCGAGCTGATCGACTTCCTGCGCTTCAACGTCCATTACGCCGAACGGATCCTGCACGAGCAGCCCGGATCGTCGCCGCACGCCTGGAACCGGATGGACTACCGGCCGCTGGAGGGGTTCGTCTACGCGGTCACGCCGTTCAACTTCACGTCGATCGGCGGCAATCTCCCCACCGCGCCGGCGATCCTCGGCAACGTGGTGCTGTGGAAGCCGTCGGCCACCGCGTCGCTCTCCAACTGGCTGTTCTACGAGGTGCTGCGCGAGGCCGGGCTGCCGCCCGGCGTGATCCAGTTCGTGCCGGGTGACGCGCGCGCCATCACCGAGGCGGTGCTCGCCGATCCGCGCCTGGCCGGGATCCACTTCACCGGGTCGACCGAGGTCTTCCGCGGCCTGTGGCACGGCATCGGCAGCCAGCTCGACCGCTACCGGAATTATCCCCGCATCGTGGGCGAGACCGGCGGCAAGGATTTCGTGCTGGCGCACCCCAGCGCCGACGTCGAGGCGCTGGTCACCGCGCTGCTTCGCGGCGCGTTCGAATACCAGGGACAGAAGTGCTCGGCGGCGTCGCGGGCCTACATCCCGCGGTCGCTCTGGCCGACGGTCGAGCGGCGGATGCAGGAAGAGATGGCGCAGCTGAAGATGGGCGACCCCACCGACTTCTCGGTATTCCTCGGCGCGGTGATCGACGAGCGGGCGTGGACGAGGCTCGACAAGGTGATCACGGCGCTCAAGGGCGACCCGCGGGCCAGGATCGTGGCCGGTGGCGGCACCGACCGCGGCAAGGGGTGGTTCATCGAACCGACGCTGGTCGAGGTGACCGACCCGCACCACCAGGCGATGACGGTGGAGTTCTTCGGACCGATTCTCTCCGTGTACGTCTACGACGATGCCCGCTGGGACGAGACGCTGGCACTGGTCGACGGCGCGACGCCGTACGCGCTGACCGGGGCGGTCTTCTCGCAGGATCGCGCCGCGGTGATCTCGGCGGCGCAGGCGCTCCGCCACGCCGCGGGCAACTTCTACGTCAACGACAAGCCGACCGGTGCCGTGGTGGGCCAGCAGCCGTTCGGCGGCGCGCGCGCCTCGGGCACCAACGACAAGGCCGGCAGCGTGCTCAATCTCTATCGCTGGGTTTCACCGCGCTCCATCAAGGAGAACGGCGCGCCGCCCCGTGACTGGCGCTATCCGTTCCTCGGCGACTAGCCGCGGCGCGCGCCACGGCCCGGTGCCACTGGCGGCGGCGGGGCTGGTGGCGCTCGCCGCCGCGCGGCTGTCCGGACAGGCGCCGGCGTCCTATCCCGGCGCGGCCGTCGACAACGCCCGGTATCACGAGCAACTCGTCAGCGATGTCGTCAGTCGGTCGGGCAACGCCGCCGTGCACCGCGTGGTGCGCCGCGAGGCGGCGTATGCCGTCTTCCGGCAAGGCGACACCGTTGTCGTCTCGGCCGACTCGCTGCAGGTGATGGCGGTGACCGGCGCCGACACCACCCGGCTCGACACCAGCGGCTTCATCGGCGGCCGGTGGCGCCTGTTGCTCATATCCGACGGTCGGGCCAGGGTGCTCGAGCGTCCCTTCGTCCCCGGCGCGCTCGGCGAAGTGAATGACCTCGGCGCCGCCATGGACGACTTCTTTCCGCGGCGGCCACCGGAACTGGCGGTGGGCGCCACGGTGTCGGATCTCTCCGGAACGGAGTGGCGCCGGGTTGCCGATTCCGGCGCGGTGCGCCGTTACCGCTGGACGCGACCAGCAGACGTTCGACTCGACTCGCGACGCCGGCGACAGCATGCGGATCCCGCTGCACCAGGTGTCCACCGAAACCGGCAGCGTTGCCTGGCGGCCGGAGACGGGTCCGTTGGCATGGGACCGGCGCATCGCCAGCACGATCTCGACGAAGGTGAACAACCGGACGATCACGGCGAACGTCACGGAGCGGATCCGCGCGCGGCGGGTGCCGTGAGTCGGCCGGGCGCCGCCGCTTCGCCTCGCGTCGGAGGTTGATGGTCACCCCGAATCGATGCGACCGGCCATCCGCTGCCATACCGAACGCATGATGGAATCGGGGGCCGGGCGTGAACCCGTTCGGCAGAAGGTGGCGCCGGGACCATGCAACGCGAGGTGCCGGGTCGGGTGAGGCGGGGGCCGGATTGCACGTTGATCAGATCGCAATAGCCCCGTGACATTGGGCGGCCTCCACGCCGTCGCCGTCAGTGTGCCTGGATCCGCCCCGACACCTGCCCGGTGCGGAACAGGAGCAGCAACGGCAGCGCACAGGTGAACGTGATGCCCATCACCAGGAAGAGCTTCTCGAACGCCAGCACCGACGCCTGCTGCTGCACCTTGAGGTCGAGAATCTGGTAGGCGCGTGCCTGTGCTTCCTGCGCCGATGCGCCGAGATGCTGCATCCCCGCCGTCACCCGGCTGATCCATGACGCCACCCGCGGATCCGATGGATCGAGGTGCGGCAACAGGCCGTCGCGCGCGCGGTCGGTGTAGCGAGCAAGCAGATTCGCCGCGGCCGCGATGCCGAGCGAGCCCCCGAGCTGGCGCGACAGGTTGAACAGCGCCGTCCCCTGTCCCATCTCCTGCGGCCTGAGATCGGCCACCGTCAATGCGGTCAGCGGGATGAAGATCAACCCCAGCCCCACGCCACGGAGTATCATCGGCCAGCAGCGTGTCCGACATGGCGATTTCGGTGGTGAAGTGCCAGTGCAGGATCATCGCCCAGAGGAAGAGCAGCACGCCCATCACCACCAGCGGCCTGGCGTCCATCTTCTGCGACAGCTTGCCGACGAAGGCCATCGTGAACGCACTGGCGAGGGCGCCGGGGAGAATCACCAGTCCGGTGTCCCACGGGGAGTAGTTCAACAGCCGCTGCAGGAAGACCGGCAACGCGAAGACCGAGGCGTACAGCGCAAAGCCGAGGAGCACGGCAAAGACCACGCCCACGGTGAGCTGGCGGTTCTTGAGAATGCGCAGGTCGACCATCGGGTGGCTCACCGTCAGTTCACGCCACACGAACGACACGATGCCGACCACGGCGAGGATCGCCTCGATGATGATCTCCTGCGACGAAAACCAGTCCTTCGCCTCGCCCCGCTCCAGCATGATCTGCAGGCAGCCGATCCCGATGGCCAGCAGCGCCAGTCCGGTGAAATCGATGCCGCCCTTCCGCTCCACCTTGGCCGACGGCTCCGGGACGTATTCCCAGCAGAGCAGCCCGGCCAGGATGCCGAGCGGGACGTTGATGTAGAAGATCCAGGGCCACGAGTAGTTGGTCGTGATCCAGCCGCCCAGGGTCGGCCCCAGCGTCGGGCCGACCATCACGCCCATGCCGAAGATCGCCGTCGCCACGCCGCGTTCCTCACGGGGGAAGACGTCGAACAGAATGGCCTGCGCGGTGGAGATCAGCGCCGCGCCGCCGATCCCCTGCGCCACCCGCGAACCCACCAGCTCGCCCAGGGTGTGGGCGTGACCGCAGAAGAACGAGGCCAGCGTGAACAGCGCGATCGATCCGGTGTAGTAATTCCGCCGGCCGAAGGTATCGGAGAAATACGAGGTGATCGGCAGCACCACGACGTTGGCCACGATGTAGCCGGTGCTGACCCAGGCGATCTCTTCGAGCGTGGCGCCGAGATTCCCCATCATGTGGGGAATGGCGACGTTGACGATGCTGGTGTCGACCAGCTCCATCACCGAGGCCAGCGTCACCGCGAACGCAATCAGAAAACGGGCGTGGTAGATCTCGTCCCGGTTCCGCTCCACGGGACGGGGCAGCGCGATACTGGTCACGGCGTCACGACGTGTGCTGGTCCGTGGTGGTGATCGACACCGTCACCGACATCCCCGGCCGCAGCGGATAGGTGGAATCGATCGGCTGCGCGATCCGGATCCGCACCGGCACGTTCTGCACCACCTTGGTGAAGTTGCCGGTGGCGTTGTCGGGGGGCAGCAGCGCGAACTTCGCGCCGGTGGCGGGCGAGAGGCTCTCGACGGTGCCGTAGAAGGTGTGTCCGTGGTAGCTGTCCACGGTGAACGAGACGGAATCGCCCACGGTGACGTTGCCGAGCTCGGTCTCCTTCACGTTGGCGGTGACCCAGACGTCGTGGAGCGGCACCAGCGTCATCGTGGTCTGGCCGGGCTGCACCAGCGCGCCGGGATCGATCGAGCGCTTGGTCACGATGGCGTCCATCGGCGACGTGATGACCGCCCACGCCCGCCGCAGCTTCGCCGCGTCGAGCGTCGCCCGCGCCGCCGCGACCCGGGCGTCGGCGCCACCGAGGGCCGCGGTCGCCGCCGTCACCTGGGCCGCGGCCGCCGCGGCCTGGCGCCGGGCGCCGTCCAGCCCCGACCGGGCACCGTCGAACGCCGCCTGGGCCGCGTCGAGCTGCTGGGCCGCCACGATCTGCTTGGCGGCGAGTCCCCGCGTGCGATCGAGGTCGGATTGTGCCTTGCTGAATGCCGCCTGCGCCGTCTCGACCGCCGCCTGCGCCGCGTCGGCGGTGGCGCGCGCCGCCTGGACCTGGGCCGCCAGCTGGCCGGTCTGGCGGCTGTTGCCCGCCATCGCGATCGCCGACTCGAGGTCGGCCTGCGCCTTGGCCACGTCGGCGTCGAGGTCACGCGCGTCGAGCACCAGCAGCGTGTCGCCGGTGTGCACCACGGCGTTGTCTTCCACCGGGACCCGGAGCACGAACGCCTGCAGCTTGGTCGCCACCGGCAGCAGCCGGCCGTCGATCTGGGCGTTGTCAGTCACCACATGATTGCGGTGATAGAGATAGACGCGGACACCCCACACCGCCGCGGCGATGGCGACGACGGCCACGATGAGGATCGGGATCTGCTTCTTCGACATGTCAGTGCACCTGATCGAGGAGGCCCAGCGCCCGGGCGGCGCTGACCTGCGCCACGCCGACGGCGAGCTGGGCCTGAATGAGGACATCGCGTGCCTGGGCGACGTCGGCCTGCGCGTTGGTGGTTTCCACCGTGCCGGTCACGCCGGCGCTGAAGCGATCGCGCGCTTCGGAGAGCACTTCCTCGGCCAGACGGAGCCGTTCGGTGGCCAGCGCCACCTGGTCGTGCGCCGAGGCGAGATCGAGCACGGCCTGGCGGGCATCGGCATCCACCTGGTCGTTGAGATCGTTCACCCGGACCTGTTCGGCGTCAATGCGCACCTGCTGTTCGTCTTCGCGGCGTTCGCGCCGGAAGCCGTCGAAGATCGGCAGGCTCAAACCGACGCCGATGTTCCAGGTGCGGTAGAGCGAATCGGTCCTGACTCCGGACGTCTGGACGTATCCGCTGGCGGTCGCCTGCGGCAGCCGCTCGCGCTTGATGGCGGTCATCCCTTCCCGGAGAATCGTCAGCCGCTGTTGCTCGGCGGCGAGATCGACCCGGCGCTGCCGGGCCAGCGCCACCGCGCTGTCGGGATCGGTCGGAATGCTGTCGAGCGCCAGCGCCGGTGCACCGGTGGTCACCAGCGGCGTCGCCGGCGGCAATCCCACCGCGCGCGCCAGCTCGAGCGCGTCGCGGTCGCGGGCGTTGCGCGCCACCGCCAGGGCGGTGCGCGTCGCGGCCGCCTCGGTCTGGCTGCGGGTGAGATCGATCCGTGGCGCGGCGCCGGCGTTGACCCGCGACGTGGCGATGTCGAGCAGCGCGAAGGCGGTCACCGAGTCGTCCTGGCGGGCGTCGATGGTGGCCTGGGCGCTGGCCAGCTGCAGCCACGCCGCGCCGGCGAGTGCCGCCGACAGTTCGCCGACGTGCCGGGCGTCGAGTCCCGGCCATCACCGCGCTGTCCCGCGCGCATGCGCAGGTGTTCCAGCGTGGACGCGTCGTAGAGCAGCTGCGAGAACTGCGCCCGGCCACGGAAGAGGGTGAACGGATCGGTCACCGCCGGGAAGCCGGGAATCGAAATGCCGAATTCCGACAGGTTGACCGTCTGGCGTTCCACCGACGCCATGGCCGAGACATCCGGCAGCAGCGCGGCGCGGCTCTCGCCGACGCGCGCGTCGGCTCCCTTCGCCGCCAGGCGGGCCAGCATCGCGTTCACGCCGTTCGACCAGCCGCGCCCGATCGCTTCGCCGAGCGTCAGCGGTCGTGGCGATTGGGCCGCCAGCGGCAGGACCGTGAATGCCAGCAGCGCCATGCCCCACTTCAGGTGCTTCATCGCGTACTCCGCTTCCGCTGGCGGCGTCGCGGCGCGGGCCGGGACCGGCGCCGCACCTTGATGCCGTCGAGCAGGCATTCGATCATCTGATTGCGCAACACGTCGGGTTGCACCGGCGTCTTGTCGAGATCGCCGAAGAGAAATCGGGCCTGGTGGAGCTGCACCATCAACGCCGGCAGCATCAACGGCACCACCTTGATCGCTTCGGGACGGAATTCGCCGGTGGCGACGCCGCGCTCGACGATGGTCCGCAGCAGCCGCCGGTGACGCTGCACCACATGGTCGAAGAAGAACTGCCGGACGCCGGGGAAATTCGGCAGCTCGGCCTGCACGATGCGCGTCAGGCAGACCATGTCCTTGCGCGCCAGCGCATCCCAGAGCCGCTGCACCGCCTCGGTCAGCAGTCCGGTGGCGCTGCCGGTGTGCTCGCGCACCAGCGTCTCGACCCCCTCCAGCTGGGCGACGACCTTCTTTTCCACCATCGCCCGGAAGAGATCGTCCTTGGACGCGAAATAGAGATAGACGGTGCCTTTGGACACCCCGGCGCGCTGCGCCACCGCTTCCAGCGTGGTGGCGTGGAAGCCCCGCTCGCCGAAGACGCTCACCGCCGCGGCGAGCAGTTCGTCGGGGCGTGCCCCGGGCCGCCGGTGAAACCGCGGCGCGGTGTCCGGATCGGCGGGTGCCGGCGGGGAAGCGGGGTGCGGCGGGCGTCGGATCGTCATTGTTGGTTACTGACCGGTCAGTAACATAGACGCGACGCGGGGTGTGTCAACGCCGGCGCCGGGCGTCGGCTGCCGGGCGTCGTGCCGCGCGGCTGGTCGGGCGGTGGCGGGATATCGCCGGCTGCCGGGCGTCGCCCGGCCCCCGGCCGCGGCCGGCTGACCGATACCCTTGTGTCCGCCCCCGGGGCCGCCGACATTGGTGCATCCCCGCCGGGAGGCCGATCGCCCATGACGGAGCCCTTCCTCAGCTCCGATGAGTACGATGAACAGGCCCACCAGCTGTACAACGAAGCTCGCTACGATGACGCCCTCGCGTTGCTGCGCGACGGGCTGCTCCGCTATCCGCAGGCGGTCGATCTCCACGTCGGCATGGGCTATGCCCAGCTGGCCCGCGAGGAGTATGCCTGGGCGCGGCGCGCGTTCGTGCAGGCGCTGGGACTCGACGCCGACCACGAGGATGCCCTCGCCGGACTCGGCGAAACGCTCCTCGTGCTCGGCGACCTCGGCGGCGCCCTCCGCGCCTTCCAGCGGCTCATCGACCTCGGGTTCGACGACGATCACGAACTGATGCTGCAGGTGGGGCGCGCCCTCTTCCGCGAAGGCTTCTTCGCCGAAGCGCGGCGCTTCTTCGAGCGCGGCCAGGCCCATCACCACAATTCGGCGGAACTGGCGGCGTCCCTCGGCTACACCGCGCACCGCCTCGGGCTCGACGCCGACGCACTCTACTGGCTGCGTCGCGCGCTCGAACTCGACCACAGCTACTGCGAACCGCGCATCTATCTCGGCAACATGCTCTACGACCGCGGCGAGACGCGCGCCGCGCTGGTCCACTTTGCCCGCGTCCGCCCCGACGACCATTTCGACGACCTCGGGCTGTGGCGCACCATCGAACTCCTCAAGGCCGCCGGCAACCTCACCGACGATCACGCCGAACTCCGTCCATGGCTGGCCCGCCTCGCCGAGCTGGGCAGCGAACTCTCGACCGACGCGGCGCTCCTCGCCGAGATCGAGAGCCGACATCCCGACGGCACGCCGCGCGATCCCAACCAGCTCGAGCTCTTCGGCACGCTGGCGCGCGACGTTCCCGAAATGCAACGCCGTCCCGCCACCGAGGCCGGGTCGCACGTGATCGAAACGCTCGGCGGCCTGGTGCTGCGGGGCAGCTGGGACGATCTGGTGCTGCAGCTGCAGGCGGTCGAAGGGGCGTGGGCCGATGGCACCGTGGTGCAGTTCATGCACGCGTTCGCCCGCCGCGGCCTGGCGGAGACCGGCGTCCAGATTCCGGTCGGCGATGCCGAGGGGTTTCTGCGCGGCTCGGCGGCCGCCGGTGTCATCCGGATCCTGCAGTGATCACGTTCGACGGGGTCAGCAAGACCTATCGCGGGTTGATCCGTCGCCGGCCGGTGCGCGCGCTGGTCGACTTCTCGATGACCATGGAGCGCGGCGAAGTGGTCGGCATCGCCGGGCCGAACGGCGCCGGCAAGTCGACCCTGATCTCGCTGGTGCTCGGCTTTCTCCACCCCACCGGCGGCCAGCTGGCCATCGCCGGCGCTCCGCCCCGGCGCTACGTGGAGCAGTCCGGCGTCGGTTACCTGACCGAACTCGTCAACCTTCCGCCCCGCTGGAAGGTGACCACCACGCTGCACCGCATGGCGGTGCTGGCCGGCGTCGGTCGTGACGAGCGCGCCGGCCGCGTCGCCGACGTCATGGCCGAACTGGGGCTCGACGAACACCGTGACAAGGCCATCCGCCAGCTGTCGAAGGGCAATCTGCAGCGCGTCGGCCTGGCGCAGGCGTTGCTCGGCGATGCCGACCTGGTGATTCTCGACGAGCCGACCCACGGCCTCGATCCGCTGTGGACGCAGCGCTTCCGCGACGTCGTCGCCCGCCTGCGGCGCCCCGACCGGCTGATCATCATCGCGTCGCACAATCTCGACGAACTCGAACGGCTCGCCGACCGCGTCGCGATCCTCAACAAGGGTCAGCTGCAGCGCGTCGTGTCGCGCGGTGCGGCGTCGCCGGCGGAAACCGTCGTGATCTGGCGGCTGCTGCTCGAAGGATCGCCCGACGTGCTGCGGGTCTTCCCCGAGGCGGCACCGACTGCCGCAGCAACCGGGGGCGTGGCGCCTGCGCGCCACGCGGCAGGAGTTCAGTGCCGGCCTGGCGCGGCTGCTCGCCGACGGCGCGGTCCTGGTGGAGTGCCGTCCGGAAGAGAGCCTGCTCGAGACCGCATTCCGCAGCGCGGTGCAATCGTGACGCGCGATCGCTCGCCGCTCCGCTACTTCCCGTGGCTGGCGCGGAGCGTCGCGGCACGGGTCCGCTGGCGCTGTTCGTCACTGTCGACGGTGGCGCTCGCGGCGGTCGTCTGGCGCGTGCATGCGATCCGTCCCGGTGCTCCGCCGCCGCGGGCGGCCGACATCCAGAACGCCACCTGGGGCGTGGTCCTCACGGTGACGGTGCTGATTGCCGTCGGCGGCGTGATGGGCACCGACGTGCAGCGCGGCTACTACCGGTCGTACTTCAGCAAGCCGATGGAGCCGGCGTGGTACTACGCCCAGCGCTATCTCCTCGGGGCGGCGGCCGTGCTGGTGACGCCGATCGTCTATGGCGTCTGTCTCCGGCTGATGCTCCACACCACCGACTTCGGCTGGCACGGCACGCTGTTCGCCGCGATCGGCATGGCGCTGCTGCTCACCGGCGGAGCCACGCTGCTGCTCTCCACCGTCACGTCGCGCGACTGGCTGGTGGTCTTTCTGCTCGCCGTCGTGCAGACGCGGATCGCCGTGGTGATGGAATTCTCCCGCCGGTCGCACGTTGAACTGCCCGCCTGGATCGTGTGGCCGTGGAAGCTGTTGCCGCCGTTTCATCTCATCAGTCCGTCGGGACCGGCGTTGCACGGCGGCGACCTGCTGCACGTGCTGGGGTACGGCGCGGCGATGGTCGTCGCCGCGCTGCTGATCATGCACTACCGGCCGCTGGGCAGTGGTGGCCGCGCCTGACCGGCGGCCGTCGCCGCACCGCGCTCCCACCGACGGACTGCAACGCGAACGGCTCGCCAACGGCCTGACGCTGCTGATGCAGCGTCGTCGCACCGTTCCCGGTGTCGCCCTCGTCTGTCACGTCCGCGCCGGCTTTCTCGACGAACCCGATCCGCTGGCCGGCATCTCCCACGTCCTCGAGCACATGCTCTTCAAGGGGACGCCGACGCTCGGCCCCGGCGATCTGGCCCGCGTCGCCAAAGGCTTCGGCGGTGCGCTGAACGCCTATACCGCCTACGACCGCACCGTGTACTACATGACCGGGCCGGCGCGCCACGCCCGCGACCTGATCGCGCTGCAGGCCGACCAGGTGCGGCGGCCGCTGCTCGACGCCGGCGAACTCTCGCGCGAGCTCGGCGTCATCATCCAGGAAGCCCGGCGCAAGCTCGACACGCCCTCGGCGGTCGCCGGCGAGCAGCTGCACGAACTGCTCTTCGCGACGCACCGCATCCGCCGCTGGCGCATCGGCACCGAAGACGTGCTCGAACATCTCACCCGCGACGACGTGGCGGGGTACTACGCCAGCCGGTATCTCCCGGCGCGTACCATCGTGTCGCTGGTCGGCGACATCGACGAAGCGGCCGCGCTCGACGCACTCCGCGAGTTCTGGGAAGACTGGCGCGGAAACGCCCCGCCACCCGAACCGGGGCCGGTCGAGACGGCGTTGCCGGCCGTCCGGGCGCGCACCCTGACCGGCGAGGTCGCCACCGCCAACCTCGTCGTCGGCTGGCGCGGGCCGGGACTGCTCGACGAACAACTCCCGGCCCTGGAACTGGCCACCACGGTGCTCGCCGGCGGCCGCGCAGCGCGGCTGGGGCGCCTGCTGCGCGATCCGGGGCTGGTGACCGGCGTCGGTGCGGGGTGTTACGGCGTGATCGACGCCGGTGTCCTCGCCATCGGCGCCGAACTCGAGGCGAAGCACCTCGCCGCAGCGCTTCCCGTGCTGGGTGGCGCGGTGCGCGACCTGGTCGAACGCCCCGTGCCCGCCGACGAAATCGCCCGCGCGCGCGCGGTGGAGCTGCTGCGGGTCCGCCGCCGCCTGGAACGATTCGAGGCCCGGGCCACGGCGTTCGCCGAGGCCGAGGCGCTGGGAGACGTCACCCGCGTCGACCGCGAAGAGTCCGACCTGCTCGCCGTCGACGCACCGGCGCTGCGGGACGCCGCGGCGCGGTATCTCGGCCAGCCCGGGGCGGCGGTATGGTATCTGCGCCGACCGCGATCCGCCGCTCGATGCGGCCGCGCTGGAATCGGCGCTCGCGGGAGCACCGCGTGTTCCCGCCGTCATCCGCGTCGCCGGCATCGACGTGCCGCACGCGCCGGCGCGGCCGCGATTTCACCAGACCTCGCAGGGCGTGCGACAGTCGAGCGGCGACGGTCTCGACGTGCTCGTGGCGCGACACGGCGACACCGGACAGGTGGTGCTCTCGATCTACCGGCTTCGCCACGACGTCGAGACCGCCGCGACCGCGGGGCTGGCGATGCTCGCCATCCGGGCCATGCTGCGCGGCACCCGCCGCCGCGAGGCCGCCGAACTGGCCGCTGCTGCCGCGTCGCTCGGCGGCGTGATCGCGCCGATGTTCTCGCCCGACGTGCTCGGATTCGGCATGATCGGTCGTGGCCGAAGCCGCCGACCGCGCCGCGGCGCTGCTGACCGAAGTCCTCACCGAGCCGCGGTTCGACCCGGAGTCATTGGCGGCGGAGCGGGCGCTGCTCACGCGCCGACGCGCGGGCCGTTGCCGACGACATGGTGCGCTATCCGTTCCAGCTGGCCTTCGGCACCGCCTTCGACGATCGCGGCTACGGTTCGCCGGCGCTCGGCACCGCCGAATCCCTGGCGTCGTTCGACGTCGAGGCGTTGCGCGCGCTGGCACGAACGCATGCTGGCGTCCGGACCGTCGACGGTCGATCGCGGTGGGCGATCTCGACCCCGATGCCGCCGGGCCCGCGCTGCTTGCGGCCGCCGCGGGCGCCGCGCCGCGATCGAACGTCGTGCCGGAGCCGCTGCTGCCCGCCGGCGTGCGCAGCCGGCGTACGCGCGCCGCGGCGCGCGACCGGGAACAGGCTGCGCTGGCGATGATCTTTCCCGGCCCCTCGCGCGACGATCCGGCACGCTATCGCCGCCGAAGTCTGGTCGGCCATCGCCGGCGGACTCGGCGGGCGGCTGTTCGAGTCGTTCCGCAGCGAGCGCTCGCTGGCGTACACCGTGATGGCCTCGTCGTGGCAGCGCGCCCGCGCCGGCGCGATCACCACCTACATCGCCATGGCGCCGGAACGCCTCGAGGAGGCGCGCCAGGCCATGCTCGACGAGCTCGAGAGGTTCCGCCGGGAGCCGCCGTCGGACGATGAAGTCTCCCGCGCTGTCGCGATGCTCGCCGGGCAGACCGAAATCGCCTGGCAGACCGCCGGCGCCCGGGCGAGCGCCATCGCCGATGCGTGGCTGTTCGGCGAAGGGCTCGACGAACTCGCCGAGCCGGCGGCGCCGTACCGCGCGGTCACCGCCGAGGCGGTCCACGAACTGGCGCACCGGCGCGCTCGACCCCGCGCTCCGCGCCGAAGGTGTGGTGGAGCCGCAGCCGGGGTAATTTCCGGCGGTGTCGACCTCCGCCCTTCGTCCCGCTGCCCGCTTCGCCGTCGCCGACGCGATCACCCTCCTCCGGGTGCCGCTGGCGATCGTCTTTCCGCTCTTCACCAGCATGCCGGTCCGGCTCACGGTGCTGGGCCTCGCCGCCATGACCGATCTGGGCGACGGCATCGTGGCGCGGCGGTTCGGCGCGTCGCGATTGGGCACGGTGCTCGATCCCATCGCCGACCGGCTCTTCATGGCCGCCGGCGTACGCGGTGGTGCTCTTCTCGGGCAAGCTGATCTGGTGGGAGGTGCTGGCGGTGCTGGCACGCGACATCATCGCCACCACGGCGTTCTTCGTCACCCTCGCCACCGGCAGGGCCACGGCGGTGCCGGCGCGCGCCGGCGGCAAGGCGGTGACGGTGCTGCAGCTGCGTCACGCTGCTGGCGTTCGTGCTCGATTCGTCGCTGCTGCGCCGCCTGGCGTGGTCCACCGCCGCGGTGGGCCTCTACGCGATCTGGGACTACAACACGCAATTCTTCCGGGAACTGAGGGCACGATGACCGCGAGCAATGTCCGATACACCACCCTCGAGTGGCAGGGCGACCTCCGTTTCACCGCGGGCCAGGCAGGCGGGCCGGCAATCACGGTCGACGGCCAGAACATCGCCGGTCCGAGCCCGATGATCACGTTGCTGGTGGCCGTCGGCGGCGTGCTCCGGCGCCGACGTCGCCGACATCCTCCGCAAGAAGAAGGTGACGCTGACCCGGTTCCAGATCGAGATCTCGGGACAGCGCCGCGAGGAATACCCGCGCCGCTACACGGAACTGAAAATGGTCTTCCGACTGGCGGGCGAGGGGCTGACCGAGGAAAAAGCGCGGCGGTCGGTGGAGCTGTCGATCGACAAGTACTGCTCGGTACTGGCGTCGCTGAATCCGGATATCCCGGTCGCGACGGAAATCGTGGTGGAGAATCCGTAGTCATTGGTCATGAGTCGTGACCTCACGACTCATGACTCACGACTCAGGTCTCTCGTTGCGCTCGGGACAGGCGACTAATGACCAACGACTTCTTCCACCGCCGCGCGCTTCACGACGGGCTGGCAGAACCGCTCGCCCAGCACGCGAACCTTCCCGAGCTCGTCGGCGCCGAGTTCGGCGTAGCGCTCGGCGAGGTACTGCATGGTGTCGTCCATCCACTCCTTCTGGTGTTCAGGAGCGGCTTCGAGTACACCGCAGCGGAGGATATGGCTGAACAGTTCGTCCCGGGCCTGATCAAACTGGGTGGGCATTGCCGGTGTGCGGGGTGCCTTGTTCTTCGACAAACGACCTTCCTTCATTGGTTGCGTGATGCGCGGCCCCCCTGCGGGGCGGCGCGTCGGCATCAAATATAGGGAATCGGCCTCCTTCGGGGCAATCGGGTACCGCCGGGCATTAGATTGGTCACCGTCGCCGCCCGGCGGGGTGGCGCGAGCGCCCAGCCACCACCCAACCCGCTCCCGTCGTGTCGGCCCTCGGGGCCAGCGCTCGCCGGCGGAGCCACCAGAGGACGCATGGCGCAAGGCCAGCAGCGGTTCTACGTCGCGCTCGGCGCGATTCTCCTGATCGGCGTGATCTTCGTCTTCACCCGCCGCCACCAGGCCATGATATCGATCCCCGCCAACGTGACCATCACCGCCGCCGACACCAGCGGGTTCCACGGCTACGAAGTCGGCAAACCGGGGGCCCCGGTGACCGTGGTGGAGTATTTCGACTATGCCTGCCCGCACTGCGCCGTGTTCGACGAAGTCCAGTTCCCGGACGTCGAGACGCAGCTTATCGACACCGGCACCGCCGATTGGGTCTATCGCGATCTGCCGTTCCACCCGACCAGCCGGATTGCGGCGCATGGCGCTGCCTGCGCCAACGACCAGGGGAAGTTCCTCGAGATGAAGGCGCAGATGTTCTCGCGGCAGAACGACTGGGCACTGGGGACCAACCCGATGCCGGTGCTGACCGACATCGCGAAGAGCATCGGACTCGACGTCGATGCCTGGACGGCGTGCATGAAGTCCGCCAAGTACGCTGGCCGGATCGAGGCCTCGTACCAGGAGGCGAACCGCCTCGGCGTCGACGCCACACCCACGTTCCTGATCGACGGCCGGTTGTACACCGAGGTCACCAGTGACCAGGTGATCCATCTGGTCGACTCCCTTGCGGCGGCCGCGCCGCGCCGCCCCGCGCCGGCACCGACGCCGGGGCAGTGAGCGCCGAGAACACGACGCCCACCGGCAAGGCCCTGGCCGGCCTTGCCTTTGCGGCGTTGGGTGTGGTCTACGGCGACATCGGCACCTCGCCGCTGTACGCCATCAAGGAGTGCTTCAACGGCAGCCGCGCCGTGGCGATGACGCCCCAGAACGTCCTGGGCGTCCTTTCGCTGGTGTTCTGGTCGCTCAACTTCGTGATCTCGTTCAAGTACATCGCCATGGTGCTCCGCGCCGACAATCGGGGCGAAGGCGGCATTCTGGCGCTGCTGGCGCTGGCGCGACCCGACGGCCGTCGCGTCGGCCGCGGCCTGCTCATGCTCGGGTTGTTCGGCGCCGCCCTGCTCTACGGCGACGGCGTGATCACGCCGGCGATCTCGGTGCTCTCGGCGGTGGAAGGGATCAAGGTGGCCACACCGGCGTTCGAGCACTGGGTCATTCCGATCACCATCGGGATCCTCTCAGGGCTGTTTCTCTTCCAGCGGCGCGGCACCGCCGGTGTGGCCGCGGTGTTCGGGCCGGTCACGCTGCTGTGGTTCCTGGCGATCGCGGCGCTGGGCATCAATGGCATCATCGGCTACCCCGCGGTGGTTCGCGCCATCAATCCGCTCTACGCCTGGCACTTCTTCCGGACCAACGGATTCCAGAGCTTCGTGGTGCTGGGTTCGGTCTTTCTCGTGGTCACCGGCGGCGAGGCGCTCTACGCCGACATGGGCCACTTCGGACGGCGCCCGATCCGGGTGGCCTGGTTCGTCCTGGTGCTGCCGGCGCTGATGCTCAACTACATGGGCCAGGGTGCGCTGCTGCTGCGGCGGCCCGACGCGGTGGCCAATCCGTTCTACAACCTCGTTCCGGATGCGGTGCTCTACCCGATGGTGATCGTGGCCACCGCCGCCGCCATCGTGGCCTCGCAGGCGCTGATCTCCGGGGCGTTCTCGCTCACCCAGCAGGCGATGCAACTCGGCTTTGCGCCCCGGATGCACGTGATCCACACCTCGCACACCGAAATCGGGCAGATCTACATGCCCGGCATCAACGGGGCACTCTGGGTGACCTGCGTGGCCCTCGTACTGCAGTTCGGTTCGTCGGACGCGCTGGCCGCCACCTACGGCGTCGCGGTGACGGGGACGATGCTGATCACCTCGATTCTCTTCGCGGTCGTGGCCCGCAAGCAGTGGCACTGGTCGTGGTGGCGCGTCGTGCCGCTCACCACCGCATTCCTGATCGTCGACAGTGCGTTCCTCGGCGCCAACCTGATCAAGTTCGTCGAAGGCGGGTGGTTCCCGCTGGCGGCGGGCTCGGCGGTGTACGTGCTGATGAGCACCTGGCGCCGCGGCCGGCAGCAGGTCACCGCAATCCTGCGGGAAACCTCGTTACCGCTCGACCTGTTCATTCCCGACATCGCGCGCCGCAAGCCGCATCGCGTGCCGGGCGTGGCGGTGTTCATGACGTCGATCCCCGACGTGGCGCCGCCGGTGCTGCTGCATCATCTCAAGCACAACAAGGTGCTCCACGAGAAGGTCATCCTGATGACCATCTCGTCGCTGGAGATTCCGCAGGTGCCGGCAAGTGAACGGGTGACGCTGGAGCGGCTCGGCGAGGGGTTCTACCAGCTCCGGGCGCGCTACGGCTTCATGGAATCGCCCGACGTGCCGGCAATTCTTGCCGCCGTGGCCCCCGAGCTGCGCGAACCGGACGACGCGAAGGCGCCGTCGATGCGGCTCAACGATGTGTCGTTCTTCCTGGGGCGCGAGACGCTGATCGTCGCTCCCCGCGGCCGCGGCATGTCCCGCGCCGCCGGCGCGATGGCCGGCTGGCGGGCACGACTCTATGGCGTCATGCAGCGAAACGCCCAGACGGCCACGGCGTTCTTCGGATTACCGGCAAATCGGGTGGTGGAGCTCGGGGCGCAGATCCAGGTGTGAGGGTCGTGCGTCGTTCGTCATGCGTCGTTCGCTCAAGAATGACTCCGGATGACGCACCACGAACGACTAGTGACCCGTAACCCCCTTCAGTCCCTGCTGTGCCTCGGCGTCGGTCGGATCGAGCCGCAGTGCCTGCTGAAACAGTGCTGCCGCTGCCGCCGTCTTCCCCAGCGCCGCCTTCGCGTCGCCGAGCGCGGTCAGCATATCGGGCTGGCCGGGCTTGAGTTGCACCGCGCGGGTCAGCGCGGCCTCCGCCTGATCGGCGCGGCCCGCGATCAGCAGCGACCTGCCGGCGTAGTACAATGCCTGGGCGTTGGCGTCCGGAAGTGCCGCCGCGCGTCCGGCCACGGCCGCCGCATCGGGCGTACGGCCCACTTCCGCATACGCCAGGCTGAGGAGCCCGAGGTTGTCGGCTGATGCCGGCGCAAGCCGCACGGCCCGTTCGAGCAACGGGATGCCCTGATCGGGGTGGCCCTCTTCCGTCATCAGCGCCCCGAGCCAGCGGAGCGCGGCGGCATCGTTCGGGTCCTGCCGCGCCGCGCGCGCGAATGTCGCTTCCGCCTGACCCGCCTGTCCGACGCCCATGTATGCCAGGCCGAGGTTGACGAGCAGGTGGCCGTCGAGAGCGCTGTCCGCCGCCGGCCCGAGGTACCGGAGCGCCCCGGCCGCGTCGCCGCGCCCGAGGAGGATGTCCGTGAGCGCGGCCAGCGCGGCGCCGTGCCCCGGGGTGATCGTGAGCGCGCGTCGCAACAGGACCACGGCGCTGTCCTTGTTGCCGCCGTTCACCTGACGCATGGCAAGGTTGTACCAGGGATCGGCATACGTGGTGTCGAGGACGGTTGCCCGGCGAAACAGCGAATCGGCGGCCGGTGCGCTGGCCGGCGATTGCAGCAGGATGTCGGCCAGATTGGTCACCGCCCTCGCGTTGGTCGGGTCCTTCGCAACGGCGTCGCGCCAGATTGCCGCCGGTTCGCTGTACAACGCGCTCCGCCGGAACGTCACGGCGGCGAGCACCAGCAGAATGGCGCCGGCCACCGCCCACGCGCCGGTGCCGGACAGGGGCGCCCCGGTCGGGGCCCGCGCGGCTCGATGCGCTGCCATGCGGCGCGCGATGAACACGCATCCCACGACGATGGCCGCGAAGACCGACGCGATGGCCAGGTACACCCGTCGCTCGGCCGCGATTTCGGTGACGATCGGCACCACGCTCGACGACGGCGCCAGGATGCAGAAGAACCACGCGCCGCAGAAGCCCAGCCACGTCCAGCGTCCGTTGCGGATCCACGCCGCGACCGTGAGCGCACCCAGGACCGCCAATCCGACCAATCCGGGGAGCCCCCGCGCGATCGGAACGGCCCGCCGGCCGTAGTCGAGATCGAACCCACTCGGCCAGAAGACGAGGCGGAGGTAATGCGGGATCGCCCAGCCCTGGCTCACGAGGTAGCGGAACCAGCTCATGCCGTGATGGAATCCCACGGTGGCGCCGCGCGGTGATCCGGCCATGAGCGCCACCAGGAAAAGCAGCGTCGCGAACAGGGCGCCGTAGAACCATCGCCGGCCCCGCATCGCGGGCGATCGCATCGCGCTCCAGCTCTCCAGCCGGAAGGCGCGATCGTACAGCACCACCATCAGCGGCGCGCTCACCATCACTTCCTTGGACCCCATGCCGAGCAGGCAGGCGACAACACCCGTGACGTACCACCGGCGCCGGGCGCGGTCCGACCCGGCGTCCCACGCGCGGACCGACGCGTAGAGCGTCGCCAGGTAGCACAGTGAGACCAGCAGTTCGGAGCGCTGCGCCAGGTAATCCACCGCTTCGGTCTGGATCGGGTGCAGCAGCCAGAGCGCCGTCACCAGCAGCGCCACCGCGTCGGCGTCGTGACGCCAGCGTTCCCCGATGCGCGGCGCCAGCAGCGTCCGCCGCACGATGCCGAACAGCAGCAATCCCGCCGCGACGTGAATCAGGATGTCGAGCAGGTGGTAGCTGATGGTCTTGTCGGCGCCGCCCGGATCGGGGCTCTGGTCGACTCCCAGGACACGGTTGACCGCATAGTTGATCGCCAGCGAATAGTTCGCCACCGGGCGGCCAGCCACCGGCGTGGACGGCAACGGCGGCGATATCGGCCAGAGATGGCTGATGCTGGCGTTGTTCTGGATCGCCGTCATGTCGTCGAAGATCTGCGGCCCGCGCAGCGCCGGCGCGAAGGCGATGACGGTGGCGACCACCACCGCCAGCAGGCCCCAGCGCACCGCCGTGGGACGCCGCGCCGGCGCTGACGCCGGGGATGACTGTCGTGGCGGGCGCGACGGAGTCTTCGCGGTGGGCGGGGCAACGGCCGTGAATGACGTCTTGCGCCGCTGCTTCTTGCTCAGCCTTCGCCCTCCTCGTACTGCTCCTTGAGGCGCTCGACCACCCGCGGGTCGGCGAGCGTGGTGGTGTCGCCGAGCGCCCGCCCTTCGGCGATGTCACGCAGCAGCCGCCGCATGATCTTGCCGGAGCGGGTCTTGGGGAGATCGGCGGTGAAGATCACGTCGTCCGGCTTGGCGATGGCGCCGATCTTCTGCGCCACATGCTCGCGCAACTCGTCGCGCAACGCGGGTGTGGCCGCCACCCCTTCCTTGACCGTCACGAACGCCGCCAGCGCCTGGCCCTTGAGTTCGTGCGCGCGCCCCACCACGGCCGCTTCGGCCACCGACGGGTGGTCGACCAGCGCGCTCTCGACCTCCATGGTGCCGATCCGGTGTCCGGCCACGTTCAGCACGTCGTCGACGCGCCCGAGGATCCACCAGTAGCCGTCGTGGTCCAGCTTGGCGCCGTCGCCGGCAAAGTACCTTCCCGGAAACCGGCTCCAGTAGGTCTCGCGATAGCGCTTGTCGTCGCCGTAGATGGTGCGCAGCATCCCCGGCCACGGTTCGGTGAGGGTGAGGAAACCGCCTCCTTGCTGCACCGGCTTGCCGTTGACGTCCACCAGCTCCGCGGCGACGCCCGGGGAAGGGGATCGTGGCACTTCCCGGCTTGGTGGTGACGACCCCCGGCAGCGGCGTGATCATGATGCCGCCGGTTTCGGTCTGCCACCAGGTGTCGACGATCGGGCAGCGCCGGCCGCCGATGTGCTCGTGATACCACATCCACGCTTCGGGATTGATCGGTTCGCCCACGGTGCCCAGCAGCCGCAATTGCGACAGGTCGTGCCGGGCGGGGAATTCCGTTCCCCACTTCATGAACGCGCGGATCGCCGTCGGCGCGGTGTAGAGAATCGTCACGCCGTGGCGCTCGCAGATGTCCCAGAAGCGGTCCCGCTCCGGCCAGTCGGGCGCCCCTTCGTACATCAGCACCGTCGCGCCGTTCGCCAGCGGTCCGTAGACCACGTACGAATGGCCCGTGACCCAGCCGATGTCGGCCGTGCACCAGAAGACGTCGCCGTCGTGCAGGTCGAAGACGTACTTCGTGGTGGCGGCAACCTGGGTGAGATATCCGCCGGTGGTATGGACGATCCCCTTCGGCTTGCCGGTGGTCCCGGAGGTATAGAGGATGAACAGCAGGTCCTCGGCATCCATCGGTTCGGCGGGACAGTCGGTCGAGGCGGCGTCAAGCGCGCGGTGCCACCAGTGGTCGCGCCCGTCGGTCATCGGAACGGTGGTCGGGTCCATGCCGGCGCCGCCGCGATGCACCACCAGGCAGGCCTTGATCGACGGGCACCCTTGCAGCGCGTCGTCGGCAAATCGCTTGAGCGGCACCAGCTGGCCCCGCCGGTAGCCGCCGTCGGCGGTGATGCAGCACACGGCTTTGGCGTCGTTGATGCGATCGCGCAACGATTCGGCCGAAAATCCCCCGAACACTACCGAATGGACCGCGCCGATCCGCGCGCACGCCAGCATCGCCACTGCCGCTTCGACCACCATCGGCAGGTAGATCGCCACCCGGTCGCCCCGCGCCACGCCCAGCGCTTTGAGCGCGTTGGCCGCCCGGCAGACTTCGCGATGGAGATCCCAGTAGGTGAGCACCCGGCGGTCGCCGGGTTCGCCTTCCCAGATCAACGCCGCCTGGTTGCGGCGCGGCCCGCGGACGTGCCGGTCGAGGCAGTTGAACGAGACATTGAGTTTTCCGCCCACGAACCACTGGGCGTGGGGCGGCTTCCATTCCAGCACCGCGCGCCACGGCTTGAACCACTCCAGCGCGCCGGCCTGATCGGCCCAGAATCGCAGCCGGTCCGTCGCGGCAGCCTGATAGAGTGCCGGCTGGGCCTGCGCCTGCCGGGCAAAGGCGGGAGGGGGCGGAAAGCGGCGGTCTTCGGTGAGGAGGGTCGAGAGCTGATCGGTCATGGGAGGTCGAGGGTCGAGGGTCGAGGGTCCAGGAAAAGCGGTCGGCAGCGGCCGCCACTCCCACAAGGTGGACATTACGCCGATTCCGTTTCCCCAATCTATCGTCGCATCCGGTGTTTTGACCCTCGACCCTCGACCCGCGACCCTCGACCGATCTGTCGACCCATCGCCGCCGGCGGCCACCAATCTGCCGCGCCGCTGCCACAGCGCCGCGCTTTTCGCCCCGTTGCTGTCCGCTGGCAAGCCCCTTGCTGATTGGAGGATCCGAATCGGCAGGGTCCGCACTCCGCGCATCCATCGGCCGGCGGCAGGGGTGGAGGGTTCGTGACGGTATCGACAGCTCAACAGCCGGTCCGTGTGCTGCAGGCTCCGCCGAGCCTGGGGCTTTCGACGCGCGAGGAATTTCGCTACGAAGCCAACGCCCTTCTCGACGAAATGGCGGAAGGGACACGGGCGCCTGGTCGTGGATTTTGCCGGAACGACCGAGGTCGATTCCTCGGGGCTGAGCGCGCTGGTCATGGTGCAGCGTCACGCCAGTGAACGCCGCCAGGAGGTCATGCTCCAGGCGGTGGGACAGGAACTGGAATTCCTGCTCGTCCTTACCAAGCTCGACGACCTGTTTCTCTTCGGCGCCGAAAGCGAGGAATAGGCAGAGCCGCCCGGGGCCCGGAGCCCGGGGCCCGGTGCGCCTTTCCGGACTAAGTTTTGCCGATGCCATCCGAACAGCCGGTCGTCGCCGCCGCGGGGCTCCAGCGCCGCTTCGGTTCGGTCGCTGCACTTCGCGGGGTCGATCTCCGCGGTCGACGCCGGCGAGCTGGTCCTGCTCCTCGGCCCCAACGGCGCCGGCAAGTCGACGCTGCTCCGCTGTCTCGCCGGGCTGGCCCATCCGCAGCGCGGTACGGTCCGGATCCTCGATCTCGACGTGCACGCCGACCCGGCGGCCCGCGGCGCCATCGGGTTGCTCTCCCATCAGAGTCATCTCTACAGCGATCTCACCGCCGGCGAGAACCTCCGCTTTGCCGCTGCCCTGCACGACCTGTCCGACAGCGCCGAGCGGGTCGCCGTGGCGCTCGACCAGGTCGGACTGACCGCCGAGGTCGACCGGCGGGTTGCGACCTTTTCCCGCGGCATGCTGCAGCGGCTGGCGATTGCCCGGGCCATGCTGCACCAGCCGCGCCTGCTGCTCCTCGACGAGCCGTTCACCGGGCTCGATACCGCGTCGGCGGCCACGCTGCGGCGGCATCTCGTGGTCGCAGCGCGCCGCCGGGTGCGCCATCGTCTGCGTGACCCACGAACCGGCCGAGCTGTGGGACGCCGCCACCCGCGTCGTGGTGCTTGTCGAACGGCACGGTTCGCGCCGACCTGGCGCGTCCCGCCGACCTCGACGCATTTCGCGCCGACCTCGGCCGGTTGCTGGCCGCGTGAGACTGCTGGCGTGTGGCGGCGGCGATCGCGGCCAAGGATCTGCGCGTCGAATGGCGTCACCGCACCGCGCTGATCAGCGCGACCACGTTTGCGGTGCTGGTGCAGCTCGTCTTCGTCTTCGCTCGCGACCCGGGTGCGGTGTCGCTCGCCACCCTGGCGCCGAGCGTGCTGTGGATCACGCTGGCGCTGGCCACGGTGGTGGCGCTCAATCGTGGCTTCGTCCTGGAACGCGAGAACGGCGCCCTCGACGGGCTGCTGCTGGCGCCGGTGTCACGGGTGGCGCTCTTCTGGGGCAAGTGGATCGGCAATCTCTGCTTCGTGCTGACGGTCGACGTCGTCTCGTTTCCGGTCTGGGTGGCGTTCTTCGGCGTCGATCCCTCGCCCGACCTCTGGGCTCTGGCCGGCGTGGTGGTGCTCGCCAGCATCGGATTCACCGCCGTGGGCACGCTGGTCTCCGCCATGACCGTTCGCACCCGCTTTGCCGAACTGCTGCTGCCGGTGCTGCTGCTGCCGTTCATGCTGCCGCCGGTCACCGCCGCTGCCGAACTCTCGATCCGCCTGCTCGAACATCGCCCGCCGTCGGAGTGGTGGGGCTGGATTAGATTGCTGGCACTCTATGACATCGCGTTCTTCGTGCTGGCCACCTTGCTGTTTCCCCGGGTGATGGAAGAATGAACGACGCGGCGCGGCTGATCCGCCGCGGCTGGATCATCACCGTCACGGCACTCGTTCTGCTCGGCGGCATCTACGTGCTGGCACTGGGGTTCACGCCGCCGGAAGCGATGCAGGGCGACGCGTTCAAGATCCTCTACGTGCACGCCCCCGCGGCGTGGGCCGCCGAAACGGCGTTCATCATGGTCGGTATCGCGGGGATCTTCTTCCTCTGGCGGCACGATCTCCGGTTCGACACGTTCGCCGAGGCGTCGGCGGAAGTGGGCATGATCTTCGGCACCATCATCCTCACCACCGGTCCGATCTGGGGTCGCACCATCTGGGGCGTGTGGTGGGCGTGGGATCCGCGGCTCACTTTCACCCTGCTGCTCTATCTCCTTTTTGCCGGCTACTTCGCGCTCCGCTCGGCCTTGCGCGATCCCGGTGAGCGGGCGCGCTTCGGCGCGGTGATCGGCATCATGGGAATGGTGCTGGTGCCGTTCATCCACCTGACCGTGTTCCTCTTCAACTCGCAGCACCCCATGCCGGTGCTGGTACCGGGCCGGAAATCGCCGCTGCCGCCGGTGCTGCTGCGGCCGCTGCTGCTGTCGTTCGGCGTGTTCACGCTGCTCTACGTCGGATTCGTGATGGTGCGCTACGGCATCGGGCTGCGGCGTGCCGCCCGGGAGCTGGCCGATGCCTGACAACGGCAGCTACATGATCGCCGCCTACGTGGTGGCGGCGATCATCCTGGTGGGGTACGCGATCAATCTCCGCGGGCGCGGCAAGGACTGAGCGTCAGCACTCTCCTTCGGCGGGGCGGGGCAGGACGTACTGCCACACCAGCGCGGCCACCACGGCGCCGATGATCGGACCGATCCACCATACCGCTTGCGCCGTCATGACGCCGCTGATGATCGCCGGCCCGAAGGCGCGCGCCGGATTGGCCACGCCGCCGGTGAGCGGACCGCCGACCAGCCCGATCGGAAGGAGCGCCAGCCCGACGGCAAATCCGGCCAGCCGCGGGGCGCGGCCGCCCGGCGACCATCATCGCCGACATCAGCAGGAAGGTGAATACCGCTTCGAGCGCGCACGCCTGCGGCACGGTCACCAGTTCGTAGAGCGACGGCGTGCCGTAGCCCACCAGGTAGCCGACGTTGTCGGGGATCAGCGCCTTGACCAGTGCCGCGCCCGCCAGCGCCCCGGCCAGCTGCGAGACCACGTAGACGAAGGTGTCGAGCGGCGATAAGCTTGCCGCACCACGAGCATCCCGATGCTCACCGCCGGATTGAGGTGGCCGCCGGAAATCCCCATGGTGACAGTGACCGCCAGCGCGGTGGCGATGGCGTATGCCGCGCCGATGCCGAAGACGCCGAAGTTGGCCCTGGGAAAGGCATTCATGATGACGGCGGCAGCGCCGAAGAATACCAGCAGGGCGGTGCCGATCATTTCGGCAATGGCGCGGCGCGCGAGAGACGGCATCGGCGACTTCCTCCGTGGAGGACGGAACGATGGGTCGGGGTCGGTTTCCCGTGCCGAATCTACATCTCGGCCGCCTGAGCAGGAGCGTGGCGTTGCAGCCGCCAAAGCCGAACGAGTTCTTCAGCACCACGCGCGGCCGCGTCGCCAGCCCCGCGGGCGGCACGTGCGCCAGCGATCCCGGCCGGGTCGGCCTCGATGGCAGTTGAGCGTCGGCGGAATCCAGCCGCGCTGCATCACCATGCACGCGATGGCCGTCTCCATGGCGCCGCTGGCGCCGAGGGCGTGGGCGTGCCACCCCTTGGTGCCGCTGACCGGCAGCGGTATCGGTGCGGCGACCGAACACCTCGCGGATCGCGCCCGCCTCGGTGGCGTCGTTGAGCGGTGTCGACGAGCCGTGTGCGTTGACCCACTCCACCTCGCCGGGGCCCACGCCGGCGTCGTCGAGCGCCTGGCGCATGGCGCGCGCCGCTTCGCGTCCGTCGGGGCGCGGCTGGGTCATGTGATACGCGTCGTTGCTCAAGCCGAAGCCGGTGATCTCGGCATAGATCGGCGCGCCGCGCGCGGTGGCATGTTCCCGACTCTCCACCACCAGCACCGCCGCCCCTTCGGCCATCACGAATCCGTCGCGGCTCAGCGTCGAACGGCCGCGACGCCGTGCCCGGGATCGTCGTTGCGGGTGCTCATGGCGCGGATCAGCGAGAACGAGCCGAAACAGAGCGGGTAGAGCGGCGCCTCGCTGCCGCCGGCCAGCACCACGTCGGCGTCGCCCCGCTGAATGGCGCGGAAGGCCTGGCCGATCGCCAGCGTCCCCGACGCGCAGCTCATCGCGTTGGTGGCGTTGATCCCCACCACGCCGTAGCGGATCGCGATGTTGCACGAGATGGCGCCGCCGAACACGGTGAGTGCCAGCAGCGGGTCGACCTCGCGCGGCCCGCCGGTCGAGGTACTTGCGGTACTCCATCTCGGCAAAGCCGACGCCGCCCAGCGCCGTGCCCATCAGCACGCCGACCCGGTCGGGCGATTCGCGGCCGATGTCGAGCGCGGCGTCCTCGATGCGCCAGCCGGGACGCGAAGAGCGCCAGCTGCGAACAGCGGTCGGTGCGCCGCACCTGTTTCGCCGACAGCTCGGCCACCGGATCGAAATCGTCGACCTGGGCGGCGACGTGCGAGCGGAACGGCGAGGCGTCGAACCGCGTGATCTGCTGCACCGCCGACCGCGCTGCTGCAGCCGGTGCCAGACCGCGTCGCCGCCGATGCCGATCGGTGTGACCAGCCCGAGGCCGGTGATGACGGCGCGGCGCGTCACGCAGGCACGCTCGCCGGCGGCGCGGGCGATGCCCGCCAGCGTCCGCGACGCGATGCCGTGCACGAACACCGGGCCGATGATCCACGCCGCCGCCGGCCGCCCGATCAGCGGCCAGCCGGGGCCATTCCAGGTGTGTATCACGCTGACGTCACTCCATCCCTCAGGGGTTCGATCGATGCGCCAGACCACATCCATGCCCGTCGTGATGCCGGCGACGTGCCGGTACCGGATGACACTCGCGCCGGGTTCGACGGCCATCTCCGATTGCCACCACACCGGCCAGCGCAACCGCCGAACGGCCGCCACGCCGCCATCTCGACCGTGCCGCCGGCGCCGCCGCTGGCCGCTGCGCCGGGTGACCCGGCGATAGTGCGAGAGGATCTCCGGCCAGCTGCTCCACCTCGACGGCCAGGCGCCACACCGCGTCGGGTCCGGCGCGGATCGTCCGGCGGTCCACCGTGGTCCATCACCGGTCGGTTCGCCACCACAGTGCCACGCGGCCCAGCGGCCGCTCGGCGGCAGCGCTCCGCGCGGCAGCCCGCTTCGCGCGCCAGTTCGGCGAGTGCCGGGGCCGAGAAGCCACGCGCCACCGACGTCACCCCGTCGGCGATCGTCACCGGGTGCAGGCCGAGGAGGCGGCCGGCCACGGGAAAGCCGTACCGGGCCAGCGGTGACGGCCGCAGGTCGCACACCAGCACGCCGCGCCGTGCCGCACGCGATGCATCGCGGAACAGCTGCACCACGGCGGCGCGGTCGAGATGGTGCGCCAGCTGGCTGATCAGCACCAGGTCGACGCCGCCGGCCCTGAGCGGCAGCGCGCCGGCGCACGCCACCGCCACCGCCATGCCGCCGTGCCGCGCCAGTCCCGCCGCGGCGGGAATCCGCTCCAGGCCGATGCAGCGCAGCGTGATGCCGCGGCGCGCCGCCCATCGGGCCGCCGCCCGAGGGAGATCGCCGGCGCCGGTGCCGATGTCGCACAGCGTCAGCGCGCGGCCGTCGTTCCCACCGTCGAGCAGCCGCGCCAGGCCGAAATACATCACCGCGCGGCCGCCGAGCCACCGGTTGGCGCGGGAGATGTCGCCCAGCATGCGCCGCACCAGCGCCGGATCGGTGTGCGGATCGTCGAGCGCTTCGGTGCCCACCGGGGAACGACCCGGTGCCGGCATTCAGCGCTCTCCGAGGTCGGTATAACCGCCGCGGTAATGCAGCAGCGGCCGGTGCTGCTCGGTGATCCCGCCGCCGATCACTTCGGCGAAGAACACCGTATGGTCGCCGACGCCGACCACCGACCGTTTCTCGCAGCTGATGTGCGCCAGGGCGCCGTCGAGGAGTACTTCGCCGTGGTCACCGCCGTGCCACCCCACGCCGTCGAACCGATCGGCAAGCCCTCCGGCGAAGCGGCGCGACAACACCTCCTGCCCGTCGGCCAGGATATTCACCACGAAGCGGGGCGCAGCCAGCAGTGCCGCGTGCGCCGTCGCCGCGCGATCGACCGCGATCGAAACGAGCGGCGGCTCGAGCGACGTCGACGCGAACGAACTGGCCGTCATGCCCACCGGATTGCCGCCGGCGTCGCGGGTGGTGACGATCGCCACGCCGGTGGCGAATCGGCCGCAGAGTTCGCGGAAGCGCTCGGGAGGGAGCATTTACGGGCGGCCCGGAGCCGGGAGCCCGGGGGCCCGCACGCGGAACCCGGCGTGTGATGCGGGCGGCAGCGAGTCGTCGAGAAGTGTGCCTCGACTGCCCCCGCCCGCGCGGGCGAACCCCGTCTGCGGGGCGATGGGCCATGGGCACCGGGGGCGCTTGTTCAAAGAACCATCCTGGCCAGGAACACCGGATTCAACACCTTCGAGGGCGGCAAGAGACTTCCGGTGACGCCGATCAGCGTATCGGCCATTCCCCGGCGCTCGAGTCGGGCGATGGCGCGGTCGAAGAGCGCCGGCGCCAGCATGCCGTAGCCGATCAGCCGCTCGATGACCCACTTGCCGAGAAATGCCCGGCGCCGCAGCGTGCGATACCGCCGCAGCGACGACGCGGTGATCGCGCCCGGCCGCCGCAAGGCGTGGTCGAGCGTTTCCGCCGCCAGTTCCGCGCCGCGCAGCGCCGACCAGATCCCTTCGCCGGTGAAGGGATCGAAGAAATCGGCAGCGTCGCCCACCAGCAGGACGCCGTCGGCCACGCTGGAGCGCGACGAGCTGGCGAACGGACCGGTCACGAGCACCGGGCGCACGATGCGGCTGGTGTCGACGCGGCCGGCAACGGCGGGGAAGTCGAGCAGGGTGCGATGGAAGAATCCCGCGGCGTCGCCCCGGGCCTCCGTGGCGCGCCGCGCCGGGACCACCAGGGCCACGTTGGCGACATCGTCGCCCAGCGGATTGAGTCCCACGTAACCGCCGCGGCCGACGTGCAGCTCGGCCGTGGTACCGAGGCCGCTGACGCCGGCGACGTGCGCCACGAATGCCACCCGGCGCAATCGTCCATGGCGGAGCAGGCCGGCGCGCCGTGCGACCACGCTCCCCAGCCCATCGGCGCCGACCACTGCGCGGGCGCGTCGTTCCGAAATTGCCCCGGCCTCGTCGCGCACCTTGACGCCGGTCACCATCCCGCCATCGCGCAGCAGGTCGACGACAGTGAGGCGTTCTCCGGTATCCGCGCCGGCACGGCGAGCCGCGGCGAAAATGGCGGCGTCGAGCGCGCGGCGCGGCATCGCCAGCCCGGATGCCCCGTTCCAGCGCGGCGCCGCGTTGGCAAAACGCCCCAGGAGCCTGCTACCGTCGGGGCCGCTGACGGCGGTGCCGGCGAGCGCCGAGCCGGCAGGCGCGGAAACGGGGTCGAGCGCGCCGATCCGGACGAGCTGCCCGACCGTGGCCGGGCTCATGAATTCGGAACAGGGCTTGTCGCGAGGGAACGAGGCGCGGTCGAGGACCAGGACCCGGTGCCCCGCACCGGAGAGATGAATGGCCGTCGCACTGCCCGCCGGACCGGCTCCGACGATGACGACGTCGAACGGATCAGATGTCACGCGGAAGTTCAGTGGTCTGCTTGACGACCCGCTCCCGCAGTGGTCCGGGGCAACTGCACCGCCCGGTCAGTGACTTGAGCCGGGCCAGGAACGCCTGCTCGTATTTCTCCACGGAAAGGCACCGCTTGCAGCCGTCGAGATGGCGGCGGAGGGTCGCGGCGTCGTCCGGGGGGAGTTCGCCGCGCCGGAGCGCGTCGAGATGGTCGAGAACGGCTTGGCAATCCGGCGGCAACTCGGTCATGCGGCGCTTCCCTTGGTGGCGATGATTCCGGTGCTCTCGGCATAACGTCGCAAGCGCCCCTGCAGGATCCGCCGGGCCCGGAACAGCCGGGACTTCACCGTCCCGACCGGGATCCCGAGCGCCTCGGCGATTTCCGCGTAGCTCATGTCCTCCATGTCACTGAGAACGAGGACCTCGCGGAAATCGTTCGGCAACGCGTCGATGGCCTGCAGCACCTCGTCGTCGACCAGGCGATCGAAGAACCGCCCTTCGGGGTCAGGCTCCGACGGGTCGGGAGGTTCGGGGACCGCCTCCATGTCGACCGCCGCCGGCTGCCGCTTCCGGACCCGCCAGCCGTTGATGAATTGATTCCGCAGGATGGTCACCAGCCACGCCCGGGCGTTCGATCCGGGACGGAACGACGACCACGCCCGCAGCGCCCGCAGCATGGTGTCCTGGACCAGGTCTTCGGCGGCGCTCGGCTCGCCGGTCAGCCGCAATGCCACCCGATAGAGGGTATCGAGGTGCGGCAGCGCTTCCTGTTCGAACCGGGCGGGGGCGAGGGTGTCGGACATATCGGAAAGTAGTCAGAGAAAAGGCCGAAAACCGAAAGGCGGAAGACCAGAAGCGCCCAAGGGCCATGGGCGCCTTTGGTCTTGTATCTTGTGTTCCGACCATGCCTACCACCGTTCCGGCGTTGATTCCGTTGTCACTGCTGGAAGCCGTGCAGAACATCGATACGCCCGCCGACGACGGGCTCGGTGCGCTGCAGGAAGAACTGGTCGCCAAGCGGCTCGGGCTGTCGCCGACGGTGGCGGCGCAGATCACCCGCTACCGCGGGCAGCTCGGGCACGGCGGCGACGTCGGCGAGGAAGAAGCGTTGGCGGTGTTCCGGCTGGTCGGGCGTCGTGGGGACGCCGAGCTGGTCTATGCCGATGCGGGGCGCCGCGCGGCGCGGTACGCGGCCCGCCGGCTCAGCCCCGTCACTCGCGCCGCAATCGCTGTCCTGCCCGGCAACGCCCGGCGGGCGCTGGGAATCAGGGCCGCGGGAAGTCTTTCCCGCCGCTGGCTGCTGATCGATCTGAGCCGCAGCGAGTCCGGTGCGCGCTCCGAGAGCATCCGGTCGCTGACGGCGGCGGCGCGCGACGACGGCGCCGCGTGCCGGTTCTACACCGCCGCCCTCGGCGAGTTGCTGCGCAACGTTGCGCGGCTGGAGTGGTCGGTGGATCATGCCTCGTGCCGCGGCCGCGGCGATCCCCTCTGTGTCTGGCGGGCCGCACCGCCCGGGAGTTACGAATGAATTCGCTGGTATCGCTCGATCGCGACGCCCTCGCCGCAACGCTCGAACGACTCGGCGCCGACGGGTGGCTGCTGTTCGACTTTCACGGCTGCAACCCGGTGGCGCGGCAGATCCTTCCCGGCGGCATGGGGACCAGGCGGCTCTTCGTCTGGATTCCGCGCCGCGGCGAGATCACGGCGATCGTCCACCGGATCGAGATGCAGCCGTTCGAGGGATTCCAGGGGAAGGTGATCCCGTTCGCGCGGCACGCCGAACTGGACGGCGCGCTGCGCGCCACCCTCTCGGGGAAGACGGCGGCGATGGAGATCTCCGCCCGCGACGCGGTGCCGTATCTCGACCGCATTCCCTGGGGCGTGATCGACCTGCTGCACTCGATCGGCGTGAAGGTCGTGTCGAGCGCCGATCTCGTCACCCGGTTCGCCGCCACCTGGTCGCCGGAGGAAACGGCCGAGCACGTCGCAGCGGCCGAGCGGCTGCGGAAGGTGGCGCTCGAGACGCTGGCCGGCGCGGTGAAGCGGGGCGGGGCGGGGCTCACCGAGTCGGCACTGCAGCAGGAAGTGGTGGCCGCGATGAAGGCGGCGGGGCTGACCCTCTCGACCCCGCCGATTGTGGGCTTCGGCCCCAACGCCGCCAACCCGCACTACGAGCCGCGTCCCGGGGCGGACCGGACGCTGGACCACGACCAGGTCGTGCTGCTCGACCTCTGGGGCGGAATGCGGCCGGGGGCGGTCTTTGCCGACCAGACGTGGATGGGGTACTCCGGACGGTCGGTGCCGGAGAAGGTGCAGCGGGTCTGGGCGACGGTCCGGAACGCCCGCGACGCTGCCGTCCGGGCGCTCACCGACCGGGCCCGGTCGGGGGAGCCGGTGTACGGCTATCTGGGGGACCAGGCGGCTCGGCGCGTCATTGAAAAGGCAGGGTTCGGGGATTTCTTCGTGCACCGGACCGGCCACAGCATCGACCGCGACCTGCACGGCTCCGGGCCCCACCTCGATGACTACGAGACCCACGACGACCGGGCGCTGCTGCCGGGAACGGGGTGCTCGGTGGAACCGGGGATCTACCTGCCGGGCGACTTCGGGGTGCGGAGCGAGATCAATCTGTATTGGGGCCCGGAGGGGATCACCGTTACGCCGCGGCAGCCGCAGGTGGAGCTGGTGACGGCGTGAAGGCGGAAAGGCGGAAAGGCCGGGGCGCCCATGGCCCATGGCCCCGAACACGGAACTCGGCATGTGCGACGGAGTACGCCGTGGCGTCGGCCCGGACCACTTCGACACTGGCGTTCCCACGCCGAGTCCGGCCGCCGGGGCCAAGGGCTCAGGGCGCCTTTGGTTTTTCCTCTAATCCCGACCCGTCACCCCCGCAACCCCTGCCCCCTGTTTGTGACCTTCGCTTGACACGATTCTCCGGGCGCCGCATATTCTCGCCACCCCGGGAATTTCGGCGGGATTTCCTATCGTCAGCATGGACGCAGAGATATAGAGCTGAATGGCGCGGCTGCCGCCCCCCTACACGGGGCTGATCGGGCTCAAGCACACGCTGCCGTGCGACACGCAGTATCGCAGTTGCTGGACCGAGAAGAAGATGCGCGACCCCCCCTGCGCGTTGCGGTTATCACTGGAGCCGGTACCCTGCCCTCTGGGCGGGGATTCTCTGACTGATGGCATCGCCCCCCTTCCGGGTGGGTGGGGCCTGACCGGCAGAGCAGTTCGCAACACTCGTGTTCACGTCTTCGGAGGACACACCATGACGCAGCGTTGTTGGAAAGCCTTCGCCCGCACCTTCGGGGTGCTGGCCGCGTTGGCCCTGGTTGTCGGTCTGCCCGCGCTCCAGGCGCAGGCCACCGGCAAACTGGAGGGCCATGTCACCGATGCCCAGAGTCAGCCCATCCCCAACGCGACGGTGCTGATTCCCGGAACGGCGTTCACCGCGCCGACCAATGCCCAGGGCTACTACTTCATCGAGAACATCCCGGCCGGGACGTACTCGGCGCGAGCCCAGTACGTCGGGTACCGGCCCCTCGAGATCCAGGGGCTGCGGATCACCTCCGGCCAGACGATCACCGAGGACTTCAAGCTCGAGCAGGCCCCGGTGACGGTGCAGCAGATCGTCGTCACCGAGCAGGCCGTGAACGCGCTGGTCCCCCGAGACCAGGTCACGTCGAAGGACATCGTGACCGGCTCCATGGTGTCGAAGCTTCCGGTCGACCGGGTCGAGGCCGCACTGTCGATGCAGGCCGGTGTGGTCCAGGTCACCAACTGCGGGACCAACGGCGCGTGCACGCCTTCGTTTTCGGTCCGCGGTTCGCGAACCAGCGAACAGGCCACCTACGTCGACGGCGTGCCGATCCAGTCGGCAATCACCAGCGGCAACATGGTCAGACAGCCGCCGCAGCTCGGCTTGGCCGTGAATGCCTTCGAGGACGCATCGATCACCACCGGCGCCGCCTCGTCGGAGTTCAGCAGCGCCCAGGGCGGCATCATCAACCTCACCACCAGGACCGGCGGCTCGAAGCTGAGCGGCTCGCTGGGCTATGAGACGGCTGCGCTGGGTGGACAGAAGTACGGCCAGGGCTACAACCGGCTGGCCGGTTCGTTGGGCGGCCCGATCATGCACAACCTGACGTTCTTCGTGGCGGCAGGTCTCGAAGGCACCACGTCGAACAGCGGTGGCTACCAGGGATACCTCTACCCGAGCTACACGGCGGTGCGGGTTGATACCACGTTCCGCCTGCCGGTGACGGCCGGGAGCGCCACCTCGGACAGCACCGACGTCAACGTCTACGATTACGCGGCCACCACCGGAGAGTGTTCCACCTTCCCGTTCATCGGCGGCGCCGCCTCGGCCAACCAGTCGCAGCGTGCGCAGGACATGCGCAACAACTACGGAGTGAGCTGCAACGCCAACCAGGCGTATGCGGCGCCGAGCACCTACTACAACGCAACGGCCAAGCTGAACTATTCGTTCGGTCAGGGGTCGCGATTCGCCGCCAGTTACATCTTCAGCGGCTCGCAGAATCGCGGTGTGCTGGCCGATGGCGCGGCCTCGGGCAGCCAGTCCGGGTCGAACGTGGCCATCCTCAACTGGACCCAGACGATCTTCCGGAAGGCCACCCACCAGCTGTCAGTGGATGCCTACCTGTCGTGGCAGTGGAACAACTCGATGAACAGCAATCTGACCGTGGCCTCGGAGCAGGCGACGCGGAGTTCGCCGATGGGCTTCATCACCCACAAGCTCCAATTCAACATGAATCCGAAAGATGCCCCGGTCGACTCGACGCTGATCTACAACTTCCTGTTGCAGAAGACGAGCAACCGCATCGGCATCACGGACGCGAAGAACACCAACCAGTACAACGGGCAGGGTTCGTTCATGCCCAACGCGTCCTGCCCGATCGACGCGAATGCCAGCGGCCACAACCCCGGGAGCAGCACTCCGAACCCGGGTCCGCAGTGCGCCGCCGGTGGCAACGGTGCCTTCGGCAACGAATACGGATTGAGCTACGACGTCGAGAACCGGCTCGTCGGCAAGGTGGACTTCGACTGGCAGGTCGACCGGTACAACCGGATGACGATCGGCGGCCTGTTCACCAACTGGCAGCAGCTGACCAACTACACCGGCAGCACGGTCGGCGGCAACGACTTCACCGGCAAGCCGGTCAATCGTTCGGCCTACGCTGAAGACCGCCTCGATCTGGGCGACGTGGTGCTGGTGGGCGGCGTCCGGTACGACTACTTCTGGTCGAAGGCGTACCGGTGGAACGAATTCCCGGACATTTCGACCCGTCCGGGCTTCACCCCCGATTCGCTGTTCTGCCCGGCCGGCGCCACGCCAAGTGCCACGGCATCGTGCGCGCTGATCCAGGATCCGGCGCACCACTACGTGTCGCCGCACGTGCAGGTGGCGTTCCCGGTAACCCCGACGACCAATTTCCGGCTCTCGTACGCGCAGGCGGTGCAGCAGCCCGACATGGGGTTGATCTACGAGAACGCCCTGACCGACATCAACACCGGCGGTGCGAACAGCCGGTCGCGGTGGGGTTCGGACCTCGACTTCGGCAAGACGATCAAGTTCGAGTTCGGCGCCCGGCACGCGTTCTCGCCGGACATGGTGCTCGACGTCGCGGTGTATAACAACGACAACGTCGCCAATCCGTCGATCAAGTTCACCTACCCGATCGACCCGCAGACCGGGGCACCGACCCGGATCTACGTGGCGCAGAACACCGACTTCGGCAATGCCCGCGGCATCGAGATCACCCTCGACCGGCGGATCGGCACCTATTTCAACGGCCGGATCGACTACACGTACGAAAGCGCCGTCAATACCGGCACCGATCCGACATCGTACATCAACTACTTCGAGCCGCTGATTCCTCCGGGTACGATCGCCGAGCCGCCGACGGCGGCCTTGACGACCGGCACGTCGCGGCCGCAGAACCTGGCGGCCCAGTTCACGCTCGCGCTGCCCCCGGACTTCATGCAGGGGAGCATCGTGGGGAAGATCCTGCACCGGACATCGCTGTTCGTGCAGGCGCGGCTGGCATCCGGGCTTCCCTACACCGCCTGCCTGCCGACCGACGCCACGACGATCCAGACGCTGTCGACCGGCGCCTGCGGCGAGATCCAGGCGGTCACGTCGATCAACGCGGCGCGGCTGCCGATGTACAAGCAGTTCGATGCCCGCCTGACCCGCGACTTCCGGATCGGCCGGTATCAGTTCACCGGCTACGTCGATGGCCGCAACATCTTCAACATGCAGAACATCGTGCAGGTCTGGGCGACCACCGGGACCACCACGAACGGCCCGGCGTATGCCGTCGAGTGGACCACCGATTCAATCGCCTCGATCACGACGGCCAAACTGATGGGGATGTACGACGCCACGACCGGCAACATCAATCTGCCGACGTCGGTGGCGGGGTGTGCCAAGGTGAGCAGCGGCTCGGTATCGTATGCCGCACCGTGCTTCTACTACATCCAGTCCGAGATGCGGTTCGGCAACGGCGACGGCACGTACACCCTCGCCGAGCGGAAGGCCGCCTCGGACGAGCGGTACGCCTACACGCGGAGCGTCTCGAACTTCGTGACGGGCGCGCGGGTCATCCGGTTCGGGCTGGAAGTGAATTTCTGATTCCGGCGGGGCGGGCGGCGGCTCATGGGGAGCTGCCACCCGCCTCGACGGGCGACTCTTACGCAGCTTAGACGCGAGGATTCAATGCACGCACTGCCTGGTACGCGGAAGATGGTTGCGGGACTCGCCGTGGCCGCCGGTCTGCTCTGGCTCGCCCCGGGAACGGCGAATGCCTGGCCGGTCGTCAGGTCGTCCGGTGTGCACCTGCTGGCGTTCTCGGTGGGTGAGTACACGCCGAACCGGACGCAGGACGGCATGTCGACCCGAGGCGAGTTCGGTCTCGATCCGACCGGATCGGGAACCACGCAGGGCGGCTACTGGCCTCGCGGCACGGTCGACAACTACATCTACAACTCCGGCCTTGAAGCCGCCGGGGTGATCGGCGGCGACCGGTCGACGAATCCGTGGGCCGGCGATACGATCATGGTCAAGTGCTTCGACCCGATCGGCGCCCAGCGTCATTGCGAGGAAGTCACCCAGATCTATCAGTCGTCCGATCCCGGCGACGCGGCCAACTGGCCGGACGTGGCGCGGGTGCCCCAGGGCGATACCGGCGAGGCGCTGTTCGATCCGTTGCTGCGCGGCACCGTCGCCGCGTCGCAGGACGACGCCGAATGGATCGTCTGGGACGGCGACCCGCTGCTGATCGCCGGCCGCCAGCACCCGATGGGTCTTCTGGCCGAATACCGGGCGATGGGATGGAACTACCCGACCGGCAATGAAGACATCGTCTACATCATCCTGACGTTCTACAACATCACGTCGGGCAACGCCAGCGACTACGCCGGCGCCCGCCCGTCGATGCAGCCGTACCTGGTGCAGAAGGCCGCCGACTTCCAGTCGCTGAACAACGCCCACTTCGGCATCACGCTGCCGGCCGCGGGCTATGCGGTCAACCCGCTCTACGCGGTATGGGGCTCTGACGAGGACGTCGGCGACGCCGGCCACAACTACAGCACGGTGAACTTGCCGTTCTCGCTTTTCTTCGCCTACGAGGCCAAGTTCAGCAAGACCGGCCAGGGCGGCGCGACGTTCGACCCGGCCGTCTTCGGCGCTCCGTTCTTCCAGGGCTTCGGCTTCATCGGGTTCAAGTACCTCAAGGGCCCCACGGGACCGGGAAAGATCCAGCTGTTCACCAACACCACCAACGGTGGTGCGCTGCCGGACCCGAGCAATTCGCAGCGGCTGTTCCGGATCTTCGCCGGTACGCCGACCAGCAACGACGGATCGTGCAACATCGCGGGTGATCCGCAGGTCACGCACGTCTGCTACATCCAGAACACGTCGGTGGACATCCGTTCATATGCCTCGTCGCCGGCGCTCAACCTCCTTCCGGGCGTGCAGCAGTCGATCGTCGTCGCGGTGATCTACGCGGCGCCGGTAGCCATTCCCGGATTCACCGTCACGACCACCACCGACGTCAAGCCGGGCAATCCCACCTGGGATGAGTCCGCCGATTCGCTGACCGTGCTCCACGGCACCAACACCGTCGATTCGCTCACCGGCTTCACCGGCTACACCGGCGGCCTGACCGACGCCGACGGCTCGAAGCACGTGCCGGTGCAGACCGACTTCACGTCGGTCAAGGGTTCGCTGCTCTCCAAGGCACTGGTGGCGCAGAACGTCTTCGACCACCACTTCCTGCTGCCGTTCGCTCCGGCGCCACCAAGCTTCTTCCTGGTGCCGGGCGAGTCGCAGGTGACCATTCTGTGGAAGCCGTCGCCGACGGAGACCACCGGTGACGCGTACTTTGCGGTTGCCAGCTCGCCGACGACGACCAACGCCGACGGCAGCACGGCTCCCAACGCCCTGTACGACCCGAACTACCGCAAGTTCGACGTCGAAGGGTACCGGGTCTACCGCGGCCGCACCGACAATCCGTCCGGGCTGGAGCTGCTGGCCCAGTTCGACTACGCCGGCACGGTGCTGTCGGATTACGCCGGCATCGTGGAGGATCCGAATTACCCGAACTGCGCGCCGGAGCTGGGGCTTTCCGGCTCGAACTGCGCGGTGAATTTCACCCAGATCACGCCGGGCGTGCAGAGCACGGTGCACGTCGATTACCCGCTCAACGGCCAGATCGTCCAGGTGCTGCCGGGCGGCCGGACCACATTGTCGAACGGGAGCATCATCGTCATCCCGAGCGGCGCGTCGCCCGACACGCTGATCACCGGCGGGAACAGTGGCAAGCCGGCGCTGAAGGACACCGGTGTGCCGTTCGTCTTCACGGACAAGGCCGGGAACTGCAACCTCTGCGGCGTCAGCGACAACGTGACCTACTTCTACGCCGTCACCGCGTTCGACGTCAATTCGCTGCTCTCCGGCCCGGGCTCGCTCGAATCGGCCCCGATCACCAAGTCAGTGCAGGTCGGCGCTCCGGCGTCGAACTACGCCAACAGCGGTACGGTGACAACCGAAGTCGACGGCCGCAATGGCGCGTTGACCGACAAGACAGCGCCGACGATCGATCCGGTGACCGGTGAGTTCAGCAAGAAGGCGCTTCCGGCCGACGGTTTGAAACTCTCCCTTGGCTCGTTCGCCACCCAGGTGCTGAAGGGGAGCGGGTCGGCGGCCATGACCTACGACTCGACGGCCCTGAACGGCGAGTTGGATTGGATCGACTACTTCACGGTGACGGCAGGATCGTCGAGCTCGACGATCTCGGTTCCGTTCTCGATCGGTGCGAGCGAGGCGGGGAACACGGTGCACTCGGTCTCCGGTTCGTTCACCGCAATCAACATCGATCCGACGCAGGCGTCCGTGTTCGGCGGCGGTTCGGGCTATACGCTTGCCGGCAGCTACACAGTCAGCCGTCCCAACGCGTACGTCACCGGTGTGCAGGTGCGTGGTTGTGTCAACGGCGGGCTCACCGGCCCCGAACGACGGCAACTGCTTCTTCAATGGCCCTCGTTGGTTCTCGGGCGCCAATGAGAACACGCCGGACCCGAACGTGGCCAATCCGGAGAACTTCGAGACCGGCAGCACGTCGATTCCGATCGAGGGGGCGAGCAACGCCGGATCGTTGCCGGGCGTGGTCGCGATCAATCACCCGGATGCCTACGGCTGGCTTGGTGGCGGCACGTGGCGCGACCGGGAATACGTGGTCGAGCCGTTCGTGACCGCCGCAGACTACAATGTCTACTGGGGGAGCGCTGGCAAGGTCGATTCGGTGATCGATGTGACCCACGACGAACCGGTACCGTTCTCCCCGGTGGAGGTCAACAGCTGGGGTATCATCAATTCGACCACGGTGCCCGCGACCGGAAGCGCCGACCAGTCGTCGAGTCTTTCGATCGGGGACTTCAACTGCGTCCCGCCGCTGCGGACCTACACCGGCGGCTGCACGGTGACCGATTCATTGACCAATACGGCTGTGCCAGGTCCGCTCGCGTACGCCGTCGGCGGTCTCAGATCACTCAATCCGGCTGCCAACGATGGCTTCGGGATGTACATGAAGGGCCGCTTCTTCCTCTTCGAGCTGCAGGGCGGAACACTGCCGGCGGCGGGCACCGTCTGGACGATGCGTGATTACGCCGGTGCGATCTACGGCGGCAAGAACGACGCCAGTGAGTTGGGTGATCTCGGGCCATACGCGTTCTACCCGGCACCAGTGCGGCCGTTCAACGCGCCGGGCGCGTCGGTCAAGCTGGCGTACAACGTGACCAACCAGCTCAACCCGGTGGATGACGCGGCGCTGGCGGCGGTACACACCGTCCCCGATCCGTACTACGTGCGGAGCGCCTACGACATCTCCGGCATCTCCAAGATCATCAACTTCGTCAACGTCCCGGTGGGGGCGACCATCCGGATCTACTCCTCGAGCGGCGTGCTGGTGCGGGTGCTGACGAATACGTCAACCATCAACTCCGGCGTGGTACCCTGGGATGTCCGGAACCGCTCCAACCAGTTCGTTGCCAGCGGCGTGTTCTTCTACAACGTGGAAGCCGGCGGCCACAACCGTGACCGGCCGGATGACGATTGTCGACTTCGCAACCAACGCGCAATAACGTTCACCAGTCACATCGGGTCCGGCGGCCGGGAATCCGGCCGCCGGATCAGAGGAGACAAGACCAGATGATCCGCTCCCGTGTTCTGTACGCCGCGTTGCTGGGCTCGATGGTTGCCACGCCGGCACTGCTCGCCGCGCAGCAGGAGCTGCCGCCGACGTCGGCCACCGACAACACCGGCTACGGAACGACCGCGGCCGAGTTCCTGCTGTTCGGCGCGAACGCCCGCGGCATGGCGCTCGGCGGCGGCTACGCGGCCGTCGCGACCGATGTCGGCGGCCTCTACGCCAATCCGGGCGCCCTGGCGCTGCTGAAGCGACCCGCCGTCGAAGGGTCGCAGCTGCAGTACGTCGGCGACACCAAGCTCAACTGGGGCGGTTTCGCCCTGCCGTTCGGCGGCGGTTCCAGCGCCGTCGGCTTCCAGATCGGTTCGTTCGGCTTCAGCAACCAGCCGGTCTACACGCCGCAAGCCCCGACCGGCGACGGCTCGTTCTATTCCGTGAACGAGACCTACATCGCCGGCTCGCTGGCCCGGAACTTCTCGGACCGGTTCTCGGTGGGTATCACCGCCAAGGGTGTCATCGACAAGCTCGGCCTGGTGAGCGGCCATGCGTTCGCGGTGGATTTCGGCACGCACTTCCACTCGCAGTTGAGTGGCCACGCCGTCCGCTTCGCGTTCGCCCTGACCAACCTCGGCACGTCGATGTCCTACAGCGGGCAGGGGTTGAATACCAAGATCGCCCGGACGTCGTTCTCGGACTCCCTCAACGGCGACTCGCAGCTCAACTCCAATACCGTCGCGGTGTCGCTGCAGTCCTCGTCGTGGGCCCTGCCGACCGTGTTCCGGGTGGCGCTGGGCTACGACGTCTGGTCGAGCAGCAACGCCCGGCTGACGCTGCTGGGTGAGTTCAACCAGATGCGGACCAACAAGGGTGCCTACGGCGGCGGCGCCGAATTCGCGGCCGACCATATCGGTGGCAGCGGCGTCGGGATCGCCCTGCGGGGATCCTATTCGTCCAATCCGTCGTTGAACTACAGCGTGTCCGGCGTGAGCTATACCGAGCCGAGCGCCGACAAGAATTCGGGACTGGCCTATGGCGGCGGGATCTCGTTCGCCAGCAAGGGCGGCTTCGCGGTCGGGTTCGACTACGCCTGGAAGAAGATCGGCATCCTGGGCAACGTGAATTTCTACAGTGTGACGCTGGGCTGGTAAGCGCATGACGGGGATGGCACTGGACCGGTCCAGCCACACGGAGGCAGGCATATGTTGATCGCCGCCGTGCTGGCCGCCGCGCAGATCGCGGCCGGTCCGCTCCCACAGAAGGGAGCGGGCGGGCTCGAGGTGCGCACCATCCGGTTCTGGGTACCCTCGTCGAATGTGACCGACGTGCTCGGGCTGGTGAACGTCCCCTACGCCATCGCGACGCCGATCGGTGAAGGGGCCGACGCCTTCATCGCCTACGGCGTGGCCATCCGGGTGATGAGCGCCCAGGGCCGCGTGCTCGACAGCGAATCGTGGAGCCGGCACGCCCCGGCGGCGCTCCGCCGCGAAGGGGGCATCGGGTTCGAAACGCTGCATTTCCCGGTGACATCGGGGTCGTATCTCATCGACGGTCACCGTCACTGATTCGGCGACCGGCCGCGCGGTGAGCGATTCCGCCGAACTCAACGCCTATCCGTCGTCTCCTTCGGCGTCGGATCTGGTGGTGGCCACGCAGATGCGGGTCGACGGCACCGGGTGATACCGACGGTCCAGGTCGGCGAAATCGCGCGGGGCAATTACCGCTTCACGACCGCACCGGTGCCGCAGATCGACATCAATCGCCCCGACCTGGCTTACATGATCGAGGCCTATGCGGCCGACTCCACCGCCGGTGAGCTCGACCTCTCGCTCAATACCATGGCCGGCGCGCTGATCCTGCAGATCCCGGCGCAGACCAAGGCGGTGCCGGCCGGCGGGGGAGTCTTCACCGGTCTGCTCCCCCTCGAAGGGCTGCCGCCGGGGAACTATCTCCTCAAGGCGTCGCTCCGGATCGGCGGCCAGACCGTCGACCGGCAGGCCGAGTTCGCGGTGGCCGACACGCGCGCCGTGCTGGCCCGTTCGGTACAGCTGACCAACGCGTCGCGGGGTATCGACGAAGTCTTTTTCGATACCCAGCCGGAAGACTCGCTCGACGCCGAGGCCGAGGAACTGGTGCTGCTTCCCGGCGTGACGTCGCGTGAGCTGGCACCATACAACCCGACCGAACTGACCCTGGCGGCCAAGCGGCGCTTCCTGATCAACTTCTGGGCGCCACGCGACCCGAACAAGGCGACCCCGGTCGACGAGGACCGGGTCGCGTTCTACGCCAATGTGGACTACGCCAACCGCCACTACGGCCAGCGGAACGTGCCAGGGTGGAAGACCGATCGCGGCCGGATCTTTATCCGGTTCGGCGCGCCGACCGATTCGTTCGTCAACCCGATGCAGGGTCGCGGCATTCCCTACATGGTCTGGCGCATCTCGCGCGGCAAGGATCGCTGGTTCATCTTCGGCGACCCCAGCGGCGGCGGAAACTGGGAGCTGCTGCGCTCGAACGAATTCAGCATGCCCGGCATGGCCGGCTCGCTGATCGAGCAATTGGCCGGGCCCGGTGGCGATGGGGTCGGGACCGAGCCAGGATATCGCGGAATGGCTGGGACTGGACAAGAACTACTTCGTCAACAACCCGTAGCGGGCAGGGGCACGGAATCTTCTGTACCGCGCACGCACTTACCGGAAGGAAGGGGATATGAAGAAACTGGCTTGTGGGACGGGCGCATTCGTCGTGTTGTTCGGCTTGGGGGCCTGCTTCAGCGACCCGGGCGCTTCGATCAACAATGAGAGCTTCCATACGGTGCAGGCCAGCCCCACCGTCTCGGTGATCTCCGTCGGCGATTCCGACCAGATCCTGCTCCGCCTGGTCAACGACGCCAACAACGCCGTCTCGACGTCGTTCACCATCGTCAATCCATCGCCGAGCGGCATTGCGGTGCATTATCAGGCGAATTATCGCCCGATCTTTACCGGTGGATCCGACAGCCTGTCCGTGGTGGCCGACAAGTCCCAGCAGGAGTATTACGTGGTGGGCCTGACGCCCGGCTCCTACCAGTTCATGGCGGTGCCGACCTTCAACCCGTCGGATACCGGCGTGATCAAGGTGAACGTGCTCGATACCGCCAGCGCGGTGCGGCAGCACTAGACGGCGCGGCATTCGAAACCATGGCGTACTCGAGCGCCCCGCCGATCCGATCGGCGGGGCGCTTGCCGTTTCGGAGTCCTGACCGGAAAAGGCATCCTCGGCTTCGAGCCCGTGGCCCCGCATGACGAACTCGGCGGGTCGGGGGAGAGGCAGTTGGCGGTCAGTAACGTGATGCGACCATCCCCGCCCGACCAGGTGAACCTTCCCTGCGGGGCTCGGGGCCATGGGCTTCTTTCCGTTTTTGGCCCTTCTTCCTTACTGTTGTGCCAGCGCCGCCATCGCGGTGACCACGTCCTCGCCGTCGCGCCACTGCATCTGGAACAATCGGGCGTAGATGCCGCCCTTCCGCAGCAGGTCGGCATGCGTGCCGCGTTCCACGATCCGGCCATGCTCCAGCACGATGAGCCGGTCGGCGCGCTGCACCGTGCTCAGGCGGTGGGCGATGATCAGCGTGGTCCGGCCCACCTGCAGCCGCTCGAGCGCGGCCTCCACCAGCCGCTCGCTCTCGTTGTCGAGCGAGCTGGTGGCCTCGTCGAGGATCAGCACCGGCGGGTTCTTGAGCACCGCGCGCGCAATGGCGATCCGCTGCCGTTGCCCGCCCGAAAGCTTGACGCCTCGCTCGCCCACCACGGTGTCGTACTGCTCCGGCAGGTGAGTGATGAAGTCGTGCGCGTTGGCCACCTTCGCCGCCGCCTCGACTTCGTCGTCGGTGGCGGCGGGGCGGGCGTAGGCGATGTTCTCGCGGATCGTCCCGGCGAAGAGCGCCGGCTCCTGCGGCACGGTCCCGATGGCGCGGCGCAGGTCGGCCAGGGCCAGGGTACGGATGTCGATCCCGTCGAGCAGCACGGCGCCGTCCTCGACGTCCCAGAAGCGCGGCACCAGCGAGGCGATGGTGGTCTTGCCGGCTCCTGACGGCCCCACCAGCGCCACCACCTCTCCCGGCCGGATATGGAGCGAGAGGTGCTCCAGCGTGGCGGGGCCCGCGAGGGTCGTCGGTGCGATAGCGGAATCGCACGTCGCGAAACTCCACCTCGCCCCGGACGCGTGCCGGCAGCGGCACGGGGTGCGCCGGATCGGCGATCGTCGGCGGCATCTCGAGCAGCTCGAAGACCCGCTCTGCCGGCGCCGACCGCCTCCTGGAATGCCGCCCAGAAGGAAGTCAGCGCGCCGATGGACGCGGCAATGGTGATGGTGTAAAGCAGGAACTGGATCAGGCCGCCTTCGGTGAGCTCGTCGGCCAGCATCAGGCGGCCGCCCTGCCACATCACCGCGGTCACGGCACCGAACACGGTGAAGGTGAGCATGCCGAAGAAGAGCGCCCGCGACCGGGCCCGCTGCAGTGCCGTGGTGATCACGTCGGCGATTCGCGAGTCATAGCGCTCGCGCTCCTGCGGTTCCTGGGCGAAGCCCTGCACCACACGGATCTGCGAGAACGCCTGCTCGGCGACCGCGGTGGCGTCGGCCACCTGGTCCTGCACCCGGGTGGACATCCGGCGCAGGCGGCGTCCGAAGAAGAACCCCGACGCGATCACGATCGGCACCACGCCGAGGACGGTGACCATCAGCCGCCACTGCAGCACGGTCAGGATCACCACGCTGCCGACCAGGGCCAGCCCCTGGCGCGCAAATTCGGCGAGCTGGTTGCTCATGATCGCCTGCACCAGCCCGATGTCGATCGTCAAGCGCGACGTGAGCTCGCCGGTGCGCCGGTCGGCAAAGAAGCCCGGCGGCATCTCCAGCAGCTTGGCGAAGAGTTCCCGGCGGAGGCCGGCCACGGCCCGCTCGCCGGTGGCCGAGAGATAGTAGACCTGGAGGTAGTTGAGCACGGCCTGCAATGCGAAGGCGACCAGCAGTCCCAGGGCGATGCGGTTGAGGAGAGTGCGGTCGTGGTGCAGGGAGGCGGCGTCGAGCAGGTACCTGACGGCGATCGGGAAGCCGAGGGTGATGGCGGAGGCGAGGATCAGGGTCGTCGCAGCGATGTAGAGGCCGGCGCGGTAGGGCCGGACCCGCGGCCAGAGCCGCAGCAGCGGCCGCGGCGAGGGTGGTTTGCGTCGTTCGACTCAGTGTCAGGGTCCTCCCGGGTCGCAGCGCTCAGGTTGACGAGTCTGGGCGGCCTGGTCCGGCATGGCCGAACGGAATCCACCGGTCGACCGCCATGGCGATGAACAGCAGCGCCAGGTACGACAGCGAGTACTTGTAGAGCTTCCAGGTGGTGGCGGTGACGCCGTCCTCGCGGACGATCCGCCAGCAGAGCTGCAGGAAGCGGAGGCCGAGGAGCAGCGCGGCGGCGCCGTAGAACAGCCCGTCGAGCCCGATCACCGCGGGCATGATGGTGAGCGGGATGAGCATCAGGGTGTAGAGCAGCATCTGGCGCTTGGTCTCGCGGACGCCGTGGACGTTGCGGCATCATCGGCACGCGCGGCCGCGCCGTAGTCGCGCTGCTTGTTGAGCGCCAGCGCCCAGAAGTGGGGCGGGGTCCAGTAGAAGATGATCGCGAAGAGGTAGAGCGCGCCGAGACTCAGGCGGCCGGTCATCGCGGCCCAGCCCACCAGCGGCGGGAAGGCGCCGGCGGCGCCGCCGATGACGATGTTCTGCGGCGACGAGCGCTTGAGCCAGACGGTGTAGACCAGCACGTAGAAGAGCAGCCCGGCGAGCGCCAGCCAGGCGCTGAGCGGATTGACGAGGTACCAGAAGAGGGCGAACGACGATGGCGCCGAGCGAGGCACCGAAGAAGAGGGCCGCGCCGGGGGTGATCCGGCCCGACGGGATCGGCCGGGTGCGGGTGCGGACCATCTTGTCGTCGATGTCGCGATCGAACCACATGTTGATGGCGTTGGCGCCGCCGGCCATCAGGTAGCCGGCCGCGGCGACGATCAGCAGCTGGCGCCAGCGACGGCAGCCCCGCCGGGGTGATGAACATCGGCGCGAGGGTGGTGACCAGCAGCAGCGAGATGATCCGCGGCTTGGTCAGGGTGACCAGGTCGCCGGCCAGCGAGGGGGTCCGGACCACGGCGGCCGGAGCGGCTTCAGGCATCGGTGAGCAACGTCTTTCCTGCCGCGGTTACTGGACATCCGGGGCAATTGGAAGCAGTATTGGTCCAGTCCCAAGATACCCGCCCGCGGCCCCCCTCTCAAGCGAGGCGGGGGTGCCATTGCCGCTTCCGTCCGGCGTTCCGCGGCGGTCCTGCCGGTTGCGACGATCATCGACGCCGGCGCCTGACCCCGGTAGAATTCCCCTTCCTCCAGCAAGGCCACCCGACTGACCGATACGCCCGAACGCGCCGAGCGCCTGCCGCGCACGCTGGGGGCGTGGAGCGCCGCGGCGGTGCTGATCGGCACCACCATCGGCAGCGGCATCTTCCGGGTGCCGAGCGACGTGGCGCGGCTGGTGGGCGAACCGCGCGCCATGCTGGCCGTCTGGGCCATCGGCGGGCTCGTCACTCTCTGCGGCGCGCTCACGGTGGCCGAGTTGGCGGCGGCATTGCCGCGTTCCGGCGGGATCTTTGCCTACATCCTCGAGGCCGAGGGCGAGTTCGCCGCGTTCATGTACGGCTGGGCGGAGCTCACCGTCTTCCGCGCCGCGGCGGTGGGCGGCATCTCGATCATCTTTGCCGGCTATGTCGGGCAGTTCGTTCCGTTGGACGCGTTCCGAGGAGAAGTTGCTGGCTGCCGCGCTGATCCTGCTGATCGCGGTGCTCAATTGCCTCGGCATCTCTTACGCCTCCGCGTTGATGAACGTCACCACCGTCCTCAAGTACGGCGCACTGCTGGGGCTCGCGGCCTTTGCCTTCGGGGCGGGGACGGGCTCGGCGGCGCACTTCTCCGAGCCGGGCCGGCTGGTGACGGCGTCGACGATGCTCACCGCGCTGGTACCGGTGCTGTGGACCTACGACGGCTGGTCCAACCTCACCTTCGCCGCGGGCGAGGTGAAGAACCCCGCGCGGTCGTTGCCGCGGGCGCTGGTGCTCGGGACGCTGGCGATCGTGGTGATCTATCTCCTCGTCAACGCCGCGTATCTCTATCTGCTGCCGGTGGCGACGATGGCCACGTCGGAACGGGTCTCCGCCACGGCGGTGGAGCAGATTCCGATGCTGGGGCGTGCCGGGGCGTCCGTCCTGGCCGGTATCGTCATGCTGTCGTGCTTCGGGTCGGTCAACGGATCGATCATGACCGGGCCGCAGGGTCCTGTTCGCCATGAGCGACCGGGGGCTGTTCTTTCCGGTCATCGCCCGGGTGTCGCCCCGGTTCCGGACCCCGTCGGTGGCGATCTGGCTGGCCGCCGGGCTGGGGGTGACCTACGTGATGCTGAACACCTTTGCCCAGCTGGCCGACCGCTTCGTGCTCGGAGTCTGGCCGTTCTACGCCCTGGCGGTGGCGGGGGTGTTCATCCTTCGGGTCCGCCAGCCCGGGCTGGCGCGACCCTACCGGGTCTGGGGCTATCCGGTCACCCCGGCGCTGTTCCTTCTCGCCTCGGTCGGCATGGTGGTCAACGCACTGGTCACCAACCCGCGGGACACCGGGGTGACGTTCGGCATCATCCTGGCGGGCGTGCCGGCGTACTTCCTGTGGCGCGGATGGGAACGGCGCAGCCATGGCGGCGGGTCCGGGGCCTCCTTGCGCCCATTGTAACGAAGCATGACATTATCGCCGGCGGGAGCCGACGAGGCTCCCTCGCCCCCGGCCAGAACATCGTCCTCGCGAGGTTCTTGTGCTCCGTCTGGCACGCGGTCGTGACCGCTCCTTGACAGTTCCGACGGAGGTTCCATTCCGGCTCGGAGCAGGCTTGTCCCGCCCGGGGCAGAATCCTGTCCGGGCATTCCGACCAGCGACGGTTTCATCCAATCCTGGAGGCAGTGTGAAGAGAATCGGTGGTGGGAGGTGGCTGCTGCTCGCGCTACTCGGAGCCGCGGTGGCGGGTCCGCTGGCGGCGCAGGGGGTAACGACCGGCGCCGTTCGCGGCACGGTGATGAACGCCAGCGGGCAACCGGTGGCGGGGGTCACGCTTTCGCTGGTCAACACCCAGACGGGATTGCGGACCACGGCGTCACGCGCGAAGGCGGCCAGTTCGACTTCGAGAACGTCACGCCGGGCGGTCCGTTCACCCTGGCGGCCCGGGCGATCGGCTATCGGCCGGTGGCGCAGCAGCGGCATCCAGGTCTCGCTGGGCCAGGTGGTCACGGTCGACCTGTCGATGGGGCAGTCGGCGGTGACGCTCGAGGCCCTGACGGTCACCGAGCAGGGGGAGAGCCCGCTGCTGTCACGGGCCCGCACCGGTGCCAGTGCCACGATCGGCGACTCCCTCATTCTGCGCCTGCCGACCCTGTCGCGGAATTTCACCGACCTGATGAGCACGGCGCCGCAGGTCAACGGCACCTCGGTGGCTGGGCAGAACAACCGCTACAACAACATCCAGATCGACGGCGGCGTGAACAATGACCTCTTCGGCCTGGGCTCCACCGGCACGCCGGGCGGCCAGGTGAACGAGCGGCCGATTTCGCTCGAGGCGGTCAAGGAATACCAGATCCTGATTGCGCCGTTCGACGTCCGCGAGGGCGGGTTTACCGGCGGCCTGGTGAACGCGGTCACCAAGTCGGGGACCAATGAGTTTCATGGTTCGTTCTTCGGCTACGGGCAGACCCAGGATTTTGCCCGCAAGACGGTGGACCGCGGGCCGCTCGGCACCGATGTGCTGAACACCTATCACGAATACCAGTATGGCGGCACGCTGAGCGGCCCGATCATCAGGAACCGCCTGCAGTTCTTCGCCGCCGTCGACCTCAAGAGCCGGGCGTCGCCGTTCACCGCGTACCTGCAGGGCGTCGATTCGATCGACAAGGCAGCCTTCGGCGTCACCCAGGCGCAGGCCGACAGCGTTGCCACGTGGGCCAAGGCCAATCTGGTCGACCCCGGTTCGGCCGGGCAGATCACCGACAACACGCCGGACCACGACATCTTCGTCAAGCTCAATGGCCAGCTGAACGCCAGGAGCCAGCTGGAAGTGTCGTTCAACCACGTCACCGCCAGCGACGGCAGCCTGATCCGCAGTTCATCGTTCTTCGGTTACCGCAGCGGCTACGAGCTGGGCAATGCCGGGTACCGGATCAACAACACCACCCAGACGGCGCGGGTGCGCTACAACGTGGCGCTCGGGTGACCGGTACACCAACGAGCTGCTGCTCGGCTACCAGAAGATCCAGGATCTTCGCAATCCGGGCATGAACACGCCGCTGATCTTCGTGGGCACCGGCAGCGCCATCGCGATCGGCGCCGAGCGGTTCTCGCAGGGCAACGTGCTGAAGCAGAACAACTACGAGGTGACCGACAACCTCACCATCGCCGCGGGCCAGCACCTGATGACGGTGGGCACGCACAACGAGTTCTTCAAGTTCTACAACCAGTTCTTCCCCGGTTCGTACGGCGTCTGGGGCTTTGCCAGCGCCGCGGCACTCGATGCCGGCACGCCCAACCACTACGAGATCGCGCTGCCGCTCCGGCCGAACGGCCCGCTGGCGCAGTTCAACGTCAACCAGCTCGGCGTCTACGCCCAGGACATCTGGAAGGTCACGCCGAAGCTGGCGCTGACCTACGGCGTACGCGTCGATGATCCGCTGCTGCCCGACCAAGCCGGACGCCAATCCGGCGCTGGCGCGGTGCAGTTCACGCACTATACCGACGACGGCAGCCACGCCACCGGAGCACCGACGTCGCGCAACACGGCGGACTTCAGCACCGGCCCCGCTGTGTCGCCGCGGCTCGGGATTCAACTACGACGTCAACGGGGATCAGTCCACGCTGATCCGGGGCGGCGTCGGCGTGTTCAGCGGCCGGCCGCCGTACGTCTGGGTGTCGAACGCCTACGCCAACTCGGGGCTCACCCAGGCGACGCTGACCTGCAACGGCGCCAGCGGTCCCGACGTTCACCACCGGGCTCGCCTCCCAGCCCACCACCTGCGCCGCGGGCGGGCCGCCGAGCCCGCCGGTGCCGTCCATCGTCTACTTCGATCACGGCTTCAAGTTCCCGCAGACGATGCGGGCGGCCCTCGGGCTGGACCACGGCTGCCGTGGGGGATGGTCGCGACGGTGGACCTGCTCTACACGCGGACGCTGAACCAGTTCTATCTCAACGACGTCAACATCCAGGGCGTGCAGGGCACCGGAGGCCGGGCGAAGGCGGCCGGCTGCAGTACGGCGTGCCCGGCACGCCCGAACGCCTCCGGCATCGCGACGGTCATCGGCGCTGAAGCGGATCAGTTCGTCGTACGCCGACGTGATCCGCCAATCGAACTAGAGCGGCGACAACTCCGTATTCCGGGACGATACAGCTCAACAAGCGGTTCAGCGATCACCTGTCGTTCAACGCCGGGTACACCCATTCCAAGACCCAGGACCGGGAGTGCCTGACGTCCAGCATCTCCAACTCGAACCTGCAGTTCGCCGTGTTGCAGGGGCCGCTCGACAACCGGCCGCTGGAAACCTCGTGCTTCGACGTGCCGAACAAGATCGCCCTGACGGGAATCTTCGACATCCCGCTCGGGTTCCAGGCGTCGATCACCTACACGGCGTCTCGGGCACGCCGTTCACGTACATGGTCAACAACGATGCCAACGGCGACGGCCTGGCGGCAACGACCCGATCTACGTCCCGAGGGATTCGGCCGACATCACGCTCAAGAATCCGGCCGACTGGGCCACGTTGAACAAGTACATCAACAGCGACCCCTGCCTGAACAAGGCGCCAGGGGGACGTTGATGGTGCGCAACACCTGCCGCGGGCCGTGGCAGAGTTCGTCAACGCCCGCATCAGCAAGGTGATTCCCGACCGCCAGCGGGACAGTCGTTCGAGCTGTCGCTCGACATCTTCAACCTCCCCAACCTGCTCAGCTCGAGCTGGGGCGTGGTCAAGTCCACGACGCGGATTCGAGGACCAGGCGATCCTCAACGAGTCCGGCTATGACGTCAACAATCAGCGCGGCCAGTACACGCTGATGAACATGAGCGGCCTGAACGCCGTGCAGGCGAACAGCTCGCGGTACAAGCTGTTGCTGAGCGGTCGCTACACGTTCTAGCGGGCAGTCGTTCCGGACCAATGCGACGGGGAGGCGAAAGCCTCCCCGTTTGCACTCCTCCCGGACAGCGACCTGGGCTCTGGGCCGTGGGCTACGTTCTCACCCGCAGCAGGAAGAATCCCGCGATCACCGTGAAGACGATGTTCATCGACCACGCCGCCACGTCCGGGCGTGACGAGGTCCTTGCCGCCGACCGCCTTCATGATCTGCACGCCGGTGAGGTAGACCAGCGTGGTGCCGAGCGCGATGGCGAGGCCCGAGGGCGGCGCCGGCGCGCGGGTTGGTGACGGCGAGCGGCGCGCCGAAGAGGGCCACCACCAGGCAGGCCACGGGATGGCGTACTTGAGGCGGTAGTCCACCGCGAGCATCCCGGCCGGCTGCCGATGCGCTGGAGCTGCGCCAGGTAGGCCTTGAGTTCCGACGCCGTCATCTCTTCGGCGTGCTTGTCCTCGCTCATCAGCGTCCCGGGGCCTCGACCAGCGCATCGCTGCATCTCGGAGCGGAAGCGGAACACTGCCGCGGTGCCGCTGTCGGCGAGCGCGAACGTGGCGCCGTCGCGCAGCTGCCAGCGGCCGGGGCGCACCCACAGCGCGCTGTCGGCGGCGATGGTCCAGCGCGGCTGGCCGGCGGCCGGGTCGCGGGCCGCGGCCCAGCACGCCGACGGCCCGGCCGGGCGCCCGATAGAGCTCCTTGCCCACCCACGTCCAGCCGTCCGGCGAGGCGTAGGCGAAATTGAATCGCAGCTGCGCATGGGTGAGAGCGGATGTCGCCCTGCAGTTCCTTCTGCTGCTCGGTGGCTGTAGCTCGACCATTCCTGCACCGCGAAGTTGGCCGGCACGGCCACGGCCGCCAGCAGCAGCATCGGCGCGATCAACCGGTAGAACGACACGCCGCCGCGCCTTGACGGCCGTCAGCTCGTTGTGACGCCCCATGGCGTTGAGCGTGAAGACGGTGCCGAAGAGCACCGCCGCCGGAAAGAGCATCGCCATCTTCGACGGGAAGAGATACGCCTGGCCCAGGAAGATGTCGTGCGAGCGGAATGCCGCCGGTCGGCTGAGCTTGCCGAAGCGTTCCGAGAGGTCGATGAGCGTGGCGACCGCCGGCACGCCGAGCACCGACAGCAGGAAGGTCGCTCATCCACTGGCGGACCACGTAGCGGTCGAGCACGCCGAAGACACTTCATCGCGGCCGTCCGGACCCGGCGGAGCCAGCCGAACAGTCCCTGCAGCATGCCCCCCGAGCGGGTGCTGCCCATCTCGCGGTTGGCGCCCTGGAGCGGCCAGCAGGCCGAGCACGGTGAAGCAGGATCAGCGGGCCCTGGATGGCCAGCGCCGGACTCGAGGTAGCCCTTCTTGGCCACGTTCTCGCCGCCGATCAGCAGGATGTAGAAGCCGAGGAAGATGACGAGGCTGGCCCCGATGACCAGCCCGATCCCGCCGCGGGGATACTTGAGCGCCAGCGCGATGCCGAGCAGCACGAAGCAGAACGAGCCGAGCGGGATGGCGAATTTCTTGTGGAACTCGACGGCATAGCCGAGCATCTGAGGTGATAATCGGCGATGGCGCGCGAGGTCTGGCCGGCGAGCGGTGCCGCGGTCGGCAGGCCGTCGGCCGAGGTCGGCGAGACCGACCGGTGGCACGAGGAACCGCGGTGGTGCACGCCGCCGGCGCGCCGGGCTGCTGCCACCGGCACCGGTCGCGGTTGCTGGCGTCGCGGCTGGCCGGGTGCTGCGCCGGGGCGGCGGGCGTGCCGGACCGGCTGCTGGGCGTGCAGCGCCGGCGGCAGGATGAGCCGCCGGAACCAGGCCTCGACCTTCCGGTAGCCGCCGCAGTGCGGCGACCGGCGACGGCGATGTGGACGGCCGGTTGCGCGACCGGTGGCAGCGCGTTGAGATAGTGCAGGTCGCGCCGGGTGTAGAATTCAGCGGCCTGGATCTCGGCATCGGTCTGCCGCTGCGCTTCGTCGCGGGCGTCGAGCAATTCGCATCCGGTCATCGAGCGGTTGTCGCTCCGGTTGTCGACCTGCGACGCAAGCTGCAGCTGGTTGGTGACGTCCCTGATCCGGACCTGGTCGGTCACGAACACGGTCCGCTGCAGGCGACCCGGATCCGACTGCTCGTATTCCAGCGCCTCGCCGTCGAAGAGCGTCAGCAGCAGGTCGGTCCCGCTGGGCGACTTGGCCATCCGGCCGCTGTCGGCCACGATGATGCTGCGGGAGTCGAGCCGGTGCTGAGATCGTAGATCTGGACGGCGGTCATGGCGCCGGTGACCGGATCGATGCGTCGACGCCTTGAGCACGTACTTGGTGAACGTCGGCGGGAGGGGGTTGAGCACCTGAGGACGCAGCGACAGGGTGGGCATCTTGTTGAACACCGCCGCCTGCAGCGCGCCGAACCGCGTGTTGCTCCACGGCACCAGCTGGTCGTAGAGGACGAAGTTCACCGCCGCGACCACGATGGCCGCCGAGCAGGGCGGGCCGCGCCATCCGCCAGACCGAGATGCCGGTGGCGTACATCGCCACCAGTCTCGAGGTCGGCGGCGAGCTGGCTGTAGCCGTAGAGGGTGCTCACCAGCACCGCCATCGGCAGGCTCAGCGCCAGCAGCGCCGGCAGGGTCAGCAGCACCGCCTCGACGATGACGTTGGCGTGGAGGCCCTTGCCGCCGAACTGGTCGATCAGCGGCGCCAGCTGGTTGAGCAGCAGCAGCCCGGTGAGCGCCACCAGCCCCCACAGGAACGGCGCCGCCAGCGCTCGCAGGATGTGGCGTGAGATCAGGCGCATGTCAGGTGTGGCGGAGGTGCGGTTGTGGGCGCCGGCGTTCCCGGCCTACCTTTCGACACTCCATTCTCCAAGCTAATCAGCAGGTCATCCGTTCTGTGCCCAACCTGGCTCGGGCCCTCGCCGTCATCCTGACCCTGTTCCCGGCGGCACTGCGGGCGCAGCTGCCGGCGTCCGCGCCGGTCCGCGCCGACCCTGGCCGACACGGCCAGCCACCCGATCGGGTTCCGCGCCACGCTGTCCGGAACAGCTCCCGGCGACGATCCGCATCCGCCAGCTGGACGAGCCGTGGCTCTGGGGTCCGGTGGTCCCGTCCGACCGGCTGCTCGAGGCCTTCGATTCGGCCATGGTGGCATCGCAGCGGCTGGCACCGGGCGATCGTCTTTCGCCAGTTGCTGCTCGGCAGCCTGCTACGGCAGCCGCGTCGCCGACACCGTGGTCGCCGATCACAGCGGACTCTTCGGCCTGTCGCAGAACACCGCCGACGTCCATTTCAGCGGCCAGCTGCGGTTCGACCTCAGCACCTCCCGGCAACGCAACCTGGCGTGCACGCCGGCGCTGGCGCAGGATCCGACGTCGGGGTGCTCGGGCGGATTCACCGCGCCGCAGATCGACAACCAGCTGGTGCTGCAATCGAGCGGCGTGCTGCTGCAGCGGTTCCACATCAACGTCGACCTCGACACCAAGCGGGACCTGGCGACGGCCAATACCATCAGCGCGCGCTACGTCGGGCTCGAAGACGAGAAGCTCCAGCGGTGAACATCGGGTCGGTGACGTTCCAGGCGCCGTCGTCGCGGTTTCTCGCCGCCACCATCCCGGTCAACAACTTCGGCGATCAGTGCCGTCAGCCCAGTTCGGGCCGCTGACGCTGCAGGGCATCTTCGCCACGCAGAAGGGGAGCCAGGTCGCGACCCGGACCATCCAGGTGGGTGCCACCACCACCGAACCGACCGACAAGCTGGAGCGCGACCTCGACTACGCCGCCGACCAGTTCTTCTGGGTGGTCGATCCCCGCACGCTGCCGGGTTATCCCGCCGTCGATCCGCTCAACGCCGGCAGCCATCACGTTGCCCGCCGACCAGCAGCCGGTCCAGGTGCGCGTATACCGCTACGTGGCCGCCAACGCGTCGACCGGGCAGAACGCCAATTACGCCGGCATCACCGCCGTCGGCGCCAACGGCAGCGAGACCGCCGGCCCGATCCGGTGGCGCCTGCTCGAGGCCGGGAAGGACTACTGGCTCGATCCGTCCGGGACTCTGGTTCGTGCTCTCCGGGAGGATCAATCCCAGCGACTACCTGGCGGTGAGCTACCAGACCAAGGCGGGGACGACGGTCGGGACGTTTCCGGCGGTCGACGATCCGCAGCGCGGACGACACCGCTGCGGCTGATCTACCTGCCGAACCGGGGCCCGTCCTCGCCGGTCTTCCCGTACGAAATGCGCCAGGCCTACCTGATCGCGGGGAGCTCGCTGGTCCGTTCCAGTCTCAGTCTGGCGGTGCTGCAGGGCAACTCGGAACGCCCCGACAGTTCGGCGGCCGGGACCTTCCTCTCGCTGATGGGGCTGGCGGTGCCCAGCGATGCGGCGGTGCTCGACATCGACAACCGGGTGTTTCCGCGGACCCGCGATCCGCAGGCCAGCCAGACCATCCAGGATGCGTTCGTGATCTTCCCGAACGCGCAGCCGTTCGCCGACAGCCGTCTGGCATCGTCGGAGCGCAACGATTCGCTCTATCGCACGCCGGAATACCTGCTGCTCAGCCAGGGTCCGCCGTCGAAATTCTCGCTGCACCTGACGTTCAGCGCCCAGGGCGGCGGCGATCGATCCGGCGTGACGCTCGACGCGGTGCAGATCAGCGACCAGAGCGAAACCGTCGAAGTCAACGGCCGGCAGCTGACCCGCGACATCGACTACACCATCGATTACACCACCGGCCGGATCACGTTCCTCGATCCCAACGACCTGTTTCCCTCGGGTTCGGGCACCGTGAGGGTGCGGTTTGCCGAGCGGAACTTCTACGCGGTGGCGCCGACGTCGATCGCCGGGCTGACCGGGACGTGGCAGCTGGGCAAGTACAACACGGATCAATGCCATGGCGCTGTATCAGGCCGAGGCCACGGCATTCACCCGCCCGCCGATCGGCTACGAGCCGCGCGCGTCACTGATCGGCGGCGTCAGCGGCGACTTCACGTTCGACGCGCCGGGTGTGACCAGCTTCCTCAACCGGATCGGCGTGGGGCACACCACCGCGCCGTCCAGCCTTCACCTCAACGGCGAGCTCGATTTCTCGCGCCCCGATCCCAATCGATCCGGCGCGGCGGTGCTCGAGGACTTCGAGAACGACAACGGCATCCCGATTTCGCTGGCCGAGACGGCGTGGGTGCCCGGATCGGCGCCGCAGTCGGGCGCCGGGCTGGCCAACGTCGGCCTGGGCGGCGGGTTCGACCTCGCCGACGCGGTGCAGCTCACCTGGCAGAACCTGGTTCCCGACATTCACGGCAAGCCGGCCAAGTTCTATTCGCAGGACATCGATACCGACCATCGTCACCACCACGTCGTCGACGCCGGCAGTGCCGGAAACGGTGCTGTTCATGGCGCTGCACGCCGACAGCGAAGGCGGCCAGGTCGACTCGACCGGTGCCGAGCACTGGCACATGCCGCATCGCGAGCTGCATCCGGAGTGGCGGACCTTCACCACGGCGCTGTCGAACACCGGCGTCGACCTGAGCCGGAACGACTACCTGGAGTTCTGGTTGTACGAATCGGGCGGCCATCCGGTCGAGGCGGCGCACCTGGAGATGGTGATCGACCTCGGCAAGGTGAGCGAGGACGCCGTGGCGCTCGCGCCCGACAGCTTCGTGGTGGTGTCGCCGACCGATACGGTCTGGACCGGCCGGCAGTACGTGGGGCGCGGGCGGCTCGACACCGAGAAGTCGACCTTCGGCACCTGGAGCGCGGTGACCGACGACATCGGCATCCTCGGCGACCGTCCCGACAGCGTCTTCGGCCCGGGCGGCATCGTGATCCGCCATCCGGCGCTCTGCCAGCGGTCGCTGGGCGCGCAGGTGCTGCTCTTTCCCTGGGGCGATCTCGGCGAGCGTTGCACCAACGGCAACGGCAATCCCGACACCGAGGATCTCGACGGCGACAACGTCCTCGACGCCCAGGGGCCCAACGACGACGTGTTCCGTTACATCATCGATTTCGGCGACTCGGCCGCCAAGGACTCGGTGCGCTCGCACACCGTCACCGATTCGCTCGGTCACACCGCGACGTGGACGTTGTACCACGTGCCGCTCCGCGCGCCGAGCGACACCATCGGGACACCGGACATCCGGCTGGTCAAGCAGATGCGGGTGGCGTTCGTCGTGCCGCCGCGCGCCGGCGCGGATTCGACGGTGCACTTCGCGCTGGCGCGGATGCAGCTGACCGGTTCCGCGTGGGCGGAGCGCGCCGGCAGCCCCATCAAGGGCATCGGCGGGTCCACGGCGCAGCCGCAGGGCGCGGTCGATATCGGCTCGGTGTCGACGCAGAACATCGAACTGGGGTACACCTCGCCGCCGGGCATCGGCAACGCGGCCACCACCGTCACCACCGGTCAGAGTCAGCTGGCGCAGCAGATCAACGAGAAGTCGCTCCGCATCGTGGTGCAGGACCTGCTGCCGGGCGAACGGGCCGAGGGCTACACCCGGTTGCTGACCGGCAGCCAGAATCTGCTGGCGTACCGGGAGTTGCGGGTCTGGGTTCACGGCCGGGGCCCGGGGTGGGATGGCGGGCCGCTGCAGGCGTTCGTCAAGATCGGCAGCGACGCCAACAACTTCTACATGTATCGCGCCCCGGCGTCGACGATGACCTGGGACCCGGAGCTGGTGATCGACCTGAGCCAATGGACGGCGCTGCGCGAGCAGATCGAGAACGAACGATTGCAGAGCAACACCCCGGTGAGCGACCCGGCCTGCGGCGGCGACCCCACGGCATGGGTGGCGTGTAACGGGCCCTACGTGGTGCAGGTGCACGACCCGCAGGTCAATCCGCCCAATCTCGCGGCGGTCCAGGAGATCAGCGCCGGCATCTACTATCCCGATTCGAGCGGGGCCGCCATTCCGGAGACGGAGTTGTGGGTGGACGACATCCGCGCGTCGGCGCCGATCTCGCAGATCGGCCTGGCCGGGGCAATGACCGCGCAGCTGCTCGCGGCCGACGTGGCGCAGTTCGATGTCGGCTATGTCGCCGAGGGCGGCCAGTTCCGGCTGATGGGCCAGAATCCGAGCTATCAGACGACCCGGACGTTGACGTCGACCGGCACGGTGCACGTCGAGCGATTCCTGCCGCGGCGTTTCGGGCTGGCGATCCCGCTCACGTTCACCAGCACCAACGGACACGTGACCCCGAACCTGCTCAGCGGCACCGACGTCGCCGGTCCGGGGCTGAGCGGCCTGCGGATCCCCCACAGCAACACCACCACGTGGTCGTTCTCGATCCGGCGGAGCATCAAGGCCGGACACCTGCTGCCCCAGCTGCTGCTCGATCCGTGGTCGCTCACCGCCACCGGCGCCACCGGCGCCACCACCACGGAATTGAGCGACGCGTCGGCGTCGGCGTGGAACGTCGGCCTCGATTACCAGTTGAACGTGTCGCGCCACACCACCGGACTGGGGTTGCGGGGCCTGGTGAGCGGCCTGCCCGGCGTGGTTCCGCCAGAGTCTCGCCGGCCAGGGATTGGCCGACGCCGCGGTGGCCTGGTGGCCCACCGGACTGCACCTGACGTCGAACTCTGTCGCACAGCCAGGGCGATTTCACCTCGTATCTCGGTGCCGATCGAGCGGCTCAGCGACACGATCCTCAAGCCGGTCACCACCGAGCAGTACCTCTGGCGGAACAACGCCGGCATGACCTGGCAGCCGCTCAGCATGCTGGTCGGTGACCAGCGACTGGTCCAGCACCCGCGACCTGCGCCACTACTCCGACACCACCTCGCTCGGCCGCCTCGCGGCCGATTCGCGCCAGGCGCTGTTCGGCACCGACATCGGCGTCGAACGCGATCGCGCCGTGGCGAACACCGTGGGGCTCTCGCCCGCGCCTGGCCAGCTGGCTCAGGACGGAGGCTGTCGGTGCAGTCGAACTTCGTCCTGTCGCGGAGCCTCACCAGCCGCAATCCGGTGCAGCATCGACGGCGACACCGCCGGCGCCTACATCCTGCCGCAGACGCTCAACAACTCGCGCACCATCCAGATCCAGGTGGCGGTGGATCCGTCGATCGCGCTGCGGCGGCTGTTCGGTGATTCCAGCGCCGTGGCGCGCTTCGTGGCGCAGATGCGGCCGATGCAGTTCATCCAGCGCCACACGCCTCCAGTCGACCTACGACCTGGCGACCTTCACTCCCGGGCTGGAGCTATCAGCTGGCGCTGGGATCGCTCGACCAGTTCCTCTCCCACGGCGGGCAGACGGCCATCGGCGTGATCAACGACGGAGTCAACACCGTGACGACGTCGTCCTCGACTTCCGGCCGGGGTGTCGGCGGCGCTGTCGTACTCGGCGACACGCAGCGACCACTACCAGCAGGACGGCACCGGCTTCCTGCTGACCACGGCCCGCTCGACCGATTGGCCGAACGGCAACGTCAGCTGGAGCGCAGACGTTCCGCGGCGGCATGATCAGCCTGGTGCGGGTCGGGCTCGACCCTCGAGCGCGCACCACGCCCGTCGTCGACGCCGCTGGCCGGCGGCGCCGGATCGAGCAACAGCTCCGACCAGCGCACCTTCAGCCCCAACGCGGTGGTGACGTTGAGCAACGGCGTCAATCTCGGGTTCGACGCCTCGGCGAGCCAGACCAGCACCGTCGGCAACGGCAACATCAGCCAGAGCCGCGACAGCCACATGACGTTGACCGCGAGCTGGCACGATCAAGCTGCCGCGGGTGATTTCCAGGCTGCGGCGCTCGCTGCAGACCCAGCTCACGGTCGAGCAGCTCAACAGCTACGCCTGCATCCAGCAGTCGAGCGATTCGCACCTGCGTCCCGTCCGTCGGACACCCGGCACATCGAAGTCCGCGGGCGGATTCACGGCGGCGATGGGCGGCGGGGTATCGACCGGTCTGGTCCTTGGCTACGTATTCAACGATATTCGCAACCTGGACCAGAAGCGGTCGGTGATCACCATCGACCTGCAGGCGAGTATCCCGCTCGAAGCCGTGGGGCTCCACTGAATGCGACCGACATGCACCGTCGTCCTGATCGGGCTGGCCGCCGCCTGCGGCGGCGCGGCGGCGGCCGCCGGCCAGGGAATTCAACGGCACAGCAGGCCTACCAGTACGCCGCGACGCAGGTGGCGTTCGGCCCGCGGATTCCCGGGCACGCCGGGCACGCCGCCGAGGCGCGCTGGCTCGATTCGCTGGCCCGCGCCCGGGCCGACACCGTGGTGCTGCAGACGTGGTGGCACCACACCGCCGCACGGCGATTCGATCGAGATGACCAACATCTGGCCCAGTTCAACCCCGCGCGCCACGCAGCGGGTCCTCTACCTGGCGCACTGGGACACCCGGCCGCACGCCGACGGCGCCCGATTCCGAAGGACACGACGGCGCCGATGCCCGGCGCCAACGATGGCGGGTCGGGCGTGGCCATCCTCCTCGGCGTGGCCGATGCGCTGCAAGGCCGCCAGCCGCCCGACCTCGGCGTCGACCTGCTGTTCGTCGACGGCGAGGACTACGGCGCGTTCGGCCGGCCGCGATGTCGACGTGCTGATCGGGGCGACCTACTACGCCGCCCATCCGCTGTCCGGGCCGGACGCCGCTCTTCGCGGTGCTGTTCGACATGGTGGGCGCACAAGGACCTGCGGATCCCGATCGAGCCGCTACTCGCAGATCGCCGCGCCCGACGTCGTCGACATGGTCTGGAACGTCGCCGACGCAACTGGGCTACGGCCACATCTTCATCCGCGAGCCGCAGGGGCGCCATCACCGACGACCACATCCCGCTGATCGACGCCGGCATCCGGGCCGATCGACATCATCGACTATCACTATCCGCCTGGCACACGCCCGAAGACACGCATGGACAAGGAGTCGGCGGCAGAGCCTCGATGCGGTGGGCAATGTCGCGGTGGCGGTGATCCGGCGCGCAGTAGAAATGATCCCCGGCGAGCGGGAGCTCGCCACCGGCGGCGTACGTCTGCCGCGATGGCCTCCTGCCACTTTCCCGCGCGGGAACGACGCGCCCTCGCGGTGCTGCTGGCCCTGGGTCTCGCCGGGCACCTGCTCCGGGCCGTGGCCGCCCAGCCGGCGCCGCCGCCGGTCGCCGCCACGCTCTTCGATCCCGCCGCCGACGGCGACCCGATTGCCCACCGCGATTCGATCCGTGCGCCAGGCCCGGCCGCTGGGCGACAGCGAACGGATCGACGTCGACCGGGCCGACGCGCCGAGGAACTGAACCGGCTCCCCGGGGTCGGACCGGCGCTGGCCAGGCGGATCGTGGCGGATCGCGAGAAAGCCGTGGGGCGTTCGGCGGCTCGCCGCCCTCGGCGCGGTCACGCGGGATCGGGCCCGGCGCTCCTCTCCCGGCTGGCCGGCCACCTTTCGTTTGGGGGCGTCCCGGCCGAAGCTCAAGGGGTCGACCACCCGGGTACGGTGCCGACCTCAACCGGGCGACGGTGGCGCGAATTGGACGCCCTGCCGGGCATCGGTCCGGCGCAGGGCACGGGCGATCGTCGCATTTCGCGACAGCGCCGGCCCATTTCGCGAACTGGACGACCTCCGGCGAGTGCCCGGCATCAGCCGGGCTGGTCGGCCCGCCTGACCGGCCGAGTCACGATTCACTAGCCCGTGTCCGGCGCCGGGTCCCGGGCCCCGGGGCACTCCCCTTGCACCTCGGGGCCGGGATGACCGCACCGCACCCGAACCCCAGCTCTGCCCCGTCCGGCGGAGCCCCGTCGGCCGACCGGCTGGGAGAGCTGCTTCTGTCGCAGGGGCTGGTGACGCGCGAACAGCTGGCGGCGGCGCTCCAGGAGCAGCGGACGCAGCCACCAGCGGCTGGGGTTGATCCTGGTGCGGCAGGGGGTCATCGACGAGCTGGAGCTGACCAAGGTGCTGGCCCGGCAGTACCGGATGCCGGCGGTCGACCTTTCCCGGTTCGAAGTCGATCCCCGGATCCTGCGGCTGATCCCGGCCGACCTGGCGCTGAAGCGGATGGTGCTGCCGCTCAAGCGGGAGGGGCGCACGCTGACGGTGGCGGTGGCCGACCCGGCCGACCAGGGGCTGCTGGAGGACCTCAAGTTCATCACCCGCTACGACCTGTTCCCGGTGCTGGCCGGTGAGCAGACGCTGCGCACGCTGATCGAGCGGCACTACGAAACCGGCGACGAGCAGCTGCAGACGATCCTCAAGGAGATGGAGGGGATCGGCGAGGACGTCGAGGTGGTCAAGGAGGAGGACGAGGAGCGGCGGCGGCGCTGCAGGCCGCGGTCGACGACGCGCCGGTCGTCAAGCTGATCAACGGCATCCTGACCGACGCGGTCAAGCGCGGGGCGTCGGACATCCACATCGAGCCGTTCGAGCACGAGATCCGGATCCGGTACCGGATCGACGGCGCGCTGCAGGAAGTGATGAAGCCGCCGCTCAAGATGAAGGCGGCGCTGACCTCGCGCGTCAAGATCCTGTCGCAGCTCAACATCGCCGAGCGGCGCGTGCCGCAGGACGGCCGGCTCAAGCTGAAGATGGGCACCCGGGTGATCGACTTCCGGGTCTCGACGTTGCCGGTGCTGTTCGGCGAGAAGATCGTGCTGCGCATTCTCGACAAGGGCAACCTGACGCTCGACCTGACCAAGTTCGGCTTCGAGCCCAAGGCGGAAGCCGACCTGATGCGGGCGATCCTGAATCCGTACGGGATGGTGCTGGTGACCGGCCCGACGGGATCGGGGAAGACGACCACGCTCTACTCGGCGCTGCAGCGGATCAACACGGTCGAGACCAACATCATGACGGCCGAGGATCCGGTCGAGTACAACCTGCCGGGGATCAACCAGGTCGCCGGTGCGGCCGGAGGTCGGGCTGACGTTCGCGGCGGCGCTGCGGGCGTTCCTGCGCCAGGACCCGAACATCATCATGATCGGCGAGATCCGCGACCTGGAGACCGGCGGGCATCGCGATCAAGGCGGCGCTCACCGGCCACCTGGTGCTGTCGACGCTGCACACCAACGACGCGCCGAGCACGGTCGATCCGCCTGATCGACATGGGGATCGAGGCGTTCAACGTGGCCAGCGCGGTGAACCTGGTGGTGGCGCAGCGGCTGGTGCGGCGGATCTGCACCGAGTGCAAGGCGCCGGTGACCTACACCGACGCCGAGCTGCGGGCCCTGTCGGACGAACCTCGAGCCGCTGCGGCGGATCGCCTATTTCCAGCGGGCACCGGCTGCGACAGTGTGGCGGCACCGGCTACCGGGGGCGGGCCGGCCTGTACGAGGTCATGGCGATGAGCTCCGGCGTTGCGGCGCATGGTGCTCACCGGCGCCTCGACCGTGGAGCTGCGCGACCAGGCCGTGGCCGAAGGGATGCTGACGTTGCGGATGGACGGCATGAAGAAACTCGAGAACGGGGATCACCACGCTCGAGGAAGTCGTCAAGGAGACGAGCGAATGACCCTCAACCTGCGCAGCCTGCTGGAAGAGATGCTCGCCAAGGATGCCTCCGATCTGCATCTCACCACCGGCGTGCGGCCCAAGCTGCGGGTCGACGGCGAGCTGGTGGATGCCAGCGTCGACGAGGTCCTCGGGCCCAAGGACACCCTGGCGCTGGCGTACTCGGTGCTCACCGAGGCGCAGAAGAAGCGCTTCGAGCAGGAGGACGAGCTCGACTTCTCGTTCGGCATCCAGAACCTGGCGCGGTTCCGCGGCAACGTCTTCAAGCAGCGGGGCTGCGTCGCGATGGCGATCCGGATGATTCCGTTCAGCGTCAAGTCGTTCGAGGAGCTGCGGCTGCCGCCGATCACCGCCAAGCTGGCCGAGCGGCCCCGCGGGCTGGTGCTGGTGACCGGGCCGACCGGCTCCGGCAAGTCGACGACGCTGGCGGCGATGATCGACAAGATCAACAAGCGAGCGCACCGGGCACATCATCACGGTGGAGGATCCGATCGAGTTCATCCACCGCCACCAGGGCTGCATCGTCAACCAGCGCGAGGTCGGCACCGACACGCCGTCGTTCGCCTCGGCGCTCAAGTACGCGCTGCGCGAGGATCCCGGACGTGATCCTGATCGGCGAAATGCGCGACCTGGAGACGATCGCCGCGGCGCTCACCATCGCCGAGACCGGCCACCTGGCCCTGGCGACGCTGCACACCAACTCGGCGCCGGAGGCGATCAACCGCATCATCGACGTCTTCCCGAGCAACCAGCAGTCGCAGGTGCGGGCCCAGCTGGCGTTCGTGCTCGAAGGCGTCATCACCCAGACGCTGCTGCCCGAGGCTGACGGGGAAGGGCCGGGTGATGGCGGCCGAGATCATGATCGCGACGCCGGCGATCCGGGCGGTGATCCGCGACGACAAGGTCCACCAGATCTACTCGCTGATGCAGGCCGGCAAGAAGCACGGCATGCAGACGATGAACGACGCGCTCTACCAGGCTGTACATGACGCCGCGAGGTGTCCAAGGAGGAATGCGTCCGGGTGTCGCCCAACCCGTCGGAGTTCCTGCGGTCGATCGGCGAGACGCCGGTGGAGGAGCAGGCGATCGCCGAGGTGCGGCTGGCGGCGTCGGATGAGCCGGCGGTCGGCGGACCGGGGCGGCCGACCGATCTACCGCTATTCGCGTGCCGGGCGGCAGGCGGTCCGGTTGAACTGCACCGGGGGAACCGATGCCGGTCTTTGAATACACCGCCAAGAACGCCACCACGGGCCAGATCATGAAGGGCAACCTCGACGCGCCCACCCGCGACGAGGTCGTCGGGCACCTGCGCAAGAACCGGCTGCTGCTGGTGTCGCTGCGCGAGGCGCCGCAAGGAGATCAAGCTGTCGCTGCCGGGGCGGTCGATCAGCACCCGCGACGTCGTCATCTTCACGCGGCAGTTCGCCACGATGATCAACTCCGGCCTGCCGCTGGTGCAGTCGCTCAACATCCTCGCCGGCGCAGACCGAGCAACCCCAAGCTCAAGGACGTCGCCCGCGGCGTGGTGCATCGACGTCGAGGCCGGCAACACCCTCGCCGACGCGCTCGGCAAGCACCCCACGGCGTTTCTCGACGCTGTACGTCAACATGGTCGCGGCGGGCGAGGCGGGCGGCATTCTCGACACCATCCTGCTCCGCCTGGCGACCTTCCTGGAAAAGAACGACAAGCTGATCCGCAAGGTGAAGAGCGCGATGATCTACCCGGCGGTGATCTTCACCGTCGCCATCGGCGCCATCGCGGTGCTGCTGATCTTCGTCATCCCGGTGTTCCGCGAGCATGTTCGAGTCGGTGCACATGGAGCTGCCGCTGCCGACCCGGATCGTCATCGGGCTGTCGGACTTCCTGCGCAGCTTCTGGTGGCGGTGCGTCCGATGGCGTCGGCCGTCGGTCTACTTCGCGTTCAAGCGGTATCTACAGCCACGGCCGAGGCCGCCGCAGGGTCGACGGCATCCTGCTCGGCATGCCGGTGCTCGGCGACGTGCTCCGCAAGTCGGCGGTCTCGCGCTTCACCCGCACCCTCGGGCACGCTGGTCTCCTCGGGCGTGTCGATCCTCGACGGGCTGGAGATCACCGCCAAGACCGCCGGCAACACCGTGATCCACGACGCCATCATGGCGTCGCGGTCGTCGATCGCCGGCGGCGACACCATCGCCGCGCCGCTCGAGAAGTCCGGCGTCTTCCCGCCGATGGTGATCTCGATGATCGCCGTCGGCGAGCAGACCGGCGGCCTCGACGAGATGCTCAGCAAGATCGCCGACTTCTACGACGACGAGGTCGACGTCGCCGTGAGCGGCCTGCTCTCGCTGCTGGAGCCGATCATGATCCTGTTCCTCGGCGTCATCGTCGGCGGCATGATCGTCGCCATGTACCTGCCGATCTTCAACCTGATGCAGACGGTGCAGCAGTAGCACCCCGGGGCCGCTCCGCAGATCTCCGGAGGCCGCGGATCCCGATCGACGGGGTTCGCGGCCCTGCCATTTCCCTCGCGCCGCGGCCCCGGTCCGCCTAGGTTTGGGGGCCTCTGTCCCCTTTCCCTCGGATGCCGGGGTCTGCCATGGGCGGTACGCGGTGCGCGCAGGTGATGCTGGTCGCTGCCCGGCGAACGGTGTCGGTCCGCGCGGCCGCGGCCCGGCACACCTGCGACATCCGGGTCTGCGGATCCGCGCTGGTGCCCACCGGCGCCCCCATGGTCGAGCGGCACAGCACCGACACCACGAAGAGTGGTGTCGATCTCGGCCCCGGCCAGTACAGCCCACGCCCGCTGCCTCCAACCTGAGAGTGTGATGATGTCCAGGATTCCGCTGGTATTGCTGCTTGTTGCCGCGCCGCTGTCCGCACAGCAGACGCCCCGGCCGGCGTTTCACCCCGTGTCCGACACTTCCATCTTCGCGCCGCTGACCGTCCTGCCGTCGCCGAATGCGTTCCGCGAAGGGAGCGGCATGGCCGGTCCGGACTACTGGCAGAACGGCGCCAGCTACGATCTGCAGGCCACGCTCGACACCGCCCAGGATATGGTGCGCGGCCACCTGGTGATGCGCTACACCAACCGTTCGCCCGACACGCTGCGCTTCATCTGGATCCAGACCGAGCAGAACGCGTTCAAGCACAATTCGCTGAATTCGTTCATCTATCCGGCCAATTCCCGCTTCGGGGCGCAGGATTTCGAAGGCGGCGACGTCATCGAATCGTACGACCAGGTGCTGCCGGCGGCGGGGAAGCGACCCGCGCAGCACGTGGCGCTGCACCTGATCGACAACGGCACCGTGACGCAGGTCGAACTGGCGCGGCCGATCGCCCCGGGCACCACGGCCACGTTCGAGGCCAGCTGGCACTTCCTGGTGCCGGTACACGGCGCGGATCGCATGGGCCACGACGGTTCGCTGTACGAGATCGCCCAGTGGTATCCCAGGGTGTGCGTCTACGACGACATCCGCGGCTGGAATACCGATCCCTATCTCGGACAGGGCGAGTTCTACGAGGACTACGGCGATTACACCGTCGCCGTGACGGTGCCGGCGGGCTACATCGTGGCCGGAACCGGGACGCTGCAGAATCCCGCGGCGGTGCTCACGCCGGACGAGATCCACCGCCTGGCGATGGCGGCAAAATCCGATACCACCATTCCGGTCGTGACCCAGGCGGAGCTGGTCAGCGGCAAGGCGCGGCCGCGGAGCAGCGGCATGATGACGTGGAAATTCGCCGCCCACAACGTTCGCGATGCGGTGTGGGCCGGTGCGCCGGATTACATCTGGGACGCATCGAGCTACAAGGGAACTGTCGCCAACGCGTATTACCGCCCCAGCGCGGCGACCATCTGGAATGACGCCGCCGACCAGGCCCGGATGTCCATCGAGGAGTATTCCGAGCGCTGGTTTCCCTATCCCTATCCGCGGATTTCGGTGGTCGAGGGGCCGATCAGCGGCATGGAATACCCGATGCTCGCCATGGAAGCGCGCAGCAATGACAAGTTCGGGTTGTACAACGTCATCACCCACGAGATCGGCCACAACTGGTTCCCGATGATCGTGGGTTCGAACGAACGCGAATACATGTGGCAGGACGAAGGGTTCAACACCTTCATCAACATGTTCTCGGAGGCGCGGCGCTACCCCCAGAACGGCACCGAAATGCAGCGGGCCGCCGCCGACCGGCACACCATCGAGCGGGTGATGGCCGCGGGCGTCGACCAGCCGATCATGATCAACCCCGACCGCATCAATCCGTTCCTGCTGGGGATCTCGGCGTACGTCAAGCCGAGTGTCGGCCTGCAGCTGCTGCGGCAGGAGATCCTTGGTCCCGAGCTGTTCGACGACGCCTTCCGCGCCTACATCCAGCGGTGGGCGTACAAGCATCCGGCGCCGGCGGACTTCTTCCGGACCATGGAAAACGTCGCCGGCCGCCGGCTCGACTGGTTCTGGCGGGAGTGGTGGTACGAGAACGACCGCTTCGATCAGGACGTGGATTCGGTCCGGACCGCCACCGCCACCGCCGGCGACACGCTCCACGTGTCGGTCTGGTACGGCAACCGGGACCGCGGCGTGCTGCCGATCCGGGCACGGTTCACCTTCGGCGACGGTTCGGTGGAGAACTACGACTATCCGGCGGAAGTGTGGAGCACCAACACCGTGCAGTATCGTCGCGACTACGACTTCATCGGCAAGAGGCTGAGCAAGATCGAGCTCGATCCCGATCACCTGCTGGTGGACGTCGATCGGAGCAACAACACCTGGACGGCGCAGCAATGAAGGTTTGAGCTGTGAGCCGTGAGGTCGACGGCGACGCAAGCGTGTGCACGCGATCCTCCCCGTGTTCACGCTTGTCCGACCGACGTCCTCACGGCTCACGGCTGCCGTGTCCCGTTGCTACTCCATCGCCACCAGCCCCTCGCTCTCCAGCACATCGGTCTTCCGGATGAGCAGCAGCAGCGGGATCAGCACCAGAATCAGCATCGCGGCGAGCATGTAGACCCGGGCGAAGGCGATGACACTGGCCTGGCCCGTCATCTCGGCGTCGAGCAGGGTGAGGGCCTGGCGCCGGGCGGCGACGGGATCGCCGCTGTGCGCCAGGAACCCGGCGGTGAGCTGGTGGAGCCGGGCAACGGTGACCGGATCGGAGAGGGTCACGTGCTCGCCGATGACGGTGCGATAGGCGGTGGTGAAGTGCTCCACCAGCGTGGCGAAGGCAGCGATGCCGAACGACCCGCCGAGTTGCCGGAAGAAGTTGTAGAGGCCGGTGCCCTGGGCCAGTTCCTGAGTGGGGAGTCCCGCCAGCGTCACCGTGGTCAACGGGACGAACATCAGCCCGAGCCCCGAGCCGCGCAGGATGAGCGGCCAGAAGAAGTCGCCCCGCCCGCTGGCGCTGGTGATGTGCGCCAGCTGCCACATCGACACGGCGAAGAGGATGGCACCCAGGGCGACCATCGGCCGCGGATCGACATAGCGGTTGATGCGGCCGATGACCGCCATGGCGACCGCGGTGGCCGCCGATCCCGGCAGGAGGATCAGGCCGGTCTGCTCGGCGGTCATGTGCAGGTCGCCCTGCAGGAATACCGGCAGGGTGAAGACCGAGGCATACAGCCCGATGCCCATCACCACGCCGAGCAGCGTGCCGACCCACACCTGGCGATGGCGCATGACCCGGAAGTCGATGACGGGCCGTTCGGCGGTGAGCTCCCGCCAGAGCAGCGCGACGCCGCCCACCGCGCCGATCACCGCCAGGGCGACGATGGTGCGCGAGTTGAACCAGTCGAGGCGCTGGCCCTGTTCGAGCAGGTACTGGATCGAGCCGACGCTCACCACCAGCAGGGCGATGCCGATGGCGTCGATGTTGCGGGTGCGCTGCTGGTTGGGCGAGTCGTGCACGAAGCGGGCAATCATGAACGCCGCCAGCAGGCCGACGGGGACGTTGATGTAGAAGATCCACGGCCAGCTGTAGTGATCAGTGATATAGCCACCGAGGGTCGGGCCGATGGTGGGGCCGACCATGACGCCGAGGCCGAAGAGCGCCATGGCGGTGCCGGCTTCCTCGATCGGGAACGACTCGAACAGGACCGCCTGCGAGACGGTCATCAGGGCGCCGCCGCCGATGCCCTGGATGACGCGGGCGGTGACCAGCATTGCCAGCGAGGTGGCCTGGCCGCAGAGGAACGAGGCGGCCGTGAACATCAGCACCGAGCCGACGAAGTACCGCTTCCGGCCGAAGAAGGACCCCAGCCAGCCGGTCATCGGGATGATGATGACGGTCGCGAGGATATAGCCGGTGGAGACCCAGGCGATCTCGTCGAGGGATGCGCCGAGATTCCCCATCATGTCGGGCAGGGCGACGTTGACGATGGAGCTGTCGATGACATAGATCATCGACGCGAGCACCACCGCGACGGCAATCAGGTACTTGTGGGGCGCGCCCCGATGGGCGGCGCCGGCCGCGGGTGGCTGGGCGGGGTGCAGCTCGGTGGCGGGGGGAGGCGCGGCGGGGGCGGACATCGGGCGTTCAGTATAGACTGAACGCTAACGACGGGCCAGCCGCCTGCGCCCCGCCAGCCGCAACCGCCACTCGGCCAGGGCGTCGTCGGCCCGCCCCAGCACGAATTCCTGCACCGCTTCCATGTAGGCCAGGCGCTGCTGGATGGCGTCCGGCGCCGTGCGCAGCCGGCGCCGTGCGTCGCTGACCAGCGACCGCAAGCGTTCCCGGCGGGCCAGCCGGTACGCCAGCTGCCGGGCGAAGAAATCCGGCGTGATGGCGTAGTAGGCGCGGCGATCACCCGGGCGGTGGCTGCGCTGCACGACGCCGCGTGCCAGGAGGCGCCGCGTTTCCGTGCTCACGCTGGCCTTGCTCACCTTGAGCGACCGGGAAAGCATGTCGATCGACCGGGGCGCATCACTCAGCAGCAGGAAGGCGAAGATCCGACCCGCGATGCGGGTCAGACCGTCGTCTTCCGACACCTTGCCCATCTGGGCCACGAACCAATGTTCCTGGCGGGTCACGCTCCCGGCGCCGATCCGCCGGGATGGCCACTGGTGGAATCCGCGCCCGGCGGGGGCTGCGGCGCTCCCGGGCCCACTGGCAGACCGCCGGGCGTCATCGGCCCCGCCATACCGCGGCCGCGCCCACCCATGGCGCTGCGACCCATCATGCCAGGCCCCCGCATCGTCATCGGGCCGGCTCCACCCATCATGCCGCGACCCATCATGCCGGGACGGCGCATCGTCATCGGGCCGCTTCCACCCATCATGCCGCGACCCATCATGCCGGGACGGCGCATCGTCATCGGGCCGCTGCCACCCATCATGCCGCGACCCATCATGCCGGGACGGCGCATCATCATGGCGCCGCGCCGACCCATGGCGCCGCGACGATCGCCCATCGCCAGCCGGCGGACGGCGCCGCGCTGTCGTCCGGGCCCGGCGCGGCCTGCGAGCAACGGCGCAAGTTCGCGCCGCATCCGGGCACGCGTCGAGTCGATCGTCGCTCGTTCGGTGGTCAACTGGTTCCGGTACTTCTCACGGATGGCGCGAATCCGTGCCGCGGTATCGGCGACAGCGGCAGCGCCCTGCTTCGGGGCGGGCTGTGGCGCGGGCTTCTGGGCGGTGAGCGGCAGGGCCGCCGCGAGCGAGAGCGCCAGCAATGCTGGAATGGTCTTCATGGCAGAATCCTCTGTTCCGGACGCAAAACGATCCTCAGTTTGCGTACGCAGAGCGGGGCGGCTCGGGTTGACGGCCCCGTATCAGGGCGCGACGTCGGCCCCGGTCCACGCGGACCAGCCGTCGACAAGGTCGATCACCGTCTCGAAGCCGAGCCGCTCGAGCAGCGAGGCGGCGATCGCCGAGCGCGATCCCGTTTCGCAGTGCACGGCAATGGGCGCGGCTCGATCCCGTCCCGTGACCCCTGCGGCCAGCGCACCGAGCGCGAGATGTTCGGCGGTCGGGAGGTGGCCGGCGTCCCATTCGTGGTCATCGCGGACGTCGACGATCTGCCACCCGCCGTCGTGCAGCGAGTCCGCGTCAGCCATCCGGCCGCGCTGGGTCGAACGCATCGTGATGCCGTCCATGACCGCAAGTTCCGGCCAGAGCAGCCCGCCGGCGACGGCATCGATGCCGATCGATTGCAGGGCGATGCGGGCGTCGCGCCAGCCCGGCTCGGCCGAGGCAATGAGATAGAGCGGCTGGCCTGGCCGGAGCAGCCATCCCGCCCAGGTGGTGAATGCGCGGTTCAACGGGATGTTGATCGTACCGCGAACATGCGCCGCGGCGTATGCCGATGCGTCGCGGAGATCGACCACCGTGCCGCGCGCCAGCGCTTCCGTCAACGAGGCCGGGGCCACCACTGGCGCCGTCGCCGATCGCCCCAGCAGCGGTGGCCCGTCGCGGTTGGTCTGTTTCATCCGGCCGAAGTAGCCCGGCGGTGTCGGTTGTCCTTCCAGTACCGCCTGGACGAACGCGTCCTGGTCGGCCACGCCGAATGCCCAGTTGGTGCGCCGCTCGTAGCCGAGGGTGCTGGTGGGAAGCGCACCGAGTGCCTTGCCGCATGCCGAACCGGCGCCATGCCCGGGCCAGACCTGCAGGTGATCGGGGAGCTCCGCCAGGCGGCCGAGCGAGCGGAAGAGCTGCCCCGCGCCGGCCTGCATCGTTCCGGCCGCGCCCGCGGCGCGCTCGAGCAGATCGGGACGGCCGACGTCGCCGACGAAGAGCAGGTCGCCGCTCACCAGCGCCACCGGCTCGTTGCTGCGCGCGGCATCGGTCACGAGGTAGGCGAGGTGTTCCGGGGTGTGCCCCGGCGTGTGCCAGACCTCGATCCGGACCCCGCCCAGGGTGATCACGTCACCGTCACGCAGCAGCGCGGCGCCGTCGGCGGCCGCGTAGCGGTACTGCCAGTCGGCGCCGCCTTCGGCGGAGAGCATCAGCGTGGCGCCGGTCGCGGCGGCCAGTTCGCGGGCGCCCGAGACGAAATCGGCATGAATGTGCGTCTCGGCGACGCGCGTGATGCGCACGCGCTCGTCGGCGGCCGCGTCGAGGTACGGCGCAACATGGCGCGCCGGATCGATCACGATCGCCTCGCCGGTGCGCTGGCACGCCACCAGGTAGCTGGCCTGCGCCAGGCGCTGATCGTAGAACCGGCGGACCAGCACCGGCTACGCTCCCAGCGCCCGGTCGAGGAGGGCGGCAAGGCGGACGCCGGCGCGGAGCAGGCGCTCGATGATGACCGGCCGGGCGGCAGCGACATAGGTCGCGTCGACGTCGTGCGAGGGCGGCAGGAGTCCGTACACCACCCGCTTCGCGATGTCGTGCGACTCCATGGCCCATTGCACCGGCGTGCTGTTGGCGATCGCAGCAAGATCGGACCGATGCTGCAGCTCGCCGTCGATCTGCCGCACGATGGCATCTTCGTCGCCGAGGGTCTGCAGCAGCCCGGTGTCCCAGAGGGAATGCAGGTTGGTCGGATTGCCGCGGTAGACGACGTGGTCGTCGTTGCCGCCCTTGTCGTGGTCGTCGCTGCCATGGAGCGGTTGATGGATGTCGCCCACGAGATGGACGACCCAGCGCAGCGCTTCGGCCCGTGCTGAATCGGAGCGCGTGGAGTCAGCGAGGATGCCAAGCTCCGTGGTCAGCGCGTCGATGGCGCAAGCCGAATGGGGACAATCACGGGCGGCATCGTACGCCGTGTCGCCGAGTTCGATGTCGACGTAGTGCCACGGGCCGGTGGCGGGCCGGGCGCGGCGGATTTCGTCGGCCCAGGTACTGACGTCTTCGAGGCTCTGGCCGCCGAGGAGCCGCTCCGCCTCGGCGCGCGCGCGGGGCGTCAGGCGCGACTCGGCAACCCGGGCCACCACGTGATGGCCTTCGACGCCCCAGCGGAGCCGGGCGTGCGCCGCGGCGGTCAGGGTCAGGAGTCCCACGCAGAGCAGAGCGGCGATGCGTCGCATGTTCAATCCGGTCGAGAGGTCGGCCGCGCGCGGCGGAAGAAGATAGCCCACATTCCATGCAAACCGGGAACGGGACCTGGGTGGTTCCGGCCGCGAGGCGGACGTCACCCCGGGAGCGCCCCGATGGCGGCTCCGGAGCGGTGGACGGAAGCGGGAGGACGGTATGCCCTTGCGATGGTTCCGAGTGGTGTGGTTGCTGACGACGCTGGCACCGGCACTGGCCGGACAGACGCCGTCGCCCGGCAGCGCGCCGCTGCCCGGATCGCGCATTTCCGACTCGGGCGTGGTGCGCGCCGGCGCGATCATCGATTCGGTGTTCCTGGCCCGCACGCGGCTGGTCGACACCGTCGACATCGGCGATTTCGCGGCGCATGTGCTGGCGCGGCTTGGCGTCCCGCCGTTCGGCGACTCGTTGCTGTTCCGCGTGACGTCCGACACGCAGGTGGTGCGGATCGCCGGCCGGTTGAGCAATTTTCCGGCGGAGGAACGGGACGAACTCCGGCCGATCTTCTTCTTTCTCGACTCGAACGCGGTCTTCGTGGCCGATATTTCCATGCCGCAACACGGCGATGGCATCATGCGCTTCCGCCTCGACCGGGTGACGGTACAGGGGGTGACGATTCCCGAGTTGCTGCTGTTGCCGGCGCTGCAGGAGTTCGCCACCCGCTATCCGGTGCTGGCCGGTGGTGGCCGCGAGTTCCTCGTGGCCATGCCACCGGACGCGCACGCGCGACTGGTCCACAACGGGCTCGAGATCTCGATGCCCCCCAAGCCCTAGTTTGCCGACCGGCCACGACCCCTGGGCGGCGGTGCGCCGCCCCGATTATCGGCGATTCCTGATCGCCCACTTCGCCACGACACTCGGCATCCAGGTGCAGGATCTGATTGTCGCATGGCAGATGTATCTCGACACCCACGATGCGCTTTCCCTCGGCCTGGTGGGCCTGGCCGAAGCGGTGCCGGTGCTGGCCATCTCGCTGTTCGGCGGCCACGTGGCCGACCGGGTGGATCGGCGTCGCCTGGCCCTGATCGCGACCTGGATGCTGCTCGGCTGTTCACTGATTCTGGCGTTTCTTGCCGGGCTTTCGGGCCCCGCCGTGCCGATCCGGGTGGCGGGGGTCTACGTGGTGCTGGCGGTGATCGGCACCTGCCGGGCGTTCCTGCAACCCGCACGGACCGCGCTTGCCGCCTCGATGATGCCGCGGGAATCGCAGGCGAACGCCGTCACCTGGCGGAGCATCACCTGGCAACTCGGTGCGGTGCTCGGGCCGGCAATCGGCGGTGTGCTCAATGTGGTCATCGGTGCCCGCGGGAGTTACCTCGTCGAGGCGGCGCTGCTCATCATCGGGCTCATCGGACTCGGGGCGATCCGTTTCCGCGGCGTTCCGCCGCGATCCGGCGGGGAGTCGCTGTGGCAGTCACTGGCGGAGGGATTGCGCTACTTCCGGGGCCAGCAGGTGCTGCTCGCGGCGGTGACGCTCGACCTGTTGTCGGTGCTGTTCGGTGGTGCGGTGGCACTGCTGCCGATCTTCGTGGTCGACATCCTCCACAGCGGGCCGGGCGGGCTGGGCATGTTGCGCGCCGCCCCCGCGGTCGGCGCGGTGGTGATGTCGGTCTATCTCGCGTGGCGGCCGCCGTTCCGGCGGGCCGGCCGGGCGCTGCTGATTGCGGTGACGGTCTTCGGCGCGGGCACCATCGGATTCGGACTGGCGCGCGTGCTCTGGTTGTCGTTCGCGTTCCTGGTCATCACCGGCGGCGCCGACATGATCAGCGTGGTGGTGCGGTCGACGCTGCTGCAACTGCTCGTGCCCGACCGTCTCATGGGCCGGGTCTCGGCGGTCAACACCATTTTCGTCGGATCGAGCAACGAGATCGGCGGGTTCGAATCGGGGGTGACGGCGCGGCTCTTCGGGGCGGTTCCCGCCGTGCTCCTGGGTGGTGTGCTGACGCTGGCGACGGTCGGCGGCACGGCGTGGCTCGCACCGGAGTTGCGGCAGGTGGGGCGGCTGGACGAGTTGGGGAGGGAGCTGCAGGTGTGATCCGCGCGCGCCGAGATGCTTCTGCGTCTGCGGGGTGGCTGGCCGCTGTGCACTGATCATCTTCGCGAGGTACGGCGCCTCGGCGTCGGAGTCTGGATGGCGGCGGCTCGCATCGGCGCACGGCGCAACGGCTGCCTGCTTGGCCGGCCGAGAGCATGACGCGAGTGGATGGCCCGTTCCTACCAAGGGCGTCGCTCGGCGACCGTCGCCGGTTCTGAAGGTCGGGCCGATCGTCACCTCAGCAGCTCGATGCTCCCGAAGCTGGTGTGCGCCGGCGCCAGATCTGCACATGCCGGCTGCGGCGGGTCAGCACCCTCGGTGCGCAATGCACTTGCTGATCGCAGTGCAGTGGGCGTTCGAGCTGTGATGCGGCGTTCCGGCTCGGGCGGTTCCGGGCGGAGATCGCGCGCGCCGCAACCGGGGGAGTGGTTCCGTCGTGCGAGATCTGTCGCCGCGTCGCTGCTGTACGCGGTGCTGCCGTCTTGCATGATCACGACAGTCGGGATAGGGTTACGAGAATCTGCTATAGACTCCTCGATTGCTCGAGTCGTGCATGCCGGATCTGCGAGCCCGATTCTCACGTCCAGCCTGGCTCCGGCCGGGCGAGTCCGGGTTTGTTCCTTTGCAAGACGTTCGCGGCGAGCTACCGCTCGGTTCGGCGCTCGTCTTCGCCGAAGGCGGCGACCGCATGGCCGACTATTTGGTGGCGGTCGACCAGATGCACCTGCATCCCGGTTGCTGTGTCGCGCTGATTCGCGCCGCGCCACTCGAGCCGCGGGAGAGGCTGATCTGGGCCCGGGTCGGGATCGATCCCGCAACCTTCCCCTTGCCGCAGCACTTCGATCATCTGCCCGTGGCGGTGCGCGGTGCCGTCGCGGTTCGGGATCGGCCCCGGGCCGACGCGATCGCAGCCTATCTCATCCGCCGGCACGCCGGTCTTGGATCGCTCTTCAGCGAGCTGCTAGCCCGGGGCGGCGCCAGTGAGGGCTCGCTGCGCAGACGGTTTCGTCGGATCGGGCAGTTCGGGCCGAAGCATTGGCGGGAAGCGGTCGGTTTGCTCGAGGCATTGCACATCAGTTCGACGAGCTCCAGCGGTCTGCTCTCCGCGGCGGTCCTTGTGGATCATGATCCCCGGACGTTGCGTCGCTGGTCGCAGAGTCTGGCCGGGATGGACTGGTCGCCACTGGCGGCGATGGGATGCTGGGAGGCCGCCCTGGAAGTCATGCTGCGCTACGGCCGGTACGTTGCTGGGCCGGCATTGCCAGGCCCCGGGGAATTGGAGCCTGCTACCAGGGCTGGATAGGGATGGTGCAGGTTTCCTGTAAAAGAGGCGATTTCGTGTTTGCGCCGCTCGGGGCTGCAGCATATCGCGGTCAACGACGCTCTGCGGCGGCTGATCGCGCCCCGGCAATTCGCTCATGCGCCCGGGCTTTCGACGAAAGAGAACATGTACGCAAGCAGCGAGAACGGATCGTCGCCGCTGTGCGGAGGTCGGCCGCCGCCCACGCGGGTGGCGAAAGACCAACATGGGACGTGGGCGGGAATGAAACAAATTGGCAATCGGGGCAGCGCTGGACCTGTCGGTTGAGTTGGGGCAGTCTCAACGATGCGGCGCCCAAAGGCCCGAGACTGCCCACGATTCGCCGGATTGTCGAGTCAGAGGCTGATCCTGACTGGTGGAGGTACCCAGATGACGCGGAATCTCTCGGCGCTGCTTGGTTTCATGTCTTGCTTGCTGGCGGCGGCGTGCGGGAGGCCCGCAACTGACGTCACGCAACCCGCGGTGGTCCAGACGGAATCGTCGGGACCGGGAGATATGCCGCATTCTCCGACGCCTTCGGCGGCGGCGTACCTGGCGACCGCTGGATGCTCGCCGCTCGTTGGCCGACCAAGGGTCGGCACCGTGTTGATCGATGTCGTGTCAAAGGGTCGTACGGGTTTTGACTGTGCGGGCGTTCCGCTGGCGACCATCATTGCCGTCGTCCGCGACTATCGCCTTGCGGTTGCCAGCGCAATTGCCGGCGCCCACACCCAGGACGGGTGGTGGATGCTCTCCTACTCTGGCTGGACAAACAACTGTTCATCCTGGGGATATCAGGGCAGCGTGTACTACCCGGACGGCAGCGAGCAGTCGGGGCTGGACGTGCCGGAGCTGGATACGATTGGCGTCACCGAAGATTGTACGTGGACGGACTTCTTCACGGCGACGTGGACGACGGTGGCTGATGGGGGGCCGGATCCGGGTCCGCCTGAGTCGGCCGGCGACAATCCGTCCAGCCCGGATACCACGCCAGTCGATTCCTTTCCGATTGATACGTGCCATGTCGGGAACGAGCCCGTCGGGGCACTGAACCACTTTCCGATTCTTGATTCGATGAATGCCGCGCTTGCAGATGCCATCGCCGACAGCACCGAAATCGCCTTTCTCATTAGCTACGACTCCGCCGCACATCAATTCCATTTTCAACGTGTTGAGACTATCGCTGACTCGACCGACAACTGCCAATTCGCGATCGGGACGTGGCATTCGCCGTACCCTCCGGTTGCGCTGGGGCATACCCATCTCTATAGTGACGGCACCGAAATACATTGCCGGCTAGCGGACACCACTGTGACGGTCACCGACGAAGCAGGCGGTGGCGGGTCGCAAATCGACTGGAACAATGTGCCAAAGGATGGCATTCCTTGGTATACAATCGACCCAGATCACATATTCTTGCTTCCGACGAATTTGGATTGGGATACCCGGGGCGAAAATAATCACATGTGGGATCGTAAACCGGATGGCACGTGTCCATTGGCCTGAAGTTGACTCGATCTGATGGGGGTGGCTGATGCGTTGGAATTCCCTTGTCTCAATAGTTGGCGTCGCTGTCGGCATTGCCGTCGTCAGCCCCAACGTCGTAATTGGCCAGACTCGCGGAGTCTGCGCCAAGCCGGGCCGATCGGTGCAAGGCCTGCGGAGGGTCGTTCAAAACATCGTCGGAAAGGAAACCCCTGGAATGGCAAGAGTTCGGACGAAACTCGGTACGACGGCGATGGACACGGCTACCGTGGTCGCCGTCGATGTCGATTCTCTCTGCAATCTTGCCGCCAATGTCGTGCACCTGAAGCCGCTGCCAGACGACCGCCCGCGAGAGATCTTCCTGATTCGCGCGCAAGATCTGTACTTCGCGGAAGACACGTCAGTTCACATCGGTGAATGGACGCCGCTATACGTGATAAACAGGGATCTCACAAAAATTATCACAACCATTTCCGACTGAATGTGCTGAGGTCTGCGCCCGGTCGATGGCCGGACGGAGGTAGCATGGCTTTCCGGAACCTTGCATTGTGCGGGATCGCGACACTCGCCCTTGGAGCAGGGCAACGAACAGCTTCCGTGGTCCGCGCGATTCAGCGTCCAGGCCCGTGCCTGCCCTCCAATGGCTTCCGCCAATTCGTGGAGCACGTTATTGCTGACACGACGCCGGTCGGACCGAAGGTCCGGCCAACTGGCATGTCTCGTATGGATCGGGCTGCGGCGATCCAAGTGCAAAGTGATTCGCTATGTCGTCGGGCGATTAGGGTAATCAATGACGATGTTCACACGAATGGCCGCGAGCGGAGCGTCTTCCTGATGCGGGCGGGTGCCTATTTCTTTGCCCAGGATTCAAGTATTCGAGCGGGTGAGTACGGGGTCGTGTTCGTCATCGACAGTTCGATGTCGAAGGTCATCAAGAGGATCTTTGATTGAACGTCGACTCCGCATGCTACCGAGCAGGAACACGCCGGTAGTCGCCGGAAGCGCCACCCAGGTCAGTTGGTCAGGTCCGCGTCGCCCGGCGCACCCTTCTCCGGTCCCACAACACCAGCACCAGATCGGTGGTGATGATCACCGCGCTGATGGCGCACCATGGGCAGAACGAGCGCAGCAGGACAAACTCGTCGTACTTGAGCTTGAGCGTGAAGAGGAAGCCAAGCCCGATCATGAACGTCAGCAGGTCGGTGATCCGCGGATCGTCGACCCGGTCGGCCCGCGTGCCGATGAGCGACGTGATCACGACGGCCGCATACCCGATGGTTCCGATCAGTGCCACGTCGACGCCAAGGAACCAGCCGTAGCGCGAGAACTGCACGCGCTCGCACGCCTCGCCGTTGGTGCAGACCAGCTGCCCCACGAGACCGAGCTTCCAGAGATGGAGGTAGAGTGCGACGATGCCGGCCACCAGCGCGGAGGTCGCGATCCAGTGGCGCGGCGTGAGGGAACCTGACGGCTGGTTGGAAGTCACGGCCGGATTCTACCCGGGGACGCCCCGGGAGGGAACGCCGGGCCCGGCGCGCTCGCCGCCGTCACGACGAACAGCTGACCGACAGCGTCCGGGCCCATTCCGGCGGCGGACCGCCGTAGCGCGCCGCGGCCGGGTGCTCGTCGAAGGGGTGCGACAGGAGCATCCGGAGCTCCTCGATGCGCTCGAATTGCCCCGACTCGGCGAGGGTGATCGCCTCCTGCGCCATCCAGTTCCGCAGCACGTACTTGGGATTCGTCGCCAGCATCTGCCGGCGGCGGGCCGTGTCGTCGGACTCCTCGCGCAGCAGCCGGGTGGCATACTGCGCCAGCCACGCGTCGGCCGCGGGATCGGCGCCGAGCAATGCCGCCACCGCGCGGCGCGACGCATCGTCGCCCGGCGTGTAGTGCGACAGCGCCCGGAAGAAGCCGGTATAGTCGGCGGCGTTGCGCTGCAGGATCGCGAACAGGTCGTCGAGGAGCGTCTGATCGCCGGGTTCCGTGGTTCGCAGGCCGAGCCTGGAACGCATCCGGGCGTCGATTTCGGCATCGAACGTGGCGCGGTAGTGCTCCAGGGCCGCCAGCGCCGCGTCGTCACCGACAAGCGGAAGGAGCGCCTCGGCCAGCCGGGCGACATTCCACAGTCCCACCATCGGCTGCTGGCTGAATGCGTAGCGCCCGCCGGGATCGGAATGATTGGGGATGAAGTCGCGGTCGTAGCCGTCGATCCAGCCGTACGGGCCGTAGTCGAGGGTGATGCCCACGATCGACATGTTGTCGGTGTTCATCACGCCATGCGCGAATCCGACCGCCGTCCACTGCGCGATGAGGCGCGCGGTGCGCGCGGCGATCTCGCGGAACCACGCAGCGTATCGTCCGGCCGCGGCGAGCACCAGCAGGTGGGGGTAGTAGAGATCGATGACATGATCGGCGAGGGTGCGCACCGCGTCGTGCTGGCCGCGCGAGGCGAAGAGTTCGAAGTTGCCGAACCGGATGTGCGTCGGCGCCAGCCGGAGCAGCACGGCTGCCGTCTCGGTCCGCTCGCGGTAGACGGGTGCATTGCTCCCCACGATCGCGAGGGCGCGCGTGGTCGGAATGCCCAGGGCGTGCATCGCCTCGCCGGCGAGGTACTCGCGGATCGTGGAGCGGAGCACGGCCCGGCCATCGCCCATGCGGGAGAACTCCGTCAGGCCCGATCCCTTGAGCTGGACGTCCCACCGTTCATGGCGGTCGTTGATCACCTCGCCAAGCAGAATGGCGCGCCCGTCGCCGAGTTGCGGCACCCACACCCCGAACTGATGGCCGGCGTAGATTGCGGCGACCGGTTCCGTCCCCGGGAGTTGCCGGCTGCCGTTGATCACCGCCGCCAGTTCGCCGCGACCGAGCTCGGCCGGGTCGAGATTGAGCAGCGGGGCCGCATCCGGGTTGGTGGCCACCAGGTAGGGGTCGGCGAGCGGGGTCGGCGCGATGCGCCGATGGAACCCGGCCGGCAGTCGGGCGAAGGCGTTGTCCCAGCGGAGCGTTTCCAGGGTACGTGTCACGCGGGAAACGTAGTGAAACCCGGACGCCATCGGATACGTTTAGGTTTGAAACGACGCGTCCGGGTGGCTGTCCCGGCGACGATTTCTCAGGGGGCCCGCATGAACCGCAAGTACTGGCTCAAGGTGGCCGCGGCGATGACGCTGATCTTCGTCGTTGGCGTCGTGGTCGCGCACGGTGTGCGCGCCGGGATCGCGCGCGGCAAGACGATGCTCGCCTCGGTGATGCCGGCGGGACTGCCGCTGATGCATGCCGGCTTCCGCATTGACGGTGACCGGCTCGGCGACATCAACCGCCTGCAGTTGATGCGTTCCACGCCCGGCCGGGTCGATTCCGCGGTCATCACGGTGTCGCTCCAGAACGCGGCGACGTTGTCGCGCTTCTCCGATTGCCGGCTGATGGTGGAGAACGCGCGTCACCTCGACAGCCACACCACCTTCGACTGCGCGACGCCAGCTGATTCGGCGGCGCTCGACCTGGTGCCCTTCGGCCACGTGGTGCTCGAACCGGGCGACAACAACGTGACGCTGTGGGTTGCGGACGACCAGGTGGCCGAGCTGGCGCGCAACGCGGCGCACGGCGCCGGCGATTCCGGCGACGTAGACATCCGCTCCGACCACGGCAATTTCTCGGTGTCGGTCAACGGGCGCCCGATCGTGCAGGCCTCCGGTGACTCGACCGGCGGCTCACTGATCGTGCGCGACCCCAGCGGGCATCCGATCGTGGACATCTCCGGTGACAGCAACGGCGGCCACGTGAAGATCATGGACAGCCAGGGACGCACGAAGGTCGACATCAAGGGGACGAGCGGGCACCAGGAGTAGCCCTGGACCCTGGGCTCTCGGCTCGCGGCTCTGGGCTCTGGGCTCTCGGCTCTGGGTTCTCGGCTCTCGGCTCTCGGCTCTGGGCTCTCGGCTCTCGGCTCTCGGCTCTGGGCTCTCGGCTCTCGGCTCTCGGCTTAGTTTTAAGTGGTGTCCTCCCCTGCTGCCCCGATCTCTGCCCCCTCCGCGACGGTGACCTCCGTCCGGCGCCACGGCGCGCTGGTGCGGATCACGCACTGGCTCAACGCGCTGTTCCTCGCGGGGATGATCGCCAGCGGCCTGCAGATCTACATGGCATTCGAACACATCGGCTATCACGGCGGCGTGTTCAATGTTCCCAATCCGTTCGACGGCACCCGGGCCGGAATTCCCAGGGCCCTCGGACTTGGGGGGTGGCTGGCCGGCGGGTTGCGCTGGCATTTCACGCTGGCGTGGCCGTTCGTGCTCACCGGGGTCGCCTACATCCTCTTCCTGATCGTGTCGGGCGAATGGCGTCACCTGCTGTTCCGGCCGCGGGACCTGCCGGGCGCGTGGCAGATGACCCGGTACTACCTGCGGTTGCGTCCCGACCATCCGGCACAGGGAAAGCACAATCCGCTGCAGAAGGGGGCGTACACCTTCGTCCTGGTGCTGGCCGTCCTTTCCATTCTCACCGGATTCGCCATCGCCAAGCCGATCCAGCTGCGCGTCCTGACCGACCTCTTCGGCGGCTACGAGTGGGCCCGGTACTGGCACTTCGTGGCGGTGTGGACGTTCACGGCGTTCATCATCGTCCACGTGATCATGGTGTTCGCGGCCGATCCGGCATCGTTCCGGGCGATCATCACCGGGCGGTACCGGGGAAGGTTCATCCGCGATGACTGACCCCCGCGATCCGCTGGCCCGGCGGGAATTCCTGCGCCGCATCGCTCCGGTGCTGCCGGCGGCGGTGCTCGGCGCCTGCGGCTGGGACGGCGGACGCGCCCTGCAGCCGGTGTTCGACAAGGTGATCACCTTCAACAACGCGCTCGGCGAGAAGCTGCTGGCGATCCGCGGTGGCAAGGCGCCGCCGCACCAGGTGCAGGCCGGATCGATGCCGTCGTATTTCATCTCGCGTTCGATGCCGGTGCTGGCCGATCCGACCGCCTGGCGTCTGGACGTCGGCGGCCTGGTGCGCCAGCCGGCGTCGTTCACGCTGCAGGTGCTCGCCCAGCTGCCGCACGTCAGCTATACGGTGACCCATCACTGCGTCGAGGGGTGGTCGGTGGTCAAGTCGTGGAGCGGCGTGCCGTTCGCCTCGATCGCGGCAATGGTCGATCCGCAACCGGGTGCGCGGTTCGTGCGCTTCGATTCGTTCGACAAGGAGTATTACAACGGATGGGACCTGGCGAGCGCGATGCATCCGCAGACCATTCTCGCCGACGCCTTCCAGGGCAATCCGCTCCAGCCGGCGCACGGCGCGCCGCTGAGGCTCTATTCGCCGATCAAGCTGGGCTACAAGCTCACCAAGTACCTGACCCGGATCACCTTCACCGCCGACAAACCCGGCGGCTACTGGGAAGACCAGGGGTATCCGTGGTTTGCGGGGTTGTGAGCGCCCTTCGCCGTTGGTGGCGCGTCGAGCGCCGCAGTCCCGTCGGAACCGCCGCCGGCGCATGACGAACGACGAACAGCACGGTCAGTCCTTTCTCCTCAGGCGGTCCAGCGCACGGCGCTCCTTCTTGTCGGGGCGGCCGGCGCTGAAGACCGGCTTTGGCGCCAGGCGCAGCTGTTCGGCAAGCCGCTCGCGAGCAGCCCGGGACGCATCGGTTTCGCGGTAGAGCGCCTGCGCCGCCGCGGCGGACCCGCGGCGTTCGCCGGTGGCGGTGACGACGACGGCGTACTGATACGGCGACTGACGAACGACGATTTCGTCGCCGGGCCGCACCGGCCGCGCCGGCTTGGCGCGCTCGCCGTTGACCTCGACCTTGCCGCCGGCCACCGCTTCCGTCGCCGCGGAGCGTGTCTTGTAGAATCGGGCCGCCCAGAGCCACTTGTCGATCCGTACCGCCGCCGTGTTGTCGTTCACAGGCGACGCTCGTATCCGGGAAAGCCGAGGGCGGCGTTGAGCCAGCGCACCAGCGGACGCAACAGCTCGATGTCCCGTTCGAGACGCCGGGGAAGGGCAGGGTCGATCACTTCCGCGTCGGTCACCATCCGACCGGCGGTGAACGACTGATACCGGAGCCATGCCGCGGCGGGGTGATCCGCCGCGAATCCGCGCGGGAGACGCTGGAGCATCGCCTCGTCGTCGAGGGCGCCGAATCGCCGTCGGAAGGCGGGGGCCCGCACGATGGCGGCGAATTCCGCCGGCCGGGCGGCGAGCGCAACGCGAATTGCCCGCAGCTCATTCCGCGCCGGCATCCAGATCCCGCCACCGACCATCGACCGCCCCGGCTCGACGTGGAAGTAGAGGCCGGCGCCGCCATGCGCTTCCGACCCGACGCCGTGGCCGGCGGCGGCATGATGGAACCAGCACGCCACGTGCGTCTTGTATGGTGACTTGTCCTTCGAGAACCGGATGTCCCGGTGGATCCGGAACATCGACCGTTTCGGGTCGCCGACGAGTTCGGGAATGATCAGCGCCAGCCGGGCGTCGACGTCGTCGATGAAGGCCTGCATCGGCGCGCGGGCCAGGCGCTCGAACGCGTCGCGCCGCGCGGTGAACCAGGTGCGGTCGTTGTGGCGGCGCAGTTGGCGCAGGAAGCGGAAGACGCCGCGATCGAAGCCGTCGAACGCTGCCGGTGCGGCCGGAGCGCGTCGGGAACGGGTTGTCAGGTGGTCCTCCCCCGGGCGGATGCGCCCGCGATCCAGCATATTACACCAACTTGAGTACATCGACTCCACCTCTCGAGACCGTCGAGGTCCGGGCCGGGGCCTATCCGGTCGGGCCGGAGCTGCCGCCGTCACCACGCCGCGGTCTGGAGCGGCTTGCGCTTCCGGGCCCGCGGGCGCTGCTCTCGGCGATCCTCCTCGTGCGGCTGGTGTTGATCGCCATGGCCCTCGGCCGCGCGCTCGGACCGCCCCAGGGGCCACCGGATCATGCGCTGGCGGCGTCGATCACGGCGCTTGCCGCCGCGGCACTGGCCGCCACCGTCTGGCTGTTCTGGTCGCTGCGGCGTTCGAGCGAGGTGCCGGGCCCCAATTCGGTGCTCCTCCAGGCCGGCGTCGACGTGCTCATCGTCACGTCGCTGGTCACCTTCACGACCGAAGCGGTGGCCGCACTCTACATCGCGCTGGTGACGGTGTACGCCCTGATCCTGCCGGTCGGGCGCGGGCTGCTGGTCGTGGCGCTGGCGGTGGGGAGCTACGTCACCGCAACGCTGCTGTCGAGTCTGCCGTACGACGTGGCGTTCTGGCCGCAGGTCGGCGTGATCGCGTTCATCGGGGCGCTGATTGCGGTCCTCGGCAACCGGCTGGCCGGGGCGTCGCGCACCCACCACGTGCTGGCGGCGGCGTTGGCCCAGTCGCAGCGGGAAGCCCACGAGATTCTCGGGACGATCCAGTCCGGCGTGATGACGGTCGACGGCGACGGGCGCCTGGGCTATCTCAACCCGCGGGGCCGCGAGATTCTGAGCGGCGCGCCGTTCCTCCTCGGCCAGCCGGTGCTCGAGATCCTCCGGGCGCGGTCCCGCGAACTCCACGACGCCATCGTCCGCGGCATCAGCGACGGCACCCGGGTGTCCCGTGGCGAGGCGGCGGTGCGGCGCGCCGACGGGACGCTCTTTCCGGTCGGGTTGAGCACCACCACGTTCAGCCGGCCCGGGACCGGGCGGCGGCTGGTGACGGCGATCTTCACCGACATCTCGGACCTGAAGCGATTGCAGGAGTTCCGGCTCCGCGCCGAGCGGCTCGAGGCCGTCGCGGCGCTGAGCGCGTCGCTGGCGCACGAGATCCGCAATCCACTGGCGGCGATCCGCAGCGCCGTCGAGCAGCTCGCCCACAACGCCGGTGACGACGAAGACGACCAGACGCTGGCGCGGCTGGTGATGCGCGAAAGCGAACGACTCAACCGGTTGCTCAGCGAGTTTCTCGACTTCTCCCGGGTGCGGGCCGGCGAGTTCATGCCCCTCGATCTGACCGGGGTGGTGCGTGACGCGCTCCGCATCGTCCAGGAGCATCCGACGGCCCGGGGTGTTACCATGGCGGTCGAAGGCGAGCCGACGATGATCGACGCCGACCGCGATCTGATGCATCGTATCGTCAGCAATCTGGCGCTCAATGCGGCCCAGGCGATGGCGGGTCGCGGCACGGTGACGGTGGCGGTCGGGCGCGCGCCGCTGGGCGAACGCCCGCCGGGATCGGTGGAACGATCGATCCGGCTGATGGTGCGCGACGACGGGCCGGGCATTCCCGACAGCGGTGCGGGAGCGACTGTTCGAGCCGTTCGTGACCGGGCGCCAGGGCGGCACCGGGCTCGGCCTGGCGATCGTGCAGCGCGCCGTCGCCGCGCACCGCGGCGTCATTCTGGTCGACAGCGGTCCCCGACAGCGGAACCACCTTCACCATCTATCTACCGGCGACCTGGAACAGGGAGGAGCGGGGCATGACTCAACAGCCCTCGGTCCTCGTCATCGACGACGAGTCGGGCATTCTCGATACGCTGCGCATTCTGCTCAAGAAGGAAGGATTCGAGGTGCTCACCGCCCAGGGCGGCAAGGCGGGTCTCGACGCCATCCGCGCCAGCACGCCGGACATCGTCGTCACCGACGTGCGCATGCCGCAGGTCACCGGCCTCGACATCCTGCAGGCGGTCCGCGAGGCCGATCCGATCACCCCGGTGATCCTGATGACGGCGCAGGCGTCGCTGCAGAGCGCCATCCAGGCGGTCAACGCCGGCGCGTTCTACTACCTGCAGAAGCCGTTCGCCAACGACGAGCTGCTGGCGATTCTGCGCCGCGCCTGCGAATTCCGGCAGATCCGGGTCGAGAACACGCAGCTCAAGCAGGAGATCCGCCGCACCGGCGGCGGACCGCGCGCGCCGGTGACCCGTCCGGTGGGCAAGTCGCGCCGGTTCCTCGACGTGCTGCGCCTCGCCGACATCGTGGCGCCCACCGACTCGACGGTGCTGATCGGCGGCGAAAGCGGCACCGGCAAGGAGGTGCTGGCCCGCTACATCCACGACGCATCGCTGCGCGCCGACGGGCCGTTCCTGTCGATCAACTGCGGCGCGCTGCCCGAGACGCTGCTCGAGAGCGAACTGTTCGGGCACGTCAAGGGCTCGTTCACCGGCGCGGTGCGCGACAAGCAGGGGCTGTTCGCGGCGGCCCGCGGCGGCACGTTCTTCCTCGACGAAGTCGGCGAGATGCCGCCGTCGCTGCAGGTGAAGCTGCTGCGCGTGCTGCAGCAGCGCGAGGTGATTCCGGTCGGCGCCACCGAAGCGCTGCCGGTCGACGTGCGGATCATCGCGGCGACCAACCGCGACCTCGAGGAGGAGGTGCGGCGCGGGGCGTTCCGCTCCGACCTCTTCTATCGCCTGAACGTCATCGCCTGGACCTGCCGCCGCTGCGCGAGCGGCGCGACGACCTCCTGCTGCTGATCGATCACTTCCTGCACGGAGCTCGCGACCGAACGCGGCGCCTGGAACCGAAGGCGCTCTCCAGCCGAGGCGATCGACGCGGTGATGGTGTACGAGTGGCCCGGCAACGTGCGCGAGCTGCAGAACGCGCTGGAGCACGCGGTGGTGATGAGCAAGGGCAGCCTGATCGAGCCGCAGCACCTGCCCGAGCGCATCACCCGGCAGCGGAAGGAGCCGCTGGTGGCGGACCGGCGCAGCCCAATCCGCCGCTCGACCTGATCGAGCGCGCGTACATCATGTTCGTGCTGCAGTCCGAGGGCGGCAACAAGACCCGTGCCGCCGAAGCGCTGGGCATCGATCCCAGCACGCTCTACCGGAAGCTGTCGCGGTACGAAGAGATCGAGGCGAAATAGGTGGCACAGGTCGCGGCGCTGATGCTGCTGCTGTTCGGCCTGCTGCCGATCGCCAACTGGATTCCCGGCGGGCATGCCGCGCCGACCTACGGCGACCGACTGGCTGGGCGGGTGGCTGGCGGCGGCGCCATCCTGGCCGGCGTCGCTCGCGGCCATCGTACTGCGCGGCCGGCCGCGGTTGTGGCCCGCCGGGTCTGGGGGCGGTCGCCGGCCGGTGGCGCGCGGCGGCGAGCGCGGCCGACGCCGCCTCGGCGCGCCGTCGTGGTCTCTGCGCCGCCGTCGCCCGGGTGGTCTTCTCTGGCAAGCCGCTGCTCATCGACGAGATGATTTCGCTCTATCAGGCGCGGATCTTCGCGGCCGGACACTCTGGCTGCCGCACCGGCGCATCCGGAATTCACCAGCGCGATGCACCTGCTCGACTGGGGCGGCAAGGTGTACGGGCAGTTCCCGGTCGGGGGGCCCGCCATGCTCGCCATCGGCACGCTGCTGCACGCCGAGTGGCTGATCGGCCCGGTCGTCACCGGCATCGGCGCGTTCTTGTTCGCCCGGCTGCTGCGGCGCATCGAGCCGCGCGACGGGGTGGCGCTCGCTGCGGTGCTGCTGTACGCCCTGCTCGCCGTTCATGGTGTTCCTCGGCGGCTCGATGATGGACCATGTCTCGGAGACCATGTGGTTGCTCGCCGCCGCGCTCGGGCTGGCCACGCGACGGGCGACGACGAGGCGCATCCCCGCGCCGCCCTGGGCATGGGACGCGCCTTCGGGATCGCCGCACGATCCGGCCGACCGATGCCGTCGCGTTCGCGATTCCCGCAGCCGTCTGGCTCCTCTGGCGGGCGCGATCGCGGCGCCGCACACGGCGGCGCACTGACTGGTGCTGAGCGGCGTGGGCGTGGCGGTCCCGGTGGCGGCGATCTTCTGCGGTCAACGCCGCGCAGACCGGCCATCCGTTGCTGTTCGGCTACATCGAGATGTGGGGATCGTCCCACGAGCTCGGCTTTCACGCCGCACCGTGGGGTCCGGCGCACACGCCGGCGCGCGGCTCGAGCTGGTCAACCTCTACCTGCTGCGGCTGCAGGACTACTTCCTGGAGACGCCGGGCCGTCGCTCGCTCTTCGCCACCGGCGCGCTGGCACTGACCCGGCGGCGGCGGCTGGGACCGCTGGATGCTGGTGGTCGGTGGCGGGCTGCTGCTGGCGTATTTCGCCTACTGGGCCGACGGCTTCTACCTCGGGCCGCGCTTCATGCTGCCGCTGGCGCCGTGGCTGGCACTGTGGACCGCCCGGTTCCCGGCGGCTCGCGGATCGCGGCGCGCCGCTGCTGCTGAGCGGCGCCACGGTGGCCGCCGGGGTGATGGCGCTGGCGATGGGGCTGGTGACGAGTGCCGATCCGGGCGCGCCAGTACCGCAACGGCATGCTGTCGATGCGGCTCGATGCGCCGAGCGCGGCGCGAGCGGCCGGAGTGCACGACGCGGTGGTGCTGGTGCGGGAGAGTTGGGGGGCACAGCTGATGGCGCGGCTCTGGGCCTCGGGGTGACCCGGCCGGAGACGGAACACATCTATCGCAGCACCGACGCGTGCGAACTCGATTCGGTGATCACCGCGGTGGAGCAGGACCACGGCGACACCGCCGAGGTGGAGCGCAGGCTGCGGCCGCTGGTGGCCGACTCGGCCCGCCTCGTCGTCATCCACGATCTCCCCGACACGACGGTGCGCTTCCTGCCCGGGAGCACGTTACGGCCCGAATGTGTGCGACGGTTGATGGAGGATCGCGGCGGGTTCACGGTCTATCCACCGCTGTTGCTGGCCAGGGGAGACAGCAACCTGTATCTCCGCGATCTCCATGCGGACGATTCCGTGCTGCTGCGTGAATTCCCACGGCGTCCGCTATGGCTGCTGACGGAGGATCCGAAAGTCGGCGGTGGGTTGCGGTTCAGCCGCGTTTCGCCCGACTCGATGGCGCGGGAATGGCCGATGCCATGAGGGTCCCGGTCCGTCTCCGGCGGAACCTGACCTCGACGGTCCGCCCGCTGCGTGACGGTATCGTCAGCGCCGCGGACATCCTGCGCATCAAGTTGCGGCAGATGCAGGGCGGGTACCGCAACGACGATCTCGACGCAATCCTGCGCGCCGAGCGCGCGCGAGCGTACGCGCCGTTTCTCGGCGATTGAGGGTTCCGGCGAGCCCGCTCATCACCCTCCGCCTGCGGCACCGCGCCGCGCCGAACCCGGAGCGCTGTCGGCGGCCGCCTCGGCCCGCCGGATCCGATCCAGTTCGCCGCGGAACTGTTCGTGCCCCCGCCGGATGCCGTCCGCCGCCGTCTGCGTCGCCGCGTTCCACTGATGCAGCGTGAGCTGACACTCGATCAGCTGCGACCGGACGATGTCGGTGGTGGTATCGGCGGCGAGGCCTTGCGTCAGAATCGGCACCGCTTCGTCGCAGCGGTTCTGCTGCCGCAGCAGCTGGCCAAGTCGGATGAATATGCCGTTGTCATGCGGCCAGAGATCGATCGCGCGACGATACGCCGCCTCGGCCTGATCCGGTCGGCCGATTCCCTGCCAATAGACCCCGGCGGCAAACGCCGCGAAGTACGTGGTCGGAGCATCGACCATGAGCCGGGCGTTGAACCCGGCGTTGTCGTGCCACACCGGCACGCGCCGGGCCGAGCGCGCCGTGGCCCACACCAGCCACGCCGCGCCAACGGCCGCGAGCGCCAGACGGACCCGGCGACGCGAGACGCGAGACCATAGCGCGTCGATCCCCACGCCAGCCGCGATCACGAAGCCGATCGACGGCAGGAAGAACACCCGTTCCGCCATCAGCAGGCCCGTGGCCACGGCGAGGTTGCTCACCGGAGCCAGCGTGATCCCGGCCCACCACAGCCCGAACGCCGCGACCGGGGCGCGGCGCCGGCACCAGAAGAACAGCACCACCGCAACGATGACGATCGCGAGCCCGATCGCGTGCAGGAGCGTGAATCGGCCGCCGGCCGGCAACGCGGGCGGATCGTAGGCAGCCTGCAGGTGATTCGGCCACACCAGCAGCCGCCCATACTCCGCCACGGTGGCAAGGAACGTCTCGAATCGCGCGCCGAATCCCAGTCCCACCAGCGCCGGCGCCACCGCCTCGCCCCGCAACGTCGACGTGACGGTGGTGCGCGCCAGCAGCATCGCGGCCGTGACGGCGGCGACCGGCAGCAGCGGCCGCAGCCGGGGGAGCAGCGCCTGTTCCGGTGCGGCGGGGAGGAGCCACTCCAGGCCGGCAAGCAGCACCAATGCCACGAATCCCTGCTCCTTGGCGGCGATCGCCGCCGCCACGACGGCCATCAGCGGGACCACGCCGCGCCACGACCGGAGCGTGCCGCCCGCGCGGGCCCGCAGATACAGCAGCACGGCACCAAGCAACGCCAGCGCCGTCCACAATTCGCACTGGCCGACCGTGTTGGCGACCACCTCGACGTGCACCGGCTGCACCACGAAGAAGACGGCCGCGACCAGCGCCGCCCAGGCGCTCACGCCCAGCCGGCGCAGCACCTGGACCAGCAGCAACGCGATGGCGAGGTACGCCACCAGGGACACGACATGGAACAGCCCCGGACGGCCGCCGCTCGCCGCCCACTGCAGCGCAAAGCCGAAGGTCGTCAGCGGCCGCCACAGGGTGTGCTGCCAGTAGGGAGTGCTCAGGATGAGGTGCCACTGCGACGGGTCGGTCACATGAGGATTCTCGACGATCATCCTGACGTCGTCGAACACGAATCCGTTCGCCACGCTGCCACCCATGGCCAGCGCGACCGCGGCGACCAGCACCAGCACCACCGTGGAGCGGCGCGGTGTCACGGCGCGCCCGCGCTGTCGACCGGCGGGGGCAGCCGGACCGTGCCGATCCGGGCGTGTACCCGCAGTGCGCTGTCGGCGATAGCGCCATAGAGCGCGAAGCTCTTCGGCTGCTGTCCGTATTGCGCGCCGATCTTCGCTTCCCGCCAGGCGTGGAGGTAGTCGCCGGTCAGCACCTGGCAGGTGATCAGCGACGCCCGGGCCGCGGTCTGATACGGATCGAGCCGCAGCACCCTCTGATAGAGGCGGATGGCGGGGTAGCAATCCCCTGCCAGCCGGTAGTGATCGGCCAGATCGAGGGCCACCGGCCAACCCGGCGGATAGAGTTGCATGGCGCGCTGATAATGGTATTCCGCGCTGCGGCGGAGCTTGGCGTCGAACAGGATCTGCGCATAGGCGTAATGCGCGCGGTAGCTGAGCGGTGCATCGGACAATGTCTGGCGCCAGAGCGTGGCCTGGTCGTGCCAGACCAGATCGCGCGACATGCTCCGCATCAGGGCCAGGCCGCCCAGCGCCGCGACGCAGGCCACCGTCACGGCACGCCCGACGGCGCCGGCGGCGTAGAGGCGCGCGGCGGCGGCCGCCAGAACGTCGGCAGCGGCGAGCACTGTCCCGGCACTGGCGAGAAAGAGGGTCCGCTCGGCGAGGACGATGCCGGTGGGAACGAGCACGTTGCTCACTGGGAAGAGTGCCACGGCCATCCACAGGATCCCGATGGTGACCGCCGGGCGCCGCCGGCGGCACCACCATGCCGCCGCAACGACCGCCACGAGAATGGCGGCACCGAATGCCTGGTCCCATCCCCAATGCGTGGCGGCGACGATGACCTGCGGCGAGTAGTCTGCCTGGAGGTGAGCAGGCCAGATCAGCAACCGCAGCCACTGCGGCACCACGCCCAGCATCGTCAGCGCCCTGGTGCCCAGCGAGTGCCCGACGAGCGCTTCCGCGGTGAACGTTCCCTTGGCATTGCCAAGCACCGTAGTCCGCGCCGCGATGGCCAGGGTCACCATCAGCACGAGCACCAGCCCAAACGGCCGCAATGCCGCCAGGCGTTCCCGCCACGGCCGGGGATCGTCGACCGCGAGCAGTTCCACCGCGAGGAGCAGTCCGGGGAGAACCGCGGCGCTCTCCTTGAACAGGATTGCCGCGTAGTAGCCGACGGCGGTCACCACGATCCAGCGGGCATCGAGCGCCGTGCCGGCACGCCGGCGGTCGACGTAGCGGACCACCAGCCAGCCGAGCAGTACGACGACCCACAATTCGGCCTGGTTGACCGCGACCGCCACCGCTTCGGTATGGACCGGATGCACCGCGAAGAGCGCCGCCGCCACGACAGCACCGGCGGGCGTGAGGAGCCGCCGGGCAACCTGGTAGACGGCCCAGGTCGCCGCGACGTAGAGCAGGATCGATCCGATCCGGAACGCCACCGGACTTCCCCCGCCAACGATCCACTGGACGGCCAGCGCCAGCGACGTCAGCGGACGGTAGAGCTCCTGCGGGAACGGCTCCGGCCAGTACGCGTGCGTGAAGATCGTCCAGGCATGAGACAGCGAGTGGAGCGTGCTGTTGAATGCGATGATCGGCCGGTCGTCCTGGCACCACTGATTCGGGAGGCAGAGGACCGAGGCGGCGAGAGCCAGGAGCAGCGGCAGTGCCGGGACGAACCGGCCGACCGGACGGCGTTCGGAATCGGGTGACTGGGAATTCAATAGCACTTTCCGGCTCGGGCATGGGGGGGAGGGTGCCACCCGCGACTGTCTGCAACTTGAAGGCCCGGCGCGACACCGGTGGGCAGCCCTTGCAGACTCCAAGGGCGCCGCCGCCACACCGACCGATATCCGGTCCGGGTGGCACAGCACATCGCTATACCGGACAAGGAGTTAGCCGCATCGAGCCGGGCGTGGCATCGTGGTTGCACATTATCCTCGCGGCAACGCTGGGCTGCGGATGCGTCCTGGCGCTGATGGCCATCACTCAACGCCTCTGGCACGGAGAAATGAACATGCTGCGCAACCGCAAGGGCTTTACCCTCATCGAGCTGCTGATCGTGGTCGTGATCATCGGCATTCTGGCCGCGATCGCCATTCCGAAGTTCGCGGCGACCAAGGACAAGGCCAAGCTGGCCTCGGTCAAGACCGACCTGCGTAACCTCGAGACGGCGCAGGAAGCGTACTTCTCGGATTGGTCGACCTACGCCACGGACTACGCCGCGCTTCTGGCCGCTGGCGAAATTTCGCTCTCGGCTGGCAACACCATGACGGTGGCCGGCAGCTCGAGCGGCTACGCGGCCACAGCGACCAACAGCACCATCTCGACCGGCATCAAGACGTGCACGGTGGCGGCTGGTGGTGGCGCGACGAGCACCGTCGACCAGGTCATCATCTGTAGCTGAGCAGGGTAATCGAGCAGTATCTTGGGGGGAGGGCGTCCGGCGGTACCTTCCGACGGACGCCCTTCTCGCTGTCGCGGCGGGGTGACACCCCCTTGAACTTCGAGCGGATGTCAGGAGACGGATCGCCGATGAGCGCGGGACGACGCGGGTTCACCCTGATCGAGTTGCTGATCGTGATCGTGATCATCGGCATTCTTGCCGCGATCGCGATTCCGAAGTACGCCTCGACCAAGCAGAAGGCCTTCGTTGCGCGGATGACTTCCGACCTCCGGAATCTGGCCGTGTCGCAGGAAGCCTATTTCGACGACGCCAACGCGTACTACAGCGGTGCGATTCCGTCGACGGAGCTGATCTACAACCCCTCGACCGGCGTGACGGTGACGATCGACGCCGCGACGACCGACGGCTGGTCGGCCACGGCCAGCTCGGTCGGTACCAGCCGGCAGTGCCAGGTCTTCTATGGCAGCGCCGGTCCGGACGGCGTGGCGACGGTCGAGGGGAAGATCCAGTGCACCAGCTGAGGTGAATCGGGATACGGGAGGCTCCGCGGGACCGGGCCGGCTGCGCAGAATGCGTCGCCGGCCCGCATTGTTCTGATGGTGGTCCGGGCATCAGTCGCCGATAGGCTCCCGTCCATGACCCCTTCCGGCGAATCGCTCATCGAAATCCTGGTTGCATTGGTTCTGCTCGCGGCGGCGGCAAGCGCGGCGGCGTCGGCCGCCGTGACGGCAAGCCGGCTCACGCAGCACGCCGATCGGGTTGCGGCGGCCTCGCTCGACCGCTGGACCCGCTACCGGGCCGCCGAGACGGCCCCATCGTGCGCCGACACGGCGGCAGGCCGGGTCGTGCGGCTCGACTTCGCCGCCACCACGGATCTCGCCGCGCTCTCGACCTCGATACGATGCGGCCGCTGAATCGCTCCGGCCTTACCCTGGTCGAGATGCTGACCGGGTTGGTGCTGCTGGCCCTTCTGGGGTCGATGGCCGCGCTGGTGGTGCGCGGTGCAGCCATGGCGGCGGCGGCGGCCTGGTCGGCCCTTGACCGGACCCGGACCATCGCGGTCGCAGCTGCCCTTTTGCACGAGGACTTGCGCGATGCATCGGTCGCCGACATTGCGGTGTCAGTGCCGGCCTCCCTCGATCTTGCGGCCCCGATCGGCGATGCGCCGGTATGCGGGCTCGCAGCCCGTAACCTGTTCGTGGTGGCCGGCGGCTGGTCGGGCGCGCGGTCGGTGGAACCGGGGCGCGACCTGGCGCTGGTGCTGACGGATCCGGTCGGGGAGGTCTGGGACACTTCCGCGATCACGGCCGTAGCCAGCGCTCGGTGTCCGGATAGTGGTGAGCCAGCGTTGCGACTCACGCTCGCGCATGTCCCGGCTGGCGCGGCCGGCGTCGAAGTGTTCGAACCGGTCCGGGTGGCGGCCTACCGCTCCGGCACGGTGGATTGGTTCGGCCTTGCTCCCGCCGGCCCATTGTCACTGCAGCCGTTTGCCGGGCCGATCGTCCCCGGATCTGCGGGGTTCGGGATCGTGGCGAGCCAATTCGTGGCCGAATTCACCCCGCAGTCGGGGCGCGACACGGTCCTGACGGTCCCGTTGGGTGGACCGTGATGGTCAGGGTTTCTGCCGGGCGGCATGGCACTTCGCTGGTGGTAGCGCTCGTCGCCATGGTCCTGGTCGGCTCCCTTGCCGCCGCCGGGCTGGCCGCCGCCGCGGCCCGGATCCGGCTTGCAGCAGCCGACCGATGGAGCGACGAGTCCCAGCTGGTGGTGGCCAGTGTCCTGGCTACGACCAGCGTGGCGACGCGCCCGGCGCTCGCCGCCCTTGCCGATGGCGAAACCCGCTCCGTAGCCGCAGGGACGCGATCCGACGGCTGGGCGTTCGACGTCGACGCATCGCGGACCGGCGCGCTGATCCGGCTCGTGGCCCGGGTGCGCCGGACGGACGCCGCCGGCAGGCTCAGCGCCGGACGGCGTGCCACCCTGCTCCTCGTTCGCGGGCCGTCCGATACTGTCCGGGTGTTACGGCATCACGCTCGCTTCTGAGATGGCTGTTGGCACGCGGAGTGCTGCGTTGGAACGAGCAGGTCGGCATTTCCGGGGCCGGGCGGCGTGATGGTTCGGCGTAAGTGTCACTTGGACAAGAGGTTGATCTGAGCCGGATCGCTTGACTCCTCTGCCCCCGCGGCAGTACGGTTCAGCAATCTCCAACGCACATCCAGGGCTCCTATGGCGCTCTTTCCCCGCTCGCGCTCGACGGTCGGTCTCGACATCGGCAGCGGCTACATCAAGGCGGTAACCATCAACCATGGATCGGGTCAACCGGTCCTGGAGCGGGTGGCGATCGCGAAAGTGGCCGACGATGCCATCGTCGAAGGCGAAGTCATGGATCCGACCGTGGTGGCCGATGCGGTCCGTTCGCTGCTCGGCAAGGCGAGCTCCAAATCGCGCGACGTGGTCGTCGCTGTCGGCGGTCGTGACGTGATCATCAAGAAGATCCAGATGGATCGGATGAAGGACGCCGAGGCCCGCGACGTGATCCGCTGGGAGGCCGACCAGCACGTGCCGTTCGACCCGGAGAACGTCGAACTCGATTTCCAGATCCTCGATCCCGACGGCGACGGGATGCAGATGCAGGTGCTGCTGGTGGCCGCCAAGCGCGAACTGGTGGAATCGAAGCTGGCGCTGCTGGCGGAGATCGGCGTCGACGCCAGCATCATCGACGTGGAGGCGTTCGCGCTCCACAATGCATTCGAAATCAATTATCCCGAAGCGATGCGCGGTGTGGTGGCGCTGGCCAACGTCGGCCACGAAACCACCACCGTCAACCTGCTGGAAGAAGGGGTTCCGGTGCTGACCCGCGACCTGCCGATCGGTGTCCGTCGCCTGCGCGAGGACCTGCAGCGCGAACGGGGCATGGCGGCCGACGCCGCCGATCGCGTGGTGCGCGGCGCGGATCTCGACCCGGCGCTGGCGGCCCACGTCGCCACCCGCGGCGAGGAACTGGCGCTGGGTGTCGAGCGGGCCACGGCGTTCCTGCAGACATCGAATCGCCCGGTCGGCGCACTCGCGCGGCTCTATCTCACCGGTGGCGGATCGCGCATTCCGGGGCTCGCCGGGGTGCTGGCGGACCGGCTGCACGTACCGGTCACCCAGGCCCATCCGGTGGAGCGTCTCGATGTCGCCGGCGGCGCCTTCGGCGAACTCAGTATGGACGAAGTGGCGCCGATGCTGATGCTTCCGGTCGGTCTCGCGCTTCGATCCGCGGCGTAGGAGTCGCGCCCATGATGATTACCGTCAATCTCAAACCCGGCGCCCGGCGCCAGGACCAGAAGGGCCAGGCCCTGGCGGGTCTCGGCGCGGTGTTCGGCGCCGTCGGCAAGCGGCTGGCACAACCGGGACCGGCCATCGCCGGCGTCGCCTGGGTGCTGGCGGTGCTGTTCCTGCTCGTGGTCTACCTGCACACCGGCAGCCAGCTGCACGCGCTCGGCCCGCAGGTCCAGACGGCGGAAGGCGAATACCATCGCTACGAGAACTTCGTGCACCAGAAGGCGCACGAGACCATGATCCGCGACAGCATCCTGATGCAGATCGGCACCATCGCGGCCGTCGATCAGGACCGCTACACCTGGTCGCACATTCTCGACGAAGTGGCGGGTGCGCTTCCCGACATGACGTGGCTCACCGCCATTGCCAACGTCCCCCCGCCGGCCAATACCGACCCGGATTCGACCGGCAGCATTCCGGTGACCGTCCGGATCGACGGCATGACCAACGATCTCCAGAACTACACCGCGTTCCTGCGGCGGCTGGAGGAGAGTCCCTGGCTCGTCAACGCCACGCCGGTCAGTGCCAAGACGGTCATCGAGGCGAACCGGCCGCTGACGCAGTTCACCATCCAGGTCACGTACTCGCGGCCTGACTCGAGCCACATCCACACCGTGCCGGTCCTTCAATCGACGGTGAGGTAGCCGATGGCCGACTCCGCTCCGCGCTCCACCATCATCCTGCTGACGCTCATCGCGGTGCTGGTGGGCTACATGGGGTACACTGGCGCCGGGTTGTCGATCATCGGCGTGCCGGGGCTGCAAGCGCGGGTGCAGCAGGTCCAGGCCGAGCGGGACTCGCTGGCCGACCTGCAGACCCGGATCGATGGCGCCAAGCGCAATCTCGCCAGGGAATCGCTCGACCAGGTCAGGGCCCGGGTCGACTCCTTCCGCGCCTCGCTCGCCGTTCTGCGCAGCCTGGTTCCGGACGAGACCGAGGTCGCCAACCTGATCGACGACGTGGCGCTCCGGGCGCGGGTCCACGGCGTGACGCTTTCGGGGTTCGTGCCGAATCCGCCCCAACCGGGTCCGCCACCGTTCGATACCCGCAGCTATCAGTGGACCGCCGTCGGGCGCTACAACAACATCGGCGCGTTCCTCACCGACGTGGCCTCGTTGCGGCGCATCATCGTGCCGGGCGACATGTCCATCGCCGCCGCCAACGTGCAACAGGCGCGGGTGCTGGGCGATACCACGTCGATGCTGGAAGCGCACTTCACGATGCGGACCTACATCAAGGCGAAGGCCTCGGAGGACTCGACCAATGGCCAGTGACCGGTCGTTCGGCGTGCTTCCGTTGTTGCTGCTCGCTGCCTGCGGCGGGGGGACCGCCGCCACGACGCCCCCGGCGAAGACCGCGGCGGCCGATTCCGCCAAACAGGCCGCGCCGGCCGATACGACGCATGCCCGCCGCGCCCAGTTCGACACCCTGGCCGCCGCCGGCGAACGCCCGTTGACGCGGGAGACGTATCACTACGAAGGGTCGGTCCGCGATCCGTTCCAGCCGCAGATCGTGCTGGCGCAGAGCGGCCCCGAACTGCCCGACCTCAAACTGATCGGCATCATCTACAACACCGATCAACCCCAGAACAGTCTCGCGACATTCCGTGAGACCGGCAGCGAGCGGCGCTACGTGTGGCATCCAGGCGACCGGTTCGGCCGGATCACCGTGGTCAGCATGACGCGCACCGATGTGACGCTCAGCGAGGATGACTTTGGCGTCCAACGACGCCAGAGGTATTCGCTCCGCAAGCCCGAGGACGCCAACCAATGATGATGCGCTCCCTTTCCCTGGCTCTGCTGCCGATGCTGTTCGGCCTGAATCCAGCGCCGGCCGTGCACCCCCGCGACGGGCAGGTCACGGCGCTCTCGCTCGCCAACGTCAGCGGCACCGCGCGCCTCACCATCTCCGTCTCGGGGCCGGTGCAGGTGCACGACATGGTGCTGCGCGATCCGGAGCGCGTCGTGCTCGACCTGACCGGCGTCACCCTCGGCGACCTCGGCACCTATGACGGCCTGCCCCGCGGCCTGGTGCGCGACATCCGGATCAATCAGTTCAAGGACAATGTCGTCCGCGTCGTGCTCGAGGTCGACGAGCTCCCGCATTACACCGTCGATCAGCACACGCCGGGTGTGGTGGCCGTGTCGTTCAGCGACCAGCCGTTCGTGGCGTGGGGGTCCGACGCCTCGACCGGGCTGCGGCTGGCGGTCATCCCCGCCGCGCCCGCCGCCGACACCGGAGCGCTGCCCACGATCGTCGCCCCGCCGCTGTCGGCGCCGGGCGCCGCCCGGCAGCAACAGCAGCTGCTCGACTTCCAGTTCGACAACGCGCCGATCGACGATGCGCTGAACCAGTTCGCCCTGTATTCGGGGCGGTCGATCGTGCCCGGGAAGAACGTCACCGGCAACGTGACGATGACCATCCACAACGCCACCTGGGAAGACGCGTTCCACGCCTTCCTCGACGCCGAGGGGCTCTCCGCGACGGAAATGCCCGGCGGCATCATCCGGGTCGATTCGCCCGAGGAACTCGGCAAGCTCGATTCCATCGAGGTGCTGCAGCCGGAGATCATTCCGCTCAACTACGCCAAGGCGGCGGAAGTCGCCAAGTCGATCCAGGGGCTGATCACCAAGAACCGCGGGTCGGTCTTCCCCGACACGTCGACCAATTCGCTGGTGATCAACGATACCCGCACCCGGATCTCGTCGATCCGCAACTTCGTCAAGCAGCTCGACGTCCGGACGCCGACCATCTCGATCACGGCCAAGCTGATCTTCGTCGACCGCACCGACCTGGAACAGCTCGGCGTCAAGTACGACATCGGGACGTCGTCCCAGTTCTTCAACCAGCTGGTGCAGCGGATCGATCCGCTCACCGGCCAGCCGTACCAGCCGACCGTGAACGTGGTCAATCTCGGCGGCAACGCCGTCTCGGCGATCTCCAACGCCGACGCGCTCATCTCCAACTCGGCGCTCGACCTGGTGTTCTCCACCGCCATCGGCGGGTTCTCGGTGACGTCGTTCCTCAGTGCCCTGTCGCAGACCGAACTGAGCGACGTCGAAGCGGTGCCGACGATCACCACGCTCGACAACAAGGAAGCGCAGATCGTGTCCGGTGAGCAGACCCCGGTGCGCGTGATCGACCTGTCGTCCCTCGGGCAGGGCACCGGGGCGCCGCGCGCCAACGTCCAGTTCAAGGAGACCGGCATCAAGCTGACGGCCACGCCGCACGTCACCGCCAACCGCCAGGTGATCATGGATCTCGACGTCGAGCGGTCGTCGGTGCAGCCGCTGGCCGCCGCCGATCTCGGCTACACCATCCCGATCCAGCACAGCACCGACAAACTGCTCGTCAACGACGGTGAAACCGCGGTCATCGGCGGCATGACGGTGACCACGGTCACCAAGAATCATCAGGGCATTCCGCTGCTGTCGGCGCTGCCGTTCGTGGGCAAGCTGTTCTCCTTCAGCACTGACCAGGAAGAGCGCCAGGACCTGATCATCATGGTGACGCCGCGTATCGTCGACGACCCGGCTACCGGAAACTGATCGCGCCGCTGGCCGAGTCGCGCGGAACGGAGACTCCCGGGGATTATCCTTGGGGGTCTTTCGTTTGTTCAGAGAGTCGCCGTCCGCGTGGCTGGCCGAGTTCCGTCTGAGGGGCTCAGGGCTCATGGCTCACGGCTCACGGCTCATGGCTCATGGCTCATGGCCCTGCGTGTCGCTCAACCAGGAGTCCGATCTTGCATCTTCGCTTCACCACCGCTGGCGAATCCCACGGCAAGGCCCTCGTCGTGATTGTCGAAGGGATTCCCGCCGGGCTTCCCATCACGGCCGCCGCGGTCGACCGCGACCTCGGCCGCCGGATGCAGGGCTACGGCCGCGGCGCCCGGATGAAGATCGAGCAGGACCGGATCGAGTGGCTGTCGGGCATCCGTGGCGGCGAGACGCTCGGTTCGCCGATCGCGATGTTGATCGAGAACCGCGACTGGACCAACTGGGAAGACGTGATGGCCGCCGAGGGTGAGCCGGGCGAACTGCGTCGCCGACGGGTCACGCGGCCGCGTCCCGGTCACGCCGACCTGGTAGGCGTGCTCAAGTACGACCGCCTCGACGCCCGCGACATCCTCGAACGCGCCTCGGCGCGCGAGACGGCGGCGCGGGTTGCGGCCGGCGCGGTGGCGCGCTGCCTGCTCGACCAGTTCGGCATCGACATCGGATCGCACGTCCTGTCGCTCGGCGGCATCGTGGCAACGCCGCCCGATCCCCTGCCGGTGCCGCTCAACGCCGCCAGCGACGCCTCGCCGGTCCGCACCCTCGACGCCGAGGCCGGACAGCGGATCATCGCCCGCATCGACCAGGCGAAGAAGGACGGTGACACCCTCGGTGGCGAGGTCGAAGTGGTGGCCACCGGCGTGCCGGTGGGGCTGGGGAGTCACGTCAGCTGGGACCGCAAGCTCGACGGCCGGCTGGCCGGCATCCTGATGTCGATCCCGGCGGTGAAGGGGGTGGAGATCGGGCTCGGCTTCGAGGCCGCCCGCCGGCCGGGGTCCGCGGTACACGACGCCATCGTGAAGGCTGACACCGCGGGCCACCGCGGCGGCGGGTTCGGCCGGGTCGGCAACAACGCCGGAGGACTCGAGGGCGGCATGACCACCGGGGCGCCGCTGGTGGCGCGCGCGGCGATGAAGCCGATCTCGACCCTGATGTCACCGCTGCAGACGGTGAACCTCGCGACCGGCGGCGCGGCGCAGGCGCAGAGCGAGCGATCGGATGTCACGGCGGTCCCGGCGATGGGCGTGATCGCGGAAGCGTCGATGGCGCTGGTCGTGGCCGATGCGATGCTGGAAAAATTCGGCGGCGATTCGCTCGACGAAATGCGGCGCAATTTCGCGGGATATTTCTCGACCATCGGCCGGCGGTGGGAGGCGCGGCGGAGTGATGACGCGGAGGAGGACGGCGCCTGAGGCAACGACGGCATGTCGTGCTGATCGGGCTTCCCGGTGCCGGCAAGTCGACCGTGGCGGAGCTGGCGGCGGCCCACCTGGCGGCGCCGTGGTGCGATCTCGACGCCCGCATCGCCGCCACCGCCGGGCGGTCGATCGCCGCGATCTTCGCCGCGGAAGGTGAAGCGGCGTTCCGTGATCTCGAACGCCGGGCGATGGAGACGGCGCTGGCCGAGCCGCCGCAGTTCATTGCCGCCGGTGGCGGATGGGCGGCGCAACCGGGCCACGTGGCCGCCGCCCAGGCCCGCGCATTGGTGATCTATCTCGAGATCCCGCCGGACGTTGCTGCCGCCCGTCTCGCTGGCGTGACTGATCGCCCGCTTCTGGCCGGAGCAGATCCCGGCGAGCGCATCGACCATCTCTACCGCGAGCGCGAGGCGTGGTACCGGCAGGCGCCGGTTCACGTTGCGGCCCGACGCGCCGCCGCTGATGTCACCGTCGACGTGATCGCGGTGGCGCGCCGCGACGCTGGTTGGTAACGCATTGTGAACGCTCGACTTGAGACGGTACCGCTTGCCCCATCCGGGCGCAGCCGGGTATTAGTGCTGTCGCAGCACGGCTCACCTCGGCCTGGCGCCGGGTGGCCCTGGACTCTCCCGTAACCGAAGGCAGGATGGCGACCCGCAAGCGAGCGACCGGAGCTTCTGGAACCCGACGAAAGCGCGCCGCAGTCTCCGGCGCGGCGACGGGTGACGACCGGGCGCTGGTGATCGTCGAGTCGCCCACCAAGGCCCGCACCATCAGCGGATTTCTCCCCGCCGGCTACACCGTGGCGGCGTCGATGGGCCACGTTCGCGACCTGCCCTCCGACGCCAAGGAAATCCCGCCCCGGTACAAGGGCGAAGCATGGGCACGGTTCGGCGTGAACGTCGAGAAGGACTTCGAGCCGTTGTACGTCATTCCCGCTGACAAGCGTGCCGTCGTCAAGGAACTCAAGGATCTGCTGCGCGACGCCGACGTCCTCTATCTCGCCACCGACGAAGACCGCGAAGGCGAGAGCATCTCCTGGCACCTGCTCGACGTGCTGCAGCCGAAGATCCCCGTCCGGCGGATGGTGTTCCACGAGATCACCCGCGACGCGATCACCGCCGCGCTGGCGCATACCCGCGACCTCGACCAGAACCTGGTGCGGGCGCAGGAGACGCGCCGGATCCTCGACCGGCTGGTGGGCTACACGCTCTCGCCGCTGCTCTGGAAGAAGATCGCGTTCGGCCTCTCGGCGGGGCGGGTGCAGTCGGTGGCGACGCGCCTGATCGTCGACCGGGAACGGGAGCGGATGGCCTTCCGCACCGGTACCTACTGGGATCTGACCGCCACGCTGGCGCAGCGCCAGGCCGATTTCGAAGCGCAGATGGTCACGCTCGACGGCAAGCGACTCGCCACCGGCAAGGATTTCGACGAGCAGACCGGCCAGCTCGCGGCGGGGAGCGAGGCGGTGCTGCTCGACGAGACGACCGCCCGGGGCCTGGTCGAGCGGCTGCAACAGTCGCGGTGGACCGTTTCGCAGATCGACGAAACCGCCCGCACGCTCCGCCCCTACGCCCCGTTCACCACGTCGACGCTGCAGCAGGAAGCCAACCGCAAGCTGCGGTTCTCCGCCAAGCAGACCATGCAGATCGCGCAGCGGCTGTACGAGCGCGGCTTCATCACCTACATGCGCACCGATTCGGTGGCGTTGTCCGACCAGGCCGTCAACGCCGCGCGCTCGTTCGTGGGCGCACTCTACGGCCGGGAGTATCTCCCCGACGCACCGCGGGTGTATGCCAACAAGGTGGCCAATGCGCAGGAGGCGCACGAGGCGATCCGCCCCGCCGGCGCCACGTTCCGGACCCCCGAGGAGACCGGCCTCGAGGGCAACGAGTTCGCGGTCTACGACCTGATCTGGAAGCGCACCGTGGCGTCGCAGATGACCGACGCGCGCAAGACCGGCACCAGCGTGGTCCTGTCCGTCGAGAACACCACGTTCAAGGCCACCGGCCTGCGGACCGACTTTGCCGGCTTCCTGCGGGCGTACGTCGAGGGATCGGACGATCCCGAGGCGGCGCTGGAAGACAAGGACACGCCGTTGCCGCCGCTTGCGGTCGGCGACACGCCCGAGTGCCGCACGGTCGAGCCGCTGGGGCACGAAACCAAGCCGCCGGCCCGGTACACCGAGGCGTCGCTGGTCAAGACGCTGGAAGAGAATGGTGTCGGACGCCCGTCGACGTACGCCAGCATCATCGACACCATCGTCGACCGCGGCTACGTGATGCGCCAGGGGCAGGCGCTGGTCCCCACGTTCACCGCCTTCGCGGTCACCGATCTGTTGATCGAGCACTTCGGACATCTGGTCGATGTCGAATTCACCCGCAGCATGGAAACCCGGCTCGACGAGATCGCCGAGGGCGACGAGCACTGGCTGGAATACCTGCAGGAGTTCTACCTCGGCCACGACGGCCTGCAGCAGGAGACGGCCCGCGGCGAACGGGACATCAAGCCGGTCAACGCACGGGTGGTGCAGGTTCCGGGGCTCGGTGCCACGGTGCGGATCGGTCGCTTCGGCCCGTACGTCGAACGCGAGCTGGACGGCGAGCCGATCCGCGCTTCCCTCCCGCGCGATGCCGCACCGGCCGAACTGACACCGCAGCGCGTCGACGCGTTGTTGCGCCAGCGGGCGGAGGGCCCGGCTTCGCTGGGCGTGCACCCGGTGACCGGGGAGAAGATCTACCTGCTCGAGGGCCAGTACGGGCCGTACGTGCAACTTGGCGAAACCTCCGACAGCAAGAAGCCGAAGCGGGCGTCGCTGCCGAAGGGCACCAGGCCCGAAGACGTCACCCTCGACATGGCGGTGGGATTGCTGTCGCTTCCCCGCACGCTGGGGGCTCACCCCGACAGCGGCCGGCCGGTGCGCGCCGGCCTGGGCCGTTTCGGCCCCTACGTCGTGCACGATCTGGGCAAGGGTCAGGCCGACTTCCGCTCGCTCAAGGCGGGCGACGACGTGTTGACCGTCCCGTTCGAACGGGCGCTGCAGCTGCTCGCCGAGCCGAAGGCAATGCGGGGACGCCGCGGCGCACCGGCCACGCCGCTGCGGGAACTCGGTCCGCATCCGGCGGATGGCAAGCCGGTGCAGCTCTTTGCCGGGCGCTACGGCCCGTACGTCAAGCACGACGACCTCAACGCCTCGCTGCCGCGCGGGGCGGAGCCGGCCGACTTCACCCTCGCTGCCGCCGTGGCACTGCTCACCGAGAAGGGCAAGGCGCCGAAGAGCGGCCGCCGCGGCGCGCGAACTCGCGGGAAGGGCGGCGCCGGTTCGTCGTGACGGCCACCGTCGTGGGCGGCGGGCTGGCAGGATGCGAAGCGGCCTGGGCGCTGGCCGAACGGGGCGTCGACGTCACGCTGGTGGAAATGCGCCCCGTCGTCGGCACCGCGGCGCATCAGACCGACCAACTCGCCGAACTGGTGTGCAGCAACTCCTTCAAGTCGGTGGAACTGACCAACGCGCACGGCTTGCTGAAGGCCGAATTGCGCGAGCTCGGGTCGCTGCTGCTCCCCTTTGCCGATCAGGCCCGGGTGCCCGGCGGCGCCGCGCTCGCGGTCGACCGGACCCGGTTTTCCCGGTTGGCGCACGATGCGGTGCAGGCGCATCCCCGGATCACCGTCGATCGCCGTGAGGTCACGGTGCTTCCGGACTGCGGCGTGGTGGCAACCGGCCCGCTCACCTCGAGCGCCCTGGCCGACGCCATCCAGCAGCGGCTCGGCCAGCAGGCCCTGGCATTCTACGACGCCATTGCGCCCATCGTCTCGGATCTCTCGCTCGATCACGAGCAGCTCTACGCCCGGTCGCGCTGGGGCAAGGGCGACGGCGACGACTATCTCAATGCGCCGCTGTCGCGCAGCGGATACGAGGCGTTCGTGGCGAACCTGGTTGCCGCGGACCGGTTCACTGCCCACGAGTTCGACCAGGTACCGTACTTCGAAGGGTGCCTGCCGATCGAAGAGATGGCGCGCCGCGGGCCGGAAACGCTGCGGTTCGGCCCGATGAAGCCGGTGGGGCTCCCTGATCCGCGCACCGGGCGCGATCCGCATGCCGTGGTGCAGTTGCGCCGGGAAGACCGGACGGGTCAGATGTGGAACCTGGTCGGGTTCCAGACCCGGCTGCGGATTCCCGAACAGCAGCGGGTGTTCCGCGCCATTCCCGGACTGGCCGACGCGGAGTTTCTCCGCTACGGCAGCATTCATCGCAACAGCTACATCAACGCGCCGGGCGCCCTCGGGTCGGGGCTGCGCGCCGGTGGCGCTCCGCTCTTCTTTGCCGGCCAGCTCACCGGCGTCGAGGGGTACACCGAATCGCTCGGCACCGGGCTGCTCGCCGGCATCAACCTCGCCCGGGTGTTGTCGGGGAGTCCGGTCGTCGTGCCGCCGGCCACGACGATGCTCGGTGCGCTGCTCCGCTATCTCCACCAGGCCGATCCGCGGCACTTCCAGCCGATGAATGCCAACTTCGGCCTGCTGGCGCCGCTCGACGGCGACGAGGCCGGCGCCCGGTCGCGTCTCCGCGGCGCCGATCGGAAGACGCGCCTGGTGGAGCGCGCCCGCGCGGATTTTTCGGCATGGGTTGCCGCGCTGTGAACCGCCCGCTCGTCGTCGAATATCTCACGTATCTCGAGAAAGTGCGTGATAACTCGCCGAACACGATTTCCGCCTATCGCCGCGATCTCGACCAGTTCGGCGACTTTCTCGACCGGCGCAACGGATCGGCGGATTGGACCTTCGTCGGCGTCGACCGGCTGGCGATGCGCGGCTTTCTCGGTGAGCTGGAGCGGCGCGGGTTGTCGCGGCGCTCGGCGGCGCGGGCGCTGTCGGCGGTGCGGTCGTTCTACCGCTGGCTGAGGGTGCAGCACGACGTCGACATCCCCGCCATCCGGGCGACCCGCACGCCGAAGATTCCCAAGCGGCTCCCGACCTACCTGCTGCACGACCAGGTCGACGCGCTCTTCGCCACGGCCACCGCGGCCGCCCAGTCCGACGGTTTCGACCCGGTGCGCGACCTCGCCATGCTGGAGCTGTTCTACTCCTCGGGGTTGCGGCTCTCGGAGTTGCAGCAGCTCGATCTCGACCAGCTCGATCTCCTCGGCGACCAGGTCAAGGTGCTGGGCAAGGGACGCAAGGAGCGGATCGTTCCGGTCGGGGGGCAGGCCAGCCTGGCGTTGCGGCGGTATCTTGGGCTGCGCGACGGGGTGATGCACTTCCCGCGGGCCGATCGGCGCGCGGTGTTCGTGGGTCGCCGCGGGCGACGGCTCTCCCCGGTGACGGTGCAGCGGCGGATGCATCGACTGTACGACGCGATCGGCGCCGACGGCATGCGCACCCACTCGATGCGGCACACGTTCGCGACGCATCTGCTCGACGCCGGCGCCGATCTTCGCGCCGTGCAGGAACTGCTGGGGCACGCGTCGCTGGCCACGACGCAGATCTACACGCACACTTCGGTGGAGCGATTGAAGAAGGTGTATCAGCAGGCGCATCCACGGGCGAGATAGCCGGCGACCCTCGACCCTCGACCCTTGACCGAGACTCATGCCCGCATTCCACGGAACCACCATCATCGCCGTCCGGAAGAACCGCCAGGTCGCCCTCGGCGGCGACGGCCAGGTCACGATCGGCGATACCATCGTCAAGCACCACGCCACCAAGGTGCGGACCCTCAAGGGCGGCCGGATTCTCGCCGGTTTCGCCGGCTCGGTGGCCGATGCGCTGACCCTCTTCGAGCGCTTCGAAGAGAAATACGACCGCTACCCCGGCAACCTGACCCGTGCCGCCACCGAGCTGGCCAAGGACTGGCGCAGCGATCGCTACCTGCGCCGGCTCGAGGCGCTGCTGGTGGTGGCCGACCTGGAACATCTCTTCCTGCTGAGCGGCACCGGCGAGTTGATCGAGCCCGACGATGGCATCCTTGCGGTCGGATCGGGCGGCACCTACGCGCTGGCCGCCGCGCGAGCGCTCTATCCCGACGAGCGCCTCGAAGCGCGCGGCATCGTGGAGCGGAGCCTCGCCATTGCGGCCGACATCTGCGTCTTTTCCAATCGCGAAGTGACCGTGCTGGAGCTCAACGGTGACCGCTGAGCCGGCGGCAGAGAACCAGCCGCTTCCCTGGCTCGAGGAACTTCCGCCAAGGCAGATCGTGGCGGAACTCGATCGGTACATCATCGGCCAGACCGCGGCCAAGCGCGCCATCGCCATCGCGATCCGCAACCGGTGGCGCCGGTCACAGGCTCCCGACACCATCCGGGACGACATCACGCCCAGCAACATCATCCTGATCGGTCCCACCGGCGTGGGGAAGACGGAGATCGCCCGCCGCCTGGCGCGGCTGGCAGGCGCGCCGTTCATCAAGGTCGAGGCCTCGAAGTTCACCGAGGTGGGCTACATCGGGCGCGACGTCGAGTCGATGGTCCGCGACCTGGTCGACAGCGCGATCTCGCTGGTGCGGACCGAGCGTGAGGACGAGATCTGGCCGCAGGCGCAGGCGGCCGCCGCCGAACGCCTGCTCGACCTGCTGCTGCCGCCGGTGCCGATCGACGAGGGCGATACCGCGGCGCGGGAGCGGATGAACGCGTCGCGCGAGAAGATCCGCGCCCAACTCGCCAAGGGCGAACTCGACGAACGCGAGGTGGAGATCGAGGTGACGCCGGCCAACTATCCGGCGCCCGATTCGTTCCGGGCCCCCGACAGCATGGAAGGCGTCGAGTCGGCATTCACCGAATGGCTCACCGACCTGCTGCCGAAGAAGAAGAAGCGCCGCAACGCCCGCGTCCCCGAAGCGCGCCGGATTCTGGAAGACGAGGAACTGCGCAAGCTGGTCGACATGGACGACACCATCAACGAGGCGCTCGACCGGGTGGAAAATCACGGCATCATCTTCATCGACGAGATCGACAAGATTGCCGGCGAGAAGAACACCACCGGTCCTGACGTCTCGCGCGAGGGGGTGCAGCGCGACCTGCTGCCCGTCGTCGAAGGATCGACGGTGCAGACCCGCTACGGCTATGTCCGCACCGATCACGTGCTGTTCGTCGCCGCGGGCGCATTCCACGTCTCGAAGCCATCGGACCTGATCCCCGAACTCCAGGGGCGCTTCCCGATTCGCGTCGAACTCGAACCGCTCGGCGAGAAGGACTTCGTCCGCATCCTCACCGAACCGGAGAACTCCCTCACCCGGCAGTACAGTGCGCTGGTGGCCGCCGAGGGATGCGAGCTGGAGTTCACGCCGGACGCGATCGCCGAGATCGCGCGGACGGCGTGGGTCGCCAACGACCGGATGGAGAACATCGGCGCACGACGGCTGCAGACCGTGATGGCGACATTGGTCGACGACGTGCTCTTCAGCCTTCCTGACGGCAGCAAGCGCACCATCACCGTCGACGCCGCCCTGGTGCGCCAGCGGCTGGCGAGCGTGGTGCAGGACGACGATCTGCGGAAGTACATCCTGTAGCTCCGTCCCGTTGTCCCCACCGCCCCTTCCATCTAGACTCCACCTGCCATTCTGGCCGACCGCGACCCCCGGTGGAGCACGATGCCGCACCGCAACTTTCTGTCGTTCAACGACCTCACCCGCGCCGAGTGCCTCGGGCTCCTCGACCTCGCCGCGGAGATGAAGGCCGGGCGGTACCGGGGGCGCCCGCTCGACGGGAAGTCCGTGGCGCTCATCTTCGCCAAGAGCAGCACCCGCACCCGTGTCTCGTTCGAGGTCGGCGTACACCAGCTCGGCGGCCAGCCGCTCTTTCTCTCCTCGCGCGATATCCAGCTCGGCCGCGGGGAACCGATCAGGGACACCGCGCGCGTGCTGTCGCGTTACGTCGACCTCATCATGCTCCGCACCTTCGCCCACGCCGACGTCGAAGAACTCGCCCGCTACGCCACGGTCCCGGTGATCAACGGACTCACCGACCTGCTGCACCCCTGCCAGGTGCTTGCGGACCTGCTCACCGTTCGCGAAACCTTCGGAAGCCTCGAGGGGCGCGTCGTGGCCTGGATCGGTGATGGCAACAACATGGCCAATTCGTGGATCGAGGCCGCGGGGCTGCTCGGCCTCGAATTGCGGCTGGCGTGTCCCGGGGGCTACGAGCCGGACCGCGCGATCTTCGACGCCAACGCCGGCCGCACCCGGATCACGATCACCGAAGATCCGGAAGAGGCGGTCGCGGGGGCGGACGTGGTCAACACCGATGTCTGGGCGTCGATGGGACAGGAGGAGGAGACGGCGGTGCGACGTCAGGCCTTTGCGGGTTATCGGGTCGACGAGGCGTTGCTGGCGTCGGCAGCCCCCGGTGCCATCGTGCTGCATTGCCTTCCCGCGCACCGCGGCGAGGAGATCGACGACGCGGTGCTTGAGGGACCGCCGTCGCGCGTCTGGGATCAGGCCGAGAATCGTCTGCATGTGCAGAAGGCCGTGATGGCGATGCTGATGGCCGATCACGCTGCGCGCCGGAACGCCGCGACCTGATGGTTGCCGACGACGAATACCGCGCACTGACCGCCGGCGCGGGGAGCTGGCTGGCCGAAGGGCTGGCGCAATTCGAGGTCAGCGGACCCGACGCGCGGGCGCTCGCCAATCGGCTGGTGACGGCCGATCTGTCGCGCCTCGAAGCGGGATGTATCGTCGACTCGCTGCTGCTGCGCGACGATGCCACCATCCTCGATCGCGTCACCGTCTATCGCTTCGACGATCGCCTGCTGCTGGTGCTGGGCGCCGGTCAACGGCAGGAAGCGTGGGAGCACGTGGTCAGTCGCAAACGCGGCAATGTGCGCCTGCGTGACATCTCCGACGACGTGGTGTCGATCGGGGTGCGCGGGCCGGCCGTGGTCGAGCGCCTCGGAACCGCGATCGCGCCGTTTCCGGGGGAACACAATCAGTTGATCACGGCGGCTCTTGCCGGCACGCAGATCTTCGCGGCGCGGGCGCCGGCGGCCGGCGGTCCCGACGGCGTCGATCTCTTCTGCCGCAATCGTGACGGCGTGGCACTCGAACGGGCGCTCGGCCGCGCCGGCGTGTTGCCGGTCGAATCGGCCGTATGGCGCCTGGTGCAGCTGGAATGGGGTGTGGCCACGGTCGGCCGGGAAATCGATCCCGGCGACACGCCGCTCGAAGCGGGGCTCGAGCGCCTGGTCGCCGAAGGGAAGGGCGCGCCGTTTCCGGGTGAACTCGCGCTCGCGGCCCGGCGCCGCGGCGGCGCGCTGAAGCGACTCGCGGGTTTCACCGTTGACACCGAGGACGAGCCGCCGTTGGCCGCGCGCGTCCGGGTGGCGGGGCTGGTGGTCGATCGGGTCCGGTCGGAAGCACGGTCGCCGCGCGCCGGCATCATCGGGATGACCGCGGTGCCGACCACGGCCGGAAAGGCCGGCACCGCCCTGGTGCTCGAAGCGGGCCATCGGACCTGGCCGGCGACCATCACCCGGATGCCGTTCGTTCCCGCCGCGAGCGAAGCCGGTGCGGCGCGATCAGCGAGCCGGTTGCCATGAGTCCGCGGATCGCGATCCTCACGGTCTCCGACGGCTGCGCCGCGGGCACGCGCGACGATCGCTCCGGCGCGGCAATCGCCGCGTGGGCCGCCGCGCAGGGGTGGGAGGTCACCGTCCGCACGACGGTGCCCGACGAGAGTCACCGCATCACGCCGCTGCTGGTTGTGTGGGCCGATCAGGAACGCGCCGACGTGATTCTCACCACCGGCGGCACCGGGCTCGGTCCCCGTGACGTCACCCCCGAAGCCACCCGGGCGGCGCTGGAACGCGAAGCGCCGGGAATCGCGGAGGCGCTGCGCGCGGCGGGCCGCGACGCGACGTCCCGCGCCATGCTCTCCCGGGGTATCGCCGGGTGCCGCGGCCGTGTCCTCATCGTCAACCTTCCCGGGTCGGCGTCGGGCGTCACCGATGGGCTGGCGGTGCTGCAGCCCGTGGTGGAGCACGCCGTCGCCCTGCTGCATGGTCGAACGGAGCATTAGCCGATGCCTGCGCACGTCGTGATCACGCTGGCCGATCTCGAGACGGCGGTGCCGCTCGACCGGGCGCTCGAAGCGGCCGGCCTGGCCAGCGCGCTGGTGGCGTCGGCCGACGAGGGGCGCGCCGCCATCCGTCGCGATCATCCCGCCGTCGTGGTGCTCACCGGCGCCGTGCACGAACCGGCGACGATCGGACTGGCCGATTACGCCCGCGATCATGACGCCGCCCTGGTGGTGCTGCTCGAGTCCACCGACGCCGACGGCAGCACCATGCAGGTGCTCGGCGCGCTCGAGGTGATGACCAAGCCGGTGGCCACGGACGATCTCGCCGCGGTGGTGCGGCGGCTGGTGGACCGCCGCGAATTGCAGCGCCGCACCGGCATCTTCGGCGACAGCGCCGCGATCCAGGAAGTGCTGGTGCGCATCGAGCAGATGGCGCCGGTGTCGAGCACGGTGCTGATCCAGGGCGAGTCGGGAACCGGCAAGGAACTGGTCGCCAAGGGCATTCACGACCTCTCGCCGCGACGCGGCAAGCCGTTCATCGCCGTCAACTGCGCCGCGCTCCCCGAAACGCTGCTCGAGAGCGAACTCTTCGGCCACGAGAAGGGGGCGTTCACCGGCGCCGCCGAGCGACGGCTGGGCCGCTTCGAACTGGCGGACACCGGCACGATCTTCCTCGACGAAATCGGCGAGATCCCCGCCAGCGTGCAGGTCAAGCTGCTGCGCGTGCTGGAGACGCGGTCGTTCTTCCGCCTGGGCGGCGCGCAGCCGATCAAGGTCGACGTCCGGGTCGTGGCGGCGACCAACCGCTCGCTCAAGGATCGCGTCGCCGCCGGTGAGTTCCGGGACGATCTCTTCTATCGTCTCAACGTGTTGTCGATCTATCTCCCGCCGCTGCGGGAGCGGCGCGCAGACGTCCCGCTGCTGGTCAAGCGGTTCGTCCGCGAATTTGCGGCCGCGCACGACCGTCCGTTCCCGGGCATCAGCGCGGAGGCGATGCAGCGCCTGGTGCAGGCACCGTGGCCGGGCAACGTGCGGCAGCTTCGCAATCTGATCGAATCGATGGTGGTGCTCGCGCCGGGATCGGAGATCCGCGCGGCCGACATCCCGGCCGACGTGATGGAAGGGGCGGGCACGTTGTTGCCGGTACGCGTGTCGTCGGCGGGGTGGGCGGGGGCGGCCTGGGGGGCGTCGCGGCCGGCCCGGAGATCGAGTTCATCCTCCGCAGCCTGGTGGAACTCCGGGTCCAGCTGGAAGATCTCCGGCGACGCCTGGAAGGACGGGCCGAAGAAGTCCAGCTGATCGAAGTGGCCGAACCTCGGTCACGCGCCGCCCACCCCTTCCAGCCGGGGGGAATCCCGGCGGTTCCGGCCATTCCGGCGGGTCCCGAGCCGGTCCCCGAGCCCACCGTGGTCTATCGGCCGGGGATGACGATGAGCGACGTCGAGCGGGCGGTGATCGAGACGGTGCTGCAGGAACTTGCCGGCAACCGCCGCAAGGCGGCCCAGGTGCTGCGGATCGGGGAGCGGACGCTGTACCGGAAACTGAAGGAGTACCACATCGGCTAAGTCACGTTATGGCATATCTTTGGCTTGGTTGATCTATTGACACTTCTCAGCCGCATCGCCAACTTGCGGCGGGCATCGTTCCCAGCCACCATCGGCCAAGAGCCCTCTTGCATCTCGCCATCGACCACTCCCGTTGCGTCGCGTGCCTCGCGTGTGTCCGGGTCTGCCCGACCGACGCCATCGCGTTGCCGCCGGAGGCGCGCACGGTCGAGATCGTCGACGAGAACTGCATCGGCTGCGGGGAGTGCATACCGGCTTGCCCGCACGACGCCATCAGCGCCACCGGGGCGGTCGACCGGGCGCTGGCGATCGCCGAGGCGGGGACCGGGGCGCTCATCCTCGCCACCGAGGCGGTGGCGCATTTCCACCCGATCACCCCGGAGCAGCTGGTCAACGCCTGTTACGAGGCGGGTTTCCGCCTGGTCTCGCGGGCGATCATCGGCGACGAACTGGTGGCGCAGGCCTACCTGCGGCTCTGGGAGGACCCCGATTGGGGGACCCTCATCCGGTCGACCGATCCGGTGGTCGTTGCCGCAATTTCGGCCCATCACCCGGAGCTGGTCCCCTATCTCGCCCCGGTGACCAATTCCTGCGTCGCCGAGGCTCGATTCCTGCGTCACGTTCATGGCGACGGGCTGCCGGTGGTCTATGCCGGGATGGGCGCCCCCGGGCATGTCGAAGAATTGGACGCCATGCTCAGTTTTACCGATCTGGAGCAGCTTTTTGCGTTGCGCGAGGTTCGGCCGGAGACCTTGCCGCGGACCTTTTCGCGGCTCCCTTCGGAGACGAGGCGGCATATGTCGGTGGCGGGGGGGCTCCCGCTCGAGATGGTGGTCAGCGGGTCGTCGCGAGGGCGGCGGTTGCTGACCGTCCGGGGCCTGGAGACGCTGCCGGCGCTGGCCCGTGCGGTGGGGCACGACCGGATCGACCTGGGGTTTGTCGATCTGCTCTCCCACCCGGGGGCGCTGGGGCATCCGGCGGCCGGTCCGAAGCAGGAGTTGTACTGGCGCCGCATGTTGGTGCAACAGTACGAGCCGCCGCGGAGCCGGGCGCCGGTGGTCCCGGACGACTCCGAAGTATCGGTCAGCGCGGCGTTCGTTTTCGGGGCGCACCGGAACCAGCCCGATGCGGCGGCGGTGCGGAGCATTCTCGATGCGATCGGCACCGGCCCCAACGGCCGACCGTGGGATTGCCGGGCGTGCGGCTACCCGACGTGTCATCGCTTTGCCCAGGCGGCGGCGATGGGCCGGGCCGGGCTGAGACAATGCGTTCCCTGGCTCGCCAAGCGCGCGGAAGACGCGTCGCGCGACGCCAGCACCGACGCGCTGACCGGGTTGGCGAGTTACCGCTCGCTGCAACAGCGGCTGGCGCACGAGATGGAGCGGAGCAAGCGGAGTGGCGATTCGTTCGCGGTGCTGTTCCTCGACCTCGACCGCCTCAAGGAACTGAACGACCGGTACGGGCACGAACATGGCAACACGGTGTTGCGGATGGTGTCGGACGAGATCCGCCGGACGATCCGGGCCACCGACCTGGCGGCGCGATACGGCGGCGACGAGTTCGTGGCGCTGCTGACGCGGACCGACCGGGCAGGTGCCCTGCGCGTTGCCGATGCGGTCCGGGAGCGGGTGGAACAGGCCGGCCGGCGGCTCGGATACCTGTCGGGACAGATCAGTGTCAGTATCGGGGTGGCCGAATTCGATCCGAACGCGCCCGGCGAGGGGGCGTTGCTGGAACAGGCCGATCGGGCGTTGTATCTGGCCAAATCGGCCGGACGCAACAATATCGCGTGAGCGGGTTGACGATCAGCGACGAGGGTAAGCCGTGACTGCTTCGCCATCACCACACTTCCACGACGCCTCGGCGTCGCGTCCCGGCGGTGCCACCGGCGACCCGGCGGCCGATCCGTGGGGCGTGCGGCGGGCCGAGAACCTGTTGACGTCGCTGGAAGGGATCCTCTCGGCGCGAGTGGTGACCACGCCGCTCGGCGAGGTGAGCGAGATCCACGTGCTGGCGCAGGCAGGGTTGAGCCCGAAGCAGGTGGTCCGCAATGTCGAGTCGGCGCTGCTGGCGCATCTCGGCGTCAAGATCGACCACCGGAAGATTTCCGTGGCCACCACGGCGGATGTCAAGCCGCTGGCGGCGCTGGAGCAGCATGCGGTGGAGCACCGGGCGGCGCAGCGCGTGGTCTTGTTCGAGGATCTGGTCGTGGCGACGGTGCCACGGTCACGGCGGGTCAGTGCCACGGTGACGCTGGCGTGCGGCGGCCGGGCGGAAATGGCGACGGAGGACGGCCCCGACACGGCGCGCAACCGGGTGGAAACGGCGGCGCGGGCGGCGGTGGCGGCGATGTCGCGATTGTTCGATGTCCAGGCGCTGGCGCTGGAGGGGGCGCAGACGGTGCACGTCTTCGACCGGCAGGTGGCGGTGGTGGGTGTCATCACCATCGGCGGGCGCGATACCCGACTGCTGGTGGGGACGGCGGAGGTCCGGGAGAGCCCCGAGCACGCGGCGGTGTATGCGGTGCTCGACGCCACCAATCGGTGGGCGCTGGTGCACCGGCCGAATTAGCGGGACCACGTCGGCGGCCGCCTTCGCGCAGCGGAGGGGAATCGGCCGTCGGTCCACTTTGAGGCGAAAGGAAAAACGGGGGGAAATCCCAGGGATCCGGCAGGCGAGCGGAGAGTAGAGCGGTCCACAGAGCGAAGCGTCCGGTGAACCATAGCGGGGTTCGCCACCTCTCGAAGGAAATTGGCAGTAGGGGAGGAGGTGACGCATATGTTGGAGTGGCTGGACGCTGCCCTCGACTTCATCGCGGGTCTGTTCGACGCGGAGACGCAAACCTGGGTCTAACACCTGGCGCACTTGGGATTCCCCCCCAATGCTATGGCTTTCAATCGGTCAGTGCGAACCTTTGTTGTCGCAATGGTCATCGCGGCGCTCGGACTGCTTGTAATCACAAGCAGATTCCAGCACCCGACGGTCGACTATTGGGCGCTATTCTCATTGGTTTTCGCTGGCTGTGTGTTGGAGGTCTCTGGTACCCGGAACAGGGTTGGCGGCGTCGGCGGCTCGCTCGTCTTCGTATTCCATCTCGCAATTGGCCTTGTTCTAGGAGCGATGTGGGGCGCCCTTGCGGCTGGGTTCGTGAAAGCCATACTCAACGATTTACAAGCGTACCACGCCGTTGAAGGCGATCTTCAACACCGCTGAACGCATAGTCAGCGTCGCTCTGACGTTCGCCGTGTATTACTGGATGGGCGGCAAGCATCCGCCGGCCTTTTTGTATCGTCCGCGGTTCGGCCGCCCGTCTCGTTTGACCAGGCCCTTCGAGAAGTTGTGATATTTCTTGCGGCGGCTTTCGTGTACTTCATTACCAATTCGATACTTGTCAATACCGTTGTAGCCTTGGCGAGTGACAAGCCGGTGCTACCGACTTGGCGGTCGAACACCGTTTGGGTGCTTTGGTATGACATTGCTGCGAGTCTGTTGGCGCTCCTCGTCGCGGGCGTCTTCGTTCGGACGAATAGCGGTCCCGGGCTTGAGCGCTTCGCGTTTTTGGCGCTGTTTCTCCCGATAGCTGCGGCAAGGCACATTTACGGCAAATTGAACACGCTGCAAGATCTGTATGGGGAGCTCGACAGCGCATATGAGCAGCTTGAGCTCAACGTGCGTGAGCAGCTGGCCATGATGGTGAAAGCAATCGAAGCTCGTGATCCATACACGTCCGGTCATTCGCGCCGCGTTTGTGGGCTCTCACGAGCAATTGCCGTTGATTTGGGGCTCGATGGAGAGCATGTCGAAGCGATCGAGAACGCGGCACTTCTGCATGACGTTGGCAAGATTCACGCGGAGTTTGCGCCGCTCCTCCAGAAGGAAGGCCGCCTAACGGAAGAAGAATGGGCAGTAATGAAGACGCACTCCATCAAGAGCGCGGAGCTTGTTGGGCTATTCTCTCGCTTTCAAGGCTACGTTGTGGCGTGCGTACGGCATCACCATGAGCGGTGGGACGGCCGCGGCTATCCGGACGGCGTGGCCGCCGAGGATATACCGTTGGGTTCACGCATCATTACGATTGCCGATACAATCGACGCAATGACGACCAATCGGCCATATCGAAACGCACTTACGCTTGACATCGTATTGGCCGAACTCAATAAGGGTCGCGGGGCGCAGTTTGATGCGGCATTGGTCGAGCTGACGATCAATTCCGTTACCGTCCGTCGCCTTATCTCCGACCCGTCGCTGATCCCAGAATATCTACCCGCGCCGCGGTTTCGCGGTCGGCCAACCGCCTTCCAGCGGGCCCGGGGCATCGCTCTCCCTGGCTTCTCGGCTACGAAGCAAATTTCCGAAGGTGCGGTATAGGCTTAACGCTTCGTCGTCACTTTCTTGCCGCGGTGCACGACGGGAACCTGCAGCGTCTCTTCAAGCATGCCAAAGCGACGCATCATCGTACGGATCGTATCTGGCAGCCGTTCCAGGCGGTTCTCAACCTCTCGCCAAGTCGAAACCGCGTCCCTTCCGCTCGCGGTCATGAGCATGGCTTCGGCCGCCAGGATCTCGACTTGATCCTTTGCGTCGTAGCGATCCAGTGACTTTCGCAGCTCCTGAATCCGCGCGGTGGCGTTGTCAGGCATCGAATTGAGTGCGGTCAGGGCCGTCCAGCGAGCATATGGCCCTGCGAAGTCGTCAAGCAACAGACGATCGTACTTCCCGGTGGTCCCGCCTTTTCCGGATGCGATGGCTCGCCGCTGATCGCCAGTCAAGAGCAGCACATCGGCCTTCATTAAGCGCCACGCCTGCGCAACCCATGGCGTTGGACTGGAATGGAATCGCGCGTCCGCCGCATCAATCGTTGCCCTAGCCTCTGCTGATCGGCCGCTAAATGCCAATCCGAGACCGGTTTCATACGCAGCAGATAGGGCAACCATCCCGAAATCCATCGGGCCTAGACAACGGGTCGCGGTTATGGCCCACTCCAGCTGCTTACAAGCGTTTCCAACTCGGCCGTGTGCGACCGCTAGACCTACCGCCGCGGTCGAAAGGTGGAGATTGTTGTCGATCTTCTTCGCAATGCCGGCAGCACGCTCTAACAATGGGATGGCATCGTCATAGAGACCCGTTAAGGAGCGAAGCGCGCCGCTGCCGATGAGAACCCGCGCGGCGATCGAACTTGCCGATCCGGTCTCGTCAACAAGACGCACAGCCTCGTCAATCAGGTCACGAGCGGCAGTCGTGTTTCTCAGTTGGTATTGTCGCCATGACTTTGCAAGAAGCAAGAAGATCCGTGAATAGGGTTCCATCGGACCGCCCTCAACGCGGTTCAGGGCATTCCCGAGGTTCTCCAGCTGGCGCGGATCTCGAGTGTGCGATAGCAGAGCTGGCATGGCCGCGAGCGCTTTGACTCGAACCTCGATGTCGATATCCGACATCGCGATGGCGCACAGTTCGGAGGCGGCGTCCTCCATGACCTCCGCATTCATATACCCCAACCACCGCCGCGCGATGATCCGGAAGACGTCGCGGCAACTCGACTCCGATTCCGAAAATGGCTCCTCCGACGCCTCCAGCAGCTGCAGCGAATCGTTCCACCGGCCCAGCTCCTGCTGCGCCTCGGCCAGCAGCAGGATTGCCGTCCGCCGTGCCTCGCCGGTCAAGGCCGGCAACCCGGTCGACAGCGCCAGATCGGCTTCGTGCGGCGCGCCGCGACGGATCGATTCCCGCCCGCCCGCCAGCAGATACGGCACCGCCTCGTGCAGCCGGTGCGCCCGCACCAGGTGCCACGCGATCTCCAGCCCCGGGATCGGCCCGTCCGCGCCGTCGGCCGCCAGCAGCCGGTCGGCCACCAGGCCGTGCAGCATCCGCCGCAGCGGCGCCGCCATCGCCACGTAGCACTGGCTGCGCACGAACTCGTTGGCGAATTCGAGCTCACTCCCCGCATCACGGAAGATGCGCTGCGCCGCGAGTGTCGCCATCGCCCGCATGGTGCGCGCCACCGGCAGATCGACCAGCGTGTACATCGAGAGGTCGTTGAGCCGCTGGCCGAGGATCGCCGCCAGCTGCACCACCGCCCGCGCTTCCGTGTCGAGCGCCGCCAGCAGCGCGTCGACCAGCCGCTGGAACGCCTCGCGCTTCGGCGGCGTGGCCTGCGCCGTCATCGCCCCGAGCGACAGCGCCAGGCAGCCGTCGCCCCGGCGCCGCCAGTCGGCCAGCAGCAGTTCGATCACCATCGGATTGCCGCCCGCCGCCGCGACGATCGCCCGCCGGATCGTCGGCCCGGGTCCGGCTTCGCCGGCCAGATTGGCGTCGAGCAGCGCCGCGGCGTCGCTTTCGGCCAGCGGGCCCAGCGGCAACGGCGTCAACGCGATCGTCTCGGCGTGAGCCACGAAACGGCGCGCTCCCGCTGGTTCCGCGTCGGGCGCGCTCGAGGAGGTCAGAATGGCGAGCAGCGGCAGGTGCGCAATGCGGCGCAGCATCAGGTGGAGCACCGCCAGACTGGTGGCGTCGGAGAGATGCATGTCGTCGACGACCATCACCACCGGCTGTTCCTCGGCCAGCGCCGCCACCAGCGCCATCACCGCCTCGGTGAAGAGCACCCGGGCACTCTCGCCCACGCTTGGCCGCGGTTCGGGCAGGGCGGGGTAGCGCTCGCGCACCTTGCCCACCAGCCGGGCCAGTTCCGCCAGCTGTTCCGGCGGCGTGGCGCTGGCGCCGGGAAGGTCGAGCAGGTGCGTCACCAGCGTGCTGATCATCCCGAACGGCAGCTCGCGCTCCAGCGCGTAGCACTGCACCCGCGCCACGCTGGCGCCTTCGAGTGCCACCGCTGCGCCGAAGCGCTCCACCAGTGTGGTCTTGCCGATACCGCTCTCGCCGCGCACCAGCAGATGACGGGGTTCGCGCCGCTGCACCTGTTCCCACAGGCCGTAACAGACGGCGAACTCCGACCCGCGTCCCACGAACACCTGCTCGTTCCACTTGGCCGGCGTTCCCGGCACGAAGAGTCCCGGCGCCGGACGTTCCCACGTGTTGCGCCGCAGCCGGTCGGCGATGCGCTCCAGCGCCGGCGCCGGCAGCGCGCCGAGTTGCTCGCCGAGGACCGCCTTCCAGCGATCGTAGACACGCAGCGCGCCGATCCGGTCGCCCGCCATCGCCCGCGCCTCGACCAGCGCCCGCGCCGCGTCTTCCGACAGTTCGTCGATGCACTGCAGGCGTCGCGCCACCAGTTCCATCCGGCGCGAGTCGCCGTGGCGCCGGGCGTGCTCGATCCGCCCGGCCAGCACCACCCGCAGCCGCGGGACCAGGGTGGCGTGCTGCATCTCCTTCCAATGCTGGAAATCGGGGGCGTCGCCAATCTCGAAGTCTTCCAGGAACGGCCCGAACGCGGCGTCGTCCACCTCGTCCTGTGCCCCGTCCACGAGATCGTCGAGGTCGGTGTGGATCTGCCCCGCGGCGAGCCGCACCGTCTCCCGACCCGCCTCGACCGCCTCGGCGCCGAACCGGCCGCGCAGCACCGAAAGCGCCGTCGCCAGCGAGTGACGCGCCTCCTCGCTGCTCGACCGCGGCCAGAGCAGCGTGGCCAGCCGATCGCGCCGATGCACCATCGGCGCTTCGACCGACAGATAGATCAGCAGGGCGAAGTGTTTGCGCGTCCGGAACCGGACCGGGTCCCCATGCGGACCCCGAAGTTCGGGCGGACCGAGACACTGCAGCTTGAACGGCATCATCCGGTCACCACTCGGTGGAAATACGATCCGCCAACCTGAGGGGCGATCATCAACGAAGCATCAACGGATCGGCAATGGGCCGCGGGGACCCCGGCTTGGGTGATGATACGGCGGGATCAGGGATTGCAGAAGGCAGGCGGATCCCCGGGTCGTTGGCGACCCGGAGGCCCGGGGGCGGAATGGCTATCGCGCCGTCGCGGTTCGGGGATTCATCGCGAGGGACCGTGCCCCGCCAGGCCGTCGTTGCGCGACGCTCCGGTCAGCGACTGTCGCGATACCAGGTCTGGTCCGCCACCAGCTCCCGCACCACGTCGTCGCTGCTGCGGTCCGCCGCCTCGGCGGCAAAATTGGTCATCACCCGGTGGCGCAGCACGGCCGGTGCCACCGCGCGCACGTCGTCGAGATCGGCCTGCGGCCTGCCGTCCATCGCCGCCCGCGCCTTGGCGCCGAGCACCAGGTATTGCGACGCCCGCGGCCCGGCGCCCCACTCCACCAGCTCGCGCACCAGCGCCGGCGCTTCGCTCTGTCCGGGCCGGGTCATCCGCACCAGCTGCACCGCCGCGGCGATCAGCGACGGCGACACCGGAATCCGGCGCACCAGCGATTGCAGCGCCAGCAGCGACGGCCCGTCGAGCACGGTGCGCATCGCGTGCGCCGACTCCCCGGTGGTCTGCGTCACGATCGCTTCTTCCTCCTGTCGCGACGGATAGCCGAGTCGCAGCTCGAGCATGAAGCGATCGAGTTGCGCCTCCGGCAGCGGATAGGTCCCCTCCTGCTCGATCGGATTCTGTGTCGCCAGCACGAAGAACGGCGCTGGCAGCGGGTAGGTCTGCCCCGCCACGGTCACCTGCTTCTCCTGCATTGCCTGGAGCAGTGCGGCCTGTGTCTTCGGTGGGGTCCGGTTGATCTCGTCGGCCAGGACCACCTGCGCGAAGATCGGCCCCGGCACGAACCGGAAGCGGCGCTTGCCGGTATCGGGGTCTTCTTCCACCAGCTCGGTGCCAGTGATGTCGCCCGGCATGAGGTCGGGGGTGAACTGCACCCGGTTGAACGACAGCGCCAGCGTTTCGGCGATCGTCGAGACCATCAGTGTCTTGGCGAGCCCGGGAACCCCTACGAGCAGGGCGTGTCCGCCGCTCAGCAGTGCCGTCAGGATCCCGTCGACCGCGTCCCGCTGCCCGACGATCCGCTCGGCCACTTCGCGGCGCAGCGCCTGGACCGCATCCGCCAGGTGGGCGAGTTGCTGGACGTCATCCGGTGCGGCGTGCGGTGCGGAAGCGGTCGGCATCGGCATTCTACCCGATCGGCGGAGCAGGAAAACGGCCGCCTCACCCCGTCCGGGAGGTGGCGGCTCCGGTCCCGGGTTTCGGGCCCGAACCCCCGGAAAATAGCGCCATCCCGCGCTTGCGAAACTTTTCACAAAGTCCTAGTTTCCCGCCCCGTGAGGCCCGAGGACAACGACACCGCGGAGGAGATGGGCGAGGGGTATGCCCTGTTGACGGTGGGGATCACCTTCGCCGTCACCCTGACCATCTTCGTGCTGGCCGGGGTATGGCTCGACCGGCGGTTCGGGACCCTCCCCCTCTTCACGGTGGTGGCCACGCTGCTGGGCAGTGCGCTGGGTGGCTTCTGGATGTACCGCCGGGTCCGGCAGCAGCTGCATCGGGATGACGCGCGCCACTAGCCAGTTGCGCCGGCTGGAGCTGGGAACGGGCTGCGCGCTGGTGGTCGGTTCGGTGTCCTGGATGATTGCCGGACAGACGGCGGCCATCGCAGCAGGAACCCTGGCCCTGGTGGCCACCGGCATGCAGCTGGCCGCGGCCGCGGTCACGGACCGGCTCGGTGGGACGGGCAGCCCTGATCGGCTGGGGGCGTACGGCACGGGGATGCTGCTGCGGTCCGGTGGCGTGGTGGTACTGGGGGCCCTGGTCGCCGTCGACCGGGCCGGCTTTCCGCCGGGGCCAAGCGCGGCGGGTTATCTGGCGACGGTGTTGCTGCTGCTCTATCTGGAGACGCGACTGGGACGATGATGCCGCAAGCGCCTTTCCGAATCGACAGCATGATCTTCGTGCACACCGGCGACTCGCACGAGCTCGATTTCGCGCCGCTCGGCCGCATCCGCCTGCCGGAGTGGGCGCCGGTGCACATCGGACGGTTCACCATCGATCTGTCGCCCACCAAGTACGCGGTGCTGATGATCGTCGCGGCACTGATCGTGTTCACGATGCTCAAGAGCGCGGGCATCGGCATTGCCCGTGCCCGCAAGGCCGGCCGGGCGCCGGGGGGCTACGCCGGGGCGATGGAAGCATTCGTGCTCTGGGCCCGCGAGGAGATCGCCATCCAGAATATCGGTCCGGTCGATGGGCCGAAGTACGCGCCGCTGGTGATGTCCTTCTTCTTCTTCATCCTGATCTGCAACCTGATCGGCCTGCTTCCCTGGGGTTCGACGCCGACGGGGAACCTGGCCGTCACCGGCGCGCTGGCGCTGATCGCGTTCCTGGTGTTCGAAGTGCAGTGCGGCATCCAGCTTGGCCTCAAGGGGTATCTGCGGACGATCTTCCCCAAGGTCGAGGGACTCGGGCCGGTGGCGTCGGTGTCGATGTCGCTGATGATGGCGCCGATCGAATTCATGTCGAAGCTGGTCAAGCCGTTCGCGCTGATGGTCCGTCTCTTCGGCAACATGACGGCGGGACACTTCGTGATTCTGGCGCTGTTCGGGATCGTGTTCCTGTTCGGCCATTTCGGGGTGTTCAGTTACGCCGTCGGGTTCGGCGCCGCCTTCATCGTGCTGGGGGTGATGGGGCTGGAGCTGTTCGTGGCGGCGTTGCAGGCGTACATCTTCGCGATGCTGACGGCGGTCTTCATCGGATTGATGCGGACCGAGCACCACTGACGCAGTCCGTTCGCTCCCCAGCGCATCCTGTGGAGCGAGCGCGAGCCGGCCCGGATGGGCCGGCCTGGAGATTGGGCGCCCGGCGCCCGGCGGTCTCCATCGAGCGGCCCCGTTCCGGAAGAGACGGAGTGCCGCGGCGAGCGATGCGGTCAAACTGAAATCTTCCCGAGCAACGGAAACGACCCATGCTGCTTCCCATGCTGTTGCAGACCGCCGAGCAGGCGGCCGCCCAGACGGCGTCGTTCGGACGCCTCGGTGCCGGTGTCGGCATCGGCCTGACCATCATCGGCGCCGGCATCGGCCTGGGCCGGATCGGCGGCCAGGTGGCCGAGGCGATCGCGCGCCAGCCCGAGGCGAAGAACGACATCCGCGGCGCCGGCATCCTCTTCGCGGCCCTGCTGGAAGGGACGACGATCATCGCGCTGGTGTTCGGGCTGCTGTTCCTGTTCACCAAGTAACCGCGGAGCGACACGTCATGGGCAACCTCCCGGCGCCGTTTCAACCCACCATCGGGTTGGCGATATGGACATGGCTGGTGTTCATCTCGCTGGCGATCGTCCTCTGGAAGTTCGTCTATCCGCAGATCCTCTCCGCGACGGTGGCGCGCGAGCAACGGATCCAGAAGGACCTCGAAGACGCGGAGCGGTTGCGCCGCGAAGCCGAAGCGACGCTGGGAGAGCAGCGCGAGTTGCTGGCCAGTTCCCGCGGCGAGGCGCAGGCAATCCTCGCCGAAGCCCGCCAGGCGGCGGAACGGGAACGGATGCTGGCCATCGAGCACACCCGCCAGGAGCAGGAAGAGTTGCTGGCCCGCGCCCGGCGCGAGATCGACGCCGAGCGGGGGCGCGCCATTGCCGGGATCCGCCGCGAGGCGGTCGACCTGGCGATCGCCGCCGCCGGCAAGGTGGTCGGCGAGCGGATGACCGCGGCGGAAGATCGCCGCCTGGTGGAGGACTACATCGCGTCGATCGGAGCCGAAGGGTGAGACCGGTCACGATCGCGCGCAACTACGCCGAGACGCTGCTGGTGCTCGCCACCGAGGCGGGCGGCGTGGAGGCGTGGGGCGAACTGCTGGACGTGACCGCCGCTGCGATGAACACGCCGTCGATCGAGGCGGCGCTGATGTCGCCGCGAGTGCCGCGCGAGGTGAAGGTGAAGATCCTCCGCGACGCGCTGCAGGACACGCCGCACCCGTTTTCGCTGTTCATCGCCGCGGTGGTTCGACGCGGCCGCCAGATGCTGATCGGCCTGATTGCCGACGAATACCGTACCCTGGTCGACAGCCGGCTCAACCGGGTCCGCGCCGGCATCACCGTCGGCCGCGACGTCGACGCGCTGATGCGCCAGGTGATCGTCGAACGCCTCTCGCAGGCCATCGGCAAGCAGGTCATCGCCGGCTTCGTCACCGATCCGGCGATCCTCGGCGGCGTGGTGATCCGCATCGGTGACCGGGTCTACGACGGCTCCGCACGGCGACGCCTCAAGATGCTCAGGCAGCGGCTGCTGGCGGGATAGACAGCCCGGAAGAGCCCCGGGCCAAGAGCCAAGAGCCAGGAGCCCGGGGCCACTCTCGCCTGCTACCTTTCCGCCACAATGCTTCTTGCCCTCGTCCTCGTTGCCGCGGCGCCGATCGATTCCGGACCCACGCCCTACTGGCAACAGCGCGTCGTCTATCAGATCGGTGCGCGGCTCGACGAATCCTCGCACACCATCGCCGGCACCGAGACGCTGCGGTACGTCAATCGCTCGCCCGACACGCTGCACACCATCTCGTTCCATCTCTACCTCAACGCTTTCCGTCCCGGCTCGCGGTGGAGCGCTGCCGACGCCGCCGAGGGGGTGCACCGCTTCGATCGTCTGAGCGATCCCGACTACGGCTACAACCACGTGTCGGACGTGACCATCGACGGCATCGCGGTGACCCCGATCTGGCCGCTGGCGCCCGATTCCACCATCGTGCGGTTCGACCTGCCGGCCCCGCTGGTGCCGGGCGATTCGCTCACCGTGGCGATGTCATGGAGCGGCCGTCCCTCCGTGCCGCCGCGACGCCAGGGGTGGCGCGGCCGCCACTACGATCTTGCCCAATGGTACCCGGCTGTCGTGGTGTACGACCGCTACGGTTGGGAAGAGCATGCGCTCTATCCCGCCGGCGAGTTCTACGGCGAGTTCGGCGACTTCTTCGTCAGACTGGACGTTCCGTCGGATGATGTTGTCGGGGCCACCGGTGTGCCGGTCTGCGGCGATCCGGGATGGACTGCGGCGAACCGCGATCCCGCGCATCCGGTCGTCACCGGCGGCGAGGCCCTGGCGATCGCGGCGGCGAACGGTTGCACCGCGCAGGGGACCTCGCTCGTGGCGACCGATTCCTCCGCGGCCGGCCGCAAGCAGCTCCTCTGGGTGGCGCGCGACGTCCACCGTTTCGCGCTCACCCTTTCGCCCGACTACCGCTACGAAGGCGGCGAATGGAACGGCACGCTGGTGCACGTGCTCTATCAGCCCGGCGACGATTCCACCTGGGGGCACGGCATCGTGGTGGAACGCACCATCACCACGCTCCGGTGGCTCGCCACCATCTTCGGTCCGTACGCGTGGCCGCAGATGACCGTGGTGCACCGCATCGAGAATGGCGGCGGCAGCGAGGCGCCGATGATGCAGATGAACGCCTCACCCACCCAGGGACTCAATCTCCACGAGGGCGGACACAGCTACCTGATGGGCATCCTTGCCAACAACGAGTGGCGCAACGGCTGGATGGACGAGGGGTTCACCTCCTTCCAGACCGACTGGTGGAGCGAAGCCCGCGGCCAGGGCGACGGGCCGGCCCGGTCGCTCGAGGCGCAGATGCTGCTGCTGGAGTTGAACGGCGATGCGCAGCCGGTATCGCTGGTGAGCGAAGACTACCGCGATTTCAACACCTACAACGAGATGATCTACAATCGCGGTGAGCTGTTCTTCCAGGAGCTCAAGCGGATGGTGGGCGACGAGACCATGCTGCGGATCCTCCGGACGTACTACGCCCGCTGGAAACTGCACCACGTCGACGAACAGACGTTCGAGTCGGTGGCCGAAGAGGTCTCGCACCGCGACCTGTCGGCCTTCTTTGCCCAGTGGCTGCACGGTGTGGTGCTCACCGACTATGCCGTCCGCGGCGCCAAGCGGCGGCGCACCGCCACCGGCTGGGAAACGACGGTGCAGGTCGAGCGGAAGGCACCGGGGCAATTCCCGGCAATGCTGGCGGTGCTGGGAGCGCACGATACCGCCGTGACCCGGATCGCCGGGATCGCCCGGCGCGAATCGCTGACCGTTGCGACCCGGTCCGAGCCGCGCAAGGTGCTGCTCGATCCGCTGACCTGCTCCCACGACTGGGACATGCTCAACAATCAGCGGACGCTGGGATTCTCGCCGCTCCGGGCGGTGCTGGGCGATGAACCGACGGCGTGGTACTTCGACACCTGGTTCAGCGCCCGGGCGCGGCGCGACGCCCGGACCGTCGGACTGACCCCGGTAGTGTGGTACGACGATCCCGCGGGCGTCGTGGCCGGTGTCCACCTGCGCGAGAACTATCTCGGTCAGTTCGATCGCCTGGCGGCGACGGTGACGTACGGTACCGGGGCCGGCGCCGTCGATTCGCTGCGCCGCCGTGAGTTCGGCGTCGATGTGTCGTTGCAGGATCCCACCTGGTGGCGGGTCGCCCACGGCACCACGCGCCTGGCGGCGTTCCGCGTCGAAGGCCGCGCCGGAGCGGCGGTCTCGCTGGAGCATTCGCATCAGGCGCATCTCGGCTTCGGCCCGGTTCGCTCGACGGGCGCGTCGCTGGCGTGGACGGCGACCTACGACACCCGGTATCTCGACCCCGCGCTCTGGGATGACGGCGGAACGCTGGAGGGGAGACTCTGGACCGGGTACGCCCGGGCCGGCGCCTGGTCGGTCGACGTCCGGCTGAGCGCCGCCGGTGGCGTGATGTACGCTCGCCCGGGCGATGGCATCACGACGGCGCAACGCTACGACGGGCAGCTCTATGCGCGGCCGGAGCTGGAACTCTCGGTGCGGCACGATCTCGGCCATTCGCTGTCGATCGGCATGCGCGGCTATGCCGCCGGCGTGTTCAGCGCCGATCCGGTCATTGCGCAGCGGCGGCTGTATGCCGCCGGCGCCGATCCCTACCAGCAGATGGACAACCCCTTCCTGCGCACGGTCGGAGCGCCGCTGGGGCTTACCGACTGCTGGTGCCGGTGGCAGACGCCGGGCGGCGGCGACCTGCGGGGATTCGACCAGACGTTGTCGAGCGACCGGCTGGCCGCGTTCAACGCCGAGCTGAGCGACGCCGTGCTGGCGTTCCGCGGCGGCGTCGTGCGCCGCGTGACGGTGGCGTTGTTCGCCGATGCTGGCGTGCTGGGCCGCCGGCAGTGGTTCGGGGGCGCCGGTGATTCGCCGGTGCTGGCGCTCTATCCACGGACCGTCTTCGCCGATGCCGGATTCGGCGTGCGCCTGGAGCACCGGATCGGAAGGACCACGTTCGAGACCCGCATCGACGTGCCGTTGCTGGTGAGCACGCCGGCGTACGCCATCGCGCGAGTGCACCACCAGTTCGCCCCGGGCCGGGTCGTGTTCGCGGTCTCGCCGGTGATTCCGTGACCGATTTCACCGGTGATCGCCGCCGCTTTCTCCGCCTGGCCCTGGGCAAGGCGATGGACCGGGTGGCGCAGGCCACGGAAGATCGCATCGTGCAGCAGCGCTACGTGCGCCCCCCCGGTGCGATGCCCGAGATCGCCTTCCTGGCGGCGTGTACCCGCTGCGGATTGTGCGTGCCGGCGTGTCCGGCCGGGGCCATCCGCTACCTCGGCTCGGAAGCCGGACTGGCGGCGGGCACCCCGCGACTCGAGCCCGAGCGGATTCCGTGTGTGGCATGCACCGACATGCCGTGCGCGGCGGCCTGTCCCACCGAGGCCCTGGTGGTGCCGGCCACGGGCTGGGCCGGGGTGCGCATCGGCCGGGTGACGTTCCATCCGCAGCGCTGCATTACCTTCGAGGGCGAAGCGTGCGGCGCGTGTGCCGAGGCCTGCCCGGTGGGCGATGCGGCGCTGATCATGGACGGTGACGGCCACCCGGTGCTCAAGGTCGAAGGATGTGTCGGCTGCGGCGTCTGCGTCCGCGAGTGCCCGACGTCCCCATCGTCGTTCTCGTTCTCACCGCTGGAGCGCTGATGGCCGAGGTACCGCGACGGGTCGACAAGCCGTGGGGCTACGAGCTGATCTGGGCGCACACCGACCGCTACGTCGGCAAGGTGTTGCACGTCAAGGCGGGGCATCTGCTGTCGGTGCAGTACCATCACGTCAAGGACGAGACGATGCACGTGCTTGCCGGCCAGCTGATCCTGCGCACCTGGGACGCCCCCGGCGCCACGCCGCACGAGCGCGCGTTCCGCGCCGGCGAGTCGGTGCACATTCCCGCGCCGACCATTCACCAGATCGAAGCGGTGACCGACAGCGACGTGCTCGAAGCCTCCACGCCCGAACTCGACGACCTGGTGCGCCTGCAGGATCGATACGGCCGCGACAGTCCGTAACACGGTCAGCGACAACACGAGGACGGCCATGCAAGTGATCATCCCGCTCGCGGGGAAGGGGACGCGGCTGCGCCCCCACACCCACCTCGTTCCCAAGCCGCTGCTCAAGGTGGCGGGCCGTCCGGTGATGGACTGGGTGATGGATCGGCTCGACGGCCTCGACGTCGAGGAGCTGATCTTCATCACCGGGCACCTCCGGGACCAGGTCGAGGCGTACGCCCGCAGCCGCTACCGCACGCCGTCGCGCTTCATCGAGCAGCGGGTGCAGGACGGCACCGCCGGCGCGGTCAATCTTGCCCGCCCCCACGTGCACGGGCCGGTGATGATCATCTTCGTCGACACCGTCTTCGACGCCGACCTGACGCTCGCGACGCGCAGCCATGATGACGGCATCATCTGGGCCAAGGAAGTGGACGACTTCCAGCGCTTCGGCGTGGTGGTCACCGACGCCGAGGGGTACATGACCCGGATCGTCGAAAAGCCGTCGGAACCGATATCGCGGCTGGCCAACATCGGTCTCTACTACATCCGGAACGTCGACGCGCTGTGGCGGGGGATCGACCACGTGCTTGCGGCGCCGAAGCAGAAGGGCGAGTACTATCTCACCGATGCCTTCCAGCACATGATCGATCACGGCTGCCGCATCCGCACCGCGCCGGTATCGGGATGGTACGACTGCGGCCAGCTCGGCACCCTGCTGGAAACGAACGCTGTGCTGCTGGCCCGCGGCGCGGCGCGGAATCCCCCCGCCGGGCGCGACGTCCGCCTCGTTCCGCCGGTGCTGATCGAGGACGACTGCGTGCTGGAGCGCTGCACGATCGGCCCGAACGTCACCCTCGAACGGGGCACCACGGTGCGCGACGCGGCACTCGCCAACCTCATCGCCGGGCGGGAATGTGTCATCGAGCGCTCCACGGTGACCGACGCAGTGCTCGGCGATCACGTCCGGGTCTCGGACTTCACGGGCTCGGGATCGTTCGGGTCCCATTCCGAAGTGGCGGGGCGCGCATGATCGAGCTCGACGCGCTGCTGGCTTCCTATCTCGACGTGGCGCGGCAGCGCGATCCGCTCCGCTACCCGCTCGAAGCGCCGCCGGAGAGCCGCCGCCGCCTGGGGCAGTTCGATCCGCTGGCGCTGCGGGCCCACGTGGTCGCGCTGCGCAGCGTGGCCAACGCGGTCGAGGCGTTGGGCGACATCGACGGCGTCGACGACGAAGTCGACCGCACCATGTTGCTCGACACGTTGCGGGCCGACCTGGTGGAGTGCGTGGCCGAGGCCGACGCCGAGTCGTGCCACCCGGCGCGGCCGCTGCAGCACATCGTGCTGGCGCTGCAGCAGGTGCTGGGTGACGGCGTGGCCGGTCCGGACGCCGAGGCGCTCGCGGCGCGCATCGGCGCGGTGCCCGAAATGTTCGCCCTGCTGGAACGCGACCCGCGCCCCGCTCCCGACTATCTGGTGCGTTCGGCGGTGCTGGTGGCGGAGCTGCTCGACGACGAGCTGATGGCCGCCGAAGAGTATGTCGCGACCGAGACGGTCCGGGCGGCCCAGGCGGCACTCAACGCGCACCTCGACTGGCTGCGCGCTCCGGACCGCGGCGCCGGGATTGCCGGCTGCGGCGACGATGTTGTCGCCGCCCGGCTGCGCACGCTGAGCGCCTCGCCCGCCGGAGTGCAGGGGACGCTGCGGGTGCTCGAGCTGCGCCGGACCGGTGTCGAACGCAGCCTGGCCACGCACGCCGCCGACCTCGGGCACGGCACGTGGCGTGACGCGGTCGCGGCGCAACGGCGGGTCGAGGAAGATGATTTCGACCGGCTGACCGGCGAGTGGAGCGAGCTCTGGCAGTGGACCGCGGCGGCGCTCGACGCGATCGGACTCCCGGTTCCCCCCGGTGCTCCGCCCGACCCGCCGATGAACGCCGACGATGCCCCGTCACTCGCGATCGTCGCGCTGCGCGATCACGCCGCCCGGATGCTCATCGCCGCGGCGGCGGCGCAACCCCGTCCGGTGCGCCGCCTCCTCTTCGCGCCCGGCCTGCTCGACGGCTGGGGTCGGACGGTCGGGGCAATGCTGCGCAACAGTGACTTGTTCGCGGCGCCGGAACGGCGCCTGACGCTCGCCTGGCGCGCCCTCGAGGACGGCGCCGCCGCCGAAGCCGATCTCCTGCTGCAATCGCGCCGCGCCGGATTCGGCGACCTGATCGAACGGACCCGGCAGATCGTGGGCGACGACGAACCCGACGCCCGACGGATCATGTACCGGGTGGGCGAGCAGCCGTTCACGGCGCTCGCCGCGGCGCTGGCGCACGAGGCGTGGCAGGCGTGGTACGCCGAAATCGGCGGCGATCCGGGCGACTTTCTCCGGCTGGCCCTTGCCGGCGGCGGGTTGATGGTGCCGTTGGCGCGATGGGCGCTGACCGGTTGACGCGGGACCGCCTGCCCTTCGTGGTACGCGGCTTCGCCGCGGTGTCGGCGTTCAACGACATCGCGAGCGAAATGGTCTACCCGCTGCTTCCGGCCTTCATTGTCGGTACGCTGGGCGGCACGGCCACCATGCTTGGCGCACTCGACGGCGCCAGCGCGCTGGCCGATTCGTCGGTGCGCTGGATGGCGGGCCGTCTCGCCGATCGGCCCAGGCGCGGCCGACTGGTGCTGGCCGGCTACGGTCTGGCGGCAATGGTCCGACCACTGATCGGGCTGGCGTCGAGCGGCACTGTCGCCGTCGGGCTGCGCGTCGTCGACCGGATCGGCAAGGGCATCCGCTCGCCGGCGCGCGACGCCATGATCGCCCAGTCGGTGCCCCCCGGCGAGCGCGGCCGGGCGTTCGGATTCCAGCGCAGCTGGGACCACGCCGGCGCCATGCTGGGCGGGCTGGTCGGCTGGGGACTGCTGACAATGGGCGGATGCACGCCGAGACAGGTGATCATCGGCAGTGCCGTGCCCGGCGTGGCGGTGCTGCTGATCCTGCTGGCCACCTTGCGGCACGCGCCGCCGCCCGCCGGTAGTGGGTCAGCCCCGGGCGGCGCGGCTGGCGCGACGCATCCGGGACGTTCCTTCTGGCTGCCGGTGCTGGCGCTGGCCGCCGTCGTGGCGGTGCGATTCCCGGAAACGCTGTTGCTGCTCCATCTCGAACGGCGGGGGTTGGCCGTCGCCCTCATTCCGCTGATCTGGGCCGGGCTCCACGTGGTGCGCTCGGCCGTGGCCTATCCCGCGGGGCGCTGGGTCGACTGGATGGGTGAGCGCTGGTCGGTCGCAACGGCCGGCGTGGTGGCCGCGATCGGCACGTTCGCCCTGGCACGAGCCACCACGCCCCCGGCGCTCGTCGCCAGCTTTCTGCTGGTGGGCGCGGTGGTGGCGGTGAGCGAACCCGCCCAGCGCACCCTGGTGGCGCGCCTGGCGCCCCGGGGAACGGGGCAGGCATTCGGCCGCGCGCAGAGCGTCTTTGGCGTGACGGCGCTGCTTGCGGGCCTCGCCTTCGGCCTGCTCGTCGACCGCGGCAGCACGGCGGCAGCGCTGCAGTGGTCGGCGGCGGCGAGCGCGGTGGCGGCGGGATGCTGGCTGGTGGCGTCGGCGGCGATCCGCGGGCGCGGCGTGACGGCCGGAAATAGCTGAGCTCGCTAACCATTCATCGTTTTGCCGGCAGTCCTTCCGGTCCGGGGCGGGCGTCATGGCGCGATTCGGGGCGGCGGAGGCCCGATTATTTGATAAGCCAGCTAACCATCACTTGAATCGCGGTCCGGCGGGGCTAGCTTAGCTGCCGTTCACCCCGCCGCCACGCTCTGCCGAAAGGACCGCCGCCCCGTGACCGATGTTGCCGACCGTTCCGCCGCCAGCCGCCTCGATACCGTGTTCGGGGCCGACACGTTCTCCAGACAGGTGATGCAGAAGCGGTTGCCCAAGGCGGTCTACAAGTCCCTGCTGCACACCATCGATCGCGGCGAGCCGCTGGACCCGCGGATTGCCGACATCGTCGCCGCCACCATGAAGGACTGGGCGGTGGAACGCGGCGCCACGCACTTCACCCACTGGTTCCAGCCGCTCACCGGGCTCACCGCCGAGAAGCACGATTCGCTGGTGGCGCCGGACGGCATGGGCGGGGTGATCTACAACTTCTCCGGCTCCGACCTGACGCAGGGCGAACCGGACGCGTCGTCGTTCCCGTCGGGCGGGCTGCGTGCCACCTTCGAGGCCCGCGGCTACACCGCCTGGGACGCAACGTCGCCGGCGTTCCTGACCCGGCACGGCGAGGCGACCACGCTCTGCATCCCGACCGGCTTCGTCTCGTGGACCGGTGAGGCGCTCGACACCAAGATCCCGCTGCTGCGGTCGATGGAGGCGCTCTCCAAGCAGGCGATGCGGGTGCTGAAGTTCTTCGGGACCGATGCCGGCGTGGCGCGCGTCTTCACCACCGTAGGGCCGGAGCAGGAGTACTTCCTGGTCGACAAGGAGCTGTTCTACCGGCGCCCCGATCTGGTCACCTGCGAGCGCACGCTCTTCGGTGCGCGGCCGCCCAAGGGACAGCAGCTCGAAGATCACTACTTCGGCGCCATCCCCGAGCGGGTGCTCGGCTTCATGGCCGAAGCCGAGGAGGAGCTGTTCCGGGTCGGCGTGCCGGTCAAGACCCGGCACAACGAAGTGGCGCCGGGGCAATACGAGATCGCGCCGCTCTTCGAAACGTCCCACATCGCCAGCGACCACCAGATGGTGCTGATGGAGATCCTGCGCCGCGTCGCCGACCGGCACGGGCTGAAGGCGCTGCTGCATGAGAAGCCGTTTGCCGGCGTCAACGGCAGTGGCAAGCACAACAACTGGTCGATGTCGACCGACACCGGCGTCAACCTGCTCGATCCGCAGGACGACACCCACACCAACATGCAGTTCCTGGTGTTCCTCTGCGCGGTGATCCGCGCCGTGGACGTTCACGCCGACCTGCTGCGGGCCTGCATCGCCTCGGCCGGCAACGACCACCGGCTCGGCGCGAACGAGGCCCCGCCGGCGATCATCTCGATCTTCCTCGGCGAGATGCTGACCGACATCCTGTCCCAGATGGAGCAGGGATTGCCGAAGCGGACGCTCAAGGGCGGCACGCTCGACCTCGGGGCCAACACGCTGCCGCAGCTGCCGCGCCATTCGGGCGACCGGAACCGCACCTCGCCGTTCGCGTTCACCGGCAACAAGTTCGAATTCCGCGCCGTCGGATCGACGGCGTCGGTCGCGTGGCCCAACACGGTGCTCAACACCATCGTGGCCGAATCGCTCGACGACCTGGTGACCGAGCTGGAAAAGGCTGCCGGGTCCAATCCCACCGCGGCGAAGATGCAGAGCGCGGTCCTCGGGGTGCTGAAGCGCACCATCAAGGAGCACAAGCGGGTCTGTTTCGACGGCGACGGCTATTCGGCGGAGTGGCACACCGAAGCGAAGCGCCGCGGCCTGCCGCACCTGCGCGACTCGGTCGACGCCTTCCCGATCCTCAAGTCGAAGAAGACCGTGGACCTGTTCCGGAAGTACGGCGTCCTCAACAAGGCCGAGGTCGAGTCGCGCTATCACATCGCGGTGGAGAAGTACGTCAAGCAGCTCGGCATCGAGGCCGAGACGATGATCGCCATGACCCGCACGATGCTGCTCCCGGCCGCGATCCGGTCACAGACCGAACTCGCCGCGGCCGTGACCGAAACCGAGGGAGCCGGCGTCGATTGCGACGACACGGTCAAGGCGCTCGAAGGCTTCGTGGGCTCGGTGACCGAGTTCCGGCGCGCCCTGGCGGCCCTCGAGGCCGCCGGCGCAGCACCACGACGACGACCCGGTGGCCACGCGACCCATTTCCGCAACAAGGTCCGCCCGGCGATGGAGCAGCTGCGGAAGGTGGCGGACACGCTGGAGTCGCAGGTGGCGGCCGATCTCTGGCCGCTGCCGAGCTATCGCGAGCTGCTGTTCCTCAAGTAGCGGCGCGGATCGTGACGAGGGTCCGCGCTGGCGGACGGCGAGGCCGGCAGCGATGCCGGCCTCGTTCATTCTGCACCGTCGGCGCCTCCCCCTGTCGGCGAAGGCCCGGCCGGTGCAGGATTGATCCATGGATGCGGCGCGCGGCAGTCGACAGCAGTGATCGGCGGTGTGCTCCTCGCGGCGCATGGCGGCGCACCCCGTCCGGGCCCAGCGCTACCGGGGCTACGGCTACGAGGCGCCGCCGCCGGATGTCGCCCGGGTCAGCTACGACGGCCGGTTCACCTTTGCCCGCTTGAGCTACGTCACCCGCTCGCCGCAGGGCTATTACTACCGCGGCCTGCCGGCGTGGGCGCACGGCTATCCCAACGCCGAATACAATCTGATGCAGATCCTCAACGCGCTGAGCTTCGTCCATCCGCGGCTGGACGTGAGCAAGGTGGTGGCCCTCGACGACCCGGAGCTCTTCAAGTACCCGGTGGCGTACATGACCGAGGCGGGATGGTGGGTGCTGCAGGACAAGGAGATCCCGGCGCTGCGCAGCTACTTCGCCAAGGGCGGCTTCGTCATCTTCGACGATTTCCGCGAAGACTACCGGATGGGGAACGACGGCTGGGAGAATTTCGCGGGCAACATGGAGCGGATCCTGCCGGGCGTGCAGTTCTTCGATCTCACTCCGCAGGCACCGATCTTCCATTCGTTCTACGAGATCAACAGCTTCGACATCCTGCCGCAGGCCTACGACGCCGGCCCGCCGGAGCTGAAGGCGATCTACCAGGACAATGATCCGACGAAGCGCATGCTGGCGATCATCAATTTCAACACCGACGTGTCGCAGTTCTGGGAGTTTTCCGGCGAGGGGTTCCTGCCGATCTCGGAATCGAACGAGGCCTACAAGCTGGGCGTCAACTACATCGTCTACGCCCTGTCGCACTGATGCGACCGCGTTGATACGGCCGCGGCTGGTGGCACCCGCATGAAGCGGTGCCCCGCTGCGTTCATCGGGGTACGGCGTCGGGCCCCTCGGCGGAGACGTTTCCCGCCGTGCCCGCCCCTTGTCTTCTCCTGCCGCCGAGCCGACCGTTATGCCCATGGCGATACCGCAGTACTACACGCCGGAGATGGTCCGTCAGCTCCCCGACGACGGGATGCGCTACGAAACCATTCACGGCGAGCTGCTGGTGAGTCCGGCCCCGCGACGCCGGCATCAGCAGGTCGTTCGAGAGCTGTTGCGCGCCTTGTCCGACTACTGTGAATCCACCGGCGTTGGCGAGGCCCTGAGCTCCCCCGCCGACATTTCGCTGACACCGGATTCGCTGGTGCAACCCGACGTGTTCGTGCACCCCCCGGTGGCCGATCCGAACGCGTCATGGGATCGCATGGGCCGTCCGCTGCTGGTGGCCGAGGTGGTCTCACCGGGCACGGCGCGCGCCGATCGCTTCACCAAACGGGTGCATTACCAGCGCAGCGGCGTGCCGGTCTATTGGATTCTCGACGCCGACCAACGCCGGGTCGAGGTCTGGACGCCGGGTGCAACCGGACCGATCGTCGAGCGCGCGACACTCACCTGGGCGCCGGACGGTGCCGACTTCCCGCTGCGTCTTCCACTGGACCGGGTATTCGGACCAGCCGCCTGAGTCGCGGTCCGCATGCGGCCGTTCAGTTGCCGCGACTCGCGCTGCCGTTCAACAGCACCTGTTCGGTCCGCCGGCGTACTTCCCCTTGAGAAACTCGTCGAGATATTCGCGTTCGGTGGGAACGCGCCGTTCGGGATGGCTGGTGCGCAGGTGTTCGACCTAGGCCTCGTAGTCCGGCATTCCGGCGATGCGGCGAATGACGCGGGCGGCGCGATGCAAGCGGCCGGATTCCCGGGGCGCGGGTCGGGCCGGCATCAGGCCGATTCCAGCGGCCGGAGTGCGGCGGCGGTGCGCAGGCCGGGGAGCAGCCAGACGCGCGCCGACGTCACCACCACCGCCCAGGTGACCACCAGGAAGAGCCCGCAGAGCGCGGTGTCGATCCGGTCGTTGAAGATGAGCCGCGCACCGCGCGGGCGGCGAGCGTCCCGCGGCGATCGCGGCGGCGGTCTGGGCGGCATGTGCCAGGAAGCCGAGGTGCGGATCGGCGGCGAACATCTTCTGCCATCCGCGCCGTGGTGGTGACGGCCAGCACCCACAGCAGCGGTCCGAGCGTCACCCAGGCGTAACGCTGCCCGGCCGACACGGATGATCAGCGTGGTGCCCACCGACAGCGCCACCGCCGCCAGGAGCTGGTTGGCGATCCCGAAGAGCGGCCAGAGCGAGTTGATGCCGCCCAGCGGATCGGTGACGCCCTGGAGCAGGAACCACCCCCATGCGGCGACGATCAGCGCCGACGCCGCGATCGTCGCGGGCCAGGCGGACGTGCGGCCCAGCGGCCGCCAGAGGTGGCCGCCCAGTTCCTGGATCATGAAGCGTCCGACCCGGGTGCCGGCGTCGATGGTGGTGAGGATGAACAGCGCCTCGAACATGATGGCGAAGTGGTACCACAACGCGGTGAGCGACTGGCCGAAGGCGCCGGAAAAGATCTGCGCCATGCCCACCGCCAGCGTCGGCGCGCCGCCGGTGCGCGCCAGCAGCGTCGTCTCGCCGACCGACCGCGCCAGCGCGTCCATCTGTCCCGGGGCCAGCGTGAATCCCCAGTGCTGCACCGCCTGTGCCGCGCGTCGCGGCACTGCCGCCGAGCAGCGCCAGCGGCGCGTTCATCGCGAAGTAGACGCCGGGATCGAGGATCGCCGCGGCACACATCGCCATCACCGCCACGAACGATTCCATCAGCATCGCGCCGTAGCCGATGACGCGCGCGTCGGTCTCCTTGTCGAGCATCTTGGGCGTGGTGCCGCTCGGCGACCAGCGCGTGGAAGCCCGAGATGGCGCCGCAGGCGATGGTGATGAAGCAGAACGGGAAGAGCGAGCCGGCAAAGACCGGCCCGGTGCCGTCGACGAAGCGCGTCACCGCCGGCAGCTGCATCGCCGGGAGCGTCAGCACGATGCCCAGCGCGAGGGCGGCGATGGTGCCGATCTTGATGAACGTCGAGAGATAGTCGCGCGGCGCGAGCAGCATCCAGACCGGCAGCACCGAGGCGACGAATCCGTAGCCCATCAGCGCCCAGGCGATCGTGACCGGCTGCCAGCGTGAACCATCGGCGCCAGCGTCGGCGACGTCCGCGACCCAGCGCCCGGCGACCAGCGCCACCATCACCAGCACGAGGCCGCCGGCGGTGGCTTCGAGGGTGTGCCCCGGGCGCACCACCCTCATCCAGAAGCCCGACGCCGAGCGCGATCGGAATGGTGCACGCGAGGGTGAAGACGCCCCACGGCGACTCGGCCAGCGCCTTGACGATGACCAGCGCGAGCACGGCGAGCAGGATCACCATGATCGCGAGGATGGCGACCATGGCGCACCAGCCGGTGAACGGGCCGATCTCCTCCTTCGCCATCTGGCCGAGCGACTTGCCGTCGCGCCGCACCGAGCCGGCGAGGATGACGAAGTCCTGCACCGCGCCGGCGAGGACGACGCCGACGACGATCCAGATGGTGCCGGGGAGGTAGCCGAACTGCGCGGCGAGCACCGGCCCCACCAGCGGGCCGGCGCCGGCGATGGCGGCAAAGTGGTGGCCGAAGAGCACCCAGCGCGACGTCGGGACGAAATCGCGCCCGTTGGCGAGGCGATGCGCCGGCGTGGTCCGGCGGTCGTCGAGCCGGACGATGCGGTCCGCGATGAACCGGCTGTAGAAGCGGTAGCCGACGAGGTAGGTGCAGATGGCGGCGAGCAGCAGCCAGGCGGCGTTGACCGTCTCGCCGCGATGGAGCGCGAGCACCGCCCATCCGCACGCGCCGGCGGCGCTGACGACGAGCCAGACCAGGGCGGCGAGCATCGGCAGAAAGCTAACGTCCGCCGGCTCGTCGCGTGAGTCTAGAACTTCGGCAGCGGATACCGCTCGAGATAGTCCTGGTCGCCGTCGGGATGCGCGAGATAGACCACGCCGGGACCGAACGCGACGAGCCGGGTGCCGTCCGGGAGGTCGACGTGCGCGACGAGGCCGCGGCCCTTCGGCCACCACGTCGTAGTGCGGCGTGTGATCGTCGTGCGCGCGGCTCGCGCGCAATCCAGAGCCGCCCGGCGGCGTCGAACACGGCCGTCGTGCGGTCCCGCGGTGATCGGCGGCTTGTCGGCGGGAAACGGGCCGATCGGCGGCAACGTCGGCTTCACGTCGTCGGACCGCCGCTCGCCACGCCGCCGGGCGGGGCATCGCCCGGCGCGGCGCCGCTGAACGCCACCGCACCGCCGCCATCGACGCCGACCGCGCGGGTCACCGTGACGGTGCCTCCACCGCCCATCATGCGCGCCATCGGGCGGCGGCCCGCCCATCGTCACCCGCATGCCGCCGCCGGGGAGCATCGTGGCGCTGCGACCGGCGGTATCCTTCGACATGATCTGCGCCAGCTGGCTGCGACATCGCCTGCATCGCGGCCGTGGCCGAGTCGCGGAATGCCTGCTGCTCGGCGGCGTCGATCGGAACGGGCTGGTACGGCAACGGCGCGGTGCGGCCGATCTCGTGCCCGTCGCGGCTCCAGATGACACGATAGGTGTCGGCGGTGACCCGCGCAGCGAGTCCGTCGGAGCGGAGTGCCCAGCGCGTCGCGGGACGGGAAACGGCATGATGCCCTTGAAGTCGTTCTGCCCCGGCGCGAAGCGCTGCAGTTCACCGATCGGCTCGAGCGTGCCGCCGGCGATCGGTTCGCGCACGATCGTCGCGAATCGTGCCAGCGACCCCTTGCCGATGTCGAACGAGTCGCGGACGAAGTAGACGTTGCCGGCGGCATCGACGATCGTCGGAATCGCCAGCGAATCGTGCCGCCCATCGTCGGCAGCGGCTCGGTGCCGGCGATGATCGCCGGTCGGGCGAGACCCGCAGGAACTTGTGGCCGGCAAGGTCGAGGAGGAGGAGCGAATCGCCCGCGACGGGGAAGACGGCGTTGGCGGTGCGGTACATGTCCGGGTCGTCGCCCTGCACGCCGAGGGTCGCGACGTCGCCGCCATGCCTGAAATCGACGATGCGGAAGAAGTTGGACTTCGAATCGCTGGCCACCACGCGGCCGTCGGGCAGGGCCGCGGCGGCGTAGAGGTGTCCGAACGAGTACTTCGAGCGGCCGGTGCGCTTGCCGAGGGTGACGGTGGGCACCGATTGGGCGGCGAGCGCGGTGACGGCGCTGGCGGTCACGAGACCCGCCGCCACGGCGCATCGGAGTGAGCGGTTCGAGGGGATCATGGGTACTCCGGTGCAGGTGACGGGCGACAGGCAGCCCGATGTCGAGATGCCCGTCCCGGCGTTCCGCGTCGCAGCTTGCTCGCTCTTTCACCGGCCCGTAGCTTCGCTGCGATGCCGTTTCCGACCAGCAGTCCCCCCGAACCATGGGCGGCCGCGCTTTCGCAGGCTGCCGGCGGCCCCGCGACGCTGACGGAGCCTAAACCGGTCGACCGCGGGAGCGGCTACCGGCCGGCTGGTGGCGATGATCACCGGCGGTGCCACCGGTCTCGGCCGGGTCATCGCGATGGAGTTCGCGCGGCTGGGGTGCCGGGTCGCGTTCTGCTGGTACGAAATGGATGGCCGGGACGTCGAGGCGAACGCCCTCCTTACCGAGACGACGCTCTCGGCGATGGGCGCCGACGTCTACGCGGCCCGCTGCGACGTCCGCGACCGCGAGCAGGTGGAGCGGTTCATCGACGACGTCATCAGCCGCTTCGGCGCGCGTGCACCATCTCGTCAACAACGCCGGTATCGCGCACGACGGCGCGCTGTGGCGGCTGTCGTCGGCGGCGTGGAATGCCGTCATGGCCACCAACGTCAACGGCGCATTCCACTGCCTTTCGGCCTGCTCGCCCCATTTCCGCCGGCAGCGATGGGGCAAGGTGGTCAACGTCAGCGCCCATCAGGCGCTCCGTCCCGGCTTCGGCGTGTCGAACTATGCGGCCAGCAAGGCGGCGCTCGAGGGGCTGACGCGGGCGGCGGCGGTGGAACTCGGGCCGTCGAACGTCAACGTCAACGCCGTCGCTCCGGGATTCATCCGCAGCGAACGGCTCGACCAGTTGCCCAGCGACCTGATCGAACGCACCCGGAAGCGGTCAGTGCTGGGACGGCTCGCCGAGCCCGAAGACGTGGCGCGGGTGATCACCTTCCTCTGCTCCGATGCCGCGCGGCACATCACCGGCCAGACCATCGTGGTAGACGGCGGTCTTTCACTGGAATAGCTTTCCGCGGTGACACACTTCGCGCATTCGAGGGTGGCAGCCGTGCGTCTCGGCGCGGCGCTGCTCGGTTCGGTATTGCTCGCCGGTCCGGCGGCAGGCCAGAGCGGCGCCAAGCCCTTGCCGGCTCCGGGCCTGGCGCTGGCGCCGCTGGCCGATCAGTCCATCCCGATCGTCCCGTCCACGCTGGTGCTGGTGACGGCGGGAAGCCGCTCGCCGGCCGACTTCCCCGTCGGCCGGGAGGCCCGGGTCCGCTGGGCCGATTCGATCCTGTTCGACACCTTCGATTCGCGCGGGCCCGACGTCAAATGGATCGCTGCCGATACCGTGCGGCGCGTGGCAGCGCCGGGCGCCGTCGATCGCCCCCGACCCCGACGGATGGGACAGGAGTTGATGGCCAGCGATCACCGCGACCACGTCCCCGACCCGTTGCTCGGTTACCTGCGTACGCTGACGGCGCTCACCAACAGCCGGTTCGTCATGATTCCGGCGTTGCTCGAATTCACCGCATTCGGCAGCGACAGCGTGCGGGCGGCGGCGACGCTGGTGCTGGTCGACAGCCGGACCGGCTCGGTGCTGTGGCGCAGCCATCCGGTCGGGACCGGCCCCGACGCCGCGTCGGCGCTGGCCGCCACGGTGGCGCACATCCTGCCCCTTCCCGAATGAATGCCATACGACATCACGCTCGTCCCTGGTGACGGCATCGGTCCGGAGATCACCGCCGCGACGCTCGACGTGCTGGCCCGGACCGGCATCGACTTTCGATGGGATCGGCAGCTGGGCGGGATGGCGGCGGTCGAAGCCAGCGGCGATCCGCTGCCGACCGGCGACGCTCGCCAGCATCCGCCGCACCCGGCTGGCCCTCAAGGGGCCGCTCACGACGCCGGTCGGCAGCGGCTTCCGCTCGGTCAACGTGGCGCTCCGGAAGGAATTCGAGCTGTTCGCCAACGTTCGCCCGGCCCGGACCATCGTGCCCGGAGGACGGTACGCCGGCATCGACATGGTGATGATTCGCGAGAATCTCGAGGGGCTCTATATCGGGCGGGAACAATGGGTCGAGGTGGACGGCGACCCGCACGGTCAGGCGGAGTCGGTGGCCGTCGTCACCCGGAAGGAATCGGAGCGGGTGCTGCGCTATGCGTTCGAGTACGCCGTCCGGATGGGCACGAAAGCGGGTGACGCTGGTGCACAAGGCCAACATCCTCAAGTTCACGTCAGGGCTCTTTCTCGAGGTCGGGCGTCAGGTGGCGGGCGAGTTATGCGGGCCGGGTCGAGCTGCAGGAGCTGATCGTCGACAACTGCGCGATGCAGCTGGTGCTGCGCCCGGAACAGTTCGAGGTGCTGGTGACGACCAACCTGTTCGGCGATATCCTCAGTGACGAGATCTCCGGGCTGGTGGGCGGCCTGGGACTGGCGCCGGGCGGCAACATCGGCGGCCGAAGCGGCGATCTTCGAGGCGGTGCACGGCTCGGCGCCCGACATCGCCGGACGTGACGTGGCCAACCCCACGGCGCTGATCCTGGCGGCGGCGATGATGTGCGATCACCTCGGCGAGAACGCGGCGGCCGAACGGATCCGGCGGGCGGTGGTGGCGACGATCGTCGCCGACGGCGTGCGCACCCGCGATCTGGGCGGAACGGCCGGTACCCGGGAGTTCGGCGATGCCGTCGCCCGCCGGGTGGCGTGAAGTTCCCTGCGTGGAGTGCGGCCGGTTCGTCGCAGGGATCGGGTTCGGCGACCGGTGCGCCGAGTGCCTGGCGCGCCGCACCGTGCGGGCGCGCCGCATCGCCTGGCGGAGCGCGGCCGCGGCGGTCGTAGTCGTGGCGGGCTGGAACCTCTGGCACCTGCCGCCGACCACCATGGGGCGATGGTACGCCGCGCTGGCCGTCCCGATCACGTTACCTGCTGGTGCGCCTGATCGCGTACCGCATCGCCATGGAGATGCTGCCATGAAGCAGACGATTGCGACCACGCTGGGGGCGTTCCTGCTTGCGTGCCGCGGCGGCGCTCGGCGCAATCGCCGGCCGGACCGTCAGTGACGCTGTTCAGTTCCGGGCCCGTGCTGGTGCGGCGGACCGTCCCGGTGAACCTGCCCGCCGGGGCCTCGACCCAGACGCTCGCGATCGGTCCGTTCGACGCGTGGACGCTGGCGTCGCTCGATTCCGGCGTGACGATCGGCGCGGGTGACGGCCGACCAGGGGATCTCCGAAGACGCGCTGCTGCGGCGCAACGTCGGCAAGCAGTTCTCGATCGACCAGGGCGACAAGCCGCCGCGCACGGCGACGCTGCTGTCGATGGATCCGGAGCGCTGGGAGTGGGCCGACGGCGGCGTGGTCTTCGGCCGGCCGGGGCGGATTCTGTGGCCGCGCGACCTGGTCCCGGCGGCACAGACCGCCGACGTGACGCTGCAGAGCGACCGGGCGCGCGCCGGGCTGCGCGGTGATGTACGAGACCAGCGGCGGCGTCGTGGAGGCGATCGTACCGGCTGTTCCTCGGGGCCGGCGGCCGGATCGAGGGCGTCGCGGTGATCTCCACCGGCGCGCTCGACCTCGCCGACGCCGAAGTGCAGCTGCTGGCGGGCGACATCGGGCAGAATCCGAGCCGCAGCCGTACATGGCCAAGGCGTACGCAACCGAGCTCATGGCGGCGGAAGCCGGCGCCCCGCTCCGGACGGCACGACGAGCGCGGCCGTCGGCGAAGCCCACGTCTACACCCTGCCGGGCCGGGTCACCTTCACGCCGGGCGTGGTGACGGTGGTGCCGCTGTTCGCGCCGGTGGCGGCTGCCGCGGCCGAGCGGCGCTACGTCGTGCCGGGCGGAATGCCGTTCTACGGCACGCTCGAGCGGCAGCCGGACGAGCAGACCGTCCCGGTGGCGGTGCAGTACCACCTGGCGCACAAGCTCGGGACGCCGTTCGGCGACCTGCCGCTACCGGCCGGGTCGGTCAGCATCTTCGATCGCGATCCGGGCTGGCCGGGTGCAGCTGATCGGCCAGGCCGGCATCGACCACACCGCGCCCGGCGCCGAGCTGCTGCTCGATGCCGGCTCCGCGTTCGACGTCACCGCCAGGCGGGTGCAGACCGACTACAACGTGGTGCGGTCGTCCACCAGCGGCCAGAGTTCCGCCACCGCGGCGTACCGGGTGACGGTCGCGAACGCGAAGGACTCTGCGGTCTCCGTGGAAGTCCGCGAGGACCACAGCGGCGACTGGTCGGTGGTGGAGAGCTCGGTGCCGGCGCAGAAGCGCTCGTCGACCCGGACCGTATTCCCGCTGACCATCGCCGCGAAAGGTACCGTGGTGCTGACGTACCGCATCCGGGTGGTCTGGTGACGCGCGTCTCGATCCTGCACTGCTCCGATCTTCATTTCGGGCACGACGTCGACCTCGAGCAGATGGCCGGGATCGAGGGGCTGGCCGCCGACCTGGCGCCTTCGGCGGTGGCGATCGCCGGCGACATCACCCAGCGGGCGCGTCACGGCGAATTCCAGCGGGCGCTGGTGTTCGTGCAGGCGCTGCGGCGCCTGGCGCCGACGCTGGTGGTGCCGGGCAATCATGACGTGCAGTGGTGGGCGACCCCGTTCGACCTGATCGGTGCCGGACCGAAGTACGAGAAATTCCGGCGCTATTTCGGTGACGATCTGACGCCGACGCTGGTCATCGACGGGGCGATCCTGGTGGGCGTGCTGACCAGTTACGGCGTGGTCGCCGGTTCGATGACCGCCAATCTCAACGACATGGCGGTGAAGGGCCATCTGCCGGTGCGGGAGACCGACCGGGCGGAGCGGCTGTTCGCCGAGGAGAGTCCCGACCTGCTGCGGGTGATGGTGATGCACCAGAACCTGTTGCGCGGCCGGATTTCGCAGCGGATGGGGTTGGCGCGGTGGCGCCAGGCGTGGCGCAACGTGATGGCTACCGGCGTCGACCTGGTGTTGTGCGGCCACGATCACGAGGAAGGGATGGGGCAGCTTCCCAACGGGGCGGTGGTGGCCACGTCGGGTACCCATACCACGCGCACTCGCGGCGACCGCGCCTCGGCGCTGAATTTCGTGGTGGCTGACGCCACCTCGATCACCATTCGACATTACATCTGGGATCACGGCGAACATGCGTTCCGCGCCGGTCCTGAACAGGTTTTCCCCCGTGTCCGGATCCCGGAGTTCCAGCCGGCGACCGGCTGACGCCGACCAGCTGGCGCTGCCGTTCGGCGCCGGGCGGCACCCGCCTCCGGTGGTCGCCCCCCCGACCGGGAGGCGTTCCGGGCCCGCCTGGTGCGCCTCGGCCTGGCGGCCGGTACGCCGCTGACGCTGACCCGCAATCGCAACGTGGTGATGAGCTGGTCGGCGCGCGGCGGGCTGCGACTGCACGCCGGCTACGCGTGGGCGCCCGACCACGTGCTCGCGGCCGTGGTGCGCTACCTCCGGCCGCGCCTTCCCCGCCGTGAGCGATTGGCCGCGCGGCGCCATTTCCTGGCCTTTCCGGTGGACCGCTACGTCGCCTCGCGGCCGCGGCCGGCAGCGGCCCGGCGGATGATTCCCCCGAGGCACCGCGACTCGGTGGCGCGCCTGGCGGCGTTGCATCAGCAGCTCAACCAGCGGCATTTCGGCGGACGACTGCCGGCGATACCGATCCGCTTGTCGGAGCGGATGTCGACCAGTCTGGGCGAGTTGCGCGCCGACCGCGCCGGACGACCGACGGAGATCATCGTGTCGCACCGCCACCTGGTCCGCGACGCATGGAGTGCGGTGATCGACACGCTGTTGCACGAGATGGTGCACCAGTGGCAGGGGGAACACGGCCTGTCGATCGATCACGGCGTCACCTTCCGTCGCATGGCGCGCACGCTCGGCATCATGCCCCGCAGCCGGATCGACCGGGCCGACCTGCCGCCGCGGCGCGACTGAGAGCCCGCCGGACCCGCGGACCGCCGGTCCGGCCACAACTGCTCTTCTCTCCGACCGATCGCCGCCCTATGTTCTCGGCGGGCAACGCGCGAAAGGACCGGACTTGGCCGCCGCATCGGGATTCGAAGGGGTGGACTTCTACGACACCGACGGCCTGCTCGCCGAAGACGAGCGGGCGGTGCGCGATACCGTGCGCGCCTGGGTCGACGAGCAGCTGATGCCGCTGATCGGTCCCTGTTACGTCGACGGGCGGTTTCCGAAGGAACTCATTCCCGGCATGGCCGAGCTGGGGCTCTTCGGCGCCAATCTGCCGGAACAGTACGGTTGCGCCGGGCTGAACAATGTCGCCTACGGCCTGATCATGCAGGAGCTGGAACGGGGCGACAGCGGCATCCGCTCGTTCGCGTCGGTGCAGGGCGCCCTGGTGATGTATCCCATCTTCACCTTCGGGTCCGACCAGCAGCGCGAGCAGTGGCTGCCGCGCCTCGCCTCCGGCGACGCGATCGGTTGCTTCGGGCTGACCGAGCCGGATTATGGCTCCAATCCGGGCGGGATGATCACCACCGCCCGCGAGACCCCCGACGGCTGGGTGCTCAATGGCACCAAGATGTGGATCACCAACGGATCGCAGGCCACGGTGGCGATCGTCTGGGCCAAGACCGGCGCGGTGGACGACCAGGCGTCGATCCGCGGATTCATCGTCCCGACGGACACGCCCGGCTTTGCCGCCCGGGACCAGCACGGCAAGCTGTCACTGCGCGCGTCCGACACCAGCGAGCTGCACCTCGCCGACGTCCGGCTCCCGGCCGATGCGCTGCTGCCGGGATCGGGTGGCATCAAGAGCCCGCTGATGTGCCTGACCCAGGCGCGATACGGCATTGCCTGGGGCGCGGTCGGCGCCGCCATGGCGTGCTACGACGAAGCTCGTCGCTACGCCCACAACCGCGTCATGTTCGGCAAGCCGATCGCCGCCACGCAGCTGCAGCAGGTCCGCCTGGCGGACATGCTCACCGAGATCACCAAGGCGCAACTGCTGGCGCTGCAGCTGGGACGCCTCAAGGACGAGGGCAAGGCGACGCCGGCGCGGGTGTCGCTTGCCAAGCGGAACAATGTCAACATGGCCTGCGAGTGCGCCCGCGAAGCCCGCCGGCTGTTGGGCGCCAACGGCATCCTGGCGGAATACCACTCGATGCGCCACCTCGCCAATCTCGAATCGGTCTACACCTACGAGGGAACTCACGACATGCACTCGCTGATCGTGGGGCAGGAGATCACCGGATTTGCGGCGTATTGAGCCGCGCGCCACGCCGTGCGGCGTGGTCGAACGGGGCGGTCGGCCGCCCGTCGACACGATGAGGAGTTCTGCCAGGTGAAGATCGCCGTCTGTCTGCGCCGCGTTCCCGACACCACCACCAAGATCGTGATCGACGCCGGCGGCACGTCGATCAGCGAGGCGGGCGTCAAGTTCGTGCCCAACCCCTACGACGAGTACGCCATCGAGGCGGCGATCGCGCTCCGGGAAGCGGCGGGGTCGGGCGAGACGGTGGTGGTGGCGCTCGGTGGCGACGCGGTGCAGGAGACGCTGCGCACCGCGCTCGCCATGGGGATCGACCGGGCGGTGCACCTCAAGGGGACGCCGTCGGCCGATGGGCTGGCCAATGCGCGGGTGCTGGCCGACCATCTCCGCGGCGGCGGGTACGACCTGATGCTGTTCGGCAAGCTGGCGGTCGACGACTACGGGCAGCAGACCGGCGTCATGGTGGCGGAATTGCTGGAGCTGCCGTGCGTATCCGCCATCAGCCGGCTGACGGTCGACCAGGGGCGGGCCACGGTGGAACGCGAGGTCGAAGGCGGCGTGGAACCGGCCGAATGCGCATTGCCGGCGGTCTTCACCTGTGACAAGGGCCTGAACACGCCGCGGCTGCCGTCGCTCAAGGGCATCATGGCCGCCCGGAAGAAGCCGCTCGAATCGCTCGTCGCCGAACCCGGCGCCGGCGCGGTGCGCATCATGTCGCTGGCGCTGCCACCGGAGCGCGCCGCCGGCACGATCGTCGGCGAGGGCGCGGCCGCGGTGCCGAAGCTGATCGAGTTGCTCGCCACCGAAGCGAAGGTGCTGTGATCATGACGGCATTCCTGGTGGTACTCGAACAGCGCGACGGGACGTTGCGAAAGGGTGCGGCGGAGTTGCTGGCGGCGGCCCGGACGCTGGCCGATGCCGCCGGCGGCACCGTCGACGCGCTCGTTGCCGCCGCCGGCGACGTCCCGGGCCTCGATCCGCTCGGCGCCGCGGGCGCCGACCGGGTGCTGCTGGCGCGCGACGCCGCCTTTGCGCACTACGCGCCCGATGCGCTGGTGGCCACGATCGTGGCGATCGCCGGCGGCTACCGCGCCATCCTGATCGCCGCGACCGCGACCGGCAAGGATCTGGCGCCGCGCGTCGCGGCGCGCATCGGCGGGCCCTGCGGGATGGACGTCACCGCCGTGGCCGTCCGGGGCGACACCATCGAGGTGACGCGTCCGGTCTACGCCGGCAAGGCGATTCAGACCGCGGCGCTCTCCGGCCCGGCGGTGCTGGCGGTCCGCCCCGGGGCATACCCCGCGCGGCCGTCGGGAAAGGGGGGCGCGCGGGAGACGGTGGCCGTGCCGGCGTCGGTGGCGCGGGTGTCGGTCGGAGCGATCCGCGCATCGGAAACGGGTGCGCTCGACGTGACCGAGGCCCGGGTGGTGATCTCCGGGGGGCGGGGATTGGGCGATCCGAAGCACTTCGCGTTGCTGGAAGACCTGGCCGCGGCGTTCGGTGGCGAAGCGGCAGTGGGTGCCTCGCGCGCCGTCGTCGACGCCGGATGGCGCGAGCATGGCGCGCAGGTCGGCCAGACCGGCAAGACGGTCTCGCCGGAGCTGTACATCGCGGTCGGAATTTCCGGTGCCGTCCAGCACCTGGCCGGCATGCGCACCGCCCGCGTCATCGTGGCGATCAACCGCGACAAGGACGCGCCGATCTTCAAGGTGGCCGACTACGGTATCGTGGGTGACCTGTTCGACGTCGTACCGGCGCTGGCGGCGGCGGTGCGACGGGCCCGGGAGCATTAGCGGTCTATATTACCCCTCCCGTCGACAAGTCCCTTCTCACTGGAGTTCGGTCGTGGGCGTTGTCCTGCCGGTCCGGCACCAGGCGGCACTGCCGTCCGATCTCATTCTGCACCGGCCGCCCGGTCCCGAAGCCATCGAACTCGACGTGCTGATCGTCGGCGCGGGGCCGGCGGGACTGGCGTGTGCCATCGCGCTGCTGCGCGCCGCGCCGGACCTCACCGTCGGCGTGCTGGAGAAAGCGGCGTCGCTCGGTGAACACAGTCTGTCGGGCGCGGTGATCAACCCGGTGGCGCTGCGAACGCTCTTCCCCGACAAGGCTGACGCGGAGTTCCCATTCCGTCAGGCCGTCTCGGGCGAAGCGGTGTACCTGCTGTCGGCCGGGAGCGCCTGGCGGATTCCCACGCCGCCGACGATGCGCAACCACGGCAACTTCGTGGCCTCGCTGAGTGAGGTGGTGCGCTGGCTCGGCGCGCAGGCCGAATCGATGGGCGTCAATGTCTTCACCGGGTTTCCGGCGGCGTCGCTGCTGGCCGATGGCGACCGGATCATCGGGGTGCGGACCGCGCCGTCGGGGCTGGATCGCTCCGGTCAGCCGACCGATGTCTATCAGGAGCCGACCGATCTCGTGGCCAAGGTCGTGGTGCTCGCCGAGGGAACGCGCGGACCACTGGCGCAGGCCTGGTGCACCTGGCGGAACGTGACCAGCGCCAATCCGCAGATCTTCGCGCTTGGCGTCAAGGAAGTGTGGCAGGTGGCGCGCCCGCTCGACCGGGTGATTCACACCATGGGGTGGCCACTTCCGGCCGACGCGTTCGGTGGATCGTTCTGTTATCCGATGGGCCCCGAACAGGTCGCGATCGGCCTGGTGGTGGGCCTCGACTATCACGACGCCGCGCTCGACGCCCACCAGCTGCTGCAGCGCATGAAGTTGCACCCGCTGTTCCGGTCGGTGCTCGACGGGGGAACCCTGCTCGAATGGGGCGCGAAGACGATTCCCGAGGGCGGGTACTACGCCGTGCCCGGAACACTCGTGGGCGACGGGATTGCCATGATCGGCGACACTGCCGGCCTGGTCGACGTGCCCTCGCTCAAGGGGATCCACTACGCGATGGAATCGGGGATGCTCGCCGCCGAGTCGATCGTCAACGCACTGCGCGCGCCGGGCGGTGCCGATATGCGGATGCTGGCGTCGTACGATCACGGGGTGCGCCAGTCAAGGATCATGCGGGATCTCTACACCACTCGCAACATGCGGTTGGCGTTCCACAACGGCTTCGTCTCCGGGGTGGTGAAGGCCGGGTTGATGACGGTCTCGCGCGGCGGTTTTCCGGGCCGCCGGATCGCGGTGCCGCGGGACGCCGACACACCGCGGGTCGTGGGTGTCGGCGCGCCGCTGGTCGCCGACAACGTCCTCACGTTCAGCAAGGTCGATGCGGTGTTCAAGTCGGGCAACATGACGCGTGACTCGATTCCGTCCCACCTGATCGTCGGACCCGACATCAACGGCGCGGTGGCCGACTTCTACTCCCATCTCTGCCCCGCGGGCGTGTACGAACGCGATGGCGACGCCCTGCGCGTCAATCCGCCGAACTGCGTCGACTGCAAGGCCACCGACGTGCTGGGCCCGCGATGGACGGCGCGGGAAGGCGGCAGCGGGCCGCGCTACCGGTTGATGTGAAGGGCGTCTTCAGCGACCCGTTCCGGCGCCTCTGGCGGTGGATGACCGCGCCGCCGGATCCGGCCCTCGCCGACGCGGCCCGCGACGGCGAGATGATGGTGGCCCGGGTGCGGATGTGGGTCACGCTGCTGTTGCTGCTCATCCCGGTCGTCGGCATGCTGCTCGGCGGCGCGACGTTGCAGAACCGGATGGGGCTGCTCGTGGCGGTGACGGCGGTCGCGGTCGCGGCCGGCCTGGCGGTGTGGGTCCAGCGCGGACCGTACCGACCGCGGATTTCGTTCGTATCGGCGGTCACCGACGTGTCGCTGGTCAGTCTGGGGCTGTTCGCCTTCTGGGCGATCAGACGGCCGATCGTCACCACCAATTCGCGCGTCATCTTCGAGTGCTACTTCCTGGCGATCGGGGCGTCGGCGCTGCGGCACGACCCGCGGGTGACGGTCGCGGCCGGCGCGGCGTCGATCGGCGAATATCTCGGCCTGTCGTTCCTGGCGTGGCGCACGTATGGCGGGACCGACCTGATGCGGACCAACGCCTATGGCACCTTCGGCTGGTCGACCGAGATCTCGCGAGCCACCATCCTGTTCGGCATGACCCTGGTCGCGCTGGCCATCGTGAACCGGGTGCAACACCTCCGGCACATGAGTACCGGCGACCGGGTCACCGGCCTGTTCAATCGCGCCTATGCGGAAGAATTCCTTGCCAACGAACTGCTTCGGACTGCCCGGTTCCGGTCCGCGCTGGTCATCGGCATGATCGACGTCGATCACTTCAAGCGGTTCAACGACACCCACGGCCACCGGGCCGGCGACGTGGCGCTGAAGACGGTGGCGACCACGGCGCGTCGCGCCTTGCGCCGCATCGACGTCGTGGCGCGCTTCGGCGGCGACGAGATATTGCTGCTGCTTCCCGGCACGACGGTGCAGGCCGGCCTCGAAAAGCTGGAGGAGATCCGGATTGCCATCGGGTCGACCGACATTCCGTTGCCGCACGGCAGCACCGCGCTCGTCACGGTCTCGATCGGCGTGGCCGCCTGGGGCGTCGACGGTACCACCGTCGACGCGCTTCTCGATACCGCGGACGCCCGCCTCTATGCCGCCAAGGCGGCGGGGCGGAACCGGCTGATCGACCCGGTGGCGGCCGACGTCTCCTAGCGCACCGCCGGCGGGGGGCCGTCCGGCGCCAGCCAGGACACCGCCACGCTCCCGCCGAGCAACGCCACCACCACGCCGAGCGAAACCGGCAGTGGCACGGCGATCCACCATGACAACAGCATCTTGGCGCCGACGAATGCCAGGATCAGCGCGATGCCCACCTTGAGGAAGCGGACGCGGGCGATCGTTCCCGCCAGCAGGAAGTAGACGGCGCGCAAGCCCAGTATCGCGAAGACGTTCGACGAATAGACGATGAACGGATCACGGGTGATCGCGAAGATCGCCGGGATGGAATCGATGGCAAAGACCAGATCGGTCCACTCGACGACGAGCACCACCAGCGCCAGCAGCGTGGCCGCCCGGCGACCATCGACCCGGGTGACCAGCCGGCCTCCCTGGTAGCGTCCGCTGAGCGGCAGGATGCGCTCCAGGCCGCGAACGATGCGGCTCCGGGCGGGATCGAACTGCACCTCGCCCCCGCCGGCCAGCATCCGCAATCCGGTGACGAGCAGCACCGCGCCGAGCAGGTAGAGGATCCACTCGAAGCGGTGCAGCAGGGCGGAGCCGGTGGCGATCATCACGCCGCGGAGCACCACGGCGCCGAGGACGCCCCATTGCAGCGCCCGGGGTCGCAGGGCCGCCGGCACCGCGAAGTATTCGAACAGCAGGAGAAAGACGAACAGGTTGTCGACCGAAAGCGAGACTTCGACGAGATAGCCGGTGGTGAATTCCAGGGCGGGCTGCGCCGATTCACGCCACCAGATCAGCGCGGCGAACAGCGCCGCGATCGCGGCCAGCCCGGCGGTCCACGTGGCCGATTCGGCCAGCGTGGCGATCCCGATCCGGCGCGTCAGGATGACGGCGTCGATCAGGAGCAGCACGGCGATGGTGACGACGAACGTGACCCAGACCGTCGCCGGATGGCCGCCGATCATGGGCGCTAGTGCGCGGCGTCGAACGCCAGCAGGGCGCGCACGCGGTCGGGCGTCGAGGGATGGGTGCGAAAGAGTGCGGCGATCCCGCCCGACGGGAGGGGATCGACCTGGGCCAGCGGGGCCAGCGCCGGCGAGACCCGCATCGGGACCTGGTGCGCAATGGCATCGAGATGCGTCAGCGCGTCGGCCAGCGGGCGTCCCTTGCCGATAATCTCGGCGCCGGTCCGGTCGGCGGCGAATTCCCGCTGCCGCGAAATGGCGAACTGGATCAGCATCGCCACGAACGGTGCCAGCAGGGCAAAGCCGATCTCGGCCAGCGCGTTGCCGTCGTCATCGCTGCGTCCGCCGAAGAACAGCAGGATGTAGGGGAGCTGCGAGATCATGGCGGCGATCCCGGCTGCCACGGTCTGGATCAGCATGTCGTGGTTCTTGACGTGTCCCAGTTCATGCGCGATGACGGCGGCGAGTTCGTCGTGGGACAGGTTCTGCAACGCGCCCGTGGTGACGGCGACGATGGCGTGGGCCGGCGAGCGGCCGGTGGCGAATGCGTTGGGCTGCTGCGCCGGCGTGATGGCGATGCGCGGCATCGGCAGGCCGGCCCGTTGGCGCAGGGTATCGACGATGTCATACAACTCGGGTGCCTCGTCGCGGGTCACCAGCCGGGCGCCGTAGCCGCGGAGCACCATGCGGTCCGAGAACCAGTACGAGACAAAGGCCATCACCATGCCGAACGAGCCGCCGAGAAGCAGGCCACCGGCGCCGCCGAGGAGCTGTCCCGCGGCCATGCACAAGGCGAGCAGGCCGGCGAGCAGGACGAAGGTCTTGACGTTGTTGACCATGGGGGAATGATAGCGGAGGCGACGGGTCAACTGCGCCGTTGGCGGGCGGTTTGCCTTGCGCGTTGACGATTCATGGCACATTCCCTCGTAGCCGGCGTCTCGAATCCTCACCACCGGGTGCATCATGAACCCTCCCCGTCTGCGGGCGGCGACCATGGGCGTCGTCCTCCTTGCGACCTGGGCCTGCAGCGGAAGCCAACCGACGGCGAACAGGTCCGCCGGCCCGGGAGGCACGGGCACCGGCACGGGGTTGGTTCCGATCATCATCGACTCCACGCAAATGCCGTTGACGTCGAGTCCAGCGGACCTGGCGCAGGGCGTGTACCGGTTCGGGACCTCCGGGGCTCCGCCGACGATTGCGGTCGGAGCGATCATCATCGGGCCGCAGCATGGTGGCTTTCTCCGCCGCGTGCGCAACGTGACGCAGAGCGGCGGCTCGATTGCGCTGGCAACCGATCCCGCAAGCCTGACCGACCTGGTCGAGGACGGAACCCTGAACATCTCCACGGCGGTACCGATCGCCACCCGACGCGGCGGAGCGGGGACATCGGTGACGTGGGGGGCGATCAGCGCCAGAGCGATGGTGCCCGGCGTGTCGTTCGAGAACGGTGAAATCATCCTGGATCAGGTGGTCCTCTGGGGCTCGTCTTCGGCCGGGCTCACGATCCCGTCCGGCAGCATCGCCTTCGAGCCGACGGTTGGCCTGACCGTCACGATTCATGATGGCGCGGTGCAGCTTTTCGACGCCAGAATCGGCGGCGTCGTGACCGCGCAAGCCGGATTGCAACTCGGCGTCTCGGGTTCCATTGATGCGCCCATCGATCCGCTGACGATCCTGGTGACGAAACAGCCGTTCGCGACGACGATTCCGATTCTGGGCGTTCCCATCCCGGTCTACGGCGAGGCGATCGAGACCTATAGCCTCGTGCCGTCCTTCTCGGCGGACGCCCAGGCCACGGTCGCCACCGGTCTGACCGTGACCGATACCGTCCTTCTCGGCGTCCATTACGAGAACGGCAGCTGGCAGTTCGTGACACCGGGCGATCCGACGGATCAGATTGTCCCGTTGAGTGTCACCGTCGGGGGCGACGCGTCGGCTAAGCTGGGTCTGAAGATGGATGGCCAGTTGCTGTTGTATGGTACGGTCGCCCCCCACCTCTGGGTCGAGCCGTATCTCAAGGCCGCCGTTTCGGTGGATCTTGCCGGAGGTCGCTGGTCGTCGTCGTGCACCTCGGCGATCAACGCCGGCGTGGGAGTGACGGCCAAGATCCTGAGCCTGACGCTGGCCGACTACAGCACCAGCGCGGACTTCTTCAGCACCGACTGGCCCGTCTGCGCACAGAGCGGGGCGCTGATGGCAGCGGGCCGGTTGTCGGTCGTCTCGGGCGACAACCAGACCGCGAGTGCCGGCACCGCCCTCGGCCAGCCCGTGGTGGTCCAGCTTGTCTCCCCGCTGGGCCAACCGCTGTCCGGGGTCGGTGTCAGGTTTGCCGCGCTGGGAGACGGCGCGACCAGTCCGAGCAGTTCCGCGACCGACGCCCAGGGGCGGGCCGCCACAACGTGGATACTCAAGTCCGCGCCGGGGATCGATACGCTGTTGGTGTCGTCCCCGGGTTTTCTCGACTCACCGTTGCCGGTCCACGCGATCGGCTCGAACACGCTCGATTGCCCCCCGGTGCCGTACACGCTGGGCACCGTGGTGAATGGCGACATCACGCCGGATGATTGCGGGTTCTACTTCGGCGATCAGAACAACGTCGGCCGAACCGATGCGTTCGTCGTGACGCTCCCGGCCGCCGCGACCCTGCAACTGAACATGAACGCCTCGTATCCGCCCAATCTCTCAGTCAACATCGAACCATCCGGCGCCTACAACGACGGCTTCTATGCTGCGGCCGGTGCGACATCAGCGACGGGAAAGGCGATCGTTCCGGCGGGACCGCTTTACATCGAGGCGAACGATGGCGCGCCGGGAGTCTACGGTTCGTACTCCTTTTCCGTCAGCACCGCCTCGGACCCCGACATCACCAACTGCGAGCACGTCGTCCTCGCCGCGAACGTATCCACATCGCAACGGCTGAGCGGCACGGACTGCGTCGACGCCGGCAGTTACCACTCCGATCGGTATCATATCGCGATCCCGCCGCTGTGGACCGCCACGATCACGATGCGCTCCACGGCGTTCGATGCCTTTCTTGAGCTGGATGACGTCGACGACACCTATCTCACCAGCGACGACGATGGTGGCGGCGGGCAGGATGCGCAGATCGTCTATACCAATGCCAGCCCCACGGAATTCTACGGGTACTACCTCCATGCCCGCTCGGCGCATGCCGACGCGACCGGGCCATACACGCTGCAACTCGAGCTGACGCCACCGGCAGGGATCGCCGCCAAGGGTCCGCGATCGGGACGAGCGCCGATGACGCCCATGGTGCCGCACCGGCATGGGCCGTAGCCATGGCGGCTTCTCCGGAACAACGGAACGGTGTCCCGGTCGAGGACCAGCAGGCGTGGATGCTGAAAGTCATGGTGCGCGTGGTGCACAATGGCGATCAGCGCCTCGCGAACCGGTGCGTGTCAAACCGCCGATTGACCATCTCGAACCCTTGTGCAGTATGAGCACGATGGCCGAGTATCTCCGTATTCACCAATTGGCAGTTCGATTCGTCATCTTGAGCCGAAGGTAGCGACGTATGCGCCTGCTCTCGTGGAGCACCGTGGCCCTGCTCTGTGCGGTCGCAATGACGGCCTGCAGCTCCACTGCGACTACGGGCGGATCGGGGTCATTGACGGTTGATGTCGGGATGGATCTCTACAATGAGACGTTCGATGGGACGATCACCCACCTGCAGCTGTTCTGGGACGGGCGCATGGTCGATGACCGGTCGTTTTCACCCGGCGTCTTCCTTGCTGCGTCCGGTGCCGAGGTGAGCGCGGGGCCCGGCACGCACCACGCGGTTCTCAAAGTGGTGGGACAGACTGTTTCGTCGGCGACCTATACCGTAGGGGAATCCGCGTCCGCGAGGAACAACGATGGCTCGAGCCAGTATATCGACCCCGAGCCCTTTTCGGCCACCGTCGCGACGGGGGGATCCATCACCTTCACGGTGGTCCTGCACTAGGCGGCCGATATCACGCCGCCGAGTCCGATCCTCATCGCCCACTGCTGGAGACGTTCACCTTCGGCGTCTCCGATATGTCTCGCGGCGATCAGATGAGTCGTTGCGTTGACGTGATGTCGGTCGTCGCAGGCCGCCGGCTGACCCGATGATGATTGTGGCTTTCATCACCGCGGCGGCCTCGCTGGCCCTCGCGGTGGTCACCTGGCAATGGCTCACGCTGCGGGCAACGGTCCGGCAGCGAGGTCTCCTTCGCCGCTGGCCGATCCGGCGGATCACCGTCGCCGAGCTCGACCCGGTGTTCGCGCCGGACGCGATGGGGCCGACGTTTGCGACCGAGGTTCGCTTTTTGGGCCGTGGCAACATGGTTGTGCCCGGTGGAACCAGCGACACCGAGGCCTGGATTCTCGCGGTGCTCGCCAAAGGCGCCGAACGAATGTTCGAGTTCGGAACCTGCACGGGAAAGACCGCCTACCTCTGGGCGACGAACCAGCCGGAGAACGGCCGGGTCGCGACGCTCACATTGACGCCCGATCAGGTGGGTGAATATGCCGCTGAAGACGGTGACGATACCCGGGCGACTGCGTACGCCCTGGGCGAATCGGCGTTTCGCACGTTTCGCTATACCGGTACTGCGGCGGAGTCCCGCATCGAGCAACTCTATGGTGACAGCAAGGCTTTCGACGACGGTCCGCACCGGGAACGGTATGACGTCGTGTTCGTCGACGGCTCGCACGCGCGGTCCTATGTGCGCAGCGATTCGGCCAAGGCGCTCCGGATGGTGAAACCCGGCGGCATCGTGCTGTGGCATGACTACGGTCCGGGCGTGCCGGGTGTCTTCCGCGTCCTCAACCAGTTGGCGCTCACGCTGCCACTGGTTCACGTCACGGGTACTGCCCTGGTGTGCTACCGGCGACCGGGTCAACCTGGTGTTTGACGCTTCGTTCGCCTTGCGGGCGATTCGCCTGCGCGTGACAATGGGAGCGTAATTCCGGACTTTCCCCGTTCACGCACCCCATCTCTTCCGGAGGCGCAATGCGTTGGCACTCGCTCGTCGCAGGTGTGGCACTCGTCGGCGCGACCGTGTCGCGCGGTTCCGCGCAGGCGTTCACCGCCGGCTCCAACTACATCGGACCGTTCTTCGTCTGTCGCCTTACGGCAGCGCCGCGGCGTTCGAGGGGAACTTCGAGCACGCGATCAATGACAAGTGGGGGTGGGGGCTTTCGGTCGGCATATTGGACGTCTCAGCGGGTATGAGCGACGGTTACTATAGCTACACACGTGATCACCAAAGGTGGCTGAGGCACGGTGGCCTATCACTTTCCGGTGAGCAACGAGAAACTCGATCCGTTCGTCGGCGGGTCGGTCGGAATTACTTCATCTTCAGTTCCAGCTGCAGCGTGACGGAATTCCGTCAGTTGCGACCGGCGCGAGGGCAAGTAGCCTCTTGCCCGGCGCGTTCGGCGGAATCCGGTATTGGATGAACGACAGGCTCGCCGTACGTGGGGCGGGCGGGGCTTGGCACGGCTTCCTGACGGTCGGCGTCGACTTCAAGATGTAGCCCGGCATTCGGCGGCCTGATGGCTCACAACGGAGGACGAATGCGATTCCGGACCGCGGCTCTCGTCTGGTGTCTGGTGCCGTTTGCGGCATCGCGAGCGCCAGCCCAGGCCTCGCCCAAGGGCAGCGAGGTGCTGACCAACCAGACCGTCGTGCAGATGGTTCTGGCCAAGCTGCCCAAGGACGTGATCCAGGCCAAGATCCAGTCGTCGAAGACCGATTTCGACGTGACCGTCGCCGGGCTATCGGGGCTGCAGGCCAACAAGATCCCCACCGACATCATGAAGTCGATGATGTCCGCCGGGCCGAAGAAGGCCTCCAGTGAAGTGCTGACCAATCAGTCGGTGATCCAGATGGTCACCGCGCACCTCGCCAAGGACGTCATCATGGCGAAGATCGAGGCGACGAAGACGAATTTCGACGTGACCGCCAACGGACTGGTCAACCTCAACACCAACAAGGTTCCGAAGGACGTCATCAAGGTGATGATGGCGGGAAGTTGAGTCACCGGCCAAGGCCAGCGCACCTTCTCGCTGCATTGGCCGGGGCGCTGTCGTTCTTCGCCTCCGCTGCCCGCGCCCAGCAACCGGCGATGATGCGGGTTCGCGTCGACCACGTCGCCACACGGCGCGATTCAGCGCCGGCGTGGTCTTCTGACCACCGGGATCACCTCACCACGGAATCGCCGAGAGCATCTCCCCCGCTGCCACCGACCCCGCACCCGGCGCCACCACCGCCAACGCGTCCGCCCGGGCGATCGACGTCAGCATCCCCGAGCCCTGCGGCCCGGTGAGCCGGGCGCGTGGCCGCCCGTTGCCATCCGGCGACAGCGTGACCCGCAGGAAGAGTTCCAGCGTCGCGTCGCGACCAACTATATCATCCATTGTTATAGTGAAGCGCGGCGCCGCGGGCCGCGGATGACCCGCCATCGCCCGGATCGCCGGCCGGCCGAACAACGTGAACGCCACCAGCGCGCTCACCGGATTGCCGGGTAATCCCAGCCAGCAGCGGCCGTCGGGGAACCGGCCGAACGACGTCGGTCCACCGGGCCGCATGCGGACCCGTCCGAACAGCTCGGTGACGCCCAGTGCCGCCGTCACCACATGGAGATAGTCCCGTTCGCCGACGCTCACGCCGCCGGCGGTGATCACCAGCTCGACATCGCGCGCGGCGTCGATGATGGCGGCGATCGCCTCCGGTCGGTCGGCGGCGATGCCGAGCGGGACAGCGGTGCCACCGGCCTGCGCCACGGCGGCCGCCAGCGCCGGACCGTTGACGTCGGCCAGTCGTTGCCGCGCCAGGATCGGCTCGGGATCGTCGAGACTGATCAGTTCATCGCCGGTGGCCAGGATGCCTACCCGGGGACGCCGGTGGACCATCGGATGGGAGATGCCGAGCGCGGCGAGCAGCGCCAGCTGGCCTGGCCCGAGCACCGTGCCGGCGGCGAGCGCCCGGGCTCCGGCGGCGAGATCGCCGCCGGCGGCACGCACATTGTGACCGGCGTCGCGGCGGTCGAGAATCACCACGGTGCCCGCCCGGGCCGCGGTGTCTTCCTGACGAATTACCGAGTCGGCGCCGCGGGGGACCGCGGCCCCGGTGAAGATCCGCATCGCCTCGCCGGCGCCGACGGCGCCGGCCAGCGCGCCGCCGGCCACACTCGTACCGACGATCCGGAGTGTGACCGGCGTCGCCGCGGAAGCCCCGCGCACGTCGGCGGCGCGGACGGCGTATCCATCCATTGCGGCATTGGTCCACGGCGGCAGCGGGATCGCCCCAGCCACGTCGTCGGAAAGCACGTGACCCAGCGCGTCGGCGAGCGGCATCCGCAACGCTGGCTGCGGTGGCACCGCGGCCAGGACCATCGCCACGGCCTCGTCGGCCGAGACCGCTACCGCCGGTTTCATCGCGACCGGGCGGGCACCGGCGTGCTCAGTACCGCCGGCCCCGGCTCTTCTGCAGCACCACGGAGAACCCGACCGTGAGACTCGGCAGGCGCAGCCACGCGCCGGTATGCGGCGCATCGATTCCGGTATACGGCGAGGCGGTCGTTCCGGTGACGTTCGACACGCGGACCCAGGTTTCGCGGAACTCGACGTTCAACTGATAGCCCTGACTGGGCGCGGTGGCGATACCGAATCCCAGCGCGCCGGTGGGTCGCAACTCCGACCAGCTGTTGTCGACGTAGACGTCGCCCTCGGTCAGGTTGCCGCCAGGATCGTAGAAGTTGACCACCACCGCCCGGCTGCTGCGCGGCATCAGCGCCAGCCCGACTACGGCCCGGAGATAGGGCTGAAACTGGGTGCGCCCGGTGGGCCGGTAATTGACGCCTCCCGCCAGCGTCACCGTCGAGGCAGGCTCGTCGCGCCCGTCAAGGGCCGTACAGACCTGCCGGTTGTAGTCGTCGCTGCTGGGACGGGCAAAGGTGCAGGCATCGGTGAATCCGCCGCCGATGTAGGTGAATTCGCCGGTCCAACCGAGGTGCTCGCCGCCATAGTACGTCACCTGGCCCGTCATGGTCAGGTTCTCGCGCACGCTCCGGCCGAGGGAGACGGTGTCGTACAGGCCGGGAAACTGCTCCGGCAACGGCTGTCCCGTGACGGTCCACAGGTGGTGTCCACCGATCCAGCCGGCGGAGATCCCGACCACCAGTCGGGCCTCGTCGGCGGTGCGCTGGGCGGCCAGCCGATCCGGTAGCGCCGCCGCCGCGATGATCACGGCGACCAGGCCGGCAGGGTGCAGCTGTTCGAGTCGCATCGGGCCTCGCTGTGCTGGTGGTTACTCCGCCGCGGAGCAGTCCGCCCACAGGGTATCGTCTTCCGCCACCCGTATCCGGTCCAACCGTACATCGGACGGCAGCCGCCGCGCCACTTGCTGCCAGCACCACGCCGCGAGCGCCTCGCAGGTCGGCGGCCGGACGCCGGAAGCGAATTCCGCCACGGCCTCGTTGAGGTGACGGCCGTCGAGCGGCCTGACGATTTCTCGTTCGAGCACGGCGTCGAACAGCTCGAGGTCGATCACGCAGGCCCGGCGGGCGTCGTTCGCGGAGACCGAGACGTCGATCCGGTAGAGATGACCGTGATCGCCGGAGGGCCCACTCGCCGTTGCCGGTCCGTACCGGTGGCGCGCATGCAGGGTGACGGACCGGGTCAGCGAACAGTGCACGTCACCCCCTAGAACGCGATGCCGAGACCCAGTCGCAGCGAGGGCGTCGCGACGTACTGGCTGCTCGACCCGGTGGTGTTGACGGCATTGGAATGACTGGCCGTTCCCGGCTGCTTGGACGGCTCGAGGCTGTACGAGGCAGGGTAGCTCAACTTCCAGAAGAAGACCTGGGCCTGCGCGCTCACGAACAGGCGCTGACCGAGGAAGAGGCGGGTCCCGACGGCCGGGGAGAAGTAGATCTTGGTGCCGAAGGTGTAGCCCGACGTGTCGCTTGCCGGCGGAGCCTGTCCGTGGACCAGGCCGACGCTCATTGATGCGTACGGCGCCAGGCCATGCCACGTCTTCCCGCCGGTCAGGTTCAGCTGCGCCGCGAACTGGAACGCGAACATCTTCTCCGCGAACGGTCCTTTGACCCGGGTGGCGACCGAGTCGTTGGCATTGACCACGTTGCGGACGGTGGTGGCGTACCAGCCGCCGAACGACACCTGCAGCGCATTCCTGCCGCGAAGATCCAGCCGCGCCCCGACGAGGTTGCCGTCGCGGGGCCCGACCCGGAGCGATCCGCCGTCGCCGAGAACGCGGCCGCCGTACACCTCCACCCACAGGCCGCGATCGATGGGGCGGTACGGCGAGGCCGTCGGCGGATAGCCGACCTGGGCCAGCAGCGGCGCCGCGCCGCTGGCCATGATGGCCGCTACGGCCATCCCGACCCGGCTCAGTCGGGTCATGCGCCCGGTCCGGGTAGAAGCGCTCGTCCGGTCATGTCGCTCGGTTGTTCGAGTTGCAGCAGCTGGAGAATGGTCGGCGCCACGTCGCACAGCGCGCCACGGGTCCGGAGAGACGCGCCGGGGATGCCGTACGTGACGATCGGCACCGGGTTGGTGGTATGCGCGGTATGCGGGCCGCCGGTGGCGGGATCGATCATCAGTTCGGCGTTGCCGTGGTCTGCCGTGACCAGCACCCGCGTGCCGGCCTGATCGGCGGCCTCGAGGACCCGGCCAAGACAGTGATCCACGGTTTCGACGGCCCGGATCACCGCGGGAAGCACGCCGGTGTGCCCGACCATGTCCGCGTTGGCGTAATTGGCCAGGATGAAGTCATGGTCGCGGGCACGCAGCGCGCCGCAGAGCACATCGGTGACACCCTCGGCCGACATCTCCGGTTCCAGGTCGTACGTGGCCACCTTGGGCGACGGCACCAGGCGGCGCTCTTCGCCGGGCCACGGCGGCTCGTTGCCGCCGTTGAAGAAGTAGGTCACGTGCGGCATACTTCTCGGTTTCGGCGGTGCGAAACTGGGTACGGTCAGCGCCGCTGAGCACCTCGGCCAGAATGCGCGCCAGCGAAAACGGCGGGAAGGCCTGCGGCAGGGGAAAAGTCTGGTCGTATTGCGTCATGCAGGCGGCGGTGACCGCCGGCCGGTCCGGCAACCGGAAAGCCGCTGAAGGTCTCGATGCACAGCGCCGCGACGATCTGCCGCATCCGGTCGGAGCGGTAATTGACGAAGAAGATGCCATCGCCATCGTGGATGCGGGCCACCGGCGATCCGTCGCGCAGCAACACCAGCGGCTTGATGAACTCGTCGGTTTCGCCGCGCCGGTAGGCGTCGCGCACCGCCTCGACCGGATCGTCGGCGGTCACGCCGGCGCCGTGCACCATGGCCTGATACGCCAGGCGGGTGCGATCCCAGCGGCGGTCGCGATCCATGGCGAAGTACCGGCCGGTCAATGTCGCGAATGCCGGTGCGTCCGCCGCCGATGTCCCCCAGCCCGGCCCGCAGCGCGGCGACGAAATCCGCCGCGGACCTGGGCGGCGTGTCACGGCCGTCGAGGAACCCGTGGATGGCGATCCGCGGGACGTCGAGCCGCACCATGGCGCGGATGACCGCCAGCCAGTGCGTGTCGATGGCGTGCACGCCGCCGGAACCGAGCAGCCCGGCGAGATGCACCGTGCCGCCGTGGGCGCGGGCATGGGCGGCGACCTCGACGAGGGCCGGCAGCGTCGAAGAACTCGCCACGGGCGATCGACGCGTTGATCCGCACCAGATCCTGGGGCACCACCCTCCCGGCGCCGAGGTTGAGATGGCCCACCTCGCTGTTACCCATCTGGTGCTCGGGGAGACCGACCGCCAGTCCACTGGCGTCGAGCAGAGCGCGCGGTGCACCGGGAGCGAGCCGGTCCCAGACCGGCGTATTGGCCAGGGCGATGGCGTTCCCGTCCCGGGCTTCGCGGTAGCCCCAGCCGTCGAGGACCACGAGCAGCACCGGCGCGGGACGCTTGCTGGCGTTTGACATGCTCCTCCGCGGCGTCTACACTCTCATTGCGTGACCTGCGCGCCGCAATCTACCCGCGCCCGATTCGGGCGACCAGCCTGCATTCTGCTCGTTCTGCTGGCCGGCAACAGCGCGTTGCGCGCCATGCCGGTCGTTCCGGTACAGGATCCGCACCACGTCGCCGTTGCCGCCACCGATCTGCGCAAGGAGCCCGGCGGCACGCCGCTGGTGCATCTGCGCGATGGCGCGCCGGTGGCGGTCCGTTCCCGTCGCGGGGATGCGGCCCAGGTGACGCTCGAGGGGTGGATCTACTCCGGCGCGCTGCAGAACGACGACCGCGACGGCTTCGACGTCAGCTGTCAGCATTCCCGACGGCGCTCCGGTCCGGACCCGCCCCACGCCGGCCGCGACCCTGCTCGGAATGGCCCGCACCGGCGCGCTGTTCGACAGCCTCGGCACGCACGGGCGCTGGGTGCATGTCCGGCGAACCGGATGGGTGGAGCGGCGGGCGCTGCAGCAGCCGGCGGCGCCGGCTCAGCAACCGGCCGCTCACCGACCGCGACCCCCGCGCCGGCCGGAGCGTCGCCGCGGCGGCTTCCGCGCCGCCGGTCGGGCTTTCGGCCGGTGCCGACGCTGTCGGCGGTGCCGGGCGGCGCCCCGGTCGGCACCGCTCGAAGCCCCGCTCGCGGCACAGCTGCTGGAGCGCCGCGGCGACTGGTCGCACGTCCAGCTCGACGTCTGGGTGCGGCAGGCCGCACTGAGCGATTCGATCGCACCGTCGGCGATCACCGGCGCCGACGTGCGCGCCGCGCCGCGACAAGTACGTCGGCCGGACCGTCGAATGGACATTGCAGGTGCTGGCGGTGCAGAAGGCCGATGAACTTCGTCCCGACCTGCCGCTCGGCCAGCCGTACGTGCTGGCCAGCGGGCCGCTGCCGGAGTCCGGCTTCGTCTACCTCGTGATCACCCCGGCAGAGGTCGACAGCTTCGCCGACCTGCAGCCGCTGGCAAAGATCCGGGTGCGCGCCACAATCCGCGCCGGCCGGTCGCGGTTCCTTCCCACACCCATCCTCAATTTCGTGCGCCGGCTCAACTGAGTCGTTCGGAGGCCCGATGAACGAACATCTCAAGGAGCGGCTGGTGCGCGCGGCTGGAGTCCCTCTCCGACGATCGCGGCTACCAGGTGCTCGATTACGTCGAGTTCCTGGAAAGCAAGTATGCCGAGCGCGCCGCGCCGACCAACATCTTCGCCCGGCTGACCGACCGGCGTCGAGGACACCATGCGCGCCGGCAAGGTTCCGCTCAACGCCATCAGCGGCACGGTGACGTTCTTCGACGGGGCTGCGAAGGTGATGAAGGGGCTGGCCTCGGCGGCGCAGGCGGTGGTCGACGAGGCGTCGAAGACGGCGCAGAGCGTCACCGCGCCGAAGCCGCCGGCGCCGCCGGCGCTTCCGCCGGACGAGGACGCCACCGGCCGCCTAGCGCCGGATGGCGCTCACGCCCGCCAGGCCTGCAGCGGTTCGCCGAGCAGTTCCAGGCGCGGTTCGACGCCCGAGCCCGGGGCGCTGCGGCGCCGCGAGGCGGCCCGTGGTCGCCGCCGCGGCGCGCCGTCGGCGTAGGCCACCGTGACGTACGAATTGAAGTCGGTCGCCGAAAACAGCAGCGCTTCCGGCGTGCTGTGGGCCAGGTGCGCGATCGCGGCGGTGATGATGTCGCCGCCCCAGGTGTCCTCGATCGTCATCGCAATGCCGAGCGAGACGCAGAGATCGCGGATCTGCCGCGCCCGGGTCAGCCCGCCGACCTTCGAGATCTTGAGATTGATCACGTCCATCGCCCCGTCGGCGGCGCCGCGCATCACCATGTCGATGCCGTCGATCACCTCGTCGAGGATGAACGGCCGGTCGGTGTGGCGCCGCACCGCGAGGCACTGCTCGTACGTGGCGCAGGGTTGCTCGATGATAGACATCGACATCGCGCACCGCGTGCGCCACGCGGATGGCGGCGTGCTGGGTCCAGCCGGTGTTGGCGTCGGCCACCAGCACGTCGCCGCGCTGGAGTCCGGCGGCGACGGCGCGGATCCGCTCGATGTCGGTATCGGGATCGCCGCCGACCTTGAGCTGGAACTTGTGATATCCCTCGCCGCGGTACTGGGCGACCCGGGCCGCCATCTCGGCCGGCGACTGCTGCGAAATGGCGCGATAGAGCGCGAAGTCCGGCACCGACCGCGCCGCCCATCAGCGTCGCCACCGGCAGCCCGGCGGCGCGTCCGAGGATGTCCCAGCACGCCATGTCGATGGCCGACTTCACGTAGGGATGCCCGCGCATGGCGCGGTCCATCCGCTCGTTCAGCCGGTCCAGCGCGCACGGATCGGCGCCGAGCAGCTCGCGGCGCCAGTTCGGCGATGCCGGTCCGCGCGCCGGCGGCGTACGCCGGCAGGTAGGCCGGACCGAGCGGGCAGACCTCGCCCCAGCCGCGTGAGGCCGGCGTCGGTGTCGACCGCGACGACGGTCGAATCGAACACCGACACCGCATTGCCGCCGGACCACTGGTAGCGACCCCTCGTGCAGCGGGAGATCGATCCGGTAGACCGTGATACCCGGTGATCCGCATCAGGCGGACGCGGTGCGGCGTGTGCGCGACGCCAGCCAGAGCGTCACCGCGGTATACAGCAGCACGCCCACGACGATCCACTTGACGACGGTGAGTGGCAGCGACTTGACCAGGAACGCCGCGACGAACACCCCCGGGACACCGCCGATGGCCAGCCCCAGCGCGGTGCGGCGGTCGAACCGGCCGGCCCGGAAGAAGCGGTACGCCGCGACCGGCAGCATCAGCGAGGCCGACGCCGCCATGATCGGGAAGACCGCCTTCTCGTTCATGCCGAGCAGATACGTCACCGCCATCGTGGGCGCGTAGTTGCCGATGCCCGAGCGAGATCAGCGAGCCGATCACCAGGCTGGCGACGACCGCAACCGCCAGCACGCAAGGCCGGTGAATCCGGTGGTGCCGGCGGCTGTGCGACAGGTTGAGCAGCATCCGGACCGCCATGAACGCCGCGGTCACCACCAGCGCGATCGCCATCCCCCGCTGGATGGTGCGGCGCGGCCATCGCGCCACCACGCCGGCGCCGAACCACGCCCCGATCCCCGCGGCCAGCGACCATGCTGACCATGGTCGGAAGGTCGATCAGGCCGCCCAGCAGGATGATGTAGATCACCGCCTCGGAAATCGTCGGAATCGCGTGTCCGACATTGAGCGTCCCGGGAATGTCGGCGTCGTCGATCAGGTGGCCGAGGCGAAGCACCGCCGTGGTGGTGGCGAAGGATCCGATGCCGAGGGTATCGAAGAAGTCCGTGCCGAAGCCGAGCAGCAGCAGGCCGGGTGACGGGAAGCGGCGGGTCGTGGGCTGGACGCGCTCCTGCGTGTGCGGTCATCGGTCTCCCTTGAAGGCGAAGCGCGGGTGTCGCGGGTGCGGCTGCCGGCGGCCGGCGATCCCGGCCGGCGGACACCTTAATGTACGGCTGTCAGCGGCGCCGCCGCCATCGCCTTGATCGAATTGCGCGACGGCGCGTAGGTTTTGGGATGTTCCGCACAGCAAGGCACGATTCCGGGACGGCGTTCGCGTCATGAGCCGCTTCCCGCCGCCGTCAGGCATTGACGTTCGACGACGTCCTGCTCGTGCCGCGCCACTCGACCGTTCATCCCCGCAACGTCGCCACCGGTACCCGCTTCACCCGCTCCATCCCGCTCAACATTCCGTTCGTCTCCGCCGCGATGGACACCGTGACCGAGGCGGAGATGGCCATCGCGATGGCGCGGGCCGGCGGGATCGGCGTGATCCACAAGAACATGTCGATCGACCGCCAGGCCGCCGAGGTGGACCGGGTCAAGCGCAGCGAGAGCGGGATGATCATGAATCCGATCACCCTCGGCCCCGAACGCCCGATCCGCGAGGCGCACGCGCTGATGCGCGCGCTTCCGGATCTCGCGGCGTGCCGATCGTCGACGGGACCGGGCGGCTGATCGGCATCATCACCAACCGCGACCTGCAGTTCGAGCCGAACCTCGACCGGCCGATCGCCGAGGCGATGACCCGGGACGGGCCTGATCACCGCGCCGGTCGGCACCACGCTCGACGAGGCGGAAGCCGATCCTGGCCCGGCACCGGATCGAGAAGCTCCCGGTGGTCGACGACGCACGGCGTGCTCAAGGGGCTGATCACCGTCAAGGACATCTTCAAGCGGCGCGACTATCCCGACGCCAACAAGGACCAGCACGGCCGGCTGCGCGTGGCGGCCGCGGTCGGCGCCGGGCCCGACGCGGTGGCGCGCGCCCGGGCGCTGGTCGCCGCCGGCGTCGACGTGATGGTCGTCGATTCGGCGCACGGGCACTCCGAGGGCGTGCTCGACACCGTCGGCGCGGCTGCGCGACGGCGTTCCCCGACGTGCAGCTCGTCGGCGGCAACATCGCCACCGAATCGGGGGCGCGGGCGCTGGTGGAGCGCGGCGTCGACGCGGTCAAGGTCGGGGTCGGCCCCGGCTCGATCTGCACCACCCGCGTCGTGACCGGCGTCGGCGTGCCGCAGATCACCGCGATCCTCGACGCCGTCGCGCGGCGCCGGCGACATGCCGGTCATCGCCGACGGCGGCATCAAGTACTCCGGCGACGCGGTCAAGGCGCTGGCGGCGGGCGCCGCGTCGGTGATGATGGGCTCGATGCTCGCCGGCACCGAGGAGAGTCCCGGCGAGAGCATCCTCGCCGAGGGGCGGCGCTTCAAGCTGATCCGCGGCATGGGATCGCTGAGCGCCATGCAGGACGGATCGGCCGACCGCTACTTCCAGGAAGGGCGAAGTGTCGGCGACCAAGCTGGTGCCCGAAGGGATCGAGGGCCGGGTGCCCTACAAGGGTCCGGTCGGCGACGTCGCTCTTCCAGATGGTGGGCGGGCTGCGCAGCGGCATGGGCTACTGCGGGGTCGCGGACCTCGCCGGATTGCAGCGGGACACGGAATTTCTCCAGATCACCGTCGGCGGGCCTGCGGGAGTCGCACCCGCACGACGTGACGATCACCAGAGAAGCACCGAACTACAGCGTGTGACGGCACGATCGGTCGACGGTCGAGCGTCGAGGGTCGAGACGTGACCGGCGATCCGTCCCACGACCGACGACCCATGACCCTCGACCGGGCGTCACGGAACTCACCGCCACGAGGAATCCCGAATGAACCTCTGGGCCACCAAATCCATCACGGCGCTGCGCGCCGAGGCCGAGAGCGACCGGCGAGCATTCGCTGCGGCGCTCGCTGGGTCCGCTCAACCTGACCACGCTCGGCATCGGCGCCATCATCGGCGCCGGCATCTTCGTGCTCACCGGGCAGGCCGCCGCGCTGTACGCCGGGCCGGCCGTGCCGATCTCGATGGTCCATCGTCGGCGTCGCCTGCGCCTTCGCCGGGCTCTGCTATGCGGAGATGGCCAGCGCCGTCCCGGTGGCGGGCAGCGCGTACACGTACTCCTACGCCACGATGGGCGAGCTGGTCGCCTGGATCATCGGCTGGGACCTGGTGCTGGAGTACGCCGCCGGCGCGGCCACCGTCGGGGTCGGCTGGTCGGGACACCTCGTCGACCTGTTCAGCAATTTCGGCATCACGCTGCCGGCCAACCTCACCAACGCGCCGACGACGTGGTGCACCGCCGCCAACGTCGCGCAGCACGTCGCCGGCTGCGCCCATACCGGGCTCAACCTCACCGGCGCCATCCTCAACCTGCCGGCGGTCGTCATCGTGGCCGTCGATGTCCACGATCCTGGTCATCGGCATCAAGGAATCGGCCACGGTCAACAACTTCATCGTGATCCTCAAGGTCGCGATCGTGCTGCTGATCGCCGGCGTCGGCCTGGCGCACATCACACCCGGCCAACTGGCATCCGTTCATTCCGCCCAACACCGGCAGCTGGGGCACCTACGGCTGGTCCGGCGTGCTGCGCGGCGCGGGGCTGGTCTTCTTCGCCTACATCGGCTTCGACGCCGTCAGCACCGCCGCGCAGGAATCGAAGAATCCCCAGCGCGACCTGCCGATCGGCATCCTCGGCGTCGCTGGTCATCTGCACCTTGCTCTACATCCTGGTCTCCGGCGTGCTGGTCGGCATGGTGCCCTACACAGGAACTCAACGTCAACGCGCCGGTGGCGCTGGCGATGCAGAAGGTCGGCGCGCCCCACTTCGTGCGCGTGCTGGTCGACGTCGGCGCGGTGCTCGGCCTCGGCGTCGGTGATCCTGGTGATGCTGCTCGGCCAGTCCCGGGTGTTCTACTCGATGTCGCGCGACGGCCTGCTCGGCAAGTGGGCCTCGAGCGTGCACCCGAAGTTCCGCACGCCGTACCTGTCGACGATCTTCACCGGCATCGCCGTGGGACTCGCCACCGGCATCCTGCCGCTGCAGCTGCTGGGCCAGCTGGTCAACATCGGTACCCTGCTGGCGTTCGTGCTGGTGTGCGCCGGCGTGCTGATCCTGCGCCGCACGCGGCCGGACCTCGACGGCCGTTCCGGACGCCGTGGGTGCCGTTGGTGCCGATCCTCGGCATCATCTGCTGCCTGCGGCCTGATGGCGACGCTGCCCGGCGATACCTGGATCCGGCTCATCGTCTGGCTGATCATCGGGTTCGGCATCTACTTCGGCTACAGCCGCAAGCACAGCGTGCTGCAGCAGGAGCGCGAAGCCATGAGCGGCACCGGCCGAGCGGTCTGACCGACGGTACGGGTGCGGGCGCCGCAGTCCTCCGGGACTGCGGCGCCCGCGTCTTCGGTCGGGACGCTGTTAGTTTCGCAACATGACCGTGGCCAATCCGGACACGTTTCTCCGCGCGGCGCAGGAGTTCGCCGCGCTGGTCCGTCCCGGAGCGCGCATCTGTCTGGTGACCCACGTCAACCCCGATGGCGACGGCCTCGGCAGCGAGGTGGCGATGCTGCACCTGCTCCGCGCCCGGGGCGCCGAGGTGAGCGTCACCAATCCCGACCCCCACGCCGCCGCGATTCGACTTCCTCTTCGCCGATCTCCCCGGCGCGGATCGCAGCGCCCAGGCGGTCAGGACCATCCGCCAGGCCGACGTGATCATCGTGCTCGACATCGCCGATCTGTCGCGCCTCGGCAACCTCGCGCCGGGCGGTCGCCGAACGCGGCGTGCCGGTGGCGTGCATCGACCATCACATCAGCGCCGGGCACGCTGCCGCCCGGGCCCCGGCTGGTCGATCCGACGGCCGCCGCCACCGGCGAACTGGTCGCCGAGCTGGCCCATCAGCTCGACTGGCCGATTCCGCTCGAGGCCGCCCGCGCGCTCTACGTGGCGCTGGTCACCGACACCGGCGGCTTCCGCTTCTCCAACACCCGGCCCCACACCCTGCGCATGGCCGCCGACCTGCTCGAAGCGGGCGTCGACCCCGAACAGATCTATCTCGACGTCTACGCCGGCTCGCCCGAAGGCCGGCCGCGCCTGCTGGCCGACGTGCTGCAGACGCTGGTGGTCGAAGTGCCGCCCGGGCTGGCGTGGGTCACCGTGCCGCCGGGCGCGCTGGAGCGGCACGGCGTCGATCCCGACGACCTCGACGGCGTCGTCGAGCACGCCCGGTCGATCCGCGGCGTGCGGCTGGCGCTGCTGTTCCGCGAAATGTCGGGCGGCCGGATCAAGGTCTCGTTCCGCAGCGTCGGCGACGTCGACGTGGCGGAGCTGGCGCGGCGGTTCGGCGGCGGCGGCCACGCCAAGGCGGCGGGCGCGGCGATCAGCGGGACCATGGCGGAGGTGCAGCAGCAGGTGCTCGCCGCGGCGCGGGAGTTCGTGGCCCAGACCTGACAGGTTCCTGACCGGCGCCGCTGCCGCCGCCGTCCGGACCCGGCACCGCCGGGATTTCCCTTCCCGAAGCCGGCGCAGTGCCCCCCCGGTTGCCGCTACTACCATTCCCTCCATGAGTACCGACGTCGCCGCCGACCTGATGGACCGCATCGAGCGCGCCATCGACACCATGCGCCCCTACATCGCGTCCCACAAGGGCAACGTCGAGGTGGTCGACTTCGATGCCGATTCAGGCCACCTGCTGGTCCGCCTGGGCGGCACCTGCGTCGGCTGTGCCGCGTCGACCATCACGCTCAAGCACGGGCTCGAGATCCGCCTCCGCGAGGCGGTGCCCGAAGTCGCTGCCGTCGACGCGGTCTGAGGGACGGCGCCCGTGAGTGCATTCCGTGCGCCGACCTCCGGGCCGCGCTCGACGGCGTGATCAATCCGCGCACCGGCAAGGGGCTCGACGCCTCGGGCGATGATCACCGAGCTCGCCGTCGACGCGGCGAGCGGCGAGGCCGCGTTCACCTTCCTGCTGCGGCGCGACGACCCCGCGACACTGGTGCGCCAGGCGCGCCAGGCGCTGGCCGGCGGCCGGATTTCCGCAGCCCAGGATCCGCGTCGTCGATCCGGCGGGGCCACCGAAGACCACCCACGGAGCGCCGCAGAGCGCCCAGGCCGGGCGTGCCGGCCGGCCCCGGTGCCGCACGCCGGTGGCCGGCATCGGCCGGATCATCGCGGTGTCGTCCGGCAAGGGCGGCGTCGGCAAGTCGACCGTGACGGTCAACCTCGCCGTGGCGCTGGCGGAACGCGGGCTCCGCGTCGGCGTCATGGACGTCGACTTCTACGGCCCCGACATCCGCGCATGATCGGCGTGGACGAAGCTCCCGAAGTCCGAGCACGGCCGCATCATCCCGCTGCAGGCCTACGGGTTGTCGCTGATGTCGATCGGGTTCCTGATCGAACGCGACGCGCCGGCGATCTGGCGCGGTCCGATCATCACCAAGGTGCTGCACCAGTTCCTGCACGACGTCGCCTGGGGCGAGCTCGATTACCTGCTCTGCGACATGCCGCCGGGCACCGGCGATGCCCAGCTGTCGCTGGTGCAGCAGGCGGTGGTCAGCGGCGCGGTGATCGTCACCACGCCGCAGGAAGTGGCGATCGGCGACGCGCTGCGCGGCGCCCGGATGTTCGAGCGGGTCAACGTGCCGGTGCTCGGCGTGGTGGAGAACATGAGCGGCTTCATCGACCCGGTGACCGGCATGCGCCACGATCTCTTCGGCAGCGGCGGCGGCGAGCGGCTCGCCGACGAGCTCGGCGTGCCGCTGCTGGGCCAGGTGCCGCTGCAGGCCGGCCTGGTCGACGCCGCCGACCACGGCGTGCCGATCGTCGTCGGCGGCACCCGAGTCGGCCGCCGCCGTGATGCTGCGCGAGATTGCCGAGCGGGTGGTCGAGCGCGCCGCCGCCGCCGTGCAGCCCCTGCCCGTCATCGAGTCCTGACGCGCGGCGCGTGCCCGCCGCGTTGCGGGAATCGTCTCCTGCGACGCCGCATGAGGTGAGGCAGTCCGGTGAAATCCGCTTGGCGCGTTCATCAGCCGGGCCGCGGTGCTGCTCGCACTGGCTGGTGCCCGGAGCCGCAGCACAGGTGCCGCACGTTCCGCTGGCCGTCGGCCGCGGCGATTTCAACCTGCTGCGCTGGATCGAGGGAACGTGGCGGCGTGGCCGACGACGGCACTGCGGCCGTCTTCCAGCGCTTCCGGTTCGTCGACGACTCCACGCTGGTCCGCGAGACGTTCGATGATCCGCGGATGTCCCGCGCCGTGTCGACCACCCGATTCGTGTTTCGGGATTACCGGCTGAGTGCGGACCAGGGCGCTGCCCACTGGGCGGCGATCGCGCTCGACACCTTCTCGGTCGAGTTCGCGCCGGCCTCCGGCACCATCGAGCACGTTTTCGTGGCAACGGGAATCGCCGCGTGCGTTCATCTCCGTCGAGGCGTGGCCACCGGGCCCCGACCGGCCCGCCCGTTCGACGGTGTGGCACATGGAACGCGTCAAGCCGTAGCGGCTACGGCGCCATCCATTTCACGTCGACACCGACCATCGACGTCTTCAGCGTCACCGTCAGGCGCCGCGCGGCGCCGTCGAAACCCGGCGTCTCCCAGTCGCCGCCGTTGCGGACGAATCCCTCGGCCTGGAACGGCGACGAGGAAGCGGTCGCCGCGGATGCGGACGCCGATGCCGCGCGGAACCACCAGCCCCAGCCGCCCCATCGTCAGCCCGACGGTCACGTCCGGGTTGCGTTGCCACGCGCCGTCGAACGCCAGCGTGACGCCGCCGGCGCGCACCGTTGACCCGGATCGCCGCGCACCCCGCCTGGGCCGCATGCCGCACCGTCGAGCTGTGCCGCCGCCAGCGTGAACGACGCCGAATCGCACTGGCCCGTATCGGGGCGGCGAGAAATCGATCGTGGCGTCGGTCGCGGTGCTCTGCACCGCGAGCGACGACAGCATCAGGCCGCCGAGATCGATCGTGGCATGGCTGGCCTGCACGTTGATCGCCACGTTCACCGGCACCGTCGTCGCCAGCGCGAAGCGCCCCAGCTGCTGCACGGCCGGTGTCGCGATCGACGCTGATGCTGCCGGTCGGCACCACGCCGAAATCGAGCGTCGCCGTGGCCGGGTCGTACCGCTGCACCGGCGAGACGCGGGCGGGGTCGTAGCGCAACTCCATCCGGTAGAGCTCGCCGGCGCGCCGCCGGCGCGACGAAGAGATCGCCGCCGGAAAACTCGATGGTGGCGTCGAGCCGGCGTTCGCCGCGCACGGCCGCGCAGGCGCGCGATAGTCCTGCACCGCCTGGGCCGCCACCGGATGGAGCGCAGCGCCGGCGGCCGAGAGTCCCGCGGCGGCCAGCACCCCGTGCCGGAACGGCATCAGCGTTCCCCGTCCGGTGGCGGGCGCTTCGCCGCCGGCACGCCGAACTGCGGCGTGGCCCAGAGGTATTCGTCGGTCATCATCTCGGGGGCGAGCAGGTGCCCGGCAAAGTCCTCGCGCACGCCGCCGCGCGACAGCAGGGCCGCGCCGAAGCCCACCGTGCCGACCGCCCAGGTCGCCAGCGCCGCGATGCCGAGCATCAGCGCGCCCGCGATCGGAACCCAGCCGAACACCACCCAGCCGCTCCAGATGCAGCGCCAGCGCGACCAGGCCGCTCCAGCACGTAGCGATACGAATTGGGTGACACCGGCAGTCCGCGCGCCATGCGGCGCCGGGCCAGCCGCTCGCCCATGGCGTGCGCCACCGCCACCACGCCGCCGAACGACGCGACGATGACCAGCAGCGCATAGACCGCCAGCGCGAACGGCATGACCACGATCCCGGCAATCGTCAGCGCCAGCGCCGACCACGATCAGCCCGACCGTGGGAAACACCAGCAGCTGGCCGAGCAGGCCGACCAGAAAGCTCCGGCCGAACGAATGCATCACCGTGTCGGAGACGATCTCGAGATTGGGCCGGCCGAAGGTGACCAGTCCGAAGGCGACCACGACGAGGGTCAGCAAGACGCCCAGCACGCCCGCCAGGTTGCGGCAGCAGCTGGGCCGCGGCGCTCGGCGCCGGCGGCCGCGTCACCGCCGCGGTCTGCATGCTCTGCGTGGTGCCGCTGACGCCCCGACGGATTGATGATCTGACCGCCGATCGCCAGCGCGTCGCCGGTCGACGGTGCCGCCGGGATGCAGCACCGCGTTGCCGTCGAGCACCACGAGGTTGCCGATCAGCCGGCCGGAGATGTCGGCGTCACCCTCCAGCACCACGGCGTGGCCGTGCAGCGTGTCGCCGGCGGCGACGCGTGAAATGCCCCAGGTGCACCGTGCCGCCCACGACCTCGAGCCGGGTGCGCGACAGCGGTCGCCGCACCGCGGCGCGCAAGCTGCGCTCCAGCTCGGCCGGGTGATCGAGATGGGACGGATCGACGACCGGAACGCCGGTATCGGCGACGGGACGGGACGTGGTGGCGACGCGGGCCGGTGCGAGTGCATCGAGCTCCCGCCGCGAGACATCCCGCGCGGCGCACGCGGCCGGCGCCGCCGCAAGACGGTGCGCCGGGCCGAGCACCACCACGAGGCAGAGCCGGGCTATCGCCCGGGTCCGCTACCACCCCGCATGGGGCGCCGGCTCCGCGAGAAGGCGGCCCAGGCCGCCCAGTGCCGCCGCATAGGTCGCCGCGGCGAGCGCGGTGATCGCCAATGCCCGCAGCGGCGTCGCGAGCGCTCCGCGAATCCCCGAGATCCAGCCCAGATTGTGCGCCGTGTCGGTCAGGCGCTGCAGCGACTGCCAGAGCGCGTGTCCCGGCCTGGCCGACCACCGGCGAGGCCAGACCAGCCGCCGCAGCCGGATGCAGCGCCGCCCACCCCAGCCCGGCCGCGACCGATCCGCCCAGCGCCAGCGCTCCCCACAGCACCCGGCGGCGCGCTGCGGCCACGCGGCCGCCAGCAGTGCCGCCACGGCGGCCTCCCCGGCGCCGACGACCGCGACCCGCGCCAGCACGCGCTGCTCGAAGCCGGGGGCGGGCTCGAGCAGCGGCAGTCGTGCGAGGGCATCGACCAGGTCGCGGTCGGCGGCGACCAGGTTGCGGCAGTCCCGGCACGTTTCAAGATGTGACACGGCGCGCGCAGGACGTCGATCCGTCGAGCAGGCGTCGAGTTCGTCGCCGTCGAGATGTGGTGCGTGCCGCGGAAGTCATGTTGAGCCTCATACGTCGGGCGCCGAAGGGCGGTTTCACGGCTGATCGGCGTCGGCGAGCAGCATGCGCAGCTCGTGCCGGGCGCGGTGGATGTAGGTCTTGACGGTGCCGAGCGGGAGTCCGAGCACTCGGCGATCTCCTCGTAGGGGCGGCCTTCGATGTGCCGCAGGATGATGCAGCTGCGGTATTCGGGGCGGAGCTGCGCGATGGCCGCCTCGATGCGGCTTCCCAGTTCGCGGTTGGCGACTTCGTCGAGCTGCGACTCGCGCGGGATCGCCGATCTGCAGCGTGGTCGCTTCGACGGCATCGGCGGTCTGGGCGTGCGGCGAGCCGTCGAGCGAGAGGGTGTCGAGTTCCCGGCGCCGCAGCTGATCGATGGCGGCGTTGTTGGCGATCTTGAAGATCCAGCTCGAGAACTTGTATTCCGGGCGGTAGCTGCCGATGGCGTTGAGCACCTTGATGAAGGTCTCCTGCGCCAGGTCTTCGGCGAGTTCGCGATCGCGCACCATGCGGTAGATCAGCGAGAAGACCGGCCGCTGGTAGCGGCGGACCAGCTCGCGGAACGCGGCCTCGCGGCCCGCCACCGCCTCGCGCACCAGTTCCTGGTCGGGGCGCTCGCGCCAGCCGGTCCGGCGGGCCGCTCACCGGCCGCTCCGCGTTGCGACGATGTTCGCGGAGCCGGTACCTTTGGCGCCGATGGCAGCCACGGACCAGCGACTACCGGTCACGGGCGGCGAGGCCAAGCGGGCATACGTCCGCGGCGTCTTTGCGGGGATCGCGCCCCGCTACGACCGGCTGAATCACCTGCTGTCCCTCAATGCCGACCGCCGCTGGCGTCGCGCGGCGGTCGACGCCCTCGACTGGCGGCGGCGTCCGGCCGGGCGGTATCTCGACCTCTGCGCCGGCACGCTCGACCTCGCCGCCGAGCTGGCCGGCCGCGCCGGATTTTCGGGGCAGGTGATCGCCGCCGACTTCGTCCCCGAGATGCTGCGCTGCGGCGCCGGCAAGGCGGCCCGCATTGCGCCCGCGGCCGCCGACGCGCTGCAGCTGCCGTTCGCCGACGGCGTGTTCGACGGCGCCATGGTCGGTTTCGGCGTGCGTAACCTGATGGATCTCGACGCCGGACTCCGCGAGGCGGCGCGGGTGCTGGCGCCGGGCGCGCCGTTCGTGGTGCTGGAATTCACCACGCCGCGCTGGCCGCCGTTCCGGGCGGTGTATCTCTGGTATTTCCGCCAGGTCCTGCCGCGCATCGGCCGCATGGTGTCGAAACATACGGACGCCTACGACTGGCTACCAGCATCGGTGCTGGCGTTCCCCGATCCGGCCGCGCTGGCGCGACGCCTCGAAGCGGCGGGATTCACCGGCGTCTCGCTGGCAGCTGCTCTGGGGCGGCATCGCCGCGATTCACCTCGCCACGCGGAAGGCCTCATGAGTCTCGATTCACTCGCCGCGTTCCTCGCGGCGATCGCGGCACGCGACGAACTGGTGCGGATCGGCGAGCCGGTGCGCACCCATCTCGAAATCGCCGAAATCGCCGACCGCGTCATGAAGCGTCCCGGCGGCGGGCCGGCGCTGCTGTTCGAGCGTCCGCTGCTCCCCGACGGCACGACGTCGGCGATGCCGGTCGCGATCAACCTCTTCGGTTCGGAACGGCGGATGGCGCTGGCGCTCGGCGTCGACCGGCTCGACGAGATCGGCGAACGGCTCGGCGAAATGCTCAACCTGAAGGTGCCCGAGGGGCTGCTCGCCAAGCTCGCGATGCTGCCGCGCCTGGCCGAGCTGGCGTCGTTCCCGCCCCGCGTCCGTTCCGGGCGGGCGCCGTGCCAGGCGGTGGTGCAGCGGGGCGACGACATCGACCTCGACCGGCTGCCGCTGCTGCAGACCTGGCCCGGCGACGGCGGGCGCTACCTCACGCTGCCGATGGTGATCACCCGCGATCCGGAACGCGGCACCCGCAACGTCGGCATGTACCGCGTGCAGCAGCTCGGCCAGCGCGACCTGGCGATGCACTGGCAGCGTCACAAGACCGGCGCCGCGCACTGGCGCGAGATGGCGGCGCGCGGCGAGACGATGCCGGTCGCCATCGCGCTCGGCGGCGATCCGGCCAGCATCTACGCGGCGTCGGCGCCGCTGCCGCCGGGGATCGACGAATTCCTCTTCGCCGGATTCCTGCGCCGCGATCACGTCGATCTGGTCAAGGCGGTCACCTGCGATCTCCAGGTCCCGGCCGAGGCCGAAATCGTCATCGAGGGATACATCGATCCGGCCGAACCGCTGGTGATGGAAGGTCCGTTCGGCGACCACACCGGCTTCTACTCGCTCGCCGATCGAGTATCCGCGGGTGCACGTCACCGCGGTCACCATGAAGGAACGGCCGATCTACGCCGCCACGCTCGTCGGCCGCCCGCCGATGGAGGACTACTGGCTGGGCCACGCCACCGAGCGGATCTTCCTGCCGCTGCTCAAGCTCACCGTGCCGGAGATCGTCGACTACCACATGCCGGCAGCGGGGATCTTCCACAACCTCGTCTTCGTCAGCATCGACAAGCAGTATCCCGGCCAGGCGTACAAGGTGATGCACGCGCTCTGGGGCCAGGGGCTGATGTCGCTCGCCAAGGTGCTGATCGTCGTCGACAAGGACGTCAACGTCCATGACACGGACGAAGTGCTCTGGGTGGCGCTCAATCACATCGATCCGCAACGCGACCTCGAAGTGGTGCGCGGGCCGGTCGACGTGCTCGATCATGCCGCGCAGCACTTCACCTTCGGCGGCAAGATCGGCATCGACGGCACGCGCAAGTGGCCGGAGGAAGGGTTCACGCGCCAGTGGCCCGACCGGATCGTGATGGACGACGGCACGAAGCGGCGCGTCGACGAGCTCTGGCCACGGCTGGGCATTTCCTCGTGACCACCGGGTCGAACGCCGGCGCCTCGCGCGAAGGCCAGACCTTCCACGGCACCTCCGCCGTGGCCCGCTACGCCTCGTTCGTCAAGCTGCCGCACACCCTTTTCGCCCTGCCCTTCGCGCTGCTCGGCGTGCTCGCCGCCGCCCAGGTGGCGCCGCTGACGTGGTCCACCGTGGTGCTCGTGATCGTGGCATTCTCCGGCGCCCGGTTCGCCGCGATGGGATTCAACCGGATCGCCGACCGCGCCTGGGACGCGCGCAACCCGCGCACCAGCAATCGCGAGATTCCGCGCGGCGCCATCTCGGTGCGCGACGCCGGCATCGCCGTCGCCATCGCGGCCGCGGTGTTCGTTGCCGCGGCCGGATTGCTCAACACCATCTGCCTGATCCTGTCGCCGGTGGCGCTGCTGTGGATCATGGGGTACAGCTACGCCAAGCGCTTCACCGACTGGCCGCATCTCTGGCTCGGGCTGTCGCTGGCGATCGCGCCGGTGGGCGGCTGGCTGGCGGTCGCCGGGCAGTGGAGCCGGCCGTGGTGGCTGCTCGCCGCGATCACCGTCGCGGTGATGACCTGGGTCGCCGCGTTCGACGTCTTCTACGCACTGCCGGACGACATGTTCGATCGCGACGAAGGGCTGCGCAGTGCCGTGGTGCGGCTCGGGCGGGGTCGGGCAATCCTTCTCGCCAAGGTGCTGCACGGGATCACCATTCCGATGCTGGTGCTCTTCGGCTGGGGTGCCGGATTCGGCGCCTGGTATTACGCCGGCGTGGCCGTTGCTGCGGGCATTCTCGTCTACGAGCACCGCCTGGTGCGGGCCGACGATCTCTCCCGGCTCGACGCTGCGTTCTTCACGATGAACGGCGTCATGAGCCTGGTGGTGTTCGGCTTCGCGCTGCTCGACCGGTTGCTGGCGTGAAGTCGCCGGCGAGTATCCGGGTTGTCATCCCGAGCGGAGCAGACGCGAAGCGCCTGCGCAGGCGAGAGACGCCCGATGCCGATCCGTCGACGCAGCCAGCGGTCCGACCGGCACCACGGAGGGCCCGCAAGTCACCCGCGATCAAGCCGCCGCGCCGCCCGCCGCCGGTGGCGCCGAAGCATCCCGTCCGTTCGCCGACTCCGAACCGGCGCTCACGGTAGTAGTTTCAGCCCAGAGCCCAGAGCCCAAGCCCAGCCCGAGCCCAGAGCCCAGAGCCCAGAGCCCAGGGCCTCGAACCGGATCGATCGACTCGACGTACCTGCGCTTCACCCGCGACCAATGACCGACGACTCTCCCTTGCCAGCCACGCCACCGATCATCTTCGCCATCACCGGTGCCAGCGGCGCCCCCTATGGCATCCGCCTCCTCGACGTGCTGGCGCGGGAGCACGTGCCGACCGAACTGATCGTCTCCGGCCACGGCTGGCGCCTGCTCGACACCGAAGCCGGCATCGGCGACGAGGCGGCGCTCAAGCGCGCCACCGGCGGCGACTGGTCGACCGTCACACTCCACCCCGACAACGATCGCGGCGCGCGGCCGGCGTCCGGCTCGCACCGCACCCGCGGCATGGTCATCTGTCCCTGCTCGATGGGCACCGTCTCGGCGATCGCCGGCGGAGCGTCGCGGTCGCTGGTGGAACGCGCCGCCGACGTGACGCTCAAGGAGCGGCGCAAGCTGATCATCGTGCCGCGCGAAACGCCGCTGTCGCTGATTCATCTCCGGAACCTGGTGACGCTCACCGAGGCCGGGGCGGTGGTCATTCCGGCCGCACCGGGGTTCTACCACCGCCCGGCGAAGGTCGCGGATCTGGTCGACTTCATCGTGCAGCGGATTCTCGACCAGCTCGAGCTCGACATCGCCGTTGCGCCGCGCTGGGAGAGGCTGACGTGCGCCTCGGCATCATCAGCGACACGCACGGACTGTTGCGTCCCGAGGTGTTCGACGTCTTCAGCGGCGTCGATCACATCCTTCACGCCGGCGACGTGGGACCGCTCGACCTGCTCACCGAACTCGAGGCGATCGCGCCGGTCACGGCGGTGTACGGCAACACCGACGGAATGGACGTGCGCGCCCGGCTGCCGCGGGTGGCCCGGATCGAGCTCGACGCGTTCGCGATCGCCGTGACCCACGGCGATCAGCTCGGCCGCGAGATTGCGCCCGGCGATCTCCACGAGCTCTTCCCGGACGCCGATATCATCGTCTACGGCCACACCCATCGTCCGCTGCTGACGCTGGTCGATCAGGTGGTGACGGTGATGAATCCCGGCGGGGCCGGGCCGCGACGCTTCGACCTGCCGGCGTCGGTGGGGATCATGGAGCTCGAAGCGGGGATCCCGCCCAGGGCGCGGCTGGTGCCGCTCACCGCGATGGACGCGGAGTAGGGCGGCCGGCGCTACCCCTCCAGCGGCTCCGTCCGCCGCCACGCCTCGGGATGCGCCCGGAACCACGACATCACCAGCAACCGCTCGTGCCAGCGACCGGCGTCGACCCGCTGCGACGGCGGCAACGGGCGGGCGCACTCTTCGCGCACCACGCCAGCGAACATCTCGCGCTCCAGCGGTGTGACCGGATCGGGATAGGTCGCGCGGACTTCTCCCGAGCGGATCAGGTAGACCCGGTCGTCGCCCTGCGCACCGGGATCGCGGTAGACGAACGAGAGCAGGTCGAGCTGCGCGCGCGCCCGCGTCACCGCCGCGAGCAGCCACTCCAGCGCATCGAACCGTTCCCGCCATCGCACCGCCGCCTCGAAATCGTCGTGCTCGGCCAGGGTGCGCATCCGGTCGACGACGCGATCGATCGGGTGAATGCTCCGCCCTTCGCAGAATGCCGCCGCCGCTTCCACTCGCTCCCGGTACGCCGCGTCCGCCACGTGTCCGGCGCACGGGCCGAGACAGGTGCCGAAGTCGAATCGCGGGCACGCGGCCCGGCGTGGCGTGGCGAACAGCTCGCCCTGTTCGGCGTAGTGCATCGGCATGTCGGCCCGGCAGTCACGGAGTCCCAGCAGGTCGGACATGAAGCGCACCGCCAGCTGGCTCCGCGCCGGCGACGGCAGCGGTCCGTAGATCCTGCCCTGATGCCGCTCCGGCATGGTGGTGGCCAGCAATCGCGGCGCCGGCTCGTCGGTGAGGACCAGGAAGGCGCGGCGCCGGCCGCGATTCATGGCCACGTTGAAGGGCGGCCGATGCTGGCGGATCCACTTCAGCTCCGTCAGCGCCGCCGAGAATTCGCTCGGCGTGTAGTCGAAGGCGATGTCACTGCAGGCGTGAAGGATCCGCGCCTGCTTGTCGTCGGGGTATTTCGCGCGGAAATAGCTCAACAGGCGGGTACGCAATTGCTTCGCCTTGCCGACGTAGAGCACCCGTCCGGCCGCGTTGAGCATCCGGTAGCAGCCGGGCCGGTCCTGGGCCAGCCGCTGCACCCGGAAACGGAGCGCGGCCAGGTCGGCGGCGGGAAGTGCGAGGGCGAGTGACATCTCGCTCCGCAATCTAGCGGCCGAATGCCGTTGGCCTACTCCGCCCGCAGCGCCAGGTTCGGGTCGACCCGCGTTGCCCGCCGTGCCGGCAGCACGCAGGCCAGCGCTGCGGCGAGCACGACCACGCCCACCGCTGCGCCGAGCGTCAGGGGGTCGTTCGGGCCGACCTGGTAGAGCAGGCTCTGCAGCACGCGTCCGCCGGCCAGTGCCGTCGCCAGTCCCGCCGCGGCTCCCCACGCCACCGGTATCACCGCCTGGCTGGCAATCAACCGGCGGATCGCCCCCGCCGGCGCACCGAGCGCCAGGCGGATGGCCAGCTCCTTGCGGCGCTGCGCCACGCTGTGGGCGACCAGTGCATAGACGCCGATCGCGGCAAGCAGCAGCGTGAGCCCGGCGAAGATCAGCAGCAGGATGAATTGGTAGCGTTGCGGCGCCGTCGCGGCCGCGCGCAACGCTCCGAGCGGCGCGATCTCCGGGATCGGCGCATTCGGCGCCAGGTTCTGCACCGCGGCGCGGAGCGGTCCGGCGATCGAGCCGAGCGGCAGCGCCGTTCGCACCACCAGCGCAAAGGACGTCGGATCCCAGTTCCAGTACGGCTGGTAGACCACCGGCGGCGCCGCGGTGGTGAGGGACCCGTCGAGCGCATCGGCCGCCACCCCCACGATGGTCAGCGCAAAGCCGTGCATCAACAGCTGGTCGCCCACCAGCGTTCTCGGATCACGCCCGGGCCAGATGAGCCGTGCCGTTGCCGCCGAGATGATCACCGTCTCGTGCATTCCGGCTTCGACGGAGTCGTCCTTCGGCGGCCAACCCGCTGGCCGGTCGCCTTCGCGGAAGTTCCGCCCGGCGATCAGCGGAATCTGCATCGCCGAGAAGTAGTCTCCGCCGACGAAGCGGACGTTCACACTCGGCTGCCGGTTGCGTGGATACTGCTTGCCCGGAATGCCCGCGGTGTTGATCCAGGTCTCGCCTTCGAGCGGCAGGTGCGACGTCAGCCCCACGGCGCGCACGCCGGGAATCGCCGCCACTGCCGAGGTGACCTGCTGCAGAATCTGGTCGCGCTGCGCGTTGTCGTAGCTGCTGATCACCACCCTGGCCAGCATCGCATGATCGCTCGCGAACCCCGCCGGCCGGCTCATCAGTCGGTAGAGGGAGAAACCCAACAGGCCGGCCACCGCGATCAGCACCGTCGTGAGCGCCGCCTGCACGCCGATCAATCCCTGCCGGGTGCGGACGCTCGCCGGTCCGGCGGTTGTCGCGCGGCTCCCCGCCTTGAGCGAGTCCTGGGGGTCGCTCCGCGCTACGCGGAGGGCCGGAACCAGGGCGGTCAGCAGTCCCGCCGCCGCTGACAGCAGCAGACCGACGGCCAGCACGCGCCAATCGATGTGCACCTGATCGAGCCGGGGAATGTCACGTGGTGCCAGCGCCAGCAGTTCCCGGAGCCCCATGGCGGCACAGGCGACACCGAGGGCGCCGCCGGCCAGGCCAAGCGTCAAGCCTTCGGCCAACATCCGGCGCGCCACCTGCCCGGGGGCGGCGCCAAGGGCGATCCGGATCGCCCAGTCGCGGCGCCTGTTCGCGACCTGGCTCACCCAGAGACCGCCGAGGTTCACGCTGATGACCAGCAGTACCGCGCCGACCGCGCCGAAGAGCAGCCATAACTCCTGCCGTGAAGTGCTCGTGGCGTAGTCGAGCACCGGCATGATCTGGCCGCGCAGCGTCATCCCGGGCGCGGCATCCGGCGCGTCGGCCGCCAGGCGCCCCTGGATCACGTCGAGCCGGGCAAGCGCCCCGTTGATCGTGACGCCCGGCTTGAGCCGCCCGATCACCGTGTAATTGAAGTTGCTCCACACCCCGGTCAGGTCGCTGCCGGAATCGGGGCCGAAGGCGAAGGGTACGAAGAATTCGGTCGGTTTACCGGCGGTCATCGGGCCCAATTCGCTGCCGCCGATCAGCAGGTCGGGCGGGAGCACGCCGATCACGCGCGCGTCCTTGCCGGGCGTTCCGATCGAGCGCCCGATGATGCCCGGGTCGGCGCCGAACGCCGAGCGCCAGAGGGCGTCGGTGATCACCATCGGGTTGCTGCCGTCGTTGGCGTCGGCCGGAACGAACAACCGCCCCAGCTCGGGGGTTGCCTCGAGCACGTCGAAGAACTCCCGTGTGACCCGCACGCCGTTCAGCACACGCGGCACGTCCTGTCCGGTGACGGTGAACGACGTGCCCTGCAGCGCCGCCATGCCCTGGAAATCGGTGTCCTCTTTCTGCCAGGTGAGGAACGCGGACGGCGTGTCGAAGAATGCGAACTTGTCGCTGCCGGGAATCTGTGGCGCGCGCTCCCCGACCAGCACGAGCTGCCCCGGATCCCGCACGGGAAGGGGCCGCAGGAGCACGCCGTTGACCACCGAGAAGATGGCCGTGGTGGCACCGACCCCAATGGCCAGCATGAGCACCACGAGAACGTGAAACGCCGCAACGCGGCGGCGGGTGTGCATGCGGCTCATCCCCCGTTCAGCGGGTGGAACGTCGTCGGGCCGGCGCGCCGCCAGCAGGGCGATCTGCCGCGTCCGCCCCAGTTCGCGAAGCGAGCCCGTGTCGAAGCGCGCCACGAGCTGCCGCTCTGCCTCCCCGGCACCGACGCGCGGAGCGAGCTCGGCGAACTCGGCGTCGAGGTGCGGCACCAGTTCCTCGATCAGCTCGGCTTCGTCCGCCGGGCTGAGCCGCAACGCTGCGGCCCGTGCGCGGAGGGCCCGGGTCCAATCAGGCATGGCGAACATCGGCGATGCGGGCGACGGCGGCGACGAATTCCTTCCAACTCTTGCGCTGTGCGTCGAGGGTGCGCTTGCCACCCGCCGTGATCCGGTAATAGCGGCGGCGGCGCTCGCCCGGCTTCTCGACCCACCGGCCGGCGATCCACCCCCGCGCCTCCATGCGGTAGAGCAGGGGATAGAGCGAGGCCACGTGGAACGTCAGCACGCCCCGCGACCGCGAATCGATCAGCTTGCTCAGTTCGTAGCCATGGCGCGGCTCGTGTTCGAGGAGGGAGAGCACGAGGAACTCGGCACTGCCCTTCTTGATTCCGGATGTCGGCATCAGATGGCGGCCCCATATGTATGACTGCTACATATTAGGCCGGGGCGCGACGGCCGGCAAGGCGCCCGTCGCGTGCCGCGCCCGTCCGGCATCCGCACCGCGCCAACCCGCCGGCGTCGCTAGCGCTGGCAATGCGGACACCAGAACGACGACCGGTTGTCGATGGCGTGCGTCATGCGGATCGGCCGGCCGCAACGCGGGCAGGGTGCGCCCGCCTTGCCGTAGACCCGCACCAGGTCCTGGAACGCACCGGGTTCGCCGGTGGCCGTGACATAATCCCGGAACGAGGTCCCGTCGCTCGCGATCGCCGCCGACAGAATTTCCCGGATCGCCGCGAGTAGTGCCGCCAGCCGCCGCCGCGACACCGCGTTCGCGGGCCGCGCCGGGTGAATCCCGGCGGACCAGAGCGCTTCGTTCGCATAGATGTTGCCCACGCCCACCACGAATCGCTGATTCATCAGCACCTTCTTCACCGCCGAACGGGAGCGCCCGAGGCGATCGGCGAACTCGGTGGCCGACAGCGCCGGGTCGAGCGGCTCCGGGCCGAGCCGCGCGGCATATCGCTGCCACGCGTCCGCGTCGAGCCAGCGGATCGTGCCGATGCGACGGACATCGCGATAAACCAGCCACGCGCCGCTGTCGAGCCGGCAGCGGAGCACGGCGTACTGCCGTTCCGCCGCCCGCAGCGGCCGGCCGTAGAGCAGCAGCGCACCACTCATCCCTGGCTGGATGGCGAGAATCCGGCGATCGGTCTCGATCAGGGCATGCTTGGCCCGGCGGCGCACGCCAGTAATGGTGGCGTGGCGCAAGCCGCGCAGCAGCGCGTTCGCCGAGACGCCGTCGAGCAGGTTGTCGTGCGAGAGCGTCGCCGAGACGATCCGGCTCCCCGGCAGCCGGCGTTGCAGGTGGCGAACCATCGTTTCGACTTCGGGAAGTTCGGGCATGGGGAGAAGCTAGACGGTGCGGGCCACCCTGATGACTGGTGGCGGCTGGCGCCGGTCGCCCCGCCCCGGTATCGTCGGCCATCTCTATCACCGGACACCATAGTGGCCACAACTACAGTGAGCGTCCGCCGCGCCGTCGTCGACGTCGCTGCTGCCGGCGCTCGCGGGACGCGATCGCCAGCCGTCGGCGTTCCTGGTCTATCTCTGGCTGGCCACCCGGCCCGCCGCCGGCCGCCACGGCGTCGCCGCGTCGTACGCCGCGATCGCCGCCGGCACCGGGCTCTCCCGCAGCGCCGCCCAGGCAGCCGTCACCCACCTCCGCAAGCGCCGCCTGGTCTCGGTGACGCGCGCGTCGGCCACCGCGACGCCGGTCTACCGCGTGGTGCGGCCGTAGTCGGCGGGACGATTCGACCGGCACGCTCCGCCTCGCGCCAGCCGATGTCGCCCCGCATCTGCTTCCCGTCGAATGCGATCCGCGTCGCCGCGTCGCGGCTGAGCGCGGCGCGCCTCGGCGAAGCGGTCCGCCACCGCCGTCACCGCCAGCACCCGACCGCCGGCCACCACCAGCGCGCCGTCGGCGCGGCGCGCGGTGCCCGCGTGGTACACCGTCACACCGTCACCGAGATCGTCGGGGATGGTGATCTCGGCCCCCGTGGCGGGCGTTCCCGGATAGCCCGCCGCCGCGAGCACCGTCGTCACCGCGGCGCCGGGCGCGCACCCGGACTGCCGGCAGGTCCCCGCCGCGCGCCGCCGCGTCGAAGAGCGCGGTCACGCCGCTCTCGAGCAGCGGCAGCACGACCTCCGTTTCCGGGTCGCCCAGGCGGCAGTTGAATTCCACGACATGGGGCGTGCCGTCCGGATGCGAGCATCAGGCCGGCGTACAGCACGCCGCGGTAATCGATGCCGCGACGCCGCATCTCCTCGAGCGCCGGCAGCAGCACCTCACGCCGGACGCGATCGAGCAGGTGCGGCGACGCCAGCGACACCGGCGCGTAGGCTCCCATCCCGCCGGTGTTCGGTCCGCGATCGCCCTCGAGCAATCGCTTGTGGTCCTGGGCGGTCGGGAAGCAGCTGCACGTCGCGGCCGTTGGTGACGGCGAGCACCGACAGCTCCTCGCCGTCCAGGAACATCCTCGATGACCACCTCGCTGCCGGCCTCGCCGAAGCACCGTCTCGCCCAGCATCGCGCGCACCGCGCGTCGCCGCCTCGGCCCGGGTGGCGCAGACCACCACGCCCTTTCCGGCGGCCAGTCCCGACGCCTTGACCACCAGCGGTTCGGTGTGCGCGTCGACGAACGCCAGCGCGTCGGCGAGTTCGGTGAACGTGGCGCTCGACGCGGTGGGAATGCCGGCGGCGCTGCATCACGTCCTTGGCGAACGCCTTCGAGGCCTCGATCTTCGCCCCGGCGGCGCCGGGACCGAACACGGACGCGCCCGTCGGCCCGGAGCCGGTCGGCCAGGCCGTGCGCAAGCGGCGCCTCCGGTCCGACGATCGACCAGGTCGATGTCATGCTGCGCCGCGGCCGCGACCAGAGCCGCCGATGTCGTCGGCGCGGATGGCGAGATTGGTGGCGAGCGCCGCGGTGCCGGGATTGCCCGGGGCGGCGAAGAGGCTGATGTCGGGGATTGTCGAGCGACAGGGCGCGGGCCAGCGCATGTTCCCGGCCGCCCGCGCCCACGATCAGCAGCTTCACGCCGTATTCCGCCGGGCCTCGTTGAACGCGTCGCGGGCGCGCTCGGCGGCGCGCTTCGCCGCGGTCTTCAGCTGCTCGGCCACGTCCTTGATCTCGCCCGCGGTAATGTTCGGCCGCATCCTTGAAGTCATCGCGGCAGCGGCCGGTCGTCGGCTTGCCGGTGCCCCGCCGCGGATACTCGCCGGCGAGGATCCGGTCGTACGCACCCGCCTGCACCCAGCGCTGTATCTCGCCGGCGCGCACCACGTTCATCGGATGGGTCAGCGCCAGCGCGTTGAGGATCTTCCACACCACGTCGAGGCCTTCGTGCTTCGGGTCGCGTATTCGTTCGCCTGCTCCAGGAACGGCTCGAGGTTGAGGTCACCCGGGCGGATGTTCGCGACGTTGCCGCCGCCCGCCATCTTCATGAACAGCCGCATCGTGGCCGCCACGTCCTGGCTGCCGAGCAGCCCGGCGCGATCGGCCGACAGCTCCGACTTCCGGTACCACTCCAGGAACGCCAGCCGCACCGGCAGCAGCACCAGCTCCACCGGGAACGGCAGCGCGCCCAGCGCTGATCAGCAGCAGGATCTCGGCGATGGTGCGGTAGAGCGAGTGCCCGCTGATCACATGCCCCAGTTCGTGCGCCAGCAATACCCGCAGCTCGTCCTCGTCGAGCATCTCGAGCGCCGAGGAATGGATCACGATGAACGGATCGTCCACGCCGTAGGCGCCGGCATTGAAGATCGGCGTCTGCATGACGTAGAGCTCGGGCACGTGTTCCCAGCCGAAGGTGGCGCAGTTCTCGATGTGCAGTCCCCAGACCCGCGGGAACTGGTGCGGCCCGACCCGGATGGCGTTGCCCTGGAAGAGCAGCCGGATGCCGTGCTCGCCACCCACCCAGCCCAGCACCTTGCGGATCGACCTGGTCGATGCCGGGAATGGCGCGCAGCGTCTGCAGGGCGGCGCGGTCGGCGGGGTGCTCCCAGGCGACGCCGGCGATGTCCGGCAGGGTCGCGCGGGGCGGGGGGCGGGAAGGGAAGTCATCATCGGCTCAGCGGTTGAAGGTGCCATGGCCTACGGATCGGCGGCGGCGGACGTTTCAATAGGAACGGCCACGGGCCCAGGGCTCCGGAGCCCTGGGCGCTCATAGTTCATGTCCTAGAGCCTCAGCCGCTCTTCATCTAGCCCTATCGCGAGCGCCTGCTCCAGGTCCTCCTGCAGGTCGTCCACGTCCTCGATGCCGACCGAGAGCCGGATGAGCGAGTCGGTCAGTCCCATCGCCTCGCGCAGCGCCCGGGGCACCGAGGCGTGGGTCATCGAGGCCGGATGCCCGATCAGGCTCTCGACGCCGCCGAGCGACTCGGCGAGCACGAAGATCCGGGTCGACTCCACCACCCGCCGGGCCCGCTCGACGCTGCCGAGGTCGAGCGAGATCATGCCGCCGAAGGCCCGCATCTGGCGGATCGGCGAGGTCGTGCTGGGGATGATCGGGGAGGCCGGGGTAGTACACGCGGGCGATGTCCTTGCCGGGCGGCGAGCCACTGCGCCAGCCGCATGGCATTGGCGCAGTGGGCGCGCATTCGCAGCGGCAGCGTCTTGATGCCGCGCAAGCGCCAGCCAGCAATCCATCGGTCCCGGGACGCCGCCGCGGCGTTCTGCAGAAACCCGATACGTTCGGCAAGGTCGTCGCGCGAGGTGATCAGCGCGCCGCCCACCATGTCGGAGTGGCCGTTGAGGTACTTGGTGGTGGAGTGCATCACGATGTCGGCGCCGGCCGCCAGCGGCTGCTGCAGCACCGGCGTCGCGAACGTGTTGTCGACGACGAACAGCAGGCCCGACGCCTTGGCGATGTCGCCGCACGGCCGACAGGTCGGCGAGGAACATCATCGGGTTGCTCGGCGTCTCGCAGAACAGCAGCCGCGTCGTGGGCCGGATCGCCGCGGCCACGTTGCTCGACGTCGCGCATGTCGACGAAGGTGAACTCCACGCCGAACCGCTGGAAGACCGCGCTCCATCAGCCGGTGGCTGCCGCCGTAGATGTTGCTCCCCACCACGGCGTGATCGCCCGCGTCGAGGAGCTTGAGCACGGTGTCGAGCGCGGCCAGGCCGGAGCTGAACGCGAATCCGTATTCGCCGTTTTCCAGCGCCGCCAGACTCCGTTCCAGCGCTTCGCGGGTCGGGTTGCGCGTCCGGGCATACTCGTAGCCGGCGTGCGGATGCCCGAGTCCGTCCTGCACGTAGGTCGAGGTCTGGTAGATCGGCGGCATCACCGCGTGCGCCAGCGGATCGGTGATCTGTCCGCCATGCACGGCGAGCGTGGCCATTCGTCGGGCGTGGTCGACGTCGGAACGACGAGTCATGAGGGGGTCCATCCGGACCCGGGCGAGAGGAAGCGGAACGTTATGTGCTCGCCGCAACTTGGGGCAAGTCACCGATTGTCAGCGCCCCGCGGCTACCGATAGCTTTGCAGCGCGATGCTTGACCAGACGTTGGCCCCCCGCACCGGCCGCGACAACCCGGATCCTGGTCGTCGACGACGATCCCCAGATCCGCGGCGTGCTGCTGCGGATGCTCCGCGCCCAGGGCTACCAGGTCGCCGACGCCGCCGACACCGATGCGGCGCTGGCATGGCTGGCCACCGAAGGCGCCGTGCCGCTGGTGCTCAGCGACCTGCACATGCCGGGACGCGACGGCGTGACGCTGCTGCGCGAGCTCAGCGCCCGCTACCCGGATACCGCGGTGGTGATGCTTACCGGCGACGATGACATCGGCAACGCCGTCGAGTGCCTCAAGATCGGCGCCGTACGACTATCTCACCAAGCCGATGCAGGTGCAGGAAGTCCGCGCCCGGGTCGAGAAGGCGCTCGCCGAACGGCGGCTGGCGCTCGAAGTGCGGCGCCTCCGCGAGCGCTACCAGGAGGACCTCGAACGCCAGGTGCGCGAATTGTCGCGCAAGAACCAGGCGATGTTCCTGGCGCAGGTCCAGATGGCCGTCACCATGCTCGAAGCCAAGGATCCCTACACCCGCGGCCACTCGCGCCGGGTGGCGACGTACGCCGTCGAAACCGCCCGCCAGCCTCGGCCTCCCGCTGGCCATGCTCGAGCAGATCCGGCTGGGCGGCGAGCTGCACGACATCGGCAAGATCGGAACCCGCGACGCAATTCTCAACAAGCCCGGCCGGCTCACCGACGAGGAATTCGCCGAGATGCGCCGGCACACCGTCGAAGGCGAGGCGATGCTGAGCGTGCTTGCGCGACGGTCACCCCGAAGTGCTTCACATCGTCCGGTCGCACCACGAACACTTCGACGGGCCGGGGTTCCCGGACGGGCTGGTCGCCGAGCAGATACCGCTCACGGCCCGGGTGGTGTCGGTGGTCGATGCCTTCGACGCGATCACCTCGACCCGCGCCTACCGTGTGCAGCAGGGGGCGCAACGTGCGCTCGGCGAGCTGCGGAGGGGCGCCGGCCGCCAGTTCGATCCCCGGGTGGTCGAGGCGTTCCTTGCCGCCTATCCCGACCCGGCGAAGCTGCCGATCCACGACGAGATGGTCGGAGGCGCTCTCCTGATCACATCGGTCTCCGGCATGCGCGGGCTGGTCGGCATCGATCTTACCCCCGAAGCTCGTGGCCCGGCAGGCCGCCGCCCTGGGCGCCTGGGCGCGCCGCCGCGGCGCGCCGCGCGTCGTGGTCGGGGCGCGACGCCCGTACCTCCGGCGCGATGTTCGCGCGCGCTGCCGCCGCCGGGCTGCAGTCGGTCGGGCGTCGACGTCGTCGAACTCGGCATCGTCCCCACGCCGACCGTGCAGCTGGCGGTGGAATACCACCGCGCCGGCGCCGGGCTGATCATCACCGCCAGCCACAATCCGATCGAATGGAACGCCCTCAAGTTCGTCGGGCCCCGACGGCATCTTCCTCGACGCCGCGGCAGGGGCGGAGGTCCAGGCGCTTGCCGGCCGAAGGCCCGAAGCGCGCCGGGTGGGACGGCCTGGGATCGCTGGCCCCCGATCCCGACGCGATCGCCCGCCACCTCGCCGCCATCATGGCCCTTCCGGTTCTCGACGTGGCCGCCATCCGTGCCCGGAAGTTCCGCGTGGCGCTCGACTGCGTCCGCGGCGCCGGCGCCCTCGCCATGCTCCCGTTGCTCGAGCAACTCGGGGTGGCCGTGACGGGTATCAACCTCGAGCCCGACGGGCGCTTCCCGCGCCCGCCGGAGCCGATCCCGGAAAACCTGGGCGAGCTGTCGCGGGCCGTCCGTGACCGGAAGGCCGATCTGGGGATGGCGGTCGATCCCGACGTCGACCGGCTGGCGCTGGTCGACGACACCGGCACCCCGATCGGCGAGGACTACACCCTGGCGCTCGCGGTCCACGCCGTCCTCGACCGTGAACGCCCCAGCCGGCCTGCACCCGTGGTGGTGACGAACCTCTCGACGTCTCGTGTGGTCGAGGATGCCGCGCGTGACGTCGGGGCCCGGTTCCTCCGGGCCCCGGTGGGGGAGGCGAACGTGGCCCGCGCGATGGTCGCGGAAGGCGCGGCTGATCGGGGGAGAAGGCAACGGCGGGGTGATGTACCCGGCCCTGCACGTGGGCCGGGACGCCCCGATCGGCGGCGGCCCTCATCTTGCACTATCTGGCTGGGGTGCCGGAACGCCTGTCGGGCTGGGTGCGTTCCCGCCCACAGTACGTCATCGTCAAGGCCAAGGCCCCTCGCGGAGGGGACCTGGCGCCGGCTGTATCGACCAGTTGGAGGCCGCCTTCCCCGGGGCCGAGGCGGACCGTCGCGACGGACTGCGGCTGGCGTGGGCCGATCGATGGCTCCACGTCCGGCCCAGCGGGACCGAGCCGATCGTCCGGCTGATCGCGGAGGCGCCCACCCGGGACGACGCCGAGGCGTTGCTGGCGCGGGTGCGGGAGGCGGCGTAGGACCAGGAAGGGAACGGTTATTCATGTGCGGAATCGTGGGGTACGTCGGACCGCGTCAGGCGACGCCGATCCTGCTCGAAGGGCTGCGTCGCCTGGAGTATCGAGGCTACGACTCGGCCGGCATCGCGGTGCTCAACGGCAACGGCCTCGAGGTGCGCAAGGCCGCCGGCAAGCTGACCGTGCTGGCGGGCGAACTGGCCGGCGCCGAGCCCCACGGCACGCTGGGCATCGGCCACACCCGCTGGGCCACCCACGGCGCCGCCGACCACCCGCAACGCCCACCCGCACACCGACCAGACCGGGCGGATCGCCCTGATCCACAACGGCATCATCGAGAACGCCGCCGCCATCAAGAAGGCGCTGGTGGCAGCGCGGGCACACCTTCAAGTCCGAGACCGACACCGAGGTGCTGGCGCACCTGGTGGGCGAGTTCTACCAGGGGAACCTCGAAGAGGCCGTCGCGGCGGCGCTGCGCGAGGTCGACGGCGCCTACGGCATCGCGGTGATCTGCGCCGACGAGCCCGGTACGCTCGTCGCCGCGCGCAACGGGCTCGCCGATCCTGCTCGGGCGTCGGCGAGGACGAGTGGTTCGTCGCCTCGGATGCGTCGGCGGTGCTGGAACACACCCGCTCGGTGGTCTACCTCGACAACGGCGAGATGGCGGTCCTCACCCGCGACGGCTATCGCGTCCGCACGCTCACGCTCGCGCCACGTCGACAAGCCGATCAACCAGATCGACTGGGACCTCGCCACCATCGAGCGCGGCGGGTTCGAGCACTTCATGCTCAAGGAGATCTTCGAGCAGCCCGACAGCGTCGAGAACACCATGCGCGGCCACCTGCTGGAAGAAACCGGCAACGTGCGCGTCTACGGCCTCAAGATGTCCGACGAGGAGCGTCAAGCGAGTCAAGCGGGTGATCATCACGGCCTGCGGCACGTCGTGGCATTCCGGGCTGATCGGCAAGTACATGCTGGAGGAACTGGCGCGGATGCCCACCGAGGTGGAGTACGCCTCCGAGTTCCGCTACCGCAACCCGATCGTCGACGAGCACACGCTGGTGATCGCCATCTCCCAGTCGGGCGAGACGGCCGACACCCTGGCCGCCCTCGGCCGAGGCCAAGCGGCGCGGCGCCCGGACCCTCGGGCTCGTGAACGTGGTCGGCTCGACCATCGCGCGCGAAGTCGACGGCGGCGATGTACCTGCCGCTGCGGGCCGGAGATCGGCGTGGCGAGCACCAAGGCGTTCACCTCCCAGGTGGCCGCGCTGGCGATGGTCACGCTCCGGTTCGCCCGGCTCGACGGGATGTCATTGCTCGAGGGGCAGCAGTTCATCCGGGCCCTCAACCGGCTGCCGGATCAGATCCGCGAGATCCTCGGCGCGCGCGCCGGAGATCGAAACGCTGGCCCACCGCTTCGACGGCAAGTCGAACGCGCTCTACCTCGGCCGCGGCGTGAACTTCCCGGTGGCGCTCGAAGGGGCGCTCAAGCTCAAGGAGATCTCCTACATCCACGCCGAGGGGTATCCGGCGGCCGAGATGAAGCACGGGCCGATCGCGCTGATCGACGAGAACATGCCGGTGGTCGTCGTGGCGCCCACGCGACGCGGTGCACAGCAAGATCGTCTCGAACATGCAGGAAGTCCGGGCGCGCGGCGGCGAGGTCATCGCCATCGTCAACGCCAACGACGACGAGATCGCCCGGCTCGCCGACGCGACGTTCGTGGTGCCCGAGACGCTCGACCTGCTCACCCCGATCCTGACCGTGGTCCCGCTGCAGCTGCTGTCGTACTACGTGGCCGTCAATCGCGGCTGCAACGTCGACCAGCCGCGGAACCTGGCCAAGAGCGTCACCGTCGAATAGCGGGCCGCTCACCACGCCCGCGCCACGCCCAGGCTGATGCCGTACCGCCACGCCGGCGTGGCGCGGAAATCCGCCGGCAGTTCGCCGGCGTCGAACAGCGACGGTCCGACCGCCACTTCGCCGCGGATCAGCGCCAGCCAGCGCCCGCCGGCGGGCAGGTCCGCCTCGAGCGGCGGCGCAGCCCGGCGCCGCGCCATCGGCTGGCGCCGTCGATCCCCACGAATCGCCAGCGGTCCACGCCCGGCGCCCGAGCAGCGCCGAGAGGCTGGCTCCGCGTCGGCGGCTCCAGCGAGGCGGCGGCCGATCGAGCGCCGCCGCCACCCCATGCCTCGAGCGCCCCGCGGGTGACGACCGCCGTGCCGGGACCGATTTCGGAAAGGTCGGCGGTGGTGCGGCGGAGCACGGCGTCGACGCGCCAGCGTTCCGCTCCAGCGCCGCACCGCGACCGCCACGGCGGTGGCGTTGTCGGGGCGCAGCTCGGGGTGATCGGGGCCGATGTCGCTGCGCGCGTTGCCGTGCGACGCGGCGCTGCCCGCCAGCACCGCCAGCTGGTACTGCGCGGCGAGCGCGGGCGGACACAACAGGCTCAGGACCATCAACAGGGACGACCGCATGGAGTGCCTCGGGTTGAAGTTGCCCGAAGCTGGCGGCGGCCGCGGTCAACGCCGCGATCAACGGCGCCGCGGTACCGGCATCTGCCACGTCTCACCGACCTGCTGCGCCACGATGTGGCGCGCCTGGTGGCCCGCGGCGCGGCGCAGCCGCTCGATCGGTTCCTCCAGCGGTTCACGGCTCAGCCGGAAGGTGGAGTGGTGGATCGGCACGAAGGTGCGCGCGCCCGACGTGGCCCGCCATCGTCCACGCCTGTTCGGGTGAGCAATGATTGGTGATCCACGGGTCGTAGGCGCCGATCGGCATCAGCGCCACGTCGACCGGTCCGCCGGGCGCCAGCGGCTTGAGCGCAGTTGGTGTAGGCGGTGTCGCCGGCAAAGAAGAGACGCAGCCCCGGCCGCTCCACCAGGAATCCGCCCCAGCCGCGGTGGCGGTCGGAGATCATCCGCGCGCCCCAGTGATTGGCCGGAGTGCCGGTGATGGTCAGCGCCCCGACGGTGGTCTGCTCGCCCCAGCGCAGTTCGCGCACGTCGCGGAAGCGCCGCAGGAGGTCGTGCAGATTGGGCGACGTGACCACGGTGGCGCTGCGCGGCAGCCGCGCCAGCGTCGGCAGGTCGAGGTGATCGAAGTGGGCGTGACTGACCAGCACGAGATCGATCGGCGGCAGTTCCGCGGGTTTGAGCGCCGGCGCAGTGATGCGGCGCATGCCCACCTGCACCGGCCCCACCGCGGCGCCGATCCGGCGTCCGAGTGCCGGATCGGTAATGATCCAGGTGCCGAAGACGTTGAGCAGCACCGTCGCATGGCCCAGCCAGGCCAGGGTCACCGTGTCGTCGCGCCACGACGCCGGGTCGGGGCGATGCGGCGCCGGCGCCATCGCCCGGCGCCCGTCCGGGCGGCGCGACTGCGCGGATAGGCCGGCGATAGCGTCGCAGCGCGTCGAGATGACTCTGGAACATCGCCGAAGCCTAACAGGGCCGCGCATTAAGTTGTGGCGGCCGACCAGGGGAGCTCGAACGATGCGTACGGTGATTCAGCGGGTGCGACGGGCCAGTCGTCACGATCGGTGGCCGGACCGTGGGCGCCATCGGAGCGCGGATTCGTGGTGCTGGCCGGTTTCGCCCCCGGCGACTCCGCCGCCGACGTGGCCTGGATGGCGGAGAAGATCGCCGCGCTTGCGACTCTTTGCCGACGAAGCGGGGAAGATGAATCTCGACCTGGCCGCCATCGGCGGCGCCGTGCTGGTGATTTCGCAATTCACCCTCTACGGCGATGCCACGAAGGGGCGGCGACCGTCGTTCGTCGGCGCGGCACACCCGGACGTGGCCGAGCCGCTCTACCGCCAACTGCTGGCCGAGTTCCGCCGCCTCGGCGTCCCGACCGAAGCGGGCGAATTCGGGGCCGAAATGCAGGTGGAGCTGGTCAACGACGGACCGGTGACGCTGATCCTGGAGCGGCACGCCGCATGATGCCCACGATCGTTCTCGCGTCGGCGTCGCCGCGCCGCAAGCAGCTGCTGGAGATGCTGCACCTCCCCGTGCTGGTGGCGCCGGCGGACATCCTGGAACAGCCGCTCCCCCGCGAAGCGCCGCTGGCCTACGCCCGGCGGCTGGCGCGGGAGAAGGCGCGCGCCGTGCCCGGCCGCATCGTCCTCGCCGCGGATACCATCGTCGTGCTCGACGGCGTGATCCTCGAGAAGCCGGCGGACGACACCGACGCGATGCGGATGCTGTCCGTCGCTGCAGGGGCGCACCCACACCGTGATCACCGCCATCTGCCTGCTGGCCGACGGCCGCGAATATCAGGCGCACGACCAGACCGCGGTGACGTTCCGTCCCTGCGACGCGGAGACGCTGCGTGCCTACGTCGCCACCGGCGAGCCGCGCGACAAGGCGGGCGCCTACGGCATCCAGGGATGGGGCGCGGCGCTGATCGAACGGATCGAGGGCGACTTCTTCGGGGTCATGGGGCTGCCGGTGCGATTGGTGCTCCGGCTGCTGGAGGAGGCGGGGTACCGGTACCGGTTCCCTGCCGGGGACGCCGATTGAACGCCCGCTGGACGTATCAAGAATTCTTGTTATAATGCGTCCATGAGCGTCGCGGCGTCTCCCCCGTCAACCGGCCTCGACCGGCTGTTCCATGCCCTCTCCGATCCGACCCGGATGGAGATCGTCGAGCGGTTGCGGGGCGGCGAGCGCTGCGTCTGCGAACTGGTCGACGTGCTCGATGCCGCGCAGTCGCGGCTGTCGTTCCACCTGCGCGTATTGAAGGATGCCGGACTGGTGCACGACCGCCGCGACGGGCGGTGGGTGTACTACACGCTCGATCCGGCCGACCGCTCGACCGGCATGCAGCGGATGCTGCACCGCCTGGCGGAATCGGCGCGGCATCCGCAGCCGGCCACGCGCGACGCATGCTGTGATTGACCCCGTTCGGGTATCGTATATATCAACATTTCTTGATGAACAGGAGCGCCCGGTGACGCCATCGGCAGACGAGATCAGGGACGCGGTGCGGGGCAAGTATGGCGAGGCGGCGACGGCCGCCACGGATGGACGCGCGGCCCGTTGTTGCGGCGGTGTGGACGCGTGCGGCTGCGGCGGGTCCGATCCGATCAGCCGCGACCTCTACTCGGCGCTGGAGACGGACGGAGCTGCCCGAGGCGGCGGTACTCGCCTCGCTGGGGTGCGGCAATCCCACGGCGCTTGCCGAGCTGGCGCCGGGCGAAACGGTCCTCGATCTCGGCAGCGGCGGTGGGATCGACGTGCTGTTGTCGGCCCGGCGGGTGGCCCCCGGCGGCAAGGCGTACGGCCTCGACATGACCGACGAGATGCTTGCGCTGGCGCGCGAGAACCAGCGCCGTGCCGGCGTTGACAACGTCGAGTTCCTCCGCGGCGACATCGAGGCGATTCCGCTTCCCGACGCCTCGGTCGACGTGATCATCTCGAACTGCGTCGTCAACCTCGCGACCGACAAGCGCCGGGTGCTGCGCGAGGCGTGGCGCGTGCTGCGCCCCGGCGGCCGCCTGGCGATCTCCGATGTCGTGGTGCGCGGCGATCTGCCACCGGCAGTGCGCCGCAACATGGAATTGTGGGTCGGTTGCATCGCCGGCGCGCTGGCCGACACCGAATTCGACGCGTTGCTGGCCGAGACGGGGTTCGTCGACCGCAGCATCGAGCCGACGCGGATCTACCATCCTGACGAGGCGCGCGGATTCCTGGAGCAGGCGGGCATGGCCGTCGAGACGATCGAGGCGCCGGCGGGCGGACGTCATGGCGGCGTTCATTCGCGCGCGCAAGCCGGCGGGCGTGTGAGCGCGCCCGCGACCGGGACGCCGTTCCGCATTCTGGTGCTCTGCACCGGCAACAGCGCCCGGAGCCAGATGGCGGAGGCGCTGATCAACGCGCGGGGGCAGGGACGCATCGTGGCCGAGAGCGCCGGGTCGACTCCGGCCAGCGCGGTCAATCCGCTCGCCATTCAGACGCTCGCGCAGGCCGGGATCGAGTGGCACGGGCACCCGCCGCGGTCGATCGACGGACTCGTCGACCAGCCGTGGGATGCGGTGATCACCGTGTGCGACAAGGCACGCGAGGCGTGTCCCATCTTTCCCGGGCACCCGATCATGGCGCACTGGGGCATGCCCGATCCCGCCGCCGTTGCCGGAGACGAAGCCGATCGGCGGCACGCCTTCCGCGACACGCTGGTGCTGCTGCAACGCCGGATCGACCTGATGCTGGCGTTGCCGATCGAGTCGCTTCAGCGCCTCGCGCTCGAATCGCGGCTCAAGGCCATCGGCCAGGCGGATCCGGCGCCGAGCGTGACGCGATGAGCGCCGTGGCAGCGGCGGCGCCGCCGGCGATCGCCAGGCGGCTCGGCACCCTCGACCGGCTGCTTCCGCTGTGGATCTTCGCGGCGATGGCGGGCGGGATCCTGCTGGGCCGTGCATTTCCGGGATTGGGCGCGCTGCTCGACCGGGTGCAGGTCGCCGGGGTTTCGGTGCCGATCGCCATCGGGCTGTTGTGGATGATGTATCCGGTGCTCGCCAGGGTGCGTTACGAGACCATCGGCCGTCATGTCGCCAACACGCGCCTGCTCGGCATGTCGCTGTTCCTCAACTGGGTGATCGGTCCGGTGCTGATGTTCGCGCTGGCGTGGCTGCTCCTGCCGGACCTGCCGGCGTATCGCGACGGGTTGATCCTGATCGGACTGGCCCGGTGCATCGCCATGGTGCTGATCTGGAATTCGCTGGCCTGCGGGTCGAACGAGTTGGCCACGGTGCTGGTGGCACTCAACTCGGTGTTCCAGATCCTGATGTACAGCGTGCTGGGCTGGTTCTTCCTCGCGGTCGTGCCGCGGTGGCTCGGCGCGAGTGGCACGGTGGTCAACGTGTCGATGGGGAGCATCGCCCGAAGCGTGCTGATCTTTCTCGGGATTCCGCTGCTCGCCGGATACCTGACCCGGCGAGTCCTCGTGGCCCGCCGCGGGGAGCAATGGTACGACGGCGTCTTCATGCCGCGTTTCGGACCCACGGCGCTGGTGGGCCTGCTCTACACCATCGTGCTGATGTTCGCGATGCAGGGCAACCGGATCGTCGCGCTGCCACTCGACGTGCTGCGGATCGCGGCACCGCTGCTGCTCTACTTCATCGTGATGTTCACGCTGGCGTTCGGACTCTCGAAGGCGTTCGGATTCGGCTACGAGGAGACGGCCACACTGGCCTTCACGGCGGCGTCCAACAATTTCGAGCTTGCCATCGCGGTGGCGGTGGCGGCATTCGGGATCGGCTCGGGCGAGGCGTTGGCGGGCGTCGTCGGGCCGCTGATCGAGGTGCCGGTGCTGATCGGCCTGGTGTACGTCTCGCTCTGGGCCGGCCGGCGCTACTTCGGCCTCGCGACCCTGGCCCGCGGGTGACGCCGCGGCTCAGGTCGCCGGTGCGGTGAGCCGGGCGAGCGCCAGCGCGGCCAGCATGGCGCGCGCTTTCGCGGCCGTCTCGCGGAATTCCATGTCGGGCACCGAGTCGTACACGATGCCGGCACCGGCCTGCACCGATGCGATGCCGTTCGCGAAGACGATGGTGCGGATCGCGATGGCGGTGTCGAGCGACGCGGCGCCGAAGCCGACGTAGCCCACCGCGCCCGCGTAGGGGCCGCGGCGGGTCGGCTCCAGTTCGTCGATGATCTCCATGGCTCGCACCTTGGGTGCTCCGCTCACGGTGCCGGCCGGAAACGCCGCGGCGAGCGCGTCGAGGGCATCAAGCTCGGGACGCAGCGTGCCGCGGACTTCGCTCACCAGGTGCATCACCTGCGAGTAGCGTTCCACGACGAGTTGCTCCGCCACGCGCACCGTGCCGAACTCGGCGACGCGGCCGACGTCGTTCCGTCCGAGGTCAAGCAGCATGAGGTGTTCCGCCAGCTCCTTCGGGTCGGCGCGCAGCTCGGCTTCGAGTCGCGCGTCCTCGGTCCCGTCCTTGCCGCGCGGCCGTGTCCCGGCGATCGGCCGCACCGTCACGGTCCGCTGTTCCACCCGCACCAGCACTTCCGGAGACGCCCCGACCAGGGAAAGGTCACCGAGGTGGAGGAGATAGCTGTACGGTGCGGGGTTGAGGGCGCGGAGCCAGCGATAGGTCAGCAGTGGATCGGGCGCGGGCGTGACATCGAGGCGGCGCGAGAGCACGATCTGGAAGGCGTCGCCGGCGGCGATGTACTCGCGGCAGCGCGCCACGTCGGTCCGGAAGCGGTCGTCGGCGTAGGGCGACGTGGCGGCGGCGACCGGAATCTCGTCGGGCAACTCCAGGGGCACGAGATGGTGCGGCTGATCGAGCCGGGCGAGCCATTCGGCGCCGTGCGCCCGCGCGGCGTCGATGCGGGTGCGCAACTCGGCGTCGCCCAGGCCGGGTTGCACCGCGACATTCGCGATCACGATGGCGCGGTGAAAGAGGTGGTCGAGCACCAGCAGGGTATCGACCACCATGGCCATGGCGTCGGGGAGGTGGCGATCGTCGCGCGGCGCGTCCGGAAGGTCTTCCAGGGTGCGCACCACATCGTATCCCCAGAAGCCCACCGCGCCGCCCGTGAACCGCGGCAGCCCGTCGACCTCGACCGCGCGGTCATTGCGGAGCAGCTCGGCCAGGTGGCGCAGCGGCGGCATCGGCGAGTCCTCGCGGTGCCAGGTGCCGTCCGGCATACGGCGCTCCCGCTCCAATCCGCGATAGCGATAGATCGTGACCGGTTCGGTGGCGAGGAAGGTGTAGCGCGCCCAGCGCTCGCCGCCTTCGAGCGATTCCAGCAGGAATCCGTACTCGCCCCGATGCAGCTTCTCGAACGCGGATACCGGGGTATCGCCGTCGACCACCACCTGGTGGACCAGTGGCACCCTGGTATAGCCATCGTGCGCGGCGCGGCGGCAGCGCGCCAGGTCGTCGGTCATCGTGGCGCCGCGAGCACGTACGTGCCCCCGATGGTCACCGGGAAGCGGATCATGTTGGCCCCGGGCCGTTGACTGGCCAGGAACTGCAACTGCGTTTCGCTGGTGTAGCGCGCCGCACCGAGCGCCGCTTCGAGGGCGATCGGGCTGCCGTACCGGGTGACGGCACCGGCGGGCGCTTCGAAATGCCGGGCGTAGGAAAACGTTGCGGTGATTCCGGCGCCGAGACTGTCGAGCGTGGTGAGATGAAAGCCGTAGGCGCCGGGCACGGGAAGCACGGTGATCCGGGCATCGCGTCCCGAGCGCGCCACGACGGCGTGCGGCGGAATGTTCAGGATCAGGAAGATGGCGTCGTCGGGGGCGCGGTGCCGGAGCATCAGGGTCCGCCCGACGGCCGGGTCGAAATCGACGGTGGTGTCGCCGGGAACGGTTCCGGTTGCCTCCAGGACGAACACCCGGTCGCTGCCCACCGGCTGCCCGGTGGCGAGCCACGCGACCGGCTCGGGCGCTCCACCGGGTCGGGAACCGGCGCAGGCCGACACCGCCGCGACCGTCAGGAGCGTCGCGGTGACGCGGGCCGGCCTCACGGGTTGGTGCCGAGCGGAACGGTGGCCAATGGGAGGGTCGAGGGATCGCCGGTCAAGGTGGTTGCAGTCCGTCGAAGTATCTAGATTGCGTACTCTGGCGACATACCAATCGCCCCATCCCCTGACGAGGGCGCGTGGCAAACTATAACGACGAATGGGTCGCGGCGGTCCTCGCTCCCCTCCTGGAGGAGGGGGCCCTCGATCGTGCCCGCAACAGCGGCGATCCGAAGAGCTCGCTGTGGGAGAAGCTGCTCGACGGGCGGGTGCTTCCCGAAGCCGAGATCCTGACGGCGCTGGCGACGCGGAGCCGGCTGGCGATCGCCCGGCTCGACAGCGCCTCCCTGGCGGCGCGCGACGCGCTCCCCGAGGCGCTGGCCCGTCGCCACGCGGTCGGTCCCGCTGACCGTGACGGACTCGTTGCTCGAGGTGGCGACCAGCAATCCCTTCGACATCGGCGCCGAGCAGGCGCTGGCGTTCGCCACCGGGCGCGAAGTCCGGATGCTGCTGGCGTCGCCGGGGCAGATCCGCAACAAGCTGGACGATCTGTACGGCAAGGCGAAGCGCGACGGCGAGATGGCCGAGCTGCTCGGCGGGATGGAGGGACTCGAGGTCACCACCATCGGCGATCACGAAGACGAACTCGATGCCGATGCGCTCGCGAGCGAGGCGAGCTCGCGGCCGATCGTCAAGCTGGTGGAAGTGTTGCTGGCTGACGGCATCTCCAGCCGGGCCAGCGACATCCACATCGAGTCCGCCGAACAGGTGGTGATCGTCCGGTACCGGATCGACGGCGTGTTGCGCCACGCCATGACCATCCCGCGCAAGGCCGGGCTGCCGCTGATCTCCCGCATCAAGATCATGTCCGGACTCGATATCGCCGACCGGCTGCGGCCGCAGGACGGGCGCGCCCACGTGGTGGCCAACGGCAACCCGGTCGACCTCCGGATCTCGACGCTCCCGGCGCAGCACGGCGAGAAGGTCGTCATCCGGATCCTCAATACCCAGTCGACGATGCTGGCGCTCGACTCGCTCGGGCTGTATCCGGAGGAGACCGCCACCATCAAGCGGCTGCTGACAGCAAGGAAGGCGTGATCCTGGTGACCGGCCCGACCGGTTCGGGCAAGACCACCACGCTCTATTCGTGCATCCGGGAGATCGAAGGGGAAGGGATCAACATCGTCACGGTGGAAGACCCGGTCGAATACCGGCTGGGGAAGAACATCGTGCAGGTGCAGACCAACGAGAAGACGGGGCTGACTTTTGCGGCGGCGCTGCGATCGATCCTGCGGCAGGACCCCGACATCGTGCTGGTGGGCGAAATCCGCGACCTCGAGACGGCGCAGATCGCGATCCAGGCCTCGCTGACCGGGCACCTGGTGCTGTCGACGCTGCACACCAACGACGCGCCCAACACCCTCACCCGCCTGGTCGACATGGGGCTGGAGGCGTTCAAGATCGGCGCGGCGCTCCGGGGCATCGTGGCCCAGCGGCTGATGCGGCGCCTCTGCCCGGTGTGCCGCGAGCGGCTGCCGGCTTCGGAAATTCCGCCGCGGCTGGCGCGTTTTCTCCCCGCCAACACCGTGTTGTGGAAGGCCGTCGGCTGCGGGCAATGCACCCAGACCGGCTACCGCGGCCGGTTCTCGATCGTCGAAATCATGGTGATGACGACGGATCTGGAGCGCCTCATCAGCACCAACGTGACCGCCGAGCGGCTCGGTGAAGCGGCGCGGGCCGACGGCATGCACACCCTGTTCGAGTGCGGACTGCACCACGTGATCGATGGCCACACGTCGGTCGACGAACTGCTGCGGGTCACGGAGGTGCCGCTCGAGGCGGTACCGCCGCCCAAGCCCGGTCGCGGCCGCGCGAGCAAGGGCAAGGTCAAGGATGCCGAATCCGCCGACGAGTCGGCGGTTGCCGAAGCGGAAACCGACGAGGAGCTGCTGGCGGGACTCGAACTGGTCGACGAACCGGGTCCGGCGACCGAAGGCGGATCGCGGGCCACGATCCTGCTCGTCGAAGACGAAGACTCGCTGCGCCGGGTGATGAAGGATCTGCTCGAGCAGGACGGCTACACCATCTGCGAGGCGCGCGACGGAGCCGAGGCCCTGGAACAGATCGATCGTCACAATCCCGACCTGGTGCTGCTCGACCTGAACCTGCCGAATGTCGACGGCTACACGGTGTTGACGCGGCTGCGGTCGCATCCCCGCACCCAGAAGCTGCCGATCGTGGTGCTGTCGGCCCGCGGCGACGAGGACAACGAGGTCAAGGTGCTCCGCCTGGGCGCCACCGACTTTCTCACCAAGCCATTCCGTCCCCGCGCGCTCTCGGCGCGGCTGGAAGCGACGCTCGCCCGCAGTCGAGCCTGACGTCCGACCGGTCCGATGACGACGATCCGGGTCGGCCTGGTGGACGTCTACGTGTTCCGTGGCGCCGGCGAACAGCGGCAACTGCTGCTGCTGCGGCGCGCCCGCGGGCCGCGTGCCGGCTCGTGGGAGGCGGTGCACGGACATATCGAGCCCGACGAGCACCCGGTCGACGCCGCGCACCGCGAACTGGCCGAAGAGACCGGCTGCCGCGCCGAAGCGCTCTTCAACCTGAGTGCGGTGGAACAGTTCTACCTCCACGACGACGACACGGTGATGCTGATCCCCGTCTTCGCGGCCCGGGTCGGGGCCGAGGCCGCGGTGACCATCGGTCGCGAGCACGATCAGTTCCGCTGGCTTTCGCCCGCGGACGCGCGGCGGTTGTGCACCTGGCCCCGCGCGGTCCGCGCCGTCGATGCAATCGAGCGCCTGCTGCTCCAGCGGCGACGCCGGTGTGGTCGACGGTGTGTTGCGGGTGCGGTAGCCCGGTGCCGGTCCGGGCCGGCGCTTTGGCGCTGCTGCTGTTCGGCGCGGCGGCGGCGCTCGGCGCGCAGACCGTGCGGGGCCGGGTGGTCGACGCCGCGACCGGCGCCGCGATTCCCGGCGCGCTGACCGAACTGCGCGACGGCAGCGGACACGCGCTCCAGATCGCGCTCGCCTCGGCCTCGGGGGCATTCCAGCTCACCGCCCCGGCTCCGGGGCACTACCTGCTCCGGGTGGCGGCCATCGGCTACGACCGCCGCGCACCGCTGGTGGTCGACGGTTCCAGCCGGCGGCCTCGCGGTCGGCATCGATGCGGCTGGTGGCCACGGTGCTCCGGTTGCCTGACCTGCTCGCCATTTCCCGCAACCGCTACTGCGGCAAGAAGAGCCTCTCCGACGACGTCTTCGGCCGGGTGCTGGCCAGCGCCCAGAACGCGCTCGACGTGATCGACGCAGACGATCGCGTCGCACCAGCTGGCGTTCGTGACGCGGCTGATCCACAGCCGCACCATCTACGGCATGGCGCTCAACACCGAAAGTCGCCGACACCACGCTGGAGGTGCTGACGCGCTGGCCGGTCGAGAGCATCGATCCCGACACGCTGCGGTTGCTGGGATTCGAGCGGGTGGTGCGGCGCGACGGTCAGCCGGTGGTGGAGTTCTACGGTCCCGATCCGCGGGTGCTCTTTTCGGACTGGTTTCTCGACGACCACTGTTTCCAGCTGGCGCGGTCGAAGAAGATCAACCACGACACGCTGCGGATCGCGTTCACGCCGGTGCGAAAGTCGGCGCGCGTCGACCTGAGCGGTGAGCTGATGCTCGACGCCCACAACCTGGCGCTGCTGGGGCTGACCTACACCCACGAGAATCTGCCCCGAGTGGATGAAGAAGCACTCCGCCGGCGGCACGATGACGTTCCTGCCGCTGGCGTCGGGGTTGTGGATCACCACCCGGTGGGCGCTGTGGGGGCCGATCGAAGGGGAATCGATCTTCGATCCGTCCCACCCGCAGGTGGCGGGGCTGTCGGAGCGAAGCGGGCGAAGTGCTTGAAGGTGATTCCCGGCCGACTCCGTGCCGGCGGTGACCGGCGCGGTGATCTGCCATGCCGCGCGCGGTGAGGCGGCGCGGTAGACGGGCGCGCCGGCGCGATGCTCACTTCGGTCCGCGCCATTGCGCTTCGGGACCCGGTGGGTCTCGGCGGTGTGGCGCGGGGCGTTCGGCTTGACGCGGATCGACTTGGCGGGAATGCCGACGTAGACGTGATAGGGGCGGACGTCGCGGGTGGCGAGTGCCACGGCGCCGACCATGCCGTTCTGTCCGACCCGCACCCCGGCCAGGACCGTGGCGTGGTAGGTGATGCGGACGTCGTCTTCGAGCACGGTGCGGCAGCGACGTCACGTCCTTCTGGTCGACGATGCTGTGGGTGTGCGAATAGATGTTGGCGTAGTCCGAGATCGACACGCGGTTGCCGAGGGTGATGCCACCGCGGTCGTCGAGCAGGACATGCCGGTGCACCACCACGTCGTCGCCCACCTCCAGCTGATACCCGAACGAGAACTCGACGTGCTGGAAGCACTTGAAATTGGCGCCGACGCGGGCAAAGATCCGCGGCGCCAGCAGGCGGCGGAACTCGACGCCGAGGGCGACATGCTGTCCGCCGATCGGGAGCCGGTCGAACGAATACCAGAGCCAGAGCAGCGGCTTGACGCGGGCAAAGCGCTCGGCGTCGACCTCGGCGTAGTACTCCGGCTCGAGCGTGATGTTGCGGGGATCGAGCGCCGCCAACGCCAGGCGGGACGCGGCCGGCAGCGATCGGTCGTCGGCCCGTTCCGGCCAGCTGCCCTGCCCGGGGTAGGCCAGCGCGAAGAGGGTGTCGCGCGCCACGACGTTCCAGTCGGCGCCCGGTGCCGCCGAGCGCGGCGTCGAGGTCGGCGAGAAAGGTATCGGTGAGACGCCGGACGGCCGGCGGGGACGGTCACCTTCTTCAAGCGGTCGATGCGGCATCGGTCAGCGCCGGCTGGTGTCCTGGGCTGGCGTGCATCCGGCCCAGAATGCGGGTCCGCTCGTCGTCGAGCCGTGGCAGTCGCGACTGCCAGTCGTCGCTGGTCCCGTCGAGATAGCTCACGGTGAACGACTCGCGCAGCGGCAGCGATGCGATCGAAGACGAAGATCGCGGTGACCTGCTGGTGCACCGCCAGCACGCGGTCGGAGAACGACGGCGACATCGCCACCACGCCCACCGGCCGGACCGCCTGGGCGTGCACGGTGACGGTCAACAGCTCGGGATGGAACGGCGTGTTGGGCTCGAGTCCGGTGAAACTGACCAGCGCCAACCCGGGATGCTGCACGCCGTTGTCCTGCGCGATGCTGTCGATCTTCGGTCGGTAGCTCTCGACCAGCGCATGCAGCGACCGATAGGAGTCCGGCGCCAGCAGGCGAAGGACCGATTCGTCGAGCGGGACGAAGACGATCACCAGGTTGGTGCTCTGCAGTTGCAGCTGGATCTCGGACAGCGGCACGGTGCCCTTGCCGGCCGGGAGGCCGCCGCCGGCGGTGTCGGACTGCTGCTGGGCGGGCGAGCGCAGCGGGAATCGCCAGGGCGACGGCGACTGCGGCCCCGAGCGCGGTGAACGATTTCATCATGGCTCCTCCTTGCGCCCGGCGCCCAGCGCGTCACGCAACTCGGGGATGCCCAGGCCCGAACGGGCGCTCACCAATTGAACCTGATCCGCGGCCAGCGCCAAGTCGGCGGCGCGGGCGGCGAGCAGCGACCGGTACTGCCGTGGCGGCACCTGATCGGCCTTGGTGAGCACGGCGAGCACCGGGCGCCCCGCCTGGCCCAGGAGGCGGCGGATGTCGCGATCGAGGCGGGACGGCTCGTGGCGGGCATCGAGCAGCCAGACGATGCCGGTGAGCGCGGTGCGGCGGACGATGACGTCGTCGATCAGCCGCCGATGCAGTTCGCGGGTCGACCGGGCGGCCCGGGCGTAGCCATAGCCGGGAAGGTCGAGGAGATAGCACGACGGCAGCCGGTAGACATTGAGCAACGCCGGTCTTGCCGGGCGTCGAGCTGACCCGGGCCAGGCCATGGTTGCCGGTGAGGGCGTTGACCAGCGACGATTTGCCGACGTTCGAGCGCCCCACCAGGGCATACTCCGGCTGCCCGGGGATGCAGCGGATGGAGCGGATCGGGAAAGCTGCCGAGGAAGACGGCCGCCGGATCGGCGTCGGCCGGACGCGACGCGCGGGGTGCGGCTGCGGCCGGTGGCACCGGGGTCTCGCGACGGGGAACTAGGCTTCCTTCTTCTGGCGCGGCCGTTCGGTGACCACCAGCGGCGTCGATCCCTGCAGGACCGATTCCGGGCGTCACGATGACTTCGCGGACGTCGTGCCGCGACGGCAGCTCGAACATGATGTCGGTCATCAGCTGTTCGAGAATGGCGCGCAACCCGCGGGCGCCGGTCTGGCGCGTGATGGCCTTGCGCGCCGCGGCGCGGAGCGCTTCGGGGTCGAAGGTGAGCCCGACGCCCTCGAGGTCGAAAAGCCGCTGGTATTGCTTGGTGAGGGCGTTGCGGGGCTCGACGAGAATCCGCACCAGCGCTTCTTCGTCGAGGGATTCCAGCGCCACCAGCACCGGCAACCGGCCGACCAGCTCGGGGATCAGCCCGAAGCGGAGCAGGTCGTCGGGCTCGACCGCGGCGTACGGATGGGTCTCGTCGAATGCCAGCCCCGGTGCGAGCGCGGCGTCGTCGGCAAACCCGATGCGGGCGCGGCCCAGGCGGGACTGGATGATCTTGTCCAGCCCGTCGAAGGCGCCGCCGCAGATGAACAGGATGTCCCGGGTGTTGACCTGGATGTATTCCTGCTGCGGGTGCTTCCGGCCGCCCTGCGGCGGCACCGAGGCCACCGTGCCCTCGAGGATCTTGAGCAGCGCCTGCTGGACGCCCTCGCCGGAGACGTCGCGCGTGATGCTGGGGTTCTCCGACTTGCGCGCGATCTTGTCGATCTCGTCGATGTAGACGATGCCGCGTTCACACTCGCTGACGTTGAAATCGCCGGCCTGCAGCAGCCGCACCAGAATGTTCTCGACGTCCTCGCCGACGTAGCCCGCTTCCGTCAGCGTGGTGGCATCGGCGATGGTGAACGGCACGTCGAGGATGCGCGCCAGCGTCTGCGCCAGCAGCGTCTTGCCGGTGCCGGTGGGGCCGAGGAGGAGGATGTTGGACTTCTCCAGCTCGACGTCGCCGGCCTCGCGCGGACCGGAGTTGATCCGCTTGTAGTGGTTGTAGACCGCCACCGAGAGCGAGCGCTTGGCGCGTTCCTGGCCGACCACGTACTGGTCGAGGGTTTCCTTGATCTCCTGCGGCGTGGGGACGGCGCGCTGGTGTTCGGTCGCTTCGCGCTCCTCGTCCTCCGCCAGGATCTCGTTGCAGAGGGTGATGCATTCATTGCAGATATAGACCGACGGGCCGGAAATGAACTTCCGGACCGAATCCTTGCTCTTGCCGCAGAACGAACAGCGCAGATGCTTGTCGTTGGACATGATGCTTCCGTTACGCTCCCCGGGCCGGCGTCCGCGACCGATGCGGCCCCTGGTTGGACATACCGGCAAAACGTCTCCCGGTCAAGACGCCGCCCCGGAATCCGCCTTCTTTCGCGGGCCGAAGACGGTGTCGATCAGGCCGTACGTCGACGGCCTCGTCGGCGCTCATGAAACGGTCGCGTTCCATGTCGCGCTCGATGCGCTCCAGCGGCTGGCCGGTGTGCCGGGCGTAGATCTCGTTCATCTTGCGTGCGCAGGTAGAGGATCTCGCGCGCCTGGATCTCGATGTCCGCCGCCGTCCCCTGGGCGCCACCCGACGGCTGGTGGATCATGATGCGGGAATGGGGCAGCGCGGCCCGCTTCCCCTTCGTGCCCGCCGCCAGCAGGAACGATCCCATCGAGGCGGCCATCCCCATGCAGATGGTGTTGATCGGCGCCCGCAGGTACTGCATCGTGTCGTAGATGGCCATCCCGCTCGACACCATCCCGCCCGGCGAGTTGATGTAGAGGTAGATGTCCTTCTCGGGGTTGTCGGCCTCGAGGAAGAGCAGCTGGGCGATGATGATGTTGGCCACGTCGTCGTTGATCGGCGCGCCGAGAAACACGATCCGGTCGAGCAGCAGGCGCGAGAAGATGTCGTACGTCCGCTCGCCGCGGGACGAACGTTCGATGATGTACGGCGGATAGATCGTGGCGTGGGTCACGCCTTGCCCTCGGTGACGGTGGATTGCTCGAGAAGCCAGCGAAAGGTCTTCTCCTCGGTGATCGCACGCTCCAGCTCGCCCAGCCGTTTCCCCTGCTCCAGCGAGGCGTACAGCTTGGCCCGATCGACCCCCCGCCGGGCCGCCATTTCGGCCACACGTTCGTCGATCTCTGCTTCGGTTGCACGCAGGTTCCGGGCCGTGGTCACCGCATCGAGAATCAGTTCTCGTTTGACCTGCGCTTCCGCCACCGGGCGGAACGAGCCCGAGAAGCTCTCGAACTGGTCCGGGTCGATCCGGTAGCTCTCGGCGAAGAGATGAAGCAGGCGATGCACCAGCGACGGCGGGGCCGGGACGTCGTTGGCCTCGGCGAGCTGGCGGATCAGTTCCTCGCGGACCCGGGCATCGGCATCGCGGACGGCATCGGATTCGAGATCGGTGCGGACGGCGGCCTCGAGTGCCGCGACGGAGTCGAAATCGCCGATTTCGCGGGCGAAGGCGTCGTCGAGCGGTGGGAGCACCTGCTCCTTGATCTCGTGGAGTGCGATGCGGACGTGGCGCGATCTGGCCCCGGAGCGACTCGTCGCCATGATCGTCGGGGAACCGGACGTCGCTCTCGACCGTCTCGCCGGGCAGGAGCGTCATGATGCGCTCTTCCATCTCGGGAATGGTCTGGCCCTGGCCGAGGACGAGTTCGTGCCGCTGGCCCGGCCCCGGTTCCTGGCCCGCCTCGAGGGTGGTGACGGTGACCGACACCAGCTGACCCGGCTTCGGTCTGGCGCCTTCGACCGGCCGCCACGTGGCGTGCTGTTCCCGGAGGCGGTCGAGCTGCTCGCGGACGGCCTCGTCGGTGACCGGCTGGACCGTGCGGGTGAGAGCGAAGCCGCCGGTCTTCTCCAGGGTGATGGTCGGGCGGATTTCGATCAACAGGTCGAACTGCAAGGGCTGTCCCGGCTGGTACTGCACCTGGCGGACCTGGGGATCGCCGACCGGTTTGAGGTCGGTGTCCTTGACGATCGTGTCCCAGCTTTCACGCAGCGCGGCTTCGAGGACCGACTGGCGGATCTCCGGTTCGAACCGGCGGCGTACCACCGGTTCGGGGACGTGCCCCTTGCGGAACCCGGCAATGCGGGCCTGGGCGGCGAAGCGGCGGACGGTGCTCGCTTCGAGTGCGCCGAGCCGGTCGACATCGACGGTCACGTGGAGTGAACGGGAGGCGATGTCCTGCGCGGTCGTTTCATAACGAATTCCGGTCATAGCGCCCAAAACTAGGCGCGCCGGTCGCGCGGGCCAAACGCGTGCGCCCTTGACCTTCGCCCGCCGACCGCTCTATTCGAGGATGGCCCGCATCCTGATCGTCGACGACGATCCCGGAATCCGCCGGGTGCTCGGCAAGTTCTTCGAGCGAAACGGTCACACCGTGATCGAGGCGGAATCCGGCGAGCGCGCGCTGGAATTCATCGCGGCCGCGGCGCCGGATGCGATCGTCAGCGATATCATGATGCCGGGGATGTCGGGGCTGGAGTTCCATCAGCGACTCAGCGCCACCAACGCCCGGCTGCTGCCGCGGCTGGTCTTCCTCACCGGGTCGAGCTACCTCCCCGCCATTCACGACACCATCGAGCGCCTCGGTGTCCCGCTGCTCGGCAAGCTCAACGACCTGCAGCTGGTCGTCGACGCCGTACAGGTGGCGTTGCTGAAGCCCCTCAGGGCCTGACCCGGCGCAATTGCGCGCCTGCGCCGGCGAGGAGATCATTGGAGCGCGTTCGCGCCTTTATCCCCCACGTCCGTCGGCCTTCTTCCGGTGAGACCATGCGTCTGACTCGCTTCCTGCTGCTGCCTGTTCTGGCGTTCCCGGCGGTTTCCGCCGCGGCGCAAGGGCGCGCGCCCCATGTCTTTTCGCACGCCGATACGCTCCGGGGGGCCAACGGGCCCGACCGGGCGTGGTGGGACGTCACCTTCTACGACCTTCACACCGCGGTTTCACTGCGAGACAGCACCATCAGCGGCTGGAACGGCATCAGCTACCGGGTGCTGAAGCCGGGCCGGACGATGCAGATCGATCTGCAGCAGCCGCTGGTGGCCGACAGCATGGTACAGGCCGGTCGCCGTCTCAGCTTCCGGCGCGACAGTAACGCGTTCTTCGTGTCGCTCGTGGCGCCGCAGCGGACAGGGACGGTGCACACGGTCACCGTCTACTACCACGGCAAGCCGCGGGCGGCGCGCCGGCCTCCGTGGGACGGGGGATTGATCTGGCGGATCGACTCGATGGGGCATCCGTGGGTGGCGACGGCCAACGAAGGGCTGGGCGCCTCGGTGTGGTGGCCGAACAAGGACTACGGCGGCGACGAGCCGGACAGCCAGCGGATCGCGATCACGATCCCCGACTCGATGCAGGATGCCTCGAACGGCCGGCTCCGCTCGGTCGTGCACCATCCCGACGGGACCGCGACCTGGGAATGGTTCGTCACCGAGCCGATCAACAACTACGACGTCGAGATCAACGCCGGGTACTACGCGCACTTCAGCAGCCTCTTCCAGGGGGAGAGCGGCACGCTGACGCTGGACTTCTGGCCGCTGGCGTATCATCTCGACACCGCAGAGGTGTGGTGGACGCCGCGGGTGAAGTCGATGCTGTCGTGCTTCGAGTCACTGGTTCGGTCCGTATCCCTGGTATCCCGACGGCTACAAGCTGATCGAGGCGCCGCACCTCGGCATGGAGCACCAGAGCGGCGTGGCGTACGGCAACCGGTTCGCGAACGGCTACCTCGGGCGCGACCTGTCGGGCACGGGAGCGGGCTCGACGTGGGACTTCATCATCGTGCACGAGAGCGCCCACGAGTGGTTCGGCAACAACATCACCGCCAAGGACGAGGCGGACGAGTGGATTCACGAATCGTTCGCCAATTACGCCGAGAACCTCTACGTCGAGTGCCAGGACGGCAAGGCGCAAGGGGCCCAGTACGTCATCGGGACACGCCGGCTGGTGCGGAACGACGCACCAGTGATCGCGGCGGCTCACGGCGTGCACGCCAGCGGTTCGGGCGACATGTACTACAAGGGCGGCAACATGCTGCACACCATCCGCCAGCTGGTCGACAACGACGACAAGTGGCGGGCGGTTCTGCAGGGGTTGAACAAGAGGTTCTGGCACCAGACGGTCACGTCGGAGCAGATCGAGAACTACATCAGCACGGCGTCGGGAATCGATCTGTCGAAGGTGTTCGCGGAGTACCTGACCACCACGATGATTCCGGTCTTCGAATACCGGATCAGCGGCGACACGCTCTCGTACCACTATACCAACGTGGTGCCGGGGTTCGCGATGCCGCTCAAGGTGACGGTGGCCGACGGCACGTATGGCTGGATCCACCCGACGGAGGCCTGGCAGACCACGCCGCTCAAGCTGAGCGACCCCGCCGAGTTCAAGGTCGACGAGAACTTCTACGTCACGCCCCGCAAGGCGCCGTGACGGGTCAGCTCCCGCGGTGCCGGAACAGCGGCAGGAACTGGCCGTAGCCGTCGGCCTCGAGACTGTCGACCGGAATGAAGCTTCAGCGCGGCCGAATTGATGCAGTACCGCAGTCCGGTGGGTGCCGGCCCGTCGTCGAAGACGTGGCCGAGGTGCGAGCCGGCGTGAGTCGAACGGACCTCGGTGCGGTCCATGCCCAGGCTGCGGTCGTCGTCGGTGGCGATGTTGCGCGCCACCAGGGGACGCGTGAACGACGGCCAGCCGGTGTGCGAATCGAACTTGTCGAGCGAGGAGAAGAGCGGCTCACCGGAGACGACATCGACATAGATGCCGGCCTGGTGATTGTTCCAGTAGGCGTTCCGGAATGGCGTTTCGGTGGCGGCCTGCTGCGTCACCGCGTATTCCTCGGGGGTGAGCACCGTGCGGAGCGTCGCATCGGACGGCTTGGCCCAGCCGGTTCCCGGCGCCTGGACGTGATGACTCTGGCCCGCCGCGGGGCTCGGTGAGCAACCGGCGAGCACGGCAACAGCGATGAGCACGGCGGTGGTGCAGTGGGGATGGCGGCGCATGGCAACCTCCGGGTCCTGGCTCGTCGAACATTCGCGACGTCTCCGCTGGGAAACATACACCACGGCGGTGCGGTTCCTGCCCGCCCGGCCGTTGGTCCAGCCGATCCCGCTGACGCCGCCAGCTCTTCCGGACGGGGTCGAACAGCGCCTGCTCACGCTGGGCCGGTCAGGGCTGCAGCACCAACCCGCCCTGCAGGTCACCGCGCCGCAACCGATCGAGCGCCGTGTTGGCCTCGCGGAGGGGCAGCACGTCCACTTCGGTCCGCACCGGGACTCGTGGCGCCAGCGCCAGGAACTCGATGCCGTCATTGCGGGTGAGATTGGCCACTGACCGCAGTACGCGCTCCTCCCACAGCAATCGATACGCAAACGCCGGAATGTCGCTCATGTGGATTTCGGCGCAGACGACCGTGCCGCCCTTGACGACGGCGTCGAGTGCTGCGGGCACCAGCGTGCCGACGGCCGCGAAGAGAATCGCGGCGTCGAGCGGCACCGGCGGGGCCTGGTCGGAGCCACCGGCCCACGCGGCGCCGAGCCCGCGGGCGAATTCCTGCGTGGCGGCGTCACCGGGCCGGGTAAACGCGTAAATCTCGCGCCCCTCGTGCCGCGCCACCTGCGCCAGGATGTGCGCCGCGGAGCCGAACCCATACAGTCCGAGGCGCCGGGCCGTGCCGGTCATGCGATAGGCGCGATATCCGATCAGGCCGGCGCAGAGCAGCGGTGCCGCCTGGGCGTCGGGGTAGCCCGCGGGGATCGGCAACGCATAGCGCGCATCGGCGACGGCGTATTCGGCGTAGCCGCCATCGACGTCGTATCCGGTGAAGCGCGCCTGGTCGCACAGATTTTCGCGGCCCTCGCGGCAGTAGCGGCAGCTGCCGTCGGTCCAGCCAAGCCACGGCACGCCGACGCGGTCGCCGGGCCGGATGTCGTGCGACGCCGTCGCCCGATCTGGTCGACCATGTCCCGACGATCTGATGGCCGAGGACCAGCGGCAGGTGCGGTTCGGCGAGTTCGCCGTCGACGATGTGCAGATCGGTGCGGCAGACGCCGCAGGCGCGTACCGCGAGGCGGACCTGACCCGGGCCCGGTTGTGGATCGGGAAGCTCGCCGGCCCGAAGCGCGGCGCCGGGCTGGTCGAGAATCATCGCAAACATCCGGCCTCCCGTCGTTGCGGGGGCACCACCGGCCTGCACCGCATGGCGATCGACGTCCGGAAAGCAGGAGGATTCACGGTGCCGCCTCGCGGCTGATGAATGTCTCGATGCGCCGATCGGGTACCAGCCACATCACCGCCACGAGTGCGTAGAGGGCGTCGGCCAACCAGGGATCCACAAAGGCGAGCGCAATGCCGATGGCGTAGCAGCGCCAGCGAGACCTTTCCCTTGCGGTCACGGCCCACGGCCTGCCGCAGCCGTGAACCCTCGCCCTGGTCCCGGACGATCGCGGTCTGCAACAGCGTGTACGCACACGCGGCGCCGATCAGCACGATGCCGTAGCAGGCGGCGGGGACCGCAGCCGACGGACGATCGGCGAGCCACCGGGTACAGAACGGGACCAGGGACAAGCAGAAGAGCAACAGGAGATTGGCCCAGAGAATGCCGCCGGTCACCCGCCCGGTGAGGTGGAGCATGTGATGGTGGTTGTTCCAGTAGATGCCGAGGAAGACGAAACTGAGGATGTAGGCGAGCAGCTCGGGCACGACCGGCTGCAGCGCCGCCCAGTCGGGGCCCCGGGGGAGCGGCAGGTCCAGCACCATGATGGTGATCAAGATGGCAACAACGCCGTCGCTGAACGCTTCCATCCGGCCGGTCGTCATGGGCTGGCCCTCGCAGAGAGGCTGAAAGGATACATTAGGATATCCCCATCCCCGTCGCATCGGAGTGTATCTCGTGACTCACCGTCGCTTCATGCCTGCCGTCGCCGTGCTCGCGGCGGCGTTCACCGTCCCGGCCGGCGCGCTGCGTGCCCAGCAGGTCGGCACGTTGGACGGCGCCACCCCTCCGGCCAATGCGGTCTGGGTCGACGGCCTCGACCTGTCGCAGCTGGTCGGCGCGGGGCGGCCCCGACCCGGCCAGGCGGCGATCCGCGTGCGCGCGGCGCGGGGCGCCACGCCGGCACCGGTCCCGATCACCCTCGGCGGCACGACGTTCGTCCATGGGCTGGGTGTCACCTCGAACGGTGAGCTGTGGATCGATCTGCACGGCGCCGCGCGGCGGTTCGTGGCCGAAGTCGGCATCGACGACGCCCGCGCTACGGGCCGCGGATCGGTGACGTTCGAGGTCTGGGTCGACGGCAAGCGGCGATACGACTCGGGGGTGCTGCGTTCCGGCGACGCACCGCGGCCGGTTTCGGTCGATCTCGCCGGAGCGCACCGGATGATCCTGTACGTCGGCAATGGCGGTGACGACGGGCGCGACGACGTGGCGGACTGGGGTGGCGCGGCGATCGTGATGGCGGTGGGAGCCTCGAGTCCGGCGACGACGGCACCCCCGACGGAAGCGGCGCCGGCCATCGCGCCGATCCACACCAGCGGTGCCCCGATGCTGAACTATCCCCGGATCACCGGCGCCACGCCGGGCCGGCCGTTCCTGTTCCGGATTCCGGCGTCGGGGACCGGCCCGCTCCGTTTCCAGGTCAGCAATCTGCCGCCGGGGCTCTCGGTCGACGAACACACCGGCGTGATCACCGGAACGCTGCAACGCTTCGGTCCGACGCTGGTGACGGTGACCATCAGCGGGCCCGGAGGCAAGACCACAGGCCGGTTCACCATCGTGGGCGGCACAACACATGCTGGCGCTGACGCCGCCGCTGGGGTGGAATTCGTGGAATGTCTGGGGACCGCGAGTCGACGACGGCAAGGTGCGCGCGGCGGCGGAAGCACTGGCACGAGCGGACTCGCCGCGACAAGGCTACACGTACGTCAACATCGACGACGCGTGGGAAGGCCCGCGCGATCCCGACGGCACGATCACCACCAACGCCAAGTTCCCCGACATGAAGGCGCTGGCGGATTACGTCCATGGCCTGGGGCTCAAGATCGGGATCTACTCGGGGCCCGGTCCGCAGACCTGCCAGGGATTCCCGGCCAGCTATCAGCACGAATTGCAGGACGCCCGGACCTGGGCGTCGTGGGGCTTCGATTACCTCAAGTACGACTGGTGTTCCTACACGCGGGTCGAACCGAATCTCGATTCGCTCCCCGGTCTGCAGACGTCCCTATCTGGTGATGCGCGCCGCGCTCGACAGCATCGACCGCGATTTCGTCTACTCGCTGTGCCAGTACGGGATGGGCCAGGTGTGGCAGTGGGGCGCACAGGTCGGCGGCAATCTCTGGCGCGTCACCGGCGACATCAACGATTCGTGGGGGAGCATGTCGGGCATCGGCTTTGCCCAGACCGGGCACGAGCAGTATGCCGGGCCGGGCCACTGGAACGACACCGACATGCTGGTGGTGGGGATGCTGGGATGGGGCGATTCGCTGCGTCCGACGCGGCTGACGCCGGACGAGCAGATCACGCACATCACGCTCTGGTCACTGCAGGCGGCGCCGCTGCTGATCGGCGCGGACCTGACGCAGCTCGATCAGTTCACCACCAATCTGCTCGGGCAACGACGAGGTGCTGGCAGTCGACCAGGACCAGCTCGGCACGCCCCGCGACGCGCGTGGCGCAGGTCGGTCGTACCGAGGTCTGGGCCCGGCATCTTGCGGACGGCACCATGGCGGTGGGGCTGTTCAATCGCGATCTGGTGGCGCAACCGATCACCGTCCGGTGGAGCGATCTTGGCCTGTCCGGCAAGCCAGCCGGTGCGCGATCTCTGGTTGCACAAGAACCTCGGCGCGCCCCCCGGATCGATCACCATTTCCGTCCCGCGGCACGGTGCGGTGCTGATCAAAGTCGGGCGTCCGCGGTCGTGACCTGGTGCATCGCCGAGCCGGCGTGACCGGGCGCTCCCGCCGGCAGCCGCCGGCGGGGTGGCTGCTGGTGGCGGCCGCGGCGTGCCTGGCGGCGTGCGGCCGGAAGTCGGCGGCGTTCACGCGCAGCCGGTCCGGCCGACACGGTGTTCGTGGTGCCGGGGTCACACCTCGACATCGGGTACACCGCGCCGCCCTCGGCGATCCAGGCGTTGCGGATCCACTCCCTCGACGCCGCGATCGACGCCGCGGAGCACGATCCCCGGTTTGCCTGGTTCGAGGAAGGCGGCTGGGCGGTCGAGGCGTGGCTGGATCATTATCACGACCAGCCGGACCAGATCGCGCGGCTGAAGAAGCTGGTCATCAGTGGTCGCATCGGCGTCGGCGCGACGTTGTTGAGCGCCCACGCCGCCGCGTTCCCGAGCGCGCTGCAACTGCTCACCATGCATCTCGACCGCGTTCAGCGGGAACTGGGACGCCGGCCGACGGTGGCCGTGGTCAACGACGTGCCGGCGGTGTCGGAAGCGCTGGTGGACGCACTCTCCGCCGCCGGAATCCGTTATCTGCTTGATGGGACCGAATCTCACGCTGTCGCCGGCGCTGCCGGCGGCGTTGGTGGGCCATCCGTTCTACTGGCAGTCGTCGACCGGGGCGCGCGTGCCTGGTCGACATCGAACCGGGTGGCTATACCGCCGGGATGACCGACTGGGGGCTGCCGCCGGAGTGCGCCCGGGTGGTCAATCCGCGGCGATTTCCGCCCGGTACCGGCGACGACCAGGTGTTGCAGCTGGGCGTCGCCACCGAACTGGCCCATCCGGTCGACACGCTGCCGCTGACATTGGTGCAGGACGAGACCGACAACGGCGACCCGAGTTGCGCCATCCGGCTGCCGGACGCCGTGGCGGAATGGAATGCGAGCGGTCACGCAACCGCGATCGTGATCGCCACGCCGGACGGGTACTTCGAACATCTGCTGGCCCGATTCGGCACACGGCTGCCGGTCCGGCGCGGGGAATGGGGCGGCGACTGGGATGTGCTCCGCGCGACCGAGCCGGTGTGGAGCTGGCGGCTGCGCCAGGCGATGGACGCGGTCGGACCGAACACGACGTATCCGCAACTGATGTCGCTGGCCACGGTCATCGACCACAACATCGGCCTGGGGCCGCGGTGGGCGCCGTATCTCTCGCCGCAGGACGCAGCGCACCACGTCGCCGACGTCGTGGCGCTCTATCGCCAGACGGTGAGTGACCTGCTGGGACCGCAGGCGGTGTCGATGCTGCCGCCGCCACCGGTGCTTCCGGCGGCGGGAACGTGGCCGGCATCGTGGCGCGCCGTGGTCGGGCCCCGGGCGGGAGTGGCTCGGGTGCGGGTCGGTCCCGGATTTCCGCACCGCGACGTCAACGATTCGATGGTGACGCTCGACACGCCAGTAACGGTGCGCGCCGACGGCGACACGCTGGTGGTCCGGACCCGACTGGTGCGCAGCGCGCTGGCGCAGCGCGTTCGGACCGGTCTTCCGCGCCGTCGTCGAACTCCGCCTGACTGCTCCATCCCGCTCGCTGCGGCTCGCCCCGCTCGATTCCCCCGACGCGCTGGCCGGCCGCTGGCTGCTGGGCACGCCCCCGGTCACCGTAATCGCGCCCGCGGGCGTGCGGGTGGCAGACAGCACCTGGTCGGTCGACGCATCGAGTCCGCTCGGCATTGCCTGGAGTCTCGCCTCAGGCGGGCGCGACGCGGCCGAGAGCTGGTTGCAGGTGCTGGCTTTCGAGGAATCCGATGAAGGGCCGGCACAGGGGGGCATCATCCGCGCGCCGTTTGCGGCGCTCTATCCCGGCGAACCGGATACGCTGGATTTTGCGTTCCGCGTGGTGCGCTCCGCGGCGTCGCTGCCGTTCACGGCACGCTGACGGCGGGGACTTACGCCGGCCCTTCCCCGGCGCTTGTTTACCAGCCCCCCGGGCGAATGGCCGCGCCGGGTCTGATCAGGAGGAGTACGGAGATGTCGAGAGCAGGGCTGATGCAGGCAACCGGATTGCTGCTGATGGTTGCCGCGCCGCTCTACGCCCAGGGCGGACGGATGGGACGGATGGGCGGCGGGATGCCGGCCGGTCGGATCGGGAAAGCTGCCGGCCGGGTGGATGATGCGGTTCGACCCGCGGCCGGGCCCGGCCCCGGCGGCGACGGCGGTGAGCTTTGTCGCGAGCGGTGGCGGCTACCATATCAGGTCGGCGCCGAACGGTTGGGCGATCTACTACCACGCGAAGGGCATGGCGCACGGGAACTACACCGTCAGTGCCACGTTTTCCCAGCAGAAGAGCATGGGCCACGAGACATACGGGCTCTTCATCGGCGGGAGCCACCTGCAGGATGCGACCCAGAACTATCTCTACTTCGTCATCCGGCCCAAGGACGGTGCGGTGCTGATTTCCCATCGCGTGGGCGTGGCGGCACCGACCGCGATCCAGGCACTCACGCCGGATGCGGCGGTGCACAAGGAGGACGCCACGACCGGCGCCGCAACCAATACGCTGGCCATCGAGGTACGGGGTGACTCGGTGCACTTCCTGGCGAACGGTACCCAGGTCCGTGCCTACGCGGTCTCACAGCTCGGCGGCGCAAGCACCAGCGGACAGGCGGGGATCCGCGCCAATCACATGATCGACATCCAGGTGGACGGCCTTGCCGTCACCCGGCCGTAGCGGGCCGACGGATCAGGTCAGCAGGCGCACCGCGACGACGGTGACGACGGCGAGGAGCTGCCCGGCAACGACGTCGCTCGGGAAGTGGACGCCGAGCACGACGCGGCTCCAGCCGGCGAGACCGGCGAGCACCAGCAGCGGGCCGCCGGCGGCCGGAAAGGCCAGTGCGTAGGTGAGTGCCACCGCGAGACTGGCGGTGGCATGGCCTGACGGAAACGAGAAGCGATCAGGGCATCGGATCAGCGCCGTGGCGGCCGGACGTTCCCGGCTGACGCGGCGCTTGATGCATTGCACCAGCAGGTGCGAGACGGCAAGCGCCAGCCCGGCCTGGGCACTGATGCGGCGCGGCCACGGGGCGAGCCAGAGCGGCACCAGCACCAGTCCGATGGTGAGGGCCGGCCCCCCGCCCGGGTGACGAGCAGCCACGCGCGCCGCGTCGCCCGGTGGGACGCTTCGCCCAGCGACCAGCGGTCGAGAAGGATGCGGTCGTTGACATCGACCCGGTGCAGCAGGCGGCCCGCGGTGGCCGTGATCATGCCACCGTCTCCACGGCGTCCGGTGATGCGGACCGGAACGCTTCGACAAGCGCCCGTCCCCGGTAACTCTCGGGTCGCGGCACGCCCAGCGCCCAGAGCATGGTGGCCGGCATGTCGAGGAGCGTCGTTCCCGTGGCGAGAGTCTCCCGGGGCGACGCACTGCCCGGCGAGGATCACCGGAATCGTCGTGTCGAGCGGGTGACGGCTGTTGTGATCGCGCCGGTTCACACCACCGCCGCCGTGATCGGCGCAGACCATCAGCAGCGTCGCCGGATCGTCGAGGAGTGCGGTGGCTCGGAGCAGGCGATCGAGCGGCGCTGTCGAGGCATCGCGCGGCCGCGGCGTACGCCAGCGATGTCCACCCCTGCTCGTGTCCGGACTGATCCGCGTCAGTGCCAGTGCAGCACCCATACGCCGCGCCGCTCCCGCGACGAGCGACGGCAGCGCGCTGGCCAGTACGTCGTCGGCGCCGGCCCCGTCGAAGTGGAGGTCGAGGCCGAGGTGGGCCGCGATGCGGACCGCCAGGCCGCGGTAGGGTCGTGGCACGCGGCCATGTAGGCGCGGACCGGAAGCCATGAGCCCGCAGGTGTCCCGGCAGCGGTGTCAGGCCGCGGCGCGGCACGGCGAACCGGTCGCTGCGGACGCCATGGACTCTCGGGCGGCACGCCGGTGCACAGCGACGTGATCGCCGCCGCGGTGATGCTCGGGTCGACTGTTCTCGCCGCAAAGGTCCGCGCGCTCCGCTCGGCCAGCGCGCGGATCGCCGCGAGCGGAGAAGAGCGGGACGGCGTCGGCGCGCAGCCCGTCGAGAATCACCAGTACCACTCGTGTGATGCCGCGCGGCCGTTCCATCGTTCCTCCGCATGTGGAGAAGCGCCACCTTTCCCCATCAGCATCGGGGGTACGGGTGACGGAACGATCACGATGGTGTCTCAAGCGCGTCGAAAATGCAGATCGCTGTGGAGATGTGATCAAGCGAACGAACCGTGACGCCATCGTGATGTGATCGTGAGAAAGGAATGCGAGCGTTGCGTCTCATGGGTCTTGCGTCGCGCCCGCCGCGCATCCTGTACGCCACCGACACCTACCCGCCGCAACTCAACGGCGTCTCGGTGGTGACGGCGCTCTCGGTCGACGGGATGCGGCGCCGCGGATGGATCGTCGACGTCATCGCGCCGCGCTACCCGCCCGTGCCCGAGGACGTCTTCGTATCGGCCGGTGACCCGGCATCGCAGGTAATCGCCCTGCCCAGCGCGCCCTTTCCGCTCTATCCCGACCTCCGTCTGGCGGTTCCTGCCTGGCGCGACGTCGACGATGTGGTGGCGCGCTTCGTTCCCGACGTGGTGCACTGTGCCACGGAGTTCGTGATCGGTCGCATGGCGCAGCACGCCGCCCGGAAGCGCGGCATACCCGTGGTGTCGTCCTATCACACCGATTTCTCCCGGTACGCCGTGGCCTACGGCGTGCCCTGGCTGGAGCGACCGGTGCAGCGCTACCTGTCGCGCTTCCACCGCCGCAGCTGTCGAGTGTTCACGCCGGGCCGGGGCGCGGCGGCGGAACTGCAAGGCACTGGGCGTGGCCGACGTCGAGGTATGGGGTCGGGGCGTCGACGTGGACCTGTTCCACCCGGCACGGCGCGACGAGGTACTCCGGCGCGCCTACGGCGGCGACGGACGCGTTCCTGCTGCTCCACGTGGGTCGGCTGGCGCCCGAAAAGGGCGTGGAGCGCATCCTGGCCGGCTTTGCGCGGGCGACGGAGCGGCTCAACGGCGCCCGGGCGTTGCGCCTGGTGATCGCCGGCAGTGGACCGCGGGAGCGCGCGCTGCGAGAGCACGCGCCGGATGGAGTCACCTTCCTGGGAAACCTCGACCGGATCAACGTGCTGCCGCGACTGTACGCCAGCGCCGACGCGTTCGTGTTCGCCTCGCACACCGAGACGCTGGGGCTGGTGATCCTGGAAGCGATGTCGAGCGGCCTGCCGGTGGTCGCCGCCCCGGTCGGCGGCGTCGCCGACCATCTCCGCTCCGGCGTCAACGGGTTGGCCTATCCGCCGGGCGACATCGACGCCATGGCGGCTGCGATCGAGGAACTCGTCATGCGACCCGATACGGCGCGAATCCTGTCGGAAGGAGCTCGCCGGACCGCGCTCGATCTCTCGTGGGACCGGGAGCTTGATCGCCTGGCCGAGAGTTACGAAGAGGTGTGTACCACCAGCATCGCCGCGTAGCTGCGGGGCGTCGGGTCAGGTGCGCAGCGGTTTCGCCTTCCCGGAGGCGCGCCAGATCTTCCGCGGTGTCGACATCGCACAGCAGATTCGCCGGCCAATCGACGAACGGCGGCCTGCGCGGCGGTGGCGTTCGACGATCGGCCTGGGGCCGCCATCACCGTTCCACGCCATCAATTCCGGAAACAGTAGCCGCCGGAAGAGCACCGGCGGCGCGATCACGCCGTCGTAGCGCGACGCCACGATGCCGGCGTCGCAGCGCCGCGCGATGTCGAGCAGCCGGTGCACCATGGCCGCGGAGACGCGCGGCATGTCGGCCAGGAGCACGACGGCCGCGTCGACCTCGCCCGCCAGCGCTTCGAGTCCGCAATGCAGCGAACCACTGGCCGCATCCGGCGCGGGATTGACGGTGAACCGACAACCGTGAGGGGCCAGCAGCGTTCGAATCCTGTCGGCGTCTCGGCCGAGCACGACCACCAGCGGATCGACGCCGGCGGCGATCGCGGCCCCGACGGCGTGCTCGATGAGGGTGGTGCCGTCGAGTGTTTCCAGGAGCTTGTTGACACCGATCCGCCGGCTGCTGCCGGCGGCGAGCACCACGCCGCCGATGCGAAGCGCGTCAGACGGCGCCGGCATGAATCGGCTGGAGACGCTCGCGCAACGAGACCGTGTTCCGGCCGGATTGCACCGCCATGATCTCGGCCAGGATCGACATCGCCACCTGTTCGGCGCCTTCGGTGCCGATGTCCAGGCCCACCGGGGCGTGAATCCGCTCGCGGACTGGGTCGGCCGCTTCACCGAGTCCGGCCAGGAGCCGCTCGGTTCGCTGCCGCGGTCCGAGCACCCCGAGGTAGGGCAGCGGCAGGCGGCAGAACGAGGCGAGATACCGCGCATCATCGGCATACTGGTGCGTCATGACCACGGCATAGGTCTCGGTGATGCGAGGGAGATGCGCCGCCAGGGCGTCGTCGTCACGGGCCACGAGCATCGTTCCGGGAAAGCGTTCTGCGGTGAGCAGGCCGGGCCGGCGATCGATCACCACGACGCGGAATCCGAGCTCGATGGCCAGCCGTGCCAGCGGGCGGGCGTCGTCGCCGGCGCCGGCAATGGCCAGGACCGGCGGCGGACGAAGGATATCGACGAAGACGGTGCCGATCTCCGTTTTGCGGAGCGTGGAGCGTCCCGACGCCATGACGTCCCGCACCACGGCGGCGAACGGCGCGGGAACCGGCGCAGCGTCACCCGGGGCGGATCGTCCAGTAACGGGGCACGTCGCCATTGGCCAGCGGGTGGTCGATGATCAGCGTACACATGGCGAACGGTTCGTCGCCGTCGAGGCGTCCGATGTCGAACGGACCGGATGCGACGACCGGCTCGATATAGACGGCGACTTCGCCCTCGCACCCGACGCCGAGGTCCCAGGCGCGGATTTCGTCCAGCCGCGAGCAATAGCGGCGCAGCTGCGGCTGGCCGGTGGCGAGCACGTCGCGAGCGGCTTCGCAGGCGTCGAGTTCGAGGCACCCGCCGCTGACATTGCCGACGCGCGATCCATCGGCGGCGACGGCGAGCTTGGCGCCTTCGCGGCGGTAGGCCGAGCCGCGCACCTCGACCACGGTGGCGAGTGCCGCCGGCACGCCGCGGCGCTGCCACGCGTCCAGTTGCGCCAGGACCTGCCGGGTTTCCAGCCAGTGCTTCATCGGTCGCGTCAGCTCTCCCGCAGCACCTTGAAGCCGGCGTTGACGATCGGCAGTGACCGGATGCGGGTGCCGGTTGCGGCGTAGATCGCGTTGCAGACGGCCGGGATCACCGGTGGCAACGGCGGTTCGCCAAGGCCTGACGGCGGGTGGTCGCTGGCGACGAAGTGCACCTCGATGTCCGGCGGGGCCTGGGTGTGACGCAGCAGCAGGAAATTGTGGAAGTTGCTCTGCACGGTCCGGCCGCGCTCGATGGTGATCTCCTGACCGAGCGCCTGGGCGATGCCGTCGAGCACGGCGCCCTGCGTCTGGTTCTCGGCGTTGAGCGGGTTGATGATCGGGGAACCGATGTCGCCGGCGACCCAGATCTTCTCGATGTGGATCATCGTGTCGGCGTCGACGCGCACCCGCGCCACCTCGGCGAAATAGCCGCCGTGCGAGAAGTGGAAGGCGACGCCGAGCCCGGTGCCGGCGGGAAGTTGGCGCTGGTCCCAGCCCGACTTGTCGCGGACCAGCTCCAGCACGGCGCGCGCCCGCCCCGCGTCGTAGCCGCTCGAGAAGCGGCCGCGTCCCGCACCCCGGCCGCCGAACGCCTGCTCTTCACCCGCGCCGCTGGCTTGCGCCATCGAGCTGTCGTCGACCATGCGCGCCGGCCCGAGCAGGTCGAGCCGGAACTGCAGCGGATCGCGCCCGGCGGCAACGGCGAGTTCGTCGATGAAGGACTGGATGACGAATGCCAGCGCGTTGGCGCCCGGCGCGCGCAGGTATCCGGTCGGCACGCCGAGCGGGATCAACGAGATGTCCAGCTGGAAATCGGGGACGAAGCGGGCCGGGAACTCGGAGCCCGACAGATCCGCCGTGGCCGCGAAGCGATCGTTCTCGCCGAACGACACGAAATGGTCGTGCCACGCGACGAGCTTTCCCCGGGCATCGACGCCGCCCTTGAGGTAATGGAAGCCGGCCGGACGGTAGTAATCATGGTGCATGTCGTCTTCGCGCGGCCATACCAGTTTGACCGGTCCGCCGATGGTCTTCGCGATCGTCGCGGCCTCGACCATGAAGTCGTTGAAGCCGCGGCGCCCGAAGCCGCCGCCGGCACGGACGATATGCACGGTGACGTCCGACGGGTCGATCCCCAGGGCTCGCGCCACGTCCTGGGCTCCCGACTGCGGTCCCTGCGACGGTGCCCAGAGCTCGACCTTGCCGCCGGCGAAGGTTGCCGTGCAATTCATCGGTTCGAGGGTGACGTGCGCAAGGAACGGATACTGATACGACGCTTCGATGGTCTTCGCCGCGCGGGCCAACGCGGCCGCGACGTCACCGTCCTTGCGAAGGTTCCGCTGCGGCGGCTGCTGGGCCAGTTGTGCGGCCTGTTCCGCGAAGCCGGCGCTGCTCTGCAACGCCGTCGACCCTTCGTCCCATGTCACCTTGAGCCGCTTGGCGGCCTGCGAGGCCTGCCACCACGAGTCGGCCACGATCGCCACCCCGGCATGCAGGCCGCTGCTGGTGCCGGCGGCGTCGCCGTCGACCACGAAGGCATGGCGGATGCCGGGCAACGTCGTGACGGCGGCGAGATCCGCGCTGACGACCTTGCCGCCGAACGTGGGACACTTGACGTAGACGGCGTAGGCCATGCCGGGGAGCGTGACGTCGATACCGAAGAGCGGTTGCCCGGTCACGATGCCGGGATTGTCGACGGACCGGACCGGCTTGCCGATGATGGTGAATTCGCCCGGACTCTTGAGCGGTACGGTCTGCAGGTCGGGCGGTGGCAGCGTCGTCGCTTTGCCCACCAGCTGCCCGTAGGTCAGCTTCCGCCCCGTGGGTCCGTGGGTGACGACGCCGGCATGGGTGGTACACTGCGAGGCCGGCACGCCCCAGGTGGCGGCCGCGGCGGCGAGAAACATCTGCCGTCCCGCCGCCCCCACCCGCCGCATGCCGTCGTAGTTGCTCGGCGTCGAGCTGCTGCCACCGACGAACTGGCGACCGTATCTTGCCGCGTCGCTCAACGCCTGCTCCACCGTTACCTGCGCCCAATCGACGTCCAATTCGTCGGCGATGATCATCGGCAGGGACGTCTTGATCCCCTGGCCGACTTCGGGGTTCTTGGACATGATGGTGACGGCGCCGTCCGGCGTAATCCGGATGAAGGCGTTGGGTTCGAACCCGTCGGCGGCGTCGCGGCCGATCCCGGCGGCGCCGGCGCGGACCGGTTCGAAATACGAGCCGAGCAGCAAACCGCCGCCGGCCAGTGCGGTGACCCGGAGGAATCCGCGGCGATCGAATGTCGAGGTGGGCATCGGTTCCTCCTCAGTACTGGCCCACCGGCGACGCGGCGCCGGCGGCGATGTCGGCGGCACGATGAATGGCCGCGCGAATGCGGATGTAGGTGCCGCAGCGGCAGAGATTGCCGTCCATGGCCGCGTCGATGTCGGCGTCGGTGGGGTGCGGTTTGCGTTCCAGCAGCGCCGCCGCGGCCATCAGCTGTCCCGCCTGGCAATAGCCGCATTGCGGCACGTCGAGTTCCACCCAGGCGCGCTGCACCGCGTGCGTGCCGCTGGGCGACAGTCCTTCGATGGTCGTGATCTCCGCGCCGTCGAGGTCGCCGATGGCCAGCTGACACGACCGGTCAGGGCGTCCGTTGACGTGGACGGTGCAGGCACCGCAGTACGAGGCGCCGCAGCCGTATTTCGTTCCCTTGAGCCCGAGGACGTCGCGCAGCACCCAGAGGAGCGGCATGTCGTCCGGAGCATCGACCGTGGTGCGTCTGCCGTTGATTCGGAGCGAGTACGACATGGCCGGCTGACCTCCGTGCTGCAGGTTGAAACCGGCCGGCGGAGTGCGCGGGGTTGGTGCACGCGCGGCTGACCCACCGCCCGGGGCTTGAATTGTATACGCTGGTCCGCGATTGTGCGGGCGGCTGTGGCGGCGCCCGTGGCGCCGCGCAGCGGAGTGTCCGCCCACCCGAGCTCGGGAATCCCATGTCCGAAGCCACCAAGCATCGCTGGAACGACGTGCCGCTCGAGGCCCTGTCCCCCCGCCTGTCGCGCAAGGTGCTGAGTACCGATCAGATGATGATCGCGCAGGTGTTCCTCAAGACCGGTTGCATCGTGCCGGCGCACGAGCACGCCAACGAACAGATCACCTACATCCTTTCGGGGTGTCTGCGATTCTGGCTCGGCGCCGCGGCCGACGCACCCGGCGACGTGTACGTCGACGTGCACGCCGGCGAAGTGCTGCTGATCCCCGGCGGGCTGCGTCACCGGGCCGAAGCAATGGAGGAGACGCTCGATCTCGACGTCTTCCACCCGCCGCGCCAGGACTGGCTGACCGGCACCGACCAGTACCTCCGCCGGTAGCACCCGATGGACCTGGGAGTTCGCGATCGCGTCGCGGTGGTATGCGGCGCCAGCCGGGGGATCGGCTTTGCCACGGCCGGAATCCTGGCTGCGGAGGGTGCTCGCGTGGTGGTGTGCTCCCGCCACGGCGAGGACATTGCGCGTGCCGCCCGTCAGCTCGCCGTCCACGGTGGCGACGTGCTCGGGGTGACGGCCGACCTGGCGACCGACGCGGGGGTCGGGACACTGGTGCAGCAGGCCGCGGACTTCGGTCCGGTCGACATTCTCGTGACCAACACTGGTGGTCCGCCGACCGGCAACGCGCTCGGCTTCGAATGGGGTCAGTGGCAGCAGGCGGTCGATCTGCTGCTGCGCAGTGCGGTCATGCTCTGCCGGGCGTTCGTGCCGGCCATGTGCGACCGGGAGTGGGGGCGCGTCGTCGGCATCACCTCGCTGGCGGTCAAGTCGCCGGTGCCGCATCTGGTGTTGTCGAACAGTCTTCGCGCCGGGGTGACCGGTTACTTTCGGACGCTGGCCGAGGAAGTGGCGCCGCGAGGGGTGACGGTCAACACCGTGTTGCCGGGGTACACCGAAACCGATCGCCTCAAGTCACTTGCCGCCGCGAACGCCGCCCGGGAGGGCAGGACGGTCGAGGACGCCTACCGGCGGTGGCTCGACATCACGCCGGCCGGACGCCTGGGACAGCCGGCGGAAGTTGCCGCGATGATCGCCTTCCTCACGTCGCGTCACGCGGGGTTCGTCACCGGCCAGGCGATCTCCGTCGATGGCGGCGCCGTGCATTCCTTGCTGTAGGCCGTTCCGTTCTCCCGTCGTGAGGGTGCCATGAGCCGCATCAGCGAAACCGGATGGATCTGGAAGGACGGATCCTTCATCCCCTGGGCCGACGCCACGGTCCACCTGCTCTGTCATTCGCTCCAGTTCGGTTCGGCGATCTTCGAAGGGATCCGTTGCTACGCCACGCCCGACGGACCGGCAATCTTCCGGCTCGACGATCACCTGCAGCGGTTCGTCAACTCGGCAAAGATCTACCGGATGACGCTCGACTACTCGCGCGACGACCTGGTGGAGGCATGCCGGGCGGTGGTGGCGCGCAACGGACTCGATGCGTGCTACATCCGGCCGATGGTGGTGCGGGGTTACGGCGCGGCGGGAATGGTGCCCTTCGAGTCGCCGATCGAGGTCTACGTTCCCTGCTGGCCATGGGGGGCGTATCTCGGCGAGACCGCGCTGGAGCAGGGGGTCGACGCCTGCGTGTCGAGCTGGCACCGCGTGGCGCCGAACACCATTCCGGCTACCGCCAAGGTGGCGGGCAATTATCTCGGCGGCCAGCTCATCAAGATGGAAGCGCTCGCCAACGGCTTTGCCGAGGGCATCGCACTCGGTCCCGGCGGCATGGTCAGCGAAGGATCGGGCCAGAACGTCTTCCTGGTGCTCGACCAGACGCTCTGCACGCCGCCGATCGACGGGACGCTGCTCACCGGCATTACCCGCAACTCCATTCTGCAGCTGGCGCACGACGCCGGCATCGCGGTGAGCGAACGGCCCATCGCCCGCGAGCTGCTGTACACCGCTGACGAAGTCTTCTTCACCGGTACCGCGGCGGAGGTTACCCCGGTGCGCAGTGTCGACCGTATTCCGGTGGGTGAGGGGAAACCGGGACCGATCACCCGGCGGCTGCAGCGCGCCTTCCTCGACGTGGCCCAGGGGCGCGCGGCCGATACCCACGGATGGCTGACACCGGTCGCGGTCGGCGCCGGCCGGTGAATGCCGGGCCGGCGGCGGCGAGCCGCCGGCGCCATGCCGCGGCACCCCGATGGCCAGGGACGCCCGGGACCAGTCCCCCGGCCGCCGGCAACCCGTGACGGAAGCCGGACTCGAGCTGTTGCTCTCGCAACCGACCGATCCGCTGGTGGACGCGTTCCGCACCCTGGACGGCGACATCATGATCCTCGGCGCCGGCGGCAAGATGGGACCGTCGCTGGCGCGCCTGGCGCGGCGGGCGTCCGATGCCGCCGGCGTGACACGGCGGGTCATGGCGGTGGCGCGATTCACCACCCCCGGATTGCGCCACGGCGCTCGATGCCGACGGCATCGAGACCATCGCCGCCGATCTGTGCGACGCCGACCAGCGCGCCGCGCTTCCCGACTGCGCCAACGTGATCTTCATGGCAGGCCAGAAGTTCGGCACCAGCGGCGACCAGCCGCGCACCTGGGCGATCAACGTCGTGGCTCCCGGGTGCCATGGCCGAGCGCTTTGCCGGCGCCCGGATCGTGGCGTTCTCCACCGGCAACGTCTATCCGCTCTGGCCGCTGGCGAGCACCGGCCCCGACGAATCCGCCGAACCCGGCACCGGTGGGCGAGTACGCCCAGTCCGCGCTCGGCGCGCGAACGGATCCTGGAGTTCTTTTCGCGACGCTCGGCAACCCCGATGGCGCTGCTGCGACTCAACTATGCCGTCGAACCGCGCTACGGCGTGCTGCGCGACATCGGCGAGCGCGTCTTCCGCGGTGAACCGGTCGATGTCACGATGGGCGCGGTGAACGTGATCTGGCAGCGGGACGCGAACGCCATCGCGCCTGATGTCGCTGGCCCGAACGGCGACACCGCCGCTGGTGCTCAACGTCACCGGCCGTCCGCCGGTGCTGGTCCGCGAGCTCGCCGCCGCCTTCGGGCGCCGCTTCGGCAGGACGCCGGAATTCCGCCATACCGAAGCCGCCACGGCGCTGCTCAGCGACGCCTCCCGCTGCGAGGGGATGTTCGGATCGCCACCGGTTTCGCTGGAGACGATGGTGGATCACGTCGCGGACTGGATCGCGGCCGGTGGCCGCAGCCTGAACAAGCCGACGCACTACGAAGAGCGGGGAGGAGCGTTCTGACCGCGGCGTTGGGGCGATTGCGGCGCGGCATCGCCATTCCCGCGCATCCACTGGCGCTCACCGCGTCGCGACGCCTCGACGAGCGGCGCCAGCGTGCCCTGACCCGCTACTATCTCGATGCCGGCGCCGGCGGGCTTGCCGTGGCGGTGCACACCACGCAGTTCGCCATCCGCGATCGGCGGATCGGCCTCTTCCGGCCGGTGCTGGAGTTGGCGGCCGAGACGGCGCGGAGCTGGCGCCGACCGGGGCCGCCAGCGGTGCTGGTGGCCGGCGTGCTCGGGCGGACGCGACAGGCGCTCGCCGAGGCCCGCATCGCGGCCGATCTTGGCTACGACACGGCGCTGGTCAGTCTGGCGGCGTTCCCGGAGGCCGGCGACGACGAGCTGGTTCAGCATGTCGCGGCGGTCGGCGACGTGTTGCCGGTGATGGCGTTCTACCTCCAGCCCGCGGTCGGTGGCCGGCGCCTCGACTATGCGTTCTGGCGCCGGGTGACCGATCTGGAGTGCGTCGTGGCGGCCAAGGTGGCGCCGTTCGATCGCTACGCCACGCTCGATGTGCTGCGTGCCGTTGCCGACGGCGGACGCGGCGGCAGGATCGCGCTGTACACCGGCAATGACGATCACATCGTGTTCGATCTGCGTGTCGCCGTATCGCGGAGTGCGGAGGTCCGCGCGGTTCGTCGGGGGATTGCTGGGCCACTGGGCGTTCTGGACCCGCGAGGCGGTGCGGCTGTTCCGGCGATGCCGGACGGCGGTCCGCGCCGGGTGCATTCCCCGGTCGCTGTTGCAGCAGGCCACCCGGGTCACCGACGTCAATCAGGCGGTGTTCGATCCCGGCAACGGGTATCGGGGCTGCATTCCCGGGATCCACGAGATGCTGCGGCGGCAGGGGCTGCTGGCCGGGCGGTGGTGCCTCGATCCATCGCTCGATCTGTCGCCGCACCAGGCGGAGAACATCGACCGCGTTGCCACCGCATATCGCCGCCTCGCCGACGATGCCTTCGTCGCGGCCAACCGGGACCGTTGGCTGGCATGACGGTGGTTCAAGGTATGTATTTTGCACCATTCCCGATCACGCCGATGCGGTGACCCCGGGCGTCAGTGCCGGTTGGCTGCACCATCCGTCTACCCTGAACGCGAGAAGGTCCGGTGGAACCCCCCAGCTCGTACGTCCTGTCCTGGTTCGGCCGCCCCGCGTATGCGGTGGCGACCTTCCTGATCGCCGTTCCGGTGGCGACGGTGGTGACGTCGGCGTGGCCGCTGCAATTCGGTGATTTCCGCTGGCGATTCCAGACCGAGCAACTGCTGTCGACGGTGACGGTGGCGATGATGATCGGGTTCACGCTGGCTCCGATCGTGGCGCTCGGCCTGCGCCGCCGCCTGACGCTCCGCGTGCTGGCCGGAATCGACGTGGCGGTCGCGGTGATCCTGCTCGGCGCGGCGGCCGACGTCATGTTGAATGGACTGCAACTGCGCCAGCAGATTGCGGTCAACGCCCTGGCGGGATTCGAGTTTGCCGTCGTCCGGGAATGTACCGTGTTCCTGATCGCCGCATTGCTGCTGTTCTGGCTGGCATGGCGGTCGATGGGGGCGGCGCGGCAACTGGCGGAGGAAGTGCCCGGTGAGACGGCGCCGCACGTACTGGTGTCGATCTAGCGGGCCACCTCAGCCGCGCCGGGCCGCAAAGCCCGCCGCATTGTCGCGGTTGATGGCGTTCCGCTCTTCGGCGGACAGTTCCAGCAGGTCAAGCTTGGCCACCGCGTTTTCGGCCAGCCGCAGCGGCAGCGCACTGCCGAACGCAAAGCGGTCACTGCCGACCGTCTGCAGCAACAGCTCGAGGTGATCCTCGGGCGGCCCCCAGATCCAGCTGATGTCCCAGAGCAGGCGCGACGCTTCGGCCGGGGTCGAGCCGAAGTGAACCTGCTCGACGAATTCGCGGTCGGCGCCGGTGATCAGCAGCCGCGCGGCGGGATGCCCGCGGACCAGCGCGCGGACCGCCGACGGCTGCAGCTCCGGCGCGGTGTCGCGCGGATGGCGCTGCCGCCCGTCCTCGAACCGCACCGTGAGCTGCAACGGCATGCCGCGAACGCCGCAGGCGCCGATCAATGACGCCATTTCCTCGCCATCCGGCGCCAGGCCGTACCAGTCCGGATCGCACCGCACGCACGGTGCGCCGTTCGCCAGTGCGGCGTCGAGCTGCACCTCCCACCCCGGCAGGCCGGGGTGGACGGCTGGAACCGGTCGGAACTGGGACGTGGTCCGCGCGAGTTCGAACAGCTCGGCGTTGCCGGCGGTCGGGTCGCGCCAGAACGCGGCGGTCAGGTGCGACACCCACGCCTCGCTTACCCCGGCGGACACCATCTCCGCCAGCAGATGCGCGGCGCTCCACGGTCCGACGTCGCGGAACGGATAGGATCCGATGGCGGCGTTGACGTCGATGCGCATCACCCGTCTCCCAGCAGCGCGGGCGGAAAGATTCCGGCGGCGTTGCGCCAGCGGATGGCGTCGAGGTCGTCCGCGGAGCAGATGCGTTCCAGGTGCCGGAGTTTGGCCCAGCCGGTGTCGATGGTCAGGTCGCACCCCCACAGCAGGCGCGCCGTCCCGACCGCGGTGATGCACGCTTCGAGCATGCCGCGGTCCACGCCGCTTCCGGAGAGATCGACAAATACGTTGTCGACCGTCGCCACCGCCCGGAGCGAATGGAGCCAGTCGCCGCCGCCCCCGATGTGCGCCAGGATGAACGGCACATCGGGGTGCCGGCGCGCCAGCTGCACCAACTCGACGGCGTCCGACGCTTCCTGACCGGGCCAGTCGCGACGCCGGTGTTGCCAGATGTGGTGCAGCACCGGCAGGCGATGGCGCGCGGCGGCCGCCGCGATCGGGTCGAGCAGCGGATCCTGGGCGCGCCGGCTGGCCGCCAGCTTGACGCCGATCATGCCGGCCGCAACACACCGCTCGATCTCGGCGACGGCATGAGCGGTGAAGTTGGGATTGACGCAGGCGTAGCCGCGGATGCGTTGGTCGGCCCGGATCATCGCGAGGAGCGCGTCGTTGCCGGCGGTGACGTCGGCCGGGGAAGGGAAGTAGGTGGGAGACCGGCGGCCCCAGCTGCCGAGGATCGACGCGACGTGCACCGTGATGCCGATGCGTTCTCCGGCCCGGAGGCGGCTGGCGTTGCGCTGCCGCCAGTCGACCCGACCGCTGTCGTCCTGGTAGAAGTGGGCATGAATGTCGATCAGCATCGGCGCGTCATCCGGCGTCTACCACGGCGATCGCTTCTTCGAGCAACTGCAGCACGCGGTCGATGGTGGCGGCATCGTGTGCCAGCGAAACGAAATTGTATGCGCTGCGCTTGAAAAGCAGGCCGCGCGCCGCCGCGGCGACTGTCACCCGCCCACCAACATCGACATCGGCGTACTGCAGAAAGCCCATCTGCGGCAACCCCGCCACGCCCCGGACCGTCCCGGGGTGCCGCTCGGCGATTGCGACCAGTCCGTCCCACAACACCTGTCCTGTCGCCGCCAGCTTCTCCGGAACCCGCTGGTCGGTCATGACGGCGAGGGTGGCGCGCGCGGCCGCGAGCGAGACCCACTCGGTGGCCATGGTGGACGATATCCACGTGTCGGCGACGCCGCGCATGACACGTCCGGCGCCGCCCACGGCCGCCAGCGGGTATCCGTTCGCAAGCGCCTTGCCGAGCACGACCAGATCCGGTTGCACCCGCCAGCGTTCCGTCGCGCCGCCCATCGCCAGCCGGAAGGCGGTCTTGATCTCGTCGAAGACCAGGATTGCGCCAGCGCGGTCCGTTTCCCGCCGCAGGGCGACGAGCCACTCCAGGGAAGGCGGGCCATCGATGACCGGCTCGACAACCACCGCGGCGAGGGTGTCACCAGCGTGGCGGATCGCCGTCACGGTGCGTTCCACGTCGTTGAACGGAATCGTCGTGTGCAGCGCGCGCACCTGGACGGGGACGCCGGCGCTGTCGCTGCACCAGTCGAGCCAGCCGTGATATCCGCAGCGGATGACGTGGTCGCGCCCGGTGGCCACGCGCGCCAGCCGCACCGCGGCGGCAACGGCTTCGGCACCGGTCTTGAGAAATCGCACCTCTTCGATCCACGGCATGATGGCGGCGAGGTCGGCGGCGAGGAGCGGTTCCGCTTCGGGCGACAGCGGACCGATGGCGCCGTGCCGCGCGGCGTCGATCACCGCGTCGGTCACCGCGGGATGGCCATATCCGAGCGCCACCGCGCCGAGCGCCATGATGCAATCGAGATAGTCGCGGCCGTCCGATGCGCGCACGACGCAGCCGGAACTCCGCACCATCCGCAACGGCACGCCGGTGGCGCCGGGCCCGTAGAGGACGTCGGGGTGCTTGCTCCCGGTCGACGTGAATCCGGCGACTCCCATCAGAGGAGTTCCAGCACGCCGAACTGGTCCTCGTCGTGGCGGTCGCCGCGCAGATAGATCCACCCCGGGCCGCCGCTCCACACCAGCTGGCCGGCGCGCCGGATGCGCTCGCTGCGCATTTCGTTGACCAGCAGATCGAACCGGATCCTGGCGCCCCGGGGCAATTCGTGGAGACCCGGGCACGGCAGGGCAACGGTCAGTGCGTATCCCGCCGGTGTCCGCCGCCACGCGCCCCGGAGCGCGACGGCCTCGCGCTTGACGCCGTCGGCGTGCCGAGCCATTACCGCGCCGTCCGGGCCGGGTCGAATCAGGTAGCCCACCGGGGCGCGGCGCTCCAGTCGATAGTAGACCTGGATGCCGTCGCAATTGAAATCGTCCGGTTCGTTGTCGAGGCGCAGCGGCGCCGCATCCGGGGGGCGAACGACGACGTCCGGCTTGGTGACTTCGACGGCGAGATAGAAGCCGTCCTGGTCCCAGTTGACATAGGCGGAGGCCGCGAACTCCTCGGGGCCGGGATACGGTTCCTCGCTGCGGAAATACTGGTGTTCATCGTCGAGCAGCAACGGCGCCGAGGTGTCGAAGCCATCCAGCGTGCCGTCGAGCGGTGGAGGTGGGTCGATCCAGACGGCATGGCCGGCCGTCAGCATCGGCTGCTCGGTGAGGATCCGTCCCAGCGGCCGCGGCGTCGGGCGTGATCCGCCGAGCGTCACGGTTCCCGTTGCATTCCGCACCACCGCTTCGCCGGGCGTGAACTCGATGGTGGTGGCGTCGGCATCCTCGCGCACGGTGATACTTCGCTCGCCGGTGTCGACGCCGGTGACGCCGCCTCGGCGGTCGAGCACGGTGACGAAGCGGATGCGCCGTCCGGTGGCACGCTGCACCAGGAACGCCGCCGTGTCGCCGCCGGGAAGTCCCGGGCCCTCCGCGCGCAGCAGCTCGTCGTGTCCCAGCATCCAGAGCTGCAGCGACGCGGCGCCGCGCTGGATCGACAGGCGCACCGGTCCGGGATCGTCCGGGGCAAAGCGTCGCGCGTCGTGCACGAACGGCGATTCCCAGTCGGCGGGCGGCCAGGTGCCGTGGCCCTCGGCCGCGATCGTGCCGTCGCCGTGCCAGGGCAACTCGAGAAGCTGCCCCGGTTCAAGGTCTGCCTCGAGCACGGAGACAACCCACCGCGGGCCGAGCACCACGCGCCGCTCGACGATCCCCCACTGGCCCACGGCCCACTGCCACGCGCCGGCGGTGTCGAACGCGGCGCACCAGGTGGTGACGTCGCCCGGCTGGTCCGCGCCATCGAGCCGCGGCGCATTGTGTGCCAGTGTGGATCGATACCAGAAGAGATCGCCGGTGACGTACGACCCGGTTCCAGGATCGGGGAGCCAGTAGGTGCCGTCGGCGAAGAACGACAGGTGGAGCCGGTCGGGGTGGCCGTGCCCGCCGCGCGGCGGGCCGCATTCCAGCGAGAGCCAGGTCGCGTCGGCGCGGAGAATCGCCAGGCCCTGGTCCACCAGGAGGTGGCTCGTCGGCAGCCACGGCTCCGACGGCGGGAGCTCGGCGGAGATGTTCCAGAGCGCCCACCACGACAGGTCACTCCGGCCGCGGCGTTCCAGCGGCGGTTCCTCGCCTGCTTCGTGGAGGTAGGCGTCGTAGGTGCCATCGAGTCGGGCCGGCACGCCGTACAGCGCGTGGAGCCACGGCACCAGCTGCCCCGGTTCCCTGGTGCCCAGCCAGGCGTGGCCGGCCTCCCAGCATTCGAGGTAGGCCGGGTGCGCCAGCGACACGCCGAATCGGGAATCCTGCCGCGCGGGGAAGGTGAGGTCGGGCAGCGCGCTCGCCGCCGGCGCCATCAACGCGCTGCCGAGATGCTTCGCCAGCTCCGGGTCGTCGAGCATGTCGGCGCCGGCGACATTGGCCCAATGGAGGCCCAGGATCAGGCCTCGCACCGCAAAGAGATGATAGTTCTCGCCTTCGAACCACATCCCGTCGCTGCCGAACCCGTCGGTGAGGTGACCGAGCAATCCGGTGGGGCTTTCGATGGCGCGGCGGAGCAGCTCTTCGTCGTCGAACCAGCACCCCAATGCGGTCAGCGCCGCGGCGTGCCACGTCTGGCGGTTCGACATCCCTTCGTTGAATTCGCCGATCAGCGCTGCCGCTTCGTCAGCGATCGCGTCGACCGACTCGACCTCGGTGGCATCGAGCAGGTCGGCCGAGCGAAGCAGGTACGCCGCGGCGATATAGTCGAGAATCCAGATCGATTCGAGGTACGTCGAGAAGAAGAGGTGCGACGGTCCGAGGACGTTGTCGCGATTCGGCAATTCGAAGTAGCGGCGATGGTACACCGCCAGCAGCTCGCGGGCGCGAGCCGTGGCGGCGGCATCGTCGGTGAGCACCGCCAGCGTGGCAAGGTGCGCCGCGCGCTCGGCAAGCCAGAGATGCTGCGCCCGCGCCCAATGGGCATGATGCCGGGATCCGGACCAGGTGCGCCCGCAGCGGGGACAGCGGTGGACGTCGGGGCTCCACGGATCGAAGCGCAGCGCACCGCCGTCCTCGGGGCAGGTGCCGCCGTCCTGCGACAGCAGCGCCTTGACCAGCGGGACCGGCGGCATCCGCTCGAGAACCGGCGCGGCGCGAACCCGCTGCCGTTCGAGCAACGCCGACAGATCGCTGCTGCCGGCGATCGCGGCGCGGCGGTCGGCAAACACGTCGGCGGCGCTCACCGGGCCGTGCACTCCGGCGCCCGGCCCACGCCACCGGTATCACCGAAGCGTCGGCGGCACGCGCCGCCGCGGCTGCCGAGTCGAAATCACGGAACCAGGAAGAACATCGAACCTCCCGCACCAGCACCGGCGGCTTTGCCGCCCATTGCGCCCGCGGCGTGCATCGCCGCTTCGAGCCGCGCCATCGGCGCCGTGCGCATGCCGGCGTCGAGCTCCTGCTGCGCCTTCCAATTTGCGCTGAGCAGAGCCCCGATCAACGCCAGGTCGCCCGCTTCCAGCGCGATCAGCCATCTCGTCCGCCAGAGCGGCCAGCCGGCGCAGTGCGGCCACCACCGGCTCCTGCCGCTCGCGGAACGCGCCCATCACCCGCGTGATGGCGTGCGACGAGAGCCGCGACTGCCCGGTGTAGCAGACGATCAGGTGTCGCGCCAGCGATGCGGCGAACCCGTCGGGCAGTCGCACCGGCTGGACGGTAACGCCATGCGACGAAAAGCCGAACCGGTGCAGGCCGCCGAAGGCGGCGGCGTACTGGTCCTGCTTCCCGCCGGCGCGGGCGGCGTCGATGGTCTCCAGCGCCCACGCCTCGGCCGCGAGTGCGATCGGGATCGAGCGACCGGCCGACGGCTCTGCGTGACAGCCGCCACCAGCGCCACGCCGAGTGCCCCCGAGCCGCCAAGGCCGGCACCGGCCGGCGCCTCCGACCAGGTGCGCAACAGTCCCGGCGGCGGCCGCCAGCGGCGTATCGCCGCCGCAGAAGAGCGAGCGGACCCCCGTCGGGGAGGTCCTCCGGCGTGCGCCCGGTCGTTTCGACGCGCAGATCTTCGGCTCGGAGCCGGTACCCGTCTCCGCCCGGGACGTACTCGGCGTGGGCGTACACCGCCAGGGCGGCATTGACCACGGCGCCACCGACCTCGGTGGCGTACGGCGCCACGTCGGTCCACGCGCCGGCGAAATCGAGGCGTACCGGGGCGCGCGCGGTCGCCCTGACGGCAGTCATCGCGGCGGTGCCCACCATTGGTGCACCGACGCCAGCTCGCCGCGGATGTCGAGGTGCACACCGGCAACGCGGCGGTTCATCCCCTGCACGCCGGTGGCCTGGTAGAGAAAAGCCGCCGGGAGCGAGTCGTGAATCCGGGCCAGCCGCTCGGCGGTGCTTCCGTCGGGCGATTCGCCGCTGATTGCGAGCACGCGCGGAAGTTCGCCCATGTCGAGGTCGCCCGGAATGCCCATGACGGCCGCCTCGAAATCGTGCTGCGGTCCGTCGACGCGATCGAGATAGGTGGCCAGTTCGATCTGTCGGATGTGACGTCGATGCCGGCGCGCCGCAATTGCGCCTGCAGCATCTGCTCCAGCGCGGCCTCGCCGCTGCCGACGGTCAGCAGCTCGAACGAGAGCGCGCGACCGCCGAGGAGGCGGCGCGCTTGCTGCGGATCGGCCGGCGCGACGGTCGCGTTGCCCGGGCGCGCCCGGCATCGGTGGCGCGGTGATCGGTGTGCCGAAGCCGAAGAGGTAGCCGTCGACGATCTCGCGCCGATCGACCGCGGCGGTCACGGCCTGCCGAACGGCGAGTCGGTCGAACGGCGGACGCCGGGTATTGAAGACGATCGCGTAGGAGAGCAGGATCGGGTACGTCACCACCTCGAGCCGTGGGTCATGCGCCACGAAGTCGGCGTCGGCGGGCTGGATGCCGGCAAAGTCGAGCTCGCCGGCGGTGAGCGCGGCCAGCTTGGTGGTCGGTTCGTCGACCACGGCGATCACCAGCCGCCTGCAGCCGGGGCGGTCCGCCGAGCGCCGCCGGGAATCGGGGATTGGCGGCAAAGACCCAGCGGCGTTCGGATTGATGCGACACGAACGTGAACGGGCCGTTGCCCACCGGGTCGTCGTTCCACGCCGCGCTGCGCAGGCGGTCGAGCGGTACCGTGTCGAGCAGGTGCGCCGGCAGGATGGCCAGGTCCGTCAGCACGTCCGGCATCGCCGGCTGCGGATCCCGGTACCGGATCACCAGCGTGCTGTCATCGATCGCTGTCGCCGCCTGCATCGCGCCGAGATCGGCCAGACGCGGATAGCCGGTTCGCGGGTCGCGGGCCGCATCGAGCGTCCACGCCGCATCATGGGCGGTGGTCGGCGCGCCGTCGCTCCACGGCAAGCCGGTGAAGAGATGCATCGTCAACACGCGTCGGTCGTTCGACCATGTCCAGGCGCGGGCCAGGTAGCCCCGGGGCTGCAGCAGCGTGTCGTAGCGGACCAGGGTGGTGAGGAGCACGTAGCGCTGCACCTGCCGGGCCAGCGGATGCGTCGTGATCAGCGCATTCATGCTCTGCAGGTCGGCCCCCGACGCATAGATCACCGTGTCGCCGCGTCCGGTGGCCAGCCCGGTACACGCCGTCACCGTCGCCAGCGACAGGGAGAGGACACATCGCATCCCCAAGTCTACATTCACCCCATGCGTCGCGGCGCCCTTCTCGGGCTTCTCCGAGCCATCGCGGTGGTGTTGGGTGTCGTCACGCTGACATTCCTGCTGCTGCACCTCGCGCCGGGCGATCCGGTCGACTCGCCTCCTCGGTCCCGATGCCACCACGCCCCAGCTGGCCGCCGCCCGCCATGCCCTCGGGTTGGACCGTCCGCTCGGCAGCCAGTATCTCACCTGGCTCGGGCGGACCCTGCACGGGCGACTTCGGCAGCTCACTCGTGACCGGCCGGCCGGTGAGCGCCATGTTGCGCGAGGCGTGGCCCGCCACCGCGCTGCTGGTGGCCCTGTCGCTCGCCGCGAGCTACGTCTTCGGCGTCGCGATCGGCACGTTGCAGGCCAACACCCGGCGCCGCGGGCTCGACGGCGCGGTCTCCGCCACCTCGGTCACGTTGAACGCCCTGCCCGGATACTGGCTCGGTCTCGTGCTGGTGATGGTGTTCACCTACCGGCTGCGATGGCTCCCGGCGTTCGGCGCCGCCGGACTCGACGCCGACTTTCTCGGGCCGTGGGCCCGACTCGCCGATCGACTGCGTCACCTGGTGCTGCCGTGGGCAACGTTGACGCTGATCGGCATGGGCGGCGTGGCGCGGTTTGCCCGCGCATCGATGCGCGAACTGCGCGATGCCCCGTTTCTCACCACGGCCCGCGCCCGCGGCCTGTCGCGCGGGCGCGTCGTGTGGCGCCACCAGCTGCGGAACGGCATGGTGCCGCTCATCACGTTGCTCGGACTGTCGCTGCCGGCGTTCTTCTCGGGCACCGTCTTCGTCGAGGCCATCTTTGCCTGGCCGGGCGTCGGGCATCTGCTGGTGACGGCGGTCGGCGCCCGGGATTATCCGGTCGTCATGGCGGCCGTCACCATCAGCGCCGTGCTGGTCGTGGCGGGCAATCTGCTTGCCGAAGGAGCGCTGCTGCTCTTCGACCCCCGGTCACGGGCCACCGATGCCGTTCGCTGACCGGTCACGGCCGGGCGCCGCGGCCACGCGCGCATGGGACGGACGCGCGCTGGCCGGCGCGGCGATCCTCGGTGTCGTCCTGCTGGGCGCCGTGCTCGCGGCAGTCGTTGTCGCCGCACCCGCCGGCCATGCAGAACGTGGTGGCGACGCGATTCCTTCGCCCGGGCAGCACCGACGTCAACGGGATCTTCCATCTGCTCGGCACCGATGCCCTCGGCCGCGACGTCTGGAGTCGATTGCTCTTCGGCGCCCGCGTCTCGCTGGCGGTTGGCGTGCTGACGATGGTGCTGTCGCTCGTCCTGGGTGTCTCGATCGGTGTCGCCGCCGCGCTCTCCGCTCCCGCCACGGCGACGTTCCTGCTTGGCGTGACCGATTTTGCCCTCGGATTGCCACGGGTCGTCCTGCTGCTTCTGCTGGCCGCGCTCTGGCAGCCCGGGTTGGTGCAGGTGGTCGTGGTCCTCGGATTGACCGGCTGGATGCCGATCACTCGCCTGGTCTATGCCGAGGCACGGTCGCAACTCGGCCGCCCCTACGTTCAGGGGGCCGTTGCGCTCGGCGCGGGACGCTGGCGCGTGGCGTGGCGTCACATGCTGCCGCACGCCGCGCCGCCGGTGCTGGCCGCGGCAACCCTCGGCATCGGCAGCGCGATCACGCTCGAAGCGGGACTTTCGTTCCTGGGGCTTGGTGTGCAGCCGCCGGCGGCATCGTGGGGTGCCCTGATCAGCTCCGGGCGGGACAGCGTGGTGAATGCGCCGTGGGTCGGGCTGGCACCCGGCGTGGCGCTGGTGTTGGTGGTGGTGGCATGCACGCTCCTGGCCGACGCGCTCCAGGAGCGGGGAATGGCCGCGTAGCGCGCCTATGGGTGTTCGGCCGCCAGCGAGGCGATCAACCCCGGCAACCGGTCGACATTGCCGAAATCCCAGCCGGTGATGATCCGGCGGATGATCCCGTTGCGGTCGATGATCACCACCTGCGGAATGCCGCCGACGTGATAGTGCTGGTCGTTGGGGTTCGGCACGTACGTCGGGTTCGCGGCCGTCGGCTCCGGTGGTCGCTTCGCCACGGCGATGGGGAACGCAATGCCATGCTCGCCGTCGTAGTACTCGCTGTCGGCGGCCAGCTCCTGGGCCTGGTTCAGGTTCTTCTTGTCGCCGACGTAGCCGTAGAACTGGGTGGCGAACAGGAAGCGCACCCCCTGCGGCGCGAACTGTCTGGCCATCTCGACCAGTCCCGGATAGCTGTTGCGGCAGGGAATGCACCAGTGGGCGGTGAATTCGAGCACCGTCACGTGACCGGTGACGTCGACGGAATCGGTGCCAGGCGCGGCATTGAGCCAGTGCCCCGCGGTGATCGGCGGGGCGTGCGTGCCCACCAGCGCAAACCGTTCCCGTTCCGGCATCAGCAGGTTGTCGACGATATACGACGAGAATTCCGGATGGTCCTTGCCGGCCTGGTCAAGAATCATCAGCGCGGAATCGGTCTTCCCGAAATCGCTGTACACCTCCGCCATGTCCGTGTAGGCCTCGGCCACCGAAAACGTCGCCGGCGCCATCCGGACCGGACCGGTCGGCGCACCGGTCAGCTGCCGATGGCGACCGAGTGCGATGATGATCTGCGAGTGACGCCGGATCCGGCTGTTGAAGTCGAGATACCGGTATTCGGAGTTGAGGCGGGCGTGCGCGTCGAGCTTGAGGTCGTTCAACGAATCGGGGAGGGCGTCGAGCCGGCTCATGTAGCGCTCGGCGGTATCGAGACTGGCCGTATCGGTGCGAGTGTCGATCGCGATCATCGTTCCCAGGGCGGTACCGCGATCGCGGTCCGACAGCCGCGGCTCGTGTAGCCGCCGCTCGACGGCGGCCACGGCCTCCGCGGACTTCCCGATCTCGGCATCGAGTGACGCCATGTCGAGCAGCACCGGCCCGGACATCTTCGCCACGTCGAGCTGCGACGCGCACCCGGTCTCCCGCGCGGTGCGGGCGGTGAGCAGCGCCTGCGTGTCGACTGGCTTGCCGCCCGGCTGCTGTGCCGCCTGGCGCGCCGCGGAATACGTGGTGTTGAACCAGTCCGCGGCGTCCTTGCGGCAGCCTGCCGGATCGCGGGGTGGCGCCGGTCGTTGGGCGGCGAGCGCCAGGGGCAGCACACCCAGCCAGATTCCGGGAACGATGCGTCGCATCATGGCCCCTTGCTAGTCGATTCCGTGATTGAGAAAGTCGGTGAATTCCCTGGTGTTCCGCGTCATGCCGAGGAACTGTGACTCCACCTTGCCGTCACTGTCGATGACTGCGTAATACGGCAGCGCCACCGTCCCGAACTTGCTCAACTCGAGCTGCTGCTGCTGGCGGTAGAGTTCGCCTTCTCCATCGGTGTAGAGTCGCACCCGCACCATCTTCGCCAGCCGATCGCGAACCTCCGGGCGCGGAAACATGTTCGCTTCCATCCAGCGGCAGTTGGTGCAGGTGTAGCCGGTGAAGTCGACGATCACCGCCTTGTGTTCGGCCCGGGCCCGCGCCAGGCCGCCGGCGTAGTCGTTGACCAGCCATGACAGGCCTCCCGGTTCGGTCAGCGTGCCGTGGGCCACGCTGCCACCGGGCGGCGGAAGAAACGACTCGAGTTCGCCGAGCCGGCTGCCCGCGAGGCCCGTGCCGATGTACGCGGCGATCGCGAGCGCCGCGACGGTGCCGGCCAGGGCGCCGAACGACGGCCGCACGCGATGGCGGATCCACCGCGGCGCGCGCCGGAGAGGTAGGCCGCCATCGCCAGCGCCGTCACCAGCCACACCGCGAGCACGACGGGACGGGTGAAGATGCCCCAGCGCCACACCAGGTCGGCGTTGGCGAGGAACTTCATGGCGGTCGCGAGCTCGAGCAGGCCCATCACGACCTTGACCCGTTGCAGCCACTCGCCGGAACGCGGCAGCCGCGCGACGACGCCCGGCACGAGCGCCAGCAGGAAGAACGGGAACGGCGAATACGGCCGAGAACACCAGCAGCCCGAGCAGCGGCCATTCCCAACGACCCTGCGCCGCCATGACCAGCAGCGTGCCGACGAACGGTGCGGTGCAGGTGAACGACGTCAGCGTGAAGGTGAAGCCCATCAGCAGAATGCCGGCGGTTTCGCTGCCGCTCTTGCCCGGTGGCGCGGTCGAGCGCGGTCAGCACGCTGCTCGGCACGTTGATCTGGTAGGCACCGAAGAGGTTGAACGCAAACGCCACGAAGATCGCGGTGACCAGCAGGTTCACCCACGGGTTCGCGGCGAAGCGGTTGATCCCGCCGGCACCCGCCAGCACGGCGATCGCCATGCCGAAGACGGTGAATGTCGCCATGATCCCGGCGCCGTAGACCAGCGCGCGGCGCCGGGCGCCTCCCTGCCGCTCGTTGGCCCGGGTGAAGTACGAGACGGTGATCGGAATCATCGGGAAGACGCACGGCGTCAGCAGCGACACGGCACCCATCACGGCGGCGAGCCAGAGGAAGAGCGCCAGCGACGCGGTGGTGGCTCCGGTTCCACCCGGCCCGGCCCCGGTCGTGGCCGGCGCAACGGGCTTCGTTGTCGCGCGATCGGCGGCGCGGCGGTGATTCCGGACGGCGCGACGGCGATTGCGCCCGGAGTGCCCGGCGCACTCATTCCCCCGGCGCCGGCGGCCACGACGACGCTCTGCTTCAGTCGATCGCTGGTCGGCGGGAGGCAGAAGCGGTCGGTGCAGGTCTGGTAGAAGACATTGAAAGTCAGCGTCCGCTTCCCCGTGGCCCGCGCCGTCACGGGAATCGTGAACGTCACCGAGTCGACGTACGTCTCGGTATAGATCTGGAAGTTGACGTCCTGGGCCACGTCGGGCGGCGGGAAGGCGAGCGCGCCGGTCTGGCCAAAGGTGGTATCACCGACCAGCGTGATGACGGTCGGGAGCGGGCCGCCGGGTGGCTGCGTGGTGGAGTAGAGGTGCCAGCCGGGCGGGATCTGCGCGCGGAGCCTGACCGAAAACGGGACACCGGCCGTCGCGCCGCTCGGCACGTCGGTCAAGGTCCACGTGATCGGGTGCTCCTGGGCGGCAGCGGCGCGAGGTGCCACCACGGCGAGCGCGCTCGCCATGATGCACCCTGCGGCAGCTGTGAGAATCCCTCGACGAACCGGATGCCTCATTCGTGCTGTGCCTCGAATTCCACCAGGACGGACACAATCTGGCGGGGTGCCGCCGAAAATGGGACGTTTCGCCGCCGCCGGATGGACAGCGCACCGATCCCGGTTTCATCGGCCCGGAGCTGGGTGGCGCGCCGAACGGGGTGGCCGGTCACCCATTCACCGTCGACATCGTGATCCATTGCATTGTAGCACCGCAGTACGATTCCCGGCCCGGATTCGGCCGGTTTGGCGGCCGAGAAGACCAGCCCGTCGCCGCGCAACTCGACGCCCTGGCCGGCCTTTCCCATCGCTCCTGGCCCGGTGAACTCGCGCACGAAGACCGGCTCGAGGGGCAGGAACGCGTCTTCCCAGAGCCGCTCGATGCGATCGGGGTGGTCGAGCAGCGCTGGATCGAGCGAGGCGAGAGCCCACTCGATCCGGTGCGCCCCGGGCTCCTGCGCGCCGGGGATGGCGGTGGGCCAACCGGCGTGTCCGGGGCGCTCGGGCAGGTCGTTGCGAGAGAGTTGGCCGGTGGCGCGCAGGAGTGTCAGCGCCAGCTGTCTGGCCGGCGTCCATTCGTATTCGAACGGACCAGCGGAAAACACCGCCAGCGCGCGGTCGGCGCTCCCGGCCACGACGTATCGCTGCGCCGGCGCGGTCCGCACCGGCTGTTCGGCCGGGCAGGCGTCGGCAACGGCAGTGGCGGCATCGGGTAGCTCCGATCCGAACGCGCAGCCGGCACGGACCACGGCCCGGGATCCGATCGGGACGATGGCGCGGAGCCGGTGATCGTGAGCGCGGTGATCGAGGTCCAGTCGAATGCGGACCAGCGGCGAATCGGCAAACAGCGTCACCAGCATGCGGCACGTCACCGTGCCGCCTCCCGGCAAGTCGAGCTGCCATTCGGCGGCAGCGGCGGCGACGAGCGGACCGGCCGCGACGAGCCACCGCTGGCCGCTGCGGACGCGGACACCGTGCTGCGCCCGCCGCAGCGAGACCGTGTAGCTGTCGCCGCGATCGATGGCGTCTTCGAGCCGGAAGACACCGGCGAAGCGCACGCCGCGCTGGAGATCGTCGAGCCGGATGGTGCCGTTGGGCGACAGCGTGACCGCGACGAATCGGTTCGTCAGTGTTCCCTGGTGCGCCCGCAGACCGCGGTGGCGCGGCGTTGCCGGTCCCCCGCGCCACGCCAGCGTGTCGACGGACAGCCCGCCCACCGGCGGTGCATCGAACGCGAATTGCACCGCGTCGACGAGGTCGAGATCGGGATCATGGAACATCGCGTCTCGCCGCTCGCATCCCGGGTCGACACCAAGGACCTGCACCGGGATCGACCGGCCGCTTGCGTCGGCGAGTGCGAACGGGCGGTAGCCGGGACCGGAACGCATCGGCCGCGGACCGGGTGGTCCGATCGCGACGTCGCCGCGGAAGAAGGTCGCCGTCGCGGTGACGATTCCGCCGCGCCGCCGCGCCGCCGGATTCCAGAGCAACACCGCCGACCGCTCGGCCGAGGTCGCTCCCGTGACGTGATCGGGGTCGTGCCCGGTCAGGCGATCGAGAGCCACCATGGCCACATGCGTCGCCTCCTGGCGCACGCTGTCGAGCCGTATTGCCTGCTCGCGCGCCACCTCGTCGGCGATGCAGCCGCAGATGGTGTCGTGGAACTGGCTCTCGAGGAGGCCGCGGCGCGCGGAGCCGAGCAGCGGACCGGATGTCCGTGCGCAGTCGATCGCCGGCGAGCGCCACCAGCGCTTCGGCGTGGCGCAACAGCAGCAACTCGGCGGCAGTATGGCGGCGCTTGAGCCGGAGACGGGTGGCGTGCACGCCGGGCAGGCTCCAGGTGTATGCGCCGGACCACCGGAGCGCTCCGGCCACGACGGGCATCGCCGCGCGGTACGGTTCGACCGCCGCCATGTATTCCGCAGCGGTGCTGAGACGGACATGATGATGCGATTCCAGCCGCTGCAACCGTTGCGCACAGCCGGTGTAATGCGGGCGGCGGGGCGCGATGGTCGGCCCCGATCCAGACGGCGATCTCCGGCGTGACGGCGCGTGCCAGCAGCTGTCCCCGGAGGGTCGCCCAGCGCTGCGCCAGGCGACGCGGCTCGAGGAGCGCCGCGCCGCTTTCATAACCTGCCCGGGGGAGGTGATGCACCACGATTTCCCGGCCGTCCGGAGCGCGCCAGCGGTACAGGTCGCGCTCGGCGCCGGGCGCGGGGGCCAGCCCGCGCCAGACGACGCCCGCGCCGATGCCGAACTCGGCAGCCAGGGCCGGCAGAATGGCGGGGTGGCCGAAGGCGTCGGGACTGTACAGCACGTCCATGCGGTTGCCCCAGAGTGCCGCGTCGCGCGATCCCTCCAGCAGGTTCCGCAGCAGCGATTCGCCGCACGGCAGCTGCTCGTCGGCCAGGATGTACCAGGGACCGATCGCGAGGCGGCGCTGATGAACCAGCTGGGCGATGGCGAGTTCCCATTCCGGCGCGACGTCGAGGACGTCGTCGAGGATCACCGTCTGTCCATCGAGGGTGAAGCGGCCGTGCGGATCACGGTGCAGCAGGTCGAGCATCGCGCCGAAGGCGCTGACGAGCCGGGCGCGGAACGCCGCGCGGGATCGATACCACTCCCGGTCCCAATGCGTGTGGGGAATCAGGTGAAACGTCGGGCGTCGCGGCATCGGCCAGAATGTAACGTCGGCGTGCGGCACCGGCCCCCGGGCGCGAAGCGGCACGGCGCCGACTATCCTTCTGGCGCAACCCGGAGGGAGAGCCATGACGATTGCGTTCCGGAAGTTGACACCCGTACTCGTGGTCGATGCGGTCGAGCCGTGCCTGGCGTTCTGGGTCGACCGCCTCGGCTTTGCCGTCGAGCACCGGATACCCGGCGAGGACGGCGCACTGATGTTCGGCAGCGTCCACCGCGACGGCATCGAATTGATGTATCAGACCCGTGCCAGCGTCCTTGCCGCCGAAGATCCGGCGACCCGTGGACAGCGGCGGCGCGGAACTCGACGGCCACTCGGTGGCGTTGTACTTCGAAGTGGCGGATTTCGACGCCGTCGAGGCCGCGATGGCCGGCGCGCCGGTCATGAAGCCGCGCCATGAAACGTTCTATGGAACCGTCGAACTGTACGTTCGCGAGCCGGGCGGCAACATGGTCGGATTTGCCGCCCCGGTGAACAGGCCGGCCGGCGACGACCGATAGTTAACGGTACCGCCGCCGCTTCGTCGGCTGCCGGGGTTGCCTCGCAGAACCGGTCGGATCGACAGACCGGCCGCGGTGCGGCCCTCCCCCAACGACACGGACAGACGAGCTTATGCGGAAGCGAACGGTGCGACAGGTGGCGGTGTGGGTGCTGCCGGCTCTGATGGGCACCAGCGCCTGCCGGAGCAACAGCACGCCGACCACGCCACCGCCGCCCCCGCCGGGATTCACCCTCAATCCCTGCAGCGGCCCCGACACCGTCAACCTCGCCGTCGACGAGTCGACCCTGGTCGACTGCACCAACGGCGGGACCACGGTGACGCTGGCCGGCAACGGCGCCAGCTACGTCGTTGTGGCGCAGATGCCCACCGACGCGGTCGCGAACCAGTTCGTGAGTTACTCGCTCGCCACCGGCACGCGCGTCCGCGGCGCTGTCGTCGAGCCGGGCCGCCGCGCGGGAGATCGGCGGACGCCCGGGCGGCCGCCGCGGTCTTCCGCACGCCGACCTCATCGCCGGCGCCGCGCAATATGACGATGCAGGACGCGCTTCACCGCGCAACTCCACGCCGTGGCGCGCCAGCAGTTCCGCACCGCGAAGTGGAGCTGGCCGGGCAGGTGCCGCGGCGCGGATCGGCGGGCTTCTCCGCCGATTACCAGCCGCCGCCGCTGGGGACCACGCAGACATTCAAGGTGCGGGCGTCGTTCGTCACGGGCCAGCTCGAGACCATCACCGCGGCACTCGCCTATCGCCGGGCCGAACGTGCTGATCTATGTCGACCAGGCGTCGCCGGCGCCGGGATTCACGTCGACCCAGCTGACCAGCTTCGGCCAGTACTTCGACCAGACGCTGTACGACATCGACAGCACCGCGTTCGGCGCGCCGTCGGATATCGACCAGAACGGCCGGGTGATCATGCTGTTGACGCCGCTGGTCAACGGCCTGGTGACGACCTCGGCCTGCGTCAGCCAGGGGTACATCGCCGGGTACTTCAATCCCGAGGACCTCGCCGGGCCGAGTGACCCGTCATCGAATCACGCCGAGATCTTCTACTCCGAAGTCCCCGATCCGAACGGCTCGGTGAGCTGCGCCCATTCGGTCAGCGACGTGGACTTCGACGTCCCGGCCACCTTTCTCCATGAGCTGCAACACCTGATCAATTATTCCGATCACGTGCTGATCCGCGGCGTCGACCCGCAGTCGAGCTGGCTCGACGAAGGGCTGAGCATCGCCGCCGAGGAACTCGGCTCGGTCCATTACGAGCAGCAATGCCCCGCGCCGGCGTGCCGCACCGACCCGTCGCAGATCTTTCCCGGATTCGTCGCAGACGTTCGTCGCCGGTTTCCTCTACGATTCGTACGTCTACGCCTATCTCCCCGACACCGCCAGTGTCACGCTGCACGACGATTCGCAGGACGGATCGGCGTGGCGCGGCGGTGACTGGCTGCTGGTGCGCTGGCTGGTGGACCAGTTCGGCAGCGGCATCCTGCGGCAACTGGAGGACGGGCCGTCGGACGGCGTCACCGCCATCGAGGCGGCAACGGGGCAGTCATTCCCCACGCTGTTCGGCCATTTCGGGCTGTCGCTCTACACCGACAGCCTTCCGGGCCTGCCGCGCACCACCGCTCCGGCCGACCTCCGTTTCGTCTCCCGCAACGTGAGCCAGCTGTGGGCCCGCCTCTACGCCACGTCGGCGTCGTCGGCGATTCCGACACCGCGCCCGCTCTATCTCTATCCGCTGTCGTCGGACACCATCGACGGCCTACATGGAACCGGGCACGATGGCGTTCAACCGGCTGGACACGCCGGCGTCGAGTGCCGCGGTCACGCTGCGGTTCGCCTCCCCCGGGCGGCGCGCCGCTGGCCGCGCCATTCCATCCGCAGCTGAGCATCTACCGGCTACCGCCGGGGCAGTAGAGCTCACTGCACCGTGATGGTGAGCTTCATCCCCAGCGCCATGTGCGGGATGCAGTAGACCTTGTAGGTCCCGGTCGGCGCGCCGGCAAACGAGATGTCGTAGGTCTCGTTCGGGCGTCGTGAACATCGGTGAGGTCAGGTTCGACATGGTGTTGTCCATGGCGGCCTGGAGCACCGATGCCGCCCCCGGCGGAATCGAGTCGGGATAGAACGTGACGTTGTGCGGCCAACCCGACTCGTTGACGAATTCGACCGTGGTGCCGGGCGAAATCGTGATGTGATCCGGGACGTACGCGGCGCTGCGTCGAGCCGTTCCCGGTCATCTTGATCTGCACCACCGAACCACTGCTAGCGGCAGCGGCGGTCCTGGGTGGATCCGGGGCCATGGCGGTTGACGCGCCGGCCGTCGACTCCGGCGCGGCGCCCGCCTTCCTGCCGCCGCCACAGGCCACCACGCCCAGGCCCGCGAACGCGAGCCAGTATCGTGCATCCATGCTTGCCTCCTTCGATCGGCGGCGCGGCGGGAGATTCCCGCGGCAGGCGCCACCGGGAATGACGTCGCCGCGCCGCGGACTGTCACATCCCGGGAGGCGCGCCGTCCTGCCGCCTCGGCGCCAGCGCCCCGTCGCGAGTGGCCGTTCACGACATTGCCCAGCTCGTAACCCGGTGATGGCCCCGGCCTTGCATCGCACGGTCAGGATGGCCGGCCGGCGGCCGACCACCCGGTAACGCGGGGAGGCGCCATGCACACACACTCGATGGATCGCGGGAGCGGTGGGGCGGAGCCGGGCGCGCTGGCGGACCGCCACACCGGATCCCTACCGGCACCTGGTGCATGTCGTCAGCAGGCTGTCGCTGGCCCGCGACCTGCCGGCCATCATGGCCGTGGTGCGGCGCGCGGCGCGCGAACTCACCGGCGCCGACGGCGCCACGTTCGTGCTGCGTGACGGCGACCTACTGCTATTACGCCGATGAGGATGCGATCGGTCCGTTGTGGAAGGGCCAGCGGTTTCCGATGGAGACGTGCATCAGCGGCTGGGCCATGACCCACCGTGAGCCAGCCGTGGTCGAGAACATCTTCACCGATCCCCGCATTCCGCTTTCGGCCTACGAACCGACATTCGTGCGCAGCGTGGTGATGGTGCCGATCCGTGCGGCTGATCCGGTCGGGGCGATCGGAACGTATTGGCGGATGCAGCGGCGTCCCGAGCCGGCGGAGGTGACGCTGTTGCAGGCACTGGCCGACACCACGGCGGTCGCGATGGAGAACGTGCGGGTATACCGCGAGCTGGAAATCCGCGTGCAGCGAGCGGACCGCGCAACTCGAAGCGTTCGTCTCCGCGGTTTCGCACGATGTCCGCGCCCCGGTGCGCCACATGCAGATGTACGCCGAACTGCTGCTGGACCAGTACGGCGACGCGATCGATCCCGGATGTCGGGAAGGTATTGCGTTGCTGGGTGACCAATCGGGCCAGATCGGCGCCATGGCCGAAGCACTGCTCGATCTGTCCCGCGTCACTGACCAGCCATTGCACCGCGAGCCGGTGGATCTTGCCGCCATCGCGCGCGACCTCGCCGAGCAGTTCCGCACCACCATGCGGCGCGACGTGGAGTTCGTGGCCCCGCCGGCGCTGGAGACGGCGGCCGATCGGGCGCTGGTGCGGGTGGCGCTGCAGAATCTTCTCGGCAATGCCTGGAAGTTCACCGGCAAGGCACCGCGCCGCGGATCGAACTGGGCGTGGAGCGTGCCGGCGATCGCGTCGAACCGGTCTTCTTCGTGCGCGACAACGGTGCCGGCTTCGACAGCCGGTCCGCGACCGGCTCCTCTTCCGCCCGTTCCGGCGCTTCCACCACGAAAGCGAGTTCGCCGGCACCGGCATCGGGTTGGCCACGGTGCAGCGGGTCGTGATGCATCACGGCGGAAGGATCTGGGCCGACAGTTCCCCGGGCCAGGGCGCCACGTTCTACTTCACGCTGGACGCCGCGACCGGTGCGAGCGCATCGTTGCCGCCGCCGGCGTGAGGTTCTCCGGCGCGGCTGATTCCCGGCACGCCAGGCACCGGGGACGACGGCAGATGGCCGGCGGATCGTACTGAACGGCGGACCCGATCAGGCGCGGTCGTCGTCCTCGGGCGTGAAGACTTCCACCGCGAGCGAGAAACTGCGCTGATCATCGGCCTTGAGCGCGCCGACGTCGACCACCTGGCGCGCTACTTCTTCGCCGCGTTCGTTGCGGATCGACAGCACCACCGAATACTCCCAGATGCCATGCCCGGCGGGATGACGGATCGTCCCTTCGACCTGCAGTGCCGAAAAACTCGGCTCGGGGCGCGCGGCTCCGCCGGGCTCGAAGCGCAAGCGATGCCGGCAGGCCGGACAGACGCTGGCGCTTTCGAGGATCGTCGTCCTGCAGTGCGGACAGGTGCGGGTTGCCCCCGGAGCCGCCTGTCGCGTGGTGCTCATGACGCCGCGCTGCCCTCCAACCGCATCGTCGCCTTGCGCCGACGGTCTTCTCCTCCCAGCCGAATTCGGCGTGGCCGCGCATCCGCGATCCTGCCGCGACAATCAGCGAACCGGCGGTGAGTCGCCGATCAGCACGCCGGTCTCGAGCAGTTCGACGCGCGTCGCCGCGTCGATGTTGCCTTCCATCTCGCCGCCGACGATCACCGTGCCGGCCCGCACCGACCCGTTGAGCTTGGCGCCCGGCTCGATGGTCAGGTGGCCCTGCACGTTGACGTCGCCCTTGAACCGCCCCGCGAGGCGCACGTGGCCGGCGCCTTCGATCTTGCCTTCGATGGTGACGTCGGCGGCGATCACCGACTCGCGCGCCTCGTGATCGCTGGTCGCGGCGGGGCATCTCGTAGCTCGCCGCCGGTTCCGGCCGCAGCGCCGGTTCGGGGCGCGGCGTCGGCATCGACCGGTGCCGGGTCGCGCTTGATGGTGGTCTGTTCCTTCCAGATCGGCATGATGCTGCTCCTGATTGATCGTAAAGAGGGAAATCGTGGTGGCGCTGTTCAGACGAAGATACCCCATTTTCGGACATCACGGACCGCACGGATGCGGCGCCGCCGGCCGCGAAGCCGATTCCCGCAGTATCGGTTCGCGGCGGGCGGGCTGGAAGCCGGTCTACGGCGCCGGGGCCGGCACGTCGTCCCAGTTCAGGATGGCATTGAACACCATGTTGAACTCGCCGTGATTCTGCCAGCGGTAGATCGGGTTGTTGGCGAACAGTATCACCCGCCCCTTGCCGTTGTCGGCGCCGGGGACGTCGACCACGAAGGCCTTGCCGCGCAGCGAGTCGGCCCCGACCATCAGCCCGGAGAGCACCGACGCTGTCGCCGCCCACGTATTCCGCCAGGACGTGCTGCCTGATCGGCGACTCCCGCACGCAGCGCCGACCCGCCGACGTATTTGATCGGGATCTCGCGGGAGCTGTAGCCATAGAACACCGGATGCTCGGGATGGAGAATCCGGCCGGCGATGATCGGATGTTCGGCGTTGACGCCGGTGACCCGCGACGTGTCGGCGGTGTGCGCCCAGCCGAACTCGATCGGAAACCGGGCCGCGTCGCCGATGGCGATGAGCGTGCCGCCGCCGGAGAGGAAGTCGGCGAACGCGTCGACGCCCTTCTGGCCGAATCCGCCGGTGATGTCCGGCGACGAGCCGTACATCCCGAGGAACCGGTAGCGCGCCGTCTGCTGGTACGGCACCGGCCGCGCGGCGGCCGGCTGCAGCACGGTCTGCCGGTTGATCGCCTGGTCGGCCATGAGGATCACGTCGTAGTGCTGTCGCAGGTTGCCCTGGTCGACCTGCTCCTTGAAGATCAGGTCGTAGGGAATGTGGAACTTGTCGAGCGTGAGCCGGTACCAGCCGAGGTCCTGCGTGTTGCTCCACTGGGAGTAGATCGCGATCCGCGGCACGTCGGCGTCGTGCATCGGCACCGTCGGCGCGGAATCGAGCGCGGCGGCGGTGAGGCCGAGGTCGGTGACGGCGCCGCGGATCTCGGCCCGGTGCGCCCGTCGGTGATCACGAACGAGCCGGCCGGGAAGGCGATGCCGCCGGCGGTGAACGACGTTCTCGGCGATCGACATCGGCACGTCGCGCAGCCGATAGCGGAACGTGATCATGTTGTTCGAGCCATAGTCGGCCACCGCCAGCGCCGCCGAGCCGCTGCCGCTCACGGTGCCGCGCACCACGGCGGAATCGACCGGCTCCGTCGCGCGTCGCCAGCACCGTGGAGTCGTCGACCGCCACGACGTCCACCAGCATCTCGAGCCCCATCGTCCAGCCGCTGTCGTCGTACGTCGACAGCCGCGGATCGGGGAAGACCTGCTTCTCGAGCAGGTTCCTGGCCAGCCGGCCGTAGGGTTGATCGAGCTTGATCAGGTACGCCCCGGCGGCGTACGTCGAGTCGCCGACGTGCAGCGGCGCCCGTGGTACGGCCGACCTCGATCCCCTGGATCCGGAGGATGTTCACCAGCTGTGCGGCGCGCGTCATGTCGGGGCGCACCGGAATCAGGTAGGCATGCGGCGCCTTGCGTGCCCCGTCGTCGATCGAGTTGCGCGTCATGGTGACGAAGTCCTCGAGCACCGTGGCCGGGAACATCGCCGTCAGTTCCAGCGCCGAGAGGACGCCGGTCTCCATGTAGTTGGTGTTGGCCCGGCGCGAGAAGTTGGCGACGTCCGTCGGGTCCGACCGGCAGGCCGCGATACCATTCACGATCCTGCGTGCCGCCCTTGCCGGTCGGAACGCCGCCCGGACCGTCCGGACCGCCGCGCCCCGCGCCGGGCACGCCGGCGCCCCGGCCGCCGGGAGCTCCGCGGCCACCGCGCCCCGCAGCCGCTCTGCGCACCCGGAATCGGCGCTGCCGCGCCCGCGGCCTCCTGCCGGCACCGCGCCCGGCGCCGCGGTGCGTTGCCGGTCGGTGATGTCCCGGCCCGACTGCGTCTCGTACATCTTCATCATGCCGTTGTGGTTGTACGCCAGCGAGCCGAGGTAGCCGGGCGACCAGGCGTCCATGAAGGCGAAGGTCGTAGACGCCGGGCATGCCCCACTTCGTCATCTGCGACAGTTCGAAGTTGGCATACCACGCAGCTCGCCGAAGAGGATCGGGTCGAGGTTCGGGATTCTGCGGCGGGCCGCCGCTGTAGTCGTACATCAGCGTTTCGGATTCGTGCAGGTCGTGCATGATCGGCGGATGCGCGGTGAAGTACCAGTCGGCGATGGCGCGCATCTGCTGCAGCGACGAAGTTGATGTCGCGATTGTTGTCGTGGTAGACGTACTTGCCCCAGTAGGGCAGCGCCGCGCCGCGTCCGCCGAAGCCGCGCCCCCGGCCGGCGGTGGAGTCGCTGTCCGCCGCCGCGGTCCCGCGTCCCCGTCCACCTCGGCTGCCCCGGCCCGCGCCACGCCCGTTGCCGTTCCCGGCGCTGTCCCGCGGGCCGCGCGCGCGGCTGCGCTGTCCGAATCGGTCCGCGCCAGCGTCTGGTAATACCAGTCGACGTTCCGGTCACGGCCGTCGGCATCGGCGTCGGGCGTGATCGAGACGTAGACGTTGTCGCGGATCCGGTCGACGATCGGCGACGTCTCGGTGGCGAGCCGGTAGACCAGCTCCATCAGCATTTCCGACGGGCCGGTTTCGCCGCTGTGCAGGCCGCCCATGACGTGGTAGTCGGGACGCGTTTCGGCGATCAGTCGCTGGATGGCGCTGTCCGACAGGCCGCGCGGATCGGCGAGCCGAGCCAGGTTGGCCCGGTTCTGCGCCAGGCGCTTCATGTTCTCGGCCGACGACACCCAGACCACCACCAGCTCCCGCCCCTCCGGCGAGCGACCGATGGTCTCGACCCTGACGCGCGGCGTCGCCGCGGCCAGGGCGCGGTAGTAGCGCAGCTGGTCGGCGTAATAGGTCAGCTTGCGCGGCGCGCCGATGTAGTAGCCGAGGACGTCACGGGGCGTCGGGATGCCGGCGACGAGCGGCAGGTGATCGACCAGCGGCGAGCCGAACTTCGGCTCGATGGTCCACTCCCGATAGAGGCGGGCGAACGCGGTGTCCTGACGCTGCGCCGGATCTCGCGTCGCGGTGGTGAGCAGCTGGGCATGAGCCGGTGGCGCAGACGATGGTCATGAGCGTCACGACGGCCGGTGTCACCCTCGAAACTGGAGAAAGCGCAAGGAACGCACGCGGACTCCTGATCCCTGCCGGGGCAGCACGAAACGATGGTCGATCGGGGGCCGCCGAACACCCTGACGGGCTTCGGGGACCGGGAAAATATCCCGGATCGCCGCCGCGCCCGATTGCCCGACTGCCCCGGGGCGATATTCGCGCACCCTCTTCGGAATCCGGTCGCTCGACGTCTCGCCGGCACGCGGCGGTGCGCCGCACCCGCACTCACCCCGGTCGGCACACATGAAGCTGAACGACACCGACGCCGGTCCTGGTCGCGCTGCGGGCTTTCGCTCGTCGCCGGCATCGCCATCGCGGCATCGGGCAACGCCGCCCTGGTGCACGCCGCCGATCGGGTCGCGCCCGATCGGCACGCTGTGGGTCGAAGCGATCCGCATGACGGTCATCCCGCTGGTGTTCTCCCTGCTGATCACGGCCATCGCCTCGGCCGCCGATCTCCGCTCCACCGGACGCGTCGGGATCCGCACGCTGGTCACGTTCATCGGACTCTCGCTGGCCATGGCCGCCGTGATGATTCCGCTGCTGCTCACCATCTTCGCGTTCTGGCCCGCGGGATCCGGCGGCGCCGTGAACTCCGGGCGGGATCGCCGGCCGCCGGCGCCGACGCGCGACCGGGCCCGCGCCGACCTTCAGCGCGTGGCTCACCTCACTCATTCCCACCAATCCCGTTTCGGCAGCTGCGAACGGCGATATGCTGCAGCTGGTGATCTTCGCGGTCCTGCTGGCGCTTGCCATCACGCGGATCGGGGCGGAGGCCCGGGCCCCGCTGCTGGCGTTCTTCGGTGGATTGCGCGACGCCATGCTGGTGCTGGTACGTTGGATCATCGCACTCGCGCCGATCGGTGTGATCGGGCTGGTGCTGCCGCTCGCCGCGCACGCAGGGTCCGGCATCGCCGGGGCCATGGGGTTGTACGTCGCGATCTACATCGCCGGGAGTTTCGTCGGCATCCTGCTGCTCTACCTGCTCGTGACGATGGTGACCCGCATCCCGGTCCGTCGGTTTGCGCGCGCGCGCGCTGCCGCCGCAGCTCATCGCGTTCTCGACCTCCTCGTCCATTGCCGCCCTCCCGGCGCTGGTCGAGAGTGCCGACGACCGCCTCGGCCTGCCACCCGAGGGCGGCGGTTTCGTGATCCCGCTGGCTGTGTCCGCGTTTCATGTCGCAGCGCCGGTGTCGTGGACCGTCGGCGCCCTCTTCGTCGGGCACTTCTACGGCGTGCCGGTGCCCATCGGCTCGGTGGCCACCGTGGCGTTCGCCGCGGTCTTCCTCGCCTTTGCCGTGCCCGGGGTCCCCCGGGGGCGTTCATCATGCTGGCGCCGCTGTTCGCCGCCATCGGGTTGCCGCTCCAGGGGCTCGCCATCCTGATCGCGGTCGATCCGATCCCCGACCTGTTTGCCACGGTCCTCAATGCCACCGGCGATCTGGCCGCCGCGGCGATCGCGGTGAACGGTCGCCGTGATGCCGGTGTCTAATCGGGTGCGGCGCGAAACTCCCGCCGCGCATCTGACGTAAAGTCGGGCCAACCGCGCCGCGTGCTGGCCGGTTGCCAGCCATTCGCCGCCGCGAGGCCCTGCCCCGCCGCCTTGCTTCTCGATCCCTTGCACCGGGGGGATTGCGTAATGCACAGATTTTTACGTTCGCGGGGCCTGTGGGGGATGGCCGCAGTCCTCACCGTCGGGACCTCCACCTGGCTCGTCGCCCGCGGCCGCAAGCCGGTCGACGCCGGGGTGCTGGCCCCGGTCCAACGCGGCCGATTCGTGGTCGCCGTCACCAACACCGGCGAACTCGAGGCGCCGAAATTCGTCAAGATCACCGGTCCCGCCAACGCGCAGCAGGCCGACCAGTACCAGTTCAAGATCCAATCGCTGGTCAAGGAGGGGACGATCGTCAAACCCGGCGACGAGGTGGCCGAGCTGGACCGCTCGACCATCGCCTCGAAGCTGAGCGACGTCGACCTGGCGCTGCAGAAGGCCCAGGCGCAGTACGAGTCGACCTCGCTCGATTCGGCGCTCGATCTCTCCAAGGCGCGCGAGGACATGCGCACGGCGGCGCTCACCATGCAGGAGAAGGAGCTCGCCCGGGAGCAGACCCAGTATCGAGGCCCCCAGCGTCAAGCGACAGGCCGAGCTCGACTACGAGAAATCGGTGCGCGCCCTGCGACAGGATTCGATGGACCTGAAGACGAAGACGGAGCAGGCAATCGCCAAGATGAAAGCGGCCGGGACCGACCTGACGCAGCAGCAGAACAAGGACAGCGTGGTGCGCGCCGTGATGACGGACTACTCCGTCAAGGCGCCGGCGGCGGGAATGGTGATCTACCTGCGGAACTGGGACGGGAAGGAGATCGGGGTCGGTGACCAGATCAGCACCTGGGACCCGACCATCGCCACGCTCCCGGACCTGAGCGTGATGCAGTCGGTCACCTACGTCAACGAAATTGACGTGCGGAAGGTCGCCGTGGGCCAGCCCGTCACCATCACGCTCGACGCCGATCCCACCAGGGAGCTGCACGGCACGGTGACCGACGTGGCCAACGCCGGCCAGCAACGTCCCAATTCCGACGCCAAGGTCTTCGAGGTCAAGGTCGACATTGCCCATCCCGACACCACGCTCCGCCCCGGGATGACCACGGGGAACAGCATCCAGACACTGGCGATTCCCGACGCGCTGTCGATCCCGCTCGAAGCGGTGATGACCGACAACGGGGTCCCGTTCGTCTATCGGCTCGCCGGGAGCCATCTCACCCGGCAGGAGATCGAAACGGGCGCTGCCAACGATGATGCGGTGATCGTCCGCCGGGGCGTCGCCGCCAGCGACCAGGTCTACCTCTCGCCGCCGGCCAGCGCCGACAAGCTCCCGCTGGTGCGCCTGCCGGGGTCGAAGGCCGGCAACCCCCGCGGCGATACCGGCACCCGCGCACCGCTCCCCGGCGGTGCCGGCGCCGGCACCGCCTCGTCGGACTGAGCCACGTGCCCCCCGAAGCGAACAGCGCCGGGCCCGCGTTCCGATCCCGCTTCCGGGCGCACGCGGCCTTCGCGCTCCGCACCGCCGTCGAGGCCGTGGCCCACAACAAGCTCCGCGCCGGGCTGACGTCGCTCGGCATTCTGTTCGGCGTGGCGTCGGTGATTGCCATGCTCGCCATCGGTCGCGGCGCCGAGCAGGAAATCCTGGAACAGATGCGCTTGCTCGGGTCGAACAACGTGCTGGTGACGCCGCTGGTGGAGCAGCAGGAAGGGCCCGTCAAGGCCACCGGCAACGACACGAAGGACGCGAAGCGCTTCAGCCCCGGCCTCACCTATGCCGACGCCGAAGCGATCCGCACCGTCATTCCCGATGTCGAGGCCACCAGCGCCGAAATCGTTCTCAACACCACCATCACCCGGGAAGGGCGACACCGCTCCGGCAAGCTGGTCGGGGTCGACAGCACGCTATTTCCGGCTGATGAACATCGGACCTCGACGAGGGCAGCTATTTCGCCCCCGGGCAGGTGCGTGACGGCATGGCGGTGGCGATCATCGGCAGCGGCATCCGCTCGCGGTTCTTCACCACCGAGGATCCGATCGGCCGATCGATCAAGGTGGGGAACAGCTGGCTGACGGTCGTGGGCGTGCTGGCCGACCGCAAGGTGGCGCCCGAGAACGCGCAGCGGCTCGGCATTCGCGACGTCAACATGGACATCTACGTGCCGGTTTCGACGATGCTGCTCCGCTTCCGCAACCGGGCCGAAGTGACCCAGGCCGATGTCGAAGCCGCGTCAAAGGTGACCGTCACGGTCGGCAACCAGCAGACCCAGATCGATCCGACCGTGGCGGCCGAGCGGCGCAACATGAACCAGCTCGACCGGATCGTGGTGCAGGTCACCGACGCGCGGTACGTCCCGGGCGTGGCCGATGTCGTCCAGCGGATGCTGCAACGCCGGCACAACTCGGTCGTCGACTTCGAAGTCACCGTGCCGGAACTGCTCCTCAAGCAGGAGCAGCGCACCCGCACCATCTTCAACGTCGTCCTCGGCGCCATCGCGTCGATCTCGCTGGTCGTTGGCGGCATCGGCATCATGAACATCATGCTGGCGTCGGTGCTCGAGCGGTTCCGCGAAATCGGTGTTCGCCGCGCCGTCGGCGCCACCCAGCGCGACGTGCTTGCCCAGTTCCTGGCCGAGGCGATTCTGATCAGCGTCGCCGGCGGGGTCGCCGGCATCGCGCTGGGGATCAGCACTGAGTTCCGCCATCGAGCATTTCGCCGCCATCAAGACGCTGGTGGCGCCCAGCTCGGTGCTGATCGCCTTCGGGGTCTCGTTCGCGGTCGGTCTCGCGTTCGGGATCGTCCCCGCCTACCGCGCCGCCCGCCAGGACCCGGTGGTCTGTCTTCGTTACGAGTGATGCCCATGACCATGCTGCCACGATTCGCCGCCATCGGCCGGCACCTGCCGGCATTCCTCCTGGCCGGCGGACTGCTCCGTCCCGCGGCGCTCGCCGCCCAGACACAGCCGATGACCCTTCCCCAGGCCATCGCGCTGGCGCAGCAGCACGGTGCCGCGGCCGAGACCGCGCGCAACACGCTCGAGAGTGCGCGCGACCGCGACCGGGCGTTCACGGCGGGATACCTGCCGTCGCTGTCGTTGAGCGGCGTGGCGCCGAGCTATACCCGGCTGATCAATCCGGTGGTCCAGCCCGACGGCACCACGCTGTACATTCCGGTGCGCGAGACCGACGCCAATCTCAGCGCCAACCTCACCCAGCGCATCCCCTTCACCAACACCACCGTCACCTTCAGTTCGGGGTTGAGCCAGGTCCGCGTCAGCGGGCCGACCGGCTTCGAAACGTGGTCCTCGACGCCGTTCCGGGTGGGCATCTCGCAACCGCTGCTGCGCTCCAACAGCCAGGCGTGGGACATCCGCGAGCAGCGCCTCACGCTGGAAACCGCCGAACGGAAGTACCTCGAAGCGCGCGAAGATGCTGCGATCGCCGCCACCGACGCCTTCTTCGACCTCTACGCCGCTGACGCCACCCTGCACAACGCCGAATCGAACGTGGCCGTCAACGATACGCTCTACACCCTCAATCAGGGTCGTTTCCAGATCGGCAAGATCGGCGAGAACGATCTGCTGCAGAGTCAGTTGGTGCTGCTGCAGTCACGCTCTGCGGTCGACGCGGCACGGCTGGCGCGCGAGCGGGCGCTGGCCAACTTCCTGATGACCATCAACGCGCCGCCGGACACGCCGGTCACGCTGTCGATGTCTGCCGACGTGCCGACGTTCGCGATCGACACGGCCGCTGCCGTCAGCTGGGCCCGGCGGAACGCGTCGGCGATGGACGACGCGGCGGCGCTCGAGGTGCACGCCGACCGCGCCGTGAGCGAGGCGCGCTGGAACAGCGGCGCCGGCGGGACGGTGAACGCGTCGTACGGCTTCAACGCCACCGGTCCCACCGCTGGCGACGCCTACCAGGGACTGCTGAACGCCCAGCAGTTCTCGCTGTCGGTGCAGGTGCCGATCTGGCAATGGGGGGCCCATTCGGCCAATGTCGGCGCGGCCGAAGCCGATCGCGACGCCGCGCGCACCGCGGCGGAGCTCGATCGCCGCCAGGTGGACGTCAACGCGCGCTTCGCCGCGCTGCAGCTGGAACAGGCGCAGCGGGCGCTGACCATCGCCGCGAAGGCCGACACCGTGGCCGCGCGGCGGTTCGACGTGGCCTATCAGCGCTATTCGATCGGAAACGTCACCATCGAGAATCTCTATATCGCCCAGACGGAGAAGGACCAGGCGCTCCAGTCGTTCAGTCAGGCCCTCCGCGCCTACTGGGTGGCGTACTACGAGCTGCGGAAGACGACGTTGTTCGATTTCCGGTCGGGCCAACCGATCCGCTGAGCGTCGCGCACCGGAGACGGGTGACGCTCAGCGCCCGCGTTCCTGGCGGGCATTGGCCACCGCGCCGACGAACTGCCGGGCCCGGGTGGTGATCTGCTCGAACGCCCCGTGGCGGATCAACGCGGGATCGAGCAGCGCGCTGGTAACGCTGATCGCCGCCGCCCCGGCGCGGATCCACTCCGGCACCAGCTCCAGCGTCATGCTCCCCGAGGGAAGCAGCTTCAGGAACGGCAGCGGCATGAGGACGTTCTTGAAGAACTCCGTGCCGACCGATGGGGCGGGGTAGATCTTGATCAGCGACCCGCCGAGCCGCCATGCGGTCAGCGCCTCGGTCGGGGTCATCGCCCCGGGCACGCACAGCACGTTCCGTTCGACGCACACCCGAATCACTTCGGGCTCGACCGTCGGCGACACCACGAACTGGCCGCCGGCATCGAGCACCGCCTCCGCCGTCTCGGCATCGAGCACCGTGCCCGCACCGATGATCAGGCCGGGGATCGCCGCGTCCGCCACGGCACGCACCGCATCGAGCGCGCCGGGTGTGGTCATGGTGACCTCGAACGTTCCCACGCCGCCCGCCGCCACGGCCCGGGCCGCATCGACCAGGCCGTCGGAATCGTTCATGCGCACCACCGCGACGACACCGCTGGTGAGCAGGTGGGTGAGGGCGGGGGGATCGGTATGCACGGCGGTGGTCATGGATCCGTCACGGCTGAGGGTGGGTCGGGAACAATCGCTCGAGGCAAAATTCTAACACGGCGCCGTCGGTGAGCGCGTCCCGCTACGGCCGCACCGTGAAGTGGTACGCGCCGGATCCGACGGCAAAGCGGTCCCGCCCGCCCGCGGTGCCGGTGTACCGGGCGCCCGGCGGCGCCGGGATGGCGGTCACCGAGTGGGGCAGCTCCACGACCGCCGAGGTGTTGGCGGGAATGGTCACGGACACCGCGATGGCGCCGTCACGGGCCCGCCGCCACGCGCTGGTGATCGGTCCACGCACCGACCGATACGTGGCGCGCACCGAGTCGAGCTGCGCCGACCAGTGCGGCCGGATCACGATGTGGTCGAACGCGACTCCATCCGGCGCCTGATCGATCCCCGCCAGGTCGCGATAGAGCCACAGCCCCATCGCCCCGAAGGCGTAGTGACTGTACGAGTTCATGCCCGCATCGCCGTGGTCGCCGTTCCACCGTTCCCAGATCGTGGTCGCGCCGTGGGTCACCTCGTAGAGCCACGAGGGGAACGACGTGGTGAAGAGCAGCTTGAATGCCGCGTCGTCGTCGCCGGCGGCCGAAAGCACCGGCAGTACCGAGCGCGCTCCCGAGGAATCCGGTGGTCAGGTGCCAGCCATGCGCGGCGATGTTCGCCACCAGTTGCGCCGCGGCGCTGCCGCGCAGCGAATCGGGAACCAGGCCGACCTGGAGGGCCAGAACCGTCGCGGTCTGGGTGTAGTCGCTGCTGATGTGGTCCGCGTTGACGAACGGCGCCCCGATGCGGCCGTCGGGCAGCACGTAGGCGCTGTCGAACGCCGACCGGACGGCGCGGAACAGCTGCTGGTATGCCACCGAATCCGCACTCTTCCCGAGTGCTCCCGCCATCTGCGCCATGAGCGCGGCGTCGTGCGCCCAGAACGCGGTGCTGATCAGGTCGGTGTTGGTCTGGCCCCACGACGTGGTGCTGCCGGCCGGCAACCAGTCGCCGAATTCGGTCTGCTTGCCGTGCAGCCAGAGATGATTCGCGTTGGAGTCGGCGATGAACGCCAGGTAGCGCTGCATCGCCTGCCACTGCGCGGCGACGACGCGGCGGTCGCCATACTGGCGCCACAGCGTCCACGGAATGATCACGCCGGCATCGGCCCAACCCGGCGCGCCGCAGGTGAGCACACCCAGGAAGTTCGGCGCGAAATTCGGGAAGCAGCCGTCCGTCGTCTGGCCATCGCGAACGTCGGCCATCCATTTGTCGCCGAATGCCGCCATGTCCATGTTGTAGCTGGCCGTCGGCCAGAACACTTCGGCGTCGCCCATCCAGCCGAGCCGTTCGTCACGCTGAGGACAATCGGTGGGAATGCCGTAGAGGTTGGCGCGCTGGGTCCAGAGAATGTTCTGCCACAGTCGATTCAGCAGCGAATCGGAGGTCGCCAGCGTGCCGGTCTCCGGCAACGCGGTGTGGACCACGATGCCGATCACGTCGCCCCGCGCCGGTGTGCCGGGATATCCGGTCACTTCGACGTAGCGAAAGCCGTGATAAGTGAAATGCGGTTCGTACGTCTCCGGCCCGCGGCCATCAAGGGTGTAGCGGTCGGTGGCCCTGGCGCTGCGGAGGTTGATCTGGGTGATGTTGGTGCTGTCCGGCGCCAGGATCTCGGCGTAGCGCAGTTGCACCGTCGCGCCGGCCGCGCCCTGCACCCGGAGCCGTGCCCAGCCGGCGATGTTCTGCCCCAGATCAAAGACGTAAACGCCGGGTGACGGCGACCAGCGCCGCACCGGCCGGATCGAGTCGGTCTCTTCGATCAACGGCATTGCCTGGGCCTGCAGCGTCGCGTCGACCGGCGGCAGCACGATGGCCTGGTGCCAGGTCCGGTCATCGAAGCCGGGGCGGTCCCAACCCGGCTGCTCCAGCCGCGCGTCGTACGTTTCGCCATTGTAGATCTCGGACACCAGCACGGCGCTCGGCGCCGTCGTCCACGTGCTGTCGCTGCGGATCACCTGCTCTGCTCCGTCGCGGTAGCGCACGTGCAACTCGAGTCGCAGTCGCACCGGCGGCGGACCGAACGCGTACCGTTTGGGCGCGAATCCCATCGGGCTGGCGTACCATCCCGCACCCAGCAATGCGCCGAGCACGTTGGCGCCGGCATGGAGCTGCGATGTCACGTCGTAGGTCTGGTACGTCACGCGATACCGGAAATCGGTCCAATCGGGGGTGAGCACGCCCGGTCCGACCGGTGCCCCGTCGAGCGTCAGCCGGTAGCCTCCGAGCACCGCCACATAGATCCGGGCCGCGGCCGGCGTGCCGCGGAGCGTGAACGCCTTGCGGAGCAGCGGCGGCCGGCCGGCGCGCTGCTCGTGGTATCGCCGTCGAGCGGGTCGTGCGCCACGCTGTCGAGCGGGGCGCGCGTCGCGGCGATCCATCGGCCTGCCATGCCCGCGTCATCATGCCGGTTTCGAACCAGTGCGGCGCCGCGCACGGCGCCACACCCGCCGCCGGCCTCGCGGATGCAGACCGTCCAGTAGTAGCGGTGCATCGCCTCGAGCGGCGCCCCACCGTACGAGACGTCGAGCGTGGCGTTGCCGTCGACGACACCGCTGTTCCAGGCGTCGGCGCGACCGGCGGTGAGCGCCGCCGAATCGCTTGCCACCAGCAGCCGGTAGCCGGTCTGCCGCGCGCCGAGCGTGGTGTCGTCGAGTTGCCACGAGAATCGGGGCTGCGGCGAATCGATGCCGAGCGGGTCGGCGAGCTGCTCGACCCGGAGCCCGGCGGCCCGGCCCGGCACCGGGTCCGGAGCGTGGCGTGCTCCCGGTGGCAGCGCGGCCAATGCCGCCACGATCACTCGAACTGCGAGCATTTCGCCTCCCGATCTGATGCGGTGTGCACCACTATTTCAGGAACGTGCCCTGGTGCAGTTCGTCGAAGGCTTCACGCAGTTCGTCCTGCGTGTTCATCACGATCGGGCCGTACCACGCCACCGGCTCACGCAGCGGTCGCCCCGACACCAGCAGGAAGCGGATCCCGTCCTCACCGGCCTGCACCGTGACTTCGTCACCGCGGTCGAAGAGCACCAGCGAACGATTGTCGGCCTCGACCGGCGGATTGGTGTCCGCCCAGCCGACGCTCTCGGTGGGCACGGCCAGCGGCCCTGACGCATTGGAAAACTTCCCGCTACCGGCAAAGACGTACGCAAACGCATGATGTGTCGTCTCGACCGGAATACTCCGGCGTTTGCCCGGAGGAACCGAGATGTCGACATAGACCGGATCGGCGGCGATCCCCTCGACCGGACCGCGCTTCCCCCAGAGATCGCCGCAGACGATCCGGGCCACCGTGCCGTCGTCCTCGGTCACTTCCGGCACGTCGCCGGTCTTGACCTCCTGGTATCTCGGCGGCGTCATCTTGAGCGAAGACGGGAGATTGGCCCAGAGTTGAAAGCCGTGCATCTGCCCGATCGGGTCTCCCTTCGGCATTTCCTGATGGATGATGCCACGCCCGGCCGTCATCCACTGGATGTCGCCGGCGCCGATCGTGCCGTGATTCCCCATGCTGTCGCCATGCTCCACCGTGCCCGCCAGCACGTAGGTGATCGTCTCGATGCCGCGGTGCGGATGCCACGGAAAGCCGGCGAGATAGTCAGCCGGTATGTCATTCCGGAAGTCGTCGAGCAACAGGAACGGATCGAAGTCGCTGGTGTTGCCGAATCCGAAGGCGCGGCGCAGGTGCACGCCGGCGCCTTCCAGCGTCGGCTTGGCGGTGATCAGGCGCTTGACGGGACGGATGGACATCGGGGACTCCGGTGAATGTTCAATGCCGGCGTGAAAGGCGCCCGTGGCCCTGAGCCCCGCACGCCGGATTCGGCGCGCGATGCGAGGCACCGCTTGACGACTGGCTCTGCCGAGGTGGGGCCGGTCTTCCCGGGCGGAGTCCGACATTCGGGGCCATGGGCGCCTTTCCGCCTATTTCAGTTCCCCCGCCCGCACCATCCGCACGCCGAAGATCGGCGACGATGCGTCCGGCCGAACCGGCATCGAACCTGACCGTGACCGCGGGCTTCGACCCGATCATCGCCGCCGGAATGCCGTACGTCGTGTCGTAGAAGCCCGATGCAGTGGGGTTCGCGGCGAAGTCGGCCGACCGGTGATCCGTCGACGATGATCTGGAACGTGCCAGTGGCGGGTGGACGATCTGGTGGATTGCAATAGGTCACCACCAGCGCCATCGCGGTCGTGCCGTCGACCGGCAGGTCATACGCGAACCAGCCGGTGCCACCGCGTCCGCTGCGTCCGTCGATGCGCATCGGGCGCCGGTCGGCTGGGTCGCTCTGGTAGTTGATGCTCGCGCTCCTGCTCAGCGTCGCCCGGCTGGACGAATCCCACCGTCGCCGCCTCGAGGCGGCGCCGTCGCTCGCGCTCGGCGGCGATCGCCGCGGCCCGCGCGTCGAACGCATCGGGGGTGATGATGTCGAAGTAGATGCTGTACCGCCGGCCGTAACTGCGGTAGAATGGCACCAGTCTGACGTCGACCGGCGGCGCCGGCGCTTCGGGCACGCGGGCGACACCTGCCGCGCGGAAATTGCCGGCACCATCAGGTGTCACCCATTCGGTTACCGGCCTGCCGGCCGCCACCAGCACCGGAACGGGCGGTGGTGGCGGCATCGCCGGGGCGCTGTCCTCGATGCGCGGGCCGAGGTCGCCCGAGAGTGCCAGCGGGCCCCAGGTGATCGCGGCGACGGTCGGGTCGTCTGGTGTGGGCGCAAGGGCCAGCGACTTGGGAAGCGTGATCGCGACCGTGTCGCCCGACTTCCAGGTGCGCCGGATGGCGACGAAGCGGCTTTCCGGTGCGGACCGGACCGCACCGCGTCCGCCGCGGCCCACGCCCTGCGCGCCGCCGCGGCCGACGGCTGGCTCGCTGGGCACCGGCGTGCCGTTGACCGTCAGCGCAAAGGCGTCGCCCGCCCACCAGGGGCGCCGCACCAGCAGCGCCATCTCCCGCGGCCTGGGCGTCCGCACCACCAGGTCCGCCTGCTCGCCCTCGGGAAGATCGGTGCGCATCTCGAGCTGCACGCCGTCGCCAAGCTGTGCCGTCGACGGCGCATAGAGATTCACCCAGACCTGATCGCCGTCTTCGTAGTAGATCCCGTCGCCGTGCAGCGCGTGGTTCTCCATGCCGGTGCAGACGCAGCAGGTGAAGTCGTGCTGCATGTCCTGGTATTCCTGCTGCACGCCCCGTCCCACCGGCACCATGTACGACATCCGCCCGTCTTCCAGGTCGAACGACGCCAGCGCATGATTGAACACCTCGCGCTCGAGAACGTCGGCGTAGTACGCATCGGGCCGGAGCGAGAACATCGTCCGGCTCATCTTGGACATGTTGTAGACGTTGCACGACTCGCAGGAACGCGGGCTGATGTGCTGCGCGCTCTGGTCGGCGGCGAAGAAGTACTCGTTGTCGCCCATGCCGCCGGTGACGAAGCTGTGATGTTCGACCACGGCGTCCCAGAATGTCGCCGCGGCAAGGATGTCGTCGGTGCGGCCCTGATAGATGTAGCGCGCCGTCGAGCCGATCAGCTTGGGGATATTGCAGTTGGCGTGGAGCCCGGCGAGGTCGTCGACCCCGCGCTTGAGTGGGTCGGTCACGGCGCGGTGTTCGAACACCCGCGACAGCGTCATCCAGCGCGGGTCGCCGGTGTCGGCCGAGAGGTCCGCCAGCACCTCGTTCATGCCACCCTGTTCGGTGTTGAGCATCTGCTGGATCTGGGCGTCGTCGAGCGGTGCCAGCGTCCGCTCCGCCCACCCGGCAAACTTCGCCTCGACCTCGAGCGCCGTCCGGTTGCCGGTGTGACGATATGCGTCGCGCAGCCCGGCGAAGGTCTTGTGCAGCGTGTACCACGGCGACCAGAGGCCGTTGAGGTCGAACGGCGCGGCGCGGATGTCGCCCTTCGACAGCGCCGCGAACGCCTCGCGACCGCCTTCCAGCGCCGAGAGGTAGCCGTCACCGTTCTTGTCCTGGACCTCCTTGAGCCCCGACACGAGATAGTCCGCGCGCTGCCCGGAACCGCGCGTCGCCGGTGGCGGCAAACATCAGGCTTACCGCGGAGAGGTAATGGCCGGCCACATGTCCGGTGAGATTGTGTCCCGGTCCATCCCAGCCGCCGTACGGTTCGGCCTGCTGCGGCAGCCCGGCGCGAACCCGGAAGAGCGCCAGCATCCGGTCGGGCTCGAGCGACAGGAGATACGGTCATGTCGGCCAGCTGGGCGGCGCGCAGCGGACCGCCAGTGAGTCGCACCCGGTCGAGTCGCACCGGACGCGCCACGATCCGGGATGGATCGGCGCCACCGGTCAGCAGCTCTCTGGCGAACCCACGAAGCCGGTTCGGCATCGTGAGCGCCGCCGCACTGGCGGAAAGCTGCAGGAAATCGCGTCGGGTCGTGCCCATGGAATCACCGCGGAAGGAGCGATCTCCAAGCTACGGCACGACCGGGTGGATCGGTAGCGGATTTGCCTTGGGGAGGCCGCCGCCGCCGCGGCTGAGTACCTTGCCGGACGACCGGGAGGGGGCCGGAACCCGACAACGGAAGGGGTCATGGAGGACGCCGATCAGGGCACGTACGTCGCCGGAGTCTGCAACATCGGTCCCGCGGAAGTCGCGCTCCGCCGTACCATCGGCTGGGTGGCGCTCGCCGCGTCCGTTCTGGTGCTGGGCGGATTGCTCTGGTTCGGCGTGTCCCGCTGGTGGCGGTTGGCGGTGTTCTTCCCGGCGGCGCTCTCGGCCTCGGGATTCCTGCAGGCGCGTCAACATTTCTGTGTCGGGTTTGCCCGGCGCGGCCTGTTCAATTTCGCCGCCGTCGGACGCGTCGAAGCCGTGCCCGATGCGTCCGCCCGGGCCGAGGACCACCGCACCGGCAGCCGCCTGACGCGCTATGCGGTGGCGATCGGGGTGCTGGCGGCTGCGCTGGCGGTGGGGGCCTAGCGCCCGAAGCCTGCGACGACCTGGCCGCCTTGATTTGAAGGGCCGGGCCGACGCGTGGCGCGCCTGCCCGGCCCCTCGATCGACGCATGACGAACGACGAACATCTACTGAATCCGCGTCACCACATCCTGCAACAGATGGACCCGCCTGGCGTCGTTCGTGGTCCGGAGATCGGCGTTGAGCGACGACGCCAGCGTGTCGAGCGCCTTCTTGCGCCCTGTCCCCCTCATCTTTTCGGCCGAGCTCAGGGCCGTCCGCACCGCGGCGATCCGGGCGGTCGACAGCCCGTTGTCGCGCGCCAGCTGGTCGACGTACGCCCGGGCCACCGGGAATGCCGCCGGCCACGTCGAGTTTCGGCTGGTCCTGCGGATTGTACTGGTCGAAGTGCACCAGCGCCGCAGCGTCGATCTCGTTCTGCGTCAGGTCCGCGGTCGGCGTCAACTTGAAGACGTCGAAGCCGCGCGCGATCTCCGACCCGTAGATGTAGCCGTTGTAGTAGTACCCGCACCAGTAGCCGCCCAGCACCAGCCGGGTCGAGTCGATCGGCCCGCGATCGAAGTAGGCGATCTCCCTGGGGTGCGCCGGGTCGGTAAAGTCGTACATCGAAATGCCGCCCTGGTACCACCCCTGCACCAGGATGTCGCGCCCCGGCACCGGCACTAGGCCGCCGTTGTGCGCCACGCAGTTCTCTTCCGTCGTCTGCGCCGCGGGCATCTTGAAGTAGCCCTTGGGTGTGAGGTGGTTGTTGCTGAGCTTGAAGATCGCGTCCGCGCCCCAGTCGATCGGGTCGGTTTCGCGGCACTTCGCCTGGGTCCCGCCGCCCCACTCGTCGGTGAAGATCAGCGTGGTGGCGTCGTTGTTGAACGTGGCCGAATGCCAGAAGGAGAAGTTGGAATCTGCCACGGCCTGGAGCCGCACCGGGTGCTCCGGGTCCTTGATGTTGAGCAGCAGGCCATAACCCGCGCACGCGCCGCCGGCGAGCCCGGCCGCTGGATAGACGGTGATGTCGTGGCACTGGTTCGGCCCGCCCATTCCCGCCGGGGCCGCGCCGCGACCGCCTCGGCCCAGTTGGATATTGACCCCCATCTGCTTGAGGGAGTCGCTGTACTCGCGGCTCAGGGCGGTGTCGGTCCGGTTGGCAAGGAGCTGCGTGAAGAGGTTCTCGATCCGGGCCGAATCCGCCGGTGACGCATTCTTCGGCATCGGCAGACGGAATCCGCGCCCGCCGCGCCCACGCCGTCCGCCGCCGTTGGCGGTGTCGGCATACGCGACGCCGTGTGCTGGCGCCTTCGTCAGGCTGTCGAACACGCGCGCCGTGCTCACGATCTTCGCCTCGTCGGGGTGCGCCAGCGGCACCTTGATGATTTCGATCCGGAAATACGCCGAACTGGGATCACTCATGCCGCCGCCGGTGGCGCACCCGGCCATCTCCGATTCCGAGCGGACTCGTGCCAGCCCCGAGACGTAGACGTAGATGTCGTTCTTGTCCTTGGGATCCTGCACCAGCGTGTGCGTGTGCGACCCGCGGCAGGTCTGGACGTCGGCCACCTGTTTCGGGTTCCGCGGATCCGAGATATCGAAGATCCGCACTCCGATCATCCGGGCCTTGCTGACCGTATCCTGGATGCCCCCGGTGCCGCAATCGAGCCGGCTGGCGGGACTCTCCGCCGAGACGAACAGGAGGTGGCCGTACACCGACACGTCACCCTGTTCGGTGAAGCACATGTCGGTGTCCGTCAGCACCGGCTGGAGGGGATTGGCCACGTCCCAGATCTGGATCCCGCTGAAATTCCCCTGATACACATAATGGCCGCCGAACGCCAGATCGGAATTGGCGTACGTCAGCCCGCCCGGATCATTCGGACGGAGGCTATCGGGCTTGTTGCGGTGCGCCACCAGCTCGAGCCCCCGGGCGGCGACGCCGGCGTCATACAATCCGGCCTTGAGCCCCACCCGGGGATCGTTCATGGTCGACTGGGCGTGTACCGCCGGGGCCACGCCGAGCAGGCCGCCGGCCACCAGCACGCCGAGGGGCAGACGGAGCGAACGGGACAACGACAGGAATGTCATGGATCCTGACCTAGTGGAGAGTGGGTCAACAGGGCCTGCATGCGCGCGATCTGCACGCGCTGGCCGGCATCGATATCGGTGGCAAAGCCGAACAGCACCGGCTCCTGCCCGCCGCCGGGGGTGGCAAAGAGATTCTTGACCATGTCGAGTGCCCCCTGGTGGTGCCCGATCATGTATTGCAGATACAGCCGGTCGAACGTGGTGTCGTGTGCCGCTTCGAGCTGGTGCATCTGTGCCGGGCTCAGCATCCCGGACATCCGCGTCATCATCGTGCCGTCCGGCATCTTCATCGGCATCATCTGCCAGTCCATCGCGGTGTCGCTGGCCCACATCGTCAGCGGATTCGGCGCCGACAGGCCGCGATCGTGCAGCCAGTGCTGCATCACGTCGATCTCGTCGCGCTGCGACAGCGCGATCTTCTTGCACAGGGTGGCCACCTGGGTGCTGGCGCCATGGGTCGGCGCCCAATCCGACATCACCACCGCCTGGGCGTGGTGCCAGATCATGCCCTGCATGAAGAAGACGTCGGCCGCGGTATAGTCCGGCTTGCGGTTGGCGGCCGCCTGCGCCGCGAGCGTGCCGGCTTCGGGGCCGATCACGGCAATCACGGCCAGCGCCGAAACCAGCGCGGCGCGGCGTCGCGGTACAGCGGATATCATTGGCCCCCCTGAAGAGCAACGCGTGTATCGTACCCGTCACGGTCCGATCGCGCCACTCCCGGGGTATGCGCCATGTTTCATCTCCGGACAAACGGCGCCGTGTGCTCCGTGACTTTGCGGAGGAGCGCGCGCGAGGCGCGCGGCAGACCCCCGACGTCAACCGCCGCGGGATGCCGCCAGCGTCATCACGAGCGGCACATACCCGTCGTCGTCTCCACCCGCCGCTGGAAACGTCACATCGAGCCAATACGATCTCGCGGCACCCGGCACTGGTTCCACCGCCACGGCCGCGCCGGCCGGCACATCGACGTGCAGTTCCCCGGCCGGCAGCGACCCGGGAGACGTGACGCGAATCCGACTGGTCGTCCCCGTGCGCCCATCGAGCGACACTGTCAGGCGCCCGGCGCCGGCGCTGTCGGTGATCCGCTCGGCCACGATGCGCGGCGCGCGCGATCGGTCGCCGATCACGGCCGGCATTGTCGGTGGCACGATGCGCCACCCGTCACGATACGTCACGCTGAGCTCGCCGGCTGCACTGATGTGGCCCCGGACCGTGGCGTGCACGTCGCCCGGTGTGGCCGCGGTCGTGATACCGTCTCCAATCACGCGCGCGCCAAGCGGCAGCGCCGGGGAGAAGACGACATCGATGGGCCCCTCGCCCGGCGCCGGATCCCGCGTCACCGACAACGTCATCCGGCCCGGCGAACGCCGCACCACGAACGACATCGTGCCGCGCCCCACCGGTACCCGGTCGACCGCCACCGAATCCCAGTCCGGCGGCAGGTGCGGCGCGATCGTGACGCGACCGGCGGGCGCGTCGACGTCGATCCCCAGCAGCCCGCGGATCAACGGCGTCAGCACCATCGACGTGGCGAAGAACTGTTGCGGCACCGCGGTGTCGAGCGGTTTGTACAGCCGGCCCGAGATCACCTCGGCGTTGTGACCCCGCGACTGATCGAATGTGGTCCGCGCGATCGCCTGCAGCGCGAACCACCCGGCGGGCGCGTTGTGGTAGTTGTAGTCCGCGAGTGAGACCCAGCCGGTCACGAATGGCCAGACCGCCCCGTTGTTGTAGTGCAGCGGATCGAACAGCGCGTTGTTCGAGCTCAGCGGACGCGCCCCCCAGTCGGTCATGATGGCCGACGACGCGAGGTGACTGGTCATGGCGTTCCCCCGCACCGGATCGAGCACGTCGAATCCCATGGCGGTGGCGGGCCACGCGGTGAGCGCGCGGTTGACCGAACCGTCCTGCAACAGCGCGAACGCGTACTGCTTCGCGTCCGGCAACCAGAGCTTCGCTTCCATGGTGGCGAGCGCACGGGCGCGGATCCACCGGGCGCTGTCGGCCAGGGCCGGTTCGCCCAGCGCCGCGGCCATCCGCGCAAACCGGTCGAGTGCTGCCACCCACACGCCGCTCATGTAGACATCGGATTCGATGCCGATCTGCAGGTCGCCCACTTCCAGTGCCCCGGCGCCGGCCGCCGGGTTGTCCATCAACCCGTCGCCGTTGGTGTCGGTGGCGCGCGACCATTCATAGGCCCGCTTCAGGTTGCCCCACAGCGTGCGCACCAGCGCCGTGTCGCCCGTCTGCCGCCAGTATTCGCCGAACGCCAGGATCCAGAACGGCGTGGTGTCGCCGTGATAATAGGGATACGGATAGGAGAACCAATCGACGTGCCCGGCGCCCTGCGAAATCTCGTGGGTGATCTTGCCGTCGGCCCGCTGGTATTTCGCGAAGAAGCGGAGTGCGCCGTCGCGCACCAGGTCGCTCTCGCCGGCGCCGTCCATGGCGAACGAGTTGATCGATGCGTCGCCGCCGAAGAACCACCCGAAACCGGGCCGGTCGCTGGCGGCCCCGGAGAGCCCGTAGCCCGCCACCAGCCCGCAGCCCAGGTCGGGATTGCACACGTAGGCCTGATCGAGATTCACCTTGGCGTACTCGACCGCCTTGTTCAACAGCGTGTCCGGCGATCGCAGCGCGAACATGTCATTGCGCATCGAGTCGGCGTGTGCCACCCGCTTCTGCCACTCCCGTTCCGCGGCGCCGGGCGCAATCAGCCGCCGATAGAGCGCCAATGCCGAATCATGGGGCATTTCGCCGCCGGCCAGCACGATCGGGATGTACGCCACATGGACATTCACGTTGTGGCCGGGTGGCTCGCCGAGCCTCGGCGCGGTGTAGCGATCGGAATCGCCCCCCACGCCGAGCACCAGCTGCGGTGGGGCCGCGGCCAGCATGTGCGCCGGCACGTCCGACGCCTCGGTCACTGCCGGCGATCCGAGGAAGGCGTTGATCGATTGCTTCCCGTCGGAAAAGAGAAATGCGCGGGCGTTCTGCTCCCAGATCAGGTACTGGCCGCCCAACCCGGCTGGCCAAGCGTAGTGGATGTCGGGCGTGAATTGCGCGATGATGTCCATTGGCCGGATGGCGTCGACCTCGAGGAGAATGACGATCGCCGGCTCATCGAGCGGCACGAAGACGTGCTCGCGCACCGTGAACTGCTCGTAGGCGTAGGTGATCGTCACGCCTTCGGGGCGCTCGGTGACCCGTTCGGCGACATCCGCACCGCGAATTGGTGCGGTGTACTTGGGGACGCGGAACGACAGTGCGAAGTCGTGCAGCCACTTGATGGGCCACGACCAGAGTTCGAGCGTGCCGTCTTCGGTTCCCATCGCGATGGCGCGGCGGCCGACGGCCGAAATGAACTGGCCGGGTCGCGCGGGGCCGCTGAGCGCCAGCGGTGATGTGCCGAGTGGAAAGTACGGAATGGTCGACGTGCTGTCGAACAGCCGCTGCGTCACCGCGGCGGGGGCGCCCGGCGCGCGGGGCACGGGCGATTGGTTCTGGGCGGGCAGCGAGCTGATCAGGAAGAGCCCGGAGCCCAGGGCCTGGAGCCCGGCACGGCGAATCAGCGTGTGCATGCGGCGCCCGGTTGCGCATCCATGGAAGCCTCGTCGCTCGTCCCTCGACCCTCGGCCACTCAACGACTCCTCCCATACACCGGCACCAACGCCCCCGACGTCAGTGTGTTCTCCGTCGATGCCAGCCAGCGGATGGTCCGCGCCAGGTCCTCCGGCTTGGGCCAGCGCGAATAGTCTGCGTCCGGCATCGCCTTGCGGTTGGCGGGAGTGTCGATGATCGACGGCAGCACCGCGTTGACGAGGATGCCGTCGTCGCGCACCTCTTCGGCGAGCGCGCGGGTCAACGCCGCGACCGCCGACTTGGCCACGACGTAGGCCGTCATTCCCGCCGGCGGACGCTCGACCACTCGCGCCGCGACGTTCACGATCCGTCCACCGCCGCTCGTGCGCAGTGTCTTGACCGCCTCCCGGCAGCAGAGAAACGCGGTCATGAAGTTCATCGCCAGCTGCTTGTCGAGATCGGCGCGCGATGTTTCGGCGATCGGCTTGGCGGCGAACCCGCCGGCCAGGTGGATCGATGCGCTGATCGGCGGCAGCGCGGCGTAGTACCGTACCACGGCATCTTCGTCGGTCAGGTCGATGTGACCGGCGGTCTCCACGCCAGCGGTTCGAGGCGGTGCATCGCCGAACACGGGGAGATGACAGGTGGCCCCGGCGTCGCGCAGCGCGCGCACTACCGCCTCACCGAGTGCTCCGTCGCCGCCGGTGATCACCACGTGTTGTCCCGCGAACAGGTCAGGCATGGATTCTCCGCGCGAAGGTCAGCGACTGACCAGATCGTCATACTCCGGATGCTTCTTGAGATAGGCCTGCACGTAGGGACACATCGGCACCACCTTCTCGCCCGCCGCACGTGCCGCCTCCAGCGCGAACTCCGCCAGCCGACCCGCCACCCCGCCGCCGCGCAACGCCGGCGGCACTTCGGTGTGGATCAACGTGACCACGCCGGCCCGCCGCTGATACTGCAGGAACGCGGTACCGCCATCGATATTCAATTCGTAGCGGTGGCCGTTCGTATTATCCACGATGTCCATCAGCACTCCTTGAGCGAGCCATGAGACGGGAGACGTGAGACCGGGGACAGAGCGCGCGTGTCCCGGGCCGGCACACTCGAAGGTCGCAGTCGGTCTCCCGTCTCATGGCTCACGGCCGGGCTGCCTCATCCTGACCAGCCGCCGGTAATGCGGTGTCTCGACGACATGACTGAACACCAGCATCGTCGCCTGATCGAATGCGGCCGCGATCAGGGCGGGCAGTGACGCGGTCATGACCGCGAATCCCCACGCGTGAAGGTACCCCACCGTATACATCGGGTGCCGGAAATATCGATACGGACCCGGCGTGGTGGGCGGTGTCCAGTCGTCGGGCGCGAAGAAGTTGTGCCAATAATAGGCGTCGGCGCCGAGGGTGTTGCGCGCCCACACCTTGACACCGATCCCGCCGGCCACGAGGACCGCGCCGACGCCGATCCGCATCAGCAATGCCACGCGCACGGGGAACGTGTCGTGCGATGCCAGCGCCAGCAGCACGAAGGTCACCGCATCGGCGGCCATGATCTGCGAGGCGCCGCGCCGGAACCGCTCGAATCCTGCTGGCATCCCCCAGCGGGCGGTGAAATGCCCGTCGCGGTCCTGGCGCGACAGCGCCCGCCCCACTCCCACCACGTACCCCAACCGGGAAGCGAGATGCAGCGCCACCGCCGCAATGATCAGCGCCGTCACTGATCCATGATCCACGACTCGACTTTCACTCAACTCACCGCATTCGGCCGCGCGAACCGCCCCAGCTCCGGCGCATCCAGCCGCGGCCCGCGATACTGCGTCACCGGCCCGAACCGCCGACCGGCGGCCCAGTCGTCCCGCGCCGTGGCGATCTCTTCCGGCGTCCGCGCCACGAAGTTCCACCACATCAGGATCGCCTCCGGAAACGGTGGGCCGCCGAGCAGCAGCACGCGACCACCGCCCATGCTCCGGAGCGCGATGGTGTTGCGCTGCACGCCGAGATAGTAGAGACGGCGCGGCTCGAGCTGCTGGTCTTCGAGTATGCAATCGCCGTCGAGGAGCAGCAGGGCGTGCTCGAAGCCGGCGTCGAGCGGCGCCTCGAGTGTGGCGCCGGGGTGAATGGTCACCTGGGCGCCGAGGAGCGCCGAGAAATGGTGTGCCGGCGATACGGCGTGGTCCAATGCCCCCGCGAAGACCTGGATCAACCCGGCCGGCGACTCGACGAGCGGCACCCGCTCGATGGCGTCGAACGCCGGCGCCGTGCCGCGCATTGCGTCCGGCAGCGCTACCCAGAGTTGCGCGCCGTTCAGCCTGCCGCTGTTCTGCCTCGGCGTCTGCTCCGCATGGGCGATGCCGGCGCCGGCGGTCATGATGTTGACGCCGCCGGGGCGCGCGGTGGCCTCCGAACCGAGACTGTCGTCGTGCAGCACTTCGCCATCGAGCAGCCAGGTGACAGTCTGCAGCCCGATGTGCGGGTGGGGGGCCACGTCCATCGGCTTTTCGGGGCCGAACGAAAGCGGCCCGAAGCGGTCGAGAAAGCACCACGGCCCGATCATCCGGCGGTCGCGGATCGGCAGTGCGCGGGTGACGGGCAGTTCGCCGAGCTTCAGGTCGCGGCCGGGATACGACTCCAGCGTGCGCTGGGTGGCGCCCAATGCGATGCACTCTTCGGCGCCGACGGTCGGCCTGGACATGAAGGGATCCGCTCGAGGAAGACCAAAGATATCGGCACTCGCCTCAATATTGGCCCGGGAGCGGGAGGGGGGGTAGACTCCGTGTCGAGCTGGTGCGGAGGTGGCATGCGGTACGTGGTGCGTTTCATCATGAGGACGATGGTGTTCATGCTCGTGTTCTACGGGCTCGATTTCCTCTTTCCCGCCGCAGACCGCTTCCCCAGCGGATTGTCACTCTTCGCGGTGTCGTTTCTGCTCGGGTCGGTGCCCGATCCGGGTGCACTCGGCAGCATGACGCCGACGGTGGCGATGCGCCTGATGGCACCGGCCGTCGGGATTGCGTTGGCGTTGTGGATCGTCGTGGGGGTGAGCGACGTCCGCGGACCGGCCCATTCCGATTCGGTGCTGACGGTCGGCGGGCTCTGCCTGGCGCTCGAGCTGGTGCAACGCGGCTGGAAGTGGCGCCGGCAGCAGCGCGCCGCGAAGATGACGCAACCGGGCGCGGGCACACCGCATGACGACTCCGGGCCGACGCCTTGACATGGTGCGGCGTGGGCGGGGTCGCGGCGGCGGTGGTGGTCGCGAGCCTGTTCGTCATGCCCGCCGGCGCCCAGGCAACGTGCACCGCGGTGGGCTCGGAGCGCTGGACGGTGAAGACCATGGCGCCGATCGATTCCGGCCAGCCGCGCGCGTTCACGGCGGCCGAGTTCGCGGCGCTGCCGGCGCCGCCGCACATCCTCGAGCGCGGCGAGAAGCTGCGCGACACGCGCTATCCCGATCCGGTCTCGTCCGGGGTCCGTGAAGGCGCACTGGTGAGCGTCATTGGCTGGGTGCAGCTCATCAAGACCTCGCCCGACGATTGCGACTATCACATCCAGATCACGCCGACCATGGACGGCGCGACGGGGACGGTGATCGTGGAGGTCCCCGACGGTGACGCCGAACACGTCGCGGACCCGGCACTGCGCCGCGAACTCGCGGCGGAGCGCACGCTGATCCGGCAGCAACTGAATCTGAAGAGCGAGCCATCGAAGCGGGGCAACGTGATCGCCGGCCGTGCCTACATGGCGTTCACCGGAGCCCTGTTCTTCGACGGACCGCATTATCCGCATTGCGACGCGCGCGGCGAAAAAGCGAAGGCGGTGACCTGCTGGGAAGTCCATCCGGTGGTGGGGTCGCGGTTTGTGCCTCGGCCGCAACGGTAGGCGGCGCGGCTTCATCGGCGAGGCGGTTCCGGTCATGCCGACCATGCATTTCGTGACTTTCAGGCCCCGGGGTCGGTGGGCTCCACGCGGAAGGCGACCGGCAGTGCGAAACCGGTTTCATGGAGGTGCTATCGCGGACCGAGAGGGGCTCGACCGTTCAGCTGGAGGTATCGGGCTGCGTTCTCTACCGAGACTAGGAAGCGTCATCAAAAAACAAACATCCAAACGAACATCCCCCCCGGACCCACCCCGCCACCCGCGCCGCATCAATCCCCTAACCCCTTGCCCCGCAATCCCATGCGAACGCCGGGACTCGAACCCGGACGGGTTGCCCCACAGGATCCTAAGTCCTGCGCGTATACCAATTCCGCCACGTTCGCTCGTGGCGGAAAGGTAACGCGGGGAAGCCGTCGGGCAGGGTCCGTCGTCGCGCTCCGGGAGATCCCTCGACTGCGCGCGGCGGCACCGCCGCCGCGCTTCGCTCGGGATGACACCGTGGCGGGCCGGCGTTGGGGTCCCGCCCTTCGCTCGAGATGACGTTTTGGCGTTCGGCCGCCGGCCCTTCGCTCACGACTCACGACCGACGACGACCAGCTCCCCCACCTCCTCCATCTCCGCCGGCGTCAGCTCCCACGCTTGTCCCGCTGCCACGTTCGCGCGCACCTGCTCCGGCCTGGTCGCCCCGGCGATCACCGACGCCACCGGCTCGTGCGCCAGCAACCACCCGAACGCCAGTTCCAGCACAGTGTGATTCCTCGCTTCGGCGAACGCGATCAGCCGCTCCACCAGATCGAGATTCTCCTCGCTCAGCAACTGCTTCCGACCCGTCGCCAGCCGCGCGCCGTCCGGCGCGGGGTCTCCCTTTCGATACTTGCCGGTGAGAAGGCCGTTCTCCAGCGGGAAGTACGGCAGGAACGACATGCCGGAACGGCGGCACTCCTGCAGCACGCCGTCTTCGGGGTCGCGATGCAGCAGACTGAACTCGTTCTGCACGCTCGCAAACGCGGCAGCGCTTCGCCTCGTTTCCCGCTCGGCCTCCTTCAGCTCCTCCAGCGAAACATTGGAGCAACCGATCTCGCGCACCTTCCCGGCACGCACCAATTCGTCGAGCGCGCCCAGCGTATCGGCGATCGGCGTATCCGGATCGGGCTTGTGCATCTGGTAGAGGTCGACGTAGTCGGTTCCGAGCCGCTTGAGCGACGCATCGAGCATCCGCTTGACGTATTCCGGCCGCCCGCCGCCGCCTTCGGCCGCCGACGGATAGCCGAACTTGGTAGCCACCGCCACTTGCAGGCGGCGATCGCCCAGCGCCTTGCCCAGGAAGCGCTCGCTGTCACCGCTGCCATAGGTGTCGGCGGTGTCGAAGAAGTCGATGCCGCTCTCGAGCGCGGCGTCGACCACCAGGGTGGTCTGCCGCTGGTCGAGCCGCCGGCCGAAGTTGTTGCAGCCGAGGCCGACTTCGGAAACGCGGAGCGAGCCAATGGTCCGGTTTCGCATATCAGACTCCGTGGTGGTGCTGACAGCCGGGAGCCGGGAGCCGGGAGACCGTCGGTCACGTTCGAGTGTGTCGGCGGCGTTCGCTCGTGGCTCGCCTGCCGGTCTCCCGGCTCCCGGCTCCCGGCTCCCGGCTATCTTTCCGACCAACCAGATCCGAACAAGGAACCCGAATGCGCTGCCTGCTGCCCCGGATCCCCACGGTGGTGTTCGCCGCCGCCGCTCTCGCCGTCATGGCCGGTTGTGGCGATCGCCGCCTCGACAAGCTCTCCGTCGGTATCACCCGTGATTCGGTGACGTCGGCGATGGGGTCACTGCCACACACCACCCAGAGCTATTTCGTCAACTCGAAGAACTGGGAACTCGATCTCTTCACCCGCCACCCCACCCTCCCTGCCGACTCGGTAGCGTGGCGCAAGATGTCGCCGGTGGTACTGGCCAACGGCAAGGTGGTGGGGTGGGGGTGGCCGTGGTGGGCAAAGCAGGCCGCCAAGCTCAACATCCCGATGCCGGCCAAGTAGCGCACCACAGACGACGGCCCGAAACGACGCGCCCGCCGGATCACTCGATCCGGCGGGCGCGTGTCGCAAACGGGGTGCCCGTTACGGATTCAGCTTCAGGTGCGTCACCTGGGTAATCAGGCCGCCGCGTCCGTCACTGGAAAGCAACGTCAGCGCCAGGTAGCCGTTGTGTGCCCGGCTGAAGGCGTTGCGCAGCTCTGCCTCCGTCCTGACCGGCTGGCCCTCGACCTTGGTGATCACCTGCGGGGGACAATGCGAGACGGCGTACTCGTCGATCCCGCACACCTTTCCTTCGGCCGACGATCCGTTGATGGCCATCTTGATCAACAGGCCCGACGTGCTGCTCGGCACGTCGATCTGCTGCGCCAGGTCGGGTGTGAGCGGTTCCACCGCCACGCCGAGCCGGCTGCCTGCCGTGGCCGGAGCCGCACTCTGGCTGCTCGCCGTGACCGTCGCGGAGTCGGTACTGCCGCCGACGTTCTCGAGCGGCACCGAGAATTCATGCTTCCCGTCGCGGCGGAGCACCTCCACCTTGACCATTTCGCCCGGCTTGCGGAAGCCGATCAGCTGCTGCAGCTGGCTCACGTAGTTGACGGGGGTGCCATCCACCGAGGTGATCAGATCGCCCCGCTCGATGCCGGCCGCCTTGGCCGGTGACGACTGATCCGGGGGGAAATCGGTGACCTGCACGCCGGTCACCGAGTCGAGGCCGAAGTACGCGGCATCGTCGGCGTCGGGGTTGCGCACCAGCACACCGAGCCCGGTGCGGGTGACGCGGCCGTGGGCGATGATCTGGTTCATGACGTCGCGCGCCAGGTCGATCGGGACCGCAAAGCCGTAGCCGGTGTAGTATCCGGTCGACGACGCGATGGCCGAATTGATGCCGATTACCTCACCACGGACGTTGACCAGCGGTCCGCCGGAATTGCCGCGGTTGATCACCGCGTCGGTCTGGATGAAGTCCTGGATCTGGCGGTCGGAGGTGCTGAGCGACGGCAGCCCCCGGCCCTTGGCGCTCACGATGCCCTGGGTCACCGAGAAGGTGAGATCGCCGCCGAGCGGATTGCCGATGGCCAGCACCCACTCGCCGATCTGCGTCCGGGCCGATGATCCGAGCGCTGCCGGCGTGAGGTCGTGCGCGTCGATCTTGATCACCCCGACGTCGGTGAGCGGATCGGAGCCGATCACCCTGGCGGTGAAGACCCGTCCGTCGAGCAGCGTCACGCTGATCTTGGTGGCGCCCTCGATGACGTGATTGTTGGTCAGGATATAGCCGTCAGGCGAGACGATGAAACCCGAACCGCTCCCCTCTTCCATCGGCGTCTGCATGTGGGGATTGGCCTGCTGCTGCTGGCGCTGCTGCGGGAAGAACTGCTCGAATCCCGGCGGCAGCTGCATCTGCTGCATATCCGAGAGCTTGGCCGGCTGTTCGGCGACGATGTAGACCACCGAGGGACGCACCGCCTTGACCACCGCGGCGAACGCGTCGCTCAGATTGACCAGCGGCTCGTCCTCGGGGATCTTCGGCGCATTGACCGTGATGATCGGCGGGTGGCTGCTGAATCCCTGCGCGAATCCGTTGCGGGGAAAATCGAGCAGCCCCGCGAAGAACAGCCCGAGCACGAAGGCGAGCCCGACGAGGGCTCCGAACTTCAACCAGTTGCGCGAATGCGTTGACATGTTTCCTTGTCCGAGTATCGGTTCAGGCCGTTGCCGGCCTCCACGTGATAATAATCAGATGCCGTCGGCGGGATGTTGGTCGCAGGAATCGCGAAGGGCGCCCAGAGCCGATGGCCCTGAGCCCCCTCGGTCAGACTCGGCGGGAAGGGCTGCTTCGATGGCCGATCCCGGTGTACGGGGCCTTGGGCTCCGGGCCGCCGCTTACTCCTTCTTTCCCTCGTCGACGATCTCGTAATCCGCCTCCACGGCTTCGTCTTTCGGCGCCGAGCCCGCGTGTTCCTGCCCCGCCTGCGGCTCGGTCGGTGCTGGTGGCGCTCTGATAGAGAGACGCTCCGGCCGCTGAATAGGCGACGTTCAGCTCGTCGAGGGCTGTCCGGATCTTTGCGGAGTCGCCGGTGCGGAGTGCTTCCTTCCCGGCTTCGACCGCCTTGTCCAGCCGCTCCTTGACGTCGGCTGCCAGCCGGTCGACCCATTCCTTGGAATCCTTCTCCACCTTGTAGACCAGCCCGTCGAGCTGGTTCCGGGTGTCGATCTCCTGGCGCCGGGTCTCGTCTTCCTTCGCGTTCGCCTCGGCCTGCTTGACCATCTTGTCGATGTCGGCGTCGCTCAGGCCGCTCGAGGCCTCGATGCGGATCTTCTGCTCCTTGCCGCTGGCCTTGTCCTTGGCCGAGACGTGCAGGATGCCGTTGGCGTCGATGTCGAACGTCACCTCGACCTGCGGCATGCCGCGCGGAGCGGGCGGAATGCCGGTCAGCTGGAACTTGCCGATGGTGCGGTTGTCCTGCGCCATCTGCCGTTCGCCCTGAAGGACGTGGATCTCCACCGTGGTCTGGTTGTCTTCCGCGGTCGAGAACACCTCCGACTTCTTCGTCGGGATGGTGGTGTTCCGCGGAATGAGGACGGTGGTGACACCGCCCAGCGTCTCGATGCCGAGCGACAGCGGGGTGACGTCGAGCAGGAGCACGTCCTTGACCTCGCCGCCCAGCACGCCGCCCTGGATTGCCGCGCCGATCGCCACCACTTCGTCGGGGTTGACCGAACGGTTCGGCTCCTTGCCGAAGTAGTCCTTGACGATCTGCTGGATCTTCGGGAATGCGGGTCGAGCCGCCGACCAGGATCACCTCGTCGATATCGTCGGGCTTGAGCCCGGCGTCCTTCAGCGCCTGCTGCATCGGCGCGATGGTGCGCTGGATCAGGTCGTCGACCAGCTGCTCGAACTTGGCGCGGGTGAGCGTCAGGTTGAGGTGCTTGGGCCCCGACTGATCGGCGGTGATGAACGGCAGGTTGATGTCGGTCTGCGCCGTGCTGGACAGCTCCATCTTGGCCTTTTCGGCCGCTTCCTTGAGCCGCTGCAGCGCCATCGGGTCCTTCGACAGGTCGATGCCCTGGTCGCGCTTGAACTCCGCCACCAGCCAGTCGATCAGGCGCTGGTCGAAGTCGTCGCCGCCGAGGTGCGTGTCGCCGTTGGTGCTCTTGACCTCGAAGACGCCTTCGGCGAGTTCGAGCACCGAGATGTCGTACGTGCCGCCGCCGAGATCGAAGACGGCGATCTTTTCTTCCTTCTTCTTGTCGAGGCCGTAGGCGAGTGCCGCCGCCGTCGGCTCGTTGATGATCCGCAGCACTTCGAGGCCGGCGATCTTGCCGGCATCCTTGGTGGCCTGGCGCTGGGCGTCGTTGAAGTAGGCGGGAACGGTGATCACCGCCTTCTCGACGGTGGTGCCGAGGTAGTCTTCGGCGGTCTGCTTCATCTTCTGCAGGATCATCGCCGAGATCTCGGGGGGCGTGTACTTCTTCCCGGCGATTTCCACCGCGGCAAGCCCGTTCGGGCCGGCCTCGACCTTGTAAGGCACCCGCTTCACCTCTTCGGTGATCTCCGACATCCGGCGCCCCATGAAGCGCTTGATGGAGAAGACCGTCTGCCTGGGGTTGGTGACCGCCTGCCGCTTGGCCACCTGGCCCACCAGCCGCTCACCGTCCTTGGTGAAGGCCACCACCGACGGCGTGGTGCGCCCGCCTTCGGCATTGGGAATGACGACGGGGTCGCCGCCTTCCATGACGGCCACCACCGAGTTGGTCGTGCCGAGGTCGATTCCGATGATCTTCGATGCCATTGCTCGATTCTCCGTTGCGCCTCCGGAGTGGCCGATTTGGCCTGATGGAGGCGTCCGGAAGAGCATGGAGCAACGGGCGTACCGGGAAGATCGGCCAAAAAGGCAGAAAGGCGGCCGTGAGACGGGAGCCGTGAGACCGGCACGCGGTGTTAGCGTGATCGTCGTCCAGTCACTCTTGGGACGCCCCCGGTCTCAGGGCTCACGGCTGCTCTTACGGTGTTTCCATTCCCTCCTGCTCCGCCGCTTCCCTGAGCCGCTCATCGAACGTGATGATCGCCCCTGCCGGCGGACTGCCCGCCCACTCCAGCGCCGCCGCCAGCTGGAGCGCATCCGCGGCCCGGAGGGTATGGATCCTCAGCAGCCGCGCCGCCTGATCGCGCACCGCGCCACTCGGCTGGATCTCGTACCACGCACCCTCGAGGACGGCGAGCGCCTCCCGTGCCGTTCTGGCGTCCGCGTCGCTCAGCTTCCCCGACCGCCGAGCCCGCATGATCGCCGAACTGCATTCGGTCGACGCCCCCCACCAGACGACCAGCTCATGGTCCTTTGCCAGCAGCTCCCTGGCATGCGCCGTCGCCGGCTCGGCAACCAGGAGCGGCACGATGGCGGTGGCGTCCCAGAAGATCATCGCCCGTCGTTCCGCTCTTCGAGCAGCGACGTCATCACATGGCCACCGGCGTCCGCGGCCAGGGACTGGGTCAGGAAGTCCTTCGGCAGGGCATGGAGCGGCGGCTTGATCTGGCCGCTGCGGATCAGCTGGTCGCGCCGCGCCGAATCGAGGCGAGAGCCCCGGACGGCGGTGACCTGGGCAACCGGGCGGCCACGTTCCGTGACGATCACGTCTTCGCCGGCCTTGACGGCTTCGAGGTAGGCGGAGAGGCGGGACTTGAACTCGGCGATGGGGGCGATTTTCATATGACCAATGTGGTCATTTCTGTATGACTTATCAAGTCAGTGATGGGTCCGGGGAGCCGTGAGCCGTGAGCCGTGAGCCATGAGCCGTGAGGCAAGAGCCGTGAGGCAAGAGCCGTGAGCCAAGAGCCGTGAGCCAAGAGCCGTGAGCCAAGAGCCGTGAGCCAAGAGCCGTGAGCCAAGAGCCGTGAGCCGTGAGGCCGGGCTGGGCAGGCGGTGATCACGCTAACCCCGCCTGCCGGGCTCACGGCTCACGGCTTACGGCTTCAGTCTCACGGCTTCAGTCTCACGGCTGTCGGAAGTTGGAGATCGTCCAGATGTCCGTAAGCGGCGTCGACACGACAGCGGTGCCTCGGCTACCGTCCGCCGAAAGCGAACATTGGCAGCCGTCCGGGAACGGCAGCAGCTCGCCGCGTTTCTGGTCGCCCCCGGTGATCGGTACGCGATAGATCGCCATCCGTTGATCGGATGCGTCGTTGCCGATCCACCAGAAGGTGCCGACGGTAGTCCACCACGCATCGCGGATGGTGTTGCTTCGGGCGATGGTAATGGGCGTGAACTTGCCGTCGAGGGTGACGCGCTCGATGGGAACATGGAGGTTCTGGTCGGCTCCCCAGGCGCGGCTCGGATCCGTCGGAACGATGAACAGCGCCAGCTCGCGGCCGTCGGGGGACGAGACCGCAAATGGTGTCGTGACCGAGTCCGGAAGAGCGATACGCCGGACGATCCTGCCGGTGCCGTCGACGACGGTAATCGAATCGCCGTTCTTGTCGATCATGGCGACGCCGTCGGTGCCCGCCGCCACGATCGCCGGGTTCCCCGGAAAATCACCGATGACGCTACTGGCGCCGGAGGCGACAGCGTACGACGTCAGGTGGGTACCATTGGCACCGTTGGGCGCCGCCACGATGAAATGTCTGCCGTCCGACGTGAGCGTTCCGTCCGAGACCTGGCTCAGCGGCGGCGTGATGGCGTGGCCCCCGCCGCCGCCGAACGGCTCGGCGAAGTACTGCACCGCGGTGCCGGTGGCGGTCGCGGTGCGGGTGTCGTAGATGATTGTCGAACCGTCGGGGGTGATCACCGCCGAGAACATCGACGACGCGCTGCGCACCTTCCGGAGCGGCTGGGGGAATGCGCCGCTCCGTTGTGCCGCCAGGGTCCACAGCACCTGAGCCCCCGGCTGCGTCATCGTGTACGCCAGCATGGAGCCATCGGCCGAAAGGGAGAATTGGGGCGCATCACCACTTCCGCCGAGCGAGATGGTGTCGACAGCGCCAAGCCGGCCGGTCGACGGATTGACGGCGGCGTCGACCAGGGCTGCTTCGCCGCCCGCAGTATGGATGCCGGCAAGGAGGTGCTTTCCGTCCCCCGACCATGCCACGTTGGCAATGTCCGATGGCTTGGTGGTGCTGTCGACGGCGTCTCCCTTGCGGTCGTAGAGGTAGACCAGGACGCGACCGGTGATCATGGTCCAGACTGCCGCGATCCACTTGCCGGAGGGGGAAACGGCCAGCTGCCCGATGCCCATGGTCGAGGGGTCCGGCGGCGGCCTGATCGTGATGCTGTCGGTCGGTTGCGTCCAGGGCGGCACGAATCGCCGCAAGTCATGCGGCGTTGCGGCCGGTGATCGGTCGGTTGGTCGCGAGCGCGGTGTCGCCGTCCGGCGTCATCGCCGCGACGCCGCCCAGCCCCACCAGTTGTCCACCGACATGCGACATCGCGTAGGTCTGGCCGAGGTAACCGCGTGCCGGTGCGAATGCATTGACCAGCAACCACGCACCGTCGTGGCTCCACCCCAGCGGTTCGATGTCGTCCATGCTGTCCACGAGCGTCTGCCGCGCGCCGGTCTGCCGGTCGAACAGTATGAGTTGCGTGTTGCAGCTGCCGTCGTCAGCGCATTCGCGCGATCCGTAGACGACCTGCTTGCCATCGGGTGAAAGGAACGGATGACTCGCGTTGCCGGTGCTGGTGATCTGCACCCGTTGGAAGTTCTGCGGTTCGCCGCCGCCACCGGTGCGGTGCCGCCAGACGGCCAGGGCGCCGGCGACGAGGGCCACGGCGCCGAGCGCGATCAACAGCCACATCCCCTTGGGTGTGCGGGCGGGTGCGACGCTGACCGGCGTCAACTGCGTCGGCGTCATGCCGCCGCTCGGCGTGGCGAGCGGTTCGAGTTGGGCCAGCAGTTCGCCGGCGCTCTGCCAGCGGTCGGCGGGGCGCTTCTCGAGGCAGCGCATGATCACCGCTTCGAGCGCCGGTGGGATGCTGGCACGGCGTTTCGAGACCGGGTCGGGCGTTTCGGTGACCTGCGCCGCGAGGACCTGCTGCGGCGTGGCGCCGGTGAATGGCGGGCGCCCGGTCAGGAGTTCGTACGCCATGGCACCGACGGCGTAGATGTCGGAGCGCTGGTCGACATGCGGATCGGCGGCGGCCTGCTCCGGGGACATGTACGCGGGCGTGCCGACGGCCACGCCGAGCGTGGTGATGCCGCCATGCGCGCCACCGCCGGTCGCGTCCGAACGCCCTTCCGCCACCGCCCTGGCGACGCCGAAGTCGGTCACCAGGGCATGCCGTCCGGAGAGCATCACGTTGTCGGGCTTGATGTCGCGATGCACCACGCCGTGTTCGTGCGCGACGGCGAGTGCGTCGGCGACCTCGATCAGCAGACGCACCGCCTCGCCGATGGGGAGTTCTCCTTCGCGGTCGAGGCGATCGCGAAGCGACTGGCCCTTCACGAAGGGCATGACGTAGAACAGCAGTCCGCCGGCGTTTCCGGAGTCCAGCAGCGGCAGGATGTTGGGGTGCTGGAGCTGGGCGGCGATCTGGATCTCGCGCAGGAAGCGGGCGGCGCCCATCGATGCCGCGAGATCTTCGCGCAGCACCTTGATGGCCACCTGCCGCTGGTGTTTGAGGTCTTCGGCCAGGAAGACCGTCGACATGCCGCCCTGGCCGAGCTCACGTTCCACCCGATAGCGGTCGGCGAGGGCGGCCGAGAGGCGCGCGAACAGGTCCGGGTTCTCGGGCGAGGTCACCCCGTAATATGACTCGGACGTCGCCGGGGAGGGAATGCGCGAGGTTGATGACGACGACCGCATCGCCCGCGCCCCTACGTGTTATCCGACACCGCTGTTACCGTCCCATATCGGCAATCAACCCGCAATGAGACGAAAGGACGGTGTGTCAGCGGTGATGACGGAAGGGCGTACCTGGTGGTGGACGCTGGTGATTCTGGTCGCAACGCCGGTGGTCGGTGTCCTGGCCCATTCCCTTGCGTCGAAGCTGATCGGCCGGCTGGCGAGCCGCACGCCCGGCACCATCGATGATTCCCTCGTGCGGCACGCCCGCGGTCCCACCAGCGTGCTGGTGCCGCTGCTGGCGTTGTTGTTCGTGATCCCCTATGCCGGGCTGACGGTGGGCGCCGCGAGCCTGCTGCAGCACGGGATCTCGCTGGCGCTGATTGCCGTGACCGGCTGGCTGATCATCGCGATGTTCTCGGTGGTCGACGACGTCCTGGTGGCGCGCTACCCGATCAACGTCGATGACAATCTCCGGGCGCGGCGGGTGGTAACGCAGATCGGCGTGCTGCGCCGGATCGCGATCGTGGTCGTGACGATCGTGACCGCGGCGGTGATCCTGATGACGTTCCCGACGGTGCGCAGTATCGGGGACAGTCTGCTGGCGTCGGCCGGGGTCGCGGGGCTGGTGGTCGGGCTGGCGGCGCGGCCCACGCTGTCCAGCCTGATCGCGGGGGTGCAGCTGGCGCTGACGGAACCGATCCGTCTCGAAGACGTGGTGGTCGTCGAAGGCGAATGGGGGCGGATCGAAGAAATCCGGACCACGTTCGTGGTGATCCGGATCTGGGACCAGCGGCGGCTGGTCGTGCCGCTCAGCTATTTCATCGAAAAGCCCTTCCAGAACTGGACGCGGAGCACGTCGGACCTGATCGGCAGCGTGTTCGTCTTCACCGATTACCGGGTGCCGGTCGACGCCATCCGGAGCGAAGTGAAGCGCATCGTGCACGGCACCGAGCTGTGGAACGGGAAGGTGATGAACGTGCAGGTGACCGACGCGACCGAGAGCACCATCCAGATCCGGGTGCTGGTGAGCGCGTCGGATTCGTCGAAAGTGTGGGATCTGCGATGCCTGGTACGGGAGCAGCTGGTGGGATATCTGCAGCAACATCATCCCGAGTCGCTGCCGCGGGTGCGATCGGAATCGGTGGTCCTGCCGAATCCCGGCGAGGTGGCGGCGATTACCACCGGCCAGCCGGTCAGTCCCGGCGCAGCAGCCAGCGCTTCGTCGTCCCCGCCAGCCGTCTGAGGTACCAGCGGCGCAGCGAGGTGCTCAGCGCGCGGGCCGCATCGAGGTCGCCGCGGGAGTTGGCGAGTGCCAGCGCTTCCTCGACGAAGCAGGCTTCGCTGACGTCCGACGGAGTGAGGCGGGCGATCAGCCCGAGGTCGTCGAGAGGCGGGAACGCCGGACTTTGCCGGTCGAGTAGTCTCAGAAGGACCATGGTGCGGAGGCATTTTTCGCACCGCCCGCAGTTGTAACCCTGATCCTGCCAGCAGACACGCAGCAGTTCCGGCACGCCGGGCTCGTCGATGACGGCGGCGAGTTTCTCCCAGCGCTTCGCTTCGCGTCCGTGATGGACGACGTGCACCGCATCGCTCGACCAGAGCGGATCGGTCACCGGGTGCGATCCGTCGGGCCAGAGTTCGCGCCAGGTGTGGCCGGCGGCAATCAGCAGCGTGCCGGCCCCGAGCGCGTGGCCGATGGCCGCGAGGGCGGCGCCGAAATACATCGGCCAGCGTACGCCGAGGTCGTGGGCGACGAAACGGATGTTGGATTCGACGGCAAGCAGCGGGATGTCGCGGCGGGCCAGCCAGCCGCGGTTGCGGTCGCAGATCTCGTCCCAGAGTGGATTGTCGAGCTGCAGGTCGATGCCGCGCACCACGACGGCGTGCGAGACCGGGACCGGGGCGCGGGTCAGCGTGTAGAGGCCGTCGACGCCGCCGGAGAAGAACGACAGCACGGTGTCGGACGGTGGGCCGTCGGTCTCGGCCGTGGCGCGGACCGGCACCGGCGCCAGCCGGTGTCGGAACCGGGGACCCCAGAGGCGAAACACCTCCTGCAGTCGTGCCATGCCGTCGAGCAGCGTGGGCGAGACCGGCAAGGCGGGGTCGAGCTCGAGCGGGGTGCCGTTTGCCATGGCGAGGGGCAGCGCGGCGGCGGCGAACGGTTCGCCGCGGAGCCGCACCGGCCAGTCGGCGGGGAGACGGAACCAGAGGCGCTGGCCGCCGATCCGTGCGGCCAGCTCCTGTCGTCCGTCGGCGAGGACGAGCAGTTCCGGGTGCGACACGAACGGCGGCACGCTACCAGTCCGGTGAGGGGCCGGTGCCCCACGAGTGGAGATCATACGCGTCGGCGTCCCACGGCGGTACCGGCTGTCCGGCACGGGGCCGCCGGATGAGATCGCGCAGGGCGCGCCGCGCCCGCGCCCGTCGCACGGCGGAGCGGAGCGGAGTGGCCAGGGCGCCTTTCCCGATCGATTCGGCGTAGACGACGAGCTCGTCGCCGAATTCGAGATCGGCGCCAGTCTGCACGATCCGCGCGTAGCGGTCGAGCGCGTTGCCGGCCGTATCGACGAATGGGACCACGTCGCACCCGAGGAGCATCAGCGTGGTGCGGGTCCGCAGGCACTTGGCGCAGCGGCCGCAGTTCCGCAACGGGTCGTCGAAGCAGACCCAGGCGTGTCGCAGCAGCTCCGGTTCCGACATCAATGCCGCGATCTTTTCCGGTCGCGGGTGCGCCGAGCCGTGGTGCACGATGGCGGTGGTCTCGGTGCTGAAGAGCGGATCGAGCAGTGGGTGCGTTCCGGACGGATAGAGGCAGGCGTAACTGCTCGACGAGGCAATGAACGCCCGTGCCGGGGTCAGCCAGAGCGCTACCGCCTCGAGGCAGCCGCCGTGGAGTACGCCCCGGGAGAGCCGGTGCCGGCGTCCCAGATCCATCCAGTTCGTTTCGACCGTCGTGACGGGGAGTTCGAGTTGTCGCGCGCTGTCCCCGAGGCGGTCGAGTGCCGCCGCGAGCTGTTGTGGCGACATCCCGAAATCGAACCCGCTGATGAAGACCAGCTGCTCCAGCGCCGGGCGGTTGCTGACCGTGGTGTAGAGGCCGTCGATGCCGCCGGAGAAGAATGCCAGTCCGCCGCGCGGGGTCGGGGGCGCCGGCGCGGTGTTGGCGTGCACCGCGACCCGGCGCAGCAGCGGATTCCAGCAGGTCCAGATGTCCTGGATGCGGTCGAGCGCGCCGAGGGTCAGGGGCGACACCGGAGGCAGCGCCCGGAGGTCGAGTCCGGCGCCGAGGAACATGGCAGGGATGAGCGCGATGGCCAGCCACGGGTCGCCGCGTTCAGCCACATCGACGCCGGCCGGAAAGCGGAACCAGATCGGGACGTCGCCCACGTCGGCGGAAACGCGCGTCCCGCCGGCATCGGTTTGGTGACGGACGTTGCGGACCGCGAGCACCGGCGGCACCGGGGAGGTCACGACAGCCGCTCGGGGCGAGGCATGGCGTGCAATCTGCCGGGAAAGCTGATCGGATCCTAGTGTCGTGCCAGGGACCTCGCGGCAGGGTCGGGCGCCCCGGGGCGCCGGCTGCACCAGGCGCCACGTCGCGGCCTCGCCCCCCTCGGGCCGCTGCGGCGGTTCAGCGCCGCCGCATCACTATGGCAATGAATACCACAGCGGCGATCACGCAGAGAACGACGGCGGTCCAGCGCAGCCAACCGGGGTAGAGCGCGCCCGGGCAGCGCGGCGCCATCGGCCGGCGTGCGTCGTCGTCGGTCACGGCGGCACGAACCGGATCGGTTGCCGGCTGAGGAGTACCCCGCTGAGCCGCCGCAGTTCGAGCGTGACCCGGCCGGTGTCAGCCTGTTCGACCTGAAAGTCGTACGTCTCGCCGATGCTGACGGCCTGGCGCGCCGAAGCGCTGGCGCGTTGCCACGGCGGCAGCGGCCACGCGTCCTTGGCCACCGGCGTCCATTGCAGCAGGGCGCCGTTCTTGACCAGCTGGAACCGGACGTTGAACTCCAGGACCGACATGTTCATCAGCCGGAAGCGATAGGGTGTGCCGGTCCGGAGCACGATCGGCAGGGTGTCGCCGCCGTTGACGACCGGGACGAACGCGGCGTCGTCGCCGACAATGAAATACCGGTCGGTGTCGGGGTTCCACGTCTGGCCGGAGTCGAGCACGACGAGCGGGCCATAGAGTCCGTTGGTCTGCTGATGGATGTCGTTGACGTGGGTGTGATACATGTAGCTGCCGGCGTGCGGCGGCGTGACCAGCACCGGGTACGAGTCGCCGGGCATGATGCCCGGTTCCATCGACGCCGGCGTGCCGCTGACGCCGACGACGCCATCGACACCGCTTTCCACTTCCAGGCCGTGCCAATGCACCTGGGTCATTTCGGGCGTGTGATTGACGATCCAGATGCGGGTCGGCTCGCCACGGTGCAGGATGATCGGTGGACCATACGGTTGCGGGGCGTGGGTGGTGGCAACGTGCGAGCCATCGTCGACCTCGTAGCGGTATGTCCGATTGGAATCGCCACGGGCGGAGTCGGACTCGACCAGCAGGCGCAGGGTCCGGCGCGCCCCGGCATACGGATGCCAGCCGGCCGGCGGATGGATGTAGATGCCAAGCACCAGCCCGCCCATGCCCGTCATGGCATGGTTGCCCGTCATGCCCATCCCGGGGTACCCCCGCGCCAGATGCAACTCGCGCAGCGGTGACGGTTCGGTGTCGGGCGGCAGTGCCGCGTTGGGCGGAACATGAAAATTGAAGTGACAATGGAAGATCCAGCCGCCGGGACGATCGGGCCGCCACGCCATGTCCATGGTGGTGCCGTTCCACATCACCTCGGTGACGGCGTGGCGCTGCTGGTCGGGCCAGTAGACGGTGTCGCGCTGCAGGTCGCCCCGGGCGTTGACCCGGAAGAAGAAACCATGGAGGTGGAAGGGGTGTACGTCGGCACTGGCGTTGATGAAGCGCCACCGCACCGAGTCACCGACGTCGTACGTCAGCCGTTCGGTAAACGGCCACGGCCTGCCGTTGATGGCGAACAGCATGTGATCGAAATCGGGCGTCGTGTCGTTGACCATGTCCGGTGTGTACAGCTCGACGACGAAGACGCGATCGGGGGCGGGCACCGCCGGGGCGGGTGGATCGACGATCAGGGCACCGTTCAGATGGCTGTCGTCGAGGAAGCGCTGGTCGAAACCCTCGCCGTGGGTGCTGGCCCAGTAGTAATAGGTCCCTTCGGCGTCGGCCATGAACGCCGCCGTGCCAACCGCGCCCGGGGCCACGACCAGGGTGTCCATGACGGTCACCCGTCGCGCCGAAAGGCCGTGAACCACGAGCGGCGCCCCGGTGAGGTTGCGCACCGCGACGGTCAGGCGCGTGCCGCGGCGGACCCGGAGCAGTGGTCCGGGATCCTGCAGCGGCTTGCCGGTTTCGCCGAAGACGAGCATCGGCACGCCGCTGCTGTCGGGTCCGTAGGGCCGCCACTCACCACGGGCCGCCACCAGCGAAACCCGCAACGTTTCCGGGCCCTCGATGCCGGCGGGGCTGCGGTTGTCGTTGAAGGTGATGGCCGCCGGCGCGGTGGCAGCGGGTCGAGGCGACGCGCCGGGGCCGAGTGCCATGCACCCGACCGCGAGCGCAGCGTAGATGCGCATCTGGATTGTCCGAAAGGGAAGAAGCTGCAAGCTCGCCGCTCCGGCAGGCGCTGTCAATCAAACGGCGCCGGGGCGGCGCTACTCCGCGGGCACGGCCCGGCCCACAATGACGCTGACGTTGTCGGTGCCGCCGTCGTCGAGGGCGTCCTGCAGCAGCTGCTCGCAGACCTGCCGGGCAGAGGTCATGTGGGCCAGCCGATCGGCGATCCGCTCGTCGGAGACGTGCTTGGTGAGACCGTCGCTGCAGACCAGGTGCACGTTCATCCAGTCGGCCTTGAAGCGGCTGATCACCGGCAGGGTGGCCTGGCCGCCAATGGCGCTCGAGAGGACATGGGCGAACTGCGACCGGGCGGCGACGGCGCGGGTGAAGATTCCCTGGTCGATCAGGTCCTGCGCCATGGTCTGGTCGCGGGTGATCTGGGACAGCACGCCCTCGCGATAGAGGTAGTAGCGGGAGTCGCCGACCTGGAGCAGGTAGTACCACGGCCAGACGCCCATCCAGAGGGTGAGCGTGGTGGCCATCCTGCCCGCGGGAAGCGATTCGGCCTGGGCCCGCTCCAGGACCGCCTGGTGGGCCGTGAGCGCCGCGTGCTGCAGCGCATCGATGAACTGCGACTCGCGCGCGTCGGAGCGGTAATAGCAGTCCATGCTGCTCAGCACGTACTGCGTGGCGGTACGCAACGCCAGCATGCTGGCCTGCTCGCCGCCCTCGCCGCCGCCGACGCCGTCGGCGATCATGGCGAGGAACGTGACCCGCTCGTCGGCCGAACGGGAGCTGTTCCTCGGCCGACAGGCTGGTCTGCAGCAGCCGCATCGTCTTGTGGATCGAGGCGAGCAGGAAGTGGTCCTGGTTCTGCTTGCGGACCTTGCCGGGGTGCGAGAGGCCGAAGACATCGATCTCGTCGTCGCGCGGCTTGCGATCGGTCGTCGGCAGCGAAGGGGTGTCGATGCTCATGGCGTCGCTCCGGTGGACTGGGGGGTGACGGGGATCCGCTGCGAGGGCATCGACGGCGGCGCGGAGCGTCTCGGATCGTTTGCAGAACGCGAAGCGGACATAGCGCCGCGCCGTCCGCCGAACCGGGCCGGAAGAAGCTCGATCCCGGAACGGTCGCGACACCGATGTCGGTCACCAGCCAGGTGGCGAACGCGACGTCATCGGCGTCGCTCATCGCGGTGAAGTCGGCAAAACAGTAGTAGGCGCCGTCGGGCACCGCGAACCGGAAGCCGGCCGCGTTCCAGCGCACGGCCGAGAACGGCGCGGCGATCGCGATATCCGGCGGCCAGCGCGGCGTAGTACTCGTCGCCGAAGCGGTAGCCGATGGCGGCGGCTTCCTGCAGCGGCGCCGGCGCGCCGACGGTGAGGAAGTCGTGCACCTTGCGGATGGCGCCGGTGTGCTCCGGCGACGCGATGGCATAGCCGAGGCGCCAGCCGGTGCAGGAAAACGTCTTGGAAAGCGACGAGATGGTGACGGTCCGCTGGCGCATGCCCGGCAGCGTGGCGATCGGAATGTGCTCGCCCTGATAGACGATGTATTCGTACGGTTCGTCGGTGATCACCAGCAGGTCGTTGCGCGATGCACAGCTCGGCGATCGCTTCGAGTTCGGTCCGCGAGAAGACATGGCCGGTGGGGTTGTGGGGCGAATTGAGCAGCAGCGCGCGGGTGCGCGGTCCGACGGCGCGGCGCAGCGCGTCGAGGTCGACGTGCCAGTCCGGCGCGACGAGCGGCACCCAGACCGGCACCGCCTCGGCGAGGATGGCATCGGGCCCGTAGTTCTCGTAGAACGGCTCGAAGATCAGGACTTCGTCGCCGGGGTCGAGCAGTGCCAGGACGGTGGCAGCCGCGGCCTCGGTGGCGCCGCAGGTGACGGTGATCTCGCGCTCGGGGTCGACATCGAGTTGCCGTAGCGGCGGTGATACTTGCCGGCGATCGCCTCGCGCAGCGAGCGCGCTCCCCAGGTGATGGCGTACTGGTTGATGTCGTGGTCGATTGCGGCGCAAGCCGCTTCCTTCATCGCCGCCGGCATCGGGAAGTCGGGAAAGCCCTGGGCCAGGTTGATGGCGCCATGCGCGTTGGCCAGGCGGGTCATGGCGCGGATGACCGATTCGGTGAACGTCGCGGTGCGGGCGGCGACGCGCTCCGGCCGGGCAGTGACGGGCGATCGGGTCATGAGGGCTGAATCTAACGCGCCATCGAGATCGCGCCGGTGCATACTTTGCGACCGGGGGCGATCGCGGTAGGATCGGTGGTCCGCTGCAAAGGATTGGTGCCATGGTGTCGCGTCCTGTCGCGCTGGTGGCGGCGTTGTGGGCCCTGTCCGGGCCCATCCCCGCCGCGGGGAGCCATCGCGGTGTGCGGGCCAACCGGCCGGCCGACCCCGGACCGGTGCCGGCGGCGGCGTTGCGGGGCTTGCATTGGCGCTTCGTCGGGCCGTTCCGTGCCGGCTGGGCCACGGTGGTCACCGGCGTGCCGGGCGCGCCCAACAGCTTCTACTTCGGTGGCGCCGGCGGCGGGGTCTGGAAGACCGATGACGCCGGCCGGACCTGGACGGGCCTGATGCAGCACGAACAGAGTGCCGCGATCGGCGCGCTCGCGGTCGCGCCGTCGGACGCCCGGGTGCTCTATGCCGGAACGGGCCAGGTGGCGGCACGATACGACATCATGGCCGGCGATGGCGTCTATCGCTCGGATGACGGCGGGACGACATGGCGCCACCTGGGGCTCGACTCGACACGACACATCGGCGCGATCCTGGTCGATCCGCGCAACGCCGATCGGGTGCTGGTGGCGGCGCTGGGGCATGTGTTCGGACCAAATCCGGCGCGCGGTGTCTATCGCAGTGACGACGGCGGACGGAGCTGGACGAAGGTGCTCGACGGCGGTGATTCGACCGGAGCCGTCGATCTGGCGTTCGATCCGCTGCACCCCGACGTGGTGTACGCGGCGATGTGGCAGATGCGGATGCATCCGTGGCTCGACTATTTCCAACCCCAGTCCGGGCCGGGCTCCGCGATCTACAAGAGCACCGATGGCGGCGCCCATTGGCAGCGGCTTGCCGGCGGCGGGCTACCGGGCGGCAGCGTCGGGCGCATCGGGCTGGGCGTGGCGCGAGGCAGCGCGCGGGCGGATCGTCTACGCCACGATCGCCATGGACGAGAATACCATGGCGGGACCGGCGGCACCGCGCGGCAGGGCGGGGATCTACCGGTCGGACGACGGCGGGCAGACGTGGCAGCTCGTCAACGACGATGGCGCCCTGGCGAGCAGCTATTTCGGGCGGCTCTCGGTGGCGCCGCGGGATCGAACACGATCTATGTGATGGGCCAGTCGATCCGCATCTCGACCGACGGCGGCCGTCACTTCGACGTGTTGAAGGGGTCGCCCGGCGGCGACGACTATCACGCGCTGTGGCTCGATCCCGCCGATCCGGGCCACATGATCGCCGGTGCCGACCAGGGCGCGGCGGTCACCGTCAACGGCGGGCGGACCTGGTCCAGCTGGTACAACCAACCGACGGGACAGTTCTACCACCTCGCGGTCGACGACCGCTTCCCGTATCACATCTACAGCGGGCAGCAGGACAACGGCACGGTGGAACTGGCGAGCCGCGGCCCGTACGGTGTGATCGACGAACGCGACTGGCATCCGGTCGGGGGCGACGAGCGCGACGACATGGTGCCGAAGCCCGGTGAGCCCGGTCTCGTCTTCGGCAGCGGGCTGGGAGGGCACACCTCGCGGTTCGACGAAGCGACGCGCCAGTCGGCGGAGATTTCGCCGTGGCCGGTGTCGAGTTACGGCGCGCGCCCGACCGACGTGAAGTACCGGTACACCTGGATCACGCCGCTGGCGTTCTCTCCGCTGGCACCCCATCCGATGTATCTCGGCGCGCAGTTGCTCTTCCGGTCGGTCGACGATGGCAATCACTGGACGGCGATCAGTCCGGACCTGAGCGGCAAGCGCGCCGGCGCCGACTGGTTGCGACGATCCAACGCCGGCGGCGGCGCGGGACTGCGGCTTCGGCGTGATCTTCGATATCGGGCCGTCGGCGGTGTCGCGCGGACTGATCTGGGTCGGCACCGACGACGGGCTGGTGCGGGTGACGCACGACGGCGGCGCGCACTGGCGCAACGTGACGCCGCCGGGCGTTCCGGCGTGGGGCCGGATCGACGATGTCGACCCGTCGGCGCGGGACACCAACACCGCGTACGTGGCGGTCGATCTCCACCGGCTGGACCGGATGGAGCCGATGGCGTTCCGCACCCACGACGGCGGCCGGAGCTGGACGCGCATCGACCGCGGGTTGCCGGCGAACGAGTACGTCGCCGTGGTCCGCGCCGATCCGGTGCGCCGGGGGTTGCTCTTCGCCGGCACCAATCGCGGGGTCTACGTGTCGTTCGACGATGGCGAAGCCTGGCAGCCGCTGCGGGTGAACTTCCCGACGACGTGGGTGCGCGATCTGCTGATTCACGACGGCGATCTGATCGCGGCAACCCAGGGACGCGGCATCTGGATTCTCGACGATCTCGCGCCGCTGCGCGAACTCTCGTCGACGATCGTGTCGGCACCAGCGCATCTCTTCCGTCCGGCCGCGGCGATCCGGCTGCGCGAGAACGAGAATCGCGACACGCCGTGGCCGCCGTCGACCCCGGTGGCGCAGAACCCGCCGACCGGAGCGGTCGTGGACTACTGGCTGCGCGACAGCGTCACGGGGCCGGTGACGCTCACGTTCCGCGATTCGACCGGCCACACGGTGCGCCGTTTCTCGAGCAACGACGCGCCCGAATCGCTGCCGGGCGACCGCTACTTCCAGATCGGCTGGATCGGCACGCCGCAGCGGGTGGCGCCGGGAGCGGGCGCCCACCGGTTCGTCTGGGATCTGCGCGCGCCGCGTCCCGCCGCGCTGTCGTACCAGTATTCCATCGCCGCGATCTGGCAGGTGGGGACGCCGCTCGAGCCGCGGGGGCCGCTGGTGCTTCCGGGGCGGTATACGGTGACGCTCACCGCCGGCCGGGATTCGGAGACGACGGCGTTCACGGTCCGGCTGGATCCGCGGGTCACGGTGACGCCGGCGGCGCTGGTGGCGCAATGGTCGCTGCTCCGGACCATGGACGCGGTGCTCGACTCGACGACGGCGCTGCACGACCGGATCGACGCGGACAGCAGTCGCGCCGCCCGGCGCGGCGTGTCCGCGGATTCGCTCCGGGCGATCGACGGGGCACTGACCGACGCGGCGGGAACGCTGGCCGGCCTGGTGACGGCGGTGGGGAGTGCGGATGCCGCGCCGACCGCCGGCGACCTCGCGGCGTTCGACAGCTCTCGCGCGGCCGCCGATGCGGCGCGGGCGCGGTGGCTCCGGGTGACCGGCTCGCGTCCGTGAGTCAGGTCGACGGAGCGCTCACCGCGCCGTCGACTCATGCACCGCCACGATCCGCCATCCCTGCGGCAGCTTCTGCCACACCATGGTCAGCGCGAACGTGCCCGATGCCACCGAGCCGTCGACGGCGGTGCGCCGGGACGCCATCACGTCGGTGACGACCACCGCGTTCGGCGCCAGAACCCGGAAGGTGGTCGGCCCCGGTCTGCTGTAGACCACGTCACTCCTGCCGTTGTTCCACCATTTCAACTGCAGCGCCCGCACCTGGTCGTACCCGGTGGTGACGGTGCCGTTGAACACCATGACCAGCGTCGAGTCGTGCAGGTAGGGAGTGAGGAAGCGGTCGGTGTCGTGCGCGTTGGCGGCCACGAGGAGCGAGTCGAGCCAGGGACGGATCGCCGCTTCGGGTGAGCGACCGGCCGACTGCGCCGGGATGCCCGGGGCGGCGAGCAGCGCGAGGCCCGCAGCGGCGGCGAGAGACCAGCATGAAGAAGCCTTCATTCGTCTTTCACTTGTCCTTGGGAGATGCGGGATAAAGTACCTCGAAGCTGACCGTGATGTGAGGGCGGTCAGCGGTGCGGTGCATCACGAAGGCACTCACCGGCGTTCGCGAATCAGCCCTGCGATCGTACCCGAAGGACGTACGGAACAAGGAGCGGTTCGATGTCCGTTCTCCGCCCGTCGCAGGACGTCCGACCGGTAACCGAATTCCGGGCGAAGGCGTCCGCCTTCCTCGATCAACTCCACCGGACCGGCCGTCCGGTCATGCTGACGCAGCATGGCCGCTGTGCCGCGGTGCTCCTCGACGTCGACGACGTACGAGGGCCTGCTCGACGAACTCTCCCATTTGCGCGAAAAGGACGGCGGTGGCGTATGACCGACATGATCGGGACGCTCACGGCGGCTGGCGCCGCCGCGGACGTCGCGGTGTTGCGGTGCGCGGAACACACACTGGAGATCGTGTCGGACGCCGGCGAGGGCGCCCAGAAGTGCGGCCAGATCTTCGGCGCGGTATCGGCGAAGATGGGCAACGGCGTCTGGACGGTGGAGATCATCCCGGCCGAAATCCAGCCGCCGGCGCGGGTTCCCGAAGGCGCCAGCGGCTACCGCATCCGGATCGGCGAGGGGCCGGTCACCAACTGGGGCGACGCCACCCGGCTGGCGGTGGCGTTCAACGAGCAGGTGCTGCTGGCGCGACACCGGCTCGGGGCGCTGGCGCCGGACGCCACGCTGCTGGTCGAGGACAAGTGGGCGACCGACGACGACGCCGACATCCGCGCGGCCTGGGACGCGGCGCATGGCCGAGCTGCGGCAATGCCGCTACCGGATCGTCCCGGTGCCGATGGAAGCCGAATGCCTCACCATCGTCGACAATCCCCGCAAGGGGAAGAACATGTTCGCGCTCGGCATGCTCGCCTGGATCTACCACCGTGACATGCGACCGGATCCGGGACCAGATCGCGCTTCGCGTTCCGCAAGAAGAGCGAGGCGGTGTTCGAGCAGAACGTGGTGCTGCTGCAGCTCGGCTACGACTGGGCGGAGGGACACTCGACTTCCGCATCGACGTCCCGCCGCCGGCCGGCGGATGGACCGCATGGTGGTGATGAACGGCAACGAGGCGCTCGGCGCTGGGAGCGATCGCGTCGGGGATGGAGCTCTGCGCGATGTACCCGATCACGCCGGCGACGTCGGTGTCGCACTTCCTGGGCGAGGTGTTCGACGCGCTTCGGTGGCGATCGTGCACCAGGCCGAGGACGAGATCGCCGCCGTCGGCGTGGCGATCGGCGCATCGTACGCGGGCAAGGTGGCGTTCACCGTCACCTCGGGGCCGGGGCTGGCGCTCAAGACCGAGTTCCTCGGGCTGGCGGCGATGACCGAGATCGCCGCTGGTGCTGATCGACGTGCAGCGCGGCGGCCCGAGCACCGGGACTGCCGACCAAGGTGGAGCAGTCGGACCTGCTGGCCGCGCTGTTCGCGCAGCCGGGCGACGCGCCGCACGTCATCGTTGCGCCGGCCACGATCGAAGAGTGCTTCCACGTCATGATCACGGCGCGACGGATCGCCGAGACGTTCCGGACCGTGGTGATGGTGCTGTCGGACGCCAATCTGGCGACGGGCGTCACGCCGTTCCCGCGGCCGACGCCCGACGCGCGTTGGCAGGCGGCGCCGCTCGACCTGGCGCCGGTGCCCGACGGGCAGCGGCCGTACCAGTGGGACCCGAGACCGGGCTGTCGCGCCGGATCATTCCGGGTCAGGCCGGCGGCATGCACACCGTCACCGGCCTGTCGCACGACGAGCGGAGCAAGGTGGCGTACAGCTCGGGCGTGCATCAGCGCGGATCGGCGATGCGCAGCCGCAAGCTGGCGGTGCTGCAGAGCCTGCTGGTGCCGCCGGTACCGTCACGGCGACGCCGGAGGGCGACCTGCTGATGGTCGGGTGGGGGAGCACGAAGGGCGCGATCGACGAGGCGGTGGACCGGGCGCGCGCGCGCGCGGCCGCCGGGTGTCGTCGCTGCATCTGCGCTTCCTGTCGCCGCTCGAGCCGGGGCTCAACGAGATCTTCGCGCGCTTCCGGCAGGTGCTGCACGGTGGAAATCAACTACAGCGATGACCCCGGCGATCCGTTCATCACCGACGAGAATCGCCGTCGTGGCCAGCTGAGCATGCTGCTGCGCAACGCCGACGCTGGTCGACGTCGACTGCTGGACCCGCGTGCCGGGCGAGCCGCTGCGCCCGGGGACGATTCTCGACGCCGATCGCGAGCGCGCCTGGTCACAGGAGGTGCCGCGATGACGGCGTCGTGCGGACTGCTGCCGCGTCCTCGGCCGAGGACGACGACACGCCGCCGTACGAACTGAGCGACTACGAGGGTGCGCGGGCGCGCTGGTGTCCGGGATGCGGCGATCACTCGGTGCTCGACCGCCGTCGAGCGGCTGCTGGCGGCCGAGCAGCTGCAGCCGGAGCAGACGGTGTTCGTGTCCGGCATCGGCTGCTCGAGCCGGTTTCCGCACTACCTGAAGACCTACGGCTTTCATGGCATCCACGGCCGGGCGCTGCCGGTCGCCACCGGGATCCGGCTGCACCGGCCCGACCTGCAAGGTGTTCGTGGTGATGGGCGACGGCGACTGCACGTCGATCGGCGCGGCGCACTGGGTGCACGCGATGCGCTACAACCTCGACATGTCGGTGATGCTGCTCGACAACGCCATCTACGGCCTGACCAAGAACCAGACGTCGCCCACCACGCCGCAGGGATTTCCGAGCAATACGCAGCCGCACGGCAGCTGGCTGCCGCCGCTCAATCCGCTGTCGGTGGCGCTCGGCGTGACCAACGCGTCGTTCGTGGCGCAGACCGCCGAGTGGGCGCCGTCGCACCTGTATGCGACGCTGCGCGCGGCGCTATGCCCATCGCGGGCTGGGCTTCGTCCGGATCCTGCAGCGGTGTCCGATGTACTCGGCGGACGGTCTACCAGAGCGCGGTGCAGGATCCGGCGCGGATCGCGCCTGCTGGTGCATGACGACGGCGTGGTGGTGCCCGAGCTGGAGAAGATCTACACCACCCAGGTGGCCCACGATCCGCACGATCTCGACGCGGCGCGGCGAATCGCCGGACATCGACCGATCGCATTCACCTCGGCGTGTTGTTCCGCGACCCGTCGCGGCCGCGGTATGAGGAGCATGCGCCGGGTGCCACCGCGCACCGCCGATGAGCGGCTTGGCCGCGCTCGGAACAGGAGCTCGACCGATATGCCGTCTGATGACCGCGGTGTCGCTGCGGCGCTCGCCGCGCTGGCCACAGCCGATCGCCGACGTTCCGGGCGCGTGCGTGCAGGGCGCGCTGACGCAGGCCGAAGCGTTCCTCGATGCCCAGATGGCCGGCGCGGACGCAGCGGCGGCGCCGGGCGCGCCGGCGGAACTGGGGCCGTTCGGCGCGGCGCGGATCGATGCCGACGCGTTTCGCCGCGCTCTTCCCGGCGGCGCCACGCGGTCGACGCCGGCGGCGCGCGCACGCGCTCGAGCGCGCGCATCGATGCGCTGCCGGCGTCGAGTCGCACGCGGCGACGCCATGTTCGTCGTCGACGTGCCGGCGCGGCGCGACGCTCGGCAGTCCATGCGCGACGCGCCTGGCCGAGCTCGGGCGGGCGTTCGGCGCGGTCATCCTGGTCGACGTGATCCGCGGCGGACGCTTCGGCCGGTGATGCACGATCGGCTGCTCGATGCCGCTGGCGTTTCCGTGCATGGAGCAATGCGGCGAGCGCGCGATCGCACCGCCCGCTGATCGTGCGTGGAGGGCGCCGACTTGCATGGCGGCGGCGCTGGGCGACTACGCCGACGGCCGGGAGAAGATCGTGCTGGTGGCTCGGGGCGATGCCGCGCCGGCGCCGCTGGCCCGGTGCATCACGCCGGGAACGCTGGTGCTGCAGACGGCGGACGGGCAGCGGGCTCGATCGCGTGGCTGCCTTCGACGGCCCGGCGATCGCGGCGATCGTGCCCGAGAGCGCCGCGACGTTCCTGCACGATCCCGATGCGGCGGCGCGAGGCGTGGCAGCGCCTGGCCGCTCTGGCAGGCCGGGTGAAGCGCCGGGGCGCGCCATCGGCGGCGCAAGCGCCTGGCAGATGGACGAGGACCGCGAGCTGCTCCTGGCGACTGGCGCGCACGCCGTTCGCGGTGCCGGAGGCGCGCGCGGCCGCTGCTCCCGCGAGTCGGCGCCGAGACGCAGTGGACCGCATCGCGCCTGGCTGCTCGGCCAGTCCGGAGCTGCCGGGCGTCGTGACGCATGAGCCTCGCTGACGCGCATCGTGGTGTCTCGGTGGCATGGGCCTGGTCTTCGCGCTCTTCCTCGCGCTGGCCAATCGCAAGCTCTGGGTCTGGGAGGATCCGCGCATCGACGTCGTGGCCTCGATGCTGCCGAACGCCAACTGCGGCGCCTGCGGCCTGCCGGGGTGCCGCGCCTTCGCCGAGCAGGCGGTCGGTGGCAAGGTCGACGCCGACGCCAGTGCACCGTGGCGAGCGACGACGTGCACCGGTCGATTGCCGGGTTCCTCGGGGTCGACGCCGGCACCGCGGTGCGCAAGGTGGCGCGGCTGCAGTGCGCCGGCGGCTGCGACGTGGCGGTGCCGCGGGCCGAGTACCGCGGCTTGCCGACGTGTGCCGCGGCGGCGGCCGTGGCGGGCGGCGGCAAGGGGTGCGCCTGGGGATGCCTGGGACTGGCCGATTGCGAACGGGTCTGCACCTTCGACGCGATCCGCATGAGCGACACCGGGTTGCCGGTGGTCGATCCGGTGAAGCTGCACCGCGTGCGGTGATTGCGTCGAGGCGTGCCCCAAGGGGCTGTTCACCCTGCTGCCGCATCGATCATCACCTGCTCGTGCAGTGCCGCAACCTGCTGGCCGGCGACGACGGTGCTGGCGCAGTGCAGCGGTGGCATGCACGGCATGCGGCAAGTGCGTGGTCGATGCCGCGCCGGGGCTGATCAGCGTCGCCAGCGGCGTGGCCGTGGTCGATTACGACGACTCAACGCCCTGGCCGACCGAGCGCGCGGTGGCGCGCTGTCCGACCGGCGCGATCGTGTGGCTGGACGGCGCGCAGTTTCCGAAGGCGGCCGGTCCTGGCCGGGAGCGGGACGATCATGAAGTCGATCTGGACAGAAGCGGGCCGCACCGCGAGCGCCGGCGGCACCGCCGTTTCCGGGCACGCTCGCGGCGCTCGACGGCAGCGCCGCGGTGGTGGCGATGGAAACGGCCGCGGGCGAGGCCGCCGGCGCCTATCCGATCACGCCATCGACCCAGATGGGCGAGGGGTGGGCCGCGGCGGTGGCCGAGGGCGACGCAACGTGTTCGGCCGGCGGTTGCTCTTCTTCGAGCCCGAGGGAGAGCATGCCGCGGCGGCGGTCACCGCCGGGATGTCGATGGCGGGGCTGCGGTCCACCAACTTCTCGAGCGGGCAGGGCATCGCCTACATGCACGAGTCGCTCTACGCGGCGGTGGGCAAGCGCCTGACCTACGTGCTCAACGTGGCGGCGCGCGCCATCACCAAGCAGGCGCTCAACGTGCACGCCGGCCACGACGACTATCACGCCGTCGACGACACCGGATTCTTCCAGCTCTTCGCCAAGAACGTGCAGGAGGCCGCCGACCTCAACCTGATCGCGCACCGGATCGCGGAACTGTCGCTCAATCCGGGGATCTGCGCCCAGGACGGCTTCCTCACCAGCCACGTGATCGAGATCGCTCCGCCTGCCGGAACGCGGAGCTGATCCGGCAGCTACCTCGGCGATCCCGCCGACCGCATCGCGTCGCCGACGCCGGCGCAGCGGCTGGTGTTCGGCGAAGACCCGGCGCCGGATTCCGGAGATGTTCGACCTCGACTATCCGGCGATGCTCGGCGTGGTGCAGAACCAGGACAGCTACGCGCAGGGCGTCGCCGCGCAGCGGCCGTTCTACTTCGACCACATCGCGCGCGCTGGCCGACCAGGCGTTCGAGGAGTTCGCCGCACTCACCGGTCGCCGGTATGCCCGCGTGCGGCCGGCTACCGGCTGGACGACGCCGAGTGGGTGATCGTCGGCCAGGGTTCGGTGGTGTCCAACGCCGAGGCGGTGGCCGATTACCTGCGCGAGCGTGCGGGACCTCGCGGTCGGCGTGCTCAACCTGACGATGTTCCGGCCGTTCCCGGCCGACCTCGTCAGCCGCGCGCTGGCGGGCAAGAAGGGCGTCGTGGTGCTGGAGCGCACCGACCAGCCACTGGCCGTCGATGCCGCCGCTGTTGCGCGAGATCCGCGCGGCGATGTCGCAGGGCAGTGGAGAACGGCCGCGCGCCTGCCGGCGGCGCAGCTGCCGCAGCCGGATTGCCGGCGCTGCGCGCCGAGCAGGTGCCGGACTTCTACTCCGGCGTGCTTCGGCCTCGGCAGCCGCGACCTGCAGCCGGGGGACATCGTCGCCGCGGTCGAGAACATGCTGCCCGGCGGCGCGCGGCGGCGCCAGTTCTATCTCGGCATCGACTTCATTCGCCGCGGCACCCGCATGCCCGAAGTTGCAGATCTGGCAGGAGCGGCTGCTCGACGAGCTATCCCGGGCTCGGCGAATCTGTCGCTGCACGCGGCGGCGCGAGCGTCAACCTGCTGCCCGACGGGCTCGACGGCGGTCCGGATCCATTCGGTCGGCGGCTGGGGCGCGATCACCATGGGCAAGAACCTCGCGATGACGGCGTTCGAGCTCTTCGGCATGCACATCAAGGCGAACCCGAAATACGGCTCGGAGAAGAAGGGGCAGCCGACGACGTTCTATGCCGTGCTGTCGCACGAGCCGGTGCGGCTCAACTGCGAGCTGAAGCACGTCGACGTGGTGCTGTCGCCGGACCCGAACGTCTTCCGGCACAGCGATCCGCTGGCCGGCCTGGCCGACGGCGGGCGTGTTCGTGATCCAGAGCGACCTCGACCCGGAGGCGTTCTGGGCCACGCCTGCCGGCCGGGGCCCGCGCCGACGATCCGCGAGCGGCGAGATCAAGGTCTTCGTGCTCGATGCGTTCGCCATCGCGCGCGAAGAGGCGAGCGACGCCGAATTGCGCTACCGGATGCAGGGCGCGGCGTTCCTGGGGGCGTTCTTCAGCACCGCGCCGCTGCTGGAGCGCGAAGGAGGCGACCGAGGCCCGGCTCTTCGAGGGGATTCGCGCGACAGCTGAGGAAGAAATTCGGCCATCGCGGGGCGGCGGTGGTGGACGACAATCTGCGCGTGATCCGTCGCGGCTTCGACCGAAGTGCGCGCCGTGGCAACGGTGGAGACCGGCGGTGCCGGACGCGCCGGGTGCGGTGCCGCACATTCCGGCGGTGCTCGACATGCCCGACGCCGAGCCCGGGGTCGGCAACGCCGGCCGTTTCTGGGAACAGGTGTGCGCGCTGTGCGCCCTGGGGCAGGACGGCATCGCCGATCCGTTCGCCGCGATCAGCGCCATTCCGGCCGCCACCGGCGCGGTGCGCGACATGAGCGGCATCCGGATGGAGGTGCCGCAGTTCATCGCGGCCAACGGTGCACCGGGTGCGCGCAGTGCTGGACTCAATGCCCCGACGCCGCGATTCCGGGGCTGGTCAACAGCGCCGACGATGTGCTCGACGGCGGTGGTCGTGGCGGCGGTGATGGCGACGTCGCTCGACGCGGCTGCGGCCGATGGTGAAGCCGTGGGGGCGCGAGGTGCAGCGCCTGCTGGCCCGGGAGCCCGGCGCTGAGCGTGTCCGGACGCGTTCGCGCAGGGGCTACGGCGGCGGTCGCGACAAGATGGGGTGGGACGCCGAGCGCGCGAAGCGACGGTCGACGCCGCGGCGCGCCGGTGCAGGCGCGGCTCGCGGAATTCCCGCTGGCCCGGACGCGGCCGTTCTTCGATGCGGTCGAGGCGAGCGCCAGAAGGGTGGCGGCGGCCTGCTGTCGGTCACGGTCAATCCGGAGGCGTGCAAGGGGTGCAACCTCTGCGTCGAGGTCTGCCCCGACGGCGCGCTGGTCACGGTCCGGCAGGACGACGCCGACGCTGGCGCAGCTGCGGCGCAACTGGGCGCTGTGGCAGCGGCTTCCCGACACCGACGATCGGTTCGTCAACGTCTCGCGACGTGGACGAGGGGATCGGCGTCCTGTCGTCGCTGCTGCTCAAGAAGGGGACCTACCGCTCGATGGTCGGCGGCGACGGCGCCTGCATGGGGTGCGGCGAGAAGACCGCGGTGCACCTGATCGTCTCGGCGATCTACGCCGCGATGCAGCCGCGGGTGCAGGCGCCAGGTGGCGCAGCTCGACGAGCTGATCGCCGCGCTCGACGCCAGGCGCGCGAACTGCTCTCGGCCGGCGCCGATCTGGATGCCGCCACGGCGCAGCGAGCGGGCCGCTGGCGGTGCCGATCGACCGCCGGCCACGCGGGAGCGGCTGCGGCTGCTGAACCGGACGCTCGCACGAGCTGCGCGATCTCAAGTGGCGGTACGAGGCGGGTCCGAGCGGCAAGGGCCGGGCGTCGCTCGGCATGGCCAACAGCACCGGCTGCTCGTCGGTCTGGGGCAGCACCTATCCGTACAATCCGTACCCCTTCCCTGGGTCAATCACCTCTTCCAGGACGCGCCGTCGATCGCGATCGGCCTGTTCGAAGCGCAGATGCGGAAGATGGCCGACAACGTTCGCGGCCGATCCGCCGCGCGGAAATGCTGCGCGACGGCGCGCTACGACGCCGGCGCGCACGAGCCGGCGCTCGCCGCGCTCACCTGGACAGGTTCACCGACGACGAGTTCGCGCTCTGCCCGCCGATCGTCGCGATGGGCGGCGACGGCGCGATGCTGGACATCGGATTCCAGAACCTGTCGCGGCTGCTGGCCAGCGGGAAGCCGATCCGCGTGGTCGTGCTGGATACCCAGGTGTATTCCAACACCGGCGGCCAGGCGTGCACGTCGGGCTTCACCGGCCAGGTGGCCGACATGTCGGCGTACGGCAAGGCGCAGCACGGCAAGACCGAGGTCCGCAAGGAAGTGTCGCTGATCGCGCATCGCGCACCGCGGCGTGTACGTCCATCAGTCGTCGCAGGCGTCGGCGTCGCACCTGCTCGGCGGGCGTGCTGCAAGGGCCTGCACAAGCGGCGCCCGGTGCTGATCAACGTCTACACGCCGTGCCCGGTGGAGCACGGGCTGGCCGACGACTGGTCGCAGCACGCGGCGCGGCTCGCGCTCGAGAGCCGCGCATTTCCGTTCCTGACCTTCGATCCCGATGCCGGGCGACACGTACGCCGACGCGCTCTCGCTGCGACGGGAATCCGGCGGTCGACGACGCCGTGGCCGACCTACACGCTGCGCTATCTCGACGATGACGGCGCCGAGCAGCGATCGAGGCTGCCGCTCACGATCGCCGACTGGGCGGCCACCGAAGGTGCGTTTCAAGCAGCACTTCACCGCGCTGCCGCCGGACGCGTCGGACGACGCGCTGGTGCCGTTCCACGAGTTCGTCGCGCTGGCGCCGACGGAGCGCGACGGGCCGGACGCCGTACATCCATGGCGTGCGGCCGGACCGGTCGCTGGGCCGGCTGCGGTGTCGGCCGAGATCGTGCGCCTGGCCGAGGAGCGGCAGCAGTTCTGGTCGCAACTGCGTCAACTGGCGGGGCTCGAGATCGCCCCGTCGGTGCGGGACGCGGTGGCGGACATGTCGCTCGAGCTGCTGAGTTCGCGGCGAGCGCGAGCACTGCGCGCCGAATACGACGCGAAGCTGGCGCGAGCTGCAGGGCCGAACTATCCGGCGCAGATTGCGCGGCGGCTCGCCGAGGGACTGCTGCGCCGGGCCGGCGGGTCGGCGGCGGTGGCCGAGCTGCTGGCGTCGACTGCCGACGGTGCGCCGCGCCGCGCGGCGGCGTCGGGCGCGCGACGGCTCGCTGCCGCGCCGCACCCGCTGCCGCCGATGCGACGGCCGCGCAGCCGGCCGCATCAGGCATCACCCGCACGGCGCCGAGGCGGCCGCGGCGGCTGCTCCGGCGGCGACTGCCGCTGCGGTCGCCGATGACGACAGCGATGCGGTCGTCGCTCGAGGCGTACATCGAGTCGGCGCGCTGCACGACGTGCAACGAATGCACCAACCTCAACAAGAAGATGTTCGCCTACAACGCCGACAAGCAGGCGTACGTCAAGGACGCGGCGGCCGGAACGTTCCAGCAGCTGGTGCTGGCCGCCGAGCGGTGTCCGGTGTCGATCATCCATCCGGGCACGCCGCTCAATCCCGAGGAGAAGGACCTGGAAGTGGGTCAACCGCGCCGACGAAGTTCAACTGAGGCGGCGATGAGGTTCGCGAGCGGGTTCCGTCACGGCGTGCATCCGCCGGAGGAGAAGGAGCTGACGCAACCAGCTCCCGATCCGCCGGATGCCGTATCCCGACGAGATCGTGCTGCCGCTGCGCCAGCACGCCGGCAACCCGGCGCAGGCTGTGCGTGGCGGTCGGCGATCACGTCGAGCGCGGCGATCCGGTCGGCACTCGCCGACGGCTTCGTGTCGGTGCCGATTCATGCATCGGCCGCGGGCACGGTGACCGACATCGAATGGTGGCCGCATCCCGACGGGTCGATGGCGATGGCGGTGCGGATCGCGCGTCGACCGTTACGCGCCGCAGGTGGCCCGGCCGCGCATGGTGCCGCACTGGGAGGGGCTTATCGACGGAGCAGGTGGTCCGGCGCGGTGCAGGATGCGGGCGTGGTCGGGCTGGGCGGCGCGGCCTTTCCGACCCACGTCAAGCTGGCGCCGCCGCGCGATCATCGCGGTGCACACGCTGATCATCAACGGCGCCGAGTGCGAGCCGTACCTGACATCGGACCACCGCACCATGGCGGAGTATCCGGACCGGGTGCTGTTCGGCATCCGCGTCATGATGCGCACCCTGGGCGTGACGCGCTGCGTGGTGGGCATCGAGCGGAACAAGCCGGATGCGATCGACGCGATGCGGTGCCGCGGTTCCGGCGGATCTCGACGTCGACGATCCTGCCGCTCACGGTGAAGTACCCGCAGGGCGCCGAGAAGATGCTGATCAAGGCCGTGACCGGGGTCGAGGTGCCCTCGGGGAAGCTGCCGGTCACCGTCGGGCGTGGTGGTGCAGAACGTCGGGTCGGTGGCGGCGATCGCCGAGGTCTTCGAGACCGGGCTGCCGCTGATCGAGCGGATCGTCACCGTCTCGGGTCACGGCCTGCGCCGCCCGGCGAATCTGATCGTGCCGGTGGGCACCAAGCTGCGCGATCTGCTGGCGTTCTGCGACGGGGTGACGCCCGACGCGGCCGAGGTGGTGATCGGCGGCCCGATGATGGGGCAGGCGCAGTCCAACCTCGACGCGCCGGTGCTCAAGGGGACGACCGGGCGTCGTGGTGCTCACGGCGCACGAGACCCGGCTGGCGACGGTCTATCCCTGCATTCACTGCGGCCGCTGTCTCGAGGCCTGCCCGGTCTTCCTCAACCCGTCGCTGCTCGGCGATTTCGCGCGGGTCGGCCGCTACGACGACATGGTCGACCTGCACCTGGCCGACTGCATGCTGTGCGGGTCGTGCGCCTACGTCTGTCCGTCGAACATCCCGCTGTCGCAACTGTTCCAGGCGAGCAAGGTCGCGTTGCGCCGCGCCAAGGCGGCGGCGGCATGAGCCGCCGCGCTGCCGGCCGACCTGGTCGTCACCGCGTCGCCGCATGTGCGATCGCAGGATTCCACGCCGCGGATCATGTGGACCGTGGTCGGCGACGCTGGTGCCGGTGGTGGCCGCGGCGGCGTGGTTCTTCGGCATCAGCGCGCTGCTGGTGATCGCGGCGTGCGACGCTCGGCGCGGTGGTCGACCGAGCGGGCGTTCGGGCGCGGCGGCACGCTCGCCGACGGCTCGGCGGCCGATCACCGGCGTGTTGCTGGGCCTGTCGCTTCCCGCCGGACTGCCGCTCTGGATGGCGGCGCTCGGTGGCGCGTTCGGCATCGGGTTCGGCAAGGTCGTCTGGGGAGGGCTGGGCCAGAACGTCTTCAATCCGGCGTTGCTGGGCCGGGCGTTCCTGCAGGCGGCGTTTCCGGTGGCGATCACCACCTGGCCGGCGGTGGGCGGCGGCTTCTGGGCGCTCCGGGGCGACCTCTTCGCGCTGCCGTTCCTGCATCCCGCGGACCGACGCGATCACCTCGGCGACGCCGCTGGGGCTGCTCAAGTTCGAGGGGAAGGGAACCAGCCTGGCGCACCTGATCATCGGCAACACCGGCGGATCGATTGGGCGAGACGGCGGCGCTGGTGATCCTGGCCGGCGGGCTCTACCTCGCCTGGCGCCGGTATCTCAACTGGCGGATTCCCACGGCGATTCTGCTGACCGTGGCCGTTGCTGAGCGCGCGTCATCCACGGTGTCGATGCGCAACGGCCCGACGCGCTGTTCATGCTCTTCTCCGGCGGACTGATGCTGGCGGCCGTCTACATGGCCACCGATCCGGTCACCTCGCCGGTCACCAACACGCGGGCGGTGGGTGTTCGGCGTCGGCATCGGCGTGCTGGTGGTGATCATCCGCATCTGGGGCGGGCTGCCCGAGGGCGTGATGTACGCGATCCTGTTCATGAATGCGCTGGTGCCGTTCATCAATCGCGCGACCCAGCCGCGGGTGTTCGGCACCCGGCTCGAGCGGTGCGGCGTGACGACCGTCGACCCGCACTGTCATCACCGCGCCGCCGGCGGCGGCCCCGGGCAAAGCGACGCCGACGTGGCGGCTGCTGGTGACGCTGATGCTCGCCGGCGGCCTGTCGGGGTGGCTGGTGGTGTCGGTATACCGCATCACGCTGCCGGCGGTGCAGCGGTATGCCGCCGCGCAGGTCAATGGCGCGGTCCGCGAGGTGCTCGAGCGCCGGCACGATGGGACACGCTCTACCTGGTGAACGACGCGCTCACGAAGACGCCGCCGGCGGGAATCGATCCCCGCGAATTGCCGATGGCTCTGTCGGCTTCGATGCCGCCGGACATGCGCGTCGGCGTCGCGGTGACCGCGGCTGAACCCGGGTTCCAGGAGCTGCTGACGCTGATGATCGGATTCGACGCCGGGCGACGGCACGCTGATCGGCTTCAAGGTGCTCGACCAGAAGGAAACGCCGGGCCTGGGCGACAAGATCGAACGGGACTCGTCGTTTCGCATCCAGTTCGCGGGCAAGCTGCCGCCGCTCGCGGGCGTGAAGGGCCATCCCGGCGGCACGCCCAGCGAGGTGCAGACGATCACCGGGGCGACGATCTCGTCGCGCGCGGTGATCCGCATCATCAACGATGCCGTGGCCCGATGGCGGCCGCTGGTGCAGGCGTATCGCGCGAGAGGGACGCCATGACGGCGATCGGTGTCAAGCGCCGCCGCCACCGGTGCCGGCTGAGCCGTTGGCGCCCGCGCCGTCCCGTCCCGGGCGCGCCGCCGCCGGCGAGCGCGCTCGCCGACATCTGGCGCGGCATCAGCCGGGAGAACCCGGTGCTGGTGCAGATGCTCGGCATGTGCCCGACGATGGCGGTGACCAACATGCTGGCCAACGGCATCGCGATGGGTACGGCCACGACGTTCGTGCTGGTGGGCTCCGGGCTGTTCGTGTCGTTGTTCCGCAAGTACATCCCGCACGAGGTGCGGATCACGTCCTACATCCTGATCATCGCGACCTTCGTGACGCTGGCGGACATGATTCTCGCGGCGACCTTTCCGTCGATCAGCAAGGCGCTCGGGCCGTTCATGCCGCTGATCGTGGCGAACTGCCTCCTGCTGGGCCGCGCCGAAGCGTTCGCGGCCAAGGTCGGCCGGTGCGCCGAGCGGTGGCCGACGGGCTCGGGCATGGGCATGGGCTTCACGCTTGTCGCTGTCGCTGCTGAGCGCGCTGCGCGAGATTCCTCGGAGCGGGGCGCCTGCTGGGCCACCCGGTCTTCGGGCCGCGGTTCGAGCCGTGGGTGTTCATGGTGATGCCGCCGGGCGGCTTCTTCGCGCTCGGCGTGGCGTTGCTCGGTGCTGGCGTGGATCATCGAGCGGCGGCGCCACACGGCGCGGCAACGGGTGGTGCGCATGAGCAACCTGGCCTGGATCTTCTTCTCGACGCTTCCTGGTCAACAACTTCACCCTGGTGATGTTCCTCGGGCTCTGCTCGTTCTTCGGCGTCACCGCCAAGATCGAGACCGCCTGGCGCCTGGGACTGGCCAACACGTTCGTGCTGGTGCTGACCGCGCTGTTCGCCTGGTTCCTCAACACGTTCATCCTGGCGTCGGTGCCGTTCCTGCGGACCATCGCCTTCATCGTGGTGATCGCGTCGGCGGTGCAGTTCGTCGAGATGGCGGTCAAGAAGTACTTCCCGGTGCTCTTCCGCCAGCTGGGCATCTTCCTGCCGCTGATCACCACCAATTGCGCCATCCTCGGGCTGGCGCTGTTCCAGACCAGCCGGCACTACACCCTGGTCGAAGGATTGGTCTTTGCCGTCGGCGCCGGCCTCGGCCTGACGCTGGCGTTGTCGCTGCATGGCGTCGATCCGGGAACGGATCGAGGTGGCCGACGTGCCGGAGATCGCCCGCCGGATGGGACTGGTGCTGGTCATTGCGTCATCACTGTCGATGGCGTTCATGGGATTTGCGGGAATGGGGAGTGCGCCGTGAGACAGACTGTCATCGCCATCGTGCTCGGCGCCGGACTGTTCACTGCTGTTCGGCCTGTTCGTCAATCGCGAGCTGCACCGGGCATTGCGTCGGCTGCAGCGGGTCGTGCGGGCGCCGCGAGCCGGGAGCCGGCGATGTCTGAGCCATCCGCGTTGTTCCCGTCGTCCCACCCGGCGGGAGTTCCTGACGTTCGGCGCCGGCGTGTTCGTGGCGTTGTCGTGGCCGCTGAGTCTCCGCGGCCGGCTGTCGATGGCGCGGCGGACCTACCCGCTGATGGGCACCATCGCTGACGTGCAGGTGGCGCACGCCGACGACCGCATGGCCGAGGACGCGATCGACGCCGCGATCGCGACGCTCCTGCGGCGTGGAGCGGATGATGACGCGGTTCAATGCCCGGTCGGACATCGGGCGGGCGAACGCGCTGGCGGCTCGTGAAGGCGGTGGTCGTCAGTGCGCCGACAGCGGCCGTGGTGGCCGCGGCGTTGCGCTGGTCGAGCGCCAGCGACGGCCGGTTCGACCCGGCGCTGGGCGCCGCGTCCGAGCTCTGGGACGTGCTGCACCGGCACCAGCCGCCGCCCGAGCGCCAGGTGGATCGGCTGGCGGCCGCGCGGGTTCTGGCGCAAGGTGGACGTTGCCACCTTCCGGGGCAGGCCGGCGGTGCGCTTCAACGACCCCGACGTGCAACTCGATCTGGGCGGCATTGCCAAGGGATACGGGATCGATCGCGCCGTCGACACGCTGCGGCGGCGGGGGATTGCGCATGCCATCGTGACGGTGGGCGGCGATCTGTACGCGCTGGGCCACGCACCGGATGGGGGCGCCTGGAAGGTCGGCATTCGTTCGCCGCACAATCTCAACGCGCTCGCCGCCACGCTGGAGGTGAGCGACCGCGCGGTGACGACCTCGGGTGACTACGAGCGGTTCTTCCGGTGGCGCGGCCACACCTATCACCACCTGATCGATCCGGTGACCGGTGCGCCGCGGGTGACGCCGTTCCACAGCGCCACGGTACTCGGCCCCGATTGCATGAACGCTGACGCGGCAGCGACGACGTCGTTCGGTTTGCCGCATGACGCCGCACGCCAGCTGGTCCGCCGGATCATCCACGATGCGGAGGTCATTCCTCTGACCTGAACGGAAAGCGGGGGGAAGGTGAAAAGCCATCAGATGTACTGCGGCGCGTGCGATCGGGAGGTGCGTGTCCTGATCACGCCTGATCCGACGGCGCAGGGCCAGGCACCACTGCATGATTCCGAGATCGTGTGTCTCGAAATCGGATCGCAGTGCACCGGCAACATGTGTCCGCTCGGAGCCGCCGAACCGAGTGCCATGGTGGGGCGGATCATTCGCAACGGGGTGCCGTTGGATACCCTGTCGACCGTCCTGGCGATCTGTCCGGCCTGCGGCAACGAGGCCGAGATTGTGCTCTATGGCGCGGGACGCGCGGCGTGCTCCGTTTGCGGCACGCCGGCGCGGTGGGTGGTCGATCACGTCGAGCTGACGTAACGCCCGGGCGGAGATCGTCCGGGCCGCGCGTGCAGCCCCCGGGGCGCGGGCGACTCAGCCCGCGGCGCGGAAGAGTTCGATCTGCGGCGGGTGGAGCGGCAGTCCGCTCGTCGTGAGCACGGTCTCCACCCAGCTGTCGCGTCGCTCCGGCGCCAGCGGATAACAGGTGACACCGAATACCTCGGCCAGCCGGTCGATGGTCGCGTCGATTTCCCGTTGAAAGGCCGCGCTGGTATCGCGGGTTCCGTCGAACGACGGCGGCGACATGATCGGCACCTTGAAGAGATGGTCGTAACTCGCCACCCAGCTGGCCACCAGGGCATCATAGGCGGGATCGCGGCCCGCCTGATGCACGAAATAGGCATAGTTGTCCAGCACCGAGCGATCGCAGATGACGTCGCCTCCGGCCCGGGCCGTGGCGATCTCCTGGGCGATCTGGGTGTGCAGGATCCAGGACTGGGCGTCGCGGGTCGTTTCGCGATTGATCGGCAGCGGGCAGGTGCGCGCCACCTCGGCGACCAGGTCGACGATCCGATCCTGGCGCTTGAGGCGCGCGGCGACGTCATAGCAGAGGGTCGTCTTGCCGACTCCATGCGAACCGATGAACGCGATCTTCATTGCAGCGGCACCACCGAGCGATAGGTGTGTACGGGAAGGTCCGCTAATGTACCGCAAAAATGAAATGTCCGCACCCGCGTGGAGAAGGGACGGGCGGCGCGGTATGTTCCGCCGGGATGCCACGCCGACCGCTCCGACTTCACCGGCCACGGGTGGGCCGCACCGCGGCGCTCGCGGCATGGCTGAGCGTGGCGTGCGCCGGTCCGCCCGGTTCGCTCCGGCCGGCGGCGCCACCACGGCCGGCTGGCGCGGAAACGGCGCCGAGACCGCCGCTGCGGACCGCGCCACCGCATCCGCAGCGATACGTCGTGAGCCGCCGTCGTGCCGCCGTTGCGATCGATGGCCGGTTGGATGAGCCGGCATGGCGGGACGCACCATGGTCCCGCCGCTTCGGCGACATCGAGGGTGCGATCCGGGGCCAGCCGCCGCTCGCCACCCGGGTGCGGATGCTGTGGGACGACCGGTACTGGTACATCGGTGCGGAACTCGCGGAGCCGGACCTTTGGGCCACGATCCGCCAGCACGACGCGGTGATCTTCCAGGACAACGACTTCGAGATCTTCGCCGACCCCAGCGGTACGACCCACCGCTACTTCGAGCTCGAACTCAACGCGCTCGGCGCCGAGTGGGATCTCTTCCTGCCCGAACCGTACCGTGACGGCGGCCGTGCCGACAACGGCTGGGAGATTCCCGGCCTGCGGCTGGCGGTGTCGCGGCAGGGCACGCTCGATGATCCGCGCGACCGCGACCATGGCTGGACGGTAGAGCTGGCCATTCCCTGGTCGGCGTTTGCCGATTCCGGGCGCAACCAGGTGCCGCCGCCGCCCGGGACGCAGTGGCGCGTCAACTTCTCCCGCGTCGAATGGGATCTCGACCGCGCGGGCGGCGGCTACGTCAAGCACACCGACGCCGACGGTCATCCCGTGCCGGAACACAACTGGGTCTGGTCGCCGCAGGGCGCGGTCAACATGCATATGCCGGAGATGTGGGGCGTGGTGCAGTTCGGCGGGGGCGCTGGCGCGCCGATCCGCCGCCGCGGATGCGGCGAAATGGGCGCTGCGCCGGGTCTACTACGCCGAGCGGGACGTGGCAGAGTGTCCACGCCGGTTTGCGCCGCTCGCCGATCTTGGCCCTGGTGCATCTCCCGGCCGGCGTGACCGTCAGCGTCGCCGATTCGACGTGGAGCGCGACGGTTCGCCGACCCGCAGGAGCCACGGTATGGCATATCCGGGCCGACGGTCTGGTCTGGTCCACCGCACACTGAGGAGCAACGCATGGAACGGCGCCGGTTCGTCGAACTGATCGGGGGTTCCGCGGCGACGTACGCGCTGGCGCCGGGATTCGCCGGACGCCGCGATGACTTTGCCGCGTGGACCTGGGTGCACGGCAACGCCGACAGCGAGGCCACGTGGCGCGCGACTTTCCAGCGGCTGGCGGACGCCGGGATCACCGGAGTGCTGGTCGGCGGCGGCGATCTCGACACGCTCACGGCCGCCGCGCACGAAGCCGGGCTGTCTTTCCATGCCTGGACCTGGATGCTCAACCGCAGCGGTGACGCGAAGGTGAAGGTGGAGCATCCGGAGTGGTTCGACGTCAGCCGCAACGGCGACTCCAGTCTGACCCATCCACCCTACGTCGGCTATTACCAGTGGCTCTGTCCCACCCGGCCGGCGGTGCGCGACTACCTTGGCGCGATCGTCGACCAGGTGGCGGCGCATCCTGGCGTCGACGGTGTCCATCTCGACTACATCCGGCACCCCGACGTCATCCTGCCCAGGGGGCTCTGGTCGAAGTACCACCTGGTGCAGGACCACGAAATGCCGGAATACGACTTCTGCTACTGCCAGGTATGTCGCGACACGTTCACGGCGCAGTACGGCACCGACCCGCTCGAACTGCCAGCGCCTCCGGCCGATCAGGCGTGGCGGCAGTTCCGGTACGATTCAGTGACCGATCTGGTGAAAGGGTTGGCGCGGGTGCGCACGCACGCGGGAAGGCGATCTCGGCGGCGGTCTTCCCCACGCCGATGATCGCGCGGACGCTGGTCCGTCAGGCGTGGGACACGTGGCCGCTCGACGTCGTCTTCCCGATGCTCTACCACACGTTCTACGAGGAAGACATCACCTGGATCGGCCGGGGCGTGGCGCAGGGCGTCGCGGCGCTGCCCGCCAGCGAGCCGCTGTACGCCGGGCTGTACCTCCCGTCGCTCGATCCGCAGCAGCTGGCCACGGCGGTGCGCACCGTTCGAGACAATGGGGCCGCCGGCGTCTCGTGCTTCGACTCCGGCGGCCTCACCGACCAGCATCTGGCCGCGTTGCGCGGCGCGTTGCGCGGTTAGTTGTCGCCGCCAGCGCCGCCGCCGCCGCGGCCGCGCTCGGCAGGCGGCGCGCCGAGCTCGTCGGTGCCGGGCACGATGGCGCCGTGTCCCGCCGCCTGCAGCGCGGCGTTGACCGGCGGCAGCAAGGGTGGCGAGATCGCGCTTGAGGCGGAGCAGCTGGACGTCGAGTCGCGGCACCAGATCGTTCCAGACCTGGTAGGCCTGCGGCGGCGGCCGTCGCGATCCGCTGGACACGAATCCCGAGAGCGCGCCGATCTGATTGTTGAGCCGGATGGGGAAGTTGAGCGGATCTTCGCTGGCGTGGTTCTGGCTCTGGTAGATCGAATCCTCGACCGAGGTCACGCTGTCCTGGAGCGTCTGCGCCGCCGCGGTGAACGCGCCGCCGGCCGGGGCCATCACCGGTCGCAGCGAATCGAGCTGATAGATCAGGTTGCGGATGGTGCGCACCGCGTTGTTCGCCGCCGAGACGGTGTCGCGGATGCGGAGCAGGAAGTGCGACCTGTTCAGTGATGTCGGCATCGGTGGCGTCGGTGCGGGGATCCTTCTCACGACGGGCAGTGCGCACCAGCGGTGTGCCGCCGTCGACCGTCATCCGGACGGTGTACGTTCCCGGCGCACCGACCGGGCCGTTGAGTCCATCGCCGTCCCAGTACACGGCGCCCCGGAAGTTGGTGCCATCGGGGTAGCGCAACGGGATGTCGAAGTGATTCAAGCCCCACCGAATCCGTGACGCGGGCCGGGGCATGCCACCGCGTCCGCCGCGGCCGAAGCCGCCGCGTCCGCCCCGGCCGGAGCCACCGCGGCCGCCGGCCGCGGGCGCATTGCTCGAATCCTGCTGGATCACCACGCCGTGCGGGTCGAGCAGCTCGAGCTGCACGGTGGTGCCCGGCTTCGGGAGCGAGTAGGCGACGGTGACGACGCGTTGCTGCGGTAGTCGTGACCCGGGCTGATAGAGGTAAGTGCCGCATTGCGGCTCGACCTGGTCGGCCTGTCGCAACGGCGCGATACCCTTCGAGTGCGTAGAAGCCGCGACCCATCGTGGCGATGACGATGTCGTCGTCGCGCAGCGCGATGTCGTGCACCGCCACCGGCGGCAGATTGAGCTGGAGACTCTGCCAGTGCGTGCCGGCATCGTACGAGATGAACATGCCGCGTTCGGTGGCGGCGTAGAGCAGCCCGGGGCGCTCCAGGTCTTCGCGGATGGCGCGCGTCGGCTGGTCGGGCGGGAGTCCGTTGACGATCTTCGTCCACGTGGCGCCGTAGTCGGTGGTCCTGTACAGGTACGGCGCGTTGTCGTCCATCTCGTAGCGGTTGGCGGCGAAATACATCGTGCCGGGCTGGAAGTGCGAGGGCTCGACGATCGAGATCCGCGTCCACTCGGGAAGGCCTTTCGGCGTGACATTGGTCCACGACGGTCGGGCCGCGTTGGCGTTGCGCGACAGATAGATCAGGCCGTCGTCGGAACCGGTCCAGACCACCCCCGGTCTGACCGGCGATTCCTGCACCGCGAAGATCGTCCCGTAATACTCGACGCTGGTCTGGTCCTTGGTGATCGGGCCACCCGACGCGCCCAGCGTGGCGGGGTCGTGGCGGGTGAGGTCGGGCGAGATGACGTGCCATGTCTGGCCGAGGTCGTTCGACTTGAACAGCACGTTCGATCCGACATAGAGCACCTTCGGATCGTTCGGTGAGTTCATGATCGGATACGTCCACTGGAAGCGGTACTTCGAATCACGGGCGTCGTGTCCCATGGGATTGAGCGGCCAGGGATCGAGCCGCTCGGAGGTGCCGGTGCGCTTGTTGTGCATCTCGAGGACGCCGCTGTAATTGCCGCCGAAGGTCACGTCGGGGTCGAGGGGATCGGACGCCACGTATCCCGATTCGCCGCCGGCTCCGCCGTAGCGTGGGGTGAAGTCGTAGGGACTGGCGGTGCACCGCCACGGCCCCCGCGTCCGCCGCCGCCACCGCCGCCGAATCCGCGGCCGCCCGCCGCCCGGATCGGGAAGCAATCGACCCCGCCGTCCTGTTCCGCGCCGCAGACGTCGTAGGGATACGCCGTTGGTGAGGTGGACGTGATAGTACTGGCCGGTGGGAATCGCCGCGCTCAACCGTGTCTTGCCACCGTCGGTGCTGATGACCACGCCGGGATCGCCGGCCACCGCGATGCGCTGCGGATCGTTCGGCGCGACCCAGTACTGGTGGGTGTCGCCGTTCCCCAGTCCCGATTGAAACGTCTTGCCGCCGTCGTGCGAGACGTAGCCACCGACATTGCCGGCATAGAGCGTGTTGGTGTCCTTCGGGTCAGCGGTAAGCTTGGTGAAATACCACGCCCGCTGGCGGAGATTGCGGTCGCCGTTCAGGAACTGCCAGGTGGCGCCGCCGTCGTCGGAGCGGAACAGTCCGCCGGAGTCGGCCTCGATGAGCGCCCAGATGCGGTCCGGATTGGCGGGGGAGATGGCGATGCCGATGTTGCCCCAGATGCCGCTCGGCAGGCCGGGGCGGCCGCGAAGGTCGGTCCAGTGGTCGCCGCCATCGGTGGTCTTCCAGAGCCCGCTGCCCGCCCCGCCGCTGACCAGCAGCCAGGGCTTGCGTCCCGCCTGCCAGAAGCCGGCGTAGAGCACCGCCGGATCGGACGGATCCATCGCCAGGTCGGCGACGCCGGTGGAGTCGTTGACGTACAGCACCTTGTCCCAGGTCTTGCCGCCGTCGCGGGTGCGATACACGCCACGCTCGCTGTTCGGCCCGAAGACGTGTCCCAGCGCGCCGACGTAGACCACATCGGGATTGGCGGGATCGACCAGCACTTTCGAGATGTATTCGGTGGCCTTCAGCCCCATGTAGCGCCACGTCCTGCCGGCGTCGAGCGATTTCCAGACGCCATCGCCGTACGAGACGTTGCCGCGGATCGGCGTTTCGCCCCCGCCGGCCCAGACGATATCGGGATTGGCGGCGTCCACGGTCACCGCGCCGATGGTGCCGCCGAAATAGGCGTCGGTCATCGGCTGCCAGGTGTGTCCGCCGTCGATCGTCTTCCAGACGCCGCCGCCGGTCGTGCCGACGTAATACTCGTCCGGGACGCTGGGCCGAGCCGACCACGGATGTCATCCGTCCGGTATGGGCCGGGCCGAGCATGCGCCACTCCAGGCCGTGCCACAACGCGGTGTCGACGGGACCGGAACGCATCGCGGCGGTCGGTTGTTGCGCGAAGTCCGACGGCGGGGACGAGCGGAACGACAGCGAGACGAAGCAGCACGGCAACGCGGGACATCAGCGGAACCTCGGGCGTCAACGGCGGCGGCAGCTCATCGGGGGACCGCAATGTTACTCGGTTTCGCCGTCGCAAGCACGATGACGCGATCCGGAACATCGCCGCCGCCGGCGCAGGACAGGAGCACCGTATCGGCGGGCCCCTACCGGCTGGCCACCCCGAAGAGGCGGGCCGCGTTGCCGCCCAGGATGGCCGCCTTGTCCGCGGCCGGAATCGCGAGCGACGCGATCGATGGCGTGCATCTGCGGGATGCTGCCGATCTGGTGCGGATAGTCGCTCCCCGCCAGCAGCTGGCTGCTGCCGGCGAACTCGATGGCCAGCTGGAGCGCGTGCGGATCGAAGTTCACCGTGTCGTAGTAGAACTGCTTGAGATAGTGACTTGGCGGCCGGGAAATGTGCTGCCGGCAGGACTGCGAAGCTGCTCGTAGCCGCGGTCGAGGCGCTCGGCGAGATACGGGATGGTGCCGCCGAGATGGCCGAGCACCCAGCGGATGCCGGGGAAGCGCTCCGGCACGCCGGCAAAGACGAGATGCGCGGCGGCGAGGGTGGTGTCGAAGAGAAAGCCGCAGAGCGGCATCAGCCAGTATTCCTGCATCGCTTCGACGCCCAGCGGAAACGTGGGGTGGATGTAGCACACCGCCCCGGCGTCACTGGCCCGCTGGTAGAGCGGCCAGAACTGCTGGCCGGCGAGCGGATTGCCGTTGACGTTGCCGAACAGCATGCACCCCTTGAAGCCGAGCTGCATGACGCGATCGAATTCGATCTCGGACGCGGTCGGGTCGTTCAGCGGCAGCGTCGCCAGCGCGGTAAAACGGTCGCCGCGTTCGCGCATGATGGTCGCGAAGGCATCGTTGACCAGCCGGGCCAGCGCCACCGAGCGTTCCGGCGTTTCCAGCAGCGTGCCGGGGCAGGTCAGCGAGATCACCTGGCGGTCGACCCCTTCCTGGTCGAGCACCTGTTGCCGGTAGGCGATATCACCGATGCCCGCGGACGGCGATGTTGATGTCACCCGGGGAGTAGAGCACCGGGTTGCCCTGGGCGTCGTCGCGGACGGTGAGCACGCTTTCGTCGGACCGCAGCGCCTGGAGGAATGCCGGGGGATAGAAATGGTTGTGGACGTCGATGACGGTCATGGCGGACTTTCTCCCGGTGGGCGGAGGTACCCAAAGAGGCGGCGGCCGGGGGGGGCGGTCAAGGCGCCAGGGCGGCCCCGGTGGCGCAACGGGCGCGGGGGCCGCCGGTATATTCCGGGACGATGTTTCCCTACAAGGACGACAATCCGACCTTCCTCACCCCGATCATGGTGGTGGCGTTGATCGCGGCCAATCTCGCCATCTGGATCGTCTTCCAGGGGATGGGAAGCGGCGAGCGCGTGGCGGCCTCGATCTGCGAACTGGGCCTGATCCCCGGGGACCTGCTGCACCGGCTCCCGATCGGCTACACGTTTCCGGTCGGGCGACGGGCTCTCGCTGCGTGGTGCAGCCGGGCAACGCGTGGTACACCGTCATCTCGTCGATGTTCCTGCACGGCGGGTGGCTGCACATCCTCGGCAACATGTGGTTCCTGTGGGTGTTCGGCAACAACGTCGAAGACATCATGGGGCACGGCCGCTTCCTGGTGTTCTATCTGGTATGCGGACTGGCCGCCGCCGCCGCGCAGATCGCCGTCTCGCCGGCGAGCGCGGTGCCGATGGTGGGCGCGAGCGGGGCCATCAGCGGCGTGATGGGCGCGTACGTCGTGCTCTATCCGCGGGTGCGGGTCCACTGCCTGGTGTGGCTGGTGATCTTCATCTTCCGGGTGACATTGCCGGCCTGGCTGATGCTCGGCTACTGGTTCGCTGCTGCAGGTGCTCGGCGCCAGCGTCGATCCGCTGGGCGGCGTGGCGGTGTGGGCGCACATCGGCGGGTTCCTGGCGGGTGCGCTGCTGATCAGCGTCTTCCGCGATCCGCGGCTTCAGGCGCGCCGCGAACAGCTGCTGGCGACGCACGCCTGGCGGCTGCCGGCGACGGACAGCGCCGGGGGAGGGACGTGGGCATGACGCCGGTCGAGACGCGGGCGCCCCGGTCACGTGGTGCCGGAACGGCCTATCCCGGCCGGGAGACGCCGCCCGCCGGAGCGTTGCCCCGCAACCCCGGCATGCCGCTCGACCTCGGCTGGGTGCGGGACGTGCGCGTCAATCGCAGTGCGGTGGAGCGGCGTGCCGCCACCATTCCGGCGCGCCGCTCCATCAAGACGGCATGGCAGGCCGGCTGGCTGCTGCGCGCCGTCTCGCTGATCGACCTCACCACCCTGCAGGGCGACGACACGCCGGGACGGGTGCGGCGCCTCTGCGCCAAGGCCCGCCGGCCCGTCCGGGCGGACCTGCTCGACGCGCTGGGAATGGGCGACGTGCCGCTGCACGTCGCTGCGGTGTGCGTCTACCACGCATTCGTGCGCACCGCCGTCGAGGCGCTTGCCGGCAGCGGGATCCCGGTCGCGGCGGTCTCGGCCGGTTTTCCCGCCGGGCTCTCGCCGTTCGAAACCCGCGTCGCCGAAATCCATGCCTCGGTGGCCGACGGCGCCCGCGAGATCGACATCGTCGTGACGCGGGCGCACGTGCTCACCGGCAACTGGCCGGCGCTGTACGAGGAGGTGCGCGCCTTCCGCGACGCCATGCGGCGACGGCACACCTCAAGGCGATCCTCGGCACCGGCGACCTCGGCACCCTGCGCGAAGTGGGCGCGCGCATCGCTGGTGGCGATGATGGCGGGCGCCGATTTCGTCAAGACCAGCACCGGCAAGGAGAGCATCAACGCCACGCTGCCGGTGGGGATCGTGATGTCACGGGCGGTACGTGAATACCAGCAGCGCACCGGCTACCTCGTCGGGTTCAAGCCGGCGGGCGGGATCCGCTCCGCCAGGCAGGCACTGGCATGGCTCGCGATGATCAAGGAGGAGCTGGGCGACCGGTGGTTGCGTCCCGATCTGTTCCGGTTCGGCGCGAGCTCGCTGCTGACCGACATCGAACGCCAGCTGGAACACCACGTCACCGGCTTCTACTCCGCCGGCCACCGGCATCCGCTGCCGTAAGGAGCCATGGCATGACTTCGGTCCGTGACGCGTACGAATCGATGGCCTGGGGGCCGGCGCCGGAATCGGCCGCGCGTCGCCAACGAATGGCTCGCACGCCGCCAGCGCCGCTTCGGGCACTACATCGACGGCGGCTGGACTGCTCCCGGCGCAACGTTCGCGGTCCTCGATCCGGCGACCGGAGCCGAACTGGCGCAGGTGACCGAGGGGAGCGAGGGCGACGTCGCGGCGGCGGTGGCAGCGGCGCGGCGCGCGCAGCCGGCGTGGCAGGCGCTGGGCGGCGAGGGACGGGCCCGCTGGCTCTACGCCATTGCCCGCGGGGTGCAGCGGAATTCGCGGCTGTTCGCCGTGATCGAGAGCCTCGACAACGGCAAGCCGATCCGCGAGTCGCGCGACATCGACATCCCGCTGGTGGCGCGCCATTTCTACCATCACGCCGGTTGGGCGCAATTGCTCGACCGCGAATTCCCGCGGATGGAAGCGGTCGGCGTCGTCGCCCAGGTGATCCCCTGGAACTTTCCGCTGCTGATGCTGGCGTGGAAGATTGCACCGGCGCTCGCGGCGGGAAATACCGTCGTGCTCAAGCCGGCGGAATACACACCGCTGACCGCCCTCTGCCTTGCCGCCATGCTCGACGACATCGGGCTGCCGCCGGGCGTGGTGAACATCATCACCGGCGACGGGCGCACCGGTGCGGTGCTGGTGGCGCATCCCGACGTCAACAAGGTGGCCTTCACCGGCTCGACCGACGTGGGACGCGCCATTCGTGCCGCCACCGCGGGCAGCGGCAAGAAGCTCACGCTGGAACTCGGCGGCAAGTCGCCGTTCGTGGTGTTCGACGACGCCGATCTCGATTCGGTGGTCGAAGGCGTGGTCGACGCCATCTGGTTCAACCAGGGGCAGGTCTGTTGCGCCGGATCGCGCATCCTGGTGGCGGAAGGCGTCGCCGACCGGCTGGTGGACAAGCTTCGGGCGCGGATGGAGAAGCTCCGCGTCGGGTCGCCACTCGACAAGTCGGTCGACATCGGCGCGATCGTCGCCCCGGTGCAGCTGCATCGGATCGAGGGACTGGTGCGGCAGGGGATTGCCGAGGGCGCCACCTGCTGGCAACCGTCGTGGAGCGTGCCGCAGGAGGGCCTGTTCTATCCGCCCACGCTCTTCACCGACGTGGCGCCGGCCGCCACCATCGCACAGGTGGAGATCTTCGGCCCGGTGGTGGTCCTGATGAGCTTCCGCACCCCCGACGAAGCGGTCGAGCTCGCCAACAACACCCGCTTCGGGCTGGCCGCGAGCGTCTGGAGCGAGAACCTGAACACCGCGCTCGACATCGCGCCGCGCATCAAGGCCGGCACGGTGTGGGTCAATTGCACCAACATGTTCGACGCCGCGTCGGGGTTCGGCGGCTATCGCGAAAGCGGCTACGGGCGCGAAGGCGGCCGCGAAGGGATGTACGAATACCTCCGGTTGATCCACGACGTCCGGCCCGAGCGCCTGGCGTCGGTGGTGCCGTCACCCGACGACACGGCACCGCGGCGTGACCGCAAGCGGGCCGGGATCCCCCCGATCGATCGCACGCCGAAGCTCTACATCGGCGGCAAGCAGCGGCGTCCCGACGGCGGCTATGCCATCGCGGTACTCGACGCCCGGGGCGAACCGGTTGCCGAAGCGGGGCGGGGCAACCGCAAGGACATCCGCGACGCGGTGGAAGCGGCGCACGCCGCCGGCGGCTGGCCCGCCGCCACGGCGCATCTGCGCGCCCAGGTGCTCTACTACGTCGCGGAGAACCTGGCCGCACGGCGCGACGAGTTCGCCGGGCGGCTGGCGACGTTCACCGGCGGGGACGGCGGCCGCGAGATCGATGCGGCGATCTGCCGCTGTTTCTCGTATGCGGCGTGGGCCGACAAGTACGACGGCGCGGTCCATCACACGCCGCTGCGCAACGTCACGCTGGCCATGCCCGAACCGATCGGCGTGATCGGCATCGCCGCGCCCGACGACGCGCCGCTGCTCGGCTTTCTCTCCCTGGCACTCCCGGCGATCGCGATGGGCAACCGCACGGTGATCATCCCGTCGCAGACGCCATCCGCTGCTCGCCACCGACCTGTACCAGGTGTTCGACACGTCCGACCTCCCCGGCGGCGTGGTCAACATCGTCACGGGGTACCGGCGCGAACTGCTGGCGCCGCTGGCCGGTCACGACGACGTCGACGCCATCTGGGTCTTCGGCGATCACGCCGAAGCCGCCGAGGCCGAGAAGCTCTCAGCGGGCAACATGAAGCGGACCTGGACGGAGTGGACGGTGCGCGACTGGTATGATCCCCTCGACGGCGAGGGGCCCGAGTTTCTGCGCCAGGCCACCCAGGTCAAGAACATCTGGGTGCCGTATGGGGCCTGAGACCTGAGGCGTAAGGCGTGAGGTCTGAGGCGCGAGTCTCATGACCTCTCACCCCCCGCCTGTTCCCTGTGCATCGCCGTCCTCCCGACACGTCCCCGGAGTGTAACCCGTCGCGGTCGAGGCAGGCTGCGACGTTACCGGAGCCGGCGCAGAACGATCAAGAGGCTCCGGATACAGCGAACGCCCCGCCAGCAGTTGGCGGGGCGTTCGCACATCTCCCGGACGATTGCGGCGCGTCAGCTCTTCTTCTTCGGCACCTTCGCGCCCTTGCTCCGTGCTTCCGAGAGTCCGATCGCGACAGCCTGCTTCTGACTGGTCACCTTGCCGCCGCTGCCGCTCCGCAGGGTCCCCTTCTCATAACGCTTGACGGCGCTCTCGACGCTCTTCGACGCCGCTTCCCCGTACTTGCGATGCCCACCGGTCTTCTTCTTCGGCATTGCCCCCTCCGCGTCATACGTTGATTGAATTCCGGCCGGCGCCGCCAGGATCGGTCGAATCACCGGCGTCAGCTCGCCCTGGCGGTCCGCCGCCCGGCCGTCGCGGCTCGCCGTGTGGATCGCGACGCCGCGGGGAGGACGCCCGCCTCGATCATCACGTTCCGGCCCAGCTCCTCTGCCAATACGTCGCTTTTCCGCTCCGCTCCCCACACTTCCAGCGAGACGTCGGTCTGCCGGAGTCGCGGGAAGACCCGGATGAGGCACCGCGTCCTGGTGACGACACAGGTGACGCGGTCGACGGTAGCGGTGTGACCACGATCCAGGCCGTCCGCGACGCGGAGCAGGCCGCTCACCCGTCGCACCACCGCCTGGTCGGCCGCGGTCAGCCGCCCGAATTCCGGATCCTTCCGGCTCGGTCCGCGCTTGCGATGATACCGCGAAATCACCGCCACCAGGGTCCTTGCCCGGGCGCTCAGCCCGAGCCGCTCGGCGTGCATGATCAGCTGGTAGCTGTGCTTGTGATGCTTGCGGTACGACACCAGCTGCCCGACGTCGTGCAGCAGCGATGCGGCTTCGAGAATCCAGCGCTCTTCGGCGGTGCAGTGCAGCGGGGCGCTCAGCTGGGCATACAGCGACAGGGCCAGCAGGCGGACCTGCTCGACATGGCGGCGGTCGCCACGGCACCGGTCGACGAACTCGCGGATCAGCCGCAGCGGGTCGGGCGCCCGCGGCACCGGATCGGCGCCGACCATTTCCAGCAGCAACCCTTCCCGGAGACCGAAGGCGCTCACCGTCAACTCGCGGCCGTCGAGCATCTGCAGCAGTTCGGCGGTGACGGCCAGGCCGGCGAGGATGATGTCGGCGCGTTGCGGATTGAGGCCCGGCACCCGGGAGCGCTCTTCCGGCGTCTTGGTGCTGAGCCACTCCAGCAGCGCTTCGACTTCGCTGGTGCGCACCGTGGTGCCGTGTACGGCGTCACCAACGTGCCCGCGCCGCGCGGCGGCCATGCGGCCGAGGTTGGTGAACGTTCCCCCGGAACCGATCAACGTGGCCTGACGCCAGTCCCGCCAGCGCACCGCTTTGCGGAGGATGGGGCGCACCGCGCGACGGAGCGCCGCCACTTCGCGGCGCGCGTCGCGCCGGCCGGTGACATACTGCTCGGTCAGGCGGACCGCGCCCAGCGGCAGCGACGTCGTTGTTTCGACGAGCCCGTCGACCGCGCCGACCAGCTCGAGCGAGCCGCCGCCGATGTCGGCCACCAGCGTACGGGCGTTGTCCAGCCGGAAATGGTGCGCCACCGAGCGCCATGACAGCTGTGCTTCGCGGGTTTCGTCGATGATTTCCAGCGGGATGTCGAGTTCGCGCCGGATGCGCTCGGCAAAGGCGGGTCCGTTGCGGGCCTCGCGCATCGCGGACGTGGCCACGGCAGCGAGCCGGGTCACGCCGCGGCGGGCCGCCACTTCCTTCATCCGCTTGAGCGCAGCATACGCGCGGCCCATCGCGGCGATGTTGAGGGCGTGGCTGGCCTCGACGCCGGTGCCGAGCCGGGGCTGGTCCTTGACCTCGTCGATGACATCGAGCCCCGTCGCGGGGTCGTAGTCGGCCACCAGCAGGCGGATCGAGTTCGATCCGACATCGATGGCGCCGAGCCGCTCGCGCGGGGGAGCAGCGTCGGTCATGTCATCGATTCGCCGCTGTCCTCGGCGTGGTGCTTGATGGATTTTCCCTCCACCAGGAAGACGACGTCCTCGCCGATATTGGTGGCGAGATCGGCTACCCGTTCGAGATTCCGCGATACCAGGAAGAGTTCCATGCCCGCGCTGATGACGTGCGGGTCTTCCATCATGTGGGTCAACAGAATCCGGAAGACCGAGCGATGCAAGGCGTCGACCTTGTCGTCGCGGCGGCAGACCTCGCGGCCGGCGCCGGCGTCGCCCCGGATGAAGGCCTCGAGGGCGTCGGAGAGCATCCCCCGGGCCAGCCGCGCCATCTGCACGATTTCCGGTTCCGGCGTGATCGGCCGGGTGTGGGACAGCCGCTCGGCCGACTGGGCGATGTTGACGGCGTGATCGCCCACCCGCTCGAGGTCGTTGGCGATCTTGAGCGCCGAGGTGAGCATGCGGAGATCGCGGGCCATCGGCTGCTGGAGGGCCAGCAGATCGACGCACTGCCGCTCGATTTCGACCTCGAGGGCGTCGATGCTGCGGTCGCCGGAGATGACGGCGTGCGCCTTCGCGACATCGCGTTCCAGCAGCGCTTCGACCGCCAGCTCGAGCGCCGCCTCGGCCTCACCCGACATCGTGAGCAGCCGGACCTTCACCTGGCTCAGGTCTTCGTGGAAATGCCGGTGGGTATCGACGCTCATCCGAATCTCCCGGTGATATATGCCTCGGTCCGTTCGTGCTTCGGGGCGGTGAAGATCTGGTCGGTCTCGCCCATTTCCACCAGCACGCCGCGATCGAAGAAGCCGGTCAGGTCCGATACCCGTGCCGCCTGCTGCAGATTGTGGGTGACGATGACGATGGTGTAGTCCTTCTTCAACTCGAAGATCAGCTCCTCGACCTTCTGCGTGGCGATCGGATCGAGCGCCGAACACGGCTCGTCCATCAGCAGGATGGATGGCCTGTTGCCGAGGGCCCGGGCGATACAGAGCCGCTGCTGCTGGCCGCCGGAGAGGCCGGTAGCGGGGGAATCGAGGCGGTCCTTGACCTCGTCCCACAGGGCCGCCTGGCGGAGGCAACGCTCGACCAGGTCGGGGAGATCGCGCCGCGGTACCAGCGCATTGAGCGCCGGCCCGTAGGCCACGTTGTCGAAGATCGTCTTCGGGAACGGATTGGGCCGTTGGAAGACCATTCCCACCCGCTGGCGATGGGCCACCAGGTCGATGGTCCCGTCGTAGACCGACGCGCCCTCGACCACCAGCCGCCCTTCGGCCCGGCTGCCCGAGATGAGGTCGTTCATCCGGTTGATGGAGCGCAGGAACGTCGACTTGCCGCATCCGGATGGGCCGATGATGGCCGTCACGGCACGCTGCGGCACGGTGAACGACAGGTCGTGCAGCACCTGGCGCTTGCCGTACCAGAACGAGAAGTCGGCCACTTCGATGGCCGGCACGCTCTGATCCACCGGCTTGGCGGGCCGGCGATGTTCCAGCGTGGTCCGCGGAACGGGCGGAGCGGCCAGGGGGCCGCGGGCGGGGCGAGGGGGCATCAGGGTGGTCATCCGAACCGTCCGGTAATGTAGGCTTCCGTCTGTTCATCCTTCGGCGCGGTGAAGATCTGCCGCGTCGGGCCGTGTTCGATCATGGTGCCGAGGTAGAAGAAGCTGGTGGTATCCGAAACCCGTGCCGCCTGCTGCATGTTGTGGGTCACGATGATGATCGTGAACTCCCCCTTCAGCTCGAACAGCAGTTCCTCGATCCGTTGCGTCCCCTGCGGGTCGAGGGACGCGGTCGGCTCGTCGAGGAGGATCACCTCCGGCTCGGGCGCGATGGTGCGCGCCACGCAGAGCCGCTGCTGCTGGCCGCCCGAAAGGGCCACCGCGCTGGTCCTGAGCCGGTCCTTGACCTCTTCCCACAGCGCCGCACGGCGCAGCGAGCGTTCCACGATTTCGTCCATCTGGGCGCGCCGCATGCCGCCGTCGAGCACCAGGCCCGCGGCGACATTGTCGTAGATCGACATCGTCGGGAACGGCGTCGGCTTCTGGAAGACCATGCCGATGCGGCGGCGGAGCCGGATGACGCTGACATCCGGCGCATAGACGTCGACCCCGTCGAGATAGATCTTGCCGGTGATCCAGCCCACGCCGCCGATCTCGTGCATCCGGTTCAGGGTACGCAGGAAGGTCGACTTGCCGCACCCCGACGGGCCGATCAGCGCGTGCACCTGCAGCGGCGCGAAGTCGAGGGAGACGTTCTTGACGGCGGTGAACTTGCCGTACATGGCGCTCAGCTTTTCGGTACGGAGCCGCGGGGCGACGTCAACCACGCTGGGTCTCGAAGCGTTGCCGGGTCACCAGGCGGGCGACGATGCTCAGCACCAGCACCACCAGGATCAGCACCAGTGCGGCCGCCCAGGCGTTCCGATGCCACTCTTCGTACGGGCCGTTCGCGTAGAGGAATACCGTCAGCGGCAACGCCGCCATCGGCGCGTTCGGGTCGAACGAGAGGAACTGGTTGCCGAGAGCGGTGAAGAGCAGCGGCGCGGTTTCGCCGGCAATCCGCGCGACGGCCAGCAGGCTGCCGGTGATGATCCCGGGGAGGGCGGTGCGCAGGATCACCTTGAGCGAGGTCCGCCAGCGCGGATATCCCAGTGCCAGCGCGGCTTCACGCAGCGAATTGGGCACCAGCTTCATCAGCTCCTCGGTGGTGCGCATCACCATCGGCACCAGCAGGATCGCCAGCGCGACACTGCCGGCGTAGGCCGAGAAGTGCCTGGCCGGGGCCACGATGGCGGTCCACGCAAAGACGCCGACGACGATCGACGGCGTGCCGTTGAGCACGTCGGACACGAAGCGCGTGATCCAGGCGAGGTGACTGGTGGGGTACTCGGCGCAGTACAGCCCCGCCCCGATGCCGATCGGGATGCCGAGGAGGCACGCCAGTCCGACGATGATCAACGTCCCGATGATGGAGTTGAGCACGCCGCCACCGGTCTCGCCGGGCGGCACCGGCATCTTCGTGAAGAACGCCAGCGTCAGGCTCCCGGCGCCGCGGACCAGCAGCGAGCCGAGGATGAACAGCAACGGCGCCACCGCAATGATCACCGCGACGATCATCCCGGCGACGGCGACGTTGCTCTTGAACCGCCGGAACTGGCGCCGGTTCATATCGCCTTGCTCCCGATGGCGGCGCCGCGCGCCACCCGCCAGATGAGCAGCCGGGCGGCGGCGTTGACCAGGACCGTCACCACGAAGAGCACCAGCGCCACGTAGGTCAGCGCGGCGTAGTGCATCGGCGTGGCGGCTTCGGAGAACTCGTTGGCGATCACCGCGGCCATGGTGTAGCCCGGGGCGAAGAGCGAGACCGACATGTCGTGGCGATTGCCGATCAGCATGGTGACCGCCATCGTCTCGCCCAGCGCGCGGCCGAGGCCGAGGATGATGGCACCGATGATCCCCGACCGGGCGTAGGGCACGATCGCGGTGCGGACCGCCTCCCACCGGGTGGCACCCAGCGCCAGCGCCGCTTCCCGCTGCGTCGGCGGCACCGCCAGCAGCACCTCGCGTGACACCGCCATGATGAACGGCATGATCATGATGGCCAGGATGATGCTCGCGGCCAGGATCGACGGGCCGTAGATCACGCCCTTGAAGAACGGCAGGAAACCGAGCACGCTGCGGAGAAAGGGAAAGACGGTGCTCTGCAACACGGGGATCAGCACGAAGATGCCCCAGAGACCGTATACCACGCTCGGGATCGCCGCGAGCAGTTCGACGAGGGTGGCCACCGGGCGCCGGATCGCCATCGGGGCGAACTCCGTGAGGTAGACCGCGACGCCCAGCGACAGCGGAACGGCGATGACCAGCGCGATGAACGACGTGAGCAGCGTGCCGAAGATCAGCGGCGCGGCGCCGAAGACCCCGGCAATCGGATCCCAGGTGCTGGTGACGATGAAATGCAGACCGAATTGCGCGATGGCCAGCGTGGAGCCGTGGACCAGGAAGATCACCAGCAGGAGAATGAGGGCCGGTATGCTCGCGGCCGCAATCGTCAGCAGCACGCGGAAGATGCGGTCGCCGAGGACGCGGCCAATGAGCGTCCTGTGCCGGGGATCGTCGTGCGGCAACTCGAGGGTCGAAGTCGTCATGTGCTGAGGAGCTTAGATATGCCCGGAAGGCTCGGCGTCACGGATGTGTAACGACTGGGTCACGGGTGGCGCGCCGGAACGAGGCCGGCCACCGTGCCGCCGGAACCCGGAGCAGCTGCTCCGGGCCCGGGGCAGGACCTGCTACCTGATCGGCTTGCCGTTGACCGTCAACGTATTGAGCCGCGCCTTGATCAACGTCACCACCTTCGCCGGCAGCGGGGCGAACTGCAGGCCGGCGGCAATCTGTGACGCCTCCGGCGAGATCATCCACTCGAGGAAATTCTTGAGCGCCCTGGCCTTGGCCGGGTCGGTCGAATTGGGACGGACCAGGAGCCACGTGAACGACGAGATCGGATAGGCCGTCGCCCCCGGCGCGTCGGTGATCGACACCCGGAAATCGGTGTTCGCCGGGAAGTTCGCCGCGGCCGCGGCGTTCGACACGGTCTGCAAGGACGGGGTCACGAATTGGCCCGCGGGGTTCTTGACGTCGGCAAAGGTCAGGTGGTTGACGACGGCGTAGATCAACTCGACGTAGCCGATCGCCCCCGGCAGGCTCTTGACCTGCTGGGTCACGCCTTCACTCCCCTTGCCACCCAGGCCGGTCGGCCAGTTCGGCGAGACGCCGAAGCCCACCTGGCTCTTCCACGCCGGGGATTCCTTGCTGAGGTAATCGGTGAAGATGTAGGACGTCCCGGAGCCGTCGGAACGGTGCACCACGATGATGTCCTGGTTCGGCAGCTTGACGCCGGGGTTGAGACGCGCGATCGATGCGTCGTTCCACTTGGTGATTTTGCCGAGGTAGATGCCGGCGATGGTCGGGCCGTCGAAGCGGAGCTTGGTGGCCGCCCAGGGCGGGAACGTTCCAGGTAAGGACCACCCCTCCCAGCACGGTCGGAATGTGCAGCACCTGGTTGTGCGCCGCGGCCAGCTGCTGGTCGTTCATCGGCCCATCGGTGGCGCCGAAGTCGACCGTGCCGGCGGTGAATTGCTGGATGCCGGCGCCGGAGCCGACCGACGCGTAGTTGATCTCCACGCCGGTCTTCTGCTTGAAGGCGTCAGCCCACTTCAGGTACAGCGGCGCCCCGAACGTGCTGCCGGCACCGGTCAGGTTCTGCGCCGGCAGGGCGGTGGTTGCCGCACCCACGAACGCCGCGGCGAGCAGCGCGGTCTGCGTGATCCTGCGAGTCATCGGGTACGTCTCCTCTCGAGCAGTGGCCATGTTGGGGATGTCAGAACGTGAACTGGGTCTGGAACAGCAGCGTCTTGTTCTTGGCGTCGAATGCGTTGTTGCCGCCGCCCTGCAGTGACGCGAGGTCGGCGTCGACCAGCACCCGCAGATTGGGCGAGATGTTGTACGCCACCCCGGCGATGATCCGCGACACCTTGTCGTTGATGGCTCCCGACGCCGTGTTGGGATCGTAGCTGTCGTAGCGGGCGATGATCGCCGCGTTCGAATGGGGCAGATTGAACACGCCGTAGACCCCGAGCGCGGTCCGGGTCTGCGACGGCGTCAGCGCGGCGGTCGAGTCCTGGCCGGAGCCGTACTCCGCGGCCAGCGTCACTTCCTTGCTCTTGTAGGACAACTCGCCGATGAAGCGATTGCGCGACCCGCCGCCGGTCGCCTTGCCGACCTGGCCGAAGCCGCTCAGCCGCAGGCCGCCCACCCGGCCGCCCTGATCGGTCGACGCCAGACGGATCGATACCCGGCCCTCGACGTCCTTCCCCGGATCGCCGGGCGCGGCGCCGTACCCTTCACCGTCGAACACGCCGACCTGCATGTTCACCGCGTCCTTGCTCCAGCTGCCGTCGGCGCCGAGCCCGAAATCCGATGACGGAAAGAAGCCGTTGCGGTCGAACAGCGTCGGTCCCTGCATCCGGTAGTCCCAGATCGCTTCTTCGAAATCGATCCAGGGGGTGGTGAACAACCCCATCTTGTACGTCAGGGCACTGCCCTGGGGCGTCCAGCCGACGAACGCATACTTGAGCCGGATGGAGAGCTGGGTCGCCTTGGCGCTGCGGCCGTCGACGTCGGTGGTGATGCGGGTCTGCACGCCGTTACCGAAGGCGCCGAGCACGTTCACGTACGCGCGGGTCACGTCGAAGTTGTTGTCATTGCCTGGCGTCGCCAGCGACGAATCGGTCTTCAACCCGTAGGCGAACTGGGTAAAGCCGACGCCGTGGATCGACACCTGGGCCCGCGCGGTGCTACCGCCCACGACAAGGCCGAAGGCCGCCGCGAGCATGACTCGTGACGCATTGCGAAGATGCATGGGACCTCCACCTGCTCCGAGGGTGAACTTCTTCCCGCGAGAGGACCGGGAGGCAGGAGATCCGCGGCCGTCGCTGGGCGCAGGTAAAGGGCCAGTCGGGCATCACGTCATCATGTCGGCGGCGTCACGGCTGGGTAACGTTGCCCGGAGCGACTCGGGAATCGGCGGTGACGTCCGGAAACCAGCAGCGGATCGTGGTGCCCTGTCGCGGCTCGCTCTCCGCGCTCACCCGGCCGCCGTGGGCTTCGACCATGTGCCGCACGATGGACAGGCCCAGTCCGGTGCCTCCTTCGGCGCGGGATCGGGCCGGGTCCACCCGGTAGAATCGCTCGAAGATCCGCGGCAGGTGCTCCGCGGGAATCCCCGACCCGTCGTCGGCGACGCTCACCGTCACGCCGGCGTCGCTCCGCGCCGACTGCACCACGATGTGGCCGCCGACCGGCACGTGCCGCAGCGCGTTGTCGAAGAGATTGTCGAGGATGTGGCGGATCGACTCGGGGTCGGCCACGATGCTGGCCGCATCGGGCGCGATCTGCCGGTCGAGCGACACCTGCCGCTCGCCCGCCCGGTCGGCCAGCGCCGCCCACGATTCGCCCGCGATCGTCGCGAGATCGACCGGCTCGGTCCGCGGCAGCCACCGCCCCGATTCCACCCGCGAGAGATCGAGCAGGTCATCGACCATGTGCTGCATGCGGTGGGCGTTGGCGAGAATGGTGGCGGCGAAGCGGGCCCGGGTGGCGTCGTCGATGGCGGGGTCGGCCAGCGTCTCGGCGTATCCCGAGATCGACGTCAGCGGCGTCTTCAGTTCGTGCGAGACGTTCGCCACGAAATCGCGCCGCACCTGTTCCAGCCGGCGAATCGCGGTGAGGTCGTGCAGCACCACCACCGCACCGCTTCCCGGCAGCGGCCGGGCATTGAGGGAGAGCACCTGGGTATCGAGTTCGACCTCGCGGTCGCGCACCGGATGGCCGTCGAGCACCTGGGCCACGGCCTCGCGCGCCGCCTTGCTGCGGAAGAGCGTCGGCAGGTCGGGCAGCGGTCCGGTATCCGGATACCCCAGCAGCCGCCGGGCGGCGGGGTTGGCGGTGACGATCCGTCCCTTGGCGTCGGCGGCGATCACTCCTTCGACCATGGCGTCGACGATCGCGGTGCTCTCGGCCTTCTTCGCGCTGCAGATCGGCGAATCCGTCGGCGAGATCGCGGTGCATGCGCCGCAGCGCCTGCACCAGGGTGTCGACTTCGGGGATTCCCGATCGGGGAAAGCGCGGCGAGGCGCCGGCGGCGATCGCCGCCGGCGGCCTGCGCCAGCGAGATGAGCGGCGCCGTGATCGCCCGTCCCGCCGCCCACGCCAGCGCCGAGCGAGACGGCGAGCGCCAGGACCACGGCGCCGGCGGGGCTGTAGGGCCAGACCCACAGCAACACCAGCAACGTGATCGCGACGACGGTAAAGGTGCCGAGGACGAGCCTGGCGACGAATCTCACGCCGGCCGGGGACTCCGGTCCATGGCGGCGAAACGGTAGCCGAAGCCGCGCACCGTTTCGATCATCGTGCCCAATGCTCCCAGCTTGCTGCGCAGTCGCTGAACGTGCATGTCCACCGTTCGGGTCTGAATGTCCGGTTGCGCTTCCCAGACCGTCTCGAGGAGGTGCGGACGGGACTGCACCCGGCCGCGCCGCTCCACCAGGGTCACGAGGAGCTTGTACTCGGTGGCCGTCAGGTTCAACTCCTCGCCGTTGAGCAGCACCCGGTGGGCCGCCCGGTCGATGGCCAGCGGACCCACCACCAGGGTCGATCCGACCGCCACCGCCGGGGCGGCGAGGCGCCGCAGGATGGCCTGCACCCGCAGCACCAGCTCGGCCGGCGAGAACGGTTTGGTGAGGTAATCGTCGGCGCCGAGGGTCAGGCCCCGGATCCGGTCGGGTTCGTCGCGCCGCGCGGTGAGCAGGATGACGCCGACGTCGCGCGTCTCTTCGCGCTTGCGCAGCTCGGCCAGCACGTCGTAGCCGCCCACTCCGGGAAGCATCAGGTCGAGCACCACCACGTCGGGCCGTTCCTCGCGCGCCGCCTTGAGCGCTTCCGGACCGCTGCCGGCCGTGGACACGCGGTATCCCGCCTTGGCCAGGTGATAGGCGACCAGCGCGGTGATGTCAGCTTCGTCGTCGACGACCAGAACGCGATGGGTCACACCCGGCTCCGGGGCCTGAGTTGGGGCGAATCGAACTAGGCCCCGGCGTCCCCCGCAAGCGGCACGGCGTTGCCGGAATGATACTTGTGACGGGATATTTACTCGCGTGACAGACACTGATCCCCGTTTTCCTGAACGCGCGCCTGGTGCGGATGCCCGCCGGCGCCACCGTTTCCGACCTCGTTGACCCGGCACGCCCCGGACCTGGCCGACGACGTCGCCGCCGGCCGGGCGCTGGTGACCGATGCCCGTGGCCTGGGGGTGGCGGTTTCCGACCCCGCTCGCTGCTGGTGCCGTCCTGCGCGTCTTCCGATCGGCCCGGACCGGCCCGGACCCGGCCGATGGCTGAGCGCTTCCGCCGGCTTCCCAAGGCGGAACTCCACGTCCACCTCGACGGCGCGCTGCGTCCGGCCACCATGCTGGAACTGGCGCCTGCGCGGCCGGCGTGACGCTGCCGGCCGACACCGCCGAGGGTCTGCGCCGCTGGATGCTCGTTTCCGACGCCCGCAACCTCGACGACTATCTGACCCGGTTCGACCACACCATCGCGCTGCTGCAGGAACCCGACGCCATCGAGCGGGTGGCCTACGAGATGGTCGCCGACGCCGCGGCCGATGGCCTCCGCTACCTCGAGGTGCGCTACTGCCCGTTCCTCAGCACCCGGCGCGGTCTTTCCATGGACGATGCCGTCGCCGCCGAATGGCGCGGCCTGGAACGCGGCGCGCCGCGAGTTCGGCGTCGTCTCGCGGATCATCAACTGCTCGCTGCGCCAGTTCGATCCGGAGCGCTCGGTGGCGATCGCCGAGCACTCGGTGCGGATGCAGGACCACGGCGTGGTGGGCTTCGACCTGGCGGGGTCGGAGGCGGGCCATCCGCCCGAGATGCACCGCGAGGCGTTCGACATCGCCGCGCGCGGCGGACTCGGCATCACGGTGCACGCCGGCGAGGCGGCGGGCTGGGAATCGATCTTCGAGGCGATCCACAGCTGCCACGCCAACCGGATCGGCCACGGCACCCGGCTGGGTGAAAATCCCGAGCTGCTGAGCTACGTTCGAGACCGGCGCATCTGCCTCGAGATCAACATCACCAGCAATGTCCAGACCCGGGCCGTCGCCCGCGCCGCCGACCATCCGGTTCGCCGCTATTACGACGCCGGCGTCGCGGTAACGCTGTGCACCGATTCCTGGCTGATGAGCGGCGTGCGGCTCAGCGACGAGTACGCCACCGCCGAGCAGGCCCTCGGGTTCTCCACCGAAGCCCTGCACGACATGGCGCTGATGGCGTTCGAGTTCGCGTTTCTTCCCTGGCCGGAGCGGGCCGCGCATGATGGCACGGGCTCGCGAGGAGATGGTGGCACTCCCCTGAACCCGCGGCCCGTCCGCGGCGGAGCATTGCGAAATGAAATTCGGTTTCGGGCGGCGGTTCCTGTTCGGCTTCGTGGGGATGTCTGTGGCGGTGGCTGCCACCTGGTTCCTTCCCGGCGCCACCGGCCACGGGATGCACGACCTGGTGGCGCAGGCCGCCCCGGTGCCCACCCAGCAACCGGCCGCGACGCCACCGCCGGTATCGCAACCGGCGGCGGGGCAAGCGACCACTGCGGCGGCCGGCATCCAGCAGCCGGCGCCGCCGCCGCCACCGCCGGTGGCCGCCCCGGTCTCGTTGCCGCAGCGCTTTACCGGCCTGATCGGCATCGCCCTCATCATCCTGCTGGGCTATGCCCTGTCGCACCACCGCGAGGCGGTGAAATGGAAGATCGTGGCGTGGGGGCTCTCCCTGCAGGTGGTGTTCGCCATCTTCGTGCTGCGGATTCCGTTCGGCCAGCGGATGTTCCGTACCCTGGGCGACGCGGTCACCGCGGCGCTGCACTACTCCTACGCCGGATCGGAATTCGTCTTCGGCGAACTCGGCAAGGCCAATTCGTCGCTCGGGCGTGATCTTCGCGTTCCAGGTGCTGCCGGCGATCATCTTCATCTCGGCGCTGTTCGCCATCCTCTACTACCTCGGCGTCATGCAGGTGGTGGTGCGCGGCTGCGCGGTGGTGATGAGCAAGCTGCTCGGAGCCAGCGGCGCCGAGAGCCTCAACGTCGGCGCGTCGATCTTCATGGGACAGACCGAGGCGCCGCTCACCATCCGGCCCGTTCCTTCCCACGATGACCCAGTCGGAGCTGATGACGGTCATGACGTCGGGGATGGCGCACGTGTCGGGGTCGATCATGGCGGCGTACATCGCCTTCGGCGTCGAGGCGCGGCACCTGCTCACCGCGGTGATCATGACGGCGCCGGGCACGATCATGATGGCCAAGCTGCTCGAGCCCGAGACCGAGGTGCCGGAGACGCTGGGGAACGTGAACATCGAGATCCCCAGGACCGACGTGAACCTGGTCGATGCCGCCGCGCGCGGCACCGGCGACGGGCTGCACCTGATGCTGAACGTGATCGCGATGCTGATCTCGTTCATCGCGCTGATCGCGCTGGTCAACGGCGGCATGGGCTGGATCCATTCCTGGGTGGCGTTGTTCCCGCCCGACATGCAGACGGTGTTCTCCTGGGTGGGCCGGCCGGTGGCCTGGGCGCTGGGCGTGCCGTGGAAGGACAGCGGTGCCGTCGGCGGTCTGCTCGGCACCCGCGCGGTGCTGAACGAGTTCATCGCCTTCTCGCAGCTCGGGCCGATGAAGGGCACGCTCGATCCGCGCTCGTTCACCATCGCGTCGTTCGCGCTGGCGGGATTCGCCAACTTCTCGTCGGTCGGCATCCAGATCGGCGGCATCGGCGCGCTGGCGCCCAACCGCAAGAGCGACCTCGCCCAGCTCGGCTTCCGCGCCATGCTCGCCGGCACGCTGGCCAACTTCCTTTCGGCGGCGATCGCCGGGATGCTGCTGTGACCGTGGCGCGGACGATGTCGTCGCCGGCGCGGCCGACGCGGTCCGCCGCGCCATCGGACCGCGCCCACCCCGCGGTCGGCAATCGTGCTCGGTTCCGGGCTGGGCCGGCTGGCGACGCATGTCACCGATGCGGTGACCATCGGCTACGGCGACATCCCCGGCTTCCACCTGCCCACGGTGCCGGGACACAAGGGCGAACTGGTGGTGGGGATGCTCGCTGGCGTGCCGGTGATCACGCAGAGCGGCCGCTTCCACATGTACGAAGGCCACTCCGCCGCAGACCGCTGCGCTGCCGACGCGCGTCTTCGCGTCGCTCGGCGCGGACACGCTGATCGTGACCAACGCCGCCGGCGGCATTCGCCGATCGTTCCGCCCGGGGACGCTGATGCTGATCAGTGACCACCTCAATCTCACCGGTCGCAATCCGCTCGAAGGGCCGGTGCTCGAGGGCGAGACGCGCTTTCCCGACCTGACCGATGCCGTACGATCGCGGGCTGCGCGACCTGGCGCGCGCCACCGCGCGTTCGCTCGACCTGCCCGTCGAGGAAGGGGTGTACGCGGCGCTGCTCGGGCCGACCTACGAGACGCCGTCGGAAATCCGGATGCTGGAACGCCTCGGCGCCGACGCGGTCGGCATGAGCACGGTGCCGGAGACGATCGTGGCGCGGGCGCGCGGCATGCGGGTGCTGGGGATATCGACCATCACCAATCCGGCCGCCGGCATCAGCCCCACGCCACTGCATCACGCCGACGTCATGGCAGTGGCCGATCGCGTCGCCGTCCAGCTGGCCGCCCTGGTCGAAGCGGTGGTGGCGCGCCTGGACGCGCCGCGGGTGGCGCCGTGAGCGACCGACCGTGCCGCGTCAGTGGTCGCGCGGATCGACGCCGTGCCACAGCGGACCGTTGCCGCGCCCCAGCCCGGGCGCGGCGCGCATCGCCGCCTGCACGTAGCCGATGCCAGTGCGCACCGCCTCATCGATGGTGCGGCGCTGCGCCAGGCCGGCCGTGATCGCCGCCGACAGCGTGCAGCCGGTGCCGTGCGTCGATGGGGCGGCGACCCGCGTCCGCGTGAAGCGTTCGGTCCCGTCCGGTGTCACCAGCACGTCGACCAGGATGTCGCTTTCGAGATGCCCGCCCTTGATCAGCGCGGTGCGCGCGCCCCGCTCGAGCAGCGCCGCGCCGGCTTCGGCCATCGCCTCCGGGTTGCGCACGACCAGGCCGGTCAGGCGTTCGGCCTCGTCGAGATTCGGCGTGACGCACGCCGCCAGCGGCAGCAGGCGTTCGGCGAGCGCGGTCACGCCGGCGTCGGTCAGCAACGACTCGCCCGTGCCCGACAGGATCACGGGATCGAGCACCAGGTTCCGCCATCCCCAGGCGGCGACGATTTCCGCCACGGTCGTGCACCGCGGCCTCCGTGGCGAGCATGCCGATCTTGAACGCATCGGGCGGGAGGTCTTCGGCGAGCGCGTCGATCTGGGCGGCGATCACCTCGGTCGGAACCGGATGCACCAGGCGGACGCCGAGGGTGTTCTGGGCGGTCACGGCAGTGACCACCGACGTGCCGAAGCAGCCGAAGGCGGCGAACGTCTTCAGGTCGGCCTGGATGCCGGCGCCTCCGCCGGAGTCCGAGCCCGCGATCGTCAGAGCGATCCGGCGCGCGCCATCGTTCACCTCGCCTCCGATCTCATGGCCCTGTTGAGCACCATCCGCGATCTGCACCGGCGCAAGGGCCGGGAGCACCGGCAACTGGCGCTCGCCGAAGGGGTGCGGCTGGTCGAAGAAATGCTTCGCGCCGGCGCGAACTGCAAGGGCGGGGTGCTCTCGCCGGCGCTCCGCGGTACGCCGCGCGGCGTGGCGGTCGAGGCGGCGCTCCGGGCCAGCGGCGCGCCGGTCGAGGAGGTGACCGATGCCGAATTGACGGCGGCGGCGGCGACGGAACACCCGCAGGGGGTGATCGCGGTCTATCGCCCGCGCGCATGGACGGTGGCGGAGATCCCGGTCGCGCCGCGGCGGCCGGTGGTGCTGCTCGACGGCGTGCAGGACCCGGGCAACGCAGGCACCATCGCCCGCACGGCGTTCGCGCTCGGCGCGTCGGGGCTGGTGGCGCTGCCGGGAACCGCCGACCTCACCAACCCCAAGACGGTTCGTGCCGCGATGGGGGCGCTCTTCCGGCTGCCGTCGCTGCATGCCGACGTCGCCTCGATCCTCGCGTGGCTCGACGGCGCCGGTATCGCGCTCTGCGGGGCGATCGGGAATGCGCCCAATGGCGCTTTCAAGACGCCACCTGGCGCTTCGGCGATGCCGCTGGCGATCGCGTTCGGCAACGAGGGCGCCGGGCTCCACGCCGACCTGCTGGCCCGCGCCCGCCACCAGCTCACCATCCCGATCCGACCCGATGCCGAGTCGCTGAACGTGGCCGCCGCCGCCGCCATCCTGCTGTTCGAGTTGACCCGGTGACCGCCCCGGCGCTGGCGGGCAACGCCCCGTGGCCGATCGCGGCGCTCGCGGCGATCCTCGGTCTGGTCCTCGGCTCGTTCCTCAACGTCTGCATCGTCCGCTGGCCGGCGCAGGAGTCGGTGGTCCGGCCGCGATCGCGCTGCCCGCAGTGCGGCAACCTCATCGCATGGTACGACAATGTTCCGGTGGGGTCGTGGCTGGTGCTCCGGGCGCGTTGCCGCCATTGCCAGCTGCCGATCCCGTGGCGCTACCCGGCGGTGGAACTCGCGACCGGCCTCATCTGGCTCGGCGCGGTGGGGCATTACGGCGTGGCGGTCGAAGCATTGCGTGCGGCCGTCTTCGGCACCATCCTGCTCGGCATCGCGGTGAGCGACGCCCGCGAATACATCATTCCCGACGAGTTCTCGGTGGGAGGAATGGTGTTCGGCATCGCGTTCGCGCTGCTCGGCGGCGCGCTGCCGTGGCAGCAGGCCGTGCTGGGCGCGGCGATCGGTTTCGCGCTGTTATGGCTGGTGGCGCTCGCCGGGTCGAAGATGTTCGGCCAGGACGCCATGGGTGGCGGCGACATCAAGATGATGGCGATGATCGGCGCGTTCCTGGGGTGGCAGGGCGTGCTGTTGTCGCTGTTCCTCGGGGCGGCGCTCGGCACGGTGATCTTCCTGCCGTTCAAGCTGATGGGCCGTGACAAGCTGGTCCCGTTCGGCATCTTCCTGGCGTTGGGCGCGGCGGCGTGCTGGATCGCCGGCCCGGCGATTCTCGCCTGGTATCGGGGCCTGCTGGTGGGATGAGCGGACGGGCCGTCACCGTCCGCCCGGGACTCGCCGCGCGCGGCGGGGCCGGCCGTGGTGCGGGGGTCTGGTGTCGGGCGGGACTTCGCCAAGCTCGGGGCGCGGCAGCTGCGGATGCATCCTGCCGCGGCATCCGGAACGGGAGGATGATGGTGCGGCGTCTGCTGGTACTCGGTTGGCTGGCCGGTCTCGTGGCGGCGTGCCGCGGTGCGCCGCGGGCGGTGGCACAATCGGCCGACGAGCGGCAGGTGGCGACGCTGATCGATTCGCTGATGCCGGCGGTGTCGGCGGCCACCGGCCTGACATTCCGGACGGTGCCGAAGTCGGCGGTGCGTACCCGCGACCAGATCCGCCGCTATCTCATCGCCAAGATGAACCGGGAAATGCCCTCCGGGCGGCTCGACGGTGTGCGCGACGTCTTCCGCCTGCTCGGCATGGTTCCCGACAGCGTCGATCTGCGGCAGCTTTTCGTCGACCTCTACACCGAGCAGATCGCCGGGTTCTTCGACCCCGACTCCACGACGCTCTTCACGCTCGCCGGCGCCGATCCGGCGCAGTTGCGGCTGGTGCTGGCCCACGAGATGGTGCACGCGCTGCAGGATCAGTACACGCCGGTCGATTCGATTCTCCACGACACCACCGACGCCGACCGCCTCACCGCGGCCCAGGCCGTGCTCGAAGGGCAGGCGACGCTGGCCTCGCTCGAGGTGATGTTCCCTGCCGCCGACATCCTCGACAACGACGAGTACTGGGCCAACTTCAAGGCGATTCTCCGCGAGCAGCAGTTCACCGGCTCGGTCTTCGGTCGCGCGCCGATGGTGGTGCGGGAGAGTCTCGTCTTCCCGTATGTGGGGGGCACCGACTTCATGCGCTGGTTCGACCAGACATTCCCCGGCAAGGAGCCGTTCGGGAGCCGGATGCCGCTGTCGACCGAGGAGATCCTCCACCCGGCCCGCTACGCCCGGGGCGACACGCCGTTGGCGGTCCGATTCGCCGGCGACACCGCGGGGGTGGTCTTCGAGGACACCTTCGGCGAGTATGACATCGACATGTTGCGGGCATCGCTGGCGGGGAGCACCGCCGTCTCGTCGGACTCGGCCATCGGGTGGGGGGGCGACCGGATGCGGGTCTACCACGCCCCGGCGGGGCCGGCGCTGGTCTGGGTCACGGTCTGGGACAGCCCCGCCGATGCGGGTCCGTTCGCCGCCCGGGTGGCGGTCCCGCTCCGGGCCCACCCCCGCCCCGGGTACCGGGTGGGGGTCGATTCGCTCCATGTTGGCGGGCGGCTGGCCACCCGGGTGGTGATCGCCCCGGTGGAGTGGGCGGGGTGGGCGAGGTTGCCGGGAGTCGTCGTCGGTCATTAGGCGTGAGTCGGGCGCCGGTGAGCCGGTCATGTCCGTTCCCGCCCCAGCGCTGATGGCGCCTGACTAAACCCCGTACCCACGCTATCTTGAAAGGCTATGTTCGAAGAGCTGTCCTCCCGCCTGACCGACGCGTTGCGCCGGATCAGCGGCCGCGGCGTCCTCAGCGAGGGCGACGTCCGCGAGGGGTTGCGCGAGATCCGCCGCATCCTGCTCGAGGCGGACGTCTCCTTCGAGTTGACCCGCGAGTTTCTGGAACGGGTGCAGGCGGCCGCCGTCGGGCAGGATGTGCTCAAGTCGGTGCGGCCGGGGCAGCAGCTGGTCAAGATCGTCTACGACGAGCTGGTCACGATGCTGGGCGAGCGCCAGGCGCCGCTGCAGTTCGCGCCGGTTCCGCCCACGGTGATGCTGATCGTCGGGCTGCAGGGTTCGGGCAAGACGACGACGGCCGGCAAGATGGCGAGAAGGCTCAAGGCGGAGCAGAAGGCGCCGTATCTCGTTGCCGCCGACGTGTACCGTCCCGCCGCCGTCGAGCAGCTGCGGACGCTGGGTGGCCAGGTGGGTGTGGAGGTGTACGGCGAACCCGACACCCGCGACGTGGTGGCGCTGGTGCGGCGCGGCCTGGAGGCGGCGGGGAAGGCCCGGGCGCGGACGGTGCTGGTCGACACCGCCGGCCGGTTGCAGATCGACGACGCGATGATGCAGGAGCTGGTGCGACTCAAGGCGGCGGTGTCGCCCACCGAAATCCTGCTGGTCGCCGACGGCATGACCGGCCAGGACGCGGTGCGCATCGCCCGCGGGTTTCACGACGCGCTCGGCATCACCGGTGTGGTGCTCACCAAGATGGACGGCGACGCGCGCGGTGGGGCGGCGCTGTCGATCTACGGGGTGACCCATGCGCCGATCAAGCTGATCGGCACGGGCGAAGGGCTCGACGCGCTGGAACCGTTCCACCCCGACCGGATGGCGGGGCGGATTCTGCAGCAGGGCGACGTGCTCTCGCTGGTGGAGAAGGCCCAGGAGCAGGTCGACGAGGTCGAGGCCAAGCGGCTGGCGCGCAAGGCGGGGTCGAAGAAGGGACTCGATCTCGAGGACTTTCTGGCCGCGATGCGGCAGATGCAGAAGCTGGGTCCGCTCAAGAACGTCCTCGGCATGTTGCCGGGCGTGAATCCGGCGATGCTCAAGGGCGCCAATCTCGACGAACGCCGCCTCAAGCATGTCGAGGCGATCGTGCTCTCGATGACGAAAGGCGAACGGTCGCACCCCGATGTCATGAACGGGTCGCGGCGGGCCCGGGTGGCGCGCGGATCGGGACGGCCGGTGCAGGAAGTCAATCAGTTGCTGTCGCAGTTCAAGCAGATGCAGAAGTTCATGAAGGTCGCGGGCAAACCCGGCATGAAGCTGCCGTTCGGCGGCGGCGCGCCGTTCCCCCCGCGCTGAACCGGAGCTGGGAGAAGACTCAATGGCTGTACGGATTCGGTTGCGCCGCGAGGGGCGCAAGGGCGTTCCGATGTATCGCATCGTCGTCACCGACCGGGAAGCGCCGCGTGACGGGCGGTTCATCGAGGTGATCGGTTCCTATCGGCCGCGATCGGCCAAGGACCCGGTGACGCTCGACCTCGACAAGGCGCGCCGCTGGCTGTCGCAGGGCGCCACGCCGTCGGACACCGTGGCGTCGTTGCTCAAGAAGGCCGGCGTCTAGTCCCCATGGCCGACGCGGCGCCGCCGATCGTCGTCGGGCGGATCCGCAAGCCGCACGGCCTCAAGGGTGAACTGGCGATCTTCCCGCTGACGGACGATCCGGCGGGGATCTTCGCCAGCGGCAGGACGCTGTGGGTGATCGATCTGGCGGGGACCGTGCTGGGAAGCGTGACGGTGGAGCAGGCGCGGATCTATCACCGCGAATGTCTGGTGCGGTTTCGCGACCACGCCCATCGCGATGCCGTTGAATCGTACCGGGGGTTGCTGCTGGCCGTCGATCGCGACCAGCTGCCGCCGCTGCAGGACGACGAGGTGTATCAGCAGGAACTGGTCGGGTGGGCCGTGCAGGACGAGTCGGCCCGGCCGCTGGGAATCGTCAGCGCCGTGTACGAACTCCCGCAGGGGTGCACCATCGAGGTGCAGGGCGCCATCCGGGAGTTCATGCTGCCGTTCCGCGCCGAGTACGTGCGGCAGACCGACCGGGCCACGCGCCGCCTGGTGGTGCGGGTGCCCGCCGGATTGCTGGAGTAGCGGATGCTGACGGTGAACGTCGTGACGCTGTTTCCGGAGACGCTGGCACCGTATCTCTCGGCGAGCATTCCGGGGCGCGCGGCGGCGGCGGGGAAGGTGACGTTCCGGTTGCTGGCGCTGCGCGACTTTGCGCACGACCGGCATCGCACCGTCGACGACTACCCGTTCGGCGGCGGCGCCGGAATGGTGTTGCGGGCCGAGCCGGTGCTCGAAGCGGTGGAGAGTCTCGGACCGACCGGTCCGGTCGTGGTGTTGTCGGCGCGGGGCCGGACGTTCAAGCACGCCGACGCGGTCCGCTGGTCGCTGGGCGATGCCCTGACGCTGGTGGCCGGGCACTACAAGGACATCGACCAGCGCGCCGTGGAACTGCTGGGGGCGGAAGAGATCTCGCTGGGCGATTTCGTGCTGTCGGGGGGCGAGCCGGCGGCCTTGTGTATCATCGACGCCGTGGTCCGCCTGCTCCCCGGCGCGATCGGCGATCACGAGTCGGCGAGTTCCGACTCGCACTACGACGGACTGCTGAGTCCGCCGAGTTATACCCGACCCGCCCAGGTGCGGGGCCGCAACGTGCCCGACGTGCTCCTCTCGGGCCACCACGCCGCCATCGCGGCCTGGCGGGAAGCGGAAGCGGAGCGCATCACCCGGGAGCGACGCCCCGATCTGTGGGCGGCGTTCGAGGCAACGGAGCGGACCGGCGACGATCCGGACGCGAAGTCCTGACCATCTGACGCGCGAAAGCGCAGGAGAGCGACATGGCGGCCGATACCATCGAGAAACTGTCCCGCGAAGGGATGCGCAGCGACGTTCCCCGCTTCGACCCCGGCGATACCGTGCGCGTCATGGTCCGGGTGCGTGAAGGTGACAAGGAACGGTTGCAGGCGTTCGAGGGCGTCGTGGTGGGACGTCGTGGCGGCGGGATCAACGAAACGTTCACCGTCCGGAAGGTCTCCGCCGGTGTCGGCGTGGAACGCGTCTTCCCGCTGCACTCACCGATGTACGCGTCGATCGAGGTGGTGCGGCGCGGGCGGGTGCGGCGCGCCAAGCTCTACTATCTGCGCCGGTTGAGCGGCAAGGCGTCGCGCATCCAGGAGAAGCGCGACACCGAGTAACAGCCGCCACGCCGACGCTAGATTTCCGCCGTGAACCTCCTGCGGTACGAACGTCAGGTCTGGCGCACCGGCGCAGTGCTGATCGGCATCGACGAGGTGGGGCGCGGGCCGCTCGCCGGCCCGGTGGTGGCCGCCGCGGTGTGCTTCCCGCGGCGCCACCGCGGCATCGACGGCGTCAAGGATTCCAAGCAGGTCAAGGACGCGGCCAAGCGGATCGCGCTGGTGGAGCAGATTCGTCTCCAGGCGCTGGCGTGGGGCCTGGGCGCCGCGAGCGTGCGCGAAATCGGGCGCCACAACATCCGCGGCGCCACGGCGCTGGCCATGAAACGCGCCCTGACCCGGTGCCGCGGGCGCCTGCCCGGCGACGTGGTGGCGCAGGTGATCGTCGACGGCAATCCGGTGCCGGAGTTGGTCGAGCCCCACCAGGCGGTGCCGCACGGCGACGCGATCTGCCATGCCATCGCGGCGGCGTCGCTGCTGGCCAAGGTGGCGCGTGACCACGTGATGCTGGCGCTGGCAATCCGGCGCCCCGGCTACGGCTGGGAACACAACGTCGGTTACGGCACCGCCGAGCATCTCGCGGCGCTCCGCGCGAGGGGACTCACGCCGCACCATCGGCCCTTGTTCTGCACCACCGCTATCGCGCAGGAGGAGCTCGAATTGTGAGCTTGTGGCATCTGCTTCTCATGGTTGCCGGCCTCGCTGCCGCCGACACGGCGCAAGGCAGCTGGACGCCGAACCGGGTCTACGACAGCCACCACCATCGCTTCAGTGACCTGGAAGCCATGGCGGCCCAGCTCTCCCGCGACGACGTGGTCTTTCTCGGCGAGCAGCACGACGACCCGGGGACCCACCGCATGGAGCTGGCGGTGCTGGAATCGGTGGAGCGCCGGCGGCACGACGTGGTGCTGGCGCTCGAAATGTTCGAGCGCGATGTCCAGCCGGCTCTCGACGCCTACCTCGCGGGGCGGATGACCGAGGCCGAGTTCCTGCAGGTGTCCCGGCCCTGGCCCAACTACGCCACGGATTACCGCCCGCTGGTGGAATTTGCCAGGGCGCACGGCTGGCGGGTCGTTGCCGGCAACATTCCCCGGCATCTCGCCGCCCTGGTGTCCGGCAGCGGCCTCGCCGCGATCGATGCGCTTCCCGATTCGGCACGCGCGCTCGCCGCGGCGGAGTTCCGGTGTCCCACCAACGACGACTACTTCAAGCGGTTCGCCCGGGAGATGAGCGATCATCCCATGGGCGATGGACCGAAGCCATCGGCCAGCGAGATGGCGGCCATGACGCGCACCTTCTACCAGGCGCAGTGCGTCAAGGACGAAACGATGGCGGAATCGATCGCCCGGATCCGGACGGCGAGCGGTGATCCGCCGCTGGTGATCCACGTCAACGGTGACTTCCACTCCGACTACGGCGAGGGGACGGCGGCCCGCACCCGGCGGCGCCTGCCGCGGGCGCACATCGCCGTGGTTTCGATGATTCCGGTGCCCTCGCTCGACACCCTGCGCCCCAAGTCGATGCGCACGCGGGGCGACTGGCTGGTCTTCACGCTGGCCCCGGTGCCGCCGGAGTGAAACGGCGCTCGTCAGGGCGCTTCCGCTCCTCCGGCGGCGCGTCTATCCTCTAGTACCCCGGGGGTGTAGCTCAGCTGGTAGAGCATCCGGCTTTTAACCGGCAGGTCGTGGGTTCGAGCCCCACCGCCCCTATCGGCTTCGCCGGGCGACAGTTCTCCCGCGCGGTGCATCACTACACAGACGGTTGTCAGCAGCCGACGCTCAGAAGTCGGGGGCTGCTTCCCACTCGCCACCATCCAGAGAGGTTCCACGATGATTCGTCGGCTCCTCGCCGCTACACTGGTGTGCCTGCCGGCCTGCGCCGGCAAGGTGGCGCGCGTCGCAACCGTGCCGGCGCCGCTCGACTCCAGTGTATCCGTCGCGGCCGGATCCCCCGCGCTCCGATCGCCGATTGGCGCGCCGGTCCACCGGCGGCCGCAGCCTGTTCCGGACACCGAATCGACGCAGGACTCGGCGGCCGACAACGCGGTGCTCACGTCACTCGCCGACAGCGTTCCCGGTGACTCCCTCCCCGATCTGGCGGTGCCGGCCGGGACGCTCGACATCGACGACTACGCCGATCAGCCGCGGGTCAGGTACTATCTCGACTACTTCAGCGGCAAGGCGCACGACCGCTTTCAGATCTGGCTGTCGCGCATGCCGCGTTTCCAGGACTACATCCGGGCGCGCCTGGCCGACGCCGGTCTGCCCGCCGACATGATCTATCTGGCGCTGATCGAATCGGGATTTTCCTCCGACGCCGTCAGTCGTTCACACGCGGTCGGCATGTGGCAGTTCATGGCCGGCACGGCACGGCTCTACGGCCTGCGGATGGACTCATGGGTGGACGAGCGGCGCAATCCGATCAAGGCGACCGACGCCGCGAGCCGCGACCTGGCGCAACTCGTGGCACGATTCGACTCGCCGTATCTCGCGGCCGCAGCGTACAACGCCGGCGCCGGCCGGGTGTCGCGGGGGCTCGACGTGATCGGCTCGCCGACCGGGCCCGAGGATGCCTTCTTCTCGCTGGCCGACACGCACCTGATCCAGGAGGAGACGAAGGACTACGTCCCCGAACTGATCGCCGCCGCGCTGATCGCCCGGCAGCCGGATCGCTACGGTTTCACCGTGCCCGACAGCGTTCCACCGTTTCCGCTCGACTCGGTGGTGGTCGACGGCGGAACCGGGCTGGATCTGGTCGCGAGGCTGGCCGACACCACGCTGGCCGCGATGCGTGCCCTCAATCCGCAACTGCTGCGCGCGGTGACGCCGCCGGGCGTGTCGTATCCGGTGCGGGTGCCGACCGGCAGCGCCGACAGCGTTGCGGCGCGCTACGCCCGCCTGGCGCCGGCGGCGCGGCACGCCATCGTGACGGTGCGGGTCGAAGGCGGCACGTCGTTGGCCGCGATCGCCCGGAAGTACGGCGTCTCGCTGGCGCGGATTCGCGAGGTCAACCGCGTCGCGCGCGGCCGGGTGCGGGTGCCGAACGGCACCGCACTGTACGTCCCGTTGACGACCGGGATTCCGCTTGCCGTGCTGCGAGAGCCTGACCCCCCGATCGATGGCCGGATCATCCGGCGGCATTACGTGGTGGCGCGGGGAGAGACGCTGTCGGGGATCGCGCGGCACTTCGGCACGACCGTGGCGGCATTGCGTGCCGCCAACGGCATGCGTCCCCGCGACGTATTGCGGGCCGGCCAGGCGTTGATCATTGCCACCGGCACCGAGGAATCGACTCACGTCGTCCGTGCCGGCGAGACGGTCAGCGGCATCGCGACATCGTTCGGCACCAGTCAGGCGGCGCTGATCGCGCTCAACGGGCTCGACCGGAACGGCCGGATCTATGTCGGCCAGACGTTACGGATTCCCGGCAGCTGACCGGTATCGCAGCGTCAGCTGCCGGGACGCGCCCCCGCCAGAATGGCCCGCGAGTACCACCCGCGAACATCGGAGCCGAGATCCATCTGCGCCTGCACCAGCGTGGGGCCCTTGTTGTATGCCTCGAGCGCCAGCGGGAGATTCTGATCGAACCGCGCCAGCAGGTCGCCGAGGTAGTGGAAGCCCACCCGGAGATTGACGTCGGGGTTCATCAGGTCGCTGGCGGCGACGGTCGGATCGTAGATCCGGGCGGTCGGCAACCGTACCTGCGTCAGGCCGATGGCCGACGCGTCGCTCTCGGCGTCGTTGTGGAAGTCGCTTTCGATCATGACCAGCTGGAAGCCGACGGCCGGGGGAATACCGGCTTCGACGGCGTTGTCGTAGATCTTGGCCGAGAGGTCGGCAGGGATTTCATACCGGCCGGAGAACTCCAGCACCTGATGGGCGCGGTCGAGTTCGCGCCGGGTGTCGGCCAGCTGCGCCTGGGCCACGGCCAGCGCCGAGGTCGAGTCGATCACCATCGGTGGACGGCGGGCCGCGAGCCGGCTCGACACACCGCCGAGCGCGATCACCGCCACGGCGCCGACACCGGCCACCGCGAGCTGCGGAACGAGTCGTTTGATCATGGCGTGTCCTCCATGGCAGGTTCGGGCACGTCGGCGGCACGCCATGTCCCACGCGTTCCACCGCTTTTCTCCAGCAGGCGGATGCCGTCGATCCGCATTCCGCGGTCGACGCTCTTGACCATGTCGTAGATCGTCAGGCAGGTCATGCTGACCGCCATCAATGCCTCCATCTCCACTCCGGTGCGCGCCGTCGCCTCCGCCGTGGCGGTGACCCGGATGCCGGGCCAATCGGGCATCAGCTCGGTGTCGACTGCGACGCGGTCGAGCGGGACCGGGTGGCAGAGCGGGATGCTCTCGCTGGTTCGCTTCGCTGCCATCACTCCCGCCACCTCGGCTACCGATCGAACATCTCCCTTGACGATGGTCGCCTCGCGTACCTGATCGAGCGCGCCCGGGGACATCAGCACGCGCCCCTCCGCGACCGCGCGGCGGCGGCTGACCGGCTTCGACGCCGACATCGACCATCCGGGCCTGACCCGCGTCGTCGAGGTGCGTCAGGCTCATCCCACCCCCGGCTCAGCCAGCTCCGCGGCAAGGACCGCGAGCAGCAACTGCGGATTGACATTGCCCTGGGCGCGTTCCCGCGCCGAGAGCACCCGATCGACCGCGGCGACGCCCTCAGGGGGGAGAAGGGTGGCCGCCGCGTTTCCCGTGGAGACGTGGCCCGGCTGGCCAAGTGCACCGCGCGCCCGGCTGGCCAACTCCTCGGCCAGCGCGTCGAGCATCGCGGTGAAATCGCCCCGGGCCTGCCAGGGTGGCTGGCGGAGCGCCCGCTCATAGGCCGCGGCCGGATCGGATGCGGCCGACAGAAATTCGCGCGCCGCACTCCGCGCCCCGGTGCCGCTCCCGGCCGCGGCTTCAAGCACCGCGCCGATGGCGCCTCGACCCGCACCGATCGCGTCATCGTCAGCCGTGAATCCGGTCCGGTCCAGAAACGCGCGGACATCGACAGCGGCAACGCGGTGCAGCCGCACGGGGACAGCCCGCGATCGGATGGTGGGTAGCAGCAGGCCAGGCTCCGGTGTCGTCAGGACGAATAGCGAGCCGGGGGGCGGTTCCTCGAGGAGCTTGAGGAGCGCATTGGCCGCATCAGGGCTGGATTCCTGCATCACCAGGCGTTCCGCGTTCCCGATGATGAACACCCGCCACCGCGATTCCACCGCTGTGAGCCCGGCCTGCCGCTGGACGAGGCGCGCGGAAGCCACGCCATGACCGGCGGTGCCATCGGGTGCGCTCCAGACCGGATTCGCCCGGCGGGCAGCCATCACCTCCAGGAGCGCCGTGGCCACTTCCTCGGCCTGTTTGTCCGCGTCGCCAGTCTTGGGGCGCTGAACCGGCACGAACCAGTGCACGTCGGGGTGCGCCAGATCGAGGACCCTGCGGCACGGCCCGCACGTTCCGCACGGTTCGCCGTCCGACCGCGCCGCGCAGAGCACCAATTGCGCAAGCCAGAGGGCCAAGCGCTGCTTGCCGACCCCGTTGGGGCCGGTCAACAAGAGCACCTGCGGCAGGCGGTCGGCCGCGACCGCGCGCGCCAGGCTGCGGCGTATCCCGGCGTGTCCGAAGAGAGGGGCCAATGGCATCGTACAAAGCTAGTCGAACGGCCCTGGAACGGAAGGGTACCTGGCGTTACAACCCTTTTTTCCACAACAACTTAAGGCACATCGCCACCCGTCGGATGCGCCACTCTGGCGGGAAACACCGACGCCCGGGATGAGTGATTGCTCGCAGAGGGCTATTCGTTGTGAGTATTTGCTCATTTAGCCCCGTAGCGGACCATTTTTCTGCCGGCTGGCCCGCGGCGGTGTCGTATTATCGAGCCCTTGGCAATCTTTCGCGCGGTGTCGTTTGGACACGTCTGGATCAGCGCAATGGGCTGCTTGCCGGAGGCGTCCCTCGCGCGCTACTTTGACCCGCCACGCGGCAGTGATCCCGAGTAGCTCAGTCGGTAGAGCAGCTGACTGTTAATCAGCGGGTCGGGGGTTCGAGTCCCTCCTCGGGAGTGCCATAATTGCAACGAGTTGCCGCATTCGCGACGCAACCGGCCTGCCCAATGCCCGCGATGTCGCGGTGGTGCTTCGCCGGGCCGCGGGGGAAGACCGGCTACCCCGGCCGCAGCGGGAATCCGAAGTGGTGATGGGCCGAGGCAGGTGAGGTTCACGTGGCCTTCCAGAGAATCCTGGTTGCCGTCGACAGCAGTCCGATCGCGGCGCACGCCGTCGACGTCGGCGTCGAGCTGGCGCGGGCAGTGCATGGTGAACTGGCGCTGGTCTGCGCGATCGACCCCACGGTAGGCGTCACCGTCGAAGGCGGCGCGACCGGGGCCGAACGGGTGCAATGGGCCGAGGACGACGGCAAACGACTGCTGGCTGAATTCCGCGCACGCGCGACACTCGAGGCACCGCCGCTCGAGTTCGTGGTGGTCGGGCGCGCCGCGTCGGAGATCATCAGGACCGCCACGGAGTGGCTCGCGGACGTCATCGTCGTTGGTAGTCATGGGCGCCGCGGCGTCGGGCGCGCGTTGCTCGGCAGCGTCGCCGAGGGCGTGATGCGCGACGCGCCCTGTCCGATCCTTGTCGTCCGAGCGAAATCCTGACTGATTCCGGGCGCCCGGTCGATCAGGACAATCCCGCGAGTGCACCGAGGCGAGACGTCCAGGCCCAACTTCGTGCGCTCGGTTCGGATGCGCGGGACGGCCTCAGCCACAGCGAAGCGGCTACCCGACTGCAGCGGGACGGCCCGAACGAGGTGTCCGAGCCGCGCACGCATCAGCTCGCGAACCTCGCGCGGAAGTTCTGGGGCCTCTCGGCCTGGCTGCTCGAACTCATCGTCGTGCTGTCGTTCATTCTCCACAAGAATGCGGATCTGGCGGTGGCGCTCGGCCTGCTGATTCTCAATGCGGGATTGAGCTTCGTTCAGGAACAGCGCGCCTCGGCGGCGGTGGCGGCACTGCGCCGCGAGCTTCAGATCGCCGCCCGGGTGGTGCGCGACGGCCGCTGGCAGACGGTGGCGGCGCGCGAACTGGTGCGCGGCGACGTCGTGCGGGTGCGCGCCGGCGACTTCGTGCCGGCCGATCTGCAACTCATCGAGGGCGAGTTGCGGATCGACCAGTCCGCGTTGACCGGCGAGTCACAGGAATTGCCCCGGGCAGCAGATGATCGGGTCTTTTCCGGCTCCGTCGTGCGCCGCGGCGAGGCAACGGCCGTGGTGACCGCCACCGGTGTGGCCACCTTCTTCGGCCGCACGACCCGACTGGTGCAGACCGCCCGGCCCCGGCTTCACGTCGAAGAAGTCGTTGCCCGCGTGGTCAAATGGCTGTTCCTCATTGTCGGCGTCCAGGTGGCCGCGGTGCTGATCGTCTCGGCCGTGCGGGGGTTGCCGCTCCTCGACATCCTGCCGCTCGCGCTGGTGGTGCTGATGAGCGCGGTACCGGTGGCGTTGCCGGTGATGTTCACCGTCAGCATGGCACTCGGTGCCAGGGAACTGGCGCGGCAGGGCGTGCTGGTTACGCGGCTCAGTGCCGCGGAAGACGCCGCGAGCATGAGTGTGCTCTGCGCCGACAAGACCGGCACGCTGACCTGGAACCGGCTGGCGGTGACCGGCACCCGGCCCGAAGCGGGCTATTCCGCCGGCGACGTGGTGACGACCGGGGCCCTGGCTTCGCACGAAGCCGATCGGGATCCGATCGATCTGGCGTTCCTGCGCGCCGCGCAGGACCAGGGGCTGTTACCGGCCAACCCGCAGCGAATTTCGTTCACGCCGTTCACCCCGGCGACCCGGCGCACCGAAGCCGTCGTCGAGATCGGTGGCCGGACCACGCGGGTCATGAAGGGCGCGTTGCGCACCGTGGCCGCGGTGGCCGGCATGGAGCCCGCCGCCATCGATGGGCTGGAGGCGCGGGCGGCGGCCGAGGCGGCGCAAGGGGTGCGAATCCTGGCGGTGGCCCGCCGTGACGCCGACGGTGACGCGTCGTGGCACCTGGTCGGTCTGGCCTTGCTGCGCGACGCGCCACGCAGCGATTCCCGGCAGCTGATCGTGGCGCTGCAGGGCCTGGGCGTCACGGTCAAGATGTTGACCGGCGATGCGCTGCCCGTGGCGCGGGCGATGGCCCATGAATTGGGGTTGGGCGACGTGGTGCGCGCGCCGGACATGCGCGTCGCGCTGCAGGCCGCGGACGGGACCGACAGCGACCCCGTGCTGGCGGCGGGGGGATATGCGGAGGTGTTGCCGGAGGACAAGTACCTGGTGGTGCAGCGGCTCCAGGCGCTGGGCCGGGTGGTGGGGATGACGGGCGATGGCGTCAATGATGCACCGGCGTTGCGACAGGCCGAAGTGGGCATTGCGGTCAGTGGTGCCACCGACGTCGCCAAGGGTGCCGCGAGCGTGGTCCTGACCCGGGAAGGTCTGGCGAGCGTCGTCGATCTCGTGCGCGGTGGCCGCGCGATCTATCAGCGGGTGCTGACGTGGATCATCAACAAGGTGAGCCGCACCATCCTCAAGTCCGGGGTGGTGGTCATCGCCTTTCTCGTCACCGGCAAGTTCGTCATCTCCGCGCTTGGCATGGTGCTGGTGGTGTTCATGACGGACTTCGTCAAGATCGCCCTCGCCACCGACCGGGTGCGTCCGTCGCCGCTGCCCGAGACATGGAACATCGGGCCATTGGTGCGGATCGCCGTCGTGCTCGGCCTGCTGATGCTGGTGGAGGCGCTCGGTGTGCTGGCGCTGGGCTGGCACCGCTATCACCTGGGCCACGACGACGGCGCGTTGGCCACGTTCACCTTCCTGACGCTGCTGTTCTTTGCGTTGTTCTCGATCGTATCGATTCGCGAGCGGCGTGCCTTCTGGGCATCATGGCCCAGCAAGACGCTGGCGGCCGCGCTGGTGGCCGACGGGTTGGCCGGGCTGTTGATCGGCCGCTACGGCGTGGCGGACCTGCGGCCGTTGCGGATCGGACCGCAGGCGCTGATCATCGGCTGCGCTGTCGCCTGCTCGCTCGGGCTCAACGACGTCGTGAAGGTGCTGCTCTTTCGCCGGCGTCTCAGTGCCGCAGCACCTTTCGCGACGGCGCGAACGGCAGCGTGACGGCAACGGATCCGATCCACACCGTGACCTGATCGGCGGCGAGGGCGACTCGCGCCGGCCGGCCCACGAACCCCGCCGCGCCGCATTGCAGCACCGTCACCGCGCGGTTGACGGCGTGCGGTTTTCCCCGGATCACCGCGGCATGGCTGCTCGGCGTCGCGCCGCGGTTGAGGTAAAAGGCCGTGTCGCCGACGGTGACTGCCGGCGCGAGCAGCGAGACGGTGCACCGGTGATCACCGCTGGGGTTGACGAGCGTGAAGCCGGTGTCGGTCACCGCGAGCGGCTGCGCACTCTGCCAGCGATAGACCGGTGGCACCGTGGCGTCGACGAACGCGGCCTGATCGAGCACCACGAATGCGGCCAGATCGGGGAGGTACGCCACCGTCCGGAGGTAGTCCTTCACCGGCCGGAGGTGGACCGACTCGTTCGCCAGGCCGTAGGCGCTGTCCGCCTGGCCGCGGATCACGACGAGATCCGGCGCCTGCTGGAGCGCCACGATCGCGCCATAATGCGGGCCGGGGCCGAGCTTCTGCGACCCGGTATCGCCCACGGTGAGCGTGTTGTACGTCTGCGAGGGAAAGCCTTCCCCCGCCGCGGAGTAGACCATCGCATTGATCGTGATCCAGCTCCTGCCTTGCCAGATGTCGAGCTGGTTGGAACCGTAGTTGTCGTTGTCGGCCGGGCCACTCTGGAAGAACCACACCAGCGCGTCGGGATCGGTCCAGCTGGTCCGCGAGACGAAGACGCCGGTGCTGTCGCTCAGGAATGTCAGCGGCAGCGCGCGCAGGTCGGGCGCGGCGGGTCGGGCCGGATCGTAGTAGAGGAGCTCGTCAGCGAGGTTCGTGGTCGAGCCGATTTCCCTGACCGGTACCTGCCCGATGAGGTTCAGCTCGGCCTGCGCCGCCGCGGCCAGGGCCGGGTCCGGTCGTGCCAGCGCCCAGAGGTGGAACAGGTGCTCCCGATCGTAGGTGTAGAGCGGAGCATCCGAGATGCGGGTCTGGGCACCGAACGGGATCTTGTGCCTGCCATCGGGCAGCACGTACTCGAGATGCCAGAGAAAGGCGTCGGCGAACCAGGGATCCGAAAGGGTATCGCCGGCGGTGAGAAACGCGTCGGCGAAGGCGCCGATCTTCCAGCCCTGGTCGTAATTGGTGCCTTCGACATAGGCACCGCCGTGCCCGGGGCCATCGAGATACGGCTTGCCGATCGTTGCCCATTTGTGCAGCGCGAGGGCGATGTGGAACGCCGGGCGATTCGTTCCGCTCTTCGCACCGGTCGCGGTATCGCTGCCGAGGGCCGCCAGCGCCGCCGGGCCGGTCTGCATGAAGCCCCAGAAGTAGTTGTCGGCAGGATGTGTCACCGAGTAGCGCATGACGCCGCCCGAATCGGTCTCGGGCCAGACCCAGTCGGCGCGGTTCATCAGCCACGTGGCCGCCTGGTGGCGCTCGCCGGGCGTCAGACCGGTGTAGCACCAGTCGAGTCCCATGGTGACCACCGGCAGGTCGTACCGATACGGGTAGCCGGAATCGCCCTGTTCGTTGTTCGCGTCAACGGCATAATGCTGGATCAGGATGCCGGCGCGGGTGGCGTAGCGCTGCTGGCCGGTACCGAGGTACGCGAGGCAGAGATCGGGCATCAGGAAATAGTCGCCGCGGGCATAGCTGGAGCCTTTCGCCACCTGGGCGTCCGCGGCCGCCATCACGCGCTGCCAGCGGATGGTGTTCGTCGCGGCCTGGCGCCGGAGCCGCGCGAGACGGGCCGGATCGAGCCAGACCCGCGGATGCGGCGGCAGCGAGTCCGGCCGGACGGGCGCCGGCGAGCCGGTCCGGGCCGCCGGTTCAGGCGGCGGAGCGCCGGCGGGTGCGAGGGTGACCGCGAAGGTCACCGTCGGCGCGGCACCGTAGCGCTGGCAGGTGACGATGCCGCTCTGCACCACGACCGTATCCGGCGCGGCGGTGCCGTCGTGCACCCCCACCACCCACGCCGTCGCCTTGATGCTCACGCTTGGCGAACACGGGAAGTCCGTGGTCCAGGCCGGCCCGCCGGCGGCGACGTCCGCGGGGCCGGTGAAGACGACCGCACCGCCGGTCGGCGTCGAATCGGTGATCCGCAGGATGCGGCAGGCGGTGATCGGCGCCCCCGCGTTGCAGGTGAGGGTGGCGTGAAGCACCGGCGACTGTCCCGCCACGGGTGCGGCGATCGCAACGGACAGGAGGGCGACCAGGCGTTTCATGGGGAGGACTACACCGGCGTGAGGTCCAGGGTCACCACCTCGAACGGCTGCAGGTCGAAGCGATGTGGCGTGCCGGCTACGAGGTTCCGGGGCGCGGCCGACGCATCGGCCTTCCACGGCGACCGGGCGGTGTAGCGTTGCGGCGCGCCTTCCGGCAGTTCGAACACCGGCCCCGGGTCGATGGCAATCTGCTGGGCCACCGCGCCCGGGTTGCGCAGCACCAGGATCGCCTTGGCCGGCGACCACGACGCCCAGCCGTAGACCTGCAACTTGGACGGTTCGCCGCCCACCCAGTGCGTGTCGACCAGCGTCCCGGCATTGGCTCGCGACCAGTTGGCCGCTTCGGCGAGGTCGTCCCAGTTCTGGTCCGAGAGCAGCGCCGGCGTGATGTACATCTCCTGCAATTGCGTGCCGGTGCCGAAGTACGAATGGACCTCGTTGCGGAAGTCGTTGCCCGGGTCGACGTTCAGCTTGTTGGCCTGCCTGGCGTAGATCATGCCGTGCAGCATCAGCGAATTGAGCGGGTAGAGCGGTCCTTTGCGGACGATACCGTCCCAGGTGTCGCCGTCGCGGTAGGTGATCCACTGCTCGCGGTCCGATCCCACGCCCGCGAACGAATGATCGTCGCCGCCGCGCCAGATGCTGTCGCAGTACCGCAGCCAGAAGGGCGACGGATAGGTGCCGGTGGTGAGATTGACGTAGAGGTCGGGTTCGAGACGGCGCAGGTCACCGATCAGCGAGATCATCGCGTCGAAGTCGCTGTCGAACGCGCTCCCCGGCACGACGCGGGAGGCGTTGCCGGTGCCGTCGAACTTGAACTGGTTGATGCCGTACTGCTTGATGAATCCGGCGCAGGTATCGTGAAACAGCCTGAAATACTTCGGTCCCGAAAGCGCGAAGCCGCCCGGGTTCGTTTCGTACCCCGCCGCCTTGCCGTACTGCAGCCGCTCGGCGCGTGGCTGCCCGTACCCGCCCCAGGGCGACAGCCAGATTCCCGGCGCTGCGCCGTATTTCGCCGCGGCCTGGCGCACCCGGGTGAAGCCGTCGGGGAAGCCGGCGTTGAAGTGCCACAGGGTCTTCGAGTCGTCCCAGCCATCGTCGAACAGGAACGAACTGAGCACCACCTGGCGCTCGACGTGCAGGTGGCGGCCCATGGCGTCGATGACGCCCAGGGCATCGGTCTCGTCGTACTTGTTGAAATAGCCGAGGTCGTACCACGAGTTGTAATGCAGGAAGGTGCGATAGGGGTGGGCCCGTTCGCGCTCCAGGTATTGCAGGAATTCGCGTCGCAGTTGGCCGCTGGCGCTGGTGCCGATCACCGACGAGACGGCGAACGAGGTGCCGGGACGCAGCGGCAGCGTCCGCGGGAGCGATGCCGTCACCCGGCTGCCCGCCGCCGCGTGGATCGAGAGCGGGTGTTCGAAGCCGAAGTAGAGGTTGCCGGCCGTGACCGGCGAACCCTTCACCGATCCCGACACGTCCGCACCGGGCGACTCGAGGTCGAGGAGGACGATCTCGGTGACCGGCACCGGCTGCCGCGTCGGGGTGAGGACCAGTTCCTGGCGGAGGTAGCGCGAGCCGTTGCGGCCGACGGCGCGCCAGCTGACCCGCAGCCCGGTGGCCGGGTCCTCGAGTTCGAGGCCCACGGCCCGGCCGTCGAGCCGCTCGGCATACCGGGCGGCGTGTGCCGCGCGACCGAGCCGGTTGCTGTGCGGCCCGCTGCGGATGTGCATGGCTGACGCGCGCAGGGTGCCGCCATCGCCCAGACGGAGCACGAACGGATCGGGCGCGGCGGTGATGGCGCGATGGCCGACGCGGTCGACGATGCTCACGATGCGGAATGCTCCGCCCGCAACGGACCACCGGGCGACGATGCCGTCGGTTGACAGGGAGAATTCGTCGCCCGCCCGCACGGCGAGCGCTGGCACCGTCGTCACGGCGGCGAACGCCGCGGCGGCGCCGGCGCTCCGGTGCAGGAATTCGCGCCGGGAAAGCGCGCTCGGGTCGGGAACGGGATCGGCCATGGTCACCACGCGCTCAAGGCGGGACAAGGGGAGATTCAGGGAGTATTGCCGCAGGCCGGAAACGCCGCAAGACGAGCGGCGCGGCGGGGTGGTATTGGCCCCGGCGGCCGGGTCCGATACTGTAGTACGATGCGCTGCCTTCGCCACGTCCCGCGCCGCGCGCGGTCAGCCGCCGCCGGCCTGCTCCTCGCCCTCGGTGCCTGCCGGGCACCGTTCGTTCCCGACACCACCGGAACGACGCTCCCGCCGCCCGAAGCGACGCCGCTGCTGCCGTTCCGCCTCGGCGGGTCGGGCGCCGATTTCGCGCGGGCCGTGGTCACCGACGGCCAGGGCAATGCCTACGTCGCGAGCTACTTCACCGGGACCGTCGATTTCGATCCGAGCCTGACCTCGGCCACCGGACGGATGGCAGTCGGATCGTACGACATCGCGGTGGCGAAATACGATTCGACCGGTGCGTTCCAGTGGGTCAACTCGATCGGCGGCACCGACGCCGACGTGCCCTTTGCCATCAGGCTTGCGCCCGACGGTGGGGTGTACGTTGCCGGGTATGCCACCAGCGGCGCGGTCTGCAGCGGGTTCGCGGTCCCCAACGGCGGCGGCCACGACGTGCTGCTGGCGCGGTTCGCCCCCGACGGCAGCTGCAGCTGGGCGGTGAGTGTCGGCAGCACCGGTGACGACGAGGCGCACGATCTGCTGGTGGAATCGTCGGGTGACGTGGTGATCACCGGATCGTTCAGCGGCACGGTGGATTTCGATCCCGGTCCCGGGACGGGCATTCTCATTTCGCGCGGCGGGACCGACGGATTCGTGGCGCGCTATGGTCCGGACGGCGCCTTCAAGTCGGTGGTGCAGTTCGGCGGCACCACCGACGACGCCGGCAATGCGCTGACGGCCACGATCGAAGGCGACATCGTGGTGGGCGGGACGTTCTCGGGCACGGCGACATTCGGGTCGGCGCTGGCGCCGGTGCTGCTGATCAGTGCCGGTGGCGACGACTTCTTCCTGGCGCGCCTGGCGCCGGGACTGGGGCTGGAGTGGGCCGGAGCGGGCGGCGGCAGCGGCGAAGATGCCATCGGCACCGGCGGCGTGGTGGTGGACAACACGGACATGATCTACGTCACCGGAACCTTCTCCGGGACCGCCGACGTCGACCCGAGCCACGCGGCGCAGCTGCTGGTGAGCAAGGGTGGCACCGACGTCTTCCTGGCGTCCTACGACGGAGCGGGGAACTTCGGCGGCCTGGCGGTGGGGTTGGGCGGCGACGGCAACGAAGGCGTGAGCGGCTTTGGCCGGGACGCCGACGGCAACTTCTATCTCGCGGGGTGGTTCCAGGGTTCGGTCGATTTCGACCCGGGCGCCGGCGTGCACGTCGTCAACGCGCAGGCCACGTCCGGGGCGGCGGACGGCTACCTCGTGTCGTTGACCCCCAGCGGCGACCTGCGCTGGGTCGATCCGTTCAGCAACGCCATTGCGGGCAGCGCCAACGTGACCATTGCCAACGGCGTCTCCCTCACCCCGGACGGGGCGGTCTGGGTGGTGGGACGGTTCTTCGGCCGGATCGATTTTGACCCGGGCACCTCGGCGGTGGCCCTGCAGAGCCTGGGCGATGCCGACCAGTTCGTGGCGCGGTATTACCAGACGACCGGCTCGATCTGGCGCTGATTGCCGGCGGATCGCCGGCCGAGCTGGCCCCCTTCCAAAACCGTGGGAAGGGGGCCATTTTTCATGGCTCGACAGCGGGGTAACCGGGGGAACCATGGCGAAGACGAGTTCGGTCGAACGGAACAAGAAGCGGCGGATACTGGCCGCCAGGTACGCCGACCAGCGGAAGCGGCTCAAGGCGACGGTGCGCAGCCTCACCACCACCGCCGACGAGAAGGATGCTGCCCGGCGCAAGCTCGAAGCGCTGCCGCGCAACTCGTCGCCGGTCCGGATCCGCAACCGCTGCCAGCTGACCGGTCGGTCCCGCGGCTACCTGCGGCGGTTCGGTCTGTCCCGGATCGCGTTCCGTGAAATGGCACTCGAGGGGAAGATCCCCGGCGTGCGCAAGGCGTCCTGGTAACCCGGCGCAGAGAGAGGCCGCGATGGCAAAGAAGGGCCGGATTCAGGTCAAGCTGCGCAGCAGCGAAAGCGCGTACGTCTACGTGACCACCAAGAATCCCAAGAAGCATCCCGAGCGGATGGAACTCCGGAAGTACGACCCCATGCTCAAGCGGCACGTCGGCTTCAAGGAAGAGAAGTGACCGATCAGCTGCGCTGATCGGTCATCCTGAGCGCTGTTGGCGCCAAGGATCAGCGCGTGACGCCCGACGAATTTCGTCGCCACGGTCACGAAATCGTCGACTGGCTGGCAGACTACTATCGTGACATCGCTGACCGACCGATCGTCCCGGGCGTCGTACCGGGCGAACTGCGTCGTGCGCTGCCGGAGGCCGCGCCAGACGCGGGCGAGGGCTTCGACCGGATCTGGCGCGACTTCCAGCAGCTGATCGTGCCCGGCATGGTCCACTGGGGCCATCCCGGGTGGTTTGCGTATTTCCCGTCGCATGGATCGCCGCCGTCGGTGCTGGGCGAGATGCTCGCCGCCGGGTTGGGTGCCCAGTGCATGAGCTGGGCGACGTCGCCCGCCGCAACCGAACTCGAGCAGGTGGTGATGTCGTGGTACCGCCAGCTGCTCGGTCTGCCGGCCGGGTTCACCGGCGTCATCCAGGACACGGCGTCGACGGCGACCCTGATGGCGTTCCTCACGGCGCGGGAGCGGGCTGGCGCCGATCCGCCGCAGCTGGTGGCCTACTGGTCGTCGGAAGCGCATTCCTCGGTGGCCAAGGCGGCCCGGCTGGCGGGAATCCTCGTCGAACGGCGGCGGGTGATCGGTGTCGACCGCCAGTTCGCGATGAGTCCGGGCGCGCTGGCGCACCAGATGGCGGCCGACCGGGCGCAGGGCCTCGTGCCCGCCATCGTGGTCGCCACCGTCGGGACCACGTCGTCGACCGCGTGCGATCCCCTTGCCGCCATCGGCGAGGTGGCCCGGTCGCACGCCGCCTGGTTCCACGTCGATGCCGCGTATGGCGGTTCGGCGGCGATCGTGCCCGAGCACCGCGGGGTGCTCGACGGCGTGGAACTGGCCGATTCATTCGTCACCAATCCGCACAAATGGCTGCTCACCAATTTCGATTGCAGCGCGTACTTCGTGCGCGATGTCGACGCGCTGGTGCAGACCTTCAGCACCGCGCCGGAGTACCTCCGTACCCGTCATGACGCCGATGCGGACGTGGTGAATTTCCGCGACTGGGGCATTCCTCTCGGACGCCGATTCCGCGCGCTCAAGTTCTGGTTCGTGTTGCGGAGCTACGGTGCCGATGGGCTGCGGGCGCTGGTGCGCAAGCACATCGCGCTGGCGCGCGAGCTGGCGGGCTGGGTCGAGGCCGAGCCGGAGTTCGAACTGCTGGCCCCGGTGCCCCTGGGCCTGGTCTGCCTCCGTCACGTACCGCCGGCCCTGGCCGGCGACGAGGAGGCGCTGGGCCGGCACAACCGGTCGATCCTCGAGCGGGTGAACGCCTCTGGTTCGGTCTACGTGACGCACACCACGCTCGGCGGACGCTACGCGATCCGGGTGGCGATCGGGGCCCTCCGCACCGAACGGGCGAACGTCGAACAGCTCTGGCAGCTGCTGCGGGAGGCCGGCCGTCAGGCGTGATGGGCCGGTCGCGTCGCGGGTGAGGCGGCGGCCGCGGCCTCCCGCAGCGCTGCGGCGAGATACTGACCGGTCCAGCTCGCCTTCACCTTCGCCACCGCTTCCGGTGGCCCCATCGCCACGATGCGACCGCCCTCCGGGCCGGCTCCGGGACCGAGGTCGATGACCCAGTCGGCGCGCTTGACCACGTCCATCTGATGTTCGATGACGAGCACCGTGTGTCCCGCATCGACCAGTTTGTCGAGCACGCCGATCAGCACCCGGACGTCGTCGATATGCAGCCCGGTGGTCGGCTCGTCGAGCAGGTAGAGCTTGCGGCCGCGGGTCTTGTCCGCCGCCGTCAGTTCCCGGGCGATCTTCAGGCGCTGCGCTTCACCACCGGAAAGTGTCGTGGCCGGCTGTCCGAGGCGGAGATATCCCAGCCCGACCTGCTGCAGCTGCCACAGGGCGGCGCCGAGGCGGGCGTGATGCCGGAATCGCCGGATCGCTTCGTCGACGCTCCACTGCAGCACATCGTGGATGGAATACCCCTGGATCCGCACGTCGAGCACTTCGCGCTTGAAACGGGTGCCGCCGCAGACCTCGCACGGGATGTAGACGTCGGCGAGGAACACCATCTCGACCGGCACCGAACCGGCGCCGTCACACGCCGGGCAGCGTCCGCCGGGAAGATTGAAGGAAAACGTGGCCGGGGTGTACTTCCGCTGCCGCGCCAGCGGCTGCTGTGCGAACAGCTCGCGGATCTCGTCGTAGGCCTTGATGTAGGTGACCGGATTGGACCGCGGCGTCCGGCCAATCGGCGTCTGATCGATCAGCACCACGTCGCTCAGCGATTCCCAGCCGTCCAGCCCGGCGACCTCTCCCACCAGCTCGCCCAGATGAGTCTTGGCCGAATGGTGCCCCTGCAGCCGCCGTTCCAGCTGGCGGTAGAGCACGTCGTAGACCAGCGTGCTCTTGCCGGACCCCGATACACCGGTGACCGCGGTGAGGGTGCCGAGCGGAATGCGGATGTCGACGCCGTGGAGGTTGTGCAGGGTCGCGCCGCGCAGCACGAGCCAGGGCGGGGCGGCGGGGCGGCGTGCACTGGGGACGCCGATCCGTTTCCGGCCGAACAGGTAGTCGCCGGTGAGCGTGTCGGTCGCACTGGCCACCGACCCCGAATGCACCAGGCGCCCGCCGTGTTCGCCGGCACCGGGGCCGAGCTCGATCATCCAGTCGGCGCTGCGAATGGCGGCGAGATCGTGCTCGACCACCACCAGCGTGTTGCCGAGATCGCGCAACCGGCGGAGCAGCGCCAGCAGGCGGTCGTTGTCGCGGGGGTGCAAGCCGATCGACGGCTCGTCGAGCACGTAGACGGTGTCGACGAGATGGGAACCGAGCGCGTTCGAGAGCGCGATGCGCTGGGCTTCGCCACCCGACAAGGTGCGCGTCTGGCGGTCGAACGTCAGATAGCCAAGGCCGACATCGCGCAGGTATGTCACCCGTGCCCGGGCCTCGGCAAGCACCAGATCGGCGACCCGCCGCTCGGTCTCGCCCAGCGCCAGGCCTTCCAGCCAGCCGTCGACCGTGTCGACGGTGTCGGCGGCGACATGGGCGATCGAACGGCCGGCGACGGTGACGGCCAGCGCTTCGGGGCGCAACCGCGCACCGTGGCAGTCGGGACATTCGTGCGCCAGTTGATACTGCCGCAGGAAGACCCGGATGTACTGCTTGTAGCGCTTGCGCTCCAGGTCCTTGAGGAACGGCATGATGCCGACGTAGCGCCCTGACGTGCCGGTCAGCAGGGTGGTGCGCACGTCTTCCGGCAGGTCGCGCCACGGCGTCGTGGCCGCGGCGCCGAGTCTTCGCACCGTGGCGGCGAGGAGCCGGCGACGCGCCTCGTAGCGCGGTTTGGTCCAGGGGTCGATCGCCCCGTCGGCGATGCTGCGCCCGGGGTCGGGCACGATCAGCGACAGGTCGTATTCCAGCACGGCGCCGAAGCCGTTGCAGGTGGGGCAGGCGCCCCGCGGGTTGTTGAACGAGAAGAGTGCCGGAGTCACTGCCGGCGCGGAGGTATCGCACCGGCTGCAGGTCGGGTGTTCGGTAAAGCGCTGGCGCGTGCCGTCCTGATGGAGTGCCAATGCCACGCCTTCGCCTTCGTTGAAGGCGGTCGCCGCCGCTTCGCTGATCCGGTCCCGCTGGCCGTCCACGGCCTCGAGGCGGTCGACGACGACCAGTACCTCGCCGGCGCCGTGCAGATCGGTTCCTGCGGGCAGTTCGTCCAGGTGGAGACCGATGCCGTCGACCAGCGATCCGGACGAAGCCGAGGGCGCGGAGGTTGTCGACCGTGGTGGCGTGGGTGACCCGAGCGGCGGCGGGCAGCGGGAAGGCGAGCTGCAGCCGCCCCGGTCCCGCCGCGACGATGCGCGTCGGCGGCCGATTGCGGCGTGTCGCGACGCACCGGACCGCCGCAGACGATGCAGGCCTGCACGCCGATGCGCGCCCAGAGGAGCCGCAGGAAATCGTAGACCTCGGTGGCGGTGCCGACGGTGGAGCGCGACGACATGGCCGGCGCGCGCTGCTCGATGGCGACGGTGGGCGCGAGCCCCTCGATCCGGTCGACCAGCGGCTTGGGCATCCGCTCGAGAAACTGCTTGGCGTACGTCGACAGCGACTCGATGTAGCGCCGTTGTCCCTCGGCGTAGAGCGTGTCGAAGGCGAGGGAACTCTTCCCCGATGCCTGACGGACCGGTGATCACGGTCAGCGCGCGGCGCGGAATCTCGACGGAGATGTCCTTGAGGTTGTGCTGCCGTGCGCGGACGACACGGATCATGGGGCGATTCACGACTGAAACGTAAATGGCCCGAGAAGCCCGGGCCGCGATGCGTCGTCAAGCGGCGGCCATTACCAATCGGGCGGCGTCGCCTTACGTTATTGCGCCCATGGCCAGTCTTCTGACCCCCGCGCGCCTCAAGCGCGGCTTCCTGCTGTTTGTCTTCATCTCGCTTCTCGCCTATCTCGGCGTGCTGCTCTACGGGCACGACGCCCGCGGTTTTCTGGCGTCGCTGACCCGGTTGCAGTGGCGCTGGCTGATCGCCGGGGCGGTGCTGGCGTCGATGGACTGGTTCGGCGGCGGGCTCCGGCTCTGGGTGCTGGCGCGCCACGTGCACCCCAGGCCGCCGCTGGGCGGGATGATCATCGCCGGCGGCATGGGAGCCTGGGGGTCGTACGTCACCCCGCTGCAGGCGGGCGCCAGCCCGACGATGATCTATGCGATGCGCCGGGCCGGCGTGCCGGTGCCGAAGGCGATGACGACGACGCTGATGTCGTTCATCGCCACGGTCGCCTTCTTCGGCATCTGCGGGCCGCTGGCCGTGTTCTTCGGCGCGGGGCGCTCGCTGAGTCAGCAGGGCGACTTTCTCGGCCTCTCGCTGCTCGACCTGTTCAAGCTGAGCATGGCGATCTTCGCGTTGCTCGGCGTGCTGCTGCTGCTGGTGCTGGTGGCCCCGCGGGTCGTTTCGGCGGCGTTGCACCGCCTGGCGACGGCGCTGGGGCGGCGGAGTACCTGGGTCGAGGCGCGGCTGGAGCAGCTGCGCGCCGGAATCGATCAGGCGGGCGAGAGCATGATGGCGTTCAACACGCCGCGCGGGTGGCTGGCGCTGGTGTGGGCCACGATCCTGTCGGGGCCGAGTCACGCCAACAAGCTCCTCGCCGGCTACGTCACGCTGCGCGCCATCGGCATCCACGCCCAGTTCGTCGACGTGCTGCTGCTGCAGACCTTCATCAGTTCACTGCTCTACTTCGTGCCCACGCCGGGTGGATCGGGCTTCGCCGAATTCCTCACCATCGTGGTGATGGCCCCGTTCATCCCCCGGGACCTGACGCCGGTCTACATGCTGGTCTGGCGGTTCATCGGCATCTGGTTCACGATCATCGCCGGCTTCGTCGTCTTCTCGGTCTGGGTGCGCCGGGGACTGAAGGCGATCGAGGTGCCGTCGTCGTGACGTCGGGCATCGTCGCCGACGAACCGGCCACCACCGGCGCCGATCTCCAGCTCGGACGCCGGCTGCTGGCGCTACGCCCGCCCCTACCGGGCGGCGATCGCCGTGGCCGTGGCGCTGCTGCTGGTGGAGGCCGGGCTGGCGCTGGTGGGGCCGGTGCTGACCCAGCGCGCGCTCGACGTCGCCATTCCCCATCGTGACGGCGCCATGCTCGGCACCCTCGGCGCGCATCTATGTCGGCGCGCTGCTGCTCAGCTTTGGCGGACAGCTGGCGCAGACCATCGTCACCGCCTGGGTGGGTCAGCGGGTGATGTCCGACCTGCGCCGCCAGCTGTTCGATCACCTCCAGCGGCTTGAGCGTGCCGTTCTTCGACCGCCAGCCGGTCGGCCGGCTGGTGACCCGCATGACGTCCGACGTGGAGACGCTGAACGAACTGTTCTCCTCGGGCGTCGTGACCGTCATCGGCGACCTGGCGACGCTGGTCGCGATCAGCGCGCTGATGCTGGCGGCCAACTGGCGGCTGGCGCTGGCCGCGTTCGTCACGCTGCCGGCGATGGGGTTGGTGGTCACCCTCTTCCGCCAATCGGTGCGCACCGCGTTCAGCGACATCCGCGCCGCGGTGGCGCGCGTCAACAGCTTCCTGCAGGAGCACCTCTCCGGCGTCCGGGTGGTGCAGCTGTTCGATCGCGAAGCCGCCACGGCGGCGGCGTTCGGTGCGGTCAACCGCGTCTATCTCGATACGCTGCTGCGCTCGATCACGCTCTACTCCGTGTTCTTTCCGGTGGTGGAGTTCCTGATGTCGGCCGCCATCGCGCTGCTGCTCTGGTACGCGGGGCTGCACGCCCTCGGGGCCGGGCTGACGGTGGGCGTTCTCGCGGCGTTCATCCAGCTGGTGCGGCGCTTCTTCCAGCCGCTGCAGGACCTGTCGGAGAAGTTCAACCTGCTGCAGAGCGCCATGGCCAGCGGCGAGCGGATCTTCCGCCTGCTCGACACGCCGGTGACGGTGTCCGATCCGGTCGCGCCGGTCCCGTTGCCGGTGCCGTCGCGCGGTGACGTCGTGTTCGACAACGTCTGGTTCCGCTACGCGCCCGACGCGCCGTGGGCGCTGCGCGCGGTGTCGTTCCGCGTGCAGCCCGGCGAGACGGTGGCGGTGGTGGGCCACACCGGAGCAGGGAAGAGCACCGTGTTGTCGCTGCTGCTGCGCTTCTATCTGCCGACCGAGGGGCGGGTGCTGTTCGACGGTGTCGACATCGCCTCGGTGTCGGCCGACGAACTCCGCCACCGGATCGGATTCGTTCCGCAGGACCTCTTCCTGTTTCGCGGCGACCTGGAGCGGAACCTGCGACTCGATCGGGACGTGGCCCCCGCGCGGTGGCAGGCCTCGCTCGACGCCACCGGCGTCAGCCGGCTGGTCGATCGCCTCCCCGGCGGCGTTCGCCACATCGTGGCCGAGCGCGGGCGGTCGCTGTCGGTCGGGGAGCGGCAACTGGTGTCGTTTGCCCGCGCCCTGATCGGCGATCCGCCGCTGTTGCTCCTCGACGAAGCGACGAGTGCCGTCGATCCCGAGTCCGAGCGCCAGATCCAGGCCGCGCTCACCACCCTCCGGCGGGGCCGGACGGCGCTGGTGGTGGCGCACCGGCTCGATACCGTGCTCGACGCCGACCGGATCCTGGTGTTCCATCACGGCGAATTGCGCGAAACCGGGACCCACCGCGAACTGATGGCGGCGGGTGGGCTCTATCAGCGGCTGGTGCGACTGCAGCGGGGCGCCGGTCCGGAGGTGAAGTCCGCATGATTCTTGCCCGCGTACCCCGGCGACAGATAGCTTTCCCCGTCCCCCGACACACGCACGTTGCGGTGGAGTCGATTCTGGAAGGTTCGAAGCAGCTGGCGACGCTGTGGCTCCGCGGCGGCGAGGCCGATCCACCGGCTTTCGCCATCCGGCACCAGGTGGTCCGTCATCGGCAGCGACTCCGTCAACGACGTGGTCGTTCCCGGGTCAGGGGTCAGCCCGCGCCACGCCGAATTGCGGCTCCGGCAGGGGCTGTGGTACTTCCGCGACCTCGGCTCGGCCGGCGGGTCGTGGGTCGACGACGAGCTGGTGCGTGAGGTCATGCTGCTCTCGCCCGGCTCCAGCCTCCGGCTCGGCGAGACGACGCTGACCTTCGGCCCCGACGACCGCCAGGAGGATTCCGACATCGCCGAAGTCGGGGAAGCGCCGCCCCTGCTGTTCGTCCTCCCCGAGCCGCGCGGGTCGGTCTGGCCCCGCGTGCTGCTCGTCGCCGGCCTGCTGGCGATCGCGGCCGCGATCTACCTGGTCGTGCGGTCGGGCTGAATGCGATTCTCCTGTGCGGCTCGAACCGATGTCGGCGTCGTGCGCTCCGGCAACGAGGATTCCTACCTCATGGCCAGCGAGCGGGGGCTGTTCATCGTCGCCGACGGCATGGGTGGCCACGCCGCCGGCGAGGTGGCCAGCGAGATGGCGACCCAGATCATCGCCGAGCGATTCGCGCCGGTCCGCGGGATGAGCGACGACGAGATCATGGCGCAGATGGTCGGCGCGATCCGCGCGGCCAACGACGCCATCTTCCGTCGCACCCTGACCGAACACGACAAGCGCGGCATGGGAACGACGACGACGGTGCTGTCGCTGCTGCCGCGCCGCTACCTGATCGGCCACGTCGGCGACTCGCGCGCCTACATGCTGCGCGGCGGCGTGCTGTCGCAGCTCACCAAGGACCACTCGCTACGTGCAGGAGCAGGTCGACGCCGGCCGGCTGACCCCCGACGAGGCGCGGGTGCATCCCTACGCCAACGTGATCACCCGCTGCGTCGGGTCGAACAACGACGTCGATCCGGACCTGTACGTCGGCACGCTCGAAGCCGACGACCTGCTGCTGCTGGCGTCCGACGGCCTGACCGGGATGCTGGAAGACGACGACCTGCGCGACGTGATGATGAACGATCTCGATCTGGAAGGGAAAGTCGACAGCCTGATCGCCGGGCGCCAATCACCGTGGCGGGCTGGACAACATCACCACCGTGCTGGTCCGCATCGAGGAAGTGGCGCCGACCACCGGCGAAGTACCGGCCGTGCGGGGCTGACCCGGCGGCTAGCGCTCGTCCGACCGCAGCCACGCCGGAATGCCTTCCAGCCGCCGCGGTTCGGCGGTGAAGATCCGCAGCCGGCGCGCGCTGCGATAGAGCGTGTCAGCCACCCGCGGCAATCCGAGATGTCCGGTGCGTCCCTCGTCGGTGAGCCGTTCGATGGCTCCGTTGCGCGTCTGCAGCGGCAGGTCGACGCTCAGCATCGACGCCCGCGCGGGGAAGTCGATCAGCACGCCGTGCGGCGGCAGCGCCAGCTCCGCGCGAGCGCGATCCTCGGCGGCTTCGACCCGCTCCGGGTCTCGCGCCAGCCATTCGCAGCTCGTGATCGGGGACCTCGCTGGCGGAGATGTCGAGCGCCCGCTTGTAAGAGCCGGCGGGCCCGGAGCGCGTGGGCAAGCCCGCTGGGGTCGACGGGCCAGCAGGGCCGCGATCGAGGATGTCGTCGGTGGCCTCGGCGATCTCCGCGGCGTCCAGCCGCCGCGAGCCGCCGTGGTGCGCACCGCCCGCTTGAACATGCAGGTGGCCGACCGTACCGCGTGGTGCCAGTAGACGTTGCGGTACATCTGGTACTTCGCGAACAGGAGCGACTCGAGCGCGCTGACGCCCTTCTCGTGCACGCCGATCTCGCGCGGGCTCGTCGCCGCCGTCGACCAGCACCAGTGACGCCAGCAGCCGGTCGACGTCGACCACGCCGTAGGGCACGCCGCACATCCGCGCGTCGCGGCTCAGATAGTCGATCTTGTCGAGGTCGAGCGAGCCCGACACCAGCCCTGCCAGCGGCGAGGTGCTGCGCCCCTGGATCAGCGCGGCGATCCGCGAGATGAGCGCAACGCCGCCGAGCGATCGGAGCACGTCGCCGAGCTCGCCGAGGCGCAAGGCGTCGGCGCCGAGTCGTTCGTGGTCGGGAAAGCCGGCCTCTTCCAGCGCGTGCGAGAACGGATAGTGGCCGATGTCGTGCAGCAGCGCCGCCAGGCGGACGGCGAGCCGCTCCTCGTCGTCGACCAGTCTCGAGGTCGCCGCGATCCTCGAGCATCGCCAGGGCGCGGCGGGCCAGGTGATACGCGCCGAGGGCGTGTTCGAAGCGGGAATGGGTGGCGCCGGGATAGACGAGGAACGCGTGGCCCAGCTGGCGCACATAGCGCAGCCGCTGGAACGCCGCGGTCTCGACGCACGCCATCGCTTCCGGCTCGAGCCGGATGTTGTCCCACAGCGGGTCGCGGATGATCTCGGTCGGGAGGTCATGGACGGCGCTCATGCTCCCCACCGGGCTGTGCGCGTGCCCGCCCGCCCGGGCAGCCCCCGTTCGTCGGCGTTCCGGACGCCGGTCAGGCCGTCTCCGGCTCCAGTCGCCAGTGCTCTTCGCTGCGCCACAGCGCCGAGAGGATCAGCTCCCGCATCCACATGAACTCCTGCGGCAGGCGGTCGTACAGTTTCTCGAACAGCTCGCGGTGCGACAGCAGCTCCGACTTCCACCGCTCGCGGTCAATGCCCATCAGCTTGACAGAAGGTCGCTCTCGGGAAGTCGCAGTCCCTCCCAGCGGAGGTCGTCGTAACGCGGCATCCAGCCGATCGGGCTCTCGATCGCCGCGGCGCGGCCCCGGACCCGGCCCACGATCCACTCCAGCACGCGCATGTTCTGTCCGTATCCGGGCCAGATGAACTTCCCGTGCTCGTCCTTGCGGAACCAGTTGACGCAGAAGATGCGCGGCGGATCGACTCAGGCCCGCGGCCCATCTGCAGCCAGTGGTTGAAGTAGTCGCCCATGTGATAGCCGCAGAACGGCAGCATGGCGAACGGATCGCGGCGCACGTGGCCCACCGCGCCGGCGGCGGCGGCGGTGGTCTCCGAACCGATCGGTGGCGCCGAGATAGACGCCGAAGTTCCAGTTGAACGCCTGATAGACCAGCGGCACCGTCGTGGCTCGCCGGCCGCCGAAGATGAACGCCGAGATCGGCACGCCGGCCGGATCTTCCCACGCGGCGTCGACCGACGGGCATTGCGATGTGGGCGCGGTGAAACGGGCGTTGGGATGGGCCGCCGGCGTGGTGCTCGCCGGCGTCCACGGGTTGCCGCGCCAGTCGGTGAGCTGCGCCGGCGGTTCCTTGGTGAGTCCCTCCCACCAGACGTCGCCGTCTTCGGTGAGGGCCACGTTGGTGAAGATGCAGTTCCGTTCGACCGTCGCGATGGCGTTGGGGTTGGTCTCCTTCGACGTGCCCGGGCGCGACGCCGAAGAAGCCCGCTTCGGGGTTGATGGCGTAGAGCCGGCCGTCCTTCCCCGGCTTGATCCAGGCGATGTCGTCGCCGACGGTGGTGACCTTCCAGCCGTCGTAGCCCTTGGGCGGGATGAGCATCGCGAAGTTGGTCTTGCCGCAGGCGCTGGGGAAGCCCGCCGCGACGTAGGTCTTCTCGCCCTGCGGGTTTTCCACGCCCATGATCAGGGTGTGCTCGGCCATCCACCCCTCGTCGCGGGCCATGACCGAGGCGATGCGCAGCGCGAAGCACTTCTTGCCGAGCAGCGCGTTGCCGCCGTACCCCGACCCGTACGACCAGATCTCCCGCTCCTCGGGGAAGTGGACGATGTACTTCTGGTCGTTGTTGCAGGGCCACTTCACGTCCGCCTCGCCGCGGCGCGAGCGGCTTGCCGACCGAATGCACGCACGGCACGAAATCGCGATCGCCGAGCGCGTCCAGCGCCGCCCGGCCCATGCGAGTCATGATCCGCATGTTGACCACGACGTAGGGCGAGTCGGTGAATCTCGACGCCGATGTGCGACATCGGCGAGCCGATCGGTCCCATCGAGAACGGGATGACGTACAGCGTCCGTCCCCGCATGCAACCGGCGAACAGCCGGCGCAGCGTCTCGCGCATTTCGCGCGGGTCGACCCAGTTGTTGGTCGGTCCGGCGTCCTGCTTCCGCTTGCTGCAGATGAAGGTGCGGTCCTCGACGCGGGCGACGTCGCTCGGGATCGGAGAGCGCCAGGAACGAGTTGGGACGCTTCGCCGGGTCGAGCCGGATCAGCGTCCCCGTCGTCACCATCTGCTGGCACAGTCCGTCGTATTCTTCCTGCGACCCGTCGCACCAGTGTACCGCGTCCGGCTCCATCAGCTGGGTCATTTCCCGCACCCAGGTCTTCAATCGGGCATGCCGGACCCACGACGGAACGGCAAGATCGGACGAAGAGGCAGTGGCAGTCATTGCAACTCCGGCAAAGGCACGCAGGCCGCCCGGGTCGGGCGGCCTGGAGGTGGGAAAATGGCGCAACTGGCGGTTCCGGGCAACGCTGGTGGTGTTACGGACGGGTGACGATCTGCATGTTGGGTGTCAGGTGATAGAGAACCTGCGCCGTGGCGGTGTCGCGCGCACTGAGCCCGTCGATCGACGGGTCCGCGTACATCACGTCGTCCGGATTGGGGGAATGATGGAGCAGACCGATGGCGTGTCCCATTTCATGCGTCATCGTGATCCGGTAGCAATCGCCCAGTCCGGCGGTGGTGCCATTGGGCCAGACATAGACGTGGATCGGCAACCTGATGGTGAACGCCGTACTGAGGGTGTCGATCTGGGTCAGCCCGGAACACTGCGGCGCGAACGCCGGTACCCCTTCGCCACCAGGCGAGATGTTGTTCTCGACGATGATGTCCGCGTGCGCCGAGTCGCTGGCCATCGTGGAACGGAACTCGCCGTACAGGAAGACCCCTTCCCAGCGCGCCAGCGCCGTCTCGACGTCGGGCAGGAGCGAATCGCCGGGGGCCACGTAGACGCGCACCGGCAGCGTGCTCCTCGGCCAGTTGAAGGTCAGCGTGTCGGTGCGGATCACCAGGCGGTAATCGTAGATGTTCTCTCGGAGCGGGCCGGTGAGCTGGGTGCAGCCGACCGTGATCGCCGCCGCGGCGATCCAGGCCGCGCGCTTCACAGCTGTCGCTCCAGTCCCAGCAGCAGCGCAAGGCGATTCACCGTCTGGCTCTGCTGAAAGCCACTGGCCCGGAGCGAATTGGTGACGAAACCGTGCACGGTGTAGCGCAGCGTGGCCAGCGCCGCGAGCCCGGAGCCGATCGGATGCGTCCAGCTGGCGCCCGCGGCAAAGAGCCACGCGCTCGGGTTCCCGTCGGCAAAGAGTCCGGCCCGTTGTGCCGACTGATAGAAGATCCGGCCGCCGCCCACCTGCCAGCGGACATGCCGTGCCAGTGGCCCGTCGAACAGGGCCACGACGCTCGCCGTGCCCAGCCCCCAGAGATTGGCGCGCGCGCTGTCCTCGGTCAGGTAGATCGACGCGTGGGCGTACTGGCCCTCGACGATGACCCGGTAGCCGCCGCCGGTCGCGAGCGCGACGCCCGCCGCAATGGTGGGTGCCACGGCGGTGTGGAGATAGAGGTTGCGGTCGGCCACGATCTGATCGCGCGCCAGCGTCGAGCTGTACGTCGCACCCACGGTGAGCCGCACCGTGGCCTGTCCTGCCAGCGGGGCAACCCAGCACGCCAGAACGGCCATCGCGGAGGCGATACGCATCGGATCGGGAAGATGCCGGTGCGAACGCAGCGCGTCAAATCGCGTCACGCCACTCGCGGAGCCGCGCCAGCATGCGGCGATCGTTGGTGACGCCGTCGTCCCCTTTGGGCGTTTCGAGAATCTTGGGCACGGCGGCGAAGCGTTCGTCGCGCATGATGCGCCGGAACGGCTCGTCGCCGAGTGACCCGTCACCGAGCAGTTCGTGCCGATCGCGATGCGAGTCGAACGGCGTCTTCGAATCGTTGACATGGATCGCCCGGAGCAACTCGAGCCCGAGCACGTCGTCCCACTCCCGCCAGACACCGTCGTAGTCGCCCACCAGGTCGTAACCGGCGGAATAGAGGTGGCAGGTGTCGGCGCAGAACGCCACGCGGACGCGGACGTCTTCGGCCACCGCGGCGCGGATGGCCCGCAGCTCCTCGAAGCGCGACCCGAGGGCGGTGCCGGTCCCGGCCGTGGTCTCGAGCAGCAGCATCAGGGGGCCGGGGACGGCCCGCAACGCCGCCGTGATGGCCGATGCGTTCCGGGCCATCCCGGCCTCGCGGTCGTCCATGAAATTCCCCGGATGGGAGACCACTCCGTCCAGGCCGAGTATGGCCGACCGCCGGAGCTCGCCGGTGAAGGCTTCCAGCGACCGGCCCCGGATGGCAGGATCCGGCGAGGCGAGGTTGATCAGGTACGAATCGTGCGACACGATGGCGGCGACCGGGTCGGTCCGGCGAGCGGCGGCAAACGCCGCCGCGATCTCCGGCGTCACCTGAGGTTCGCGCCACATGTTGGGGGTCTTGGTGAACAGCTGGATCGCCGTCGCTCCGATCGCCGTGCTGCGCCCCGGCGCCGTGGCGGGACCGCCCTGGGTCGAAACGTGCGCCCCGATCAGTTCGGGGGACCCGCTCCGGCCCTGTTCTGACCTTTTCCGGTGAGATCGAGTGTCCGATTTCGTGCGCATCGATTCCTCGCGTGTTGCCTCAGCCGCCAGTGGGCGCGATTCCGCCATGCGGCCCCTCGTCATGCTCCAAGGCGACCTTGCCGGGCGCCCCGAAGGGCTCGAACGTGACCTGATCCGGTCCGGGTTCCAAGTGGTGGAGGGTGCCTCGATCGACGAGGTGCCCTCTCGGCCGACGCTTATTGTTGCAACTTGCACCAATTTCGAGGCCGAACTGCCGCGATTGGAAGAGCTCATCACCGAATCCCAGAGCCGTGGGGTCCGGGTGGTGCTGCTGATCACGGGGGGCTCGGGTGCCGATCTGGTCCGGGCGGTCGAGGCCGGGGCGGACGACGCCATCCTGTTGCCGCTTGAGGCGCCGGTGCTGATCGCCCGGATCGAGGCACGGGTGATCAGCTCGTGGCCGGGGATGCAGGGGCCCGGCACGACCGACCTCAAGCTCTTCGGGATCATCCAGGAAGTGGCGGCCGAACTGCATCGCGACGACATGCTGACCGCGCTGGCCCGGGCCGTGGCGCAGGCGCTCGATCTCCACTCGGTGAGCTGCGTGTTGCATGTCGAAGAGAGTTCCGGCGGGCGGTTGCTCGCGGCGACCGATGCGCCGCGAGTGCGCGACGCCGAAGTCGACCTCGGCGCGCTGGCCGGAGTCACGGGCGGCGTTGGAGTCGCGGCAGACGGTGGTGGTGCGGGATATCGGCCGCAGCCAGTTGTTCGCCGACGGCACCGGCGGCGAACCGCGCCCGGCGCTGCCGCATCCCAACCTCGAAAGCACCGCGGCGATTCCGCTGCTCCCGTTCGGCCGGCCGATCGGTACGCTGGTCCTGCGCACCCGCCGGGGCGAAGGCGTGATCACGCCCGGTCAGGTGGCGTTCGCCGAACTGGCGGTGTCGGCCACCGCGCGCCTGCTCGAGGCCGACGATCGTCGCGGCGCCATTGCGCGGCGGCAGGCGTTGGCGTCGCACGTCGATCCGCTCACCGGGTGCGGGACGCTCGACGCCCTCGACGCCCGCATTCGCGAGGAATTCCAGCGGGCCCGGCGCTACGATGTGACGTTCGCGCTGGTGCTGCTCGACATCGACGGGATGCGCACCATCAACGATCGTCTCGGGCGCGACGGCGGCAACCGGCTGCTGGCCGACCTGGGGCGCCTGCTGCAGCGCGAGCTGCGCGCATCCGATTTCGTGGCGCGTTACGGCGGTGAGGAGTTCCTGCTGCTGCTGCCCGAAACCGATTTCGACGGCGCCCGCCAGACGGTGCACCGCCTGCGCGACCGGATGGCCCCGGCGGGGCTCAGCGAGCTGCATCTCGGCATCCGCTGCCGGTTGACGGCCGGGGTCGCGATCTATCCGCACCCCGACGTGCACAAGCCCGAAGATCTCTTCGCGATGGTCGAAGCGGCGATGCTGGCCGGCAAGGCGCAGGACGTCGAACGGATCGGCAGCGCGGCCTGATCAGTTACCGCGGCGCTGCTTGAGCCAGACGGCCGGGTCGAGCGCGATGGAGTTGTCGCCCCGGATTTCGAAGTAGAGATGGGGGGTCTTTTCGGCGGAGTTCTGACCGCCGACGGTCCCGATGACCTGCCCGCGCGTCACCTGGTCGCCCGCCTTCACGTCCGCCTTCTGCAACTGCATGTACAGCGACCAGTACCCGTTGGGGTGCCGCACGAACACGCTCAGCCCGTAGGTGCCGAAGCGCTGCACCAGCGCCACCCGGCCGGCTTCGACCGCCTTGACCGGGGTCCCGAGGGGCGCGGCGATGGCGATGCCGTTGTGCCGGATCACGCCGCCGGTGGGAAGCGTCTGCGCGCCGAACTGATAGAGGACGGTGCCGTTGACCGGCCAATCGAGTTTGCCGAGATCCGCGGTGGTGAGTGCGCCGGGGGCGTTGACGTCGTTGGTGGCGGCGACGCTGGCCCGTTCCAGCCGCGTGATCAGGTCGGTGAGCTGGGACTGCTCCTTCTCGATGGTCCCGAGCCGGGCCGTGGTCTGCTGCGCGTTGCGTTGCAGCTGCTGCAGCGTGCTGCGGCTTTCGTCCACCAGCTGGGCGTAGTGCTGCATCTCCTGTTCGTGTTCCTGGCGTCGGTCGTCGAGCTGGGTGCGGACGCCGAGGAGCGTGTTGCGGCGGCGCCCGACGGTGGCGGTGAGGTTCTTGACTTCGTTGACCAGTTCGCGATCCTGCCGCGAGGTGAGGTAGAGGTACTTGTAGCGCGCCAGCAGGTCGCCGAACGATTCCGCCGTGAGCAGCACCTGGAAGGTGTACAGCGGCCCGCGTTTGTAGATGTCCACCAGCCGCCGCCGCAGCACCGCTTCGCGCTGCGCCAGGTTGTCCTGCGCCAGCGCCAGCTCCGCCGCGGACTGGTCGAGCTGGGATCCGAGCCCGCGGATCTGCCGCTCGAGTTCGCTGACCAGCTGTGTCGTCGCGTCCCGCTGGCGCTGCAGGTTGGTGACGGTGGCGGCGGCATCGCTGACCTGGCCCTGCAGCTGCAACTGCTGCTGCTCCAGCTTCTGCCGCTCGGCGCGGATCTGCTCGAGCCGGCGACGCGACGCCGCGAGGGACGTGTCCTGCTGCGCGGGAAGCGGTGCCGCGGCGACGACCAGCAGCAGCGCGGCGACGGCGTGCCGGAGGACGCGGTGGTCAGACACGGCGCAGGTGCCGCCCGACGCTCACCAGGGACCCTCCGAATCCCAGCAGCACGCCGAACAGGAGCAGAATCAGGCTTTCGCCGGCGTTGAAGAACTGCAGCCCGATGCCCAGGCCGATTCCCTCGCGCCGGAAGGCGAGGAGCGCCGCGGCGCAGAGCAGCAGCGCCAGCACGCCGCCCAGCAATCCCTTCAGCGCGCCTTCGAGCAGGAACGGACCGCGGATGAACCAGTCGGTGGCGCCCACCAGCCGCATGATGTGGATCTCCCGGGCGCGCTGCAGCACCGTCATGCGGATGGTGACGCCGATGATCACCACCGAGACCAGGGCGAAGGCGAGCCCGATGGCCAGGCCGACCAGTCCGGCGATGTTGCGCAGCGAATCGAGCTGCCGCACCCAGTCCTCGCCGAAGCGGACATCGTCGACGAACCCGAAGCCGCGCAGCCGGTCGGCCACCGCGGCCGCATGCGCCTCGTCGCGGTCGCCCGGCTTGAGCGTGAGTTCGATCGAGGGCGGCAGCGGATTGACCTCGAGGTCCTGGTAGACGATCGCGGAATTCCACCAGCTCGCGCTTGGCGCGCGCCAGGGCGTCGGTCTCGGAGACGTACTGGACGTCGAGCACTTCGGGAAACGCCGCGATGTCCTGCATCGCCGCGGTGATCGCTTCGGTGGGTGTGCCGCGTTGCACGAAGGCCACCACCTGCACCCGCTCGGCGACCGACGCGATCGCGGTCCGGAGGTTGAGCGCCACCAGGCCGAACAGGCCGGAGACGAAGAGCGCGAAGGCGATGGTCGTGACCGACAACGCCGAGAGCGTCCGGGTGCGGCGGAACGCCAGCAACGCCTCGCGGCCGATCAGGTTCACCAGCGCTCCCGGGCGTCGTTGGCGGAATCGAACACCAGCCGGCCGTCGCGCAGTTCCAGCGTCCGCTGGCTGGCGTGCCGGACCAGGTCGAGGTCGTGCGTCGCCATCACCACCACGGTGCCGGCGGCGTTGATGTCGCAGAGCAGCTGGAAGACGCCGCGCGTGGCCCGTTCGTCGAGGTTGCCGGTGGGCTCGTCGGCCAGGAGCACGGGCGGATCGTTCACCAGGGCGCGGGCGATGGCGACGCGCTGCTGCTCACCGCCGGAGAGCTCGCGCGGGAACGCGCCGCCCCGGGCGGCCAGCCCCACCTGGTCGAGCACCCGCGCCACCCGGGCCGGGATCACGTCCGGGCGCGCGCCGGTCACCTCCAGCGCAAACGCCACGTTTTCCGCCGCGGTGCGGTCTTCGAGCAGCTGGAAATCCTGGAACACGATGCCGAGTCGGCGGCGCAGCCGGGGAATTTCGTCGGGCCCGATGCGGCTGATGCCGAAGCCCGACACGCGCACGTCGCCCGACGACGGGCGCTGCTCGGCATACATCAGCTTCAGCAGCGTCGTCTTGCCGGCACCGGAGTGCCCGGTCAGGAAGACGAACTCTCCCCGTCCGACGTGGAAGGTGATGTCCTCGAGCGCCACCTCGGTGCCGGTGGCGTAGCGCATGGCGACTTTGGTGAAGCGGATCACGATTCCAAAATACACCGGCCGCCGCGCCCGGGAATGCGGCGGCGGCTACAGCCCCCGGGCAAGATCGGCGATCAGGTCGGCGCTGTCCTCGCAGCCGCAGGAGAGGCGGAGAAATCCGTCGGGAATGCCGAGCGCGGCGCGCTCGTCGGGGGTGAGCGCCTTGTGCGATGTCAGTCGCGGTTCGGAGATGAGCGACTCGACGCCGGCGAGCGACGGCGCATGCACGATCACCTTGAGCTGGCTGAGAAAGCGCTTGGCAGCCGGCGCGCCGCCCTTGAGCGCCAGGCCCACCAGGCCGCCGTACCCGTCGAACAACGACGCCGCGAGGCGATGGTCGGGGTGCGACGTCAACCCGGGATAATGGACCGCGGCGAACTCCGGCCGGCCCGCGGCCCATTTGGCGACCGCCATCGCGTTGGCGTTCGCGCGCGCCACCCGCAGCGCCAGCGTCTTCATGCCGCGCTCGGTAAGCCAGGCGGTGTGCGGATCGATCGACGGCCCCCAGCTGCGCATCAGGCGCGTCACTTCGTCGATCAGCGACGCGCTGCCCGCCACCGCGCCGGCAATGACATCGCTGTGGCCGTTGAGGTACTTGGTGGCGCTGGTGATCACCACGTCGGCGCCGTGTTCCAGCGGCCGGAAATTGATCGGCGACGCAAACGTGCTGTCGACCAGCAGCGCCAGGCCGAGGTCCTGCGTCACCTTGGCGATCGCCGGGACATTCACCACCCGCATCGTCGGGTTGGTGAGCGCTTCGACGAAGATCGCCCGTGTCGTCTTGCGGATCGCCTTGCGCCAGTCCCGCGGCCGGTCCGGCTCGACATACGTCACCGCGATATCGTGGCGGGCGAACTCGGTGTCGAACAGCACCCGGGTGCCGCCGTAGATCCACCGCGACGACACGAGATGATCGCCGGGGCGGAGGACGGCGAGATGCGCCAGCGCCGTCGCCGCCATGCCGCTCGCCACGAAGATCGCCCGCTCGGCGCCCTCGAGCAGCGCGTAGCGCCGCGCCAGCTCTTCCTGATTGGGGTTGTTGCCGTACCGGCTGTAGAGCACCTCGTCGTCGCTGCCGATCGGATTGCGGAACGTGGCGCTCTGGAAGATCGGCGTGACCGCCGGCGTCCGCTCCCGGCCGCGGTGCGGGCGGCCGTGGATCGCCAGGGTGGAGAACCCGTAGCGGCGCGTCATGCCACCGCTCCCAGTTCGTAGGTGGCGTCGGGATGGGCCACTACGCAGCGCCGGTGCGCCAGGCCGCCGAGTGCTTCGGCGGCCCGCGGCAGCGGCCAGGCGAGCGCTTCGGCCACATCGCCTGCGGGGACGCGTCCCAGCAGGTCGAGGGTGGCGAAGGCGTCGCGCCAGTCGTCGGCCACGGCGCCGAGGAGCCGCGGGCGCGGCGTATCGGCGAGCAGCGCCACCACGATCAGGCCGTGGCGCGCCAGGGCGTGTTCGATGGCATCGGCGTGGTGTTCATGCACGCCGCGCAGCACCACGCGGCAGACCGGCATTGCCAGGGCTTCCTGCAGCAGCTTGGCCACGACTTCGTCGGCGCAGGAAAAATCGACCAGGCCGACCCCGGAAAAGTCGAGCAGCGCGTCGATGCCGGGGGCGTCGCGCAGCACGCCCAGCACGCGGTTGCGCACCGCAGCGCCTGTCGGTCGCGTGACCAGGTCGCGGTACGGCGTTTCGACCGCTTCGCGCAACACGATGTCGAGTCGGATCACCGCGCTCACGCCGCCGGCTCCTTTCCCGGAATGAAGATCGTGACTTGCGAACCGGGGAACCAGGGAAGGCCCTCCATCCGCGGCAACTCGTGGTCCCATTCGGGCACGATACTGACCCGGGCGGTGCCGCTGCGGATGGAGATCTTGCCCTGCCACCGGGCAAGATAGCGCTTGGTGCCGGCCAGCCCCTGGCCGCGCCCCGGATCGCGGAAGCGGGAGACGCCGTGGATGAGTGCGCTCTCGATGGCCGTGCCGTCGTTCCAGCGGTCGCCGAAGCGCGTGGCCTGGGTCGCTTCGAGCGATCGGCGGAAGCCGATGCCGGCGTCGCTGACGGCGATCACCGCCACCTTCCGTCCCGACAGCCGCTGCCGGTAGGTATACACGTGGGCCATCACCCACCCGGGCGTGCCGGCGTGCTCGATGATGTTCTGGCAGCTCTCCGACAGCGACTGGCCGAATCCGCCGACCACGCTGGCTTCCAGTCCCAGTTCGTTCTTGAGGATCCGGGTGGCGTGTTCGCTGATCCGCCCCACGACATCGTGCACGTCGTTGGCGGTGCCGATCGCGGTCACCGGGAGCAGGAGATCGCTCAGGTCGGTGCGGCGCCGCGGCACCTTGCCGTGCAGCTCGAACAGGTCGGCGGCGTACTGGAAGAAACCGGCCCTGGCCCAGTACGAGGCAATGCCCTCGCCAGCGGGAACCGCCAGTTGCGGTCGGGCGCCACCCTCGGCGACCACCGCCTGGCCGAGGGTGAGCAGCGCCACGAAGCCCGCGGGCGACGACCATTCGGTGGTGCGCGCATCGACCAGCAGCCGGTGGGGCGGCGGCCAGTCGCCGAGCGCCGCGGCGACCTGATCGAGGGACAGGTGATCGAGGAACTGCGGCACCCGCACGACGCGCATCATGCCGACACCAGCTCGCCGCGCAGGTGTTGCGCCAGCGTGGTCGCGCCGCGGAAGCCGGCGTTGCGCGCCGCCGCGCGGTTGGCGGCGGCCAGCGCGTCGGCGACCGAATCGCCGGCGAGCAGTCGCGCGCAGCAGGTGGCGCCGAAGACGTCGCCGCAGCCGGTCGGGTCGATGGCGTCGACCGCCTCCGCCGCGACGCGCTCGGTGCGCGTGGGGCTGCGGTCGGCGGTGGCCGTGCGCGCCGTCCGCAGGTCGCCCCGCCAGCCGGTGAACCCGGGACGCGCCACGTAGATCACGCCCCGCGCGCCGACCGTGATGTTGAGCAGGCTCACCCCCGCCTGCAGTGCCGCCGCGGCCACGGTGAGCGCGTCGTCTCCCAGCTCGCGCATCTCGTCTTCGTTGAGCTGTACCACGTCGAATTGCGCGAACCACGACGGCACGTCGGGGAGCGGCCGCAGGACCCGCATGCCGTCGGCGCCCATGCCGAGGAACAGCGAGTGCAGATCGGCATAGATCGGTCCGTCGAAGCCGCGTCGCAGGGCCGCGGCCGTGCCGAGGGTCATCTCGAACCCTGAAATGAAGTTGACATAGAGCGCGTCGAGATCGGCGACCAGCGGCCCGAGTTCCGGCCACGTCCACGCCGGCACGCCACCGGACATCCGCTCGCAGCGCCGGGCGTTGACCTGATAACGCAGCGTCACGCGGTTGTTCGGCACCGGCACTTCGATGAACCGCGCCCCGGGTGCCACCCGGCGCAGCGTCCGGAGGAACTCCGCCGCCTGCGGGGCGAGGTCGCGCCCCACCTTGATCAGCGGCACCAGCTCCCAGTCCGGCGGCAGGGCCGCGTCCATCGCCGCCAGCGCGTAGGCAATGCCGCCCCACTCCTCGATCGGCGGGGCCACCGGATCGCGACCGAAGATCTCGTCCCAGACCAGCGCCCCGACGACGCCGACGCGGCGGGTCACGGCGCCGGCCGCCGCTGGTCGAGGAACACGCGCGCGGCGCCGTAGACGCCGGCCAGTCCGTCGAGCGCTCCGGGGATGATCCGGCAGGCGTCCACCGCCGGCTTGAACGCCCGCCGCTCCACCTCGCGGCGCAGCGGCGCGAACAGGAGATCGCCGGCGTGGGTCACGCCGCCCAGCACGACCACCACGTCGGGATTGAAGATGTTGACGAAGTTGGCGATGCCGATCCCGAGGTAGCGTGCGGTGTCGCGCGCCACGCGCGCCGCCAGTTCGTCGCCCTGGCCGGCGGCGTCGAACACCAGCTGCGCCGTGATCGCCGTCAGGTCGCCGCCGACCATCGCCAGCAACCGGCTTTCCCCGCCGCGGGCGAGCTGTTCGACGGCCCGCCGCGCGATGTTGCGTCCCGAGGCATACGCTTCGAGACAGCCGTGATTGCCGCAGGCGCATTTCGGGCCGTTGACGTCGATGGTGACGTGCCCGAACTCGCCGGCCGCGTCCGACGCGCCATGGTAGAGCCGGCCGTCGAGCACGATGCCGCCGCCGATGCCGGTGCCGATCGTCAGCCCGATCACGTAATGCGCGTCCTGCGCGGCGCCCACCCAGCACTCGCCCAGGACCGCCGCGTTGGCATCGTTGTCGATGAAGGTGGCCAGCCTGAGGCCTTCGGCCAGGCGGGCGCGGAGCGGCAGGTTGGTCCAGCCCAGATTCGGCGTCAGCAGCACGATGCCGCGACGGATATCGAGCGGGCCCGGCACGCCGACCCCGGCGCCGATCACTTCCGCTCCGGGGGTGTCCCGCTCCAGCCGGGAACGGGTCTCGGCCACCATCGCCACGAGGTGGGCGATGATGGCATCGGGACCGCGTTCGACGTCGGTGGGCTGGGACTGCGCGCCGACAACGCGCGAGCCGTCTTCGGCCACGGCACCGGTGACCAGGTTGGTGCCCCCGATGTCGATTCCGATGACCCAGCGCATTCACGCCGCTCCTGTGGGTAGCCGGCGTCCGGCGAGTACCGCATCGTAGACGTGGAGAAGCATCGGCGCCAGCGTGCTGCCGTCGAAGCGCGCCACGTAGCGACGCCCGGCCGCCGCCATCGCCGCGGCGTGATCGGGGTCGTCGAGCACCAGCCGGATGGCGGCGGCCAGCGAGACCACGTCCGCGGCGGGGATATAGACCGTGGCCGGTCCCCCCGCTTCGGCCAGCGCCGGGGTGTCGCTGGCGATCACCGGCACGCCGGCGCTCATTGCTTCGACGATCGGCATGCCGAACCCCTCGGCGCGCGACGGAAAGAGAAAGAGCGCCGCGCCCTGCACCACGGCCGGGAGGTGCGCCGCCGGCACGTCGGTCCGGATCAGCACCCGCTCGGCGACGTGGAGCGCCGAGGCCAAGAAGGTGAGCTTGCGCGCCATGCCGCGGTCGCGACCCACCAGCAGCAGTGGCGGCGTGGTTCCGGGGTCGAGTCGCGCCACGGCTGCGACGAGCGCCGCGTGGTTCTTCCGCTCTTCGAGGGTGCCGACCGACAGCAGATATCGGGGCGGCAGGCCGTGGCGCGCCAGCACGGCGAGGCGTTCGGCCGCCGGCACCGGGATCGCGAAGCGCGGATCGCGCGGCGGCGGGATGACGGCGATGCGTGACGATGGCACCGGATAGGCGGCCAGCAACGCGTCGCGGGTCGCCGCACTGACCGCCACGATCAGGTCGGTGTGTTCGATGCTCCACCCGTACCGCCACGCGTAGCTGCGGCGGTCGGCGGCGGGGAAGAACTCGGGGTGGCTGTGGTAGAGCACGTCGTGCACCGTCACCACCGACGGCACGCCGGTGGCGGGAAGATCGCGCGGCATCTCGTGGGTGAGGCCGTGATAGAGTTCGACGCCACGCGCCGCGGCGGCGCGGCCCAGCCGCCACGTCCGCCACATGGCCCGACCCAGCGCCGCCCGCGCCCAGCGCGGCGGCAGGAGCACCCCGGCGTCGAGTTCGCCGGGCAGCGCGCGGTAGGCCGCGGTCGGCGGCCGGGGGGTACAGAGCAGCAGGTCGAGCGACGGCTCGACCTGGTGCAGCGCGCGCAGCACGCCGCGCGCGTAATTGCCCAGGCCGGTGTCGTTGCGCAGCGCGCGGACGGCATCGAACCCGATACGCCGGCGGGGTGGCGTCACGCCATCAGTCGACCTGCAGGACGGCCAGGAACGCCTCCTGCGGAATCTCGACCGATCCCACCTGCTTCATCCGCTTCTTTCCTTCCTTCTGCTTTTCCAGCAGCTTCCGCTTCCGGGTGATGTCGCCGCCATAACACTTGGCCAGCACATCCTTGCGCAGCGCCGCAATGGTCTCGCGCGCGATCACCTTGTTGCCGATGGCCGCCTGGATCGCCACCGGAAAGAGCTGGCGCGGAATGAGCGTCTTCAGCTTCTCGGCGATCTTCCGTCCCCAGTCGTACGCCTTGTCGCGATGAATGATGACGCTGAAGGCATCGATCGGGTCGCCGTTGAGCATCATGTCGAGCTTGACCAGGTCGGCCTCGCGGTATCCCGCCATTTCGTAGTCGAGCGAGGCGTAGCCCCGCGACAGCGACTTCAGCTTGTCGTAGAAGTCGAGCACGATTTCGCCCAGCGGAAAGTCGAAGCTGAATTCGACCCGCGTCGGATCGATGTAGTTCATGCCGTGGTAGATGCCGCGCCGTTCCTGGCCCAGCTGCAGGATGCCGCCGATATAGTCGGCCGGCGCCATGATCCGGGCCCGCACGATCGGCTCCTCGATCCGGTCGATCACCGCCGGATCGGGCAGCGTGCTGGGATTCTCGACCACCGTCATGTCGCCGTTGGTGCGGAACACGTGATACTCCACCGTGGGGACGGTGGTGATCAGGTCGAGCCCGAATTCCCGCTGCAGCCGCTCCTGCACGATCTCCAGGTGCAGCAGCCCGAGAAAACCGCAGCGGAAGCCGAACCCCAGCGCGGTGGACGATTCCGGCTCGTATTGCAGCGAGGCGTCGTTGAGTCGCAGCTTTTCCAGGGCGTCGCGCAGCCCTTCGTACTGGTCGGCGTCGGTCGGGTAGACGCCGGCGAACACCATCGACTTGACCTCGCGATACCCGGGCAGCAGCTCGGCGGCCCGGCGGTCGGCGTCGAACACGGTGTCGCCCACACGGGCGTCCCGCACGTCGCGGAGGTTGGCAATGCAGTAGCCCACCTCACCCGCCTCCAGCTGGGCGGTGGCCCGCTGGCCCAGCGCGAGCACGCCCACTTCGTCGAGCACGTAGACGTCGTCGGGGTGGGCACCGAACGCCACCCGCATGCCCGGCGCCATGCTGCCCGTCGACCACCCGGACGCTGGGGATCACGCCGCGATAGCGGTCGTAGTACGAATCGAAGATCAGCGCCCGGAGCGGCGCGTCCCGGTGGCCGCGCGGCGGCGGAATCTTCGTCACGATCTGCTCGAGCAACGCCGGCACGCCGGTTCCCTCCTTGGCCGAGACCGACAGGATCTCTTCGCGCCGGGAGCCGATCAGTTCCATGATCTCGCGCGCCCGCTTCTCCGGTTCGGCGCTGGGGAGATCGATCTTGTTCAGGACCGGGATGATCTCAAGCCCGGCGTCGAGCGCCAGGAAGAGGTTCGACAGCGTCTGGGCCTGCATTCCCTGCGAGGCGTCGACCACCAGGATGGCGCCCTCGCACGCCGCCAGCGATCGCGAGACTTCATAGGTGAAGTCGACGTGCCCGGGCGTGTCGATCAGGTTCAGTTCGTACTCGGTGCCGTCCGCCGCGGCATACTGCATCCGCACGGCGTTGAGCTTGATGGTGATGCCCCGTTCGCGCTCGAGGTCCATCGTGTCGAGCAGCTGCTCCCGCATCTCGCGCTTCGGGACGGTGCCGGTCTGCTCGATGAGGCGGTCGGCCAGGGTCGACTTGCCATGGTCGATGTGCGCCACGATGCAGAAGTTGCGGATGCGGGACTGGTCCATCGCCGGAATATAGAGGTCGTTGGTCATCGGTCGTGAGTCGTGAGTGAGGGTCTCGAGGCACCGGCCCATGGCTCATGGCTCATGGCTCATGGCTCATGGCTCATGGCTCATGGCTCATGGCTCATGGCTCATGGCTCATGGCTCATGGCTCATGGCTCATGGCTCATGGCTCATGGCTCATGGCTCATGGCTCATGGCTCATGGCTCCCGACTCCTATATTCCGCCCCCATGTTTTCCAGGCACCGGATCTCTCCGTCCGCCGGCATGCTGCTCGTGGTGCTCCTCTGGGGCGGCAATTTCACCGCGGTCAAACTCGCCTTCACTCAGCTCGACCCGCTCGCGTTCACCGCCATGCGCTTTGCGCTGGGGTCGGTGGTGCTGTGGGGCGTGGTGCGCTGGCTGGAACGCCCCGAGCCGTTACCGCCGGGCGCGTTCTGGCCGCTCGTCTGGCTGGGGCTGATCGGCAACACCATCTACCAGGTCTGCTTCATCCTCGGACTCGACCGCACGTCCGCCACGAAGAGTTCGCTGATCCTCGCGGGCATGCCGGCGATGGTGACGCTCGCCGCCTGGGTCCTGCACGTCGAACCGGTGACGGTGCGGCAGCGCTGGGCGGTGGTGGTGGCGACGGTGGGCGTCGTCGTGGTGCTGTTGGCCCGCGGGGGGACGCTGGGCTGGGGAATCGGCCCCGGCGAGCTGCTGCTGCTCGGCGCCAACATCCTCTGGGCCGCGTACACCCTGCTGCTGCGCCGCTGGGCGCTGCCGATGTCGCCGCTGCGGATCACCGCCTGGGTCACCTACACCGGCACGCCCGGGCTGCTGCTGCTCGGCTTGCCCGGACTGTTCCACACCCATTGGTCGGCGGTGTCGCTGGCGGGGTGGGGCGGCCTGGCCTACTCGTCACTGCTGTCGCTGGTGGCCGCCTACATCTTCTGGAATTACGGCGTGGCGATTCTCGGGGCTTCGCGGACCGTGGTCTACAACACCATCGTGCCATTGGTCGCCACCGTGATTGCGATGATCGGACTGGGCGAACGGCCCGGCGTCTTCCACCTGCTCGGTGGCGCGCTGATCATCGCCGGCGTGCTCATGACCCGCCGCCCGCCCTCGACTGTCGACCCTCGACCCTAGACCAATCTCTCACGCCTGCAGTTCCTCCAGCCGCGCCATCGCCCGGCGCAGGTGCGGGATCACGATGCTGCCGCCCACGACGAGTCCCACGCCGAAGAGGTCGAGGAATTCCTCCCGGGTCACCCCCTCTTCGTGACAGCGCACCACGTGATAGGTGACGCAGTCGTCGCACCGCAGCACCAGGCTCGCCACCAGGCCGAGCATTTCCTTCACCTTCGTGCCGAGCGCGCCCGGTTCGTACGCCCGGTGGTCGAGGGCGAAGAAGCGGTTGATGGTGAGATTGCCGGCGCCGAGGATCACCTCGTTCATCCGGGTGCGGAATGCCTGGAAATCGTCGAGTGACACCGGTGAGTCGGCCATGGCGTGGTTCCTTCGATGAGGAGGATCGGCGGGTGAAAGCTATCCGGAGCATGGCGGCGCGTTGACGGCTCCCCATCGGCACTCGTACGTTCCGGCCGCCATGCCGCGCGCCCGTCGCGCCCAGGGTGCCGCCCGCCTGGACCTGCTCTCGCCCGCCGATGTCGCCCGGCTGGGCGGGCTCGAGGTCGCCACCAGCGGCATCGTCGAGGGCTTCCTTGCCGGACTCCATCGGTCCCCGCGGCGCGGGTTCTCGGTGGAGTTCGCGGAACATCGCCAGTACCAGGCTGGCGACGAGCCGCGCTACGTCGATTGGAAGTTGCTGGCCCGCACCGACCGTCTCTACGTCAAGCAGTTCGAGGAAGAAACCGATCTCCGCGCCATGATCGTGCTCGACGCCAGCGCGTCGATGGCATGGAGCGGCAGCGCCGAGCGCCTCGCCAAGTACGATTACGCCCGTCGCCTCGCCGCCGCACTCGCGATGGTGCTGTTGCGCCAGCGCGATGCGGTCGGCCTGATCACGTTCGACGAGGCGGTGCGCGACGTCCTGCCCGCCGCGCGCCCGCCAATCGCACTGGGACGTCGCTCGCCGCCGCCCTGATGGCGCGCTGCCGCCGGTCAGGGCACCGCCGCCGAACCGGCGCTCCGCCAGGTGGTCGGCGCGCTCCGCACCCGCGGATTGGTGGTGTTCGTCTCCGACCTCCTGCTCGATCGCGAGCTGGCGCTCAAGGCGCTCAAGTATCTCCGTCACCGCGGTCACGATGTGCTGGTGCTGCACGTGGCCGATCCCGGCCGAACTGGAACTGGCGCGCGGCGGCGAGACGCGCTATCGCGATCCCGAGAACGCACCTCACCGTGACGCTCGAGCCCGACGAGTGGGCCGGCGGCATATCGCCGCACCGTCGCAGGCGGTGGTGCGCGCGTGGGGCGCGTCATGCCGTGCCGCGGGCGTGCGGTACGCGCTGGTCACCACCGATCAGCCGTTCGGGCACCGCGCTCGGCCGGGCGCTGCGGGCGTGATCGGCTTCACCGCACCCTGGGCGCTGCTCGGCCTGGCCGCCGCGGCCCTGCCGCTGATGCTCCACCTGCTGCAGCGCCACGAGCCGCCCGAGGTGGTCTTCCCGGCGGTGCGATATCTCGAAGATGCCACCCGCCGCCAGCGACGCCGCGTGCAGCTGCGCAACCTGCTCCTGCTGCTGGTGCGCACGCTGCTCATCGTGGCCGTGGTCCTGGCGGCCGCCGGTGCCACGTGGCAGCGCGGCTCGATCGGCACCCACGCCCCCACCGCCCTGGTGCTGGTGGTCGACAACTCGGCGAGCAGCGGCGCCATCGTCGACGGCGAACCGCAACTTGCCGCCCTGGTCGCCGCCGCCGACCGCGTGCTCGACCGCGCCGCACCGACCGACCGGCTCTGGCTCGTCGCCGCCGACGGCGTGGCGCGCGCCGGCTCGGCGGCCCAGCTCCGGGCGCATCTTCATGAACTCGCCGCCGAACCGGTCCGGCTCGACCTCGGCGCCGCGATCTCGCACGCGCGTACGCTGATCGCCGCGGCCGGCCTGCCGGGCGAAGTCGTGGTGGCCACCGACGCCCAGCGCACCGCCCTCGGCCCGGCGCAAGGAAGCGGGCCGCTGCTGGTTGTCCGCCCGGTCACCGCCGAGCCGTCCAACCGCGCCATTGCGCCCTCGCGTCGGGGCTGCAGCCGTGGAGCCCCGATGGCGGTGAGGTCACCGTCATGGTCACCGCCGAGCGACACCACGCCGGTGCCGGTCACGCTCGCTGGCGGGCGGGCGCGCCGTGCGCGACGTGCTGCTCACGCCGGGCGTGCCGTCGGTGCAGCGCATCGGCGCGGTGCCCACCGGCTGGACCACGCTCGCCGCGGTGCTGCCGCCCGACGAATTGCGGCTCGACGACTCGGTGGCGATATCGCTGCGGGTGGCGCCGCCGGCCGTGGTGTCGTGGGACAGCACCGATCGCTACATCGACGCGGCACTCGCTGTGCTCGCCGCCGCGGGACGGGTCCGCGCGCGGCAACGGCATCACGCTCGGCACGCTCGGGCCCGGCGCCGAGCGTGGTGTTGCCGCCGGCCGATCCGGCGCAGACCGGCGCCCTCGATCGCCAGCTCGCAGGCGCGCGGGATCGGCTGGCGCTTCGGCGCCATGGTCGCCGGCGCCGTCGCAGACCGACAGCGTCGACGCTGCTTGCCGGCCGGGTGTCGCTCGAGCCGCCGCTTGACGCTCGAGCCGATCAGCGGCAACGGCGAGGTGCTGGTCACCGCGGGCGGTTCACCGTGGGTGGTGCGCAGCGGCAACGTGCGTGCTGGTCGGGTCGCGGTTCGACCCGGCTGGACCGCGCTGCCGCTCACGGCGGCGTTCGTGCCGTTCCTCGACGCCTGCTGACCCGTGCCGTGCGCGGCGAGCCGCTCGCTCCCGATGCCGTCGCCGGCGAGCCGATCTCACTGCCGGATCGGGTCACCGCGGTGACGCGCGGACGGCGTCACGACGCCGGTCGAGCGGCTCGGCGTGGCGCCCCGCCGCTCCCGGCGTCTACCGCCTGCTCGCCGGCGGCGACACCGTCGGAGCGGTCACGGTGCGGCATCGACCCGCGTGAGTCGGCGCTGGCGCGCGCCTCCGACAGCGAGCTGCGCGGCCTGTGGGCCGGCGCCGTCGTCGCCGGCGTCGATCGCGGGTACCGCGCTCGCCTTCTCGCTGGGCGGGCGCCGTGATCTGCGCGGTCTGTTGCTGCTGCTCGCCTCGCGTGCGTGGTGGCCGAGACATTGCTCGCCGGCAGATTTCGCGCGGCGGCATGACTGGGTAGATGTACGCATGCGTTGTCCCGCCCGCTGCGACAACGTGTTGACGAGCTGCGGCACGCGGTACCCGCAAACCCGCATTCCATCGGCATTGCCCGGCGGCACGACTGATGCAGCGCAGCGCGTGTTCGACTTGCGCCCTTCATCGTCCGTTCGGAGCCCATCATGCACGTACGCTACGTCCTCGGCGTCTGCGCCGCCGTACTCGTTCTCCCCGCAACCGCTTCGGCGCAGCAATTGATCGTCAACGGCGGGTTCGAAACCGGGGACCTCACCGGCTGGCAGGCGTTCACCGAGGATGGCAGCATAACCAACGGTGTGTATCCCGACGCCAGCGAGATGTATTCGGTCACCGGCGACATGCTCGCCCCCTATTCGGGAATACGCGACGCCCGGGCCGTCCGGCGGGTCCTACTATGCGCTGTCGGATGAGAATGACGTTTCCGCCGGTGTGCTCTGCAAACGTTCACCGTGCCATACGCGGTGAGTTCCGCCACGCTGTCATTCGACATGTTCGTCCAGGACCGGATGACGGGGGGCCTTGTGACGCAACGGGCGTCGGGCGCAATCGAGTTCGATACCGAGTGCTCGCAATTCAGTCTCGCCGACCTCTGGGCCGGCGATCTGAGCGCCGGTGATCCGTTCGCCGCCGGCATCGGCGCCAGCGACTATCTGGCCTACACCGGCATTGAACCGACCCGCCGTTCGGCCAGTGGCAGACCTACACTTACGACCTGTCGGGATTCCTCGCGCCTGGCACCTACACGCTTCGCTTCGCCACGGTCGACAACCAGTATTACTACCAGCAGGGCATCGACAACGTCTCGCTCGTAGTGACGCCCGCGGCCGTGCCCGAGCCGTCGACCGTCTCCCTCCTGGCACTCGGCCTGCCGTTGCTCGGGGCCGGCACCGTGCGCCGCCGCCGCCCCCGCCGCCGAACCGCCTGATCGGCGCCCACGCGACCCCCGAACGCCGGCCTCCTCACGAAGCCGGCGTTCGTCGTTCCGGCCCCCGGTGGTTGCACGGACACCCGGTCTCCCCTATTTTCCACCCCGTTCACCGTGCTGCGCCGACACCGTCGTCGCGGTGCGGACTTCTTTGTGATGGCAATGTCGAACCTGTGACGCTGCGCCTCATCCTCGATGCCTTTGACCGCTGTGCGATCGTTCGCGCGCTGGCGGAACGGCTTCCTGCGCGCGGCGACGCCGTGCGCCTCGGCGGCCTTCCCGGGTCGAGCGGTGCGGTGCTGGCCACCTGGCTCACCCAGCGGCTCGGCGCCGGCCGCCTCGTCGCCGTCATCGCCACCACCCCCGCCGACGCCGAACGCTGGCTCACCGACCTCCAGAACCTCGACGGCGACGGCGTCGCGCTCTATCCCCAGCGCGAAGCGCTCGGCGAGGAAGAGCCGCATTTCGAGATCGCCGGCGAACGGATCGAGACGCTCGACGCCCTGCTGCGCGGCCAGCTGCGCATCCTGGTCACCACCGCGCGCGCCAGCGCCGAGCGCACCGCGGTGCCGGCGGAGCTGGAAGCGCTCCGCCTCCAGGTGGCGGTCGGGGAGGACCGGCCGCTGCGCGACGTGGTGGCGGTGCTGGAGCGGATGGGATACCAGCGGGTCCCGTCGGTCACCGAGGTGGCCGAGTTCTCGGTGCGCGGCGGGATCGTCGACGTCTACGGCTTCGGCATGGCGTCGCCGGCGCGGCTCGAATGGTGGGGCGACGTGGTGTCGTCGATCCGCGTCTTCGACCTGACCAGCCAGCGCTCCGCCGACGAACTGCCCGACGTCACCGTGCTGCCGATCACGCACGCCCGGGCGCAGCCGCTGCGGCGTCGAGCGGCGGCGGTGGTCGCGCCGCTCGCTGCTCGATCTCCTTCCCGCCGACACGCTGGTGATGGAGGAGATGTCGCACGCCAACGACGAGGAAGTCGACCGCGCCTGGCGCGAGGCGGAGCATCATCTCGACATCGCCCGGCGTTTCGGCGAGGCGGCGCCGCCGCGCGAGGACATCTTCCTCTCCCCCGACGAGTGGCGCGCGCAGCGCGCCGGCTTCGCGCGCCTGCTCCTCCGCGACGAGCCGGCCGACATCCAGATCGGCTTCTTCCCGCCCGAGCGGGTCGATCGCGACCTGGGACGGCTCCGGGCGCTGCTCGGCCACGACACGCCGACGCTCATCCTCTGCGACAACGAGGGCCAGCGCGAGCGGCTCGACGAACTGCTCGACGACAACGGCTTCCGGCCCGCCGGCACGACGCTGGTCGTCGGCGCGCTCGACGGCGGCTTCGTCATGCCGACGCTGCGGGTGCTCACCGACCACGAGATCTTCCGCCGCGCCCGGCGGCTGCGCCGGGCCCGCCGCTATCGCCAGGCGGCGCCGTCGACCGTCACCGGGACGCTCGCCGTCGGCGACTACGTGGTGCACCTCGACCACGGCATCGGCATCTATCCGCGGCATCAGCCACGATCACCGTCGAGGGCGGCGTCATCGAGGTCGCGGTGCTGGAGTACGAGGGCGGCGACCGGCTCAACGTGCCGCTCTACCGGCTCGACCAGCTGGAGCGCTATCGCGCCGCCGCAGGACGACGGCGATCAGCCGCCGCCCAAGCTGCACCGCATCGGCGGCACGCACTGGAAGAAGATCCGCGAAAAGACCCGCGGCGGCGATCCAGCGATGGCCGCCGAGCTGCTCGACCTCTACGCCCGGCGCAAGACCGTCGCCGGCTACGCCTTCCCGCCCGACACCCGCTGGCAGCGCGAACTCGAGTCGTCGTTCCTCTACGAGGACACGCCCGACCAGCGCACGGCCACCGACGACATCAAGCGCGACATGGAGCGCCCGATGCCGATGGACCGGCTGCTGGTGGGCGACGTCGGCTACGGCAAGACCGAGGTGGCGGTGCGCGCCGCGTTCAAGGCGGTGCAGGGCGGCAAGCAGGTGGCGGTGCTGGTGCCCGACCACCATCCTCGCCGAGCAGCACTTCCGCACCTTCGCCGACCGGCTGGCCGATTATCCCGTCTCGGTGGAGGTGCTGTCGCGCTTCCGCACCCGGAAGGAGCAGGCGACACCGCCGAGCGGCTGGCCGACGGGCGAGCTCGACATCGTCATCGGCACCCACCGCATCCTCTCCACGGACGTGCTCTTCAAGGATCTCGGCCTGCTGATCGTCGACGAGGAGCACCGCTTCGGCGTCAAGCACAAGGAGCGGCTCAAGCAGCTCCGGCTCGCGGTCGACGTGCTGACGCTGACCGCGACGCCGATCCCGCGCACGCTCCACATGTCGCTCGCCGGCCTGCGCGACATGACGCGTCATCGAGACGCCGCCGCGGGACCGCTCGCCGATCCTCACCTTCGTCGAGCCGTGGGACGACGGCCTGCTCGACGAGGCGATCGCGCGCGAACTCGACCGCGGCGGCCAGGTGTTCTTCGTGCACAACCGGATCGAGACGATCGCGACGATTGCCGCGCGCGCCCGCGCGCTGGCGCCGCGCGCCCGGGTGGCGCTCGGCCACGGCCAGATGCCGGCCGACGAGCTCGAGGCGGTGATGCAGCGGTTCGTCACCGGCGAGGTCGACATCCTGGTGTCGACGATGATCGTCGAATCGGGGCTCGACGTCCCCAACGCCAACACGATGATCGTCCACGACGCCCACCGGTTCGGCCTGGCGCAGCTCTACCAGCTGCGGGGCCGGGTGGGGCGGTCGCACCGGCGGGCCTACTGCTACCTGCATCGTGCCCGACCTGATCGATCCGGCGGCCGAGGAACGGCTCAAGGTGCTGGAGCACCACACCGACCTGGGCGCCGGGTACCGCATCGCCCTCAAGGACCTCGAGCTGCGCGGGGCCGGGAACCTGCTGGGCGCGGAGCAGTCGGGGCACGCCCACGCGGTGGGCTTCGACCTCTACCTGCGCTGGCTGGAGGAGACGGTGACCGCGCTGCGGGGCAAGGGAGGGCGCCGAAGCGCCCCCGCCGCCCGGACGTGGTGTTCGACCAGCCCGGCCCACCTTCCCGACGCCTACGTGCCCGACGACGAGTCGAAGCTCGACCTCTACCGCCGACTGGCGCGGGCGTCAGCGCCCGGCGACATTGATGAGCTGCGGGCGGAATTGCGCGAGCGGTTCGGACCCCTGCCGCCGGAGGCGGAAGCCCTGCTCGACATGGGCCGGCTGCGGACCATGGGCGCCCGGCTCGGGGCTGCAGCACGTGCTGGTGCGGGGCGACGAGGCCCGGCTCACCTTCCGGCAGGGCGCCGCCCCGCGCATGGCCGGCCTGACCCAGGCGCTCGACGACGTCCAGCTGGCCGCCGAGGTGCGCCGGACGGTGCCGCTTGTCGTTGCGCCTGATGCGGCTCGGTGGCGAGGCGCTGGTACCCTCGCTGGTGCGGGCACTGCGGCAGGTCGCCGCCTGAGGCCGATTCTCTTTCACGGGATCTGAGGAGTCTGATGCGGCGTAATCTGGCAGTCGTGGCGGCGATGGCCGCCGTGCTCGGTGGATGCAGCGTGTTTTCGGCCCATACCAACGAGGCCGCGTCGGCGGCGGGGCAGGAGTTCACCTCGCAGCAGATGGCGGCACTGATGACGGCCGGCAAGGGCGTGCCGCTCACCACCCAGACGGCGCAGATCGTCGCCGACATCTGGGTCGACCTGACGGTCTTCTCGCAGGCGGTCGCCGACAACAGCTTCAAGCCCGACTCCGCCCAGATCGCCGCAGGCGATGTTCCTCCCGATCGCGTTCGACAAGGCGCGCAGCCTCAAGGACTCGCTGGTCTCGACCCGGGCCGACGTCACCCAGGCGGAGATCGACAGCGCCTGGAAGGCCGACAAGCAGCGCGTCATCCAGCACATCCTCATCAAGGTCGATTCGTCGGCCACGCCCGGCCCAGAAGGCGGCCGCGCGGAAGAAGATCGATTCGCTCCTCACCGTGCTGCTCAACGGCGCCAATTTCGGCGTCGGTCGCGCACGCCAATTCCGAGGACATCGGCTCGGTGCCCGACAGCGGCATGATGCCGCCGGTTCCGGAGAACTTCTTCGTGCCGTCGTTCTCCAAGGTCGCCTGGTCGCTCAAGCCCGGCGAGATGAGCGGCGTGGTGACCACCGAGTTCGGCTATCACATCATCCGCCGTCCGACCGAGGTCGAGGCGACGCGGATGTGGCGTCAGGCCCTGGCGCAGGACAAGTTCCAGCGCCTCGGTGACTCATTGGTGCAGGCCGTACATGAGCGAGCTGGCCAGGCAGCGCGACCTCAAGGTCGACCACGACGCCATCCCGCGGCTCCGCGCCGCGCTGGCCGATCCCGACGCCAAGCGCAACGACAAGTCGGCGCTGGCCAGCTACGACGGCGGCACGTTCACGGTGGCCGACTTCGTCCACTGGCTGATCGCGGCCCAGCCCAATCCCGGCCAGGGCCAGCAGATGCTGGCCCAGATGCGCGCGCGCGCCCGACAGCGTCATGCCGCAGATGATCACCGGCGTCGCGAGCACCGAATTGCTGGTGCAGGACGCCGACAAGCGCCACATCACGCTGGCGCCGGCCACGTGGCAGGCCATCCGCGACAGCTTCAACATGGCCGTCGACACGCTCAAGTCCGACCTCGGCCTCGACAAGCTCGATCCCGGCGGCCAGCAAGAGCGCGCGGTCGAAGCAGGCCGCCGAGCATGGTCGCCGGGTACCTCGATTCGCTGGTGGCCGGGCCGGCACATGCTCCGCATGCCGCCGGGGCTGCTCGCGTGGGACATGCGCGGCAACAGCCACGTGTCCATCAACGGCGTGGGGCTCAAGCACGCCGTCGATCTCGCCGTGGCCAAGACCGGTGGTGACAGCGTGAGCGGCGCGCTGCAGAAGGCGCCCGGGCCGGCGCCGATGCCCGCGCCGGACGGTGCGGCACCGCCGGCGCCGCCGGCCAAGTCGGGCGGCGACACCGTCGCCGGGCGCCAGGAAGCCGTGACCCGCCGGGCGATTCGCCGGCTCGCTCGCGGCGCTCCTGGTCGGAGCGGGCGCCGCGAGTCTGCCCGCGTTCGCCCCGGCGTCGCTGGCCCGCGCCGCGGCCCAGGGCCGCCGGGCGACACGGTGGTCGACCGGATCGCGGCGGTGGTCGGCAACACCGCCATCCCGATGTCGCGGGTCAGCGAGGAAGTGTTCACCCTGCAGCAGACCCGCCAGCAGCAGGGGCTGCCGCTGCTGCAGGATTCCGCCGCCATCCGGGCGCTCACCCATCAGGTGCTCGACACGCTCATCGCCGTCGAGCTGATGTACCAGCAGGCCCGCAACGACACCAGCATCAAGGTGACCGACCAGGAAGTGACCGACGCCGTCGAGGCGCAGGTCCGCAACCTCCGCAAGCAGACCACCTCGGTCGACAACCTGAACTCCGAACTCAACCGCGCCGGCTTCAAGTCGCTCGACGATTACCGCCAGTGGCTCGCCACGCAGCAGCGCCGCCAGCTCTACATCTCGCGCTTCCAGCAGGAGCTGTCGGACAACAAGACCATCAAGCCGATCAACCCCACCGAGAAGGAGATGCGCGCCTTCTACAAGGCCAATCTGCCGATGTTCGGCGATGTGCCGGCCACGGTGTCGTTCAAGCAGATCGTGATCGCGCCCAGGCCGGATTCGGCCGCCACCGCCCGCACCATCGTGCTGGCGGATTCGATCATCGCCGAATTGCGCAAGGGCGCCTCGTTCGGCCAGGCGGCGCGGCGCTACTCGATGGACCCGACGACGGCCGCCGACAGCGGCGACCTGGGCTGGTTTCCGCACGGCAAGATGGTCCCGGCGTTCGACAAGGTGGCGTTCGCGCTGCCGGTGGGGCAGATCTCCAACCCGGTGGTGTCGGAGTTCGGCATTCACATCATCCAGGTGCTGCGCCGCGAGCCCACCGAAGTGCACGCCCGCCACATCCTGCTGGTCCCGCCGGTCGACTCCGCCGATGCCGCGAAGGCGCACGCCCTGGCCGATTCGATCAGCGGGCTGCTGGCCCGGGGCGCATCGTTCGATTCGCTGCAGAAGCTCTACACCGACCAGGTGGAGGAGAAGGAAGTCGATGAAACGCCGCTCCCCGGCCTGCCGGACGCCTACAACAAGGCACTCGCCGGACTCGACAGCGGCCAGACGACGCCCGGCCTTTGCGCTGGTCGATTCGACCGACGCCCTGCGGACCAAGTGGGCCATCGTGCGGGTCATCGGGCGCGCGCCGGCCGGGCAGCCGACGTTCGAGTCGCTCAAGCCCCGCATCGAGAGCGTACTCAGCCAGCAGCTTGGCGAACAGACCTACATCAATGCAGCTTCGCGCCAAGACGTACATCGACATCCGCTTGCCGTGAACGCCCCGGCGCGACTCGCGGTGACCCTTGGTGATCCCCGCGGGATCGGGCCCGAAATTGTCGCCGCCGTCCTTCGAACGCCGCTCGACGCCCACGTGACCATCATCGGCGCCCGCGAACAGGTTGCCGACATCCCCGCCGATCAACGGATCGCCACCGGCCCCTGGCCCGCCGACGGCCCGCACGGCGCCGCGCACGCCGGCCTGATCGCCGGGCGCGCCATCGAGCAGGCAGCCCGCCTGGCGCTCGACGGGACCGTCGACGCCATCGTCACCGCGCCGATCGAGAAACACGCCATCCACCTCGCCGGCTTTCCTTTTCCCGGTCACACCGAATGGCTGGCGCATCTTGCCGGCGACCTGCCGGTGGCGATGATGCTCGCCAGCGACCGGCTGCGGGTGGTGCTGGTCACCACCCACATCGCGCTGCGCGACGTGCCGCTGGTGCTCACCACCGACCTGATCGTGCGCGTCGGCGAGGTGACCCGGCGCGGGCTGCAGCGCTGGTTCGGGATGGCCGAGCCGCGGCTGGCGCTCTGCGCGCTCAACCCGCACGCCGGCGAGCAGGGGCTCTTCGGTGACGAGGAAGCGCGGGTCATGCTCCCCGCCGCGGCGCGACTCGGCGCGGCGGGCCCGTTCCCCGCCGACACCGTCTTCGTCCGCGCCATGCGCGGGGAATTCGACGCCGTGCTCGCGCCCTACCACGACGTCGGCATGACCGCCATCAAGGTGGCGTCGTTCGGCAGCGCCGTGAACGTCACCCTCGGCCTGCCGTTCATCCGCACCTCGCCCGACCACGGTACCGCCCTCGATATTGCCGGCACCGGCACGGCCGATCCATCGAGCATGGCCGCCGCCGTCCATCTCGCCATCGATCTCGCCCAGCGGAGCCGCCGATGACGTTGCGCGTTTCGGTCCTGATTCCCGTCTACAACGAGTCCCGGACGCTCGAGGCGCTGGTCGAGCGGGTGCGATCGGTGCCGTTCGACAAGGAGATCGTCTGCGTCAACGACGCCTCCACCGACGGCAGCGGCGACATCCTCGACCGGCTGCTGGCGTCGGGCCGGGTCGACGTGGTACGCCACCACCCGGCCAACCGCGGCAAGGGCGCCGCGATCCGCACCGCCATCGAGGCCGCCACCGGCGACGTCATCGTGGTGCAGGATGCCGACCTGGAATACAACCCGGCCGAGATTCCGGCGCTGCTGGCACCGCTGGAGCGGGGCGAGGCCGACGCTGTCTTCGGGTCGCGGTTCCTCGGCGGGCCCCACCGCGTGCTCTACTTCTGGCATTCGGTCGGCAATGCGCTGCTCACGCTGATGTCGAACATGTGCACCGATCTCAACCTGACCGACATGGAGACGTGCTACAAGGTGGTGCACGCGCCGCTGATGAAGCGGCTGATCCTCACGTCGGACCGGTTCGGATTCGAACCCGAGATCGTGGCCCGGCTGGCGCAGGCGCACGCCCGCATCTGGGAGCTGCCGATTTCCTACTCGGGCCGCACCTACGAGGAAGGGAAGAAGATCGGCTGGCGCGACGGCATGGCGGCGTTCTGGCACATCTTCCGCTTCAACCTGGTGCCGCCGCGGAATCCGGGGGTGCGCCAGAAGGTGCGGGACCGGTTTGCGCCCTGGCCGTGACCTTCACCACCTTCACCCGCCGCCCCGCCATCGCGGCGATCTCGAAGCGATGATCTGCCGTTTCCACGGTGTCGCCCACCTTCGGCAACCGGCCCAGCTGGCCGAAGAGGAATCCGCCCAGCGTGGTGTATTCGGTGTCGTCGAGCGTCGTGTCGAAGCGCCGGTTGAAGTCCGACACCGGCAGCGAACCGGGCAGCAGTGACGCTCCGTCGGTGGCCGCCACACTCGCCTGCCGCACCAGGTCGTACTCGTCGTAGATCTCGCCCACGATCTCTTCGAGCAGATCTTCCATCGTGACCAGGCCGGCGGTGCCGCCGTATTCGTCGAGCACCACGGCGAGATGGGTCTTGAGCCGCTTCATGTCGGCCAGCACGTCTTCGACTTCGCGGCTCCCCGGCACGAACAGCGGCGGGCGCATGATGCCGCGCACCGGCGAGTCCGGCGCCTCCCGCAGCGCCCGGAGCACGTCCTTGGCGTGCACCACGCCCACGATGTCGTCGAGCGAGGCGCCGTACACCGGGTAGCGCGACCGCCCCGCCCGGGCCACCACATCGGCGGCCTGGTCGACCGAACTGTCGGCCGCCACCGCCACCATGTCCGTCCGGGGCGTCATGACTTCGATCGCCGTCTTCTCACTGAACTCGAAGACCCCTTCGAGCAACCGGGCGTCCTCCCGTTCCAGCGAGCCGGCGCGGCCCGACTGTGCCACCATGATGCGCAGTTCTTCCGGTGAGTGCAGGGGGGCGCGTTGGGACAGCTTGCCCATCCCCATCAATCGGAGCAGCCCGTTGGCCGAGCCGCGCAGGACCGCGATGGGGTAGGACATGACCCAGGCGAACCCGAGAAGCGGGGCGGCCACCCAGCAGGCCACCGCTTCGGCGTGCAGCAGCGCGATGGCCTTGGGGACCAGTTCGCCCAGGATGATGTCCACCACGGTGATCAGCGCGAACGCAATCGCCACCGCCACGCCGTGGGTGGCGATGCCGGCCACGGCCGCCGGCAGCCCGGTGAAGAGATGCTCGATACCGCCGGCGACCCAGGGTTCGCCCACCCATCCCAGGCCCAGCGAGGCCAGCGTGATGCCCAGCTGGGTCGCCGAGATCACCCGGTCGAGGGTGTTGATCGCCTTGAGCGCCAGCGTAGCTTTTCGGTTGCCGGCGTGGACCATTTCCTGCAGCCGGCTGCGGCGTGAGGAGACGATCGCAAATTCCGCCGACACGAAGAAGGCGTTGGCACCGACGAGCGCGAGGACGATGACGATCCCGAGCAGGATGGGCGATGCGGGGGTGGCGGGCATGGCCCCCAAGGTTAAGGGTGGCGGCACGCCGCCGGGAGAGCACCACGACCCCGGCGGCGGGCAGCACCTGCCGCGCAAGTTCGCCCTGGTATTGGGGTTGACCGCGTTGTTCACCCTCGTCGAGGTGGTCGGCGGCATGCTGGCCAACTCGCTCACGCTGCTCGCCGACGCCGGCCACATGGGCACCGATGTCGCCGCCCTCGGCCTGGCGCTGGCCGGCGCGCGCATGGCGCAGCGGCGGGACGGCTCCGCCCAGCGCTTCGGCAATCTGCGCTGGGAGATCCTCGCCGCCCTGCTCAACGGCCTGGCCCTCTTCGTCATCGGCGCCGGCATCACCCTGGCCGCCATCGACCGCTTCTTCAGCCCGCGGGTGGTCAACGCATCGCTTTTCGGCGGCGTCGCCCTCGCCGGTATCGTCGTCAACCTCGTCTCTCTCTCGGTGCTGCACGGCCACCGCGGCCACAGCCTCAACGCCCGCGGCGCGTACCTCCACATCCTCGGTGACATTCTCGGGTCGGTCGGCGCGCTGGTGGCGGCGATCATCATCCACTTCACCGGCTGGATGCGCGTCGATCCGGTCATCTCGGTGCTGGTCTCGGTGATCATCCTCCGCAGCGCGTGGCGGCTGGTGCGCGAGAGCAGCGTCATCCTGCTCGATCGCGCCCCGGAGAGCGTTCCCGCCGGCGACGTCGAAGGATCGCTTCTCGGCGTGGGCGGCGTGTCACGCGTGCACGATGTCCATGTCTGGTCCATCACCAGCGGCCTGGTGGCGATGAGCGCCCACGTCGTCGTTCCCGACCTGGTGTCGCACCCCGGCGTCCGGCACGAACTGGAAGACGCCATGAGCCACCTCGGCATCCGTCACGTCACGATCCAGCTGGAAACCGGCGGCGACTGCGAGGCGGAACGGTGCGGGGAAGAGGTGCCGGTTTCGGTGGGACATTCGCATCAACACTGATAAGGCGCCGGAAGCCCAAAACTGAAAAGGCGCCCAGGGCCCATGGCCCCGCGCACGATGCTCGGCATGTGCTACCGCCGGAGCGCGTCGCGGCAGCGGTCGCATGGCGGTCCGTCAGCTCACGGCCTTCGGTCCGCGCGCCGAGTTCCGTATTCGAGGCCGTGGGCCATGGGCTATGGCCGCCGTTTGCTGTTCCCTTGCCCCACCCACCCACCCGGTCTATATATGCGCCCGGAAGCGGGCCTTTGGCTCACGGCTCACGACTCACGACTCACGACTCGCGACTCACGACTGACTGACTCCCCCCTGTGAACATCCGTAACCTCGCCATCATTGCCCACGTTGATCACGGCAAGACCACGCTGGTGGACCAGATGCTCCGCCAGGCGGGGGCATTCCGTGCCAATCAGCAGGTGGCGGAACGGGTGATGGATTCGAATCCGCTGGAACGCGAGCGGGGCATCACCATCCTGGCCAAGAACACCTCGGTCGTGTGGCACGGCACCAAGATCAACATCGTCGACACCCCCGGTCACGCCGATTTCGGCGGTGAAGTCGAGCGCATCCTGCGCATGGTCGACGGCGTGCTGATCCTGGTCGACGCGGCCGAAGGGCCGATGCCGCAGACCCGGTTCGTGACCCGGAAGGCGCTGGGCCTCGGCCTGCAGCCGATCGTGGCGATCAACAAGATCGACCGCGCCGATGCCGAACCGATGCGGGTGCACGACGAGGTGCTGTCGCTGTTCATCGACCTGGAGGCAAGCGAGCAGCAGCTCGATTGCCCGTTCCTCTATACCTCGAGCCGCCACGGTACCGCGTCGCTCTCGCTCGACGAGCCCAGCGCCAATCTCGATCCGCTGTTCGAGGCGATCCTCGAAACCGTGCCTCCGCCGTCCGGCAATCCCGATCTGCCGTTCCAGATGCTGATCTCGACGCTCGACTTCTCCCCCTTTCTCGGGCGGATCGCCATCGGGCGCGTCGAGCGCGGCCGGATCGCCGTCGGCGACCGGGTGGCGCTGCTGCCGCTGGGCGAGCCCGGCCTGGTCACCGATCCCGCCGGCGTCGAGGAGAACCGCGTTACGCGGCTCTACACCTTCGACGGCCTCGACCGGGTGGAAGTCGCTTCGGCCGACGCTGGCGACATCGTGGCGCTCGCCGGATTCGACGGCCTCGACATCGGCAAGACCTTTTCCGCCGCCGACGTCCCCGAGCGGCTGGCCGGCATTGCGGTGGAAGAACCCACCATCTCGGTGGACTTCATCGTCAACAACTCCCCGTTCGCCGGGCGCGACGGCAAGTACGTCACCTCGCGGCAGGTGCGCGACCGGCTCTTCAAGGAGCTCGAGCGCAACGTTGCCCTCCGGGTCGAGGAAACCGACTCGCCCGATACCCATACCGTCTCCGGCCGCGGCGAATTGCACCTGGCGGTGTTGATGGAGACCATGCGGCGCGAAGGGTTCGAATTCCAGGTCTCCCGTCCCCGCGTGATCCTCAAGGAGGGGAACGACGGCGAACGGCTGGAGCCATGGGAGGAGTTGACAGTTGACGTGCCCGAGAGCTACATGGGCGTCATCATGGAGCGGTTGGGACCACGCCGGGCGGAAATGAGCGAAATGCGCAACCCCGGGCAGGGGTCGGTGCGGCTCACGTTCCGGATTCCCGCCCGCGGGCTCTTCGGGTACCGGTCGGAGTTCCTGACCGACACCCGGGGAACCGGCACGCTGCACCATCGTTTCCTGGAATACGGCCCCTGGGCCGGGCCGCTCAGCGGCCGCAAGCGCGGGGTCCTGGTGGCCGATCGCGAGGCCTTGGTGGTGGCCTTCGCCCTCGGCAACCTGCAGGAGCGGGCCCAGATGTTCGTGGCCCCCGGCGAGCAGGTCTACGAAGGGATGATCGTGGGCGAGAGTGCTCGCCCCGGTGACATGGACGTCAACGTCGGCAAGGAAAAGAAGCTGACCAACATGCGTACCACCGCCACCGACGACAACGTGGTGCTGGAACCGCCGCGCGAGATCACCCTGGAATACGCCCTGGAATACATCGAGGAAGACGAGTTGATCGAGGTGACCCCGCTCAACATCCGCCTCAGGAAGCGGGTGCTGCAGGCCACCGAGCGCCGCAAGGCGCAGCGCGCGGCGAATCGGGTCGCCGGCGCATCCTGACCCCAGGAACCGAAGGAGTTCCTGTCACCCCGGAGTTCGGAACCGTGGAGGCTACCATGTCGGCGTGGGAGGTATCCGTCGAAGCGTCGCAGCTCGAGCTGACCGCGCGGCGGCGATTCGATGGCGACGAGGACGAGGAGGTCGAAGAAGAGCAGTTCGACTTCGACGACGAGGACGAGGAGTACGACGACGACGAAGACGAAGAGTTCGACGACGACGAGGAAGACGTCGACGACGACGAGGAGTTCGAAGACGACTTCTCGTTCGAGGAAGACGAGGAAGAGTCGTAAGCCGGAAACCGACGCCGACGTGCTACCCGCCCCGCGGAATGGCGGGGCGTCGCATTTCTTTTCGGCGGTCGCGCGGAGAACGGCAGCGCCTCTGGCTCCATTGTCATCCCGAGCCGCAGGCGAGAGCCGGCCCCGAGCGAAGCGAGGGAGGTCTCAATGCCGGGGAGTCGCCGATGTCATCCCGAGCCGAAGGCGAGAGCCGGCCCCGAGCGAAGCGAGGGGGATCTCAATGCCGGGGAGTCGCCGATGCCCGGCGGGCGAGTGCCGCCAGGCGGAGCACCCGTCCTGTCACGCCGCCGCGCCGGAAGCCCTCCCGTTCGAGCACGCCGATCGCCGTCTGCATCACTCCCGGGGCGCCCGGCGTCACGCGGTGCAGTCGGCGATGGTGCCAGACGGTCTGGAGCAGGATCCGCACGTGCCGCATCCCCCGGGTCGACAGGTTGCCGTGGTTCATCCGCCGGAAGCGGACCATCGGATCGGGGATGAACACCACCCGGTGGCCTGCCGCCACCAGGCGCGTGCTCAGGTCCCAGTCCTCCATCAGCCGCCGGTCGGGCGACCAGCCGCCCACCGCCTGCAACGCCTCGCGCCGGATCATGAGCGCCGACGGCAGCACCCGGTTCTGGTAGAGCTGGGTCGGCAGGTCGAGCACCAGCGGCTTGTTGCGGTGCACCGTTTCCCTGCCACCCGGTTTGACCGAGATCAGGGCGCTGTGCACGGCGTGAATGTCCGGGTCGCTCTCCAGCAGCGCCGCCTGCGCCGCGAGTTTGCCGGGCAGCCACACGTCGTCGCCGTCGAGGTACGCGATGAATTCCGCGGTAGTGGCGTCGCTTCCCGTGCGTCGGGCGGCGCCGGCGCCAAGGTTGCTGGCGTGACGCAGCACGCGCACCCGCGGGTCGACGGCGTCGAGCGAGCGGGCCGAGCCGGGTGGCGAGGCGTCGTCGACCACCACGATCTCGTCGGCGGGTCGCGATTGGTCGAGCACCGACCGGATCGCCTCGGGAAAGAAGCGATCGTCCCGGTAGAACGTCACCACCGCCGCGACGCGCGGCCGTGCGCCGGTGTCGGTCATGCCGGCAACGAGTCGCGCAGCGGCGGCCCCAGCATCGCCGCGACCAGGCCATAGGCCGCGCCGCGCCACCCGCCGGCCATGTCGTGCCGGTCGGCCAGCGCCTGCGCCAGGCGCCGCCGGGCGGCCCCCGCGCCGAAGTGCCGCTCGATCAGCTCGCGATCGAGACGGACCGTGAGGCGCCACCGGCGGAGGGCACGCCAGTGCTGGCTGTTCAGGCCGCCGGTGTCTCCCACGCGATAATTCACCGCCGGTTCGGACACCAGCGGGATCGGGCCGAACCGGTCCAGCAGGCGAATCACCAGGTCCCAGTCCTCGATGATCTCCCGCTCCGGGCGCCACCCGCCGATTGCCGTGAGCGCGTCGCGGCGCACCAGCATGCCCGTCGTCAACGCGTGCGATCGCACCAGCGCTTCACGCACGTCGAGCATGGCGGGTTTGTCATGGTACCGCGCCGTGGTGCCATCGGGGTACCGTTTGACGGTCGTGGCGTAGCACCCGGCTGCCCGCGGATGACGGCCCATCGTCGCCACCGCCGCTTCGAGATACGAGGCCTCCCACCAGTCATCGGCGTCGAGATACGCCACCAGTTCGGCGTCGGTCGCCTCCGTGCCGGTCTGCCGCGTGTTGCTCACCCCCAGGTTGTGCTGATGGACGATCACCGTGACGCCGTCGCCGAGCATCTCGAGTGCGCCGCGTTCGTTGCCCGGAGTCGCGTCGTCGACCACCACGACCTGCACCGGCGGCCGGGTCTGCCGACGCACCGATGCCACCGCCTCGGCCACCCAGCGGCCGGCGCGGTAGAACGGGATCACGACCGCGATGCGCGGCGATGGCCCGAGTGGCGCCAGGTCACTCATCCGGAAAGAGCTCCGGGACGGCGCTGCCGAACGGTGTCGGCGGCGCGCACTCCAGCCACCGCGCGAACGTCGGCGGCAGGTCCAGGGTAGAAATCAGGCGGTCGACGTGACCCGCCGGCACGCCGGCGCCGTGCACGAACAGCAGGCCGCGGATCCGGTGGGCACCGGTGCGCCCCCCGCCGTAGCGATGCTCGATGACACCGGTGCGGTCGGAATGGCCGCGCCACGTACTGCCGGTGCCGCGTCCCACCGCCGAGCTGCCGCGCGCCGGCGTCTCGTGCCATTCGATGATCAGGTCGGGGAGGTCGTTGGTGCGGGGACCGGGATGCACCTCGGCCGTGCGCAACACCCGGTCCACCAGCGGCGCCCCCGTGTCGGCGTCGGTGAACGTCGCCAGGCCCGCCACCAGTTCGCCGGCGAAGCGGTCCGCTTCGGCGCCCGGCTCGAGAATGCCCCCGGGCTCGCGGCCGCGGAGGTTGAAGCGGACCCCCGACGTCCGCGCGTCGGCGCCGAAACCCATCGGAAACGCGCGCGTCGCGGACGGGACGATGTCGATCGGTTCGCCGCGCTTCAGCCAGCGGGTGTTGACCCACTGCCGGGCCTCGTAGAGTTGCACGCGCCTCGACCGGATCCACCGGCTCAGGGCGCCGGGGTGACGCGCCTCATCGCCGCCGGAAGACCCGGACGGCATGGACGACCCCACCGACTTGCGCGACGACGCGCGCCGGTATGCCCCGAGTCCTTCCAGCATGTACGGCAGCAGCAGGGAGGAGCCGCAGCTCTGCTCCATCCCGTGGATCGAACCGGTCACCACGATGGTGTCGTCGGGCACGACGGCCAGGATCTTGCCCACGGCGGTGTCCGCGGCGACGTAGATCTCCCGCAGCAGGTCGCCGTTCTGGCGCAGGTCGTCCGGATCGGCGCCAGGATGCGCGCCGTCGTGATAGTGCCAGAGGAGGTGTCCGCCGCAATGGAATTCGGTGAAGACCTGCAGGCCGAAATCCCACGTGCCATCGGCGAGAAACGTCGTGGTCATGTCGGCCCGCAGCTCGGTGCCGCGGATCATCCGGTTGGCGAGGTCGCGGTATCCCGCCGCATCGAGGCGGCGGGTGTCGCACGCCAGCGGCGCGGGGTATTCGCCCCAGCGGCGGGTGACCTCGCCGGCCAGCCGTGCGGGAGACGTTCGCAACCCGGTGACCCCGTCGTGGCTTCCCCATTCGCTGACCTGCACGCCGCGCAGTTGCGAGGGCACGGGCGCGAACGGCACATCGAGAATCACGCTGCGGCGTCCGGCGTCGCTGAACGATTTCCAGAAGGGGACCAGGTGCGCAAAGTCGTGCCCGGTCATCCGCTGCTTGCGGTAGGTGCCGGGGATCACCCGGTCGATCCAGCAGACGCCGTGGTGCCCGGCCGGCAGCCCGGTGTAGAATGTCGGCCACGTGGCCCCTACCTCGAGCCCCGTCGGTCCTTCGATGTCGAGCGACACCCCCTCACGCGCCAGCCGGGCCAGATTGGGGAGCGTGCCGTCTCCGGTCCACTGCCGCAGCAACGCGGGGGTGGCCGCGTCGAGCGCCAGCATCAGCACCTTGCGGGGTCGGGGCACCGGATGCTCCTGGGAGACGGGGATGACTGCCGGTGAATCTTATGAAATGACGGCAATCCCGTGTGCCCGCAAGTCCCGCGCCCACAGGCGCCGGGCTGAGTCCCCGTGCACCGCGACGCGCTGAACGCCGAGCCGGACGCCGGCTGGCAGGCGGCGGTGTGCGTAGTCGGGGCGGGCCCGGCCGGTCTCGTGGTGGCCGACGCGCTGGCGCGACAAGGTGTGGACGTGGTGCTGATCGAAAGCGGCGGCGACTCCGCCGGCCCCGCCGGCGGTCTCAACGCCGGTACCGTCGACGGCTGGACGCAGGACCTCTGTGCCTCGCGCGGCCGCGGGGTGGGCGGCACGGCAACCCTCTGGAACACCATTCGCCACGGGGAAGCCGGGGCGAAATATGTCCCGCTCGACACCGTCGATCTGCTGGCGCGTGCCGAGCTTCCCCACAGCGGCTGGCCGTTCGGATTCGACGAACTCGCGCCGTGGTATCGCGCCGCGCGCGAGTTGCTCGGCGTGGCCGAGGATGCGGCCGGCACGCGCCGCGACCCCCGGCTGCCGTCGCTCCCCTTTCCGCCGGAAAGTCTGACCACGGATGTCTATCGCTGGGGGCCGGCGGCGCTGTTCTGCCGCACCCTTCCCGAGCGGCTGCGACAGCACGGCAACGTGACGCTGCTCACCAACGCCACCGTGACGTCGATGTCGTCGTCGGATCGCGGCGTCGAGGCGGTTCATTGGACCACGCTCGACGGCAGGCGCGGCACCGTCAGCGCGCAGAGCTTCGTCCTGGCCCTGGGCGCCATCGAGAACGCCCGGTTCCTGCTGGCACCGGGACCGGCGGCGGCACGGCATCGGTGGCTGGGCCGCGGCCTGATGGAGCATCCCATCGATCGCTCGCTCACGATCGTGAGCCGTCACCGTGCCCTCTCGCCCGTCCGGGGCGGTATGCCGCGGAAGGCCGAGCCGGGCGCGAAGAGCTCATCGGACGGATCGGCTGTTCGGGAGAGTTGCTCACGACGGAGCGATTGTGGAACGCGTCGTTGCGGCTCTATCCTGATCGCGAGCGGCGGGTGCGGCGGATTGCCAAGCGATTGCAGGCCGTCGGCGGCGGTCACCCGGCAACGCGGTACCGGGTGCTGTTCGATCTCGAGCAGGCGCCGCACCGCGACAATCGCGTCACGCTGGGCGCGGCGTGTGACCGGTTCGGCGTTCCGATGGTTGCGGTGCACTGGCGCTGGCGGGAAGACGACGAAGCGAACCGGGTGCGGATGGCGGTCGCCATGCAGCGCGAGTTTTCGCGCAGCGGGGCGGGCGAGGTGACGCGACGCGAGGGCGGGGACGTCGATCCCGACGTGCATCATCATGCCGGGACGACGCGGATGCACCGCAGTGCCGCCGAGGGTGTAGTCGATGCCGACCTCAAGGTGCACGGCGTGGCAAATCTCTACGTGGCGGGGGCATCGGTCTTTCCCACCAGCGGCGTGGCGAACCCGACGCTGACCATCGTGGCGTTGTCGCTGCGGTTGGCGCGTGAGCTGGGGCGGAAGGTGGCCGCGTAGACGGTCGCAGCATGCCACCACAGGCCCTCGGGCTCCGCTGTCATACCGAGCCGCAGGCGAGCGATCTCGATGCCGGGGTGTAGCCGATGCGCGACGGGCGAGAGGGCCTCTCCGCGCTCCCGCATCACGTCCCTGAGTCGGCGTCAGACGTTGGCGTGCTTGCTCCGCGAAACGTCGCTGCTAGGCCCTCTGGCCCGTCGCTCCGGATGAGCTCACGACCGGCTAATTGCGCGATTCCTCGCGCTGCTGGGCCGCTACGCATCAATGGGTACCGCGCCGCGCGGCATTGTTTCCCGCTTGCGCCGAGCGTAGCGTTAGGGTGGCATCGAACCGTTACCGGGGGTGCGATGCCGCTCACGCTCAGGTTGTCGCAGCAGTTCTACGACCGGCTGGGAACCGAGGTCGTCAATGAGTTGGTCGACGTGCTGAACAGCGCCGATGCGGCCTATCGCTCGGATCTTTACCAGGTCAACGAGCTCAACTTCGTGCGTTTCGACGCCCGCCTGGAGCAGCGGTTGGCGGAGTTTGAGACGAGGGTCGAGCGGCGGATTTCGGCGTTCGAGGCCGGGATCGAGCGGCGGTTGGCGGAGTTCGAGACAAAGGTTGAACGGCGGCTGGCGCAGTTCGAGGCGACGATCGAGCGGCGGATGTCGGAGTTCGAGGCGAAGGTCGAGCGGCGACTGGAGCAGCGAATCGCGGATTCGGAACAGAAGTTCGAGGCGAAACTCGCCGACACCAACGGCAAGATCGACCAGCTGAGCGAGCGGATGACGAAGCAATATGGCAGCACGATCCGGTGGATGTTCACCTTCTGGACCGGTCAATTCCTGGCGTTGGGCGGCCTGATGTACCTCCTGTTGCACGCGAAGTAGGCGACGGTAGGTCGCGGGTGGTGGGCTGGAATGATCCCGGTTGTGAGCCGCGGGCTTGGCCGGGTGGCCTCGGCGATTAGTTTTCCGCCCTGCCGGGGCCTGTAGCTCAGGTGGTTAGAGCGCACGCCTGATAAGCGTGAGGTCGGAGGTTCAACTCCTCCCAGGCCCATTGATTCGAACTCCTTGCCCCGCCACGGGTTCTACGATCGGCGGGGCGTTCCATTCAGGTATCCGTCTCAGCGTGGTGTCCATTGCTGTGTCCATTGGTGCCGACCTCACGCCAACTTGGCTTGATCAAGATCGAGATCAGCGAGAACAGACACCCAAAGAGCTGGGAACTTTGTTTCCGACACCGCCATCCAGGACCGCTTCTGCATGCTTGTCACGGAGTTACTCTGGTTTGGGCTGCTCGCGGCTATTGCGGGGATGGCGAACAACGTCGCCCACGGAGCGAAACAGCGGACTCGGATCACTGATTGGCTCTTCGCCCAATACGGGGGCGCGATCCTGCTTGTGGGAGCACAGTGCTTCGGGCTCCGCGGGCCGCTTCAGTTGTTGCTGTCGCTCGGCGGGGTAATTGCGGTCGTTGTCTCAGGCGTCCGGCTCCACCGACTCAGGGAGGAAGCCGAAGACGAGCGCGCTAGGCTCCGAGCCGCATCCTTCTTTCAAGCGCTTCCCGCATCGTCACCGGATCAGGCCGCTGAGAGCGCAGCACCTGCGTCTGACGATCTCCTGTTCAAAGGGCTTGAATCAGGGGTGAGCGGACGGCGAGGCCGGAGCCGCGGGGACCAGTCGTGACGGCCACGTCGCGACCCACAAGATATATTGTCCGACACTGACAGATCCGATCTCGCGCCGGAGTCGGAAACGACGCTGATCCGAGCACCACTTTCAGGGCTGACCGGAGAGAATGCATGCCAACCAGACCGGAGCAGATGGCCCGACGCGCGTCGACGATCGCGACCACGCTCGGCGCGCTGTTGACGCTGGTTTGCGCCGCGCCGGCGGCGGCGCAGGACACCTATCCGCGCCAGCCGGGGATCACCATCACCCACTACACCTTCGACGTGGTGCTCAGCGACACCACCGACGAGATCAGCATGAAGGAAGTGGTCGATCTCGACCTCTCCCGGGCCGGCATCGACGGGGTCAACCTCGATCTCTGCGGGCCGCGCCCCAGGGGCGCCGCCGCGGTACGAACCCGGCGATCCCTGCGTCGGGCGCAGCGGTCCGGGCGGATTGTCGGGCCAGGCCAGCACCGGCAGGTGGCGCGACCACCGGGATGACGGTCACCGCGTCACCGAGGGCGACAGCGCGCTGGCCTTTGCGCAGCGGGGCGACGTGCTGCACATCAGTTTCGCCTCACCATCGCGCGCCGGGGAGCACCTGTCGCTGTCGCTTGCGTACCACGGCACGCCCGCCACCGGCCTCCGCATCGGCAACAACAAGTACGGCGATCGCTCCTTCGTCAGCAACGACTGGCCCAACCTGGCGCACAACTGGCTGGCCACCATCGACCACATCTCGATGAAGGCCACCAAGACCATCAGCATCACCGCGCCGCCGAAGTACCAGGTGATCTCCAACGGCCTGCTGGTGCAGCAGCTCGACCTGCCGGACGGGATGCGGCGGACCACCTGGGACGAGAAGGTGCCGATTCCCACCTGGGAGTTCTCGCTCGCCGCCGCTCCCTACGCGGTGGACTATTTCGGCGACTATCACGGCATCGCGCTGTCATCGTGGGTCTTCCCGCAGGAGCACGACAGCGGCTTCAAGGGGTTCTCCAGCTACACCCAGCCGATCCTCGAGTTCTACATCGACCACATCGGTCCCTTCTCGTACGAGAAGCTGGCGCAGGTGCAGGCCAACACCGTGGGCGGCGGGATGGAGCTGGCGTCCGACATCTTCTATGGCTACAACGGCGTTCCGAGCCGGCAACTGCTGGCGCACGAGATGGCGCATCAGTACTTCGGCAACTCGGTGAGCGAGGACGACTGGGACGACGTCTGGCTGAGCGAGGGCTTTGCCACCTACTTCGCGCTGCTCTACCAGGAATTCCAGGACGGGCACGATGCCTACCTGGACGGCATCAAGCGCAGCGCGGCGGGCGCCATCCGTTTTGCGCTGGCCAATCCGCAGTCCACCATCGTGCACCAGCACCTGGCGAACATCTCGCAGGTGATCGCCAACAACGCGCAGATCTACCAGGGCGGGGCACAGGTGCTCCACATGCTGCGCGGCGTGCTCGGCACGACGACGTTCTGGGACGGAATCCGCCTCTACTACAGCCGCTTCCGGAACAGCAACGCCACCAACGACGACCTCCAGCGCGCGATGCAGGACGCCTGCGCCGCCAATCCCGATTGTCCCCAGGACGGCAGGGACCTGAGCTGGTTTTTCCCCGAGTGGCTCGACCGCGGCGGCATTCTCCAGCTCGACGGCTCCTGGCACTACGACTCGGCGGCGAAGGAGCTGCACGTCACGCTGGATCAGACGCAGACCCAGGGGCTGTACCGGATGCCGATCGAGATCGGGGTCACGATGGCTGCCGACACGGCGGCGCCGGCGGGCGGTGGTCGTGGTGGAGCGGGACGGGGTGGCGCGGTGGCGGACGTCGCGGCGGCGGGGCCGGGCGGTGGTCGCGGTGGCGGTGGCGGAAGGGCCGTTCCGTGTCGTCGTCGACAAGCAGCACAACGAGTTCACCTTTCCGTTGGCCACCGCGCCGGCCGACGTGGTGCTCGATCCCGACAGCTGGGTGACGATGATGCAGGCGACGTTCGTGAAGAAGTGAGGTGAGGGCGGGTCGAGGTCAGCGTGTGCGAGAGATGACGACCGGAACAAGCGAAGGGCCCCGGAGATCCGGGGCCCTTCTCGTGGCGGCGGAACCGCCAGCGCCTGCAACGCGAGTTCAATATGCAACCGGGCCGGCGGAACGGTCAATGCCAGGGTGCGGGTGGAGAGATTTGAACTCTCACGGACTTTCGTCCCGCGCGTTGCAGGCGCGCTGCGTCTACCGGTTCCGCCACACCCGCCCCGATTCTGGCACTTGGGTGTTCCGGAGCGTCGACGCAGTACTGCACCGCGTTGTGCCGACTGGCGAGGGCAACATTACTGGACGGCATGCGGTGGGATGGATCATTCCGATGCAGCGCGGGGAAACTATTCGCGACCCTGATAATGGGTCGATCGGTCGGTAGACTTACCGCGATCCCGGCACATATTTACGCGGCCAGACCGTTCGCTACGGAATGACCACCATCCGCCGGCCGGGTGGCTGCACGCCGCCAGGCACCTTCGATCTCACTGAGCGGGACCGGCTCGACATCGATGCGAAGCTTGCCATGGGCGGCCAGCTCCCAGAGCCGCGGGAAGGTCTCGAAGATGGCAGTGTGCGGAATGCCGCCACCGCCGCTGCCATGGATCTCGATTCCCGAACTCCGCAGCGCCGCCGCCGAAAGCGAAATGTTCGGACCCGCCATGTCGCCGATTTCGATCAGCCGGAGACCTTCCGACTCGGCCTTTACGTCGTGGCCGGTGAGGGCGTCGAGCAGCACTTCCGTCGGGTGGCCCCACAGGTAGTCGAGCACCACATCGAACCGCCTCTCCCCGGACTCGCGAATGAACGCAGCGGCCAATTCCCTGTCCGGCTGGTCGAGGGCGATGGTGGCGTCGGCGCCGAGTTGCGGCAGGGTCTTCAGAACTCGCTGATTCCGGCCGGCGGCAACGACGCGTCCGGCGCCAAGGTGTTTGGCGATCTGGATGGCGAGCTTGCCGGCCACACCGGTGGCGCCGAGCACGAGCACCGTTTCGCCGGGCTTGAGGTGCGCGCGCCAGACCAGCGGCAGCCAGGACGAGAGGGCGGCATTGGGTAGCGCCGCGGCGCTGGCGTCGTCGAGTGAATCCGGAACGGGCAGGCAGAAGCCGCGTGGCACAGCTGCCAACTCGGCCATCATTCCCCAGGGCGCGCGGCATCCGGCGCAGAAGACGCGTGTCCGGTCGTCCAGGACCGCCACGCCGTCGACGCCGGGTATCGCGGGCAAGTCGCGATGACTGTCGTAGTGGGTACCGCTCGCCATCGCCTTCTCGACATTCTTCAGCGACGCGGCTCGTACCTGGACCAGCACCTCGCCCGGGCCCGCTACGGGGTCAGGGAAATCCTCGAAGCGAGGTGGCTCGCCCAGCGCGTGCAACACGGCGGCTTTCATCTGCTTCACCGCTTTCCGATGGTCATGAGCCATATTTCAACGAGTCGTGGCGAGTGCGTGACGTCCATCGGTGCGCAATCGGCGGTCACGTTACGGTGAGGGCCGCTACACGGCCAGTCAGGCGACCCGGAGCGGCTTGATGCGGGCGATCTCGCCGTGGATGGCCTGTGCCGCCTCCCAGAGGTCGACGGCCCGCTGTGCGTTCAACCAGAACTCGGGAGAGTTGCCGAACAGGCGCCCGAGGCGGAGGGCCATCTCGGGAGTGACCGCGCGGCGTCCCCGCAGCAGTTCATTGATCGACTGCCGCGAGACGCCAACGGCGTCGGCCAGGGCGGTCACCGAAAGCTCGAAGTCGGCCATGAAGTCGGCCTCGAGCATCTCGCCCGGGTGGGTGGGGCGCCGCCGCATCGGGCGGTCATTCGGAATGCTCACGGTTGCTCCTCAGTGATAGTCACACACTTCGACATCGTACGCGTCGCCATCAGTGAACCGGAAGCAGATACGCCACTGGTCGTTGATCGCGATCGCGTGCTGCCCCTGCCGGTTCCCTGTCAGCGCGTGGAGTCGGTTCCCCGGCGGCACCCTCAGGTCATCGAGCGATGTGGCCAGGTGCACGTATTCCAGCTTCCTGGCAGCCCGCGGCGCCCCATCAGCCGGAAACCGACTGGCCCTGCCTGCGGGGAACAACTCCCGGGTCCGCCGGTCCGCGAAGGACTGGATCACGGCGTAGCGTAACGTGTCACGTGACACATGTCAATATGGCTCGCTGGCGTGAGACGGGTATGGCGCTCGGGGGAAGCTTCGCACCATCCCTGCGATCCCGGGCGGAACTGCCAGGATAGATCCATCGATGAACGTGGTCGGTCACACGTTGCCGCAGGGTGGTATCGAAACAGCCGCGCTTCATTCGTCGTCGTTGGCGGTGATGCTGTTGATGAACGCCTGCTCGTCGGCTTCGTACCGGCTCGCCGCCACCGCGGCGAAGCCCGCGACGTCGCTCCGGGACTCAACCCCCATGGACATACGTCCGGATCCTTGTCAGGGAACCGCGTCTACCGGTTTCGCCACCTGGGTACACGAGCGGTGCATTCCCCGGATCGCCCTGCCACACCGGGCCTCCGGAAGTCAAGCTGTCGCGTGGCACTGGAGGGCGGTAATCGGATTCACGCAGGACACGGCCTCGTTTCCGCGGTAGGATTGTCGGGGAGGTCGAGGTCCCTGTTCAAGGGAGTTGAACCGTGAGGAGCCGCGCGATGCCCCGAGGAAGGCAGCAATCGGTGATCCCGCCGCGAGCGCCGTACGCAGGGTGCGGCGCTCGCCTGGCGCAGGCGGTCCGTTACAGCGCGACGACCCAGACCGAGCTCGCCAGGAAGGCCGGTGTCAAACAATCGGCGCTGAGCCGGATCATCTGCGGCAAGCAGGCGCTCAGCGTCGAGCTGGCGCTGGCGATCGCGGCGGTGACGGGGGTGCGCGCCGGCTGGCTGCTCACCGGCGAGCTGCCGATGCGTCCGGGCGAATCGATGGAGGAGACGCTGGGGGATGCATACCAGGCTGGGTGGGATGCCGCGCTGGAAACGCTCACGGCGTGTCGCGAGCTGGTCAAGACGAAGTTGGCACAACCGAAGGATGTCGGCGCCGGGGAGCCAGAAGCCGGAGAACGACAGCAGGCGAATGCCAAGCCATCGGGAGCTCCGAGGCGGCGCGGGGTGCGGGGGAAGTAGGTCCGATGTGCATGCCCTGCCGGCAGTGACGAAGAAGTGGCGGGTGTCTTCAGCCCGCCAATTCGAAGGCCGTCGCCATCCGGTCGATCTCACGCGCCTTGAACCCATGCGCCTTCGCTACCCGTCGCCATCCGGCCACCGCGCTTGACACCTGATCGACCACCAGGGCGGCAGGCGCGGGAGCGAGTCCGAACTGCGGCGACACCGCCAGGGTCTGCTCGATGCTGGCCGAGGTATCACCGTCGGCGTCGATCGTCGTGGTCAGCGATCGCGGCTTGATGTCGGTCGGCACCGGGTTGAGGTCGAATGCCGGCGACAATCGCCAGCCTCTCGGGCCGGCATACAGGAAGCCGTGATTGCGAAGGTGATCGTCGCTGTTCGAGATCAGGATGTTGAACACCAGGCGATGGAAGAGCTCGGCCAGGTCACTCACCGGCGCGGCGCCATGCTGTCGCAACGCGTCGGCGATCTCGACGTAGCTACGCGTCTCGCCCTCGCGCGCCTGGAGCATCGAGAGGGCGGAGAGATAGGGGATCCGCACCGAGCCACGGCGGTCGAATCGCGGCAGGACGAGGACGCGGTGTGCGCCGATGGTGTGCATCCGGGCCGCGGGGACCGCGATTCCCGCCCTCCGGGCCAGCTCGAGCGCGACGCGTTCCCAGCGTACCACGTCGATCGCGTCATGGGTCGAAGGAAACTTGGCAATGGCCAGCGCGCCGTCCTTGAGCCGGACCGACGCCTTGGGGCGCGCACCGCCGAGCGATGACCCGGGGGCCAGCAACAGGGCGAGGTCCGCGCCGGTCTCGCGATCGTGCTCCACGTCAGCAGCCGCGGCAAGCAGTGCCGGAAGGTCCACGAGCGGCGGCACGGCGGCGTGCGTGCCGGTGGCGAGAAATTCGCCGCCTTCCGTCGCGGCAAAGCGGAGCGCGCCCTGCCGGGTCTCATCGTACACACCGAGGAGGTAATCGATTTCGTGCAGTGCCGGAGCCTTGCGCTTGCCGGCCCGTGCCGATCGTGCCGACGCACGGGCGATGAGGGTGCGGCCCCACTGGTCGGGAGCGGAATCTCCCAGTGCGCCGAAGAGGGTCCGGCCCGCCTCGGTGTGAAAGGCGCCGCGTCCCGGTGGTAGCGCGGGTTCGAGTGCGAATGCATCCGGTTGGCCGATCCAGCTTCGGTCATACTTGAACGACGCGCTCTCGTGCTCGCGAGCGACCCTGGTCCAGAGCCGCCCCGCGAGTCTCGGCGTACCGTCGAGGTCGACGTAGACGACGATTTCCCGGTCGGTCACGGGGAGCGCGAGGCCGGCATGCGGATCCGGCGCGGCTGGCGCGCCTCGTCGAGGGCGAGCCCGACCTCGTCGCCGGCCGGACCCGCAACCGTGGCAAGGCGGTCGAGCAGGCCCAGGACGAAGAGCACGGTGGCCCACGTGCCGATCGAGACGGTCGGATCACCGCGTTCGACCTTCATCAGCGTGGGCCGGGTGGTCAGGGCGCGTTCGGCGACGACGGCCATCGGGAGTCGGCGGCGGGCTCTTGCCGCGCGGATATCGGCGCCCAGCTGGCGCAGGGTGCGGCGGACGGGGATCGGCGGCGGCGAGGCAGTGCGAGGCATATGTCAAATATCCTTTACGCTAATGGTCGATAATGTAAAGAGTATTTGTCGCGCTGGCATTGGGCCGGGCCGAAGTCGCTTGGCGTGCGAACCGGGCGGCTACCTTTCGATCTTCCTCATCGCGCCGGTCGTCGAACCTTGGCCTCGATCTCCCGCAACGCCCCCTGCCCCTGCGGCAGCGGCAGGAAATACAAGCACTGCCACGGCAAGGCATCGGTAGCGCCGCGCGCCAACGCCGCGGCGTCGCGCTGGCATGTGGTCGACAACCGGCTGGCCGAGAAGATGGCCGCCTTTGCCCGCCTCCGCCTCGGCGCCCGGATGGACGAGGAAGCGGGGCGATACGCCGATGTCGAGGCGACGCTGCCGTTCTTCATCCATCTGGTGCTCTATCACACGCCGGTCGACGGCCAGCCAGTGGCAGCACAGTATCTCGCAGAGCACGGGCAGCGACTCGACGCGAACGAGCGCGAATGGCTCGGTGCACAGCTCACCGCGTGGCTCTCCATCTGGGAAGTCGAGTCGGTGCATCGCGGCGTTGGTGCCACGATGGTCGATCTGCTCTCTGATGAACGCCGCGAGGTACACGAGGTCGCCGCCTCGGAGATATTCGGTGTGCGTGACGCGATTCTCGGCCGAGTGACGGATATCGATGGTGTCTCGCTGCTGACGGGGGTGTATCCGACGTCGCTGCCGCCGGGGGATGCTGCCCGGGTGGTGGCGCGGGTGCAGAAGCGGCTGCGCCGGACCGGTCTGGTGCCGATCGAACGGCTCAGGAACGAGAAGACGGTGCGCTTCCTGGCGGACGCATGGGAAGAAGCGGTCGACGAGGCGTGGGCGCGCAGCCGGGCCATGCCCGAATTGCGCAACAGCGACGGCGACTCACTGGTGTTGATCAGCGACCACTTCGCCTTCGACAAGCGCGACCGGGAGAAGGTGGTGGCGCTTCTCGCCACGATCCCCGGACTCGAGCCGCCGCAACGGGGTGATGCGGAAGAGGTCTACACCTTTCTCCGTCCCGATCACGTCATGAGCGAGACCTCGTTCACCATTCTCGGCGCGCTCCGGTTCACGCGCCGGGGGTTGGTGGTCGAGTCGAACTCGGAGCGGCGGGCCAATGCGCACCGCGAGGTGCTGATCCGGGCCGGTGCCGGGGTGCTGCGGTATGTCACGCGCGAGCTGAGTGACCCGCTCAGTGCGCCGGCGCGCGAGGCGGCGAGGGGTGCGCCGCTCAGGCCGCCGGAGCAGTTGCCGCCGGAGGCGCTGGAGGCGGTGCAGCGGATGATGGACGAGTACTACCGGAAGTGGCTCGATGACGCGATTCCGGCGCTGGGCGGGGCGACGCCGCGGGAGGCGGCGAAGACCAGGGAGGGGCGGGCGGCGGTGGAGGTGTTGCTCAAGGAGATGGAACATCACGCCGGGGCCGGCGGCGGTGCCGGCGCCGGCGGGCCGATGGCGCTGGCGGGGCCGGACGTGGCAGCGCTGCGGCGGGAGTTGGGGATCGGGAAGGGGTGAGGTGGAGTCGGTGAGCGGCGAAGTTCAATTCCCGCTGCCTGCGTCTGCCTCGAAGAGCCTTACATACGGATCGTACCGGAACCGGCGGTTGCGGGCATTGCCGGTGATCTCGGTCAGTATGCCGCAACGGGACAACCGGTGCACCAGGGTGTTGGCGGCGGCGAAGGTGGTTCCGGCGATCTCCTGGACGTCATGCACCGAGACGATCGGGCGACGATACAGTGACTCCAGGACCCGGTGACCATTGGCGGCAGCGCGGCCCAGCTGGTCGGTGATGGCCTGGCGGTCCCGCTCCCGGAGCAGCAGGATGCGGCGGGCAGTTTCGGTGGCCTCGCCGCTCACCTGGATGATCCCTCGCAGGAAGAAGCGCAACCATCCTTCCCAATCGCCGTCGTCCCGCACGGCCTGGAGCAGTTCGTAGTAGCTGCTCCGGTGCTGCTTGAAATAGTGCGAGAGGTAGAGCACCGGTTCGCGCAACACATTGCGTTCGGTCAGGAGGAAGGTGACCAGCAGCCGGCCGACGCGTCCGTTGCCGTCGAGGAACGGGTGAATCGTCTCGAACTGCGCATGGACCAGGCCGATGCGGATCAGGAGCGGCAGCTCGTCCTGCCGATGGATGAACGACTCGAGTTCGCCGAGCGCGTCGGGAAGCAGTTCCGGCGGCGGCGGGACAAAGGTGGCAGTGTCGAGCGAGGCGCCGGCGGGGCCGATCCAGTTCTGCGTGGTGCGCAGTTCACCGGGCGTCAGCCGACCGCCACGCACGCCATCGAGCAGGCGGGCGTGGATTTCCCTGACCAAGCGGATGGATACCGGCAGCTCGGCGAGGCGCTTCAGGCCGTAGTTCATGGTGCCGACATAGTTGATCACTTCGTCGACATCGCGTGGGGCATCGGGCCAGGCGATCTTCGCTTCGGCGGCGAGGAGGTCCTGGAGCGAACTCTGCGTTCCCTCGATCTGGGAGGAGAGCACCGCTTCCTTGCGGACATACATGAGGACGAACAGGTCCGGGTGGGGCAGGGTCTGGACGGAGCCGTCGAGCCGGCCCAGGGCGAGGTCGGCCTGCGACAGGAGCAGTTGGAGTTCCCCGTCGATGCGGACCGGCGGATCAGGCGGCAGCGGAGCGGGGATGAACGCCCGGTATCCCGCCGGGAGCCGGCGATAGACCCCGGCGCGATGGCCTGGCTGGGATGTCGTCACGTGATGCGCTCCCGGTGATAAGGGCCGAAAAGTGTTCCATGTTAAACGTTGGCGATAACATATGAAGGAATTGAATCTATAGTCAATGTTGGCTATAACATGGGTGCCTTCGGGGACGGGCCGACGCAGAGAGTTCAACGCTCCAATACAATGTCTCATCGCGATATCTTGCTTTATTGGCTGTTATCGTTGCAATTTCTTGCCCGACAACCACTATCGAAGGCCTCTCGTGCCAAAATCTCGCCCTGGCTGGCCCGAAATCGTCTACGGTGGTGGCACCGCGTCTTCCCGGGTGAGCAGGGGCTTGGCCCGGGGGGAGCTGCGCAAGATCGGACCGGCCCTCTACACCTCCAACCTCTCGGACGACCCGGCACGAGTCGTTGCGCGGCATCTGTGGGAACTCGTCGCCCATTACGCTCCCGGTGCGGTGGTGTCCCATCGTACCGCCTTCGACGGAAGGCCGAGTGACGATGGCGCCGTCTTCCTGACCGGGCCGACCGGGAAGCGGCTCGATCTTCCCGGGCTGCGGCTCCGCGTCACCAGGGGGCCCGGTCCGCTCCCCGGCGACCAACAGTATCTCGGCGGTCTCTTTCTGGCCTCCGAGGCCCGTCTCCTCCTCGAGAACCTCTCCATCGCGCGCGAGCGGGGTGGAGCGCGGCGCACGGTATCGCGTGACGCCGTCGAGCAGCGCCTCGAGACGATCCTGCAGAGTCGCGGTGAGGCGGCGTTGAACGCGGTCCGCGATCAGGCGCGTCAGTTGACCACTTCGGTGAGTTCGGAGCGCGAGTTTGCGCGACTCGATGCGATGATCGGCGCATTGCTGCGCTCACGCCCTGCGAGCGCGCTGCGCACGCCGGCCGGGAATGCCCGGGCGGCCGGCGCGCCCATCGACGCCGAGCGGGCCGAACGATTCGATCTCCTGGCTCGGACGCTCTCGGCGGTCCAGCTGCCGCAACGGCTCGATGCCGCCACCAGCGGACCGGCGTTCGAACATCTCGCCTTCTTCGACGCGTATTTCTCGAATTACATCGAGGGGACCGAATTCTCGGTCGACGAAGCACGCGCGATCGTATTCGACGGCGTCGTGCCGTTGCAGCGCCCGGCCGATGCGCATGACGTCCTGGGAACGTACCGGTTGGTGGGAGATATTGGCTGGCTCACCCATTCGGTCACGGTCGATCGGGACTCCGCCGCATTCCTGTCCCGTCTGGCCGATGCGCACGCCACGCTGATGGCTGGGCGCCCGGAGGCAGGCCCTGGGCAGTGGAAGACGCGCCCCAACCAGGCCGGCAATACCCGGTTCGTGGCACCCGAACTGGTCGGCGGAACGCTGGTCAATGGATGGGAGCAGGCGCGCGGATTGCGTACCGCCCTCCAGCGCGCTGCGATGATGATGTTCGTGGTGACGGAAGTGCATCCCTTCGCCGATGGCAACGGGCGGATTGCGCGGGCTTTCATGAATGCCGAGTTCGTGTCCGGGGGCGAACGTCGCGTGGTGATCCCCGCGGTGTATCGTGACGACTATCTCGGGGGTCTGCGCGCGCTGTCACGGCATGATCATCCGAACCCGTACATCCTGATGCTCGATCAGGCACAACGGTTCACCGCGTCGGTGCGGTGGAGCGACTTTGCCGCGGCGCTCGCCGATCTCGGCGTCGCCAACGCACTCGCGGCCCCGGAAGACGGCGTGCGGCTCAGGATTCCGAGGACAGCGGTGTAGGCTGTGAGGTCAATGGACCTGGACCGCGCCGGTGCCGCTGCGGACCGCGCGGATCAGATCGGCGCTCTGGAAGGCGCGATCGGGTTGTCCGAAGAGGAGACCGAGGAGGCGCTGCTGGACGGCGCCCAGGAAGGGGTCGAGGAGGGCTGCCGCTGGGCGGGCGGTGTGCCCGTCACTCCGCCGGCGGCGGTGGCGTGGGCCGGTCGGGCGGCAGCCGAGCGGCGAGGGATTCGCTGATCCCGAGCTCGTCGACCAGCCAGCGGAGCCGGTCGTCGCCTTCGAAGACGCTCTCGACCTCGGCCCCGGTGGCGTCGCGCACGATGCGGCGCCCTTTTGCCGCGGCGATCATGGTCTCGCCGCGGTGGGTCTGGGCGTAGAGTTCGAAGTTGAACGGGCTCCAGCGGCGGGTTGCCTCGTGGCGCGCCGCGAACGCGGCCCGGCTGGCGCCAAGGCGGTCGATGCGGCAGTCCAGGCCCTGGGGCCGGCGCGGCGGGCGCCAGCGGATCACGGCGTGGCCATCGACCTGCACGCTCTCCGCCCCCCAGGCCCGGTGTTCGATGCGGGTGCCGCCGTTGCCCTCGTCGAGGGGGAGCGGCTCATGGTGGAGGATCGACGGGTCGACGGCGTAGCGCCGGCGGTCGAGCCGGACCGTGACGGTGCCATGATTGGGCGGGGTGTCCGGTGCCACCATCATGGTCGCGACGCCCCGCTCGGCGCTGAAGCCCAGGGTGGTGAGCAGCGCGTGCAGCGCGCCGGCGACGGCCCAGCAGGTGCCGCCGGCGCCGTCGCGCAGCCAGGCGGAGAAGAAGTCGGCGGCGTCGTCGCCGGGGAGGGGGCCGGGGGTGTTCTCGTGGAGGGCGACGATCTTGCGGACGTTGTCGAAGGGGATGTGGCGATTCCACGCGGCGTAGAGGTCGCGGAGCCCGGCAAGGGTCGGCTCGGGGCGGGTGGCAAAGCCCAAGCGTTCGAGGATCCGGTCGAGGAGGGGGTCGGGGAGGGGAGTTTCGGCGGCGGGCATCGGGGGCCTGGGTTGGGGCTTTACGGGTGTTTGTAGACGGTGGCCATTGTCGGGTGCGGGTGGCCCCCGGGGGATGAAAGCAACGTCGGGGTTAGGGTGGGCGGGCGCAAGGTCGGGTGGCAGCGAGCGGCCGCGGTTCGATCTGGTGAAGGCGGACGCCGGCTGGCGCAGGCTGGTGACGAGGTAGCGCGCTGGATCCATCTCTGCGATTGTGCAGTTCTAAGGCGGCAGACGGCCTCTGTCGGCCCCGGCAACAGCGAAACGGAGCGAGCCCCGACGGCCCCGCCCCCCGTTGCATTGTGACGCCCAAGTCAAGTCAGGTCAGATCCGCCGCTTCCGACGGAAGCCTGCGCCAGCCATGCCGATCATCCCGGTAGCGAGGAGCGCGATCGTGCTGGGTTCCGGGGTAATGCTTTGGGCGGAGAAATCAGCCTGGAAGATCAAGTCGCCAGGAGTGTAGTGGTCCCAGCCGGACGACGTGTATAGGTCGGAAATGGACGGGGACCAGCTATACCAGAAATGCTGCCCCAATGAGCCGCTCGCATCGCTTCCAAAGTATTGCAGTGCATTGACAGAGGGGTTGGCTTGATCGAACGCGCTCGCACTGACAAATGCAATGTAGGTGTCGCCGGGTGTCACGGCCAAGGCACCGGTATTGAAGGTGTACTCGACCGAGTGTAGACGACGTCGTCCCCACGTATGGCCCATTGCTCCAAAGTGGCGCCCCGACAAGTTCGGTCCCATCCCATGCGCTGACATAGGCGTCGAACTGTAACAGACTGCCGTCGTCGTGATTCTCGAGCCAGAACGAGAATCGTTCAGTGCTCCGCCGGGAGCCGTAAAGACCTCGCCATAGGTCACGGAGATTGGATCGCCGAACCCGAAGACCAGTGAGCCTGGGTCGAGCAACGCAGCGTTGCTGATCTGCTGAGCGGAGAGTGCCGGCACAGCGGCCGGTAGTGTAGAAAGCAACGTCGAAGCCAAGGCCAGTCCCAGTGAGGCACGACGCATCGAGGTATCCTCCATGTAGCGGGGGTCAGCGTACCTTGCCAACCCGGAGGAGACCGCATGGACTGTTCCCCAACCGTTAGCTCGCCGTTACGCACCACGGAAGCAGCGATGCGAGCGATATTTGCTCCGCGATGATGACCGGCCTGGAAGAGGCAGAATGTGGGATCTACGCAGCACATCGACGCCGCACTGTTGGAGCCAAACCGCATGATCGGCTCTTTGCGGCCGGCGACTCGGGTCCGCGATACTGCGGTGGGAGGCTCCGGGGATCGCCGCCGTTCTCGTTGGGCGGGCTGGCCGAACAGCCGCTCAGCCCACGCTCCGCCATGAAGCAGCATCTCTCGCCCACGCTTGCACCGCATACCGCAATTGAACACGTATCTCGCGAGTTACGCCGAACGACGATTGGACGTTGATCGACCATCCGCCGACGGATATCGGATGATCCTGAAGCCTGCCGTGGACGAGGTGCATTTCCCTGCCGGAGGGTCCCGGAACCAATGTTCGAGTCAGTCGTATGCCGAACGCGGACTCGAACTGTTCGATGACAGTTCGCCCGTTAAGGAGTAGCAGCTGCACGGCCCCGGACGTCAGTTGCCAACGCAAGAAGTCGGTTCCATCCCGGATAAGCGCGTCTCGCATTGCTGGCTCCAGACGGCGCCAGACGGGATCAGTTGCCCACTGTGCCAGATCCAGGTGGCATGCAGTTGAGTCATAGTAGGACGCACCTGCTCCCCGGACGACGAAATCAAGCTGCTCGAACCACCGATTGTAGGGGTTTCGGGAGAAATAGGCTCGGCAGCCGTCCCAGACGCTCTCCAGCTTTGTGACGGGAGCATTCGCGAGATCATCGACGCCCAGCGACTCGAGAGTTTCGAACCGTCGCGCGCCGCCGCGGAGGAGCTGGTCATCACGATCGAGAAATTCGGCCTTGCTGGGGTTCAGGCCGAGCGTGGCCACGGTCGATCGTCCCGGATCCCCGAAGGAGAGAACGGGGGTTGCCCCCGGAATAGTGCAGGATTCTTCTGGGGGCGGACGGCGGAGGCGCTCAATGATTTCGAAGTTCAAACGATTGCGCCCGGTGCTGTGTCGCAACCCTCAAGAGGGGCCTGGTCATGATTGATCGGTCCGGCCGTCACCGGTTTCCTCACCGCCTGACCGAGAGCAGATCAAGCCACTCACCGATCTGACGTCGCAAGGAGCTACGGTTCTCCCGGAACAACCTTACACGGTGGCCGTTTGCCCCTGATGGATGGGGGAAACCCGACAACCAACGCCCCTGGTCGATCAATCGCTCTCGCGCGAGTTGCTCGAGGACGCCCTCGACGGCCTTGCCCAACGGGATGATCATCGCGTGTTTGACCGCCGCAAGCTCGGGCGCCAGGACGGTCCGCGCGAAGTGCATCAAGAGAGGGGATCTGGTCGGTAGTGGATGTCCCGTGTAGTTGGCACCGTCGACGAAGACCGGGTACCGAATGACTGATGATGTGTGAAGCAGGGAGCGTGAGGCTCCGAACAGGTCACTGGATGTCTTCAAGCCCAGTCCCGGCGGCAAGCCGACATCGTCGAGCATGGCGACCAGGTTTCGGCGGAGAGGCCCAGCAAAGGAGCCCTGAGATTTTGCCTCGCGGCAAACGTCCTGTGGGGCGCGACCGGCCTTCAGCGCCTGATTGGCACCTCGAAAGGCGAGCTCCATCTGCGTCCACCCCGGTGTGATGCCGAGCAAGATGACGCGAGCCTGGACATTGATCCAGTCGAATGGCGCATAGTAGATGCGCAGCCGTTGGTCGCAGGCCACTTCGAAACCCGGCACGAGCAACTCCTCCCGCGAGTACTCCGTGCGGTCCGGCAGTGCGCGGAGTGCCGGCAGGTAGCGGCTGAACAGGGACTGCATCTCAGGCCCTATCGTGCGTTGTTCACCCTGGGCGCGCATGCGATTGCGCGTCGGCCAGCAAGAACACAGCCGCCACTAGGTGCTAACGGCTGCCCACGGCCGGGCAGGATCTTCCAGCGAGAAGCGAACGGAATACGTCCGGACGGAACGCCTGGCACTCCTTCAATTGCGTAAAGCAGCTTCGGGTCGGCCTCATGGGCAACGACAACTGCCTCGACCGCATCGTCAGGTGCCGCGAGGTGCTTCATGACCCAACCGCGATACCGGAGCGCCTGTCCGACTGCCTGGTCGCTGGTGCGATCTCGCTTCAGTTCGACCACGAGCCAGCGGGGCTGAGTGCGATGCTTCGCGAGGAGATCAATCTGACCGACTTCTGACGTGTTGTACTTGTATCCGATGACCTCCCCGTCTTCCTCAAGCAAAGCCCATTCCTTGCCGAATGCTGTGTGATTCCAGTTGTCGCGGAGGAAGTCGTGCAAATGAAGCTCGAGGCCAAACACGGCTCCGGCGGTTTCGGGCGCCATCTGTTCAGGCGAAACGCTCGATGCAGTGTCAGGCGCCGGTTCCCGCATGATGCGCCACCACAGAGCGTCCAGCGTCCAGAGGTCAATTCCCAGTTCATGGGAAACGTCGTTCAGGACTGCGTTCACCGCAGTGTACCGGGTCGCAAAATCGGCGTGCTCTTCGAACGTCGGCCAGATTCCCAGCTCCTTCATCCCGGTCTCTGCGACCTGATTCAAGACACCGTACTTGTCGGGGTAAGCGACCAAGAGGATGGGAGTGATGACAGAGCGAGCAAGGCCCTTGACCATCGGGTCGCGGTTCCTCGGACGAAGTTGTCGCAATCGGGATTCGATCGGCTTCGACTCATCGAGGAGAATCGCCAAGGCTCGCCGAAGGGTATCCATGTTCTCGACGATCTGACCGCCTTGCCGCTGGATGGCAAGCCAGTGTCGGTTGTTCTTGAATAGCAGGAAACCCTTGAACTGGTCCGCGGTGAGGTTCTTGAGCGCATTGAGGTTGAAGACGGGCCCGTAACGCTGGAGGACCTCGTCGCGCGCGGAGACCAGGTCGGTCAGTTCGGGGTCCTTGCCTCCGTTCAGGCCTTCGAGGACTTCGCGCAACCGTTCGACAGCGGTCTCTCTTGACATCCATCCCCCGGTGCCCGGTCTGATGCATCCTGCGTTCCTGCCGATCCTGCCACCGCTTTGAGGCCTTGCCAAGCGTTCCCGGTGAGGCCGCGGCGCCGGTCACATGCCGAAGTACCGGGTTCTCAGATACTCAACAAGTGGCCGCTTGGCGCAGCAGTGATCAGGCGGCCGAAGGCCTGCTGATATGTCATCGCCTTGAACCTCACGCCATCGGAAGCTACGGCCCGTCCGAAACGCTCGAGATCACCACGGAGCTGATTCGCCTCGGGACTGGGAATCTCGTACCAGAGGTACCAGAGCTCCCATTCGCCGCCGGCCTTTGCGAGGCCGAGTATGTGCTTGAGCAACTGTGGCGCGTCGAGGCTCCCGAACTGCTGAGCCCCTGAATTGATACCCTCGGCAAGGGCCTGTGTCGCCGGAAGCCCCAGGTCCTCCCAGAGCCTGACCGGTCCCAGTGCGCCCGATGAAGTACTTCTCCTTGAACTTGGGAGCGGCGCTGGCGCCATACGGCTCGAGGAACTTCGATTCGATGAAGATCTCGGGGCCGGACGCCGGCTGAAGCGCGACATCAAGGTTGGGCGCCTTGCCACGGAGCCCGGTCGGCCGCTTCTGCTCGAAGCGGATGCTACAGATCGGACCGGGAACGCCGAGAGCTTCGGCCAGTGGCATGGTGTCTCGCCCGCGCCAGTAGTCGAAGAAGTTGACGGCGAGGGCGGAAGACGAATGCAGCGCCTGCATCTTGGCCCTCTGACCGGGGCGCCCGAGCTCGTCGCCGTCGGCGGCACGAAATTCGGCCTCGGTGCAGGGCGTCAGCGGCTGGAAGAGGTTCTCGGACACCGAGGCGCAATACCCGTCGGAGTCCGGTTCATGGCCTCCGGACCGTGCCCAAGCACATTGTTGAGCCTTGACGGCGGCGGCGATCGACGGCATCAGATCGGGCTCTCAGATGATGAGTTGATTGAAACAGTCCGGCTATTCCGGAGCCGTGCCCGCAGCACCGCCGTCGCGGCCCCTTCGGAGATCCCGCAGGAACTCAGCGAACGTGCGCAGCACGGACAACTCGTTCGATTCGAACGGGTCGGGATCGAAGTGCATGACGTCGTTGCGAATCTGGCGGACTTCGTCGAGGCGCTTGCAGAAGACGCCTCGATCGATCGGGAGTCCGAGTTGGGCCCAGGACTCCGGATTGCTGAGCAGACGGTGATATTCACCGAAGGTCAGGTCCTGGACGCCGGTGATGACCCGACTGGTGTCGGCGGGGTCGATCGCCATGCGGAGTTCGTCCGGGGAGAACCGATCGTCAAGAAGCGTCCGAATGTGATTCTCGATTTCGCCGATCAGCAGAAACGGCTCAGCGAGTTCGCGAAATTGGACGGTCACATCGCTCGCCGTTACGATGCCCGACACCGTCCCGTCGGCTTGCTGCACAATGACATAGTCGTGCTCGACGATGATTGGGAGCGCATTGAATACCGATTTGTCCGCCCTGATGATGCGAGGCTCCTCCATGCATTCGTGGACGCTGTCTGAGGCACAACCGAGAGCCTTCTGGCGGCCAATCGACCTCCAGCTGATGACGCCTTTGACACGACGGCTACCCTGCATGACGGGAAGCTGAGAGTAACCGTGCAGCAACATCAGACTTGTCGCCTGCCCAACCGACGCATTGGGGTCGATACTGACTGGTGAATTGTTCGCCGCCTTGAGTCGGCCGATCCGGAATGTCGGATCCGTGATCGCGTCGGCGATCTCATGAATCGGGTCCGCGTCGGATTCGGACACATCCTTCGGTCCGCGGCCCTCTCGGCAACCTCCGCGTCCCGGAGATGAAACTGGACGAAGGAGTCGATGTAGGCGTCCTCGAAACTCGGATCCGTGCTCAGGCTGGCTCGGCGCAGTTCCCGTCGGATCGCTCGAACGATATGAAACCCGCGTCGTTTGGCGTCGAACCATCCCAGGATGGTTCGAACTGATTCGGGCTCCGGTTGGTCACCTGCACCGAGGCGATTCGCGATGTCACGAAGCCGTTCGCGGCCGTTCTTGACCCCGGCAGAATCCATATCTCCTCCTTCCAGCCCGGGTGCCCCTCACGCGAGCCGACCCGCGGCCGGCCGCCCGGCCGCGGTACGACCCGCCCGGTTGGCGTATGACTTCCTCTCCCGTATGATCATGACTATACGCATCTTGCCTTCGGCCCGCCAGCCTGAGTGCGGCCTGCGTGGCGCGATTCTTGTACGAGTGGGGGACGAGCAGGCGGGTGTAGGCGCGGCGCAGGCATCTTCGGGAATGCTGAACGACCGGAACGAGGACGGACCTGATGGGCACTGGTGTTCCCGGGGCGGATGCCTCGAAAGCTGTCTGGGAGCCCAATTCACCCAGCGTCCCGCTGCTCCAGGGCACTGCGAGCAGCGAGGCGTTCGAATTGCACCTTGCCGCCATCGAGTATTCGCTTGCGACGTCGATCACAATTCGCGACGAATCGGACATCAAGTCGACGCCCCATTGGTCGCAAACCCTCGAGCCGTTCGACCATCAGGTGCGCAACCTGATCACTTTCTGCCGGCGAGCGCCGGTCGCGCTCATTGCCGATGATGTCGGCTTGGGAAAGACCATCAGCGCCGGTCTGATCATCAGCGAGCTGATGACACGCCAGAAGGTCCGCCGTGTACTTGTGCTGGCACCGAAGCTCCTGGTGAGCCAGTGGCAGCAGGAACTCGGAACGAAGTTCGGCATTGACGCCGATGCCTGTGGTGGGGAAGGACGTCGAATACCTCGCTCGGTCCGACGTCCCGGCGGTCATCACGACGTACGAGACCGCTCGTGACCATATGGACGTACTGAAGCAGTTTCGGTTCGACATGCTTGTCATGGATGAGGCACACAAGCTGAGGAACCTGTTCGGAACTTCAAAGCGGCCCCGGGTGGCGGAGGTATTGCTGGACACGCTTGAGCAGCGGGACTTCAAGTACGTGGTAATGTTGACCGCGACGCCGATTCAGAACCGGCTCTGGGATCTCTATTCGCTGGTTCGAGGAAGTGTGGAACATCATCCCCCGGTTCGGCGCGCTTAATGGAGCCATTTGGAGCCTCGCGGAGCGAGATGAGAGAAGTTAAGTGATTGAAAGAAATGGTAGGCACGAGGAGACTCGAACTCCTGACCTCTACCGTGTCAAAGCCCATCTATTCAATCCCCTCAACAACTTACGCCACCGCGGGGGATCGCCTAAGCCCTTGCAAATACGCGCAACACGAAGCTTCGATGGATTGAAGAGTGGATTGGAATTTGGCTGCTATTTCCAAGTGCAATTTAGTGCTTCGATGGGGCGCTTTCAACTTGGACGATGCAGGCAATCAGCCCTCAACGGTGTCTACGCGCGTCGAACAATGCTTCCGAGTCTTATCACTGGCCTCGATTTAAATCGGGGGCTAGGCTCTGGCGGCAACGATGACCTTCTACACGCCGGTTGGGCCCAATCTCAGCGTAGCCGACTTCCATGTAAGTCAAGTCAAGAGAAAAGCACGAGATTCCTGGGCGCGCTCCGGAGAGCGCGCAATTGGTCTGATCAGGATCTGCCTCTAGCGCAACGTGTGCCTCTCGGCTGATGGTTCCTGCATCAAGCAGAACCGGACATCCATTTGCTGTCTCAGGCTCCGAAGAGCCGCACAGAAGATTGAGTTTGTGTTCTCTGCCAGTCCCGAAACAATTCGAAGAGAGCCTCGGGAGTTGTCCTCCTTCGCTCAGTCGGCTGACTTGCGGGACCTGGCAGTCTGCGCATCGGAATAATCCTGATGTTTTGTTCTTCCTCATGGGCAAGGTTTTTACGCTGCCGCCGTGCCTGCTGAACTCCTCGGCAGGCACGAAGTCCTGTTTTCTGCGTTCCACGGCCAGCATGTAGGCCACCATCTTCCTGGCTACGGCCAGCGTGGCGCGGTTGGCGATTGCCTCGCTGCTATTTCTCTTTCGTGAACCAGCGCCAGCTCATGGCTGTATCGGGGCGCCAGCTTCGCCGCTTCCACCAGCACATGCTGGATATGCTTGTTGCGCTGCTTGGAAATCGGCGTGCGCATCACCTTGTCGGCGGAACTCTTCTCGTCTCCGCACAGTCCGCAATAGCTGATGGCCTGCTTGATCGATCGGAAGCGCGTGATATCGCCGATCTCCAGAGCCCAGGTCAGCGCGGTGATCGGACCCACTCCGGGAACCGTCCTCAGCCGCTTCAGCCGCTCGGCCAGCAGCGGATCGCGCTCCAGCGAGCTGACCAGTGCATAGTCCAGCTTCTGCGATCGATCGATGTGTCTCCCGGCTCAGCTTCAGCAGCGGCCGGATGCTGTCCTGATCTCTTCGTTGGCCGACATCAGCTCGGCGAAGTAGCCCACCTTGTGCAGCCGCTGCTTGTTGTAGCTCACTCCGGTCTCCATCAGCAGACCCGAGACCCGGTTCTTCATCTGCACCATCTGCTTCACTAGCAGGTTCCGGTAGCGCAAGCGTACGCCGCCGGTCGCGGATCTCGGTCGAAGCCATGTGGCACTCCGGCAGGAAATCGCAGCGCAGACAGTCGGCGATCTTGCCGGCATCGATCTTGTCGTTCTTCTTCTTGGCTGCCGCGATGGCTCGCAGCATCAGCGGATGCGCTACCTTCACCTTCTCGGCATGCGGAAGCAGGTGATCGTAGATCCAGCCGGTGAAGATCGTCGCTTCCATGGCGATCATCCGGGGTTGGGGAAGGGTCTTGATCCACGCGTCCAGCTCACGCCGCGTCGATCCGATCTTGCCTTCCTGGTGCACATGACCAGCCGCATCCTTCACGCAATAGCTGATCGTCTTCTTGTGAACATCAAGTCCGATGTAGTACATATGTCTCTGAGGAGCCTCCGTGGTTGTTCTCTGAATCAGCGTCGCCGCTGAGTTCAGCTTTTGTAACACCTCGTGCTCCTCCTCGACTTAGCATTCAAACAATACGTCCAAGTTTTTACGAGGACATATCCTGTAATCAGCAACTAATCCGCGGTGACCGCGCAGTTCGGACCGCAACCATCCCTTGTTGTTTTCATTTAACTCTTGCGACGGTTTGACAACGGTCATTCCCATCTGCTCTAATCCGACACCGGAGCTCAACCTATGACGCCACTGGTTTCTAAACTCAGCCTCCCGCTTTCCGCTCTTCAACCCGTTGGCACAAAAACAATGGATCAGCGTAAAAGCTGGCGGAACTGGGGGTCCAGGCGCGGCTACGTCCTCTGAGCTTCGCACCTTCCCTGATGGCGTAAGCACGCTTCAGGAGTTCGCCGATTCCGCCATCTTCTACCATCCTGCATACGGTGCCGTTTCGATTGACAACGCCATCTATCAAAAATGGAGCTCACCCTCGCTGATCTCCGCCAAGACAGCGGGCGGACATATTGTTCGCGACTACCTCGGCTTTCCGATCGCCGACTGGTTCAAGACCGCCGAAGCCGGCGGCACAGCGGCGTACTTTGAGCGCGGCATGATCGTAGTGCGCGGCAACCGCCAGGCGTATGTTCTCTCCGGACCGATTTACGAACACTATCGCCGCCTCGGCGACATTGCCGACGCCAACAACCAGCCCGTCATCGGTTTGCCGAGCTCCGATGAAGAGGCAGTGGCGAACAACGGCCCGCCAGGTAAAGATGGGAGACCTGAGCCTATCGATTTTCTCCGGTTCAGTCTCGGCGGACAACATCTCCATCGCCGACGATCCTGCATTCAGCAAGGAACCGTTCGTAACCGCTAAGTCGTTGAAGGTGGGCGTTGAGGTTCCGTCCCTGATCTTCTGAAAAGACGTTCCATGTCACCGGTATCACTCTACACCAGCCGCAGATCACCTTGCTGAGTGGTCAGAACGGAAGGTGGAACTTCTCGAGCATCGGAGGGACTGCGTTGACCGCCACAACTCAGCCTCAGACAGCTCAGCCTAAACCGCCTGAAACCAATACAGCCCAGCCCGATAAGAGCGCCGAGGCACCAGGCGGGGCGGGCCTCTCGGTTGACAAGCTGAACATCGACAATGGGCGTTTGCTCATAGGGAACGCCAATTCGGGTCAAAAACCCAGTGTGTACGAAAAGGTGAGCGTCGAGGTAACTGACTTTGCTCCCGCGAAGCAGTTTCCTCTCAGCTTGAGCGCCGTAGCGCCCGGAGGAGGCGACATCAAGCTCAAGGGGAAGTGCGGGCCCATCAATGCGGGCGACACGGTGCAACTCCCCTTGAGGCGACGCTTACGATTCGCGACCGGCGTCGCCAATATCGCTGCTGAGTCACCTGAACTGCACGCTCTTCAGCATCGCCTGATAGGTTGGCCGAAAGCGCACGAACTCGTCTTCCGGCGCGACAAAGATCATGAAGATGACAGAACCATTCTGTTGCGGGACTGTGACGAGCCAGTCTCGCTCCTCTTGCGGCTGACCTTTGGCGTTGGGAAAAGGCGAAGGAGATTGCAAGACCACCAAGCGGCTCTGAATACCGCCAACGGTAATCGGTTGCGCCTGGCCCATCTGCTTTAGCCCGGGGTTCTGAGCCATCCGCTTGATGATTTGGGCCGTTATATCGTCGATGCTCGTTTGCTGGCCCTGGGTCGGCGCGACGCCGTTCAGGAGCACACCATAGCCGACACCATAATGGGTAACTCCCGCATGCGGGGCGATGGTGACGAATTGCCCCTGCTGTTCGGGCATTGTGAGTTTCCAGTTCACAGGACGATGAATTTTCATTGAGCCAAGATTGTCGGCGACCATGCGCCGGCTTGGCGTAACGCTCTGCAGCTCTACTGGACCTACTTTGGATGGTGGGGGGGCCGTGGCCAGCGAACTTTCACCGCCAGGATCGAGCGCCGCCCCACTTCTCTCGTTGAGCGCTGCCCACTGACCCGACTTTGCGCTTGCTTGGATCTCCTGAGCCGAGTAGGTCTTTACTCCCATGGCGTGCTGGTGCGCTGCATCGAAGGCTGGACTGCTGGCAAATAATTTTCCGCAGGCCAGTTCGCGATTTCCTTTTTCGATCCCTCCTGATGATTCCCGGGATTGGGATGCGAACTGAAGAAAAGTTCGGGGGACGTGCCCGGCTTGCGCTCCCATCATTTTGAAAAAATCAACCATGGACTGCGGGTTGAAGCCGGCCTTGTAGAGAATCACCGCGCCGACCGCGTCAGCCTGCGATTCGTTACTCCGAGAGTAATTCGTCACCAGGCCTTGTGCGCCCATTTGAATTCCGATTTGCCCAAGGTGCTTGACCATTTCTCCCGCCGCTCCGCCCAGTGTGGCGGAAGCAATGCCGGCCAGCATGCTCGTAGTCTGCACCCTACCCACCTGCTCCGCCGAATGCTGCATGTACACATGCGCGATCTCTGGCCATGACACCAGCCAACTCAGCTTCGTTCCTGGCCGCCACAAGCGTGCCTACGTAGATGAACATCTGCCCGCCCGGAACCGCAAAGGCATTGATGTCCCTCCGTGGGATAACGTGGAACTCGAACGGCCAGGAGTACTGCGGTGGGATCGTGGCCACGAGCTTGTTGCCAAGCTGGCGAACATATTGTGATTCCGGACTGCTGTCGGGCAGCACTGGCATCTGCTGATAGACCTGGGAGGCAACCTCCATGCCGAGAGCTTGCTGATTGTCGTGCGACATGGGAGTCTTGCCTGGATCGGGAAACACAGGCCCGGCCGATTGCGCATAGGCCAGCGTAGCCAGCAATAAAAAACCTACCAAGAGCCGCTGCACTCTATTGTGGGTACTCATTCGTACCTCCGGCCATGCCACAGGAGCGAACAACAGTTTCTTAGCTGATGTGGAAAGGCGAGGCCATTTTACGCCTCTTCGTATCCATACATAGCCAAGATTTCGCCTAACCGGACGGCGCCTAATATTCCGTATTCCACATTAAAAAGGGGGGTACTCGACTTCCGCAGCGAGAGCTGCTTGATGATTTCTCTGAACCGTCTGAGGCCGACCTGCGAACTCTTTCGCGATTACTAACGATAGATCGTCGACGTTGTCACGAATCAATAAACCTCACAACCCGAATCTGTTCAGATCACGAATGACGGCGTGCCAAAAGGCTGGCTCGCCTGGAGCCGTCGTCATCTCATCTGGCCGTATAACGCGCATTGCTCTCTTTGTGCCGATACCCACGCGGTCTCGATCTCACTCGGTGGGTTGCCGACTTCTCGTCCAGGTGGTTCTCCGGACGGCGTATGATCGGCACAACTGCCGTTCCTCACGGGCCACCTGCTGTGGAACTGCGGGGCGACGAAGTCAACATGTTCGCTAGCCCGGTTGCGGCCCGGTTCAATGTTCGCCAGCCGATTCTCGGCTACGACACTACGGACGGCAGCTTCGGCGTGGCGTGCGGTAGTCCTCCACCGGGAGCTTCGCTTCCGACTTTCCGTTCCCTTCGCAAAGACGTCACACGCCCACATGACGTATGTCACAGACGGCAGTGCGCAGCCCTGATACAAGTGTCTCCCATCTCCGAGATCGTGGGCACGTACCTGATCTAGCCTGCAGGTAATCTCGCGACGAGGCAGATAGCGCCTAATTGGGCATGCTGGGCAGGCATCGTTTCGCCGCCAGTCATGCTGATACAAGCCATTCTTGTACTGGAAAAGAGGCCTTATGCAGCGCTCCGGCTCGATTTGGGATCTCATGCAGTCCAAGGGCTACTCCCGCCGTGATTTTCTGCAATTCTGCGGATACGCCGCAGCGGTTGGAATCTCGCGCGCCAACTTCGGCGCGGTCGCGCAAGCCTTCGAGAAGAAACCCCGGCCCAACGTGGTCTGGATGCATTTCCAGGAATGCACCTGCTGCAGCGAATCGTTCCTGCGCTCGTCCCACCCGATCGTGGCCGACATCCTCCTCGACAAGATTTCGCTCGATTACACCGAGACGCTGCTGGCCGCGGCGGGCACCAGGCGGAGGAGTGCCTGCAGGACACCATCACCAAGTACAGGGGCGAGTACCTCATGCTGGTCGAGGGCTCGGTGCCGCGTGGACGGCGGCGTCTACTGCTGATCGGCGGCAAGACCGCCGGACACGATCATCGAAGTCGCCGCCGGGCGAAGGCGATCATCGCCTGGGGCAACTGCGCTCGCTCCGGCTGCGTGCAGGCGGCCAAGCCCAATCCCACCGGCGCCATGCCGGTAACAAGCTTCATCGGCAAGCCGATCGTCAACGTGCAGGGCTGCCCGCCGATCGCCGAGGTCATGGCCGGCGTGCTCGTGCACTTGCTGGTTCTTCGACCGGTTCCGGAGCTCGACGCGCTCGGCCGGCCGAAGGCGTTCTATTCGCGCCGCGTGCACGACACCTGCTACCGCCGGCCCAATTACGACGCCGGCCTCTTCGTCGAGTCGTTCGACGACGAGAACGCGCGCAAGGGCTATTGCCTCTACAAGATGGGCTGCCGCGGGCCGGCCACCTACAACGCCTGCTCGGTACGCGGTGGAACGGCGGCGTCAGCTTCCCGATCCAGTCCGGCCACGGCTGCATCGGCTGCTCCGAGGCGAGCTTCTGGGACAACGGGCCCTTCTACCAGCGGCTGCCAACATTCCCGGGCTTCGGCATCGAGACCACCGCCGACAAGATCGGCCTGGTCGCCGGCCGGACGTGGCCGGCGTCGCGGCCCACGCGTGCCACGAACATCCGCAAGCACGACCTGATCGGCGAGCGCCCGGCGAAATCGCAACGCCGAGCGCGAGAACCCAGGGCACCGAACATCGCCAAGGACGAGAAAGGCAGGAGCTGAACCATGAGTGATGGCACCGCATAATGGTCGTGATCCCATCACCCGCATCGAGGGCCACCTCCGCATCGAGGCGGAGGTGAAGGACGGCCGAGATCGTCGACGCCTGGAGCGCCGGCACGATGGTGCGCGGCTCGAAATCATCCTCAAGGGCCGCGACCCGCGCGACGCCTGGGCGTTCTGCGAGCGCGTCTGCGGCGTGTGCACGACGGTGCACGCGCTGGCCTCGGTGCGCTCGGTCGAGGACGCGCTGGGCATCGCCGTGCCGCCGAACGCGGAGCTGATCCGCAACCTGATGTTCTGCTCCCAGTACATGCAGGACCACGTGGTGCATTTCTACCACCTGCACGCCTCGACTGGGTGGACGTCGTCAGCGCCCTCAAGGCCGACCCGGAGGAGACCTCCCGGATCGCGCAGAGCATCTCCAAATGGCCGAAGAGCTCGCCCGGCTATTTTGCGACCTGCAGAAGCGGCTGACGAAGTTCGTCGAAAGCGGCCAGCTCGGCATCTTCGCCAACGGCTACTGGGGCCATCCGGCCTACAAGCTGCCGGCGGAGGTCAACCTCATCGGCGTGGCCCACTACCTCGAGGCGCTCGAGTGGCAGAAGGAGATCGTCAAGGTCCACACCATCTTCGGCGGCAAGAACCCGCATCCGAACTATCTCGTCGGCGGCGTGCCCTGCTCGCTGAACATCGACGAGGCCAACGCGATCAACGCCGAGCGGCTGGCTATGGTCGGCGCAGCTTGTCCGGACAGGCGAGGACGTTCGTCGAGCAGGTCTATATTGCCCGACCTGCTGGCCGTCGCCGCCGTACTACCTCGACTGGGCGGCGATCGGCGGCGGGCTGAAGAATTACTCTGCTACGGCGACCTGCCGACCAACGGCTTCGCCGACCTGGGCGCTTCAAGTTCGCCCGCGGGGCCATCCTCGACCGCAACCTCAGCGAGGTGCATCCGGTGGACCCGAGCGAGCCCGCCGGCGAGTCCAGGAGTTCATCGCCCATTCCTGGTACGAGTACTCGGCTGGCGACGCGGCATGCACCCGTGGGCGGGCGAGACCAAGCTCGAATTACACCGGCCCGACAGCCGCCGTACGAGCAGCTCAACGTCGACGGCAAGTATTCCTGGCTGAAGACGCCGCGCTGGAAGGGCCACGCGATGGAAGTCGGCCCGCTGGCCCGCATGCTGGTCGGCTATCGCCGGCGGCAACCCCGAGATCAAGGAGGTGGTGACGAGCGCTCGGCGAGCTTGAAGGCCCGCCGGCCGCGCTGTTCTCCACGCTCGGCCGCACGGCGGCGCGCGGCATCGAGACCCAGCTGATCGCGCAGCTGGGCGCAGGAGTTCTACCAGGAGCTGCTCGGCAAGATCAAGAACGGCGACTCCCGCACGTTCACCAAGGAGAAGTGGGAGCCGGCCACCTGGCCGGCCGCGGCCGAGGGCGTCGGGCTGAGCCGAGGCCCCGCGCGGCGCGCTGGCGCACTGGATCGTGATCAAGGACGGGAAGATCGACAACTACCAGCTCGTGGTGCCGACGACCTGGAACGCGTCGCCGCGCGACGCCAAGGGCCAGCGGTCCGCCTACGAGGCGGCGCTGATCGGCACGCCGGTGCACGATCCCGAGGAGCCGCTCGAGATCCTGCGCACGATCCATTCGTTCGACCCGTGCCTGGCCTGCGCCGTGCATCTCTACGATCCCGATGGCAGCACCTCCATCGAGTGCAAATTGTCAAGGAGGCTGAGATGGCGAATGGATCGATAGCGACCTACGAGCGGGTGTACGTCTGGGAATTTCCTGTCCGCCTCTATCACTGGGTTAACGCCATTTGCATCGTCGTGCTGATCGCGACCGGCTTTCTCATTGGCCACCCGGTCTCGATCTTTTACGTCTCTGAGGCCTACCAGTCGTACTGGTTCGGGACCGTGCGATTCGTTCACTTCGTCGCAGCGTTCGTCTTCTTTTTTATGTTCCTGGTCCGCATCTACTGGGGGTTCGTGGGCAACGCCTACGCCCGATGGACGAATTTCATTCCCTGCGGGCGCGAACGGGCGAGGAAATGGGCGACATCATCAAGGTGGACATGTTGCAGACCAAAATGCGCGGCGACATTTCGATCGGCCACAATGCCCTGGCGGGATTCATTTACTTCCTGACTTTCCTCGCGTTTCTGTTCCAGTCAGCCACCGGTTTCGCTCTGTATGCCAGCATGAGCCATTCCTGGTTGCCTCACCTGTTCGCCTGGATCGTTCCTCTGATGGGCGGAGACTTTCGCGTGCGCCAATGGCACCACGCCATGATGTGGTTTTTCATCCTGTTCGCCATCGTCCACGTCTATCTGGTCTTCTATCACGACTACATTGAAGGGCGGGAACAACGTCCTCGATGGTCGGCGGATGGAAGTTCGTGCGTCGCAACCCTAATGGCTGAGGGCTCCGGTCTCCTGGTTCTGGGCATCGGCAATGTGCTGATGGGTGATGAAAGTGTTGGCGTGCACGTCATCCGTCACCTGGAGAAAGCCTCTTACCTCCCAACGTAACGCTGCTCGACGGCGGTACAGGAAGCTTCACCCTGCTCGACCCCATGCTTCGCGCGAGCAAGATTGTTCTCATCGACGCGACGGTCGACGAAAATCCTCCGGGTTCGGTTCGCCGGCTCACGCCGCGTTTCTCGAGCGACTATCCGCGGACCATCACCGCCCACGACATCGGATTGAAAGATCTGCTCGACGCCTTCTACCTGTTGGGCGAGACGCCTGATGTCGTCCTGTTCGCCGTCTCGATCCGACCACTTCAGCAACTCGGACTGGGCTTGTCTCCCGAGGTCGCCGTCCGAGTTTCCGAAATCGCCGATCTGGTGCGCCAGGAAATCTCTAATTCCTGCGCTTGTTAACTGGGGCAACTGACAAGAGGGTCAGGATCTTGGAGGCGGGAGAAATGGAAATCATCAAACTGGCGCCAGCCAAGTTGACGCACAACGCCCTACGCGTGCTCTTGAAGAACTCCCAAGTCGCGGCCACCAGGGCGGAATGCCGACTACACGTCCAAGTGACTTCCCCGAACCAGACTTCTGGCTAACTTGCGGTTGTCGGACCCTTGCCGCGTTTAACGAAGTGTACGCTCGAAAGAGCTGCATGTACTCTACGCGGGATGACTGCGTTCAGGCCTATTCGCAGCCTGTCGAAGCTGCAACAGATGGCGGCATCAATTTGCACCGGCAGCCGCCACTGTGCTCAGGTACTTGGAAACGGCGATTTCCAAATTGAAGTGCATGGCGTCCCGGCCGAGCGCTTCGCCCAGTTGCGATCTCTGTACCATGTCGATTACGCGCGGGTTCATTCCGACCAGCCATAGCTTCACGCCAAGCTCGCGTTGTCGCTTCTCACCCTCAATCAGCATCTTCAGGGCCGTGTATTCAAGGTCGGGAACGCCTCGGAGATGAATGGCGACGACCTTGGGCTGCGCTTCTTCAATCAAAAACCTTATCTTCTCGGCGATGCGCTCCGCGTTAACGAAGAAGACCCGGCCTTCTAGCCTCAGCAGCAGCAGGCCGGCAAAGGTCTCATCTTCGGGATGTTCGTCAGAGCGCGGTCGGAACACGTTCGTGCCCGGCTTGCGTCCCAGGACATGGACCGGCGGATCAGCCACCTGATGCGCGAGAGCGCCCATGGAGACGATGATCGCGACGATAATTCCCTTCAGCGTGCCCACAAGTACTACGCCAGCAAATGCGATCAGAGCCCAGGTAGAACTCCGTTCGTCGGACGACTAGAATGTCCGGAATTCGATCGGCTTAATCAGTCCGATGGAATAGAGACAATACCGCGGCAAGTGTGGCTGCGGCATTAAGCCGATCAGGGGGCGAGCTGGAAGCGATCGTAACCAGTGTCATCGGACGCGGTAACGATCTCGGACATCTGTGTGCGTGCGCCGGCGAGACGATTTACCGCTGTCTGGGTGGTACCACCGCCGCCGGGCATTGCGCCCAGAAGAGCGCCGCCGGCATTGGCCAATCCAGTTGAACAGTTCCCGGTTGGCCTGGGGAAAGGTCGTCGCCGCGGCAAACGCCCGTCCGGCCGCAATAGTCTCCGTAAAACTCATGAGGGCGATGCCGAGTGCGCCGGGCCAAAGTCGGCTTGCAAGTGACAAGACCGGCGGGGTGAACGCTGGCAATCCCTGCGGGATGTGGCCGACCAGCTCAACTCCGTGCGCCTGCAAGTTTAGGAAATAAGCCGGCCAGCAATACCCGCAGCAACCGCTCAGCAGCGGAGCTGGCGCCTTCGGAGCGAGTGTTCGATAGCGACCACAGACGCAATCATCGAGACTCCAACGACGAGCGTGGCTAGAGATGTCGTGAGGAATGCCATGGAAAGTGGCAAGCAGGTTCTGAACGAAAGTGCCCCTGGGGCAAAGTGAATCCGAGAATCTTCGGGATCTGGTCAATACGATGACGACTCCGATGCCCGCCTTGAAGCCGATCAAGACCGGTTCAGAGATGAAATTGGCAACGAATCCCAGCCGCAGGATCGAAGCGAGCACGAGCATCGCTCCGACCAACAGCGTCAACGTGGCGGATGCAGCTAGCAGAGAGGACGGGGTCTCCATTCGGAACGACCTCGCCCAGTTCGGCAGCGGCCAGGATCGCAAGGGTCGTGGTAGTGCTTACGCTGAGGGCTCGCGATGTGCCCAGCACGGCGTAGATCACCATAGGCAGGAAGGCCGTATACAGTCCACCTGCACCGGAAGGCCAGCGATGGTGGCATACGCCATCGCATTGGGAATCGTACCCGCCGCCGTTGTCAGACCTGCGATGATATCGGGCCGAAGCCAATGCTTGCGATATGACGAAAGCCATTCCGGAATGACCACGCTAGCTAGCATATGGATCGAGCAGTTTCCCGCGTAAAAGCGAACGGTGCGATGCTACCGCAAAGGTAACATCGCACAGAGACGAAATGGCCCTGGCGAAATCCGGAACGATGTCCGGCGGTTACGACCTTACGCTAGCTCGATCTGCGATTTTGCGTCGGCGCGGTTGGCAAGGTGGTCACACATCGTCTGGCAATGAGCATGCTCACTGCTGTGCCGCCGCAACACTTGCCGGCCATTCGTCGTCGGTCGGTTGCCAGGTCTTGTCCGGGTTGTAGAGTTCCATCTCCTTCGCGATCTTCAAC
>CAVWJI010000002.1:0-649423 GCA_963755425.1 uncultured Gemmatimonadales bacterium
GACGGATCGGGCGCCGACGGCGGGGCCGATGATGACGGCCGAGTCGCCACTGCCGGTGAGGGATCGCCTTTGACGTAGCTGCCGCTCGCTGTCGATGGGGCTCGCCGGAGGCCCAGGGGCTCGGCCCCGGGGGTGGCAGACGCACTGTAACTCGTCCCGGTCACGGACGACACCCGGGCTTCGTGATGCGGACGCGTTCGGGGTACGGCGATGGATCGTGACCAGTGGGCCGCATGCGCTTGCGGGCCGGCGCCCTCCGGCCCCCGCCGCTACTCCCCCCGCATGCTGACCACCGGATCGACGGCCATCGCCCGCATCGCCGGCACCAGGCAGGCCGCCAGCGCCACGCCACCACCGCGGCCAGCACCATGAGGTCGGTGGCCGGATCGATCGGTGCTTAACGCCGAACAAGATGCCCGCACAGCAGCCTCCCACCCAGTGCCGCGATGCCGAGCCCCGCAACCAGCCCCACCGCGGTCCACACCAGCCCCTGCCGCAGCACCAGCAGCACCACGCTCCCCCCGGTGGCGCCCAGCGCCATCCGCACACCGAACTCGCGGTTGCGGCTGTTCACCAGGAACGCCAGCGTGCCAGAGATCCCCACCGCCGCCAGCAACAGCGCCAGTGCGGCGAAACTTCCGGTGACCGCCAGCACGAACCTTCCGGGCGCAAGGCTTTCGGCGAGCACCGCGTCGAACGGCATCACAATCGCAGCGCCGCGTCGGGATCGGCGTCGTGCACGGCGCGCCGCACCGTGGCTGCCGCACTCGCTGGATCACCGCGGGTGCGCACCACGATGGAAAACGTCCGCCACCACGCGTTCTGCGGCCCGTCGTCGTAGATCATCGGCACCGGCGCCTGGTCCAGTCGGTAATCGTGCACGTCGCCCACCACGCCGATCACCGTCTGCGGTGGCGCCGCCGGGTTGGGGCCGATGTGCACCTGCTTGCCCACCGCACTCTGGCCCGGGAAGTACATCTTCGCCGCGGTTTCGTCGAGCACGGCCACGGCCGGGTCGTCGGCCCGGTCGCCGTCGTTGAAGACCCTGCCCTCGAGCACCGGGATGCGGAGCACCTTGAACGCGTCGCCCCGCATGATGCGGTACGCTACGTCGGGAAGCGAGTGGGGGTCGAGTGCCATGTCCGGAGCGGTCATGGTGGTGTTCGACATGCCGTATCCCTGGAATGGCAGCACCATCACGGCACCGGCCGATTCGACGCCGGGTGCACCGCGGATCTCGTCGAGCACCCGCGAGTAGAAACCGTTCAACACCGCCGCCGAGTCGTAGCGGGGGCCGTCGATGCGCACCTGGGCGGAGAGGACGTGATCGGTGGCCAGGCCGGGGGGCACCTCGAGCATTGCCGCGAAGCTGCGCATCAGCAGTCCCGCCCCCACCAGTAGCACTACCGCCAGCGCCACCTGCGCGGTGATCAGCATCCGCCGCACCCGGCCGGCCGATTCCCCGCCGGTATCGCTCCGTCCCTGCGATCGCACCGCCGAATGGAGATCGGCACGCGCGGCATGGAAAGCCGGGAAGACCGCGAAGGCCACCCCCGCTCCCGCCGAAACCAGCAGGGCAAACGCCAGCACCCGTCCGTCGAAGCCGACGGTGAACATCGGCGACAGCATGCCGGTATTGAGCGCCAGCAACCCGCGGGTGGCTGCCGCCGCCAACACCGCGCCGAGCGCGCCCCCCAGCAGGGCGAGCACGAGGGACTCGGTGAGGAGTTGCCGGGCGATCCGGAAGCGCCCCGCGCCGAGTGCCGCGCGCACCGCCAGCTCAGCGCGTCGCGCGATACTGCGCGCCATGGTGAGGTTGGCGAGGTTGACGCAGGCGATCAGGAGGATGAGCGCCGTGGCGGCGAACAGCAGGCCGATCGGGCGCTGGTATTGCGATGCGAAGGCCTGGTGCAGCGGTTCGACGGCGGCGCCGTACGCGCCGTCGGCATCGGGGTACTGCGTGGCCAGGCGCGCTGCGATTGCTGCCACATCGGCATTGGCGGCCGGGAGCGTGAGGCCCGGCTTGAGGCGTGCCACGACGGTCATGATGTGCTGCTTGCGGGTGACCACGGCATTGGCGAGATCGCCGCTCAGGTCGGCCACCAGCCAGATGCTCTCGTGGCCGTTGACGGTGAATCCCCGCGGCATGATGCCCACGACCTGATGCGGCGTGTTCCCGACCAGTATCGTCGTGCCGACCACCGACGGATCCGCCCCGAGGTCACGTTGCCAGAAGTCGTATGCCAACACCACCATCTGTTGCGCGCTACCGGGATCATCGGTGGCGTGGAACGTCCGGCCGCGCCACGCCGCCACGCGATAGACATCGAAGAGGTTGGCGGTGGCCTCCACGGCGTTGACGATGGTCGGATCGCCGTGCGGCGGCTTGATGGTCGAGAGATAGGCGTCGAAGCCGGCGACGCCGGTGAATGACCGCTGCTGCGCGGTATAGTCGGCGAGGTCGGGGATCGACAACTGCATATGCTCGGCCGGGAAGTGCGAGCGATGCTCGGAAAGGGCGATGAGCGCGCCGGGATCGCCGTACGGCAGCGGCTTGAGCAACACCGCCCGGGCCACACTGAAGATCGCGGTATTGGCGCCGATGGCGAGCGCCAGCGTGAGCACGGCGGCGGCCGAAAACCCCGGATGGTGCGCCAGCGTGCGGAGGGCGTAGCGGACGTCCTGGCGCCACTCCGCCACACGATCGGCGACGCGCATGCCGCGATCGCGGCGATGGTCCATGTCGCGACAGTACCGGCGCGTGAACTCCACGTCGCCGAACTCGTCGCGCGCGCGTCGCTGGGCGGCGTCGCGTTGGAGACCGGTGGCGATCAGCTCGTTGACACGCATCTCCAGGTGAAAGGCGAGCTCGGCGTCGACATCGCGGCCGATCTGCTGTTGCGAGCGCCACGGGAACGCGAAACGGAAGCGGCGCGACGGCGTCACGGCCGATTCCTCATGCCGGCCGCAGCACGCGGGTGACCGCCGCGGCGTAGCGGCGCCAGACGTCGGACTCGGCGCGGAGGTGCCGGCGGCCCGCGGCGGTGAGGGTGTAGAACTTGGCCTTGCGATTGTTCTCCGAGACGCCCCATGAGGCGGCCACGAGCCGCTGGTGCTCGAGGCGGTGGAGGGCCTGGTAGAGGGCCGCGCCATCGACGATGAGGACGCCGTCGGTGCGGGCGTCGAGCCAGCGGGAGATGGCGTAGCCGTGCATCGCTTCGCCGGCCAGCGCGCGGAGCACGAGGATGTCGACGGTTCCCTGCAGCAGTTCGGACGGGGTGCGCGGCACGGGCTCTCCACTCATCAGATGAGTGGAAGAGTATCGGAGCGACCCGGAGCCGGCAAGCCCGGCGGCTACTTCCCGCCCAGCAGCCGGGTCAGGTCGGCCACCGCGACGCGGCGGATGTCGCGCGAGCGCTGGAAGTACACCGTCCTGCCGTCGGGGCTCAGCACGGCGCCGGCCTCGTCCTCGGGCGTGTTGGTCAGGCGCTTCGTGCTGCCGTCGGCCCGGTTCAGGATCCCGATATCGTGGGTGCCGCCGTTGGCCAGAGAATAGAGCACCTTCGTACCATCGTCGGAGAGTGACTGGAAGCTCTCCCCGGCGCCGAGCAGATCATGCCCACCGCCCGCGCCAGTCGGCTTGGCCGGCACCACGCGGAATCCGAATTGCCCGCCCGACCGGATCTCGGCGATGATCAGCGAGTCGCCCGTCGGCAGGATCTCCGCCGGGAAGGTGTTGCCGACCTTCCAGACGGTGTTCAGTTTGCCGTCCGGCGCGACGCGCACGGTCGAGAACTGTCCATCGGCGCCGATCACGTTGGTGTAGAATCCCGCCACGCCCCGGCGCGTCACCGGAATTCCGGTTCCACCGTTGGTGGTCATCCGTATCGCTGCGCCGCCGGCGGCGGGGACACTCCAGATGTCTTCGAGCCGCGTGTCGTGATCTGACTCGAAATAGACCGTCGATCCGTCGCTGCTCCATGCCGGCTGCTGATCGGTCCCCGGCCAGTTTTCGAGCTGGGTGAGCTTGCCGTCAGCCACGTTCACCACCCAGATGTCCGGTGTTCCGCCGCGATCGGACTGGAAGGCGAGCCGCGTCCCATCCGGCGACCAGAAGATGGCGCTGTTCGACCCGCCGGTCACCAGCGTACGCATCGCTCCGCCGTTGGCCGGCATGATCGCGATGTCACTGATGCCGCCGCCATGATCGACCCGCACCGCCAGCTGCGTGCCGTCGGGGGAGAGGTTCGGGGGGCCGGTCTCGATCGAGTCCGACGTGAGCTGATGTTCCGAACCGTCGGCGAGCGACATGCTCCAGATCCCGCTGGTACCCTTGCCGGTGAGGTACGCCAGTTGATCGGTTCCGGGTCGCCACTGCATCAGCTCTTCGACCATCGCGTCGTTGGTGACCCGCATCGGCGTGCCGCCGGTGTCGGCCACCACCCAAATGTCGGTCTGCTTGCCGCGATCGGAGAGGAAGGCAATCCACTTTCCGTCCGGCGACCAGAGAGGCCAGGTGTCGTTGCGCACGTCGCGGGTGAGCTGGCGCGGCGCGCCACTGTCGGCCGGGACCACCCAGACGTCGGAGGTTCCGGTGCGGGTTGACTGGTAGGCGATCTCCCGACTGTCGGGCGACCACGGGGTTTCCGCATTGCCGAAGCTCTCGAAGCCGTCCCGGGTCAACTGACGCGGATGCCCGCCGGCGCTGTCGGCCACCCAGATCGTGCTGAGGCCCTTGTCGATGACGATGTACGCGAGGCGCGATCCGTCGGGGGACCGGATGCCGAGGTAAGCGCTCGCCAGGCCGGGAATCAGCGGCCGCGACCCGCCGTCGCTCGCCGAGGTGACGAAAGTGCGAAACGAGCCGGCGGACGTGGCGAGGAAGTCGATGCTGTCCCCGCGGGGATGCCAGTCAAGCGGCACGTACAACCCGGGCGGCAACGGCAGACGGCGCGCGCCGCTCCCGTCCGCCGCCATCACCATGAGGGATGAGACACCGTTGCCGGTGTCGGAGGCCGGCGCAAGGATCTCCTTGCCGTCCGGCGACCAGAGCGGGTAGACGTTGCTGAACAGGGTGACCGGCGGAAGCGCGGTGACCGACTTGAAGCCGGTATCGGCCATGTACAGCTGCTTTGCCGAGCCGGCGGATTGCCACCAGTAGAGGTGCGACCAGTCGGGCGAGAAGCGCGCGTCCTGCAAGTTGGCCGTGTCGGGAGAGAACATCGTCACGGGCGGAAGGCCGCCGCCCGAACCCGCACCGCCGGTTCCGCACGCGGCGACGAGTGTCAACCCGATGATGCCGGGCATCCGCTTCATGGCTTCGCTCCTGTCTGCCTGGTTCCGGTCAGCACGCTGTCGATGCCGCGCTGGATCAATCCCACCACACTGTCCTGTGCCGCCAGCACGTTGGTCACATTCACGTTGTAGGTGTTGGCCCAGAGACTCCGGGTGGTAACCGGGTCGGTGGCCTGCACGTTGATCCGCATCACGTCGCCGGCGCGAAAGACGGTTGCCTCGACGAGCGCATCGAGCTTCATCTCGCTGGCGACTTCCTTGTCGGTCTTGGGGCTGCCCTTGTAGCGCATCATCTCCGACCGCGTGGCGACGCCCACGGTGCCGAGGCGCGCCAGGGCGTTGGTGAGCGCGTCCTGCATCGCGGTAACGAACACCGAATCCTTGCCGGAGATGTCCTCGATCGGCATCACGCCGATGCGCTGGATCTTGCCGCCACCACTGCCGCGCATCAGCAGCCAACCGCCCGCGCCGGCGCCGAGTACCATGACCGCCGCGCCAAGCCAGACCACCGGACTGGGGCGGCGCTTCGCCGGCCGTCCGCCAATCCCCTGCACCGGCCGGGTGTGCGTCGGCGTCATCCCGCCACTCGGCGTGGCCGAGATGAGCTCGAGCTGGGCCAGCAGCTCATCGGCACTCTGCCAGCGGTCGGCGGGGTTCTTGGCAAGACACTTCATGACCGCGTAGGCCAACGGCTCCGGCACCCCTGGGCGGAACTCGCGGATGTCCTTCGGCTCCTCCATCACGTGCGCGGCGAGAATTCCCTGCGCTGTCTCGGCCACGAACGGCGTCCGGCCGGCGAGCATCTCGTACGCCAGCACACCCAGCGCATAGATGTCGGCGCGCTGGTCGATCTCGCCCTGCCCCATCGCCTGTTCCGGCGCCATGTAATGCGGCGTGCCCACCGCCATGCCGACGGTGGTCATGGTGTCGCGGCTGGCGGAAGCGGTGACCGCCTTGGCCACGCCGAAATCGGTGACGACGGCGTGGCGCCCCGAGAGCAGCACGTTGCCCGGCTTGATGTCGCGATGCACCACGCCGCGCGCGTGCGAGTAGGCCAGCGCGTCGGCCACTTCCTTGAGGATGCGCACCCCATCGGGAATCGGCAGCTGCTTCTCGCGCGCCAGGCGGTCGCGCAGCGACTCGCCCTCGACGAAGGGCATCACATAGTAGAGGAAGCCCTGCACCTCACCCGAGTCGTAGAGCGAGAGGATGTGGGGATGGTTGAACTGGGCGACGAACCGGATTTCCCGCGGAAACCGCTCGGAGCCGAGCGCCGCCGAAAGTTCCGGCCGCAGCACCTTGAGCGCCACCTGGCGGTCGTGCTTGAGGTCGCGGGCCAGGTAGACGGTGGCCATGCCGCCGGCGCCCACTTCGCGTTCGAGCGCGTAGTGGCCGGCGAGCGCTTCGGTCAGTCGCTCCTGGTAGTCGCTCAATATGTTCCGCGGGTCGGAGGGGGGTCCGGCCCAATCTAGCCCTCGTGGCGCGGTCATGCGAGCGGCCTATCGCTGCGCCCGATTATCATTGCATCAGCCCCTCGACCCTGTCCACGCGGACCCGGAAGCCATGTCCCATTCTGTTCTGCCATCCCGCTGGGGAACCCGCCTGTTGGTGGGCATTCCTGTCGCCGCCCTGATCGCCGCCGGTCCCGCACCCAAGCGCCATCCGGTCAAACCCGATCCCGTCAAGCCCGATCTCATCGCCGGCATGGCCTGGCGCAACATCGGCCCGCTCCGCGCCGGCCGTGTCGCCGCGGTGAGCGGTGCCGTCGGCGAACCGGGCGTATACTACATCGGACTCCCCGAGGGCGGCGTCTGGAAGACCACCAACGCCGGCATCACCTGGGAGCCGATCTTCGATTCGATCACGTCGGCGTCGTCGGTCGGCGCGGTCGAGGTGGCCCCGTCCGACACCAGCATCATCTATGTCGGCATGGGCGACATCATCACCGGCGGCGCCATCGACGAAGGCGACGGCGATGTACAAGTCGACCGACGCCGGACACAGCTGGCACCACATCGGGCTCGACGCCAGCAAGCAGATCCCCTCGATCTTCGTCGATCCGTCCAATCCCGACCTCGTCCTCGTCGCCGCCCAGGGCAACATCCACCAGAAGTCCGAGATGCGCGGCGTCTTCCGCAGCACCGACGGCGGCGCACACTGGACCAGGACGCTGTTCGTGAGCGACTCGATCGGCGCGGTCAAGATCACCGCCGCGCATGACAAACCGAACGTGATGCTCGCGACCACCGACGTGCACTTCGTCGAGCTGGGCAACCCCAATCGCGGCGCGTTCGGCGGCCCGAGCGGCACGCACCTCTTCAAGTCGACCGACGAAGGGGTGACCTGGCACGAGCTCACCGGCGGCGGACTGCCCGCGCTCAACGGGCGCACCTCGGTGGCCGTGGCCAACCACACCGACGGCGAGCGGATGTTCCTGGTGGACAACACCGCGCTCTACCGGTCCGATGACGGCGGCACGACGTGGCGGCCGATGGACACGTCGGACGGCCGGATCCACAACGGCCAGGGCGGGTACAACTGCGGCGTGTACGTCGACCCGGAGAACCCCGACGTCGTCTACGTGATCAACACGTCGAGCTATGTGTCGCGTGACGGCGGCAACACGTTCACCGGCTTCAAGGGCGCGCCTGGCGGCGACGATCCGCAGCAGCTCTGGATCGATCCCACCAACGGCCAGCGGATGCTCCTCGGCATGGACCAGGGCGCCACGGTGACCCTCGACGGCGGCCGGACCTGGAGCCCGTGGTACAACCAGTCGACCGAACAGGTCTATCACATCTCGGTCGACAACTCGTGGCCGTACTGGGTCTATGCGCCGCAGCAGGACGCCGGCGCCATCCGGGTGCGAAGCCGCGGCAACTTCGGCGAGATCACGCCGCTCGACTGGAGTCCGGTCGCCGGGATGGAATGGGGTTCGGATCGTCGCCGATCCGCTCAATCCGGATATCGTCTACGCCAGCGGATCGGGCGATCGTCAAGATCACCTAGCCGAGCGAACAGACGATGAACGTCTCGCCGTCGCTCGACGCCGACCTGCACCTGCGCAACACGTCGACCAATCCGCTGGTGTGGTCGCCGTGGAATCAGCACGAGCTGTATGCCGGCTTCCAGTACCTGATGGCCACCACCGACGGCGGGGTGCACTGGATGAAGCTTTCGCCCGACCTGGGCTATCCGAAGGGCGTGACACCGCCGCCCGATACCGGAGCAGCGGCCGGGCGCGGTGGGCGAGGCGGGCGAGGCGGCCCACCTCCGGGCGGTTCGATCGAGTCGATCGCGCCGTCGACGGCGGCGCGCGGCGTGATCTGGGTGAGCACCAACAACGGCCTGATCAAGGTGACGCGCGACGACGGCAAGACGTGGGAGGACGCCAGCATCGCCGGTCTCCCCGATTCGAACCGCGCCGACATCGAAGCCATCGACGCCTCGCACTCCGACCCCGCCGAGGCGTACGCGGCGGTCGATCTGCATACGGTCGGCGATTACACACCCGTACTTCTATCGCACGAAGGATTACGGCAAGACGTGGACGAAGATCATCAACGGGCTGCCGACGGACGAAGTGAGCGGCAGCTTTGCTCGCGTCATCCGCGCCGACACCAAGCAGGCCGGGCTGCGTGTTCGCCGGCACCGAGAGCTCGATGTACGTCTCGTTCGACGACGGCGACAATTGGCAGTCGCTGCGGCTCAACCTGCCAACGGTGTCGTTCCGCGACGCGGTGATCAAGGACAACGACCTCGTGGTGGGAACCTACGGCCGCGGCATCTGGATCCTCGACGACATCTCGCCGCTGCGGCAGATGACGGCGGTCGGTGGCGAGCGACCCGGCGCATCTCTTCCAGCCCGGTGAGGCGGTGCGGGTCCGCCGCAACGTCGGTCAGGACACGCCGTTCCCGCCGGAAGTGCCGCACTCGCTCAACGCGCCCGGACGGCGCGCTGCTCTATTACACGCTGGCCAGCAAGCCGGCCGCCGAGGTGTCCCTCGACATTCTCGATCGGTCCGGCGACGTGATCCGTCACATGTCGAGTTCGCCGGTGACCGTGCCGCCGGAATTCGAGCATCCGCCCGAGCCCAACTTCTGGCTCGCGGTCCCGCAGCCGCTGCCGACGAACGTGGGCGGCAACCGAGTGAACTGGAACATCCGCTACGACGATCCGCCGGCGTTCTCGCATTCGTTCGCGATCAGCGCCAACCCGGGGTTGACGCCGGCCTCTCCCGAGGGCCCGCTGGCGCTTCCCGGCACCTACACCGCCCGACTCACCGTCGACGGCAAGAACTACACGGCACCGGTGGTGGTGCGGAATGATCCCCGCTCGCCGGCCACCATGGCCGATCTGGTGGCGCAGCACACGCTGCAGATGAAGATCTACCATGGCATCAGGGACGCGTGGAACGGCTTCCAGGACGCGGAGTCGCTCCGGAACCAGATCGTGGAAATCCAGAACCCCGCCGCGGCCGCGGCGCTCCAGGCGTTCGAGGCGCAGCTCGACAGCGTGGCCGGGAAGAACACCGGCGGGCGTGGCGGACGGGGTGGCGGCGGATTCGGCCGAGGCGGCCGCGGCGGATCGGCCCACCCGACGCTGCAGGCGATGAACGGCACGCTGGTCCGTCTGCTCGATGGACTCGACGGTGGCGACATGGCACCGACGCCGTCCCAGCTGGCGGGATTCGGCGGGGCGTGCAAGGATCTGCGTGACGGGCTGGTGCGGTGGGAATCGCTGATGTCGAAGGACCTCCCGGCCCTCAACGCGACGCTGAGCACGGACGGGGTGAAGCCGCTCACCGTGCCGCAGCGGACGGTGACGATTCCGGTCTGCTGAACCGGCGGGCGGAATGGAATGAGACGAGGCCGGCATCGCGTGATGCCGGCCTCGTCGCTTCCCGCCACCCTGATGTGTCCGCCGGCTATTCGTACCGCAGCGACTGGATCGGATCGAGCCGTGCGGCGCGTTGCGCCGGCCAGAGCCCGAACACCAGGCCGATCAGCGCCGAGAAGGCGAAGGCCACCGCGACCGCCACGGGTGAGATCTGCGTCGCGGCGCCGTACTGCTTGCTCACGAAGAGCGACGCCGCCAGCCCGGCAGCGATCCCCAGGATCCCCCCGGTGATGCACAACGTCAACGCCTCTACCAGGAACTGGCTCAGGATGGTGAATTTCGTGGCGCCGAGCGCCTTGCGGATGCCGATTTCCTTGGTCCGCTCCGTCACCGACACCAGCATGATGTTCATGATCCCGATGCCACCCACCAGCAGCGACACTGCCGCGATCGACAGCAGGAGCGTGGCGAAGGTCTGCGCCGTCTGCTGCTGCGCCGCCATGAAGTCCATCGGCGAAAACATGTGGAAGTCGTCGTCGTCGCCCGGCTGGATGTGATGCAGCCGGCGGAGGACGTTCTCCACGTCGACCATCCCCTGCGCCAGTGGCACGCCCTTCTTGACCAACACCGAGATCGAACGCAGCCGATTGGAGCCGATCACCCGGAACTCCGCGGTGCGGAGCGGGATCAGGATCTGCTCGTCCGGATTCCACCAGCCCTGCGACCCCTTCGAGGACAGGACCCCGATCACCGTGAACGGAACCTGCCTGATCTGGATGGTCTGGCCCACCAGTACCGCCGGGGTGGTGCCCAGCAATCCCGGCACGTCCGAGCCGACGACGGCGTAGCGATGGCGGGCATGATCGTCGCCGGTGGAGAACATGCGGCCCCAGGTGACCGTGTAGTTGTGCGCGTCCACATAATTGGCGGTGGTGCCGAGGATGCTGGTGTTGATGTTCTGCCCTTCGTACACGACCTGCTGATTCCGCTCCTGCTCGGGCACGACGAATTGCAGGGTGTGTGCGTCGGCCGCCAGGGTGTCGGCGTCTTCGATATACATCGCCGCCCGGGCCGCGGTGGCAATGTGACCCTGCATGTGCCCCATCCCCGGGTTCACCGAGATCAGATTGGCCCCCAGCGCGTCGATGCGGGCCTGGACCGCCTTCTGAGCGCCGCTGCCCATCGCCACGACGGTGATGACCGCGCCGACGCCGATGATGACGCCGAGCATGGTGAGCGCCGCCCGCATCTTGTTGGCGCGGACGCTGGTGAACGCTTCGCGGATGGTCTCCCCGATCAACATGCCGATCTGCTCCCTGCCCGTTCGGTTTCCGACGCAAGCCATGGCATGCACCATGGCATCCGACACCGGACGCATCGTAACCACCCCGGGGCCGATTGACCACGGGGCTCCGTGGCGTCCCGGGGGGGCAACCGCCGCGGCGCGCGTTCATCTTCCTGTAAGGTTGGGCGTAGTAGCTTGGGCCACGCAGGTCCATCTTCCTCCAGGAGACGCGATGTTTCGCGCCCGCTCCACTGCAACCGCCACTTTCGCCGGCCTGGTGTTGCCGTTTCTGCTCGCCGCCCCCGTGGCGGCGCAGGCCCCGCACTTACCATGTCATCAAACGGCTCGACCTGGGCCAGATCCGGGCCGATTACGTCATTGTCGACCCCGTGGGCCGGCGGCTCTATGGCCTGGGCGACAAGGTCGTCGACGTCGATCACGACAGCGTGATCGGTTCTGTCGTTGGCGGCGGTGGCGGCTACGCCCTTGCGTCCGATCTCGATCGAGGGTTCGTCCGCAACGGCACCCTCTTCGACCTCCGGACGCTGGCTGTCACCGGCCACGTCGACGCCCACGGCGACGGCATCCGGTACGACCCCGTCACCCATCGCGCCTTCACCTGGGAAGGGACCGACGCCTGGGTCATCGACATGAAGACCGGCACGCTGATCACCAAGGGAACGCTCGGCGACGGACTCGAGTCGGGCGTCGCCGACGGGCGCGGCAAGCTGTTCCTGAACGTCGAGGATTCCGGCTTCATCCAGCGCGACGACGCCGCGACGCTCAAGATCGAAGCGACGTACCGCATTGCGCATTGCGGGCACGCCCAGGGACTGTCGATGGACACCCAGACCCGGCGCCTCTTCATGGCCTGCGACACCGAGATGGTGGTGGTCAACGCCGACAACGGCGCCGTGGTGACGCGAATCGGTGTGCCGAGCCGTGCCGACGAGAACTGCTTCGATCCGGTGACCCGGATGGCGTTCAATCCCAACCGCGCCGACAGCACCATGACCGTGGTGCACGAGGAGTCGCCGGAACAGTTCGTGGTGGTGGGCAAGGTGCCGACCGGCGGCGCCGCCCGGACCTGTGCCGAGGACCAGAAGACCCACAAGGTCTACGTCTTCTATTACCAGGGCACGACGCGGGCCGACATGCACCTGGTGGCGGCGGTGCTGGCGCCGTAGACCGCGGACAGCAACTGTCCGGCGGGATGCGTGCCAGCGGCGGGGGCTTGCGGGCCCCCGCCGTTATACATAGCGTTACTAGGTATGACGGGCGAAGCGCTGAAGGGCCACCTCGACCTCCTCCTCCTGGCCGCCATCGAGCACCGGCCGGCGCACGGCTACGCCATCGCCGAAGCCATCCGCGTCACCAGCCGCAGCGCGTTCGACCTCGCGGAAGGCACGCTCTACCCCGCCCTGCACCGGCTGCAGCGCAGCGGGCTGGTGTCCAGCCGATGGTCGGACGAGAGCGGACGGCGACGGCGCGTCTACCAGCTGACCGGCAAGGGCACACGGGCCCTGGCCGAACGCCGGACGGAATGGCGCGGCTTCGTGCGGGCCGTGGGCGGCGTGCTCGGCGGTGCCGCGTGAGCGACGCCAGGGTCGATCGCTACCTGCGCGAACTCGCGATGGCGCTGAAGGCTCGCGGGGTGCGCCCTGCCCCGCTGCTCGGTGAGGCGCGCGACCATCTCGACGACGCCGTCACCGCCGGCGAGCAGCGCGGCCTGTCACGTGACGACGCGGTGACGGACGCATTGCGGCGATTCGGCTCGAGCGACGACGTTGCCCAGCAATGGGTGGCCGCGCGGGCCGATGCGTTGCATCCGGTGATGCTGACCACGGCGGCGCTGGTCGGGCTGGCGATTGCGTGGGCCGATGCGCGGCCGCATTGGGACGACACCGGCATCACCGCCTTCTCGATGGTGCTCGCCGCCGGCTGCTTCGGCCTGCTCATTCCGTGGCGCCCCTGGCACTGGGCGCTCGCCGTCGGAGCCTGGATTCCCCTCGATCTCTTCGCGCGCACGCCGACAGCCGGGACGGCGGTCGGCGGCCTGGTGATCCTCGGCTTTCCGTTGGCGGGCGCGCTGGTCGGTGCGTGGATCCGGCGGCGGGTGACGGTGGCATGACCGTCTTCGACCTGCTGTTCCTGCTGGCCGCCCTCGTCTCCATCATCACGCTGCTGACCGCGGCGGCGTTCGCCGTGTCGGGGCGGGGCGCGTGCGCGGTGCGACTGCTGCGCAACTACGCGATTGCCGCCATGGCCTATCTGGCGATCGGACTGGTGGTGAGCGCCGCGCGCCCGCAGCGGGTGATCGCACCCGGCGAGCCATGGTGCTTCGACGACTGGTGCCTGGTGCTCCGGGGAGTCGAGACCACGAATACCGCAGCTGCCGCCGTCTACACCGTGCACCTCGGCATCGAGAGCCACGCGCTGCGGATCTCGCAGCGGGCTCGTGGAGCGTGGCTCGACATCCTCGACGACCAGGGGCGTCGGTTTGCCCCCGAGTCGGACAGTGCGGCCCGCGCCGTGCCCCTCGACGTGCGGCTCGGTCCGGGCCAATCGGTGACGACGTCCCGCACGTTCCGCGTCCCGGCGGGGACGCATCCGGTCGGGCTGGTCACCGGACATGGCGGACCGTATTGCAGCCTGATGAATTTCGTGGTGATCGGCGAGGCAGGATGCCTGTTCCGCAAGCCGGCGATGATCCGGATCGGGTAGCGCGGCCCAGCGTTGCGATCTCCGACGGAGGCGGAACATCGCAAGGTGGGGGAAATCATCGGCGCCGTTTCACGCGGCGAGGATGCAGTCGTGAATCGCGAGGCCAACAGCGCTCGTCCGGAAACCATGAGCGCTCCACATCAGTCCGACTGACGCGACCTCGACCACACCGTCGCGAAACGAAACGGCGGCGATTCCCTCCGGTGAACCCCGGAGCATCGCCGGGGACGATCCCGTTTGCTAGTTTACACGTCCCCCGCGATTCGAGCTGCCGCGCCGTGTCGCACCCTGCGCGGCCCGCGATGTCCGTTGCCCGACCGCTGTTTCCCTGAAGGAGTCACCGATGTTCCGATCGTTCGTCCTGTCGCTGGCCACCGCTGCTGTCGCCTTGCCGCTCGCGGCGCAGATGCCGGAGGGGCTCGATTCGACCCTGCTCGCCCGGATCCGCAGCGAGGAAATGAATCACTCCCAGCTGATGAACTTCATCCACTACATCGCCGACGACTACGGCCCGCGACCGATCGGCTCACCGAACCAGGTGGCGGCGGCCAGGTGGGCGGTGAAGACGATGACGTCGTTCGGCATGCAGAACGCGCACCTCGAACCGTTCACATGGAATGGCATCGGCTGGCTGCCGGGGCCGGCGTATGGCTACATGACCGCGCCGGTCAAGGCCAATCTCAAGTTCGAGTCGGCGGTGTGGTCGCCGTCAACGAAGGGGGTGCTGCGCGGCAACGTCGTGAGCGTGGCGGGGCCGGAGAATCCGACCCAGGACGAACTCACCGCGTACATGGCGTCGATGGCGCCGAAGGTGAAAGGCGGCATCGTGATGGTGGGCCCGCCGCCCGACGCGCCGGTGAACTTCAATCCCCGTCCGATGCGGATCGCCGACAGCGAACTGGCGGCGCGCTACGATTCCGGCGCCACCGGCGGGCGCGGCGGGCGCGGGCCGTTCGGTGGCGGACGAGGCCGCGGGCGCGGCAACGCGGAGCCGACGCCCCCCGGACACCTCTCGCCGCAGGAAGTGAACACGCAGCTGCAGGCGTTCGTGCGTGACAACCAGCCGGGGCTGCTGCTCGTGGCGCAGGGCCCGGGACGGATTCCCGGCGTGATCGTGGCGCAGAACCGCGCCGGCCAGATCTACAACGACACCACGCCGCAGCCGCCGACGATCATCATGCGGAACGACGACTACGGCCGGATCTACCGCATCGTGCATGACGGGACGCCGGTATCCGTGGTGTTCAGCATGACCAACCAGTACTTCCCGACCGACACGTCGTACGTGACCGTGGGCGAGATCCCGGGGACGGAGCATCCGGAGCAGGTCGTGATGATGGGCGGCCACCTCGATTCGTGGACCAGTGCCACCGGAGCCACCGACAACGGCGTCAACTGTGCCACGATGATGGAGGCGGCGCGGATCATCGAGGCGCTCGGCATCAAGCCGAAGCGCACCATCCGGATCGCGCTCTGGAGTGGCGAGGAACAGGGGCTTCTCGGCTCGTTCGCGTATGTCAGGAATCACTTCGGGTCGGCGGAAGATCCGAAGCCGGAATTCAAGAACCTCGACGCCTACTGGAACATCGACGACGGCACCGGGCAGGTGCGCGGTGCGTCGATCATGGGACCGCCCGCCGCGGCGGAGATCGTTGCCAGCTATCTCAAGCTGTTCCGCGATTGGGGCGTGTACGGTGCGCTGCCGTCGACGGCACGGGTGGAAGGCGGCAGCGACAACGGCGCCTTTGCCGTGGCCGGGCTGCCGGGGATCGGTGCCCAGCAGGATCCGATCTCGTACAACAGTACCACCTGGCATACCGATCTCGATGACTACGATCAGCTGGTGCCGCAGGACGTCGAGCGCAACGCGGTGATCACCGCGGCGTTGATGTTGGGGCTGGCCGACCGCGACAGCATGCTGCCGCGGTTCACGCCCGCGGACATGCCGGCAGTGCCGGCTCCGGGAGCCGGGTTCCGCGGCCGCGGCGGGTTCGGTGGACCGACCGGTCCGGTGGCCATTCCGCATGTCTTCCTGGCCACGAAGGGGATGACGCTGTCGGGCAAGGATCCCGGGCTCAACCTGATCCCGGGCCGCGGCGAGACGGCGGCGTCAACCGTGGCAGCCGTGACCCGGCCGGCGCACGGACGGCTGCTGCTGCGGAGCAACGGCTCGTTCACCTATACGCCGGCGCCGGGATTCGTGGGGAAGGATTCGTTCACCTACAGGATCACGCGGAATGATTCGACGAGCGCACCGGGAACGGTGACGGTCATCGTACAATAGAACGGCGCCCGGGACCCCGAAGCGCAAGGCCCAGAGCCGAGAGCCCGGAGCCCGGAGCCCGGAGCCCGGAGCCCGGAAGGCCGAAGTTGCCTGGATTCAGTCAGGCGAACTCGACTTCCGGGGCCCCGGGCGCTCTTATGCCACCTTGCCGCGGAACATCCGGTAGACCAGCACGAAATACCCCAGGGCCAGTGCCATCCCGAACGACCACCAGACCAGGCCGACCCGCAGCGCGTACGCGCCGGTGACCGCGTTGCTGATCGTGATGTCGTTGCCGGCGCCACTGCTGTCGGGCAGGAGCCGCGGGTAGATCGCCGCCGCCGCCCCGCCGAGCATGGCGGTCAGATAGAGGCACGACGACAGAAACGCCCGCCGTTCCGCGTCGCGCCGGCCGTAGATCACCATGCCGAGCCACCCGGCTGCCACCGCGAGCGGCAGCGCGAACGTCAGCGGATGGGCCATGTAGTTGCTGGTCGTGGCGGGCCGCACCCAGGCGGTCACCGGCACGCCAACGACCGTGACCACCGCCAGGATCGGCAGCAGGCGCAACGCCAGTTGCCGGGCCCGCCGGTGCAGGTCGCCCTCCGTTTTCAGCGCCACCCACCAGCAGCCGTGCACCGTGAGCGCCACCAGCGCGAGGACCCCGCCCAGGATGGTGTACCAATCGAGAATGCCGGTGTTGCCGCGCGGACGCAGGTCGGTCCAGAGTGGCTCGAAGAAGACGTGGCCCGCATCGAGCGGCACGCCCCGGATCACGTTGGCCAGTGCCGCGCCCAGGAAGACCGCCAGCAACGTGCTGGAAAATGCAAAGAACCCGTCGCAGAGCTGCCGCCAGATCGGATTCGCGATCCGGTGCCGGAACTCGACCCCGACACCCCGAAGGATCAGCAGCCACAGGACGATGTTGAGTGGCAGGTAGAAGCCGCTGAACGCCGCAGCGTACACCAGCGGAAACGCGAAGTAGAGCGTGCCGCCGGCGGCCAGCAGCCAGACCTCGTTGCCGTCCCACACCGGCCCGATGGATTGCAGCACCTGCGCGCGTTCCGGCTCGGTCCGCGCAATCCAGAGGTGCACGATCCCCGCGCCGAAATCGAAGCCATCGAGCACGACGTAGCCGACCAGCATCACGGCCACGAGCAGGAACCAGACGGTGGGCAATGGAGTGCTCCTCAGGCTGCCGGGGCGACACCGGCGCCGTAATCCTCATCCGGGCCGGTGCCCGGACCGGCGGCGACCGTCCGCTGGATCAGCAGGAAAAAGAGGATGGCCAGAACGGTGTAGAGTCCCATGAACCCCAGCAACGTGAAGAGGGTGTCTCCGGCGATCACGTTGTTCGAATACCCGGTGTCGGTTCGCATCAGCCCGTAGACCAGCCACGGCTGACGCCCCACTTCGGCGGTAATCCACCCCGCCGTATTGGCGATATACGGAAACGGGGTACAGAGCATCACGATCCAGAGCATCGCGCGCGAACCGAAGAGGCGGCCAAGCCAGAGCAGCACCACGGCCACGACCATCACCGCCACGAAGATGGTGCCCAATCCCACCATGACGTGATACGCGAAATAGAGCAGCGGGATGTTGGTCGGCCAGTCTTCCTTCGGAAAGGCATCGAGGCCGCGGACTTCGGCCGTCGTGGTGCCGTAGATCAGGAAGCTCAGCACCCTGTTGGCCACGATCGGGTTCTCGATCACCCGATGCTCGGCGTCCGGTTGGCCCAGAATGACCATGGGCGCGCCGGCGGTGGTGGTGAACAGCCCCTCCATGGCCGCCGTCGTGACCGGCTGCTGGCTGGCCATGTACTTGCCGTGCAGGTCGCCGGTCGGAAAGACCTGCAGGACGGCGGCGAGCGCGCCCGCGACGACGCCGACCCGGAGAAAGATCCGGGCCTGGTCGGCGAACTTGTGCTGCAGCAGATAGAACGCGCCGACCCCCGCCATCACGAACGATCCGGTGCAGAGTGCGCCGGTCATGGTATGGGCGTATTGGATCAGTGCCCACCGATTGGTGAGCAGCCCCCAGAAGCTCGATACGCTGAAGCCGCCATTCGCCAGGCGCACGAACGCCACCGGATGCTGCATCCAGGCATCGGTCACGATGATGAAGAACCCCGACAACCAGGACCCGACAAAGACGAGAAACCCGGCCCACCAGTGGCCCCACTTGCCCAGCCGCTGTTCGCCGAAGAGGAACAGCCCCAGGAACGCCGACTCGAGAAAGAACGAGAAGGTCCCTTCCATCGCCAACGGCTGGCCGATCACGCCGCCGGTCAGGGCGGCGAAACGCGACCAATTGGTGCCGAACTGGAATTCCATCGGGATGCCGGTGACCACGCCGAGCAGGAAATTGATGCCGAAGATCCTGATCCAGAACCGCGCCGCGACGTTGTAGCGCTCGTCACCGGTCTTGAGTGCCAACGTCTTGAGGACGACGATGAGCGGCGCCAGCCCCATGGTGAGCTGGGGAAAGAGATAGTGAAACGTGACGGTAAAGGCGAAATGGATGCGATCGAGGAACAGTGCGGCGTCCACGGCTGGACTCCTTGGGCACGACGGCGGAGATCAACTGCACGTTATCCCGGTCGCCGCGGGTCACCCAACATACGGCGCCGGCCGGGTGCGGTCCAGCGCGCCGGGCAGGAGCCAGCGCGCCGCATCGGTGCCGCGCCGGACGCCGTCTGCGGCCGCCGCCGGAAACGCGACGCCGTGGAAGCCGGATCCCGCCAGGAAGAGCCCGGGCAGGGCCGCCGCGCGTCGTTCGATGTCGATCACCCGCTCGAGGTGCCCGACGGTGTATTGCGGAATGGCACGCGGCCACTGCACCACCTGTTGAAACAGCGGTGGCGCGGTAATGCCATAGACGTGGGCTACCTCGCGCCGCGCCAGTTCGCCGAGCGCGTCCGGCGGCAGGCGCGCGGCCTCCGGATCGACGGCACCGCCGAAGATGGCGCGCATCAACAAACACCCGGGGGGATTCCGGCCCGGGTATAACCGCCCGTCCCACAGATGTCCCAGGGCCCGGACCGCTTCACCCCGCGCCACGAGTGCGCCGAAGCCGCGCGGAATGCGCTCCGCCGCGGCCGGACCGAGCCCCAGGGCAACGACCGCGACCGGCGGGCCGTGGATCGTCGCGAGACGATCGGCCAGTTCCGGGCTGACGCCGGCCAGCAGCCCGCCCGTGACCCACGGTTCGGTCGCCAGGATGACGGCGTCGGCATCTACCGGGGTGGGCGCGCCTTCGACCCGCAACCGCCAGTGCTCCGCCGCGCGCTCGAGGCGGACGACCGTCACTCCCGTGCGCACGGCGATGTTGCCCTGGAGCGCGAGTGCGCGCGGCAGCGACTGCATTCCGTCTCGCAGCGACATCAGCTGCCCGCGCACTCGGCCGCGTCGTGCCAGCAGGCCGCGAATCAGCGACCCGTGTTCGTGCTCCAGCGCGGCCATGGCGGGAAACGCGGCCGCGAGCGACAGCTGGTGCGCATCGCCAGCAAACACGCCCAGCGCCATCGGCGCGACCAGGCGATCGGCCGACCTCGGACCCGATCCGGCGTGCGGCAAAAGCCCACACGGTCTCGTCGGCACCATCCCGCCGGGGCGGCACGGTGAATTCCGTGGTCAGGCGCCACGCGCCACCGGCGCTGAGCAGGCCGCGGCGCACCAGGGCGATCGGATTGGCGGCGACGCGACGGAGCTTGCCGTCGATGAAGATGAAGCGCCGGGCGGCCGCGGCGTCGGCGGGCACCAGCTCGCCGTCGAGGCCGGCGCCGGCGATCAGTTCCATCAACTCCGGTGCGCCGCCCAGAAAGCCGGTTGGTCCGGCCTCGACCAGCCAGCCATCCTGCCGCTGGGTGCGCGCCTTGCCGCCCACGTCGTCATCCCGCTCCAGCACCACGATATCGAGGACCGACGGCGGCGCCATCCGGCGCGCCGCCCGGGCGGCCGCCAACCCCGCGATGCCGCCGCCCACAATGACCAGGCGCGCGCATGGTCACACCGTACGGCTGAAGATCGGCCGCGACTCCGCCGCGTGTTGCTCTCGCTGGTAGCGGTCGAAGCACATCGCCAGGTTGCGGACGAAGAGCTCGCCCGCGGGCGTCGCCTCGATGCGACCGGCGGTGACCCGGACCAGGCCTTCGCGCTCATAATCGGCCAGCAGCGCTGAGGTCTCGGTTCGAAATACGTGGCGAATGTGATGCCGTATTGCGCCTCGATGGCCCGCCGGTCGACACGGAAATTGCACATCAACTCGTGGATCACGGTGCGGCGGAGGTCGTCATCGGGGGTTCGCGCCACGCCGCGCGCCACCGGAAGCGCGCCCGCGTTGATCCGTTCGGCGTAGACCGACAACTTCTTCTCGTTCTGGACGTAGGCGCCGCGCACATCGCCGATGCCCGAAATGCCGAACCCCAGCACGTCGTCGCCGGGAATCACCGCATAGCCCTGGAAGTTGCGGCGCAGGCGTGCTCCACGCCGGGCCCGCGCCAGATCATCGTCGGGCCGGGCGAAATGGTCCATGCCGATCGGTTCATACCCGGCGCTGAGGAATCGTTCGCGGGCAATCGCGAACAGCTCCACCTTGACGTCGGACGGGTCGGCAACTGGCTTCGGTTCGAGGTGCTTCTGGTGGCCGCGGACCCACGGCACGAACGCAAACGAGTAGACGGCCGCTCGGTCGACGCCCAGGTCGACGATCGAGTCGACCGTCCGCTCGAAACTCTCGGGCGTCTGCAGCGGCAGGCCATAGATCAGGTCGACATTGATGCCGCGGAAGCCGCGTCGCCGGGCGTGCTCGATCAGCGCCGCCGTCTGTTCGAGCGACTGAATGCGGTTGATGGCTTCCTGCACCTCGGGAGTCAGGTCCTGCACGCCGAGCGACACCCGGTTGAATCCCAGGTCGGCGAGGGCATCGAGGTGTTCGCGGGTGGTAACCCGCGGATCGACTTCGACGGCGAGCTCGGCGCCCGGGAGGGGGTGGAAGTGCTGTCGCAGGTGAGTCAGCAATTCCGTGAGCTGCGCTGGCGAATAGTAGGTCGGCGTGCCGCCACCGAGGTGCAACTGGGCGAAGCGGCGCCGGTCGGGAAGCCGTGCGGCGACCAGTTCCAGCTCCCGCCTCGAGCAGCGCCAGGTACGGCACGGCCACATCGCGGTGCTTCGTGACGATGACATGGCAGCCGCAGAAGAGGCAGCGTTCCTCGCAGAACGGCAGATGCAGGTAGAGCGATAGCGGCGCGTCGCCGAGCGCGTTGGCGCCGGCCAGCCGGTCGAGATACTGCGGCTCACCGAAGCCGTCGTGGAACTCCACGGCGGTCGGATAACTGGTGTAGCGCGGCCCCGGGCGATCGTAGCGCGCCAGCAGCTCGCTGGTCACCCCCCGGGCGACGGGGCGTCCCGATCCCGGCAGCGGGCGATCATCCGTCATGATTTCTCCCCATGCACCGAGTCGACCAGCGCCTGCACGCTCGTCAACGGCGTGTCCGGCAGGATCCCGTGGCCGAGATTGACGATGTGGCCGCGGGCGGCAACGCGAGCGCAACAGGTCGTGCGTCGCCAGCGAGTGGCGCCGCGGACCCGCCAGCAGGACGGCCGGGTCGAGATTCCCCTGCACCGCGCGGTGGGCGCCGACGCGGCGCTGCAGCGCGGCCAGGTCTTCGCGCCAGTCGACGGCGATCGCCTCGGCCGGGAGCTCGGCATACGCATCGACCAGGTGCGGACGCATCCTGGACAAAGAGAACCGCGGAACGCCCAGTGTCTCGGGTGGCGTCGAGCAAGCGGAGCAGGTGCGGGCGCACCAGCCGGGTCCACTCGGTCGAGCGAGAGCAGGCCAGCCCAGGTGTCGAAGAGCTGCACCGCGTCGGCGCCGGCCGCGACCTGGGCGTGGAGATAGCGCGCCACCAAGGTCGGTCAGCTTGCCCAGCAGTGGCGTTGAGCACGTCCGGCGCACCGGCCGCCAGGGCGCGCAAGCGCGGGGAATCCCGGCGTGCCCCGGCCCTGCACCAGATACGCCGCCAGCGACCACGGGGCACCGGCGAATCCGAGCAGCGCGGCCCGGCCGCCCAGTTCGGCCTTGACGACCGCGCAGGGTGGCGATGACTTCGGGCGCAATCACTCCGGTGCCGGGTCGCGCCAGGCGGCGAGGTGCGCCGCGGTCCGCACCGGTGTCGCGACCACCGGCCCCGGATCGAATCGCACCGCGACGCCGAGCGACGGAATGGGACTCATCAGGTCGGCGAACACGATCGCGCCATCGAGCGGAAAGCGCTTCAGCGGCATGCAGGGTCACCTGGGCCGCCAGCTCGGCGCTGCGTGGCGAGCTCCTCGAAGCGGTACTGTCTGGCGCAAGCGCGCGGTATTCCGGCAGGTAGCGCCCCGCCTGCCGCATGACCCAGAGCGGGCGGCGGCGGCGTCGCGTCACCGCGGAGCGGCGCGCACCAGCAGATCGTTCATGGCCCCGGCTCCGGTGCCACGGTGAAGCGATAGCCGATGCCGCGGATGGTGTGAAAATGCCGGGGCCGGTCGGGATCCGGTTCGAACCGCTTGCGGAGGCGGAGGACGAAGTTGTCGATGGTGCGCGACGACGGCAGCACTTCATCGCCCCAGACCTTCTCGAGGATTGTCGTCGCGCCAGACGACTTCACCCTCGCGTTCGGTCAGCAACTTGAGGATCATCGCCTCTTTCTGCGTGAGGATCTGGTCGGCGCCGTCCCACGACCGGCCGCGGAAGGACCGGAAATCGAATTCGTTGCCGCCGAAGCGAAGCACGCGGTTCCAGCGCGACCATGGCGTCATAGCGGGTGCGGCGCCGGAGGATCGCGGCGACGCGCAGCAGCAGTTCGCGCAGCTGGAACGGCTTGGGGAGGTAGTCGTCGCCGCCCGACCTCGAGGCCGCGGATGCGGTCCTGTCCGCCGCCCTTGGCGGTGAGGAAGAGCACCGGCGTGTCGCGGCCTTCGGCGCGGGCGGTCTCGCAGACCGTGAAGCCGTCCATCCGGGGCAGCATCACGTCGAGGATGACGAGCGCGAACTCTTCGCGCCGGATCGCGGTCGAGCGCGTTCAGCCCGTCGGCGGCGACGTCGACGACGTAACCCTCGGCCTCGAGGTTCTCGCGAATGCCGCGCGCCAGGTTAGCTCGTCTTCCACGAGCAGGATCCGGCGGCCGGCGTCATGTCGCGATCCTCGCCGCCGGAGGCCAGGTGCACGCTGAATCATCGCGCCGCGCCCCGGCCCCGTGGCTCTCGGCCGCGGACACTCGCCGCCGTCGAGCTTCGACACACCGGCGCACCAGGTAGAGGCCGAGACCGGTGCCCCCATGCGCCGCCAGTCCATTGCCCTCGACGCGATAGAACTTCTCGAACAGGCGGCCGCGACTTCGCGGCGGGAAGCCGATGCCGGTGTCGCGCACCTGCAGGTGAACGCCGGCCATTGTCCCGCGCCGCCGCGACGGTGACTTCGCCCGCCGTCGTGGCGTCGCCTTGATGGCGTTGTGCAGCAGGTTGCGCAGCACCGTGCGCACCCGCTCGTGGTCGGCGCCGGACGCAGGCCCGCCGGGATGTCGACGGCGACCGGACCGCCACGCCCCGCCGCCTGCTCGCGATACCTCGCCGGCCACGCTCTCGACATCGGCCGCCGAGCGGCAATGCGTCGCGCGACCGGCGCGCATGTTCGCGCGATCGAGGCGCGAGGCGCTCGAGCACATTGGCGATCCATCCGCTCGAGCCGGTCGAGGTCGGCAAGCATCCGCCGGACCAGCTCGGCGCGCCGCGGCGGCGGCGGGTCGCGCAAGCGCAATCGTCTCGGCCGACAGCCGCAGGCTGGCCAGCGGGCTTTTGAGCTCGTGCGAAACGGTGTCGAGAAAGTGCTGTTGCTGGCGGCGAAGGTCCGCCTTCTTCGCGCAGCGCGCGGTAGACGACGGCCATCGCGGCCACGCAGCACCACCAGGAAGAACCGCCCTCCCACGCGAATAGCGATTCATCCGGTGAAAGCGCTCCGCGTCAGCTGCGCGAGTGACGCCGGGCGACACCACCACGCGCGAATCGCCGGTCATCGTGAGGCTGGGATAGAGTTGAACCAGCCGGCTCCAACTCAGCCGTCCCGGACCATCGACTGGCGCCGGCGGCTTCGTCTGCGATACGCCTGCTCCAGATTGGCGCGCACCTGCTCGGTGTACCGGGCCTCGTCGATATCCAGTACGCCAATTGCGCCGCGCAGATGCAGAGCAGCACCAGAAGACCGGCCTGCAGCGACCGGGTCAGACGGGGCGGTCGGACGGGGCTTCATCCGGCGACACCTTCCCGGGCCAGCGCGCCGCCGAGCGCGGTGCGCCAGAAGCGTCGAGGTGCGCCGGCTGGTGCGCGAGCGAGAGGAATCCCACCTCGAACGCCGACGGCGCCAGCGCATCACCCTGCGTTCGAGCAGCGCGTGGAAGACGGTCCGCGATACCGTCCGGCCGCCGCCGGATCGATGGCCTCGGCCGACCGCGGCGCGTCGCCCGCCTGCAGCGAAATCCAGAAGAGCGAGCCCTCGCGCACGGACCAGCCGGGCGGGCAGCGGGGCGGTGGCAAGCACCGGCTCGAGCAGCGCGGTCGAGGGCATCGCTCGAGCCGCTCGAGTTCTGTCCAGCCGTCTTGCTGCTCGAGCACGTCGAGCGTGGCGAGCCCGGCGGCCATCGCGACCGCGTTGCCGGAGAGCGTCCCGGCCTGGTAGACGCCGCCCAGCGGCGCGAGGTGGCGCATCAAGTCGCGGCGGCCGCCGAACGCGCCCACCGGCAGACCGCCGCCGATCACCTTGCCGAACGTGGCGAGGTCCGGCGTGATGCCGAACCGTTCGGCCGCGCCGCCCCGCGCCAGCCGGAATCCGGTGATCACTTCGTCGAAGATCAGCACGCGTTCCCGTCGCGCTGCGTTTCCCGGCGCAGCGCCGCGAGGAACTCGGGCCGCTGGAGCAGCAGTCCGTTGTTGGCCGGCACCGGCTCGATGATGACGGCGGCGATCCGGTCGCCGTCGCGGCGGAGCAGATCGGTCGAGCGCGTTGCTCGTCGTCGAGCGGCAGCACGATCGTCTCGCCGAGCGAACGCCTCGGGCACGCCGGCCGACGACGGCCGCCCGAAGGTGACCAGCCCCGACCCGGCCGCGACGAGCAGATGGTCGCGCGTGGCCGTGATAGCAGCCGGAGAACTTGACGATGCGGTCGCGCCCGGTGGCGCCGCGCGCCAGCGCGGATCGCGCTCATCGTCGCCTCGGTGCCCGACGAAACGAACCGCACCTGTTCGAGGCCGGGGTAGCGGCGACGATCCGCTCCGCCAGCTCGATCTCCGGCTCGCGCGGCGCGCCGAAGCTCGTGCCGCGGCCGCGGCCTCGGGCGATCGCTTCGACCACCTCCGGATGGGCGTGACCGAGGATCAGCGGGCCCCACGACTGCACGAAGTCGACGATAGCGCGTTGCCATCCACGTCCTCGAACTCCGCACCGAGCCCCGGCCGGATGCACCAGCGGCGTGCCGCCGACCGCGCCGAACGCGCGCACCGGCGAGCTGACGCCGCCCGGCATGACGCGCTCGTGCGCGCGCCATCAGTGCGTGCGACCTCGGGCCGGCGCTCACAGCCACCCGCCCGCGAGCGCGTCGCGCGCGTGGTAGGTGATGACCATGTCCGCGCCGGCGCGCACGATGGCGTGCAGGTTCTCCCGGACGACCGCCGCCTCGTCGAGCCAGCCCTGCGCCGCGGCGGCCTTCACCGCCGAGTATTCCCCCGAACATTGTAGGCGGCGAGCGGGAGGTGAGTCGGCTCGCGTACGCGGCGGATCACGTCGAGGTACGCGAGGGCCGGCTTCACCATGAGCATGTCGGCGCCTTCGGCGCGTCGTCGAGCAGAGCCTCGCGCACCGCTTCGCGCGGCGTTGCGCGGATCCATCTGGTAACCGCGCCGATCGCCGTGCGTGGGGCGACGAATCGGCGGCGTCGCGAAACGGGCCGTAATAGGCCGACGCGTACTTCACGGCGTACGAGCAGAATCGCGACGCCGGTCGTAGCCGCGCGTGCGTCGAGCGCGTCGCGGATCGCGCCGACGCGGCCGTCCATCATGTCCGAGGGCGCCACGACGTCGGCGCCCGCTCTCGGCGTGCGCCACGGCCATCTCGGCGAGCGACGCGAGCGAGCGATCGTTGTCGACCTCGCCGTCCGGTCAGCACGCCGCAATGGCCATGATCGGTATAGGCGCACAGGCAGACATCGGTGATCACCACGAGGTCGCGGCCGAGGGCGCGCCTGAGCGCGCGGACCGCGCTCGGCACGGCGCCGGCGGGGTCGCGCGCGCTGGTGCCGGCGGCATCCTTGGCGCCGTCGGGTGGCGTGCCGAAGAGCAGCACGGCACCGATGCCGAGCTGGCGGTCGGATTCGACGGCGCGCACCAGGTCGTCGACGCCGAGCCGCGCCAGATGCCGGGCATCGATGGGATCGGCTCGACCGCGTGCTCGGTCGGCAGCACGAAGTGCGGCATGATCAGTTGCGCGGGGCGCACGTCCGTCTCGGCCACGAGCGCCCGGAGCGCGGCGGTCTGCCGCAGGCGGCGGGGACGGATCCGGCCCGGGCCGACCCGGGAGAATGGAGTCATGCGATCGCCTCGAGCATGGCCTCGAGCGTCGGGCGCTCGGCCTGCGCGGTGACGGAGAGTCCCGCCTCCACGGCCGCGCGCGACGTCGTCGGCCCGATGGTGACAATTCGCACGGCCGGAGACGCACGTGGCGCAACGCAGCAATCCTGTCACCGCCGACGGTGACGCCAGCAGCACGACATCGATCCGGTCGGCGGTCAGATCCCGCTTGCACGCGGCCGGTGCCGGCGGGAACGGTGCGATATACGGCGACCCGCTCCACCGTGGCGCCAGCCGACTGCAGCACCGCGACGGCATCCGCGCCGCCGCCCGTGACCCCGGCGACCACGATCCGCGCCGGCCGTCCCATCGACTCGCGCCCGATGCGCTCGACCAGGGCGCGAGCCAGTCCTGCGCCGGTATTCTGGCGGGCAACGAGATGCGGGTGCACCAGATGGCGCTGCGCGGCACGCGCGGTGGCCGGGCCGACCACGGCAACGCGGACGTGCGATGGCAGTCGACCCGGTGCGCCGAGCAGACCGGCGACCGCGCTGGCGGCTCGGGGCGACGTCAGCACCAGCCAGTCAGCGCGCTCAAGCGCCGCGCGGAGTCGCGCCGCGGTCGCCGGTTCGACGTCGGCCTCGATCCGCAAACACGGCAAGAGCACCGGCTCGGCGCCAAGCGCGGCGAGACGCGCCGCCCAGCGATCCGCGTCGTCGGCCGAACGGGTGACCAGGATGCGGCGGCCCACCAGCCGGGCGTTCACGACCGCACCGCGCCCGTCAATTGGTCCCAGAGCAGGCTCGCCAACGGCGCCGGCGCCCCACGGCACTGAGCCCGGACCAATGGCCCATCGTCGCGCGCCAGAATTCCGAACAACGTGAACGCGCCGTCGCCGTCGGCGCGACACCATGCGCCGAACGGAACCGTGCATCCCCCGTCGGCAAGGCGGAGCGCGTCACGCTCGACGTCGACGGCGCGACAGACGTCGGCGTCATTGAGCTCCGCGACGGCACACCCGACCGGGAGGTCGTCGCACCGGACCTGAATGGCGACGGCTCCCTGTGCCGGCGCGGGAACGAATTCCGAGGGGTCGAGACGCACTCGGGTCACCTGCTCTCCCACGACGAGACCGGCGGCGCCGGCGTGCACCAGCCAGGCGATCGAGGCCCGCGGCAGCCAAGACGATCGCATCGAACTGCCCCGATGTGAGCGCCGCCACCCGGGTCGGAACGTTGCCGCGCAGCAAGCCGATCTTCAGGTCCGGCCGAATGGCGCGCAGCAGCGCATGGCGCCGGGCGGCGGAGGTCCCGACCCGCGCGCCGGCCCGCAGCGGCAGGCCGTCGCCCCATTCGGCAAGCGCCTCCCGACGCACCAGCAACACATCCGCGGCGTCGGCTCGCTCCGGTACCGCGGCCACCATGAGGGCGGCCGGACTGATCGACGGCAGGTCCTTGTAGGAGTGGACCGCAAGATCGATCCGGCCATCGAGCAACGCGCCTTCGAGGTCGCGGACGAACACACCGAACGCGCCCACATCGGCAAACGCCCGATCGGCCGCACGATCACCGGCGGTGCTGATGACCGTCGTGACGGTCGCATGGCCGAGTTCCTGGAGGCGCCGGGCGACGCGGCCCGCCTGCACGAGCGCGAGTGCCGAACCCCGGGTTCCGAGGCGGAGGTTCATTCCTGCTCCGACGGGGCAACGTGAAATTGGTCTCCGCCGGCGTCTGCGGCTGCGAGCGCATCGCGCGCCAGCTCGGGATCGGTGCTGCGAAAGAAGGCTTCGATCGCCGCTGGGCCAAGTTCGAACGAGAGATCGCGGAGCCCCGCTGAAGGGACATGGGCGAAACGCCGGGCGAGGGTTTCCGCCCAGCGGCGAACCGCTTCACGTTCCGGCTCACCCAGGCCGGCCAGGTCGTGCCGCAAGAGCCGTTCGACACCTTCCAGTGCCGTCTCACGATACCGGACCCGGAGCTGGGCGACGACCGATCCGACCATGCGCTCGGCGACCTGGCGGCGCAGATCGGTGACGGCGTCGTCCACCATCGCGCGCGCCGCGGCGAACTCGCCCAGCCGGCGCTCGCGGTCCCGGGCCGCCTCTTCGACGATCTGCGACATCCCGATCCGGGGCACGTCGGCGGCAGCGGCATCTTCCGGCGTCACGTTCGGGGGCACGGCAAAATCGACGATCAACGGCGATTCACCTGACAGTGTCCGTGCGGCGATACGCTCCAGATCAGCGCGATCGAAGACCGGATCGGGCGATCCGGTGGCAAGGATGACGGCCTCGACGGCCCGCGGATTGGCCCGGAAATCGTCGAGCGCGCACGCCTCGGCGCCGAGCTCGCCGGCGAACGAAGTGGCGCGACTCAGGGTGCGGTTGACGATGACCACCGGCACGCCCCGGTGCGTGAGCGCCCGGGCACACTGGTCCGTCATCGGCGAGATGCCGACCGTCGCCACGCGGCCCGGCGTGCGATCGACGCGGTCGAGCACGTGGCGCACCGCGATGTCGGCCAGCGACACCTTCCCACCGTGGTGCTCCGGCACCGACCGCACTCGCCGAGCCAGCCGCAAGGCCTCGGTGAACACCCGATCGAGCCGCGGCGACAGGAGTCCCAGCCGGCGCGATGCATCGACCGCCTCGCGAACCTGGGTGGCGATCTCCTGCTCACCGAGCCGGGCCGAGTCGAGTCCCGCCGTCACGAGAAAGAGGTGCTCGACTGCCCCCTCGCCCTGCCACATCCGGAGCCGGTGGTCCGGTTCCCGCGTCGCCGCGCCCGGCGAGGCGAGCGCGGCAAACAGCAACCGCCGGAGCGGGACGATCGGGGTGCCGTCGTCGCTCGCGAAGATCACTTCCACGCGATTACAGGTCGCCAGGTAGACCAGTTCCCGCAGCCCGGCAGCCCGGGCCAGTTCAACCAGGCGGGTCGGCCGCTCGTCGCGGGGAATCGTCAACCCGGCGAGGTCCGGCGCCGAGCCGTGGCGCCAGGAAACCCCGACCACGCCCAATCGATGCATGCGTCATAGTAGCCAAGTCGCCGCCGGCTGTGTCATGGATTGGTCACAGCCCGGAGGAGCGACGAGACGAGGTCGGGGTGCGCCTCGACCGCGGGGATATAGGTGAAGGCGGATCCACCAGCGGACAGGAACGTATTCCGGCCGCGGATGGCAAGCTCCTCGAGGGTCTCGAGTCCTTCCGTAAGGAACCCCGGAGCGATCACCGCCAGGTGCGCGACGCCCTGACGCCCCAGGCGCTCCAGGACATCGGCGGTGGCGGGCGCCAGCCACCGTTCCGGCCCGAATCGAGACTGGAACGAGAGCGTGGCACGCTCAGCCGGCCAACCGACGGCCGCCAGCAGCGCCGCGGTCGTGGCACGACAATCCCGGACGTACCGGCCGCCTTCCCGCCGGTCGTACCGCACGGGCAGGCCGTGAAACGAGACGACGACATGATCGATCGGGGCTGCGGCAGCGGCGGCAATGCGCCACCGGTCGGCCAGCGCGGTGATGTAACCGTCATCGTCCGGGGCAATGAGGCCATCCACCAGGCGGTCGACCACACCGAGGCGGGTCGCGACGGCCCGCGCCAGCCGCAGCACGGTGCCGGTGGTCGCATCGGTGCGCTGGGGAAAGAGCGGCACGATGACGATCGGACCGGTGCCCTCCCCTGCGGCCCGGCCGATCGCCGTGTCGAGCGACGGCTCACCGTAGCGGTAGGCACACTGCACATGGCACCGCTCGAATGCCGCGAGGTCAACCGCAATCTGCGTCGTCGCGCTGCGCAACGGCGAGCCATCGGGGCGCCAGATGGCGCGGTACTGTTCCGCAACCCGGTGGGGGCGCTTCGGCAGCACCATGCGATGGAGGATCGGAAGCCACAGCCAGCGCGGCAGATCGACGACCGCCGGATCGCTGAGAAACTCGGCCAGGAACTCCCGGACGGATTCCGGCGTCGGCGCCTGCGGTGTGCCGAGGTTGACCAGTACGACATGGGGCGCGTCAGAGGGCATCATTGCACGGTGGATGGCCAAGGTCGTCGTTCAATATAGCGAGCCCAGAGCCGAGGACCCTGGGCTCTCTTGTTGCTGCTTCGCCGCCAGCTCCATTATGGAGTTCCTCTTGTGGCGCGCCCCATTTGATGCTGGTGTGCCCGAGAGCGTATCCGAGGCGTCCGAGGCCGGCACCATATAGCACGGCATTCCGGGTGAAATGGTCGTTGCAGCCCGGCGATTCGCATCCCCAATCGGAACTCGACAGCGGCGCCAGGACGAACACGCCGATGGCGATGCCGATCCCGGCACCGAGAAAGCCACGATCGCCGCGTTTGATTTCGATTCGCTGAACGTCGGCAGGGTGCAGCACCACGATACGTGATGCATCCGATGCCTCGCAGGGCGGCCCGGGGTAGCGGCACATCCGGATGTCCGCGCCCGAAAACGTCGGCGCCAGCAGCCGGCCCACGAAGTGTTGGCCCGGGGCTGCCGTGATTCGGATGAGTCGACCACTGTCCACCTGCGCACCGCTGCCGCCCCCTTGCGCGCGAATCACCGCCGGCACAACGTCAGCGCATAGGTACATCGCGATGATGGCATATCGACGGCTGCGCATCGTCAGAAGCCGAAACCGTTCAGCCGCAAATAATACGCGTCCGACTGGGGCGACGCGCCACTCCACCCGCCAAACGACGACCCGGTCCAACAGCATTCCTCGTTATTGTCACCGGAGAGAGCATACGAGGTGGTCCAATCCAATTGATGGTAGGAAGTCGATCCGACATTTCGCGGCGAGCCAATGATGTCGACGACCGTCGACGAATTGCTTTCGCAATCATCCGACCACACCTCGACACCGAGCACGGACCTCGGGTTCCTCCTTGGCACTCCGCCTCGGACGAATAATTCGCGTGCTTGTTGACGCCAAGATGCGCAATGGGTCTGCCGCCATCATTTCCGTCAAACGAGAGCGCCCCCGGGTATTCGTCACCCGAACCGTGCGTACAGCACCAGTCGACCAAGGCATCCGTGTCCTCATCGTCGCCCTGCTCTGTGTTTGTACAGAATGAGGGCGTAACCGAGTAATTGATGAAGACGCCAACCGAGTCCGGGAACGAGTCGACATCATTGCAACCCAACTCGCAGAGTGGTCGAACACTTGCAACCTGCTCGCCATTTTCGGGTATAGTAATAGTAGAGTTCGGTGTACATGCTCAGGCGATAGCACCGACGGAAAGCCATCCGATGACCGCGCGGATCGAGGACGCGCTCGCATGTGAACCCACAGACTCCCCGGGATAATGCCATGAATGAATGAGCTTACTCACACCATACCGGATCCGTGATGACACAATAGCAACGACCGCATGAAGAAGTGTTCACGTTCATATCGTCTGGCGACCACTCGACGTCTCGCCATCCTTAGAAATGCGAGCCGACGATTCTTCTTCCGTGCCGCTCCACTTCCCCGCCGGCTCTGTCACAGAACTCGCCAGCCAGTCCACGCGCTGCGGATCACTGAAGCCGTCGTATAACCTTTCACTTCACCGGCCAGCGTCCTGAGCGCGGTGCTGCCCGCGGAACGGCGCATTCCCTGCACTGCGGCCCGTGCGCCGCGAACTGCCGAAATCTGCGGGGCCGACAACCCGTGCTCGAGCTGGTCGAGATAGGCGCCCGAGAGCGCGAAGGAGGCGGGCCGCACGAAGCGGGCGGCGGATTGCGCTACCGCCCGTACATCGCGGTGAGCGTCCCTTCAGCAATGGCGTGCGCTCTGATCCGCGCGCCGACGGCGACGGGAGTCGCACCGGCCGGCACGTCGAGCGATGCCACGTCGAGGGCGTACACCGTGAAGATGTAGCGGTGCGGCTTGTTGCCCTTCGGGGGACAGGGTCCGCCGTAGGCGTGTTCACCGAAATCGGTCGGGCCGAGTCGCGCACCGGTGGGGAGCAGGTTCAAACCGGGATAGCCCGCATCGGCCGGGAGATTGGTGATCTGCGGTGGAATGTTGTAGACGATCCAGTGCCACCACCCCTTGCCGCCATTGGGTGCGTCGGGATCGTAGAGCGTGATGGCAAAGCTCTTCGCCGCCGCGGGCGCACCGCTCCAGCTGAGACTCGGCGACACATTGCCGCCGCTGCAACCGCTGCGATCGTAGACCTGGGCCGCGGCAATCGTCCGGCCCGGCGCCACCTCGCGACTGGTCACGGCCAGCCCCGGACGGTCACCCGGTCCGGGGCCGTGTCCCGCCACTGCCATCGCCGCGAACACCAGCCCACCGCCGATCATGTCGAACATCGCCTTGTCTCCTGTTCCGGTCGTGGGTCGCCGCCGAAAATCCGCCGGGGGCATGCCATGCAAGTGCGCGCCACGATTGAGTCTACCCCCACCGCGACGGTCGTGCGAGCCGGGGCGCTTCACCGTGACGGAGCGCCGCGAATGCCCGGTTTCACGGCCAGCCGCTCCCCGTCGCCTTCGGCCGGCCCGGACCGCCTCCCCCCGGCCGTGACCGGGCTGTCACATTCGGGACAGGTCGTGCGGTTATACTCTGGTGGTACCCCACACAGTCCAACCCACCCCAACGGCCGGCCTGAGCGAGGCCGATCGGAGTTCCATGGACGCTGCTGCGGTTTCGTTCCCGAACCGGGACGCCGAAGCATTCATACGTGAACTGAAGGCAAAGGTCGAAGCCTACTTTGCGGTTCCGGGGCGGACGACCCATGCCAATTGGGCCATGCGGCTCAAGACCGCCGTGCTCCTCGGCACGGTGTTCGGGGCATACGCCGCGATTCTCAGTAATCGGCTACCGCTGCTGGCCATGCTCGGCCTGACGATCGTCATGGGCATCGGCATCGCCGGTATCGGGTTCGGTATCGCCCACGACGCCCTGCATGGCGCCTATTCCTCCAACCGCCGCGTCAATACCGTGCTCGGGCTGTCCTTCGATCTCCTCGGCGCCAGCAGCTATCTCTGGCGGATCACCCACAACGTGATCCACCATACCTATACCAACATCGAGGGCGTCGACGAAGACATCAATTTCGCCCCATTTCTCCGCTTCTCGCCGCACGGCCGCCGCTACTGGTTCCATCGCTTTCAGCACTGGTACGCGCTGCTGGCCTACAGCATCTCGACGCTGTTCTGGGTGTTCATCAAGGACTACAAACAACTGCTGCAGCGCGACCTTGGCCCCTACCACAACAAGCGGCATCCAAAAAGCCAGGTGGCGGCGCTGCTGGGGACGAAGGCGTTCTACTATGCGTGGGCGATCGTGGTCCCCCTGCTGGTGCTGCATGTGACGTGGTGGCAGTTCCTGATCGGGTTCATGGCGATGCACCTGACGGCGGGGATCATCCTCGGCGTGGTCTTCCAGCTGGCCCACGTCGTGGAGGGGACCGACTTTCCGCTCCCCGATTGCGACGGCGCAATGGCCGCCACCTGGGCGGTGCACGAGGTGCTGACGACCTCCAACTTCGCCACCAGCAACCGGCTGCTTACCTGGTACGTCGGCGGGCTCAATTACCAGATCGAGCATCACCTCTTCCCGAGGGTGTGCAGCGTCCACTATCCGGAAATCCGCCCGCTGGTCCAGGAGATGGCGGCGGCATACCAGCTCCCCTACCACGAGCAGCCCACGCTCCGGTCGGCGGTGGTCTCGCATCTCCGCACGCTGAAACGGTTCGGATCGATGCCGGCCGCCTGAAAGCCGGGCCACCGCCGGGTCACCCGGCGTCCGCCGACGGCGTGAGGCGGCGACACCACAGGTGTAGCGGGTTTCCCCCGCTCAAGACCGCCCATTTCCCGACTGAAAACAACCGGAATCCCCGACTGTCGCGCGCACGGCTCTTGCCTATCGTCCCATGCTGACCGTGTGGCGGCATGTTCGCGGATCGCCATCAGGTGTATCGGACGAGGGAGGCGGCGATGGCTGGCGCATACGGACTTGCACAAGACGACGCCCAGGACCGGGGCAAGGGCGACGGTACGGCGGCGCGCTGGGAGTGGCGCATCTTCGGCGAATCGCTTCGACTTCCGGCCAGCCCGCGGCTGGAGATGCGCGCGGCAGACGCGCCGACGACCGAGATCTACCTCCTCTCGACCCGCTCGATCCAGAACGTCAAGCTGCGGCGGGAGGCCGTCGACATCAAGTGGCTCGACGCCGTCGATACGGGCGGCCTCGAGCGGTGGCGCCCCGACGGGCACGTCGTCTTCCCGCTCGGCCCGGCCCACATCGCGCATATCCAGGATGCGCTGGGCGTGGTCATTCCGCTACGGCTGGGGTATCCACTCGACCGGGAGCGTTTCATCCAGGTCCTCGGCTCACTCGAGCCGGACGTCACGACGGTGGCGGTCACGAAGCTCCGGACGCGTTTCGCGCTCGCCGGATGTGAGGGAGAACAGGTGGAGCTGACGGTCAACGCACGACGATTGACGAGCCTGGCGCTGGAAGACATGAACCCGGGATACGTGTCCACCGCGATCCGGATGATCGGCGCGCCGGACGCGGTCAATCTGAACTACCCCCGCTTTCTCAAGGCGCTGCTCGGCGTTCGCGACCGGCACGACACCACGCCGGCGGCCGAGCCGCTCGAGCTGGCTCGCACCAATGCCGCGTGAGATCGAACACAAGTTCCTCGTTCGATCCGAACAGTGGGATCCGGGGGACGTGACCCCGATTCCTATCGTGCAGGGATACCTCTCGACCGATGCCGAGCGGGTGGTGCGCATCCGGATGGCAGGCGACGAGGGGTACGTCACCATCAAGGGGCGGAACACCGGTATCGCGCGGCCGGAGTTCGAGTACCGCATCCCCGCCGGCGAGGCCGGCGAGATCCTCGATGGCCTCTGCCTCAGGCCGTTGGTCGAGAAGCGCCGGTATCGAATCCCCTTTCACGGCAACACGTGGGAGGTGGACGTATTCGGGGGCGACAACGCCGGCCTGGTCGTGGCGGAAATCGAACTCGACGCGATCGACGAGCCGTTTGACCGTCCGCCGTGGCTGGGGGCCGAGGTGTCAGGCGACTCCCGGTATCAGAACGCCAGCCTGGTGGCACATCCCTACCGGACGTGGAGCAGCGGCTAGCGCGCCACGTTCAGACCCGCATCCGTTCGAACGCGACGGTCCCGATCCCCATGGCGACCAGCGCGACCCCCACCATGACCGCCGCGTCGATCCCCATGCCGAAGTGCGACTGTCCCAGCAACACCTGCCGGAGGGCGTCGACCGAATAGGTCAGCGGGTCGAGGTCGATCAGCGGCCGCAGCCGCGGGGGAAGATGCTCGAGCGGCAACAGCGCCCCCGACAGAAAGCGCAGCGCTCGCCCTCCGCCACCGACAGATCGAGGTGGTCGACGGCGAGGACGTTGCCGTATCGCCGGGTCAGCCCGGTGGTTTCGATCATGGGTGGTGGAAAGATGGCGGCGTTTCCATCGTTCTCTCTTGCAGGAGCATATCATGAATGCCGGTTCCCTGATGACCCTCCGTCCCGCGATGGTGACGCCGGGGGACACCATTGTCGACGCCGCCGCCGTGATGACCGACGGCGGCGCAGGCCTGTTGCCGGTCGTGACCGATCATACCGAACGGCGGCTGGTCGGCGCCCTGACGGATCGCGACATCGTCACCCGCTGTGTGGCAGAGGATCACGGTCTCGACGGCACCGTCGAGGATCATGTGACGAGGGGGGCGCTGGGCACGGTGACGCCGGAAGATTCGATCGAGGCGGTGACGAAAGTGATGGAGCGGTTCCAGGTCCGTCGCGTGCCGGTGGTCGACGCCGACTGCGGCGTGGTCGGCATTATCGCCCGGGTCGTCAGCGGGAATGACGCGGCGGCGCCAGCCGCCGGATCCAGTCGGCAAACGCAACCAGGAAGCCGTGGAGAAACGCCCGGGTGCCATCGTCGACGAGGCGGCCCGATGCGTCGAAGAGCGACGCGGCGTGGGCGATGTACGCCTCGGGCTGCTGCATGGTGGGGACATTCACGAACACCAGCGACTGCCGCAGATGATGGTTGGCCCCGAATGCGCCCAGCGCGCCGTTGGTGACGCTCACGACCGCGCCGGGCTTTGCCGTCCCAGGCATTCGTGGCCCGGGGCCGTGACCCGATATCGATGGCGTTCTTGAGCACGCCGGGCACCGACCGGTTGTACTCCGGCGTGGCGAAGAGGACGCCGTCGGCGCGGCGAACTGCGTCGCGAAAGGTGAGCCACGCCTCCGGCGGATCGGCTTCGTCGTCCTGGTTGTAGTGGGACAACCCGCCGATCGGGACTTCCTCGAGGCGAAGCGACGGTGGCGCGATCTCCATCATCGCCTGCACCACCTTGCGGGTGAGCGATTCCGGTCCGCAGGCTGCCGATCAGGGTGGCGACGACGTAGGGATCAGCCATTGCTCCTCCGCGATGACGTTGCGGCGGGCGTCAGCGCGCGCCGGCCAACCGGGCCAGCTCCTCGGGCGCGCGCCAGAGCCGCATCCCGCCGCGAATGGCGTCGGCGTTGCTCGCCGATCCGGGTGCCTTCGGGCAGCTCCGCGAGGCGGCGGCGAAAGAAGCGCGCGTTGCCGCCACCGAGCAGCAGGCCGGAAATCTGCATCGCGGCACGCAGCCGGTCGACCACGTCGATCACCCGGCGGCGCCATTTGCGGGGCCCGAGCCGCACGCGTCCGGCGTCGCCGACGTACTCCTCGAAGGATCGTCCCTTCCGGTACGGCAGGTGCGCCAGTTCGAGCGGCTGGAGATGGCCTTCGATGACCAGCGCCGAGCCGAGCCCGGTGCCCAGACCGAGGAACAACATCCGGCCGCCGCGGTAGCCGCCGAGCGCCTGCATCGCGGCGTCGTTGATGAGCCGCACCGGCTTGCCGAACGCGCCAGCGAAATCGAAGTCGACCCAGCCGGTGCCGAGGTGCTGCGGTTCGGCTGATCGGGCGGCCGTGACTGGCGGGTCCGGGAAACCCGATCGAGACGACGTCGAACTGCCAATGCCCGATCGCCTTCCGCACCCCGGCCACCATCTCGTTCGGCCTCATCTCGGGACCGGAAACGATCTTGATCGGTGTGCGGTGGCCGGTCGCGAGCATCTTGACGTGCGAGCCGCCGACATCGAGCACCAGGACGCGCTGGCGGGCCGTATCGGTCACGATTCCTCCGAAGCGGGTGTGACGACGACGCTGAAATCGCGCCCCTCCCAGTGGTCGGCGCTCGGGCCAGTAGAAGGTGAAGACCACCTCGCCACCCGGGGCGACGGTCCTCGACGGCAAGATCGCGCGACGTGCACGCCGAGCACCGGGGCAACGGTGTCGGTGTCGTGCGTCGTCTGCCACCCGTCGGTGCTCCAATGCACCCGCGCGGGCGCGAGTGTCTCGACCCGGAGCGACTGCCCGGCGGCGATGGTGCGGACCTTCTGGTTGAAGCGCCAGATGACGTGCGGGTGACGCGACGCGATCCACCAGATAGCGCTGCACGGTCTGCGGCGGCTGGTCGAAAATGGCGCCGTCCCGCAGCGACCGGATCATCTTGAGATGTTCGGCGTGCGCCCAGACGAGCGGCATCGCCGATCCGGACGGCCGCCCGAAGAACAACTCCCGGTCGGGAATGTCCGCGGCATCCCAGGTCTGCTCGGGGATCAGTCCGCCTTCGTTGGCGAGGTCTTCGAGGGTCTCGAGCAGCCGGCGCGGCGCGATCGGTCCGGCCGGCGGCGAGTTCGTAGTGCGCGCGTTCGCCGGTGAGGAGCGGCCAGCCGCGGCCGATGCCGGTGCCATCGTACGGCGCGCCGTCGGCGTGCTCGCCGTAGACGTCGCCGTTGTAACGGTGCCAGACCGGACCCGCCGGGGTGTCGAGCGGCAGCAGCGCGTCGATGACCCGGACGGTGTCCGTGATGCGCGGGTCATCGGGCCGCCGGAGACCGAAACGCACCAGCGCCAGCGCGTCCGGGCTGACGACGTGGTCGGCCGAGGTAGCCGGCGATCGGACGTCGCCGTCACGCCGGCTCGCCGCCGTCGGCCTGGCGCGATGCGGACGTAGTATCCCCGGCAGCCGTGGCGGGCCGCCTCGACGCCGTCGCACGAGTACATCCAGCGATCGATGCAGCCGTACCACGCGTCGGCGGTTTCGCGCAGGGAGGCGGCGATCACGGGCTCGTCGTTGGCATCGGCGCATTCGGCGGCCACCAGCAGCGCCGCAATCTCGACGGCGATGGTGAACGGCGAATAGCCGGGGCTCTCTTCCCAGCGGTCTTCGGGACTGACCGGACCGTTGCGGATCAGGTACCCGGCGGCGTCACGCACCATCGGCCAGAACCGCGCGCGGTCGCCGTCGTGCAGGGCATGCTCGCGCCCGGCGAGGTCGAAGAGGAGAATCGGCAGCGCGGTCTCGTCCATCTGGATTCCCTGCCAGTAGGGCGATCCATCGAGCCACATGTTCTGTGCCCAGTGACCGTCCGCCTCCTGCGTCGCCTCGAGGTAGAGGAGGATGTCGCGCGCCTCCTCGCGTGCGCCGACGGCGAGCAACCCGCCGGCGGTCTGCACCAGATCGCGCGGCCAGACAAGATGGTATCCGCCGAGATCGTCGTCGCCCTTGTTGAATCCCCACGGAATGGAGAGCGACGCGATCGTTCCGCCCTGCACGTCACGCGCGGCGTGAATCCGCATCACCATGGTGCTGATCCGGGACCGGTCGGGGCGGTCGTTGAACGGCAGGTCGATCGGGAACAGGCCGTCCTGCCAGCTGGACCATTCCTCGACGTATTCCGCCCGGGCCTGGGCGAAACCGTCGTTGAGCGACGCGCGGGCCTGGTGCGCCGCTTCTTCCGGGCGTGGTGCCGAACCCCACCGCGAGCAGGAACTCGTTGCGGCTCCGCCCTGAGGCCGATTTCAGCGGTCAGCGCGACGTTGCCGTTTTCGGCGCGGTCGTAGCAGGCGTCCAACCGGCCGTCGCTGGCGCAGGGCCGCATAGCCATCGGACGCGCCGGCGAACCCCGCTGACCGGTTGCGCCACGGAGCCGACGAGGCCAGCGCCAGCGACGTGCCGTCGCGCTGCGCAAAGAGCATCGGCACGCCCTTGTAGTCGTCGATCCACGCGGTATTGCCGGCGCCGCGGTTGCCGAGGTGGGGCGCCAGGAGCACGAAGAGCCGGTAGTCGTCGATCGGATCCCGACCAGCGGGGTGAACACGGTGCGCTGCAACAGGACCGGCCGGCAGGGATCGGACAGGATCTCCTTGACGATCTCGTACCGGCCGTCGCGGCTGACGTTGCGAAGGTGATAGGCGGGGACACCGACCGCGATGCGATGCACTTCCGATGTCGCATCGCGCTTCTCTTCCGACATCCAGCCGTTGCCGTCGGTGACGATCAGCCCCATGTCGCGGGTACAGGCGCGATCGATGCGCGGATAGTACAGCTCGTTGACGATGCCGTGGCTGATGGTGAACCAGAGCCGGCTGTTGGGGCCGAGCGACGTGCCGACACCACTCTTGGCGCTGGAGGTCCATCGCGGCGTGATGCCGGGCCAGCCGGGAGCGAAAACGGTCAAGCGGCCGCCCATGAGATCAGCGGCAGCGGGCAGTGACGGCTGGGACAGCGCAACAATCGACGCGGACGGTTCACCTGGCGTGGATCTTCGCTGGGACGGTTCCCCTGCAAGGTAAACGGTCGCGGGCAGCGGCCGACGCTCGGATCCGATGGCACGCGGGGGTAGTCAGCCGGAGCGCGGTCCGCTGGCGACCGCGCGGCCCGCGGCAGTGGCCACCGCGTCGACGAAGCCGGCCAGGTGGTCCACCGGCTGGTCGCGCTCGCCGAAGAACGGATTCATGACGGTCGCGCGCAGCACCGTCAGTCCTTCGTCGGGCCAGCGGTCATCGGCAAGGGCGAGTCGGGGAAGCAACCCATCGATGACGCGATCGTGGGTGGGCCGCACCAGCCGCGTCCGGGTGAGGTAGTACGGCGGGTCGTCGCTGGCGGGGCTCAGCGCATCGTGGACCGCTTCGTTGAGGGCGTTGACGCGGCGAGGCCGTGCACCGCGACGGATGCGTCACGATCCAGTTGACGAGGTTGAGATCGGGCCGCGGGAAAGCGCACGGCGCGACACGGCGCCAGGGCGTCGCCGCCGAGCGCGTCGTGCAGGCGGCGGGCGGCGGCGCTGGTGCGCGCCACCAGGAACCCGTAGCCGCGCACGTCGAGCGGAATGACCCGATGCGAGAGCCAGACCGCAGCGGCCGCGGCACCCGGTTTCGAGCCTTCCAGAATCCAGCGGCCGAGAAACCGTTCCTGCTCCGTCGGCGCGTCGCGCGACGGGGCGAGGTACGGCGGTTCGAGCGCCACCAGCGCCCGCGCGCGCCGGTCGCGCACCATGATGGCGCCCGGCCGGGTACGGGACATAGCCGAGCTTGTGGGGATCGACGGTGACCGAATCGGCTTCGGCGAGCGCTTCGATCGACGCGATCCACTCGTCCGACGGCCAGTCGCCGCCGGAATGCGCGCGGATCTCTGCCGGCGTCCAGCCGTTCGCCGGCGGGGCCGCGGGTGACCGCCGCGGCGTAGCCGCCGTAGGCGGCGTCGGAATGGAGATGGAACGCCATGCCGAGTTCCCGCGCGGCGCGGCGGCGCACGTCGAGAATCCGATCGAGCCGGTCGACGGCGCCTTCCTCGGTGGTGCCGCAGACGCTGACGACGGCCAGCACCGGACGCCGGTCGGCGGCGCTGCGCACCAGCGTCTGCCAGAGCGCATCGGGATCCATGCGGCAGGCGGCGTCGACCGGCACCGGTATCATGCGCCGCGCGCCGATGCCGAGGGCGCGGACGATCTTCTCCCACGAGTAGTGCGCGGTGGCGGCGACCAGCACCACGCCGGCAGGGAGCGCATCGCCGAAGGCCGCCGCGAGGTTGCGGCTGTAGTCCTGGTAGCCGATGGCCGACAGCGAATGGGCGTCGAGGGCCCGCGCCGCGTCGCGCGGCGCGACCGCTTCGAACAGCAGGCGGTGCGCGCAGAGAATGGCGTCGGCATCGAGATTGAGCAGCGTCCAGAGCGGCACGGTCGCGAAGGTCGGCGCTGTCGCCGCCGCGGCAGCGCGACCGGGAGCCCGCACGCCGAGATCGCCGGCGGCGAGCGCCAGCGCCACGGGCAGGTAGCGCACGCCGCGGGCGATCCAGAGCGCCTCGAAGTTGGCGATCGTGCCGCCCGACGTGAGGTGGCCCCAGCACGTCGGCGGGATCGTAGCCGATCATCGCCGCCAGCTGCGCGGCCGCTTCGAGTTCGAGCCGCGTGGTGACGGGCGAGACCTCGGCGACGACGTTGTTCGGGTTGTAGAGCATCGCGGCGAAGTAGCCGATCTGCGAGGCGATGGTCTGTTCGGCCACCATGTGCCCGGCGTAGCGGCGGCTGAAGAACGGCACGTCGCGCTTGAGCGCGGCGAGCAGGCCGAGGAGTTCCTCGGTCAGCCGCGCGGTGGCGGCTTCGTATCCGGGACGACGGCGGTCGGCCTCGTGGACGGCAAAGCCGTCTTCGGGGTGGTAATTGCGGCGCCAGAAGACATGATCGCGCAGCGCCTCGAGCACGAGGCGTTCGACCAGCGCGGCGTTCTCCGCGCGGGGCCCGAGGAACCACGCGCGGAGGGCGTCATCGGCCGGATCTGCGTGTCATCGCGTGGCGACGACACCGGTCCGGAGCAGCTGCGGGACGATCTGGTCCGCGATCTCCCGGTTGATCTGCCGCGACGAGGCCGGGTTGATGCTGGCGGTGGTGGCACTCCACACCAGCCGGCCTGTGTCGGCGGTCATCCAGACATCGATTTCGTAGCGTACCACGCGATTGACCTCGATGTAGCCGGGGGCATAGGTCCGGTAATAGTACAGCGCATAGTGCTGAAGCCACGGCGACGGGTACCACGCGGGCCGGATGGTGACATAGCCCGGAACGTAGGTCGCCTCGTTGGTGGCCGACTGGCGGTGCGCCATCAGCACCCCGTCGAACCCGCGGCGCCGGACGGCGGTCAACAGTTCGGCGGTGTCGGGGTCGGCCTTCGGAAAGAGCTGGTACGACGGGACCGCGTCGACGCCGTGCCGCCGGAGCTCGGCCACGAAGCCGTCCTCCCAGATCCGGCGCGACGTCGGATCCTTGCGTACCGTCACCACCAGGATGCGCGCCAGGGGCTGGTGAGGATAATCGGGATTCTTCCAGAGATTGACGAGCGACGTGCTGGTACACGCCGTCAGGAGCGCCACCGTGCCCGTCAGCAGCGCCGCGACAAGGCGACGACGAGGCCGCGTGGCCGATGCGTTCATGGATCCCTCCAGATGCAGGTTCGGCGCCTGATCACCGGGCGGTGTAGCCGCCGTCGATCACCAGTTCCGCGCCGGTGACGAATTTGGACTCATCCGACGCCAGGTAGACGATGGCCCAGGCGATGTCGTCGGCGTCACCGATGTGCCCCAGCGGGTGGAGCGCATCGAGTGCCTTGCGGGCCGCCACCTGATGGCCCTGCGAGGCCGCAAAGTGCTCCACCATCGGCGTCCAGATGAATCCGGGGTGCACCGAATTGACCCGGATCTGGTACGGCGCGTACATCATCGCGTCAGTCTTGCTCATCTCGCGGACCGCGCCCTTGGAGGCATGATACGGCGGCACATCGGCTGCGCCGACGATGCCGTAGATCGACGACAGGTTGATGATGCTGCCCCGCCGCGCCGCCATCATGTAGGGCACGGCGTGCTTGGTGCAGAAGAAGACGCCCTTGACGTTCACCGCCATCAGCCGGTCCCATTCGGCTTCGGTGATCTCGTGCGTCGGCTTGTTCGACCCGCTGATGCCGGCGTTGTTGACCAGCACGTCGAGATGTCCGAACGCGTTGAGGACGTCCTCCATCACGTCGCGGACGTCGCTTTCCCGGCTCACGTCGAGCCGCCAGAATCCCGCGGAGCCGCCCGCCTTCGTGATGGCGTCGACCACCGCGCGTCCCTCGGCTTCGAGGACATCCGTGACCGCCACCCGCGCGCCTTCTCCCGCCAGGCGGAGCGCCGTGGCGCGCCCGATACCGAGCGCCCCACCGGTCACCAGTGCCGTCTTGCCCTCGAGCCGATTCATGCCGTCCTCATTCCGCCCCGGGGCGACTCATGCCGCCACGCCGGTGGGCCGCTGGTGTCGTTCCGCTTCCGCCACGTGAAGGGCGGTGCGCATGGCCGCGTCGGGGTTGAGCGACAGCGAGCTGATGCCCTGCTCGACCAGCCACGCGGCCATCTCCGGATAATCCGACGGCGCCTGCCCGCAGATCCCGACCGGCTTGTGCAGCCGTGCGCCCGACCTCGATGACGTGCGCCAGCATCCAGGTCACGGCGTCGTTCCGCTCGTCGAACAGATGCGCGACACGGTTCCCGAATCGCGATCGATGCCGAGCGTGAGCTGGGTCAGGTCGTTCGAGCCGATCGAGTAGCCGTCGAAGATGTCGAGGAACTGCTCCGCCAGCACCACGTTCGCGGGGATCTCGCACATGGCGTAGACCTCCAGCCCGTCGTCGCCGCGCCGCAATCCGTTGGCCGCCATCGCCTCGAGCACCCGGCGTCCTTCGTCGACGGTGCGGCAGAACGGGATCATCACCTTGATGTTGGTGAGCCCGAGATCGCGCCTCGCGCGCAACAGGCCGGCACATTCGAGCGCGAATCCGTCGGCGTACCGCGCGGTCGTAGTACCGCGACGCGCCGCGGAAGCCGAGCATCGGATTCTCCTCGGCCGGCTCGAATTCGGCGCCACCGAGCAGCGAGGCGTATTCGTTGGTCTTGAAGTCGCTGGTCCGCACGATCACCGGCTTCGGGTAGAACGCCGCCGCGATCCGGCCGACGCCTTCGCTGAAGCGCCGCACGAAGTAGTCGCGCGGGTCCTCGCCGTTGAGGCGCTCGGCGATCGCCTTGACCGCGGCCGGATCGTTCAGCTGCGGATACCGCGCCAGCGCCATCGGGTGAATGCCGATGGCGTTGTTGATGATGAATTCGGTGCGCGCCAGGCCCACGCCGCTGTTCGGAATCGCTGCCAGCGTGAACGCCCGGCGCCGGATCGCCGACGTTGAGCAGGATGGGGGTCCGCGTCGCGGGAATCGACGCGGCGTCGACCTTGTCGACCGCGAAGGCGATCTCGCCGGCGTAGACGTGACCTTCCTCTCCTTCGGCGCAGCAGACGGTCACGGCGTCGCCGGTGTGCAGCGCTGTCGTGGCGCCGTCGGCGCCGACGATGCACGGCAGGCCGAACTCGCGGGAGACGATCGCCGCGTGCGCGGTGCGTCCGCCCTTCTCGGTGACGATCGCCGCGACACGGCGCATGGCGGGTTCCCAATCGGGATCGGTCATCTCCGCCACCAGCACGTCGCCCGGCTCGCACCGTGGCCAGCTCGCCGACGGAATGGACCACGCGAACCCGGCCCTGCCCGATCCGTTCGCCCACGGCCTGGCCGGTGAGGATCGGCGCGGCGTGTGGCCCCGACAGGCGGAACCGCTCGGTGGTGGCGCTCCGCGGCCGGGCCGAGTGCACCGTTTCGGGTCGCGCCTGCACCACCATCAGGGCACCGGTCCGTCCGTCACGCGCCCATTCGATGTCCATCGGCTGGGGATGCCCGGCCAGCGCGGGAATAGTGCTCCTCGATCAGACAGGCCCATCGCGCCAGCGTCAGGACATCGGCGTCGGCGAGCGAGAAATGCGCCCGGTCGGCCGCGGCGACGGGTTCCGTGCGCGTGTGTTCCGCGCCCTCGCCATAGACCATGCGGACGTCCTTCGATCCGAGCCGGCGGGAGATGATCGCCGCGTGCCCGGTCGCGAGCGTGGGCTTGAACACGAGCCATTCGTCCGGCGTCACCGTTCCCTTGACCACCAATTCACCCAGGCCGTACGACGCCGAGACCATGACCACGTCGCGGAATCCCGATTCCGTGTCGAGGGTGAACATGATGCCCGACGAGGCGAGATCGGAGCGTACCATCGGCATCACGCCGACCGACAGTGCCACCTTGAGCTGGTCGTAGCCGAGGCGCGCGCGATAACTGATGGCGCGGTCGGTGAAGAGCGAGGCATAGCACTTGTGCACCGCGTCGAGCAGCGCCTCGTGACCGCGGACGTTCAGGTAGGTCTCGGCGGCCCCGGCGAACGACGCCTCGGGCAGATCTTCGGCGGTGGCCGATGAGCGCACCGCCAGCTCGGTCTCGCGACCGAGCCGCTCGCCGAGGCGATCGGCCGCGGCGAGCACGTCGCGTGCGAGGTCGGCCGGCAACGGGGTGTCGAGCACGGCCTGCCGGGCGGCGGTGCCGGCACGCGCCAGGGCATCGAGATCGTCGCAGTCCAGGCCCGCCAGGATCTGCTGCAACCGGTTGCGCAGGTCGTCAACCTCCAGGAATCGCCGGTAGGCGGCCGCGGTGGTGGCAAAGCCGTCGAGCACACCCACACCGCGGGGGGCCAGGGCGCGATGCAACTCGCCAAGCGAGGCGTTCTTGCCCCCGACCAGGGGGACGTCGGCCATGCCGATCTGACTGAAGTCGCGAGTGAACACGAGCTACGCTCCGATCTGCGGCGTCGACCCGACGCGCCGCCAGGAATCAATGGTATGAAATGCCGTGCCCGGATCAGTCGGGATTTGGCTGGTCCGGTGTCAGGGATTGGCGGCGAGGGCCTCGGGCTGAACGCCGCAGGCAGCGGCTACTCGTGAACCACCTGGCGAGCCGGCTTGTCCTCGCGAATGCCGTGATAGACCGGATGTCGGAGCAGGCCATCGCGCGTCCATTCCGTGAAGCTCACCTCGACGACCATGCCGGGCCGTACCCAGTGGACGTCCGTGCCCGCGCCGGCTGCCACATCGAGCAACGGCGAGCTGGCCCGTTCGATGGCGCCGAGCCGATCGTGAAGCAGCTCCAGTTCGTCGTTGCTCATGCCGGTCCCGACCCGCCCGGCGTAGCGCCAGCCGCCGGCTTCGTGCACCGCCAGCAGCAGCGCGCCGACGCCGGGGCGCCCGCCCCGGGGCGGCGTGAAACCCACGACGACGAACTCCTGTCGTCTGCTGCATTTCACCTTGAGCCAGGCCGGCCCGCGCCCGCCCCGGTAGGGCGCGTCGATCCGTTTGCAGATGACGCCCTCGAGATGGCGCCGGCAGGCCCGGCGCAGCACCGCCTCGCCGTGCCCGTCGAGTTCCTCGGTCAGCCGGAGGGCGCCCCGGCCGTTGCGGATCAGCTTGCGCAGCGTCGCCCGCCGTTCGGAGAACGGCAGCTGACGAAGGTCCGAGCCGTCAAGCATGAGCACGTCGAACACGAAATAGCGGATGGGATGCCGCGCTCCCTCCTCGAGGTGGCGCTGCAGCAGTTGAAACGAAGAGACGCCGTTCGCGTCGAGCGCCACCACCTCGCCGTCGAGCACCGCGCGATGGGAATCGAGCTCGCGAGCGGCGTGCAGCACGGTGGCGAAGCGGTCACTCCAGTCCTTGTCGCCGCGCGTCAACAGACGGGTACGTGGTCCATCGAGAATGCACTCGATGCGGTAGCCATCGTATTTGACTTCGTGCACCCATCCGGGTTCGTCGGGAACCCGGGGAACGAGCCGGGCCAGTTCGGGCGGGATGAAGCCGGGTCGAAGACGGGACCGCGGCATGCGCTATTCCTCGGGCAGCAGCCCGAGCTTGAGCGCGAACTGCACGTATTCGGGCCGATGGGTCAACCCGACCTTGTCCTTGATCCGCTGCTTGTAGGTGTCCACCGTCTTGGGGCTGATGTTGAGCCGCCGGCCGATTTCCGGCGCGGCGTGTCCCTGGGCAACGAGGCGCAGGACATCCTGTTCCCGGGGCGTCAGTTGTTCGAACCGGTCACGGTCGCCGGCGTGTTCGGCGCGCTTGCGCAGGCCGCCGGCCAGGACGCGAGCGGCGGCGGGCTGGAGATAGGTATCGCCATGGGCCACGGCGCGCACCGCGTCGATCAATTCGCGGTCGGCGGCGGTCTTCTGCAGGAACCCCTGCACGCCGGCTTCGATGAGTGGGATCAACGCCTCGTCCGGGGAGTGCATGGTGAGAATCAGGATCCGGGTGGCCACGCCGGCGGCGATCAACTGGCGCGCGGCCTGCGCGCCGTCCATCTGCGGCATGGAGAGATCCATCACCAGCACGTCGGGGTGGAGGCGCTGCGTCATGGTCACGGCGTCGGCACCGTTGGCGGCTTCGCCGATGACCCGGATGTCGGGGGCGCTGCCCAGGACCGCCTTGAGACCGGCCCGGACCACGGTGTGGTCGTCGGCCAGCAACACGTTGATGAAATCGCCGTTCATGCGTGCGTTCCGGCCGGCAGCGGTGCGGTGGCCACGACGACGGTGCCGTCACCCGGCACGGAATCGACGCGCAATTCGCCGCCGACGTGGGCCAGCAGTTCCCGCGCGCCGAACAACCCGACGCCTGTCGACTCCCGTTCCATTTCGGCCACGTCGAACCCCCGTCCGTCGTCCCGGATTTCCAGGACCGCCGACTCCCCTTCCCGCCGTAACGTAATGCCGAGCGACGTGGCCCGGGCGTGGCGGCCGGTGTTGGCCACCGCTTCCGACGCCGCCCGATAGAACGCACGCACCAGCGGGAGGGTCAACGTCGGCAGGGTGGGGTCGATGTGGACAGCGGTCGCGAGGTCGTCGCGCCGCTCGGCCCGCCGCGCCAGCATGTGGAGGGCGGCGGGGAGCCCCAGTTCGCCCAGCAATCCCGGATAGACCGTTTCGGCGATATCGCCGATCTGGCTTACGATGGTCGCGGCGATGTCGCGCGCGGCGGTAATCGCGTCGGCCACTTTCGGGTCCCGATTGGCTCGCGCCGCGGCGGCCAGCTGGAGCAGCAGCGCGGACAGCTGCTGGGCAGTGGCGTCCCGCAGCTGGCTGGCAATCGTTGCCCGTTCGACTTCCCGCACCTCGAGCGTGAGCTGCGCCAGCTGGCGAGTGCGGATGCGATCGCGCTCGATCCGGTCGAGGAGGTGATTGAACGTCCGGCGCAACACGCCGGCGTGCCGGTCTTCGAGGGCGGACGGCGCCATGCGATGGGAATAGTCGCCACGGGATACCCGGTCGACCGCTGCCTGCAGCGCGTCGAGCGGCGTCAGTGCCAGGCGGACCAGCAGAAGGTTGAGCGCCAGACTGGCCGCAAGCGCCACCGCCGCGTCGACCGCCACACCGGGCCGCCCGGTCGCGACCAGCATCGCCAGCACCGCGATGGCGACCACGAGTGCGGCGCCCACCAGCTTCCAGACCAGCGGAACGGCCAGCCCACGCCGCCACCAGCGCGACGACACTTCTGCGTTCCGTTCCAGCACCGCCGGATTCGACACGAACGCCCTCCCCCGGGTTCAGTGAATGCAACGTACCACTGCGTCAACGGATGTCTGTCAGGCGCATGGAGACCCCGGGTACCGAATCCCTGACAGCCGGGTGGGCAGTCCCCCGACCGGGCCGGCGGAGTGGACGATGGGGCGCGACCGGGGCTAGAATCGTCCGCATCCGCCTGTCTCATAACCGGAAACCGGGGCCCGTGCCACAGACCCGCAAGATCACGTTCGGCCTGGGAGTGACGGCCGCGCTGGTGGTCGCGCTGGCCGCGGTGGCGTTGGTAAGCGGGGAGCGGTTCGTCGCCACCACGACGGCGATGACCGACATCCTGTCACGGCGCGCCGCCGTGCTGGCGCTGCAGGTGGCCCTCGAAGGGGCCGAGACCAGCGCCGGGAGCGTCGCGCTGATCGGCGACAGCGCGTCGCGTTCGCGGTACGGGCGCCGGGTCGACTCGCTGCGGACGGCGCGGCGGCGGCTCGACAGCGTAATGGCCGGCGATCCCGGCCAGTCGGCCCGTCTGGCGACGATCCATGCCCTCCTCGACAGCGAAACAACGAAGCTGAACGCCCTGACCGTGGGACCCGCTCCCGGGGCGGCGGGTCCGGCGATGGTGCCGTCCAGCGACGCCACGTCGCTGGCAATCCGGCGCCAATTGCAGCTCATCGATCAGCAGGAGAACGATCACTTCGTCAGCCGCCAGCGCGACGAAGACCGCGGCCGGATCTGGCTGTTGGCGGTGGTCGCCGCCTTTGCGGTGATCAGCGTGGGATTCGCGTGGTTGATGCGCCGATCGTTGCTGCGCGATCTCGCGGGACGGAACCGCGCCGAGGCGGCGCTGCGCGCCTCGGAGGCCAAGTTCGCCGGCATCCTCAGCATTGCCGCCGACGCCATCATCACCGTCGATGCGCAGCAGCGCATCCTGCATTTCAATCACGGTGCCGAAATGATGTTCGGCCGTGACGCGGGCGAGATGATCGGGCAGCCGCTCGACCCGCTGCTTCCGGACACGATTGCCCCGGCCCACCACGCGCATGTGGAGGGCTTCGCCCGATCGCCGGTCACGGCACGCCGGATGGGCGCGCGCCAGGAGGTGGTCGGCAAACGGCGCTCCGGTGAGACCTTCCCCGCCGAGGCCTCGATCTCCCAACTGCCAACGCGGGAAGGGACCGTGTACACCGCGGTGGTGCGCGACATCACCGAACGGAAGCGGCTGGAACACCACGAACACGTGCTGGCGCTGGCGGGGGCACAACTCGCCACGACGCTCGACTACGAGGCCACGATCCGTCTCGCCAGCTCGCTGCCGGTGGGCACCATCGGCGCCTGGGCGGCGATCGATGTGATCGACGTCCTCGACGGTGATGCCCCGCTGCGCCGCGTGACAAGCCGCCACCGCGATCCCCGCCACGAACCGGCGCTGCACGCCTTCGGCCTGCGCCACCTGGGCCGTGATGCCCCCTCCGAGGTGCTCGACGCCCTGCGCACTGGCCAGAGCCGCTTCGTGGCATCGGTGAGCGACGACTGGCTCGAAGCCCATGCCGAAGACGCCGACGAACTCGGGCAGTTGCGCCAGCTCGAGATCGGGTCCCTGATCATCGTGCCGTTGGTGGCTCGCGACCGCCCGTTCGGCGCGTTGACCATCGGGTCGCTCCGCGGTGACCGCCCGTTCGACCGCTTCGACCTGGAGCTGGCCGAAGCGTTGGCGGCGCGAGCGGCAATGGCGATCGACAACGCCCGGCTGTACGGTGCGGCCCAACAGGCAACCCGGGCCCGGGACGAGGTCCTGGCCGCCGTCTCCCACGATCTCCGCAATCCGGCCAGCGCCATCGCGATGATCGCCGAACGGCTGGTAAGCAATCCGCCGGCGGACCCGGCGGCGCGCCGGGAGCTCTACGGGGCCATCGCCGAGTCGGCCGCGATGATGCACAAGCTGATGCGCGATCTGCTCGATGTGGCCAGCATCGAAGCCGGCCGGCTGGCGGTGCACACCACGCCGGAACTGGTGCGGCCCATGATCGAATCGGCGGTGGCGATGGTCTCCGGGCACCCGCGGCTCGGCGAGGTGGCCATCCGGATCGACGCCTCGCGCGACCTTCCCACGACACTCGCCGACCGGGAGCGCATTGTGCAGGTGCTGGTGAACCTGCTCGACAACGCCCTCAAATTCTCCGGATCCGGGACCACGATCGGGGTCGAGGCGCGCGCCGACACCGAGCAGGTGACGTTCGCCGTGTGCGACCAGGGGCCGGGAATTCCGGCCGACGAGCTGCCGCATCTCTTCGAACGGTTCTGGCAGGCGCGCCACCACAGCCTGACGCGCGGCACCGGCCTCGGCCTGGCCATCGCCCAGGGCATCGTCGCCGCGCACCGTGGCCGCATCTGGGTCGAAACGGAACCCGGCCGCGGCAGCACCTTCCGATTCACCCTCCCGGTCAGCTGAGCGCTTCCCCCGGCGCAGCAGCGTTCCGCCCGGTCGGGTGCGCCACGAAGCGCAGCAGCAGGCCGAGGCCCCCTTCGGCGTCGAGCGCCGCGGCCGCCTCACCGGAGACAACTTCGACCGCGGCGTCCTGGTCGAACGCCTGTTCGATCGCCTGCTCCGCTTCCGCGGCGTGCTGCGCCAGGAAATCGGGCGTCACGAACAACTCGCGCCCCTCACCCATCGCCAGTGCCTCGAGGCTCTCCGGCACGCCGACCGTGGCCCGCTGGCCGGCGGCGGCGGCATCGACCAGCCGCTGCACCGCGGTCTGGTCGCGCCGATTGCGCAATGCCGACGCGGCCCGCCCTGCCGCCCGGGTCAGTTCGGCGTCGGTGTCGGTCAGGGTCAGCTCGGGCAACGGCAAGGTGCGTTCACGGACGGCCGGCGGGAGCTGGCGCAGCACGGCGTGCATCGCTTCGGGGATGCCGCCGACCACCAATCCGCCCGCCGGATCGACCAGGTGCACCAGGCGCTCCGCGACTTCCCGGGCCAGCACGTCCCGCGCGTGCAGCCGGGCGTGATCGGCCAATTCGCTCGCGGTCGCTCCCCTGGTCGGGGTATGGAAGCGCTGCTGCGGAGCGCCGAGATGATCGGCGTGCCCGCCATGCAGGATGGCGTGCAGCTTCTCGAGCCGCTCCAATCGCCCTCCGAGGTAGCGATAGATGATTGCGGAACGGCCGTCGAGCACCGCCACGAGCACCGGCGTGTCCTGCTTCAGTGCCCGGATGTACGGCGCGATCCAGATGCCTCGCTGCCACCGCACTTCGGTCGGCATCGGCACCGGAATCCCGCCGCTGAGCTGAACGCCATCGACGGTCGCGAAACCGACCCACCCCGGGGCGCGGATTGCCGCCGCGATCTGCTCGAGCTCCTCTTCCAGCAGGAGGCGACAACGTTCCAGCGCCTCGCGTTCGGCTTCGGGTCGATCCGCCAGCGTGCTCGCCAGCCCGTCGAGGGCATCACGGGCCGCCACCCGCCACTCGAACCGCTGCGCCGGATCGGTGACCGTGCCGTCCACGTAGAGACTGAGCACCTGCTGCCGACGAAGCCGCCGGAACAGGTTGATGAGCTGCGTGGGACTCAATAGCATCGCTCCTCCTCATGTCGTGGCCGCAACCGATGCGGTCGCGACCGGAAGCGCATCAGCCGCCGCGACGGCGTGCTGCCGGCGAAACAACAGCGCGCAATGTGAATGGCGCAACAGGCTGTCGGCCACGCTTCCGGCCAGCAATCGCGACGGGCCGCGACCGTGCGTCGTCATCGCCACCAGATCGGGGTGATACTGGCGCACCAACTCGCCCAGCGCCGGGCCGACGTGCGCCGCGACCCGGGCGCACGACTCCACGTGTTCGACGCCGCGGGCACGGAGCACTTGCACAATGTCGCCAAGGTAGGCTTCGGCGGCGTCGACCAGGCTGGTCGTCGCCTCGAAATCGGGCAGGGCCGTCGTGGCCAGCTCCGGAATAGCCACGCCGGCGTCGCGGCTGGCAACCGGTTCGATGACCCGCGCGACGATCACCGCGGTCAGGGAGTCCTTCGCCAGCCCGACGACATCGTCGAGCACTTGCTCGGCAGCCGCCGATCCGTCGAGTGGCACGAGGATCTTCCGGAACGCGGGACCGGCATCGCCGATGGGGAGCCGCGGCGTACCGTGCCGCAGCACCACCACCGGCACCCCGGCCTGGCGCACCACCCCATCGGCGACGCTCCCCAGCCACGCCCTCCCCCAACCGGTGCGTCCGTGGCTGGTCATCACCACGAGGTCGATCCCGTGCGCTGCGATGTGCGCGGTCAGCGCCGGCACCACCGCGCCGTCGAGCCGGACGACTTCGACGCCGATGCCCAGATGGCGCGACAGATTGGCGGCTTCGGGCACCATGCTGGTGACGCGATACTCCTCCACCTCGTTCTCCCACAGCGCGTCGACGCTGGCGGCACTCTCCGGAATCAGCGCCGGGAACTCGTGTACCACCGCGAGTTCGAGCACCGCGCCCGATGCCCGCGCAATCAGCGCGGCATGTTCGACCGCCTCCTCGGCGAACGCCGAGGTATCCAGGGGCACCATCACACGGTGAAACATCTTGCTCTCCTCCGGAATTCCGGCCTGAGCTTGCTACAACCCTACCGCCAGCCGCCGTCGGCAGCAGTCGGGGATTCGCCCCCGCCGGCGTGGGGGGATTCCGCGTCCGCGGGAGGAGGTTGACGGACTGACCACGGCTGGTCGCCGTGTCACCTTTCGCGCCATACACGGCACGGCCGTCGGTGCCCGCCGTGGCCGGCTCAATCGGGGTCCGGCGGAAGGTCAGCGACGCAGCATTGCTGCAGGGGAGGTGCACGATGAAGACGGACATCCAGCTTCAGCGCGACGTGCTCGACGAACTCAAGTGGCAGCCGAGCACCCAGCGCGCCGAGATCGGCGTCGCCGCCCGGGACGGCGTCGTGACGCTGAGCGGATACGTGGACAGCTATGCCCAGAAGTTCGAGGCGGAACGCGGCGCGGAACTGGTCAGCGGCGTGCAGGCGATCGCCGATGAACTCAAGGTGCGGCTCCCCAACAGCGCCATGCGGAGTGATACCGACATCGCGCACTCGGCATTGCTGGCGCTGCAGTGGAACGTGCAGGTGCCGGACACGGACATCACGGTCAAGGTGGAAAACGGCTGGATCACGCTGCAGGGCAACGTCGATTGGCAATATCAGAAGGCCGCGGCCGAAGGCGCGGTGCGGTACCTGATGGGCGTGAAGGGTGTCTACAACGGCATCCTGGTACGTCAAGTGAAGGCGTCGGCGTCTCTCGTCAAGGAGAAGATCACCGATGCCTTCAAGCGCAGCGCCCTGGTCGACTCGGGCCGTGTCACCGTCGAAGCCCTGGATGGCAAGGTGATCCTGCGGGGCAGCGTCCGCTCATGGACCGAGCGACAGGATGCCGAACGCGCGGCCTGGGCTGCGCCGGGCGTCTCCGCGGTCGAAGACCACCTCACCGTGGCCGTCTGACGGACGACGGACACCGGGACCGGGCATGATGCGGTACCGCGACCGCCGTGATGCAGGCCGGCAGCTGGCCGACGCCCTCCGGGGAAGTGTCTCCGGGACGGATGCGGTCGTGCTTGGCCTGCCGCGCGGCGGCGTTCCCGTGGCGTACGAGCTGGCGGTCGCCCTCACGGCTCCCCTCGACATCTTCCTCGTCCGCAAGCTCGGCGTTCCGGGCCATGAGGAGCTGGCCATGGGGGCGATCGCCAGCGGCGGCATCCGCATCCTCAATCGCGACGTGATCGCCGACCTGCACGTCCCGCCGGAAGAGGTGGAACGCGTCACGGCCGCCGAGCGATCGGAATTGCAGCGCCGGGAGCGCGTCTACCGCGGCACCAGGCCGGAGCAGTCGGTCGAAGGGAAGACGGTCTTTCTGGTCGACGATGGCCTGGCCACGGGTGCCACGATGGCGGCCGCGGTGGAGGGACTCCGGACGCAACGTCCGCGCCGCATCATCGCCGCCGTACCGGTCGCCTCGCGTGAGGCGGTGAACCTCATCGAACGCCGTGCTGACCGTTGTGTGGCGCTGTTCGTTCCCAATCCGTTCTACGGTGTCGGGACGTGGTACACCGACTTCACGCAGACCAGCGACGACGAAGTCCGCGCCTTGCTGCAGGCGGCGGCCCGCGAGATCTCGCCGGCTTCACGCATCGGGGCGGCGAGCGGGGGTCCGGCGTCATGACATCGGTGTTGACCCGCGAGACGCCCCGCGACGCGGTCCGCCGGCTGGCCCAGCCGCTCACCGGAGGCCGCGAGGACTTCGACCCCCTGCTGGAGTCGATCGGCAACTCGCGCCTGGTGCTGATCGGCGAGGCATCGCACGGCACGCACGAGTTCTATCGCATTCGCGCCGAGATCACCAAGCGACTGATCACCGAACGCGGCTTTACGGCGGTGACGGCCGAAGCCGATTGGCCCGATGCCTATCGGGTCAATCGTTTCGTGCGCGGCGTGGGCAACGACACCGACGCGACCGACGCGCTGCAGGGATTCACCCGTTTCCCGCAGTGGATGTGGCGCAACGCCGACGTGCTGGACTTCGTCGGCTGGCTCCGGAGCCACAACGAGGCGCAAGCGGATCCGCGGCAGCAGGTCGGCTTCTACGGACTCGACCTCTACAGCCTGCACGCGTCGATCGCAGCGGTGCTCCGGTACCTCGACACCGTCGACCCCGACGCTGCCGCCCGCGCCCGCGCCCGCTATGCCTGTTTCGACCGGTTCGGCGACGACCTGCAGGCCTACGGCTATGCGGCGTCGCTGGGATTGCGTCCCTCGTGCGAGACCGAGGTCGTGGCGCAGCTGGTCGACCTGCGGCGCTCGGCGGAGGCGCATCTCCGCCACGATCACCGGGTCGCCCCCGACGACACCTTCTACGCCGAGCAGAACGCGCGACTGGTGGCCAACGCCGAGCGCTATTACCGCGCGATGTTCGGAAGTCACGTCGCGTCGTGGAACCTGCGCGACCAGCACATGGTGGAGACGCTCGACGCGCTCCGGGCCTTTCTCGCGCGGGTCGTGCCGGCGCCGAAGGTGGTGGTCTGGGCGCACAACTCCCACCTCGGCGATGCCCGTGCCACCGAACGAAGCCGCGCCGGCGAGTACAATGTCGGCCAGCTGGTGCGCCAGGGTCATCCCGGCGAGGCATACCTGGTGGGGTTCAGCACCTACCGCGGTACCGTGACCGCCGCGACCGACTGGGATGAACCGGCCGCCCGGCGCATCGTCCGCCCGGCGTTGCCCCAGAGCTACGAGGCGCTGTTCCACGACGCCGAGGGCGGCAACTTCCTGCTGCGGCTCTCGCACGGCGGGGAGGCCGACGCGCTCCGGCGCCCTCACCTGCAGCGGGCCATCGGCGTGGTATACCGCCCCGATACGGAGCGGCAGAGTCATTACTACCATGCCCGGCTGCCCGACCAGTTCGACGCCATGCTCCATTACGATGTCACCCGTGCGGTCGAGCCGTTGGAACGGACCGGCGAGTGGGAGCGCGGCGAGGCGCCTGAAACGTACCCATCGGCGTTGTGACGCCAGATCGGACCCACCATGACATCGACCCTTGTGCCCGTGCGGGAAAGCCAGATGCTGCTGCCGATCGGCGGCGGCTCCCTGGTGGGCGACCTCGGGATCCCTGACGGGGCTGACGCGATGGTGCTTTTCGCGCACGGCAGCGGCAGCAGTCGAACCAGTCCGCGCAACGGTCAGGTGGCGCGGGCCCTGCAGCAGGCGGGGCTGGCGACGTTGCTGTTCGACCTGTTGACGCCGGCTGAGGACCGGGAGGACCAGCGCACCCGGGCGTACCGTTTCGACATCGAGATGCTGGCGCAGCGACTGGGACTGATCACCGACGCGGTGGGGCATGGCCTGGCAGGATCGCGATATCGCCTCGGGTATTTCGGCGCCAGCACCGGCGCGGCGGCGGCGCTGATCTCCGCCGCGCGGCGACCGTCACAGGTCCACGCCGTCGTCTCGCGCGGCGGACGGCCGGATCTGGCCGGCAACGCGCTGGCACAGGTGGAGGCCCCGACGCTGTTGATCGTCGGCGGACACGACCCGGACGTGCTGGCGCTCAATTACGCGGCGATGCAGGCGTTGCATTGCGAACGGGTTCTCGAAGTGGTGCCGAAGGCGACGCATCTCTTCGAAGAGCCCGGTACCCTCGACGAAGTCGCGCGGCTGGCCACCGGCTGGTTTCTGCGCTGGCTTCACACCGGGTGATGAGCTCCGTCCAGCGTGCAATCGATTCCGGCGCCGTCGTCACCGAGCAGATGGACCGAACCGGCGCACCGTCTGGTGCGCACTACGTGATACCGGGCCGTGACATGCCGCAACTCTGCCTCATCGTCGAGCTCCACCACCCGTATCAACTCCGTCGGCTCCGGCATTTCGACCGGGGCCGGGGATCAGCGACCGATGGGTTCGACCTGGCCGCCACCCGGCAGCAGCTGGAGCAACTGGTTCGGGGACGTCTCGCGCCGCTGATCCGCCTGTTCGGCTCCCTGGAGAAGCGTCCGGGGCGATTCCGGGTCGCGTTGGCCGTATCCGGCGTCCTGATGGAGCAGCTTGCGCTCTGGGCACCAGGCGTGCTCGACGGGATCCGCGACCTCGTCGCGGATGGCGTCGTCGAGCTGCTCGGCACGACGTACCACCATAGCCTGGCGGCGTTTACCGATCACGATGAATTCGCCGAACAGGTCGAGCTGCATCGGCGTGCGCTGCGCCATTGGTTCGATACGTCGCCGCGCGTCTTCGTCAACACCGACGCGGCCTACTGGGACGGGCTGGCCCCGATTCTTTCCGGTCTCGGATTCGCCGCCGCCATCGTGCCGGATCTGCCGGACCCGTCCGAGCGCCGGTCGCCGAACCAGGTGTATCGCGCCACGATCGTTCCGGCGTTCCGCCTGCTGCCGCGCAACGAGCGGTTGCCGGGTCTGCTCGATCTCGCACCAACGGACGGGCCGTTCACCCGCAAAGACGTCGGTGGCGCGGCGCTGGGGTCGGCCATCGTCAATGTCCCGGGTACGAACATCCAGTTCGTGCTCGACAGCCGCAGCGTCGCCGATGCCGCGGCCGGCGGCGAGCAGAGCGCCCTGGCGGCCCTCATGGCCAGCTGCGACGACCACGGGGTGCCGTTGGTACTGCCCCGGGACGCGATCGAGGCCGCACCGCGGGGCACGCTGTGGTATTCGCGTCCCGCCGCCGCCGTGGCCGATGCGCCCCTGCATCGCCGGCTGTACGCGGCCGGTGCCCGGGTCATGGCCAGCGGCAACGACGCATCGATCGGTCAATGGCGCCGCCTCACGACCAGCGACCTCTGGGACGAGCCGCCATCGGAAGCGCTCGAACGCCTGCATTCTCTCGTCGCCGATATCGAGCACCCGGCGGTGAGCGCCGGGACACGCGAGGAGACGGGCATCCCCTGGCCGCGGCCGACCGTCGAACACCGCTGGCGGGGGCAGCCCGCCGACGTCGGCGCAATCCGGGCATCGGCGTGAACGTCAGCAATCCGGAAGGAGGATCACGGTGAGAAGCGATGAGGAGATTGCCGGGGATGTCGCCGGCGAGCTGCGCTGGCGGCCCAACCTGCGCGGTGCCGAGATCGACGTGACCGTCGAGGGAGGCATTGTGCGCCTCGGCGGTTCGGTCGAGAGCTACGCCCAGCGGGTCGACGCGGAGGAAGCCGCCGAACAGGTCCACGATGTCCGCAAGGTGTCGAGCGAGCTGGTCGTGCGCCTGCCCCGATGGGCGACGCGGTCGGACAGCGAGATCGCGCACTGGGCGGAGCTTGCGTTGCAATGGAACGTGGCGGTGCCGTATACCCGCATCACGATCCGGGTCTGCCAGGGCGAAGTCACCGTCGAGGGTGACGTCGAGTGGCAGTACCAGCGCGAAGCGGTCGAGCGGGCGCTGCGCCACCTCACCGGCATCCGTGGCATCGTCGACCGACTCACGGTGCGGCAGCGGACGCCTTCGATGGCCGACGTGCAGGAGGATATCCGGCGCTCGCTCCGCCGCACCACCGGGATCGACCACCCGGACCGGATCACGATCGAAAACCTCGACGGCCGGGTGATCCTGCGCGGCGTCGTGCCATCGTGCACCGCACGGCGGGAAGCGGAGCGGGCGGCCTGGGCCGCGCCCGGCGTGACCCGCGTCGAAGACGAGCTGGCGGTGGCGACGTAACCGGCGACTGGTCCGCGACATCGGCGTGTGGTATTGTCGGGCTCCCCCCGGGAGTCCGTGTCATGGCAGACGCCGCATCCCCGTTTCGCGCCACCCGTCCCCGTCCGCCGATGGTGACGGCCATCGCCCTGCTCGGCGCCCTCGTCGCGGCGTGCCACCCGGCGCCCCGGTCGTACCGGCCCCGCACGCGCGCCATCACCATCACGACGGTTCCGGTGCTGGTCCGCGAATCCGCCGCCGTCTTCCCGTTCCTGAAAGAAGACTTCGCCCCGGGCGGGATCCTCGACGGCAAGGAAGTCTACGCGTTCTCCCCCGCCACCATCGTGGTGGGTGAAGGCGACACCCTGGCCCTGACGATCTACAATCCGGAAGACGACGCCCATACGTTCGTCCTTCCCGACCTGGCGCTGGCGCTGCCGGGCCAGCGCATCACCCACGCGACGTATGTTGCCCGCCATGCCGGCATCTTCCCGATTGTGTGCAACCTCCCGACTCACGCCCCGATGATGTCGGGCCAATTGGTGGTACTGTCGGGTACCGCCATGACCGGGACCGATGCGACGATCGCGACGATGCCGGGTGGCATGCCGTGAGCGCTTCCGGCAATTTGATTGCCTGATCGCAATAACAGCTGGCTGCACGACGCTCATCAGTGGCAGCCCGACCGGCTGGCACGTCTCCTCTGTTGGCAGCCGGATCGAGCAACCCACCGGCGGCAGAGAAAGGATGAGCCTGATGCGGACTTCAACCCGATATGTCCTGGCCGGAATGCTTGCCGTCGCCGGGATCGCATGCGTGCCACCCGGAGCGACGGAGGTGGGTGTCAGCGCCCAGTTCGGACCCGGCGTCGATGTCTACGACTATGATCCGGGGTATTTCGGAGCGTGGCAGACCGACTACATGATGTGGAGTCCCAGCACGGTATACGTGTTGAACGGGCGCTTCTATTCATCGCCGGTACGCGGCGGTCGGGCGGTCGGCGTGTATCAGTATCACGATCGCTATTTCCTGCCGCCGCAGGACAAGGCCTGGCAGCGGAAGGACCGGCGCTACAATTACCGGCAACGGCCCCAGAAGAAGGACTATCAGCACGCCCGTCCCCGGGCTCCGCGGCCCGGCAACGGTCGGGGCGGCGGTCATTGACGCCCCGCCGTGGCAGCGACCGGCAACACGACGCCCCGCAGCGGAACTTCGCTGCGGGGCGTCTGCCGTTCCGGACCCGACGATCAGCTGCTACGGCAGCAGCTGCCGGCCGACGTCATTGGATCCGCGATGGCAGGTAACGCAGTTGATGATCGGGGTGCGCGGCCCGCGGCCGAGCTTCGGCATTTCGGTGCTGTTGATCGTTTCGACCATCTCGATCATCATGCGCGCGGTGCGCTTGTTCCCCTTGGAATCGTCGTCCCACTGGCCGGGAACGTGGCACGAGCCGCAACTGAATGACAGCGCATGGCCCATGTCGTCCATGGTCCTGAGCAGCGCACCGACGGTGGAATCCTGGAACAGCTGCAGATTCTTGAACACGTCGCCGGCGCGCTTGTTCTCGTAGTCGGCGGTCCGTTGCGCCAGCTGGGTGTCGATCTGACTGATCACGTCCTTCCGCATCTCGGCCAGCGAATCGCGGCGGGCCGCCCGCTGCTCGGGGGTCAGCGGTACGCGGCCGCGTCCACCGAACCGCCCGCCGATCCGTCCTGGTGCACCGTTGGGTGGTCCGCCCCGCTCCGCGCCCCGGCCCGGTTCCGGCTGCGCCGCCGGGGCCCCGGGACTCGCCGCGATCCCGGCGCCCGGCGCGGGATTCGGCGTGGCGGTCGGCGGCGCATGGGACGTGGAATGGGCGCACGACAACCCGGCGGCGAGGGCAAGCACAACTCCGAACGGCAGCACACGGCGCATCAGCGACTCCTGGAATCGGGAGCACGGAAATCCGGCGGATGACCCGGAACGCTTCCCTGCCGGGTCGTGGATAATGGCGGCGTCCGCGACGATGTCAACGGCGGGGCGGATCGGAGACCCGCGATCCGGCGGTTGCATCGGGAAACCCGGGACCATAGGAAAACGCCCGGCAGCGCGCCGCCACGGTGGCCAGATCGACGTCCTGGCGCGCCTCGCCTGATTCCATCGCCACCTGGGCCACCGCCTGTGCGACACTGCGGCGCCACGCGGAAATCGAGTCGCGTTCGGGATGATCATGTCGGGCTGCAGCTCGGCATCGGCGACCATCGCGGCGATGGCGTGCGCCGCGGCGATCTTCATCTCGTCGGTGATCCGGCGCGCGCGGGTGTCGAGCGCGCCGCGAAAGATGCCCGGGAAACGCGAGCGAGTTGTTGACCTGATTGGGGAGATCGCTGCGCCCGGTGGCGCAGACGACGGCGCCGGCCTGCTTGGCCTGTCGGGAAAGATCTCCGGCGTCGGGATTGGCCAGGGCGAACACGATGGCGTTGCGGATTCATGCTGCGGACCATCGCCGGCGTCGCATCGCGCCGGCCGCCGACAGGCCGATGAAGAGGTCGCGACCGCGCATCGCGTCGGCCAGCGTGCCCTGCAGGTTGGCGACGTTGGTGATCGCGCGCCATTTCCGACTTGATCCAGTTCATCCCCTGTTCGCGGCCCCGGTAGATGATGCCGGTGGTGTCGCAGAGTACCACGTCGCCGACGCCGACGCTGATCAGCAGGCTTGCTGACGGCGATGGCGCTGGCGCCGGCGCCGTTGACGGCGATGGTCAGGTCCTGCAGCGCGGCGGCCGGTGATCTTGCAGGCGTTGATCACGCCGGCCAGCACCACGACCGCGGTGCCATGCTGGTCGTCGTGGAAGATCGGAATGCCGGTTTCCTTCTTGAGCCGCTCCTCGATCTAGAAGCAGCGCGGCGCCGAGATGTCCTCGAGATTGATGCCGCCGAAGGTCGGCTCCAGCCGCTTGACGATCTCGACGATCTCGTCGGGGTCCTGCGTGCCGAGGCAGATCGGAAACGCCTCGACGCCGCCGAAGGTGTGGAAGAGCACCGCCTTCCCTTCCATCACCGGCATCGCCGCGCGCGCGCCGATGTTGCCGAGCCCGAGCACCGCCGAGCCGTCGGTGACGATCGCCACCAGGTTGCGCTTGATGGTGTAGTCGTACACCCACTCGGGGTGGCTCGGCGATCCGCGCCGGCCGGCTCGACCGCGCCGGGCGGGAGGTAGAACAGGCCGAGGATGTGTTCGTCGGTGATCGGCACCTTGCTCTTGATCTCGAGCACGCCCTGGTAGCGGCGGTGCAGGTCGACCGACTGCTCGCCGTACGACGCCGTCGGCGGCGACCGCGGCGGCCGGCACCGGCAGCGTCCCGTCTGCGAGGAAGCGCCGCGTCCGCTCGGCGATGCCGCCGGGATCGCGCCGCCACCTTGGCGGCGCCGCTGTCGATCGCCGCCGCGCGCGACGGCGAACGCGATCGCCGGCGCCGCCCGGTAGTCGAGCACCCTCGGGATGATGTAGTCGGGGCGCAGTTCGTCGTCGGTGCACGCAGTCGCGCCAGGGCGTGCGCGGCGGCGAGCAGCATGCCGTCGTTGACCGTCCGGGCGCGCACGTCGAGCAGCCCGCGGAAGAGCCCCGGAAAGACCGACGGCGATGTCCATCTGGTTGGGATACTGCGATTGCGCCGTCGCCACCACCGCCGCGCCGGCCGCCGCGTGCGGCGGCGGGCTCGATCTCCGGCACCGGCCCGGCAAACGCGAAGACGATCGGGTCGCGGCGCCATGCTCCGGATCATCTCCGGCGTCACCACGTCGCCCACCGAGAAGCCGATGAACACGTCGGCGCCCTGCATCACCGTGGCCAGGTCGCCGCGCACCCGGTCGGGATTGGTCTTCTTGGCCAGTTCCCACTTGGCCCAGTGCATCGTCTGCGGCCGGTAGCGGGACAGCGCGCCGTGGCGGTCGCAGACGATGATGTTGCGCACGCCGAGCTTCCAGCAGGATCTCGGCGGTGCCGATCCCGGCCGCGCCGGCGCCGTTGATCACCACCTTGAGGTCGGCCGGCGCGCTTGCCGACGATCTTGAGCGCATTGAGCACGCCCGCCAGCACGCCGACCGCCACCGCCTCGCGGTGGTTGTTGACCACCGGGATGTTCATCGCGCGCTGCAATTCTTCGCCGATCGTCAGGCAGGCCGGCGCCACGATGTCTTCCAGGCAGATCGCCGCCGAACGTCGGGGCCAGTTCGATGACCGTCTCGACGATCTCGCTGATGTCGTGGGTGCTGAGGCAGATCGGCAGGGCGTCGACGCCGGCGAACGTCTTGAAGATGACGCTCTTTCCTTCCATCACCGGCAGGATCGCCTCGGGCCCGACCTGGCCCAGTCCGAACGCCGCCGAACCGTCGGAGACGATCGCGACGGTGTTGCCGCGCATGGTCTGCGCGAACGACTCGACCGGGTTGGCCTGCGATATCGAGGCAGGGCTGCGCGACGCCGGGCGTGTAGACGGTGCTGAGCACGGCGCCATCGGTGATCGGCACCTTGGAGGCGACGCCGATCAGCCCGGCATACTGCTGCCGGTAGGCCATCGCCTCGCTCAATACCGGCTGGTCGTCGGCGGGGAGTGCCGCGGCGGTGGGATGGGTCCGGTCGAAACGGGCCGGCGCCGCCGACCCTTCGGACGGCGCCTCGCCTCGGACAGTGCTCATGCGAACCGGAGCGACACGTTACGGTCCTTCCTGCGCCGCCAGTTCGGCCAGCCGCTTCTTCACCGACGCGACGACGGGCTGCAGATCCGGATCGGCGTTCTTCCACTGGTCGACGAACGCCGTGAAGTGTTGCATCGCCCTGACGCGGTCGTGCTTCGCGTCATAGAGCTCACCCAGCCGCTTCTGCACGGCGGCGAGGTCCTGCCAGTCGACCGAGAATCCCGCATTGAATCCCCGCTCGACGGCCGGCACCGCGAGGTATCGCTCCAGGTACGCCGTGGCCGAATCGGCCTGACCCGCGTGGTCGAATGCCCGGGCCATGGCAAAATCGACACACGCCCGACAATCCACCGGTGCGCCGTCGGGCACCGACCGCGCCGGCCCGGAATTGCTGCATTGCCTCAGCGCTCTTTCCCTGCGCCAGGGCAATCTCGCCCCGCGCCATGGCAATATCGGCGCGCGCGTCCGGTGATCGGGCCTCGGGATCGCTGGCCTGATACTGGGCCAACAGCGCTTCGGCCCGGGCACCGTCGCCCGCGCGGGCGTACAAATCGACGAACTGGAGATACGGCCGGTCGCTGGGCGAGGCAGCGGACCATGCAGCGCTGCTCACCGTGCTGTCCATCAGGCGCAGGCCGTCGGCGTTCCGCCCCCGGAAGACGATGTCGAACGTCGCCGGCCAGACCGGGAAGAACGGGGCCAGGTGCTGGGCCGCCTGTTCCGACCGCAGGGCATTGTCGATCGCCGTTCCTTTCGCGAGCCGCCCCTCGATCGCCGCGATCATGCGGCTGATCAACTGCCCGTTGCTCCGGAGCGTGCGGCTTGGCGACCGGCTCATCGCGTCGGTCAGGCTGGCGAGGGAATCGTATTGACCCCGGGCGACGTACACCGCGCCGCGGGCCCCGTCCATCATCAGCGACGAATCCCGATTCCCGGTGGCGCGGCGCAGCGAATCGAGGGTACTGCCGGCCGCCGCGGTGTCGCCGGCCATCGCCAGTACCCACGGGACGCGCGCTGCCGTGCCCGGATCGGGCTCGATCGCCGCTTCGCGCCGGAAATAGCGCACCGCACTGTCGCCCTGGTGGCGACTGATGAACATCAGGCCGAGTTGATTCGTGGACGTCGTGTTCGAGCTGTCAGCCGCGTAGGCGCTCTGATACGCCGCGACCGCCTTGCCGCGATCGGCGTTGGCCAGCGACATCTCGTAGTAGTAGCCCAGCGCGAGGTACTTCTCCCGGTCCGGGAAGCCGGTCGGCGTATCGCGCCGCCTTCTCGAGCGCCGAGTCCTGCGCCGCGGTCGAGGCGAGGCGTTGTAGAGCGCCACCGCCAGCTTCCGCCACGCCAGCGCGAAGGTGGAGTCGAGCGCCACCGCCTCGCGCGCCGAGCTGCACCGCGCGGTCGTAGTCGACGTCGATGTCGTTGGCCACCACGGCGTCGCTGTACTTGCGCAGCGCGTCGAGCGACGTGGTCGTGGCCCGCTCGAGCGGAATCGACTGCTGCACCTGCTTGAGCGACTCGCCGACCCGGCCACGCAGCTTCCGGGTCAGAGTCGTCGACCACCTTGAGCAGGTCCTGCGGCCCGCCGGCGGTGGCCTGGTACGACGCGAGCACGGCCCCGCCCTGCGCGCCGCTCAGCTGGAGGCTCACCGCGTAACCCGTGCCGAGCGGGGCGAGGCGGCCGCCGAGCACCGCCTTGGCGCCGGTCCGCTGCGCGACCTCGCGCACCAGCGCGGGATCGTCGAGCGGCGTGTCCTTCGACCGCTTCATCTGCTGCAGCGCATCGGCGATGTCGGTCTGCGGCACCAGGTGCACCGCGCTCGACTGCGACATCGCCGCCCGCACCGCCTCGGCCACGATCGGCGCGAGCGAGGAATCCGCCGGCGGCGTGATGAAGTCCGCCAGCACGATCCGGTCGTTGGCGCCGAGCTTGCCGGCCGCGAGCAGCGATCCCCACGGCCCGATGCCGAACGCCCGGGTCACCATGAACACCGACGACCAGCACGGCGAAGCCACCCACCGCGTAGATGCCGCCGCGCCGGGTGCGCCGCCAGGTGAGGTGCGGGCTCGCCTTGATCGCCATCGTGGCGATGGTGCCCGACGGCCCCGCGCGGCGCCATCGTGCCGCCGGGAGTGAGCGTCGGCGTCGCCGTGGCGGCGTGCCGCGCGACGCGCTGCACGTACGCGGTGACGAGCAGCGCCGGGAAGCCCGAGCGCCATCACCACGATCGCGCCCGGGAAGACCCAGTCCGGCAGCCCGATCGCGATGACCGCCGCCTTGGTGCAGAGCAGCACCACCGCCGTCGCCACGACGTACTAGAGCAGCGCCTCGCTGGAGCATCCCCGGTGCCGAGAACGCCATGGTCGGGCGCGCTGGTGGTGACCGCGGCGTCGAGGTCGCGGAGCACGTCGCTGGCGCCGACTGCGGGCGGTCGCGCGGGATCCTTGCGCCATCAGTCGGGTGACCAGGGCGGCCGAGCGCCGGCGGCGTGTCGGGCCGGAGCGTCGCCGGCGACGGCGCCGCCTCGCTCAGGTGCGCGGCGAGCATCTTCTGCGGCGTCCGGTTGGCGAACGGCTGCTGCCCGGTGAGCAGCTCGAACGCCATGCAGCCCAGCGCGTAGAGGTCGACGCGATGGTCGAGGTCGGGATCGCCGGCCACCTGTTCCGGCGCCATGTACGCCGGCGTGCCGAGCGACGTGCCGAGCTGCGTCAGCGTGGCGCCGCTGCCCGGCGGTGCGCGAGGCGCTGATCGCCTTGGCGATGCCGAAGTCGGTGACGACCGCGGCGCCGCCGGAGAGCAGCACGTTGTCGGGCTTGATGTCGCGGTGCACGACGCCGCGCGCGTGGGCGTAGGCCAGCGCCCGGGTGACGTCGCGCAGGATCGCCGACCACCTCGGCGATCGGGAGCGGCCCCTGCTGCAGCCGGGCGCGCAGCGACTCGCCCTCGACGAACGGCATGGTGAAGTAGGGGAGGCCGTCGACTTCGCCCGCCGCGAGCAGCGGGACGATGTTGGCCTGCTGCAGCGACGCGGCCAGCCGGATTTCGCGCTCGAACCGCTCGGCGTTGAGTCCCTGGGCCAGGTCGGGGCTGAGGACCTTGATCACGACCTTGCGGCGCGAGGCGCACCTCGTCGGCCACGAAGACGCGCGACATCCCGCCGCCGCCGAGCTCGCGCTCGAGCGTGTAGGCGGATCCGAGGTGTTGCTGCAGTTGTGCCGGAGGTCCACGACCGCTCACCGAATGAAGGGACGAACGGGTCGAATACTAGGACCCGCCCCGGCCCCGCGCCAGCACCTTGACGACCGGCGTTGCGCCGTCAGCCGGTCACGAATCTCCCAGCAGCCGCCGCACCACCGCCGCGATCGTCAGCGGCGCGCACCCCTCGGCGCGATTGTTGACGACGACATACGCCGCCAGGCGCAGGTCGATGGCCGTCTGCACCAGGGCCACCAGGTCGCGGCGCAATTCCGGGCTCGGGTCCCGGATCCGGTCGTAGGGGGCGAACGCTTCCACTGCCCTGGCATACGTCCGGCCCGGTCGCAGCAGCGCGCGCGCCACGAGAAAATCGGCGGTCACGGCGTCGTGCAACAGCAATTGCTCGCCGATCGAAGGCATCCGCGTCCAGCTGTTGAACACGTGAGCCACGTGGTGGTTGCGGAGCACAGCAAAGTATTCCGGCGACAGGAATTCCGGGTTGCGGATTTCGGTGGCGTAGCGGAACTCGGTGGGCAGCGCCGCCAGAAAACGGTCCAGACGCGCGGCGAAATCGGCCGACGGAAGCTTCGCCCCGCGGGCGACGGGAGTGAACTCGAACACCAGCGGCCCGGTGTGCGACGCGAAATGCTCGCGCAGCGGGCCGAGAACCTCGCTGATGAACAGGTCGGCGTTGAGCCAGTCGGGGTTGACCTCGCCCCGGTGCTTCGTTTCACGCGGGCTGGTGAAGGTGTGGGTGGTGATCCGCTCCCATACCTTCGACACGCAGGGAAACCCCGGCGGCAGCGCGCGGGCGTAGCCGTCGAGCATTCGCGGCGCCGGCGGCGCGTAGAAGAAGGAATCGATGCCGACGGTCCGCATCAGCGGCCAGCGGGCGTATTCGGCCAGCATCTCCGCGCCGGCGCCGGTGGCCGGAAAGCGATGCGAGTAGATCAGCCCTTCCCACGCCGGATACGTCCACGACGACGTGCCGAAGCGGATGTCGGGCGGCAGGCGACGGGCCAGGGTCGCAATCTCGTCCCGGGTGGGGCGCGGGGTATCCGGGGCGCCGGTCATGCCATCACGAACGCCGGTCGACACGGTGCCCGCAAGGCAGGCGCCGCCGGGCGGCGGAGGATCGTATTTTCCGGCATGCTGACCCGCCCGGAGGCCGAGGTCCGTGGTGTCGACCTCGATCATCAGACGCGCTGCGCCCACTATCACGGCGCCGACGATGTCATCGCCATCCGGATGCGCTGCTGCGACGTGTACTACGCCTGCCACGCCTGTCACGCCGCGCTGGCCGGACATCCGGCGGACCGCTGGCCGCCGCACGAGTGGCACACCCGGGCGGTGCTCTGCGGCGTCTGCCGGCACCAGCTCTCCATTCGGGAGTACTTCGCCTGCGGGTCCGCCTGTCCGGCGTGCAGCGCCCCGTTCAATCCCGGATGCCGGAACCATTATCCGTTGTACTTCGTACTGTCGAAAACGTCGTCCGACCCCCCGACCACGGAGTCCGCATGATCATATCGATCCTCGCCGCGCTCGGCCTGGCGACCGGCACCGGCCCGATGCACTCGGCGGCCATCGTGGCCCCGACCGGCCCGCGCGCCATCGCGGCCGAGCGCCGGGACACGGCGGTGTTCGCCGGCGGCTGCTTCTGGGGCATCCAGGCGGTGTTCGAACGGATCCGGGGCGTCACCGCCACCACCGCAGGATTCGCCGGCGGCACGGCGCCATCGCCCAGCTACGAACAGGTGAGTACCGGCACCACCGGATACGCCGAATCGGTCGAGGTGGTCTACGACCCGGCGCAGGTGAGTTATCTCACGTTGCTCAGGGTGTTCTTTGCGGTGGGACTCGATCCCACCGAGCTGAATCGCCAGGGGCCGGATGTCGGGACCCAGTATCGCTCCGCATTGTTCGTGCGCAATGCGGCGCAGCAGGCCGCGGCACGATCGTTCCTCGCGGACCTGACGCGGCAGCATGCCTACAGTCGGCCGATCGTGACCGAAGTGACCCCGCTTACCAGGTTCTATCCGGCCGAAGACTACCATCAGCACTTCTTCGACACGCACCCCGATTATCCCTATATCGTGTACAACGACAAGCCGAAGGTGGAGCAGCTCAGGAAGCAGTTCCCGGCACTGTATCGATCGGTGGGGTGAGCTGCTCGAATCCGGCGTCGTCGGGAAACGCCTCGCGCACGGCCTGATGCATCGATTCGCGGAAGGCCTCGTCGTCGGTGTCGTCGCGGTCGACGCCGACGATGGCGTAGTCGTCGGCCAGTGCGCCGTCGACGGCCAGATGGAAGAGCGACGGCACCAGCTTGCGGTGGCTGAGATCGCCGCTCGCGCCGAAGATGACGACGATGCACGGATCGGCGCGGCGCAGCCCGCCCGGCGTCACGGGGTTGCCGGCGTCGATGCGCGCGGGAACGGCGATCGCCTCGGTCATGACGCCTTCACCACCGGACCGCCGCCGGGCAGCCGCATGTCATCGTCCCGGCTGCTGCAACGCACCCGCTGCCGCGGCATCGAGGATCCAGGTCCCGCCGCGGGCCAGTTGCGCCGGCCAGCGATCGATGGCGACGGTGTCGCCGAGCACCTGCGCCACGATCGCCGCCTTGGCGGCGCCGGATACCAGCACGATCACCTCGCGCGCTGACGCGATGACCGGTGGCGTGATGGTCAGGCGATGTCGGGGCGCAACCGGTCCGGTCACCGCGACGACGCGATGGCAGTCGCTCGCCAAGCGCGGTCGAACCGGGAAAGAGCGACGCGGTGTGGCCGTCGCCACCAAGGCCGAGCAGGAGGATATCGAGCCGCTCCGGCAGCACGCCGGCGTAATCGCGGGCGGCGGCGTCGCGGTCCGGCGGCGTCGGCCGCCATGCGGTACACCGCGTCGCCCGCGACGGTGACGTGGTCGAGCAATGCCTCCCGCGCCATGTGGAAGTTGCTGGCCGGGATCGTCGGGGGGCACCGCGCGCTCGTCGCCGAAGTAGACACGAAGGGCTTCCCACGGCACCGCGCGCGCCAGCGGGCCGGCCGCCAGCCGGCGGTACACCGGCTCCGGCGTGTGGCCGCCGGCCAGCGCGATGCTGCACTCGCCGCGGGCCGCGACCGCCATCCCGATCGTCGTCGCAATCAGCGCCGCCGCGTCCGGCGGCGAACCGCTCGGGGGCAACGACCAGCAGGCGGGGCTGGGGCAACACGAGATCCGGCTCCGGGGCAAGTGCGCGTCCGTGCAAGGTAGACCACTTGTGGCGGCGCGGGAACCCGCCGTTCGCGCTTCCGATTTCCGCGCGCGGGCGGCGATCTTTTCGAGCGTCCTTCACCGCCGCTCCAAAGGACTCCGTTGGCCGATCTGCTCGACACGCCTGCAACTCGCCCTCGGCGACCGTTACCGCATCGAGCGTGAACTCGGCGGCGGCGGGATGAGCCACGTCTTCCGGGCGGAAGAGGCGCGGCTCGGACGCAAGGTCGTCATCAAGGTGTTGCCGCCGCAGACGGCGGCGACGATCGAAAGCGGACGATTCGAGCGGGAGATCCAGGTCGCCGCCTCGCTCCACCATCCTCACATCGTGCAGCTGCTCGCCGCCGGCGAGGGCGACGGCCTGCTCTGGTACGCCATGCCGTTCGTCGAGGGCGAGTCACTCTCCGAACGCCTGGCCCGCGGGACCGCTGCCGTTCAACGACGCCGTCCGGATCACCTGCGAAGTGGCCGACGCGCTGGCGTACGCCCATGGCCACGGCATCGTCCACCGCGACATCAAGCCGCCCAACATCATGTTGTCGGGGCGTCACGCGCTGGTGACGGACTTCGGCGTCGCAAAGGCGGTCAGCGCGTCGGCGGATGCGCTCCAGCACGCTGACCTCGGCCGGCATGGCGCTGGGCACGCCGGCTTACATGGCGCCGGAGCAGGCGGTGGCCGATCCCAACGTCGACCGCCGCGCCGACATCTATGCGCTCGGGGTGGTGGCGTACGAAATGTTCACCGGCGCGTCGCCATACGACGCCATCACGCCGCAGGCGCTGCTCGCGGCGCACGTGACGCAGGCAGCCCCATCCGATTCTCGAGCGCCGCCCCGACCTGCCGCCGGAGATGGGCGAGCATCATCATGCGCTGTCTCGCCAAGTCGCCGACGACCGCTGGCAGCATCGCCGGCGAACTGGTGGATGCGCTGGAAGGGATGACGACGCCGTCGACCGGCACCGGCCGCGTTCGACGCGGTCACCAGGTGCGCGCGAGCGAGTACCGGCGCTGGCACCCGGGGCGGGTGGTGGTGGCGCACCTCGCGCTCACGGCGATGGTGACCGCCGCGGCGTATGCGATTGACGCGCGTCGCGGCGCTCCCCGACTGGGTGTGGTGGACGGTGGGCGTGGTGATGCTGGCCGGATTGCCGGCGATGCTGCTCGCCAGCCGCAACGAACGCCGCCGCGCCCAGGCCACCATGACCGGCATGCATGCCGCGGTGCGCCGCGGCGAGTTCACGGGGCGGCGGGCGGTGGTCGGCGGCATGATGGCGCTGGTGGCCGTGCGCTGGTGGTGAGCGGCTTCGTGGCGTCGCGGCTGTTCGGCATCGGTCCCGGCGCCACGCTGCTTTCGGCGGGCCGCCTCAATGCGCCGGCGACGCGTTGGTGCTCGCCGACTTCCACAACAGCAGTGCCGACAGCACGCTCGGCAATGCCGTGGTCGAAGCGCTGCGGGTCGATCTCGGCGAGTCGCGATCGATCAATCTTGTCGACGCGACGCAGGTCGGCCAGCGTGCTGCGACCTGATGAATCTCCCGGCCGGCACCCGGCTCACCGACACCGTGGCGCGTGAGGTGGCGCAGCGTGCCAACGCCAAGGCGGTTCATCACCGGAGACATCGCGCCGCTGGGGAGCGGCTTCGTGCTCACCGCGAGCATGGTCGACGCCGACAGCGGCCAGCCGCTGGTCCAGGTGCGCGAGACGGCCGACAACGACAACGGGCTGATCAACGCGGTGAACCGGCTCTCGAAGTCGCTGCGCGAAAAGATCGGCGAGTCACTGCGCTCGATCCGCGGCAGCGAACCGTTGGAGCAGGTGACGACGGCGTCCCTGCCGGCGCTGCGCGACTACTCCAGGGCGGTGCGGCTCTTCGCTGCCGGGGATATCGCTGACGCTCGAGGCCGCTGCTGCTGCAGGCGGTACAGATCGATTCGCGTTCGCCATGGCCTGGCGGAAGCTCGCGGCGCTCTACACCAACGGCGGCCAGCTGGACCCTGCCGGCGAGCGCCTCGCGGCCACCAACGCCTACCGCTTCCGGGACCACCTGACGCCGCTGGAACGTGATCTCACCGAAGGGACCTACTTCAACAGCGTCACGTTCCAGTTCGACTCCGCGGTGGCGGCCTATCGCGCGGCGCTCGAGATCAATCCCGCCGACCCCGTCGCCACGAACAATGCCGCGATCATTCTCGGGCAATTGGGCCAGCACCGCGAAGAAGAACAGCTGTTGCGACAGGGGATGGCCGCCGCGCCCGTCGCGCACAAGTACAGCAACTTGCAGATCTCGCTCGCCGCCGCAGGCGAAATGGGCCAGCGTCGACTCCCTGGCCGGCCAGTGGCTGGCTGCGACACACGATTCCACCCTCGCCGCGATGCTTGCCGTCAACGGCAACTGGCTCTGGCGCGCAACGTTGCCGGCGTTCGACTCGAGCGGCGGCGGTCCTGGCGCCCCTGATCACCACTCCCGACGCCCGCGCCGACCTGTCGTGCGTCCAGGCCGCCGTTGCGGCCTATCGCGGCCAGCTGGCCCAATCGGCGCAACTGGCGGTGCAATCCGCGGCCGCCACCGGAACCGGCGCGGCCCAGCGTGCCCAGATTCTTACGGCCGAACTGCAACCGGCATTGTTCGACGCCTTCCAGCGCGCCGACCCATCCGCCGCCGCCCGCGATGTCGCCGCGCGCGCTGGCGCGCGCGCCGCTCGATTCCATCCCGCCACTCGACCGGCCATACTGGCTTCTGGCGACCATCGCCGGCGTGGAGCGGACGCCCGGCGGATGTTCGCCCGGTACCGCTGCCGCGTGGGAGGCGGTCGTGCCGGCGGCGGCGCGAGACCCGTCACCGTCGCGACGTTCGACGTCTACGGTGCATTCGCCCGCCACGACTGGCAGAAGGCGCACGACGCCATCGAGCAGGTCCGCGACAAGTACCACTGCGATCAGTGCTTCGAGTACGAACTGGCATACGCGTTCGATCAGCTCGGCCAGGCCGACTCGGCCGCGGCGTACTACGCCGCCCGCATCCATGCCGGCAGTCAGGTTTGAGGGTCCCGGACCTGAGCTTCTATCCGCTTGCCCTGGTCCGCCTCGGCGAGATTGCGCAGCAGAAAGGCGACCGCCGGACGGCCGCCTCGTACTACACCCGCTTTCTCGATCTCTGGAAGAATGCGGACCCCGACATGCAGCCCAAGGTGCGCGAGGTCAGGCAGCACCTGGCCGAAGTGACCGCCGAATCGAGCCACCCCTGATCCGGCAGTTCCTCAGCGGCTGGCCATGACCACCCAGGCGATTTCGCCGATCAACAGCAGTACCGCGATCCCGATCACCCAGAACAGCACGACATGCCAGAAGGTCCAGGTCCGATGGGGCGGCTTCTGCGGCACCAGGACGCGACGGGGCGAACCGCGTGGCCGGGGAGCGGGACGCGGCGGCTGTTCCGACGGATGAAATTGAAACGTTTCCACGACACAGGTGACGCCGGAGCCGCGGCCCGGAAGCACGCCGGGGCGCGGAGAGCCTCCGCGCCCCGGCGCCAGCATCCGAATGACTACGGTGCGATTATCGTCCGGCGGCGGTGCCCTGCCCGGTTTCCCGCGGCCAGACGTTGTCGGCCGTGTCGTTGTCCGGGAAACGCCCGAACGGATCGAGCGTGATCTTCTCGATCTTCCGTCCGCCGAAATCGAGCGACGCCTTGAAGGTGCGGCTGCCGCCGAACCAGACGCTCACCGGATACGTCACCAGCGCGGTGTGATCGTCGAGCCGCGGCTGTTCGGCCATCTGGCGGATCGGCGGGCCGCTGGGCGCGAATTCCACCGCCAGCACCACCGGCGACGGCATCGCGCCGTCCTGGCGCACCGTCACCGTGGTGCGCGGCTCCGACGGTCGCCACCGATCTGGATCGAGCCGTCCACCGCGTCGGTGGTGAACAGCCAGTAGTACCAGAACCAGCCCAGGTCCTGGTGCAGCGCGTTGCTCATGAAGAACGCGTAGTCCCACGGCGAGGGATGCTTGAACTTCCACGCCTTGGCGTAGTCGCTCATGGCGCGCCACACCGCCGAGTCACCCACGACGCCGCCGAGCATCGACAGCATCTGCGGCGCCGCGCCCGTAGGCCTGCTCGCTGTATTCCGGTCCGCCATAGTTGGCGTCCCACATCAGCGGCGCAACGCGCTCGTTGCCGGAGGTCCGCCCGAACGCCGCACCCTGGTCTGTTGAGCAGTGCGGTCCCGCCCGGCGGGTTGATCGTGGCGTACCGGCGTCGGTGGCGCCCCGCCGCGGCCCCGTCCGCCGCGGCCGCGAAGCACCACCCGAACGCCAGTGGCCTGCAGCGAGTCGGCGAGCTGGCGCACCCGCGCCGAATCCGCCGCGGTCGATGAGGCGGCGAGCGCCAGTCGTCCCCCCGGTTGCGCGGCCGCCTGACACGCGGTCAATGCGGCGCCGGGCTGGCCGATGCAGAACACGCCGCCGCGCCGCCGCCACCACCACGGCCGCCGCCGATGGAAGCCACCCATCGTGTCGGCGTTGCGAGAGGATGTTCATGTACTGATTGAAGCCCTCGTCCATGAAGCCGTACCAGGTCTCGTTGGTGTTCACCATCATCGGCCACCACTGGTGTCCGGTCTCGTGGTCGGAGGCCCCGGCGCTCGACATGATGAACATCGGGTATTCCATCCCCAGTTCGGGGCCGTCGACCACGGTCATCGTCGGGAACGTGTAGGGCATCCAGAGCTTCGAGTAGAACTGCAGCGCGTGGCGCACGGTGGGCCCCGCCGCGGCATAGCGACTGCAGGTGGCTCGGCTCGAACATGATGTTGATCGGCACCACCTTGCCGGTGCCGGGAATGTGGCCCGCGTCGCCTGCCAGACGAAGCGATCCGACGTTCCCCAGGCCACGTCCGCCACGCTGTCAGCCACGAAATGCCACACCAGCCGGTCGCCCGCCGCCGTGGACTTGCCCCGGACCGCGTTCGTCGGCGCCGACGACGGTGATGGTCGAGTCGGACTCGAGCGCATGCGACAGCCGCTCGCGCTCGGTGGCGGTGAGCACCTGGTCGGGGTTCTGCAGGATACCCGTGGCACCGACGATCCAGCCGGCCGGCATGTCGAGGTGGACGTCGAAGTGGCCGAGGTTGTTGTAGAACTCCGAAGGACCGAGATACGGATCGGTGTCCCAGCCGCCCTCGCGAAGGTCATCGAAGACCGCCACGCGCGGATACCATTGCCCCACCTGGTAGAGCGAATCGCCCCAGCGACCCATGCGGATGCCGCGAGTCGGCGGCACCACCAGCGGCACCTCGAAATTCCAGTCGATCTGCGAGCGTGGCGGTGCCGTGCGGTTCGACCGGTTTGGACAAGCGGATCGTGGCCGACGTGAGATCGGCCCCGCTGATCGTGGTCTCGGCCGGCGGTCCGCCGCCAGCCAGCCGAACCCGCCCCGGCCCCCGACCCGGCGGCGGGGCGTTGAGATCGACCGTCTGCGCCGTCGACCACCAGCCTGGTCAGCTTCATGCCGTCGGTGATGTCGGTGACGACTTCCGCCCTGGGCACGTTGGCGGCAAAGAGATTCTGATCCAGGCGCATCTGGATCGTGTTCATCGTGTCCGGACCGTTGTTGTGCACCACGATCGTTTCGCTGCCGTAGATCCGTGAATCGGGCGCGTCGAAACGGGCATTGATGGTATAGTCGGGCCAGATCAGCCAGTAGTTCCTGCCGGGGCTCCCGCTCGAATCGCGGGTGCCGGCGGCAAAGGCGCGCTGAATCATGTCGGTCATGGGAATGGTGCGCTCGATTGCCCGTGTGGCACCGGTCGACGTCGGCATCACCGGCCCGCCGCCGCCGCGCCCGCCCTGGGCATGGCCCGCTGCCGGCCATGTGGCCAGTGCACCCGTCAACACCACTCCCGCCAGCCATCGCGTGTTCATCGTTGCTCCTTAGCGTGTAATCGGCCCGGACGGGCCGGAGTCCTGCATCCCCTTGAGAATGCTGCGCATCCTGAGCGCCAATGCCTCGATTTCCTGCAGTCCGCGGCGGATTTCGTCGTCGAGCGGCGCGTCACTCATCAGCATGAGTTGCGTTTCGGCGAGCACGCCGGCCAGCGGATTGGCCAGGTCGTGGCGCAACCGCGCCAGCGGATCGGGATCGGCATGGGAGTCGGTCATCGTCACTCCTTCCGTTCTAGCCGAGAAACGGGACCGGCACGAACGTCACCACCAGCACCACCAGACACGCGGCGGCGACCAGCCAGCCGCGACGCCGCACCGGCCGGCCGGCGACCATGACGGGCGGATGGCTCCACCCGCCGCGACCGATCACGAACGTGAGCGCGGCCCACACCCACCACAGCGGCGCCTGCCGTCCGAGCAGCAGCAATCCCGCCACCGCCACCAGCGCCACCAGCTGCTGGCGGCGACCGAGCGCGCCATAGGTGACGTGGCCGCCGTCGAGCTGCGAGAGGGGCAACAGATTCACCGCCGTGATGAACATGCCGACCCAGCCGGCGAACGCGGCCGGCGAGAGCACCACCGGCCCGCCGCCGGGAACCAGCCATTCCCGCAACAGATAGGTAATGATGGAATCGCCGAGGAAGAATGGGCGTCCATCGAACATCAGCACCGTGGGCGACCCGGGAAGATCGAACGTCGCACGATGCGACAGCAGGTATCCCCAGATCAGCACGCCGAACGCGGCAACGAAGCCCGCCAGCGGACCGGCGGCGCCGACGTCGAGCAGCTGGGGACGGTCGTACACCGGACTGCGCAGCCGGATGAACGCCCCCATCCCGCCGATCGGCGAGAGATTGGGCGGGACCGGCAGGAAATACGGCGGCGAGACGTCGATGACGTACCGGCGGGCGGCGAAATAGTGACCGAGTTCATGGATCAGCAGGATGCCGAGGAGCGGCACGGCGAACTCCCACCCGCCGCCGAGTGCCCGCCAGCCGCCCCGCGCCACGAACACGAAGAATTCGCCGGCGCCCCAGAGCGCGCCGGTGAATCCGGGATGCACCGGAGGCGAAAGCTTCCCGGCCAGTACCGCCCCCGCGCCGAGGGTGCAGACGACCGTGAGCGCCAGCAGCGCGCCGTGCCACAGCCAGCGTTCGGGCCGCGGGCGGGCGTAGCCCCGCACCAGGACCAGCCGATCGTGCCGGTCATCGGCCCAGTACCAGCGGCCCGGCCATTCGGCGAGGGCGCGACCGAGCTCGGCGCTGGGAGCGGCGTGCTCCGGCGCCACCACCCCTTCGACCACTTCCCGCGATCCGGCCAGGGCGGTGGCCCGCCAGACGCGGAAGTACGCCCGGGGGTCAGTCATGCCGGGTCTTGACGCGGCCGGGCGATATTCGTATCTTCAAGTGCTCCACGCTGTTCCGCACGAACCCCACACGTCCAATGCCGCGCCCCGCAGCGCGACTTGCCTACGCCGGAACCGTCCACCACCACTCAACGATCTCACGCCTGATCCCCTCCGCCCGTCGCGCCATCGAGCGCTGCGCGGAGTACCTGCCCCGGAGAAATCTGTGGACATCGCCGAACTGAAACAGAAGTCCGTCGCCGAGCTGCACGCGCTGGCCGAGCGGAGCTCAACATCACCAACTACTCGGGCCTGCGGAAGCAGGACCTGATCTTCCGGATCGAGCAGACGCTGCTCGACTCGGATACCGTCATCCGCGGCGAAGGGGTGCTGGAGATCCTGCCCGAGGGCTACGGGTTCCTCCGCAGCCAGGACTGGAACTACCTCTACGGGCCCGACGACATCTACGTCTCGCCCGAGCCAGATCAAGCGCTTCGACCTCCGCACCGGCGACACCGTCATGGGCCAGGTCCGGCCGCCGAAGGAGGGCGAGCGGTACCTGGCGCTGCTCAAGGTCGAGAGCGTCAACTACGAGGAACCGGAGAAGACCAAGCACCGGATCGCGTTCGACAACCTGAAGCCCCGCTATCCCGATCGAGCGGATCCGGCTGGAGCGGAAGAAGGACCCGGACCTGTCGATGCGGGTGGTCGACCTGCTCGCGCCGATCGGCAAGGGCCAGCGCGGCCTGATCGTGGCGCCGCCCAAGGCCGGCAAGACCATCCTGCTGCAGAAGCTGGCCAACGCCATCACCGAGAATCACCCCGAGATGCACGCTCATCGTGCTGCTCATCGACGAGCGGCCCGAGGAAGTGACCGACATGCAGGAGAACGTCAAGGCCGAGGTGATCTCCTCGACCTTCGACGAGCCGGCCGACCGGCACGTGCAGGTGGCCGACATGGTGATCGAGAAGGCGCAGCGGCTGGTGGAGCACGGCCGCGACGTGGTGATCCTCCTCGATTCGATCACCCGCCTGGCCCGGGCCCACAACGTGGTGGTGCCGCACTCGGGGAAGATCCTCTCGGGCGGCGTCGACGCCAACGCGCTGCAGAAGCCGAAGCGGTTCTTCGGCGCGGCGCGCAACATCGAAGGCGGCGGATCGCTCACCATCATCGCCACCGCGCTGATCGACACCGGCAGTCGCGCATGGACGAGGTGATCTTCGAGGAGTTCAAGGGCACCGGCAACATGGAACTGGTGCTCGACCGCCGCCTGGCCGACCGCCGCATCTACCCGGCCATCGACATCCAGCGTCCGGCACCCGCAAGGAAGAGCTGCTGCTCGACAAGGACGAGCTCAACCGCGTCTATCTGCTGCGCAACTTCCTGGCCGACATGCCGCCGGTCGAGGCGATGGAATTCCTGCTGGAGCGGATGAAGCGGACCAAGAACAACAAGGAGTTCTTCGCCACGATGGCGCAGTGAGGCGGCGCCTCATCCCGAGCAGCGCGAGGGATCGGCGAGCGCCGTGCTGATTCCCCCGCGCGGCCGGGTCCTGGCGCTCGACTGGGGCACGTCGCGGATCGGCGTCGCCATCAGCGACGAAACGCAGCTCGTCGCCACGCCGCTCGACGTGCTCCACCGCCGCACCGGGCGCCGCTTTCCGATCGGATCGTTCCTCACCCTGGTCGACGCGGAGCAACCGGTCGGGCTCGTGGTCGGTCTGCCGCTCGACGACGCCGGCCGCGAAGGCGACTCCGCCCGCGCCGCGCGGGAAATGGGCGAAACGTGCGCCGCGCGGAGCAGCCTGCCGCTGAGCTGGATCGACGAAAGCTTCAGCACCGCCCGCACCACGGCCGAGCTGATCGCGGCCGGCGAGGCGCCCCGCCGCCACCGCACCGACATCGACGCGCTCGCCGCCGCCACGCTGCTGCAGCAGTGGCTCGACGAGCGCCGCCCGCGGGCGACATGACGCGCGGGACCGTATTGTTGCTGCTGGCCGTGGCGGCCTGCGGCCCGGACGGCCCGCCGGTGCGCGTCGCCATCCCGCCGGGGAGCACGGTGCGGACCGCCGCGGAATCGCTCGCCGCGCACGGCGTCATCCGCTCGACGCTCTACTTCCGGGTGCGGGCGCGACTGGCCGGCGTCGATCGCACCGTCCGCACCGGCATCTACGAGTTCGGCCCCGGGCAGTCCGACCACGACATCCTGCATGCGTTGCACACCGGCGCGGCGATCCAGTTCCGCATCACGCTCCCCGAAGACGGGACGCTGTTCGATCTGGCGCACGCGGCCCGGACCACGCTGGGCATTCCGGTCGACAGCATGCTCGCCGCCGCGCGCGACAGCGCGGTGCGCCGCACCTTCGGCATCACCACGCCAAGCGTCGAAGGGTGGCTCCGGCCCGACACCTACAATTTCGGCGGGTTCGACACCGCCGCCGAAGTCATCGCCCGTCTGCTGGCCGCGCGGCGCGATACCTGGAATCCGGCCTGGAACACCCGGGCACAGGCGGCGGGACTCGACCGCGCCGCACTGCTCACGCTGGCCAGTATCGTCGAGGCTGAATCGCCCGACAGCACCGACCTGCCGATCATCGCCGCCGTGTACCGCAACCGCCTCGGCATCGGGATGGCGTTGCAGGCCGACCCCACCGTGGAATACGCCTTTCTGCTGCGCGACGGCGTCCGGAAGGGTGAGTTGCACTACAAGGATTACCAGATCGACTCGCCGTGGAATACCTATCTCCATCCCGGACTGCCGCCGGGGCCGATCGGCAACCCGTCGCGCCGCGCGATCGACGCGGTGCTGACGCCGGCACAGGTCCCCTATCTCTATTTCGTGGCCGACGGGCAGGGGCACTACGTGTATTCGCGCACCTACGCGCAGCATCTCGCCGCGATCGCCCGAATCAGGCACAAGGAAGCCGCCAGACGGAAGCGGTGAGACCGGGAGCGGCATCCGGGTGAGCCGTGCGAACTCGGGCCGGATCTTTCGGGGCGCATCGCTCCTTTCTCACGTCCCCCGGCTCCCGTCGCGCGTCCGTCTTCCATACCGCCGGGCAGCTGACGCGACGTTGTCCGCCGCGAGTATCCCGCCCGCCACCGCTACCCCGGCGAATCCGGCCGCGAGCGCCGGCTGGACGTCGCCGGCGCGCACGCCGCCGATGATGACACAGGGACGCGCTCCGGCGACCGCAAGAAATCCTGCCGCCCCCTCGAGGCCCAGTGGGCTGCCGGCATCGCGCTTGGTGCCCGTGGCCCGCAGTGGCCCGATGCCCCAGTAATCGGCCGCCGCACCCCGCGCGATCTCCGCTTCGCTCCCGACCGAGGCCCCGATGACGAAGCCGGGTGGCGCCACCCGCCGGGCCAGTGCCGGGGCGATATCGTCGGCGCCGAGATGGACGCCGGCTGCGCCGGCGATCAGTGCGATGTCGAGACGGTCGTTGATCAGCACGGGGACGGTGAGCGCGGCGATGAGCCGGCGTGCCAGGTCGAGCAGTTCGCCGTCGGCGGCGCGCTTGAGACGGAGCTCCACCGCGGTGACCCCGCCCGCGACGGCGGCACGGCAGAGTGCCACGACGTCCCGCCCGGCGACGAGCGCGTCGTCGGTGACGAGAAGAAGCCGCAGGTCTGCCGCTAGATTGTCGCGCATGCGGCACCAAATCAGTCCCCTCGCGGTGCGTTCCGCCAGCGGAGCCAGGCGGCGATGACCGACGACGCCGTGGTCACGCCGCGCGGCGCCGGGCGCTGGGACGCGGGGCACCCGTGGATCTATCGCAGCGATGTTTCCCGTTCGCCGGCGGCCGCGGGGATCGTGGCGGTGCGCGATACCCGCGGCCGCTTTCTCGGACAGGCGCTCTGCTCGCCGCGCTCCGAGATCCGGCTCCGGTTGCTGGAACGCAGCCAGCGCCCGATCGACGCGGCCTGGTGGCACGAGCAGCTGACCCGGTGCCGCGACCTGCGCCGCGGTATCGACGCCAACGCCTGGCGCGCCGTGCACGCCGAAGGCGACGGCCTGCCGGCGCTCGTGGTGGACCGGTACGACCGGTGGCTGGTGGTGCAGCTGCTGTCGGCGGCACTGGAACAGCATCGCGACACGATCCTGGCGGCGCTCGGCGACGTCTTTTCTCCGGATGGGATCCTGCTGCGCCACGACGTCGTGGCACGGCGCCTCGAGGGACTCGACCAGCAGATCCGAGCTGGCGGCCGGCACCGTCCCCGAGACGATCGAAGTGCGCGAAGGAACGGTGCGCTGGCTGGCGGCGCCGTGGACCGGACAGAAGACCGGCGCCTTTCTCGACCAGCGCGAAAACCGCGTCCTGGCCGGACGCACCGTGCCCGAGGGCGGCACCGCACTCGACTGCTTCACGTACCACGGGTCGTTCGCGCTGCATCTGGCGCAGCGGGCGCGCGAGGTGACGGCCATCGATTCGAGCACGGAGGCGCTGCGGCGCGGTGAGGAGAACGCGGCGCTCAATGCCGGCCATCCGATCACCTTCGTCGCCGGCGATGTGTTCGACCTCCTGCCGGTCTGGGAGGCGGAGGGACGGCGGTTCGACCTGGTGGTGGTCGACCCGCCGGCATTCGCCAAGTCGCGCGGCCACCTGGCTGCCGCACTTCGGGGCTATTACGAAATCAACCGCCGGGCAATGCGCCTGGTGGCTCCGGGAGGGCACCTGCTCACCGCCAGCTGCTCGTTTCATGTCAGCCGGAGCGATTTTCTCGCCACCCTCACCACGGCGGCGGCCCGATCCGGCCGCCGCTTCGTCCTCGAGCGCCTGCTGGGGCAGAGTGCCGATCACCCCGAGGTGCTCACCATCCCCGAAACCGGCTATCTCAAGGGGGCGCTGCTGCGGGGCGATTGACGCCGCGCCGCCGACTCACGACGTTACCAGCATGCTTTCGGCGCAGCAGGTGCTGGTGACCACGGACCAAACGACGGCCGCTCCGCTCGCTGCGCCAGCAGTACGAGCTGTACGTGATGGACCGGATCGAGCACTTCAAGAACTCCATTTCCCGCGAAGAACTGCTCCGCCTGGGCGACGAGGCGCTCGGCGATCTGGGCGGTCCCGACGAAGGCCAGTTCCTCCTCACCGAACTGCTCGCCGCCACCGCCGTCGACGATCTCATCAAGCGCCGGCTCGGGCATTCGTGGATTCGAGAGCTGGCGGAAGTCGTATCCCAAGCTGCGCAACGCGCAGCGCGACCCGACGCACTGGGGACTGGCGGCCAATCACCTGGTGACGGCGCTGGCGCCGCGCATCGAACCCGACGATCCGGTGCTGGTGGTCGGATCCGGCGCCGAGGCGTGTGCCTACCTCCTGGCCGCGCACGACGCCGTCGTCACCTTTCTCGACCGCGACCTGGCAGCCGTCGAGCGGGCGGAGAATCGCGTGGCCACCGAGGCACTGTCGTCAACCTTCGAAGCGATGTGCGTGCAGTTCGGCGACTGGCTGCCCTGCCTGCCGCCGGGATTCGCGCTGGTGATCGTTGACGCCGGCACCCTGGCGGCACTCACGCCCGGCGACCGGCGCGTGCTGCTCGCCGAACTGCAGCAGGTCACCGCCGACGGAGGGTTGCACGCGCTGGTGCCCGACGCCGACGGAAGCGGGCCGGAAGGATTCGCGGGACACTACGCCGGCTGGGCACGGGAAACGTCGCCGGCCGCCGGCCGCCGCAGCCGCGGTGCCGCCTCGCGCGGCGCGCTCTTCGTCAAGCCGGCCGAGGCAACCGGCCTCCGTTCGGAACGCGCCTCGCGCGGTTGAGCCGGAGCGGCAGCGGGTCTCGACAACACGAAGGGCCGGCTTGCGCCGGCCCTTCGGCATTTCGCTCCGCGGCGAAGGCCGCGAAGCCTGCGAAGCTACTTCCGGGCGGCCTTGCGACGACGAGTCGTCTTGCGGCCTTCTTCGCCGCCTTCTTGCCGCGCTTCGCGGACTTCCGTGCCTTCTTCCTGGTAGCCATGGAGCCTCCCTGAGAATTGGTGGTTCGCGAGACATCGTCGTACGCGCGATGCTCACGGCGACGACCCACACCCGAAGTGCGGAGTAGCGTCGGCATATACAAGATCAAAAATTTCCCACGGTGCGCAATACCCCCGAGCGTCCGAAGCGGTCACCGGGTCGGCGCGACACCCGTGCCGCGACGTGCCGACCATCGCGGCACGACGGGACGGCCCCCGCTGCGGCGCCACCCGGACGGGATCGTCGCGCCCGGTGATTACTCCGTATGTGCGACATATGTCGCGAGCTAATCAGGCTCCAGACCGCCAACCATGCGGCTTTGCGGCCGACACAGTCGGAGCGGCGCGGTCCGTCGTGTCCGGCACGCCGCGCCGGGAACGCGCGGTGACGACCCGGCGGCAACCCCTCGCACCGGGGCGTCCGGCGAGGTGTCCGGCACCGCCGCCGATGGCGAATCGGGTGCGTCACCACCGCCCGGCCGACCGGTCACGAACGCCCCATTTCCTACTGCCGCCCCTCGGCGGGGGACCTTGGGGAGCGCGGACACAACCACCATATTCCGTCGCCTCTTTTTCCCGGACGGGTCGACGTCATGCGCGCAATCGTGAAGGCTGCTCCCGGCGTCGGCATGCAGGTGGTGGATCGTCCCGTTCCGGCGATCGGCGCGCGCGACATCCTGATCAAGGTGCACCACGCCGGCGTCTGCGGCACCGATCTGCACATCTGGGAGTGGGACGCGTGGGCGGCCGGCCGTCTGCGTCCGCCGCTGATCATCGGCCACGAGTTCGCCGGCGAAGTCGCCGATCTCGGGCCGGACGCGCGCGCCGACGGCATCTTCGCCGTCGGCGATCTGGTGACCGCGGAAGGCCACGTCATCTGCGGCCATTGCCTTCCCTGCCGCACCGGCAACGGCCACCTCTGCGTGCGGACCTCGATCATCGGCGTCGACCGCGACGGCGCCTTCGCCGAATACATCGCGATGCCCGCGTCGAACGTGATGCACCTCGACGGCATTCCCACCGAGATCGGCGCCATCATGGATCCGATCGGCAACGCGGTGCACACCGCGCTCGAAGGCGGCGCCGCCACGGCGGGCACCGCGCTGGTCATCGGCTGCGGGCCGATCGGCTGCTTCGCCGTCGGCGTGCTGCGCGCCGCCGGCGCGTCGCTGGTGCTCGCGTCCGACTTCAATCCCACCCGGCGCGACCTGGCGCAGGCGATGGGCGCCCACCACGTCTTCGATCCGGCCGCCACGCGATGTCGTCGCCCGCGCCCGCGAACTCACCGACGGCATCGGCGTCGACCTGGTCTGCGAGATGAGCGGCCATCCCTCCGGCCACGGCCAGGCGTTCGCCGCCGCCCGCCCCGGCGCCCGCGTCAACCTCCTCGGCACGCCGAGCCGGACCACCGAAGTCGACTTCGCCCGCGACATCATCTTCAAGGGCCTGACACTGTACGGCGTCACCGGCCGGAAGATGTATTCCACCTGGATCGCGATGACCGCCTCCTCACGAGCGGCCAGCTCGATCCGCGCCCGGTGGTGACCCACCGTTTCCCGCTGGAGCGGATCGCCGACGCCATCGCCGTCATCAAGGACGGATCGGCCGGCAAGGTCATCCTGGAGATCGCCCCATGAGCACCGCCACCGCCGACAGCGGCGCGCTGCAGCGCCGCCTCACCGCCCAGCTCGCCGAGTTCCGCCGCGACGGCGTCTACAAGCAGACGCTCTATCTCGAATCGCCGCAGGCGGCCCGGGTCCGGATGGAAGGGCGCGGCGAAGTCATCATCCTCTCGTCCAACAACTATCTCGGGCTGTGCGACCACCCGGCGGTGATGGCGGCCGGCAAGGCGGGGATCGACCGGTTCGGCGCGGGCACCGCATCGGTGCGCTTCATCTGCGGCACCTTCACCATCCACCGCGAGCTGGAAGCCTCGCTCGCGGCCCTGGTCGGCACCGAGGCGAGCACGTCGTTCGTGAGCTGCTGGAACGCCAACGAGGCGCTGCCGGCCACGATCCTCACCGCCCAGGACATCATCCTCTCCGACCAGCTCAATCACGCCTCGATCATCGACGCCATGCGGCTCGCCAAGGCGATCACCCGGTGCGAGACGGCGTGTTCGCGCACGGCGACTACGCCGAACTCGACCGGAAGCTGGCCGCGGCCGCGTGGCAAGGACGTCAAGCTGGTCGTCAGCGACGGCGTCTTCTCGATGGAGGGGTCGATCGTCAACCTCCCGGCGCTGCTCGAGGTCTGCCGCCGACACGGCGCGCTGGTCTGGCTGGACGATTCCCACGCCACCGGCGTCCTCGGACGCCGGCGGGCGCGGGCACGGCCGAGCATTTCGGCCTGGTCGGCGAGGTCGACATCATCACCTCGACCCTGGGCAAGGCGCTGGGCGGCGCCGCCGGCGGATTCGCCGCCGGATCGGCGGCAGTCTGCGATTACCTCATGCAACGCGCCCGTCCCCAGCTGTTCACCAACGCCCTCCCGCCCACCGTCGCCGCCTCGGCCCTCGAGGCGGTCCGGATCCTCCGGGCCGAGCCCGAGCGGGTGGCCCGGTTGCGGGACAATGCGGCATATTTCCGGGGCGTCCTGGTGGAACTCGGGTTTCGACCCCTTCCGGGCGATACTCCTATCGTACCCGTGATCCTGGGGGAAACCGCGGCCGCGATCCGGATGAGCGAGCTCCTGCTCGAGCGGGGGGTCTTCGTGACCGGGTTCGGCTATCCGGTGGTGCCCCAGGGGCAGGCCCGGGTGCGCTGCCAGATTTCGGCCGCGCATACCCGGGACGACCTGGACCAGGCGCTCGACGCCTTTGCCCGGGTGGGACGCGAACTGAAGCTGATCCAGTGAGCGCGGTCTGTTCCTTGCGGCGCTTGGCGCTACCGCCATTTCAGGAGACCTCGCGATGAAGCTCGTGCAACAGGGTGCGGCGTGGGTGGGCATGGTGCTGGTGGCCGGCGTGGCCGTGCCGGCCGCGGCCCAGCGGAGCGATTCGTTCACCTGGAAGCTCGGGATCGACGCCGGCATCATGACCTTCGAGACCCAGACCCAGCCGACCAAGGTGGTCCCCACCGCCGGCGCCCACATTCTGGTCATGGGTCACCGCGGCGGCCTGATGTTCGGGGTCGACGAAGGGATCGGCACCAACCAGAACACCATCCCGGCCAAGCTGATTCTCTTCAACGACGTCCGGCGCTACCAGGCGGTCCTGATGGCGTTCCCGATCTCGGGGAACGATCGAACCGTACTTCGGCGCCGGCGGCGGCATCATGCAGGTCGTCGGCCCGCGGGTCGACCCGCGGCCGGGATCACCGATCCGACCGAGCACGCCGCGCTGCTGAGCAACGCGCAGCAGGAAAGCGCCAGCGCCTTCGCCACGTTCGTCGGCGGCGTCCAGGGGCGCGTGGGCACACACGACGCTGTTCGTCGCAGTACCAGGCCACCACGTCGCCCAGCAACGACAACCTGCTCAGGGGCCCGACCCAGACGCTGCTCGCCGGGATCCGCGCTCAATCTCGGCAGCGCGCGCGAAGGGGTGAAGGCCGGCGGGTACTAGTCGTCCGGTCTCCGCAGCAGAAAACGGAGCGGCCAGTCGGCGGCGCGGGAAATCCCGATCCGCGGCGTCACGATCGATCTGCCCGGGGAGTACCTCCTCCCCGGGCAGCAGGCGTAACGCGCCTCGCCGTCCCGCCCGCAGGCCGTCCTGCGCGCCCGTGATCGCGAACGCCTGGGTCAGCTTGCCCGGGCCGTTGGCCAGGTCGCGGTCGGCCACCGCCCCGCGCCGCCGCCGCATCACGTGCCAGCCCGGAACCGGGGTGCACGGCGCGAATCAGCACCGCGCCGCCGTTGTCGCCGCTGGGCGCAGTCACGTTCAGGCACCAGTGCAATCCGTACGACCGGTAGACGTACCAGCTGCCGTCGGGTCCCCACACGCCCAGATGCAGGCCGATGCCGCCGACCGCGCCATGCGTGCGAGGCGGGGTCGCGCACGCCCAGGTACGCTTCGGTCTCGACGATGATGCCGGAAACACGCTCGCCTCCCAGGTCGGAGGCGAGCGTCATGCCCAGCAGCTGCCGGGCCACCGTCACCGCCCGCGGGCTCAGCCGCCGCGCGGTGCGGAACGCTTGCGACGCGATGGCTTCTTCCCGCGGCCGGAGTCTTGGTCTCGGCCTTCTTCGCGGCGGCGGCGCACTCGCGCCGACGGCTCGGCGGCACGCTTCGGCGCGGCCACCGCGGCCGCGGCGGGAGCGGGAGCGGCTGGCCCGGGCGCGGCGCCGCCTCGGCGGCGGGCGATTCTTCGGCGGTTCACCTGGCCGCCGCCGGCGGTGCTGCCGGTCGCGGCAACCGCGGTCGGCAGCGATGCGGGCACCGGCGGCGGCGGCCGGCGGCCGGCACCGGCACCACGTCGATCACGGCACCGGTCACGGGATCGATCACGCCGACCATCGGAGATATCGGGCGGCCGCGATGCCGCCGCGCGAGCCGCCGCGGAACCGCAGCGCGCGTCGCCGGACGGGCCGGCGGCGGTCTCTGCCGGACCGGAGGCGCCGTCGCCGGCTCGGCGGCGCAGCTGCATCTGCAGCGCCAGGTCGGCCTTGTGCGGCGAGACCTCGAACTGGTCCTCGCCGATGAGCCGCACGTCGGCGATTTCGGCGTCGTTCGCCTGGCGGAGCAGCCGGCCGAACCGCGCCGGGATCGAGCAGCGGATCTTCGGTGCCGTGCAGCGCCGCCAGCCGCGCCCGCAGCGTCTCGCCCGGCACCGGCGCCGGGAGTTCGCTCAAGCGCCCGCGCCGATCAGGTGGAATGCCTCCGCCAGCGTGAGGCCGGATGGCGCCGGCGCTCACTGTTTCCGACGCCGGAGCCTCGTGCCGCGCGGCCGCGCCGCGACCGCGGCCGCGACCACCGCGGCGCCGCCGCGCCGGGGCGCTCGCCTTCGGCCGGCTCGGCGCCGGCGGCGCCGGGGGCGCCGGGGTGGCCGCGCGGCGCGTTGGCAGCCGGCACCGGGGCCGCGTGCGGCGCCGGTCCCGCGGCCCGGCCGCCACCGACCGCGACCACCGCCGCGCCCGGCGGCGCGACCACGCGGCTCGCCGGTGGCGCGGCGGCACCGCCCGCGGGCCCGATCTCGAACTGGCCGTTCTCCTGCTTGACCACCTTGATCAGCCCGCGATTGCCGGCCTCGATCGACGAACTTGCTGAACCGGTTGTAGCCGGCATTGCGCTCGTCGAAGTTCGGATCGAGCTGCTGCATCACCTGCTTGAGCCGGTCGGAGCGCATCACGTCGTTGTCGGCCGCCATCTGCGGCACGGCCTCGACCACCAGCTCCCACGGATCGCGCGGCGCCCCGGTGCCTTCCGCTTCGCGGGTCAGCCCGGCCAGATCGCTGTACGAGTAGTACTCGTCGCAGTTCTGGATCAGCAGGTCGCTGGCCGACTCGCGGATGCCGACGCCGATGACGTACTTGCCGTACTCCTTGAGCTTGAGCACCAGCGAGGAGAAGTCGCTGTCGCCCGAGAGCAGGATGAACGTGCCGATCTCGGGCCGGGTGAAGACCAGCTCGATCGCGTCGACCGCCAGGCGGATGTCGGTGGCGTTCTTCTTGTTGGTGCCGAACGCCGGGGCGAAGATCAGGTCGATCGACGATTCCGACAGCGGGACGATGTACTGCGGATAGCGGCGCCAGTCGGCGTAGGCGCGCTGCACCGCCACCTTGCCGCGGATGATGTCGCTGTTGAGCAGGGTGCGCAGCTCCTTGGCCAGGTCGGAGCGGATGCCCAGCGTGACGTTGTCGAAATCGATGAGGAGGGCCGCGTTGGGTGCATGCGGCGTCGGCGTGGGCGCGGACGCATGTCGCCCGGCCCGGATCGCGGGATAACTGCTCACGACGGTTCCATTTCTGCTGGGCCGTCCCCGGTCTCGACGTCTCCGGCTCCGGCCTGTCGGGCGGAGTCGGCGACATGCGATGATCGAGACGGCGTTGCGCGGCGGGGCGCCCTGGCGCCGTCAGCCGCAAGTCCCGGAAGGCCCCGATGGTCTCCCTGCCGGACGCTAGCAAGCTCGTCGGGCGGCGGCGTTCATTCAAGGGCCGTGGCGTAGTCGATCCAGCCCGGGCAGGCGCGCTCCCGCCGGTCGAGCAGCCAGCCGGCGCCCACTTCGCGCAACAATCCGACGAAGGCCCCGCGCACGATGCCGTGGTCGAGCGGGAGCTGGACGATCTCACTCCACGCCGGATTGACTTCGAGCACCACCGGCCCGTCGGGGCTGATGGCGACGTCCCACCCCAGCGACTTCAGCGGCAGGAACGCCGGTGCGGCGCCGCGCACCACGTCGAGAAACCGGGGCCAGTCGGGAATCATGACGCCTGCGATCGCCGTGCCGGATTCCGGATGCCGATCGTACCACTGCGCACCGTGATAGTCGACCGCCGGCCCGATCGCTCCGCTGGCCAGATCGACCGCGCCGGCAAGATTGCCCGCCTGGAAGTTGTCGACGCCATTCGGGTTGCGGTTGACCTTCGCCATGGCGCAGTGCACGTGCACGGCGCCGTCGACCACGGCCGTGGTGAGGCGCACGGTCGGAGTGGCGCCGGGGCGCCAGCCGGCCACCACCGGGTGCGCCAGCACGCGGCGTTCAAGGCGCCAGGGCGTGCGATCCGTGGACAGGCTGTGCCACAGGTCGCCGACCGTGACGTGCTCGCCGCTGGCCATGACCACCTCCGACCGCGAGACAGCGACGACGATCCTGATGCCGTGGCCGCCGTAGCCGCGCTCCGGCTTGATCACGAGCCCATCGGCAGGCGCGTCAGCGAGAAAATCGCGGAACGCTTCGCACGTCGTGAGCACCGGGACGTCGAATGTCGTCCCATCCGGGTCCAAAACGATCTCGGCCAGGTGCTCGGGAACGCGAGCGCCGGTGGCGGCAATCCGCTGGCTCCCCGCGGACTTGCCACCGATCCGGTGGCGACCCCTGATGGCCTCGGGATTGCGCCGGAACTCCGACAGCCGGCGCTCCCGCAGTGACAGGTACTGCAGCCGCTCGGCCAGCGAGCGCTCCCGCCGCCAGAGCCGATAGAGATAGTACTCCGCCCGGCTCAGTCCGGTGGCCGGGCGCAGCGCGAGCACTTCAGCGAGCTGGCGATGCACCGGCACGCCACTCTGCTCGCGCACATGTCGCGATTGGTTCCATGTCTGCCGCAGCATCCGGAGCGGATCGTACATCGCCGGCGCCGTTACCCCGGGTATCCGACACGAGACCGTGCCCGGGCGGTCCACCCGGGCATGACCCGTTCGCGCCGCGCGAGAATCCCGGCATCACCCGCGTCTTCCAGCAGCTCGATCAGGGCACCGAAGAGTATGCCGCGGTCGTGTGGGCGCTGCACCACATAGGCGCCCCAGTAGTCGTTGATTTCGAGCACGACCGGTCCGCTGTCCGTGAGCGCCACGTCCCAGCCCAGGGCGGACAACGGCGTCAGACGCGGCATGGCCTCGACGATCGCGTCCCGCGCGGCCGGCCAGCCGGGGAGCGTGATGCCCGCGACCGTGGCGCCTGTATCAGGATGCTTCTCGAACACGCCATCGAAGTCGCGTCGCACCGCGGGACCGATGCGTCCGGTCGCCGGATCGACCGGCGCCGCGTAGTTGCCCGCGCTGAAGTTGTCGACTGCCGAACCCCGGCATGGCAGGCGGAGCGCCACAGCATGCAGGAACGGCGTACCGTGAACGACGAGCGCCAACATCCGCAAGGTCGGTGTCCCGCCGGCACTCATTCGCGCCAGAGCGGGATGCGCCATGACGCGGCGTTCGAGCCGCCACATGCGCGCGGGCGGTCGCCGCAACTCCTCCCAGAGCTGGTCGGTGTCGTGGACCGTTCCCGCCATGTCGACCAACTCCCGACTCCCGGTCCAGGTGATCGACATGACACTCCGCCCCTGCATGCCGTCGTCGGGCTTGACGATCAATCCGGCTGGCCCCGCATCCTTCGCGACCGACGCAAGGTCTGCTGCCGACCGGATCGCCGGCACGCCGTGGCAACCTGGCGGCGGCCCGCCGCCGATCATCCCCAGGCACTCCGGGACGTTCAATCCCGCGCCTCGCACCAGAGCGGCGCCGGCCGTCTTCGAGGCGCACAGGGCACGCCACGGCAGCGGATTGAGCAGCGGGTCGGTGATCAGGCGCTCGCCAAGCGAGGTGAAGGTCAGGCGGTCCGCCAGCGGGATGCCGGCGCGCCACAGACGATAGAGATAGAACTCCGAGCGACTCATGCGGGACACGCGGCGAAACAACAGCAATTCCGCCAATTGGGCACCGACCGGGGCATCGTGCTCCCACCAGGTCCGCCACAATTGGCGCGAACCCTCGACCACTGATCCCCAGGCGCTACGCACGGTGGGCCACCTCCGGCTGACGCCCGGCGGATCGTGTGGGCCCCCGCCAGACGGCATCACCGGTTCGTTTCCACCGGCGCTGCAGCACGCCGGCGTCTCCCCGCTCGGCGAGGCCTTCGATCATCGCGTCACGAATCAATCCCCGGTCCTGCGGCACCTGCACGATTTCCTGTGCCCAGGTCACGTTGCCCTCGAGGACGACCGGCGTGCCGTCCGGCGTGACGGCGATGTCCCACGCCACCGCGCCGAGAGGCGAGAGCGCCCGCGCGGCTTCGTGCGCCGTCGATACCACCCGCTGCCACCCAGGGGCCACGATCCCCGCGATCGCCTCGCCCGTCACCGGATGTCGGCGCCGCGGCGTGGCGTCCACGTTCGTCACCGCGAAGCCGACCATTCCGGTGTCGGGATCGACCGGGGCACCCAGGTGTCCCCGGCAGAAGTTGTCGACGGCGATCGGTCTCAACGGAATCTTCAGCGTCGCCGCGTGAGTCACCGCACGCCCACCGACGATGAGCGTCAGCACGCGAATCGTCGGCGTCGGTCCGGGGCGCAGTTGCGGCAGCGCCGGATGCGCCGCGACACGCGCTTCCATCCGCCACGCCGGTCCGGCGCGCCGCACGATGGCATGCCAGAGTTCGGCCCAGGAGCGGCCTTCCTGGTCGATTCCCATGATCCCCGCGCGATCGGCATGGACCACAACCACGACATCGTCACCCTGGCCGGCGTCGTCCGGCTTCAGCACCCACCAGTCGCCCCGCTGCGCGGTGGCGAAATCGGCGAGCGCCGCCGGCGAGTCGAGATGCGGCACTCCCGTTTCCGCGGGGTCCGCCACGGGACCGACGGTCGCCAGCAGCCGCGGCACGGCAATTCCCGCCGCCGCCAGCCGCCGGACGCATTCACCTTTGCGGACCGCCAGCCAGTGCCACTGCACGTCATTGAAGCGGCACTCGTACGGCCAATGCTCGAGATTCGACGCGAACTCGAGCCGCTGCCGGAGCGACAATTCGCGCCGCCACAGGCGGTAGCCATAGAATTCGTGACGGCTCATGCCGGTGGTGAGGCGGAGCAGCGCCAGATCGCGGGCCTGGCGCCCCATCGACACGCCGTGTTCCCGCATTACCCGCCACGTGAGCGGAACGATTTCGGCGGCCGCCGTGAGATATCTGCGCACGCAGCAGCGACCGGTTCAGCCGATCAGCGCGCTGGCGTCGGCCACCTGCAGCTGCAGGCGGAACGCGAACCGGGTTCCTTCGCCCTGGACGGTCTCGACCGTCAGATCCGAGCCCATCGCCTCGACCAGCTTGCGACAGATCGAGAGCCCGAGGCCCGAGCCGGAGAAGGCGTAGTCGCCCGGTTGCTGGCGGCGGCGGAACGGCTCGAACAGCGTCGGCATCGCCGCCGCCGGAATGCCGCGACCGGTGTCGCGGACCGAACACTCCACCACGTCGCCGGCCTGCTCCACCACCTTGACCTCGACGAATCCGTCGGCGGTGAACTTGAGCGCGTTGGTGGTGAGGTTGAGCAGAATGCGATTGAGCGCCCCGGGATGCCCCATGCGATGATCGGCAGCCGGACCCTCGAAACGCAGCTCCAGCCCCTTCTCTTCCGCGATCGGCAGCACGATGTCGCGCACCGATTCGAGCACCTCGGCCACCGAGAACGGTTGCGTCTCGCGTCCCACCAGCCGGTCGCCGCCGCGCACCAGCTCGATGACGTCGCTGGCCACGGCATTGAGGCCGAAGGCGGCGGAATAGACCAGGCCGAGCTGCCGCTCCTGGAGCGGCGAGAGCGGACCGCTGCGACCGTGCAGCATCGTTTCGGCGAGGAAGAGGATCGAGGTCAGCGGCGAACGGAGGTCGTGGGCGACCTCGACGATCAGGTCGAGGCCGGTCGGACCGGTCATCCGGTCCTGGAACCGTTCCGACCAGCGCGCTTCCTGCGACAGCGCGACCCGCTCGATCGCCTTGATCAGCGGGATCCACTCCGGCGACGTGTCGTCGCAGGCCTCGAGCACTTCGCGCCGCAGCAGCGTGACGATGCGCCGCGCCAGCGGCGACGCGATGTCGCGGTCGTCGAACTCGGCGCCGCCGGCCGCTTCGAGCATCCGGGCCACCATTTCGGCGATCCCGGCGGCGACTTCGGCCTGCGAAATGGCGTCTTCGGAGAATGACCGCCAGCGCTCGACCAGTCGTTCGGCGGCCTCGTCGAGGTGGCGCCTCGCGGCAGCCGTCAGTTCGAGCTTACTGGCCACGTTCGTCGCGCTGCAGGCCGTGCTTTTCCATCAGCCGGTACAGCGTGGTGCGGTCGATGTTGGCCTGCCGCGCCGCCTTGGACATGTTCCCGGAGGCGCGCGCCACCAGGCGGGTCAGGTAGTCCCGCTCGAACTGCGCGATCACCCGGTCCTTGACGTCGTGGAACGGACCGTCGAGTTGCGCGGTGGGGAGTCGCTCCGCGCTCGCTTCGGCATCGTCGTAGATCGGGATGTCGCTCGGGCCGATCGGCTGGTCGGGTTCGGCCAGCACCGCGACGTGTTCGATGACGTTCTGCAGCTCGCGCACGTTGCCGCGCCACGGCCGGGTGCGCAGGAACTCGATGCTCTCCTCGGTCAGGCGCGGCGCCCGATCGGGCATCTGCCGGTGGCGGTGCCAGAACATCCCCAGGAAGTGGTTGGCCAGCAGCGCGATGTCGTCGACCCGCTGGCGCAACGGCGGCAGCACGATCGGCACCACCCGCAGCCGGTAGAAGAGATCGCCCCGCAGCACGCCGCGCTCCACCGCTTCCTGCGGGTCGCGGTTGGTGGCGGAAATGAACCGCACGTCGACCGGGTCGCCCGCCGTTTCGGCGCCGACGCGGCGCACCACGCCGTCCTGCACCACCCGCAGCAGCTTGGCCTGCAGCGGCAACGACATCTCGGTCAATTCGTCGAGAAAGAGCGTGCCGCCGTTGGCGGTCTCGAGCAATCCCGGCTTGTCCCGGTCGGCGCCGGTGAACGCGCCCTTCTTGTGGCCGAACATCTCCGATTCGAGCAGCGGCTCGGGAAGTGCCGCGCAGTTGATCGGCACCAGCGGCTTCTTGACCCGGCGCGAATGATGATGGATGAACTGCGCGATCACTTCCTTGCCGGTGCCGCTCTCGCCGCTGATGAATACCGACGCGTCGGTCGGCGCCACCTTGCGCGCCAGGTCGACCGCCTTGCGGAACGACGGCGGAGATGCCGATCAGCGCGTGGGTGTCGGACTGGGAGTGCTGCCGCATCACCTGCAGCCGCAGATCGGCGGCTTCCCGGCCCTTCAGGATGGCGTGCGACGCCCGCCCGATCAGCACCTGCAGATGGGTGGCCGAGAACGGCTTGGGGAGATAGTCCCAGGCGCCCATCCGGAGCGCCTCGATGCTCGACGTGACACTCGGGTTGCCCGGTCATCACCACCACGAGGCAATCCCGGTTCGCCTCGAGCGCGGCGTTGAGGATCTCGAGACCCGGCACCTGCGACATGAACAGATCGACCAGGACCAGGTCGAACTGCCGCCGGCGGACCAGCTCCAGCGCTTCCTCGCCCCGCCCGGCCAGGGTGACGCTGTATCCCTCACCGCGCAGGACCGAGGCGCAGCTCTCCCGCAGCGTCCGCTCGTCGTCGACGATCAGGATCCGGATCGAGGCCTTGATATCCGCCGGCAGCGACAGCACGTCGCGACTGGCAAGGGACTCGGGCGAAGCGGCGCTCGGACCGGCTCCGGATACGGCAGTCATCAGCAAATTCCTCCAGTGACGAGCGTGGGATACGCCCACCACCCCATCCGGCGAAAACCGTGCCGCAACTGTGGTACTGGTACATCGAATGGGGCCTATTATACCGCGGAATCGTTGCCGACGCAGCGCAGCTGTATCATGCAGACATCAACAACTGTTGCGTTAGCGCAACAAACAGGGCTCATTATTGTCGCCTGGCAGCGGCGGATTACGGTATCGGCCTTGCAGAGTGGGTCCCACACATGGAAACGAGAAACCAGCGGTCACCCCTTCGAACCTCAGGATCTATGACGACGGATCTTGCCCATTTGCCCGGCAATCTCCCCGCCAACCCGCCGGGCTTCGGCGCCAGCTCGGCGCCGACCGGAGCCGGCCCGCGCCTGTCGCCGATCGTCCGGTATCTGAGCGCCTTGCGGCGTTTCAAGTGGCTGGTGCTGCTGCTGACCCTGGTCGGGCTGGGGGCGGGGTACCTGGTCTCGCGGCTCCGTCCCGCCACGTTCGAGGTCAAGTCGTCGATCGCGCTGCCCGATCCGACGACGAACGCATCGAGCGCCCTGCAGGGGGCGCCGCTCTATGCCGCCAATCAGTGGTCCGACCTGATCAAGACCTACCTGGTCACCCAGACCGTCGCCGAGCAGCGGCGGTTGTACATCATCGGGCCGACCCACGTCGGCGACCCGCCGCCGCCTCCCGGCCCCAATGGCCCGGCTGCGGTCCTGTTCAACAACTTCGCGCTCGGTCCGCAGTCATCGCCCGGCGACTTCCAGTGGAAGATCTCGCGCGACGGCACCACGTACGAGCTGGACAACACCACCACCGGCGGCAAGGAGTCGGGGACGGTGGGCGACAGCGTCGGGCGCCGTTTCGGGTTCCAGCTGGGTGCCGATCGTCGACCAACGCTGGTTCGGCCAGACGTTGTCGTTCAAGGTGACCACGCCGCGTGAAGCCGCTGACGACATCCTCAGCCGGTTGCACGTCGAGCATGGACCGGCTCGCCCCCCGGTTCATGGTCCTCACCCTCGACGGACGCGACGGTGAAAGCACCGCCGGGACACTCAACGACATCATGCAGCGCTTCGTGAAGGTCGAGGGCGATCAGAAGAAGCGCCAGCTGACGCTGAACTCCGAGATCCTCGACTCGCAGCTGACGACGGCCAAGCTCCGGCTGCAGGACGACATCCACAAGCTCGAGAAGTTCAAGGTCGCCACGATCACCAAGCCGCGCGAAGAGCTGCCGGTCGCGCCGGGGCTGCAGCAGACCACGCCGTCGGCCGAGGCGGCGTACTTCCAGATGAAGGACCAGCTGACCGCCGAGCAGCAGGACCGGCTGGACCTCGCCGACGCGATCGCCCAGTCCGATTCGGGCGAGCTGGTGGTCGATCTGCTGACGGCGATCCCGACGGTACAGAAGTCACCGGACCTGATGTCGGTGATCAAGGATCTGCAGACGCACGAAGAAACGTTGCGGCAGCTGCGCACCCAGTTCACCGACGACTATTTCCGCAACAAGAACGAGCTGCAGCTGATCTCGGACGACCGCACCAAGATCATCCCCCGGTACGCACGAGTGGTGCTGTCACGGCTCGACGCCGATATCGCCACGCTCACCACGAACATCGCGGCGAGCGGAACCGAACTGGAACAGATTCCGGGGCGGTCGATCACCGAAGACTCGCTGATGTTCAACCGCTCCACCGACGAAGACATCGTCAAGATGCTGACCGACAAGGCCGCCCAGGCGCGGATGGTGGAAGCAACGGCCACCCCCGACGTGAGCATCCTCGACCCCGCCATCGCGCCGCTGAACCCCACCAAGAACCGCAAGGTGGTGTTCATCGCGATGGGCGCCGTCGGCGGACTGGGCATCGGGCTGGCGCTGGCGCTGCTCTTCGACATCACCGACAAGCGGGTACGCTACGCCGACCAGATCACCGGCGGCATGGGCCTGACCATCCTCGGCGTCATCCCCGAGATCCGCCGCGCCAAGGGCGAAACGCCCACGCCGGAAGAGGCGGCCCAGGTGATCGAGGCGTTCCGCACGGTCCGGCTCAACCTGGCGCATACCGTGGGTGACGGACCGGCCGTGATGACCATTTCGAGTCCGTCACCGGGCGACGGCAAGTCGCTGGTGGCGTCGAACCTGGCGCTGTCGTTCGCGGAAGCAGGCTACAAGACGCTGCTGATCGACGGCGACACCCGCCGGGGCGAACTGCACCGCACCTTCGGCGTGGAGCGCCGCCCGGGGTCTGCTCGACTTCCTCAGCGGCGAGTTGCCGCTCACCGAGCTGGTGCGCAACACGTCACACCCCAGCCTCCGCATCATCACCGCCGGCAGCCGCAAGCGGAACGCGCCGGAATTGCTGGGCTCGCCGGCCATGCGGGAGATGCTCGCCACGCTCCGCAACTCGTACGAGGTGATCGTGATCGATTCGCCGCCGCTGGGCGCCGGCATCGATCCGTTCGTGCTGGGCACCCTCACCGGCAATCTGATGCTGGTGGTGCGCGCCGGCGCGACGGAACGCGACCTGGCCGAGACCAAGCTGCAGATCGTCGATCAATTGCCGATCCGCTTGATCGGAGCGGTGCTGAACGACGTCCGCGCCACGATGAACGACTACAAGTACTACTCGTACAGCTATGGCTACGGCGCCGTCGACGAAGACGACAGCACGGGCACGTTGCCGGCGGTGCTGGGACGCGGTACACCGGCGGTATCGCCCGGCGAGTAACGCGACGGCGCCTCGGCGCCGACCGTGATGCAAGGCGAACGGGGCCGGATCAGCAGTGCTGGTCCGGCCCCGATTGTCTGCATCGCAGGACATGGCGAGGCCCTTTCGCCCGCCCACCATCGTCTCTCACCGCACGCCGGGTTCCGTGTGCGGGGCCATGGGCTCAAGGCTGTGGGCGGATTTCGCTCACGACCAACTTACGCGGCGAGTGCCGGCACCAGGCGCTCCAGGAACTGCTCGCCGTCGGCGGGGAGCTGCGAGGGATCTTCCACGGAGACGACGGCGATGCGGATCGTGTCGGCACCGCCCTCGACCGCGTGCGCCAGTTCCTCGCGCATCCGCTCGGCCAGCCGATCGGCGCCCGACGCGCCGGTATCGGGCGCGATGACGGCGAATTCGGCGTCACCCAGGCGGCCGTGCGCGTCGGCCGAGCGGCCGTGCGCGCGGAACGCGGTGGCAAGCTGCCCGAGGTGGTTGGCGACCGCCTCCGGAGCGACCGACCACTGCACGCACGACATCGCCCGCCCCCCGCGACGGGCCTCTCCCAGGAGCTCGTTGGCCCGGCGCACCAGGCCGGAGCGACTGTAGAGCCCGGTGTCGCTGTCGATCAACGCGGCGCGGCGCAGGCGCCGCAATTCCCGGTACGAAGCGTTGTAGACGCGCAACTTGTGCAACAGCGCCTCGGCATCAAGCGGCTGGCCGTAGAACTCCCATGCGCCGGCTTCATACGCCGCCAGCCGTTGGGGGCGACCGGATGGTCCGGCGGTGGTAATGATGACCGGAAGGGCCGGGCCGAAGCGGGGATCAGCGCGCAGCCGGCGGCAGACTTCGACGCCGGAGAAGTCCGGGAGCTGATGGTCGAGGATGACCAGATCGGGATCGACCGCTCCGGCAACTTGCAGGGTCTCTCCGGCGGTGTGCGTGCGGAGCACCCGGAAGCCATCGGCAACGAGGATGCTCTCGACCGCGCGGGCAGTCCATTCGTGGTCGTTGGCGATGAGCACCAGCGGGCTGGCCTCCGGGCCGGTCTGCGGTTGAGTCATCGGGGTCGAATTCCTTCGATTCCTGGTAGATCACGGCCAGACTGCCTGTTGCATGATCGCGACAACTGTGTGATCGCGCGCCACGTCCCAGCCATACGGCGGAGATCGGTGCCGGGACCGGAGAAGTACCGATAAGATTGTGATTCAAAAAGACTTATCGATATGACGCGCCCGATCGAGCACGGCACCGGTCCCACTTCCAGACGCCTTCTGCCGCAATGTTTCTGCCGCGATTCGGTCGTGCACCGGATCGGCTTCAATCCTGCAACTGGCGAAGCGACTATCAGGTAGCCGACCTGCGACGTAGCAAATCGTCACTTGTGTTGTGTCTATGCAACAGTGCCGCGTTACCGGCGCCACACTCGGACACCCGATTTGCTGCATGGATGCCAAAGGAGGCCTCACCCCGCCATTTTCCGGGCGATCGGTGGTGAGCACGACTTGTGCTTGGCATAGGGCCGGTATCGCTTCGACCAATTTCAGGGGATCACTGCGTGCGGATTCGGTCCATTCTTGCGGTCGCGATGGTGGTGGGGGTTCTCCGGGTGAGCGCTCAGGATCCCCAGGCGCCCCCGCCGCCGTCGAATTCACTCGACCCGGCGACCATGCTCGCCAATGCTCAGCGGGCCACGGTCACGCGGGCCGAGCTGCGTTCCACGCTCGACACGCTGGAGCAGCTGTTGCAGTCGCCGGGGTACAGTCAGGCGCTGCGCGACGCCAAGCAGGCCGAAGCCGATGCGATCAAGGAGCGGCTGGCCGACGGCGACCTTCATACCGGCGACGTGATCGCCATGCAGGTCACCGGCGACAGCGAACTCAACGCGGCCTACCCGGTGACCATCCGGCGCACCATCGTGATTCCCGGTGGGGCGGAGATCTCGGTCAAGGGGGTCCTGCGGTCGGAATTGCAGGACTATCTCACCGAGCAGCTGAAGCACTATGTCCGCAACCCGGTTGTGCAGGTCGCCTCGGGCATCCGCGTCTGGATGCACGGCGCCATCGGCTCGCCCGGGTTCTACAACGAGTCGGCGACGGCGTTGCTGAGCGACGCCATCCAGCACGACGGCGGCCGCCCGTCCAACGACGCGCGGCTCGAGAAGTCGCAGATCCGCCGGGCGGGCCGGGTGGTGGTCGACGGGCCGGAATTCGCGGCGGCCATCCGCAACGGCGCCACGCTCGACGAACTGAATGTCGAAGCGGGAGACGAGATCTACGTCGCCTCGAAACCCGCTGGCGGTACGATCCTTCGCATCATCGGTGGTGTCAGCGCTGTGGCATCACTGGTGTGGATCGGTCTCCGTGTCTTCTGATCGATCATGAGCATCCTGGTATCGTCTTCGATGGTTGACGCTCCCGAATCCCGGCTCAGCTCCAGGGCGGCTCCCGAAGCCGCCGCCGAGGCGTCGGCGACCACCTATTCCGCCGTTCGCGACGAACGCCCGATCCGGCTGCTGAACGTGCTGGCGGCGTCGATCGTGCTGCTGCTGTCGCTGCCGCTCTGGCCGCTGATCGCGCTGGCGATCAAGCTCACGTCGCGCGGACCGGTGTTCTACACCCAGACCCGCGTCGGGATGGACTCGCGGCGGCGCGCGTGCCTCCGACGAGCAGCGGCGCCGGCGCGACATCGGCGGCCGTCCCTTCACGATCGTGAAATTCCGCACCATGCGGACCGATGCCGAGCATCACGGCCGCGCGGTCTGGGCCACGGCCGGTGACCATCGCGTCACCGTGGTCGGCGGGTTCCTGCGCAGCTGCCGTCTCGACGAGCTGCCGCAATTGTGGAATGTCATCCGCGGCGACATGAACCTGGTCGGCCCCCGCCCCGAGCGCCCCGAGCTGTTCGCCGAACTGCGGCAGCAGATTCCCGAATACCCCCGGCGCCAGCGGGTCCGTCCCGGCATCACCGGTCACGCGCAGGTGAACCTCCAGTACGACACCACGGTCGAGGACGTGCGCCGCAAGGTGGCGCACGATCTCGAATACATCGCGCATCGCAGCGTCTGGGAAGACGTCAAGATCATGCTCAAGACCATTCCCGTCATGCTGTTCCGGAAGGGCGGATGGTAGCGCAACCGCCTGCCGCGTCGCGCCGTCTGGTCCTTCCCCCCTTTGCCACGACACGCCCGCTGACGGCGTGGCTGCCGGTGGCATTGGCCGCGATGGCGTTCCTCTGGCTGTTCATCCATCCCGCCATCGGGTTGTTCGAGGACTGGATCACCGACCCCGGCAACAACGGCTACGGCCTGCTGCTGGCGCCGGTGGCGCTCTGGCTGGCGTGGCGCGAAGGGCTGTCGCCGGAGAGCCGGCCCAATTTCGCCTGGGGCACGTCGCTGCTGGCCTTCTCGATGGTGCTGCGGGGCGTCAGTTCCCTCGCCGTCGAGTTCTACTCGCTGCGCGTCTCGATGTGGCTGGCGCGTGGTGGCGCTCATCGTCTTCGTCCGTGGCTGGCCCCAGGTGCGACACTGGTGGTTGCCGCTGACGCTGCTGTTCATGGCGCTTCCGGTCCCGATCATCTTCACCAATTCCGTCACGCCGCCGCTGCAGGCGGTGGCGTCGCACATGGGCGCCGCGCTGATCCGCTGGCGCCACATTCCGGTGCGCACCAGCGGCAACGTGATCGACATCCCCGGGTCGCGGCTGTTCGTGGCCGAAGCGTGCAGCGGCCTGCGATCGGTCACCGCACTGCTGGCGCTCGCCGTGATGATGGGCGGGATGTACCTCGGCACGGTGCCGGCGCGGCTGCTCCTCGTGGCCGTCTCCATTCCGGTCGCGATCGTCGTCAACGGCATCCGGGTCTTCCTCACGGCCTTCCTGGTGTACTTCGTGAGCCCGGCGCTGGGCCAGGGGTTCATGCACGAAAGCGAAGGGTGGGGACTCTTCCTGGTGTCGTTCGCCGCGCTGGGAGCGACCTGCGCGCTGGTCGGTCTGGGAGAACGCGGCATGCTCCGACGGCGGACCACCCATGCGTGATTGGCGTCCGTGGGTGCCGACCGGGATACTCCTCTGCGCCTGCCTGGTGGACCAGACCCTGGTGGCGCGGCGCTCGACCAGGGTGGAGCTCCGGGCGCCGCTCACCACCGTGGCCACGTCGCTGTTCGGCATCAAGGGAGTCGACGAACCGATCGATTCCGCCGTCCAGCGGGTCGCCGGCATGGACACCTTCATCAACCGGAACTATCAGCTTCCCACCGGACCCGATTTCAACATCTACGTCGGCTACTACGACGAGCAGCACGAAGGCAAGACGATCCATTCGCCGAAGAACTGCCTTCCGGCCCAGGGGTGGGAATCGGTCCAGTCGGGCACGGTCACGGTCGACGCCGCGTCGGGCCCGGTGGTCGTCAACCGCTACCTGATCGTCCTCGGCAGCGCCTCGTCGGTGGTGTACTACTGGTATCAGGGACGGGGACGCGTGGCGCACAACGAGACCCGGGTGACGTGGGACCTGTTCCGCGATGCCGTCCTTCGCGGACGCACCGAAGAGGCGCTGGTCCGCATTGTCGTGCCGGTCGAGAATCAGCGGGTTGCCGCGGCCGATTCCATCGCCGGCCGGATTGCACCGGGGTTGGTAGACGACGTCTACCGAGTCCTGCCGACGTTTTAGCCTGGCGTCCCGGCCGTGAGCGCTCTGCGCCAGCTGTTTCGTCGGACGCTTGCGGCCGGGCTGCCGCGCTCCCGCTTCCTGGTGCGCGGCCCGGCGGCGAGCGCCGCGGTTGCGGTCACGTTCGACGATGGTCCGCATCCCGAGATCACCCCCCGGCTCCTCGATCTGCTGGCCCGATTGCAGCTGCACGCCACGTTCTTCGTCATCGGCCGCGAGGCCGAGCGCCACCCCGGACTGGTGCGCCGCATGGTGCACGAGGGGCACGCCGTGGGGCACCATTCGTGGACGCACACCGAGCCGTCGCAGACTTCCGCCGCCGCGCTGCTGGGCGAAGTGCATCGCTGCGCGGCGTTGCTGCAATCGCTGGGGGTCGCTGCCACCGATCGGTTCCGCCCGCCCAAGGGCCAGCTGACCACGCTCAAGCTGGCGCGCCTGCTCGCCGCCGGACAGCGGGTGGTGCTCTGGTCGTCCGACCCGAGGGATTACGCGATGATCGGTGCGGCGCCGCTGGTGGAGTGGGCGCGGCATGCGCCCCTGGCCGGCGGCGACGTGGTGCTGATGCACGACGTCAGGCCGTTCTGTCTCGACGCGCTTCCGCTCCTTGCTGCCCGGGTCAGCGAGGGAGGATTGCACGCCGTCTCGCTGGACAGCTGGTTGCCGGCATGACGCCCCGGCGGCGGGTGCTGCTGGTGAGTTACCACTTCCCCCCCGTCGGGGGCGCCGGCGTGCAGCGCATCGCCAAGTTCGCGCGCTATCTCCCCGAATCCGGCTGGGACGTGTCGGTGCTGCAGGCGGCCAACCCTTCCGTGCCGCTGCGCGACGATACCCTGCGGGCCGAACTTCCCGCCGACCTGGTGATCGAGCGGGCGCGCACCTGGGAACCGTCGTACGCGGCGAAGACATCAGGAGCGACACCGGGCGGCGGGAGCGGCGGCGCCTTGCAGCGCACGGCGCGCCAGGCGGCGCGGCTGGTGCTGCAGCCGGATGCCCAGATCCTCTGGTATCCGGCGGCGGTGCGCCGGGGGGCGCGGTTGCTGCGGCGCATGCCGCACGACGCCATTCTGGCCACCGCGCCGTCGTACACCAACCTGCTGGTGGGGCGCCGGCTGGCGCGACTGAGCGGCCTGCCGCTGGTCTGCGATTTCCGCGACGAATGGGACCTGAGCCAGGCGTATTGGGAGAACGCCGCCCACGACCGTGCCGCCCGCGCCGTGCAGCGGCGCATGCAGCGCGCGGTGCTGCGCCAGGCGGCGGCGATCGTCGCGACGACCGACGCCAGCACCCACCGGCTGGCGGCGCGCGCCGCCGAAGCCGGCGCGCGCCCCGCCGCGCTGACCATCTACAATGGCTGGGACGCGGGCGATTTCGCCGCGGGCACCGCGAGCAGCGCGGTGCCGCGCCGACCGGGAATGTTCCGCCTGGTCTACGCCGGCACGTTGTGGAACCTCACGTCGATCGCGCCGCTGGTCGACGCCGTCGAACGCCTCGCCGCGTCCGGCAGCGCGCCGCTCGCGCGCCTCGAACTGGTCGCGCTCGGCCGGAAGACGCCGGAACAGCAGCTGCTGCTGGAACGCTTCGGTCGGGCTGGCGGCACGCTCACCGACGTGCCCTACAGCGACCATGGCATCGCCATCGCCACGATGCGCTCGGCCGACGCACTGCTGTTGCTGCTCAGTGATCTCCCCGGCGTCGATCGCGTCGTGCCGGCGAAACTCTTCGAGTATTTCGCCGCGGCGCGCCCGATGCTGGCCATCACGCCACCGGGCGAGGCAGCAGCCCTGGTCGAGGCGGTGCAGCCGGGCGCCCATCACCTCCCCGGCGACGGGGCCGGTATCGCGGCATGGTTGTCGCACCAACTCTCGCATCCCGCCGCGGACCGACCCGGCGGCGCGCCCCCGGCGGACATCGCGCGCTACGAGCGCCGCGCGCTGGCCGGCCAGCTGGCGCACCTCCTCGACCAGGTCACCGCGAGGCCCCGATGATCTTCTTCGAAGACGTGCGTTGCAAAGCGGAGTGGTGCTACGGCGATACCCGCGCCCGCACCATCGTCAAGACACTCTGTACCGACGGCACCTTCGCGATGGCGTGTTACCGGGCGATGCAGTGGTCGCACCGCCACCACCTGGCACCGGTGGCGATGTTCTGGAACAAGCTCAACGCCGTCTTCGGTCAGTGCATCATCGGGCGCGGTGCCGAATTCGGGCCGGGCTTCGTGCTGATCCACTCGCAGGGTGTGGTGATCAACGGGACGGTGCGCGGCGGACGCAACGTCCACCTCGAACATCAGGTGACGATCGGCGCCGAAAAGCGTCAGTCGCCGGTGCTGGGCAACAATGTCTTCGTGGGAGCGGGCGCCCGGATCATCGGCGACATCACCCTGGGCGACGATGTCCGCGTCGGCGCGAACGCGGTGGTGCTCGACGACGTCCCCTCCGGCGCCACCGTCGGCGGGGTTCCCGCGCGGATCCTGCGCTCGCGCGATGCTACCCCCGCCGACGGCACCGGCGGAGCCGGCTAATGCGCGTCCTGCGCGACGATCAGTCCCTCGCCCTTCTCGCGCTGGCGGCTCGATGCCGGGGGGAGCCTGGTGACCTTGAGTGCGGTCAGTCCGGCCCAGGCCCACAGCGGTATCAGCACCAGCACGACGCCGGTCGTCTTGATCACGCCCAGTTCGAACGTGCGCTTGTTGGTCTGCGCCACGAGACGGAGCACCTGCAGGAAGTCGAGCCCGAAGAACGGCAGTATCACCAGGTAGCCCGCCGCCAGCACCAGACCGGCGATCGCCGTGCCACGCACCACCAGCCGGTAGCCGCTGAGCAGCCCGACGATGACGAGCAGCACCAGCCCCAACGTCACCTGCGGCCCGGCCGCATAGAACAGACCGAACGTCTGGAATCGCAGCTGCGGCTGCGACAGATCGAGCGGCCACCGACCCACCAGCACGTCAGCGAATGGCGACAGGGTGAAGATCACCAGCAGTGCGGTCAGGGCTGGACCCAGCATCTGGGCCCGGGAGGACACGGTCTGTCCTGGGTTCGTCATTGTCTGTCCTTGTTCCAGAGAGAAACGTTGACTCGGCCGGGAGACGGGGCAGACTGTCCCGTTTCTTGCTGAGCACAAAGCTATATGCGAATCCTGCACCTGACAGTCTCGACCGCCCGCGGGGGCCGGCGGGACGCCATCCTCAACCTGATCGACCAGCTGCGGCTCCTGGGTGCGGAGTGCGGGCTGGTCTCGCTGCGCGACGCGCCGGCGCTGAGCGACGAGGTGGCGGCGCGGGTGGACTACTCCGCCGGACTGGCGATTTCGACCCGTCCCCACCTCTGGCAGCTGGCCCGCGTCGCCGGACTCTGCCGCATCCATCGTGCCGACGTGATTCACGCCCATGACGGCGCCAGCCAGCTGGCCGCATCGCTGGTGCGGGTGCGGCGCCAGCCCACCCGGGCCGTGATGACCTTCCACCGCACCAGCTCGGTCGAAACCGAGGGAGTGCGCAACCGTTTCCGCAACGCCGTTTCGCTGCCGTTCATCGACCGGGTGATCACCGGGTCGACCGATCGGCGCCGGTACTTCCTGCAACAGACCCTGCTTCCCGACGACCGGGTGCTCGTCATCCCGTTCGGGACCGACCGCGGGCGATTCCACCCTGATGCGACCACGCGACACGCGGTCCGGGCCGAGCTGGGCATCGACCAGGACGCGCTGGTCGGGCTGGTGGCAGGTCACTTCGGCTGGGAGAAAGGCGTCGACAAGGCGCTCGACGCCGCGAGTCGCGCTCGCGAGCTGGCGCCGGACCAGCCCTGGCATCTCCTCGTCGCGGGGACCGGCCGGCCGGCCGAGGTGACATTCATCACCGAGCGCGCCACGCGCCTGCTCGGCCCGCACGTCACCCTGCTCGGCTTCCGCACCGACATCGAGCGGATCATGCAGGCGTCGGATCTCTTCATCCATGCGGCGCGCGCCGAAGCCTTCGGTCTGGTGATCACCCAGGCCATGGCCACCGGCATGCCGGTGGCGGCGATGGCGGTGGGCGGGCTGCTCGACACCGTGCAGGACACCGTGACCGGGCATCTGGTGCCGCCCGGCGACACCGAAGCGCTGGCGGCCGCCATCGTCCAGCTGCTGCGCGTTCCGGCCACGCGGCGGCGCATGGGGGCCGCGGGAATCGCGCGAGTGGCCGAGCACTTTGATGCCCGACGTTCGGCGGATCGCCATCTGCAGTTGTACCGATCGGTGGTGTCGCGGACGGCCGGAGCGTTCGCCATTGCGGATCAACCTCACACGCGAGTCGAGAGGTAGCCATGTCCGAGGTCGTCACCATCGTCGTCGTGCCGCGGGATCGCTTCAGCAGCGTCGAAGCGTGCGTCCGGTCGATCATCGCGAACACGCCCGAGCCGTTCCGCCTGGTGCTGCTCGACCTCGGCTACTCCCGCCGCTCGCAGCGGGCGGTGCGCGGTATCGTCGGCGACATCCCGTTCGAGTGGGTGGCGTGCGGGCACACCATCCCGATGGATGCCTTCCGCCAGTGCGTCCAGCGCATCACCACCCCGTACACCTGCTGGGTGGACAACGACACCTTCGTGACGCCGGGGTGGATGACGACGATGCTGCGCAGCGCGAAAGAGGAAGGGCGACAGGTGATCCTGCCGCTCACCTTCGAGCGCGAGGGACTCGACGTCGATCGCCGCCGGCTGCCGCTGCGGGTCCACATCTCGCACGCCGAGCTCCGCAAGGTGCAAGTCGGCGGCACGGAATACGTCTTCGACTACAAGCCGTTCCGGCGCGCGGCGAAGGACGAGATGCCACCCGGTCCGTGGATGGTCGATTTCTTCGAACTGCACACCTTCTTTGCCGAGACCGCGGTGCTGCGCCGGCTCGACTTCCCGTCGATGGTGGTGCGGGAACACGTCGACATCGGCATCCAGCTCCACCGCATGGGCATTCCGATCTGGTGCGAGCCCCGGGCGGAAGTGATCTTCGACAACATCCACAGCCGGCCCACGCTGGCCGACCTGCGCTTCTTCTTCTTCCGCTGGTCGGACCGGCTGATCGACCAGAGTCACGCGCTCTTCGCCGCACGATGGGGCTGGCGGTTCTACAACGAGCAGTTCCTGAAGAACTGGGCCTACCGGCGGCGCGTCTTTGCCGTGGCCCGCTTCTGTTTCCTGCCCCATCGCGCCGCCGACATCCTCTCGCGGGTAATGGTCAGGCTGTTCCGCCCGCCGATTCCGGCGGCGTTGCGGGCCGATCCGGTGGCCGCATCGGTGCGCGTCTTCGACCCGACCGAGCAACCGGTCGCGTGACGGACGAACCGTGGACCAGCACGGCCGAGGTTCCGGCGCCGAATTTCCGGCGTGGCGCCCCACCGACCCGTCATCAGCGCCGCCGGAGCACTACGGTGCTCGGGCTGTCGCACGGGCTCGCCGGTGACGCACTCGATTATGGTTCCGGGTGGGGAGATCTCGCGGCGCGGCTGGCGCCGCAGTTCGCGCGGGTGGTGGGTGTCGACGTCGATCCGGGCCGGGTGGAATTCGCCGCGCGCGAGTTCGCGCCGATCGAGTTCGCCCGGTGCCGTCCCGATGGGCTCGACTTCGCGGACCGGACTTTTGACGTGGTGTACTCGATCGTGGTGCTGCACTTCGCTCCGTCGCCGGCCGGCTATCTCGCCGAATGTCACCGGGTGCTGCGCCCGAACGGCACCCTGGTGATCATGATCCAGAATCCCGAATCGATGTGGATGATGGCGCGCCGGCTCAAGGGCCGGAAGATCCGCCAGCACTGGGGCGGCGGCACGCGCGCGGAGTTCCGCGCCTTTCTCGCCGCCAACGGCTTTGCGCCCGAATCCGAGGCGGGATTCTACGATCCGCCGTTCGACCACGTGCGCACCGCTGGCGACGTGGTCCTCGGCCTGCTCAACGCCGTCGGCCAGGCCACCCGCTGGGACCGTCACTGCTCCTACGTCGGCTACCGATGCCGGCGCGTCGCGTCATGACGGCCTCCCATCCGCCGCGGGGCGTGGTGCACTGCGTGTTTTCCGTGGCGATCGGCGGCCAGGAAATGGTGATTCTTTCCCTGGCGACCCAGGCGGATCGCCGCCGCTTCGCACCGCGGGTGCTCTGTCTCCACTCCGCCGGAGAACTGGCGTCGCGGTTCGAAGCCGAAGGGGTGCCGGTCGACGTGCTCGAGGCGCCGATCGGCGGCGGCTCGATGCAGACGCTCCGCGCGATGCGCGCCTATCTGCGACAGCATCAGCCCGCCATCCTCCACACCCACAACCCGAGTCCCCACCAGTACGGAGCGCTCTCGCGGGTGGGCACCGGCGTGCCGGTGCTGGTGCACACCAAGCACGGACGCAACCAGACCCTCACCGGCCGCGGCCTGCTGCTGGAGCGGATCGCCAACCGCATGACGGACGTGGTGATCGCGGTGTCGCACGATGCGGCCGAAGTGGCCCACGACTCGGAAGGCCTGCCGTGGAACCGGATCCGGATCATCCACAACGGCGTCGCCGCCTCGACGGCCGCGCCGGTGCGGACCCACGGCACGGGGTGGCGCGCGGTGCACGTCGCCCGTCTCAACCATGTCAAGGACCAGGCGACCCTGCTGCGCGCCGCGCGGCTGGTGCTCGACGCCAACCCGGCGTTCAGGCTCGACATCGTGGGCGACGGGGAGTTGCGGCTCGACCTCGAGCGCCTCGCTGCCGAATTGGGACTCCAGGACGCCGTCACGTTCCATGGCTTTCATGCCGACGTGCGGCCGTTCCTCGATGCCGCCGACATCTTCGTGCTGTCGTCGACCAGCGAAGGGATCGCGATCACGCTGCTCGAAGCAATGGCGGCGTCGCTGCCGGTGGTGGCCACCGATGTCGGCGGCAACCGCGAGGTCGTCACCGACGGGGCAACCGGCCGGCTGGTGCCGGCGCGCAATCCGATCGCGCTGGCGACCGGCATGATGGCGGTGCTCTCCGATCCGGTGCGCGCCGCCGCCATGGGCGCGGCGGGACGCGAGCGGGTGCGCGAACATTTCTCGCTCGGGGCGATGGTCCGCGGCTACGAGACGCTCTATACCGAAATGCTGCGCCAGCACGCGGGACAGCGGGCCGCATGAGCCGCCGCTGGGATGTCACCGTGTGGCGCGGCGCCATCCGCTGCTACGAAGGCGGCCTCAAGCGCCGGCCGGTGTTCCGCTACTGGCGCGAGCTCGAGGCGTCGCAATGGTGGGCGCCGGACCGGCTCGCCGAGCTGCAATTCGAACGCCTGCGCCAGCTGCTGCTCCACGCCCAGTCGACGTGTCCGTGGTACACCGACACCTGGCGCGGCGGCGGACTCGACGCCCGGCGATTGCACTCGCCCGACGACTTCCGGCCGCTGGCCGGTGATCGACCGCGAGACCGTCCGCCGGCACCGCATGGCGATGCGCACCACCGCGCCCGGCGTGCGGTTGATCCCCAAGGTCGACCGGTGGATCCAGCGGCGTGCCGCTGGCATTCGATCTCGATCTCGACAGCAATGAACGGCGGATGGCGGCGTGGCACCGCGGCTACGGCTGGGCGGGCGCCGAGCCCGGCACGCGGCAGTGGTATCTGTGGGGCGCGCCAGCCGCGTCGACCGCGCCGTGGCGCCGGTGGAAGGCACGAGCCTACGAAGGGCTCTACCGGCGCACGGTGGAGAGCTGCTTTCTGCTCAGCGACGACACGCTGCGCGGCTTTTACGACTCGCTGGCGCGCACCCGCCCCGACGTGATCGTGGCCTACACCGGCGCGGTGTATACGTTCGCGCTGATGCTCGAGGCGCGGCGGATGGCAGCCGTGGTCGCCCGCCTCCGTGGTGGTGGGCGCCGAGAAACTGCATGATTTCCAGCGGGAAACGATCGAGCGGGTCTTCCGGGCTCCGGTATTCGAGACGTACGGATCGCGCGAGTTCATGCTGCTGGGCGCCGAATGCCCGAGCACGACGGGCTGCACCTGACCGCCGAGAACCAGCTGATCGAGATCCTCGACGATCAGGGCCGGGCGGTGGCCGCCGGGCAGGAAGGCAACGTCGTCGTCACCGACCTGACCAACTACGGCATGCCGTTCATCCGCTACGCCAATGGCGATCTTGCCGTTGCGGCATCCGGCGGGGAACTGCCGTTGCGGGCGCGGCCTGCCGCCGGCTCCATGCCGTGACCGGCCGCCGCCTCGACGTGCTGGCCACGCCGGATGGCCACCGCCTGCCGGGGGAGTTCTTCCCGCACATGTTCAAGGACCTGCAGGACGTGAGCCGGTTCCAGGTGGTCCAGGACGTCGCGGAGGCGATTACCGTGCGGGTCGTGGCCCCGGGAATGGACCACGGAGAACGACCGGTGGCTGCGGAACGAGATTGCCGTGGCCGCCGGGTCCCGACGCTGGCGGTGACGATCGACCGGGTGGACGACATCCCGCTGACTGCGGCGGGGAAATTGCGTGTCGTGGTCAACAACGTCCACACCGCTGAACTGGTGAAGGAACAGGAATGACGACGCTCGACGCCGGCCAGCCCATCGACATCGTCTCCGCGGTCCGCGAGGCCTCGGCGAAGGTCCCGCCGCGGCAGCGCCTCGACGGCTTCTCGCTGCAGGTCGCCTCGGCCGGCGAGCGGGTGATCGCGCCGCTGCTCGGGCTCTACCTCGGCTACGCCGTCGTCCGGCTGCCCGAGGTGTTTGCCGCCTTCGACGTGCCGCATCTGCCGCTGGTCCTGATGCTGATCTTCCTCGCCATGCTTGCGGTGGCGATCCCCACCGACGCCTGGGAGATGATCTGGGAGCGCTCGAAGGCGCTCCGGCTGCGTGATCGGGCTGCTCGTCCTCGCCGATCGTGACCTCGGAGGCCGGCATCTGGCCCAGCGAGTCGCTGTGGTTCGTGCGCACCAAGTACGTGGTGTGCGTCGCGATCTTCATGTCGTGCCTGGTCTTCCTGCGCGACCGCCGGACGATGCGGATGGCGATCGCCATCTACGTCCTCTGCGTCACCGCCGTCTCGTTCGACGTGGTGCACACCTATGACCCCAACGCCGTGGTGTACGACGAGGACGGCGTGCCGGTGCCCCCCGAGCTGGTGGCGGAACGCCCCGAACTGCGGCGCCTTCAGAAGGTCGGTGACGGCCTCGATTCCAATGACTTCGGGGCGATTCTGGCGGTGACGTTCCCGCTGGCCATCTGGCTCTCGGTGGGCAACCTGCGCCGGCGGGTGTTCTGGAGCGGCGCCGCGGTGATGATGGTCATGGCGGTGGTCCCCACGCAATCGCGCGGGCTCGGAGCTCGGGTTCATCGCGGCGGCGGTGGTGCTGGTGGGCGCAGGCGCCCGGGGATGGCGAAGATGGCTCTCGGCTGCGCTGCTGGCGGGCTGCGCCGGGATCTTCGTGATGATGGCCACCGGCATCGGCGCGGCGGGACGGTTCTCGGACTTTTCCAGCAACGACTACAACCTGACCGACGAGGGTCGCTGGTTCTTCTGGAAACAGGGCTTCATCTGGATGCTGAAGCGGCCGTGGGGGTACGGCATCGACAACTACCCGACGTTCTTCGGCATGTTCAATGGCCAGGAGCGGGCGGCGCACAGCACCTGGGTGCAGTACGGCATGGAGCTGGGCATCGCCGGCATCACGCTCTTCGTGATGCTCTGCTGGTGGCTGGTCAAGAAGCTGCGCGCCCATCGCAAGCTGGCGGTGGCACTCTCCGGCCGCGTGGCCGGTGCGCGCGAAGAGGCGGTGCTGGCCGGACACATGATGGCGATGATGGCGGCCGCGCTGATGACGGGAACGTTCCTCTCCAACGCCTACTATCCGATGATGTACATGGCGCTCGGACCTGGCCGGAGCCGTGATCCTCGGCTCGCCGCTGCCGACGGCCGAGCCCGCCGCCGCTCCGCTCCCGTCGGCGGTCGCGCCGGGCGGGATGCCGCGACGGCGGTTGCGCCATTTTCCGGGTGACGCACCGGTCCGCTGATCGATGCGCGTGCTGCTGGTCACCGACGTCTACCCCACGCCGCGGCGCCCCAACAAGGGAACGTTCAACCGCGAGCTGGTGAACGGGCTGCGCCAGGCCGGCGACGAAGTGCGCGTCGTCGCACCGGTGCCGTGGACCGACCTTGTCGTCCGTGCCACCAGCCCGCGCGAAGCCGGCGTCGAGTATCCGCTCTGGTTCCATCCGCCGCGCCTGGGCCACGCCCGCCAGCATCGCTGGATGCGCCGCTCGGTCCTGCCGGTCATCGCGAACGTCGCCGGCGAGTTCCGGCCCGACGTGGTCCTGGCGTACTGGACCCACCCCGACGGCACCGTCGCGCTCGAGGCGGCACGCCGCCTCCGCATCCCCGGCGTGCTGCTGGTGGGCGGGAGCGACATCCGGGTGCTGACCCGCGATGCCGCCCGCTGCCGCGTGATCGTCGGCCACGCTGCGGGCGGCGGCCCGGGTCCTCGCCGTCGGAGAACCGCTGCGCCAGCGGATCATCGGGCTGGGAATCGATCCCGCGTTCCGTCACCGCCGTGGCGCGCGGCGTCGACACGGCACGCTTCCACCCCGCGCCCCCGGCCGAAGCCCGTGCGCGTCTCGGGCTGCCGGCAGATCGGAGCATCGCGCTCTGGGTCGGCCGGATGGAACCGGTGAAGGGACTCGACGTGCTGCTCGATGCGTGGCGGCAGCTCGCCGACCAGCGGCCGGCGCCGCTGCTGCTGCTGGTCGGCGAAGGCGGCGAGCGCGCGGCGCTCGAACGCCGTGCCCGGCCGCTGGGCGGGAACGTCCGATTCGTCGGGCCGGTGGCGCACGCCGCGCTGCCCGACTGGTACCGCGCCGCTGACCTGTTCGTGCTGCCGTCGCGCTCCGAGGGGATGCCGAACGCTCTCCTCGAATCGCTGGCGTGCGGCACGCCGTTCGTGGCGAGCGCCGTGGGAAGCGTTCCCGATCTGCTCGAGCCGGCGAGCGCCACCGTACCCGCCGATGACGCCTTCGCGTTGAGCGGCGCGCTGTCGGCGCGACTCGCCCGGCCGCCGATGAGCCTGCGCGCCGGTGCCCGGGTGGTGGCGCGCGAGGTGGCGGTGGCGCGGATCCGCGAGGAACTCGCCGCGGTGGTGGCGGGCGCCTCGTGCCGCGGCCCAACCGGTGACGGCGTGAAGCTGCCCCGGAACGCCCAGATCTGGCTGCCCGGCTGGCTCGCGGCGCGGCGCCGCAACGCCGCACACCACTTCGCGCCGGCGCAGCCGGTGACGGTGTGGCTGATGTTCGCCGATCACTTCGAGCCGCGCTGGGCACGCGCCGACGACGCCGTGGCGCGGCAGCGGGTGGCCACATGGCGCAGCGCGTGGCCGCGCGTGGCGGGCGAGGTGCGCGACGACTTCGAACGACCGCCGCGCTGGACCTTCTTCTACCCCGAAGAGGAATACCGCCCCGAGCTGCTCGCGCCGCTGGCGGAGCTGACCCGCCTCGGCATCGGCGACGTGGAGGTGCACCTGCACCACGACGGCGAGGGGGAAGCGGATTTCGTGCAACGGATGGCGGGCTTCGTTCAGGTGCTCTCGCGTGACCACGACCTGCTGCACCGCGTAAACGGACGGGCCAGCTTCGGCTTCATCCACGGCAACTGGGCGCTCGACAACGCCCGCCCCGACGGCCGGTGGTGCGGCCTGAACAACGAATTGACCCTCCTTACCCGCCTCGGCTGCTATGCCGATTTCACGCTGCCGGCGGCGCCCGATCCGTCGCAGACGCGGCTGGTCAACGCCATCTACTGGGCGGTCGACGATCCCGCCGCCCCGCGCTCGCACGATGGCGGCATGCTCGCCACGCCGGGTGCCACGCCCCCCGACGGTGCCCTGCTCTGCATCCAGGGGCCGCTGGCGGTCGGCGTGCATCCGCGCCGCGCGCCGCTCCCCACTCTCGACACCGGCGAGCTGGCGGCGTACGCGCCACCGTCGCCGGTGCGCGCCCGGCGCTGGCTGGATGCCGCGCCGCGCATCGGCAACGACGTGTTCGTCAAGCTCTTCACCCACGGCGCCATCGAGCGCAATGCTGGGCCGCTGCTGGGCGGATTCATTGCCCAGGCCATCCGCGACGTGCAGGCGGAATGCCGCCGCCGCCAGTGGCGCCTGGCGTTCGCCTCGGCGCACGAGACGGCACGCGCGGTGCTCCGCGCCACCGGGCTGCGGGTCACCGACCCCGACGGCGACCTGCCGGGGTGAGCGCCGCGGCGATTGCCATCACCGGGGTCACCGTCGAGCGACGCGACGGAGTCGCCACGCTGCAGGGGCAGGCCGACGGACAACACCTGTTCTGGCAGATGCCGGCGCGCCCGGAGATCACCGCGCGCGGCGAGCCGTTCGTCGCCGCGTTGCTCGTTGCGGCGATGGCCACGAAACGCGATCTGGTGCTCCCCGGCGCGGCACCGGTCGATGCGATCTTTCTCGAGTCGATCCGCGACCTGCAGCACTACCTGGCGCGGTGGACGCCGGCCCTCGACGTCATCGCGGTCCACGCGGAGACCGTCGCACCACGGCCGGCGTCCATCGGCCGCCTGGCCGACTATGCCGGCGGCATCGACACCGGCTATACGCTGCTTCGCCGCGCGCCGCTGCTCGACGGCGTGGTGCTGGTCGACGACGGCCGGGTCCGCACGCCCAATCCGGAACTCGCGGCGCTGATCGAATCGGCGCTCGCCACCGTGGTCGCGGGACGCGGGTTGCCGCTGGTGCCGGTGACGACCAACGCACCGACGGTGGCGGAGGCGCTGGCGAACGGCAGACCGGTTCGCGGCGGGCTCCGGGCCAGCGTCGGCCACGCGCTCGGCGCCGCCGAATACTGGCTGGCAGCCACCACCAGCTGGCCGTCGGCGGGACGCGCACCCGCCGATGCCGTCAGCGACCCGCTGTTCAGCTCGAGCGCAACCCAGGTCCGGTCACACGGCGCCGACGCGCGGCGGATCGACAAGCTGCGGGTGCTCGGCACCGCGCCCGATCTGTTCAACGTGATCCGGGTCTGCCATCAGGGCACCACGTACAACTGCGGCACATGTCACCAGTGCCTGCGCGCCAGGGCGGCGCTGCGCGCGCTGGAACTCCGTGCCGACAGCCTGCCGCCGCTCGACGAACCACGATTGCTGCGGCGGATCGTGATCACCGGCGACGCGGACCTCGAGCACTGGCAGGATATCCTGGCCACCGACGTCCGCAGCCGCGATCCGGCGCTGGCCCACGAACTCCGCCGGCCGATCGTGGCCTGCCTGCAACGCGCCCGCCTGCGGGAACTCGACCGGGCGCTGACCGGCGGCCTGGTCACGCGGGTTGTCCGGTGGCTGCGCCGCGGGCGGGCGCCCGGGATCGCGCCGCAGTCACTTCCCTGACGCCGATCGCCGGAACGGGCGAGCCGCTCCGGCGATCGGGACCACCCGCCGCGCCACCCGCTACTGCGGATTGCGCAGTGCCGCCAGCCGCTGCTGCAACCTGGCGCTGAGCTGCACGTGCTGGCGATCCACCCAGGCCAGGAAGTCGCCGAGATCGTACTTGCCGTTGTTGTTGCCGGCTTCGTCGAGGACCGTCAACTGATCGCCGGTCATGCCCGCCTTGCCGAAGAGCGCGTCGACCGCGGCGGTCGGACCGGGAACCGGGACATCGATCACGTCGAGCGTATCGACGAAGGTCGCGGCCGCCGCCGGATCCTGCTGCAACGTCACCGTGACGCTGTCGATGTGCATGCCGACGCTGCCCGCCGCCGGGAGCCATTTCCACACCACCGAGGTGTTCACCCGGCCGGTGGTGGTGACCAGCTGCAGCAGCGTCGATTGTGCGGTCGCGGTCCACATCGAGGTGCTCGAGCTGTCGTCGGCCACGAAGGCCGAGTCCCAGGTCGGCATGACGATGTTCGACAGCAGCGACGACGTCAGCACGCGCCACCGCCGGCCCCGCGGCTTGAACGCGAAGTGGCGCTGCGCCGTGGCCACGGCGTTGACGACCACGGTGTCGTACAGGTGGACCGGAACCAGTCCGGTCCCCGGCACGACGACCGTGATGGTGTCCACCCATGTGCCGACGGCCAGCCCTGCCGCATTGCGATTCCAGGCCAGCGTGCCGCTGCCGGTGCCGGTCGATGCCGTCCACGTCACCCACGTCGCGCTCGCCGACGCCTGCCAGTGGGTGCTGGCGGCGTTGTCGCCCGCCAGCGCCACCTCGGCGTTGTCACCCGGGGCCGCCGTGCCTTCGTCGATCGTGGTGGTGCGTGATGTCGGGTTCAGGGCGATCGAAAGCCCGACCGGCGCGGCGGTGACGGTCATGGTGTCGACCAGGACCGCCGACAGCACCGTGGCGCCGGTGGTGCTGATGGAGACGGTGTCGACGTACGTGCCGGCTGCCAGCCCCGCCGCGTTACGGGTCCAGGCCACGGTTCCGCTCCCCGTCCCGCCGGCCACGGTGAGCGAGGCCCAGCTCTTCCCGACGCTCGCCGCCCACGACGTCGATCCGGCGTTGTCACCGGCCAGCGTCACGCTGGCGTTGTCGCCCGGGGCGGCCGATCCCTGCTGCACGGTGACATGGCGCGACAGCGGGGCCACCGCCAGCGTGAGCGGCACCGGAGCCGCCACGACCTTGAGGCTGTCGATCACCGACGCCGGCGACCCGTCCGCACCGGGCGCGGACACCGTGATCGTGTCGACATAGGTGCCCACAGCCAGCCCCGACACGTCGCGGTTCCAGGCGAGGACGCCGCTGCCGGTGCCACCCGCGCCGGTCAGCGTGGTCCAGCTCGTCTTCTTCGCGGCCGTCCAGACGGTCGACGCCGCATTGTCGCCGGTCAGCGTGACCACCGCGTTGTCGCCCGGCGCGGGCGCGCCCTGCTGCACGGTGACGCTGCGCGACGATGGTGCCACGGCGAGCGTCAACGGCAGCGGCGCCGCGGTGATCGTGAGCGTATCGATCACCGTGGCGGGCGAGCCGATCGCGCCCGGCGCCGTGACGGTGATGGTGTCGACGTAGGTGCCGGCGGCCAACCCGGCGGTGCTGCGGGTCCACGTCAAGGTGTTGCTGCCGGTGGCCGTCGTCTTGGTCAGCGTGGTCCAGCTCTTCTTCTTCGTCGCCGTCCACGTGGTGCCGGAGGCGCCATTGCCGGCGAGCGTCACCGCGGCGTTGTCACCTGGCGCGGCGGTGCCCTGGATCACCGCCACGCTGCGCGAACCGGGGGTGACGGCGAGCGTCAGCGGGGCCGGCGGTGCGGTGATGGTGAGCGTGTCGATGACCCTGGCGGGCGAACCGCCCGCGCCGGATGCCGTGACGGTGATGGTGTCGACGTAGGTGCCGACGGCCAACCCGGCGGTGCTCCGGCTCCATGCCACCGTCCCGCTGCCGGTGCCGCCCGAGGCGGTCAGCGTGGTCCAGCTCTTCTTCTTCGTGGCGGTCCAGGTGGTGCTCGAGGCGTTGTCGCCTGAAAGGGAAACCACCGCGTTGTCGCCCGGGGCCACGGTGCCCTGCTGCACCGAGACGCTGCGCGACGCCGGCGCCACGGCCAACGTGAGCGGAATCGGCACGGCCGTGATCTTGAGGGTATCGATCACCATCGCCGGCGATCCGGTCGCGCCGCTCGCGGTGACGGTGATGGTGTCGACGTAGGTGCCGACCGCCAACCCCGAGGCGTTGCGGCTCCACACCACCGAGCCGCTGCCGGTGCCGCTCGACGTGGTCAGCGTGGTCCAGCTCTTCTTCCTGCTCGCCGTCCAGGTGGTGCTCGACGCGTTGTTGCCGCTGAGCGTCACCGCGGCGTTGTCGCCCGGCGCGGTGCTTCCCTGCTGGACCGACACGCTGCGCGACGACGGACTGACCGCCAGCACCGGCGGTGTCGTCACCACGAGGGTATCGATCACGCGGCCCGGCGATCCGGTGACACCCGAGGCCGTGACGGTGATGGTGTCGACGTAGGTGCCGACCGCCAGCCCCGACGCATTGCGGCTCCACGCCACCGTGCCGCTGCCGGTGCCGCCCGAGGTGGTGAGCGTGGTCCAGCTCTTCTTCTTGGCGGCCGTCCAGCTGATGCTCGACGCGCCGCTGCCGGTGAGCGAGACGGTCGCGTTGTCACTGGGCGCCGACGAACCCTGCTGGACCGACACGCTGCGCGACGCCGGACTGACCGCCAGGACCGGCAGCGCGGTGACCGTCAGGGTGTCGATCACCACCGACGGCGAACCGACGGCACCCGCGGCCGCGACCGTGATGGTGTCGACGTAGGTGCCCGCCGGGAGTCCCGATGCGTTGCGGCTCCACGCCACGGTGCCGCTGCCGGTGCCGCTCGCGGTGGTCAGCGTGGTCCAGCTCTTCTTCTTCGTGGCCGTCCAGGTGGTGCTCGACGCATTGTCACCGGTGAGCGTGACCGTCGCGTTGTCGGCCGGCGCGGAACCGCCCTGCTGGACCGTGGCGCTGCGTGACGCCGGCGCGACCGCCAGCGTCAGCGGCACCGGCACGGCGGTCACCTTGAGGGTGTCGATGACCGTCGCGGGAGAGCCCGTCGCACCGGCGGCCGTGACCGTGATCGTGTCGACATACGTTCCGGCGGCAAGACCCGAGGCGTTGCGCGTCCAGGTCACCATCGCGCTGCCGGTGGCGGTGGACTTGGTCAGCGTGGTCCAGCTCTTCTTCTTCGTCGCGGTCCACGTCGTCCCGGACGCGCCGTCGCCGGTGAGGGTCACCGCGGCGCTGTCACCCGGTGCGGCCGTGCCCTGCTGCACGGTGGTGCTGCGCGAACCCGGCGCCACGGCCAGCGCCAACGGCACCGGCACCGATGTCACGCTGAGCGTGTCGATGACGGCCGCGGGAGAGCCGGTGGCACCCGATGCGGTCACGGTGATCGTGTCGACATAGGTCCCGACCGCCAGGCCCGATGCGTTGCGGCTCCACGCCACCGTGCCGCTGCCGGTGCCGCTCGCGGTGGTGAGCGTGGTCCAGCTCTTCTTCCTGCTCGCCGTCCAGCTGGTGGTCGCTGCATTGTTGCCGGTCAGCGAAACGGCGGCGTTGTCGCCCGGCGCGGCCGTTCCCTGCTGGACCGACGCGTGGCGCGACGACGGGCTCACGGCCAGGAGCGGCGGCGCCATCACCTTGAGCGTGTCGATCACTTTCGCGGGAGAGCCGGTGGCCCCCGACGCGGTGATGGTGATGGTATCGACGTAGGTGCCGGCGGAAAGTCCGGATGCGTTGCGGCTCCACGCCACCGTGCCGCTGCCGGTACCGCTCGCGGTGGTGAGGGTGGTCCAGCTCTTCTTCTTCGTGGCGGTCCAGCTGGTGGTCGACGCGTTGTTGCCGGTCAGCGAGACGGTCGCGTTGTCACCCGGCGCCGACGAGCCCTGCTGCACCGAGACGCTCCGCGACGACGGCGTCACCGCGAGCACCGGCGGCGTGGCCGCGGTGACCTGGAGGGTGTCGATCACCGTCGCGGGCGAACCGGTCGCGCCGGAGGCCGCGATGGTGATGGTGTCGACGTAGGTGCCCACCGCCAGTCCGGCGGCGTTGCGGCTCCACGCCACGGTGCCGCTGCCGGTGCCGCTCGACGTGGTCAGCGTGGTCCAGCTCTTCTTCTTCGTGGCGGTCCAGCTGGTGCTCGATGCATTGTCGCCGGAGAGCGTGACGGCGGCGTTGTCGCCCGCGGCCGTACCGCCCTGCTGCACCGAGGTGCTCCGCGACGCCGGGCTCACCGCCAGGGTGAGCGGGGAGCCGCCGCCGCCGGTCAGCGAGTTGTACGCGCGGACCAGGCCGTACCCGTAGTAATTGTCGAAGCCGGTGGTGCCGAGATCGAGTGCGCCGGTGATCATCTCCTGGCGCAGCTGGTCGAAGGTGAGGGACGGGTCGGCGGAGAGCAGCAACGCGGCAACGCCGAGGGCGTGCGGCGTGGCCATCGAGGTGCCCGACTTGTAGCCGTAGTTCCCGCCCGGCAGGGTGCTGTAGATGTTGACGCCGGGGGCCATCACGTCGAGTTCCGCGCCGAAATCCGACCAGCTTGCCCTGGTGTTCGATCCGTCGACCCCGCCGACGCCGATGGCGAAGGCCGACGAGCCGGGATAGGTGAGCGCGCCGTCGTTGTTGCCGGCCGCCGCGATCACGTAGGTCCCCTGCGCGGCGGCGGATTGGATCGCCGCGTCGTAGGCCGTCGAGAACGTCCCGCCGATGCTGACGTTGACCAGCCGGATGCCCTGCGTCACCGCCCACTGGATGCCGTAGATCTGCGACGACGTGTACGCCAGGCACGATCCGCCGATGTTCTGGAACACCTTGATCGCGTAGAGCTGCACATGCGGCGCGACACCGACGATGCCGCTGCCGTTGTCCCGGGCGGCGATGGTGCCGGCAATGTGGGTGCCGTGGCCGAGGCAGGCGGCGACGGTATCCTGCCAACCGCTGGTGGTCAGGTGGATGGCGTCGTAGCCGCCAGCGTAGCTCAGATCAGGATGCGTCGGATCGCCGCCGGAATCGAGGATGCCGACCTTGACGCCGTCACCCTTGTCGCCCATGGCCCACGCCTGCGGCGCCGTCACCTGGGTCACACCCGGCGGCACGGTGTCGCCGGCACGATCATGCTCGGAGTCGTGGCGGCGATAGGCCATCCACTCGTCCGGCGGAGCCGCCTCGCCGAGATCGGTGGCGGCCCAGAGGCGGTCCGCCTCGACGGCAGCCACGTTGGGATCGGCCAGCAGTTGCTTCAATTTCGAGGTGTCGGCCTTCGCCACGATCATGCCGGCAAAGGGAATCCGCCGGATTTCCTGCGTGCCGTAATCCGCGTCCATCCGCTCGGAGATCTGGTTCATCTCCTGATCGGAAACCGGCGGCGCGCCCTTGGCCATGATGCTGCCGCCGCCGGTCGAGGAGCGGAGGGTCACGATCACCCGGCCGTTCGCCGCGGCAATCGCCATGGGCGAGCGTGTCCTTCCCCTGCGCCGACGCGGACATCGCCGGCAGGAGCACCAGCAGAGCGGTCAGCACGATGCGGCGGAAAGGCGAGGACAACGGCAACTCAGCGATCATGATCTGCGGCTCCACAGGCTCGGGACCCCGGGGAATTCCCCGTCGTCATTCCCCGCAAACGACCGGGGCGACGTTGGCGATCTCCTAGCGCTGGAGGCTCGGCGGACCTGGCCGGGATCTTTAGTGCCGGCGGTAGCCCCGTAGCTCTGCGTCTCGGCCTTTCGACCGGTTTGCTCTGGGCAGCGGCCGCCTCGACTGGCGGTGAATAGTTCCTGAGCAAGAGGCTTGCCATGCGGCAATGGCGCAACCGCGGCGGTTGCAGCCGGTTTCGAGCATCTAAACTGTCAAACAACGATACAGTCGAGGCGGTGTGTCGGTCGTAGTTTCGCGTCGAGCGATGCCGAGGGATCAGCCGAGGGAGCATTTGACGGCAGACCGTTGGGCCCATACCACGGTCGACGGATACTGATCCTGTTGCTGCCAGGCAACACATCGCTGTCGTGTGGGGGCATCAGAAGGGCGCCGCGGCCGCTCCATCGCACCGGTTCGCGAGGCCGCGAGACTTCCCGGCCTGCGTCCGCAACTTCCTGCAACGTAAGTACATACGTTCCGTTGCCCAGCCGGCTACCGTCGAATTCACGGCAGAGGCCCCCAATGGCATGACTGGTGCTCATGAGGGGGGCAGAGCCGAAGTAGTTATTTCCATTCAGAACCAGGTAGTTGGGGGGTATCGTCTGATGAAACGTTCCACTCTTGGCCTTCTCGGTGCGTTCGCCGCTTTGGCAATCATGGCACCGCCGGCGCACGCGAGCGCACCGAGTTGCGGCGGATTGCCGGCCGTTTTCTCGGTTAACCAGGCGTGCTTCCAGTACTTCGCTGACTCGCCGGTCTCGACCCTGCACCGCTACTTCGATGCCACCGGCCAGTTCACCGCCGGCAACGTCGATCCGCTCAACACGCCATTCGCGATCTTCTGCGTCGATCATGACGGCGTGACGCCGCTCGTTGGCCAGAGCTACGTCGCCGACATCACCACGCTCTCGCCGCTCGACGCCGGCGCGTTCGACGGATCGTATCCGCCGGCCAAGAACGGCACGAACGACTGGAAGCTGTACGACGAGTCGGCGTTCATCGTCGAACAGTGGTTCTCCGCCGGAAGCCCGGGCGACGGCGGCTCGCCGCTGAACACCCAGGACTACCAGTTCGCCGTCTGGTCGGTCATGAATCACAGCGGGAGCTGCTCGTACTTCGGCACCACGGCCTGCGCCCGGATCCAGTCGCTGCTCAACACGGCGAACGGTCTGACCGATACGCAGCTGCAGGCAGCAGCAGACAACGGCGACTGGTCGATCATCAGCGACGCGGGTACCAGCTGCAATCAAGGGACCACGCGCTGCCAGGAGTTCATCTACTTCAACCCGGCTTCGCCGCCGACCGAAGTTCCCGAGCCGGGCACGATGTCGCTGCTCGCGCTGGGTCTCTCGGCCATGGCTGGCGCCGGGCTCCGCCGCCGCAAGCACTAACCGACGGCAGGTTCTGAATGGTGGCCGAGCGGGCTCCGGGAATCCGGGGCCCGCTTCGGCGTTCAGGGCCAGCCGTCGGATCGGCGCGGCGCTGGGGCGGACCGGCCGACTGTGGCATGGCAACAACAGATTGTGTCGTGCGCCGACAGCAGTCGATCGGCCCCGGGAGTGACGCCCGACGTTCCCGGCGCCGGCGGCGGCCGCGAAGGCATGTTGTAACTCATTACCCGACAATGTGTTGGGAGCATCAGACCGGAATTGCTTCACTGCTCTCCGAGGCGGCCGGAACGCTGGCATGGCTGGTGCGCATAGGAGCAGCACCACCGAAGTATGCCGGATCACCCTGGCCGACAGCTCCGTGCCGGAGCGGGATTTCCCATGAAGCGCACACTCCTCGGATTTGCAGGCGCCGCGGCGCTGCTCTTTGCCATCACCCCCCAGCAGGCCCAAGCCCAGAACCAAGCCGATCTCTGCAACGGCGTCGCCATCCCCGTCGGCCAGGTCTGCTTCGAGTACGTGTCGAACTCGTCGGTTTCGACCGTCCACCGTTACTTCGACGCCTCCGGCGAGTTCCTCGGACCGTCCACGTGGTCGCCGCTCGACTCGCCATTCAGCATCTTCTGCGTCGACCACGGCGACTCGCCACCGGCTCCGGGGCAGGTGTATCTGGCCTACGTGACCTCGCTGACGCCGCCGCTGGATCCGGGCGCGTTCGACGGCAGCTATCCGCCGGTGCACAGTGGCGCGAACGACTGGCGGCTGTACGATCGGGCGGCATACCTGGTGCAGTCGTGGTATTCCGCCGGCATGCCGAACGACGCCGGCTCCCCGTACAACGTGCAGGACTACCAGTTCGCCATCTGGACGATCATGGATGGATCATGCAACTTCGGCGGCACGGCGTGCGCCGAGATCCAGCCGCTGGTCAACGCCGCCAACGCCCAGACGGACGGCCAGCTGCAGACCCTGGCCACGGCGGGCGGGTGGTCGATCATCTCCGATGCTGGCTCCGACTGCATCCACAACAGCGCGGCGGCGCGGTGCCAGGAGTTCATCTACAGCAACACCCCGGTTCCGGAACCCGGCACCATGTCGCTGCTGGCGCTGGGACTTTCGGCAATGGCCGGGATGGGCATCCGCAAGCGCAAGCGCCAGTAGTCGCGCCATTCGCTGGCGACTAGTTTGAGGCGGGCTCCCCACGGGGCCCGCTTCGATTTTCCCGTCCATCATCACAGGCCCCGCGTGACCGAATCCACCACCGCTCCGGTCGAAACGCACCGATTGATTTCGGTCGTGGTGCCGATGCGGAACGAAGCGACGATGATCGGCGCGTGCCTCGACTCGCTGCTGGCGTCGCGCCTGCCGCACGGCTACGAACTGGAAGTCCTGGTGCTCGACGGCGCCAGCGACGACACCTCGCCGGGGCTGGTGCAGGCCCGCGCGGCTGCCGACCGGCGTGTCCGGCTCCTCGACAACCCCGGGCGGCTGCAGGCGGCCGCCATGAACATCGGCATCGAGGTCGCGCGCGGTGCCTGGCTGCTGCGAGCCGACGCCCACTCGCTCTACGCCGAGGATTACGTCGCCGAATGCCTCCGGCTGCTGCAAGAGACCGGCGCGGAGAACGTCGGCGGCGTGCAGCGCGCCACCGGCGAGTCCTGGCTGGGCCGCGCCGTCGCGGCGGCGGTGTCGTCACGCTTCGCCGCTGGCGACGCCAGGTACCGCCACGCCACCGAGCCCGCCTGGACCGACACCGTCTACCTCGGCGCGTGGCGCACCGCCACGCTGCGGCGGCTCGGCGGGATGCGCCCCGACTGGGCCGTGAACGAAGACTACGAACTCAATGTCCGGATCCGCGCGGCCGGCGGCCGGGTCTACCTCTCGCCCACGATCCGCTCGACCTACTTCGTGCGCGATTCGCTCTCCCGGCTGGCCCGGCAGTACGCCCGTTACGGCTTCTGGAAGGTGCGGACCCTGCTCGAGCACCCCGGTTCGCTCCGCTGGCGTCAGCTGGTGGCACCGGCGTTCGTGGTGGCGCTGCTGCTCACCCCGTGGCTGGTCATCCGGTTCGGTGCGGTAGGCGCCGCGGTGGTGGCGGCCTATGTTGCGGCCAATCTGGTGGCAAGCGTCATGACCGCGGCACGGAACGGGTGGACGGTCTTCCCCGCGTTGCCGATGATCTTCGCGGTGATCCATTGCGCGTGGGGAGGAGGGTTTCTCGCTGGTCTCGTCTATTGGCCGTTCCGGCGCAGGTGACGCGCGGCTGAGGCAGCTGGCCCGCGCCGCCGGCTGGGCAGCATTCGGGGGCGTGCTCGCCGGCTGGATCATCATCGCGTTCCTTGGCGACCGCGTCTGGTGGGCCCTCCCGATCCTCTATGGCCCGCGCTGGGTGTGGGCGCTCCTGGCGCTGGGCATGATCCCGTGGCTGCTCACCACGCCGCGGCGTGCCGCGTTGCCGGCCGCGATCGCCGCGTTCGTGGTGCTGTTCGGGATCATGGACTTCCGGGTCGGTTCGGGACGGCTCTTCGCCGGCCGCGGCGCTACCGTCCGGGTCTTCGAGCTCAACGCCGGCGCGGGAAGTGGCGGCGTGCCCGACCCCGGCCGGATCGTCGCCGAGATCCGCGCCGAAGATCCCGACATCGTCGTGATCGCCGAATGCGGCGCCGGCCTGCCGGCCTATCTGCAACGCACCATGTCGGGCTATCACGTGCACACCAACACCGCCGATCTCTGCCTCGCCTCGAAGGGGGCGATCGAGCAGATCCATTCCCGCGACCAGATGCAGTTCTGGAAGCTGAGTGGTTCGGGGGCGATCGTCTGGGCGGTGGTCGATACGCCGGCGGGTCCGATCCGGCTCGGGATGGTGCATCTCTCCACCCCTCGCAATGCGCTGGACAACTATCCGGATCTCTCGTCGATTCCGCATCTGGGCCCGGTGACGCGAGCGAATATGGCCGAGCGCGCGGAGGAATCGCAGGCGGCACGGCAGTGGATCCAGGCCGGACCCGACCTGCCGACCATCGTCGCGGGGCGATTTCAATCTGCCGATCGAGAGCGCCATCTACCGGCGGTATTGGGGAGACTTCGGCAATGCGCTGTCAGCGGCGGGAATCGGCACGGTGTACACCAAGCATCACGCGGTGGTGGGGCATCCGGATCGATCACGTGCTGTACTCACCCGGCATCCACGCGCGGCGGGCGTTCGTCGGCCCCGACGTCGGCTCGGACCACGAGCCGGTCATCGCCGACCTGGTCGTCGGGCCGGCTCAGTGAACCAGCAGCGCCCGATAGCCGGTGAGATCCTGGAGCGCATAGGTGGTGCGCGCGGCGGCGGCCACCACCTGCGCCTGGTACTGCCCGGCGAGCGAGAGATCGGCGACGTGCAGCTGGGCGACGGTACCGCCGCTGACGGCGCCGGTGACCACGACGTTGGCGTTGTTGCCGGAGACCACCGCCGAACCATTGTAGGTGATGACGCGTACGCTGTCGAAGCCGGGGCCGCTCACGAGGAACTGCACGGCGCCGTCGTCACTGCGGGGCGTGATCAGCTGCAAGGTCAGCCAGCCGGACGTCGGCGCGGCGGGGTTCGTCGAAGGGGGCGTGCTCGAGGTCCCGGTCGGCGTCTGCGAGCCACAAGCCGCAAGGCCAAACATCACACCGGCAAGGAGAAGACGAGTGGAGCGTGCCATGGTCCGAGTATCCGCCGTCCGAAGGGTCCGGGTTGTCCTGCTCTCGTGTCGTCTTTTTAGCAAGTGATAGACCATGTATCGGCGGATCGGATCGTTTTCTTTAACTCCTTGTGAAACAATGAGTTATGAACATCAATGCCAGGTGTATCACAATCTGCATGGCAGCTATCTGTCAAGTTATTTGACGATTTGCCATCCCGCCGTGAACCGACTGCGGCCTTTCCCGGTACCTGGGATCACCGGGATTGCCCCGTCAGGGCGGACCTCGCATGCCGGTTGAGCCACGGATTGCCGCGGTGATCCCCGCCTACAACGCGGCGCAGATCGTGGCCGCGGCGGTGGAGTCGCTGCGGGGTCAGACCGTGGCGCCGGCGGAGATCATCGTGGTCGACGACGGGTCACGCGACGATACCAGCGCGGTCGCCGCCCGGGCTGGCGCCCGGGTGATCCGCCAGGAGAACGGCGGACCGGCGGCCGCGCGCAATCGCGGGATTGCCGCCACGTCGGCCGAATGGATCGCGTTGCTCGACGCCGACGACATCAGTTTTCCCACCCGGATCGAGCGGCAGCGTGAATGGCTCGACGGAGACCGACACCGCGGTGATCTCGGCGCGGAGCTACATCGCCGGCATCCGACGGGGGGAGCTGCCGGTGACCGCGGATTTCTCGTCGCTCTGGGTGAAGAACACGATCCGGACCTCGACCGTGCTGGTGCGGCGCCGCGCGTGGGAAGCGGTCGGCGGATTCGACGAGTCCCGCGAATTGATCGGCGTCGAGGACTACAATCTCTGGCTCCGGCTGGCGCACGCCGGCTGGACGTTCCGCCTGCTCGACGAGGAGTTGGCCGAGTACCGGCCGACCATGGAGAGTCTGACTTTTCAGACGCCGCGGTTCGCCGCCGCGGAACTGGCGAACGTGGCGCGACTGGCCGGGCAACTGCAGCTGGCTCCCGACGTTGTCCGGCAGAAGGAGTTCGAACTGTACCGGCGCTACGGGCGGGAGCTGTTCCATTTCCGGCATTTCCGGCTGGCGCGGCGATATCTCCGCGAAGCGGCCCGCCGCGGCCGCTCGGCTGGAATGACCGGTTCAGGATGTGGGCCACGATCCTTCCATCGCGACCCCGCGTCGGGAGCCTGCACCGGTCCGGTCCCACCGAATGAAAGTGGCCATCGCGTCGAGCGGCCTGGGCCACATTGCCCGCGGCGTGGAAGCATGGGCGGACGATCTGGCACTGGCGCTCGACACCCGGGGGATCGACGTCCACCTCTTCCAGGGCGGCGCCACACCACCGTCGTACGGCACGGTGCTCGCCAACCTGCCGCGGCAATCCGACGCCAACGCCCGCTGGCGACACCGCCTGCCGGCGGCGCTGGCGTGGCGTGCCGGCCTGGCGTCGCCGTACGACACGGAACAATCGACGTTCGCGTGGTCGCTGCAGCGGGCACTGCGGCACGGACGCTTCGACATTCTCCACGTGCAGGATCCGCTGGTGGCCTGGCGGATGGAACAGCTGCGGCGCGCCGGTCTGCTCCGCACCCGCACCATCCTGGCCCACGGCACCGAAGAGCCACCGGAGTGGCTGGCCCGGCTGCGATACGTGCAGCACCTGGCGCCGGCGCACCTCGAGCAGTGCCGCACGGCGGGCTACACCCGCCCCACGTGGACGGTGATCGGCAACTTCGTCGATGGCGAGAGGTTTCACCCCGGCACCGAGCCGGAGCTGCGCCGGGAACTCGGCATCGCCACCGGGGTACCGGTGGTGCTCAGCGTCGCCGCGATCAAGCGCAGGCACAAGCGGATCGACTGGCTGATCGACGCCGTGGCGGCGTACAACGCCCAGCACGCCGACCGCCCGGCGGTGCTCGTGGCCGCGGGCGCGCGCGAGAGCGACAGCGACGAACTCGTGACGGTGGCGCGGGCGCGACTCGGCGACGCGGCGCGGGTGCTGGTTGGGTTTCCCCGGGCAGCGGATGCCGGAGCTGTACCGCATTGCCGACGTGTTCGTCATGGCATCGCTGTTCGAGATGATGCCGCTGGCGCTGCTCGAAGCCGGCGCATCGGGATTGCCGTGCGTGGTGCACGACGACCCCACGCTCCGCTGGATGACCGGGCCGGGCGGGATGCCGATCGACATGGCGGACGCGGCGGCGTTGAGTGACGTGCTCGACCGTCTGCTCGGCGACGACGGCGAGCGCCTCCGGCTGGCGCAGGCTGCGCGCCAACACGCCGTGTCGACTTTCGGGGCCGACGCCATCGTCGCCCGGATTCTCGACTATTACGCCACCGTCAGCGCCGACCACCCGTGACCAGTGAGCGGCCGCGATGGCTGGTGCCCGCCGCCGCCATCTGGTTGCTGGTCGTCGGCTGGGCGACGCTGCGTTCCGACCCCGCGGCCGCGTTCCGGCTGACGGAAACGTCGTGGCACTGCATCGTCTGCGGCGAAGGCGGCGCCACCGACGTCTTCCTCAACGTGCTGCTCTTTGCACCGCTGGGCGTGCTGGCGCGCGCCGCCGGCTGGCGCGTCACGCGCACCGTGGTCTGGTGCGCACTGCTCAGCACCGCCATCGAGTGCACCCAGGGCACGCTGCTGGTGGGCCGCGACGCAACGCTCGGCGACGTGATCGCCAACACCGGCGGCGCGCTGCTCGGGTGGAGCGTCGCGCCGTGGCTGGCCTCGTTTGCCGCCCCCGCGACCACCGTGGCACGGCGCCGCGCCGCGGTGTTGCTGGCGCTTTCAGCGGTGGTCTGGCTGGCGAGTGGCTGGGGACTCCGCCCGTCGCTCGACGGACCGGCGCCGTGGACCGGTCAGGTGCTACATCGCTGGCCGGGGCACGATCGCTTTGCCGGCACGTTCGACAGCAGCGCGATCGACGGCATCGTCATCCCCAACGATCCGCTGGCCGCCCTGCCGCCACGACGCGACACCTTCGACCTGCTCGTCGACGTAACCCGGCGTGCCGCCACCGTTCCCGCGCGCCCGGTGTCGATCGTCCGCATCGTCGACCGGAGTGGCGCCGTCCAGGTCGGCGTCAGCCAGTCCGGCAACGATCTCATCCTCGAAGCGCGCATGCGGGCCAGCCGCTTCCGCGTCCGCACGCCGGAATGGCGCTTCCGGGGCGCGATGGCGATCCCGGTCGGCGTGCCCTGGCGCTTCCGCTGGCGATGGCGCGCCAACCGCGTGGAACTGCTCAGCGGCGCGGTCGATTCGGCGGCCACCGTCGTCGCGTCCGATCCGCTCTCGATCGCGATGGGATGGGTGCTGATCCACCCGTTCACCGATCAGATCGATCGGTATGCTCCCTGGTGGACGGTGGTGTGGACGGCGTGGTGGTTTGCCCTGGCGGGATGGTGCGGCGGTGCCGCGGGACCGAGAGCGGCGTGGTGGTTCGGCGCCGGGGCGCTCGTGGTGTTCGCGCTGGCGGCATTCGTCACCGCCATGACGCCCGCGTGGTACGCCGTGATTGCGGGCGTTGCCGGCTACGGCGTGGCGGCGCGGCTGGCGCGCCACCGCTGATCAGTTGCTGAGGGTGATGTCGGCGGGAAGACGCGGCTTGATGACCCAGGTTCCGTTGCCCACCGGCATCAGCACGCCATGGACGCTGATGTGGAGACCGGGCGCCCAGACAGCCGGCGCGATGCGCAGCAGCGAATCGATCACGATGCCCACGGTGGTGGCGTTGTCGGACGGATCCGCCACGTGCAGCAGGAAATCGGGGCTCGCGGCCATGGTATCGATGATGACGGCGCCGGTGAGTGTCACCAGCGCGGCATCGAGCGAACCGTCTTCAGCGTTGATCGCCTGGGGCACGGTCACCGGCACTGCTACCGGCAGGGTACCGAGGCCGAGGGTGCCGACCATGCCGTTGTCGAGCACCGCTTCGTTCTGTGCCGAATCGGTGGTGCCCAGGACGAGCACCGAGTCGCCGATGTTGTTCCCGCCGCGCGCCACCCAGGGGCGCGAGTTGGTGATCCGCAGGAAGCCGGTGGCGTCGACGAGGAACGTGCTGGAATCGTGGAACGCCTCCAGCGGCGACGACACGATGCCGCGGACGAACACCCGCTTGCCCGCCGGCAGCTGCCGTTCCTGCTGGATGGTGACTTCCGGAAAGCCGATCCGGATGAGTCGCGCCGCACCGCCGGAGTCGGCGACGATCCGGACGGCACCGGTATCGCCCGCCACCAGGCCGATGGAATCGCCCAGCGAGTGCGGATCGAGGCCACGCGATACGTGCCGACCGCGAGCGTGTCGAAGATGGCGATGCCCGAGGTATCAGTGGGCACCACGGCAAGCGTGTCGCGGCCGCCGGCGCTGAACAGCGCGACGCGGATCCCGGCGAAGGTGGTATCGCCGGTGGTGAACGACTGCGATCCGTCGCGATCGAGGTAGACGCGCGTGGCGATCGTGCCCTGCCGCAGCGCCGGCAGGCCGAGATTCTCCCCGGCGTTGGAACACGCCGCGCCGGCCAGGGCCGCCGAGAGCAGCAGCAGTCGTCGCATCATGGTGTCACCCGCAGGCCGAGCCGGACCAGCCGCGGTTCGCCGCGCCGCGCCAACAGCTGTCCGAAGTGGGGGTTGGCCACCAGCGGCAGCACCAGCCTGCCGGCCGGGTTGACGGTGATGGTGCCGTTCGGATCGACCACGACGGCGGCGTGATCGTACACGCCGGTGTCGGTGCCCACGAGACTGAAGCCGTCGATGGTTACCGCCAGGTGTCGGCCGATGCCGAGTGACGCTTCCGCGTCGAGTGACTGCACCCACGGGTCGCGGCAGCTGTTGCGTGACGCGATCCGGTTGATCTCCGGCGCCAGGCAGGCGTTGGCGCTCACCAGCGCCGGCATGCCGGAGATGTCCGCGTCCGATGAACGCCGGGTCGTTGCCGCCCGAGCCGTCGCCGTTGACATCGACGCCCTGGGGGAATCCGGGCGTGAACGGCAGGCCGGACCGGTAGCGGTAGCGCGCCGCCAGGGTGAGCGGCATGGCGCCGCCCGAGGCGTACTGCACCGTGGCCACCGCCCGGTGCGGAATGTCGAGATCCGAGGTACCGATGTCCCACGACGCGCCGTTGAGCCCGTCGGGGAACGGCGAGAGCCGGTCGGCCGGGTTCGGGGCGTAGGCGCCGGGACGATTGTCCCGGGTGCGCGACCACGTGTAGCTCACGTCGACCGAGAGCCCGCGCGCCAGTTGGCGGTCGAGCGAGACGGTCGCCTCGTAATCGTCGTCGTATCCGGTGGAACTCAATCCGTAGACCATGTCGAATTCGCTGAAGCGCCGGTTGGAGCCGACGGCCGGAACGATCAGCGCACCGTATTGCTGCAGCGAGCCCCAGACGGAGCGTCCGTCGGCGGCGGTGGCCAGCGGGGCCTGGATGCGATTGACGTCGACGCGGCGCAGCAGATAGTTGGTGTGGGCATACAGCCCGCTGACCACCAGCCGCGTGCCGGCGCCGAGCGCGTGTTCGATCGAGACGCTGGTCTTGTAGGTCCGCGGCATGCGAACGTCGGGTCCGAAGAGCGTGAGCCGGGTTCCGGTGACCGGAGCCGTGCTGGCGCTGCCAACCATCGGCCACGTCAGATCGCCGGTCAGGCGCCGGACGGTAACGTCACCGTCGTCGCGGGCCGCTTCGGCGAGGGCCGCTACGTCGTAGCCGCCGTCCTCGAGACCGGTGGTTGCACGTACCAGCGTCCGCCCGCTGCCGTCGGCGTCCCACACGAAGCCGACCCGCGGCCCGAGGACGCCCTTGGACTGCTTGGGCACGGTGTTGTTGGCGATGCCGGCCACCAGCTCCCATGGCGCGTCGACCGCCACCGCGCCGCTGGGCAGGTGCTCCACCAGGTAGCGCACGCCACCGAAAAGCTGCAACCGGGCCGATGCCTGCCAGGTGTCCTGGCCGAAGAGCACCGCGTCCGAGATACTCAGCGACTGCGCGGGCCGTGACGCGATGGCCTGGGCGAAGGCGCCCTGGTCGGCGCCGAAGCCGCTGACGTTGCCGAACAGGTACGACCCGGTGCTCTCCGGCACCCAGTCGTCGGTCACGTGCCGCAGGGTGAAGCTGCCGCCGCCCTTCAATTCGTGGGCGCCGCCCTGATAGGTCACCGTTTCACCGAGGTCGAACGCCGATTCCTTGAAATTGCCGGGAAGGGTGGCGTCGGTACCGAGGGCAACGCCGTCGGCAACGAGCGCGGTGTACGGCAGGCCGGCTCCGCTCCAGTTGCGCTTGCTGGCGTATCCGCCCAGCCGCGTTTCGCTGAGCACGGTCTCGCCGTTGACGCTGAGCGTGGCGGCTCCGCTGAAGTCGCTGGCGTCGAGCGCGGAACCAGCGCCATTGCTCAGCCCCGTTCCGTACTGCGGATTGTCTTCCTTCCACGCTGCGCCGCCGGCGCGGAACGCCAGCGACGCGGTCGGACCGAGTTGCCAGTCGATCCGACCCATCCCGCTGCCGCCCTTCCAGCGCCGCACCGTCGGCACGGTCCACCGGGTCACGTCGGTCCGGCCATTGGCGAGCGCGTCAGCACGGATCGCACCCAGATCGGCAGGTTCTCCGGCGGAACTGGTTGCCGTGAACGGATCAGCGGTCGGGTCGGCGAGCTGCTGATAGGTGGCACTCAATGTCCAGCCGGCGGTATCGCCCTTGATCGGACCACCGGCGAAGAAGCCGGCCTGAACGGAGTAGGCGGCGGAATCCCCGGGGTTGTCCGCGGACCGCCCGCCAAGGCGAGCGCTGCTGGCCGTCGCCCACGGGGTGAACGTCGTGCGTGACGGCGGCGTCGCGGTCACGGCGCTCAACAACGTGCCGAGCGTGCCGCGCCATTCGACGTCGCGGGCGAAATCGGTCACCACCAGCTGCTGCATGTCCTGGCGGTCGAAGAGCGGTGCCGTCACCGGTTCGGCCGGGGCGCCGGGGTGGCGCAGGAGCGCTTCGGGAAAGCCGTCGACTTCGAGCCGGGCCAATCCGGGCGGCAGTCCGGCTCCGGGGCCGGCCACGCCGTCACGACCGTCGCCCGCGGGTCCGATGCGGGAAAAGTCGCGTACCAGGTCGGTCACGCCCCGGCGGTAAGCCAGGGACGAGAGGCCGGAGCCGACAATGGCGCGGCTGGCATCGGCCCCGCCGGAGATGACGGCACTCGCCGTTTCTTCCTCGACGCTGGTGATCGGCGGTGGATGATGGCGCAGCCGGACGGTGACCTGACTGGTACCGCCGGCGACGACCGCAATGCCGCGTGCCCGGACGGGCTGGTAGCCCAGCTGTTCGGCGAGCACGGCATACTGGCCCGGCGCCACTCCGGTGACGACGATCTGTCCTGCATGATCCGTGGTGAGGACGCGGAACGCGACGCCCTGCCGCTCGACGGTGACGGTGACGTCGGGGACCGGTGCCCCCCGCTCGTCGACGACCGTGGTGACCAGGCGGCCGATGGTGAGGCTCTGGGCCGCAAGCGGGGCGGCACCCAGCGCCAACCCGGCGCACGCGAGGACCGATAGGGTCCATGACGTGGCAGGGCGGCGGGGGTAGTTCTTCTGCATGGCCCATTGCTTGGCAGGTTTCGGGCCAGAGTCCCCGGACCGGGCCGCCGGGTGCATATTCCAACCCCGTGTCACGACTGACGTTTCGAGGTCGCCTTTTCGTGGCGCTGCTGGTGGTGAGCGCCATCCCCCTGGTGTTGCTGACGACCCTGGGGGTGTATGCCCTGCGGTACTCCCGGCCGGTGCAGGAGGACGCCGGGATTGCGGCCGTGGCGCGTACCGCCCCGCCGATGTTCGCCGTGCTCGAGGGCACCGCGCTGCCGGACTCGGTCCGGACCGTGGTGGATCGGAACCGCGCCGCGGACAGCACCCTGCTGCAGAACGCGCCGGCCGCGCCGTACCTGCAGAACCGCGCCTCGGCGGCCGGGGCGGCGGCGGTGATCGCGGCGGCGATCCTGTCGCTGGTGGCCGCGATCCTCCTCGGCAGCACACTGGCGCGCCAGTATTCGGCGCCGCTCGACGAGGTGGTCGACTGGACCAACCGGATCCGCCAGCACGACCCGCTCCCGGAGCCGACCGAACATGCCATTCCCGAGTTCGCCGTGCTGCAGGCGGCGCTCCGGGATCTGCAACACGATCTGGAACAGGCCCGTGCGGTCGAGCTGGAGGCGGAGCGGTTGCGCGCCTTCGGCGAGGTGGCCCGGCGCGTGGCCCACGAAATGAAGAACCCGCTCACGCCGATCCGGCTGGCGCTGTCGCAGATGGCGCGACGGGCGCCGCCGGAATTCCGCGACGAACTCGACGTGATCGCGGTCGAATCGGCCCGGCTGGAGTCGATGGCGCGGGAATTTGCCGAGCTGGGGCGACTCCCCGAAGGGGTGGCGGCGCCGGTGGACCTCGGTGAACTGCTCGACGACCTGCTGCGCAGCACCGTCCCCGCCGCCATGACGCGCAATTTTCGCCCCGCCCCGGATGTGGCGACGATCGTGGGCTATTACGATCCGCTGCGTCGCGCCTTCAGCAACATCGTTCGCAACGCGGTGGAAGCGTGTCACGGCCAGGGCGCAATCGACGTCCAGTTGCGCCAGATCGACGGGCGCGTGGAAGTCGCCGTCAGCGACAACGGACCGGGCATCCCCCCCGAACGGCGCGAGCTGATCTTCCAGCCCTACTACACGGAAAAGGGTGATGGCACCGGCCTCGGACTGACGATCGTGCGCCAGACGATCGAGCAGCACGGCGGGACCATCGCGGTGACCGAGACGCCCGGCGGCGGCGCCACGTTCGTGGTGCGACTGCCGGCGCAACGACCCGAGGGACGGGCGTGACCAGGATTCTCATCGTCGACGACGAGACCAACATCCGCCGGATGGTGGGTGCGCTGCTCAAGCAGGAAGGGTTCGACGTCAGCGACGCACCCAACGGCAACGCCGCCGTACTGGCGCTTCCCGACGAGCATCCCGACATCATCCTGCTCGATCTGATGATGCCGCCCGGCCCCGATGGACTGGCCACGCTGGAGCGGATCCGGGCCGGCGACCGCGACATCCCGGTGATCATGATGAGCGGCAAGGCGCAACTGGCCGATGCGGTGCGCGCCGTGCAGATGGGCGCGTTCCAGTTCCTCGAGAAACCGCTCGCCCCCGAGTCGCTGCTGGTGGCGGTGCGTTCCGCCGAAACGCTGGTACGCACCCAGGCGGAGAATCGCGCCCTGCGCGCCGCCCTCGGCCCCCGGCCGACGCTGGTGGGAACGAGCGCCGCCATCGAGCACGTGCGGCAGCTGATCGCGCAGGTGGCGCCGACCGAGGCGCGGGTGCTGATCTTCGGCGAGTCGGGCACCGGCAAGGAGCTGGTGGCGAACGCGATCCACCGCGGCTCGCCCCGTATCCGCCGCCCGTTCGTGTCGGTCAACTGCGCCGCCATTCCCCGCGACCTGGTCGAGAGCGAGATGTTCGGCCACGAGCGCGGGGCCTTCACCGGCGCCACCGAGCGCCGCATCGGACGGTTCGAGCTGGCCGACACCGGCACGCTCTTCCTCGACGAAGTGGGAGACCTGCAGCTCGAGGCGCAGGCCAAGCTGCTGCGGGTGCTGGAGAGTGGCGACATCCAGCGGATCGGCGCCGAACGGAGTCAACGGGTCGACGTGCGGGTACTGGCCGCCACCAACCGCCGGCTCGAGACGGCGGTGGCCAACGGCGCCTTCCGCGAGGACCTCTACTTCCGGCTCAACGTCTTTCCGATCGAAGTGCCGCCGCTCCGGGACCGGATCGGCGACCTCCCCGAACTGGTGGAGCACCTCGCGGCGCGGCTCCGGCCGCGCAACCCGCCGCGCTTCACCGCCGACGCCATCGCGGCGCTGGCGCGCCACGCATGGCCGGGCAACGTCCGGGAGCTGGCCAATATCGTCGAACGACTCAGCATCATCGGCGGCGACGAAGTGACCGGCGAGCTGGTGCCGCGGATCCTGCAGGGCTGGGTGCCGGTGACGGTGGCGCCGCCGGCCGCCGCCGGCGACGGTACCGCGGCCCGCCCGTTCGTGGACAACGGGCGTCGGATTGAGCGACCGGCTGGATGAGTTCGAACGCGACCTGATCAGCGGAGCGCTGGCCTCGGCCGGCGGCAACATCGCCGAAGCGGCCCGGATGCTCAAGACGGATCGCGGGAACCTGTACCGGCGGATGCGGCGGTTGCGCATGCGCGGAGGAGGAGACGGATGACGGCACGATCCCCTGCGACGCTGCGGTTCGCGCTGGCGCTGGCGCTGATTCCGGCGCTCGCGGCGCGCCACGGCGCCGCGGCGCAGGTTGCGGCGCAACCGGTCCCGATTGGCGGACCGCCCGCCGGACCGCCACGCAACTCCTGCCTCACCGATTCGATCCTCCATGCGGCGGTGGCCAGCTTCAACGGTACCGCCGCTGCCCGCTTCACCGACGGCACGATCCCGACACCGATGACCATCTCGGGAAATGTGGCCGTCTTCGGCGGCTCGCTGCGGATCGACGGCACCGTCACCGGCGACGTGATCGTGATCAACGGCGATCTGGCGTTGACCCGTTCGGCCCGGGTCGAGGGATCGATCACGGTCCTCGGCGGGATCTCGTCCATCGACAACGGGGCGTTCGCCCAGGGGCGCCGTTACGAATGCGACGATCCCGCACCGGTGGTGCGCCTTCCCGACGGCACCGTGGCGCTGCGGCACCCGAATCGTTCGCTGCTGGGCTACGCGTCGGGCGCGATGTTCGGCAGCGGATCGCTGCGCGCCGGGCTCCGGATCGGCGCCGGGACGTACAACCGGGTCGACGGATTGCCGATCGACATCCATCCCCAGCTCGACTGGCAGGCCGATCCGGTGTGGAGCGCGGTCCTGCGCGGCACCGGCGAGGTACGCACCGCCAGCGACCCGACGGGATTGCGCTCGGACTTCGGCTGGAATCTCCGGCTGACGGTCAACCGCGCCGGCACCATTCCCGTCACCGCCGGCGTCGAAGCCGGCGCGATGGTGGTCCCCACCGTCGATCAACCGTACGCCCCGGTCGAATCGGGGCTGGCGGCGCTCATCCTGCGCCGCGACTACAGCGACTGGTATCAGCAGAAGGGCGGCGGCGTCTTCGGGCGTGCGACGGTCGAACCGCACCTGACCGTGGACGCGTCGTGGCACCGCTATCGCGAGACGACGCTGCACCAGCTGGACGTCTTTTCACTGGCGCACACCAATGAACCGTGGCGCCCCAATCCGCTGATCGACGACGGCCAGTACGATCTCTTCTCGCTCGGCGGCACGTGGGATACCCGGGATCGGACCACCGGTATCGCGTCGGGCTTCTACGTTCGCGCCCGGCTGACCCACGTGGGGAGCAATGACGTGACGGCGGTCTCGCTGCCGGCGACGATCCGCGCCGCGATGCCGTCAACCGGATACGGCGAGACCGAGCTGGCGTTCGATGCGCGGTGGTACCTGCGGCTCGATCCGCTGCAGAGTCTCCACTTCCGCGTCACCGGGAGCGGCTGGCTGGCCGGCGATCCGCTCACCGTGCAGCGCCGGCTTGCCACGGGCGGCGTCGATCTCCTTCCCGGCTATGCGTTCCGCGCCGTCAACTGCGACAACCGCCGCCGCCCCGACCCCGCCGAACCGGCGCTGTGCGATCGCGTTGCGGGGATGCAGGTGGAATACCGCCGCACGCTGAACACCAATCTCACCACGCGCATCGGCGGTTACAGCGTCGGGCTGCGCCGGCCGACGCTGGTGCTGTTCGGCGACGCGGCCTCGGCATGGCTGGCCGGCGACAGCGCCGGATTCGTGCCGAAGGATCGCATCCAGACGCTCGGGGAGTGGCGCTCCGACGCCGGCATCGGACTCGACGGCGGGTGGCTCGGGCTCTATCTCGCCAAGGCGATCGCGGACCCCGAGCCGGTCCGCTTCGTACTGCGACTGACGCACCGGTTCTGAGCGGATCGGTGCACCGGTTGCTGCTGTCCCTGGCCGTGCTCACGGCCGGCGTCGCACCCGCGGCGTCGGGGCAGCAGCACGTGCAGCTGGTGGCCAGCCTCGAACCGCGCGTCGGCGGCGACAGCCTCTCGTTCCATCTCACCAACCTGACCGCCGACCCCGACTGGTCCGGCGTATTGCGCGGCGGGCTGCCGATCATCCTCCATTGGACGGTACAGCTCTGGCGGCAGCGGGCGGTGTCGGATGTGCAGGGTCCGAGGGCGGAATGGACCGACACCATCCGTTATGTCGCCATCACCGATCGGTATGCGCTGACCACGGTGACCGGAGCGGTGCGCCGCGCGGATCTGCGGTTCGCCGGGCTCGACGCCCTCCGGGCGTGGATCGAGCAGTGGTTCGGGCTGGCGCTGGCGCCGCCCGGGCCGGGCCAGTGGTACTACGCCATCGACCTCGAGATCAGCACGCTGAGCGCCGCGCAGATCCGGCAATTGCAGCACCAGGCCGGCCAGGGGAGCCCGATCGACGACCTGCTGGGACGGCTGGTGCTCGATCAGGGCCTGCCGAGCCGGCCGCTGCACGCCCAGACCGCGGCGTTCACGGCCGGGGGCGCACCGCCCGGTCAGTGAGGACGGATGGCGGCGAGCGCCTCTTCACCGTAGAACAACCGGATGTACTTCAGCTGCGCCGCGGACAGCCGCCGGACCGCCCACGACAGGTGGACGAAATGCGGCTCCATCGGCGCGCGCAACAGGTGCATGCCGATCTCTTCGGGCAGCCGGCTCCCCTTGCGGGTGTTGCACGCCGAGCACGCCGTGACCACGTTGGTCCAGTCGTTCGAGCCGCCGCGGGACAGCGGCACGACGTGATCGCGGGTGAGGCATTCGCGCAACCGCAGCTGCCCCTGGGTGCGGGCGCAGTACTGGCAGGTGTAGCCGTCGCGGGCAAAGAGGAAGGTGTTGGTGACTTGACGGCGGAAGCGGCGGGGAACGTGGACGAAGCGGACCAGGCGGATGATGGCCGGTTTGGGCATCTGCAGCCGGGCACTTCGTATCGGCTCCTCGCCGTCGGCCTCGACGATCTCGGCCTTGCCCTCGATGACCAGGCGCAACGCGCGGCGCGTGGGCACCATGGTCAGGGGCTCAAACGAGGCGTTCAGGGCCAGACACCGCACTTGCGACACTCCGGAAATCCGTCTCTCGGGAGCTGGATGGATACCCAGGATCGGCGCGGCTTTCAAGAGTGCGAACGGGGTTCGTGCACCGGCGTGCCGCTGAGCCAGGTGGACCGCACCGCGTCGCGGCCGCTGCGGAGCACCGCCTCTTCGGGCGAATCCCCGGCGGGCCGTCGCACCGCGATCACCGCCAGATCGGCCCACTTCCCCGGTTCGATCGACCCGATGTCGCGTTCCATCCCCAGGGCTTCGGCGCCCCCCAGGGTCAGGGCGTGCAGCGTCTCGGCGGCGGTCCATCCCGCCAGGAGGCGCGCCACGCGCGCTTCGGCCAGCAGGTCGAGCGGGGCGACGCTCGCTTCCGAGTCGGTGCCGAGTCCCACCCGGAGTCCCGCGGCAACGTAGCGATCCACCGGCGCGTCGGCGCGGTGATGCCGGCGGTTGCTCCGCGGACAATGCGCGATGGCCGCCTGATGGCGCCGCAACAGTTCGGTGTCGTCAGCGTCGGTGTGAATCGCGTGCGCGCAGATGGTGCGCGGCGAGAGCACGCCGTGTTGCGCCAGCCATCCGATGGGCGAGATCGGCGTGTCGCTGAGCCGCGCCACGCCGCGCTCGCGCAGCATGTCGGCGAACGTGCCGGTGAAGTCGCGCAGCAACGCTGACTCGTCCGGCGGCTCGGCGATGTGGACCGCGATCGGCACGCCGTGGGCCCGCGCCAGCTCGCCGGTGGCGCGATAGACCTGGCCGCTCACCGTGTAGGGGGCATGCGGCGAGACGCCGAGCGACACCCGGCCGGCCGCGAACGGGGCGAGATGTTCCAGCTGGCCGGCAAAGCGCCGCATCACCTGCTCGGGATCGCCGGTGTGCAGGTCGAAGACTTCGTGATGCGCCACGCCGCTGGCGCCGAGATGATCGAGCGCCGCGATGACCTGGCCGCTGTTGCCGAGATCGCAGACGGTGGTGACGCCGCCCGCCCAGCAGTCCCGGATGCCCTGCTCGGCGGCATGGAAGAACGCCTCGTCCGTGCGCGCCGACTTGAGCGCAATGATGTGCTTGATCCACTCCCAGAAATCGACGTCTTCGACCAGGCCCGCAAAGCCGGTGAGTTCGAGATGGGTGTGGGTGTTGACCAGCCCGGGAAGGATCACGACGTCGCCGAGGTCGTCGACCGGCACGTCACCCGACACCGGCACGGCGTCGCGCGGACCGACGGCGGCGATCCGGCCGCGATCGTCGAGCAGCACCGATCCGTCGCGGATCGGCGGCGTGGCAACGGGCAGGACCCAGGCGGCGTCGAGCCGCAGCATCAGTGAGCGACCGGCAATGCCGGCGCCGGAGGGTTCGGCGCCGCGGGGGCAGCGCCCGGGGTGCCGCCCGGGGCGGCGGTGGATTGCAGCTCGATCGGCGGCGTCCAGTCGCCCGGTGTCTTGCGGCGCGAATAGATGTCGGACATCATCTGGGTCCACGCCGGCGCCACGTAGTACCCGCCCTGGGCCTGCTGCTTGATCGGTTGCGGATTGTCGAACCCCATCCACATCCCGGCCACGATGTCCGGCGTGAAACCGATGTACCAGACATCCTTGAAATCGTTGGTGGTGCCGGTCTTGCCGCCGGCGGGAACGTGGAAGCCGGCGCCCCAGACCGCGCTCGACGCCGTGCCGTACTTCACCACCCCCTGCAGCGCCTGATTCATGGTCCACGCCGTGGCGGGATCGAGCACCGGGACGCTCTGCGGCTCCGACTGATAGAGGATCTTGCCGTGCCGGTCCTCGACGCGCACGATGGCGTTCGGCACCACGCGCGGGCCGAGGTTGGCAAAGGTGGAATAGGCCGCGATCAGTTCGATCGGCCGGACGCCGTTGGAGCCGAGGAAGATCGACGGCACCGAGTCGATCGGGGTGGTGATCCCGAAGCGGCGCGCTTCGTTGATCAAGGGTTCGATCCCGACCTGCAGCCCGACCCGCACCGCGATGCTGTTCAGCGAGCGCCACAGCCCTTCGCGCAGCGTCAGCATCGAGTCGGTGAAGCTCCCCTCGTAGTTCTGCGGCTCCCAATCCGGCTGCCCGAACGGCATCGGCACCGAGATCGGGGCGTCCTGCGCCACGTCGTCGAACGTCAGGCCCGATTCGACGGCCGCGGAGTAGAGGATCGGCTTGAACGTCGAGCCCGGCTGCCGCAGCGCCATGGTGACGCGGTTGAACTTCGAGTCGTCGAAGTCGCGACCGCCGACCATGGCGAGGATGTTGCCCGTCCTGGCCTCCATCACCAGCGCCGCGCCCTGCAGGTACGGCGTGGAATTTTCCGACACGTCGCCCTGTTTCCTGGCCTGGAACTCCCGATACGTCTCGTGGTTGTACCGCCCCATCGCGCCGCTCTCGATCTTGTCGAGCTGGTCGTCGAGCGCGCGCTCGGCAGCCAGCTGGGCGTCGAGGTCGAGCGTGGTGTAGATCCGCAGGCCGTCGCGGTAGAGATCGTCACCGAACCGGGGCGCCAGCTGCTGCCGGACGTATTCCACGAAATAGCTGCCAGCGTGTGGTAGTCGTTGCGCGACGAGAGCAGCAGCGGATACGCCTTCCACCGCTCGGCGTCCTCCGGCGTGATCCGGTGCGTCGTCGCGCAGCAGGTCGATGATGTAGTTGCGGCGCTCGACCGCCAGCGACGGATTGCGCCGCGGGTTGTAGCGTTCGGGTCCCTTCGGCAGCGCGGCGAGCGTGGCCGCTTCGGCGATGTTCAGGTCGCGCGCCGACTTGCCGAAATAGCGCTGCGAGGCGGCCTCGACGCCGTAGGCGCCGTTGCCGAGGTTGATCTGGTTGAGGTACATCTCGAGAATCTGCGCCTTGGTGAACTGGCGCTCGATGTCCATCGCCACCCGCATCTCGCGGATCTTGCGGGGAATGCCGGCGATGCCGCGCTGCTGCCGGTTGATCTCCGCCGGCCAGAGGTTGCCGGCCAGCTGCATGGTGATGGTCGAGAAGCCCTGCTGCAGGTTGCCGTGCAGGAGGGTGTGCTTGATGACGCCGAAGAAGCGGATCCAGTCGATGCCGTGGTGCTGGTAGAAGCGCTTGTCCTCGACCGCCACGAACGCCGCCGGGATCGCCGGCGCCATCTCCGCGAGCGGCATGACGGTCCGGCGGGTCAGGCCGAAATCGGTGATCAGGCGGCCGTCGGCGGCGTAGACCTTCGACGCCTGGTCGGGGTCGTAGCCGGTCAGGCCCTGGATGGACGGGCAGGCGTCGTTGGCGCAGGCCCGGGTCCAGGCGCCGACCCCGGCGGTCAGCAGGAAGACGGCCGCCGCCCAGCAGAACAAAGAGGACGGTCCGCCGGAATGTCCTGCTGGACCAGATCCGGCGGCCCCGGTTGAGCAACTCCGTCATGGATTCAAAGCTATCCGGAAGCAGGTCGCCTTGCACCCGATGCCGCCGAGCGGGCATCTTCGGCACCGATGTCGACACTCCTTGAGACGCTGACCGCGCGCGGAATGGTACACGACGCCACGCCCGACCTGGCGGCGCGGCTGGCCACCGGCACGATGATCACCGGCTACGCCGGCTTCGACCCCACCGCCGATTCGCTCCACGTCGGCAACCTGATCCCGGCGATGGGGCTGGCGTGGCTGCAGCGCCTCGGGGGACGGCCGATCGTGCTGGTCGGGGGCGGCACCGCGCATGGTCGGCGACCCGTCGGGGCGCCGCACCGAGCGCCCGATGCTCTCGCCGCGAGGAGATCCGCGCCAACGCCGCGGCGATCCGCACCCAGCTCGCGCGCCTCCTCGACTTCTCGCCGGACAGCCCCGGCGGCGCCGTCCTGCTGGACAACGCCGCGTGGCTCGCGCCGCTCGACCTGCTCGGCTTCCTGCGCGACACCGGCAAGCACTTCACCGTCAACTACATGCTGCAGAAGGAAGCGGTGAAGTCGCGGATGGACGAAGGGATCTCGTTCACCGAATTCGCCTACATGCTGGTGCAGGCCTACGACTTCGCCCATCTCGGCCGCAACCGTCGGGTGCGAGCTGCAGGTGGGCGGCAGCGACCAGTGGGGCAACATCACCGCCGGCATCGAACTCGCCGCCCGGCGCGACGGCACCAGGCTGCACGGTCTGGTGTTGCCGCTGCTCACCACGGCGAGCGGCGCCAAGTTCGGCAAGAGCGAGCAGGGGAACGTCTGGCTCGATCCGGCGAGGACCTCGCCCTACGCCTTCCACCAGTTCTGGCTGCACGCCGAAGACGCCGACGTCGAGCGGCTGCTCCGCTTCTTCACCTTCCTGCCGCTCGACGAGATCGCCGCCATCATGCGCGAGCACGCCGCCGACCCGGCAAGCGTGTGGCGCAGCGGCGCCTGGCCGACGACGTCACCGCGCGGATCCACGGCGCTGACATGCTGCGCCGCGCCGCGGCCGCCGGCCGACGTGCTCTTCGGCGAGCGCGCGATGTGCGCGCGCCAGGACGCCGGGACGCTGGCGCTGGTGGCGGCCGAGGTGCCGACGCATCCGAGTCGGACGCGACGCGTTGCGCGGCGGGGCTGCCGATCGCCGACGCGCTGGTCAGGGCGGGGCTGGCGACGTCGAAGGGCGACGCGCGCCGCGGGCTGGCCGCCAACGGCTTCTCGGTCAACGGCGAGTCGCGGCCGCCGAGGACCGCGTGCTCGACCGCCGACGATCTGCTCCCCGGCGGCGTGATGCTGCTGCGCAAGGGGAAGCGGACCTGGGCGGCGCTGCGGGTATTGGCATAGTCGTTGCCTCTGGACAGATTCGGGCAACTCTTCCCGATTCTGCCGGAGCCGGTACCGCATCATGGCGTTGCGCCGTTGGCTTGCCACCAGTCAGCACCCGGTCGCGCGGTTTGCTCGCGGGGTGCGGCGCGGCCCCGACGCCATCTCCCTGCCGCTCCCCGGATGGCATCTTCCTTCCCTGGCGACTCGCTGTATACCGGCGTCCGCGGCTGCTGGTATTTCGTGGCGCGGGTCTGCATCGCCGAACCGATCTTCCGGTCCTACTGCACCCGGGTGGGGCGGCGCTTCCGCTGCGGCATCTTCGTGCACTGGGTGCAGGGACGCGGCGTGATCCTGATCGGCGATGACGTGCTGCTCGACGGCAAGATCTCCTTCGCGTTCGCCAGCCGGTTCAGCGACCACCCGACGCTCACCATCGGCGACCGCTGCGGCGTCGGACACCAGTGCGCGTTCGTGATCGCCGAATGCGATCACCATCGGCAACGACTGCCGCATCGCCGGCGGCTCGCAGTTCCGCGATTCTCCCGGGCACCCGCTCGACGCCGACGCACGGCGTCGCGGCGAGCCACCGCCGCGCGACGCCATCAAGCCGATCGTGATCGAAGACGACGTCTGGATCGGCGCGTTCGCCATGGTGCAGGCCGGCGTGCGGATCGGCCGGGGAAGCGTGATTTCGTCGCGCGCCGTGGTGCTCTCCGACGTGCCGCCCTGGTCGCTGATGGCCGGCAATCCGGCGCGCCGCATCGGCTCGCTGGCGCCGGACCGACGCCGCTGCGCCGCGCCGCCCGGCAGAGCCCGCATCCCGCGTCGACCGGGGACGTCATGACCGACCCGACCGAAACCATCCGCGCCGTGGTGGCGCGCATCGCGAAGATTCCGCGCGCCCGGCGGCGACGACGACATGTACGTCGCCGGCCTCGCGTCGACCGATGCGCTGGAACTGCTGATCGAACTCGAGGACACCTTCGGCGTGGCCATTCCCGACGATCAGTTCATCGCGCGCCCGCACGCCGGCGCAGCTGGCCGGGTGGTGACGCAGCGCTGGCAGGGGCCGCGTCGTGACCACCGTCACGATCGAACTGGCCGCGCCGGCCAACGAGATGGTGCAGGAAGAGATCCTGAAGCAGATCGCCCACGTCTCGCGCGCCATCTCCGCGCCACGCTTCCGCGACGACGGCCGGACCATCGAGATCGACATCGACGACACGGCCGCCGATGTGGACCGCACCCGCGACGAGGCCACGGGGGTGGCGGCGCGCATCCAGCGCTCGCTGCGACGCCTGGAACGCAAGGTGCTGCATCGCACCGCCGACGGGCTGGGACCGCGCCGCCGTCCGCGCCCGGCGCCGACGCCGGCATCTGGTTCAGCGGCACCGGACAGGTGCAGCTCTCCGGCGCCGGCGCTCGAGGCGGTGACGCGCGCGTGTCGCGGCTGCTCGACCGGTTCATCGCCGGGTGGCAGCCGGTCGCCGCTGCAGACGCCGACGCTGATCCCCGCGCCGGTGCTGGCGCGCTGCGACTATTTCCGGTCGTTTCCGCAATACGTCTCGTTCGTCTCGCACCTGCACGAGGAGTTCGGCACCATCGACGGCTTCCGCAAGCGGCACGCGGAGCGGGACACGCTCGACGACGCGGCCCGCGGCGACCTCGACCTGCCGGACACCTGTCTCTCGCCCGCGGTCTGCTATCACGTCTACCATCGCCACAGCGGTGCCGACAGTGCCCGCCACCGGCACCACCTACGACGTGCAGGGCCGCTGTTTCCGCTACGAGTCGACCAACCTCTCCGACCTGCGGCGGCTGTGGGAATTCACCATGCGCGAGCTGGTGTTCTACGGCGAGCGCGAATGGGTGCTGGCGCGGCGGCAGGAGGCGATCGACCGGTTCATTCCGGTACTCGACCAGCTCGACCTGCCGGTGGAAATCCGCACCGCCAGCGATCCCTTCTTCGTCGCACCCGACGCCGCCGCCAAGACCTATTTCCAGCTGAGCAGCGAAACGAAGTTCGAGATCTCGGCGGAACTCGGTGCCGGCGAGCGGCTGGCGGTGGGGTCGTTCAACTTTCACACCGACTTCTTCGGCAAGGCCTTCGAGACCGCGGCGGGCGAAAGCGGCCCAGCGCACTCGGTGTGCGTGGCGTTCGGGCTGGAGCGGCTGGCGCACGCCATCCTGGCGCATCACGGCGACGATCCGCGTCGCTGGCCGGACGTGTTGCGGGGCTGATGTTGAGCGCCGTGATGGTGAATCTGGTGGACGGTCCGGTCCGGATCGCATCAAAGGCCGCCGCCCTGATCACCGCGGCCTTTCCGGTCCCTTCCCTCGAAATGACGAGTGCGTATCTCGAATGGCTCCTCGGCACCGAACTGAGCGGATCGCCGCCGACGCGCGCGGCCGCCGCATTCGATCGCGACCGACTGGTTGGATTCGCGGCGGCGATGCCCCGACCCCTGGCGCTGGCGGACACACAGGAATGGGGTTATGTGGTGTCCTTCGTCGCGGTCCACCCGGATTTCCGCGGCATCGGCCTGAGCCACGAACTGTATCGCACGTTGCTCGAACCGATTGCGTCGGAGCGGTGCCCCGTGTTGACGTTCGCGGTGGCGGAAAGCGCCGGCGCACAGGCGATCAGGTCGGCATACCCGCGCGCCGGTTTCGTGGGGACGGAGCTCGAACCGTTGTCTGCCTGGGGTGCGCTCCGCGGGCGCCAACGCGAACGTGTCGAACCACTTCAGGTGGCGGAGGCGCCGACGCTGGTGCTGCATGATTCGCCCGACGTCGGTCGGCATCTCGATGCCGACCCCCGGGGAAGCGTTGCGTTGGCGGACGGCGCCCGGGCAACAGCGGCGTGGCGGACAACCGCCGCCGGGCGCCAGCCGACCATTCTGCTGGAGATGCTTCCGTCGTCCCTCGAGGCGGATGCCATCAATTCCGCCGTCGGGGCGGCGTTCACCGCGTTTCCCGAGCACGGCCGTCAGCTCTCGGTTCCGGGGATCTTCCGGGACGCGGCGGGCGTCGCCGCCAGAGCGGGGTTGAGACGGATGCCGGGGGTGCCGTACCGATCGTGGATCTGGGCGACGCAATCGGAGCATCGCTTCCTCTCGGCGACACGCACCCTGCACCCGATCCTATAGTCATGCGCATGTGGTTTCCGACTCTGGTACTTGCGATGGCGGCCTGCGGCCGGACCGTGACTCCGACCGGACCGGTCACGCCCGTCGGCGCCATCGATTCCACCGCCGCCGACTCGACCCACCACGACTCGACCGTCACCGTCGACAGCGGCACTCCGTTGCCCGATACCACCGGAACCACACCGCCCGACACGCTGCACCTGCCGCCGCCCGACGTCGGGCTGCCCGACCTGGGACTCAACGCGTCGCTCAACGGCATCGCCGTCTTCCCCGCCACCGACCCCTGGAACCAGCCGGTGGATACCGCCGCGGTCGACCCCAATTCCACCGCCATCCTGACCCAGATCGGATTGTCCAAGCCGCTGCACCCCGATTTCGGCAGCGACTTCGGCATTCCATATATCGTCGTCCCCGACACGCTCACCCGGTCGCCGGTCTCGTTCGACTACGCCGACGAGAGCGACCCGGGCCCGTATCCGATCCCGGTCAATCCGCCGATCGAGCCCGATGGCGACGGCCACCTGCTGGTGATCGTGCAGCACGAGTGGAAGCTCTACGAGCTGTTCTCGCTGTCGCCGAGTGGCGGCTCGTGGCATGCCGGTTCCGGGGCCGTCTTCGACCTCACCCGCGGTACCACACGGCCGGCGGGGTGGACGTCCGCCGATGCGGCGGGACTGCCGATCTTTCCCGGACTGGTGCGCTACGACGAGGTCGACCAGCGCGGCGTGATCAATCACGCTCTCCGTTTCACCATCCAGCACACCCGCTCGGCGTACCTGGCCCCAGCGCGCCATTCCGCCAGCAACTCGTACGACACCATCCGGCCGCCGATGGGCATGCGGGTGCGGCTCAAGGCGTCGTTCGATATTTCCGGATACCCGCCACAGATGCAGGTGATCCTGCGCGCGCTCAAGAAGTACGGCATGATCGTGGCCGACAACGGCGGCGACTTCTTCGTTTCCGGCACCGCCGACAGTCGCTGGAATGACGCCGTCGACGACGCGCTCAAGCAGGTGCACGTCTCGGACTTCGAGGTGATTCGCATGACGGGTGTGGTGACCCAGTAGCCCCATGCCGAGCGGCCCGAGTGCCGTGATCCCCGCCCTTGCGGCTCGACCGGGCATGGTGGCCCTTATCTTGCGGTGCCGGGCGAATGAGATACGGGAACACGCACTGTCTGGGGAGGGGTTCAACCCGATGCGGAATTTCGCGTGACGATCGGCGCGGTCGTTCGGGACGTCAAGTCGCACCACGAGCTCCTGGTCCAGTTTGTCCGCCGGGACATCAGCGTCCGCTATCGGCAGGCAATCATGGGATTCGGCTGGGCGGTGCTGTTGCCGCTGCTGACCATGGGTGCCAGCCTGGTGCTGCGAGCGGTGGCCTTTCACGGTTCGTCGGACGCGCCGCCGATCGCGGGGCTGGCGGTCAAGGCGTGGGCGTGGGGGTTCGTGGCCGGCGGCCTCACCTTCGGCAGCCAGAGCCTGCTCAGCAACATCCAGCTGGTCACCAAGATCTACTTCCCGCGCGAAGTCCTGCCGATGGCGGCGATTCTCACCCAGTGCTTCGATGGCATGATCGGCTTCGCCGTGGTGCTGCTGGCGCTGCCGTTTCTTCACGCCCGGGTCGGCCCGACGGTGTTCTGGTTTCCGCTCCTGATGCTGCTGCTCGTGGCGCTGGTGCTCGGCCTGGCGTTTCTTCTCGCCGCCGCCAATGTGTTCTACCGCGACGTCAAGTACATCGTGCAGGTCTTTCTCACCTTCGGCATCTTCTTCACGCCGGTGGTGTACGACCCCGCCAGCTTCCATGGCACAACGCGCGCGCTGCTGATGCTCAATCCGTTCTCGGGAATCCTGGTGGGGTTCGATCTGGTGCTGACGCGGAACATGGACCTGCTGACGACCCATCTCGCCACCACCACCAAGGGCGTCGGTGTGCTGTGGCAACCGACCGACCTCCTCGCGCCGGCCATCGGCGCGGTGTTCTTCCTGATCGTCGGCGTCTCCGTCTTCCGGCGCGGCGCGGCGTGGTTCGCCGAGGTGTGGTGAGGTGACCACCGGCCGGATCGCCTTCGAGGGAATCTGGAAGCGGTTCCAGCGTGGGCCGGCGCATGACTCGCTCCGCGACCTGATTCCGGCCACGGCGCGCGCCCTGTTCCGGCGCAACTCGGCGGAAAGCCGTTCGGACCGCGAACGAGTTCTGGGCGCTGCACGACGTCTCCTTCGATGTCGGACCGGGCCAGTGCCTCGGCGTCATCGGCGGCAACGGCGCCGGCAAGTCGACCGCGCTCCGGGTCCTGACCGGCATTCTGGAACCGACGCGCGGGCAGCGCATCCTGGTGGGCCGGGTCGGCGCGCTGATCGAGGTGTCCGCCGGCTTCCACCCCGATCTCACCGGGCGGGAGAACGTCTACCTCCAGGGCGCCATCATGGGGATGAAGCGCGACGAGATCCGGCGGCGCTTCGACGAGATCGTCGACTTCGCCGGCGTCAGCGACTTCATCGACACCCCGGTCAAGCGGTATTCAACCGGCATGAACGCCCGGCTCGGCTTCTCGATCGCGGTGCACCTCGAGCCCGACGCGTTGATCGTCGACGAAGTGCTTTCGGTGGGCGACGCCTCCTTCCAGCAGCGCGCGTTCGACCGGCTGCGCCAGATGGTGACGGGCCAGATCCCGGCGGTGATCGTGAGTCACCAGCTGGAGCGGATCGTGCAGCTGTGCGACAGCTGCATCTTTCTCGACCACGGCCAGGTTCGGTTCCATGGCGATCCCGCCGAGGCCATTCAGCGCTATCTCGCGCCGGACGCGGGCAAGGCGGCGATCATGCCGTTCAGCCCGGTCGAGGCGATCGCGATCGAACCGGAATGGGAAGGCGAAGTGCGGTCGGGCGAGCGGATCTGCGCCACACTGGTGCTCGGCTTGAGCGGCGACGCCATCCTGCCCCACGTCGACGCCACCCTCAGCGTCCACTCGCTGGCCACCAACGCCATGATGTACGAGATCGGGCTGCGGGAATTCCACGGTCTCGACGGCGGACCGGGCGAGGTGCGGATTCCGATCAGCTTCGACGCCAATCTCCCCGGCGGCAATTATGCGCTGCAGCTCGAACTGTACGACTCGCCGCACCAGCGGACGGTGGCGCGGTCGGCGCGCGTCCCCCTGGTGACCGTGGCGCGGGTGCCATTCCGGGGCCCCTCGCAGCTCAACGCCCGCAGCGGCAACGGCTGAACCCGGCGCGTCAGCCGCGCTGTGGCGCCCTGCGGCTCGCGGTGGCACCTCACGGCGTCAGCTCATCGCGCTCCCTGACACGCCCGGTCGATCCCGGCACAGCGCCGCGCTCCAATCCGCCCGCTCCATCGCGTCGACAATCCGCGCCGCCGCGTGGCCGTCCCACCCCGGAATCGACGTCCTGACCCGGGCGCTTCCCCGCACTCTCGCCGCTGCCACCGTTGTGGCAATGCCTTCGGGAGTCGGCGGCCACGGCACCAGGCGGTTCGTTCCCTGCGTCACGGTGATGGGCCGTTCGGTGGCTTCGCGAAGGGTCACGCACGGGACGCCGAGGGCAGTACTCTCCTCCTGCAACCCACCGGAGTCGGTGATCACCACTGCGCTCCGATCCAGCAGCAGCGCCATGTCGCGGTAGCCCACCGGCTCGACGACCTGCAGTCCGGTCGGGAGCTGCCGTTCCGCCATCCGGCCGCGGGTCCGGGGATGGATCGGCCAGAGCAGCGGGAGTGAAGCGCTGATCCGGCCGAGCCCCGTCAGGAGCAGGTCGAGCTGCGCCGGGTCGTCGACGTTGGACGGGCGATGGAGCGTCACCAATCCATACCCTCCCGGCGTCAGGCCGTGGCGCGCCCATGGTGCCTCGGTACCGGCGCGCTGCAGGGTGTCGAACAGCGAATCGATCATGACGTTGCCCACCATGATGATCCGTTCGGCGCCGATGCCTTCGCCTTCGAGGTGTGTGGCTGCCTCGGGCGAATGCGTCAACAGCAGGTCCGCCAATTGATCGGTGAGCACGCGATTGACTTCTTCCGGCATGCGCCAGTCCCGGCTGCGCAGCCCCGCCTCGACGTGGGCCAGACGGCACCGGATGATCGGGCGCACCTTGGCGGTGACCAGGGCGGCGGCCAGCGTGGAGTTCACGTCGCCCACGACCACCACCCAGTCGGGCCGCTCGTCCATGACGACGGCTTCGAAGCGTTCCATGACACGGGCGGTCTGCGTGGCGTGGCTGCCGGCGCCGACGCCGAGGTGGTGGTCGGGCGCGGGAATATCGAGGTCGGCAAAGAAGGCATCGGACATGCCGGCGTCGAAATGCTGTCCGGTGTGCACCAGAACCGCCTGATGTCGCCGGGCCGCGAGCGCGCGCAGCACCGGTGCCACTTTCATGAAATTGGGCCGGGCTCCGGCCACGACCAGGGCCTTCACGATCAACCCCCTTGCAGCTCGGCGAGTCGATTCCGCAACAGCGACCCGCAGAGGCGCGCGATGTGCCGTGGATTGTTACCTTGTACTCCGCGACTGCGCGACTTCCCGGTGGCAACGACCGACACCGCTGTGATTCGATGGAGAGTCCGTATGCCCGCGCTTCGAACTTATCGGATGCATGCTTCACAGGCGAGCGGCGGGACCAACCGCGCGCCCGATTCACCGCCGTCTCACCGGCGATGCCGATAGCGCTTCCCGGCCGGGTGATCGTGCTGTCGGGGATCTATCCACCGGACCTCCGGGTGGGTGGATATCGACCGGCGCGAGTGGTTCGCATGCTCCGCGACGCGGGGGTCGCCGTCGACGTCGTCACCGACGCGGCGACCGGCGCCGTTCCGGGAACGGCGCCGGGAGGCGAACGGATCGCGGTGATCACCAAGGCGCGGACCATGCGCGAACGGATCCTCGCGTCGCGGCAGACGCACCGCCCAGCGGCAGCGGCCGCCGCCGCAACCGAGCCCGCACGCGACGCCGAGAGCGCCCGCATTCCGCACCCCTCGTGGCTCCGGCAGCAGGTCCGCTCGCTGCTGGTGGTCCCCGATCTCGACCGCGGCTTGATCGGTCCCATGGCGCGGCGTACCCGGCGTCTGCTCGGCGAGGGACCCGCGATCGTCTATTCCAGTGGGCCGCCGCAATCGGTGCACCTCGCCGCGTCGCTGGCGCTGATGGGCCACCGGGTGCCGTGGATCTCCGAATTCCGGGACCCCTGGTTTCCCGATCAGTTCGACGGCTTCAGCGGCGACGCGGTGGGCGCCCGGATCGCCGATCGGCTGCTGCGCGCCGCGTTCCGTCGCGTCGACTGGTGCATTGCGGCGACGGACGGCATCGGGCGGTGGTGGGAGGCGTACCGGGTGAAGGCGCCGGTGCTGGTGGCCCGGAACGGCATTCCGCAGCGCACCGCCGACGACGAACCGATCGACGAGCAGGTCGCCACCGATGGCCCGGATGTGCTGTATGTGGGAGAGCTCTACGCCGGACGCGACCCGCGGCGATTCTTCGCCAGCATCCGCACCTGCATGGATCGGAACGCGGCGTGGTCCGATCTCCGCGTGCGGTTCGTGGGCGAGGTCGCCGCCTACGGCCGCAGTTCCACCCGGAGCCTCGCCGATCAGGCGGGACTCGGCGACACGCTGTCGCTGCACGGCTCGGTGCCGAATGCCGAAGCGCTGCGCCTGCAACGGGCCTCGAAAGTGCTGCTGCTGCTGGCACAGAACCAGCCACGGCAGGTGCCCAACAAGCTGTACGAATACCTCGGTGCCCGGAGACCGATCCTCGCTTATGTGGACGACGAAGGAGAGTCGGCAACCTTGCTGCGCCAGGCCGGCGGCCACTTCCTGGTGACCGAACGCCACACCCCGGCGGAAGCCGACGCCATCGTCGCGGCGGCACTCGACGCGGGACGCCGCGGCACACCGGTCGGCGACGCCGGGTTTCTCGCTGCCCTGTCGACCGAGACGCAATTGCGGTTCGTCGTCGATCTCATGATGTCAGTGGGGCGCGATCGCCTCGGCTGGGGATAGTCGAACGGTGCCCGTGGTGTACAACTCGCTCTGCTGGGGCACGTCTCACGCCCCGTTCGACGCCGCCCTGGTGTGTGCCGCGCACGCGGCCTTCGCCGGAGAACCGGTCGCCTTCCTCGGCGCCGCCGACCATCTCGCCGAGGTGTCCCGGCTGGTCCCCGCAGCGGTGGCCGCGACCGTGGCATGGATCCCGATCGACATCATGCCCCGCAGTGACAAGCGGCTTCCGCAGCGGCTGCATGCCGAGTGGCGCCTTCTCGGCCGGGCGCTGCGCCAGGCCGCGCGCGATGAGGCTCGGGTGGTCATCGCCGCCGCGGGGAGTCCCGCGATCTTCCTGGCCGCGTCCCGACTCGCGCTCCGGCGGCACCGCAATACCACGGTGGCGCTGGTGCACCACGGCGCCCTGGGCGGCATGCTCACGTCGCGCCGTCTCACCGCATACCTGCGCGTGGCGGACCGTTCCGGAGCGCGTCAGATCGTGCTCGGCGAAAGCATCCGCCGCAACCTGGTGTCGCAGTCCGGCGCCTGGCGCCATCTCGCCGCCATCCACCACCCCTACCTCTTTCCGCACGTCGCGCCTGGCGCGCTGCAGTCCCCGGTGCGATTCGGATTCTTCGGCCTGGCAAGCCATGAAAAGGGATTCGCCATCTTCTGCGCGTTGGCCGCCGAGCTCGGTCCGGCCAGCGGCGCGACGTTCGAACTGATTGGCAGTCTTGCCCCGGAATGGGCCGCCCGGCTGCCGCCCGGCGGCGACCAGGTGCTGGGCACGGCGGCCGCGGGGCCGTTGAGTCGCGGTGCCTATGAACAGCGCGTCGCCGCGGTCCATTACGCCGTCATGCCGTACAGCGCCCGGCATTATCGCATGGTGGGAAGCGGATCGGTGCTCGATGCCCTCGCCTTCGGCAAGCCGATCATCGCGGTGCGCAACGACCTGCTGCAGAGCATCTTCGATGAGCTGGGGGAGGTCGGCTATCTCTGTGACGATCGCGAGGCCCTGCGGGCGCAGCTCGATGCTGTCGTCCGGCATCCGCCGGTCGCCGACTACCGACGTCAGGTCGCGAACATCATGGCCGGGCGCCATCGGTTCGCGCCCGAGGCGGTGGCCCGGGAACTGGTCGCCGCGTTGTCGTAACGCCGGCGGCTCGCGACGCTAATGCAGCGTCACCTGCTGCTGCGGGTCGAACGGCACCACCACCACCGAGCCTCCGACGGTCACCGTCGCCTGATTGGCGTCGAGCGACGCCGACGTGACGTATGACGGGGTCGACCCCGGTCCGCACTGCAATACCGTGACCATGATGTCACGCGACTGCGGCACCGGCAGCGTGACGGTGACCGCCTGACTGGTGGTCTGTCCCGGGGTCGAGCCGAGGGCGAACGTCTCGGTGCCGAGCACGGCGGTCGACGGCGCCAGCACGCTACCGAAGCAGCGATTGTCGCCGCTCGGACTGTGGAGCACGAACGTGTTGCCGAGGACCTGCGGCGCATCCTTCATCTGCCAGCGCCAGACCTTGGTCGCGGTCGAGTCCTTGACCGACGCGTCGTCGACCACCACGAACACGTCCTGCTGCGGCAGGTAGGCAACGGTGCGCAGGTAGCTGGTCACCGGCCGCACCGATGCCCACGGCAATTCATCGTACCCATACGCCATCTTCGCCTGGCCGCGCGTCACCACCAGCTGATCGGAAACCTGCGAACTGATGATTTCCCCGCCGTTCGCGCCCGGACCGAGTTTCTGGCTCTCTCCGCCCACCGTCATGGTGTTGTCGTAGCTGCTCGGCGAACCGACGCCGCTGTACGAATAGAGCTGTGCCGTCGCCGTGATCCAGAACTGCCCCTTCCAGATCATCAATCCGTTGTTGTCCAGATTCCCCGAGTCGACCGGACCGGACTGGAAGACCATCACCGTGGCATCCGGCGCGGTCCAGCTCGTGCGATAGACGAATTCACCGGCGCCCTGGCCGAGGAAGGCCTTCGGCAATGCGGAGAGATCGGCCGCCGGAATGACGCTCGGGTCGTAGTAGATCAACTCCAACGCCACCATGGCGGTACCGTTGAACTCGTTGACCGGCTCCTGCCCGATCCAGTCGAGCCAATAGTGGAGTTGGGACAACAGCGCCGCATCGGGGTGCGCGGGGCCCAGCAGGTGGAGTACGGCGTAGCGGTCGTAGCTGTATTCGGTCGCCGTACTCACGCGCGGCTGATTGCCGAGCGGCGCCTTGTAGACGCCACCGGGCATGGTCGATTGCATGTGCCACTGCAGCGCGGCGGTGAACCACGGATCGTTGAGCGGCAGCCTGGCCGTCAGGAAGGCGTCGGCGAACGATCCGATCCGCCAGGCCTGGTCGTAGTTGGTGCCCTCGTTCCAGGCGCCGCCCACTCCCGGACCGTCGAGATAGGGTTGCGCCACCATGCTCCACTGCTGCAGCGCGAGTTGCAGGTGATAGGCGGGGCGGTTGCTGCCGCTGATCGGGCCGATGAGGGTGTCGTCGCCCATGGCCGCGAGCGCCGCGGGCCCGGTCATCATGAAGCCCCAGTAATAGTTGTTGCTGGGGTCGTTGGTGCCGTGGGCGTTGGTGCGCGACGGATTGCTCGCCGGCCAGACCCAGTCGGCGCGGTTCATCAGCCAGGTCGCCGCCTGATGCCGCTGGCCCGGGGTGAGCCCGCCGTAACACCAGTCGAGGCCCATCGTCACCAGCGGCAGATTGAACCGGAATCCGTAGCCGCTGTCGCCGGTGATGTCGTTGGCGTCGACGGCGTATGCCGTGATGATCGTGCCCGCCCGCGTGGCATAGCTCTGCTGTCCGGTGCCGAGGTACGCCAGGCAGAGATCGGGAAGAAGATTCTCGTCCCCCGAATTGTATCGGGTGCCCTTGGCTACCTGGGCGTCGGCGCCCGTCTTGACCCGCTGCCAGCGGATCGAATTGGCCGCCACCTGCGCCTTGAGCTTCGTCACGCGGTCCGAATCCATCCAGACCCGCGGATGGGGCGGAAGCTGCGACGTGCTGGTGTGGAGGTAGGCCACCTGGCGCGTCTGCTGATCGCCCCCGTTGAGCGCCACCGACTGGGAGTCCGGAGATGCCAGATAGATGTCGCTGCCGACGTTGACGGCTCCGCCGTGCACCACGTAACTCCCCGGAACCAGCGAATCGAGTACGCCCGAGGCGCTCACGGCCCGGGAGAACCCGCCCGGTCCGGACACCACGATCTGCGCCGTGATATTCCCGGGCAACCCGCTGATCTGGATGACGAGCTGCGCCATCGCCGCCGGTGGCGGTGGTACGCTGCCGGGGCCGAGCGAAGCCGTGATGGTGATATTGGCCGTGTCGGCAACGCCGCAGACGCACGTCGCGATGACGCGGAAGACGCCGGCGACGCTGCCGGCGTGGTACAATCCACTGTCCGAGACGGTGCCTCCCGTCGCGGCGAAGGTGACATTGGCGCTGTGGCTGGCGCTGTCCGACCAGCTGATGGCGAACTGCAGCTGGACCGTCGCGCCGGTATCGACGCTCACCGAGGGCGGCGACAATACCAGCGCCGTGGCCTTCGGCATCGAACCGATGGTGGACGCAATGGGATCGTGACTGCAGGCCACAACGCCGAGAACCAATTGGCACGCCGTCACGGCCGCAGCCAGGCGACCGCGGGCGACACGAAGAGCGGGATACACGCGCATGGACACCAAGTCGTTCCACGCCGCCAGAGCGGCGAAAAGTCATTTCGTTGTGCGGGACGATTTCGAACAGTCGAAACGGAGCCGCCAGGTGGAACGGCGGCACGATCCGTCGAGCGAAGAGAATACCCACGCCCTACCCACCGCAACCCCGAACCCGAGGGCGATTCTCCGCCCATCCGGAGCCGAAAGCCGCTCCACTGAAACCAGTATCGACCGGCCGTATGGAATCCGTACCGCTGACCGTTGTTGTTGCGCCCACGCCACACCTCACCCCAGCGCCGCCACCACCTCGGCGATCTCCGCCGCGCTGTTGTACAGGTGCGGGCTCAGCCGCAGCGATCCCTCCCGCAGCGAGCAGTGCACCCCGTAGCGCTGCAGCCGGGCATAGGCCTCGCGCACGTCGCCGGGCGGCCGGACGCAGAGGATGCCTGACCGATGCGCGTCGAGCGGCGAGGTGACCGTCGCCCCGCTCCGATCCGCCCATTCCAGAATCGGGGCCTGCAGATCCCTGAGATGCGCCACCGATCCGCTCCACGCCGATGGCGAGGATCAGGCCGACCGACGCATTCCATGCGGCAAAGTCCTGCACCGGGAAGGTGAGCACCTCGAAGCGACGCGCATCGTCCCAGGGCCGGGGATCGTAGGCGGTGAGCCGGGTATAGTCGTCGGTTCCCTGGAACGCCGCCCACCCGGCGAACGTCGGCTCGAACCGGGTGCAGAGCTCGCGGCGGACGTAGAGAAACCCGGTGCCCCACGGCGACAGCAGCCACTTCTGCCCGCCGCAGGCGAGGAAGTCCACCGGCGTGCGCTGCACGTCGACCGGCACCTGGCCCAGCCCCTGGATGGCGTCGACCACCAGCCACTTCCTCGCCGCCCGGGTGGCCCGCGACAGCCGGTCGAGGTCGACGGTGTAGCCGTTGCTGAATTGCGTCAGCGACACCGACACCGCCTTGACGCGATGCGTCGGCGAGCCGCTCGTGCAGCGCCGCCTCGTCGGGCCACCCCTCCGCCGTGCGCGGCAGGCGTTCCAGCACCACACCGCGCCGCGCCATCGCCAGCCAGGGATAGACGTTGGTGGGGAACTCGCCGTCGAAGGTGACCACGATGTCGCCGCGTTCGAGCGGCAGCGCGCGCGCCGCGACGTTGATCCCCGTGGTGGTGTTCGGCATCAGCGCGATCTCGTCTTCGCCGGCGTTGATCAGCCGCGCCGCCAGCCAGCGCGCCTCGGTCGAGGATGGCGTTGATCCGCTCCAGCGGCCACATCGCCGGGCGGCCGCGGTCGCGGTTGCACGCCGCGAGCACGGCCTGGCTCCGCGCCGGCACCGGCCCGATGCTGGCGCGTTGAGGTAGACGCCGCCGCCGTCGAGCGCGGCAAACTCGCTCCGCCTGAGTTCGTCGAATTCGGTCATCCGGTTCCGCCCCAGCATCGGGTCGAGCGCTTCGCGCAGCGCGTCGCCCACGAGGTTGAATCCCAGCACCGCGATCCCCACCGCGACACCCGGCGCCACCGACACCCACGGCGCCACGCGCAACAGGTCCCGCCCTTCCGCGACCATCGCCCCCCAGCTCGGCGTGGGCGGCTGCGCCCCGAGCCCCACGAACGACAGCGCCGCTTCGGCCATGATCGCGCCCGCCATGCCGAGCGTCGCCGTGATGATCACCGCGGCGCGGACGTTCGGCACGAGGTGGCGGATCATGATGCGCCGATCCGTGGCGCCGAGCGCCCGCGCCGCCATCACGTATCCGCTCTGCCCGAGCAGCAGCACCTGCGCCCGCACCAGCCGGGCCACGCCGGCCCATCCCACCGCGCCGATCACCACGAAGATCACCGGCAGCGACGGCCGGATGGCGGCGGCCACGGCGATCAGCAGCAGCAGGCTGGGAAACGCCAGGGTGATGTCGGCCAGGCGCATCACCAGGTGATCCACCCAGCGGCGATAATATCCCGCCACCAGCCCGAGCGTCAGCCCGAGCGCCACCGCCACCGCCTGGGAAACCACGCCGACCAGCAGCGAAATCCGGGCGCCGAAGAGGATGCGCGACAGGATGTCGCGCCCCTGCTCGTCGGCGCCGAGGAGAAATCGCCGCCCCGGCGGCGCCAGCGAGTCGCGCGCCAGATTGCCCCGGAGTGGATCGTGGGGAGCGATCCAGGGCGCCAGCGCCGCCGCGGCGACGACCAGCAGCACCAGGACGGCGCCGACCCGGAACAGCGGATCGCGCCGCCACCGTTCGCGCACCGCGTCGCCGGCCGGTGAATGCATGGCCCAAAGCTAAGAGCGCACCGGCGGCGTTGCACCACGGGGCGGTACCGCTATCTATCGTGAGCAGGTTGGGTATCACCTGGCGTTTCGACCTGAAAGGATCACCATGCGTGCGTTCTGGGCCATCGTCCTGGCGACCGTGTTCGCGGCGTTGCCGTTGGCGGCGCAGACCACTGCCGGAATCGAGGTGGGCTTCGTATCGGCCACGCTGCACACCTCCGATCGCGGCATGCCCACCAATACCGTTGCCGGCATCCTCGTCGGCGCGTCGATCGATCACGACCTGGCCCCCCACTTCTCGCTCGCCCCGGAGGCGATCTACGTCCACAAGGGGGGCAAGTTCACCGAAACCGACGGCACGGTCGACGCCATCGCGCTCGACTACGTCGAGATTCCGGTGCTGCTCCGGTGGACGCTCGCCGCGCGGAACCTTCCCCATTCGTTCCTGACCGCCGGGCCGACCATCGCATTCCGGTTGTCGTGCACCGACCAGTATGCCGGTACCGACGTCAGCGGCAGCGTCGATTGCAAATCGCTCGGCGCCCGCACCGGATTCAAGTCCACCGACGCCGGGCTGTTGATCGGGGCGGGAATCGACATCAAGCGCGCGCTGCTTTCGGTGCGTTACGATATCGGACTGACCAACGTGTCGCAGGAAACCGGCGCCGGCGCGGTGACGCTGAAGAACCGCGCCCTGGTGGTGCTGGTGGGCTACACGCTATAGCGATGGCCGGCCGAGCCGGGCGGCGAGCGTCTCCAGCTCGCCGACCACGCGCGGCCAGGTGTACCGGCGCAGCACCCGCTCGCGCCCGGCAGCCCCGAGCCGCCGGGCGCGAGCGCTGTCCCGCAGCAGCGCGTCGACCGCCGCGGCGGCGGCGGCGACGTTTGCGGGGTCGACCAGCGCCCCGGTCTCGCCGTCGGCCACCGCGTCGGGAATGCCGCCGCTCGCCGCCGCCACGACCGGAAGCTCGGCGGCGGCGGCTTCGAGGAACGCGATGCCGAAACCCTCGATATCGGTGGCCGTCTCCCGCGTCAGGCCGATGTAGACATCGGCCATCGAACACGCCGCCGGGAGGTCGGCGTCGGCCACGTCGGTGAGCAGCACCACGCGGTCAGCGACACCACGATCGCGCGCCATCGCGCGCAGTGCCATCTCCTGTTCACCGCTGCCCGATGACGGCGTAATGCAGGGCCGGGTGAGCGGCGGCCAGCGTCGCGAGCACGTCGATGGCGGTGTCGATCCCCTTGTACGGCACCAGGCGAGCCACGGTCAGCAGCCATCGGCCGGACGGGAGGCCGCGCTGCCGGCGGAACGCCTCGCCGGCCGGCGGCATCGCGACGCCAATGCAGCGGGTCGGTGCCGAGCGGCACCACCCGCACGCGCTCCGCGCCGCCGGCGGCAGACCGAGCTCGTCGAGCAGCGCGCGGCAGGTTGCCGCCGTCCACCGCGAATTGGCCACGAAGACGGCGGCGCCGCCCAGCACGGCGCGCATCACCCGGCGCTTGAACGCGGAGCGGCGCACCTTGCGGCGCAGCGTGAGCAGGTCGCCGCCGTGCATCAGGATGCCGTACCGGAGGCCGGTGGCGCCGCCAGGCGTGATGCGCCACGTACCCGGCGGGCCGGGCGCTGTCGCACCAGGCGAACCGCGCCGACGGTTCGTGCGCCAGCCGCGCGGCGCGGCCACCCCAGCGCACCAGCCCGGGCAGCGGTGCGCAGCCGTTCGGACGGCACGCCGACGCGGTCGACCGGATTGGGCAGCGCAGCATCGACCGCCGCGGCGCCCGGCATGGTGCCGGTCGAGATCGTCAGACGTTCCCGGCGGCGACACCTGCGCCAGCGCGCTCATCCAGCGGGCGATGCCGCCGCCCATCGGCGGAAAGTCGTAGGCGAAGAGAATGTCGTGCATCGGTCCGAAGTCTACGCCCGATCGCGGTCTCTTGCTTCGCACCCCGGGCGCCGCTACATCCCTGCCGATGCCGGAGCACCGCTCCTTCACCTATCGGCGTCTCGCCGTCGTCGGCGCGTGGGCGCCGCACCGCGACGAAGCGGCGTACGCCCACGCGGCGCGACGGCTCGGCCTGGCCAGCCGCGTGTTCGACGTGCTGCACTGGACGCCAGCGGATCAAGGGACTGGCCGCACCGCTGCTGGCTCGCGCCATCGAGCGCTTCGACCCCGACCTGATTCTCTGCACCCGCGACGCGCAGCTGCTCGGCTTCGACCGGCTGGCGCGCCTCTTCCGGCGCCGCACCGCCGTGATGTGGCACGTCGACCCGCAGGCGCAGCCGGGCGTGCGTGGAACTGGCCCGCCTCTGCGGCACGCTCTACCTCACGTACGCCGCGCAGCGCCAATGGTATCGCGACCAGGGCGTGCCGGTCGTGCGGTTTCTGCCGCAGGGGATGGCGCCGGAACGCGATATCCCGTCGCCCGATACGCGCCCGAATTCGTCTGCGACGCGTCGTTCGTCGGGTCGGGCCCGTACCCGTACCGCTGGCCGGTGCTCGAGGCGGTGGCGGCGGCGTGCCGGCTGCAGGTGCGCGGCGCCGGGTGGAAGCGCGTGGCGGCCGCCGTTTCCCGTCGTCGGGGCCGCCGGTACACGGACGCCGCCTGGCCCAGGTCATCGCCGGCGCCGCCGTGTCGCTCGGCGCCAGCGCGCTTGCCGGCGCAGGATGCCGACTACGCCTCGGCGTCCGACCGGATGTGGCGCATCATGGGATGCGGTGGTGCCTATGTCGGCGGCTACGTCCCGGGAATCGAACAGTTGGCCGAGCCGGGAGAGCACTGCCTCTGGTATCGCTCGCCGGACGAATGTGTCGAGCAGGTGCGAGCATTGCTCGCCGATCCCGCCGCGCCGCCGCGCCATGGCGGAACGCGGCCGGGCGCATGCGCTGGCGCACCACACCTACGATCAGCGCCTGCGGCTGCTGCTCGACGGCGAGGAATACCCGCTGCGCTAGCGCGGCGCGCACCAGTCTGTAGTTGCGGAACTCGAACGGCCGCCAGCCGGTCATTCGCTCGACGGCGGCGGACACGCGCAAACCGCAGGTATTCGCCGCGGAACCGGAACGGCGCCACGTCCGCCTGACGGCCGCGACGGTCAGCGATCCAGCGCTCCATCTCCGCCGGGTGCTGGCCGCGGAACGGCGCCAGCCCCGGCACCCACGGCACCAGCGGAGCCTTCGCCGAGGCAAGCCGCTTCGGCTCGATCCGGCCGTCTTCGGCACGCTTGGCGGCGAGTGCGTCCGCCGGCCGTGCCCATCCGTAGTGCAGCATCACGGCGCCGCTCCGCACCGCCACGACGCGCCGATCGTCGGGCCCGATCGCGGAACCCCTGCGCGTCGCGATACGAGTGCGCGCCGACGCCAAGCCGGACGGCGCGCACTTCGCGCCGGTACCACTTGCGGCTCTGCGCCACCGTGTCGAAGCCGCCGTAGAAGTGGAGATAGTCCACCACCACGCCTTCCACCCGGCGATCGGCGTGACAGCGCGCGATGGTGTCGCGCAGCCGTACCGCGCTGCCCGGCGCGAGGACTTCGTCGGCCTGGATGTAGATGCTCCAATCGCCGCGGCACGCCGCCAGGGCGCGATCGGTCTCGCGGGCCAGCATCGCCGGGCCGAGGGAACGGTCCCAGACGCTGTCGATGATCCGGATCCGGGGATCGGCGATCGCTTCCACCCGGCGGCGGGTGTCGTCGTCGGACGCGCCGACGTTCACCACCAGTTCGTCCACGACCGGAAGCAGCGAGCGGAGGCTCGGCTCGAGCGGGAAATCGAGGATGGTGGCGTTGCGAACGATCGTGAATCCCGCTAGCGAGGGTTGCGCCATCAGGGAAATATTACCCGGTGCACGTCGTCCTCTATCACCCTGATCGCCTGCCGGTGCGCGGCTACGGCGGCACCGAGCGCGTCGTCGTCTGGCTGGCCAGGGGATTGGCGGAGCGGGGCCGTCAAGGAAATATTACCGTATGACCGCTGCGCCCGCGTCACCGTGAAGGCAAAGGAGTTCCTCTACCTGTTGGGAATCCGGCCACCGCCGCGGACGTTCGGCTGGGTCATTGAAACACACCACCTCGGTACAGACGGCGTCGTCGAGGTGGCCCAATGGCAGCATCCGCGGGCGTACCGGGTGGCGCCGACCCAGGCGGCGGTCGATCAATTCCGGCGCGTGCTCCGGCCCGGCGATGTCGCGATCGACATCGGCGCCCACACCGGCGATACCGCTATTCCCATGGCGCTGGCGGCCGGGCCACAGGGCGCCGTCCTGGCGCTTGAGCCCAACCCGCACGTCTTTCCTGTCCTGGCACGGAACGCCGCACTCAACCCGGGCAAGATGCGCATCCTCGCCTATCCGTTCGCCGCGATGCGCACCGATGGACCGTATCAGTTTCACTATGGAGAACCCGGCTACTGCAATGGCGGCTATCACGAAGGAATGAGCCGGTGGCGTCACGCCAGCGCGTATCCCGTCGACGTCGAGGGGCGCAACCTGCAGCAGTTGCTCGCGCGGGAGCACCCCGAGCTGATCCCGCGCGTCCGGTTCATCAAAATCGACACCGAAGGTTTCGACCTTGCTGTCCTCGAGAGCATCAGCGAGCTGCTCACCGCGCGACGCCCCATCCTCCAGGTCGAGATGTTCGACCTCAAGCGTGCCCCGGCGGGTTATCGCGAACGGCTCTACCTGTTCCTCGTACGGCACCAGTACATCGTCTACCGGGTAGCCAACGGCGATCTGTTTGGAGAAGCGATCAGCCCCGAGAACCTGCTCCGGTGGCGCAGTTGTGACGCCTGCTGCGTGCCGGCCGAGGAACGTGATCTGCCCGTTCGATGCTGACGGCGTAACGATGCACATCGTCCTGTATCATCCCGCCCGCATTCCCGTCCGCCGCTATGGTGGCCTTGAGCGCGTCATGGTGTGGCTGGCGCGGGGCCTCGCGGAACTCGGCGCCCAGGTCACACTGATTGCCGCCGCCGGAAGTGATATTCCCGAAGCCAGAGTCATCCCCCTCGATGCGAAAGCCGCGGCGGCGCCGGGGGGCCCCGATCTCACGCCCTATGTGCCGCGCGGTGCCGACATCGTGCACGCGCACGTGCCGCTGCGCGTCCGCCGAGCGAACATGCCGTACCTCTGGACCTTGCACGGCAACCGCCGCCCGGCCGGCGGTGTCGACGCCGCAACGCCATCGCCCTGTCGCGCGATCATGCCGCGCCGCCACGGCATCGCGCGGTGGGTATACAACGGCCTCGATCCCGCCGAATACCGCTTCGACCCGGTCGGGAAGGGCGAACGCGACCTCTATCTCGGCCGGATGCACACGGTGAAGGGTGGCAGTGGGCGGTTCGCGGCGCCCGCCGTGCCCGCCGGCCGATCGACATGGCGGGCGGGTGGCGGCCGGTGCTGCTGCCGGGCGTGCGCTGGCTCGGGCGGGTCGGCGGGGTGCGGAAGACGAACTGCTGGCGCGCGCCGCCTGCCTCTGGATGCCGGGGCAATGGAACGAGCCGTTCGGGCTGGCCGCGATCGAGGCGATGGTAAGCGGCACGCCGGTGCTGGCGACGCGGCGCGGCGCGCTGCCTGAGATCGTCACACCGTCGAGCGGCGCACTGGGCGACACGCTCGACGAGCTGGTGGCGCTGCGAGACCGGCGCTGGACGCGCTCGATCCGGAAGCGATCCGGCAGAACGTGCTTGATCGATTCACGCACACGCGATGGCGGAGCGGTATCTGGAGATCTATCGGGAAGCCGTGAGCCGTGAGCCGTGAGCACGGAGGCGGCATCTAGCGTGTGCCGTGCGCACTCGACGTCGCTGTCGGGCACACGCTGACTCACGGCTGCCGGCCTCACGGCTCACGGCTGTCGGGCTCACGGCTCACGGCTCGTCCTGACCGGCTGATCCAGCAGCAACTGCCGCATCCGGTGCATGTAGGTGTGGTCCTGCAGCAGCCGCGCCCGCGCCGCCTGGCCCAGTTCTTCGGCCTCGGCGGGATTCTCGACCAGCTCGCGCACCTGCGCCCGCAGTTCGCCGAGGTCGCGGAAGACCAGCACCTCGCGCCCTTCCTCGAAATAGCGCGGCAGGTCGCCGCGATCGTCGACCACCTGCGCCGCCCCCATCGCGGCCAGTTCGAAGAGGCGCTGGTTGCACGAGGCCTCGCGGGGATCGTTCTCGATGGCGACGTGGTGGATGTTCACCGCCACCGTGGCGCCGGCGTACGCCTTGACGTACGCGGCGGTGCTCGGCACCTCGCCGCGGCAGTAGTCGCGCAGCGACGTCTTGCGCCAGCCCGGTCCCCAGATGGCCAGCCCGAATTCCACCAGCTCGGCGAGCACCCGCTCCCGCCGCGGCGTGGCGGTGCCGGCAAAGACGACGTTGGCGCGATACTGGTCCCTGGTGCGGATGGGCCGGTAGACCGAGGGGTCGGCGGCAAACGCCAGCACGTCGACGGTGCGCCCGAGCCGTTCGGCGATCTCGGCGGCGACGTCGGTGCCGATGGCGTAGATGGCGTCGTAGGGACGGGCCAGCACGGTGGCGCTGGAGACGGTCCGCAGGTCGTCGGGGAGCCAGTTGATCCACCGCGCCCGGGCGCGGCCGCGCAGCCGGTCGACCGTCGCCTCGTCGAGCGTGTCGCCGCCGATCACCAGCACCAGGTCGGGATTGGCTTCGTCGAGCAGCCGTTCGATCCGGTGCGGCGCGTCGCCGGCGCGGAAGCGCGACAGGAACGACGGCCGCGCCGACAGATCGAATGCCGTGACCCGCGCGCCGAGCCGCTCGAGCGCCCGGCGGCGCTGGGCGGCGTGGGCGTGGTAGACGTCGTCGAAATCGGCGATGAACAGCAGGCTGCGGTCAGCGTTCACGTCGTCACCTCGGCCGCGGCGAATTGCAGGTCGTGCAGCCGGCGATAGAGCCCGGCATGCGCGAGCAGCTGGGCATGGGTCCCGGCCTCGACCACCGCGCCCGTCGTCGAGCACGACGATCCGGTCGGCGTCGCGCACCGTGGCGAGGCGGTGCGCGATGACCAGCACGGTGCGATGCCGCATCAGCCGCTCGATCGCTTCCTGGACCAGCCGCTCCGATTCGGTGTCGAGCGCGCTGGTGGCCTCGTCGAGAATCAGGATCGGCGCGTCGCGCAGCAGCGCCCGCGCGATGGCGATCCGCTGCCGCTGCCCGCCCGACAGCCGGGTGCCGCGTTCGCCCAGGATGGTATCATAGCCCGCCGGGAGCGCCGCGATGAACTCGTGCGCGTTGGCGGCGGCCGCCGCGGCTTCGATGGCGGCGTCGGCTGGCGCCCGCGGCGGCCGTAGGCGATGTTGCGCCGCACCGTGTCGTGCAGGATGACGGTGTCCTGGCTGACCACCGCGATCAGGCGGCGCAGCGACGGGCGGGAGAGCTCCGGCAGCGCCACGCCGTCGAGCCGCACCGCGCCGCCGCTGCGGGTCGTGGAAGCGGGGCACCAGTTCCACCAGCGTCGTCTTGCCGGCGCCACTTGGCCCCACGATCGCCACCACCTCGCCGGGTCGGACCGTGAGCGACACGTCGTGCAGCACCGGCACCGCGTCGTCGTATCCGTAGGTGACGTGGTCGAACACCAGCTCCCGCTCGAAATGCGCCGGGCGCGCATCGGGCGCGTCGCGTTCGGTTTCGGGAATGTCGAGCAGCGCGAAGATCCGCGCGGCGCTCGCTTCGGCCAGCGCCAGCTGGGCCGGCACCTGGGTCATCGCCTTCAACGGCGACATCAGCCGCAGCGCCGCCACCACGAACAGCACCGTGTATTCCGGACTCATGGCGACGCCCGAGAGCTGCCGGTTGGCCGCCGCCCAGAGGATCAGCACGATCATCGCCCCGCCGAACAGCTCGGTCACCGGCGACGTCATCAGCGCAAAGCGCTGGGTGCGCACGAAACCCTTGCGGTAGCGCTGGGACTGTTCGGCGAACGCCGCGGCTTCGGTCTCCTCGGCGCCATAGGCGCGGATCAGCTTCATCGCGCCGAGGCGCTCGGTGACGGTGGCGGTGAGCTCGCCGCGGTCGTGGGTGAACGCGTGCGCGTAGCGCCGCAGACGGCCCACCAGCAGCCGCACCACCACCAGCAGCAGCGGTGCCAGCACCAGCACCAGCACCGTGAGCCGGACGGACAGCGCCAGCATCAGCACGAGGGTGGTGAGCACCATCACGGCGTTCTGGAAGAAGGCCGCCAGTACCGCCACCACCACCATCTTGACCTGGTCGGCATCACTGATCATCGCCGCCGCGAACTGGCCGCCGCGCGTGGTCTGGAAGAGCGCCAGGTCGACCCGCAGCAGATGGGCGTAGAGCCGGTCGCGCAGGTCCTTGACCATCCCCTCCTGCACCAGCACCGAACAATACCCGGCGAGGTAGTTGGCGACGTTCTTGAGCACCAGCGTGCCGAGGAAGAGCACCACCAGCCAGAGGATGGCGGCTCCCGGCGTGGTGCCGCGCAGCACCGGTCCGAGCACGTTGTTGAGGATCTGTTGCAGCCGGGTGCCGCCCTGGCCCAGCACCCCGCTGGTGCCGAAGAGCTGTTGCAGCAGCGGCGCCAGGAACACCACCACGGCGGCGTCGAGCACCGATCCGACGAATGCCGCCCCCAGTCCGGCCGCGAGCAGCCCGGCGCGTGGCCGCAGCAGCCCGAACAGGCGGCTGCGCACCGGCTGGCGGCTCAGCCGCGCCTCGGCGTCAGCAGCGCGATCGGCAGTACCACCTCTTCCGGTGAGACGCCGCCATGGAGGAACGCGCCCCGGTAGCGCGCCTGGTATTCGCGCAGCTTGGTGGGATAGACGAAGAAGCAGTCGTCGGTGGCCAGCAGCAGCCGGGTGTGCGGCGGGCGCGGCGGCAGCCCCCACGCCGGCGAGGTCGTCCACCACCACCGCGTTGGCGGGATCTTCGACCCGGAGTTCCTCGCCGAACTTGAAGCGGAGGTTGGCCGTCGCGTCGCGCCGCGCGAACACCGTCGCCGGCGTGTGGCAGTGGATCGAGCCGTGGTCGGTGGTGAGCAGCACCGGCACGTTGCGGCGCTCGGCTTCCTTGAGCGCTTCGAGCAGCGCCGAACGCTCGAACCAGGTCCGCGTCAGCGACCGGAGCGCGGTGGTGTCGCGCGCCACTTCGTACAACGCGTCGTTCTCGGTCCGGCCGTGGGTCAGCTGGTCGATGAAGTTGAACACCAGCGCGGTCACGCCGTCGCGCGCCAGGTGCCCGGACAGCCGGCGCAGCATCGCTTCGCCGTCGGCGGCGGAAAACACCTTCTCGTACTGCACCGGAACCTCGCGCCCGGTCAGTTCCCGCAGCTGCTCGCTGAGCAGCTCGGCTTCGTGCGCGTTGAGCGACGCCTCCTCCCGTTCGTCCCACCACGCCGGATGGCGCGCCACCAGTTCGGCCGGATAGAGCCCGGAGAAGATGGCGTTGCGGCTGTACGGGGTGGCGGTCGGCAGGATCGAGAAGTAGTGGTCGACCTCGATGTCGAAGTACCGCTCCACCAGCGGGTCGGATCATCGCCCACTGGTCGAGACGCAGGCAATCGACCACCACCAGCATCACCCTGCCGCGTGACTCGAGCGTCGGCCGGACGAATTCGGAGACGACGTCGACCGACAGTGGCGGCCGGTCGGACCCGCGCTCCGCCAGCCAGCGCGGGTACGCGCCGGCGACGAAGCGGGCAAAGTCGTGGCGCAACGCCGACTGCAGCGTGCGCAGCGCTTCCTGCAGCCCCGGCTCGTCGGCGGCTCCGAGCCGCACTTCCCACTCCGCCAGCTCGGCCACCAGCTCGACCCATTCGCGCCAGGCGAGCACTTCGCCGCGGCGCCCCTCCAGCTCGCGGAAGCGGGCGACGAAGTCGCGCGACAGGCGCTGCTGGCGGATCCGGTCGCCCTCGACCAGCCGGGTGACGACCGACAGCACCTGCCGCGGATTGACCGGCTTGGTGAGATAATCGGAGATCTCCGCGCCGATCGCGTCGCGCAGCGTCTCCGGCTCTTCCGACTTGGTGACCATCACCACCGGCATCGCGGCGTCGACCGCGCGGAGCTGCGGTACCAGGTCGAGCCCGCGGATCCCCGGCATCTGCTCGTCGAGCAGCACCACGCCGTAGGGCTGGCGGCGCAGCAGCGCCAGCGCGTCGTCGGCGTTGGCGGCGCGCTCCACCGAGAAGCCCTGCTGTTCGAGAAAGAGGACCTGCGAGTCGAGCGTCTCGATTTCGTCGTCGACCCAGAGAATGCTGTGGGGCCTGGCCATGCCGGGTAAAGTAAGGTTGTCTTCCCCGTCGCGCCGTGCGCGCCACCGGACTCTTACATTCCGGCAGTGGAAACACGCCATCCCGCGATCCTCGCCGTCCGCTTCTCGTCCATCGGCGATCTCCTCCTGACCACGCCGCTGCTGCGGGCCATCCGCACCCGGCACCCCGACGCCCGGCTGACGATGGTGGTCCGCGCCGACATGGCGGTCGTGCTCCAGCACAACCCGCACCTCACCGAACTGGTCACCTGGCAGCGAGGCAGCTCGCTCCGCGAACTGGCGGCCCGGCTGCGGACCCGCGCCTGGACCCACCGCCTCGACCTGCACGGTTCGATGCGCTCGCGGGCGCTCCGGCAGCTGGTCGGCGGCCACTGGACCGGCTATCCCAAGCACCGCCTCCGGCGCGAAGTGATCATCCGCAGCCGGCGGCGCTTCGGCGGCGCACTGGCGCCGGTGGCGGAGCGATACTTCCACGCCGCACGCGACCTCGACGTCTCACCCGACAGCCGCGGGCTCGAGTTCGTGGTGGCGCCGGAGGTGCAGCAGGCAGATCGACGCGTATCTCGTGCGGGGCGGCATCGCCGGCGCCCGGCCGATCATCGCACTGGCCGTCGGCGCTGCACACTTCACCAAGCGCTGGCCACTCGATCACTGGATCACGCTGGCCGCCGCACTCGCCGATCGCGCCGACGTCGTGGTGCTCGGCGGACCCGCGGAAGAGCCGGCGGGCGCGACGGTCGCCGCCGCCGCCGGCCCGCGCGCGCTCAACGCGGCCGGCCGCTTTGCGCTCGATGGCACGGCGGCGCTGATCCGCCGCGCCCGCGCCGTGGTCGTGGCCGACACCGGCGTGCTGCATCTCGCCACCGCCGTCGGCACCCCGGTGGTGGGCCTCTACGGCCCCACCGTGCGGGAATTCGGCTTCTTCCCCTATCGCGCCGACGCCCACGTTCTGGAACACGATCTCTCCTGCCGCCCCTGCTCGTCCCATGGCGGCCCGACCTGTCCGCTGGGTCATCATCACTGTCTGGTCGATCTGCCGCCGGCGCAGGTGCTGGCGGCGCTGGACGCGACACTGCCATGAGTGACTGGGATCCGCCGTTGCTCACACTGCTGGAGCTGGAGCGCCGCGCCGAGCGCGGTCCGCAGCGGGAAGGGGTGTTCGCGCTCTGGCTGGTGGTGCGGGTGGCGCTGGACATGGGCCAGGCGGAGCCGCCGTCGGCGCGGGCCGAGCAGCAGCGGGTCGCGCTGCTGCGGCAACGGCTGGCGCCCCTCGCCGTCTCGCGGCCCCTGGCGCGCGGATTGACCGCCGCGCTTTCGCACCTCGCGCAGCCGGGTCGCGACGCCGCACGCATCGCCCTGACGCAGCTGGTGGCGCCAGCCCGCGACGCCCTCGGCGCCGAGGCCGCCGAAGCCGTGGCCCAGGCGGCGCGCCTGATCTTCGCATTGCGGAACGGGGCACCGCGGTAAAGCGCCGGCGGCTCAGGACGCCGGTTTCTTCACCGTCGCAGTGGAATCGGGCTGGAGGGCACCGGCAATGGTGATCCGGGTGCCGGCCGTCCCCGATGGCTCGACGGTCACCCAGAGCGACGGCCCGTTCTGTTCCGCGTAGAACACCGTGGTCTTGCCGGTGGTGGTCTCGTTGACCAGCTGGAACGGCGGCTTGGCAAGCAGTGCCCGGTAGTACGCCGCCACCGAATCCGGCGGCGAATTGGACAGGAATTCCAGCTGGGTGGCATCCTTGCCGCTGTTCGAACCGATCGGCTGCGCCCCCGGCGGGAAGGGGATGTTCGGCAACACCTTGCCGAGTGGCGGCGTGCTGTCGACCGGCTGATGATGCTGGCAGGCGGTGGCCAGAAGCGCCACGACGAGCACCGCCGCAAGCGAACGGGTTGGCATGGCGGAACCGTAGCGGCGTCAGAAGGCCGGGGCAAGCGTCGTGTCGCGTTGCCGCGCCCTGCCGCGGCGGCTAAGATCCCGGCGTGTAACCGCGGGGGGATGGCGTGGCCGGACACAGCAAATGGAAGCAGATCAAGCGCAAGAAGGCGGTCACCGATTCCCGCCGCGCGCAGGCGTGGACCAAGCTGATCCGCGAGATCACCGTGGCGGCCAAGGCCGGCGGCGGCGACCCGGCCGGCAACCCGCGGCTGCGCAAGGCGGTCGACGATGCCAAAGCCGCCAACATGCCGAACGACAACATCGATCGCGCCATCAAGAAGGGCACCGGCGAGCTGGGCGGCGCCACGTACGAGGAAGTCACCTACGAGGGATATGGCCCCGGCGGGGCCGCGATCCTCGTCGAGGCGTCGACCGACAACGCCAACCGCACCGTGGCCGAGGTCCGCCACGCGTTCTCGCGCAACGGCGGCAACCTCGGCGCCAGCAACTCGGTGGCGTGGATGTTCGACCGCAAGGGCGAGATCGCGCTGCCGATCGCCGGGATCCCCGAGGACCGGGCCATGGAAGACGCGCTCGACGCCGGCGCGACGGATTTCACCACCGACGGCGACAACTACGTCGTCACCACCGAGACCGAACACCTTCCACGCGGTGATGGACGCGCTGAAGGCCAGGGGGTACCGGCTGGAATCGGCCGACATCGTGATGTCACCCCGCAACCTGGTGCAGCTCGACGCCAGCGACGGCCATCGGCTGCTCAAGCTGATCGAAGTGCTCGAAGACCTCGAGGACGTCTCGAAGGTGTTCACCAATCTCGATGTCGACGCGCTCGAACTCGAGGAGGCCGGCACCTGACCTCCGACGGATCGCTGACGGTACTCGGCATCGATCCGGGCACGGCGATCCTGGGATACGGCGTGGTGACCGGTTGCGCCGGCAGCGCGGCCGCGCTGGTCGAATGCGGCGTGGTGCGCACCCGCGCCGGCGAACCGCTGCCGGCCCGGCTGGCCAACATCTTCGAGGCACTGTCGGCGCTGGTGCAACGGCACCGTCCCGATGTCGTGGCGGTCGAGGGACTCTTCCACGGCCGCAATGCGCGCAGCGCCCTGGTGCTCGGTCACGCCCGCGGCGTGGTGCTGCTGGTGGCGGCGCGCGCCGGCGTGCCGATCGCCGAGATCTCGCCGGCCGAAGTCAAGCGGGCCGTGACCGGCACCGGATCGGCCACCAAGCCGCAGGTCGGTGCGATGGTGATGCGGCTGCTGCGACTCAGCGCCGCGCCGCGCCCCGCCGATGCCGCCGATGGCGTCGCCATCGCGCTCACCCACCTGCTCCGCGCCCGGCCGCGGATCCGGCCCGCCCCGGCCCGCCGATGATCGCCTCGGTTCGCGGTACCCTGGTGTCACGGGACGTCGACGGCATCGTGGTCGAAACCGCCGGCGGCACCGGCTATCTCCTCGAAGTGCCGCTCGGCGTCTTCGAGCGGCTGCCGCCGGCCGGACAGACGGTGCACCTCTACACCGAGCTCGTGGTGCGCGAGGACGCCTGGCTGCTGTTCGGCTTCGACGCCCCCGGCGAGCGCGCCGTGTTCCAGCGCCTGATGGCCGCCAGCGGCGTCGGCCCGCGCCTGGCACTCGCCATCCTGTCGACACTCGGCCCCGATCGCGCGGTGCGTTCGATCCGCGACCGCGACCTGGCAGCGCTGGCCAGCGTCGCCGGCATCGGCCGGAAGAAGGCGGAACGCATCGCGCTCGAATTGGCGGACCGATTCGACGATCTTTCGGCCACCGCGCCCGGCCCGGACGCGACACCTGCGCCGGCAGCCGCTGCGGTGCGCGCCCTGGTGAGTCTCGGCTACACTGCCCTGGCCGCCGAAACCGCGGTGCGCGCCGTGCTCGACACGGACGAAACGCGGGACACCGCCGCCGTGATCCGGCGGGCGCTGTCTCAACTCGTGAGGAAATGATCGATGTGGAGCACTCCCCGACCGGTGGTGACCGCCGAATGGCAATGCACCCGCTGCGGATCCACCAACCGCAAGCTGGTGCCGGCGGCGGCGGAGACCGCGGTGGATCGCTGCGTCACCTGTCACCTCGAGCATGTGCTGCGCCCGTCGGAACGCCCGGTGCGCTGGCTGGCGACCGCGGCCTGACCGCATGAACGACCGCCGCGTCGAGGTGACCACACCGGCGGCGCTCCCCGACGAAGGGAGCACCGAAGCGGCGCTGCGTCCCTCGCGGCTCGACGAATTCGTGGGGCAGCACCAGGTCCGCACCTCGCTGCAGATCGCCATCGACGCCGCCCGCCGCCGCGGCGAGGCGCTCGACCACATCCTCTTCTTCGGCCCGCCCGGGCTCGGCAAGACCACGCTGGCGATGCTGATCGCGCGCGAGATGGGGGTGCAGTGCCGCACCACCTCGGGCCCGGTGCTCGAGCGTCCCGGCGACCTGGTGGGGCTTCTCACCGGACTCGGCCGCCGGCGACGTCCTCTTCATCGACGAAATCCATCGTCTCCGGCCGCAACTGGAGGAATTCCTCTATCCGGCGATGGAGGACTTCCGCGTCGACATCCGGCTGAGCGACGGCCCCCACGCGCAGACGCTGCCGATGTCGGTGGAACACTTCACGCTGATCGGCGCCACCACCCGCTTCGGCCTGCTCACCCCGCCGATGCGGGCGCGGTTCGGGATGGTCGAACGGCTCTCGTTCTACCCGGTCGAAGACCTCGTGACCATCGTGCGCCGCTCCGCCGACGTGCTCCATGTGCCGATCGAGGCGGCCGGCGCCGAAGAGATCGCCCGCCGGGCCCGCGGCACGCCGCGCGTCGCCAACCGGCTGCTGCGCCGGGTGCGCGACTACGCCGAGGTGCGCGCCGACGGCACCATCACCGCGCAGGTCGCGATCGCCGCCCTGGAACGGCTCAACGTCGACGAATTCGGCCTCGACGACATGGACATCCGCATCCTCGGCACCATCATCGAGAAGTTCGGCGGCGGTCCGGTCGGCGTGGGCACCATCGCCGCCGCGGTGGGCGAGGATCCGGCGACCCTGGAGGAGGTCTACGAACCGTACCTGATGCAGCAGGGCTTTCTCGAACGCACCCCGCGCGGCCGCATGGCCACCGTCAACGCCTATCGGCGGCTCGGCGTGGCGCCGCCTCGCGCCGGGGACGCGCAGCCATCGCTGCTCGATGGCTGACCGGCGCTGGCACGCGTCCGACTTCGACTACGCGCTTCCCCACGAACTGATCGCCCAGCACCCCGCCGAGCGCCGCGGCGCATCGCGGCTGCTGGTGGTCGAACGGGCCGGCCGCACCCTTGCCGACGCCCGCTTCACGGCGCTTGCGGAACACATTCCGCCGGGCGACGTGCTGGTGATCAACACCACCCGGGTCCGGCACGCCCGCCTGATCGGCACCCGCCCGGGCGGCGGGCGGGCCGAAGTGCTGCTGATTCATCCGGCACCGGACGGGAGCTGGATCGCCATGGGCTCGCCGGGCCGCGCGCTGCGGCCGGGGCGCCGGATCGCGCTCGGCCCCGGCGCAGAGATCGAAACGGTGGCAGTCGACACCGACGGCATGCGGCGCGTCCGGTTCGTCGGCATCGCGGCGGACGAAGCGATCCGGCGGTTCGGCCGATTGCCGCTGCCGCCCTACATTGCGCGCGCGCCGGAGCCGGCAGACGAGCAGCGATACCAGACCGTCTACGCCGAGCGCGAGGGGAGCGTCGCGGCACCGACGGCGGGACTGCACTTCACCGACGAGCTGCTGCAGACGCTGCGGACGCGCGGCGTGGTGGTCGATGCGCTCGACCTCGAGGTGGGGCCGGGCACGTTCCGCCCGGTCGAAGGCGACGTCGCCCGGCACGCCATGCACCACGAGCACTACACCATCCCGGAACAACTGGCCGCGGCCGTCGCCGCGGCCCGGGCCCGCGGCGCCGCGCGTCTGGGCGGTGGGAACGACGGTGGTCCGCGCCCTCGAGAGCGCGGCGCGACCCGACCGCACCGTCACCCCGGGCGAGCGCGACACCGGCCTGCTCATCGTGCCCGGGTATCGTTTCCGGGTGGTGGACCATCTCGTCACCAACTTCCACTTGCCCCGGTCCACCTTGCTGATGCTGGTTTCGGCTTTCGCCGGCCACGAACTCACGATGGCCGCGTACCACCATGCGGTGGCGGCACGCTACCGCTTCTACAGTTACGGCGACGCCATGTGCGTCATCTGAGGAGTCTCGTGTGACCGACATCCCCGCCACCGCCAGCCCCTACGTCCGCGAAACACTGGAACTCCTCGGCCGGAGCGATCCGGTGGGGGTGTTGATGGCCACGCCGGCGTGGCTCGCCGAGCGCGCCGCGCCACTCACGCCGACGCAGATGCGCCGACCCGAGGCACCGGGCAAGTGGTCGTTCGCCGAAGTGCTGGCGCACCTCGCCGACGCGGAGCTGGTCAACGGCTGGCGGTTGCGGTTGATGCTCACCCAGCACGAGCCGCCGATTCACGGCTACGACCAGGTCGAGTGGCAGCGCCGGTTCGATTATGCCGCGGTCGATCCGGCCGAGGCGCTGGCGCTCTTTGCCGCGCTGCGCCGCCGCCAGCTGGCCCTCTGGCAGACCGTCACCGCCGACGACTTGCGCCGCACCGGGCTGCACTCGGAGCGCGGCCCCGAATCGGTCGAGCTCCATCGCCGGCTGGCGGCGGGACACGACCTGCGCCATCGGCGGCAGATCGAGCGGATCCTCGCGGTGGTGCGCTGAGTGTTCGAGTTCGCGCTCGAGGCCACCGATGGATCGGCGCGGGCCGGAACGCTGATCCTGCCGCACGGTGCGGTGCGCACGCCCTGTTTCATGCCGGTGGGGACGCGGGGCGCGGTGCGCGGCCTGCACCCGCTCGAAGTCGAGCGCGCCGGCGCGCAGATCATCCTCGGCAACACCTATCACCTCCATCTCCGCCCCGGCGAAGCGACGATTGCTGCCCTCGGCGGACTCCATGCCTTCACCACCTGGCAGCGGCCGATGCTCACCGATTCCGGCGGCTTCCAGGTCTTCTCGCTCGCGGCGCTCCGCAAGCTCGACGAAGACGGCGTCGATTTCGTCTCCCATGTCGACGGCGCGCTGCGCCGCCTCACGCCCGAGCGCGCCATCGAGATCGAGTGGACCCTCGGCGCCGACATCGCCATGGCGTTCGACCATCTCATTCCCGGACAGGCGCCGCACGACCAGGCGCGCGATGCGATGGAGCGCACGCTGCGGTGGCTGGAGCGGAGTCGCCGCCGGCACGATGAGCTCGCCAGCTCGGCACCGGATCGCCAGACGCTCTGGCCGATCGTGCAGGGCGGGACCCACGCCGACCTGCGCCGGGCGTCGCTCGACGGCATTCTCGAGCGGGGAACGTGGTCGGGCGTCGCCATCGGCGGACTCTCCGTGGGCGAGCCCAAGACCACCATGCACCAGGTGCTGGGGCAGCTCGAACCCGAACTTCCCCGGACCATGCCGCGTTATCTTATGGGCGTCGGATTTCCCGATGACCTGCTGGAGGGAATCGCGCGCGGGGTGGACCTGTTCGATTGCGTCGCGGCCACCCGCAACGGGCGGCACGGCAGCGCCTGGACCGCCGACGGCCGGGTGAACATCCGCGGCGCGGCACTCCGGCTCGATCGGGAACCGCTCGACCCTTCGTGCGATTGTGAAGGGTGCGTGCGCTTTTCCCGTGCGTACCTGCGACACCTCTTCGTGGCCGAAGAACACCTCGGGCCGCGGCTGGTGTCGATACACAACATCCGCTTCCTGATCCGGCTCGCCGAAACCGCCCGCGAGCAGATCATCGCGGGAACGTTCGACCGCTGGGCCGCCGCGTGGCGGCAGCGATACTTCGCCAACGGAGAGGACTGACCGTGCAAGGCCCGATGTTGCTGGTGATTCAGCTGGTGCTGCTGGTGGTGGTGATCTACGTGCTGCTCATCCGCCCGCAGTCCCAGGCGCGCAAGGCCACCGAGGCCATGCAGGCCGCCATCAGGAAAGGCGACGAGGTGGTCACCGCCGGCGGCGTGGTTGGCAAGGTGCGCGAGATCAAGGACGCCGTGCTGACGATCGAAAGCGGCACCGCCACGCTGGTCGTCGAACGCAGCCGCATCGTGCGGGTCGGCAACCAGAAGGCGCCGGGAGCGGGCAGCTGATGGCGGTGCGGGCCATTCATCTGTACGGATCGCCGGTGCTGCGGCAGCGCGCCGAAGAGATCGCGGCCGTCGACGACGCCGTGCGCGAACTGGTCAACGACCTCTTCGACACGATGGCGACGGCCAACGGCGTCGGGCTCGCCGCCAATCAGGTCGGCGTCGCGTTGCGGGTGGCGGTGATCAACGCCGAAGGCCACACCTTCGCGATGATCAATCCGCGGGTGCTCGACCCCGCCGGCACCGACACCAAGGAAGAAGGCTGCCTTTCGATTCCCGAGGCGTACGCCGATGTCACCCGCCCCGACCGCATCATCCTCGAGGCGCTCGACGAAGACGGTGCGCCGTTCCGGCTCGAGGCATCGGGCCTCGTGGCCCGCGCGGTGCAGCATGAACTCGATCACCTCGACGGCGTGCTGTTCATCGATCACCTCAAACCGATGAAGCGCCAGATGGTGGTGTCGCGCTGGAAGAAGGATCACCGCGGCGAGCCCCTGACCCGCGTCCCGCAGCCCGAGGAGTCGAAGGCCGGCGGCTGATGCGTGTGATCTTCTTCGGAACGCCGGAGTTCGCCGTTCCGAGCCTGCGGGCGCTGCTCGAACGCGGCATCGACGTCGCCGCCGTGGTGACCCAGCCCGATCGCGCCCGGGGCCGCTCCCATTCCCGGCTCCTGCCGTCGCCCGTCAAGGTCGCCGCCCTCGCCGCCGGCATTCCCGTCCGCCAGCCCGACCGTCCCCGTGGCGATCTCTTCATGCATGACATCCGGGCGCTCCGCGCCGACCTCGGCATCGTGGTGGCCTATGGCCATCTCCTGCCGCCACGGCTCCTGGCCGAGCCGCGACTGGGATTCGTCAACGTCCATGCCTCGCTCCTGCCCCGCTGGCGCGGCGCCGCGCCCGTCCAATGGGCCCTGCTCGCCGGCGACGGCGAGACCGGCGTGTCGATCATGCGCATCGAAGCCGGACTCGATACCGGTGCGGTCTGGCTCGAGCGCCGCGCACCGATCGCCGACGACGACACCACCGGGTCGCTGTTCGCCCGCCTGGCGACGCTTGGCGCCGCCGCACTCGTCGACGCGCTGCCGAAGATCGCCGCCGGCGACGCCCCCGTCCCGCAGGACGACCTCCGCGCCACCGTCGCCCCCCGGATCGACCGCGACACCGCCCGGATCCGCTGGAACGAACCAGCGGCGGCGGTGGCACGGCGAATCCGCGCGATGGACCCCGCACCCGGCGCGTGGGCCGTGGTCGACCACCATGAAGTGAAGTGCTTCGGCGCGCGTCCCCATCCCCTTGCCGGCCACGCCGATGCCGCGCCGGGCGAACTCGTCGTCGTGCACGGACAGATGGTGGTGGCCGCGGGTGACGCGGCCGAGGGGCACGGGATCGCGATCGACGCGCTGCAACCGGCCGGCAAGCGGCGCATGCCGGCGGCAGACTGGCTGCGCGGCCGCCGGCTCGACGCGCTGCGCTTCGCATGAGACCGTGGCCCCGGGTGCTGGCGTTCACCGACGACTCGGTGGCCTCGCGGGAGGACTTCGGCGTCCGGGCCGCCGCCTTCGCCGCCGCCGGGCCCGCCACCGCCCTCGTGGCCCGCCTCCCCGCGGGCACCATCGATCGGCTCACCGCGCTCGCCCAACGGCTCGTGGCACTGGCGGCGCCGCCGATGGCCGCGGTGTGGGTCACCGGTCGCGCCGACGTGGCCCTGGTGAGCGGCGCACACGGCGTCGTCACCAGGCGGAACGACCTGCCGCCGGCCGACGTGCGTCGCCTCACCGGTGACCGTTTCGCGCTGGTGGCGTCGGTGCATGCCCTCGACGAGGCCAGGCGCGCTGTTGCCGGCGGCGCCGGAGCGCTGGTGGCGGGAATGATCTGGCCCTCGCCCACCCATCGCCGGCGCGGCTCCCGCCGGACTCGACCTGATCGAACAGGTCGCGCCGCTCGGCGTGCCGGTGTACGCTATTGGAGGCGTCTCTCCGGAACGGGCCGGCGACGCGCGCGATGCCGGCGCCTGGGGTGTGGCCGCGATCCGCGCCGTGTGGGACGCCGACGACAGTTATCGCGCCGCGCTGGCCCTGCTGGCGCCGTGGCAGACGACATGACCGACGCACTGGAATTGACCATCAACGGCGATCGCCGACGGGTACCGCCGGCGGAAAACGTCGCCGAACTGCTGCACCGGCTCGGCCTCGACGGCCGCGCCGTGGTGGTGGAGCTCAACCGCGAGATCGTGCGCCGGGCGGCGCACGCCGCCACGCCGGTGCACGACGGCGACACCGTCGAGATCGTGCACTTCGTCGGAGGAGGGTGAATGCTCGAGATCGCCGGCGTGCAGTTCCGCTCCCGGCTGCTGGTCGGCACCGGGAAGTACCGCAACAACGAGGAGATGGTCCGTGCCATCGAGGCCTCCGGCGCCGAAGTGGTGACCGTGGCGGTGCGCCGGGTCAACCTCGACCGCGGTGACGAGGCGGGGATTCTCCATCATCTCGACGCCGATCAATACTTTCCTGCTGCCGAACACCGCCGGGCTGCTACTCGGCCGACGAAGCGATCCGCTACGCCCGCCTGGCGCGCGAGGCGGGATTCAACGACTGGGTCAAGCTGGAGGTGATCGGCGACCGCGAGACGCTTCTTCCCGACGTGGCCGGCCTGCTTGAGGCCACGGCACAGCTGGCCCGCGAGGGGTTCAAGGTGCTCGCCTACACCAACGACGACCTGGTCACCGCGCTCCGGCTGGAAGACGCCGGGGCGGCGGCGGTCATGCCGCTGGCGTCGCCGATCGGCTCCGGGCTGGGGTTGCTGAATCCTTACTTCATCCGTAATATCAAGGCCCGGCTGGCGCTGCCGGTGATCGTCGACGCCGGCGTCGGCACCGCCTCGGACGCCTGCCTGGTGATGGAACAGGGCGTCGACGGCATCCTGATGAACACGGCGCTGGCCGAAGCCGGCGATCCGGTGCAGATGGCCGGCGCGATGCGGCTGGCGGTCGACGCCGGCCGGGCGGCGTATCTGGCCGGCCGCATGCCACGCCGGGAGGTGGCCGTGCCCTCGAGCCCCGAAGCCGGATTGCTGCGCTGAGCGACGACGGGCTGGCGCCGCGCCGGGCCGCGCTGGCGATCCTGGCCTCGGTCCGGCGCGGTGTGCCGTTCGATCTGGCACTGGCGCGGGGGCTCGCGACGCTTCCCGACGCCGACCGCCGCCTGGCGCACGAGATCGCCGCCGGCGTCACCCGCCACGCCGTGGCCCTCGACGACATCCTCGCCCCGTTCGTCGCCCGCGGCCTGGCGTCGGTCGCGCCGCCGCTGCTCGACGTGCTGCGCGTCGGCGCCTATCAGCTCCGCCTGCTGGACCGCGTCCCCGCGCACGCCGCCGTCGCCACCAGCGTCGCCCTGGCGCGCGAGCGGGTCGGGCCACGAGTGGCGGGGTTCGCCAACGCCGTCCTGCGCCGCGTCAGCGATACGCCGCCGGTGTCGTCCCGCGACGACCGCGACCCGGTGACCACCCTTGCCGCGCGCTATTCGCACCCCGCATGGCTCGTGGCGCGCTGGCTGGCCCGCTTCGGCGCCGCCGACACCGCACGACTGCTCGAGTGGAACAACACCCGGCGGCCGCTGGTGGTCCAGCCGGCCCGAGGATCGGCCCTCGACCTCGCCGCCGCGCTCAGCGCCGCCGACATCCGCAATCGGCCGGCCGCCTGGGGTGCCGGCGTCGTGGTGCTCGACCGGCCACCGAGCCGGCTCCCCGCGCTCGCCGCCGGCGAGTGCTACGTCCAGGACGCCGCCCAGGCGCTGGTGCTCCGGTTCGCCGAGTTCCCGCCGGAGAGCCTCGTGTTCGACGCCTGTGCCGCGCCCGGTGGGAAGGCACTCGGGCTGGCGCGCTGCTGTCGACGCGTCGTCGCCGCCGATCGCTCGGCACGGCGGATGCGCCGCCTCAGGGAAAACATCGAGCGCTGCCGGATCACGAACGTCGCCACACTTGTGGCCGATGCCGCCAGACCCCCGGTGCGGTCGATGTCGGCCATTCTGCTCGACGCGCCGTGTCTCGGCACCGGCACCTTCGCGCGGCATCCCGACGCGCGGGCCCGCGTCACCGCCGCCGCCCTGCCGCGCCTCGCCGCCGCGCAAAGCGCGCTCCTCGACGCCTTGGCCGAACGGGTCGCGCCAGGTGGCGTGCTATGTTACGCCACATGCTCCCTCGAGCCGGAAGAAAATGAGGACCAGGTGAACGCCTTCCTGGCTCGGCACACCGATTTCCGGCGCGAGCCGCCCGCCGGGTTCCCGGCCGAATTGCTCACCGCCGCGGGCGATCTCGCCTCGCTCCCGCAGCGTGACGGCATCGACGGCGCATTCGCGGCGCGGCTGGTACGGCGGGAATGACCGGTGCAGTCGACGGCGCGGCAACCGATCCGGCGCCGCGCCGCAATCATCGCACGCTCTGGGCCGCGCTCGCGGTCGCCGCGGTCTGTGCCGCGGCCGGCTATGTCCTCACGTGCGCCATGTATCCGGCGCCCATCCTTCCCCGCCAGATCACGGTCCCGGCGCTGCGCGGCGTGCCACTCGATTCCGCCGTCAACCGCCTGGCGCAGCTCGGACTCCGCGGCCGGCCCACCGATTCCATCGCCGATCCGCTGATTCCGTCGGGCGCGATCGCGTGGCAATCGCCGGCACCGAACACCGTGCTCCCCGAGGGGTCGCTGGTGTCGCTCGGCGTCGGAACCGGAGCCCCCGTGGTTGCCGTTCCCGATGTGCGGCTGCTCGACCTCCGTCTGGCACTGCACGTGATCGAGGCCGCCGGCCTGCGCGCCGGCGCGGTCGACACCGTGCCGAACGATGCGGATCAGGGTACCGTCCTCGGCATGCGGCCCTCGCCGGGAAGCGCGCTGCCCACCGGCGGCACGATCGGACTTGCGGTCAGCAGCGGGCCACCGCCGGTTCCGGTACCACAAGTGGTGGGGCTGTCGATACTCGCCGCCCGGCAGCGCCTCGCCGCCGTCGGCCTGCGGGTCGGATCCATCTCGACCATGGCGGGCAGCGGCGGCATGGTGGTGTCGCAGCGTCCCCAATCGGGGGAATTGGTGACCAGGGAGAGCGCAGTGGATCTGACGATCACGGGACAGGGGCCATGACGGTGCGGATATCGCCCAGCGTGCTCAACGCCGATCTCGACCGGCTTGCCGAATGTGTCACCGCCGCCGCCGCCGGCGGCGCCGACTGGATTCACGTCGACGTCATGGACGGTCACTTCGTCCCCAACCTGTCGTTCGGCGCGCCGGTGATCCGGGCCCTCCGCCGGGTAACGGACCTGCCACTCGACGTCCACCTGATGGTCGAGCACCCCGAGCGGTATATCGCCGACTTCGCCGCGGCCGGCGCCAACGGCTTCACCTTCCACGCCGAGGCGACCGTCCACGCCCAGCGGCATCTCGCCCAGGTCCGCGAGCATGGCATGCGGGCGGGGCTGGCGCTCAATCCCGCGACACCGATCGACGTCATTGCGGAAGTGGCGCGCGACATCGACCTGGTGCTGGTCATGACCGTCAATCCCGGGTTCGGCGGCCAATCCTACCTCCCGGCGGCCACCGGCCGGATCAGCCGGGTGCGGCGCCTCCTCGACGACCTGGGCAGCCGGGCTGCGCTGGAGGTCGACGGGGGTATTACCGTTGATACCATCGGGGCGGCCCACGCGGCCGGCGCCGACACCTTTGTGGCCGGAACCGCCGTCTTCGGGCAGCCCGACATAGCCGAAGCGGTGCGAGCGCTCCGTCGGGCATGTCTGGTACGCACATGAAGCCGAAATCACAGCGGCAATGGTTCATCATCGGCGGCATCGTGGCGCTGCTGGCCGCCGCAACCGCCGTGGCGGTGCGGCTTGCTCCGCCCCGCATCGATGTCGGCGTCCGGGCGCCCAACTTCACCGCCACCGATCTCACCACCGGCAAGCCGGTGTCGTTCAACGCCGATTACCGCGGCAACGTGACGCTGGTGAACGTCTGGGCCACGTATTGCATTCCCTGCCGGCAGGAAATTCCGGCGATGGATTCGCTCTACCAGGCGCTGCATGGAAGCGGCTTCCGGATCGCCGCCATCAGCATCGACCCACTCCCGCCCGCGCAGGTCAAGGCCTTCGCCGATCAGTATCACATCTCGTTCGACGTCCTCCAGGATTCCACTGGTCGGATCGAGCAGCTCTATCGTACCACCGGCGTGCCCGAGAGCTTCCTGATCGACCGCCAGGGACGGATCGTCCGGATCGTGCAGCACGCCACGGAATGGAATACGCCCGAGGTCCGGCAGATCGTGGCCGAACTCCTCGGGCCGAAAGACGGCTGATCGCATCGCCATGTCGCGCCCGTGGTTCGCCGTCGGCATCGCCGTGGTGGTTCTCGCCGTCGGCGCGTGGGCCGCGGTGCGGCTGGTGCCGCCGCCGGTCGGCATGGAACCGGGCCGGCGGCTTCCCGAATACCGCGTGGTGCGGGCCGGCACGTCGCGACTCCGTCGGCACTCCGCCAGGCGTACTCCGGACACGTGACCCTGATCAATCTCTGGGCAACCTGGTGCGACCCGTGCCGCCGCGAGATGCCCTCGATCGAGCGCGTCTTCCGCGCCGACAGCGCCGCGGCTTCCGCGTGGCGGCGGTGAGCATCGACCAGGGCGCCCCCGAGAACGTGCTCGACGACGCGCAGCAGATGCACCTCTCGTTCGACATCCTCCAGGACCGCACCGGCGGGATCCAGGACGCCTATCGCGCCGTCGGCCTGCCGCAGAGCGTCCTGATCGACCGGCGCGGCCGGGTGCGTTACGTGGCGCTGGGCGCCAATGACTGGGACACCGGTCCCCGGCGCGCCCTGATCGACAGTCTCCTCGGAGCACCGTGAGGTGCGCGTGCTCGCGATCGAAACCTCGTGCGACGAAACCTCGGCCGCGGTGGTACGCCGCGACGAGCGGGGGGTGGCCCTCGAGGGGTTGGCGATCCTCTCGCAGGATGTCCACCGCATCTTCGGCGGCGTCGTACCGGAACTGGCCTCGCGGGCGCACCTCGTCACCATCGATGCCGTCGTCGACGACGCGCTGGCGCAGGCGGACGCGCCGCTCGAATCGATGGACGGGGTCGCCGTCACCCGCGGCCCGGGGCTGCTCGGCGCGCTGCTCGTCGGGGTGTCATGGGCCAAGACAGTGGCCTGGCGGCAGGGGCTTCCCCTGGTGGGCGTCCACCATCTCGAGGGGCACCTCTTCGCTCCGACGCTCGAAGCCGAGCCGGGGGCCGTCGAACCGCCGTTCGTGGCCCTGCTCGTCAGCGGCGGACACAGCGTGCTGCTCGACGTCCCCGCGTGGGGAGATTACCGGCTGCTCGGCCGCACCCGCGACGACGCGGTCGGGCGAGGCGTTCGACAAGGTCGGTGCGCTGCTGGGACTCGACTACCCGGCTGGCGCCGCCCTCGAGCGGCTGGCCCGCGACGGCGATCCGGCCCGCTACCGCTTTCCGCGCCCGCTGGCGCGTGAAACCACCGGACCGCGGGCGTTCGATCTCTCCATGAGCGGGCTCAAGACCGCGGTGCTGCGCGCCGTCGAACGACGCAACCACCTCGCGGACGACCGCGCCGATATCGCGCGCGGGTTCCAGGACGCGGTGATCGAGGTCCTCGTGTCCCGGACAGTGCGCGCCGCCGCCGCATGCCGCCGCGACCTGGTCGTGCTGGGCGGCGGCGTGGCGTGCAACGGCGCGCTGATCGGTGCAATGCGGATGGCGCTGGGCGACGGAGACCCGTGCTCGCGGTTGCCTCACCACGCCTCAACACCGACAATGCCGCCATGATCGGCGCCGCCGGCAGCTGGCGCCTGGTGCGCGGCGAACGCCACGGCTTCGATCTCGACGCGCGCGACGTGCTGCCCCTTCCCGGTCTGGCCGCCACTGCAGGAGCGATCCCGTGATCACTTCGTATCCGCTCGAGTTCAGACTCGGCTCACTGACCATCACCGGCTTCGGCCTGACGATGATGCTCGCCTTCCTGATCGGTGGCTGGCTCGTCGACCGCGAATGCCGCCGGCAGCACTTCGCCCACGACTACGCCGGCGACATCGTCCTCGGCGCCCTCATCGGCGGCATCCTCGGCGCCAAGTTGTGGTTCGTGGCGCTGCACCCCGGCTGGGACGCCCTCTTCAGTCGCGGCGGTCTGGTGTGGTATGGCGGCTTCACCGGCGGCGCCGTCGGCGTGGTGCTGGTGGGTTGGTGGCGGCGGCGTGCCGATGCGCTGGACCGCGCAGCTCGCGGCGCCCGCGCTGGCCGCCGCGTACGCCATGGGCCGGGTCGGCTGCTTCGTGGTCGGCGACGATTACGGCCGTCCGACCTCGCTGCCGTGGGCGGTGCGCTTTCCGCAGGGACTTCCGCCCACCACCGCCGAAAACCTGCGCGACTTCCGCGTGGCGATCCCCGCCTCGGTGGCACCGGGAACCGTTCTCGCCGTCCATCCCACGCAGCTCTACGAGATCACCATCATGATCGTGGTCTTCGCGGTGTTGTGGCGCTGGCGGCTGCGGCAGCGGCGGCACCGGTTGGCTGTTCGGCGCGTATCTCGTGTTCGCCGGACTGGAGCGATTCGCAGTGGAATTCCTCCGCGCCAAGGACGATCGCCTGTTGCACGGCATGACGATCGCGCAGGCGGCATCGGTGATCGCCATCATCGTCGGCATCGTCGTGTGGCAGCGTCTTGCACCGCGCGATGCCGCCGCACCCGGACCATGGCTCACGCGGGGCGCCGCGACCGCCGCGCCGTGACACAGGCTTGACAGAAGAAAATGCAAACCATAGGATTGTCTTCGTTCGATGCCCGACCGGGCGTCACTTCCGCCGATCGGCATCACACAGGAAAGTCCCAGGACGAAGAAGGGTGGAGCGAACACTTCCGTTCGTCTCCGTAAACTCAGGGGGCGTTCTGGGACCTCCCAAGCGAAACGGCTCGCCGACATGGCGAGCCGTTTCGTTTCGGGCTGCAATCCGCGTCCGTCACTCCGTAGTGTCACGGTGTTGCGAGTTCGCCACGTCGTCGCTGGAAACGTCCACCACACGATCGCGCATCCGCTGCACTTCCGACCGGAGTTCCGCCAGATCGGCCTCCATCCGCTCCAGCGACGACAGCATCGCGGCGTCGGGGCCGCCCACCTCCGGGACCGGCGCGCCAGGCAGGGCGGGAGCGGCGATCACGGCGGCATCGCGCCGGCGCTGTACCACGAACACCCACCACAGCGCCACCAGCGCCAGCAGCACCAGCAGCGCCTGCGCCGCCAGCGATTCGCGCGTGGGATACACGCCCACCGCCGGAAAACGCGGCCAGCCGGGAAGCACCGTCGTCGCGACGAGACCTACCTCCTGCAGCTCGGCCACCGCCTTGCCCGCAAAGACGAACGCCATGTAGTACAGGAACGCGCTGGTGACGCCGAAGAACGGCTTGAGCGGCAGGCGCACGCCCCAGCGGTTGATCGCGAGGTAGACCACCACCAGCGCCACCGCGCCGACAACGATCCCCGCCGTCACCGGCACGAACGTGCTGCCGAGGGTCCCGCCTTCGACGAACAGCGCCTTGTAGAACAGCACCGTCTCGAACCCCTCGCGATAGACGGCGAGAAAAGCCGCCGACGCGAGCGCGAACGCCGACCCGCCGGTGACCGCTTCCTGCAGGCGGTGTTTGACGAACGCCGTCCAGCGGTGGACTTCCATCTTCGAGAGCAGCCAGTAGCTGACGTAGAACAGCACCCCCACCGCGGCCACCAGCGTGAAACCTTCCAGCGCTTCACGATGCGCCGCGTCGAGCACGAATACCGTCTCGAGCAGCACCGCGGTCAGCAGGGACATCGCCACCGCGGCGCCGACCCCGATGTGGATGTCGCGACGGCGATGCCCGGCGCCGATCTTGACCAGGAACGCGATCAACGCCCCGACGATCAGGATCGCTTCCAGCCCCTCCCGCAGGATGATCACCAGCGACTGCAGGAACAGATTGATCGGCGAGGTCTGGTCGCTCACGATGCGCTGGGCCTCTTCCAGCCCGGCGAGAATGTTGCCTTCGACGGCGGCAAGTTCGGTCGGCGTCGCACCGCCCGCGGCGCGCGTCCGCAGCGTGGCGAATCCCGCTTCCAGCGACGAGGCCAGCGGATCACTGTGCGCCCGCACCGTCGTTTCGATCTGCTCGAACGTGAGATAGGCGTCGAGCGCCGTCGCCGCCGCCGAATCGGCGCGACCGGCGGCAGCAAGCGCCACGGCGCGTGCGCACCTTCTGGCGCACGGCGGTGAAGACGGCGTCCGACGCGGCAGTCCGTTGCGGCTGGTAGTTCCGCACCGCCGCCACCATCGCCGGCGTCGCCCCGGGCCCCAGTGCCACCCGGACCTCGCTGTCGGTCATCGTCGCGATCATCGGGAAGTTCCGCAGCGAATCGGGCACCACACCCCCGCCGCGCTGCTGGCGCAGCGTCGACGCGTACAGCGCCACCGCCCAGCGGTCGGCCGCGGAAAGTTGGGTCTCGAACGCCGGCATCGCCGTACCGGCCACGCCGATGGTGATCCGCTGATAGAACGACAGCGGCGTCGCGTCGGTCAGCACCGCGGCGTCCGTCAGATCCGCCGGCGGCGGTCGGAGCACCCGCCCGGCCGCGCCGTTCCCCTTCCCCGACTCGCCGTGGCAGCTGACACAGTTCTGGCGGAAGACTTCGGCGCCCCGCGACAGCGACGGCGCGACATCCGGGATCGGCTCCAGTACCCCCGGTCCGCCCATCGCCCGGGCCAGCGTCGCCACGATCCGGCCGGTGGCCGCTGCTACGGAATCCGGCGGCGCCGAGCGTGCCACCATCGCCAGCACGGCGTCGATTTCCACCTCGGTGGAATCCCGCACGGCGTCGGGGAGCAGCTCCGCCGTCTGCCGGGCCGCCGTCAGGAAGAGCCGCGACTCGGAGACTTCCGACGCTGCCACGACCCGCCCGCCCGACCACGCCGTGCCGGTACTCCTGCGCCGCCAGCCCCACGCTTGCCGCCACGCGGCGCGCTGCCGCCAATGAATCGGCGGAAGGCGACCCGGTGAGGGTCGAACAGAGGATGCCCAGATAGATGAGATTCATTCTCAAACGATTTTGAAGTGCTGCGATATACTAGAGACAATTACTCGGAATAGCCAGCCGGCCGCGCCGCGGTCGACGTTCAACGTTCGATGATCGCCACCGCGGCGGCCACGTCCCGGCTGTGACTCAACGACAGGTGGATCGCCACGCGGTGCGCGGCGACCAGTTCGGCGGCCCGGCCGCTCAGCAGGGCCTCGGGACGCCCATCGTCGCGGCGATGCACACCGATCTCGCGCCAGCCCACGCCGCGGGCGCCGGGAAAGCTCTGCAGCGCCTTGTACACGGCTTCCTTGGCGGCCAGCCGCGCGGCGAGCGCCTGCGCCGGATCCGCCACCGAGGACACGTAGGCCTTTTCCTCCGCGGTCAGCACCCGCTCCAGCACCTGCTCGCCTTTGCGGTCCAGGAGATCGCGGGCACGGCTCACTTCCACCACGTCGAGCCCGACACCCACTATGGCCACGGAAGACTCCACCAGAGGCGGGCGACCGGTTCGAACCAATGCGGCATGGCGAGTTGCTCCACCCAGCCACGACGCGGCGACCACCGCCCCGATCGTCACGACGGCTGACGCCGGCCCATGCGGCGGCGGTCGGACGACGCCAGCGGGTCACTGCGTCCGCCAGGCCCCGGCCGCGCCGCGCCTCGGCGGCAGCCACGCCCACCGCGCCGTCCCAGGCAGTTTCGAGTGCCGCCGCCCGCCGCCGGTTGACCCCCGGGTCGTCGTCCGACAGCGGCGCCAGCGCTTCGAGCGGAATGGCCTCGGCCAGAAAACGCTGGTAGAGCGCGTCGCGCGCCTCGCCATCGGGGAGCATTGCCCGGAGCCGCCGTTGGGGAAAGTTGGCGTACGCCGCCGCTCCGGTGAGCGCCTCCGTCCATTGCGACATCACCGTCTCCGCCAGCTGTCGGGCGGCGTGCTGGAAGGCCTCTTCCCAGCGCAGCTGGTCGAGGTGACCCGCGGCGTTGGCGGCGATCACTTCGTCCGCCAGTCCGAGGCGGATCGCGTCGAATCCGGTCGCGGCAGGCGCTGCGACCCGCCCCAGCGCCGCTCCGATCGGCGTCGCGCCGGCGGTCATGCGACGATCGCGCCGAGCGAGGCGGCCGTGTCGGTGAACGAATCGAACACCGCGTGCGCACCGGCCGCTTCCAGTTCGTTCCGTGAAAAGCCGCCGGTCGCCACCGCTACCGCCCGCGCTCCGATACCTGCGCCACAGGTGACGTCGGCCGGCGTGTCGCCGATGATCACCACTTCCCGACCCGTCGGCACCCGGCCGAACAGCGCTTCGGCGCGCGACGCGGCGATCGCCGGCAGATCGGGACGGCGTGGCGCTGTCGGATCCGAACGCGCCCAGCCGGAACTGGTCGAAATCGAGCCCCGCGGCCCCGAGCTTGAGTCGTGCGCCGGGAACGATGTTGCCGGTGAGCAACCCCACCACCGTGTCGGTCCGCTGCTGCAATGCGGCGAGCAATTCGACGATGCCGGGGCACGGCCGTACCGAGTGGCGCCGGTCGGCGAGGTGCCGGGAGAGGTGGGCCAGGTAGCGATCGAGCACCACCGCGATGCGGTCGGCGTCGGCGACGTGCGGCCGAACCCGCCGCCGCGTAGAGTTCCGCCACGATCTGCGGGTCGGTCTTGCCGCCGAACGGCACCTGATCGAAGAACGCCAGGTCGTCGAACTCGTCCCGGAACGCGTCGCGCAGCGCGTGGCGCCCCGCCGCCTCGGTCGTCAGCAGCGTGCCGTCGATGTCGAACAGCACCAGCCGGCGCTTCACGGAATCCGCCGGACCGCCGCCAGGCGGGGCCGGAGGGCGGCGGCCAGCGTCCCGCCATCGGCGTTCCAGGACTCGCGCACCACGCCGCCAGCGGCCACGGCGCTGTGGACGATCATCGCGGCGTCACCGAGCAGCGCCACGTGCGAAATCCCGCTCCCGTCGCGGTCGTGGAAGAAGAGCAGATCGCCGGCGCGGGCCTGGTCGGAGTCAACCGCCTCGCCCCGCGCCACCTGGTCACGCGCGTCGCGCGGCAACGTCGTGCCGCGCATCAGGAACGTGGTCTGCACCAGTCCGGAGCAATCGATCCCGGCGCCGGTGACACCCCCCAGAGATACGGCGTTCCGGCGAACTCGCGCCACGCCCACTCGGCCGGCGGCTCTGGTGCCGCGTCGGTCACCACCGCGTCGTAATCGCGGACGTCGCCGGCCAGCACTTCGGCCGTGCGGCCGTCGGGGAGGCGTACCCGTCCGTTCTCGCGAATCAGCCGGGCGCGGTGCGGAGCGCGGACCGCCACCCCGTCGCCGGTTTCGAGCAACGCCCCCTCGCTCCATGCCGCCGCGCCGAGCCAGTCGTCGACCTCCGCCGCGGTGCGCGCCACGGTGTAGCCCTCGTGGATCCATCCCTCGTACTGATCGAGCCGGGTCCGGACGTGCGCCATCGCGCCGCGGCGCTCCAGCACCTCGGCCGCTTCACCCAGGACCAGCTGTGAACGCCATTCGCTGCGGAGAGAAGGTTCGGCAAGCAGCGGCGCAACCGACACGGCGACCAGGAGGCCGCTCATGCGTCCTTCGCCCGGGCGCTGCACTCGCGGCAGCGGGTCACGCCGCGGATGGTGCACACCAGGCACACGAACGTGCCGCACGACTCGCACGGATATCCTTCCGAGGCTCGTTCCTCGCGCCCGCAGGCGCGGCAGATCATCGCGTCTCGTTCGGTCAGCGGCGGCCGCGAGGGAGCAGTGGCCATCAGCTCTCCAGCGCGTAGCGCTTGATCTTGGCGATCAACGTGGCGCGCGAGATGCCCAACTCGTGCGCCGCCTTGGTGCGGTTGCCGCCGTGGTGTTTGAGCGTCCGGTCGATGTGCATCCGTTCCAGTTCCGCGATGGTGAGCGGAGTATAGCGCCGATCGAGCAGCCCGGTCTTGGGGCGCACCTCCGGGGGGAGGTGTTCCGGCCCGATCAGCGTCTGTCCCCTGGCCAGCAGCAGTGCCCGTTCGAGAACATTGCGCAATTCGCTGACGTTCCCCGGCCAGCCGTGATGCAGCAGGCGGTCGAGCGCTTCGTCCGACAACCGGGTCGGCGCGCCGGGGGTGGCCGCGCCCAGTTCCTTGAGGAAGCGACGGATCAACCCGAGCAGGTCGTCCCGGCCACGTTCCCGGAGTGGCGGCACCTGGAGCGGCATCACGTTGAGCAGGTAGAACAGGTCCGGGCGGAAGCGCCCCGCTTCCACTTCGTGCGCCAGCGACCGGGTGCTCGAGGCGATCAGCCGGATGTCCACCGGGATCTCGCGGACCCCGCCCACTCGCCGCAGGGCGCGCGACTCGAGCACCGCCGAGAGCTTCGATTGGAGTTCCAGCGGCAGCGCCGCCACGTCGTCCAGGAAGAGCGTCCCGCCGTCGGCCACTTCCAGCAGCCCCTGCCGGCGTTCACCCGACCCGTCCGGAGCCGCTTCCCGGCCCATCAGTTCCACCTCGAGCCACGAGGCATCGCCCCCGCCGGCCACCACTTCGACGAATGGCGCATCGGCCCGGGGCGAGTGGTCGTGAATCAGCCGCGCCAGCCACCGCTTGCCGGACCCGCTTTCCCCCTGCAGCAGCAGCGCCGACCGATCACTGTGGGCCAGCAGCATCAGCTGGCGCGCCAGCTCGCGCATCACCGGCGAGTTCCCCAGCGACTCGAGACCGTCACCGGTCGAGGTCTGGCCGATCAGCGTGCGGTTGACGCGCCGCAACCGGACCTTTTCGGCCGCTCGGGTCGCCGCCGCGAGCAGGTGCTGCACATCCACCGGCTTGACCAGGAAGTTCTCCGCGCCCGACTGCATCGCCCGCACGGCCGTGGCCACGTCGTTCTCGCCCGTCAGCACGATCACCGCGGTCTCGCGCCCGTGCAGCCGCTCGAGCACTTCGAGCCCGTCGATGCCGGGCAGGTTGAGGTCGACGATCACCACGTCGGGAAGGGCGCGCTCGAAGGTGGCCAGCGCCGTCTCGCCGCTCATCTCCCGGAAGACGTCCCAATCCTGCTGCTCGAAAAGCGCCCCGAGAACCCGCAGGACGCTGACGTCGTCGTCAATCAATAGGATCGACTGGGCCATATTCTTCCGGAAGCTGACCCCCTCGCCGTCCCGCCGCTACCCCCGCGGGTGCACCACCCGGATGGCACCCGGCACCACGATCGCCGCGAACGGGGTGACGCCGGCCAGTTCGCCGTCGAGCTGCACCGGCTGGTTGCCGGCGTCGCAGCTGACCGAGATCGCCGTGCCCCGCGCGTGGGCCGCGAACACGTCCTTGCCGTAGGTTCCCTGGGCGTCGCGCAGCAGGTCCCACACCGCACGCAATCCACCGCCGGCTGATTCGGCGTGCAGCACGATCACGTCGAGCACGCCGTCCTCCGGGCTGATGCCGGCCCCGAGCTTCATCGCCATCGGCATCGTCAGCTCGCCGCAGTTCGCCACCAGCACCACGGCGGCGGCGGCATCGTATTCGACGCCGTCGATGGTCAGCAGGAAGGGCAACGCCTGGAGTTCGGGGAGCATGCGGAGCGTGGTGGCGAGGTACGCCATCGTGCCCCATTTCCGCTTCTGCTGCGGCAGGGTCTCCGCCATCACCCGCGCGTCGATGCCGGTGCCGCACGCCACGGCGAAGTAGTGACTGCCATCGGCCCGCTCCACCCGGCCGAGGTCGAGCGGCCGCGCGGTGCCGGCGAGCAGCGCCGCCGCCGCGCGGCGCGCACCCGGCGGCACCCGGAGATTGCCCGCCAGCTGGTTGCCGGTTCCCCCCGGGAGCACCGCCAGCGGCACGTCCGTCCCCACCATCGCCGCCGCCGCCTGCATCGTGGTGCCGTCACCACCGAAGACCACCACCATCTCGACGCCCGAGGCGATGCCTTCGGCGGCCAGGGTACGCGCGTCGCCCGGCCCACCGGTGGCGTGCGACTCGATCTGCCATCCCGCGCGACGGAACACCGCTTCGACGCCGCGCACGGCGGCACTCCGGGTGCGGGCCGCGGCGGGATTGACGATCAACAGGGCGCGCGCCACTCAGTAATCGCGCTGCCAGAGAAGATCGCCGCCGAGCTGGTACCGATTGAGGGTGGTGAAGTAATCCGTCGCCCGGTTGGTGATGCACGCCTGGACCGGGCGCGCCGCCGCCTGGAAGCGCCACTCGCGGGCGATCCGGTATTCGATCGATGCCCCGAAGTTGCGCGACTGCAGGCTCGTCCCCTGCGACAGGCAGAACCCGGCGTCGAACGACACGAACCAGCGCCGCCCCAGCTGCCAGCCAGCCGCCAACTGCGTCGGCGACGCGCCGGCCACCAGCCCGCCGGGCGTGGTGCCGGGCCGGATCTCCAGCATGTTCAATCCGGTCGACGAACCGAGCGCCGCGCGCTGCAGCTCGGTGCTGGCGGCGCCGAGCAGGATGGCGCCGGCCGACTGCTCGACGTACTGGTCGAGCTGTTGCGCGTTGGCTCCCGAGCCCGCCAGCTGGAACTCCGACCGGCCGAACAGCAGGTACGAGACCATGTCGCGGGTCGACAGCGCCCGCCCCGGACTGCTCAGCGTCACCTTCGGCACCCGGATCGTCCCGGTGATTTCGGCGTCGATCGGAATGCTCTCCCCCTCGGCGGTGTGCACCACGTGCTCGGCCTTCAGGTCGAGATCGGCGTTCAGGTCCGGGGTCCGCGAGTAGCGCACCGTGCCGTTCTGGATCGTGAAGTCGGTGCCGGGCAGCACGCCGACCTTGAGCGAGTACGTGCCCCGAGGCGCGTCGAGATCGCCGCCCAGCAGGTACTGCTTGCGCTGCTTCGACACCGTCAGCTGCCCTTCCAGCTGGACGTTGGCCTCGTCGGAGCGGAGCCAGACGTCGTTGCCGAGCCGGAAGACGAGGTTGTTGATCCGCAGCGAATCGAGGAACCGGCTGGCGAAGTCGTTCTGCAGGCCCCGGCGGCGCAGCACGGTGGTGTCCACCAGGGCGGCGTTCGCCGGGTCGCCCAGATCGACGACATTCTTGGTGATCAGGTCCGCAAAGTACAACACGCCCTGATTGATCGTCACGACCGAGCCGGTCAACACCGGATGGAGCAGCTCACCGCTCAGCGTGACATTGCCGGTGGCGCGCATCGTCAGGTACTGCGGACATGTCGGCGGCGAGAAAATCGTTCGCCACGGCGTGGAGATCGAGCGACGGCTTCGCCAGTTCGGGAAAGCGCGCGTCGCCGGTGATGTCGAGCGACCCTTCGCCGCTCGCGAGGTGCAGCGTGTCGATCACCATCGAGTCGGCGACGAAGCCGCGCGTGACCCGGATGTTGCCGTAGCGCACCCCGAGCGAGGGCAGCGACAACCCGCCGTTCTGGATCGTCACCGCACCCTGCAGGCCGGGGGTCGCGCCACGTGCCGCTGCCGTGCACATCGAGATGGAGCAGCGCCGGTCGGACTCTGCACCGACGGGAACAGCGCCCCCAGGATGCGCATGTCCACCGAGTCGGCGTGACCCGCTGATCGCGAGCGGGCCCGCCACCTTGCGATCGGCGCGGCTGGTGAGCGCCAGGTCGTAGGGCAGCGCCAGGTTGAGCGTGGAAGACGGGCTGGCCCGTCTCCCACAGCGTGATGTCGGAGCGCAGCAGTCGCGCTGCGTAATCGATGCTGGCACTGATCAGTGGCACCCGCACCCCGCCCGCCACCAATCCGGTGAGGGCGCATTGCCCTGGAACGTCGGCGCGTCGGTCGTCCCACCGACGTGGAGCTTGAGCGTCGCCAACCCCGACACACCGGCTGTGTCCCGGCGCCACACGGTCGCCAGATCGGCGAGGTCGAGCCCGTTGACGTCGACGTCCAGGTCTCCCGGGGTGCGTCCCGGCAACGCGCCGCTGATCCGGATCGCGCCGCTGCCGTCGAGCGTGCTCAGGATGATCGGACTGGCCAGCACCGGGCCGCTGGAGTCGAGCGAGACGCTGAGCGGCTGATCCAGTGCCCAGTGCTGCCGGGGAAAGTCCAGCGCCATCCGGTTCAGCCGCAGCACCTTATGGATCGCATTCGATCTGCCAGCTCCCGGCCGCGGCGCCGTCGAACGCCAGCATCCGGCCCGTGCCGGCGAACAGCAGCGAGTCGAGCCGCCCCGCAGCCGTGACGTCGAGGTGGTCGGCAACGTGCTTCCCCTGGCCGATCGTGTCCGCCTGCGCGACGATCGAAAGCCCCCGCACGCCGAGCGAATCGGCGTCGATCCTGGCGGTGAGGGACCCGGCGTGCCAGTTGTCGAGTACCAGGTTGTGCGCCGTGACGGTGCCGCTGACCGCCGGCGCCACCCGCGAACCGCTGATCGCCAGCACCGCCCGGGCCGAGCCGTCGAACGGCTGCGGATGCAGCGTGTCGGGCGCGAGCTGTGTCAGGGCGCGCACCAGCGAGTCGAACGGCGTCAGGCTCCGCGCCACTGCCGTCACCTGCGAGCGTTCCCGAGTCGGGCGGGCTCCAGCCCAGCGTGCCGTGCGCGTCGATCCGGCCCGCCGGCCAGCTCACCGAACCGGTGTCGACCGTGATGATGCCGTGTGCCGCATGCACGACGCCGAACACCTGGTCCACCGTCGCGCCACCGATCCGCGAACGGTCGAGGGCGACATCGAGCTCGCCGCGCGGCGGCGCCCCCGAATCGATCACGCCGGTCGCCGTCACGCTTGCCGTTGAGCGACGTGGCGTTGCCGTGTCCCGAGAATCGCGCCGAGCGTCGAGGCGCTGCACGGTGAGCACCAGCGGAGTCGGCGGCGAAGTGCGGCGTGTTCACCGCGATCCGTCCCGCGGCGTTGATGGTGCCGATCTCGCCGCTCACGTTGGCGTGGATCGCGAGACTGTCGAGGCGGCCGCTGGTCACCACATGGCCGGTCAGCGCGCCGCGCGGGGTCAGATCGGGATAGCCGCTCCGCAGCGCGTCGAACGACAGCTGGTCGAAATCCGCGTTCAGGTCGACCCCCAGCACCGGGCCCCGGGTGTCGAGCCGCACCGCGCCGACCAGGCGCGACACCGCGCCGTTCGGCGCGTCGTGTTCGGCCGTGCCGACGAACTGGGCGTCATGCCACGGTCCGTCGAGCCGCCCCACCAGGTGGAGCTGCCCCGGCAGGATCACCGACGGGCACCAGCTGGTGCACCGTCGCCAGCGGGATGGTGGCGTCGTCGAGCTGAGAACGCTCGAACACGGCGCCCGCGCGCGCCGCCGAAATGCATCACGCCACCGAACACCAGGTGCGAGACGGCTGGCCGGCGACGAGCGCGTCGGCGTAGGCCAGGTTGCCATCGAGGCGCAGCGAGTCGAGAAACCCGCTGGCCGCGAGGTGGCCGGTGAGCGCCCGGCCACCGGCAGCGTGTCGAGGTAGGGGCGGAGCACGTCGATCGGGACCTTGCGCAGTTCGAGATCCAGGCCGCGCACCCCCAGTCCTGCCGATCCTGGTCGGTGATCGCCGTCAGCGCGCCGGTGGCGCGCGACGAATCGGTGCCCACCGAGAGCCTGGTAAGCCGGAACTCGTTGCGGGTGGCCGAGAGCGACAGCGCCGTGACGTCGCCCCGCCCGGTCCAGTCGGCGGAAAGTCGGGGTCGATCCAGCGCAGGTCAGCCAGCGTCAGCGGATCGGCGTGGAACGCAAAGTCGTACAGCACGCTCGCCGTGCGGCCAGCGCATCGCGCCGCCGCCGGTGAACCGGGTTCCCGGAAACCGCGCGCTGTCGAGTGCGAACCGGAGCGTGTCGGACGGCCGTGATGACCTGGCCGGCCAGCGCGGTGATCCGGATCAGCGCGGGATCGCTGAGCCGGGTCCGGAGGTCGGTGATCTGCGCCAGCACCGGGGAGTGCGTCGGCGTCGAGAATCGCAGCATCCGGAAGTCGGCGTTGAAGTCGGTCGCGGTGTAGACGCGGACCGGGCCGTCCGGCGCTCGGCGGCGATCTGCGGCTGCGGCCGGCGAGGATCGCGTGCGGCGAGGCTGGCCGCTTCGGCGGTCCCGGGCGTCGGTCGGCAGATCGACCCGCAACGAGCCGTCACGGACGCGGAGGTGCAGTCAGCTCGATCAGCGGCGGCTTGCCACCCGGCCCGGCCGCCGCCGATGCGGAAGACCTGCTCGTAGTTCCAGCGCCCCGCCCGGCAGCCGCACCAGGTGCAGCACCAGGCTGTCGGCCTCGACGCTCCGGAACACCAACCGCCCCGCCAGCAGCTCCGGCAGGAGGTACTCGGCATGCAACCTTGGCGCCGACAGCACCAGCGCCCCGGCGCTGTCGCGGATCACCACCCCGTCGAGGGTGATCTCGCGCCAGATGTCGCCGCGCACCGAGCGGATCTCGACCGACCCCGCCACCCGTCCCGATATCCACTTCGTGGCCGCGCGGCCCAGCAGGGCGTGGCCGCCGGGAAGGAACAGCACCGCGCCGCCGATCCCGATGGCGCCGCCCACCAGCACCAGCAACGGGAGCGCCAGGCCGGTCGCGACGCGGCGCAGTATCCGGCTCAGAAGGCCTGCCCCACGGAGACGTGCAGCGTCAGGTTGTGGGCCCGGTTGCTGGACGTAGCCGCTCTGCAGCAGAGTCAAGGATCCGTCGGACGCAATCGCATAGAGCGATCCCGACTGCAGCTGCCGGTACGGATTGTAGCCGATGTCGAAGCGGATCGGGCCGATCGGAGAGCTGACCCGCAGCCCGACGCCGGGCGTGATCCGCAGCGGCGTCACCGCGGTACCGTTCCACAGCGAGCCGGCGTCGACGAACATCACGAATCGCATCTGTTGGGCGAACACGGTGAAGAACGGCAGCCGCAGCTCGAGATTGCCGATGACCACCCGGGTGCCGCCGGTCGCGGCCACCCGCGTCGCGGTCGGCAACGGTACGCCGCCCACCACCGAATCCGCGGGGATCACGTAGACCACCGGCCCCAGTTCGTTCTGGTCGTACCCGCGCACGTCACTGGCGCCGCCGGCGTAGAACCGCTGGTCCGGCGGCACGAAGTTCCCTTCGCCGCCGCTCAACGTCACCTGCGGCGCGAAGATCACCCCGGCCCGGACGTGCCCCGCCAGCACCGTGGTGCGGGTGATCGGGAGAAAGCCCGCGGCGTCGCCCACGAATCGGGTGAACTGCTGCGACGGCGACGACCCCAGCCACTTCGACGACGCCGTGGCCGAGAACGAGAGCAGCGATCCGCGGCTCGGGTCGAGCAGGTTGTTGGCCCGCTGCCGCTGGATGGTGAACGTCAGCGTGCCCTGGAACCGGCGCTGCTGAAGCTGCTGGATCGCCGCCGGTTCGCAGGTGTTGAAGAACGCGCAGAACGACGCCGGGTTGGCCTCCGTGGTGCCGTTGGCCAGCTGATACGAAAGCGACATCGGCACGTTGGCCGAGGTCACCCGGCTCAGCATGATCGACGCGCCGATCTGCTTGCGGAGATAGACCTCGAACTCCCCCCGCCGCTCGGCAAACACCGAAAACGTCACGGTATTGTCCGGCGACAGGAACGCATTGCGCCGCACCGAGGCGTTCAGGCCGTAGTTGGCCTGCCGCGAACCGATCGAGTCGGCCTTGAGCCCCGAACAGAGATTGTGCTCCAGGCCGAAGCCCAGCGGCGAACCCACGCCGATCTTCGAGAGCCGGCCGCTGACGTCGAACACCAACCCCTGTCCCGGGAAGTTCCTCGCCGTCCAGCCCAGGCTGGTACGGAAGCAGTCGTCCGTCGCCAATCCCACCGAGGCCTTCGCCTGGTGCCCGTAGTTGTCGATCACGTCGACGTCGAGCGGCACCAGCGGGTCACCGACCTTGAACAGCGTCGTGTCGATGCCGACGGATGCGAACCGGAACAGGTCGGTGCGGTACAGTTCCTCCTGCGAGCGGAAGATGTCGTTCAGCCGGTACACGTTGCCCGGGCGGGCGGCCAGCATCGACGCGATCAGGCTGGTGTCGAGCACCGTCGTCCCGCCCACCACGATCTGCCCGAACCGGGCGAACCGACCCGGGTGCGCCACCAGCCGCGCGCTGTCGCTGTGCAGGTACGTCGTGTCGGTGGCAAACCCGGGGTCGACTTCGACCGTCGCGGTGGGATAGCCGAGATTGCGCAGCCGCAGCGCGATCGTGTCGGCGGTCTCGTAGAGCTTGTAGTTCGAGGCCACGTCGCCGGCGTGGATCGGCAGGTCCTGCCGCAACCGCCAGGAATCCTTCACCGAGTCGATGCCGTCGATGTAGAAATGGCGCAGCCGTACCGGCGCGCCCGCGGTGATCAGGAACGTGATGGCGATGTCGTGCCCGCTGCGGCGCACCACGGTGTCGACCTTGACGTCAGGATAACCGCTGCGCATGTAGACCACGCCGAGTCGCAGCACGTCCTGCTGGAACACGGTCTCGTCGAAATACCGCTTCTGCCCCAGCCCCGTCCAGCGCAGGTACCAGTGCCGCGCGAACGCCGATGAATTGGTGGTGCCGATCGCCGCCGCGAGCGTCACGCCGTCGATCGCGCCGTTCCCCACGAAGCGCAGTTGCCGGACGACCGGCGCACCCGTCTGGGCCGTCGCCGCTCCGGCGTGCAGCGCCGCCAGCACCGAGGCCAGGGCCGCGGCGCGCCGCACCGCGCTGCCCGGTCCACCACACCACCGCGAGACCCCGATTGACCGCATCTTCTAAATCTGGTTTCTTGAAGGGGTTACGCCAACCTTTGCCGCCCGGCCGGAGTGCCATGCCCCGCCTCGTCTCACCGTCGGCCGTGCTGCTGACCCTCGCCGTCGCGGCCTGCGGCAACGGCATCAGACCGGGGCTCAGGTACTACTGGGAATCGGACCCCCGCTCGCTCGACCCGGCACTCTCGACAGACGTCCCGACCGGCGAAGCCGTCACACTCCTGTTCGACAACCTCACCGAGTTCGACCCCGACGGACATCTCGTTCCCGGGCTCGCCACCAGCTGGTCGGTCGACTCCAGCGGCCGCACCTGGACGTTCCACCTCCGTCCCGGCGTGCACTTCACCAACGGCCGTCCGATCGACGCGGCCACCGTCGGGGCCTCGTTGCTCCGCGCCCTCCGGATGGGCCAGCGGGGCGGCAGGGTCTGGCCGCTGCTCCCCATCGATGGCGCCGGCGCGGTGGTCGATTCCAATGCCCCGGCGCTGCGCGGACTGACCATCCCCGACGACTCCACCGTCCGGCTGACCCTCACCGCGCCGCTCAATTTCTTCCCCAAGATGCTCGCCATGCCGATGGCCGCCATTGTCCCCGCACCCACGCCGCCCGGTTTCGACGAGCACCCCGTCGGCAGCGGACCCTGGCTGCTGGTCCGATGGAGCCACGACGACCGTCTGGTCTTTGCCCGGAACCCCGATTGGTGGGGTGGTGCGGCGCGCACCGACACGCTCCGCGTGCGCATCATTCCCGAACCGTTCACCCGCACCGCCGAGTACCTCGCCGGCCGGCTCTCGGTGGTCGAGATCCCCTACGGCGAAACCGCGGAATGGCAACGGGACCACCGCGCCGAACTCCACCAGCGGCCCACGCTGGTCGACTGGTACGTGGCCATCAACACCACCCGCGGCGCCCTGCGCGACGTGCGAGTCCGGCAGGCGTTGAACCACGCCGTGAACATTCCGGCGATTCTCTCCCGGGTGATGCACGATCGCGGCGTGCTCGCCGCCGGCGCCATTCCGCCCGGCCTCGACGGCTACGACTCCACCCGTGCTCGCTACCGCTACGACCCGGCCGAAGCGCGCGCATTGCTGGCCGCCGCCGGGCACGCCCACGACCTGTCGCTCGAGCTCTGGCGCACCAACAACGCCGACCTGGCGCAGGTGGCGCAGGCGATCCAATCCGATCTGGCGCAGGTCGGCGTCACCGTTACCATCGTCGAGCGCGATCCCGCCACCGCCCGCGCCGCCGCGCGCCAGGGCCAGGCCGACCTCTTCCTCACCGACTGGTGGGCCGACTATCCCGACGGTGAGGACTTCACCTGGCCGCTCTTCTATTCCGGCAACGCCGGCGCCGGCGGCAACTACGCCTTTCTGCACGATGCGGCGCTCGATTCGGTCCTGATCATGGCCCGGACCACCACCGACTCCGTCACCAAGTCGCGCCTGCTGCGCGACGCGGACAGCCGGATCTTCTCGCTGGCCCCCTGGATCTTCTGCTGGTTCCCCACCGAGATCTGGGCGGTACAGCCCGCGGTGCACGGCTGGAGCTATCCCCGAATCTTCAACGGCCAGCGCTGGACCACGGTGACGCTGACGCCGTGATCCGGTACATCGCGCTCCGCCTCGGGCTGCTCGTGCCGACGCTGCTCGGCGTACTGGCATTGACCTTCGTCCTGCTCTATCTCGCCCCGGGCGATCCCGTGAGCGCCATCATCGGCCAACGCGCCGACAGCGCCACGGTGATCCGCGTGCGCCAGGAGCTCCACCTCGAAGATCCGCTCTACATCCGCTTCGGACGCTACGTCGGCGATGTGGCCCGCGGCGACCTCGGCACCAGCTATATCACCCACCGCTCCATCGGCCGCGACCTGCTGCAGCGCTTTCCCGCGACCCTCCTGCTGGCTACCGCCGCGATGACGCTGGCGGTGTCGCTCGGACTGGGCACCGGCGTCTGGGGCGCGCTCCACCCCGGTTCGTGGGCCGACCGGCTGGCCACCATCGGCGGGTATCTCGGTATTTCGTTTCCGGTGTACTGGGTCGGGCTGCTGCTGATTCTCGCCTTTGCCGTCTTGCTGCGGTGGTTGCCGCCGTCGGGGTACGGCGGCCTCGCCTTCCTGGTGCTCCCCGCGTGCACCCTCGGCATGCGCTCGATCGCGTTCCAGTCCCGCATTACCCGCTCGGCGATGCTCGAGGCGCTGCAGGGTGACGCCGTCCGGACGGCCCGTGCCAAGGGACTCGGCACGCTCCGCGTCGTGGTGCGTCACGCGCTCGCCAACGCACTGCTGCCGATCATCACGGCGGTGGGTCTCGATTTCGGTTCGTATCTCACCGGCGCCATCCTCACCGAGACGATTTTTTCGTGGCCCGGCGTGGGGCGATACGTGCTGACGGCCATCGACAAGCGCGATCTCCCCGCCGTCCAGGGAAGCGTGCTCTTTCTGGCGCTGATCTTCGTGCTGGCCAACCTGATCACCGACCTCTGTTATGCGGCCGCCGATCCCCGTGTCGCGTTCGATTAGACGCCTCGCGCTGGCGCTTCCGCTGCTGGTCGCAGCACCGCTGGCGGCGCAGTCGCTGCGCACCCGGCTCGACCGCCGGCTCGACGATCCCGCCATGGCGCGGGCGTTCTGGGGCATGGCGGTCATCGACATCGACGGCAAGGTGCGCTACGCCCACAACGCCGAGCGGCTGTTCGTGCCGGCCAGCAACACCAAGCTGGTGGTGGCCGCGACCGCGGCCGCGCTCCTGCCGCCGGATTACACCGTGGCGACCTCGGTGTACGCCACCGGACCGATCGTCGCCGACACCGTGGCGGGCGACCTGGTGCTCTACGGCCGCGGCGATCCGACCTTCTCCGACCGGTGCTACGGCCGCGACACGACGCAGGCCGGCGTCTGCCAGCACGATCCGGCAGCACCGCTGCGGCAGCTGGCGCAGCAACTCCGCGACCGCGGCATTCGCGCCATCGCCGGCGACCTGATCGGCGACGGATCGTATTTCGAAGCGCGCCAGGTCCACCCCGCGTGGGAGAACTACGACCTCGGCTGGTGGTACGCGGCGCCGGTGTCGGGGCTGGGGTTCAACGACAACGCCGTCGATGTCACCGAGCTCCCCGCCGACTCGGTCGGCCGCGCGCCACTGGTGGCACTCCTTCCCGACGTCGGCGCGTTCGATCTCGACAACCGCGCCGTGACCGGGCCGCCCGACGCCGAGCGCACCTTCGACCTGGTCCGCAGCGCTGACGGCCTGCATTACGTGGCCACCGGCGTGCTCCCGCTCGGCGCGCCGCTCCGTACCGAATACGCGGCGGTGCTCGACCCCGACCGCTTCACCGCCCTCGCCTTCCGCCACGAGCTCCTCGCCGCCGGCATTACCGTGCGCGGCGCGACCCGCTCGACGACCGATTCGTTCCGTGACGCCGCAGCGCGAAGCGGCCCGCCGCTGGCGCAGGTGGAATCGCGTCCGGTGCGCGACTGGCTCTACCCGATTCTCGATCGGTCGCAGAACTGGTTCGCCGAGATGCTCCTCAAGCAGCTCGGCCGGCGGCAGGGTGGCGCCGGTTCGTGGAGCGCCGGACTGCGGGTCGAGCGCCGCTTCCTCATCGATTCGGTGGCGCTCGACTCGACCCAATTCTCGCTCCAGGATGGCTCCGGACTGGCAAGCGAAAACCTCGTCACGCCGATGGCCTTGGCGCGGTTGCTCGCCTTTGCCCGCCGGCGCCCGTGGTTTCCGATGTTCGCCGCTGCCCTCCCCCAGGCCGGCCAGCCGGGATCGCTGCGGGACCGCTTTGCGGGCACGCCGGCCGCCGGCCGCGTGCTGGCCAAGACCGGCACCATCACCGGCGTCAACACGCTCAGCGGGTACGTCGAGCGGCCTGACGGCCGGGTGCTGGTGTTTTCCGTGATGGTCAACAACCATGACCAGGGAAGTGCCGCGATCACCGCCGCCATCGACAGCCTCGTCGTCGAACTCGTCCGGCGCTAGTGTCCTGCCCCGGTTCCGCGCGGAGTTATCGTTCCGCCCATGTCGATCGCTCCAGGCGCGCTCCGCGTCGCCATCATCGGGTCCGGTCCTGCCGGCTTCTACGCCGCCGAAGCGCTGCAGAAGGCCGCCCCCGGCGTCGCCATCGACATGTACGACCGGCTCCCGACGCCGTTCGGCCTGGTGCGCGGCGGCGTGGCGCCCGATCACCCGAAGATCAAGTCGGTCAGTCGCGTCTTCGAGCGCATCGCGTCCCAGCCCGGTTTCCGCTTTCTCGGCAACGTGCATGTCGGGCGCGATATCGCCCAGCCCGACCTCGGCCGTCACTACGACGCGGTCATCTACAGCGTCGGTGCGGAGACCGATCGTCATCTCCAGCTCCCCGGGGAATCGCTGGCCGGAGTGCACTCCGCCACCGAGCTGGTGGGCTGGTACAACGGCCATCCCGACTATGCGGACAGCGTGTTCGACTGGTCGGCCCGGGCCGCGGTCGTCATCGGCATCGGCAACGTCGCGATGGATACCGCCCGCATACTCGCCATGCCCCCGGACCGGCTCGCCACCACCGACCTCGCCACCCATGCCCTGATCCAGCTGCAGCAGAGCCGGATCGAGACGATCCACATTCTCTCCCGCCGCGGGCCGGTGCAGTCGGCGTGCACCACGCCGGAACTCAAGGAACTCGGCGCCATCGACGGCGTCGACGTTCTCGTCGATCCCTCCGACCTGGAGCTCGACCCGGTCAGCGCCGAGCGCGAGGCCGTCGACCGCAACGCGCGCCACAACCTCGAGCTGCTGCGCGAATGGGCGGAGCGGGGCGACACCGGAGCGGCGCGGCGGATCGTCTTCCACTTCGCGGCCTCTCCGCTCGCCTTCGAGGGAACCGAGCGCGTCACCGCCGTGCGCTGGACGAAGAATCGGCTGGAACCGGATGGGCGCGGCGAAGTTCGCGCCATCGCCGACCACGAGCGCGAGCCGCTCGCGGCGGGACTGGCATTCCGTTCCGTCGGGTACCGTGGCACGCCGATTCCCGGCCTGCCGTTCGACCCGGCCCTCGGCATCGTTCCCAACGTGGGCGGCCGCGTGGTCGAATCGATCGACAGCGCCACCCACCTCCACGGCCTCTACGTCACCGGCTGGATCAAGCGCGGCCCGCACGGCGTCATCGGCACCAACAAGGTGTGCGCCGCCGAAACCGTCGACCACCTGCTCGCGGACGCCGTGTCCCGACGGCTCACCCCCGCGGGTGAACCGCCGGGCGCGATCGACGAACTGCTCGACGCCACCGGTATCGAGGTCGTCACCTGGGACGACTGGCAGGCGCTCGACGCCGCCGAACGTGCCCGCGGCGAAGCCGCCGGTCGCCCCCGGGAAAAGATCGTGTCGATCTCCGCGATGCTCGACGTCATCCGGAGTTCGCGCGGCGGCCGCTGAGTATCTTTGGCGCCATGGCCGACCGCATCTACACACGCACCGGCGACGCCGGCGAAACGGGGCTGTTCGGCGGCGGACGGGTTCCCAAGCACCACCGTCGCGTGGTGGCCTACGGCACCGTTGACGAACTCAATGCCGTGCTGGGCGTGGTCCGCGCCACCGAGCCGATCGAAGACGACGAACTGCTGGAATCGATCCAGCGCGACCTCTTCTCCATCGGCGGATACCTCGCCACCCCCGAGCCCGACCGGGTCCGCCGAGCGCTGGAGAAAGCGGCCCTCTCGCCGCAACGCGTGGCGGAATTCGAAACCGCCATCGACGCCGCCGACGCCGAACTGCCGCCGCTGAAAGCCTTCATCCTCCCCGGCGGCACACCGCGCGCGGCGGCACTGCACGTGGCCCGGACCGTCTGCCGCCGCGCCGAACGCGACGTCACTGCCCTCGCCGAGCACGAGGAAGTGCCGCCGCTCTTCCTGATGTACCTCAACCGGCTCTCGGACCTCCTCTTCACCCTGGCACGGCTCAGCCAATCACCGCGCCGGCGAAGGCGACGTCATCTGGTGAACGAGATCGCGGTCCGGCATCGCGACGGGGCCTACCATGTCACCGTCGCCGCCGGCGCGCGGCACCAGCTCGGGCCGCTGCTCGCCCGCGACCTCGGCGGCAGCCGCGCGGTGATCATCAGCGACACCACCGTCGCCGATACGGTGCCGAATCCGCTTCCCGGCGTCGAGCAGCTCGTCTTCCCCGCGGGCGAAGCCCACAAGGTCCGGGCGACCTGGAGCGCGCTCACCGACGAACTGCTGGCGCGGCATTGCGGCCGCGACACCGTCATCGTGGCGCTCGGCGGCGGCGTCACCACCGACCTCGCCGGATTCGTCGCCGCCACCTTCCTGCGCGGCGTCCCGTGGATCGCCGTGCCGACCACCACGCTCGCCATGCTCGATGCAGCGATCGGTGGCAAGACCGGCGTCGACACCGCGGCCGGCAAGAACCTGGTCGGCGCCTTCCACCCGCCGCACGCCGTCTGCTGCGACCCCGAACTGCTCGTCACGCTCGACGACCGCCATTACCGCGAGGGACTCGCCGAGGCGGTCAAGCACGCCGTCACGATGGATGCCGTCTACGCCGACTGGATCGCCGATCAGGTGCCGGCCATCCTCCGCCGCGACGCCGGGACACTCACCCACCTCGTGCACCGCAGCGCCGAACTCAAGGCCGCCGTCGTCACCGCGGACGAACGGGAGAGCGGCCGCCGCGCCGTGCTCAACGCCGGCCACACCATCGGTCACGCCATCGAGCACGCCACCGACTTCACGGTGCCGCACGGCGAAGCGGTCGCGATCGGTCTCGTGCTCGAAACCCGGATCGCCGAAGCGATGCGGATCGCGGGCCCGGGCACCGCCGATCGGATCGCGGCACTCCTCGGCGCCCTCGGCCTTCCGGTGAACGTGCCGGGCGATCTCGACCCGGCGCGAGTCGAACGCGCCATGACGTTCGACAAGAAGAACCGGCGCGGCGTCGTGCGCGCCGCACTCGTCGCCGACTGGGGTCACGCCTATCGCACCGGCGACAACCACTGGACCGTCCCGATCGACCTCGCATCGTTGCCCGCCGCCCTGAGCTGACCGGCGCGCCGGCATTTACCCACAAACGCAGCGGTCCGGACAACTCCGGACACCCACCAGCCACAAGAAGTTGTGGCATTCATGCACATCGATGTGGAGAGTTCCGTGTTGACGATGTGCAGGAACGGCGCAACACCTGATGACACAAGTTGTTGTAATGTAGAGAGTTACAGGACCTTGACAGCCGCGCCGAACTCCCCATCTTGAGCAGGCAATTTCGACGTTTTCCCCATTGATCAATTCACATCCGCCGAGTGGGCCCTCATGCCCCGTCGCCGCCGCGCTCCGGAACGGACACGCCTGCCTGTGACCGCTGCCGAATCGTTCGAACAGTACCTGCGTGACATCAAGGATCTCCCGATGATCGCCAACATCGAAGAAGAGCGACGTCTGGCGCGCCGGGCCCGCGAAGGTGACATCGCGGCGGTCGATCGGCTGGTCACGGCCAATCTCCGCTTCGTCATCTCGTTCGTCAAACGGTATCAGGGACACGGACTCGACCTTTCCGACCTGGTCGCGATCGGCAACGAGGGCCTGCTCCGCGCCGTCCGCAAGTTCGATCCGGATCGCGGCGTCAAGTTTATCTCGTACGCCGTGTGGTGGGTGCGGCAGGCGGTGCTCAAGGCGCTGGCCGAACAGACGCGGTCGGTGCGCTTTCCGCTCAACCAGAACACCGCCGTGGTGCGCTTCGCGAAGGCGCAGGGAATGCTGGCGCAGGAACTGGGGCGTACCCCCACCGATCATGAACTCTCGACCGCGCTGGCGGTGTCCCTCGAGGAGGTCCGCGACGCCAAGCGGCTGTTCGTCTCCGAGGTGTCGCTCGACGCACCGATGGAAAACAGCGACAGCCGCTCGACGACGCTGGGGGAGCGTCTTCCGGTGGGCGATGGCAGCGATATCGAACTCCGCACCGACGAAGTGCTCCGTCGCGATTTCATCGAGCGTCTCTTCCAGCGCTATCTCACGCCCCGGGAACGGCGCATCCTCTCCCTGTACTACGGCCTGGATCCCACCGAAGAGGCCCGCACCCTGGAAGAAATCGGCGAGGCGCTCGGGGTAACCCGGGAACGCATCCGGCAGCTGCGCGAGCGGGCGTTCGCCAAGCTGCGCGCCTGCCCCGAAATCCGGTATCTGGGAGAATTCCGGGCGGCGTGACGGCCGCCCGGCGCGCGCCGCCGGACGCTGCTTAGTTTCGGAGGTGTCGCGCCGACTCCCGCTGTTCCCGCTCGACGTCGTGCTCTTCCCGGGTGGGGAGCTGCCGCTCCACGTCTTCGAACCGCGCCACCAGGCGATGCTCGCCGACGTGCTCCAATCCGACCCGCGGTTCGGCGTGCTCCCCACCGGGCCGCAGCACGCCCCGCCGGAACGCGGCACCATCGGGTGCATCGCCCGGGTCGCGAGCCACATCGCCCTTCCCGATGGCCGGTCCAACATCGTCGTGATCGGCGAATCGCGCTTCGTGCTCCGCCGGCTCCTCGACGAGGACCATCCGTACCTGGTGGGGCTGGTCGATGAATTCGGCGACGAGGAAGGTGCGGCCGAGCTCCCGTCCGACATGGTCGAATCGCTTCGCCAGCTGGCGGAACGCTGCCGCACCGCCCTCGGCGTGCTCACCGACCGGGCCGATGCCATGCCATGGGCCGCCGATCCGGCGACACTCACCTTCCAGGTGGCGGGCGCATTGCCGTGGGGCACGGACCAGGGACGGCGGCTGCTCGCGGCGCGTTCGCCAGCACTCCGTGCCGACATGCTGCTCGGCGTCCTGCCGCGCATTGTGCCCGATCTCGAACGCCGCGCCAGCGTGCACCGTCACGCCACCGGCAACGGCAAGGGACACCATCCACCCGATTGGGACTCCGGGGCGTGATCGCCGAGGCCCTGGTCGACCGACTCCGTGCGCTGGTCGGCCCCGAGCACCTCCGGCTCGCTCCCGCCGAGCGCCTGGTCTATGCGAGCGACGGCCTGCCGGCGCGACGGCGGTCGCCGGGCGTGGTCGCCCTTCCCGGCAACCGCGCCGAACTGCTCGCGGTAGTCCGCGCGCTGCACGCCGCCGGGGTGCCATTCGTGGCGCGCGGCGCCGGCACCGGACTCAGCGGCGGCGCCCTCGCCGGCGGTGACACCGCCCTGGTCGTACTCACCCGTCTCGATCGGATCATCGCGATCGACGCCGTCAACCGCAGGGCCGTGGTCGAACCCGGCGTTGTCAACCAGGCGCTGAACGATGCCGCGGCCCGGCACGGTCTCCGGTTCGCACCCGACCCGTCGAGCCAGGTGGCGTGCACCATCGGCGGCAACGTCGCCGAGAACGCCGGCGGACCGCATTGCCTGAAGTACGGCGTGACGTCGCATCACATCTGCGCCCTCGACGTCATTCTCCCTGACGGCACCGAAGTCACCTTCGGCTCGCCCCACGGCGACCCCTGGGGTCCTGATCTGACCGGCCTGTTCATCGGCAGCGAGGGGACGTTCGGCATCGCGGCTTCCGCCACGGTGCGACTCGAACCGCTCCCCGCGATGATCGTCACCATTCTCGCCGGTTTTCCATCGATCCGGTCCGCCGGCGAAGCGGTTTCAGCGCTGATCGCAGCGGGGATGGTACCCGCCGCGCTCGAGATGATGGATCGGGCCTGCGTCGCGATCGTCGAGGCATCGATCTACGCCGCCGGCTATCCGCGCGACGCCGAAGCGGTGCTGCTGTGCGAACTCGACGGCGCCGCGGCCGCGGTGGCGGAAGACGCCGCCGGCGCCGAACGGATCCTGCGGGCGCACGGCGCCGGCCCGCTGCGCCGCGCCGACAGCGCCACCGAGCGGGACCGGCTCTGGAAGGGACGCAAGCGTGCGTTCGGCGCCATGGGACGACTTGGCCGCGATCTCGCGGTGCAGGACGCGGTGGTGCCGCGCACCGCGCTGCCCGACATTCTCGAGCACATCAGCGACGTGGCCCGCCGCTACCAGCTGGTCATCACCAATGTCTTCCATGCCGGCGACGGCAACCTCCATCCCAGCATTGCGTTCGACTCGCGCGATCCCGACCTCACCGCTCGCGTCCAGCAGGCGTCGGCCGAGATCATGGCGGCGTGCCTCGCCCTGGGCGGCACCATCACCGGTGAACACGGTGTCGGGATCGACAAGATCGACTGGATGCCGAAGGCGTTCGACGCCGCGTCGCTGGCGACGATGTGCCAGGTGCGCCGCGTCTTCGACCCCGATCACCGTGCCAACCCGGGGAAGGTCATCCCGATGCACGCCTGCAAGGAGTGGCACGCGGGAGGCGTGCGATGAACGACGCCATGCAGCGGTTGCTGGCCGGCATCGTCGGCCCGGCGGCCGTCGATCGCGATGCGCGCGGACGGATCCACACCCGCCCGCGCGACACCGACGGCGTCGCCGCGGTCCTTGCGACCGCCAACCGCGAAGGGTGGAGCGTGGTGGTCCGCGGCCGCGGCAGCTGGCAGCACGATGACGCTCCCGCCAACATCGTCCTTTCGCTGGCGGCGCTCGATCAGGTCACCGGTCTCCGCGCCGCCGATCTCGTCGTCACCGTCGGTGCCGGCGTCCCGCTCGACGCGCTGCGCCGCGCCGCACTCGAACACGCCACCTGGTGCGCGCTCGATCCGCCGGGGCGCGCCGGCCGCACGGTGGGCTCGATCGTGGCCACCGCGACCGCCGGCCCATTGCGACACGGCTACGGACCGGTCCGGCACCAGGTGCTGGGATTGGTCGCCGTCCTCGGCGATGGCACCGTCACGCGCGCCGGCGGCACCACGGTCAAGAACGTCGCCGGGTTCGACCTCGTCCGACTGCAGACCGGCGGATTCGGCGGGTTCGGCGTGATCACCGAATGCCATCTCCGTCTCCGCGGACTGCCGCGGGCCGACACGACCTGGATCGCCGTCGGCGAGCGCGACCGCCTCCTCGAGGTCGCCCGCCGCCTCACCGAGTCGCGCAGCGAAGCGATCGCCGTCGAACTCCTCTCCCCACGCCTGGCCGCGCGTCCCGATTGGCTGCTCGCGGTACGCCTGGCCGGCGGACCGGACGCGGTGCAAGCCGAGAGCGCCCACCTTGCCGGCACCGGACCCGTCAACTGGGTGCAGCTCACCGGCAACGACGCGGCGGCGTTCTGGCGGGAACAGGCGGATCAGATCGTGTCGCGACCGATCACCCTGCGCATCGGCGTACTCCCCGAAGGACTTGCCGAAACGCTCGATCTTGTCACCGCCCGGATTGGCGAATCGCTGCTGGCCACCGGACCCGGCACCGGCAGCATCCGCTGGAGCGGCGACCCCGACGCCGCGACGCTGACGGTGCTCCGCGGCCAGCTCGCCTCGCGCGAGATTCCGCTCACCCTCGAGCGGGCACCGTGGCGGATCCGCGAGGCCGTGGGACACTTCGGCGCGTATCGCGAAGGGGTCGGTCCGCTGGTGTCACGCCTGCGCCAGGTCTTCGACCCCGGCCGGCAGCTGGTGGTCGCGCTCGAAGGGAACCACGCGGCGTGAACGATGCCCTCCCTGGCCTGGAATGCTGCACCCACTGCGGCTTCTGCCTTCCGGCGTGCCCGACCTACGCCACCGCCGGCGATGAACTCGCCTCGCCGCGCGGCCGGATCGTCCTGCTCCGCGCGCTCGCCGAGGGGGAACTCGATCCCACCGATCCCGCGTTGTTGCGGCATCTGGAGAGCTGCACCCTCTGCGAAGCGTGCGAACCGGCCTGCCCGTCGGGGGTAGCATTCGGCAGCGCGTACCGCGCCGCCCAGCGGTTGCTGGCCGAACGCGGCGTGCAGCTCGTTCCATCGCGGGGGAACGCACCGGCATGACCGTCGACATTGCCCTGACCGGATCGGAATATCGCGGCCTGCTGGCAGGACGCTTTGCCGTGCCCGTCGACGACGCCGTGTTCCGGCTGTCGGGACCGGGGACGATCGCCTGCGTGCAGGGGGTGCTCACCAACGACGTGGCTGCCGCAGGAACCGACGCGCTGGTGTGGGGCGCGGCGCTGACGCCGAAAGGGATGATCATCGCCGACCTGTGGGTGCGGCGCGAGGATGCGGACGTGGTGCTCCTGGCGCCTGCCGTTGCCCGCGATACGGTTCGCGAGTTGCTGGCCCGGTCGTTTCCGCCCCGTCTCACCCGCACCACCGACGTCACCGGCCAGGTCGCGGTCCGCTGGCTGCTGGGCGGCGTGCCGCCCGCGCTCGATGGCGCCGATGTGGTGCGGCCCGCAGGCGCCGCCCCCTTTGCCGCCCTGGCGCTGACCCCCGACCCGGCCGCCGCCGATGCCCGGCTCGCCGCCGCCGGCTGGATCCCGGCGCCGGCGCGATATGCCGACGCCGCCCGGCTGCTGGCCGGCTGGCCCACCCTCGGCCGGGAGATCGATGCGCGGACGCTGCCGCAGGAGGTGCGCTTCGACGAGCTGGGCGGGGTGCGCTACGACAAGGGGTGTTATACCGGTCAGGAAACTGTTGCTCGATTGCACTTCCGGGGGCACACCAACCGGTCGCTGCGCGGGCTCCATTTTACCGCCGGCGCCGCACCGCAACAGCGCGAAGTAAGCCACGACGGGCGTCCGGCCGGCACCATCGGCACCATCGGCCAGATCGGCGAGGTGGTCGTCGCCCTGGCGACGTTGCGTCGCGAAGTGGCCACCGGCACCGATGTCGACGTGGGTGACGCCGCCGCCACCGTCGTCGAGCTGCCCTTCGACCCGGCGTTGTTCGCGATGCACTGAAAACAAAGCGCCCCGAAGAGCCTGCTCCGGGGCGCCTTCAGTGCGACAGCGAAACGCCGCTTACGGCTTCGGCGTGCCCTTGCCGGAATCCGGCTTCTGCATGGCCATCCCGGTGTCGCTCTTGGTGGTGTCCTTCATCGTGGTGTCGGGGGTCATGGCTGGGGCCGACATGCCGGTGGTGTCCGCCGCCGGCTGCTTCTTGGCGCCGCACGCGGCAGCAGCCAATAGGGCCACAGCAATCAGGTACTTCCGCATCGCCTCTCCCTTGAGTTGTGATGATGACGTGGGTCACCGAAGCCGGTACCGTGTATCGGCCGCTGTCGCCCGATGCACCGGGGAACAAGTTAGGCCCGGTACACGGCCTGTCAAGCGGCTAACCCGCTTCCCCGCTGCGACTTCCGGGTATCCGTCCGCAACCGCGATACCTTCCGGGAGACGCTGGCACCCGCCGCCGTCGCACCACCGGGCACCTTCCGGTGAACCCGTCGCACCGCTCTGGAGCGTCCATGACCGTTCGACCCCGCACCCTCGGAGACCTCACGCAGACCCGCTGGGCGGAGGCCCCGCTGCGGGGTCGCTCGATCCGGGACGAGATCCGCGCCAACCTGCTGCAACGCCTCGGGGCGGGCGAGCCGCTCTTTCCCGGCATCGTCGGCTTCGACGACACCGTCGTCCCGCAGATCGTCAACGCCCTCCTGGCCCGCCACGATTTCATCCTGCTCGGCACCCGCGGGCAGGCCAAGTCCCGGATCCTGCTCCGCGGGCTCGCCGGGTTCCTCGACGACGCCATCCCGATCATCGCCGGCAGCGAGATCAACGACGATCCGTTCGCGCCGATCTCGAAGTACGGCCGCGAACGCCTCGAGGAGTGCGGCGACGCCACGCCGATCGCGTGGGTCAGCCGCGAGCAGCGCTACGTGGAGAAGCTGGCGACGCCCGACGTGACCATCGCCGACATCATCGGCGACGTCGACCCGATCAAGGCGGCCCGCGGCGGCCACGTCCTGGCCGACGAGCTCACGATGCACTTCGGCCTGCTGCCCCGCGCCAACCGCGGCATCTTCGCCATCAACGAGCTCCCCGACCTCTCCGGCAAGATCCAGGTCGGGATTGTTCAACATCATGCAGGAAGGCGACGTCCAGATCAAAGGGTATCCGGTCCGCCTGCCGCTCGACGTGCTGCTGGTCTTCACCGCCAACCCCGAGGACTACACCGCCCGCGGCAAGATCATCACGCCGCTCAAGGACCGGATCGGCTCGGAGATCACGCACCCATTACCCCCGCACCTCGAGCTGGGCCTGGCCATCACCGCGCAGGAAGCGTGGCTCGAGCGCGGCGGACCGACCGGCGCCGAGATGCCGGCGTTCATCGTCGGAGCTGGTGGAGCGGGTCGCCTTCGAGGCGCGGGAGGACAAGCGGGTCGACCGGCGCTCCGGCGTCAGCCAGCGGCTGCCGATCTCGCTCATCGAGATCGTGGCCAGCAACGCCGAGCGCCGCGGCCTCGGGCGCCGGCGAAGCCGCATCGTGGCGCGCGTCAGTGACGTCTACGCCGGCGTGCCCGGTCATCACCGGCAAGCTCGAACTCGAATACGAGGGCGAATTGCAGGGCGGCGACACCATCGCCCGCGAGCTGATCCGGCAGGCGGCCGCGCGCGTCTTCGACGCCCATGTCGAAAGCGGACCCGAGGTGGAGGAGATCGTCGGATGGTTCGACCAGGGCGGTGCGCTCAAGGTCGCGGCCGACGAACGCGCCGAAACCTGCTGGCGTGCCTTCGGCATGATTCCCGGATTGTTGCCGCTGGTGCGTGACAGCGGCCTGGCGGAGCGCGGCGATCACCCGACGGCGGTGGCGGCGTGCGAGCTGGTGCTCGAGGCGCTCGCCGCCAAGCAGCGCATCAGTCGCAGCGAGGAATCCGGCTGGCAGCGCGCCCGGACGCAGCGGCGCAAGCCGGGATACGGCGAAGGGGAGAACCTCAACCTGTAGCGCCGGCGCGCGCCGCCGCGACGACGATGGCGGCGGCGCGGTCGACGCCGAGCCATCCGGTGTTGAGCACCAGGTGGTAGAGGTGGGGATCGCTCCAGTCGCGCCGGTAATACTCCCGGTGATACCGCGCCCGGTGCGCATCGATGTCCTTGATCTGTCGCCGCGCCTCGTCGCCGCCGACGCCGTTGCGCGCCGCGATGATGCCGGCGCGATAATCGACCGAGCCCACCAGCCGTACGTGCAGCACGTCGGTCACGCGGTCGACGACGGCCGCGGCGGCTCGCCCCACCAGCACGGCGTGATCGGCGGCCGCTTCGGCCACCACCTGCTCGGTGATGTGCACCAGGCGCGCCTCGGCGGCCTCCGGCGCGAGCGGGAGGTCGCCGGTCATCTCCGGCGTCGCGGCCGCCAGCGCGCGCGCCACCCGCTCCGGAAAGGTGGCCCCGCGCTCCTCGCGTCGTTCGACGTCGGCGGGCGACAGGCCGGCGCGCCGCGCCACCTCGTCGACCAGTTGGTTGTCGACCAGGTGCCAGCCAAGGACCGTGGCCACCCGGGCCGCCACGGCGGATCCGCCCGATCCGTATTCGCGCGAGATGGTGATCAGCATGGCTCCTCCCGGCTGTCCCACAGGCGTTTGCGCAGCACCAGCGTTCCCACCAGTCCGATCAGGCCGTCGATCGCGATGCTCCAGTTGATGCCGAGGCGCTCGGCAAGCCAGCCGGCCTGGAACGCGCCCAGCGGCGCCAGGCCGAGCACCACGAACGAATACACCGCCATCACCCGCCCCCGCAGCGCCGACGGCGACGCCAGCTGCAGCATCGTCGCGGTCGCGATACTCTGCCCCGCCATCGCGGCGCCCGCGGCGGCCAGCACCAGGAACGCCAGGCCTGCGCCGGTGGTGACCGACAGCAGCAGCACGCTGGCCGCCAGGGCCCCGCCGCAGACCGCCGCACTCCGGGTGCGCGACACCGTGTTCCCCAGCGCGCCCATCGCGATCGCGCCGATCGAGGCGCCGACGCCGACCGCCGACGTCAGCGCGCCGAATCCCTGCGCGCCGACATGCACGGCCTGGCGGGCGTACACCGGCAGCATCGGCACGAAGCTCGCCGTGAACACCGTCAGCAGCACCATTTCCCACGTGATCGCTTCCAGCTCGGGACGCGAGCGGATGAACTGCATGCCGGTGAACACCGACTGGCGCTCGACGAACTCGAGGCGCACGTCGCGCCGCTCGATGCGCGCAAAGCCGACCAACGCCGCGACGTAGCTTACCGCGTTGACCAGAAACGCCCACCCGGCGCCGGCCGCCGCCACCACCACGCCGGCGATCGCCGGGCCGATCACCCGCGCCAGGTTGTAGATGGTGGAGTTGAACGCCGCCGCCGAGATCACGTCGCCGCTCGGAACCAGCTCCACCAGAAACGACTGCCGGGCCGGCACCTCGAACGCCGTCGCGATGCCGGTGATCACCGCCAGCACCCAGATCCACAGCAGCGTCACGTGGCCCGACAGCGTCAGGTACGCCAGCATCGCCGCCGCCACCAGCATGACGGACTGGAATCCGATGATGAACCGGCGCCGGTCGACGCGATCCGCCACCACCCCGCCGTAGAGCGTCAGCACCAGGATCGGCAGGGTGCCGAGCGTGGTGGTGAGCCCGACGGCAAAGGCCGAATGGGTCAGATCGAGCACCAGCCACCCCTGGGCGATGGTCTGCATCCAGGTGCCGATCAGCGAGATGCCCTGTCCCACCGCGAACCGCCGGTAATCGGCGTGGCGCAACGCCCGGAACGGGCCGTTGATCGCCACCAGCGCCGCGTCGCGGACGGGGCGGCGGACACGATCGACGAGGCGCGAGGCGGCGTTGGCCATCGGACGCGGAAAGTAATGACCAGGATTGCCCCGGTCGCCCGAACCGGGTAGCATCGGAACAGACACCATGCGCTACACCACCTACGCCCGATACGTCGCCGGGCTCGCCGACCAGATCAACCTGCAGGCGCTGCTCGATCAGCTCAGCGACTTCCTGCTCCAGTCGGGATTTGCCGGCACGCCGTGGTGGGGCGAACCGGGCGAGGGCGGCGACGACCGCTCGCTCGACGAGCTGCGCAAGGCCATTCTGCAGGCGCTGGTGGCATCGGGGCAGCTCAACGAAGACATGCTCACGCTGCTGCGCGGCGAATCGACCGGCGACGAGGCGCGCGACCGCCAGACGAAGCAGGACCTCGCCGGACTCCTCGACCGGATCGTGCAGCGGCTGATGGACGAGGGATTTCTCAAGGCGGAGGACGCCGGTGGCACGATGGTTCCGCCCGATCAGCTTCCTGGCGGCCAGGAACGGCAGGCCGCACGGACGGTGCACTTCGATCTCACCGAAAAGGGCGCCGACTTCCTCGGCTACAAGACGCTCAAGGACCTGCTCGGCGCCCTCGGCAAGTCGGCGGTGGGTGCCCACGAGACCGCGCATCTCGCCACCAGCGTCGAAGCCGAAGCGGCCAGCCGGCAGTACCAGTTCGGCGACGTGCTCAATCTCGACGTGCCCGCGACGCTGTCGAATGCCATCGCCCGCCACGGCCTGACGGTGCCGATCGATCTCGACTACGACGATCTCATGGTGGTGCAGTCCGACTATCGCTCGTCGGCGGCGACGGTGCTGATGCTCGACTGCTCGCATTCGATGATTCTCTACGGCGAGGACCGCTTCACACCGGCCAAGAAGGTGGCCCTGGCGCTGACCCACCTGATCCGCACCCAGTATCCCGGCGACTCGATCCGCGTCGTGCTCTTTCACGACAGCGCCGAAGAGATCCCCATGGCCGCGCTCGCCAACGTGCAGGTCGGTCCGTACCACACCAACACCGCCGAAGGACTGGCGCTGGCGCGCCGCATTCTGGCCGGACAGCGCAAGGACATGAAGCAGATCATCATGATCACCGACGGCAAACCGTCGGCGGTTTCGCTGCCGGGCGGCCAGATCTACGTCAATTCCGCCGGCCTCGATCCGCGGATCGTGCGCGCCACGTTCGCCGAAGTGGCTGCCTGCCGGCGCAGCAACATCCTGATCAACACGTTCATGCTGGCGCGCGACCGGCAACTGGTCGAGTTCGTCAAGCAGGTCTCGCGGATCTGCCGCGGCAAGGCCTACTTCGCCTCCCCGATGACGCTGGGACAGTTCCTGCTGATGGACTTCCTGAAGGGCAAGACCCGCCGGGTGGCGTAGGGCGCGTCGCGAGCCGCTTGCCAGTCGGTCGCACGGCCGACTCACGCCTCACCGCTACTTCATCTCGATCACGCTGGCCAGCTCGCCCACCGCCGCCACGGTGCCCGTCGACCCGTCGATCGCCAGCAGCAGGCCGGGAAGTCCCGAGCTGATGCCGCTCCAGTCGCTCCCCGTCCAGCGCCACACCGTGCCGTTGGCACCGGTGACGTAGACCGCGCCGCGAATGCCGCGGACCGCGCGGACCGCGTCCGGCGTGGGCGGCGGCAGCGTCTCCCAGCTGCGGCCGTCCCAGTGCAGCACCGTGCCGCCTTCTCCCGCCACCCAGACATCGCGCGACGATGTCCCCCAGACGCCACGCAGCAACTGGGTGGTCGGCGCCGCCAGCTGGCGCCAGCGCGTTCCGTCGAACCGCAGCACCAGTCCGCTGTCGCCCACCGCCCAGATATCAGCCCAGTCGGGGCCCCAGACATGGCGCAGGAATGCCGTCGATCCGGTGCTGACCCGGCGCCAGCCGCCACCATCGGATGCGAGCGACACCCCGGAGTCGGCAACGATCATGGCCCGACCGTCGGCATCGCACCAGACGCTGCGCAGCAATCCGTGGTACGGGGACGGTTCCGTCTGCCACACGCCGCCCCGCATCCGGAGAATCGTGCCGCTGTCGCCCACCGCGAGGCGATCGCCGCCGGCGCAGTCGGTGATGCCGTAGAGCGACGTCGTGGTCGGCAGGTCGAGCGGCTGCCACGAGGTGCCGTCACGCTCCAGGGCCAGCCCGCCGATACCGACGGCGATCGGCGGCGCCGCGCCCGGCGCGTCGACATCGTAGAGGACGCCGCCGCTGAGCCGCGTCGCCCAGCCGCCGCCGGCATCGTCGACGACGATGCCGTACCACCCCGCCGCGAAGTGCCGCCCGCCAGCCGCCGCGAGCGCCCGGAGGTTCTCGTGCTCGCCGGTGGCGGGCACCGGTGTCCACGACGTGCCGTCGCCGCTCAGGATCAGCCCGCCGTCGCCCGCGATGAGAAAGTGGCCCGGGGCATCGCTGATGACGGCGAAGAGGTTGAGCCCGGTCGGTGACGCCACCTGACGCCAACCACTGCCGTCGTCGACCAGGATCGTGCCCAGCGCACCCACCGCCACCATGGTGCCGGCGCCGTCGCCGGTCACATCGAAGAGGCCGTTCGCCGTGGGCGAGGTGGCGCTGCGCCAGCCGCCGCCGGTGCAGCATTGCAGGATCACGCCGTTCTGTCCCACCGCCACCAGCGTGTCGGGACTCGGCCCCCAGATGCCCCACAGCTCGGCCGCACCGGGTGTCGGCATGGACCGCCAGCCGCTGTCGCTCAGCGCCAGCACCGTGCCGCCGGTGCCGGTCACCCAGACGTGCTCGCGGTCGAGTCCCCAGACGTCGAGGAGGCCCGCGTCGACGGACGTGTCGACCGTCCACTGCCCCGCCCGCCTTTCCAGCAGCGTGCCGTTCGGACACGGTGGCAAACACCGACGTGGTGTCCGCGCCCCAGATGCCGGTGATGATGTCCTGCGTCGGGGTCCGCTCGAAGTGCCAGTTGGTGCCGTCGAACGCGAGGACCAGCCCGTCCTGTCCCCCGACCCAGGCGCGCTCCGGCGAGGCGGCCCACGCCGCCAGCAACGACGCGTTGGTGGGCCCGATGTGGACCGTATTGAGCGTGGACAGTGGTGTCCTGGGAGGTGGTGGACGGCCGGACCGGCCGGGTTGTCCAGACACCCGGCGAGGAGGAGCGCGAGAGCAATGGGCGAATCGGCGGGGCACGCCTCGAAGGTAGCCTTGACGGGGGGCTATCACAACGCATATCATATCGATGTCACATCCACCGGATCGGGCGACATGCTGAAGGAAATCGAGCGCCGTGTGGTCAGCGGATTCGTCGCACTGGCCGTCCTGGTCGTCGCCAGCGGCGCCGTGCTCCTGTTGTTTGCGACCGGCGTGAATGCCGCCAACGGCGGCCGCACCGCCCTTGCGGCGATCGCGGCCGTGGTGGTGTTGATCGCCTGGGGCGGCCTCTTCTCGGTGCAGCCCAATCAGGCCAAGGCGCTGACGCTGTTCGGCGCGTACACGCGGATCCATCAAGACCGCCGGGACTGTGGTGGGCCAATCCGTTCTACGCCAAGCGGGGCATTTCGCTGCGGGTGCGGAACTTCGAGACCGCCAAGCTCAAGGTGAACGACAAGAACTCCAACCCGATCGAGATCGGCGCGATCGTCGTGTGGCAGGTCATCGACACGGCCGAGGCGCTCTTCGCGGTCGACAACTACGAGGACTACGTCCGGGTGCAGAGCGAGTCGGCGGTGCGGGCGCTCGCCACGCAGCTATCCGTACGACGCCCACATCGAGGGCGAGCGGTCGCTGAGCCACAACGCCGCCGAGATCTCCGACCAGCTCACCGGCGAAGTGCAGGCGCGGCTCGACAAGGCCGGCATGAAGGTGCTGGAAACGCGGATCGCCCATCTCGCCTACGCGCCCGAGATCGCCAACGCGATGCTCCGCCGGCAGCAGGCCAGCGCCATCATCGCGGCGCGCACGCTGATCGTCGAGGGGGCCGTCTCGATGGTGGACATGGCGCTCAAGAGCATCGTCGAGCGCGGCATGGTGCAACTCGACGACGAGCGGAAGGCGACGATGATCTCGAACCTGCTGGTGACGCTCTGCGCCGAACAGCCGATGCAGCCGGTGGTGAACGCCGGATCGATCTACTGACCGGCGGGCGCGGCATGAGCGAGCGCAAGTCGTTTCTGCTTCGTCTCGAGCCGGCGCTGTATGCCGCGCTCGCCCGGTGGGCGGCCGACGACCTGCGTTCGCTCAATGCCCAGATCGAGTACCTGCTGCGCCAGGCGGCGCGCGACGCGGGGCGCTTCTCCGACACGGCCGGAGCATCCGGCCGGCCCGTGAACCCGGCCGATCAGTCGGCAGCAGCCCCTGCGACGCCAGCAGCTCGGGGAGATCGGCGACGCTGCTCGATCAGGTGATCATGCGGATGGGTTGCGAGCGACTCGCGGCCGTGCGATCCGGTGAGCACGCCGACCACCAGCCCGCAGCGCGCCATGGTCCCTTCGTGCAGGTCGACCGGCGTATCGCCCACCTTCGCCACCTGCGTGTAGGGAACGCCGCCGAGGCGGGCCCGCAGGGCATCGATCATGTCGGGGTGGGGGCGCCCGCGCGGCACCTCGTCGCTGGCCAGGGTCGCATCGACCATCGTCGCCGGCGCGGCCCAGCCCACCCGCGTCAGCACCGCATCGAGGACGGTCCGCGAAAAGCCGCTGCCGAGCGCGACCCGGATGCCGGCGGCGCGGAGCCGCGCGAACGCGGCTTCGGCGCCGTCGATCGGCCGCACGCCGGGATCGTGCTGGTAGATAGGCGACCATCCGGCGGACGAAGTCGTCGTGGATGCGCGTCACCTCCGGGAGCAGTTCGTCGCGGCCGTGTCCTTCGAGCACGGTGCGGATGGCCTGCGGCTTGGCCATGCCGAGCACGCCTTCGATGGCGCCGGCCCGGACAGTGACGCCGGCGGCGGCCGAGCGCCTCGCGCATGGCCCGCTGCACCGCGCCGCCACCGTCGTGAACCGTCGTTCCCGACACGTCGAACACCACCAGGCGAATGCCCATGCAGTCCCTCCGCCACCGAATCTCGCCCCGCCGCCATCATCTGCCAATTGCGCCTTGGCGGGCGCCGCATAGCTTCCCCGCGCGGGCGCCGACGATTGCGCCCGAACGAACTTCAACCCGATCGGTACGATGCGACGCCTTCTGCCTGCTCCCCTGTTCGCCGCCGCCGTGGCCGTTGCCGCCTGCTCACGGAAGTCGCCCCAGGACGCGGCCTTCGACAGCGCCGCCGCGGCCGGCGTCACCCCCGAGCCGCGCAACCCGCACGTCATGGCGTTCGATCTGGGGCACGCGCTCGACTCGACCGGCAACATCTTCGGCGGCGTCGACAGCCGGTTCACGTCCCACGATTCGATCTACGTCTCGGTCCGTGCCCAGTACGCGCCGGCCGGCGCCACCGTCAGCGCCCGGTTGCTGCGCGGCAAGGAGACCGTCGATTCGAGCCAGCCACGACCTCGGAGCGCGCCCGACAATTCCGGCGTCGCCACGGTCGGGTTCCGCTTCGGCAAGAGCGGTGCCGGGTGGCCGGCTGGGCACGTATGCGGTCGAGGTTTTTCTGAATGGCGCGTCGCAGGGGCTGAAGACGTATCAGGTGCAGGCGTCGCGCTGACCGGCGGCGGCGCCGGCCCGTCACTCTTTCCGCCCGGTTTGCCTGAAGGGAAAGACCGTCGTCACCAGCTGGGCCTGCAGCGCGCCGGAAGGACATTTCCGGACCGCGGCGATCACCGCGTCCGGCGTCGCCGCCTCGGGGCGGACCCACGGGGTGCGGTCGGCGTCGAATACCGCGCTCAGCGTGCGGAGACAGACGCCGGAATCGCGGCAGATATCGGGATCGTAGGTGACCCGGACCTGGTTGGTCTGGTAGACCTGCAGCCGCCTGGATCCCATGCGCTCCTCTCGTGATGCCGACCGATGTCGACAGGCAGGGAACAATCCCACCGTTGACACGATGCTGGCAAGAGCCCGGCCCGGCGTTCCGGAATCGGTGTTCATTCGGCGGTGGCCGCGCGAACGGCGGTCGCACGCTAGACTCCCCGGCGTGACGACAGCCACCCGGCTCCCCGGACGCCGCACGCTGTTGCGTGCCGTTTCGCGCCGCGATCCGGCCTGGGACGGATTGTTCATCGTGGCAGTGCGCACCACCGGCATCGCCTGCCGCCCGGTCTGTCCCTCGCGCCGCGCGCGCGCCGAGCATCTCGAATTCTTCGCGACGCTCGAGGGCGCCCGCCGCGCCGGTTACCGCCCGTGCCTCCGCTGCCGGCCGGATCGGAGCGACGCCGCGCCGGCGTGGTGGCCGGACCTGCTGCGATTGGTTGACGGCACCGGCACCGAACGGACACCGACGCCGCGCTGCGCGCCGCCGGGCTCAATCGCGGTGCAGGTGCGCCGCCATTTCCGGCGCGTCCACCACACCACGTTCCACGCCTGGATTCGCGCCCGCCGCCTCGCCGAGGCGCAGCGACGGCTGCGGAAGGGAGATCGTCTGGACAGCGTCATCATCGAATCGGCCTGGGATTCGCACAGCGGTTTTCGCGACGCGTTCACCCGCGTCGTCGGCGCGCCGCCCGGACAGGCGCGGCGCGGCGAAGCGGTCACCGTCACCACCTGGAACTCGCCGCTCGGCCCGATGGTGCTCGGCGCCACCGACGCCGGAGCGGTGCTGGTGGAGTTCGGCGACATGGCGCGGCTGGAAAAGCCAGGCGCCGGCCCTGCGGCGCTGGTTCGGCGGCCCGATCGTTTCCGGCCGCCATGAACTGCTCGACCGCCTGGTCGGCGAGCTGGAAGCGTACTTCGCCGGCGCATCACGCGATTTCAGCGTGCCGCTGGTGCTCCGGGGCTCGCCGTTCGAGCTCTCGGTCTGGGAAGCACTCCGCACCATCCCCTTCGGCGAGACCCGTTCCTACCGCGATGTCGCCCGCCTGATCGATAATCCGCGCGCGGTACGCGCCGTGGGAGCGCCAACGGGCGCAATCGGCTCGCCGTGGTGGTGCCGTGCCATCGCGTGGTCAACGCCGAACGGCAAGCTGGGCGGGTACGGCGGCGGGCTGTGGCGCAAGATCCGGCTGCTGGAAATCGAAGGGGTGCGGCGCTAGCCGCACCCCTCGATCGGCGCGCCGTGCCTACGGCTTCTTCCATTGCCGGCGCGGCCGCGACGGCCACGTCGGTGTTGTACTCATGATGCGCCCGCCACACGCCGTCACTTCCCTTCAGGAAATGTCTCGCGGCGTAGTTTGCGCGCGCGGGTGCCTTCTTGCCCTTCACGAACACCGTGTACTGGACATGACTGAAGACCACCGCATCGGTGGAATCCACCGGGAAGAACGCGTCGATCACTTCCGGCTCGGCTTGTGCCGAATCGTAGGTGGTGAAGAACGCTTGACGGCACTCACGGATGTATGCCGTGCCGTGGCGACGCCTGCCGAAGTAGCCACATCGCATCCGGCGCATAGAACGCCGCCAGCGCGACAGTGTCCCTGTGCATGAACGCGGTATCGACCCGGCGATGGCGTCGGTGATCGCCGATCGCATCGCGGCGGGATCCATGGTGGGGGCAGCAGGCTTGGCCGGCGGCGGACTGCAGGCAGCGACCATGAGGGCGACAGCGGCAAGACCGAGCGGCGGAGCTGACACGCATAACAGATCCTCGGCATTCCATGGAGTTCGCCGGTTCGTGGTGCCGGACAGGGCGTCCGTTCCACCCGGCGGCAAGACGCGACAGGTATGGCAATGGCCCGGCAGGCGACATCCCCTCGCCGCGGCCCGTCACAGCGATAATGGTATCGCCCGGCCAGCGGGCCGCTAGGGGGCGTTCCGGGGCGGACGGCATTGCGCCGGTGCGGCCGCCGCCGGACAGACGTGCCGCGCCTACCGCGGCGCGCCCCCGGCGGCATCGGCCCGGGCCTGTACCTGCGGCGGCACGCCGGTTCCCACCAGCCGGATCGGTTCGAGCACGTCGACATGTTGCGCCCGGAGCAGGACCGCGCCGCTGTCGGAAAGCAGGAATGCGACGAAGCGGACGGCGGCGGCGCGATGCGGTGCCGCCGACGGAATGGTCAGCCCGAAGAGAATCGGCGCGCCATGGATGGTGAGGGTATCGGCAGGCGTCGTGCCGACCACCCGAACGGTGCGGCATGGCCATAGATCGCGCTGTCGTCCGGATCGCCGAGGTCGACGGCATCGGGGAGCTTCACGAACCGGAGCCCATCGTTTTCGGCGAGACTCTGATACGTCCAGATGTAGTCCAGCTCGCCGGCCTGCAGCAGCGCGATCTGATCGGCTTCGCGCGGCCGGACGTTGGCCGCGGGGCGCCGCCGCCAGCAGGCTCGCGCCAGGCCGGGACACGATAGTACCGCCCGGCCAGCCGCATCGCGAGCAGCGCGCGATAGCCGGACGGGTCGGTGTTCGGATCGGCTCTTCCCACCTCCACGCCGGACGTGGTGACGATTCGCCACCAGTTGCCGCCGGTGATCGCGGTCGCATGACGAGAACGCGGCGTATATGCGATGACGATCCGGTTCCGGGCAAAGACGGCGTACCAGCTGGCGTCGCGCGGCATCAGCAGCCGCGGGATGATGTCGGGATCGGCGAGCAGCACCACGTCGGCGGACCGATGCAGATCAGTGATCCACCGCGCGATCTCGAGGCTGGCGCCGGGTTGCTGCTGGTAGTCGACGCCGGTTCGCGCCTTGAATGCGTCGAGCAGCGCCTCACCGGCCGGCTGATCGACGCCGCATTGAACACCACCAGCGTGCCGCTGTCGGCCGCCGGTGCCACGCGGCTCGACTCGGCCGGGCGCACCGCGCGCTGCCCGCATGCGGTGAGGGTGAGTGCGAGGAGCAGCGTCATCATCGCGCGTCGGGTCAGCACAGATGGAGACTCGTCGCCTTGAAGGTGGCGTAGACGAGTCCCCGATGGCGATCGCCAGGTCCCGGACCGATTGCTCGGTGACGGTGGCGATCAGCACCGTGCCGTCGACATCGACATGCACCCGGGCCAGCCCGCCGAACGGCAGGACTGCGGTGACCGTGCCACGGAAGCGGTTGCGGGCGGAACTCGGACCCGGAGCATCGCGCGAGAGCACGATTTCCTCGCCGCGCAGCACCACGTGCACCGGCCCGCGGTTCCGGCGATGCCACGGCGTGGAACCGCAGTGCGCCGCAGCGCACCACCGCGCCGTCGGGCGCGGCCTCGGCGCGGCCGGCGAAGACGTTTTCGGCGCCGAGAAATTCGGCCGCGAAAGGCGTCGCCGGACGTCGGAAGATGCTCGGCCGGCTCGCCGCTCTGCACCAGGCGGCCGCCGTCGAGCAGCACCGCCAGCTGGCCGAGGAATCCCGCCTCGGCAAAATCGTGGGTGACGTGGACGGTGGTGAGCTGCCAGTCGTGATGCAACTCGCGCACCGTCTGGCGCGCGCTCGGCGCGGCGGCGCGGGTCGAGCGCGCTGAACGGCTCGTCGAGCAGCAGAATGCGCGGGCCGCCGGGCCAATGCGCGTGCCAGCGCGACCAGCTGGCGTTCGCCGCCGCTCAGCGTGGCCACCCGGCGGTCGACGAAGCGCCCCGAGGTCCAGCCGTTCGATCGCCTCGGCGGCGGCCGACGATCGGCCGCCGGCATAGCCGATGTTGCCCGCCACCGAGAGATGGGGGAAGAGGCAAGCTCGCCTGGTAGACGAGGCCGATGTCGCGGTGCTCGGCGGGCAGCAGCGACGCGTCGCGGCCGCCGAGGCGGAGCCGGCCGGCGCTGGGAGCGGATCAGGCCGGCGATCACTTCGAGCAACGTGGTCTTGCCGGCGCCGGCGGGTCCGATCACCACCGCGTACGTGCCGGCGTCGACCGTCAGGGTGATGTCGCGCAGCTGGAACGAGCCGGCACGCGCCGACAATTGCTCGGCGACGATCACGCCGGCTCCGGCGCGGTCTCGGCGCGCGAGCGCCCGCAGCGCGGTGAGCGGCACCAGGGCAAGCAGCGCCAGCGCGGCGGCGACCGGGAGCGCGTCGTTCAGTCCGAAATTGGTGAACCGGTCGTAGCTCAGCACGCTGGCGACCTTGGGATTGTAGGTCAGGATGACGATCGCACCGAACTCGCTCACCGCCCGCGCCCACATGACCACCGCGGACGCCAGGAGGCCGCGCGAGCCGCGAGCGGCAGCGTGACCCGCCGGAAGGCGCGCCACGGGCGAATCGCCGAGCGTGCGGGCAACGCCTTCCAGTCGCCGGTCGACACGCGCCAGCGCTTCGCGCGCGCCGCTGATGTACAGCGGCGCCGCCACGAACAGCATCGCGGCGACGATTCCCCATGGCGTGCCGACGATGCGCAGCCCCATGGCCAGCAGCGCGTTGCCGACCGGGCGGCCGCGGCCCAGGAAGAGCAGCAGCGCGATCCCGCGACGGGATGCGGAATCACCAGCGGCAAATCGAGGATCGCCGCCACCAGCGGCCGGGCCGGCACCCGCCGACGGGCCAGCGCCCAGGCGATCGGCGTACCGGCGAGGACGCCGAGCAGCGACGGCACCGGTGGCGGTGAGCACGGTGAGCGCAATGGCGCCGCGGAGTTCGGCGTCGCGGCCCAGGCGGGTGACGCCGGCGGCGCCGCCGGCGCCGAGCAGCCCCACGACCGGCCCGATCAGGAAGAGCAGCAGCAGCGACCCCGCGAGTGCGGCAGCGATGCCGCGCGCATCCGGCAGCCGGAACGGCCGCCGCGCCGCCGCGGTCGGTCATGGCCGGAGCGGAATACCGTACTGGCGGAGAATGGCGCGGACCGAATCGATCGGCAACGCCTCGACCGTGCGGCCGCGCGCCGTCACCGACGTGGCGCGGAAGAGCGAGTTGTAGATCGCCTCCTCGGTCGCTTCGATCGTGGCCTCGAACACCGGCGACACCGCGTCATCATCGAGGTTGCGGAGCAGCCGTGCGGCCGGCGGGTGACGCCGGACGTCCGGAGACGTCGAAAACGCGAGGGCGTAGTCGCCCGATCCGTTCGAGCCGTCCGCTCCGGTGCGCGCCAGTCCCATGATGCCGCGCGCCGCCACCCGCTCGAGCTGGCGGTCGGACAGCGGCGCATCGGTGGCAATCACGATGACGCACGATCCGTCACCGCGTTCGCTGAGGAGCTGGTTGCGGTACGAATATCGTCCCAGGGCCTTGCCGACCGGGGCGCCTTCGATCTGCAATACGCCTCCGAAGTTGGTCTGCACCAGCACGCCCACGGTGTACCCGCCGAGCGAGGCCGGCAGGCGGCGCGACGCCGTGCCGATGCCGCCCTTCCACCCGAAGGCGATCGTCCCGGTGCCGGCCCCGACCGTCCCTTCATCGACCGGACCGGATCGCGCCGAGGTGATCGCCGATACCACCTCGGCGGCGGTGATCGGCCGCGCGCGAATCGCGTTCAGCGTGCCGTCGTTCGTTTCGGCGACGACCGGGTTGATCGAGCGGACGTGCTCCATTCCCGGTTGAGCCAGCAGATACGCGACCATCGCATCGGCGGCCTTCCAGACGCAGAGCGTACAGGTGAGCAGGATCGGCGTTTCCAGTTCGCCGAGTTCGTTCGAGCTGGGTGGCGCCGATCAGCTTGCCGAAACCGTTGCCGACGTGCAGGCCGGCGGGGACGCGATCGGCGAAGAGATTGCCGGGGTGAGGCAGGATGGCGGTGATGCCGGTGCGGATGGAGTCACCGGCGATGACGGTGGTCTGGCCCACCAGGACCCCGGCGACGTCGGTGATGGCGTCGAGCGGACCGGGCGCGAAGATCCCCGGCGCCACGCCGAGATCGCGCGCGCGTGGCCGGCTCTGCGCCGCGAGCGGCAACGTCCACCCCGCCGCCAGCGCCAGCGCCAGCGCGAGTCGCGCGGCAGCGCTCACCGCACCGCACCGGGTCCCGCACCGACCAGCATGCCGGCGCCGACCAGCACGAACGTGGTCAGCTGGATCAGCGGCTCGCCCACGGGAATGCCGGCGGCGGCCGCGGCGAGCGCAAATCCGCAGAGCGCGCCGATCGATCCGCCCCGGCGCCGTTCCGGATCGAGCCATCCCATCCCGATCAGCACCTGAACGGCCAGCATGATTGCCAGCGTGCCGCCCACCACCGCGCCGAGGAACGCTCCCTGGCGTCCGAAAGGGCTGCCGAGAATCCGGCCGATGACGGCGCCGAGTCCGGCGATGAACCACGAGACGAGGAGCACGCGAAGATGGCGCATGGCGGGTGCGTCAAGCCTGTCGGATCGTCAACCCGGACGCCAGGGCGCGCCGGAGGGCAGCGCCGATGGGCGGGGCGGGCGCCGGTGTCACGGCCGGGGTGATGTGCAGCGGAGTGGCCAGGCCGCGGGCGAAATGCGGCCTGCCGGTCGATTCGGGAATCCCGCCAGCCACCACGCGGTGCAACATCGATGATCTCCTGTCGGGGGTGCGCGACGACAATCGTGCGACCCCGATAGGATATCAGTACGTCACCCCGGCCGCCACCAGCGGCGTGGTCAGGTGCTGGAGGCGCCGCGCCGGCGGATCAGAAATGGCGAACGGTGATGCTCTCGCCGGCGGCGCCAAGGCAGAAGAGCGGCACACCGAGAACGCCGCCGACCCACATCCAGGTGGGATGCGGTGCGGTGATCAGATTGGCCACCGTCACCGCGGTGAACAAGATGGTATAGATCAGCAGCGGGACCCGCTCCCGGCTGGTCCGCGACGCCACCGACCCTCCGGCCCACGCGGCCACCAGCCAGCCGCCGAGTATCAGGGCGAAGTTGATGGCGGTGGGAAGATCGCCTTCCTCGATGGCCCGGCGCAGATCGACCCCCGGCGGCTGCGGGCTGAGCGCGTCGGCCAGGTGGTGCAGCAGCAGCACGATCACTACCGCCACGAGCAAGCCGGCCAGGACCGAGAAGAGACGCCGGAACAGGGGAGACATGACGGAACCGGCGCGCTCAGGGCGCCACGGTGTCGGGCGACAACGTGGGCCTGATGTGACCGCGGTGGCACGTCACGCAGTCGATCCGCACACCGGTGTCACTCAGGTTGCGGATCGTCCCGAGAAAGTGGACGTTGATGGTGTCCATCATGGTGACCATCTTCCGGGTGACTTCCTTCTGCACTGAATCCTCCCTGCTGTACCGGCCCGGCACGTGACAATAGGTGCAGTTGACGCCGAGCGCCGCACCGTAGCTGTCCATCAGCGCGAGGAACTTCCGCGCCGGCATCGAGCCGTCGATCACCTCCACGTCGTAGACGGAATCGACCGGGAGCGTGTCGCGATCGCCGAGCCGGTTGAGCAGTTCCTGCACCAGCTGGTGGCGCGCTTCGGCAGTAGTATCGGCCGGAACGGTTCCGGGAAAACGGGCGGCCTGACCCGGCGAGGTTATCGCGACGGCGATCGCGGTAGCAACACCGAGGATGGCAAGACGCATGACGTGGAACCCTCGCGGAGATCGGTCGTCCGCTCCACCGGCGTGCCGGCGGCCGCGGCGTGGCAACCCGCTCGCATGGCGGGAACTTCCGAATGATGCCATGATTCGCGCAGGCAACCAAGGGAGACAGATGCAGCGCGACGCCCCACACGGCCTGCGCCAGGCGCTGCTCGGGCCGGTGGTCCCGCTGGTCTGCATCGCCGCGGGCGCGGGGCTCTGGCTGTTCGCCGCCGACCGGGGCTGGGCGCTGTGGATCTGGCGCGCCGGGCTGGTGGCGTCGGGGACGCCGGTGCTGTGGCGCACCGCCCGCGGTATGCTGGCCGGCCATTTCGCGGCCGACATCGTCGCGGCCCTGGCCATCCTCGGCGCGGTCATCGTGGACCAGCCGCTCGCCGGACTGGTCGTCGTCCTCATGCTGCTGGGCGGCGAAGCCCTGGAGCGCTATGCCGAGGGCCGCGCCTCCCGCGCACTCCACACGCTCGAGCAGGCGGCGCCGCGTATCGCCCACCTGGTGACCGCAGCCCATGACGGCAACCTCGCCGGTGACGTGCGGGATATCCCCGCCACCGCCGTCGAGGTGGGCAACCTCCTCCTGATCCGGCCCGCCGAACTGATCCCGTGCGATGGGGTGGTCACCGAGGGAGAATCGGCCGTCGATACGTCGGCGATCACCGGCGAACCGATGCCGCTGCACGCCCGGGTCGGAGCGGACGTGGCCAGCGGCTGGTTGAACGGCGATGGCGCCCTGGTGGTGCGAGCCACCGCGCGGGCCAGCGAAAGCCAGTACGCCCGGATCGTCGAGCTGGTCCGGGGCGCCCAGGCGAGCAAGGCGCACCTGCAGCGTCTCGCTGATCGGTATGCCGTGTGGTTCACCCCCGCGACCCTGGTGGTGTGCGGCGCCGCCTACTGGTACTCGGGCGATCCGGTGCGGGCGCTGGCGGTGCTGGTGGTGGCGACGCCGTGTCCGCTCATCCTGGCCACGCCGATCGCCATCATCGGCGGCGTCGACCGCGCCGCCCGCCGGCAGATCATCGTGCGCAACGGCGAAGCACTCGAGCAGCTGGCACGGGTGGACGTGGCCGTGTTCGACAAGACCGGTACGCTCACCATCGGCCAACCGGCGGTGACGCGGGTCGTCACCGCCGACCACATCGATGCCGACGAGGTCTTGCGCCTGGCGGCAGCGGTCGAACAGCGCTCCAGCCATCTGCTGGCGCGAACCACGGTCGCCGCCGCCCGGGACGCGGGCGTCGCCATCCCCACCGTGGCCGATATCGTCGAACGCTCCGGGCGGGGCGTCGAGGGGCTCGCCGACGGGCACCAGGTGCTGGTCGGCGCCGCATCGCTGGCGGCCGAGCGGTATCCCGCCGCGCGCGACGCCATCGATGCGCTGCAGCGCCGGACCGCGGGTCTCCGCGCGCAGGTGATGATCGATGGCCGGGCCGCGGCGGTCATCGAGTACGCCGATCAGTTGCGGCAGGGCATTGACGACGTGCTGCGGCGGCTGACGCAGCTCGGCATCCGCCGCACCGTGCTGCTGTCGGGCGACCGCGCCGACGAGGCGTTCGCCGTCGCCGCCACGGCCGGGATTGCCGAAGCGCTCGGCGATCTCCTGCCCGAAGGAAAGGTGACGTTCGTGGCGGCGCTGGTCGATGCCGGACACACCGTCATGATGGTCGGCGACGGCACCAACGATGCCCCGGCGCTGGCGCGCGCCTCGGTGGGCGTGGCACTGGCCGGGCACGGCGGTGGGGTCACAGCCGAGGCCGCCGACGTGGTCGTGCTCAACGACGACCTGGGGCGCGTCGCCGACGCGATCGCGATCGGACGGCGCACCATGCGGGTGGCGCGGCAGGGAATCTGGATCGGGCTGGCGTTGAGCGGCGTCGCGATGGCATGGGCCGCGGCCGGCGCCATCCCGCCGGTACAGGGCGCGCTGTTGCAGGAACTGATCGATGTGGGCGTCATCCTCAACGCGCTGCGCGCCGCACGGACGCCGCGCACCGCGGCCGGCCCGAAGCCGCCGACGGCGTGAGCCGCGATCTGCTCGCCCTCCACCGGAGCGCGGTCATCGACCGCCGCCGTCACCGCGGGATGTGAAAGATCCTGCCCCAGCGGGTTGCGGTGAAGAACGGGAACGGCCGATAGCTGCCGGCATCCCATGAGTAGTAGATGATGATCGGTGTCCCCCGCACGTTCTTGCGGGGCGCAAAGCCCCAGAACCGGGAATCGCGCGAGCTGTCGCGGTTGTCACCCATCATCCACAACGAATCGGGCGGCACCACGATCGGACCCCAGTCGTGCACATCGGGGAGATAATGCGCCGCATCGGGGCCGATGTAGTGCGGCAGCTGGAAGGCGCGCATCTGCATGCGGGTGACGGAGTCGGCCGACCACTCCGGATCGAGCGATTGCACGTAGGGCTCCTCGAGCGCCTTGCCGTTGCGATAGAGCACGCCTTGCCGCATCTGGAGGGTGTCGCCGGGCACGCCGATGAGCCGCTTGACCAGCATCGAGTCTTCGATCGGCGACAGGAAGACCACGATGTCGCCGCGGCGGGGCTGGCGCACGGCCGGGAGGTGCGCGTCGATCAACGGAATCTTGGCGCCGTAGAGGAACTTGTTGACGAAGAGCACGTCGCCGACCAGGAGCGTCTTCTCCATGCTCGGCGAAGGAATGAAGTACGCCTGCACCACGAAGGTGCTGAGCACCAGCCAGATGCCCAGGGCCCATGCGGCCGCGCGGATCCATTCCCAGATTTTCGTCTTCGCCGTGACCACGGCACCTCCACAGTGGATGACATCGACCGCCGCGCGCCCGCCCGGGGCACGAAAGGCTACCCCGGCTCCGGAGCGAGCAGCGCGGACCACTTCTGGCGCAGTTTCGCCACTTTCGGCGCGATCAGCGCGGCGCAATATGCCCGCTGTGGATTCCGTTCGAAATAGCGCTGATGGTACTCCTCCGCCGGCCAGAAGTTTCCCAGCGGACGGACCTCCGTCGCCACCGGTGCGCCGAACGTCTCGTCTCGGTCGAAGGCCTCGATCGCCTCGCGGGCCTGCCGGTCCTGCTCGTCGTCGCTGGTGAAGATGACCGACCGGTACTGCGTGCCGACGTCGGGACCCTGCCGGTTCACCGTCGTCGGATCGTGAAACGCGAAGAACACCTCGAGCAGCTGGCGATAGGTGACCACCGCCGGATCGAATGTCACCTGCACCACCTCGGCATGGCCGGTGGTACCGGTGCACACCTGCTCGTACGACGGATCGGGCAGACGCCCGCCGGCATAGCCGGAAACGACATCGCGGACGCCCCGAAGGCGCCGGAAGACCGCGTCGAGACACCAGAAACACCCGCCCCCGAACACCGCTTGCTGATCGATCATCGTGGTGCGAACTCCCAGACCGCCGTCGGTCCCGGACCGAATTCGAGGCGGGTCCGCAATCCGAACCGGTAGGTCGGATTGGCGGCGGCCTCGTGGTTGAGGGTGAACGTCAGGTTTTCGACACCGGCCCCGGCATAGGCCGGAACCAGGCGCAGCGTCATCCCCGGCAATTCCACGACAGCCCCGGCGCCTTCGGGATATACCGTGATACCCCAGGCCACCAGCGTCCGCCGCATCCTGGCCAGCTCATCGGCCGGCACCGCCAGGGTCGCGCGCGACACGTCGCCGAAGAGCTGCAACGAGTCGTAATGCATGGCGATGAAGCGATCGCGATCGCGATCCTCGACGCCGAACGAATCCCGGGCCGCCACCCGCCGCGTCATGGCGAGGGTGTACTCCATCGCCCAGAGGGCATCGTGCGGGCCGAGGCTGTCCGGACCCGCCGGGCGCAACCGCTGGTACCGCAGCATCGTTCCGGTGGAGTCGCGGAGCGGCACCGTCGCGGTGTCGAACGGCACACTGTCGAACGCCAGATGACGAGCCAGCCGGACCAATCCTCCCGGCGTCTCGCTGGAGAGCGCGATGCCGATATCGCCCGGTGCGGCACCGGGAAATCCCCCCGGCGGCACGAAGACCAGATAGGTATGGTGTCCGTAGAGATAAACGCCGGCCGGTTCCCCCGGCGCGGCGCTGTCGTGCCGTGCATATCCGCCGAAGCCGTCGTGCAGAAACGGCGACACCGTGAGGTCATGATACGTCGCCGAGTCGATCACCAGGCAGAGGTGATCGAGGTGCAGCACCGGGGGCAGGGTCTGCGCCCCGAGCGGCGCGGCGAAGAGGGCCGCACCGAGCAGGCATGCCGGCCGCTTCACGCCGTCACCCCCGCGTGCAGCAGTGCTTCGACATCGAGCGGCGCGGTCCCCATGGCGATCCGTCCATCGCGGTCCCGCGGCCAGGCATCGCGGGGACGGTCGTAGTAGAGCTCGACGCCGTTGCCGTCGGGGTCGCGGAGGTAGAGCGCTTCGCTGACACCGTGGTCGGAGGCGCCTTCGAGCGGCACGCCGGCGTCTACCAGGCGCCGCAGCGCGCCGCCGAGGCGGCCCCGGTCCGGATAGCGGATGGCGACGTGATACAGACCGGTCGTCCCCGGCGGCGGCGGCGGCCCGCCCCGGCTTTCCCACGTGTTGAGCGCGATGTGGTGGTGATATCCGCCGGCACTCAGGAAGGCCGCGCTGTTGCCGATCCGCGCCTGCACCTCGAACCCGAGGACGCCGTGCCAGAACGCCAGCGCCCGATCGAGATCGGCCACCTTGAGGTGCACGTGGCCGATGTCGACCCCCGGGTCGATCGGTGCCGTCATCGCGAGACCAGCCGCGCCAGACCGAACGCCGCCGCCGCGGCCAACCCGCCGACCACCAGGGTCTGGAGGGCGCTCTGCAACCGAGCCGCGCCGGTGTATGCACCCTTGATCCACCCGAAGATCATCAGCGCGGTCAGCGTGATGCCGATGGACCAGTGGAGGGCCTCGGGAACGTCGTTGATCGCGAAATACGACGCGAGGGGAATCAGACCGCCGACGAGGTACGAGGCGGAGATGGTCGCGGCACTGCGGATCGCACGGCTGGGATGCGGTTCTTCCAGCCCCAGCTCGAACCGCATCATGAAACGCACCCAGTCGTCGGGGCGACGACGGAACGACGCGATGACCGCCGCGCTTTCTTCGGCCGTCACCCCGTAGTCGGCAAAGACGTCCTGCACTTCGTCGGCCTCGCGATCGGGGACCACCGCCACTTCGCGGTACTCCCGGGTCAGTTCGCTGGCATAGTGCTCGGCGTCGCTGCGGGCGGCGAGGTACCCGCCCAGTCCCATCGCGATGGCACCGGCGGCAATTTCCGCCAGCCCGGCGGTGATCACCAGCCTGCTCTGGGTCACCGCGCCGGAGAGGCCCGCGGCAAGCGCGAACGGCACCGTCAGCCCATCGGACATGCCGATGACGACGTCGCGCACCGCCTCGGGGGCGCGCATGTGCTCCTCGCCATGCGACGTGCCCGGAAGCGGGGGCAATCCGGACGACGGACCACGGGCCACAACAGCCATCGGTTCACCTCGGTAGTCGGGGTGCCGGACGCCGGGTGCTCGCGCCGGCCAGCGCTCCACGACAAGTCTAACGTCGCCCCGGTGCTCCGCGATGGCGCCGGCGCCCGGTGCGGAAGGGAACGCGGCAGGCGTCCCCGGAAGTAGTGCGCCGCTCTGGCCGCCCCGACTATACTGGCGCTGCAGCTTGTGTCGATTCACACCCGCACCGGGAGTCCGGCATCATGGACCGCAAGGCAACCGCCCGCTGGCAAGGCAATCTCAAGGACGGCAACGGCACGTTTCGCACCGGGAGCGACGTGGTGGTCGGAACGTATTCCTTCGGAACCCGGTTCGAGTCGGAGTCCGGGACCAACCCCGAGGAGCTGATCGCGGCCGCACACGCGGCGTGTTTCTCGATGGCATTCGCCGGCGCTCTCTCGTCGGGCGGCCATACCCCCGAGAATGTCGAGACGGTCGCCACCGTCCGGATCGAAAAGACATCCGGCGGCTTCGCGATTACCGGCATCCAGCTCGACTGTACGGTGAAGGTGGCGGGCGTCGAGGGGGCGGACCTGCAGGCGCTGGCGGAAGATGCCAAGAAGGGGTGCCCGGTTTCGAAGGCACTGAGCGCCGTGCCGATCACCCTCAAGCTCACCCAGGCCCGCTGACCGTCGGGGGGGGGAAACGGGCCATCGAGAGGCCCCCCCATTGCCAAATTGCGTCCGATGACGTTTCTTTCGTTCTTACGATTGCCAGGCTCCATTCGGGAGCATGGAAAGGCTTCAGGGGGACGCGGTCGGGGGATCGGCGTTCAGTCGGTCCCCCGCTGAGTATCCCGATCGTACACACCAGGCGGCAGGAGTCGTCCCGTGTGGAAGCTGACCCGCCGCGAGGGGATGATCGCGTACCTGTAGTCGGTCGTACGGCATTGCCGGGACTCGATTACACCCATTGAGGAGCAGTACCAGCATGCGCACGACCGGCACAGTCAAGTGGTTCAACGATGCGAAGGGCTTCGGTTTCATCACGCCCGAGAACGGGGACAAGGATTGTTTCGTCCACCACTCGGCGATCCAGGCCCAGGGCTTCAAGTCGCTTTCCGAAGGGGAGCGCGTCGAGTTCGACATCGTCCAGGGCGCCAAAGGCCCGGCGGCGGAGAACGTCGTGAAGCTCGGCCGCTGAGGCGAGCCCGTCGCGGCCTCTGAGCCACGACAGGAACGGCCGGTCCACCTCACGGTGGGCCGGCCGTTTCATTGGTAGCCAGCCGCGCCGGCGCGGGCGGGCCGCTACACCTCCCACCCCGGCTGGTATCCCGGCTTGAGGTACGGATTGGCCAGCGGCGCGTTGGTGACCGTCATCGCGTCGGCGTCGTAGAGGATCTTCTTTCCCTGGCCGGTCCGCAGCGCCACGATGCCGAGCAGCATCGTCTCGGTGAGGCGCGCCGCGTAGCTGATCGGCGAGGTCGCCTCGCCCTGTCCCTTGCAGGCCAGCGCCCAGTTCATTTCGTGACTGACGGTGATACGCGGGTATTTCTGCGGCACCGACGCGGTCGCCTGCATCAACTCGGCGGGAAAGAGCCGGGGGTGTTCACCGTAGGTCTCGTGCATCAGCAAGCCGCGGTCGCCGACGAAGATCGCCCCGCCTTCGGCATTGAGCGCCACCGAATCGGGCAGTGACGCCGGGCGCTGCGGGTAGAGCCCGCCGTCGTACCAGGTGAGCCGCACCGGCGGCTGGGCGCCGCGGGCGGCGAATTCGTAATGCACCGTCATCGCCCACGGATACGACACCGGATCGCGTCGCGGTCCGCCCCACGGCGTCGACGTCGCTTCGATGCTGGTCGGCAGCCCGAGATCGAGTGCCCAGAAAGGGTGATCGATCAGGTGCGCGCCCATGTCGCCCAGCGCCCCGGCTCCGAAATCGAGCCAGCCGCGCCAGTTGAACGGGTGGTAGATGGGATGGTAGTCGACGGCGTGTTCGGCCGGCCCGGTGTACAGGTCCCAGTGCAGCGTCGACGGGGCCGCGTGGGTGTTGTTGGCCAGCCCGTTGGCGATGACGGCGCTGATGGTCCCTTCGTCCCATTCCATGCGGCACGTCGGCGATTCTGCGGCGCCGTCGGGTCGGGAGTCCACAACGGCCGCTGCGCCGGCGCCGGGATGGCCTGCGGCCAGATCGGCCGGTCGGTCCAGACGTGGACTTCGCGCACGTCGCCGATCAATCCGGCCTGGACCCATTCGTTGATCAACCGCGCGTCGTCGCTGGAATGGCCCTGATTGCCCATCTGCGTCACCACGCCGGTGTCGGCCGCCGTCCTGGCCAGCACGCGAGCTTCCCACACCGAATGGGTCAGCGGCTTCTGCACGTAGACGTGCTTCTTGCGCGAGCATCGCGGTCTTGGCGATGATGGCGTGCGCCACGTCGGGGGTGGCGATGACCACCGCTTCGATGTCCTTCTGCTGGTCGAGCATCTCGCGGAAATCGGCGTAGCGCTTTGCCTTGCCGAACTGATCACGGAGCTTGAGCACGTCCGGCGGCGTGGCGCCGTTCTTGTCCTTCTGCGTGAGATGGTCGGCCAGCGGACCGATCGACGTAGCCGAAGTCGACGTCGCACACCGCCACGATGTTCTCGCTGACCAGCGCCTGCGCATTGTTCATTCCCATGCCGCCGGTGCCCACCATGGCAATGTTGAGCGTGTCGCTGGGCGCCTGGAAGCCACGCCCGAGCACGTGACGCGGCACGATCATCGCGCTCAGCGCCGCCTGCCCGGTTCCGGCCACGAACTTGCGCCGGGTCAGCTTGCGACGTGCCATGACAACCGCCTTTCTGTTGTTTGGAGGGGATCTCCGGCAAATAGGTCCGCCGCCGCCGATCCTGTCAAGCAGCGCCGATCAGCCGGCGCTGCCGCCGTCGGATGCCGCCTGGACGGCCTGACGGAACGCCAGCGGCGCCTGGATTCCCGCGAATCGCTCGTTGGTGCCGCCGCTGCCGGTCACGATGATCTCGCCGTAGCCGAAGATGCGGCCGGCCAGCGTCTGCTCCACGGTGATGGCCTCGATCTTGGGAAGGAGCAGCTCCAGCGAGCGGGTGTTGAGCACTCCGAGCTTGACGACGACGCGCTTGTTGGTGACGGCAAATTCCGAGGTGCGCCGCCTGCAGCCAGGGCCCGAGCAGAACCAGCAGCGCCAGGATGCCGGGGATCAGCGCCAGGAGGTGCGGTGCAGTGGAGGTGAGGATCCAGACCGCGGCCGCGGCCAGCAGGACCGTCCCGCAGAGCGGCAGCACGAACACCTTCCAGTGGAGGTGGGTCCGGAACGTCACCGTCTCGCCCGGCAGCAGGTGGGCATCGATGTAGCTCATGGAGCCGCTCGTGGATTGTGGGGCGCTGGAACTTACCCGCCCGGCTCGACGGCGGCGAGTCGGCGACTACCGCAGTGTGGCGAGCGCTTTCCCGAGCGCGCTGCGCTCGACGCGGCGAAAGCTGGTCGGCGAACTCGCTCCCGATGCGGGCCAATTCGGCCGCCCCGACGGCCTGACGCTCTTCGCCGAGGCGGGTCACCGCGGCGCGCACCGAACGGCGGTCGGCGGCATCGTGCACCCGGCGCACCAGCCCTTCCGATTCGAGGCGGTCCACCAGCTGGGTCATGTTCGACCGCACGCAACTCAACCGCGCCGCCAGCTCGCTGAGCGCCAGCGGCTCGCTGGCGTCGATGAGCTGCGTCAACACGCCGAGTTTGGCCACCGACAGACCGATGGCGGCGAGCGCCGACTCGAGCCGGTCCTCCCAGACGTGGGCGGCGCCGAAGAGCGACAGCATGGTGCGATCGCCCCCCTCGCTGGCGGGCGTGGGTGCGGAACGAAGCCGACGATTCATATATGAACTATATCCCCCGTCCCGCCGCTGTCAAGGGCACCGCGCCGCGCGCCGCTAGCGCTTGCGGGCCACCAGGACACCATCGCGGATCGGAATGAGTGACGCGGTCCACGCCGGGTCACCGAAGATCCGGCGGGAGAGTTCGCGCACGCCCTCGGTGGCGGCAGACCGATCGCCGTCGTCGAAGATGCGCCCACTCCACAACATGTTGTCGACGATCAGGGCACCGCCGGGGCGCAGCTTCTGGGCAATCACCGGCAGCGAGGCGGGATATCCCGCCTTGTCGATGTCGTTGAAGATCAGGTCGAACGGTCCCCCGGTGCGGCGCAGCGTTTCGACCGCTTCGCCGACGTGGTAGCTGATCAGGTGCTGCAGGCCGAGCCGCTCGAGATGTCCGCGGGCGCGGCGCGGAGAGGTCGTCGTCCCACACCACGTGGTGCACGGTGCCGCCGCCGTTGTCCTCCACGCCGCGCGCGAACCACGCCGTCGAGTACCCGAAGCCCGATCCCATCTCGAATACCTGGCGGGCGCCGATGAGCCGCGTCACCAGGTAGCAGAGCTGGCCCGCGACCGGCCCGATGATCGGGAAACCGGTGCGCGCCGCCTCGGCCTCCATCGTCCCGCAGCTCCGGCGGCCGCTCGGGCACGAGGGCTTCGAGATGCGCCACGACGCGCGGATCGAACGGATCGATGGACACGGATGCCCTCAGCGAGCGAGAAGACGCGAAAGCGCCGAGCACGATCAGGGCGCCGATGACGAGCAGGACGACGATCATGCGCCGGCGAATGGCCCGCAGCGCATTCCAGCTGGGCAGGTCGAGATACCAGCGGTCGGGCGCCGCTTCGCGGAGCACGGCGCTCCGCTGCGAGCCGACGCCAGGCGATGCCGGCGTGGACGCCGAGCTGTTCCCGCGTCACGGCGCGCTCCGGCGAGGTGGCCCCGGCCGCCTGGAACGCGGCGACGATGCGCCGTTCCCGGCGCGATGATGGCGCCGGCGGCGGCGGCGGTCATGGGCTACCTCCGGTCGGATCCGGCGGCGGCGCGCCGGCTCGGGGGCGGCGCACCAGTTCGCCGCCGCAGTTGGGGCAGCGCCGGTCCATCGCCGCGGTGCACGGCGCGCAGAACGTGCACTCGTAGCGGCAGATGAACGCCACGCCCTCGGCGGGCAGACGCCGCGCGCATCGTTCGCACCGCGTCCGCATCTCCAGCGCCATGGTCCGCCTACCTGCGGGGCGAGCGACCGCCCCGCGTCGAGGTGGTCGAAGTTCAGGATCGCGTTGAACACCAGGAAGTAGCTGCCGATCGTCTCGCCGCGGTAGATCGGGTTGTTGGCGAACAGCACGACGTGGCCCTTCCCGACCGGATCGTCGACCACCACCGGGCGCTGCGCGATGTCGGTGCCGCCGTCGAGCAGGCCCGAGACGAGCAGGTCGCTCTGGTCACTGAAGCGCAGCACCACGCGCGGCCGCTGGTCGGGCGGGATCAGGTTGAGCGGGTTGCGCAGCTGGTCGTCGGTGACCGGCGGCAGTTCCCACGGCATGCACCCGCTCGCGCGGGCAGCGCCAGGTTCGCGGTATCGAGCGGCGGCCGGCCCTGCACCACGTCGGCGTCGTCGGGCGTGCCGCGGCCGGTGGCGCGTTCCGCCTCGCCGCCGCCGCGCCCCCCGCCGCCGCCACCGCCGCCGCGGCCGCCCCGACTGCCGCTCACCCCGAAGCTCTCGCCGCCGTCGCTGTACACCGCGAGGCGGTCGCGGATGCCGTACGCGATCGGCGACAGCGAGTCGACCAGCCGGGTGCGCAGCAGGCTCCCGACCACCTTGCTCCGCGCCGGCGATCGGCGCTGACGCCGTTGGTGAGGCCGTAGTCGATGGCGAAGTCGGCGGTGTTGCCGACGCCGATGAACACGCCGCCGCTGTCGACGAAGTGCTGCAGGTGCTCCAGTCCGTCCCAGCCGAGGCCGGGGCGGATGTCGTCGGTCTGCGCCCAGGTGCCGATGTTCGGCGTCAGGGCGGAGTGCTTCCACGGCATCGGGTTGCGCCACATCGGCATGCCCGCGATGATCGACTGCCCGTTGCCGCCGCCGGGGCCGAAGATGATCACGTCGTACTGCGCGCGCAGGTCGGCCGTCGCGCGCCACGTCCTGCGTGCTGATGTAGTCGTAGGGCACCTGCAGCTTGTCGAACGCCTGGCGCCACCAGCCTTCGGTCTGCGGTGTTGCTCCAGGTGTGCATGATGGCGATGCGCGCCGCGCGCACCGGGTGGGTCTGGACATCCGGCGCCGCCGGCAGCGCGCAGCACCTTGATGCCGAGCTCGGCGGCCGCGGTCGCGATCCGGTCGCGGGAGACGCCGCGTGACGAGGAACGAGCCGCGATCGAAGTGCCGGCCGCCGGCGTCGAACGGCTGTTCGGCGGCATCGAATGTCGGCGTCCTTGAGCTGGTAGCGCAGCGTCACCAGCGCGTTGTCGGCGTCGTGATTGATGGCGAAGACGTCACCGGTGCCGGTGACGCCGCCCGGCGCCGTGACGGTGTCGGTCACCCGCTCCATCGGCACCGCGAGCACCTTCGTGTCGGTGACGCGCACCGCCTGGACGGCGAAGCCTTCGGGGAAGGTCCAGCCGGTGTCGTCGTACGGGGTGCTTCTGCGGATCGTTCGGGCTCCAGTACTGGTAGTCGAGCAGCGCGTCGGCGATGCGCGAGTACGGCTGGTCCATCCGGACGATGTAGCTCCCGGCCGGGAAGCGCCGCGTGGTCGCCGCCGTGTCGGCCGCACCGCCGCGGCGCCGCCGCCGCGCCACCGCGGCCGCCGCGCCGCCGCCGGCCGCCCGCGCCGCCGCCCCGCTCGCCGCCGGCGGCCGCGCTGCACGGCAGCGTCGACGGTGAACGCCGCGGTGGCGCGCGAGATCTCGACGTGCTGCTTCTGCAGCACCCGCAGCAGTTCGGCCTGCGCGCCGGGACGCGGATCGTCGGCGGGGAAGACGTAGGCCGCCGGCCCTTCGGTCCGCGCCTTGGCGATCGACCGCTTGCTCTTCTCGTAGAAGTTCTGCAGGAACAGCTGCCGGTTGGTCGGCGAAGTAGCTCAGCGAGACGCAGCAGGCCGGTCTCTTCGTAGTTGTTGTTGTCGCGCAGCGACCAGTGCACCTTGGGCAGCGGCGGGTTCTGCCGGTACCAGGTGCGGATCGGTTTCGCGACGGACTCAGCGTGCGGTCCATGGTCTCCGGCGTGCCGCCGTTGCCGAACGTCTCGTACAGCCGGGAGATGCCGTTGTGCGTCGCCGCCATGAACATCAGGTAGCCCGGGCGACCAGGTGTCGAAATCGCCGTGGGCGTAGACGCCCGGCATGCCGAACCGGGTCATCTCCTGGACGTTGTTCCAGCCGATCATCTGCCACTCGTTGGTGAGCAGCGGATCGAGCCAGGCGTTGTACGGGCCGTCGCCGATGGTGTTGTCGTAGAGGAACGGCTCCGACTCGTGCAGGTCGTGCAGCACCTGGGCGTGCCAGCCGAGATAGGTGTCGAGCACGTTCTGCGAGAGCTTGAGCGTCAGCGCCATGGCGTCGCGGTTGTTGTCGTGCGCGACGTAGTGGCCCCAGTAGATCAGCGGCGGCACGGTCTCGCCGGGGTGCTTCACGTGCCAATGGTAGAGATCGACCATGCGGTCGCGGCCGTCGACCTCGACGATCGGCGTGATCAGGGTGATGAGGTGGTCGCGGATGTTGCGGATGTAGGGGCTGTTGTCGACCGCGAGGCGGTAGGCCAGCTCCATCAGCGCGGTCGGCGCGCCGGCCTCGGTGGAGTGGATCGTGCCGGTGATGTAGTAGACCGGCGCCGTGCTGGCGGCGAGCGCGTCGCGCCAGCGAGTCGTTGAAGTTGATGGTGCGCGGATCGGCCAGCTCGCGCCAGGTCGGCGTTGTTGGCGTCGAGCCGCGCCATCAGCGCCTCCGACGCCACCGCCACGGCGATCATCTCCCGCCCTTCCTCGGTCGTGCCGATCGAGAACACCCGCACCCGCGGCGTCGCCTTCGCCAGCAGCCGCATGTAGGCGTAGACCTCCTTCGAGTACGGCAGATCGGTGGGGGTGCCGGCGATGTCGCCGAGCACCGCCGCCGGCGTCGGCACCGTCTTCGACGCCGGCAGGTAGTCCACGAGCGGCGAGAGGAAGAACGGCTCGGTGGTGTACTCCAGGATCTTGCGGGTGTACCCGGTGTCGATCGGCTGGGCCGGATCCCGGCCCGGCGCCGCCAGGGACGGATCGGCGCCTTGCGCCGCCGAGTGGATTGCCGAAGCCGGCCAGCAGCGGCGGCCACGATCGAGCGAGCCCGGCGACACGGCACGACGCAGCATGACTCCCCCGGCGGCACGAGACGACGACGGGACGGAACGCGGAACGGCATTCAGGCTTCGCTGGGCAGGTGGAGATACATCGACTGCAGCGCGATCCGGCCCGGGCCGGTGAACCGGTTCATCACCAGGTTGGTGCCGGCGAGGATGCCGGTCGCCATGCCGCTGCATCACCGTCTCCATCCGCACCTGCGGATCCTTGTAGAGCCAGCCACCCGGCTCGATGTCGATCGACTCGCCGGCCGCGAGCGACTTCTCGAACACGTTGCCGTAGCCGTGCAGCCAGAGGACGCCTTCACCCTGGTCGAGATGGAACTTGTCGATGAAGAATCCGGTGCCGCCGAACAGCAGGTTGGCGACGCCGCGCACCCGCTCGAAGGTGTAGCCGATGTTGGCGGTGGCGGCGAGGAACTGGTGTTCGCGCACGTGGATCTCGCCGCCGGCGTGGAGATGGATCGCCGCGATGTGGCCCGGCGCCGTCGCGACTGAACGCCACCTGCCCGGGCCGCTGCGCTTCGGTGAGGAAGATCGGCATGCCCGCCATCATCCGCTTCATCGCGCCCTTCATCGGCCGGAGCGCGATCTGCACCTCGGGGTGCTTCCACAGCAGGACGTGGTGCTCGAAGAAGACCGCCTCGCCCGGCCGGCAGGTCCACCGTCAGCGCCGGGACCAGCTCGCCGTCGAGGTGATATCCGACGCCGGCATAGGTCTCGTCCACCACACTGGTCGACAACAGCGTCGGCCGCTCCATCGAGGCTCCCTGGTGTGAGTCGAGGCGATGCGCCGCCGGCGGCCGCTACTTGCGCGGAATCCGCCGCCCGCGGCGCGCCTGATATTCGGGATGATCCTTCAGCTCGACATAGACCTTGCGCAGCAATTCCAGCCGGTGCCGGATGTCACCGACATCGGCGCCGCCTCTCCTTGTCCTGCTCCAGGCGATGAATCTGGGTGTTCAGCGAGCGCCGGAAGCGTCCGTCGGTGGTGACGTTGAGCAGCTCGCGCAGCTTGACCAGTTGCCGCTCGATCTGGGCCGCGTCGCCCCCTTCGGTGCGCTTCGTCAATTGATCGATATGTCGCGAAAGAGCCTTCCGGAACATGATGGACATGGCAATCCTGATTCGACGGAATGACGCCCGAAGCGGTCGCGCCAAGTATAACGGAAATTCGACCGCGACGGACAGGAAAACTTCTCCGATCCTTCATCGTCCCTTCATCCCCGATCACCGTAGGATTGAAGATGCGGAAGGCTGACGTGAATCTCTGCAGGAGGACAATATGCGGCTCACCAGGAATTCCTCAACCCCGACGACCCAGCCGGCGGTCCGGGAGCATTTCGACCGGCTGGTCGATCGGTTCTTCAACGGCGACTTTCTGCCGGCACGCGACGTCGACACCCTGTGGATACCGAGCCTCGATTTCTCGGAGACCGACAAGGAATATGTGGTCCGGCTCGAAGCACCCGGCATTCCCAAGGACGATCTCGACGTCAGGCTCGACGGCCAGACCCTCACGCTGAGCGGCCGGCGTGACTTTGCCAACGAGGAGAAGACCGAAGACTTCTTCTGGCGCGAGCGGGAACAGGGCCGGTTCGTGCGGGTCCTGCAACTGCCTGCGACCGTCGACCCGGACCGGGTCGAGGCCAGGTATGACAACGGTATGATGACCGTCCGGCTCGCCCAAAAAGGATGCGGCCGGCAGGACCCAGATCCCGATCAGGTAGACCGGATCGGACCAACCCAGGAGGCCGGCCATGCGAGTCGCCGAACTGATGCAGACGCAGGTTCGAACCATCGCCCTCGACAGCACGCTGTCGGACGTGGTCGTGGAACTGGCTGACGGGCATGTCTCAGCGCTGCCGGTGATGGACGGCGGGAGTCGCATGGTCGGCGTCGTTTCGACGGCCGACGTCCTGGTGGCGCAGGCGGAACACGGCCAGCGGTGGGAAGCGATCATGGTCGACGAGGTCATGACGCAGCCGGCCCTCACCATCACGCCGGACGCCGACGTCGCCGAGGCCGCCCAGCGGATGCTCTACGCCGACGTCCACCGGCTCTTCGTCGAAGAGCACGGTGGAGCTCGTGGGCGTCATTTCGCAGACCGACGTGGTCCGGGCCATCGCGACGCACAAGCTCGGTCGCTGACCGGGCCCCGCGTCGCACCGCCGCCCGCCGCCCGGCTCGAAGCCGGACGGCGGGCAGTTCGGCTTGCGCCCCCGAGGGGCGGTCAGACCGGGTGCGGGCCGGCGCCGCCGCGACGGATGCCGAAGAGGCGGTACGCGGGGCAGAACCCCGTGATCGCCGTTCCCAGCGGGATCAGTCCAAGCAGCGCCAGATAGCGCCAGCCGCCCGGCAGTGCGGCGTACAACCCGAGGATCACCAGGCCGAGCACCAGCCGGAAGATCCGTTCGATCGTGCCGATGTTGCGCTCCATGGGGCACCTCCTTCCGAGGCGTGCCCTGCAGCGTAACGGAGCGCGGGTGAAGAATCCGTGAATCGGCGATGAGCGGACGTTGCGGTACCGCTTGTCAATGCGACGGATGCGCCCAGTGCGGCGCGGTGCGCCACTGTGCCGGGTCGAACAGCGCGTCGGGGAGCGACCGGGAGGTATTCCAGTCATAGTACTCCTCCACCTGGTGCAGTCCCGGCACCCGGATGTCGACCCGGGTGGCGAGCCAGCCCCCGCCGATCCGCTGATAGTCCCCCAGGGTGATGTCGATCGGGGCGCCGCCGCCGAAGGTGCCCCGGAGCCGCACCGCGACCAGGCGCGCCGGGTCGACCCAGAATTGCGGTGACGTCGTGTCGGCGGGGTCCGACGCCCCGACGATCAGCACCGGCATGCCGTTGAAGCCGCCCCGGGCGGTGCGGCCCAGGTCGACGCCGAACGAGCGCAGCTGGCGCACCGAGGAGTCGACCGGCTGCAGGTAGATCCCCATCACGAACGGCAGCGCCTCGTTGCCGTCGGCGCGGCGCACCGCCACCGTGCCGTTGCGCAGCACCGTCACCGAATCGACGGTGTACAGCACGCCGTTGCCCGCCGCCGGATCGCCGGTGTCGATGCGGAGCAGGCGCGGGCCCTTGAGGCTCTCGTACCAGATGGCGGTGTCGGTCACCGCGCCGTGGGTGCGGATGGTGCGCTGCGTGAAGGTGAGCGTGTTGAACCACTTGCCGGCGTAGGCATCGTGCATCCGGCGGACAACGGCAACCCCGTCGCCGGCCCCCGGCGCCGTGGGCCGGCTGGCGCGAAACGGGCCCGACCCCTCGCCGTTGAAGTCGACCAGGCCGGCCATCGAGTCGCCGTGCACCCGGGCCAGCACCGAGAGCGTCAACGGATGTCCGTTGTACTCGACGACGTAGCTGAATCCCACCGTGTCGTGCCGCACCATGCCGGTGAGCGGCATGACGCCGTTGTCGTCGACGGTGCCAGTGAGGGTATCGCCGTGGACGACGAGGGTGATCCCGAGCGGGACCGTGCCGCCGGGCGTGTCCATCGATCCGTTCCACTTCCCCGCCACCGATTGCGCGACCAGCGGGTGCGCGAGCGCGAACAGCGCCAACAGGCTCCAGGGGGTCCTCATGGTGCGCCTCCGGGAATGCTCGTCGTCAGAAGGATGCGGTCGCCACGGAACCGCCGTGACGCCCGGCGTTCAAAGCTAACGCGCCGCGGGACCGGCCCGGGTGGCGGTGCGGAACCGGCGTGCTATCGTTCCCGGAGCAGGCCCCACACCCCGCCGAGGATTCCGATGCGGATACCGCCGATCTCATGGGCCGTGGCCACGCTGGCGCTGACCGCCGCCGCGCCGGTGGCCCGTCCTCCCGCTGTCGACTGGCCGCGCTTCGGCTGGGACGCCAACCGCTCGAGTGCGCCCGGCGCCGAGATGGGTATCACCGCCGCCAATGTCACCACGCTGCGGCGCCAGCAGGTCACCATCGATGGCACCGTCGACGCCTCGGCGATCTTCCTGCACGGCGTCGCGGTTCACGGTGGTTCTCACGACGTCATCTTCGTGACGACCACGTACGGCAAGACCCTGGCGATCGACGCCGACAGCGGCGTGGTGCTCTGGGAGTACACCCCGGCGAGCTACGACGCGCTGGCCGGATCGCGACAGATCACCACGGCAACGCCGGTGGCCGACCCCGACCGCCGGTTCATCTACGCGGCGTCACCCGACGGGATGATCCACAAGCTCGCCGTTGCCGACGGGCGGGCGGTCTGGAGCACCGCCATCACCCGGTTGCCGCGCCGCGAGAAGATCGCCTCGGCGCTCAACTATGACCGCGGGCACGTCATTGCCGTCACCGGCGGCTACATCGGTGACGCGCCGCCCTACCAGGGGCATGTGGCGGTGCTGGACGGCGGGACCGGCCAGCTGTTGCAGGTCTGGAATTCCCTCTGCAGCGACCGGCACGAGATGATCGACCCGGCCAGCTGCAAGTCGAGCGACTCGGCGATCTGGGGCCGCGGCGGCGCGGTGATCGATACGACAACCGGCGACATCTACGTGGCGACCGGCAACGGCAACTGGAACGGCACCACCGACTGGGGCGACGCGGTCGTCGAACTCGACCCGCGCGCGGCAACGATCCTCGGCAACTTCACGCCGACGAACACCGCGCAACTCGACGCCGCCGACGCCGACCTCGGCTCGAGTTCGCCGGTGCTGCTTGGCGACGGGCTGGTGGCTCAGGGCGGCAAGGACGAGGTGATCCACCTGCTCGACTGGGCCGCGATGCGCGGCAGCGCGCCGCACAAGGGCGGCGACCTCCAGACGGTGCCGACGCCGTCGGAAGAGCGGCTCTTCTCGACGCCGGCGGTGTGGCGGCATGACGGCGGCGTGTGGCTCTTCGCCGCCGACAACGGGGCGACCGCGGCATGGCGCGTCGCCGGGCGGCGGCTGGTGCCGGCCTGGCGCACCGCCACCGGCGGCACCAGCCCGGTGGTGGTCGACGGGCTGTTGTTCGGGTACGATCCCGCTGGCGGGCTGCAGGTCTACGACGCGGCGACCGGGCGCCACGTCGCGACGCTCGACTGCGGCAGCGGGCACTGGAACAGCCCGATCGTGGTTGACGGCATGATCATCCTGCCGGAAGGAAACGCCAACGCGCACCGCACCAGCGGGGTGATCGACATCTGGCGGCTGCCGTGACCATCGCGGCATGAAGGCCATCACGTTCGGCGGGGTGCAATCGGTCGCCTGCCAGGACGTTCCCGATCCGCGCGTGGAAGCGCCAACCGACGCGCTGGTCCAGGTGCGCGCGGCCGGCATCTGCGGATCGGACCTGCATCCATATCATGGGCGGGAGGTCGGGCTCGACGTCGGCACGGTCATGGGGCACGAGTTCGTCGGCGACGTGGTCGCGCTCGGGACTGACGTCACGACGCTTCATGCCGGCGACCGGGTGGTGGCGCCATTCAGCACCAGTTGCGGTGCGTGTTTCTATTGCCGGAAAGGGCTCACAGCGCGCTGCGAACGTGGGCAGCTGTTCGGCTGGGTTCATGAGGGACGCGGATTGCAGGGCGGTCAGGCGCAGCTGGTGCGCGTACCGCTGGCCGACAGCACCCTGGTTGGCGTGCCGGATGCCCTCGATGACGCGGTCGCGTTGCTCGCCGGCGACATTCTCTCCACCGCCACGTTCGGCGTCGACCTCGCGGGCGTGCGCGCGGGAGACCTTGTCGCGGTGGTCGGATGCGGCCCGGTGGGGCTGCTGGTGATCCTCGCGGCCGTGGAACGAGGCGCGAGTGCGGTGGTGGCCGTCGACCGGATTCCCGACCGCCTGCGGCTCGCCGACCGATTCGGCGCGGTGGCGGTGAATCTCGACGACGATGCGGTGGCCGCGGTGCGCGAGCGTTCGGAGGGACGCGGCGCCGACGCGGTGGTCGAGGCGGTGGGATCACCCGAGGCAACGCGATTGGCGGCCGACCTGTTGCGTTCGGGCGGCTCACTCGCGGCGGTCGGCGTGCATACCGAGCCGCGATTTGCGCTGTCGCCGGGAGAGATCTACGACCGCAACCTGCGCTATGCGTCGGGACGCTGCCCGGCGCGCCACTACCTGCCGCAGTCGCTCGACCTGGCGCGCCGCCGGGAGCGGCAACTGCAGGAGTTGATCTCGCACCGGCTGCCGCTCAGCGCCGGCCCCGAAGCCTACCGGCGTTTCGCTGCGCGCGAACCCGGCTGGACCAAGGTGGTGCTGCGGCCGGGGAGCTGAACGTCTGACATCGCGGCGGGGGCGTGAGGTTCCAGCCGTCGCTACGGTTTCGGCCAGGTGATCCGATATCGCACGATGCTCGGCATGTCGTTCTGGTCCCAGTCGACGCCCCAGATGGTGTGTCGATCGGCGACCGACAAGATCATGCTTGGCGGAAGCGTCACCTGGCCAATCGGGTTTCCGGAGTCATCCAGAACGATCCATGGGTGCCCCTGTGCAGTCTGGCGCAAGCCGATCCAGGTGGTACTGTCACGACCGACCCGAATCAGTGCAACCGGCGGATAGAACGGTGGAAACGGAACGTTCTCCACCGCGTGACGGGAGTCACTCGGCCCGCTCCGGGCCAACAATCGTGCGCGGATGCTGTCAGCCGCATGACGCGTGATTGGAACCGCGGTGAATGGATACCGTCGGTCAAAGATCGTATCGCCCGTCGTGCGTTGCAGCGTGACCTGGTACGTTCCCGGATGCAAACCACTGACATCCGTGACGACCGTGGCGAGGCGCTCGCCACGATCTCCGAAGTCCTGCAAGGGCCGAGCACATTCGGGAACGGTCATCACGGCCATTCCGGAGTTCCATCGGCATTGCTCTCCAAAGAGGGACCAGCTCGCCAGCAGTCCCTTGAAGGTGCCTGCTCGGGAGACCCGCAAGTACACGCCATCCTGGTTCTTGAGCATGCCGGCGTAGGCATTCGGCTGGCGTTGCCCGATGATCAACGCCTCCAGCACAAGATCGCCGTCCGGCAGGAGCCAACCGTCCTCGATCGGCTGCGTAGCGGGCATGGCGACCTGCTTGGAGGGCGCATCGGCAAACAGCGGCGCCCGGAGAGTTGCCAGCAGTTTTCGAGCGTGTGAAATCATCGTGAACCGGTGCAGATCGAGATCAAATACCCACAGGGTGTCGCCACGCCATCCGAGGGGGCCAAGCCGCGCGAACTCGCCAGGGCCATCACCGCGACGACCGAACTCGCCAAGCCGTTGGCCGTCCGGTCCGAAGAAGAGCAGTCTGGCATCCTGGGGCTGGTCGACGACGATGGTTCCATCGGCACCCACCGTCATGTAGGTGACGAGCGAGAGACTGGCCTGGTATCCGTCGACGCGGAGGTCTGGCGTGACGACTCCGGTGGGCAGGCCCACTGCCTGCTGGTGGTCTGGCGCGTTTCGTGAGCAAGCGCCAAGACTCAGGACGCAGCATGAAAGCAGGATCACTCGGAGCAATAGGGCCGGTCGCGTCATGCAAACCTGCAGGATGTTGCCACGCAGCGCACGATGGACGCGACCTGGCCCCGCTTACGTGTCAGGAATCCAGCGCGCACGTGAGATAATAACCATCCTCGGTATTGCTGCAGCTGTTACCGCTCGAACTAACGGTACACTTCCCCCGGCCGTAAAACTCATCCACCTTGGTCTGACAAAGACCCTGATCGTCCGATCCGTCGGGGCATGAGCCGCCCCCGACCACATTAAACGACACGATATTTGGACACCCCTCGGTCCGGGGCATCCGCGACATCGTACCAAACGCCGGACTGGACGCCACCAGGCTGATCCCCACGGCAAGGGCGGTGATCTTTCCCGTCGTCATTCTCCACCTCGCTCTCCAATGTGCGCCGGCGGTCCGCCGGCGGGAAGACCCGGACGGCCGGGTCACTGCAGACTCCCCTCCCGGCGCAGGATCGCGCCGACGATGCGCGGCACCGCGCCGCACCAGGGGGGCGAACTGCAGACGGTGCCGACGCCATCGAACACCATGCTGTTCACGGCGCCGGCGTGATGGCACAGCGGCCCCGCCGTCTGGTTGTTCGCCGCGGACAACGGCGGCACCACCGCGTGGCGGATCGAGAACAGCCGGCTGCGGCAGGTATGGCACAGTGCCATTGGCGGCACGAGTCCGATCGTGGTCGACGGCATGCTGCTGGTGTACGATCCGGGAGGTGGACTCCGCCTTTACGACGCCGCCAGTGGTCGCAACATCGGGCCGCTGCCCTGCGGCAGCGGCCACTGGAACAGTCCGATCGCCGTCGACGGACGGATCGCCCTCCCGGAAGGGAACGCCAACGATCGCCGCACCAGCGGCGTGCTCGACATCTGGCGGCTGCCGTGACCGGCCGGGGCGGCACGCACAGTGGTGTTGCGGCCGCTTCTGGCGTTACCTCGAGGGCCTGCTGGTCACTTCGTCGCGGGACGCGGCGTCGATCGTCGCGTGGCGTTCATCGCTGCGTGAGCTGGAGTCCTGTCCCGGAAGTTGCCCAGGAATCGAGAGCGTCGCGGCGCCCGCTGCACCAGGCGCGGCGAAGAGGCATCGCATCGCTGTTCCGGGGAGGAGCGACGCCGTGCGGCGGGATGCCCCGGCGCTCGAATGATCAGGAACTTCCGGGGCAGGACACTAGAGGCGGCCGTGAAGCAGGACGATTACCAATGCGAGCCCCGTCGCCAGCCCCGCCGCCAGCACGGCATGGAGCATCCAGCGGCGATTGACCACGCGCTGCGAAGCCTGAAACACGACGTTGACGGCACCGGAGACGATCACCAGCCCCATCAGGTCCCACGATGACTGGCCCTGCACCAGCGATCGGTACGCCGTCAGAATCAGCAGACCGAACGCAATCACGTTGTACGACCAGCGATATCCGGCGTTTTCGACCGCCACCGTCCGCTCGTCGCGGAGGATCTCCTGCGCGCTCATCGGGCCCCGTCCTCGAGAAAGAAGAGTTCCCCAACCGGCTTGTCGAGTTTGTTCGCCAGCACGAACGCCAGCAGCGCCGATGGCGCATACTGCTCGTTCTCGATGGCGCTGATCGTCTGACGGGTGACACCGGCGAGTGCCGCCAATTGCTCCTGCGACAGACGCCGCTCGGCCCGCGCGACCCGGATTCGATTCCCCAACCGCACCGCCCCCCCGATCCAAGGCTGCGGTCTGAGTGTAATGTATACAAGTCAATATGTCAAGTATACGAGTCATAATGACCTGTATACTTGATGTCAGAGTCGGCCGATGGCGGTGGTGATCGGCCCGGAGGGTGGGCCGCCGGTCTCAGCGATCCGGCGCCAGGTGCTCCGGCGGCAACATCGTCTTGAGCTGGTCCAGCGGGATGATCCCTTCCTTGACCAGGGCCAGCGCGTGATCGCGCAACGGCATCAACCCGGCCGTCATGGCGTGGTGGCGCAGTTCGTCGACGGTGGCGTTGTGCGAGATCGCCAACCGCAGCGCTGGCGACGCCGGGAGATACTCGACCACGGCGATCCGCCCGTAGCCGCCGGTGCCGCGGCAATGCTCGCACCCGGCGCCCTTGAAGAATTTCATGTCCGCCGGAACGCCGTCCGGAAAGACTTCGGCGACCAGGGTGGCATCGGGCTTGTCCGGCACGCGGCAGCCGTCGCAGACCCGTCGCGCCAGCCGCTGCGAGAAGACCGCCAGCAATTCGCTGCCGATCGAGTTGGGGTGCATGCCGAGATCGCGAAGCCGTTGGACCGCGTCGACCGAATCGTTGCAGTGCAGCGTCGAGAGCACCAGGTGCCCGGTCTGCGACGCCCGCAGCGCTTCCAGCGCGGTTTCGGCGTCGCGGATCTCGCCGACCAGGATCACATCGGGATCCTCGCGCACGAAGGCGCGCATCGCATCGGCGAACTCGAAGCCGATTTCCGGCTTGACCTGCGTCTGTTGTACACCGTCGAGCGCGTACTCGATCGGATCCTCGACCGTGATCACCTTGCGGGTCGCGTCCGATGCCAGCACCTGCAGGCCGGCGTACAGCGTGGTCGACTTCCCCGACCCGGTCGGGCCGACCACCAGGATCAGACCGCCCGGCGAGTCGAGCAGCCGCCGGTACACCGCCGCCACCTGTTCGGGAAATCCCAGCTCGTTGATGCCGACCAGCGTCGTGTCCTGCGGCAGCAGGCGCATCACCACGTGTTCGCCGTGCAGGCAGGGCTGCGTCTGCACCCGGATGTCGAAGACCTGCTTTCCCGAGCGGGTCACGAACCGGCCGCCCTGTGGCAGACGATGCTCGGCGATATCGAGTCCCGAGCGGATCTTGATCACGTTGACCAGCCCCATCCGCTGCACGTCGGTCAATTGATAGTGCTTGAGATCCCGCAGATCGCCGTCGACGCGCAGCCGGACCCGGGTCCGGCCCCGGTAGGTCTCGACGTGAATGTCGCTGGCCCGTTCGCCCACCGCGTCGAGCAGCATCTCGTCGAGCAATCGCTGCGCGTATTCATTGGTCGCGGGGTCGAGTCCCAACAGGTCTTCCGCCTGACGGACCGGCGGTGCCGCCGCCTGTTCCTTCCCGGCCTGTTCCAGGTCGAGCGCCATCCGCAGCCGCCGCAGATCGGTGGGCGTGACCACCACCTGGTCGACCTTTTCGGCGCCGAGCGCCGATCCGAGTCCGGGGACTTCGAGAAACGGGTCGCTGGTCGCCACCACCAGGTGGCCGTTGAGCTTCCGGATCGGCAGGACGTGGTTGTATTCCTGAAACCGTTGCGACACCGAGCGCGCCAGTCCGGGATCGATGTCGGCGAGCAGTTCGTCGCTGCTGTGATAGGGAATGCCGTGAATACTGGCGAGCGCGCGATACACGTCGCGCTCTTCGAGAACGCCCTGATCGATCAGCGTCTCGCCGAGCGGCCGCTTCTGGCGCTTGGCTTCGGTCACGGCCTTGTCGATCTGCTCCGGGGTAACCATGCCGGCGCGGACCAGCTCCGCCCCGAGTCTCATCGGCATCGTGCTACTGTCCCGCGCCGCGGATGGCGCCGGCGTGCCCGGTCACATCGTCCCCACCATCACCCGCGGCGCCCAGGCCGGCTCGGCAGCCTTGGGGGTCGAGGGGGCGCGACCGGGTCGATCGGCCCCCGCCGTGACCGGCTTCTGGAGCGCGCCGGCAAAGCCACGGGCGAAGGCCCGCAGTTCGGCCCAATCGGTGTATTCGTAGTCGCGGCTGGTGTCGGTGTCGCCGCCCGCTTTGGCGACGATCCGCTGCATGGCGCGGCGCTTGAGCCAGCCATATCGCGTGTACTTGAGCGCTCCGGCCACGAACTTCACCTCGCCGGGCGTCCACCGGGTCCGGGCGGCGAACCGGCGCACGCTCTGGTCAAGATCGCGACGCGCCCGTTCGGTCTGCTCGAGCATCCCGAGACAGACGCCCAGGAATGCCGCCGGCCGCTCACCGAGTGCGGCGGCGTTCCGGCGGACCCAACGCACCACGTTCCGCTGATACCGCCCGGCATGCAACGAGGCCGCGACGATCACCCCGTCGTAACGCCACGCCCTGGCAGGCGCCGCTCCCGCGCGGATCAGGTCGACGCCAAGTCCATGGCCGCGCAGTTCTTCCGCGAGATACGCGCCGATCTTTTCCGTCTGGCCGTCGGTGGTACCGTACGTGATGAGCACTCGCGCCATGGCGATACCCTCCCGTGATGGTCAGCGGGATCATCGCCGTGCCGCGGTGGTACCACCATGAAAAACCGATGAAGGATTCTTCAGGTACGGCGGCGCCACGGCCGTGGCACCAGCGCCGGCACCGCCGTTCGGTACTCCAGGTACTGGGCGCCGAATTTGCCCATCAACAGCCGCTCTTCCTGTCCGGCCTTGATCACGAATCCTGCCGCCACCAGCACGAACCCCACGGCGGCGGCGGCAGTGGCTTCCATGATCGCGGTACCGAAGAGCGCCAGCAGCAGGCCGGTGTAGATCGGATGGCGCACCAGGGCGTACGGCCCGGTACGGATGATGGCGTGCGACGCCTTGAGTGTGGGCATGACGCTCCAGTATTGCCCCAGCACGCGCCGCGCCTGGATGGTGAACGCCAGCCCGACGACGACGCATGCCAGGCCGAACCACGCGAGTGACACCGCCGGCAGCAATCGCACCTGGCGGAGCACACCCGGTCCGCGCGGATCGGCAATCAGCAGCACGACGCCGACGATGGTCGGCACCCCGTTCGCCAATCGGTCCCTGACCGGCTGTACGATGACGCCACCCCGATTGGACCAGCCCGCTCAGGCGCCAGCCGACGAACCAGGCGATCCACAGGACGACAATCGAGATGCGGGGAAAGGACATCAGCCGGCTGACCTGCCGTCGGAGAGTGGTGACGACTGCGTCGCGATCAGGTGCTGCCGTTCAACAATAACACGGCGCTGATCACGACCCGACGGGGTGTTTCCCGGTCTGGTGCGTGTCGCGAACGCCATGGCGAGCCGATCGCCGGTTCCCGGGCGCGCCGGCGGGGCAGGACCCCTGCCCTGCCGTGACGCCGGATCGGTCCGCGGAACGCCACGGAACCGGGGTGCATCGACAACTGCGCCGGAGCCCGATATTCTCTTTCCACCGCCCGCACGACGGGCATGCCAACGGTCGATCGTCAACGGGAGCGTCGCATGAGCGGAGTCCGGGTGTTGGTCGGCACGCACAAGGGAGCGTTCATTCTCACCTCCGATGCGGGCCGGGCGAAGTGGAAGGTCTCCGGGTCCCCATCTTTCAGGCTGGGACATCTACCACCTCAAGGGATCGCCGGTCGACCCCGACCGGATCTACGCCTCGCAGACCAGTTCCTGGTTCGGGCAGGTGGTGCAGCGCTCCGACGACGGCGGCCGGACCTGGAACGCCGTCGGCAACGAGTTCAAGTACGACGGCATCCCCGGCACCCACCAGTGGTACGACGGCACGCCGCACCCCTGGGAGTTCAAGCGGGTCTGGCACCTGGAGCCGTCGCTGACCGAGCGCGACACGGTCTATGCCGGCATCGAGGACGCGGCGCTGTTCCGGTCCACCGACGGCGGCCAGAGCTGGCACGAACTCTCCGGCCTGCGCGGCCACGGCACCGGCCCCAGGTGGTCGCCGGGTGCCGGCGGGATGTGTCTCCACACCATCGTGCTCGATCGCGGCAACCCGCAGCGGATGTTCATCGCCATCTCGGCCGCGGGAGCGTTCCGCAGCGATGACGGCGGGACAGCGTGGCAACCGATCAACCGCGGGCTGCACTCGGAATACATTCCCGACCCCAACGCCGAGGTGGGTCATTGCGTGCATCGCATCGCCATGCATCCGTCGCGGCCGGACACGCTCTACATGCAGAAGCACTGGGACGTGATGCGGAGCGACAACGCCGGCGACAACTGGCACGAGATCAGCGGCAACCTGCCGACCGATTTCGGCTTCGTGATCGACGTGCACGCCCACGAAGCGGAAACCGTCTACGTGGTGCCGATCACCAGTGACTCGCAGCACTATCCGCCCAAGGGTCGGCTCCGCGTCTATCGCAGCCGCACCGGCGGCAACGAATGGGAGCCGCTGTCGAAAGGACTGCCGCAGCGCAACTGCTACGTGAACGTATTGCGGGACGCGATGGCGGTCGATTCGCTCGACGAGTGCGGGGTCTACTTCGGAACGACCGGCGGCCAGGTGTATGCGTCGGCAGATGGCGGCGACAGCTGGAAGGCGATCGCGAGTCACCTGCCGTCGGTGCTCTCGGTCGAAGTGCAGACGCTGGCATGATCCGCGTCGCGCTGCCCGAGCCGTTGCGGGTGCTGGCGCGGATCAAGGGCGAGGTGCGGGTGACGACCGCCGGTCCGGCCACCCAGCGAAGCGTGCTCGACGCCGTCGAGACACGCTATCCGATGCTCAAGGGCACGATCCGCGACCGCGACTCCCAGCATCGCCGGGCCGTATCTCCGATTCTACGCCTGTGAGCAGGACCTGTCGTTCGCGTCGCCCGACGCCCCCCTGCCGGAGGCGGTGGTGCGGGGGGACGAGCCCTTCCAGATCGTCGGAGCAATCGCGGGAGGGTGACGGCAGGCCGGGAGCACGGAGACCGAGAGCGGCACCTGATTGTGCTGACCGGGTTCAGCCTGACCCGATCTGCCGGGCGCCCGACACCCGGCTACTCCCGGTCGTCACCCGTCGACCTGTCGAAATCGGTGCCCCTCATTCGACATCATGGTGAAGACCCGATACCCGGGATCCCCTCGGATCGACAGTGCGCACCGCCAGGAGACAACCATGCGATTCATGATGTTGATGATCCCGAAGGTGTACCAGCAGGGGCCGGTCGACCCCGGTTTCGCGCCCGACGCGGCAGCGGTGGCGGCAATGGTGAGGTTCAACGAATCGCTCAGCAAGGCCGGTGTGCTGCTGGCGCTCGACGGCCTGCACCCCCGTCAAGCCGGATGCCGCGTTGCCTACGGCGGCGGCAGGTCGACCGTGCTGGACGGTCCGTACAGCGAGACCAAGGAAGTGCTCGGCGGCTTCTGGATCATCCAGGCCAAGTCGTTCGACGAAGCGCGGGCGTGGGCCCTCCGGGTCCCGGCGGCGGACGGCGACGTCGTCGAAGTGCGCCAGGTGTTCGAGATGTCGGACTTTCCGGAAGACGTGCGGAAGGCGGCCGGCACGGCGTGAGCGAGCCGCACGACGTTCGCCGCACGATCGAGGCAGTCTGGCGTATCGAGGCTCCGCGCCTGATCGCCTCGCTGACGCGGTACGCCGGCGACGTCGGCACCGCCGAAGACCTGGCGCAGGACGCGCTGGTCGCGGCGCTGGAGCAGTGGCCCGACCGCGGCATTCCGGACAATCCCGCCGCGTGGCTGATGACCACCGCCAAACGCCGCGCGATCGACCTGATCCGGCGGGCGCACATGCTCGAGCGCAAGCACGGCGAACTGGGCGCCGAGCTGACGCAGCTGGAACAGGCGCGGCCCGATTTCGATACGGCGGTCGACGACCCGGTGGGCGACGATCTCCTCGGCCTGATCTTCATCGCCTGTCACCCGGTGCTGCCGCCGGAAGCGCGGGTCGCATTGACGCTGCGACTGCTCGGCGGATTGACGACGGACGAGATTGCCCGCGCGTTTCTCGTCTCGACCGCCACGGTCGCCCAGCGGATCGTGCGCGCCAGGCGGACGCTGGCTGAAGCGCATGTGCCGTTCGAGGTTCCCCGGGGCGACGAGCTCACGGCCCGGCTTCCCGCCGTGCTCAGTGTCATCTATCTCATCTTCAACGAAGGCTACTCCGCCACCAGCGGCGCTGAATGGTTCCGTACCGAGCTCTGTCACGAAGCGCTGCGCCTCGGGCGCGTGGTTGCCGGGCTGGTACCCGACGAGCCGGAACCGCACGGCCTGGTCGCGTTGATGGAGCTGCAGGCGTCGCGGTTGCGGGCGCGGGTGGGAGCCGACGGCGAACCGGTGCTGCTGCTCGACCAGGACCGGGCGCGGTGGGATCACGTCGGCATCCGCCGCGGCATTGCGGCCCTGGCGCGAGCCAGCCGGGCGGGCGGGGCGCTTGGGCCCTATGCGCTGCAGGCGGCGATCGCCTCGGGCCATGCCACCGCTCGCACGGCGGCCGACACCGATTGGGAGCGCATCGTGGCCCTCTACGATGCGCTCACCGAGGTGCAGCCTTCACCGGTGGTACAGCTCAACCGGGCGGTGGCGGTGGGCATGGCCTACGGCCCGACGGCAGCGCTCGAAATCGTCGACCGGCTGGCGGGCGAACCGGCGCTCCAGTCGTACCATCTCCTGCCGACGGTGCGTGGCGACCTGCTGCAGAAGCTGGGCCGGCTCGACGAGGCGGGGCGCGAATTCGAGCGGGCCGCGTCGCTCACCGCCAACGCGCGCGAACGGACCCTGCTCCTGGCGCGTGCCGAGGCGTGCCGCAGGTAACGGCGGCCCGGCACCCCCATTGAACTTCCCGCCGTCCCGGTTCGTCCTACCCCTGAGCGCCTTTCTCTGACCCGGATGGCCCGACGACCGCCTGTGCCGTATCCCCCGACGCCGTTCGGTTGCAGCTGCTCGTCATGCGGTGCCAGGCGGGCGACGAGCGCGCATTCGGGCGACTGATGGAAATGTTCGGCGATCGCACGCGGCGCTATCTGCAGCAGCTGGTCGGCGATGCGGCGGACGACGTGTACCAGGAGGTGTGGCTCGCGGTGTATCGCAACATCCATGGCCTGGTCAATCCGCGGGCATTCCGCACCGGGCTCTTCCGGACCACGAGGCATCGCGCCATCGACTGCCTGCGGCAGCGGCACCTCGAGCAGCGCCTGTTCGTCGATCTCGACCCGTCGGCAGAGTTGGCGGCACCTGATGCCTCCGAAACCCCGGCGTCGCTTGCTGAACTCGATCTCGCCATGACCGGACTCCCGCCGCTGCACCGGGAAGTGTTGCAGCTGCGATAGACCGCAACATCACAGAGTCGTTCCGCGTGGGACACGATCAACGCCGACAAGCGCCTGGACCGGATCATTCGACGGGTTGGTGGTACGGCATGGACGTTGACCCTGCTCCTGCTGATCGCCTACGGCGTCATGACCGGTATCCGGATCGCTCACCTGGCCCGGTCGATGGCGGTCGGTGGCCTGGGACAGGACGTGAATCTCGGTGCGGTAGCACGCTTTGCCGCCGTGCTCGGCGGACTGAGCCTGCTGGTCGCCGTGCTCTGCACCGTCGGGATCTTCCTGCGGATGCGGACGGCGAGTCTGGCCGAGTTCCAGCTCCGGCTGGTGGCCCTGGAAGACATGCCGGCGCAGCGCGGTGACGAGGCCTGAGATCCGCCCGGCTCGATGCCAGCGACCGGTTGGCCGCGGCGCCGGCGCCGTGGCTCGCGATGACGGCGCGCGCCAACGATGGCATCGGGTTCAGGGTCGCGCCGCGGCCAGCACGGCCGCGATCGTCTCGGCGATGCCGCCGAGGACGACGAAGACCAGTCCCCAGAGCGCCAGCCGGAACGCCCGATCACGCTCCAGTGTGTCGGCGTCTTCGTAGGCCGTTTCCACCTGTTCGACTCGGCTCGCGAAGGTGGCGTCGATTGCCGCGACTGCTGCCTCGTGCTCACCGGTGGGCAAGAGCGCACCGGGATCCGCCAGCGAGCGCACCGTGTCGTCGCGGTCCCGGTCCGCCGCATCCAACCGGGCGGTGCGCCGGTGGCGGCGCTTCAGGCGCACCGGCGCACGAAGCACGTCGTAGGCAAGCAGCCCTGCGCCGGCGGTCGTCAGGGCGGGACCAAGAACGGTCAGTACTTCCCGGAGCATCGGTAGTTCTCCCTGGGCGCGAGGTCGACACGATGGTACCCGGCCATCATCGGGTCGCGGCACGGCACAAGATATCTCGCGCCGCGTCGCATGGCGCTCGCCCTGCAGCCTTCGACCGCGACCGCCGTGAACGGCGGCATGTCGTTAACTTGGACAGGACGGCTTGACGGACAGCGATCGGCGGCGGCGATGCAGTTGGGAATGATCGGACTGGGGCGCATGGGCGCCAACATGGTACGCCGCCTGATGCGGGGCGGGCACCAATGCGTGGTCTACGACACCGCGCCGGCGGCGGTCGCAGCCCTTGCCGGTGAAGGGGCGGTGGGCGCCACGACACTCGACGAATTCGTCAAGCAGCTGGAGCGCCCCCGCGCCGTGTGGCTCATGGTGCCGGCCGGCGTGGTGGACCGGACGCTCGATGCGCTCCTCCCGGCTGTCCGCCGGCGACATCGTGATCGACGGCGGCAACTCGTACTATCGCGACGATCTCCTGCGGCGCCAAGCGGCTCGCCGGGCTCGGGCTGCATCACGTCGATTGCGGCACCAGCGGCGGCGTCGTCGGCCTCGAGCGCGGGTATTGCCTGATGATCGGCGGCGAGCCGGAAGCGGTCGTGCGCGGCTCGACCCGATCTTTGCCACGCTCGCGCCGGGCGCGGGGCTGTCGCCCAGGACGCCCGGGCCGCGAAGGGCGCGGCGGCACCGCCGAGCAGGGTTATCTGCATTGCGGCCCCAACGGGGCCGGCCATTTCGTCAAGATGGTGCACAACGGCATCGAGTACGGCATGATGGCGGCGTATGCCGAGGGGTTGAACATCCTCAAGCACGCCGCCGTCGGGAAGCATCCGGAGGCCGCGGATGCCGAAACCACGCCGCTTCGCGATCCTGCCGCCTATCAGTACGACCTCGACCTGCCGGACATTGCGGAAGTCTGGCGCCGCGGCAGCGTCATCGCGTCGTGGCTGCTGGACCTCACCGCCGCGGCCCTCGCGGCCGATCCCGACCTGGACCATTTCCGGGGGCGGGTGTCCGATTCGGGCGAAGGGCGCTGGACCATTGCAGGCGGCAATCGACGAAGCGGTGCCGGCCACCGTACTTGCGGCGGCGCTCTTCGCGCGCTTCAGTTCGCGCGGCGAGGCCGACTTTCAGAACCGCCTCCTCTCCGCGATGCGCGCCGAGTTCGGCGGCCATGCGGAGAAGAGTGCGCCCGCCTGATCCCGGACCGACCGTTCCCGTGACGATGCCGCCCGGGGCAGACCACCCCGACGCGGCGGAAGTCGCGGCTGCTCGACACCATCCAGCGCGAAGCGTTCAATTACTTCCTGCCACGAAACCCACCCGGCCAACGGATTGGTGGTCGATTCCACCCGCCCCGCATGCCCCGGCGAGCATCGCGGCAGTGGGGCTGGGGCTCACCGCGTTGCCGGTCGCCGTGGAGCGGGGATTCCTGTCGCGCGCCGATGCCGTCGCCACGCGCGCTGGCCACGTTGCGGTTCTTCTGGAACAGCAGCCAGGGGCCGGAGCCCGACGCCACCGGGTACCGGGGTTTCTACTATCACTTCCTCGACATGCACACCGGCGCGCGGACGTGGCAGAGCGAACTCTCGACCGTCGATACCGCCCTCCTGATCGGCGGCATGCTGACCGTTGCGGCCTACTTTGACGCCGACCGGCCCGCCGAGCGCGAGATTCGCGAACTCGCCGATCAGCTGTACGCGCGCGTCGATTGGCAATGGGCGCAGAACGGCGGGCTGACGGTGACGCACGGCTGGACGCCGGAGAGCGGGTTTCTGCCGTACCGCTGGAAGGGCTACGACGAGGCGTTGCTGCTGTACGTGCTCGGCCTTGGATCGGCACGCATCCGCTGCCGGCCGAAAGCTATCGAGCGTGGACGGCGTCATATCAGTGGCGAACCGTCTACGGCACGTCGTACCTGTACGCCGGGCCGCTCTTCACCCACCAGCTCTCGCATCTCTGGGTCGATTTCCGCGGGATCCAGGACGCGTTCATGCGCGAGCATCGACTGCGACTACTTCGAGAACAGCCGCCGCGCCACGCTGGCGCAGCAGGCGTATGCCATCCGAGAACCCGCGGGAATTACGCGCGGCTACGGCGACTGGTGCTGGGGGATCACCGCGAGCGACGGGCCCGGCAACGTGACCCGACAGATCGACGGCGTCACCCGGCAATTCTTCGGCTACATGGCGCGCGGCGTGCCGGACGGCCCCGACGACGGGACACTGGCGCCGTGGGGCGTCATGGCGTCACTGCCGTTCGCGCCGGAGATCGTGCTGCCGACCATCGCGGCGTTCCGGCAGCTGCGCCTGGGTGGCGAACACCGCTACGGCTACCGGACGACGTTCAACCCGACCTTCCCGGATCCCGGCGGATCGGCGAACGGCTGGGTCTCGCCGTGGTTTCTCGGACTCAACCAGGGACCGATCGTCATCATGATCGAGAACCACCGCTCGGGGCTGGTGTGGCGGCTGCTGCGGAACTGCCGCCCGATCGTCGCCGGGCTGCGCGCCGCGGGGTTTACCGGCGGCTGGCTCGGCGCCGTCGCCTCGCCATGACACCGTTCCCGTACTTCACCGGGAGCCGCTGACCGGTGCGCGTGCCGCGGCCGCCGTTCTTCCCGTCGCTCCCGCCCTCGAAGACCCGATCCGCGCCGAGCTGTTCGGCATCGAGCGGCTCGAGCAGCACGCCGAGAGCCTCGCCGCCGCGCAGCCGGTCACCAGCGGCGTCGGAACCGCAGCGCGCGCTCCTGCCGCGGGTGGACGCCAACGGCCGCGTGCTGCGCGAGGCCAACCGGATCATCGGCGAAGCGGTCCGCGAGGAGCGCTGGATCACCCCGGCCGCGGAATGGCTGGTCGACAACTTCTTCGTCGTCGACGAGCAGCTGCGCGAAATCCGCGACGACCTGCCGGAGGGATTCTACCGGGAGCTGCCGACGCTCGCCGACGGACCGCTGGCCGGATACCCGCGGGTATACGGCATCGCCTGGGCGTTCGTGGCGCACACCGACAGCCGGTTCGATCCCGACACGCTGCGCCGGTTCGTGCGGGCGTACCAGCGCGTGCAGCCGCTCACCATCGGCGAACTGTGGGCGGTCACGATCTCGTTGCGGGTGGTGCTGGTGGAGAACCTGCGCCGGCTGGCGGACGCGATGGTCGGCGCCCGCGCCGTACGCCAGCGAGGCGGACGCGCTGGCCGACGAGATCCTCGGCCTGAACGCGCCCGGCGTGCGGTCGATCGCGGCGGTGATGTCCCGGGGCGACAGTCCGCGGCTGGTGACGGCATTCGCGGTCGAACTGGTCCAGCGGCTGCGCGACCGCGACCCGGCGGTGACGCCGGCGCTCGCCTGGCTGCACCAGCGGCTGGCGGCGCAGGGAACGACGGCCGACGAGATCACGCTGGTCGAGCACCGGCGCCAGGCGGCGATGACCGTCACGGTGCGGAACATCATCACCAGCATGCGGCTGATGTCGGCGCTCGACTGGACGGTGTTCTTCGAGAGCGTGAGCCTGGTCGACGAGGCGCTGCGGGCGGGCAGCGCGTTCGCGGCGATGGACTTCGGGAGCCGCGACAGCTATCGCCACGCGATCGAAGCGCTGGCCCGCGGAGCGCGGACGCACCGAACTGGACGTGGCGCGCGACGCGCTGGCCCACGGCGCGGACGGACCGCGAGCGATGCGCGCGAGGCGGATCCCGGGTTCTATCTCGATCGGCGGCGGCCGGCGCGCGTTCGAGCGGCGCGATCGGCTTCCGTCCGCCGCTCGGGCTCCGGCTGCGGCGCGCCTTCATGGACGCGGCGACGCCGGGATATCTGGGCACGATCGTCGTGCTCACGGCGGCCATCCTCGCCGTGCCGCTCGCCATCGGCCTCGGCCGGCGCGCATGTCGATCGGCGGGACTGCTGGTGCTCGGCGCGCTCGCGTTGGTCCCGGCGTCCGATCTCGCGGTCGCGCTGCTCAACCGCGCCGTCACCAGCATGGTCGCCCCGGCGCTCCTGCCCCGCCTCGAATGGCCCGGCCGGCGTCCCGGCGGAATGCCGGACCATCGTGGCGGTGCCGACGGTGCTCACCGGCATTGCCGACGTCGAGGAGCAGGTCGAGCGACTCGAGGTCCACTATCTGGCAAACCCCGATGGCGACGTGCGGTTCGCGCTGGTCTCCGATTGGCCCGACGCCGGCGAGGAACACACGCACCGGCGACGATGGCGATCCTGGCCGCGGCGCGGCACGGCATCGCGCGGCTGAACGCCCGCCACGGGCCGGCGCCCGGCGGCGGCGACCGGTTCCTCGGCCTGCACCGGCGGCGACATCTGGAATGCCACGGGAGCGCGTCTGGATGGGATGGGAGCGCAAGCGCGGCAAGCTGCACGAGCTGAACCGCCTGCTGCGTGGCGCGACCGACACGTCCTTCCTGGACGACGCGGACGGCCGCACCCGGACGTGCCGACCGGGGTGCGCTACGTGCGTGACCCTCGACGCCGATACCCGCGTCTGCCGATCGGCGCGATCAAGCGGCTGGTGGGCACGATGGCGCATCCGCTCAACCGGCCGCGATTCGATCCGGTGGCGCGGCGCGTGGTGGAGGGATACGGCATCCTGCAACCGCGCGTCACCGCCGCCGCTGCCGGGCCGCGAGGGCTCGGTGTTCCAGCGGCTGGTGTCCGGGGCACCCGGGGATCGACCCGTACGCGGCGGCGGTGTCGGACGTCTATCAGGATCTCTTCGGCGAGGGATCGTATACCGGCAAGGGGATCTACGACATCGACGCCTTCGAGGCGGCGCTGGCGGGACGGGTGCCCGACAATTCGCTGCTGAGCCACGACCTGTTCGAAGGGCTGTTCGCGCGCGCCGGCCTGGTGACCGACGTCGAGCTGTTCGAAAGCGCGCCGGCAAACTACCTGACGGCCGCGGCGCGCCAGCATCGCTGGGCGCGCGGCGACTGGCAGCTGCTCCCCTGGATCGTGCGCGAACGGCTCTCGGCCGGTGAGCCGCTGGAAGATGATCGACAACCTCCGGCGCACGCTTGTCGATGCCGGCGGCGTTTCTCACGCTGGTGGCCGGGTGGGTGTGGCCGGGGTCGTCGCCCGATGCTGTGGACGGCATTCGTGCTGGTGGTCATCGCCGATCCCGCCGTTGCTCCCGGCCTTCGCCGGCGTGTGGCCGCACGTCCCGGGGATATCCAAGCGGAGCCACCTTCGCGCGGTCGCCCGCGACTTCCGATCCGCCGTGGCGCAGATGGCGCTCACCCTCACCACGATGGCGCATCAGGCGTGGCTGATGACCGACGCCATCGGCGCGGACGCTTGGCCCGACTTCACCTGACGCGCCGACGGATGCTGGAATGGACCACGACCGTGCACGCCGCGTCGCAGGTGCCGGTCACCGCGAGCGGCTTCTATCGCCGGATGGCGGGCGGCGTGGTCGTCACCGCGCTCGCCGCCGCCGCGGTGGCGTGCGTCCGCCCCGGGGCGCTGGCCGGTGGCGCTGCCGTCCTGCTGCTCGTGGTTGCGGCGCCCGCCATCGCGCGGTGCGATCAGCCGTCCGGGACGCGCGATCCGGCGGCGCCGCTCGTCGGCCGACGACGCGCGCGCCCTCCGCCTCATCGCCCGGCGGACCTGGGAGTACTTCACCACGTTCGTGACCGCCGGAGAGCCAGGGGTTGCCGCCGGACAACTTCCAGGAGACGCCGCAGCCCGGTGATCGCGCAGCGCACGTCGCCGACCAACATCGGACTGTACCTGCTCTCGGTGGTCTCGGCGCATGACTTCGGGTGGGTGGGCACCATCGACGCGGTCGACCGGATCGAGGCAACGTTCCGCACCATCCAGCGCATGGAGCATTATCGCGGCCATCTCTACAACTGGTACGACACCCGGGACGGCAGCCCGCTCGAGCCCAGGTACGTCTCGTCGGTGGACAGCGGCAATCTGGCCGGCTGTCTCCTCGCGCTGGCCAACGCCTGCGAGGCGATGATCGACGCAGCCCGTGCCCGGCCGGGCGCGCTGTCGGGGATTGCCGATGCGCGCCCTGCTCCTGCGCGACGCGGCCCGGTGCCGGCCGGGAGCACCGGGCCGGCCGACCCGGCAGCGACTCGACGACGCGCTCGACGTCTTCCTGACCATCGCGGCCCAGGACGCCTCGACACCCGGTCGAATGGGCCGCGCGGCTGGCGGAACTCGAGGCCGCGGCGCGGACCGTGGCGAATTGCGCGCGGCCATGCCGGCCGACGAGCCGACGCGACTCGCGCGCGGCGGCGGTGAGCGCGCGGCGCCGAAGCGCTGCGCGCCGCCGTGGCAACGCACGCCCGGGACCTCGGCACGCTGATGCCGTGGGCCGGGCTGCGCATCGACGACGCGGCGAGCGTCGCTCATGGCGCGGCTGGCCCGGCGCCGGCGCTCGCCACGATGCCGGGCCGCGTGCGAGGCGGTGCTGCGCGAGCTCGCGGCGGCGTCGCGCCGCCGGTGGCCGATGCCGCCGGACGCGGATGCCGCGCGATTGCCGCAGCATCGACGCGCTGGCCGCCGGTCTCGAGCGTTCGGCCGCCGCCGCGATCGGCGCTGACCGCAGCGCGCTGGCGCAGCTTGCCGCCGATGCGCGCGGCATGGTCGCCGCGATGGAGTTCGGCTTTCTCTTCGATCCGACCCGGATGCTGTTCGCCATCGGCTATCGGATGACCGACGGGACCCTCGATCCCGGGCGGTACGACCTCCTCGCCTCCGAGGCGCGCCTCCTGAGCTTCGTCGCCATCGCCAAGGGCGACGTCCCGGTGCGGCACTGGTTCCGGCTGGGCCGGCCTGCTGGCGCCAGTGGGCAGGGATTCGGTGCTGCTGTCGTGGTCCGGGTCGATGTTCGAGTACCTGATGCCCGCGCTGGTCATGCGCAGCGCCGGTGGGCAGCCTGCTGGAGCAGACCTGCCGCCTGGCGGTACAGCGCCAGATCGCCTACGGGATCGAGCGCGGCGTGCCGTGGGGGATGTCGGAGTCGGGGTACTTACATGCGCGACCTGCGCGATGACGTTCCAGTACTCGAATTTCGGCGTGCCCGGCGCTCGGCCTCCGGCGCGGGCTCGGCGACGACGTCGTCGTGGCGCCGTACGCCACGGCGCTGGCGGCGATGATCGACGCGCCGGATGCGGTGCGGAACTTCCGCGCCCTGGCCGGCGCCGGCGCCGACGGGCAGTACGGGTTCTACGAATCGGTGGATTACACGCCGGCGCGACTTCCGGCCGGCACGCCGCGCGAAGTGGTGCGCATGTACATGGCGCACCATCAGGGCATGACGATCGTCGCGATCGGCAACGTGCTGCACGGCGGCGCCATGCGCACGCGCTTCCACGCCGAGCCGATCGTGCGGGCCAGCGAACTGCTGCTGCAGGAGCGGACGCCGCGCGATGTCGCCGTGGCCCGGCCGCGGATGGATACTGCGCGCGATCGACGGCGACGTGCGCGAACTGGTGCCGCCGCGCACCCGCCATTTCTCGTCGCCCTTCGGCGCGACGCCGCGCACCCAGCTGCTGTCCAACGGCCGCTACGCCGTGATGATCACCGCGGCGGGATCGGGCTACAGCCGCTGGCGGCGACCTCGCGGTCACGCGCTGGCGCGAGGATGCGACCAGCGACGACACCGGGTCGTACATCTTGCTGCGCGACGTCGCGACGCGGCGAGCGCTGGTCGGCCGGCTTCCAGCCCAGCGGAGCGGTGCCGGAGAGCTACGACGTCTCGTTCGCCGAGGATCGCGCGGAATTCGTCCGCCGCGACGGGGCGATCACCGACGCGGCTCGAAGTGATCGTGTCGTCGGAGGACGACGCCGAGGTCCGGCGGGTCTCGCTCACCAACCACGGCTGCGCGACGCGGGAGATCGAGGTCACGTCGTACGCGGAGGTCGTGCTCGCGCCGGCGGCCGGGGACGCGGCGCACCCGGCGTTCTCGAACCTGTTCATCCAGACGGAGATGCATCGCCGACGCTGGACACGCTGCTCGCCACCCGCCGGCGCCGCGACGCCGGAAGACGCCGAGATCTGGCTCGCCCACGTCCTGGCCGTCGAGGGCGAGACGGTCGGCGACGTGGAATGGGAAACCGATCGCGGCGCGGTTCATCGGGCGTGGACGCAGCGTCCGCGCGCCGCTCGCGGAAACCGGCGGCCGCGAGCTCTCCAACACGGTCGGCGCGGTGCTCGACCCGATCGTCAGCCTGCGGCGCCGCGTCCGCATCCGTCCCGGCAAGACCGTGCGCGTGGCGTTCTCGACGCTGGTCGCGCCGTCGCGCGAGCGCCGTGCTCGACCTGGCGGACAAGTATCACGACGTCACGACGTTCGAGCGGGTCGCCACGCTCGCCTGGACCCAGGCGCAGGTCCAGCTGCACCACCTCGGCATCGGAGCCGACGAAGCCCACCTGTTCCAGACGCTCGGCGGCGCCATCGTCGTACGCGCGATCGCGCGCTGCGCGCCGCCAGCGACGTGCTCGCCCGCCGCACCGAAGGCGTCGCGGCGCTCTGGGCGCACGGGATCTCGGGCGACCTGCCGATCGTGCTCGTGGAGATCGACGACGGCCGACGACATCGGCATCGTGCGGCAGCTGCTGCGCGCGCACGCGTACTGGCGGATGAAGCGCCTGGCGGTCGATCTCGTGATCCTGAACGACCGCGCACCCGTCGTACCTGCAGGACCTGCAGACGCTGATCGAGACGCTGGTGCGCACGAGCCAGTCGATGCCACGGCCGGAAGGGCCCGAAGCCGCAGGGCGCGGTCTTCACGCTCCGCGCGGACCGCGCTGACCGCCGGCCAGCGCGACGTGCTGGAGAGCGTCGCCCGGGTGGACCTGTCGAGCCGGCGCGGCACGCTCGCCGAGCAGGTGGCGCGCGCCTACCGCGACCGACGCCGCTCCGCTCGATCGCGCCGCGCGCACGATCGCGCCGCCGCGGCGCCGGAGCCGACGCGCCGCGTCGAGTCGAGGCGCCGCGCCCGGCGCTGGAGTTCGACAACGGACATCGGCGGCTTCGACGCCGACGGCGCGCGAGTACGTGATCGATCGCTGCGCGCCGGGCCAGTGGACGCCGGCGCCGTGGATCAACGTGATCGCCAACCCGGATTTCGGCTGCCTCGTGTCCGAGGCGGGATCGGGCTGCACCTGGTCGGTCAACAGCCAGGAGAACCTGCTCACCGCCGTGGTCGAACGATCCGGTGAGCGATCCGCCCAGCGAGACGTTCTACATTCGCGACGACGACTCCGGGGAGCTGTGGAGCCCGACGCCGCTGCCGATTCGCGAGGCGCGCGGCGAGTACGTCGTGCGCCACGGGCACGGCTACACCCGGTTCACGCACGACGCGCACGGCGTGGCGCTCGAGCTGCTGCAGTTCGTGCCGGTGGACGACCCGATCAAGATCTCGCGGCTCACGCTGACGAATCATTCGCCGCACGCCCGGCGCCTGTCGGTGACGGCGTATCTCGAATGGGTGCTGGGCGCGTCGCGCAGCGCGTCGGCGCCGTTCGTGATCACCGAAATGGACGCGGCCACCGGCGCGATGTTCGCGCGGAATTCGTGGAACCGGGACTTCGGCACCCGCGATCGCCTTCGCCGACCTGGGCGGCGCGCAGACCGCGTGGACCGGCGACCGCGACCGAGTTCCTCGGGCGCAACGGCGTCGCACCGGATCGCCCGGCCGCGCTCGGCCGCGCGCGAGCGACTGTCGGGGCGCACCGGAGCGGCGCTCGATCCCTGCTGCGCGCTGCAGACCGACGCTGCGAGATTCCCGCCGGCGGGCCGGCGTCTCGGTCGTCTGCCTGCTCGGCCAGGCCGAAACGCGCGAGCAGGCGCGCGCGCTGATTCAGCGATACCGCGTCCGACGATCTCGACGCCCGGCTCGACGGAGGTGACGGACGGGTGGGACCGCGTGCTGGGCGCCATCCAGGTGCAAGACGCCCGATCGCGCGCTCGACCTGATGCTGAATCAGTGGCTGCTCTACCAGACGCTCGCCTGCCGCGTGTGGGCGCGGACCGCGTTCTACCAGGCCAGCGGCGCCTACGGCTTCCGCGACCAGCTGCAGGACGTCATGGCGCTCGCCGTCGTCGCGGCCGGACCTGACGCGCGCGCAGATCCTGAAGGCGGCGTCGCGGCAGTTCGTGGAGGGCGACGTGCAGCACTGGTGGCACGAGCCGGCGGGCCGCGGCGTCCGCACGCGGATCTCCGACGATCTGCTCTGGCTGCCGTACGTCGACGACGCACTATCTCGACGTGACGGGGGACCAGGCGGTCCTCGACGAGATCGATTCCGTTCCTCGACGGGCCGCCGCTCGCCGCCGGACAGACGGAGTCGTACTTCGAGCCGCGCGATTGCGGCCGACACGCGGCACGCTGTTCGAGCACTGTGCGCGGGCGCATCGACCGGAGCCTCGCGCGTCGGCGCGCACGGCCTGCCGCTGATGGGAACGGGGGACTGGAACGACGGCATGAATCGCGTCGGCGTGCTGGGCAAGGGAGAGAGCGTGTGGCTCGCGCTGGTTCCTGCACGCGCGTGCTGACGCACGTGGGCGCCGATCGCGGCGGCCCGCGGCGAGGCGGCGCGCGCCGACGCGTGGGCCGGCACACGCGGCGACGCTCGAAGACGGCGGTCGAGCGCGAAGCGTGGGACGGCAGCTGGTACCGTCGCGCCTACTTCGACGACGGCACGCCGCTCGGGACCGCCGGCAGCGATGCCTGCGCCATCGACTCGATCGCGCAGTCGTGGGGCGTCATGTCGGGCGCGGCCGACCCCGGCCGGGCGCGGCGCGCCATGGCGTCGCGTCGACGAGCACCTGGTGAAGCCGAACGACCAGCTGATCCTGCTGCTGACGCCGCCGTTCGACCACACGGCGCTCGAACCCGGCTACATCAAGGGATACGTGCCGGGAGTGCGGGAGAACGGCGCGCAGTACACCCATGCCGCCGTCTGGACGGCGATCGCGTTCGCCATCGCTCGGCGACGGCGACACAGGCCGCCGAATTGCTCGCGATGCTCAATCCGATCACGCACTCCGGCACACCGCGCGGCGTCAGAGCAGTACCGGGTCGAGCCGTATGTCGTCGGTCGGCGACGTCTACTCCGAGGCGCCGCACGTCGGCCGCGGCGGCTGGACGTGGTATACCGGGTCCGCCGGCTGGATGTATCGCGCCGGCATCGAATGGCTGCTCGGCATCCGGGTGCGGGGACCGCGACTGGTGGTCGAATCCCGTGCATCCCGGCAGGCTGGCCCGGATTCACCGCCGACGCTGCGCCATCGCTCGGCGCGATACGAGATCACCGTCGAGAATCCCGGCCGGGTCTGCCGCGGCGTGGCGGCGCTCGAACTCGACGGCGTGCCGCTCGACGATCGCACCGGGTTGCCGCTCGCCGACGATCAGCGCACGCCACCACGTGCGCGCGGTGCTGGGCGCGCAGCAGCCGGCAGCCGGGGCGAACGTCCCGTGACGCCCCCGGCCGGCGGGCCCGGCGGCAGCGATGATCCGGGCATCGTCGCGGTGGCTGCGAAAGCGGCGGAGCTGATCCCCGACGGCGCGCGAGTCGGACTGGGGTCCGGCCGCGCCGCGTCGGCCTTCATTGCCCGGCTCGGAGCGCGTCGCCGCGAGGGGCTCCAGGTGTCGGGAGTGGCAACCTCCCGGGCCGCCGCAGCGCTGGCCGAGCGAGCCGGGATTCCGCTGATCGCGCTGGGCGTGGGTGGTCCCCTCGATCTCACCGTCGACGGCGCCGACGAAGTCGCACCCAACCTCGACCTCGTCAAGGGGTGGGGTGGCGCGCTGGTGCATGAGCGCATCGTGGCCGCGGCCTCGGTCCGGCAGGTGATCGTGGTCGGCCCGGAGAAGCTGGTCCGATCGCTCGGTGCGCGAGGCAGGATTCCGGTCGAGGTGATCCCGCTGGCGGAATGGCTCGTCGCGCGGGAGTTCGCGGCGCTCGACCTGACGTTCACGCGCCGGTCCGATGCCAGTGGATCGCGGCCGTTCGTCACCGACAACGGCAATATCATTCTCGATTGCGCCCCCGCGGAACCGCTCCGCGACGCCGTGGCCGCCCGGGAGCTCCACCGGGCGCTGCGCGCGCTGACCGGCGTGGTCGACACCGGTCTCTTTCTCGGCACGGCGGCGCTGGTCCTCGTCGGTCATCCGGACGGACGGGTGGACGTCCTTTCTCGCCACGACCTTTCAGCCGGGAAGCCATGAACATCAGTCCCCTCGCCGGTCATCCGCCGCCACCGTCGATGCTCCTCGACGTGGGCCGGCTGGTCACCGCCTACTACACCGGAATCCCGGACCCCTCGGTGCCCGCCCAACGGGTGGCGTTCGGCACCTCGGGGCACCGGGGTTCGGCGTTCGACACCACGTTCAACGAATGGCATGTCGCCGCCATCAGCGAGGCCATCTGTCGCTACCGCCGGCGCCAGGGCATCGACGGCCCGCTCTTTCTCGGTATCGACACGCACGCGCTGTCGCTCCCGGCCTGTGCCACCGCGGTCGAGGTGCTGGCGGCCCACGGCGTCGATGTCATGCTGGCGGAACACGACGAATACACGCCGACGCCGGTGGTGTCGCACGCCATCATCTGCTACAACCGCGGACGAACCAGCGGGATGGCCGACGGCATCATCATCACGCCATCGCACAACCCGCCGGACAACGGTGGCTTCAAGTACAATCCGCCGAACGGCGGCCCCGCCGACACCGACGTGACCAGCTGGATCGGGGCGCGGGCGAACGAGTTGATGGAACATGGTCTCGATGGCGTGTCCCGGATCCCCCACGGACGGGCGCTCGCGGCCTCCACGACGCATCGGCATGACTATCGGACGCCGTACGTGCGCGACCTCGGGGACGATCATCGACATGGATGCGATCCGTGGCGCGGGCATCCGCGTGGGGGTGGATCCCCTCGGCGGCGCCGGCGTTCACTACTGGGCACCGATCGCGGAGCACTACCATCTCGATCTGACCGTGGTCAGCGAGATCGTCGATCAGACCTTCCGGTTCATGACCGTGGATTGGGACGGGCGGATCCGCATGGACCCGTCATCCAGCTATGCCATGCAGCGCCTCATCGGCCTCAAGGACTCCTTCGACATCGCCGTGGCCTGCGATACCGATCACGACCGGCACGGCATCGTCACCCGCAGCACCGGGCTTGTTGCCCCCCAACCACTATCTCACCGTGGCCATTCATCACCTGTTCCGGCATCGGCCGGCGTGGCGTGCGGCAGCGGGCGTCGGCAAGACGGTGGTGAGCAGCGCCACCATCGACCGCGTGACCGCGGCCCTGGGCCGGCCGCTCCACGAGGTGCCGGTCGGCTTCAAGTGGTTCGTCGACGGCCTCGCCGACGGATCCCTCGGCTTTGCCGGCGAGGAGAGCGCGGGCGCCTCATTCCTCCGCCGCGACGGCACGGTCTGGACCACGGACAAGGATGGCATCGTGCCCGCGCTGCTCGCCGCCGAAATCACCGCCGTCGCGGGGCGCGATCCGGGCGGGATCTACGCCGGCTTGACCGGCGAATTCGGGGACCCGGTCTACGATCGGGTCGAGGCGCCGGCGACCGCTGATCAGAAACGGCGACTCGCGGCGCTCACGCCGGGTGAGGTACACTGCAGTGATCTCGCGGGAGAGCCGGTGCAGAGCATCATCAACGTGGCGCCGGGGAATCACGCGCCGATCGGTGGCGTGAAAGTGACGGCGGCAACGGGCTGGTTCGCGGCCCGCCCATCGGGCACCGAAGACATCTACAAGATCTACGCTGAGAGTTTCCGCGGGCAGCAACACCTGGATCGGATCGTCGCCGAGGCACAGGCGGTGGTCGACACGGCGCTCGGCAGCGGCACACCGGGGGCGTCGCCCTGATACTCCATCAGGCCGCCCGCAGAGAGGGATCGAGATGGCAACAATGAGAAACCACGGCACCCCGTCCGACGCGCTGGTGCTCTTCGGCGTCACGGGCGACCTGGCCCACAAGATGATCTTCCCGGCGCTCTACGCCATGGTCAGACACCGCACCCTCGACGTTCCGGTGATCGGGGTCGCCTCGAGCCCGTGGACCCTGGCGCAGTTGCGGCAGCGCGCCACCGACAGCATCCGGCAATCCGGCACCGCGGTGGACCGGAAGATCCTCCACCGCCTGCTGGCCCTGCTGCGGTACGTGCCGGGCGACTACAACGATCCGGCCACCTTTGCCGCGCTGCAAGCGCGCGCTGGGAGCGGTCAAGCGGCCGGCGTACTATCTCGCCATCCCGCCGTCGCTCTTCGCGACGGTCATCGCCGGGCTGGGCGACGCCGGCCTGGCGCATCAGGCGCGCGTCATCGTCGAAAAGCCGTTCGGTCGCGACCTCGCCTCGGCGCGCCAGCTCAATGCCGCCGCCCACGCCGTCTTTCCCGAAGATGCCATCTTCCGGATCGACCACTATCTCGGGAAGGAGGCGATCATGAACATCCTGTACTTCCGGTTCGCCAATTCCTTCTTCGAGCCGATCTGGAATCGCAACTACGTCGCCAGCGTGCAGATCACCATGGCGGAGAAGTTCGGCATCGCCGGCCGGGGAGCGTTCTACGAGACGGCCGGTTGTCTGCGCGACGTGATCCAGAATCATCTCTTCCAGGTCGTGGCGCTGCTGGCCATGGAGCCGCCGGTGATGCAAAGCTATGGATCGGTCCACACCGAGAAGGCCAAGGTCTTCGAGGCGATGCGCCCGCTCCGCGCCCGCGACATGGTGCGCGGCCAATACGACGGCTACCGGCGCGAACCGCATGTGGCACGCAACTCCGACGTCGAAACGTTCTGCGCCGTGCGGCTGTTCATCGATTCGTGGCGCTGGGACGGGGTCCCGTGGTACCTGCGCGCCGGGAAATGTCTCCCCACCACCGCCGCCGAGGTGCTGGTCGAGCTGAAGGTGCCTCCGGCGCGGCTGTTCGACGACTCCGCTCCGACCGGGCGGCCCGGCCAATTATCTCCGCTTCCGGCTTTCCCCCGACCCGGCCGTTGCCCTGGCCGCGCGCGTCAAGCGTCCCGGCAAGGAATTCGTCGGTGACCAGCGGGAGCTCTATCTGGTCGAGGAGACGGCGGGTGTGGAGCCGCCCTACGAGCGCCTGCTGAGCGACGCCATGATCGGCGACGGCGCGCTCTTCACCCGGGAGGATGCCGTCGAAGCCGCGTGGGCCGCGGTGGATCCGGTCCTCACCAGGCATCGCCACGCGCTGCCCTACCGGCGCGGGACCTGGGGACCCCCGGCCGCCGATGGCCTGATCAAGGCATCCGGACGGTTGGCACAACCCGACGCCGCACCGGACCGGCGCGTGACGGCATTGCCCGACGTCGTGTTCCTGCTCGACTGCGACAATACGCTGCTCGACAACGATCGCATCGAGCAGGACCTGCGCGAGCACCTGGCGCGGGAGTTCGGCGCCGTGAATCGGGACCGCTACTGGGCGATCTTCGAGCAGCTGCGCGGCGAGCTCGGGCTACGCCGACTACCTCGGAGCGCTGCAGCGCTACCGGCTGGCCGACACCAGCGATACCCGGCTGCTCCTGATGTCGTCGTTCCTGGTCGACTACCCGTTCGCGAGCCGGCTGTATCCGCGGTGCGATCGACGTCCTCGAGCGATTGCACCGGCGCGGCTTGACGGTCATTCTCTCCGATGGCGACGTGGTATTCCAGCCGCGCAAGATCCAGCGATCCGGGCTCTGGGACGCGGTGGACGGCCGGGTGCTGATCTACCTGCACAAGGAAACGATGCTCGACGCCGTCGCCGCCCGGTACCCGGCACGGCATTATGTCATGATCGACGACAAGCTGCGCATTCTCGCGATGATCAAGAGCACCTGGCGCGACCGGGTGACCACGGTGTTTCCGCGCCAGGGCCACTACGCGCTCGACCCGGCCAATCTCGCGGCGTATCCGGCGGCCGACGTTTCGGTGGATGCGATCGGCGACTTGCTGCTCGACGACGTCCGCACGTTGATCGGTGGCCACGCCGCCGATCGGCAGCGACCCGGGCCCGGATGAAAGACCTCCCGCCGTCCTGACCATCAATGGCGGCTCATCGAGTATCCGGTTCGCGGTGTACGAAGCGGGCACCATACCGCGGCGACGGCTGGCCGGAAAGATCGATCGCATCGGACTGAGCGGCACCACGCTGAGTCGCCACCGCGGCGGACGGCCCGGCGCCGCCGGTCCGGCCGCATCGCCGCCGGCCGATCACCGCACCGCGGCCGGCCGTCTGCTGCAATGGCTGGAGGCACAGCCCGTCTTCGCCTCCGTCAAGGCCGTGGGGCATCGCATCGTACACGGCACGACGCACGCCGAGCCGACCCGGATCACGCCGAAACTGCTGTCCGAATTGCGTCGTGCCAGAGCGTACGATCCCGATCACCTTCCCCGGGAAATCGGGTTGATCGACGCATTCCGGCGGCGGCATCCCCGGCTGCCCCAGGTGGCCTGCTTCGACTCCGCGTTTCACCGGGGCATGCCCCCGGTGGCGAAGGCCGTGCCGATTCCGCGACGTTATACGGCGAAGGGAATCGAGCGCTACGGGTTTCACGGACTCTCCTACGCTTATCTGATGGAGGAACTCCGCCGTCTCGATCCCGCGGCGGCGCGGGGGCGCGTCATCCTGGCACATCTCGGCAACGGCGCTTCGTTGGCGGCGGTCCGCCACGGCAAGAGCGTCGACACCAGCATGGGCTTCACGCCGACATCGGGACTGGTGATGAGCACTCGCACCGGCGACCTGGATCCGGGCCTGGTGTACTACCTCGCTCGCACCGCGCGGATGACCGCGCCGCGCTTTCAGCGGATGGTGACTCACGAGTCCGGACTGCTCGGGGTCTCCGGCACCAGTTCCGATCTGCGTGATCTGCTCGCTCGCGAAGCACGTGACCCGCACGCGGCGGCGGCCGTGGCACTGTTCTGCTATCAGGCCCGGAAATGGATCGGATCGTTCGCCGCGGTCCTGGGCGGGCTCGACACGCTCGTCTTCGCCGGCGGCATCGGCGAGAACGCGCCGGTCATCCGCCAACGCATCTGTGGCGATCTCGGATTTCTCGGCGTCGCGATCGAAAGCCGGCGGAACGCGCGCAGCGCGCCGGTGATCTCCCCGACCCGCCGGCGGGTGACGGTCCGGGTCATCCGCACCGACGAAGATCTCATGATCGCCCGCTCGGTGATCCGCGTCCTCGCACCCGGCCGACCGTAGTTCTACTTCATCCCTTCGAGCGATTTCGCTCGCGTGCCGGACGGGATAGGGTTCCATCCAGTGCCGCAGGTGACGTCATCCGATTCCGCGCCCTCCCGATGACCGGTGGAGGTGTCGCCGCCGCCCCATGAGAGGACTGTCACGATGTTGCTCAGCGCACGGATGTTGACCGGCTACACCCTGAACTGCCGGGACGGGCAGATCGGTCGGGTGAAGGGTTTCTATTTCGACGACCGTCACTGGACCGTTCGATATCTTGTCGCGGGCACCGGCGAGTGGCTTGCGGAACGCCAGGTCCTGATTTCTCCCTACGCGCTCGGCGCCGTCAACCCGACCACTGGCGACATCGTCGTCGATTTGCGCAAGCAGCAAATCGAGGATAGTCCGCCATTGGACAGCGACAGGCCGGTTTCCCGGCAATTCGAGGACGCCTACCACGGGTACTACGGCTGGCCCAGGTACTGGGCCGGCTCCAACGTCTGGGGGGCGTATCCGGAAATCGCCCGGAGCCCGGCCGAGTGGACGGCGCCGTTGGTTCACGAGCGGCCAGAAGATGCCCACCTCCGCAGCACACACGATGTCCGGGGACATCATGTCGAGGCGACCGACGGCGGAATCGGACACGTCGAGGATTTTCTCATCGACGACAGAACGTGGACCATCCGGTATCTCGTGGTCGGCACGCGGAATTGGTGGCCGGGAAAGCGGGTGCTGGTGTCGCCGGAATGGATTGACCGGGTGAGTTGGCCCGAGGCGAAGGTGTTCGTCCACGTCAACCGGGACCGGATCCAGCATGCCCCGGAATACACCGACAAGACCCCGTTGACCCGTGCGTTCGAAATCAGCTTGATGGAGTACTACAAGAGCCCGGCATACGAGACCGATGATACGACGGCCACGCCGTTCGCCGGGGGACGTGGACGCGAGGCCTGACGCCCTGTTGCGCGGATGGTGGGCACGCCGGCGCGATGGGCTGCCGATCCGGCAATCAGGCACAATCTCCTGCATCGGGATGTGAGCGATTCAGATGGTGATCTCATGGTTCTGGCTCTGGTTGGTTTTCATGTTCATCTTTTTGAGTTACGGTTGGGGCTACCGCCATTGGGGTCCGCCGTATCCCCGGTATGTCCAGCGGCGCCGGAGCGCCGGGGCGGCCGCGAACGGCGCCGCGGCGTTCGACCACCATGCCTGGGGTTGGGGCGGCGACGTCGTCTGGGTCATGTTCATCGTCGGCATGGTGTGGGTGGTGGCGGGAATCTGGCGGCGATGAGGAGCCGCTGCATCGCCGGCGGCTGACCGGACCGCACGACACCGTGGCCGCATCAGGAGCCGGTCGATGCGGAGACTTGATGTCGATGAATCCGACGCCGTGACGGACCGGCGCCGGACATACCCGACGGGCGCCCTGATCGTTGATCGCGTCGACTGCCGCAGAAGGAGTTGCTGTCGTGTCACCCCTGACCGTACCGGGCAACCCGCTTTCCCCGGAGTTGCTCCATCGGATGAACGCCTACTGGCGGGCCGCCAATTACCTCTCGGTCGGCCAGATCTACCTCTACGACAATCCGCTGCTGAAGGAGCCGCTCACCCTGGCGCACGTCAAACCGCTGGTGGTGGGACATTGGGGCACCACGCCGGGGCAGAACTTCATCTACGTGCATCTCAACCGGGCCATCAGGAAATACCACCTGGACATGTTCTATGTCGCGGGCCCGGGTCACGGCGGCCCGGCGATCGTGGGCAACGTCTACCTGGAAGGCACCTGGAGCGAGGTCTATCCCGACGTGACCCAGGACGAGGCCGGGCTGAAGAAGCTGTTCAAGCAGTTCTCGTTTCCCGGCGGCATCTCGAGTCATGTGGCGCCGACGACCCCGGGATCGATTCACGAGGGCGGCGAACTGGGCTACTCGCTCAGCCACGCGTTCGGGGCGGCGTTCGACAACCCCGGGCTGATCGTGGCCTGCGTCATCGGCGATGGCGAGGCGGAAACCGGCCCCCTGGCCACCGCCTGGCATTCCAACAAGCTCCTCGATCCGGTCACCGACGGCGCCGTGCTGCCGATCCTCCATCTCAACGGTTACAAGATCAGCAATCCGACCCTGCTGGCCCGCATCGAGCACGACGAACTGGAGCAGTTCATCCGGGGATGCGGGTGGACGCCGCTCTTCGTCGAGAGGCGACGACCCGGACACGATGCACCAGCTGATGGCTGGCGCGGTGGACGCCGCCATCGAGCAGATTCAGCGCATCCAGCAGAACGCGCGATCCAACAATGACACCACGCGGCCGCGCTGGCCGATGATCGTCCTCCGGTCGCCGAAGGGCTGGACCGGGCCGTTGCTCGTCGATGGCCTGCAGATCGAGGGACCTTCCGGTCGCATCAGGTGCCGCTGCTGGTGGACGCCGAACATCCCGAACATGTCCACCAGCTCGAAGCCTGGATGAAGAGCTACCGGCCCGAGGAGCTGTTCGACGCAGAACGGCCGGCTCGATGCCGGAATTGGCCGAACTGGCCCCACAGGGTGATCGGCGCATGGGCGCCAATCCGCACACCAACGGCGGCGTCCTGCTGCGCGACCTGCGGATGCCGGACTTCCACGACCACGCGGTGACGGTGCCTTCGCCGGGCGCCGTCAATGCCCAGGACACCCTGGTGCTCGGCAAGTTCCTGCGCGATGTCGACACGCTGAACCAGGATCACCGCAATTTCCGCGTCTTCGGTCCCGATGAGACGCTCTCGAACCTCCTCGGTGCGGTGTTCGACACCACCAACCGCCAGTGGGACGCCCGGACAGTCGGCGAACGACGAGTTTCTGGCGCCTACCGGGCGGGTGCTGGACTCGATGCTCAGCGAACACCAGTGCGAGGGGTGGCTGGAGGGATACCTGCTCACCGGCCGGCACGGAATCTTCAATTGCTACGAAGCCTTCGTCCGGATCGTCGATTCCATGTTCAGCCAGCACGCCAAGTGGCTCAAGGTCACCCGCGAGTTGCCGTGGCGGCGCCCGATCGCCTCGCTCAACTACCTGCTCGCCTCACACGTCTGGCAGCAGGATCACAACGGGTTCACTCACCAGGACCCCGGCTTCCTCGATCATGTGATCAACAAGAAGGCGGACATCGTCCGGGTGTATCTCCCGCCGGACGCCAACTGTCTGCTGTCGGTGATCGATCACTGCCTGCGCAGCCGGCACTATGTCAACGTCGTGGTGGCCGGCAAGCATCCGCTGCCGCAATGGCTGACGATGGACGAGGCGGTGGTGCACTGCACCGAGGGCATCGGGATCTGGAAGTGGGCCAGCAACGATGAGGGCGTCGAGCCGGACGTCGTGATGGCCTGCTGCGGCGACACCCCGACGCTCGAGATCCTGGCAGCCGTGTCGATCCTGCGGAAGCACCTGCCCGAGCTGAAGGTCCGCGTCATCAATGTCGTCGACCTGATGCGGCTGCAACCCAGCACCGAGCACCCGCACGGGCTGAGCGACTGGGATTACGACGCGCTCTTCACGACCGACAAGCACGTCGTCTTCGGCTTCCATGGGTACCCGTGGCTGATTCATCGGCTGACCTACCGCCGCACCAACCACCACATGCACGTGCGAGGTTACAAGGAAGAGGGAACCATCACCACGCCGTTCGACATGAGGGTGCAGAACGACCTCGATCGCTTCCATCTGGTGCAGGACGTGGTCGATCGCCTGCCGCAGTTGGGCGCCAAGGGCGCCTATCTGAAGCAGATGGTGAAGGACAAGCTGATCGAACACAAGCAGTACATCGATCAGCACGGCCAGGACATGCCGGAGATCCGGAACTGGAAGTGGAGCACCACACCATGACGGCGCACACCGCGACGGTGACCAAGCCGGCCGCCGACCTCAAGACGCTGCCGCTCGCCGAAGTCGAAAAGGAGCTCGCATCGTCGCCGGACGGCCTGACGGCGGCCGAGGCGGCGAAGCGGCTGACCGGGTACGGGACCGAACGAAATCCCGGTCAAGCACACCAACCCGTTCCTGAAGTTCCTGACCTACTTCTGGGGCCCGATCCCGTGGATGATCGAGGGAGCCGTGATCCTGTCGGGTGTCGTGAGGCACTGGCTCGACCTCGCCATCATCTCCGTGCTGCTGCTTTCGAATGCCGTGGTGGGGTTCTGGGAGGAGCGCCAGGCCGGGAACGCCATCGCGGCACTCAAGGCCAAGTCTGGCGAACAAGGCCACCGTCAAGCGTGACAAGAAGTGGGTGAACCCGCTGGCGCGCGAGCTGGTGCCGGGCGACGTGGTCCGCCTCCGTCTCGGCGACATCGTTCCGGCGGATACACGCCTGCTGGCCGGCGACCCGGTGCAGGTCGATGAGTCGGCACTGACCGGCGAATCATTGCCCGCCACGCGCAAGACCGGTGATGCCGTGTATTCGGGGTCGATCATTCGCCGGGGTGAGATTGACGCGTTGGTCTACGCCACCGGGACCAGCACCTACTTCGGCAAGACCGCGCAACTGGTCGAACAGGCGCACAATGTCAGCCATTTCCAGCGTGCGGTCCTGAAGATCGGTGACTATCTCATCGTCCTGGCGGTCATCCTGGTCGCGGTGATCGTCGGCGTCGCCATCCTCCGGGGCGATGCCGTGCTCACGACGGTGCAGTTCGCGCTGGTGCTGCTGGTGGCGGCGATTCCCGTGGCGATGCCGACGGTGCTGTCGGTGACCATGGCCGTTGGCGCGCGCCTGCTGGCAAGGAAACAGGCGATTGTGACCCGATTGGCCGCCATCGAGGAACTCGCCGGCGTCGACGTGCTCTGTTCCGACAAGACCGGCACCCTGACCGAGAACAAGCTCACCCTCGGGCGATCCATTCTGCATCAACGGGGTGACCGCCGAACAGCTCGTCCTCGACGCCGCCCTCGCGTCGCGGGCAGAGGACAAGGACACCATCGACCTGGCCGTGCTCGGCGGCCTGAAGAACGATCAGGCGCTCAAGAGCTATCAGATCGTACACTACCAGCCCTTCGATCCGGTCCACAAGCGCACCGAGGCGACGGTCAAGGACACCGGCGGGAAGCAGTTCCAGGTGACCAAGGGTGCGCCGCAGGTCATCCTCGCGATGTCGACCAACATCGCGGCGATCAAGCCGGCCGTCGACAAGGCGGTCAACGATTTTGCGGGCCGTGGCTTCCGCTCCCTTGGCGTGGCCCGGGCGGACCAGGCTGGCCAATGGATGTTCGTCGGCGTGCTGCCGATGTTCGACCCGCCGCGGCCGCAGGCCAGGGCGACCATCGCCAGCGCCGAGCAGATGGGCGTCGCGGTCAAGATGGTGACCGGCGATCAACTCGCCATCGCGAAGGAAACGGCCCGGCAGCTGGGGATGGGCACCAACATTCTTGACGCCAGCGGACTGGGCGACATCAAGGGCGACGCCACCCCGGCGCAGGCGACCTCGATCGAACAGGCGGACGGCTTCGCCCAGGTGTTCCCGGAACACAAGTTTCACATCGTCGAGGTGCTGCAGCAACGCGGGCACATCGTGGGCATGACCGGCGATGGTGTGAACGATGCCCCCGCCCTGAAGAAAGCCGATTGCGGCATCGCCGTCTCGGGGGCGACCGACGCCGCGCGCGCGGCGGCATCGATCGTGCTGCTGGCACCGGGCCTCTCCGTGATCATCGACGCGATCAAGGAAAGCCGGAAGATCTTCCAGCGGATGAACAGCTACGCGATCTACCGCATTGCCGAGACCCTGCGGGTGCTGCTGTTCATGACGGTCGCCATCCTGGCGTTCAACTTCTATCCGGTGACCGCGGTCATGATCGTGATGATCGCGCTGTTGAACGACGGCGCCATCCTCTCGATTGCCTACGACAATGTGCACTACCGGAACAAGCCCGAAGCCTGGAACATGCGGCTGGTGCTCGGGATCGCCACCGTGCTCGGCACCATTGGCGTCGTGGCGGTGTTCGGCCTCTTCCTGCTCGGCAAGATGGTGTTCCACCTGGACCGCGATCATCTCCAGACCCTGATGTACCTGAAGCTCTCCATCGCCGGACACCTGACGATCTTCCTGACCCGTACCCGCGGCCCGTTCTGGTCGATCCGTCCCGCCAAGACCCTCTGGATCGCGGTGCTCGGCACGCAGACCGTGGCGACGCTGATCGCAGTGTACGGGCTGTTCATGACTCCGCTGGGCTGGAGCCTGGCGCTCTTCGTCTGGGGATATGCGCTGGTCTGGGCATTCCTGAACGATCGCGTGAAGCTGCTGGCCTACCACTGGCTCGATCCCGTGAAGGCCGCGCCGAGCACCGCATCGGCCGGCACGTCAGAGTCCGCCGCGGCATCGAAGCCCGCGGCCAGAACCGCCCCGCAACCCGAGGCCGATGCCGTGCCCAAACCCGATGCTGCCGCCACACCCGTTACCGCGACTGCCGCCAAGCCCGATGCCGTCGCCACACCCGAGCCGGATGCGACCGTTGCGGCGAAACCGAATGCGACGACTGCAACCAAGCCCGACGCAACGACTGCGGCGAAGCCGGATGCCGCTGCACCCAAGACCGACGCAACACTTCCGGTCAAGGCCGACGCGACGGCGGCGGCGAAGCCGGACGCCGCTCCACCCAAGCCCGATGATGCGACCAGCGCTGCACCGGGAGGCCATGCGTCTACCCCGAATCGATAGATCGGCCGACATCGCGCGCCGTGCCTACACGTTGTACCAGCAGGCCGGGAGCCACGATGGCCGGGCCGCGCAGGACTGGAAGCAGGCGGAGGCGGAAAGCCAAGGGACCAACCCGCCGGCCGAAGCTGATGCGGCCGGCGTGGCCGGGTCGAAGCCGGAGCCCGCGCCGGCGGCAGCGTCTCAGACCGCGCCCGAGGCCACAACGGAGCCGGCGGAAGTGCCAGGTCCGAAACTCGTTGCTCGCGTTCACGCGCTGTACGAAGAACTGGGGCGCGACGACGTCGGCGCGGTGCGGGACTGGGAGAAGGCACAGGCGGAGCACGGCAACGACAAGGCAGAAGCGGAGAAGACATGAGCGTCATCGAGGCAGAAGACTTCCGGGTGCGGCCCGGAGCAAAGGTCAAGCTCGAGAAGTGGCCAACGACCGTGAAACCGTACTGCGCGTCCAAGGAGGCCTATCAGAGCCTCCTGGCCGAGCACGTTGACAAGGCTGAGCGTGCTGCAACGGCTCCATTACGCATCCGACCGCCACGCGCTGCTGTTGATCTTTCAGGGCATGGACGCCGCCGGCAAGGATGGCGCCATCCGGCACGTCATGTCCGGCGTGAATCCGGAGGGCTGCGAGGTGTTCAGCTTCAAGCAGCCAAGCGCCGAGGAGCTGCAGCACGACTTCCTGTGGCGCACCACCTGCCGGCTGCCGGAGCGCGGGCGGATCGGCATCTTCAACCGGTCCTATTATGAGGAAGTGCTCGTCGTTCGCGTCCACCCCGAGTTGCTCCGCAGTCAGATGCTTCCGGACCGGGTGCTCGCCGGGAACGACCTGTGGAAGAAGCGCTACCAATCGATCACCGATCTCGAGAAGCATCTCCACCGCAACGGCACCAGGATCGTCAAGATCTTCCTCCATCTGTCCCGGGACGAGCAACGCAAGCGCTTCCTCGAGCGCCTCGACGAGCCGGACAAGAACTGGAAGTTCAGCATGGCGGACATCCACGAACGGAAGTACTGGCAGGCAGTACCAGACGGCGTACGAGGAATGCCTGCGGGCCACCAGCACGCATCACGCGCCCTGGTACGTCGTGCCGGCCGACGACAAGGACAATGCCCGGCTGATCGTGTCCCGAATCGTGCTCGACGCGCTGGAGCGAATCCGGATGGCGTATCCGAAGCCGACTCCGCCAAGCCGCCGCCGGGAGTCGGCGGCGATTCGCCGCGAGCTGGCCGGAACGCACCGGTAGCCGATGCCCTGTCGAGTATGATACCAGCAGGCCGGAAGATTCCCCTGATGCGGAAACGGAGCATGGCATGCAGATCCAGATCAACACCGATCACAACATCGCCGGGCATGAAGCCATGGCGGCTGAGGTCACCCGCGTGGTGGATCACGTGCTGGAGCGGTTCAAGGAACGCATCACCAGGGTCGAGGTCCATCTTGACGACGAGAACGGCCCCAAGGGAGGGCTGAACGACAAGCGCTGCATGCTGGAAGCCCGCCTCGAGGGCCGACAGCCGATCGCGGTGACGCATCATGCTGGCACGATCACCCAGGCCGTTCATGGCGCCGCGGACGAACCTCGTCCGGGTAATCGAGAGCACGCTGGCCCGCGCCGCACACGCCAACGGGGCCCGGGCGTGACCGGCGCCTGTCCGGCCCGGTAGCGCCGCGGCGATGCTGCGCCACCGCGAGCCCGTATCCGCTGAGACAATGAAGTCATCCGTGTGGAGGCTCGTGACGCGCGCCGGCAGGCGCTGGACGGACGCGGACGGCGAGCAAGGCGCGGCGGCACTGGCCTACTACCTGCTGGTGTCGCTCCTGCCGTTCCTCCTCATCCTGGTGGCCGCTGGTTCCCTGTTCTTCGCGCGCGACGTGGTCGCGCAGAGCGTCGTCCAGCTGGCCAATCGCTTCACGCCGCTGACGGCCGAGCAGGAGCACGCCGGCGAAGCGGTCATACGCGGCCTCCTCGACCGACCCGACGCAATCAGCGTCACCGCATTGCGTGCTGATGACACTCGGGGCGCTGCAATTTCTTCGCACCCTGATCCGGACGACGAATCGCGTCTGGCGGTCGCCGGCATACAGCTGGTGGCGCCTGCCGTTGAAGAGCCTCAGCCTGCTCGGCATCGCAACAGGCATCGTGCTGACTGGCATCCTGCTTCCCGAGTTGGCGGCCTGGATGCAGTCATGGCTTGCCGACAGGCTCCCATTCCCCCAATGGGCCTTCACGCTGCTGGTCGGTCTCATTCCGTGGCTGGCGCTCTTCGGCGGGTTGACGGTGATCTATCGCCTGGCCCCCAGCCGGGGCAGCAGGTTTGCCGAGGTATGGATCGGGGCCCTGGCCGCGACGGGATTGATCGGAATCGGCGAACTGCTGTTCCACGTGTATGCGGTCAACTTCGGGCATTTCGGCGCGTACTACGGCGCACTGGGCGGCGTCGTCGCCTTCCTGCTCTGGATCTATGTGGCCAGCTGCGCGTGCGTCGGAGGCGTCTGCTTGTGCGCAGCAGGCGCCGAGGGCCGCGGGCGAGGCGAGTGCATCAGGCGGCGCCGGCGAGGCCCGCGATGGGGCGAGCGAATGACCAAGTCCGGCGCTTCTCGACAGGAGTCCATATGAAGGCGACAGAGCAGTTGCACGAGATCGGCCAGAGCCTCTGGCTCGACAACATCACCCGAGGCATCCTCGACGACGAAACATTGCAACGCTACATCAGCGACCTGTCGGTGACCGGGCTGACGTCCAATCCGACCATCTTCGATCATGCCATCAGGAATGGCGCCTGCTACGACGAAGCCATCCGGGCGAAGGCGGCTCAGGGCAGGTCGGGTGAGTCGCTCTTCTTCGAACTCGCCATCGAGGACCTGCAGCGTGCGGCTGATCTGTTCCGCCCGGTTCACGATCGAACCGACGGAGCCGACGGTTGGGTGTCGTTGGAGGTGTCGCCGCTACTGGCCAACGATGCCGCCGGTACGATCCGCGCGGCGGCCGCGCTCCACGCCGCCGCAGATCGCCCCAACCTCTTCATCAAGATCCCGGGCACTCCCGAGGGAGTCCACGCCATTGAGGAGTCGATCTTTGCCGGCGTCGCGGTGAACGTCACGCTGTTGTTCTCCGCGGCGCAGTACCGGGCCGCCGCCGCCGCCTACCTGCGAGGGATCGAACGTCGGATCATCGCGGGCCGCGATCCACGGATCGGCTCCGTCGCGTCGATCTTCGTGAGCCGCTGGGACGTAGCGGTCAAGGACACGGTGCCGGCCGCCCTCCGCAATCGACTGGGCATCGCGATCGCCAGGGACACCTACCGGGCGTATCGCGAAGTACTGGCGTCACCGCGTTGGCGCACGATCGCTGCCCATGGTGCACGTCCGCAACGCCTGCTCTGGGCCAGCACCGGCACCAAGGATCCCGCCGCGTCCGACACGCTCTATGTCGAAGCCCTCGCGGCCCCCGACACCATCAACACCATGCCGGAGAAGACGCTGCTCGCCTTTGCCGATCATGGCCGGCTGGATGGCCAGCTGCCACCCGACGGCGGCGACGCCGATACGGTGCGCGCCGAGTTCACGCGCCACGGCGTGGACCCTGCGGCGCTGGCTACCCGGCTCCAGCAGGAAGGGGCAACGGCGTTCGACGCCTCGTGGCAGGACCTGCTCGAATGTCTCGCCGCCAAGCGGGCAACACTGATGCACACAGTCCATGCCGGAGCCGGCCAACCATGACCGCCGCAAACCGTCGGAGACGCCGCCGCCCCTCACGGAGAGCCCGGCGTGGCAGGCGCTGCGGACCCACCACGACGTAATCGGCAGCACGCACCTCCGGCAGATCTTTGCCGACGACCCGCTGCGCGGACAACGGTTGACGGCGGAAGCCGCCGGCCTCTATCTCGACTACTCCAAGCACCGGGTGACCGACGAAACGCTCCGGCTCCTGGTGGCATTGGCTCGCGAACGGGGCCTGGCCGAACAGATCGAAGCCATGTTCAGCGGCGAGAAGATCAACGTGACCGAGGACCGTGCTGTGCTGCACGTCGCCCTGCGGGCACCGAGAGACGAGCGCATCATCACCGACGGCGTGAACGTGGTGCCCGCGGTCCATGCCGTGCTCGACCGCATGGCGACGTTCGCCACCGACGTGCGCGACGGTCGCTGGCTCGGCCACACTGGCCGGACGATCCGCAACATCGTCAACATCGGTATCGGCGGATCCGATCTCGGCCCGGTGATGGCCTACGAGGCACTCCGCCACTACAGCCGGCGGGAAATGACATTCCGGTTCATCTCCAACATCGACGGCACCGCGTTCGCGGAGGCAACGCGCGATCTCGACCCGGCAGAGACCCTGTTCATCGTCTGTTCCAAGACGTTCACCACGCTCGAGACGCTGACCAATGCGCACACCGCCCGGGCCTGGTCTCTGCACGCCCTGGGCGACGAGGCGGCGGTCCGCCGGCACTTTGTGGCCGTCTCGACCAATGCCGAAGGCGTGGCCGAGTTCGGCATCGACCCCGCCAACATGTTCGAATTCTGGGATTGGGTCGGCGGACGCTATTCCATGGATTCCGCGATCGGTCTTTCGACCATGCTCGCCATCGGCGCCGAACCGTTCCGCGAGATGCTGGCCGGTTTTCACGCCATGGACCAGCATTTCCGGACGGCGCCGTTCGAGCGGAACCTGCCGGCCCTGATGGGGCTGCTGGCCGTGTGGTACGCCGACTTCTTCGACGCCTCCACCGTCGCGGTGCTCCCGTACGATCAGTACCTCAAGCGCTTTCCCGCCTACCTCCAGCAACTGACCATGGAAAGCAACGGCAAGCATGTCACGCGTGACGGCGGACGCGTCGACTACCAGACCAGCCCGATCGTATGGGGGGAGCCGGGAACGAACGGTCAGCACTCCTTCTACCAGTTGATCCATCAGGGGACGAAGCTGATTCCGTGTGACTTCATCGGCTTCCTGCAGACACTCAATCCGCTCAACGGCCACCATGATCTCCTGATGGCCAACGTGTTCGCGCAAGCGGAGGCCCTCGCCTTCGGCAAGACGGCGGCCGAAGTCGCGGCGGAAGGCACGCCGGCGCGACTGGTCCCGCACCGCGTCTTCGAGGGCAACCGGCCGTCCACCACGATTCTTGCCGATCGCCTCACCCCGGCGATCCTGGGCTCACTGGTCGCGCTCTACGAACACAGCGTCTTCACCCAGGGGGTCATCTGGGGCATCGACTCCTTCGATCAGTGGGGTGTGGAGCTCGGCAAGGCGCTGGCCCAGCGCATCGGTGGCGAACTGCAGGGTGACGGGCCGGCGCCCGGCGCGCACGACAGCTCGACGACGGCGCTGATCGAGCGCTACCGGCAGGCGCGGAACCCTCGCGCCCGATGACGTTGGCGTGCGCCGAAGACGCTCATCACCGGACGCCCGCTCAGCCCTTCATGCCGGGACCGGGCAGTGGCTCCGTCGGCGGTGCCGCGTTCCGGCCCCGGCATCGGAGGCTCATGCCGTGACCAGCCGGGACGAGCCGGACGGTGCGATCGGTCCTACTTCTTCTGCACCATCTTGACGATGACGACAACCAGGAAGATGGCGAGCAGGATGCCGACGATCGGCCAGATTCCGTACCCGCCAATGGCACCGCTGCCACCGTGATTCATGAAACCGTTGGGCGTTTGCTGCATCGCAACCTCCCGGACACTCCGTGCCGATATCGTGACGAGACTCCCAGCCCGAGCCCGGACAGCGCAAGCTCGACGTTGCGGAAGGAGAGCCGGATGCTGCCAGAGGGACAATCGATCAAAAGGAGGAATGCGGGATGACCGGCAGTATCCTCGGCCGTTGCGCGATGCTACCGGCAGCGGCCCGGGAATGTTCACCCCGCGAGCGCGGCACCAGGGGTCGGTACGTGGTTGCGCCCGCGCCGATCTAGTTCTCCCTCATCCTTACGACCGATGGCGTCGGCCTGGCGATACCCCGAACTTGAGCGCAGTGGTCGCGGGGTACCCGTTCGCGTGCCGGCACCGGGCATGGCGCCCGGAGTCCGGTGATTGGTGCCAGGGACAATCCGATGAGACGGAACAATTCGATTCAGTTGCTGCTCTTCGTCACCGTGCTCGCGGCTGGCGCCGGGCTCGCCGTGGTGGTTGGTGGGTCGACCAGCACGCCGAACGTTCCGATCGCCATCGGGGCCATCGTGCTCGCGAGTATCCTGTCGATTGCGGTCAAGGTCGCCAACGAATGGGATCGGGCGGTGGTGCTGCGCGTGGGTCACTTTCACGCGCTCCGGGGGCCGGGCCTGTTCATCATCATCCCGATCATCGATTCCATTCCCTACTGGATCGACACCCGCGTCATCACGGGCTCGTTCAAGGCGGAGAAGAGCCTCACCAAGGACACGGTTCCGGTCGATGTCGACGCGGTCCTGTTCTGGAAGGTCGTTGATCCCAAGAAGGCGGCCCTCGGCGTCGCGGACTATCAGAGTGCCATCAGCTGGGCCTCGCAGACGGCGCTGCGCGATGTCATCGGCAAGACGATGCTGTCCGACCTGCTCGAAGGACGCGACAAGATCTCGGCCGAGTTGCAGCGGATCATCGATCAGCGCACCGAACCGTGGGGCGTCAATGTCAACTCGGTGGAGGTCAAGGACGTCCTGATTCCGCCGGCGCTCGAGGATGCCATGTCGATGCAGGCCCAGGCCGAACGGGAGCGCCAGGCACGGGTGATCCTGGGGGACTCGGAACGCCAGGTCGCGGAAAAGTTCGGCGAAGCGGCCAAGACCTATGCCAACAATCCCACCGCGTTTCACCTGCGGGCCATGAACATGCTGTACGAGGGGCTGAAGCAGAATTCGACGATCGTCATCGTGCCCAGCACCGCGGTCGAGACGATGCAGTTGGGAGGCCTCGCCGGGCTGACCGCGCTGACGATGGGGTTGACGCCGGGCGCGCCGCCGGCGACGGCGCTGCCGGCGGCTGATTCGGGCTGATCAGATCGCGCGCTGACCCATGGCTGCCGCACCCCTTCGCTCTTCCGAGTGACCTCCGGTCCATCCATCCGAGCGATACCCGTGGTCCGCTCAACGGCCTACACTTGAAGTCCGTGCCGGAGGATGCCCTGGCGCCTGGATTCCTCCAGCGTTCGGTCTCCCGGTCACGGACTCAAGGGAGCGCATGTGTATCGCCATCGTATCTTCGCAGCTTTGTTGGCCGGCGCGCTGTGTGGCTGCCAATCAGCCGCGGCACAGGCCACCGATCCACCCAGCCAGGTCGGTCGCGTCAGTGACGTGATCGGAGCGGTTTCGCTGTTGCCGGTGGACGATACCGTCTGGAGCGACGCGTCGCTCAACTACCCGCTCACCAGCGGCGACCAGCTCTGGGCCGACGCCGATGCCCGCGCGGAGATCGACTTTGGTGCCTCATCCGTGCACCTCGCTCCCTCGACCGCCCTGGCGCTGGATGCCATCGAAGAGCAGGTCATCCAGCTGCGGATCGGCCAGGGCGCGGTGCAGGTCCGGGTCCGGGAGCTGCTGGCGGACGACAGTTACGAGATCGACACGCCAGCGGGCCCGGTGCTGTTGCGCTCCGCGGGCGATTATCGGATCGATGTCACCCCCGACGGACAACGGACCACCGTCACGGTGCGCGAGGGCAACGCCGACATCATGATCGGCGACCAGGCATATCCGGTACGCCCGGCGACATCGGCGACGATCCTCGCGGCCGGATCGCGGCCGATCATGAGTGACGCCCCGATTGCGCGCGATGACTGGGAGAACTGGGCGGATGCCCGCGACCAGCAGGCTGATGCCGCGGTGGCGACCCGATACGTCTCTCCCGACATGGTCGGATACGAGGATCTCGACACCTACGGTGACTGGCAGGTGGACGCCACCTACGGCCCGATCTGGTATCCCCGATCCGTCGCCGCGGACTGGGCACCATATCGCGACGGTCACTGGGAATCGGTGCAACCGTGGGGATGGACCTGGATCGACGACGCCCCTTGGGGCTTCGCACCGTTCCACTACGGGCGCTGGTCCCACAACAGCGGACGGTGGGGTTGGATTCCGGGCACCAGACTCGCACGTCCGGTGTATGCCCCGGCACTGGTCGCCTACGTCAGTGGGGACGGATGGGGCGCCTCCTTGTCGTTCGGGTCGAGCGGCGGAGTCGGCTGGGTGCCGTTGGGACCGAACGAGGTGTTCGTCCCGGCCTATCACACCACGGCGACCTATCGTCGCAACGTCAACAGCGGCAGCGTCAACGTGACGCGCGTCGACGTGAACCGCTTCGACCCCGCGACCGCACACTTCGTCAACCGGAACGTGCCGGGTGCGGTGACGGCGGTGCCCCGGGACGCCTTCGTCGGATCCCGGCCGGTAAGCCGCGCCGCGGTGCGGGTGCCCCGCAACGATCTCACGGCGGCCCGGACGACGGCAGCACCAGTCGCCGCAGGCCGGCCGATTGCGGCCCCGCGGGGCGGATCGCCGGCCCGGGCTCGCCCGGCGAACGCCGGCACCGTCAGGCGGCCACCGGTGGCGTTGCCGCGAGCTTCGCGTCCCGCGATGCGTCCCAGCTCGCCTGCCGGCACGCCAACTCCGCGACCGGCCACGCCCAACGCCGCGCCAGCCAGAGGCCGTGCGAACGTAACGCCCCCGAGACCGTCGACACCGAGTCCACGGGCCGGTGCACCCGCGAGGCCGGCGACAGCGCCGGCACGCGGTCGCGCCACGCCGACACGGCCCACTCCTGCCGCACCACCGACAGCGCCGACACGCGGTCGCGCCACGCCGACACGTCCCACGCCTGCCGCACCACGGGCAGCGCCGACACGCGGTCGCGCCACGCCGACTCGGCCCACTCCCGCCACGCCGACGCATCCGACGACGCCAGCACCCGCCAGGAAACCGGTGCTACCGGCGAATCCGGGTCGCGGCACGCCGCCGCGATCGCCGACGATCCCGGCACGCGGCCACGGCAAGCCGGCGGACACCGTTCACGCCGCGCCGGCACGGTCCACTCCCGCCACGCCGGCGCACCCCACGACGTCACCCGCCAGGAAACCGGCGCCACCGGCGAATCCGGCTCGCGGCCACGGCAAGCCGGCCGACACCAGTCATGCCCGCAAGCCAACCGCGCCCGACACCGGGCGCGGCGGCGGCACGGCAGCCGGCATCAACGGATGACGCTGACCCCGGCGCCCCTCGCGATCCTGCTCCTCGCATTGCTCCCGCTGCCGGCACCCGTGGCGCCGCCGCCACTACGCCCGGCACACATCATTCTGATCCGGCACGCAGAGAAGCCCGCGGACCCGCACGACCCCCATCTGTCGCCCGCGGGCGTCAGGCGCGCCGGCCAACTGGTGCAGTATGTCGTGAACGACCCGGCAATGAAGGCATTGGGCCAGCCGGTGGCGATCTTCGCCACCCGCACCACCCGTGACGACGACGGCCAGCGGACCCAGGAAACGGTGGCACCGCTTGCCAGAGCCCTCAAGCTCACGGTGCAGGTGCCGTTCCATGGCAAGGACTACATGGCGCTGGCGCGGATGATATTGTCCGACCCGGCCTACGCCGGCCGAACCGTGCTGATCTGCTGGAACCACGAGGAGATCCCCCAACTCGTCGCGGCGTTCGGGATCAGGCCGAGGCCGGCGAAGTGGAAGGCGAGCGTATTCGACGTCGTCTATGTCGTGTCGTACCACAAGGGCAATGCGGTTCTCACCGCGTCGCGGTATGGCGGGCGATAGCACTCCGCTGCGGACCGGCGGGGCCACGCCTCGTCGTCGCGCCTGATGCAGCCGGAGTCCCGGCGCTCTCGATAGCGCCGCAATTTCCGGGACAGTCCACTAGTTCGGCGGCGCGGCGGCCGGCACCGCATGACAGGCACCGCCGCTGGCATCCCAGTCATGGCCATCGACATCCAGGAACGCGGCGCGGAATTCGCCCTTGCCGAGCGTCAGCTTGAGGATTCCGAAGTATCCCTCGACGCGTGCGGCACTGTGTGGGGCCGGCGTGCTCCGGAAACCTCGCAGGTCGCCGCCACCGGTACCCACGACGTACTCCGGAATGCCCTGCGCCGAATCAAGCACCCCGGCCGGGGTCTGCGGCAGAAAACGCTCATAGTCGTGATCGTGGCCATTGAGGACCAGGTCCGCGCCGCCGTCGTAGAGAATCTGCCAGATCGGTTGCAGGCGCCGGTCGCCGCCGTGCCACCCGGAGCTGAAGCGGGGATTATGCCAGTAGGCCAGGGTGCAGAGCTTCTGGGTGCCTTTGAGGTCGCTGCGAAGCCAGTCTTCCTGCGCAGCCCGCTGGGCATTGGTAAACGCGGAACTGACCACGAGTTCGGCGTTGAGTGAGATCACGTGCCAGTCACCGACATCGTAGCTGTAATAGCCCTTCGACGGCGATCCGGCGCGGCTGCCGAAATACTTGAAGTAGGGCGCGGCACCGCCCGTCTGGAATTCGTGATTGCCCGGCGACGGATGGATCTTCTTCATGATGCGTTTGGCCGTGTCGCCCCACGATGGTGTGAAGCATCGCGAAAAATCGCTGGCCCGTCCGTCGGGATAGGCGTTGTCACCCAGCGTGAAGACTTCGACATTCACCTTGGCAACACTGTCGGCCCGCAGGAGGGTGTCCAACAGCACCGCGGTCCGTTCGTCGCCGTTGGTGCCGCAGACGGCGATGTCACCGGCCCCGAGCAGCACCGACGCGCCGGATGCTGCAATGTCAGCGGGGGCCGCCGTGGCCGGTGCCGGCGTGACCTGTACCGGGATCTTGCACGACATTGCCGCGAGCGTCGCCAACATCGCCAGGGCCAACCGACGGGGCTGCTTCTTGAATCGCGTCATGGCAGTGTCACTCCGAGCACGACGGCCGCCGGACGCCCCACCTCATTGGCGCGGACCACCCGGACATCGAGCACAAGCTGGTGAAAGCCGATCCAGAACCCGGCACCGAAGGCGTTGTGCCACCCGCCCGGCGAGTCGCCATGCACGTAGACCCGGCCCAGATCCTCACTGGCCAGCAAGCCGACATTCAACGGCAACACCACCGTGAACGTCGCCACCGGCAGGCGCAGTTCGGCGCTGGCCGACAGGGATGCGTCCCCGGCGTACCGATCGAGGTCGAGGGTCCGCACGTCGTCCCGGCCGCCGATGAATGCCGATTCCTGAAAGGGGAAGGTCCCGAACACCTTCACGGCGCCGCCCTGGAGAGCCAGATAGGGGTGCAACGGCATCGGGATCGTGAAATCGACCCCACCCCTGGCACGGAGTGATTCGAATCCGTGCCGGACATCCCATACCGGCGGGAAATAGCTTGCGCTGAGCTGCAGCATCGTGCCGCGTTGCGGGTGGTGCGACGGCCAGCGATTGTCGTGGGCGAAGACCACCCGCACCCCGGCCTCGCCGAAATTGCCCGCGCCGTAGGGCCGGACCGCCGACACGAACCGGTCCGGCGTGCTGTCCGTGACCGCGTATTCGAACACCGGGCCGAAGGACAGATTCGTCGTTGGCGCGAGAGAGAGTGCCAGCGCCGGTTCCACGAGCCACTGGCGCTGGCTGACGGCGAAATAGTCGGTTCGCCGGGCCGGTAATGCCGACCACCTGCTCCGCGCTCTGGGGTGAGGAATTGCCGAACCCGTGGAAATTGGTCAACTCCAGCTGGGACATCCGCACCAGTCCGGAGAAGTGCCACGGCGAGCTTTCCATCCGGCGGTCGGCCGCCAACGCGACCCTGAATCCGCCGATCCTGAAGGAGTACTGACCCAGCAGCGATACCATCGTGGTGTAGGGCGTATCGCGGAACCCGTAGCCATGCCATGTCATGCCGACCGCCGGCATGACGCCCAGGTCGTGATTGATGCTGAGCCCGACCACCGGCGCCATGCTGGCGCCATAGTCGCGCCCCGGCTGGTCCAGCCCGCCAAATTCATGTACGAAGGGTCGTCGGTCGAACAGCGTGTCGGCGCCGTAGCTGACGTCTCGTGTCGCGCCCACATCGTGGAAGTGGGTCGGGCTTCGATGGCCATCGACGGTCGACGAATCGACCAGCCGATTGGTGCCATTGCCGCCGATCACCCAGACCGGAATGCTGCCGGTCACATCGCCGGTCACCAGGGCGTGGTCATTGCCGCCGGACAGGTAGACCCGGATTCCGGTCGTTTCGCGCGCATCGAACCGCCGGATGTAGAACGGCGCGGCGTCACCGGTCGCCAGGCGCACCTCGACATGGGAATCGTCGACCCGGATGATGGTGGCGCGCGCCGCGGCGTCGGTCGCGTGGATATCGACGACCGCCGCGAGGTACCGGTAGAAGCGCTGCGCCATCGCCGGCAGCGTCCGGCGCCGCGCCCGCAGCGTTGCGATCAGGTCCGGGGACAGGGCCCGGTACTCGGCGGGCATCGCCAGCATCACCGCATCCAGTACCGAATCGGTCAATCGCCCCTGGACCGAGCGCGCCACCGAGTCAAAGGCTGCCTTCCCGAGCTCGCCAAGCAGCCGCCGGTCCAGCTGCAGGCTGTTCCAGGTCAATCCCCGGATACTCGGGTAGTTCCGCCCGAACGTGATGAGGTTCGGCGTCGACATCCTCGTCAACCCGGGCAGGAATCCCGTGACCGAGATGAACGCCTTGTCGTAGTCCTGCGAGATCGGCTCCCAGCGGCTCCCGCTCGCCGGCATTCTCGCCCATTTCCATTGCCCGGGATGGCGGTCCCAGTTGTTGACCAGCATGTCAACGAGGCGCGCGGCCAGAAACGTCCGGGCGTCGACCTGCTCGGCCGGATCGTGATCAAGCAGTTGCAGGAGGCTGTCGCTGTTGATGATGGCGATGGCGCCGTCGAACCCGGCGCGGTCGCCCTTCGGTCCCCGGGGATGCAGCTCCAGTACGCCGAGCCGGTTGGCGAAGACGGCGCGAAACCGGCCCAGGAGGGTGTCGTCCGGCATGACGACCAGCACCGGAGAATCGTGGAGGACGCCGACCGCCTCGAGCAGCGGTGGCACCATGACATTCGCGGCGGGGTGACTATCGCTGATCTGGTCGTGCGCGAGCCCCTCGGCAATCGGCACGTCGCGAAACCCGGCCGGCACCTGGACATGGTCCTTGTCCACGGAGCGGAAGGTATATTCGGCGCCATCCCGGCCGGTGAACGTGAGCGATTTGGTCTGCGTCCCGCCACCAGCCTTGTCGACGGTCATTCCACCGTCGAACGCGCGCAGATCCAGGACGGGAACCCGGATCGGTGTGGTCCAGAGATCACGGTAGCTGCCGCCGAACAGGAAGCGATGCAGCCCACCGGCCTGGTAATGCGCTCCGGCCTCGACCGTGACGCTGTCGGCCGTGTGCACGTCCGGCGCCGCGTGCTGTGCCTGCGCCTGCACCGGCAGCAGCACCAGGCAGGCGCCGACGCCGCCCCGCGTGGCGACGATGAGCCGTCGCGTCACTTGGCCGCCAGCTTCTCTTGCGCCACCGCATCGCCGACTTCCAGATCGGCGGTGACAATCCGGTCGCCAGCCCCTTCGCGAATCGCGGTCAGCAGATGTTCACGGGTGATTCCCCGGCGGACGCCGACCAGGTAATACAGTTCCGATGGCTTCCCCTCTGTCGTGGTCACTTCGTCCAGTCGCCAACGCCGCGCCATCAGGTCCAGGACCGTCGCGATCCGGCTTTGCGCCTCGCCGACAAATCCGGTGCTGACCGTCAGGATCGAGTTGAAGCGCGGACGCTTCTGGCTCGAGCCAAGAATCCGATGCACCCGATCGAAGCGATTGGCGAGAAGGGCTGCCTTGTTGGGCGAGAGGGCGAGCACGAGGTCGCGATCCGGAACCCCGCGGCCGGAATTGGCCTGCGCGAGGTCGCCCAGGGGCTCGGCCCATTTCGATCCTGCGGTCGGCTCCAGAACATTGCGACCGAAATCGTATCGCCAGATCAGCAGGACAACAAAGTTGAACGCAATGGAGAGCACGGCCGCGACGATCAGGGACTGCACCCCCGCCGCCAGCCCGACGCCGATGCCGAGAAAGATGTAGACCGTGTCGCGGACATCCTTCATCGTGGTCCGGAACCGGAGGCCCGCGACGATTCCGCCAAGGCTGAACGCGAGGGCGAGGCTGGTGCGGACCACCAGCACGATGCCGGCCACCACGATCGGGAGAATGATCAACGTCTGAACGACGCCCTGGCTGAAGTCGTGGGCCCGCCGCGCCGACATGAATACCCAGCTCACGGGGATCATCAACGCCAGCGTGCTGAGCATCACCACGATCGTCGTACCCGCAAGCGCCAGGCCCGTTTCGGTCGTCGCCGCGGCGGCGTGATCCTTTGCCGACGACAATCCGTCCTGCAACAATTGCGAATTGGTGGTCAGAGTCGCAGCCTGCTCGCCGCGGAGCAGCGAGCCGATCGGCGGGACAAGATGCATCAACACCAGGATGATCGCGGCCAGGATGGCGTAATAGGCGAGCAGCCGTCGCAGGGGGCGCTCGGACCCGAGGGCGAGAATGTCGATCAGCCGCTTGAATCGTTCCATGAAATCGCCAGGCCCGCAGTACGTCCTTGGCGAGACGACCGGCTGCCGTCCGCAAAGCTCCCCGTTCAGGCCTCGCCCGGGGAGAGAATCCCGCAACGCAAGGTGGGTGGACGGATCGGCGTGGACAATCGCTCGTAGGAACGATGTGCGGACGCGCTCCGAGGAGCGAGTCCGCACACCGTGCGTCGGTCCGTGCTACACCGCGGTGACATCCTCGTCCGCATCGGGGTCGGTGTCTTCGTCTTTCACCAGATCGGTGCCACGGTCGTCGTTGCTGCCGCCACGGAAACCGTCGGCAAAGTGTTCGGCGGTGTCGCTGGCGAACAGCGCGGACACGTCTTCGCTGGTGCCACTCGAGCGGCCGGTGAGCTCCTCGGGCAGCGGTGTGCCACCTTCGAGCTCCGGTGTATCGGGCCGACTCGTCTCCTCGACGTGATCATGGCGCTTCGCGCCGGACTGCCTCTCGCTGGACATGTGATCGTCTCCGGGAAAGAGTGGTGTCATCCAACGTGTCGCGCCCTCAGGCCTCCAGGAACGTCCCCAGTGGCCCGAGCGCCTCGATATGGTCGCAGAAGATCTTGACCGCGGCCACGATGGGGACGGCCAGGAATGCCCCGACGACGCCCCACACATACCCCCAGAAGAGGACCGCGATCAGCACCGCGACGCTGTTGAGCTTGAGTCGATTCCCGTAGAGCAGCGGGCTGGCGACGTTGTTCTGCACCAGGGAGATGACCAGGTACGCCACCGGGATCAGGACTGCGTGCCCCAGCGTATCGAACGTGGCAAGAGCACTGATCGAGAGCAGTACCACCAGGACCGCACCGCCGACGTAGGGAATGAACTCCAGCGCGACCGTCAGCACCGCCCAGAGTCCGGGTGCGGGCATGCCGAGTGCCCACATGGCCAGCCCCACGATGGTGCCCTGCACCAGGTTGATCAATGACGTGGTGACGAGATACCGCGACACCGAGGATTCGACCTCCGCGGCGATCTCTGCTGCGGTACGCTTGCCGACTCTGCCCGGGATGACCCCCACCAGTCGGATCAGGAATCGCCCCCCGGCGGCGAGCAGCAGAAACGACATCAGGACGACTTCGACTCCGCCGGCGATGACACTCTCCGTCGTCCCGAAGACCGCGTCGACGAACCGGGGCTGTGCTGGCGCGACCGTCACCGATCGGGGCGACGTGGCCGATGGACTGGTGGCGTTGCCAAGATCGTCGGCGGCCGCGGTCACCTGCTGGAACGGCTTCCACATCCGTTGCAGCCGGATCCGGGCGGCGCGCATGTTGCCGGGCGCATCGGCAATCCAGGTACGGGCGGGATGGGACAGCAGGACAACGCCGCCGCCCATGACCCCGAGGAGTCCGAGCATGACAATGGCCGCACCGGCCGGCGCCGGCAGGCGGGCCCGCTCCATGCTGCGGACGATCGGCCGGAGCAGCGTCGTGAAGAACAGCGCCAGCGCGATCGGAACAAAGAAGTCACGACCGATGTACAGGGTGCCGATGATCCCGAGTATCGCCATGACGGCGAGCGCGATCGTCCGGATGCGTTCCGCGGCGGGCAGGTGAGGTGATGTCAGAGCCATCCCGGCACCGTTGGAAGAGCCTCGCAACCTGGCCGCGACGGGTTCAGACAGCCGTCGATCGATAGGCCATGACCCGCAACAGCTGGTGGATGGCCAGGTGCAGCACGACGTATACCCCGATCGCAACCAGGATCGGCACGGCCAGCGTGAAACCGCCCGCCACGTTCTGGTTGGACAGGATGCCCCGGAACGGCGCGAAGAACGGGCTGGTAATCGCGTCCACGAATCGCACGAAGCCGGCCCACGACCGCGCCGAGAAGAACGCCAGGATCCCCCGGATCAACAGCAGGCTGTACAGCAGCCAGAAGAAATAGTTGATGAACTGCGACAACCGCGCCAGGCCACGTTGCCGACCGGGTATCGGAACCACGGGGGAACTGCTCAAGAGGTGCTCCTCGCGACGTCACTCGCCGCCAACAGATCGAACGCCGTGATGACTGCTCACGCCCGCGAGGCGCGCGCGGGGCCGTGATGACCCAGCCAGCGAGCATATTGCGTCGCGGCCTGATCGTCCCGGCCACGAAGCAGTGCACCCGAGTCCGTGTGGTCAAGTCGCCGAGCGGCTTCTTCGAGCGCTGCTTCAGCGGCCGCAACACGTCGCGTTGCCTGGCGCAATGCCTCCCGCGCCCGCGCAGCGTCCTCCCGCCTCCGCCGGAGCTCGATGCCGCCCAGCGCCACCGCGGCAACGGCTCGTATATCGTCCAATTCCGGCATCCCGCCCGCCATCTCCCGTCCCTCCGTCCGCCGGCAGCCCTCCGCGACATGGTGGGAGAGGACAGGCCGTGAAGCCTGCCCCCCGCGGGTGGTGCAGCGAAGGGAACTTCGGGGACCCGCAACCGGGAGGCAATCGATCGAAATAGTGAACTTGGATGGATTCCGGCCGTTGCACCGGATCGCGGCACGATCCTTGGGTCGAGAGCCCGTCTCACCCCAACGATCCATGGTGTCCGCGCCTGCACCGGGGTGATCTTTCCTGTCACACTCGTGGAGATGATCAACGATGAAAATCGCAACATGGAGTGCAGTTTCGATGGCCGCCGGCCTCGCGCTGGCGACCGCAGCGTGCGGGCCCGGTTACCGGACGACCCGGATATCGGCGAGCGCCCAGCTCGGACCGGGAATCGACATCTACAGTTACTCTGCCTCGCAGGATGGCGATTGGCATGCCAACTACCGGCAATGGACGCCGGTCACGGTCTATGAGATGAACGGCAGCTACTATCCGAACCAGGTGAAGGGCGGCCGCGAAGTGCAGGTCTATCGCACGTCAGGCGGGTACATGCTCCCGCCGCAGCGACCAGAACATGAGCCGCACCGACAAGCGCCTGAACGCCAGGAACTGCCGAACAGCGCCGACTACTCCCGGGCGCAGAACCGGCCCTGACCCGCGGTGTATCGCGCGGCCGGAATCACACCCGACGCCTTACCGGAAACTTCTGCCGCCGTCCGATCGTTCGGGCGGCGGCTTTTCGGTAGGCGGCTGGAACGCGCTGCAACATCGGCGCGCCACCCGGATGGGGCGTGACGCCATCACGGACCGGGCGGAGTGCGGCCGCGGCGGCGCGTCTGATGGGTGAACGCCGCGACTTCCAGGCGGCTGCGCAGGGCCAGCTTCTCCAGCACATTGTGCACGTGGCTCTTGACGGTGTGCACCGCGATGTTCAGCCGCTTGGCAATTTCCTTGTTGCTCAACCCCTCGCCCAGCAGGTCGATCACCTCGCGCTCCCGGATGGTGAGTACGTACCAACTCCAGCGCCTTGGCCGCCCCCCCGAGTGCGGGTCAGCACGATCTGCGAGAAGAGGGTGGTCGTCAAGGCGGGCGGCAGCACCTCGCCACCGGCCGCGACGATTTCGATCGTGGCGAAGAAGTCCTCGAACGAGGCGCTCTTCATGATGAATCCCGAGGCGCCGGCCCGAACGTACTCGGCGACGTCCTCCTGCAGCGGCAACAGCCCCATGACGATCACCCGGGCGGCGGGAACCTCCCTCCGGACCGTCGCGGTGAGGCTGATGCTGTCATGGTCCGGCAGCCCGAAATCGAGCAGCACGACGTCCGGCCTGGCTTCGCGCACGCTCCGCAACGCCTCATCCACGTCGGCGGACGCCGCCAGCACCTTGAACCCGGGCCGCGAGTGGATCAGCGAGACGATCCCTTCCCGGAGCAGCCGGTTGTCCTCGATGAGGACCAGCGCAATGGAGCGGTCTACGCGCTCGGCAGGCACCGGCGAGTCGCGCCGGGATGCGCCAGATGCCGAACGCTTGGAACGCTTGGCTTGAGGCGCCATGGGAAGAACTTAGAACCCGTCCCGAAGACCGGCAACTGGCCGCCGGCGCGGGTCGGGTTGGTGAAGGCAGGACCTGCCGTACCCCCCGACGCATCCGTCAGAACGTGCCCGATGATCCGCCACCGGCGCAACCGTCAGACGACGCGCCGGCCGCGGATGATGCGAAGAATGACCACGATCAGCGCGATGACCAGCAGGATGTGAATCACCCCGCCCATCGTGTATCCGCTCACCATGCCCAGGGCCCAGAGGACCAGCAATACCACGACCAGCGTTTCCAGCATTCGAGCACCCTCCGTTCGTCGCGTCCTGCGAGAGGTTATGAAAGCGACTTCGCTGCCTTCACGCGAGCCGCCTTGAGCTTCTTGAACGCCTGCTCGGCCGTCTTCCGGGATTGGGAGACTGCCGCATCCGCGCCCTTGACCGCCTTGCCGCCGAGTTGGCCGGAGACCACCCGGGCTCGCCCGGCCACGGTCTTGATGCTTCGTCTGTCGGTCATGTAATCCCTCACTGCGTAAAGTGTCTCCTGCTGGTGCAATCAGTAAGGCGCTGGATGCCCGCCGGCGTAAAGGGAGATCCCTCGGCAGGTTGCCTTGCCACGACTCACCCAGCCTGCAATTCACCGGTGCACGACGCGCGGGACCGCGCGTCAGCGCTCCCGAACGGCCCGGCCCGATACCCGGCAGCCGTGACGAGGAGAAAATCCGCGCCATCACTGTTCGCGACGAATTCCGGGATCGTGCGGGTGAACCAGAGTACCGCCTGCTCCACCACCGGCCGGTCGCCAGCCGGGATGACAGCCCGGATCGGACCCTTCCAATCCCGGCAGGCCATCACCCGGTCGAACGCCGCGGCCAGCTGGTCGAACCGATAGCCCGTGATGGCCAGCGAATCATATTCCCCGTTGTTCTTTCGCCGCACGCCGTCTCCTGTCACGAAATGAATCCCGTACCCCATCCGCCTCGCCTCACGATGCCGATCACCCGGATCGGCGCCGCCGGTCCGTCCACCGGCCGCGTCCGGCGGCGAGGTGGGAGGAGGCAGGCCATGCGGCCTGCACTCCCTCGGTGTGGCAGGAACGGAAAGGTCGTGCGGTGGCCCGTCGCGAACAATCGATCCGATGGGTGATATTGGATTGAGTCTCCGCCGGAAACCCCGCGGTTCGTGCAACCGGCGGTGTCCTCACCAACGCGATCCGCCCGTCGATCACGGCCGGATCCGCACCTGGGCCCGGTCAGCCGGTGTCGGCCGGTGACGGTAGTCGTATCGGGTGTCGAAACCCACCCAGGCGTGGTCCTGAGGTGGCAGGAAGTATTCGTCCTCGTAGCGGTAGACTCCCACCGCACGCGCGCCGACCGCGTCGTTCGTGTAGTATCGCCCGTTGACCGCGTATACCGTCACCGGAGTCCAGCGTTGGTAATCCGCCCGCCAGTTGCCGGCGCGGTCGGACGAATAGCCCAACACGCCGATCTCCCGGCCAAGACCCGCACGGGCCCTGCCGGTCGCCGGGTAGGGACGCTCGCGGGCATAGTCCCTCGAATTCGGCCGCCGCCGGTAGTTGTAGCGTTGGTCAAAGCCGACCCATGCCTTCTCCTCCGGCGGCATGAAGTAACCCCCGTGATAGGAATAGACATCCACCGCGCGGGCACCCGGGACCGGGTGGCGGTAATAGTGACCGTTGACATCGTACAGGGCGACCGGCGTCCAGTGCCGATAGCTGGTCCGCCAGTTGCCGTCCTGATCTGCCGCGTACCCGGTGACCCCGATCTCGGGCCCGAGTTGCGCGCCGAAGCGCACGGTGACCGGGGCCTGGGCCGGCGCGCGCGCCGGCAGGACAACGAGGATGCCGGCCAGCGGCACGGTGAGCAGGTCTGTGATACGCATTCGGTACTCCAATCGCATGACGACATGATAGCACTTCCAGCACCGGAAGCTACCGTGCCCGTCAGATGCATCCTATCGATCGGAAGAGCCGATGGCGCGATCGCTCGGACGATGGAGTCCGACCGGGTGCACGTCGGGGGCAATACCTGGCCGGCCGGCGCCTGCCGCGGCACAGCGCGGCGATGTTCGCTGCAGGCTCACTGATCCAGGCGATCGGACTCGCTCACGAGCTTGTGGCGAGCCAGGACAAGGACGGCGCCCACGCCATCAGGCGACTGGCTTGTTCGGGCCGCAATTTCCTGGTAATCCATCCCGGCGTTCCAGAGCTCCAACGCTTCGTGCTCGCGCCGCGACAGGGCCTGCATCGCCTGCTTCGCGCGAGCGGCCATCGTGATCCGCATGGTCGTCAGCTGCTGGCGCAGTCCGTCGTCGGCCGGAATCGGCACTCCCCTCGGTAGCCACATCTGTCAGCCCCTGTCCATCGCAGGCCCGCTGCCCGATGGCGGCGACCAACGACAACATCCCTGGCGGTCGGCCCGATTGCCGCCGCCTTCGTTCGCCCCGGCGCACGACAACCGCTGCGGACCGGATAATCTGTTCCGAAAGAAGCGTATCAAAATGGCCGCGAACGGGCCATCGATCGTTGGGATGAATCGGGGATGGAGCGAACGCACCGTCAGGGGACCCTTCGCGGTGCGTCACCCGATCGGAATCGCCGCGATGACATGGTGCACGTCGACGGCCCTGGTCCCGCACCGCGCCGGCCGGTCTCCGGTCCCGGAATTGCTGCCACGTCGAGAGCGCCGGGGCGCCCGCGGCCCCACGAGGCAGCATGCGTTCACAGCCAGCGCCGCACCCGCCGCCGGTATTCGGCGTACCGGGAGGGAAAGACCGCCAGGAGATACCGTTCCTCGCGGGCAATGATCCCGCGGTCGATGATCACCAGCACCAACGGCAGCAGCGCCAGCGGCCACCAGGAATCGATCAGCAACGCCAGGCCGGAGTAGAGCACCGCCAGCGACAGATACATCGGATTCCTCGTGAACCGGTAGATACCGGTCACGACCAGCGCGCGCGCCGGGCGGTGGGGAAAGACGGTGGTGTGAGCGCGCGCGAACCGGGTGAGCGCCGCGCCAGCACCGATCACCGCGAGCACCACCAGCGTCCAGCCGCCCATAGCGACCGCAGAGCCAGCGGCGGCCGATGACGCAATCGGCCATCGGATGCGCCGATCGAGTCCGTATCCGATCAGGAAGCCGATGGCGTAGACGAACGGCGGCGGGAAATGGACGCCGGCGCTCGTCGGTATCGTCGAGTGGTCTGCCATGGATGCCTCCGCCGCGCGACGCCGGTCACCCGTCGTGCCCGGCAATCCTCTTGCGGTACACGTGTTGCGACTTGACCCGCCGATAGCCGCACCGCTGGTAAAACGGATGCGATTCCGCCCGGCTCACGTTGCTCCGCACCACAACGTCGTCCACCCCGCGACGCGCTGCCCATCGCTCCGCCTCAGCCACCAGGAGCCGACCCACGCCCCGCCGTCGGAAGGCATTCCCCACGACCAATCCCAGAATTTCCGCCTGGGGACCTGATTCCAGCAATTCCCGGCGCCCGACGTGAACCCATCCGGCCACATCGTGGCCGGCGACGGCCACGAAGACCACGTCGCGGTCCGGTTGCGTGAGAAGCCGCGCCAGGCGGTCGGCCATCTCGCGGCTCTCCGTGGGATACCCCAGCTCACGGCTCAGTGCCGCCACCGCGGCGGCATCGGTATGAACGGCCGGGCGAATCGTGACGATCATGCTGTCGCTTCGCTCCGCCACTGCAGCCGGGAATCGAGCCAGCCGGACAGCGCCATCAGCAACAGCATCCCGGCCAGTGCGGCTCCTCCGGACCATCCGATGTAGTCCGTGGCGAGCAATGCGAGCATCAGCGTTCCCGTGACCCCGGCAGCCCAGGCAGCCCGGGCCCTGCCGCCGGAAACGCCGTTCACGACCACCGGCGAGCGCGCTGCAGCCCGCGCATACAGGTAACCACCCGCCAGCACCAGCAGCAGTTCGAGCGACGCGCTGGCCGCCGGATGCGCCCACAGGCCGAAGCCGAGCAGTGGAAGATGCCCGGCGTTGCCGGGGAGAATCGGCAGATCCGGACGATGGACGATGAGGTCGAGAATCCAGTGGGAGAACGTCACCGCACCGATGATCCATCCGGCGCGCGCACCCCACGCGATCCGGGCCACGCCGCCCGCACACAGCGCGATCACCAGCGCACCGACCAACGAGTGATCGTAGCACGCGTGGATGGTCACCTGACCGTAGCTCGGATGCGTCGGATCGAACGGCGTGAATCCCTCGAGGCCCGCTCCCACCATCACGATGAACACGACGTCGAGGAGGTAGGTGCTGAGCATCAGGGCCCAGAGGGGCACGCGGGGAGCTCCGGCCTTCACGCCCGCAGCAAATCCGAAGTGTCCGGCAGTCATGACGCAGCTCCTTCCGGAGGAATCGGATTCATCGGAATGCCCCGCTCCGCGCCTGCCGACGATCATGTCCGGCACCGGGGATTCTCGACGCGACGGCAACGGGACGAAGGTCCGGATGGGACATGGCGGGCTCCATCAAGCAGCGGAGCCGGGCAGTCACTGTGCGGCCGCCCGGCTCCGCCAACGTAACATCGCGATCCCACCGCCCGCGGCACCCGACTATTGCGGCGAGGCAAACCCGGTAAAGGTGAACTTGTATGCCTTTCCGGTGCTGTCGTAGGTCGCCGCGAAGTGCGTTGGATAGCGCACGCCGGCGGCGCCGGTGGGGATCGCCGGGACGTCGATCGCGAAGGTCTGCTGGGCGGCCAGCGTCGCACGACTGATCATCGGCTCGACGAAGATCGGTTGCTGATGATCATAACCGACAAGGATATCCTTCTGGAACACTGTCGACCCGTGCAGCTCGGCCGACGGCAGCGCGTGCATGCCCATCCCGGGCACGCAGAGTCCCACCAGCGTGCCCATACGGGGAATGGTGACGTCCGGAAGCTCGTATCCCGAAGGAAGCGCCGCCGGCTTGGTGGTGTCGGCGCAATTGATGGCTTTGACCTGCGCCATCGGAATGGTATTGAAATGGAAGTCGAAGTGCGGCGTCATGTAGGGCGCCGGGGGATGGCCCCCGGCTTCCCAATAGAAGGTGGCGTTCTGGAACCCGGTGACCGATGCAACCTCGGCCGGCATCGACAAGGCCACTGCGGCCACGGGCGGCCAGACCATCGGCTCACTGTCGGGAGCATTGGTGATCGCCGCCAGCGGGACCGTGGCTCCGAAGCTGGTCAGAGTGTTGCCGGTCATTTCACCCCACACGCAGACCTGGGCGCCATTCATGTCGTGGCAATCACCCTGCACGATCCGGGTCTTGGTGCCGCTGCACCCGACGATGGCGAGGCCCACGAACAGGCTCGTGAGCCCGAAAGCTGCGGTCGTGCCGTTGACTGTCTTCCCGATCACGGAATACCTCCGCCGGCGGCGGTTCATGGTTCACGATTGTTCCAGGGGAGGCCCGAGTATACCGCGCCGCCAGCCGCTCGCAAGCGCCCCCCTCTCATCCCGGTGCTGACGGCGGTCGGGCGGTGAATTGACGGCGCCCGACCCGGCGCTGTACCGTCCCCGCCATGACCGTTGACGGCGTCGACCCACCGCGACGAACAGCGCGCGGTACGGAGCCTGCTGGCGAGCCGACCCTGCGGGCCCTGCCGCGCGTCCTCGTCATCATGCGGGATCGCGGGCCGCGGGCCCTGCTGCGCGCCGCGCTGGACGACGCGGGGTACGACGCCATCGGTGCCCGCACCGTGGGTGAGGCGCTGACATCCCCCGTTGCCGAACCGGATCGCGGGCCGGTCCGCCTCGTCATCGTCGACCAGAATACTGCCATCGACGGCAACGGCCTGCTCGCCGAACTGCTCGAGCGCCACCGGCAACCGGTGGCGCTCCTCATTGCGTCGTCAGTCGAATCCGTTCCACCCGGGCCGTGGCGCCAGGTCCTGCGCCGCCCGGTTCGCATCGGCGAGATCGTCGACGCGGCCCGGGCGCTGGTGGCTCCCGACGCGGCAGCGGCGCACGGTCGATAGTCGGCATCATCGTCGGGGACGGGCCACTAGCGCCCGGCGCTGGCGCGGAGCCGCCGATAGTCCAGCCATGTCAGTACGATCACCCCGATGTCGAGTCCGGACAATACCAGCAGTGGCACCGAGCCGTTCAGGGAGTAGCGGTAGGCCTGATAGGCGAGGAACACCGCGAAGATGCCGATCGCCGCGAGGTGGACCCAGCGCTTCCCCGCCAACAGCCCCGCCACCAGCGCCAGCTTGATCACCCCGTGCGAAACGAGGTAGATGGCACCGAACACATGGGTATGGGCGGACAGATGGCGGGAGAACCGCATCGCCGCATTCGCGACGATATCGCCGGGGTCTTCGCCCAGTTCATGCTGGGTGAGGGTGCGCACCACGGCGTGGAGCCGCTCCGGCGTCACCACGGCGAACAGGACGCCGCCGGCAAGTTCCAGCACCCCGTCAATGCCCTTGAAGGCCACGCCGATCAGGAAGAATCGGTGCAGCCACGACCCGCGATCATCAGGGCGCGTCGCCAGGCTCGAAATCAAGGCGGTAGCGGTGCGTGCCGTTCGCGATGATGATGGCCATGCGGCCCGACAATCCGGTCAGCTCGTCCGTGCCAGAATCCGGAACGACGGTGAGGATCAACTCGCCGGCGTCGCGAGTCAGCACGCCGTAGTGCTGCAACGTGAACGCCCCGCTCCGCCCCGCAAGCGTCCCCGTCACCCGCTCCATGGCGACATACCCCGCCGATCCTTCGATCGCGGTGCGGTACGCCAGCATCTGGCCCGTGCTGGTGGCCTCGAGCGGGCCATGGTATCGCTTGTCGAGCAGCATGCGGGCGATACCCGCCGCCTCATGACCCGGGTCCGGCACTTGCGGCGCCATGACAACGTCGAATGGGCCTTCCACCTGCATCGGAGCGACTCCTTTCGGGTCTCCGGCGCCGCCACGACGAACGCGCGTTCGCCAGGTTATCCGGCGCCGCTCACGGCGTCGAATGGTCGAGATGCGCTTCGACGAACCAGAGCCACTTGTCGACGCCGCGCGAGATCTCGGTGAGGATGTCCGCGCCGTCGGCGTCATTCAGGTCGTTCAACTCGTCGATCCCCATTCGCACCGACCGGCCGAACTCCGACAGTGCGTCCGACAGCGCCGCGACGTGCTCCGTGCCGCTCGCCAGTGTCAACGGGTAATCGATCAGCACGGTGCGGCTCGCCACCACCCCGATGGTCCCTTCCGCGATGCCACCGAGCTGCACCACCCGTTCGGCGATCAGGTCGACGTAGTCCTCGACCTCTTCGTTGACGTCGTCAAAGAGCTTGTGCAGCGCGATGAACGTCGGACCCTTGACGTTCCAGTGGGCCTGCTTGCATTGCGTCTGCAGGTCGATGGCGCTGGCGAGGCGCTGATTGAGCAACCGGGCGACCTCGATGCGAACCTGTTCGGGGAGATCGTTCTTGGTCGGCCGCAGAATCGGCTTGGCGAATCGCGTTTCTGAAACGCTCCGCGAAATCGACGCCGTCTTCTTCGCGGTCGAGCGTTGACGTGCCATGTTGCCCCTCGCTTCATTCCAGGGTGAATCGGCCTCGTGGCCGGCGTCGCGGCGGCCAGCGCCGCGATCCGTCCACAAACATGTGCCATCGGCGCCGATTCCGCATCACCCGGCGCGCGTTGACCTCTCCCGGAGATCCGGGCTGGCGACTACGTCGCGCTGCGGCGGTCGGGGCGCGCCCCGACCGGATGAAGCTTCTCGCCCCGCGCCAGCATCGCCACGAACTTCGCGATACTGCTGGCGCGGGTGGCGGGCGAAGCGGTCTGAATCCGGTAGAGCACCGCATAGCGATTGAGCCGGTCGAGGCCGGCGAAGAACGCCGCGGCCGCGCGGTTGCGCTTGAACGCCGCCACGAGGTCCGGCGGCGGCTCGGCGGTGCGGTACGAATCGTAGGCCCGTTCCCAACGGCCGTCGACTCTGGCACGCTCGATCGCGGCATGTCCGTGCGGTCTCATGCGGCCCGTCTCGATCAATGCCTCGGCCTTGTTGCGGTTGATCTTCGACCATGCGCTCTTCGGGCCGCGGGGGGTGAAGCGCTGGATCCACGACTGATCGTCGTGCGGCTTGCGTTGCCCGTCGATCCAGCCGTGGCAGAGCGCCACCTCCACTGCTTCGTCATACGTCACGGACTGGAGCGCTGCCGCCTTTCGCGCCAGGCGCAACCACAGGCCGGGCGACACGTGTCCGTTCCGGGTCAGCCACGTGTCCCACGCCTTGGCGCTCTTGAAATGGCGGATCGGCAACTCGGGCACCGGCCGGGCGGCCCGTCGCGCCCCGGCAGTCACCGAGCCGACCCCGGCAGCCCGTCGAAGAACTCCACCGTCCCCGATTCCAGCGAGTATTCCGCACCCACCACCATCAATCCATCGTCGCGAATCAGCTGTTCCAGCAGTCGCGAGCCGTGCCGCAGGTGATCAGCGGAGGCACGGATGTTGGCCCGCACCGCCGCATGCACCAGCGCGTCGTGATCCGTTGCCGGGCCGGCGTCCAGCAACGACGCGACTGACGGGCGCACCCGGTCGACGATGGCCTGCAGGTTGGGCGATTGGGGCGCAGACGGCTGCTCGAGCGCCTCCAGCGTGGCGAGAATGGCGCCGCAGCTGGTGTGACCGAGCACGACCACCAGGCGGGTGCCGAAGCGCCCGGCCGCGAATTCCACGCTTCCCACCAGCGACGGTGCGACGACGTTGCCGGCGACCCGGATCACGAAGAGATCGCCGAGTCCCTGATCGAACACGATTTCGGCGGGAACCCGGGAATCGGAGCAGCCGAGGATGATGGCGAACGGTTCCTGGGCACCGGGCAGGGCGGTGACGTTGGCGGCCGACGCGCCGCGGCCCGACCGGAGCCGGTCGACGAAGCGACCGTTGCCCTGCCGGAGCCGCTCGAGTGCCTGCTGTGCGGGGATCATGGGGCCAATCTAACAACCAACATCCGCTCCGTCGCACCCGCCGAGCGACCGCCGGTGATCGCCGTCACCACGCCGCGCCTCGACGTCCTCGGCAACCACGACATGGACAAGTGCGACAAGGCGACGGCCATGCAGGCCTTCGGCATGACGCGACGGTACTACGCCACCACTATCGGGGGGTATCGCTTCGTCGTGCTCGACCTCAACAACTTCCGCCGGAACGGCGCCCTCTATCCGTATGCCAACGGAAACGACTTCACGGACCATGCGGTGTGGAATTGCGCCGACCCCGACCAACTGGGGTGGTTGCGTGAGGAACTCGGCACCGCAACCGCTCCGGTGATCCTGATCTCGCATCAACCGCTCGGCTTTGCCGATGCCGGACAGCCGCTGCCGGTGGAACAGGTGGAAGTACTCGACGTCGTCGCCGGGATGGCGACGAAGAACCCTCGTGGAGCCGTGGCCGCCTGCCTCAGCGGGCACCTCCATGTGGACCGGATGGACCGCGCGGCGGGCGCGCCGTGCGTATTGCTCAACTCCTCGAGCTATTTCTGGTACAACGGGATGCACCCGTACACCAATCCGCCGTTCGCCTTCATCGAGTGCACCGCGGACGGCGCGTTGCGGATCGAGGGACGGAGCGGCGCATTCGTCACGCCGCCGCCGGCCGCGTCCGACAGCGTGGCGGGCCGCTCGGCGTCGCTTTCGGATCGGAACCTTGCACTGCGACTGGGCTGACGGCCTGCCTCAGACGCTGCCGCCCACGACCGCCGTGCGCACCCGGTAGCCGGCCACCAGCAGCGCGATACCGCTGATGATCGCGAACCCCGCGATCAATCCCATGATCGCCGCCAGTGTCGCGGTCAGCGAGAGCCATGCGATGACCCCGGCGGCGACGCTGAGGCCGGCCCAGACGGCGGTCCACACCCAGTGGAGACCGACCCGCTGCTGCTGCCAGGAGGCGTAGATGCCAAGGACTCCGGTGATCAGCAGCCAGAGGCTCACCCACGTGACCGCGAACAGCAGCGACAGCCCCGGATAGTACGAGAGCGCGGCAATGCCGAAGCCGACGCCGACCAGGCCGGACAGCAACAACACCCACCACGAGCGGAAGAGGCGCCGGAGCTCGATGGCGTGCACGATCTCGACCATGCCGCCGAACAGCGCCCAGAACGCGATCACCAGCGCGAAGACCGCGACGGAATCGAGCGGCCGGACCAGGATGAAGATGCCGAGCGCCAACGCGACGAGACCGCGGATCAGGAGCGCCCACGACGCGTGGCGGTAGCCCGAGAGCAACGAGCCGGATTCCACCGTACCCTCCTGGAGTTGGGGAGGAGCGGCCAGCGTGCACGGCAGCGCGCCGGCATCCGCAGTCAACTTACCTCACGGGACCGAAGATGTATTCCACGACGTCCTTGCCGTCGACGGCCAACTCACCCGCAAGCTGCCCACCGAGCCGCTCGGCAAGCCGGATCGAGCGGTGGTTGGCCGGCTGGATCACGGCCCGGACCCGGTCGCGCCCCAGAGTGCCGCGGGCATACTGCAGCGCCGCGGATGCCGCCTCGAAACCGTAGCCACGGCCCCACGCCGCGCGCGCCAGTGCCCAGCCCACCTCGAGTCCGCGGCCGCCGTCGGGATCGAGCAACCCGGCGTAGCCCACCATCGCACCGCGGCCGGACTCCTCGACGGCCCACATCCCGTATCCCCGCAGCTCCCAGTGGCCGATGTACCGGGCGAGGCGCCACCAGGACTCTTCTCGCGTCAGCACGCCGTTGCCGATGTAACGCCGTACTTCGACGTCGGCGTTCATCGTCACGAACGGTTCGAAATGATCGGCGGAAAGGCGCCGCAACCGGAGGCGCTCGGTGGTCAGTTCCATGGGACCTCGCCGGAGTACGGTGGTGCGCAGCTGTGGTCGGACCGGATCAGCCGGCGGTTACCAACCCGCCGGCGCCCGTCCAGTCGAAATGCTCCTCGTGCCCGGCAAGCCGCCAGTCGCGCGGCCACAGCGCACGCTGCCAATCGAGCGGCTCACCGAGTGGCTGCGGCACGGCAGCGAGCGCCAAGGCGGCGCGAACGTCACGGCGCACCGTGTCGGTCATCGCGTCCGGCGCGAGCGAAACGAAGAGCATCGTCCCGCTCCGCGCCAGGAGATCGAGCCACTGCCGGTTCTTCTCCCACGGAATGTCCCTGGTCACGCCGACGCAATCGGGATCGGCGACATAGAACGCCCCCTGTTGCACGCCCCGGAACGCCAGTGCGTTCACCCCCATCCGCGGCACCCGGATCCAATCCTGGCCGCTGGTGTCGTCGCCGATGCGGCACATTTCGAACAGACCGGCCGAGAGATGGCTGACGGTGTTGCAACCGATGACGAGACCATCACCCGCCCCACGGCGAATGGTGCGATAGAGGTCACCGATCACCTCGGCCGTCGTTCGCACCGGGCCGGGGCCGAACGTCCAGCCGTCACGGGTGATCGCCGCGTCCATCGTGCGTCCCCAGCGGCCGAGAATGTCGAACGTCGAGTAGTCGTGCTTGATCAGCTCGAACCCCCAGCCGCGGATCCGTGACACGTCGGCGGCGACCTTCTCGAGCGTGGCAGGATGCGTCGGGTCGAGATACGACGTGTTGCGCAACAGGCGCCATGCGCCGGGAGCATCCTTCGGCGCCAGCAACGGACGCATCCAGATGCCGGGCCGGGCACCGGCGGCCGTGATGCCGGCGGCCAGCCCCGGCATGTCGGGAAAGCGCTCGTTGCCGCGATCCCATTCGCCCACGCCGTTCTTCGATGCCCCGCGCTCCGGCTGCCAGCCGTCATCGATGACCACGAACGGGCGGTTTGCTCCGCCCGGCGACAGATCCACGACCCGCCCCGCATCGGCCAGCACGCTGGTCGCGCTGTTGTTGCCATACGCGTAGTACCAGTCGTTGTGACCGTAGACCGGTGCGGCCGGAAGGCGTGGCGCCGGCGAAAGCAGCATGGCAGAAGTCGCGGAGCGCCACGAACGCCCGCTCACCGTCCCCCTGGCGTGCCGCCACGTCGCACGCCGCCAGCTCGCGCGAGCCGAGCTGCAGCGGCGCGCTGCCGCTGCGGACGTCGACCCAGAGACTGATGCCATCGGGATCGACCTGCCAGAAGCACAACGCCGCGGCACCGGTGCGGACCCCGTAGCAATGGGTGTCGTGGCCGTCGAATGTCGCCGCGTACCACGGCATGATCCTGATCCGGGCGCCATGCCGCGCCATTCGAGATCGCCATAGGCGCGCTCCCAGGCGTCGCCGAGCAGCAGCGTGACGTCGTGCAGCGCGGCGCGCCAGCGGAAATGCAGGCGACTGACGGCATCGGCGGGGGCGCTGAGCGCCACACGCGTCGTGCCGTCGGCCAACGCCGTCGTCACCACGATCCGGCCCGACTCGAATCGACGTTCCGCGATCGCTGTCAGGGTTCGATACTCGCTGGACGTTTGGACGGTGACCCCGTCGGGCGGACGGCGCAGGTCGACGAACGTGCTCGCGGCACGGCGCATTCGGAGGCGCGACAGCCCGCCGAGCACGCGGCCGCCGGGACGCGACAACGCGACACCCAGCAGTGAGGTGGCACTGCCCTGCAGGAAATCGCGGCGGCTCGTCACGGCGGTGCTACCGCGCCGTGCTGGCATTGTTCGTTGAGTTCATGCCCGTCGTCCCCGGTTGCGCGCCAGCCGAATTCGACGTTCGAGGGTGCCTGATCGGCGCCCACCCGTCCGGCCTCGATCGACGCCTTGAAGTAGTTCTCCCCGCGAACCGCCCAATCCAGCATGAAATCGTGCCACTGCGGCATCCCAGTCGCCGGGATTCGAGTTGTGCCAGACATGCTCGCCGTGGGCCAGATGCCACGCCCAGTCGAACAGGTCGTTGATATGTGCCAGGATCGCGACCGGCGTTCGGGTGTCGTGTCCCGACGTGAGCGTCGCGAAGCTGGCGGGGGCCCCGCGCAGCACCTTGCCGCCGCGATAGGCGACGGTCGCGACCGTGTGGCGAAGCAGTTCGCGCGAGGCAGCACCCGGCCCGGCGACGTCGTTCTCTGGCCGGGTCACGAGGAGCGAATCCGGTAGCTGATGCACTCCTCCGCTCCCGGAGCCGCAGCATGGATGTCACGGCGCAGCTTGGACAGTGCGGCACGCTTGTCGGGAGCGAGGACCGCGAGATATTCATCGATGGTGCGCGGTGTTGCACCTGCGGTGTTCAGCTACGCCTCCTGGCAGAGGGACGGTGGGGAGTCCCGCGGATCAGGCCGGCTCGAACCGGTAGCACCACGCCTCGCCCTCGAGGACGGTTTCGCCGTCCTGCCTGGTGACCCGTACCTGGAGCTGGCTGACCGGTTTGGTCGCGTGGACACTCACCACCTTGGCCACTGCGGTGATCGTATCACCGATGTAGACCGGTGCGGTGAACTTCCAGTCCTGGCTCAGGAAGACCGTTCCCGGACCGGGCATGTCCATCGCGACCAGGGCGTGGAGCAGGCCGGTGGTCAGTCCGCCCTGCGCCACCAGCCGGCCGAACTTCGTCTGCGCGGCAAACGCCGGATCGAAGTGCAATGGATTGCGGTCACCGGTGATTTCGGCATAAAGCTCGACGTGACGCGCGGTGATGGTCAACGTGCGAGTCGCCTGCGCCCCGACGGTCAGTGTCATCGTCGCTCCCGTTCCGCCATGAAAGTAGCGCGCCGGTGGTCGCCATCGCCTTCCCCCATCCGGTTCCGGGTCCGATATTGCAGCATGAGTTCGCGCCCGTCGGCGTTCGTGGTCGGCTCCGGTCCCAATGGTCTTGCCGCGGCGGTCACGCTGGCCCGGGCCGGCGTCGACGTGACGGTCTTCGAAGCAGAGCCGACGGTCGGCGGTGGAACCCGCTCGGCGCCGCTGACCGCGCCGGGTTTCGTCCATGACGTCTGCTCGGCGATCCATCCGCTCGGCGTTGCATCACCGTTCTTTCGATCGTTGCCACTGACGGAACTCGGAGTGGATTGGATTCATCCCGGGGCACCGCTGGCCCATCCACTCGACGACGGAACGGCAGTGATCCTCGAGCGTTCCCTTGATGCGACGGCCTCGGCCCTCGGCGCCGATGGCCCGGCGTACCGCCGACTGTTCGGGCCGCTGGTGAACGACGCCGTGCCCCTGCTTGACGGGCTGTTGGCACCGCTCTTCCCGCCCCGCCATCCGCTGGCAATGGCCCGCTTCGGATTACATGGACTCCGTTCGGCGCGCGGCCTGGCGCTCGATCACTTTGCCGGCGCACGGGCCCGGGCGCTCTTTGCGGGCATCGCCGGGCACTCGGTGATTCCACTCGACGCGGTCGGCAGTGCCGCATTCGGCTTGATGCTCGGCGTACTGGGGCACACGGTCGGATGGCCGTTTCCGCGCGGGGGATCGCAGACGATCGCCGATGCACTGGCCCGACAGCTGGTGGCCCAGGGCGGCCGGATCGAGACCGACCATCGGGTCGAGTCGGCCGCGGAGCTTTCGGCGGTCGACGTGGTGATGTTCGACGTCACACCACGCCAGCTGCTCCGGATCGGCGGCGCGCAATTGCCGACCGGGTATCGCCGCCGCCTGACCGGCTATCGCTATGGTCCGGCGGCGTTCAAGATGGACTGGGCTCTGCGGGCGCCGATCCCGTGGCAGGCACCCGACTGCGCCCGTGCCGCCACGGTGCATCTCGGGGGCACCATCGACGAGATCGCCGCGTCCGAGCAGGCGGCGTGGAGCGGCGAACCGGCCGAACGCCCCTTCGTGCTGCTGGCCCAACCGTCGCTGTTCGATCCCTCGCGCGCGCCACCAGGAGAACACACCGCCTGGGCGTATTGTCACGTGCCCAATGGGTCGACGGTCGACATGACGGCGCGGATCGAGGCGCAGATCGAGCGGTTCGCACCCGGCTTCGGAGAGGTCATCCTGCACCGCCACGTCACCGGGCCTGCCGGACTCGAACGCCACAACGCCAATTACATCGGCGGCGATATCGTGGGCGGCGCCAACGACCTGCGGCAACAGCTGGCGCGGCCGGTGCTCAGCCTCGATCCGTACGCCGTGCCGGTGCGCGGCTGGTATCTCTGTTCGTCGTCGACGCCGCCGGGAGGCGGCGTGCACGGCATGTGCGGCTACAACGCCGCGCGATCGGCGCTCCGGACGATGGGGTGGTCGTGATCGACGCACTTTTCGGCCGCGACGTGCAGTCCGGCTACTGGCTGACGCGCTGGCTGCTGCAACGCGGACTCGCCGGGATCTATCTCGTCGCGTTCCTCGCCGCCGTCAATCAGTTCCGGCCGCTGCTCGGCACCCGTGGCCTGACCCCGGTGCCGTGGTATCTGCAGCACGCCTCGTTCTGGCGTTCACCAAGCCTGTTCTACCTGCACTATTCCGACACGTTCGCCATGCTCCTGTCGTGGCTCGGCGTGGCATGTGCCGCGTGTGCGCTGGTCGGTTTTTCGGAGCGCTTCGGCACACCGGTCAGCATGACGCTCTGGGCCGTGATGTGGCTGCTCTATCTCTCGTTCGTCAACGTTGGACAGACCTGGTACAGCTTCGGGTGGGAGACGCTGCTGCTCGAATGTGGCTTCCTCGCGATCTTTCTCGGCGCGAGGAACACCGCGCCACCGGTGATCGTCATCTGGATGTTCCGCTGGCTGCTGTTCCGGGTGATGTTCGGGGCCGGCATGATCAAGCTGCGCGGCGACCCGTGCTGGCGCGATCTCACCTGCCTTGCCTATCACTTCGAAACCCAGCCGATGCCGAACCCGCTCAGCTGGTTTTTCAATCTGGCGCCGCTGGCCGTCAAGAAGGTCGGCGTGTTGTTCAATCACCTGGCCGAGGTGGTGACGCCGTTCGGCTATCTGCTGCCATGGGCCATGGTGCGGCGCGTGACGGGATTGATCGCCATCGTCTTCCAGGTCACGATCATTCTCAGTGGCAATCTCTCCTGGCTCAACTATCTCACCATTGTCATCGCCTTCTCCTGCCTCGACGACGGCCTGCTGCAACGGCTGTTGCCGATCCACCACGGACCGCTCGCACCACTCGCGTTCCCGCATCAGATCGCGCTCGGCGTCCTGGCGGTCGTGGTCGCGGCGCTGAGCGTCCGCCCCGCCATCAATCTTGTCTCTCCCGGGCAGTTGATGAACGCCAGCTTCGAGCCGCTGCACCTGGTGAACACCTACGGCGCCTTCGGCAGCATTTCGCGGCAGCGCTTCGAGGTGGTGCTGGAGGGCACGGCGGACAGCGTGGTGACACCGGCCTCGACGTGGCGCGAATACCAGTTCAAGGCCAAGCCGGGCGACCTGTCGCGGATGCCGCCGCTGGTAGCGCCATACCACCTCCGGCTCGACTGGCTGATGTGGTTCGCGGCCCTCGACCCGGGCTACGCCGATCCGTGGTTCGGCCCGCTGGTGGCGCGGCTGCTGCAGAACGACAAGCCGACGCTGTCGTTGATGTCGGGCGATCCGTTTCCTGACAAGCCGCCAAAGTGGATCCGGGCCGAATTGTATCTCTATCGTTTCACCACGCCGGAGGAGCGGCGCGCGACGGGACACTGGTGGATGCGTCGATTGAGCGGCCAATACATGCCGCCGGTTTCGCTCGGCACGCCGGGGTTGATTCCGGGGCTCGAGGCGCAGGGCTGGGTGCGGTAGGGACCGGCGCTACTCGCCCACCGCCACCACCACCTCCTCCGTTGACCGCACCTGCCCGATCCGCGGAAAGATCTGCTCGCACGCGAACCGATGCGCCTCGGCGCTGGTGGCCGCCATGGCGTCTGCAACGAACACCAGGTGATAGCCCCGCTCGAACGCCTCGCGCGCGGTCGACTCCACTCCCATGTTGGTCGAGATGCCACCGATCACGATGCTGCGGATGCCGCGCCTCCGGAGCTGCATGTCGAGCGGCGTACCGTAGAACGCGCCCCACTGCCGCTTGGTGATCACGAGGTCCCGGTCGGTGGCACCGAGTTCCGGTATCAGTTCGTCCCAACCGGCGGGGCGGTTGGCAGCGCTCCAGGTGACGTCGCGAGGCTGCGAGAGCATGTCGCCGCCGTCGGCGGAATACGACACCCTGACCAGCACCACCAGCGACCCGGCCGCGCGGAACGTCTCGAGCAATCGCACGGCGTTCCGGACCACCACCACACCGTCGTGCGGCGCCGCCGGCATCCCCACGATGCCGCGTTGCAGGTCGATGAGCACCAGCGCACTGGCCGCGGGGTCGAGCAGGATCGGATCAGACATCGGGTCACCCATCAGCGTGTCGGAATGCCCGGAAACGTAGCCGACGAAACCCGGAAGAGGAGACTCTCGCGCCCGTCACTCCAACGCGCAATCGCCCGAGCCGCGCGCGCTCAGCCAACCCGCGGAAACTCCGTGATCCGCAAGTCGGTACACCCGTAGGGAATCAGGGTGACATCCTCGAGCGGCTGCGTCGACGCCGGCAGGCCGGGGTCAGCCCACGCGACGTCGGCCGGCGAAATCTCCCCCGCCCAGCCGCGATCCATCTTCCAGTTCGGCAACCGCCGCGCCTTGACCGTCGCCGTCACGCCGGCTCCGTCCGGCGAGAACGGGCGTTCGCCGACCTGGTGTTCGGCAAAGTGGATTCCGGCCGCCGGATGCGCCGGATCGACGGCCAAGCCGTAGTTCCACGGCATCCCCGGTCGCACTTCGAAATCACCGTGGGGCAATTCTCGCTGCGGCTTGTCGGCGTTGATGCGGCTCCAGTCCTCGTCGAGGCGCAGCGCGTAGACCAGCGGGCCACGCTCGAGTGCCACCGCGCCATTGTACCGCGTGGTGACAACCGGTTTCATGGGCAGGTGAAGCACCACGGTGGTCGACCCGCTCCACTCCCGCTCGACGCGGTGCATCGTTCCCGCGGCGACGCGCTCCGGAGGGGTCGAGCCGACTTGCAGCGTTGCTCCCGACGCCCACGCCGGAATCCTGAGCGCCAGCGGAAGCCGCGCCGCGCGTTCGGCCGTGACCGTGAAGACCACCTGCTCGCGGAACGGATAGTCGGTGTCGACCGCAACGTGAACCGGCACGCCGCGCACCGTCGCCGACACCGCACAGGGCGCCCACCCCAACGCGGCCAGCCCGTCGTCCGGCGTCTTCATCCAGAGGTGCGCGGTGAACTTGGGCCATCCCTGATGCATGTTGGCGGTGCAGCAGCCGTAATTCGGCGCCAGACCGAAGATGTTGGAATCCGGGCCGTTGGTGGACCACTGATAGTCGGGATTGACCGTACACTGCGCCTGGTTGACCTGCTGCACATACTGATGCGACCACATGTCGGGCGCGATTTCGGCCGGCAGCGCGTTGTACGCCAGTCGCTCGAGACGCTCGGCGTAGCGATCATCGCCGAACACCGAGAGGAGGTGCTCCAGCGAATACATGAACTCCACCACCGAGCAGAGCTCGCTCCCCTGCAGCGGATTCTTTCCCGCCAGGCATTCGTCGCAGGTGAACATTCCCGTCACCTGGCCGTGGTACCGGTCCAGCACGTCGATCATGTGCCCGGAAAATTCGCGGTCGGCGGCCCGCTCGTCGAGCCGCCAGCTGAGCGCCGCGGCCTTCGTGGCCATCGCAGTGTTGACGCCATGCTTGGTCCACTTCCAGAGTCCGCGACGCGGCGTCGCAGCCCGGAAATCGTCGCTGGCCACGATGGGGCGGTAGTCGACCCCCTGGGTCCGGAGTTTGCGGGCCAGGTCGAGGAGCCACGGCTCGCCAGTGCGCTCGTAAGCGTAGAACGCGGGAATGACCCCTTCGAACCAGCGGAACCGGCCCCATTCGTAGAGCGGCGTCGCATCGAGCCCCTGCAGCATCGCGCGCATGCTGCGGAGCGAGGCCTTCAGCACGCGTTCATCGCCGGTGGCGTCGTGATATTGCGCCAGCACCTTGTTGGCCAGCAGGATGGCCCACATGTCGTAGCGCCGGGTGGCGGCATCGACCGGGTACGGTGCAAACCAGCCATCGCTCCGCTGGTGGCTCACGATGTAGTCGATGTGAGCGGTGACGCGACTCTTGAGCGTCTCGTCGTCCAGCTGCCACGCCAGCGGGATCGCCCCATCGAGCCAGTACGGCGCCCGTTCCCATCCCTCGGCGTCGCCACCGAACCATTGGCTCTGCGCCACGTCGGGCCAGAACTGGTCGAGATGTCCGCTCAGGCCGTCGGCCTGGATACGCAATTGACGTTGCAGCCACCCCGCCGGGCGCACCGACCCGAGCGACAACGGCACGAACGCGCGGGCGCCGAGCCCGGCTCGCCCGGGTGGGGCGGGAACGCCGGCCGGGAGCGGCAGATGTGCGGCGGCCAGGCCGCCGGCAACCTGCGCCAGGAATGCTCTGCGGTCAACCGGTGTCATGGCAGCGTCAGAACTCGCGCCGCTTCATGTCCTTGAAGAGCTGTTTCAGGTCCTCGTCGAGTTCGGGCTCGACGCCCCGCGTGGCCCGCAGCGTCGGATCGACGAAGCGGTCCTTGCGGTTCTTCTGCGCCGGCTGGCCGGAGACTTTCCGCACCAGCTTGTCGAGCTTCTTGTCCTTCATCACGCCGCTCCTCTCTGGTGGCGCCAAACGTCGCGAAATGGAGGACGCGGTGCAAGGCCGCGCCGCCGTTCCATCCTGCCGTCGCGCCGTGCGTCAGTTCCCTCCGAACACCACGTGGACCGTCACCGGGCCCGTCCCCTTGGCGGCCGTCGTGGTGTCCGCCGGCACCACCACGTCGAGCGATCCCGTTAGGGCGTAGTTGGTGGCACTCGAGCTGGTCGTCACGACGCCAACCTTGGTGACCGTGAAGGTGAACGTCCCGGTTTCACTCCCCGGCGTGGTAGTCATCTCGTAGCCGGCGTCACCGTTCGTGATGTCCAGCAGCCCGGTGACCCCGCTGTCGGCGTTGGTCACCGTTCCGACCTTGAGTTCACCAGGTTTCGTCAGGTTGAAGTGGACCGTCAACTGGCCCGAATCGCCGCCGATTTCCACCACGGATCGCAACGATGAGGACATGTAGTCGGCCTCGATGGTGCACGGCCGGTTCGGATCGGCAATCGGGCCGGCGGTGAAGTGCAGGCTGCACGCCGCGCCCGCATCGACCTGCCCCGCGGGTTTCGCCGTGGCGCTATCGTCAGGTGGCCTGGCGCCTTTGCTGCACGCCGACGCTACGAGAAGCAATACCGCCCCGAATCCCGACCTGATCTGCCGCATGGATGCCTCCGCTAATTGCTGCCGAGTGCCTTCTCCAGCACCGCCTTGCCGCCGAGCACCGGCATGGTGATCGACGATCCGTCGAGATCGACGATCAACTGCGTCCCCGGCGTCGGGTGCAGCGTGAACCCGTTGTCGCTCGAAAGTATCATCAGCGCCAACTGCTGCCCGGGCTTGATGATCTGGTCGTCCGGCTGCAAAGGAAACGTCAGCGTGTAGAACTTCCCGGGCATGAGCGGTGCGCCGGGCTTCTCCGACACGAAGTCCCCGGAACCGGTGAGCGACTGGTAGTTCTGCGGATCGGCCCAGCCCCGGGTGACGATGCCCACCTGGCCGGCGCTGCCGATGCGGCTGGAATCGTACGGCAGTGTCACCAGATAGACCGACAGATTGGCCGCCGGCTTGCTCACGGCGAGCTTGAGCGTCACCACCGAAAAGCCCGACATGTGAATCGAGTCCTTGAGCGCCGGCAGTGCGTACAGCAGCCGGTTGGGCGACGACGACGCCAGCGCCATCGCGGCCGGCGTGACGTGCCAGTCGTCAGTCAGCGTCTCGACACCCTGGCCCTTCGCCGCGTCGAGCGAAAGCGCGCCCACATCCGATCCGCCCTTCAGCAGGTGCGCCGTGACCGGCAACGTGCCCGGAATCGGATAATCGGCGTAGAACTTCGGGTACGGCTGCGCGCCGCGCCCACCGCCGGTCGGAATATTCGCGTCGGACTGCACGATCATCGCCCGCGGCAGCGTGTCGACGCCGTTGTTGACGCCATACAGATAGTGCGCCCACCACTCGTTCTGGATGTCGGCCGGGGGTGGCGCGCCGTGTCCCCCCTGGCTCATGTAGATCTTGGCCTTCGGGTTGATCTTCTTGAGCGCTTCCCACATCCGGATCGTGTTGTCCGGCATCACGTTCCAGTCGTTGAAACCGTGCGCAAACAGCACCGCGGCGTGCACGTTCCCGATGTACTGCGTCTGATCGCGCACCCGCCAGAACTCGCTGAAGTCGCCATGGGCCCGGTCCATGTGCTGTGCAAAGTCGCCGTCACGATAGATGCTGTCGCAGCGCGCCTGGACCCGCCCGCTGTGGACGAAGTCGTACAGCACATCGATGTCCTCGCCGAGATACCCGCCGGGCGAGCGCACCAGACCGAAGCTGCGGTAGTAGCGATAGTCCGACGTGTTGGGCGAAATCGGGATGATCGCTTCGAGCCCCTGCACGCCGGTGGTGGCAGTGGCCATCGGCATCGCACCCTCGTACGATGTGCCGTACATCCCCACCGTGCCGTTGGTCCAGCCGGTGGCTTTCACCTCTTCGTTCCCGTCGACGCTGGTGTACGCCCTGGCCTTGCCGTTCAACCACTTGATAACGTAGCTGGCGCTGACCCGCTCGGCGGTGTCGCCCGAGGTGGGACAGCCGGTGGAGAGTCCCGTGCCGGCCTGTTCGACCGAGACGGCGATCAGGCCGCGCGGCACCCACTGGGGTGCATAGCGGGACCCGACCGGCATGCTGTCGACCCACGCGCCGCGATACGGCGGCGGCGTACGATGCGGCGGAGGCGCACCAAGCTCCTGCTCGACGTTCCAGTCGACGTTCCCCTGCCCGCGGCCGAGATACGGCGATGCCTGCATGATCACCGGCAGTCTGAGTCCGGCCTTCGCGGCCGCGCCGGGGCGGACGATGTCGGCGTGGATCCGGTCGGGCTTGCCGTCGTGGTCGCTGTCGAAATCGGTCTCCACCCAGACCCGCTGCTTGATCCACGTCGACGTATCGGCGTACTCGGCGACGGGCTGCAGCATGCCGTGCCTGATGATCGGGCCGAGATGACCCATGGTCGCGATGGCCGAGACAGCGGGAACAGTGTCGACGGGGCCGCGGCCCCGCCGTTGCGCGTGCGCGGTACCGGCCTGCAACGCGATCAGGACGACGACTGACAGTGCGACGGCGCACAGCCGTCCACCAACTCGATCCAGTCGAGCCGACATCGGACCATCCGGGTGAAATGCGAGGGGGCCGTCAGAATTCTATATCGGGACGGCATCCGGTGCGCGGCCGGGGCTTGCGCCCGTCAACCGCGGACAACGATCACGAGATGCGCCGGGAGTGCACCAGCAGGACCTGCGATCCCGTGGGTGAGGTGAACTCGATCGGGCGCGGTGTCAGGCCGGCGGGGACCGGTCCGTGCCGGGCGCCACCCGCACTCGCGGCGCACATCCGAACCAGCCGAACGCGGCAAAGAGCCGCTCGGGGAGGCAGACGTTCGTGAAGCTCGATTGCAGCAGGTTGAAGCCCGCGAAAGCGGTCAGCGCCAGCCACGCCGGATGGACCCAGAATCCGAGTGCAACGGAGACCAGCACGACGATTCCGGCCAGGCGACGAATCACGGATTCCGGACACATCGGACCCTCCCTGCGAAAAGGGAACACACCCGACGAATCACAGCATGCGCTCGACGGGCAGGACAAAGGCATGGAGGCGTTCGTCGACGGGCAAACCGGCGCGGACGCGCACCAGTTCCTGCGGCAGCGACTCGGCGCGCGCGTCGTCGACGACGGCGAACATCGCGTGACCGGCGCCGGGGAACGCCCGCGATCCCTCATGGCGGCCGGACGCACCGGCACCGTGGACCACACCGAGGTCGGTGTGGGCGCCGAGGCCGAGGGATTGGGCCACCTGGTGCAACCGTTCGCCCTCGGGGCCGACGTGCAACAGCAGGACGAGTTTCATGAGGCCGACTCCGTTTCGCGGTGTCGCAGCTCCCAGTAAAGCAACGGCACGATCACCATGGTCAGCGCCGTGGCGACGACGGCGCCACTCATCAGCGCCACCGCCAGCCCCTGGAAGATCGGATCGAGAACCATGACCATGCCGCCCAGGATGACGGCGGCGGCGGTGAGCGCGATCGGCCGGAAGCGCACCGTGCCGGCCTCGATCACCGCGTCCGTGAGTGACCGTCCGCGTTCCTGTGCCAGCTGGATGAAATCGACGAGCAGGATCGAGTTCCGCACGATGATGCCGGCCAGCGCGATCATGCCGATCATCGACGTCGCCGTGAAGAACGCCCCGGTGAGCGCATGGGCCGGGAGAATGCCGATCAACGTCAGCGGAATCGGCGCCATGATCACCAGGGGCACGAGGTAGGACTGGAACCATCCCACGACCAGCAGATAGATCAGCACCAGGACCACCGCGAACGCCAGACCGAGGTCGCGAAAGACCTCGATGGTCACCTGCCATTCGCCGTCCCACTTGACGGCGGTTTCGTCGAGCCGCGGCGGTTGGATGGCATTGTACCGGTGGATTTGCACCCCGGCGACGCGCACCGTATCGAGCGCCCGGTCCATGGCGAGAATGGCGTAGACCGGCGACTCGATGGCGCCCGCGACGTCGGCGGTGACATAGATCACCGGCCGCAGATTCTTCTGGTCACGGCTCGATTCGCCGCACGCCGCTGTCCACCTGGACGAACCGCGCCAGCGGCACCGGCCCGTCGGCGGTGCCGACCGGCAGCGCCAGCAGGTCGTTGAGCGAACTGCGTCGCGCACGCGCCAGCTGCGGCACGATGACGACCGGCTCGGATGCCAGCGGGCGATAGAGCTGGCCGACCGCGGCCCCCGAAAGTCCCATGCCGAGGACCTGGGTGATCTGGTCGACATCCGCGCCGGCCATTCCCGCGCGCACGCGATCGATCCGGAACGTGAGCTGCCGCTGCGGCGCCTCGACGCTCCAGTCGACGTCGACCACGCCCGGCGTCGCTTCCATTACCGCCTTCACCCGTTTCGCCGCCGCCAGGCGCAGACTGTCGTTGGCGGCGTACACCTCTGCCACCAGCGTGCTCAGCACCGGCGGACCCGGAGGAATCTCGGCGATCTTGGCGCGGGCGCCGTAGCGCGACGCAATGGCGTCGACCATCGGCCGGACCGCCACCGCGATGGCGTGGCTCTGGCGGCTCCGCTCGCTCTTTGGCGCGAGATCGACCTGCAGATCGGCGACGTTGGCGCCCCGCCGCAGGAAGTAGTGACGCACCAGGCCGTTGAAGTTGAACGGCGCCGCGGTGCCAGCGTACACCTCCGTGCTGCGGACCTCCGGCACCTGACGCAATGCCACCGCAATCTCGGCGGCCGCGGCGTGCGTCGTCTCGAGCGTCGTCCCTTCCGGCAGGTCGAGGATCACCTGGAATTCGTCCTTGTTGTCGAACGGCAGCATCTTGACCTGCACCAGTCGAAGCCCGACCAGCGCCACCGATGCGACGAGCAGTACCGCCGTTCCGGCGTATACCAGGCGCCGTTTGCGGGCACTGGCCAGCAGTGGCGCCATCAGCCGCGCGTACCGACCCGTCGCCACGGGCGGCGCGCCGTCACCCGCCGGCGCGTTGACATGCACGTGACCGCGCAGCAGGCGGAGCGCCAGATACGGCGTGATCACGAAGGCCACCCCCAGCGACGCCAGCATCGCCGCCGAAGCGCCGACCGGGATCGGGCGCATGTACGGACCCATCATGCCGGAGACGAACGCCATCGGCAGGATCGCCGCGATCACGGTGAACGTCGCCAGGATCGTCGGGTTGCCGACTTCGTCCACGCCGTCGACAGCCGCCTGCTGCGGCGACACGCCGCCCGCCACCATGTGGCGATAGATGTTCTCCACCACCACGATCGCGTCGTCGACCAGGATGCCGATCGAGAAGATCAACGCGAAGAGGGTGATGCGGTTGAGTGTGTACCCCATCAGGTAGTAGGTGAACAGCGTCAGCGCCAGCGTCACCGGCACCGCCACCAGGACCACCGCCGCTTCGCGGATTCCCAACACCAGCCCCACCAGCACCGCCACCGACAGCGTGGCGATGAGCAGGTGCCACATCAGCTCGCTGGCCTTGTCCGCCGCGGTCTGGCCATAATTGCGGGTGACGTCGATCCGCACCCCGGGCGGCAACAGCCGGTCGCTGGCGGCATTGACCTGCGTCATCACCTGGCGGGCCACCAGCGTGGCGTTGGCGCCGGGCCGTTTCGCGATGGCGATCGTCACCGCGGGCGTCGTGCCGGTCGAGTCGGTGCGATCGACGTAATTGGCCTGGTCCGGCGGGCCCTCGGTTACCGTGGCAATGGCGCCGAGATAGACCGGCGCGCCGTGCCAATCGGCCACGACGATGCGCGCGGCATCCGCCGCCGAGGCGATCGGAGCGCCGATGTCGACCAGCCACACCGCGTCGTGCGCGGCGAATTCTCCCGCCCGCAACCGGGCCGATGCGTGCGCCAGCGCACCGGCGACCTGCTCCGGCGTGACACCGCTGGCGGCGAGGCGCGTCGGGTCGAGCGCCACCCGCAGCTGCTCCGGCGATCCACCGGTCACGAACGTCTGCGCCACATCGGGCACGGTGCGGATCACGTCCTGCAGGTGGAGCGCGATGGTGCGCAGCGCATCCGGCGAACGTTCGCCGTGGAGCGTCAACGTGAGGATCGGCACATCGTCGATGCCGTGCGGCACCACTTCGGGCGGCACGGTCCCGGGCGGTGCGTCCGCCAATGCCGCCATCAGCTTGACATGCACCGCCGAGACGCTGCGTTCGACGTCTTCGCCCACCTTGAACCGGACGGTGACCAGCGCCGCGCCCTCGGCGGCGTGACCGTAGACGTACTCGACGCCCGGAATCTCGCGCATCCGTTGCGCGATCGGCCGGACCAGTTGCTGCTCCACCTCCGCCGGCCCCGCGCCCGGGAGTTGCGCCATCACGTCGATCATCGGCACGGAGATCTGCGGCTCTTCCTCGCGCGGCGTGGCCACCAGCGCGAGCACACCAAGCCCCAGCGCCGCCACCGCCACCAGCGGTGTCAGCCGGGAGTGCAGCGTCGCCGCGGCAATGCGGCCGGCGACACCCATCAGCGGGCCCCCGGGATGATGACCGAGTCGCCTGCCGCGAGCCCCGAGAGCACTTCGACCTCGGTCCCGACCGCCGCGCCGGTCGTGACCCAGGTGATGCCATCACCGGCGGCGAACCGCCGCCGCACGCCCACCAGATCGCCTTCGTGCACCAGCGCGGCCGCCGGAACGAGCATGACCCGGCGCTCGGTCTGCGGCACGAGAATCGCCGCCGCGCTCCCCGCCAGGTACGAACCGCCAGCGTTGTCGACGACGGCGTTGACGGTGTACAGATTGCCGGACGACGGCACGACACCCTCGACGGTACCGTTCACGGTCTGTCCCTCGAGTCGAACCGTGATGAGTTGCCCGCGCTGCAGCGGCCGCGCCAGGTCCGCGGGGATGACGGCGCTGACCCGCAAACGCGTCGTCGCCGCCACGGTCAGCAGTGGGGCCCCCGGCCCGGCGAAGGCGCCAGGATCGACGAAGCGGTGCGTCACCACTCCGTCGAACGGGGCGCGGATTTCGGCGTAACTCGCCATCGCGTCGACTTCCGCGGCAGCCTGCTGCGCCGAAGCCAGTGCGGCGTCGGCGCGGGCCAGACTCGATTCCGCGGCGTCGAGTTGCGCTCGGGGTGCCGCGCTGTCGGCGTAGAGCGCCCGCATCCGCCGGGCGGTCAGCCCGGCCAGATCGTGCATCGTGGTGGCGTCCTCGATCGCCGCCGTGGCCTGCTTGCGGCGCGCCGCCAGGTCCGCGGCGTCGAGCCGCACCAGCAGCTGGCCGGCCGAGACCCTCGCTCCTTCCGTCACGGTCACGGCGAGCACCGTCGCCATCAATCTGGTGCTGAGCGTCGCTTCCTCCACCGGATTGGCGACGCCCTCGGCCTCAAAGAAATCGGCGCGGGACGTGTCCCGGACGGCGATCACCGTGCCGGGCGTTCGCGTCGCCGGTGGGTTCGCTGGCGGACGACCGTGGCACGCCGCGAGGGTGAGCGCCAGCAGAAGGGGCAGTTGGGGTCGCATGATCACTCCGGTTGTATCGGCGCGGCGTCGAGCGCGTCGGCGAATGCGGTCAGGTCGCTGCCGCGCGCGTGCGCCAGGGCGGCACCAGCCATGACCAGATCGAAGCGCGCGCTGGCTTCGCCGAGCCGGGCCGTGAGTTCCGCCGCCTGCGCGTCGAGCAGTTCGCTGACGGTGGCCAGGCCGCCGGCATACATGCGGGCCACGATCCGATGCGCTTCCGCGGCCTGCTGCACACCGCGGGCGGCGATGATGAGGGATTGCCGGGCAACCGCCACCGAAGCGAGCGCCGATTGCACCTCGAGTTCCGCTTCTGCCTGCGCCGCGTCGGCACCGACGGCGGCCTCGTCGGCCTGCGCGGCCGCCTGACGGCGCGCGGCGATCTCGGCCACGCCGCTGAACGGCGCCCAGCTCGCCGAGATGCCGACGGTCCACATCGGCCGTCCGCTCGCCAGCGATGTCGCACTGTGCCAGTCGTACCGGCCGAACCCGTTGACCCGGGGCAGCAGGGCCAGATCGCTCTGACGCTGGATCGCGGCGGCCGCGGCGCGCGACGCCAGGGCGGCGCGCAGATCACCGCGCGCGCCGATCGAACCGCTGTCGACGGGCATGTCGAGGCGCGCGGGCAGGCTGCCGGGCATCGTCCATGTCGTGTCGCCCGGTGTGCCGAGCGCCAGCGCGAGCCGCAGCCGGGCAATGCCGGCATCGCTGCGCGCCGCGAGCAGTTGCGTTTCGATGGCGCCCTGCCGCACCGACGCCAGCAGCACGTCGGACCGCGTCACCATCCCGGCCGCCATGGCCGATTCGGCGGCGCGGACGTGCGCCCCCGCCGCGGTGTCGGCCGATTCCAGGACGCCCACCCGCGCCCGGGCAAGCGTCGCCGCGTAATAGGCCCGGACCACCGCGAGATGGCTGCCGCTTGCCACCCAGTCAGCGTTGGCTGTGGCGGCGGTGCGCGCCAGACCGGCCGCCTCGCGACCCGCCCACGCGTCGGCGTTGAGCAGGGGAACCTGGACCACCACGCCGGTGGAGACATCGCTGCGGGCCGGCGGGAGGTTGAGGCCGGACGGGTCGAAGGCCGCCGGCGTCACGCCACGCTGCTGCAGCAGTACGCCGAACGCCGCCAGCGGGTCGTCCGTCCGCAGCACGCCCGCGTCGATCCGGACCGACGGCAGCAGACCCTGCAGTGACGCCGTGACGCGGGCGGACGCGGCCCGGACCGAGGCGTCGGCCGAGCGCTCGGCGAAGCCGTGCTGGTCGGCGCGGCGCAGCGCCTCTCGCACCGACAGCGGCGCTTGCGCCACCCCGGCACGGAGCGGGACGGCGAGCAGGAGGAGCACCAGGGCACGCTGACAGGCGATGGACATTGCGACGACTATATGAGCATGTAGTTATATTGTCAATGGGGCGGACTGCGGTTATGTTGGGGCGGTTCCCGGAAGGGAGGACCCCGTGGCACGCATGAATCCCGAGATGGTCGACATCGTTGCCGAGCGCTTTCGCGGCCTCGGCGAGGCGATGCGCATCCGGCTGCTCGACGCCCTGCGCCACCAGGAACGGACCGTAACCGACCTGGTCGCCGCCACCGGGGCGACGCAGGCCAACGTCTCCAAGCACCTGGCGGTGCTGTTCAGTCTCGGATTCGTTGCCCGACGGAAGGAAGGCAACCGGGTGTACTACCGCGTCGCCGACCCCGATGTCTTCCAGTTGTGCGATCTGGTGTGCGGCCGCGCCCGGGAACGGGCCCGCCGGCAGCACCGCGCACTCGGCGGCGCGACGCCCCCACGGCCGCCACACACCCGCCGCTAGCGTCCGGCGCATCTTCCCGGGATGCGTTTGCCGGACCCCCGACGCGCCCGGCCGCGGCGACGCTAGTCCGTCCGCAACGCCCGCATCGGATCGACCCGTGCCGCGCGTTGCGCCGGGATGAAGCTCGCCAGCGCCGCCACCACGAGCAGCACCGCCGCCACCGACACGAACACCGCCGGGTCGCGCGGCCCCTCCTCGAAGAGCAGCGGCTCGATCCACCGGCCCACCGCGAACGCAATCACGGCACCGAGCGCTATGCCCGCCACGGCCAGCTTGAGCCCGCTCGTCATCACATGCCGCAGGATGTCGCGCGTCGACGCACCGAGGGCCACGCGTACGCCGATCTCGTGCATCCGCTGGCCGACATTGAAGGCGATCACGCTGTACAGTCCGATGGCGGCCAACACCAACGCCAGCAATCCGAAGATCACGAACATCGAGGCGCCCAGCCGCCAGGGTTCGGTCTGCTGGCCGATGATATCGCGAACCGGCGTCACCGTGATGTACGATGCGCCCGGCATGACGCGCTGGAGCGCCCGCCGGACCGTTTCGGTCATGGCAGCCGGATCCCCGCTGACCCGCAGGAAGAGGCCACCCTGATCGGGATGGAATTGCGCCGCCGAGAGATAATAGAACAGCCCCGGGTCATCGCCGAGCTGGTCATTCTTGATGTTCTCGGCCACACCGACCACGTAGTGGCACGGCATGGTATCACTGTTGATCCGGACGCACTGTCCCAGCGCGCCCTGGTGCGGCCAGAGCTTCTCCGCCATGGCCTGGCTCACCACCATCGCCAGCGGCGCACCGGCCGCGTCTTCCACGCCGATGCCCCGCCCTGCGACGATGCGGGTGCCCATGGTCGCGAAATATTCCGGCGAGACCGCATTGAGATCGAACTGGCCGAGCTTGTCCACCGAATCGATCCCCGACACGGACAGCCCGAGACTCCACATGTCCCAGAACGGCATGGTGAGCTGCCGCGCCGCATTCGTCACGCCCGGAATGGTCCTGGCGGCGGCGTGCAGCTGCTGCAACAGCACCACGCTCTGCGCGCTGTCGAGCGCGGTGCCGCGCATGTTGGTCTCCACCAGCAACGCCCGGTCGGGCTGGTAGCCGAGCGGGACCGCCTTGACGTGCGAGAGACTGCGAACAAAGAGCCCGGCGCCAACCAGCAGCACCACCGAGAGCGTGCCCTGCATGATCAACAAGGCGGCGCGAAGCGGCGACCGCTGGTAGGTCCCTTCGCGAACCCCTTCGCGCAGATCGCGATTGAGATCGGCGTGACGGGTCTGCAGCAGCGGCGCCAGTCCGGTGAACAGGCCGGCGATCAGCGCCGCGGCGCCGGCGTACATCAGCGTCCGCGGATCGGTGACCACCGTCGCGGTGGAGGTGGGGGCGAGGAACGCCGCCCGGAGTACCGCGCCGCCCCACTGCGCGATGGCGACGCCGGCGACGCCACCGAGCAGCGCCAGGAGGACGCTTTCGGTAAGGAGCTGCGACGCCAGCCGCGCCCTGCTGACGCCGAGCGCCAGCCGCACCGCGATTTCGCGGCGGCGCTGCAGCGCCCGGGCCAGCAGGAGATTGGCGACGTTGGCACAGGCGATCAACCAGACGATCAGCGCAACGCCACCGATCCAGGTGGCCACCTTGGCAAGACTCGATTCATTCGGCCCGCGATCGCTCAGGATCGATGCTGCGAGTGCGTGCGGCTTCGCGATGTCGAGCGGCTGCTCGCCGGGGCTCGCCGCCAGTTCGTTGCGGTAGCTCCGGACAAAGGCCTGCGACAGATCCGCGTCGGCCTGCGCGATGCTCACGCCGGGCTTCCGCTCGACCATCATCTCGGCCCAGGTCCAGTGATAGGTAGTCCACCAGGTCTCGCCCGGGATACCGAAGCTGCCCCGCTCCGACGCCCGCGCGGCGGCGGGCACGAAGGCCATCGGCGGCGTATCCGGCCACATCCCCACAAATCCACTGGCCGCGACGCCGATGATGGTGTACCGGGTGGCCCCGATCTGCAGCATCTGGCCGACGACATCGCGCCGGCCGCCGTACCGCGTCTCCCAGTAGCCGTAACTCAACACGACCACCGGTGTGCCGACCGGCGGCGACTCCTCAGCGGTGGTGAAATAGCGCCCCAGCGCCGCCGGTGCGTCGAAGAACCCGAAGAATCCGGCGCTCGTCACGCCCGACCTGCATCTCGCGCGCGTCGGCCCCGGTGCCGACCGCGAGTTTCTGTTCGGTGAACAGCGCCGTGCGTTCGAACGACTTCGTGTCACGGGTGAGGTCGAGGAAGCGGGCATACGGGATGTAGTCGCTCTGGTCGACCTTGCCCCGCCAGATGGTGGCCAGGAAGACGCGATGGGCCCGCGACGCGTCGTGCATCAGCGGCGGCGCCCGGAACAGCAGGCGGTCGACGATCGAGAACATCGCCGCGTTGGCGCCGATGCCGAGCGCCAGCGTCAGCACAACGGCCACTGTAAACCCCGGGCGATTCTTCAACCCTCGCACCGCATACCGGATGTCCTCGGCGCGACGCTCGAACCAGCGGACGCCGCGCACCTCGCGATGCTCTTCCCGGGTCCGCGTCATGCCGCCGAAGGCCACCATCGCGCGGCGCCGCGCTTCGTCCGGCGGCAACCCTTCGTTCCGCATCAGCTCCTCCGCTTCCATGTCGACGTGCAGCCGGATCTCGTCCTGCAGCTCGCGGTCGACAACATCACCGTGGAAGAGCGCCAGCAGGCGACGGCGCATCCGCCGGGTCCAGTCTCGCATCGCTCCCTCCGGTCAGCTGGCGTGCAACACCCGATCCACCGCCGCCGAGAACAACCGCCACGCCGATCGCTCGGCGGCGAGCTGCTTCCGGCCATCGGGCGTGAGCGTGTAGATCTTTGCCCGTCGTCCCTCGGGGCTGGTGCCCCACTCGGCGCTGATCCAGCCCTGATCTTCGAGGCGGTAGAGTGCGGGGTAGAGACTCCCCTGCCCGACGTCGAGGACATCATCGGAGAGGTGGCGGATCCGTTTCGAGATCGCCCAGCCGTGCGAGGGGCCCAGCAGCAGGGCTTTCAGGACCAGCAGGTCGAGCGTGCCCTGGAGCAGATCGGCGCGGTTTGCCATGGAGAAGAAGCCCTCCTGATACTTTGACGTTCGACAACAAGAAAGGGTTCGCTGTTGTCGGATGTCAAGGTATCAGGCGGGCTCCAGCCCGAACCGGATCCGGTCGCGCCGGACGGGCAGCCCATGCTGCACCACCCACGCCGCGCCGTTCCACCGCTGGAACGATCGGAAGCCGCAGAGGATGCCGGCGGCGTGCAGTCCATCGACCCGGTCCATCAACTGAAAATGCAGGTGCGGCATCGTCGACCGGCCCGAATGGCCCACGAGGCCGAGCCGATCGCCCACGGCGACCCGCGAACCGACCGCCACGCCGATCGAGCCCTGCTTCAGGTGGGCGTAGAACGTCACCCCCTCGGGACCCTCGATCAATACGTAATTGCCGGCCAGCGGGCGCCAGTCGTCGGCCGTGATGCGGAGCGGTCGCCACCGCCCGCCGATACGGAGGCGGGCGATGTCCCACAGCGCGTGCACCCAGGGGCGATCCGGCCAGCCATCGCGCGCCGCAACGACGCGCCCGTCCGCCGCCGCGTACACCGGCGCACCCCACGCGGCAAACAGGTTGACGGGCACGCCGATCCACGCGTGAACAGGCAACAGCGGACCGTACGGCGCCCAGGGCACACCGGTGGGACGCACGAAATCGTAGGCATAACGCTGGCCGAGAAAGTCGGTGCCGTGCGTTGGTACGCCGGCGGCAGGAGTTCGGAGCGCGGTCCACTCGCCGCGCAGCGGAAACTCGAGGAGCGTGGCCTGCTCCGCGGCCGGCACTCCGCTCATGATTCCTTCGGCGGCCGCGTCAAACGCGCGTCATCGATGATGGGCTGGAACAGCTCGATGGGATTTCCCGACGGATCGTCCAGAATGATCTGCTTGCCGCCCACGCCGGTGACCACGTCGTTGCGGAAATGGGCGCCAGCCTGCCGGAGTCTGGCGACGACGCCATCGAGATCGTCGACCACCACCGCGAAGCGGTTCCACCCGCCCGGCGCCTGCGCCGTGCCGTCCGGCATCGGCTGACCGCCGCCGCCGCGCGGGTTGGGCGCACTGAGCACCAGGCGGAGTTCGCCGCGGGAGAGCATCGCGAACGGTGGCGCCGGATGCATCACCAATGTGAAGCCGAGGTGCCGGGTATAGAAGGCGATCGCCTCGTCGACGTCGTCCACGATGTATCGCACCTGAACGCTGGCCATGTGGAATCTCCTCGAAATCGCTCACACCGCAGCGCGCCGGGCACCGATCTCGCCCCGCGTGGCCGCGTCGGCTCGTCGGCTGGATATCATTGGCGGCAGCCGCCTCGGCGTCGGACGCACTGCCGAGCGCGATGTACACCGCCGCGTCCCAGGCGTTGTGGATACCGGCAAAGACCAGGAGCAGCGCGGCCGCTCCCATCGCGAACAGTGCCGCCTGCGGGTGACCGGACAGGAGCAGGCCCGATAGCATTTGAACGGCGTAGCCGACTAGCGGAAACACGGTGTGCCAGAGCCAGTCTTCGAAGACCGGTACGTAGTCCCGCTGCTGGCGCGCCCGGCGAATGACGATACCGATGTAGCCGAGCCCGCCGGCCCCGCAGAGCAACAGCGCCAGGCCGGCGGCGTGAAGCGACGGCCACGGCGCGCAGAGCACCGCCGCGGCGAGCAGCACCGCGCAGAAGTGGACGACGGTGGGCGTGCCGAAGACCATCACGCCGGCGCCCGATCTTGTTCGATGGCGCGATTCCGAGTTGAGCGCCATGACGACGAACTGGAGACCGGTCAGCGCACCGGCCGACGATCCCACGATGACGTAGAAGCTGTCCCAGGCGGCGAGCGGCGAGGCACCGGCGATCATGTTGCCCGGACCGGCGTGGATCGGAATCGACGGCGGCACCTCCATCCGCGCCGGGGCCTGCGCGGTACGCTCACGGCGGTGTCGAGCTCTGGAGCGCCACGCGGCATCCCGATTCGGCCGACTGATACGCCGCCTCGAGAACGCTGGCCACCTGTTCGATTTCGCGGAGCGGCGCTTCCCGATCGCCACCATCGATCGCGTCGGCGAACGGCGTGAGCACGCGATGAACCCAGCCGGCATACGACCGCTTGTCGAGCTCGGCGGAAAAATCGATCGTCTCTTGTGTCCCCGAGCGATCGGTGCGCGACACGATGCCGGCGATCCAATCGATCGTTCCCCGGTCCCCGACGAACTTGACGCGGTTCTCGCGGTGTCCGCCCGCCCATGTCAGATTGAGTGCGGCCATCCGGTCACCCCAGTCGAACAGCACGTGTGCGGTGTCTTCGACGTCGTACGCGTGCTGCAGGCGCGCCAGGTGCGCCTGAACGTGACGGGGCATTCCCGCCACGTCGAGCAACAGATAGATCAGATGCGTGCCATGATCGAGGAGCACGCCGCCGAGGCTCTGCGTCGCGCGGCCGCGCCAGGGCGCCGCTCCGCCCGCGGCGCCACGGTCGGCCTCGGGCCGGTAGACATTGAATTCCGCCAGATGCCACCGGCCGATCGCGCCGGCGTCCAGCCAGCCCCGCATGACGCGCCACGCGGGATTCTCGCGATACTGATGACACGGAAACAGGACGCGACCGGCGCGCCGTGCGACGGCGGTCAGCCGGCTGGCATCGGTATGACCGATCGCGACAGGCTTTTCGCAGAAGACGTGGATGCCACGCTCGAGAGCCTCGGCGGTGAGCGCCTCGTGCGTGGCGGTCGGCGTGCAAATGTCCACGAAAGCGATCGGCGAGAATTCTTCGAGCGCGTCGAATCCACGCCGGACCGGCAGGCCTTCCACCTCCGATGCCGGCAGCATCGCATCGATGGCGGCGACGAGTTCGAGCCGCGCCCCGGCCGAACCCGACATGCGGTACGCCGGTATGTGGGCCAGTCGCGCAACTCCACCGGCACCGACGATGACGCCACGATGCATCGCCGTCATGCCGCCGTCGACCAGTGCGCGGATTCGATGGCCACCTGCCGCGCCGCATTCTGCTCGTGCTTCGAGGCCAGCAACACCGCCGCGAGCGACATCGGAAGCACGGTCACGACGAGGAAGAGGAGTGGGCCGGCCGGCACGAGCAACACCAGCAGCAATGCGAACCGGATGTTCTGTCCGATCCAGGCACAGCGTCGGACCACCGGCGCCTGTTCGCGCGCCCACACCGCCGCCACGTCGGCGCGCTTGCCCGTCCGGCGGACCTCGCGCACCAGGGCGACCGTCACGGGAAACTGCCGGGCCTGCCGCGCGACGTAGTACCGGTAGACTGCCAGCTGCGGTCGCGCGCTGAGGCCGACGTCGGCACGATTCTCGATGTCTCCGGGAAGATCGAGTTCGCCGCGGCCCTCGGCCAGGAAGAGATACGCCTGGCGGATGAAGTCGGCGGCGCTGCTCTGCATGCTGTGGGAGATGGCCGCGGCAATCCCGAGCGGAACGACCAGCCACCATGCCGTCCCCGCCACGATCGCCCGCGCGGCAAGCTGCACATAGAGGTTGAGGAACCGGATCGTGTCCGCGATGCCGTCGAGCGCGCGCCCCAGGCGCGTGGAGCGGCCGCGGAGGCGGGCCAGCTGGCCGTCGGCGCTGTCGAAGATGTCCGAAACGACGAACAGCAACACGCCGGCAAGATTGCGGCGGATGCCGGGATAGAAGCAGAGCCGGCCCGCTACCAGGCCGAGTCCGAGGCAGACGATGGTGACCTGATCGGCGGTGATCGGCGTCGGCTGAAGCCACCGGGCGATGCGAAACCCGATCGGCCGGAAGAAGCGCCGATCGATCCGCTCTTCGACTGCGTCGCCCTTATCGAGCAAGCTGGTCGCTCGCATCGCGCAGCACGTCTTCGAGAATGGCCACGCCCTCGAGCGCATCAGCCTCCTCGATGACCAGCGGCGGATTGATGCGCACTTCCGGCGAGTACACCATCGCCAGCACGCCCCGCGCAAGCAGCGCATCGAAGATCCGCCGCGTCGTGCCCTTGTCGAGCAACGCACTGGTGTCGGGGTGCACCAGGTCGAAGCCAAGCATCAACCCGCGGCCGCGAACGTCGCGGACGATGGGGATACTCGCCCTCCCAGCCGCGCATCACCGCCAGCATCCGGTCGCCGACGCGGCGCGCGCGGCCCGGGAGGTCGTCGTCGATGGTGATGCGGATGGCGGCGAGTGCCGCCGCGGCGGCGAGCGGATTCCCGCCATAACTCGAGGAACTGCCGCTGGGGTTGGCCCACGGCACGGGCGAATGCGACCCGTTCGGTCGCGATCACGCCGCTCATCGGAAAGCCGCCTCCGAATGCTTTCCCGACCGTCATGATGTCCGGCACGATGCCGTCGGCGTTACAGCCGAACATCAGGCCGGTCCGGCCGAAGCCGGTGATCATCTCGTCGGCGATGAGCACCGCGCCAATCTCGTCGGCGTAGCTCCTTCAGCACCCGCAGGAATCCCGGCGACGGCACGACGTTCCCCGCCGTGCCTTGCATCGGCTCGACGATGATCGCCGCCACGTCGTTGGTCGTCTCGAGCTGGATCTTGCGACGCAGGAATGCCATCGCCCGGTCGAGGCATTCCTCCGGCGATCCGGAATCGAAGGCGTCACGCGACAGACTCGGGTACGGCGAGAGATAACAACCCGGCATCAGGGGACCGAGCTGGTGCTTGAACGTGCCGCCGAGCAGCGGCAGCACGCCGCCCGTCTTGCCGTGATATCCGCCCCAGAAGGCGACGACTTCGGTCTTCCCCGTGTGCGACTTGGCGAGCCGGATCGCCGCTTCGACCGCTTCCGCGCCGCTCGAATAGAACTGGGTCCGGTTGAGGTCTCCCGGCGTGATGCTGGCGATCAATTGCACCAACTCGGCGCGGTGGGTGGTCGTGAAGCTCCCGACGTGAAGGCGCGCCACTTGCTGCTGCAACGCCGCAACGTATCGCGGATGCCCGTAGCCGAGACTCGCCACGCAGACGCCGGCCATCAGGTCGATGTAGCGGTTGCCGTCGACATCCCAGAGGATCGCGCCCTCGCCCCGGTCGAGCGCCAGGCGGCTGAAGAGCGCGACGCTCTGCGTGCCCGGGGCCGCGAAGGCGGCCTCGGCTTCGAAGGCGGCCATGGAACGGGGACCAGGCACCGTCATCGGTACCGGTTCGCCGAGGGTGGTCATCGGATACTCCTGGAAGTGGCCGCCGACTCCGCCAGGCTCGCGATGGCGCGGGCCGCGGCCTCCCGGATCGGGGCGAAGGAAGGCCAGTCGTTGACATCGATCAGGACCGGCGCGCCACCGGGGCCGAGGGCGGCATCGCCGCCGAACACGCCGAGGCCGACGGCATGGGCCGCCGCGAACGCCAGATCGCGCAAGGTCGCGTAAAACGGCAACGCCGATGCCAGCGGTGCACCGTCTTCGAAGAACGCGTGGAAGAGCTGTCCGTCGCCGACACCATAGAACTTCACGATGCGTCCCGGGGCATGCTCCTGGATTGCCACCTGCCGGATGCCGCGATGCCGAACGCACGCAGCGCCTCGGCCAGGTGCCCGCGATCGATCCGGACCACATCGGCCGGTTCCTGGGCATGAACGTCGCCACGCTTGACCCAGAGGTATTCGCCCTCGAGCGAGTCGGCGGCGCCGTGCAGCACTCGGGGCGAGTCGACGATGGTCCGCGGGAACGGGAGGCCGGCACCCAACAGCAGCGGAACCAGGCGGTGACGGTGGCATCGGAGCACGCTACTGGGCGATTGATCATCCATGCGCCGCGGCGCTCGAGCTCGAGCAACGCTTCGGAGGCGCTCGGGCCCTGGCACATGTTGAGATAGAGCTCCGCGAGAGGTACGATGCCCGGCTTCGACGTCCGTCTCGCCCAGCCGCTCGACGCGCCAGCCCCGGTGCGCAAGACGCGTTACCGCGGCATCCATGATGGCTGCGTCGTTGTAGCGATGGCGCCCCGGGGAATAGCTCGCGCTGCGATAGATGGCGACTGCCCGCATCGTCATGCGCCGGCCGCGAGGAACATCGCGTCCGCGTCGGCCAGATCGTCGCGGGTATCCACGTCGATGATCCGGGCGACGTCGACGGCGGCGACCGCGGCGCCGCTCTCCACCAGTGCGGCCAGAAACCCTGAGTCGCTGGGTTCCGGCGGCAACGACGGGCGCCACCATGTCGCGTGCGCGTGTCCCGAACCAATATGCACCGCCGGTGATCGCCGGGACGCGCCCGCGCTGTCCGAACGCCCGAACCATCCCGTCGGCGGCGACGTCCGCCCAGAACGGCTGCTCGTCGCGAATGAACGACGTGGTCGCGACGACGGCATCGACCCCGGACAGACGCGCGATCGCCGCGGTCTGTACGGCATCCCAGTCGGCATCGGTCATCACGGTATCGACCAGCACACAGAATACCGGCCCTGGCGCCATGGTGACGAGCCCGGCCTGAAGTGAATGCAGCGAGGTCGGCGTGCGGACCGGAACGACGCGCACTCCCGCATCGGCGGCGATCGCGGCGACGGCCGGTGCCAGGTCGGCCCGCACCACGCAGGTAATCGATTCGCATCCGCTCCGCCGGCAGCCAGCCGCAAGGCGAGCCAGTTGCGGCACGCCATGCACCAGCACCAGTGGCTTCGGGGTCGAGACGCCGCCGGCGGCGAGGCGGGATCCGTCGCCGCCGGCGAGGATCAGTGCCTGCACGCCGCGTCCAGCGCCACTGGCAGGTCGATCAGCCGCGCCACCCGCGCCGTCGGCACCACGGCCGGCAACCCGTCGCTGCGATCCTCCGGCGCAATCCAGCAGGTCAGCATGCCCAGCGCGGACGCGGGCTCGATATCCGATATCGGGCTGTCGCCGATCATCCAGCTCTCGTTCGCGTCGGCGCTCAGACCCGCCAGAGTCGAACGGAAGATCGCCGGGTCCGGCTTGCGGATCCCCACCCGGCCCGAGTCGGTGACGACAGTGAACAGGTCGAGAAGCCCGAGTTCCTCGAGGCAGCGGTGGAGGTTCCCCTGGAAATTCGAGACGACACCCAACGGATGGCGACCGGAAAGCACCGCCAGCATATCGCGATTCCTCGCTGACGCCCGGCAGGCGTCCCGGGTCACCTGGCGTCCCAGATCGTCCCAATCGAGATCACGGTCATCGGGAAGAAGATCGGCAAGCAGCCGCGCCTGCGCGGTGACCGTGCGGGAATAGTCGAACGTCTCGATGCCAGGGAGAATTGCCAGCGCCGCGTCGGTTCGGGCAAACACCCGGCGGAATCCTGCCGGAGTGGCATGGCCGCCGGAGGCGACATACAGCTGGAAGAACCGGTCGACCCACGGCTGGCCGTCAGCGTCCAGAGTGCCGCCGAAGTCGAAGAGCAGCGCCGATTCGCCCGATGTCCGGAACATGTCACCCTTCCGCGGCGCTCCCGCCCGCCATGCGGCGGTTCGACTGGTCCTCGCCGATGGGGAGATGATGCTAGCACCAATCTGCAACGGGAGCAAGCCGGATCACCGCCCGCGACGGCCCGGAATCGCGACGGCGCGACCTTGGATTACTGGTCGATCTTGGCGATTCTCGCCACGTGGCGGCCGCCCTCGAACGGCGTGGTGAGCCAGATGTCCACCAACCGGAGCGCGAGTTCCGCGGGCATCATCCGCGCACCCAGCGACAGCGCGTTGGCATCGTTGTGGGCCCTGCCCAGCCGCGCCGACTCCTCGTTCCAGCACAAGGCGCAGCGGACGCCGTGATGCCGGTTGGCACTCATCGCCTCGCCGTTGCCCGAACCACCGAGCACGATCCCGCGCTCACACTGGCCGTTGGCGACAGCAGCCGCGGCGGGATGGATGAAATCGGGATAGTCGACCGGCACCGTCGACGACGTGCCGAAATCGACCACCTCGTGGCCGAGGTCCGCGAGATGCCGGATGATCAGCGTCTTGTAGTCGAAGCCGGCGTGGTCGGAAGCGATTGCGATCTTCATCGGCGCGCTCACCTTGCCTTGTCGTCATGGTACACGAACAACTTGAAGCTCCGCTCCGCGAGCGATGTACTTCCGGCTGTGTCGCAAATGTACGGCCGACCGCGGCATTCTGCCGCTCTGGCTTGAGGCAATCCCGATCCGGTCGGCCAGCGCCGCGGCTAGTTCGCGAAGCCGCGAGCCCGAAGCCACGTCCGGAGCAGCGTCGTCCACTGACTGAGTACCGGATTACCAACAGCCAGGCCCACGCCGTGCGGCCCGTGCTCGAAGACATGCAATTCGAATGGCACCTTCGCCGCTCGCAGCGCGTCGGCGAATCGGAGACTGTTCTCGACCGGCACCACCGGATCATCGGCGGTGGCGAAAAGAAAAGTGGGCGGTGTTCGCGACGTGACCTGCGTCTCATTCGAGAGACTGGCGACGAGTTCCGGTGGTGGCGCGTCGCCGAGCAAGTTGCGTTTCGACCCGGCGTGCGTGACGCCGTCTTCCATCGAGATGACCGGATAGGCGAGCACGGCGATGTCCGGACGGCTGCTTTCGCGCTCCACAGGATCGGTCGCCGACGGACTACCAGCGTCGAAATGCGTCGCGATCGTCGCGGCGAGATGCCCTCCCGCGGAGAATCCCATCACACCGATCCGGCCGGAATCGATCCCCCAATCCGTCGCACGCGCCCGCACCGTACGCATGGCACGCGTCACGTCCTGGAATTGCGCAGGGTAATGGTACTTCGGGCCAAGGCGGTAGCGGAGCACGATGCCGGTAACGCCGATGGTGTTGAGCCAGACCGCGATCGCGTGGCCCTCGTGGTCCGCCAGCGCCGCATACGCGCCGCCCGGACAGATGACGATCGCGGCACCGGTCGCCATACCGGCGGGAGGCTGATAGACGGCAATGGCGGGGATGTCGGTGGAATCGGTGCCGGTCGCTCCGGGTGCGGGGCCGGACCAGAGCGGAATCGACGGCGGCCTCACCGTGCTCTGCGCCACCCCGCCGTGCACGGCCGAGACGCCGACAGCGATGACGAAGGCGACGCCGAACAAGCGTTGCATGTATTCCCCCTACCTCAACCGTTGCTTCTCGAAATCGTCACCCAAACCCATCCACGTGCTGCGCTGTCGGCGGCCGAACCACGTCGTCTGCCGCCATATCAACCCCACGTCTTCGGCGAGATCCGCGATCAACGACGGTTCGATCCCCTGCCGACCGGCCCACCGCCACCAGCGGCGCACGCCGAACGAGTGCCAGGCCATCGTCGCCAGCACGTAACCCGCCCAGAGAATGATGATGCCGCGCGTTCCCGACACGTGATGAGTGACACGCACCAACGCGAACGCGGTCACGAAGACCGGCACCGAGACCACGAGTCTCCCGCGGCGGACGATCGCCTCGGCCCGCAGGATCTGGGCGCGATCTGCAGGCGAACTGAACGTCCACGCAATGCTCCGCGATCCGTAGCGCAGCTTGACGAAGAAGTAGATTGCCGCAACGCCAATCGCGACCTGGACGATGACGACAATCACGTCCAGGATCATCGCACCAGCAATTCGGACCGTGTCCGCGATCGGGCAGCAACCGACACCGCTAGTGACCGCCGCCGCGCGGATCGACGATCGCGCGCCCGCTGTACACCCGCATCATGCAAATGTACATCGGAATCGGCGGGAGCCCGGCCGCCGCTCGGCGCTGATCGAGGTGGGCCACGTCGGCGATCGAATCGAACTTCGCGGGCCCGTTCCCGGTCATCGAGATCTGCGTGCCATAGAGCTGGGGCTTGCCGTCGGAGACATGCACCCGGTCGTCGAGCATCGCGAGGTCGACCGGAGACACCTGGCCCGGCGGCGCCGCCTGCATCAACCGCAACACCGGGTGCTGGATCGGGGTGTTGTGCTGCGCAATCAGGAACGCCGCTTCGCTCCCCTCGACGCCCACCATCGACCGCGTCGGCCAGCCGAAGCGTTTCACGATCGCCATCAGGGCCGACGCGTTCGCCGAATCACTCCGGTTCATGCGGCGCACGAAGGCCGGATCCTGCACCGAATCGCCGAAGTCGGTGACCGTGCGCGTCGCCTGGTCCGCCTTGCCGAGCCCGATCAGCGCCTGGCGCAGCGAGTCGTTGGTCCACGTGCCGGTATCCGTCGACCACGCGCTCGAGACGCGCTGCCACTCTGTCGACGTATCGCTCGCGGCGCACGCGGCGAACGCCGAGTCGATGGCATTGGACTGCGCCGCGGCGGCGCATGGCACCATCACGGTCGAGCAGATCAGCAGGCGGAAGAGAACACGTTTCATTCGTCGCTCCAGGAGAATACAGGTCGCGGTGGCAAGTTCCGGCGGCCCCGGCCCGCGCCGCAACAGACGGCGGGCGTGAGACCGGCCCGTGCCTCACACCGCGTTCGCGATCGCCTCGACCGCCGCCAACGACGCGACCAGTCCGGCCGGGAGTGCGTGCCGTGCGGCAAGGAAGGCCGGCGCGTTGTACGTGATCCACGTCGTGCCATCCTCGTCTTCCCACACCAGCAACTTGAGCGGCAGATCGAGCGCGATACCCGGTCGCGACACCATCAGCGGTGTTCCGGCCTTCGGGTTGCCGAAGATCAGCAGTCTGGTGGGGCGCATCGCGAGCCCTGCCCGAGCGGCCTCGCCGCTGTGATCGATGACGGCGAAGAGCGTCACGCCTTTCGCGTCGAGCAAGGCCTCGATCTTCTGCACCACATCGTCGACGGGCGCGCCGACGGCCCGGTTGACGATCCCATCACCCGTTGCGGGTTCCATCCGACACCTCCGTCAGACCGGGTCGGCCGCGACACACTAGTGGCCCCGGAAAAGGAGCAGTATAGTCTCGCTGACGCTGGGGATCGGCTTGATCACCGGGAGTCAGCCTGCTCGATCTTCGCCGCGCGGGCCAGCAGATAGTTCCGCTCCGGGCCGCTCGCCGTCCCTGCCGCCGCCGCCCGGAGGTGCGCCACGGCGCGCTGGATGTCGCCCGCCCGCTCGTAGAGATGACCGCGCACCGCATCGAGCCGGTAATGGCCGCTGATGTGCGCGTCGCCGTCGAGCGCGTCGAGCAGGTCGAGTCCACGCTCCGGGCCGTGCACCATCGCCACGGCCACGGCGCGATTCAGCGTCACCATCGGGTTGTCGCTGACTTGCTCCAGCAGACCATAGAGCGCCTCGATCGACTTCCAGTCGGTCGCATTGGTGCTCGGCGCCTCATCGTGCAGCGCCGCGATCGCCGCCTGCAGCTGATACCCACCGACGATCGCCGCCGCAGAGGATGCTCGTACCAGTGCCGTCCCTTCCGCGATCATGGCCCGGTCCCAGAGACTGCGATCCTGCTCGTCGAGGGGGATGAGCTCGCCATCGGTGCCGCTGCGCGCCACCCGACGGGCATCGGTCAGCAACATCAACGCCAGCAGTCCGGTCACTCCACGGTCTCCGGGCACGAGGGCCAGCACCAGGCGGGTCAGGCGGATCGCCTCGTTGGAGAGATCGATGCGGTGCAAGGATTCACCCGAACTACTGGTATATCCCTCGTTGAACATCAGGTAGAGCACCCGCAGCATGGCGTCGAACCGGGGGCCGCGCTCGCCGTCAGGCGGGATCTCGAATCCCACCCCCGAGTCGCGGACGGTCTGCTTGGCCCGCGCGATCCGCTGCGCCATGGTCGCTTCGGGAACGAGAAATGCCCCCGCGATCTCGGCGGTCGTCAGCCCACCAACGGCGCGCAGTGTCAGCGCGATCGCCGACGCCGCCGTGAGTGACGGGTGACAGCACATGAAGAGCAGCGCCAGCGCGTCATCGCCGGCGATGCCGATTTCGGTGTCGGGCGGTGCCACGAAGAGGTCCGCAGCGGCTTCCTCGCGGCGCCGGCGCGCCGCGTCGCTGCGGGCCTGGTCGGCAAGGCGGCGGCGCGCCACCTGATAGAGCCAGCCCCGCGGATTCCGGGGAACGCCAGCCGCCGGCCACTGCCCCGCCGCGGCGATGAGTGCTTCCTGCACCGCGTCCTCGACCGCGGCGAAGTCGTTGTATCGGCGGGCGAGCGCGCCGAGGACCTGCGGTGCGCAGGCGCGCAGCAGGTCGGCGGTGCGCTCGCCGCCGGAAGGCTCCCTCACGGGCCGGGTGGCGGGCCGTCCATGATCGGGCGCACCTCGATCGCCATGTTGAGCGGCTTGCCGCCGGGACCGGGGGCGGCGGACGCCTGGGCCGCCAGCTGGTATGCCCGCTCCGGTGACGCGACATCGACGATCCAGAACCCGGCCAGGAATTCCTTCGTCTCCGGGAACGGCCCGTCGGTGATCGGCTCACCTTTCCCGCCAGCCCGCACCAGCCTGGCCTGCGCCGGCGGCGTCAGCCCCTGCCCATCCACCCATTCGCCGGCATGCCGGAGTTCGGCGCTGAACCGGTTCATGAACGCGATGTGCGCCTTGAAGTCTTCCGGCGCCCAGTTGTTGATCTGGTATTCGCCGGTCGGGCCCGCCGGGGTGTTCATCATCATCATGTACTTCATGGCTCGGTCTCCTTTCGGTTGGGGCGCCGGAGGCGGCGCTTCATGGAGAAGTCGGAGCCGGGCCGGAAATCTCGACATCGTACCCGGCGACGGGCCAACCCGGCCCGCGATCGAGCCCGAGGGAAAGATGGGTGAGCGATTCCTGAGGGGGGAGGTGACCGTCCCCGGGGGCCGTGACCGTGGCGACTCGGGCGCCCAGATGTCATCCCGGCGACAGCTGCATTCCGTAGCTTGGTCGGGATCACCCGGTCGAACCTTTCATCCGGCGGGAAATCCCATGTCCTCACCATTCGTACGCGCGATACGAGCCATGCTCGCGACCGCCGCGGCGCTCCTGCTCGCCGTTGCGACGGCTCGCGGACAGGGCGCGAACTATCACGTCGCCAGCCGCTACGTCCTGGGTGGCGACGGCAGCTGGGACTACCTGGCGCTCGACACCGTCGACAACCACCTCTTCATCGCCCGCGAGAATCGCTTCATGGTGGTCGATCCGTCCACCGGCAGACTCCTCGGCGAAATTCCCGGGATGAACCGCGCCCATGGCGTGGCATTCGCGTACCGCGCCGGTCACGGCTTCGCCACGTCAGGCGGGGACAGCACGGTCACGATGTTCGACCTGAAGACGCTTCGCGTACTGGGCCACACGATCGCGGCGGTGGACGACGACGACGTGATCTACGACCCAGCCACCCGGCGCGTCTACACGTTCAACGGCGACGCTCATTCGTCGACCATCATCGACCCGGTATCGGGCAGGAAGATCGGCACCATCGACCTCGGTGCCAAACCCGAATCGGGAATCAGCACCGGCGACGGCAAGCTGTACGTCAATCTGTCTGAGGCGGGTGAAGTCGCGGAGATCGACGCGGCGGCGATGAAGGTCGTACGGAAGTGGTCAGTGGCGCCGTGCACGGCGCCGACGGGAATGGCCGACGACGAGGTGCATCACCGGCTGTTCAGTACCTGTCGCAGCAAGGTCGTCGCCGTCTCGGACGCGATGGCCGGCAAGCTGGTCACCACCGTGCCAATCGGCTCTGGCGTCGACGGCGCCGGCTTCGACCCCGCGACGCAGCTGGTGTTTGCGCCCAACGGCGACGGGACGCTGACAGTGATCCACGAAGACTCGCCCGACCGGTACCATGTGGTGCAGACGGTGCCGACGATGGATGGCGCCCGCACGATGACGTTGGAGGGGTCGACGCACACCATCTACACCGCCAGCGCGAGGTTCGGTCAGGTGCCGGCAGGCGCCGGCTCGCGGGGCCGCCCGCCGGTGCTTCCGGGGACGTTCACACTGCTGGTGGTGCGGCCGTAGCGGCCAGCTTCGGCGCTGCCGGGTGCGCCGCCCCTTTTGCCGGTGTATGCTATCATCATCGTCATGCCAAAACCCGTCATCCTCGCCATCGATGACGATGCCGAGGTGCTCAACGCTGTCGAGCGCGACCTGCGGAATCATTTCCGCGCCGACTACCGGATCCTGAAAGCCGCGTCGGGCGAACAGGCGCTCGATACGGTCCGGCAACTGCAGCAGCGCGGCGCCCAGGTTGCGCTCTTCCTCGCCGACGAGCGGATGCCGGGAATATCGGGCACGCAGTTCCTGATCGAGGCAATCAAGCTCTACCCTGATGCCCGCCGCGTGCTCCTCACCGCATACGCCGACACCGAGGCCGCGATCACGGCAATCAACCGGATCGGCCTCGACCATTATCTCCTCAAGCCCTGGGAGCCGCCGAGTGATCGCCTCTTTCCGGTGCTCGACGACCTCCTCTCTGACTGGTTCGCCCGGGCGCGGCCGGCATTCGATGGCATCCGCGTCGCCGGCAGCACGCTCTCGCCCGCCAGCTATGTCGTCAAGGATTTCCTCGCGGCCAACCAGGTGCCGTACCGGTGGCTCGACATCGACAATGACGGCACGATCCGCGAACTGTTGTCCGGCGCCAGCGGGTTTCCGACCGGCCTGCCCGTCGTCTTCTTCCCCGATGGCGCTACCCTGACGCAGCCGACGACGCGCCAGCTGGCCGAGCACCTGGGCATGCAGACCCGGGCCCAGCAGCCGTTCTACGACCTGATCATCGTTGGCGCCGGCCCCGCCGGGCTCGCCGCCGCGGTGTATGGCGCGTCCGAGGGGCTGCGCACCGTGTTGATCGAGTCGAGCGCCCCCGGCGGCCAGGCCGGCACCAGTTCCCGGATCGAGAACTACCTCGGCTTTCCGGGCGGCGTGACCGGTGCCGACCTGGCGCGGCGCGCGGCGACGCAGGCCCGGCGCTTCGGCGCGGAACTCATTGCCGCGCAGGAAGCGGTGTCCGTCAAGTGCGAGGAGCCCTACCGCAAGGTGGTGCTCGCCGACGGAACCGAGCTCAGCGGCTACGCCATGCTGATCGCCACCGGCATGGAAGTCCGGCGGCTCGAATCGGAAGGCATCACCCCGCTGGTCGGGGCCGGCGTGTTCTACGGCGCCGCCCTCGCCGAGGCCGCCAACTACCGCGGACAGGACGTCCTGGTGATCGGCGGCGCCAATTCCGCGGGGCAAGGCGCGATGTTCTTCTCCCGCTACGCACGCAAGGTGACGATGCTCGTGCGCAGCTCGTCGTTGGGTGACGCCATGTCGCAGTATCTCGTCGACCGGATCACCGAGGCGCCCAACATCGAAGTCCTGACCGGCACCACGCTCGCGGCCGCGCACGGCGCGGAGCGGCTGGAGCGGGTCACCGTCGCCGACGTCGCCTCCGGCGCCCGGCGGGACATCGACGCCGCGGCGATGTTCATCTTCATCGGCACGTCGCCGCGCACGGCGCTCTGCGGCGACGTGGTGCGGCGGGATCCGCAGGGTTACGTCCTCACCGGCCGCGACGCGATGGCAGACGGGAAGCGGCCGGCCGGATGGACGCCTGACCGCGATCCGTTCCCGTTCGAGACCAACGTTCCGGGCATCTTCTGCGCCGGCGACGCCCGCTACGGATCGGGCAAGCGTGTCGCCGCCGCCGTCGGCGAAGGCTCGGCCACGGTGAGCATGATCCACCAGTATCTGCGGACGGTATAGCATCGTGGCCGACGTCACGACCGGTTCGCCACCGCCCGACGGGCCCACGGCCGTCGACCGGTTGCGCGCGCATCGCACGCTGTCCGCGATGCCGCCCGCGGAGCTGCAGTGGCTCGCCGACCACGGCACCGTCACGCACTTTGCCATCGGTGACGTCGTGGCGCGCAAGGGCGAACCGGTGCCCGCGATGTATGTCATCTTCGAAGGCCACATCACCCACTCCACCGACCATGGCGGCGCGTGGCACAAGGTGATGGAGTGGCACGCCGGTGAAATCACCGGGCTGCTGCCGTACTCGCGGATGAAGGTGTCGCCGGGCAATTCTGTCATCGAAGTCCCGACGGTCGTGCTGGTCGTTGCGCCGCAGGACGTCGAGCAGCTGCCAGTTGCCTGTCCGCACGTGACCGCGGAGCTGGTGCACCTCATGCTCGACCGCGCCCGCGTATTCAAGTCGAGCGACCTGCAACTCGAAAAGCTGGCTTCCCTGGGAAAGCTGGCCGCGGGGCTTGCCCACGAGTTGAACAACCCGGCTTCGGCGGCGGCGCGCAGCGCCGCGCTGCTCACGGCGGCGCTGGGGCGATTCGAGGAAGCCGCCCGGACGCTTGGCGCCACGCAACTCGGGGCCGGTGAACGCGCCGAGCTCGACCGGGTGCGCGCCGCGTGCATGGCGACTCCGGCCACCGTCATCCGCTCGCCGCTCGATCAGGCCGATCGCGAAGAAGCGCTTGCCGACTGGATGACGCACCACCATGCCGACCCGGTGTACGCGGAAGCCCTTGGCGCCACCGAGGTCAGACTCGGCACGCTCGACGAACTCGCGGCCACGTTGACGGGGGAAAAGCTGGATGCCGCCGTGCGCTGGCTCGCGGCGGGATGCACGGTTCAGAGCCTGGCCCACGACATCGAACGCGCCTCCTCGCGCATCCACAAGCTCGTCAGCGCCGTCAAGGGATTCACGTACATGGATCACGCGGCGGCGCCCGAACCGGTCGACGTCGGCAAGGGCCTCGCCGACACTCTCGCGGTACTGGCGTCGAAGGCGCGAGCGAGATCAGCGGCGGTTCACGTCGATATCGCGCCCGACTTCCCGGCAGTCAACGGCTTCGGCGGCGAACTGAACCAGATCTGGGCCAACCTGCTCGACAATGCGCTCGATGCCGTTCCCGACGGTGGTCAGGTGCAGGTGACCGCGACGCAGGACGCGGGACGGGTGGTAGTGCGCGTCGTCGACAACGGACCGGGTATTCCCGCCGAGGTGCGGGACCGCATCTTTGATCCGTTCTTCACCACCAAGCCGGTCGGCAAGGGCACCGGGCTGGGACTCGACATCGTACGGCGGCTGGTGGAACGGCACAACGGTATCATCGACGTCGATTCGGAACCGGGTCGCACCGAGTTCCGGGTGACATTGCCGGTGTCGCCGATGGCGACGTAGCGCCTTCCCCGCGCGCGGCGCCCCGTCCTACCGCCCCGCCAGGACCTGATGCACGGCGGCCACCGCGACCGATCCCTCGCCGACCGCCGCCGCCACCCGCTTGAAGCTGCCGGAGCGAACGTCGCCGACGGCAAACACGCCGGGGCGATTCGTTTCCAGCAGGTGCGGTGACCGGGCCAGCGGCCAAGGCGGCGTCGCGAGATCTTCCGGGGCCAGATCCGCTCCGGTCTTGATGAAGTGCCGATCGTCGAGCGCCACACAGGCGGCCAGCCAATCGGTGGCGGGCACCGCCCCGGTCATCGAAAAGACGTGCCGGATCTCGCGCGTTTCGACTGCGCCGGTCTCGTTGTTGCGCCAGGTGACCCGCTCCAGCTGCCGCTCGCCCTCGAGACGTTCGATTTCTGTCCGGGTGTGCCGCACGATGGACGGATGGTCCTCGATGCGGCGGATCAGGTAACGCGACATCGTCTCGGCCAGTCCGCCGGACCGGATCAGGATGTGCACCTGTCTGGCATGCTCGGCCAGAAACACCGCCGCCTGGCCCGCCGAATTGCCACCGCCGACGATGATCACGTCCTCGCCGCCGCACAGCTGCGCTTCCATCGGCGTGGCGGCGTAATAGACGCCCGCGCCTTCGAACCGGGACAGTCCCTCGAGTGGCAGTCGGCGGTATTCCGCCCCGGTCGCGATGATCACGACGCGGGCGTGGATCGACTCGCCACCGTCGACCTCGATGGTGTAGCCGGGGCCGGCGCAGTCGAGACGCGTCGCCCCGGTCGCGATCATGAACCGGGCACCGAACTTCAACGCCTGCACGTGCGCGCGTGCCGCCAGTTCCTGTCCGGAAATACCGGTCGGAAACCCGAGGTAGTTCTCGATGCGCGAGCTGGTGCCGGCCTGGCCGCCCGCGGCAGTCGTTTCCAGCACCAGCACGTCGAGCCCCTCCGACGCGCCGTAGACCGCGGCCGCCAGACCCGCAGGGCCGGCGCCGACGATCACCAGATCGTACGACTGGCCGGGCGGCACGACGTCGTTGAGACCGAGGCAGGCGGCAATCTCCCGGTTGCCCGGATTCCGCAACACCACCGTGCCGCGGCAGATGACCACCGGGACGTCCGCCGCCGTCACGTTGAAGCGGTCCAGCAGCTGCTGCACATCCGCTTCGTGGTCGAGATCGAGCCAGGTGTACGGATGCCCGTTCCGCGTCAGGAATTCGCGGATCCGCAGCGATCCCCGGCAGTGACTCGAGCCCAGCACGACGGTGTCGCCGGACTCGTTGGCGATCAGTGCGACGCGGCGCAACACGAAGGCGCGCATCAGGATGTCGCTCAACTCGGGATCGCCCTGAATCACGGCCATGAGGTCCGCCCGATCCACCTCGACGACTTCGCCGGCCTCGGTGACGCGGATGTCCACCAGTCCACGCGTGCCGGAGAGCAGGTTGGTCTCGCCGGTGAACATCCCGGGGCCCAGGCTGGCGACGACCGTCTGGCCGGTCGCTGCCGTGTTGATCCCCTCCAGCCGGCCGGCGATTACCACGAAGCAACTCGTCGGCGATGCCGCCGCGCGGGCCAGCACCTCGCCCGGTGCGACGGGGCGGTGACGGCCGCGCGCCGCGATGCGGGCGATCTGCGCGGCGGTCAGGACCGGAAAGCGCCGATCCGGCGCGGGAGTGCTGCCGCCGCCCTCACCCGGCGCTGCCGGCGAGTCGCCGGGCTCAGTCATACTCCACCGTCAACTCGTCCGGATAGCAGTACACCCATCGTTCGCCCGGTTCGGCCGAAGCGATGACCGGATGTCCGCTGGCGTGTGCATGCTTGCTGGCGTGGCGGTTCGGCGAGCTGTCGCAGCACAACGTCCTGCCGCATTGCTGACAGGTCCGCAGATGGACCCACGATGCGCCGATCTTGACACATTCTTCGCATTCCCGGCGGACCGGGTGACGTATCGCTGTCACCGCGGCGATATGCTCGCACGGTTCGTCTCCATAGCTCACGCGGCTGCGCGGCGTTCCGGCGTCTCTTCCGCTCATGGCTGACTCCGCTGATGTCCGGACATTGCAGGCCGACCTGCCGGCCGACGATCACCCGTGAAGGGTAACTCTCGGGTCAAGCAGACGCAGGCGCCGCGCTATCTTGCAGTCATGCATGACCACTTCGCCCGAGCGGTGGTGATCGGGCTTTCGGACCGTCCCCGGTGGTTGCCGTGCCGCTATCTCTACGATGCGCGGGGCAGCGAGTTGTTCGAAGCAATCACCGGCACGCCGGAGTACTATCTCACCCGGACCGAAGCGGCGATCCTGTCCGAGTCCGCCGCCGCGATCGCCGACCTGACCGGCCCGCTGACGCTGGTGGAACTTTCGGCGGGATCGTCGGCCAAGACGATGAAACTGCTCGAGGCGTACGCCAGCCACGGCGAACCGGTCCGCTACATGCCGGTCGACGTCAGCGCCACCGCGCTCGAATCCGGCCGGCGGCTGATCTCGGCGGCACATCCCGGCATCACCTCGTCGCCCATCAATCGATCGAACGACGCCGCATTCCCGCTGCTGCGCGGCATGTCGCCGGTCATGGTGATCTTTCTGGGCAGCAGTCTCGGCAATTTCAACCAGACGGAAACGGCGGCTTTCTGGGACGCGCTCTCGGGCAGCCTCGCGCCCGGTGACTTCGTGCTCCTCGGCGTCGACCTGGTGAAGGAACCGGCGATCATCGACGCCGCCTACAATGATGCGGCGGGATATTCCGCCGAGTTCACCCGCAACATCTTCGGCCGGATGAATCGCGAACTCGGTGCCGATCTCGACCTTTCCGCCGTCGGACACGAGGCCCGGTACGTTCGCGACTGGCAACGGGTCGAGATCTTCGCCCGGTTCGACCGGACCCAGACGATCCGCCTCGCACCAATCGGCCAATCCATCACGGTCGAAGCCGGCGAGCGCATCATGACGGAAATCAGCCGCAAGTATGTGGTCCGGAACCTCGAGGCGTATCTGGCGTGTTTCGGCTTCACGTTGCGGGAGACATTCACCGATGCCCGGAGCTGGTTCGCCGAGCTGCTCCTGCAGCGGAATACCTGACCCACTCGCGGCGCAGCAGCAATCGGGAGATCTCATGACCACTACCACTCGAATCGATCGGGCCGCGGCCGGTGCCGATACCGGACTTGCCGAGGCCTATCGCGCGGTCCGAGCCACGACCGACTGGCTCCGCGAGCCGCTGGCGACGGAAGACTACGTCGTGCAAGCGATGCCCGATGCCAGTCCCACCCGTTGGCATCTGGCCCACACGACCTGGTTCTTCGAGACATTCGTGCTCAAGCCGTCGGTGCCGGGGTATCGCCCGTTCCATCCCGACTTCGAATTCCTGTTCAATTCGTACTACAACGCCGTGGGCCCGCAGTGGTCTCGGCCGCGCCGTGGCCTGCTGACCCGGCCGGGTGTCGCGGACATCCTGCGCTACCGGGAGCACGTCGACGCGGCCATGGCCGGTCTGCTCGACGGCGGCCGCTACGATGCCGCCGCCGTCACCCTCGGCCTCAATCACGAACAACAGCACCAGGAACTGATCGTCACCGACCTCAAGTACCTGTTGTCGTGCAATCCGCTCCATCCGGTCTACCGGCCGGCGCGCGATGACGCCCGGACTCAGGCACCGTCGCTGTCGTGGGTCGCTGGCCCCGATGGCGTTCTCGACATCGGATTCGACGGCGCGACGTTCTCATTCGACAACGAGACGCCGCGCCACCGCGTGTTCGTCGACCGGTTCGAGCTGGCTTCGCGCGCTGTGACAGCCGGCGAATTCCTCGAGTTCATGGCGGACGGCGGTTACGCGCGGGCCGAGTTGTGGCTCGCCGACGGCTGGAACACGGTCCGGGAGCGACAGTGGAACGCACCGCTCTACTGGGAGGAGCGGGACGGTGAGTGGTGGATGATGACGCTCGGTGGCGAACGCCAGGTCGCAGCGGCCGAACCGGTCACCCACGTCAGCTACTACGAGGCGGACGCCTACGCGCGCTGGGCCGGGGCCCGTCTACCGACCGAGGCGGAGTGGGAGGCGATCGCCGCTCCGCTGCCGACCGCGGGCAATCTTCTCGAGGACGGCCGGTTTCACCCGGCGCCGGCCCGACCGGGGGCGCCCGTGCAACTGTTCGGCGACGTCTGGGAATGGACCGCAGAGCGCCTACACCGCCTATCCGCGCTATCGGCCGCCCGCGGGCGCGCTGGGCGAGTACAACGCCAAGTTCATGTGCAATCAGCTGGTGCTGCGCGGCGGATCGTGCGCCACGCCGCGCTCGCACATCCGCGCCACCTATCGGAACTTCTTTCCGCCCGATGCCCGCTGGCAGTTCTCTGGGATCCGTCTGGCGCGCGATGCCTGACAGCGCCAATCCGCGCGCCGCGAGCATCACACCCGATCGAGCGAGCTCTTTGCGGCGCCGGAGTCCCGGAGCCACCCGTCGACGCTCGCGGGTCCGGCCCCGTGGACGGCAAAGAAGAGCCAGATGAACGCGTAGAGAAACGGCAATTCGCCGTGGTTGGACCACCACCAGATGTGGTGGCTGGCGCTGACGTGCATCCAGAAATACGTCACCGCCATCTCACCCGAGGCGATGAAGGCAACCGGCCGGGTGAACACGCCGCAGATCAGCAGGACACCCGCCGTCACTTCGATCACACCGGCAGCGCCGAACCGGCTCAGATAGACGGCGTGCGCGCCGGGCCCGCCGAATCCCCCGAACCACCCGAAGATCTTCTGGGCGCCGTGGGAGAAGTACGCCGCGCCGGCAGCGATCCGCAGCAGCGTTACGGTGACGCCCTGTCGGCGGTTCATGGGCGTTTGACGCCTACGCTCCGGCCTGCTCGCAGGTCCGCGCCCAGGGCACGATCTCGAGTCGCTCCATCGGAATGGGCTTCCCGGTGTCCTCGCAGATGCCGAACCGTTCCGGATGCTGGTAGAGCCGGTTGAGCGCCGCATCGATTTCCCGCAATTCCGATTGCATCCGTTCGGCGTTGCTCAGCTCGAGTTCGTCGTCGAACGTGTCGGTGCCCCGGTCGGCAAGATGGGTCGGCACGGAAACGACGTCGCCGCCGCGCTCCTGGTCGTCGACGGACTGATCGGATTCCGCCTGATGCAGGTCGCGGCGAATGCGGTCACGCTCCTCGACGAGGCGGCCTTCGAGGTGTTTGCGTTGCTGATCGGTGAGTGCCATGGTGAGCCCGGGTTCGGGAGGCGGATGCACGGAATGATACACGCCCGTCCGTCGCCCGGGGCATCACGGGCGCACCCTGCCTGCACTCACCATCGTCCACACCGACCGTTGCCCCGAACCGGTCGGCTGCGTCACCGCCCCGTTCGCGCCAGACGATCCGCTGAAATCCTGCTGCGGCCGGCCGAGATTCCGGGCAGTGCAAATATGGCGATCACGAGCGGCCACGGCGCTCGGGATCGGCGGGGCGGATTCATGGCTTCACCACCGGCAGCTCGATCAGCGATGCATGCCCCGGCTCGTGGTAGATCGTCATCGTTGCCTTGCGGTAGTCTCCCGGACTGGCCAGGAAGATGTTCGGCACGAACGTCTGCGGGTTGCGATCATAGAGCGGGAACCAGCTCGACTGGATCTGCACCATGATCCGGTGCCCCGGGAGGAAGACGTGGTTCACCGTCGGGAGCGGAAACCGGTACTGCAATGGCTTGTTCGGCGTGATCGGTTCCGGATCGGAGTAGCTCTTGCGGTACCGTCCCCGGAAGATGTCCATCGACACCGGGAGCTCGTAGCCACCCATCGACGGATCGGTGCCCATCTCCGGCGGGTAGACGTCGATCAGCTTCACCACCCAGTCGGCGTCGGTGCCGGTCGTCGCGGCAACGAGGTTGGCCATCGGCTCGCCGCTCACCTGCACCGGTGCCGTGAGGACGTCCGACTGGTACGCCAGTACGTCGGTGCGGCTTCCCACCTCGCGCTGATCGTCCACCAGCCACTGCACCCAGGTGAGCGGCGGCGTGTAACCGACCGGCTGCGCCGGCCGCACGCGGTAAGGCACCGGCTTGGCCGGATCCGAGATGTAGGAATCGGTTCCGTTGCCGGCGGTGGTCGGTGCCGCAAATCCGACCCTCATGCCCGATTCCAGGTACAGTGGCGTCGGCGTCGGCAGGCATCCGCCCGTGCACCCGCTCGGCCACCGATCGAGCCGTTCCCAGCGGTCGGCACCGGTGAGGTAGGCGTTCACCGGCGCGACCGGCTGCGCGGGCACGGAATCCTTGAGGTACTTGGCCAGGAACGGGCCGAGAATGTTCCGCTGGAAATCGTATGACGTGTTGCTCGGGAACGTGATTGCGCCAAGCGAGCTGCCGTCTTCGATCTCCTGGCCGTGGTGCCACGGGCCGATGGTGAGGTAGACCATGTCGTGGTTCACGTCCAACGGTTCCATGGCGCGGTAGACCGCCATCGCGCCGTAGATGTCCTCCTGGTCCCAGAGCGACGACACCAGCATGGTCGGCACCTTGAGCGGTTGCTTGCCAAGGATGCTGTCCATTGCCTGGAGCTGCCACCACCGGTCGTAACTCGGGTGCTGGACGATCTCGTTCCAGAAGCCCACCTGCTGCATGCCCCGCGAAGCGCCGAGTGCGCCGGCACTGCCGGCATCCATGTAGACGTCCCAATCGTCGAACGCGTTGGTCCACCAGTGGACCGAGTTGTCGCGCGTCGCTTCCTGCTCGAGGATGTACGGCATGTTCTGTTGGCGGAACGCGCCGTGATGGAACCAGTCGTCGCCCATCCAGCCGTCGACCATCGGGTTCATCGGCACGCTGACCTTGAGCGCCGGATGCGGGTTGATCAGGCCCATCAGCGGTTCGAAGCCGTCGTACGAGATGCCCAGCTCGCCGACCCGCCCGTTCGACTCCGGAAGGTTCTTCACCAGCCAATCGATGGTGTCCCAGGTGTCGGTGGACTCATCCACCTTCGAGTCGTTGAGCGGTCCCACCAGCGGGCGGTTCATGACGTACTCGCCCTCGGAGCCGTACTTGCCGCGGATGTCCTGGACGACGCGGATATAGCCGCCCGGGATGATCACGTCCTGCGCGTTGTCGTAGCCGTTGAGCTCGGGGGCGAGGTGTGAGCTGTAGGAGTAGGATGTCGTGGCGGTGGCGTCGTAGGGCGTGCGGGTGAGCAATATCGGTGCGTTGCGGGCGCCCTTCGGAATCAGGATGACAGTGTGCAGCCTCACGCCGTCGCGCATCGGGATCATCACGTCGCGGCGGGTGTAATTCCACGACGAGTCGACCGTGGTGAAGTGCGACGGCGTCTCGTTGGTGATGTGGGCCTGCTGGGCGGACACCGGAGCCGCGGTGGCGAGGGTGATACCAGCCGCGGCAAGCCCCGCCGCGATCACGAGTCGGACCGCGACGGCGCTTGTGGTGGATTCACGCATCTGCACAACTCCGGATATGTGGCCGTTGGGAGCGGGGATCACGTCTGAACGTGGTCTCGCAATGCCGGAGAATATACCGCCCGCATCACGCCCGGGGCGCCGAGCGCCAGGCGCCGGGAGGGAGTCCGTTGGCACGCGTGAATACCCGCGTGAAATGACTCTGGTTGGCAAAACCGCAGGCGAGCGCCACCTGCGCCAGCGGCAGGCTGCCGTCCCGGAGCAGCTCCCTGGCGCGCTCGATCCGCCGCGCGGTCAACCAGCGATGCGGCGTGGTTCCGGTCGCGGCGCGGAACGCCTGGACGAAATGGCTCGGTGGGAGGCCGCACTGCCGCGCGAGGTCGCCGATGCGCAGCGTGCCGTCGAGCCGCGCATCGATCATCTCGAGCGCCACCCGCAGGCGGGCCGGTGACAGCCCTCGCCGCACCCGCGCCGCCGACCCCGGAGCGCCGTACGTCAGTGCGACGTGGGCCGCGATGGCGAGCACCACCGCATCCACCAGCAGCCGGCTCGCCTCGCCGGGCCGGGCCAGTGCCGGCCGGAGCGCCAGCGCCAGGTGCCGGAAGACCGGATCGTCGACGCCCTGCCCCGGGTTCCAGCGCATGCCGGCGAGCGGCGACCCGCCCGAGTCCCGCCGCGCCGCCGAGAGCAGCGCCAGCGGCAGGTGCACGTGCACCGAGTGGAACGGGCTGTTGATCGTGAACCGCGGGTCGCGCCGCAGGTCGTAGAGCGTCATGTCGCCGGCGCGAAGCCCGGTGCGCGGCGCCTGGCGGCCGTCTTCCCACCATTCGTGCCGGGGATAGTCACGCAACTGCAGCACGGCGACATACGCCGTGTCGAACGGCATCGGGTCCGACCGCTGCAACGTCGGCCGCTCCGACCACACCTCCGCCACGGTGGCCTCCGCGGCGGGCAATGCCCTCGCGGTGATCGCCGGACGATGCTCGGCGTGCAGCCGACCGCCCAGCACCTCGCCGAAATCCTGAAGTCGACCCATGGATCGCTCCCGGCAACGTCGCGACCGGATTGTTACCTGCGCCCCCGATATGGCGGACCATGATCGACAAATCGGACAAGACGCGGCGGACCGCACAAACTATACATCAGCCCCATGGAAACCACCGGACACCTCTCGAACGGCGGCCTCAGCCTCTTCTATCGGGGCTGGAGCACCTCCCGCGACCCCCGCGCCGTGGTCGCCATCATTCCCGGCTTCAACTCCCACAGCGGCTACTACTCGTGGGTTGGCGAGCGGCTCGCCGCGCGGGGCCTGGCGACGTACGCCGTCGACCTGCGCGGGCGCGGGCGGTCCGACGGGGAACGCTTCTATGTCGCCGACTTCGACGACTACGTGAGCGATGCCGGCGCACTCGTCGCGCACGCGCGGTCTCACCACCCCGGGCTGCCGCTATTCATCCTCGGCCACAGCGCCGGGGGCGTCGTCGCCTGCCTCTATGCCGCCGGACACCAGGACGCGCTTGCGGGCCTCATCTCCGAGAGCTTCGCGTTCAAGGTCCCGGCACCCGACTTTGCGCTCGCCGTCTTCAAGGGGCTGGCCCACGTCGCGCCGCATGCCCACATCCTCCACCTCAAGAACGACGAGTTCTCGCGCGATCCGGCGGCGGTCAAGCGGATGAACGACGATCCGCTCATTGCCCACGAGACGCAGCCGAGCCAGACGCTGGCGGCGATGGTCCGCGCCGATGAAAAGCTCGAGCACCTCTTCCCGTCGATGACCCTCCCGACGCTGATCCTGCATGGCACCGGAGACAAGGCGGCGTCGGCAAAGGGGAGCGAGCTGTTCTACGCCCAGTCCGGCGCAAGTGACAAGACCCTCAAGCTGTACCAGGGCGCCTACCACGACCTGCTCAACGACACCGGACGCGAGCAGGTCATGGCCGACATCGAGGGGTGGCTGGACGGGCATATCGCCGCGCGCTGAGCGGACGCTGCCGCGCTAACCGCCGAAGTGGACGGCGCGCCGCTCCTTCCCGAGCCAGACCACCAGTGCTGCCACCACGAACAGCACCGCACCGATGCTCGCCATCGAGCGCGCGTAGCTCATGTGCTCGGCGACGCGCGCCTCGAGCAGCGGCACCAGCCCGGCCAGCAACGCACCACACTGGTAGGCAAACCCGGGGAGAAATCCCCGCACGCCGTCGGGTGACAGTTCGGTGATGTGGGCCGGGATCACCCCCCACGCGCCCTGCACCATGAACTGCATGACAAAGGCACCGACCCACAACAGGGTCAGCGTCGGCGCGAACGCCCAGAGCGGCACCGCGACCACCGCCAGCAGCAGCGTCGTGACAATCGCGCGGCGCCTGCCCACCCGGTCGGAGATCATCCCGGTCACGATGCCACCGGCAATGGCACCCACCATCGAGAACGCCGTCAGCGCCGCGCGCAGCTGCGGCGTGAAACCCCAGTCGCGCTGCAGGAAGGTGGGATAGAGGTCCTGGGTTCCGTGGGAGACGGCGTTCATCATCGCCATCAGCAGCGTGATGTAGAGCACCAGCTTCCAGTTGGCGCCGATCTCGCCAAAGAGCGAGCGCCACGAGGTGTGGCGAACCTTTTCCCAGACCTCCGACTCCTTGACGTGGTAGCGCACATAGATGGCGAGCAGCGCCGGCAGCCCGCCGATGAAGAACATCGGCCGCCAGCCGAAGCGCGGAAAGACGACGAAGTAGCACGCCGCGGCCAGCAGGTAGCCGAAGGCATATCCCTCCTGCAGCAGCCCCGAGAGGATGCCGCGCCGGTTGGAGGGGGCCTTCTCCATCGCCAGCGACGCTCCCACCCCCCATTCCGCTCCCATCCCGATGCCGTACAGCGCGCGCAGCACCAGGAAGACGGCAAAGCTGGGCGCCAGCCCGGTGAGCACTTCGACAATGGAGAAGAAGACGAGGTCGAGCATGAGCGGCAGGCGCCGCCCGTAGCGATCGGCCAGGAGCCCGAAGATGAACGCGCCCACCGGCCGGAACGCCAGCGTGAGCGTGAGCGAGAACGCCACCGCCGCATCGGTCCGGCCAAACTCCTTGCCGATGGCGCCGAGGCACATGACCACCGCGAAGAAGTCGAATGCGTCGAGGGTCCAGCCGAGAAACCCCGCGACGATCGCGGGCCGGTGGTCGGAGACGCTCTGCGCGGAATCGGACGGTGAGGCCGGCGTAGCCTGCATCGAATCCCAGGTCGATAACGGGTTGGTGACTGAAGTGTCCGACGGGATGCGGAGCATGGTAGGCAGCGGGTGGAAGGGCGGCAAGGGCGCGGTGCGGGTTCGCGCCTGTTCAGGGGGCCGGGCGCTCCGTCATCGGACCCGGTCTCGTCACGCGCCGGATTGCCCGCCGTCAGCCCCAGGCGGATCAGCATGTGATCGTCACATCTTGACAATCATGATGAACGACCGGTAGACTTCCCGGCACCTTCTGCCGGACACCGCGATGGACGAACCCACCACCGACGTCATCCAGGGAACCCTCGACCTGCTGATCCTCAAGACGCTGTCGCTGGCGCCGATGCACGGCTTCGGCATCGGTCGCCGCGTCGAACAGATCTCCAGGGGCGTCTTCAAGGTGAACCCCGGTTCGTTGCTCACCGCGTTGCAGCGCCTGGAACGCGCCGGCGCTGTCGATCCGGAGTGGCGGGCCACCGAGAATGCGCGGCGCGCGAAGTATTACCGCCTGACCCGGGCCGGTCATCGGCGGCTCGCGGCCGAAACGACGGACTGGAACCGCCGTGCGTCGGCGATCGCACGCCTTCTCAAGGTGGAGGGTTGAAGCCGTGTCGTTCTGGCGGCAGCTGAAACACGGCACCCGGGCATTGTTCCGACCCGCCGCCACCGACCGCGACATCCGCGACGAGGTCGCCCAGTATATCGATGCAGCTACCGCCGCAAACATCCGAGACGGGCTGTCACCGGCCGCGGCGCAACGGGTGGCCATGCTGGATGTCGGCAACGAGACCGGCGCCCGGGAGCAGATTCGCGAAGCCGGCTGGGAGCGATTTGTCCAGCGCATTGCCACCGACACTCGCCTGGCCGTTCGCCGCCTGTCCCACTCGCCGGGCTTCACCACGGTCAGCGTGCTCACCCTGGCACTCGGCATCGGGGCCACCACGGCGATCTTCAGCGCCGTCAAGCCGATTCTCCTTGACCCGCTCCCCTACCCGAACGCCAACCGGGTGGTGATGATCTCCGACTTCGGCGAGGGCGGAGCGCCGATCGACGTCACCTACGGTACCTACGTCGAACTCGCCGCTCGGACTCGCTCCTTCGAGGCCGTCGCGGTGGCCAACAACTGGCAGCCGGCCCTGATTTCCGCCGGTGCGGCCGGCGGCGATCCGGTCCGGCTCGGCGGCCAGCGTGTCACCGCCTCGTATTTCGGCGTGCTCGGCATCGCGCCGGCGCACGGCCGTGACTTCACCGCGTCCGAAGATCGTCCGGGCGGGCCGAACGTCGCGATCGTGAGCGCACCGCTGGCCCGCGTGCGGTTCGGATCGGAACAGGCCGCGGTTGGCGCGTCCGTGCTGCTCGATGGGGACCCGTATACCATCATCGGCGTCATGCCCCGGCAATTCGACAACGTGGTCGACCCCGGTGCCGAGATCTGGGCACCGTTGCGGTATCAGGCGAACGCATCGTTCCAGACTCGCGAGTGGGGACACCACCTGACGATGGTCGCGCGCGCCCGACCCGGCGTCACGATCACCGGGGTGAATCGCGACATCGACGCCGTCGCCCGCCAGCGCCGAGCGGAATATCCACGCCCGTCGTGGGCAGACATGAAGACCGGGATGATCGTCACGGAGCTGCAGGACGCCGTGTCGCGCGACGTCAGACCGGCGTTGCTCGCGATCGTCGGTGCGGTCGTGCTGTTGTTGTCGATCGCCTGCGTGAACGTCACCAACCTGCTCCTGGCCCGTGCGGTCCAGCGCCGGCCGGAGTTCGCGATGCGCACCGCACTCGGCGGGGGCCGGGGCCGGATCGTCGCACAGCTTCTCACCGAGAGCCTGGTGCTCGCAGCACTCGGCGGTTCACTCGGATTCGTGATCGCCGGCGTGGGCGTCCACACCCTGGTCGCCATCTCGCCGGCCCAGCTCCCCCGGCTCGATGCCATCCATCTGGACGGTGGCGTCTTCCTCTTTGCGCTGGTGCTCACCGCCAGTATCGGCGTGCTGGTGGCGCTGGTTCCGGCGTGGCAGGCGTCGGGCGACCGGCTGCTGACGCAACTTCACGAAAGTTCGCGGCGCGTGGCCGGACGGCAGCTGACGCGGAGCTCACTCGTTGTCGCCGAGGTCGCGCTGGCCGCGGTCCTGCTGGTAATGGCCGGCCTGCTGCTGCGCAGCATCACGCAACTGTTCCGCTTGTCGCCGGGCTTCGACACGGCGCATGTCGCCACGATGCAGATCGACGCCTCGGGACATCAGTACGATGCGGACAGCGCGCGGTATCAGTTCTACCAGCGATCGCTCGAGGCGGTCCGACTGGTGCCCGGAGTCACCACCGCCGCTCTCACCAGTCAACTGCCGTTGACTGGCGAGTTCGACAGCTACGGTGTCGAGTTCGCAACGTTGCCGGAGACCAACGCCGATGCCGCGCCAGCCGCGTTACGCTATGCCGTCACGGCGGACTACTTCCGTACCCTGCATATCCCGCTGAAGAGCGGGCGTCTCTTCGACGAACGTGACGTCCGCGGCGCGCCCGAGGTCGTACTGCTCAGCGAGTCGTTTGCGAGGCAGATGTTCGGCAATCGCGATCCGATCGGACAGCAGATGCGCGCCGGCCCTGAAATCGGCGATTCCAGCCGGCGCTGGGCCACCGTGGTGGGCGTCGTGGGCGATGTGAAGCAGCAGTCCCTGGCGATGAACCAGTTCGACGCGTTCTATGTCCCGATGGGTCAATGGCCGTGGGTCGATCAGCTGCAGTCGATCGTGGTGCGCACCAGTGTCGACCCCGCCGCGGCGATCCCCGCCGTCCGGCGCGCCATCTGGTCGGTGGACCGCGAGCCGATCGTCCGCGCCACCACGATGGAGCAGCTCGTGGCATCGTCGGAAGCGCAGCGGCATTTCGCGCTGATCATCTTCGAAGCCTTCGCGCTTGCCGCCCTGGCGCTGGCCGGAATCGGCCTCTACGGCATCCTGGCCGGCCGTGTCGCCGAACGAACGCGCGAAATCGGGGTCCGCGCCGCCCTGGGCGCGTCGCAGGGGGAGATCGTCCGGCTGGTGGTGCGCCAGGGCATGGCGCTGACCGCGATGGGCCTGGCGATCGGCATCGGGGCGACATTCGGTGCGACCCGCGCGGTGGCATCGTTGCTGTTCGGCATTTCACGCCTCGACCTGGCGACGTACCTCGCCGTCGCCGTCACGCTGACGGCGGTCGCGGTGGCCGCCTGCTGCGTGCCGGCGTGGCGGGCGGCGCGGGTTGATCCGAATATCGCGCTCCGGGCGGAATAGGGCGTTCGCCGGCGATCTTTCGCGACGGCCGGGACAGAGCCTGTGCCCCGGCGCTATCTTCACCGGATGCCGGGTACGGCCCAATCCCAGTCGGCGTTTGGCGAACGCTATGCCGTATTCGGTGAGATCGGCCGGGGCGGCATGGCCACCGTCTGGCGCGCGCACGATCAGTTTCTGGATCGCGACGTCGCCATCAAGGTGCTCGATGCGGCGGCGGCGGCCGGGCTGGATCGCGGCCGGTTTCTGCAGGAAATCCGGATCACGGCGCGCCTGGTGCATCCGGGCATCCTGCCGTTGTTCGACAGTGGCAGCACGGGGGACGGCCTCTTCTACGTGATGCCGTTGATGTCGGCCGACACCCTGCGAGGCCGGCTCGATCGCGAGAAACAGCTCGGCATCGAAGCCGCGATCGCGGTCGTCACCGATCTGGGCGAGGCGTTGGCCTACGCGCACAGTCAGGGGATCGTGCATCGCGATCTCAAGCCCGAGAACATCTTCTGCAGCGGCGGACGGGCCGTCCTGGCGGACTTCGGCGTCTCGCATGCGATGGCCGATCAGTACACGACGGATTCCGGACGCCTGACGACGGTTGGCATGGTGGTCGGCACGCCGTCGTACCTGAGTCCCGAACAGGCATTGGGTGAGACCACCATCGATGGGCGTGCCGATCTGTACGCGATCGGCTGCCTGCTGTACGAGATACTGGCGGGCCAGCCGCCGTTCTGCGGCAACACCCTGTTCAGCGTGATCGCACAACACGTGAGCGGGCCGATTCCCGACGTGTGCCTGATCCGCCCCGACGTTCCGCCGCGGCTGGCGCAGATCGTTTCGCGGCTGATGGCCAAGGATCCGGGCGCGCGATTCGAGAGCGCGTCGGCGCTGCTGGCCGAGCTCCGGCGATGGGATCAGCCGATGATCGCCGGCGCGGACGTGAGGGCAGTCGCGGTCGTCCCACCGGCACAAGGCGGGTCCGAGCGCATCGCAGATCCGACCGCGCGGGACGCGTATCGGCAGGGACGAACGTACTGGATGCGTTCGGTGCACGGCGGCGGTGACACGCGACGCAAGCTGGCGCTGGCCCGCACCTTCCTCGACCGGGCGGCGCAATTGGCACCCGACGATCCGACCATCCTCTGCGCCATCGCCGACTGCATCATCGTGAGCGGCTGGCGGGGCGTCGTGCCGCTCGCCGAGGCGCTCACGCAGGCCGACTCGCTGTACCTGAAGGCGCTCGCCATCGACGCGACGAACGGAATGGTGCATAGTGCGCTTGGCGTGGAGTTTCTCTACCAGCAGGACGACTTCGAATCGGCCGCGGTGGCATTCGAGCGGAGCGCCGAATTCGACCCCACCGATGCGATGGTCCGCCGCCAGTACGGCAATTATCTCAAGATGGCCGGCCGCATGGACGAGGCGATCGCCGAAATGCGCATGGCGGTGGCACTCGATCCGAAGGCGCCGTTCATGCACCTGGGCCTGGGCGACTGCCTGATCGCGGCGGGCCGCAACGACGAATCGATCGATTCACTGCGGGCTGCGCTCAAACTGGCGCCCGCCTTCATGTCAGTGCTGGAACGCCTGGAAATCGCCTGCCACCGGGCAGGCCGGCACGCGGAAGCCCAGGTGACGCGCACGACGGTGCACAATCTCCGCAACAAGCTCGAGCGTGCCGCCCAGATCGACCGCGACGTCGGGGCGATGGGTTGGCCAGCGGCGCGTGTGGTTGACGTGCAACGGGATCTCGATGAGCTACTCGCGCGGGCCGAAACTGCCGATCCGTTCGTCGACCACGGCAGTCGCCAGGATGCCGACGCGATCATCACGGCCTACGCCGACCTCGGGCGCTGGACCGAGGCGATGACCTGGGTCGAGCGGGGCTATCACCGCCGTCCCGGCCGGCTTCGCCGGGTGCTGACTGATATGCTGTTCGACCGGCGCGGGCTGGCAATCGACCCACGCTACGCACCACTACTGCGCAACGCCGGCCTCGACGAGCTCCTCTAGCGCTGTGCGCCGGCACGCTTGCCAATGCCCGGGGCCGCCGCCCATGCCGGGCGCCCGCATCCACCTGGCGGTCCGATCGGATGGCCCTCCCGCGCAGGATCACGCCCGCCGGCTGCCGGCGGGAGACGGTCGCTTGTCGATTTCAGGGATCACCAATCGTCGCCAATGTGGCCGGATCGTCCGGCCATCAACTTCGGATCCGGAGGGGTACCATGCGGTTTCTGGGATTGGTCCGGGGGGCGGAGAATCAGGGCGCGCCGCCCGCGGCACTGATGGAAGCGATGCAGAAGTTCATCGCCGAGTCGCTGAAGGATGGTTCGCTGGTGCAGACCGGTGGTCTGGCGCCGTCATCGCAAGCCTCGCGGGTCCGGCTCACCGGCGGCAAGCTCCGCACGGTCGACGGGCCGTTCGCCGAGTCGAAGGAAGTGGTCGGCGGTTACGCCATCATGGAGGCGCCCACGAAGGCTGGCGCCGAGGCGCACATGCGCCGGTTCATGAAGCTGCACGAGGACTACTGGCCGGAGTGGGAGGGCGAATCGGAGCTGCGCGAGATGGTGTTCGTGACGCCGTGACCCGATGACGCAGACCGCACCGCTTCCCATGACGAGGATGTTGCCGTCGCCTTCCGCCTCGAGTTGCACCGCCCTGCCTCGGCTGACCCTTCCGCAGCCGGTATTCCTCGACGCGCGGCACGAATTGGGCGTCCATGATCGTGCCAGGCACATAGTTCGGTCCGATCTCGTAGACCGTGACACCCCTTGGCAGCACGACGTGCCCGAGGAACCGCCCATCGCCGCCGAAGACACCCCAGCGGTTGGTGGAGTCCCCGGGAGCGGCTTTCAGGTACTTCGCGCGCATCGCCCGGGTAAGCGTCAGGTCCTCGGCGGGTCCGCGAATGATCCGCAGCAGCGTGCCACCACGATTGTAGACGCGAAGGCTCAATGCGTCGGCGTCCCACGGCCGCGATGAATCGCCCGGCGGAATCGAAGGCCCGAAGTTGATGCGATCGGTATGCCGGGACGATCCGGGCAGGGGTTGCGTTGCGGCCCCGTTCCCCGGCTACTTGAAGCTCCCCCGGGAATTACTCATGCCCATCCCATTGCGGGGCTCGATCGAAATCGATCCGGGTACATCCGTCCGGCGGCCCGAGACCGCCGGGCGCTTTGCGCTCACGGCCGCCGCCTGCGGTGCGATCTGCGCCGTCATGGGCGCCCTCAGCGGACTCGGCTCGCTGCTGGGCCACCGCCTGCTCCCCATCTACCCGCCCGGCGCCTCCACCATGGCGCCGTGGGTCGCGGTGGCTACTGTCGCCCTCGGAGCCTCGATTGTCGCCACCTCGTTCCGGCGTCCCACCCGGGCGGCGCGCCTGGCGCAATTCGTTCCGGCAGCACTGGTGCTCGTCGTGGCCCTCACCGATCTCGTGCTGCAAGCGGCGCGGATCCCCGCCACGAACGCGGTCGTCGCCGCGCTCACGGCCGCCCGCCCGATCGGCGGCGTGGGCGTCACCGCATTCACCATCGCCCTCCTCTGCACCGCCACCGGGCGCTGGCAATGGGCGTCGAACGCCATCGTGCTCCCGATCGGGGCGCTCTGCCTGGCGTTTCCGCTCGGCCTGCTCTACGGGGCGCCGGTGTTCACCGTGCTCGGGCTGCAACCGGTTTCGGTGACGTCCAGCATCACCGCACTTGCCGCGACCCTGGGCATCGTGGCCGCGAACGGTCCCGATGTCTGGCCGACTCGGCTCATCACCGGGCCCTCGGTGCCGTCGATGATGCTGCGCTGGCTGCTGCCGTCGGTGGCGCTTGCCGTCGTCGTCACCGACGTGATGATGACCACCCTGTTCGCGGGCCATTCACAGTCGCTCGCCGCGGCGATGAACACCATCGTTTCGCTGCTGGCGACCGTCGCGGTGGTGGTCTATATCGGCCGGAACATCGGCGCCCGGCTGGATCGTTCGTACGCCGCACTCCGCGAGTCCGAAGACAAGTTCTCGATCATCTTCAGCTCGGCGCCAGCGGGGCTCGCGGTAAGCGACGTCGCAACCGGTGAGCTGCTCGACGTCAACGACGAGTTCATGGAAGTCTTCGGCTATTCGCGGGCGGAAACGATCGGGAAGACGAGCGGCGAGCTGGGTATCTGGCCCGATCCCGACGCTCGTGCAAACCATCTCGCCGCTGTCGAAGCGGCCGGTGGTGTCACGCGTGACGTCGATCTTACGCTGCGCGCCCGCGACGGCCGGACGCTCACGGCCCGTACGGCGTCGACGCTCACCGTGATCGCCAATCGCCGGATCATGATCTCCGCCTTCCTCGACATCACGGCCGCGCTGCAGTCGGCGGCGGCGTTGCGCGCATCGAACCAGAAATTCGCCACCATCTTCCGCAAGAGCCCGGTCGGGCTTGCCGTCAGCGAGTACGACTCGGGGCGATTCGTCGACGTCAACCCCGCGTTGCTCCGCCTGATGCACGGCACGTCGTACGACCAGATGGTGGGGAAGACATCGACCGAAATCGGCATGGTGACCAGCGAAAACCGCCACAGCCACATCATCGCCGCGATGAAGCAGGGGTTGGGGCAGCGACTCCCGGTGCCAATGCGCCGCCTCGACGGCGAATCGTTCGAGGCGGAACTGTCGCTGGGCGAATTCGAGGAAAACGGCGTCCGGTATCTCGTCTCGAACATCGTCGACGTGACGCAGCGGGTGCGACTGGCCGAGGAGCTGCGACAGGCGCAGAAGATGGAGGCGGTCGGCCGGCTCGCCGGGGGCATCGCGCACGACTTCAGCAATCTCCTCACGGTGGTCATCGGGTCGGGCCAACTGGCCCTCGACACGCTCGAGGCGGGCCGCCCCGAACGCGCCGACATCGAAGAGATGCTCAGCGCGGCACGGCGCGCGACGGAATTGACCCGGCAGCTGCTGGCGTTCTCGCGCCGCCAGGTGCTGGCGCCGCGCGACCTCCGCGTCGACGAGGAGATCACCGCCATGCGCCGCCTGCTCGAACGGATGGTGGGCGGCAATGTCGAGGTGCGGATCGAAAGTGCGCCGGACGTCGGCACCGTTCGTGCCGACCCGACCCAACTGGAGCAGGTGATCGCGAATCTGGCGGTCAATGCGCGCGACGCCATGCCGGCCGGCGGCACCCTGCTGCTGCGCGCATCGAATGTGTCGATCGACGAATCGTCGGCGCGCGCACACGTCGGCGCGCATGCGGGCCCCTACGTGCGCATTGCGGTGACCGACACCGGCACCGGCATGAGCAACACGGTCAAGGAGCGCATCTTCGAACCGTTCTTCACCACCAAGGAGACGGGCAAGGGCACCGGGCTGGGCCTCGCCACCGTCTTCGGCATCGTGCAGCAGAGCGGCGGCTTCATCGTGGTCGACACCGCGATGGGCCGCGGCACCACGTTCGAGATCCATCTGCCACGGGTCGAACGGGCGGCGCCGCGCCAGCGCGCCGACAACGAGACCCTGGCGCCGGACACCGGCGGCAGCGAGACCGTGCTGGTGGTCGACGACACGACGCCGGTGCGCGACCTCGTGACGCGCCTGCTCCAGGATCGGGGCTATACGGTGTTGAGCGCCGCGAACGGCGGCGAGGCGCTGGCGGCGTCACGCCAGCACGCCGGCGACATCGCACTGCTGGTGGCGGACGTGGTGATGCCCGAGATGAGTGGCCCGGCGCTGGCCGAACAGCTGACCCAGCTGCGGCCGGCGCTCAAGGTGCTCTACATCTCGGGCTCGACCGACGAGATGATGATCCGGTCGGGGTTCGCGGGGCCGGGCGAGCTGTTGTTGCGGAAGCCGTTCGCGCCTGACCTGCTGGCCCAACGCGTGCGCGAGACGCTGGATCGCTGAACTGGAAGTGCGCCGGCGGTATTTGCCGAGTGCTGGGGTCTGCGACTACTCCGGGAATTGCGCGCCCGGATTCCACGCCACTTCCCAGATGTGCCCGTCCGGATCCTGGAAATACCCCGAGTATCCGCCCCAGAAGGCCTGCTGCGCTGGCTTGACGATCGTGGCTCCGGCCGACTCGGCCTGCGCCATCACGGCGTCGACTTCCGCCTTGCTCGACACGTTGTGCCCGATCGACAGCTCGGTCGCCGAACTCGTTCCGACCGGCAGCCCGGTGTCATGCGCCAGACTCGCCCTCGGCCACACCGCCAGTTTGAGACCCGGCTGCAACTGGAAGAACGCCACCGCCCCGTGCTCGAATTCGGTGCCGACGATTCCCCTGGTGGGGAGGCCGAGGCCATCGCGATAGAAGCGTACGGCACGGTCGAGGTCGTCGACGGCGAGGGTGATGAGCGTGATGCGGGGTTCCACGATGAGTCCCGGCTCCTGTCCGGTGTCGCGACGACGCGTTGTCGGAATGTCAGCCGGAATCGGGCTTGCTGGCTGACGTGTCCGTGCGCCGGAGCGGGCTCAACGCGAACGCCGCCCGAGATACCAGCTGAGCAATCCGGCCACCACCGCGGCGCCGAAGAGGACGTTGCGCAGCGTGGTCGATCCCGGCCAGATCAGAATGGCGGCAATGAGACAGAATACCGCGCCGCTGAGTACACCGGCAAAGCGGCGCACCGGGGAACGGATTCGATCCTTCTTGTCCCCCCGGCGGAGCGCAATCGCCATCAGCGCCACGCCCCACGCGAAAATCAGCCAGCCGAAGATCGACAGGCCCGGAAAGTCGCTCACGTTGAGTCCTTGAACAGGTGCACTGCGGCGGAATCTACTTCGACGCCATGACTCCGGTCACCGCCGTGACGACCGACGAGACACCCCGGGCGGCAATCTTGAGCGCCAGCGCCACCACCGGTGTGCCGACCGCGGCGATCACCAGCGTGGCATCGGCCAGCAGCAGCGGCTTGGTCCAGCGATCGACGAAGCGGTAGCTCCGCCTCAGGACCAGGTTGAGGACGTAGGCACCATTGAGGAGGAACAGCAGGCCGATGGCGATGGTCTCGACGCTGCCGGTGAAGCCAGTGAACCACGACGTCGCAACGGTATTCATGGTGCCTCCCGTGCAGCGGTGTGCGATCGGGAAGGGGGCGGACGCGGGGGGGGATCGGGCAACCGGCCTTCGAGGCGCCCGCCCTAACTGTAACGGGATGTTTCAGGCGTGCAACCTCGACCCGGGGAGGGCCCCGGCGTCGGGTACCGGCATGCTGAGCACGGACTGCCATGGCCATCACCGAAATCGGCCGTGGCCTGGTTGAGTCGATCGGGCTGCGGAATTGCCCCGCCTGGGGTCGAACCAGGAGTCTTCTGATCCAGAGTCAGACGTGTTGCCAGTTACACCACGGGGCAGCGTGGGAGGGCAAAGTAGAAGCGGTGACGGGGGGGATGCAACGGAGTCGTTGTCGTTCGTCGTGCATCAGGTGCTGGCCCGGACGGTCGCAACCTCGGCCTCGGCGATCCGCCGAGCGCCGGCAGCGCCGACCAATTATTTGACAGCGCCGGCCACGCCATGGCAAGGGCGTCGCATCGGGCCACGGGCGGCCGCACCATCAATCACGATCCCATTCCGCAAGCCATTGATCCTTCAAGGCTTAGCCAAAGGGCCTGTGGCTTGCCCTGAACGGGATCGGAACGAACTGGAACGGGATGGGGGAGACGTGGGTGCTCGGGGCCGTGATCACGACAGGCGCGTGCCACCGGCTGCGGCTCGGCGGGGGATGACGCTCATCGAACTCATGGCGGTCCTGGCGATTGTCGGCATCCTCACCGGGATGACGACCGAAAAGGTTGCCGGGGTCCGTTACCAGGCGGAAGTCGCCAAGGCGATCGGCGACATTCAAGCCATCGAGGTCGACATCGCCACTTATGAGGCCGACGGGGGGCTGCTCCCGTCGTCACTCGACGAGATCGGGCGCGGCGAGCTGCTCGATCCTTGGGGCCGGCCATACGTCTACTACCCGTTTCCGCCCGCGCATGGCAGTGCCCCTCCGGCCGGGTCGCGCCGTGATCGATTCCTGGTACCGATCAACACCACCTACGATCTCTACAGTGTCGGTCGTGACGGCGGATCGAGCACCCCGCTGACCGCGCAAAGCAGCCTCGACGACGTGGTGCGCGGCGATGATGGCGGCTTCGTCGGCCTCGGCTCGAAATACTGAGGCGGCGGCCTGATGCGATTCCCCTTGTTCGAGACACGGGTCGGCCGGCGATTGGTGATGCTGTTTCTGCTCGCCGCGGTCGCACCGATCGGTGTGACGGCGGTCGTGGCCTACCGGCACGTCGTCGGGATACTGGACCGCCAGAGCCGGGAGCGTCTCGATGCCCTGGCGAAGGCAACCGGGATGGACGTCGGACGGCGATTGGAAGAACTGCAGGACGTGCTCGAGGCCCGTGCGACCGTGCTGGCCGCCACCGGCAGGCGACCGCCAACCGTGGCACCGGGGAAACTTCCCGGGGTCGTTGCCCTCGACCTCGAACCCCTCGGCAGCACACCGTTCGCCGAGCCGGGCTCCACCATCGATCGATTGCGGGAAGGCCTGCCGGCTCTCGTCGTCGGGGACGCAGACCACACTTTGCGGCTCGGCGTCAGGGTTCGCGGTTCCGACCGCGTGCTCTGGGGCCAACTCGATCTGGATTTCGTCTTCGGATTGACCGAACAGTCGAGCGGGCTCCCCCGGGACGTCACCTTGTGTGTTCTCTCGGCCGATGGAGCACCGTTGGCGTGCCCCGCCAGCGATCCGGAAATGATCGCGGCACTCCGGGCCGCCAGCGAGGGCCGACGCCGGTTCGGCTGGACCGGGAAGGGCGAGACGTCGATCGGGAGCGACTGGGAACTCTTCCTGGGGTATGCGTTCGGCGTGCCGTCGTGGCGCATCGGCGTCGCGGAAGACGTCGCCGCCATCCGGCAGCCGCTCAGCAGCTTCACCCGGACTTTCGTCCAGATCGTGGCACTGACGTTCTTCTTCGTCCTCTGGCTGTCCGCCTTCCTCATCCGACGCAATCTGTCGCCGCTGCGACGCCTCAGGGAGGCGACCGTCCGCCTGGCCAACCACGAGTTTGCCTATCGTGTTCCGATTGAGGTGCGGCGGCGCGATGAGTTTCTCGATCTGGCGACTTCGTTCAACCTGATGGCGGGGCAGCTGGAACAACACGTCGATACACTCCAGGCCATCAACGCGCTCGACCGGTCCATTCTGTCAACGCTGGATCGTCGCGGCGTGACGGAGGTGGTCCTCGAACACGCGTCGGCGCTGGTCGACGCGGACATTCTGGCGTTCGGCCTGGCACGCCTCGGTGAACCGGCCGACCCATCGTGGGATTTCACGGTCAGGCCAAGCCGGTCGGCCACGGCGCGATCGCTGAGCATCCCGCTACCTCCCGCCGAGCACGCCCTGCTTTCCGACGCGCCGTCCGGCGCGGCAATCAGCCCGGCGATGCTGCTGGCGCTCCGGCAGCATCCGGTCATGACCCGGACCGGCGTGGCAGCGGGATGGGTGTTTCCCGTCATTCAGGGTGCCCGACCGGTGGGCATGCTGGTGTTGGGATTCCGCCAGCAAACCACGCTGGAGGGATCGGCCCGTCTGCGGCTCCGGCATCTCGTCGACCAGGCCGCTGTGGCGCTCGCCAACGTCGGACTGGTCGAAGAACTCGGACAGCTGCAGCGCGGCGCGCTCCTCGCGCTGGCCGCCACCATCGACGCCAAGTCGCACTGGACGGCCGGCCACTCCGAGCGCGTGACCACCACGGCCGTCGCTCTCGGCGAGTGGATGGGACTGCCGGAAGACGACCTTGAGCGCTTGAATCGCGGCGGGTTGCTGCACGACATCGGCAAGATCGCCGTTCCGCTCCAAGTGCTCGACAAGGTGGGATCGCTTACCGACGACGAGCGCGACCTGATCGAAAGCCATCCGGTCATCGGCGCCAGGATTCTTGGTCCGATCAAACCGTTCGGGGACATTGTCGCCATCGTCAGGAGCCACCACGAACGATGGGATGGCCTGGGTTATCCGGACCAGTTGAGCGGCGACGCCATTCCCCGGTTGGCCCGCGTCCTGTCGGTCGCCGATGTCTTCGACGCCGTGTCGTCGGCGCGGCCATACCGCGCCGCCATGCCGCGCGCGGAGGCGATCCAGGTCATCCGGGACGGAATCGGAACGTTCTTCGATCCCGCAATCGCCAATGCATTCCTCGCGATGGTGGCACGGACCGACGGAGGCTCCGGCGCAATTCCCCACTGGACACCGCGCGACCTGATGCCCCCGACCGGCCAACAGGATCCGATTCGCGAATCGCTGCGCGACCTGGTGGCGCGATGATCGGCCCCCCGGTAACGCCAACCCCGGACGACGGGTCCCATGACGCGCTGCGGCAGGCGGTTGTGGAGGCCACGCAGCTGCTGGAATCGCAGACGGCAGCTGACGAGGCTCACGACAGACGCGACGCCCGGAATCCCCGGTCGCCGGCGCGGTCCTGGCGGGTCATCACCGTCATCGGCGTCGCGGCGATGGCGCTGGCCGGGGTGAAGCTCGCGCACCAGATCGGTCGCGCCCGGGGGCCGTTACCCGCCGAACTTCGCGGGCGCTGGGCCACCGACGCACCACGATTCGACGGCAGGGAACTGATCCTGACCTCCGACTCGGTGTTCTTTCAGGTGTCCCGAGACGCTCCGCCGGAGGGCTATCGGATCACGACCTATCACGCCGCGATTCTCGGACAGGCAGCAACGTACGACATCGAATACCGGACGCCCGAAGGTCCGCTGGGGCTCTCCGTCGTCGCAGTTCCGCAGGGACTCCGTCTCAGCCACCGGGACGGCGTGCTCTGGACTCGGCGCGGGGCGAGCCGCTAGGGAAGACATGAGTCATCGGTCGTGAGCCGTTCGACGGGCGCACGACGCATGACCAGCGACTCCCGACTGTGCTACGCCGCCCGGACCGCTGCGGCGTCCGCCTTCTTCGGCAACCCGCTGAACGTCGCTTCCAACGCCTCGGCGGCAATCGGACAGAGCTCGCCCTGCTGCACCAGGCGGCGCAGGATGGCGAGGACCTCGTCGACCGGCATGCCGGCCCGGTACGGCCGGTCGGCCGAGACGGCCTCGGCGACGTCGGCGACGGCGAGAATCCGGGCACCGCGCCCCATCTCTTCGCCCTTGAGCCCAAGATGGTAGCCGCCGCCGCCGAGTCGCTCGTGATGCGCCGCGGCGGTGGCGGCGAACTGGCGGAAGCGCGCCACCTTCTTGAGAATGTCGAACGTCGTGGTCGGTGTGGCGGCGCATCACTTCCATCTCGACCGCGGTCAGCGGTCCGGGCTTGTCGAGGACGGTGTTCGGCACGCCGAGCTTGCCGATGTCGTGCAGCAACGCGGCGCGACGCAGCGTACGCAGTTCCCACTCCTCCATTCCCATGGCGCGGCCCATCGCAACGGCGATCTCCGCCACATTCGACGAATGGGTGGCAGTGTACGGGCTCTTGGCGTCGATCACGCGCGCAAACGCTTCGGCGACGGTGTCGAGCCGGGCGTCGTCGCAGATGATCAGTCGGTCCGCCGGTTCGAGCGAACGAATGGCGCGCAGCGGGTCAGCGCTGTTGACGTGATGCCAGAACGCCGCGTCGATCTGGAAGGCGCTGAGACAATCGACCAGCACCGGATCGAACCAGCGTCCCGCGCCGGGCGTGAGCCATCTCGTAGGCGGTGGGCACGTCGAACGCGTCGCTGAAAGACGTCGACCGTCTGCGCCAGGCAGACGATCCGGCCGAGCATCGGAATGCCCGACCCGCTCAGGCCGAACGGCAGGCCGCGGCCGTCCCAGTGCTCGTCGAGCGCGCGGATCGCTTCGGCCGACGCCGCCGGAAGTCGAAGCATCGCGGCAATGTCGGCGCCCCGTTCGCAACGGGTCCGGGTCATCGCCCGGGCGCTACCCTTTTCGCGGGCGCCGAGCATCAGGGTGTGCCATGCCTTCGCGAGTCTCCCCCGGCCGGGAACGGCATACTTGAAGGCGTAGCGGGCCGCGTCGCGGGTCGCGGTCCAGTCGGTGAGCTTGAAGCGCGTGCTTGAGCAACAGGTCGTCAGCGCCGAACAGCGACGCCAATCGTGACGCGTTGCTGGAGCAGCCGAGGTCCTTGAGGAGCAGCGCGTAATAGAGCGCGCTGCGCTGCTCGTCGACGAGACCGAGTTCCGCGCCGATCCGCAGGCCGATCGCCGTGGTGCGGGCGGCGTGCCCCATGGCCTGCCCTTCGGCGATGTCGAGCGCGTAGGAGAGCGCGCCGACCACCTCCGACAGACGCACCCCCTCGAGGACGGGCCGCCGCGTCCGCCGGACCGTGGTGGCACCCGCCCGCCCTCCGGACAGCTCCGGAAACCCGAAGCCGGCCCGAGGGGCGGCGGGCGCCCGGATGGTACTGGGAATGGCCGCCCGCCGGTCGGCGGACGAGAGCAGCGCCGAAGCGGCGCGGGTGATCGAAATGAGGCCAGTGGACATACAATCGGGGCTGAGGGGCAAAAACAATGCCCGCACCGGAAACCGGTGCGGGCGATGGAGCTGAGGGGGATCGAACCCCTGACCTCTGCAGTGCGATTGCAGCGCTCTCCCAGCTGAGCTACAGCCCCGTCGTGGGCCGCAAAACATAGGGCGGAAGCGGGGCGAGGGGCAAGAACTCGGCGCCCCGGGGTGTCGGCCGTCAGACGGTGGCGAACCGGCAGCCGGCTCGCTGCCGCATTCCGCGACGGAGGGTACTGCGGCGCTGGGCCTCGGGCCCTGGGCTCGGGCCCTCCGACGTCTATTCCCTGAAACGCCACCTCGACCACCATTCCGTCCTTCGCCACCATCGACTCCGGAAAGACCTCCCGCGCCTCCGCCACCAGCTCCGGCGCGTCCGGCGTGTAACGGGCCGAGATATGGGTCATCACCAGGCGGCGCACGCCGGCGCGCTTGGCGATCAGCGCGGCGTCCCGTGCGGTGGAGTGCAGCGTTTCGCGTGCCCGGTCGCGCTCGTCCTCGCCGAAGGTGGCTTCGTGAATCAGCAGGTCGGCGTCGCGCGCCAGCGTCACCATCGCCTCGCATGGCGCCGAGTCGCCGGAGATAGACCAGCCTGCGGCCGGGCCGCGGCGGGCCGACGAGCTGCTCCGACGTGACCAGCCGGCCGTCGCCGAGGGTCACCGACTTCGCCGCGGTGCAACCGTCCCCACGGCCGGTCCTTCGGGAATGCCGAGCGCCCGCGCCTGTTCGGGGTCGAACCGTCCCAGCCGCTCGTGTTCGGCGATGGCATAGGCCAGCGCATCGCCGCGGTGCGACGCGGCCCCGACCACCAGATCGTACTCGCCGCGCGGCACCACGTCGCCCGGCCGGAGTTCGAAGATGTCGACCGGGAACTTCGCCTTCTCCATGCCGAGCTGCACCAGCAGCGCCAAGCTGCTTCGCCGGCGCCGCGGGGCCCGTGGAGACGGAGCGGCGCGGTGCGGCCCTGCAGGCCCAGGGTGCGCAGCAGTCCGGCGAGCCCCAGCGTATGGTCGGCGTGGTAGTGGGTGAAGAAGACGTCGTCGACGTTGAACCCGGCGCTGTAGCGCATCATCTGGCGCTGGGTGCCTTCGCCGCAGTCGAACAGCAGCAGCTCGCCATCGCGGTGCACCATCAGCGCCGACACGTTGCGGTCGACGGTCGGGAACGGCGGCGCTGGTGCCGAGGAACGTGACCTGCATCAACCCGAGCCGTGCACCAGGCGGAGGAACTCGTCGCGGGTGCGGTTGTCGTCGAGGAACGAGCCCCGCATCGCCGAGGTGATGGTGCGCGAACTCTGCTTCTCGCACGCCGCGCATCATCATGCAGAGGTGCACCGCGTCGACCACGACGCCGACGCCGCGTGGATGGAGCTCGGCTTCGAGCGCGTCGACGATCTGGTCGGTCATCCGCTCCTGCACCTGGAGCCGCCGGGCAAAGACGTCGACCACGCGGGCCAGCTTGGACAGGCCCGACGATGCACCCGTCGGGGATATAGGCGACGTGTACCCGGCCGTAGAACGGCAGCATGTGATGTTCGCAGAGCGAGTAGAACTCGACGTCGCGCACCAGCACCATGTTGTTGTGCGCTTCGCGGAAGAGCGCGCCGCCGATCACCTGGCGGGCGTCCTGCCGGTATCCCTGGGTCATGAACCGGAGCGCCTGCTCCACCCGTTGCGGCGTGAGCTTCAGTCCGGGACGTTCGGGATCCTCTCCCAGTTCCACCAGCACCTGGCGGATCAGGTCTTCCAGCCTGTTCACGGGCGTCGCCTCACGGAATCCGGACGGTGATGCCGATCTTCCCCGGATGCTTCTCCAGTTCGTTGATCAGCGCGGTGGTGGACTCGAGGGTGTGGCGGAGATCGACGTAGAGCATGCTGTCGGTCATCAGCTTCCCCATCGTCCCCTGGCCATGGGTGATCGCCACCAGCAGCGAGTCGAGATGGTTGGACATCGCCGTCAGGCGCACCGTGGCCTCGCTCGTGGCGCGCAGCGTCGAGTCGATCCGCGATTGCAGCGTGTGGGTGTCGACGCCGGCCAGCACCGAGTCGAGCCGGGCGCTGGTGGTCTGCAGCGCCATCATGGTGGCATTGATCTGCGCGGTGGGGCCGGTCTTCTGGTCGGCCAGGTAGTTCATGAGTTGTTTCGTCGACGCCAGCGTGCTGCGGAGATCGGCCACCATCCCGGGATCGAGAACGGAATCGAGCCGGGTCAGCGTGTGCTGCGCCGCACCGGCCAGATTGGTCGCCTGCGCGAAGATCCCCCCGGCCACGGTCCCGCGGATGGTGTCGCCGGGCGCGAGCGGCGCACCGGTTCCGGGATCGAACGCGATCATCTCGTCGCCGAGCATGCCGATGCCGGTGATCACCGCTGTCGCGGTCCTGGTGGCGGCGATATGGCGGGAGAACTTGAGTCCCACCGCGACGTGGCCGACGCCGAGGTAGGTGATGCTGGAGACCCGCCCGACCGGCGCGCCCGAGATCCGCACCGGCGACCCTTCCTTGAGGTTGCCGATGTCGGTGTACACCACGTTGACATCGGGCCCGCCGAGCGACGCGCCCCGCAACCAGAGCGTCCCGCCGAAGAACGCCACCGCGGCGATCAGCACCAGGATGCCGACCATGACTTCCTTCTGATAGGTATTCATGGGATGGTCTCCGTTTGCGGGGCCATCTCGAAATCCCGCTCGAGGAATGCCTGCACTTCGGGCACGGGCGAGGCGCGGAACACTTCCGGCGGCCCGACGGCGACGATCTTGCCGCCGGTGAGCAGCGCGATCCGGTCAGCAGTCCGGAACGCGCCACGGACGTCGTGGGTCACCACGATACTGGTGACGTGGAGTTCCTGTTCCAGCCGCCGCACCAGCGCATCGATGATGTCGGCGTTGATCGGGTCGAGACCCGACGTCGGTTCGTCGTACAGCAGGTACTTGGGCTTGCCGGCGATGGCGCGGGCGATGCCGACGCGCTTGCGCATCCCGCCGGACAGTTCCGCCGGCATCTTGGCCAGGGTATCGACGTTGAGATTGACCAGCCGGAGACATTCGGTGGCACGTTCCGTGGCGTACTCGAGATCCTTGAACTCCCGCGAGTTCGTCAATCCGAGGCGGATGTTCTCGAAGACGTCCATCGAATCGAACAGCGCACCATTCTGGAAGACGTAGCCGATCTTGGCGCGCAGCGCGGCCAGCGCGTCGCGCTTCAGGTGCTGCACCGACTGGCCGTCGACGACCACCTCGCCGCGTTCAGGGCGGATCAGCCCGATGATCGACTTGAGCAGTACGCTCTTGCCGGTGCCCGACGGACCCAGCAGCGCCAGCGTCTCGCCCTCGTGCACCGTGAGGGTCACGCCGTCGAGCACCTTCTGGGTGCCATAGTGCTTGTGGAGGTCGCGGATTTCGATCATTGCTTCAGCAACAGCTTGGCGAGGACGGTGTCGAGCACCAGGATCAGCACCGAACTGATCACCACCGCGCCGGTGGTCGATTTGCCGACGCCCTCGGCCCCCTGCCGCGTGGTGAACCCGCGGTAGCAGGAGACCAGCGAGATCGCACCGGCAAAGAAGAAGCCCTTGATCACCGAATACCAGCCGTCAAACGTGTGCCAGTACGCCCGCGAGCCGTAGGTGAAATCCTGGTTGGAGATGCCGATGGTGGACTTCGAGGCGATCCACCCCGAGCCGACCCCGATGATGTCGGCAAAGACCACCAGCACCGGGATCATCAACAGGCAGGCGAGCACCCGCGGGATGAGGAGATAGCTGGCCGGCGAGCGCCCCAGCGACTCGAGCGCATCGATCTGTTCGGTGACGCGCATGGTGCCGAGTTCGGCGGCGTAGCTCGCGCCGATCCGCCCGGCGAGGATCAATCCCACCAGCACCGGGCCGAGTTCCAGCACCAGCGATTCGGTGACCAGCGACCCGACGACGTAGATCGGGACGTTGCCGGTGAACTGATAGCCGGCCTGGAGCGCGGTGACAGCGCCGGCAAACGCCGAGATGATGAAGACGATGAACAGCGAGCCGGCGCCGATGTTCCACGCCTCGTCGAAGGTGCGGGGCAGCCAGACGCGCCATTCGGTCAGTCCGCGGATCATGTCGAAGACCATGGCGGCGAAACGGCCGATCGACGCCAGACCGTCGAGCGTGGCACGGCCCGCGCCGCCGGACAGGCGGGTGATCAGCGTCTCCATTCTGCTCCTGCATCTCGACGGTCGGTCATGGCGCCTCTATCTTGCCCGGCGGTGACCCGGAAGTCCATCCCCGATGCGGCGCGGCGGCTCGCCTTCAGACGACGGCTCCTGGCCTGGTTCCGGCGTCACGGCCGGGACCTGCCCTGGCGCCGCACGCGCGATCCCTATCACATCCTCGTTTCCGAGGTCATGCTCCAGCAGACGCCCGTGTCGCGGGTCACCGCATACTGGCCCCGCTTTCTGGAGCGCTTTCCCACGCTGCGTCAGCTTGCCGTCGCCCCCGCCCCCCGCGTGCGCGAGGCGTGGGACGGCCTGGGCTACTATCGCCGCGCCGCCAACCTGCATCACCTTGCGCAACAGGTCATGGCGGAACACGACGGCGCGCTGCCACGCGACCCCGGGCGGCTGCGGACACTCCCCGGCGTCGGGCGGTACACCGCCGGCGCGGTGGCGAGCTTTGCCTGGGAACTCGCCGAGCCCGCGGTGGATACTAACGTCGCCCGGGTGCTGCGCCGCGCCTTTCACCCCCGCCTGGCCGGCGGCGCCCGCGGCGCCCGCACCCTCGACGCCACCGCGCGGGCGCTCCTCCCCCGCCCCGGCAGGACGGCGTGGGCCACCAACCAGGCACTGATGGAGCTCGGCGCCCTGATCTGCACCGCGAGGGTGATGCGTTGCGATCAGTGCCCGGTTCGCCCGCTGTGTCGAACGGGCAGCCGGACGCGCCGCCGCCCCGGTTCCGGACGCGGCGCGTAGCGTACCCTCCCGTCAATCGACCGGCGCGTTGCGCAGCAGATCGATGGTGTGATCGACGTCGTGCTGCAGCACGTAGATGTGCGTGCTCAGGCGGAGGTACTCGTAGCCGAATTCGGAGATCCGGCGGGTGCGGATGCGGAATCCACCGAGGTAGCCCTGCAGGTGCTCGGCGGTGGTTCCCGCCATGGTGAACGCCACCATCGCCGAGCGCAGCGCCGCGTTGCGCGGCGAGACGAGATGCACGCGCGGCAGCGTTGCCAGCCCGTCGTAAAGCCGGGTCGCGAGCCCCCGGTCGCGCTGCTCGATGACGTCCTGCCCGATGGCGCGCTGAAAGGCGACAGCGGCCCGGAGTCCCTGCACCAGGGACTCGTTGCTGGTGCCGACGTGCTCGAAGCGTTCGATGCTCGTCGCCGCCCAGTCCCCCGACGCGATCAGCGGCCAGGTGGTGGCGAGGCGATCGGGATGCACCACCAGCAGGCCGGTTCCCTTCGGTCCCAGCAGCCACTTGTGGGTCGACGTCGCGTAGAAATCGGCGTCGAGCGCCTGCAGGTCGACGTGCAGCATGCCCGGAGGATGCGCCCCGTCGATGGCGGTGATGATGCCGCGCTGCCGCGCCAGCCGGACCAGCTTTGCCACCGGCTGGATCATGCCGGTGGTGAAGAGCACGTGCGAAATGGACAGCACCCTGGTCTGCGGCCTGAGCTGCGCTTCCCAGGCGGCGACCAGCTCGTCATCGTCGGCCGGATCGAGCGGTGGCGCGAACGTCCGGTAGACCACGCCGCGCCGCCTGGCGAGCAGTTCCCAGCAGCAGCGTCCACCGATGTGCTCGTGGGTGGTGGAAAGAACCTCGTCACCGGGCGCGAGCTCGATACCGGCGGCGGCGTTGTTCATTGCCTCGGTGGTGTTGCGCAGCACCGCCACGCTGCCCGGCCAGGCATGGAGGAACGACTCGATCTCGGCCTTGAACGCCGGCCAGTCCACCGCTTCCTGACCGATGATGCGCTCGAAGGCCCGCAGGTGCTGAATGGTCGCATCGAGCACCGGCAGCGGGCAGGCGCCATACGTGCCGGTGTTGAGGTGCAGCCCGTCGATGACGAACTGATCCTTGATCCGCGCCCAGTCGGCTTCGTCGCGTGGCCGCGCGGCCGGCGTCGATGCCCCGGACCGCGGCAGGCGACCGGGGATGTGGCGCGCCAGCGTCTCGATGCCCGGGAACGCGGCGGCGAGCGCCAGCAGTTCGCGGCGCGAGATGGCGTTCAATGCCGGTACAGCGCGCCGGCGAGGAGGGCGATCAGCGCCAGGGTGCCGGCAATGGAGCTGACGACGCGGAGCCGGGCCCGGAGCGCATCGAACAGCGGAGCCTGGGGCCCCACCGGCTCGAGGCGTGACAATCTCGCCGCGATCGGCAACGAACCGAGCAGCGAGACGAGCGCACCCACCGCACCGGCGCCTTCCATCGTCCCGAGCCACGGCCCGACATCGCCGGACATGGCTCCCGGGGCACTGAGCGCCATGAGAATGCCCGAGAAGAGGACGATGACGGCACCCGGCGCGATCAGGCCGCGGTAGATGGCGCCCTGCACTTCGACGGCGGCGCCCCACAGCGAGCGATCGAGGCGGCGCATGGCGAGCGACGCGACGAACCCCGACAAGCCGCCGCCGATCCAGGCGACGAACCCGAGATAGTGGATGAAGTGCCAGAAGCCGTTCATGTCGTGGTGACCTCGAAAAGTTGTTCCTCGACCGGCATCCGGCCCGCGAATCCGGTGTCGACCTCGTGCCAGTATTCGACGTGTTCCTCGCCATGACGCCAGCAGAGGAAGACGTCGCGCCCCCCGATCAGGGCGGGATAATCGACCAGTCCGGCATCGAACCCCTTGAAGACGCAGCCGATCTGGTCGAGCTCGTCGAGGCACGACTCGATCTCGCCCGCCAGCTTGCCGGCCTCGAGACGCGCGGCGCGGGCGGCTTCGGATTCGGCGTCGGGGTGCGCGGCGACCTGTTCGGCTTCGAACGCCGCCACGGCGCGGCGCCAGCGGGGATGCAGCTCCTGGAGATCGCCGACGATACGCCGCACCAGCGGCAGCGTGGCGTCGGCTTGCGCGGGGGTGAAGTGGCGGCGAGGCGAATCGGTCATGTCAGCTCCGTGAGCGCGTGCTGCATGGCACGATAACCGGCTTCGGCGTACTGCGCGGCCCGGTCGAGCGCGAACGTCGCGCCCCGGTCGTGCACCGGCCGGAGCCACACCAGCCGGGGCGCGCCCGGTCGCGCCAGCCAGCGCTCCCGCATCAGCGCCGCCGAATCGGCCATGAGCCAGCCGATGGCGGTGTCGGAGAGCGCGATCAGCGGCGGCGGGACTTCCACCGCGGCGCCGGTTTCGTCAAAGCCGGGACCGGTGTGCACCGCGACGACCAGATCGCAGTCGATCCCGTCGGCCTGACGAAGCGGCACCTGGCCCCGGGTCCCGCCGTCGAAATATTGCCGGCCGTCGATTGTCACCGGTGGAAAGTAGGGCGGCAGCGCGCACGACGCCGCCAGGACGTCGAGCAGTGGCGCCTCCCGACCGCCGGTGCCGAACGCGGTTTCGGCGCCGGAGGCGACGTCGACGGCGGTGACGGTGCACGGCGCGGGGAGGTCGGCAAAGCGTCTCGCCGCCACAACGGACGCGATCGTGGCGCGGAGGGGGCCGGCCTTCAGCACGTGGCGCGACCAGATACCGCGCAACAGCCCGATGCGGTCCGCCACCAGCACGTCGGCACGCCTGAGGCGCAGCATCCGTTCGAGAATCGACTCCGGTGCGTCGCCGGAGGCGAGGGCGACCGCCATGACGGCGCCCATCGACGTGCCGATCCAGCGGATCGGTGTGATGCCACCTTCGGCGAGCGCACGTGCCGCGCCGAGATGGGCAGCGGTCTTGGCGCCGCCGCCCCCCAGCACCACCACCACCCGCCTCGGGTTCACCGGCGGCCGCGCCGCTGGCGGAATTCCTCCGCAGCGATGTACCGGGCGCGCTCTTCCTCGGTTTCAGCGACCAGCCGCGGCACTCTCTTGGGACGTCCCGATTCGTCGAGGGCCACGAACACCATGTGCGCCGTGTTGGTGTGACGGCGCTCGCCGGTACTGGGCGTTTCGGCATGGACCAGCACCGAGATGTCCATCGACGTGGTGCCGACGAAATCGACGCTCGATTGACACGTCACCAGCGAGCCGAGCCGGATCCGTTCGCGGAAATCGACCTTGTCGATCGAGACCGTCACCGCCGGCCCGCCACAGTGACGGATGGCGGCGATGGCGGCTGCCTGGTCGACCAGCGCCATCAACTCGCCGCCGAACATGTCGCCCAGAATGTTGGCCATGTTCGGCATGACGAACGTCGAGATCTCGCCGCGGGAATACGACATCGGACGGAATTCGGGGAGAGGCTTGGTCATGTCCGGTCGGTTGAAGAGGTTCGACGGCGAACGACGGAAGAGCGACCGGCGGCCGGGACCCGGAGCCCGGTAGATGGCATCCTAGTAATCCACCGGCCTGAGATAATACTCGCCGATGGCGGTCTGCGAGACCATCGCGACACTGGGCAGGCGCCGCTTCCAGTGCGTGCCGTCAAGACGTTTCCGGACCCGGGCCACGTCGGCGGCGTCGAAACCCGCCGTCACGATCGCATCGTCGGGATAGCCGGTCAGGAGCAGTTCCAGAACCGGGTCTGCGGTGGCGTACGAGACGCCGAAGTCGGCTTCGTCGGTCTGGCCGGCGACGAGATCGGCACTCGCCGGCTTGTCGATGATCTGCTGCGGCACGTCGAGGTGCCGGGCGAGCGCCCAGACCTGCGTCTTGTAGAGGTCGCCGATCGGGTTGACGGGGGGCGCATCGTCGGCGTGCCACGTGTAATAGCCGAGCAGCCGCTCGCTCTTGTTGCCGGTGCCGAGCGGCAACGCGTCGCGCGCGGCGGAGCGATCGAACAGCGCCACCATGCGAAGTCGTGCCATCACGTTGCCGAGCCGCGTCGGCGTCGAAGGCACTCCGGAGGCCGCCACGAACCCGTCGACCGCCGCGGTGATGTCGACGGTGACCTCCTCGATGCCGAGGACTTCGGCCACCAGATGCGCGTCGGCCAGCGAGGCAGCGCTCGAGGTACAGTAGGGGAGCCGCATGCCGATGACGTGGTCCGCTCCGAACGCCGCGGCCGCGAGAAAGGCCACCACCGCGCTGTCGACGCCGCCCGACAGACCGACGACGACGCGCGTGAAATGGCGCCGGCGGGTGACTTCGTCGCGAAGGAATTCCACCAGCCAGCGCACGGTCAGCGGTGCGTCGATGCGCAGCTCGGGAATCGGCGCGGCGCGGGGCAGTGCCGATCGCGGTGGCGATGCAACAATCTCGACCGGCTCCGGGACCTCACCGGCGCGTTCGCGGCGCCGTGCCTGCAATGCGTCGATCAGGTGCGGCAGGCGCATCTCGAGATCCGCCAGCAGCGGCGATTCGGCGCGCGCCCGCACGATCTCGTCGGTATCGATGGCGTGGATGACGAGTGCGTCCTCGAACAGCGGCGCCCGCGCGATGACTTCACCGGCCGGGCCCACCAGGATCGAACCACCGGGGAATCCCTTTCCGCCCTCGAAGCCCACCAGCTGCACCAGAGCCACGTATACACCGTGCTCGGCGGCGATGTCGCCCGCCAGACGTTCCCACCGCGCCAGGGATCCCGGTTCGCCGGGGTGAAGCGGATCCGGGGCCAGACCCCGCGCCGGACTGGCGGCGACGATCGCGATCAACTCGGCGCCGTCGACGGCCGCAATGGTCGCGGTGAGCGAATGCCAGGCGTCTTCGCACACCAGCATGGCGGCGCGGCCGAACCGGGTGTCGAAGGCGCGGACGTCGCGACCTGCTTCGACGAAGCGTTCCTCGTCGAAGACGCCGTAGGTGGGGAGAAAGACCTTGCGGTGCACGTGGCGGATGCCGGCGTCGCTGCCGCCGAGCGCTGCCCAAAGCGCGGAATTGTGGAGGCGGTCGTCGAAGAGCTCGTAGAACCCGACGCAGACTTCGACGGGCGGCGCCCCGGCGCGCGCATGTCGGGTCGCGAGGTCGGCGAACAGCTCGGCGGCGCTGCAGGCGTGCTCGCGCACGCCGCCCTCCAGGAAGTAGCCGGTGAGAATCGCTTCCGGAAAGACGAGCACGCCCGGCGGTACCGGGAGGGCGGCAATGTCGCGAAAGGTCTGTTCGATCCGGTCGAGATTCGCCGCCGGCGCGCCCTTGGTCGGACGGAACTGGCAGAGGCCCACCGAGACGGCGCTCATGGCGATTAAGATACCCGGCACGTCAAAGCCGAGGAATGGAATGTCGTTGCGCCAGGCGATGCCCCAGCTGTTCAATGCCACCGATGCCCTGCCCTGGCTGGTGACTTCAGGGCAACCGGAACCGGACGATCTGCGCGCCGCCACGGCCGCCGGAGTGAAGCACGTCATCGACGCCCGCGATCCGATGGAACCCCGGAGCTACGACGAACCGGCGCTGGTACGAGCGCTCGGCATGCAATACGACCTCACACCGGTGGTGACCGGCTCCCTGAACGACACGGTGATGGATCGGGCACTGGCGGCGCTGCGCCGGCACGCCGGCACGCCGACCGTGTTTCATTGCAGCAGCGCCAACCGCACCGGCGGTCCGCTGCTGGCCTACCTGATGCTCGACGAAAAGATGGACGAGGCGGCCGCGATCGACGCCGCGATGCGAGCGGGGCTCCGGAGCGTGGAGGTCATGGAGTGGGCGGTGGACTACGCGCGACGGCACGCCACCGGCACCGGCTGAACAGCGGTACCGCCGCTGATGAACACCGAACAGGGTGGCGCCGCCGGACGCGACGCCACCCTGTTCACGCTCAGCCCGGTCGTCGAGCTAGTGACCGCCGCCGTGCCCACCCCTGGGGCGAGGCGCCGGCGCGCGCGCTCCACCTCCGTGCGGCGCGGGGGCGGGAGCCGCACGAGGAGGAGCCGGCCGAGCCGAAGGCCGGATCTCGGGAGACGAGGGCCGGGCCTGCGGTGGCGGCGAGAAGCGTGGCGGCTCGCGGTAAACCGGGCGCGCCTCGCGCTGAGGTTCGCTGCGAACTGCCGGTGAGGCGCTCGACGCGCCTGGCGGCTCGCGGAAGACGGGACGCGCTTCGACGCCGCCGTTCCGGACTGACCGGCCCGGCATGAAGTTGCCGCGCGAACCGGGGTTGCGCCCGACATCGATGTTGTTCGGGCGCGGCCGAGCGCGCACGCCAGCGCCGATGCCACGCGGCGCGGCGGGGCGCGACGACGGGGCGGTCACTCGTGGTTGCGACTGCGGTGACGGCGCCCTGGGGCGCGGACGACCTGCATCCGGGCGGCCGAGAGGCGCGGCCGGAACCGACGTACCGACCCGTCCCACCGGGCCACGAGCGCGCCCATCCAGCTCCCGTGTGGCCCGCGGGCGAGCCCTGGTGCCGAAACCGGGAACGTCGAGCCGCGTCCGCACCGGACGTCCGCCGACAATGACCGGCGGATACAGACCCGGATATCCGTAGTAGCCACCGTAGTAGCCGCCATACCCGGAATAGCCGCCATACCCGGAATAGCCGTCATACCACCACGGGTCGAACAGGAACGGATCGTAGTAGGGGTCGGCATACCCGAGACCGACGTTGATGTTGAACCCGGAGCGCGGATAGCCCCAGCCACACCCGAGGCAACGCCACGACGGGTCGTAGGACGGGTCGTAGTAACCGGGGTAGTATCCGTTCCCGATGTCATCGGCCGTTGCGGCGGCGGCAATCTGCTGAACGCTGTAGCCCACGTCGTCGTAATCGAACTGCTGCTGATCGGTCATCTGACTGACGAGCACGGTCAGGTCGTGCTCGGGATCGGACGACGTGTCGTTGAGCCGGAGCGCACCGTAGTCCCAGTGACCGTTCACCACGAATTGGCTGAAGTCGAATGGTTGCTTCGAAACCGCGGCGAAGATCAACCCGCTGCCGGCGGCGTTCTCCGCCTGGAAGGCCGCGCTCGCCTCCCGGCCGCGCAGCTCGTACTGCTTGCCGCCCTTGACGAATGCATCGTCGTTCGGGTCGAGCGGGAAGAGCATCTGGATCTGCCGGTCGTCGTCGACCCGGAGCACCACGATATAGCCATCGTCCCGGGTCTTCACCCGGACGCCGACGTCTTCGCCCGGCGAGTAGCCACCATCGTTGCGATTGAGGGTCAACTGGATTGCCGGCTGCTGAGGGGCCACCGCCGCCACGGGACGAACCGGATTGACCGGCGCCGGACGCAGGGCCGAGAAGTGTGGCGAGCATCATCAACATGGGGCACCTCCGAAAGTCACTGGAAAAACACCGGATCACGGATAGTTGTTTCCAGATCCGTGCCATCCGTAAACTCTTGATTCACAATGGGTTGCAATTCATGACCGGGCCAGGATGTCCCATGGGAAGGACGAACCGACCTCTCGGAGGACGCCTGGAGCCGGGACCTCAGGGCAACGACGTCTCGCGCCCGCCATTCCAGCGGTGCCAGTACATCCGCAATTCGGTGATCCGCTCACCATCGGTTTCGGCGAACAGCGCCCCGCGCGCGTCGACCCACTCGCCCGTGGTGCGGCGGCGGAAGACCAGCTTGAACTCGGTGGCGAACCAGGGTCCGGCGGTGAAGATCTCACCGGTGGTGAACGTGGCCTCGGATTGATAGTACGGGATGTCACTGGCCCATTTGCGGATGGCGGCCTGTCCGATCATCGGCTCGGAAAACGGCGTCTCGACGAACACCGCGCTCTCGGCGAACACGCCCGCGAGTTCCTCGACGCGGCCCTTGCTCCAGCCGTGCGCCAGCGCGTCGGTCAGCTCACGAGCGCGGTTCGCGAAGGTCGGTTCGTCGTCGCGTGCCGGTTCGGTCAATGCCCTGCTCCCGATCGAAGGTTTTTCAGCCCGCACCGCAACCGCGGTCGCAGCCAGGGCAAATCTAGCGTCGTGCGCGGCAGCGACGCGCTCACCCCCGTCTGCAGCCTCGGGACCACGACGATCGACGGCGCCAGGCGCCGATCCGGATCAGTCGCTGCGGAAACGAGTGGGCGTGGTCCGGCTGACTACCCCGGGTCCGGGCAGAGGTGTCGCCGCTTTCGAGCCGGATCAGGCCCTGGTCGCGCTCCACGTCGCCAGCACTGGTGTCAGAATCCGTTCGGTCAGTCCCCACAGCAGTCCGGTCGGCAGACGGTAGCCGTCGACCTCGCGCGGCTGGCCGCCGATCTCGATGGTGTGTCGGCCGAAGGTGCCCGGCGTGGTGAGTTGTTCGAAGGGGATCCACTCGGCGGCGACGACCTCCGGGCTGGTCATCGCGGGGATAGCCCGGGGCGACTCGAAGACGAACGGGCGTACCATGATGCGCGGCAATGTGACACTCAGCGGAGCAAGATCGTCCAGTTGCGCACGGCACCACGCGGGGTCGATGACGACGCCGGTCTCTTCGCTGGTCTCGCGGATGGCGGTGGTGAGAAGCGTTCCGTCGGACGACTGATAGCGTCCTCCCGGGAGCGCGAGGTGTCCGGACCAGGGGTCGTCGCGGCGCTCGGCACGGCGGATGAGGAGCAGGCGATCGGGGTCGGCGGTCAGCAGCAGCGCCACCGCGGCGCGGGATCGACCGGGGTCATCGACGCGCCGCGGCTGGCGGCTGGCGAGCGCGCGCAGGAGCGGTTCGAGCGCGCTCAATGGTCACGACACCCCGGCTTGGGTTGCCCGCCGCTGTTGATTACGATTGGGCTCACACCGGACAGGAGACGATGCGTGCGCTCGTCCCACCCGACACAACTCGCGGCAGCCAAGGCCGCGCTCGACGCCCGCGATGCGATGGTCGCGGAATGGGCGGACTGGCTGGCAGACCGGCCCGGTTCCCACAGCATTCCGCGTCCTGTGGTGGAGCGGGAGTTTCGTCTTGTCATCGATTGCCTGGTCGAGATGCTGGGGCCGTTCCGGCGGGACGCCAGGACGGTCTGGCAGCATGTCATGGAGCACTATGGCCGGATGGCCGCCGCGCGCGGACTCGCCGCGGGCGAGGTGGTCGAGGAACTGCAGCAGCTCCGCGTGCTCCTCATCAAGTATATCGGCGCCTTCGTCGCGGCGATGCGACCCCGCCGCGCCGTGGCGGTCCTTCTCCGCCTCAATGCCATCGTCGACGGCGGCATCGCCTCGGCCGTGGTGGGTTACACCGACGCGCTGGTGGCGTCGCTGCTGATGACGGACCGCACTACCCAGCCCCTCACCGAGGCGAACGCCGACGATGTCGCCCGCCAGCTCGATTCGCTCGAGAGCGAGCTGAGCGTCATCACGGTCCACAAGTAGCGGCCGGCGGTGGCGATCCCCTGGTTGGCGGGGCTGCCCTGGGCGCTGCCATTGGCGTCGTTTCCTCTCCTGCGGCGTCGCACACCTGACGTCACGGATGTCCCGCCGATCGGTGGGGTTCCGATCTCGGTGATCGTACCGGCGCGCAACGAGTCGGCAACCATCGGAACGCTGCTGCGCTCGCTGCTCGCGTCGGCGTACCAGCCCCTCGAGATCATCGCCGTCGACGACCGTTCGAGCGACGATACCCGGCAGCAGCTGGAACGATTTGCCCGGACCGACGCGAGGGTCCGCGTGGTGGATGGCGCCGAACTCCCGCCCGGCTGGCTGGGCAAACCGTGGGCCTGCGCGCAGGGAGCGGCGGTGGCGACCGGCACGCTGCTGGTGTTCACCGACGCCGACACCTGGCATGCACCCGGGCTGCTGGGCCACGTCGCGGCCGCGATGACGGCCGACGCTGTCGACCTCTTCACGCTGCTGTCGCTCAGCAGTGCGTCACGTTCTGGGAACGCGATCGTGCAGCCGCAGGTCTTCTTCATCCTCCTGCTCCGCTACCATCCCTCGCGCGTCAACCGTGCCTGGCGCACCGATCAGGCGATTGCGAACGGGCAATTCCTCGCGGTCCGCCGCGAAACCTACGAGCGACTCGGCGGACATGGTGCCGTGCGCGGGCGAGGTGGTGGAAGACCTGGCGATCGCGCAGCATTTCGTCCGTCACGGCGCGCGACTGCGCCTGATGTACAGCGGCACGCTGCTCACGACGCGGATGTACCGGTCGCTCGCCGAAATCGTCGCGGGCTGGTCGAAGAATCTCTACCTCGGATCACGACGTTCGGCGCCCGATTCCGGACTGCTCCGCGCCCTGGCGCCAGTCGGCCTGATCGGCGCTTTCGCCTTCTGGCTGGTTCCGTGGCTGGCCCTGGCCGTGCCGCCAATGCGTGCGGCGGCGGCCGCAGCGATTGCCGCGTCGGTCATCTGCTGGTGCGCCATCTATCTCGCGATGGACCTGCCGCCGGCGTACGCCGCCGGCTATCCACTGGGCGCGGCAACAGCGCTCTGGATTGCGCTCCGCTCGACGCTGCGAGGACGGCGGCGGATCGAATGGCGGGGACGGACTTATCGCGCTCCCGCCGGTTGACCGGGAACGGGCACCAAGGACGGACGTTGCGCCGGCAACAGCGGCGCTGCGACCGGCACCGCCGAGCAGGCGATGACACGGTGACGGACTGCCGGCGAGCCCGATGTCGTCCGGATCCGGCAGCCCGTGCCAGTCGCCTTGCCGATCAACGCCAGTGGCCTTCGATCCAGAAGTAGCCGCGGCGGGAGTGGACCCAGTGTCCCGGTGTCCAGCGGGCCCTGGGGCGAGGCGGCTGCTGCCAGCGACCATCGACCCAAACGTAGGCATTGCTCTGCCAGGTCCAATGACCGGCGATCCAGACGTAGCCCATGCCGGGAGCAACGCCGACAACCTCCACCCGGCGCGGCGGCGGCGGGCCGGCAACGACCACGGCCCCCGGAGGGGGCAGCGGCGCGCACGCGAGGACAGCTGCCGTTAGTGTGGGGACGGCAGCCAGCCAGATTCGGCGGCTCAGCAACGCGGTAGACATCGCTCGTTCTCCTTGTTTGACAGCCGGGAACGACGTGCCCGGCCACCAGTTTGACCGCGTCGCCGCGGCGGCGTTAAGTACCGGCCCGGTCCGGCTCTTGCCGACGGGTCTCCTCCGGGTCAGGATCCACCAATGTCCAATCTGACGACGCCCGCGCCGGCCGCAGGCACACCCGGTCCGGCTCCGCTCCGCTGGGGTGTACTCGGGACGGCGAGCATTGCCACCCGCCAGGTCATTCCGGCCCTGGCGGGTGCAGCCGGCGCTGCCCTGGCGGCCGTGGCGTCGCGCTCGCGCGACCGGGCCCGGGCAGTGGCGACCCGGTTCGGATTTCCCCGGGCGTACGGATCGTACCAGGAGCTGCTCGACGATGACGGCGTCGACGCCGTGTATATCCCGTTGCCCAACCACCTGCACGTCCCGTGGTCGATCAAGGCGTTGGCGGCGGGCAAACACGTGCTCTGCGAGAAACCGATCGCCCTCACCGGCGCCGACCTCGGACCGCTGCTGGCGGCATCCGCTGCCCACCCGCATCTCCGCGTGATGGAGGCGTTCATGTATCGCTGCCATCCGCGCTGGCGGGCACTGGAAACGCTGCTGCGCGGCGGCGGGATCGGCGAAGTCGGCGCGGTCAGCACGGTGTTCTCGTACTTCAACGTCGACCCCGAAGAACGTCCGCAACCAGGCCGTGATCGGCGGCGGAGCGTTGCTGGACATCGGCTGCTACGGGGTGTCGGCGGCGCGTCTGCTCTTCGACGGCGAGCCGGTGAAAGTGTCGGCATCGATCCATCGTGACGCGCGGTTCGGCACCGACCGGCTGACCGGCGTTCTGCTGGAGTTTCCCCGCGGATCGGCCACGGTCGTCTGTTCCACCCAGCTGGCGGCGTTCCAGCGGGTCACCGTCTTCGGCACCGAAGGGTGGGTCGATGTCGACCAACCGTTCAATCCGGCGGCGGACCGACCGACCCTTCTGAGAATACATCGCGGAGACGGAGTGGAAGAGCTTGCTTTTCATCCATGCAACCAGTACGTGGAACAGGCGGAGCTGTTCACCCGTGCCGTCGGTGGCCGGGCCCTGCCCGTGCCGCTCCGGGACAGTGTCGCCAACATGCGCGCGCTGGATGCGGTGCTGGAGAGTGTCCGCTTCGGCGAAGCGATTCCGATTGTCTAGGCGGACCGCTGTCGCGCTGACGGCCATGCTGACTGCCGCGGGGTGCGCGCCACCGAAGCCGCGGCCCCAGCCGGACCTCGCCGCCGAGCTGGTCACGGCCGCGCGGAACGATTCGACCGCGCTGATCACCCGGCTGCTCAACGGCGGTCTCCCGCCCGACACGGTGGCGCCCGACGGCAGCCGCGCGCTGGTCGAGGCCGCCCACTTCGGACATGCCGACGCGGTCGCCGTGCTGCTCGCCGCCGATGCCGATCCGACGCTCGCCGATCACCACGGATGGCGTGCCATCGACTACGCCGTCGACAGCGCGAACGCGGAAATCGCCGCCGCCCTGACCGTCCAGGCGGCGCGGTTTGCGGGCGCGAGCGGCGACGCACTGACCTGGTTCGCGCGCGTGCAGGCGGACACCGGCGATGACCGGGACTGGTCGCGCGTGCTGGACGGCGAGCTCGCCTCGCTCGGCCTGCTCTATGCCACCATCGAACGGCGCCAGGACGCGGTGGGAGCGCTTCGCCGGGCTGCCGGGGTCGGCAACCGGCTCGGGTACGCGCCCCTCGACATCGCGGCACGCTTCGATGAACCGCGGGCCGTGGCGGCGCTCCTTGCCGGCGGCGCCAATCCCGATCTGGAGACCACCGGCCCGCTCCACCGCAGCGCGCTGATGGAGGCGGCGCGCACCGGCGACGTCGCCGTCGCCAGGATGCTGCTCCACGAAGGCGCCCGCGTGGATCACGCCGATGGGCGCGGTGAGACAGCGCTGATCCGCGCCGCACGGTGGGGGCACACCGCGTTCGTCCGGTTGCTGCTCGATGCCGGCGCTGACCCGACCCTCACCAATCGCGCCGGTGAAACGGCGCTGCACGTGGCGGAACAGAACAAGCACGCCGATTGCGCCCGGCTGCTCCGCGCCCATCCGGAACGCGAAACAGGATTGCTCTAGGACCTGCTCCAGCAGCACCGTTGCCTCGACAGGACAGAACCGCTCCCGCCACGACGATTCGTGTCCGGGTTGCTATACTGGATGCGATTCGTGGTGCGTTGCGGGCCGGAAATGGCCCGATCGGTCGACCGATGAGGTCCGTCCGAACGTGCGCGCACAAGACACCAGCCGCCAGGACGATGCCGTGATACCGATGCGGATCGGAGTGCTGCTCGTCTTTCAGGATATGAACCTCGAGCGCGGCGGGTCAACCACGATGATCGTCGGCGACTCCGCGGTGGATCACCCGCCTGACCGGACCGCCGAACGCGCCGGGGGAAGCGCGCCCACCGTCGGGATCCGCCGGAGGTCGCCATGACGGCCGCACCGGTGTGGGAAGACGGCGCCGCGTTCCCGCTCCCGTCGCTCACCGGCGACGTCGAGGCCGATGTCTGCGTCGTCGGGCTGGGCGGGGCGGGACTGGCGGCGACGCTCGAATTGCTGGCGCTCGAGCAGCAGGTGGTGGGACTCGACGCCGGGCCGATCGGCGGAAGTGCTTCGGGTCGCAACGGCGGCTTTCTCCTCGCCGGACTGCCAGCGTTCTATCACGACGCCGTCCAGGCGATCGGTCGGGAACGCGCCCGCCTGATCTACCGCCGGACGATCGACGAACTGGACCGGATGACGGCGGACACTCCGGCGATCATCCGGCGGACCGGCTCGCTGCGCATCGCGGCCGACAACACGGAGGCGGCCGATTGCGAGCGGCAGTGCGCGGCGATGGCGGCCGATGGTTTGCCGGTGGAGCCCTATCGTGGCCCGGAGGGGACGGGCCTGCTCGTTCCCGGCGATGGCGTCTTCAATCCGCTGCGTCGCTGCCGGACGCTGGCGGCACGCGCGGTGGAGCGCGGTGCGCGCCTCTTCGAACACTCGCGCGCCCGCGAGATCAGTGCCACCAGGGTCGCGACGGCTGGGGGGACGGTGCATTGCGGCAGGGTGATCGTCGCGATCGACGGCGACCTGGGCACCGTGCTACCGGAATTGGCACCGCGAGTCCGCACCGCGCGCCTGCAGATGCTCGCCACCGACCCGCTGCCGGAGATACGGTTCACCCACCCGGTCTACCGCCGGTGGAGCTACGACTACTGGCAGCAGCTCCCGGACGGCAGCATTGCGCTGGGCGGCGGCCGGGACCGCGGTGGTGAGAGCGAGTGGACGTCCGAGGCCTGCCCAACGGAGACGGTACAGCGTTATCTCGACATCACCCTTCGTGACGCCGTTGGCGTCGACGGGCGCGTCGTGCGCCGCTGGGCCTCGATCGTGGGCTATTCGGGCGACGGCATGCCGGTCGTGACCGAAGTCCGGCCCGGCGTCTGGGCGGCCGGGGGCTATTGCGGAACCGGCAACATCCTCGGCGCAGTCTGCGGTCGCGGATTGGCGCAGCTCGTGGCGCGCGGCACGACCGGGCTGCTCGCGGGGCTGCGAAGCTGACCAGGCGCTGTTCGGCGATCTGGCGGCGCGAGGCGGCGGCGTTGATCTTTGCCGCTGACAGACGAGACTTGAGTGACCCTCTTCCGTGAGTCCGGCATGCCCGTCTTCTCGATTCGCTGGCTGACCGTCGCGGCCGCAGCGGGGGCGCTCGCGTGCACCGCGCCCAAACCGAAAGCACCGCCGCCCACGGAACGGCAGGTGGACAGCGCCATCGGCCAATCGCGGCTCCCCGGCGCCGCGGGCGTGCGCGGGGCAATGCGGGCTGCCGACTCGGCCACGGCGCGCAACGCCCGCCTCGATTCGCTGGGCGGCGACTAGTGTCCTGCCCCGGCGCACTCGACAGCGCCGCGCCGTCCGGGACGGCGCACTAGATGCCGCCGGCGTTTCCGTTCGACCCCGACATCCGCCGCGCGGCCACGATTCCCTCGCGGCTCTATGTCGACCCGGTCTATCTCGAGCTCGAGCGCGACCAGGTGTTCGGCCGGACGTGGCAACTGGTCGGGCGGACCGAGCAGCTCCGCCAGACCGGCGACTTTCTCACCGCGCGTGTCGGGCGCGAGGCCATCGTGGTGGTGCGGGACACCGATTCGCTGCGCGCCTTCCACAACGTCTGCCTGCACCGCGCCGGTCCCGTCGCCGAGGGCTGCGGACGGCGCCAGACCCTGCAGTGCCGGTATCACGGCTGGACGTACCGGCTGGATGGTTCCCTGCTCCACGCGCCCGAGATGGAAGGGGCCGAGGCCTTCGATCCCGCCGACATGCATCTCCTCGGCGTCCAGGTGGCCACGTGGGGACCGCTGGTGTTCGCCAATCTCGACCTCCGGGCACCACCGCTGGAACATTTTCTCGAAGACATTCCGCAGCGCACCTCACGTTTCGATCCGGACGCGATGCACTTCGTGACCCGCAAGAGCTGGACGATCGCGTGCAACTGGAAGGTCTACGTCGACAACTACCTCGAGGGCTACCATCTGCCGGTGGTCCATCCCGGGCTCTACAAGGAGCTCGACTACGACGCCTACCGGGTCGAACCGCATCGGTACTACTCGCTGCAGCACGCGCCGCTCCGGCAGGGTGGCGGCCCGGAGCGGAAATACCGGGCACGACGTGATGGCGACGACGCCCAGTACTACTGGCTGTTTCCCAACACGATGGTGAACATCTACCAGGGCCAGATGCAGACCAATCAGGTCCTGCCACTGGGGGCCGGTCGGTGCGAAGTGGTCTTCGAGTGGTTTGCCGTGCAGCCACCGGCCGACGCGGTCGCGGAAGCGGAATGGACCCGGCTGGTGGAGTTCAGCGACCAGATCCAGGATGAAGACATCGCCATCTGCGAGCGGGTGCAGGTCAATCTGCAGTCACGCTGGTACGATCGTGGCCGGTACTCGCCGACCCGGGAGACCGGGGTACACCATTTCCACGGCCTGCTGCACGAGTTCCTCACCTGACGACCGCGGCGCCTCGCATGGAGCACGGCCGCCTCGGCGGACAGGACTCAGAGGCCTCGCTGCAGCAGTTCCTTCACCACTTCGATCTGCTTGGACGTCGGCAGTCCCGCCGTCTGTGCCCGGAGTTCGTGCGCCCGCTTGAGGGCCGCGGGATCGAGGAGCAGTTCTTCACGCCGGGTACCGCTGGCGGCGACGTCGATGGCGGGAAAGACCCGCCGGTCGGCCAATTCGCGACTCAGCACGATTTCGGAGTTGCCGGTGCCCTTGAATTCCTCGAAGATGACTTCGTCGGCTTTCGAGCCGGTATCCTTGAGCGCGGTGGCGATGATCGTGAGCGAACCGCCGGCGACCCGGGGGTCGACGGCACGGGCGCTGCCGAAGAACCGCTTGGGCCGCTCCAGCGCTTCGGCACCGATGCCGCCGGAAAGCGTGCGCCCCGATCCGCGGTCGATGTTGTTGTACGCCCGGGCCAGGCGGGTGAGCGAGTCGAGGATGATCACCACATCTTCCCCCAGCTCGACGCGCCGCCGGGCGCGTTCCAGCGTCATCTCCGCCACCGCGACGTGGCGTTCGGCGCCGTGATCGAAGCTCGAGGCGATCACCTCGCCGGCATTGGCCATTTCCATCTCGGTCACTTCTTCCGGGCGCTCGTCGGCCAGCAGGATGTACACCGTGGCTTCCGGCTGGTTGGCGATGATGCCGCGGGCAATGGCGGTGAGCAGCGTCGTCTTGCCGGCCTTGGCGGGCGCCACCAGCAGGGCCCGCTGCCCCTTGCCGAGGGGAATGAGGAGATCGACCAGCGCCGGCGTGATGTCGCCGTTGCGACCCGGCCCCCCCTCGGGACTGAGGCGCAGCGCCTGGGTGGGGTGGATCGCCGGAAGCCGCTGGAAATCGGGCCGCACCTCGCACGCTGCCGGATCGCGCCCGAAGATCGTGTGGACCGACTCGAGGACCGGTCCGCGTCCCCCGCGAGCCGGTGCGGCCTCACCGGCGATCTCGTCGCCCACCCGCAGCTTGGCGCGTTGGATCACCGCCTGCGGCACGAAGACGTCGCCGTCCCCCGCCAGATAGCTCGCGGCGCGCGAGCGCAGAAATCCACCGCCGCGATCGCTGAGCTCGAGGACGCCTTCAACGGCAACCCGGGGACCCGATCCGTTGCCGCCTTGCGGAACCTGCACCGCCGCCGTCGTTCCCGACTGCTGCGGCTCGTTGCTGTGACCGCGACGGCGTCCCCGGCCGCGTCGTCCACGGCGTCGCGGCGGCCGTCCCCCAGGCTGATTCATACTGCACCCCGGCGGACGAGCGCGTCGCGCACCACTGCGGCACCGGCGGCGAAGCCGTTGCCGTCGGCAAGGGCCAGCGGCGGATGGCCGGCGCAGCCGAGGTCGGGATCGGCGCCGCCGTCGAGCAGCAACGATGCCACGGAGAGATTCCTGGCGGCGAGCGCCGCATGCAACGGCGTGTTGGCCATGGCATTCCTGGAAACGGGAGACGAATTGGCACCACGGGCGAGCAACGACGCCACCGCTCCGGGTGCCGCGAAAAAGGCCGCGAGATGCAGCGGCGTCCTGCCATCAATGGGGTGCGTCCCGGCCGCCGACGGATTCTCATCGAGTTGCGCCGTCAACCGGCCGACATCGTCCGTCGCCGCGGCCTCGTGAATGGAGCGATTCCACGACGGCGCCCGCAGCTTGACCGTCACGGCGCGGCTGCGATGATACCGCGCCGCGAGCAGTGGCGTCTCGCCGTTGGCGGCGTGCCGGGTCAGCAATGTGGGATCGGCGGCGACGAGCGCTGGTACGCGCTCCACGTCGTCCCGCCGGCAAGCATCGAGCAAGTCGTTGAACATCCGGGCCGGTCAAGGGAGGCCGCGGCAACCCCGCGTGTCTGGGGCGCGGCTCGGTCAAATCAGGCGAATTGTCCTCGATTGCGCCAGTCCCCGCAGGGCAGGCGCTCCGGCCCGCCGCACGACACCGGGGACGACGCGACCCGCTGCCGGGCACACCCCGTGCGGCCCGGCGCTCATTCGGGGGCGAACAACCGCCTCCCGACCGGAGCGAATCGCGCCGTGAAGTGGCGCAGCGCCGGCGGCTGCTCGACGATCCGAACCCCGCCGATCCGCTGCCGGTGCTCGAAGGCGTAGAGCAGCACCTCGGCGAGGTAGTCGACATGCGTCTGGGTGTAGACCCGGCGGGGAAACGCCAGCCGCACGAGTTCCATCGGGGCCGGACGCTCGCCTCCGTCCGGCTGCCGGCCGAACATCACCGATGCCGATCTCGACCGAGCGAACGCCGCCGACGAGGTAGAGCACGCACGACAGCGCCCACGCCGGATACTGCAACGGCGGGATGTGCGGCAGCATCGCGCGGGCGTCGATGTACAGCGCGTGCCCGCCAGGCGGCGTCACCATCGGCACGCCCGGCGGCGGCCAGGCGATCGGCAAGGTACGCCACCGACCGGATCCGGTAGCGCAGATAATCCTCGTCGAGCGCTTCGCTCGAGGCCCGACGGCGATGGCCTCGAGGTCGTAGCCGGCCAGCCCGCCGTAGGTCACGAATCCCTCGGTCAGGATCAGGTTGTCGCTGCAGCGTCGCGCCAGGTCGTCGTCGTTCATCGCGAGAAAGCCGCCGATGTTCGCCATGCCGTCCTTCTTGGCGCTCATCGTGGCGCCGTCGACTTCGGCGAACATCGCCTGGGCGATCTCGATCGGGCGATCGTGCTCGTGGCCCGGCTCGCGCTGCTTGATGAACCAGGCGTTCTCGGCGAACCGGCAGGCGTCGAGAAAGAGCGGCACGCCGAACCGCCGGCAGATGGCGCGGGCGCCGCGGATGTTCTCGAGGACGACCGGCTGGCCGCCGCCGGAATTGTTGGTCACGGTCATCATCACCAGCGGCACCCGGCCGCGCTGCTCGGTCAGCACCCGCTCCAGCGCCGCGAGGTCCATGTTGCCCTTGAACGGATGCGACCACGTCGGGGTGATGCGCCTCGGCGATCGGGAGGTCGAGCGCCTCCGCGCCGCGCGCCTCGATGTTGGCGCGGGTGGTGTCGAAATGGGTGTTGTTCGGCACGATATCGCCGGCGTTGACCATCGTGCCGAACAGGATCCGCTCGGCGGCGCGGCCCTGGTGGGTCGGGATGACATGGTGGAACCCGGTGATCTCCTGGACCGCCGCCTCGAAGCGGAAGAACGACTCGCCGCCGGCGTACGACTCGTCGCCGCGCATCATCGCCGACCATTGTCGCGACGACATGGCGCCGGTGCCGGAATCGGTGAGCAGGTCGATCGAGCACGTCGCGCGCGGCGAGCTGGAACAGGTTGTAGTGCGCCACTTCGAGCGCGGCGATCCGCTCGTCGGGCGTGGTCTGCCGGATCGGCTCGACGCTCTTGATCCGGAACGGCTCGATGATGGTGCGCGGCTGGAACATCAGGCCACCGGCGCGCGGGCGCGCCACACGAGGAACACGGGAACCCCGGCCAGCAGCAGCAACGCGCCCCGCAGGGCGTTGCCGGGGTTGGAAGCGATCGATCCGATCACGACATAGGCTGCGGCAAGGATGAAAGCCGACGTCGACCACGGGTGGAACGGAATGCGGAACGGAATCGGTGCGCCGCCGTCGCGACGCCGCAGCACGAAGACGCTGGCCGCCGCGAGCCCGAAGAAGATCCAGTCACCGAAGACGACGTAATCGAGCAGCTGCCCGTAGGTCTTCGTGGCGAGCAGCAGGATCGCCCAGCACCGCCTGGAGCACCAGACGCGTTGACCGGCGTGCGCCACCTCGGATGCAGCCGGGCAATCGCCGCGAAGAACAGCCCGTCGCGCGCCATTGCCTGGTAGACGCGCGGTGTCACCAGGATGACCAGGTTGAGCCAGCCGAACGTCGAGACGACGATCCCGGCAGCCATGGCACGGCGGCCGGCCGCTCCCGCCAGCACGCGCCATCGTATCCGCCGCCGGCGCCGTGCTCGCCGCCAGCCCGCCGACGCCGAGCGCCTTGAGGTAGGCAAGGTTGACGGTGAGATACGCCACGACCACCAGCAGCACGCCGAGCACCAGCGCGCGCGGCAGATCGCGTTCGGGATGGAGCAGTTCTTCCGCCACGAAGTTGGTCTGCTGCCAGCCGCCGTAGGCGAACAGCACCGGCACCAGCGCGGCGCCGAGCGCCAGCACGACGCCGCCCTTGAGCACCGGCGGGGCAGCCGGAGGCGACCGGATGCCAATCGGGTCGCGAACACGGCGAGTACCAGGGCCGCGATGGCCAGCAGCTTGAGCACGGTGAGGGCGTTCTGCGTCCAGGCGCCGGGACGGACACCGACGATGTTGATGATCGTCGGCACCACGATCGCTCCACCGGCCAGCCATGGCAGCACCGTCGGCGGCCACCCCATCAGCGCCGCGGCGTACCCCGCGAACGTCATCGCCACCGCGGCGATCGCGCCGGTCGCGATCACCAGCAGCAGCGCCCAGGCATACAGGAATCCGACGAGCGGGCCGAACGCCTCGCGGAGGTAGGCGTAGCCGCCACCGGCCTGCGGGCGCCGGTACGCCAGTTCGGCAAAGATGAACGCGCCGATCAGCGCGATGACGGCGCCGAGTCCCCACGCGAGCAGGGTGAGCGGCACCGTGGGGACCCGCGCGGCGACCACCGCCGGGTTGAGGAAGATTCCGGCGCCGACGATGCCGCCGACGACCATCATCGTCGCGGAGAATACGCCGAGGCGGCGGGCGTAGGTTACCGGCGACGGCGCGTCGTTCACCGCCGTGGCCTGGCGCGAGCAGTCATGGCATCTCCGGTTCCGGTCCGTGCATCCCGTGGGGCCGCTGGAGGATCGCGTTTCCACCCCGGTCGCGCAACCACTACCTTTCCGCCGTCCGACGCCGAACGGGTCGGGTCCACCTGCTCATCAGGAGGCGATCGCGTCGATGATGCGGTCCGCGCTGTTGTGGCTTTCACAGCAACAATCGATGGCGGCGTTCATCCGGCGGAACCGTCTGGCCAGGCGGTTCGCCTCACGGTTCGTGGCCGGCCAGACCGTCGACGAGGCGATCGCCGCGGCCCGGGAACTCCAGCAGCGCGGCATCACGGTGTCGCTCGACCTGCTCGGCGAAAGCGTGCATCAGGCCGACGCGGCGGAACGCGCCGGCGCCGCCTATGTCGCCCTGCTGCAGGCCATGCGCGCGGCGGCGCTGGAGGGGAACGTCTCGCTCAAGTTGACGCAGATGGGGTTGGACATCGACGAGGCGCTCTGCGAACGGAACGTGCGCGCCATTCTCGACGTAGCACGCGGCAATGACGCCTTCGTCCGCCTCGACATGGAAGGGTCGGCCTACACCCAGCGGACGCTCGACTTCTTCGAGCAGCGACTCTTCCCGACGTACGGCAGCCGCGTCGGCGTGGTGATCCAGGCAGCGCTGAAGCGCTCCACCGACGATGTCGCCCGCCTCGTCAAGGCCGGCGCACGGGTGCGTCTCTGCAAGGGCGCCTATCTCGAGCCGCCGGACATCGCGTTCGCCGACAAGCGCGACGTCGACGCCCACTACATCCGCCTGATGGAACACCTCCTCGCCGGTGGCTACTACCCGGCGATCGCCACCCACGACGAGCGCATCCAGACACTGGCGCGCGAGTTCGTCGCCGCCCACGGCATCCCGCCGGACCGATTCGAATTCCAGATGCTCTACGGCATACGGCGCGACCTCCAGGAGGACCTGGTCCACAAGGGATTCCGGGTGCGGGTGTACATCCCGTTCGGCACCGAGTGGTATCCCTACCTGATGCGACGCCTGGCGGAACGTCCCGCCAATATCGCCTTCATCTTCGGCAGCGTCCTGAAGGAAAGTCTCCGCGTCCGGCGCCGCTTGCCGTCCGATCCGGGACCACCGATGTGACCGAGGTCACGCTCGGCGGCTACTTCAGTGCCCACGAGCGGGCGCCGGCGTTCGGCGGCAGCGACGGCGCCGCCTATTCGGTGGCGCTGTGGATCGACGACGAACCCGACGCGCGCGGCCGGTATGGCGGCGCATTGCTCTTCATCCGCTGGACTCCATCCGGCGACACCGTCGCGGGACACCTCGAAAGTGATTACCTGGCGTGGGGACGCACCCCGGACGAAGCTCGCGACCGACTCGGCGCCCTCTCGCTGTACGACGTCAAGGCCCTACTCGACCAATTGATCGCCCACGGCCGGCCGGAGGATTTCTGACCGCTCCCGTGGGCGTGGTGCTGGCGCGCGAAGGCGGCGGCCTCCGGGTACTGCTCGGCGGCCGTGAGTGCGACGCCGTGCTGCGCGGCAAGGCCAAGCGACAGCCGGACCGCGCCGTGGCCGGCGACCGGGTGCGCATCGATCCGGCCACCATCGACCACGCCGTGCTCGGCATCGACGGCGTCGAACCGCGATCCTCGCTGCTCGCCCGCCGCATCCCCGGCGGGCGCGGGACGCGCGCCGTGGTCGCCAACGTCGATCAGGTCGTGGTCGTCACCGCCACGGTCTCCCCCGCGCCGCTGCTGCAGTTGATCGATCGCCTCCTGGTGGTGGCCGAGGCCAACGACATCCCGCCGGCAGTGGTGATCAACAAGATCGATCTCGAGCCGGCGGATGCCGTCGTCTCGCACCTTCGCGCCGCCGGCTACACCCTGGTCACGACGTCGATCCGGGGCGGCATCGGGATCGAGGCGTTGCGCGAGCTGCTCGCCGGCAAGGAATCGGTGCTCACCGGCGCGAGCGGCGTCGGCAAGTCGTCGTTGCTCAACGCCCTCGAACCGGGATTGGGGCTGCGCATCGGTGAGATATCGGCCAAGGTGATGCGCGGCACCCAGACCACGGTAGCCGCCGTCCTGGTGCCGATTCCCGCCGGCGGCTTCGTCGCCGACACGCCGGGATTCAGTGACGTCGGGGTCTGGGAGATCGATCCCCGCCAGTTGCCGCAGTGTTTTCCCGAATTCATCGCCGCGGCGGAGTCGTGCCGATTCGCGGACTGTTCGCATCGCAGCGAACCCGGATGTGCCGTGCGCCACCAGGTGGACGCCGGCGCCATTCCGGCCAGCCGGTACGAGAGCTACACCGCGATCCGGGCCGAGCTGGAAGCGCTTCCCCGCGACTGGGAGTGACGCGCGCTACGAGCCGGTAGGCAGCGCGGCGCCGCGCCGGCAATCCGCCTCGCCATCGGTGCCCGCCTGCCGGCAGGCCGCGGCCCGGGCGGCCAGGTCGTTGACGTCGAGCACCGCGATCTCTTCGCCCACGGCGATGTAGCACTCCATCCGGTTGACGCCGCGCGGCACCGCCGCGCAGAAGGCGAGTCCGTCGCCCGGGCGACTGGTGACATCGACGAAATTCTTGGCGACCCCCTCGAAGCAGAACGGTTGATATCCCGGGTCGCCGTGCGAACAGTCCGTTACCGACTCGCGGGTATTGCGCATCGTCATGCCGCTGGCGTTGGTGCCGAGCGAGAGGTAGCACTGCGATCGGAGCAGCGGCGGCCCGACCTGGTCGCACACCGCTGCGGCGCGGGCAAAGTCGCCGCGGGTACGGCCGAGTATGATCCCGCCCTGCAATTGATAGCAGGCAGACTGGTACACGCTGTCGACTACCGAGCAGGGATAGAGCGCGTCCGACGAGTCGCGCATCCTGAAGGTGATCCTGCCCGGGTCCGGCATCGGCATCCCCGCCATCGCGCCGCCACCGCCATCCCGGCGAGCCGATGCGGTCAGCGCGTCCATGGCCATGTGGTGACCTCCCGGCATCGATGCCACCTCGTTCTCCATGAACGCCCCGCCGTAGCACGACGACCGGTCCCACGAACCGTGCAGCCAGTCGCACCCCTGCAGGGCACGGGGAAGGTTCCACTCCATCGCCATGTCGAGTCCGTGCCCGAGGCCGTGAACGCACTGGAACCGCAGCCACCGGTCGGTGTTGCCCGGGGCGATCTCGTCGCACAGCGCGACAGCCCGTGCCGAGTCGAGGGGCCCGCCCTGGGTCAGAAAGGCCTGGATGACGCCATGATAGCAACCCGATTGGAACAGTCCGGTGCAGCTGCGGAAGATCGTGGCCACGTCAGCGCCCGGCTGCCATGCCCGGATGCCGATCATGTGCGTGTAGCCGTGGCCGTCGAGTTCCACGTCGGGATGTCCGGCGGCGAGCACGGTGAGCGCGCCGAGGGCCACGCGCACCCGGCTGCTTCCGGCCAATTGCACGAAGTAGGTCTCGTAGCACGATTGTCGCGCGGAGTCGGCCAGTCGGCCGCACTGCGCCGTGGCGAATCGCGCCAGCGCCACGGTGTCACCGCGGCCGGCGGCGGCACTGATCTCGCCGGGCGTGGCCCGCTGCGGCCGCGCACAGGCGGCGCCGGCCAGCAGCAATAACGGCAGCAGCGCCGCCACCTGGAGACCCGTGCCGCGGCGGATCACGCCTTGCGCGTCCACCGATGTGCGTCGCGGACTTCGATCTTGCGCATCATCCGGTCGAACGCCTCCTGCAGGTCGATCCCCTCGCGATTGGCGATGCAGACCAGCACGAAGAGGATGTCCGCCAATTCCAGCGCCATGTCGCCTTCCGGCTCGTCCGGCTTCTTCGTCTTCTCACCGTACCGATGATTGATCTCGCGCGCCAGCTCGCCGACTTCCTCGGTCAACCGGGCAAGGTTGGTCAGCGGCGGGAAGTACCCTTCCTCGAACTGGCTGATCCACGCGGCCACGCGCTGCTGCGCCTCCGAAAGCGACATCTCAGCGCGTCCCGCCGCCGGGGGCGGTGCTGGCGTCGGGGGCGTCGCCGGCAGGCGGCATCATCAGATCCGGTCGAAGTCGCAGGATAGCGCAATCCGTGTAGCTTTGGGCAGCGATCGTGAACGTTCCAGCCGTCGAGGACATCGTTCTTGCGCCCCAGAGACCGGATACTCAACAACCTCGAGCAAATCTATCGCGAGTCCTACGATCGCGCCCGCCAGGCCGACGACGCCGTGCGGATGGTCGATCTCGACAATTCCTACATGCGCGATCAGCTGATGCTCGAGATCCTGCTCGACATCCGCGACCTGTTCGCGGTCACTCCCGCCGCCCCGACCACGTCCGGCAAGTCCGCCCTCGAACAGCTGGCCGCCCTGCGCCGGCTCGCCGGCCGCTGACGCCCTGCCCGCCGGCAGGAGGCGCGCCCCGGCGATCTCAATACGTAATAGATTGTTCGTGACGTAACACCACCGGCCGCGGGCCTCATCGCGGTCCGGCCGGACGGCCCGGGACGCCGGTGCAGTGTCCCGGCTCCGCGCCTCGGGCCCCGATTGCATCGCCGCCGCGGCTCGCTCCGCCGCCGACCGGGACATCGTTGGCACGCCATGTTGCCGCAACCGGCTCCCGCCGCGTCCGACCCGCCGCCGCTCTACCGCCGCGCGACATTCCGGGCCATCTTTTGCCATCATGGCCACCCGCACCCAGCCCCGCCCGAAAAGCGCCGCCAGATTCGACAAGGCGGACCTGCTCGAGATCTTCCGGTTGATGCTCCTTTCCCGCCGGATCGACGACAAGGAGATCCAGCTCAAGCGGCAGAACCGGATCTTCTTCCAGATCTCCAGCGCCGGGCACGAGGCGGTGACGGTAGCCGCTTCCCGCGTCTTCCGTCCCGGCTACGACTGGTCCTACCTCTACTATCGCGACCGCGCCTACTGCCTCGGCCTGGGGATGACCGCCACCGAGCAACTGCTCTCCGCGGTGGCCGCAGCGGACGACCCCAATTCCGGCGGCCGCCAGATGCCGTCGCACTGGGGGCACCGGGAGCTGCGCATCGTCAGCACCTCGAGCCCCACCGGCACGCAGTTCCTCCAGGCCGTCGGCGCCGCCGAAACCTGGCTCCGCGCCTCCGCCGACGAACGCACCCGCGATCTCACCCCGGGCGACGAGGTCGTGCTCTGCACCGCGGGCGAAGGCACCACCAGCGAAGGCGAGTTCTGGGAAGCGCTGAACTCCGCGTGCAACCTCGCACTGCCCGTGGTCTTTCTGATCGAAGACAACGGCTATGCCATCTCGGTTCCGGTGGAAGTCAATACCGCCGGCGGGTCGATTTCGCATCTGGTCCGGTCGTTCCCCAACCTCCTGGTGCAGGAAGTCGACGGTTGCGATCCCCTGGCGTCCTACGACGTCATGTTGAAGGCACACGACCATGCCCGGCAGCGAAAAGGCCCGGCGCTGGTGCACGCCACGGTCATCCGGCCGTATTCGCATTCACTCTCCGACGATGAAGTGCAATACCGGCCACCCGCCGAGCGCGAAGCCGACGCCGCACGCGACCCGCTGGTCACCTTTCCCCGTCACCTCATCGAGCAGGGAGTGGCCACCGAAGCGGAACTGGAACTCATTCGTACCCAGGTCGACGAGGAGGTCGAGGTCGCGACGGGCGTGGCGCTGGCGGCACCGCAGCCGACACCCGACACGCTCTATCGCTACGTCTACTCGCCCGACGTCGACCCCACGGCGGAACCGTTCGATACCGAAGACGATCCGCAATTCAGCGGCGATCCGACCACGATGGTCGACCTGCTCAACGCCTGCCTCCGCGACGAGCTGGCCCGCGACCCGCGCATCATGGTCTTCGGCGAGGACGTCGCCGATGCCTCGCGCGAAGCGAACCTCTCCGCGGTGAAGGGGAAGGGCGGCGTGTTCAAGGTCACGTGGGGGTTGCAGCGGCAGTTCGGCGGCACGCGGGTGTTCAACTCACCCCTGGCGGAGGCCGAACATCGTCGGCCGCGCCATCGGGATGGCCACCCGCGGGCTCAAGCCGGTCGTCGAGATCCAGTTCTTCGACTACATCTGGCCGGCGTACATGCAGCTGCGCAACGAATTGCCGCTCGTTGCGCTGGCGCTCGAACAACACGTTCTCGGCCCCGGTCGTCGTCCGGGTCACCTACGGCGGCTACCTCAAGGGCGGCGCCATCTATCACTCGCAGACCGGCGCGGTCGTCTTCACCTCGATCCCGGGGCTGCGGGTCGTCTGTCCGGCCACGGCGCTCGACGCCAACGGCCTGCTGCGCACCGCCATCCGCTGCGAGGACCCGGTGCTCTTCCTCGAGCACAAGCACCTGTACCGGCAGACCTACAACAAGTCGGCCTATCCCGGTCCCGAACTTCATGATCCCGTTCGGCAAGGCGCGGGTGGCCCACCCCGGCTCGGACGCGACGATCATCACCTACGGCGCGGTGGTGCAGCGCGCCGTCCAGGCCGCCAGGAACGTCGCCGCGGCCAGCGGCAAGAGCGCCGAGGTGATCGATCTCCGGTCGCTCAACCCGGTCGACTGGGAAGCGATCGCCGAATCGGTGCGCCGCACCGGCCGGGTGATGGTGGCGTACGAGGATTCGCTGTCGTGGGGCTACGGCGCCGAGATCGCGGCGCGCATCGCCGCCGACCTGTTCGAATGGCTCGACGCGCCGGTGCGCCGCGTGGCAGCCACCGACACCTTCGTGGCCTATGCCCCGGAACTGGAAGACGTCATCCTGCCGCAGGTGGGAACCGTACAGACCGCGCTCGAGGAACTGCTGAGCTACTAGCGGCCGCTACATCGTTTCCTTCAGCTCGGCGGCCGCACCGATGACGTGATCAACGTCGCGGCTCAGCGCCCGCGCCTGCTGCGTGGCCTGGGTCAGATTGTTGAGCACCGCCCCCACCCCGCTCTGCCGCAGCCGCATCAGGTCCAGCCGGACATTCTGCATCGCCAGCAGACAGCTCTCGAAGCGCTCCGAGAACTGCACGCGGCGGGCGCTCAATTCGCGACAGGCGCGCAGTTGCTGCTCCAGCAGCGTGATCTGCCGGTCGCGCTCCTCGCCCTCGGGACGCTGGCGCAATTCCGCCAGCCGCGCCTCGATCTGCTCTGCATCCTCGATGCCCAGCGACTCCATCGAATGCAGCGTCTGCGCCAGCTGCGACGCCCGTTCGTAAAGCGCGTCGGTGGTCTGCGCGACGTCGGGGAGCAGCTCCTTGTCGGCCGGGCTCAGCTGATTCATCAGGCCGAGAATCATCGATCGGTCGCGGTGCACCTGCTCCATCCGGTCGCGATACCGCCCGAACAGTTCCGCCGTGGGCGCCGCGATCTGCTTGACGCCTTTGGCGTTCTTCCCGCCGGCGCCGACGGCGTCGGGTGCGGCGGGCCGGTGAATGACGTCGCGCCACGAGTACCCCGCCTGCCACAGTTCCGAGTAACGGCGGAACATCGGAATCGCCATGAACCCGGCGACGATCAGCGACCACGGGTTATGCGGTCCTCCGGCCACCATCATGTTGACCGCAAACAGGCCGCCGCTCACCGCCGCCCACCTCCCGAAGTCGCGCCGCAGCCGGACCACCATCACCGGCTCGCCGGTATCGCGGAGCGGTGTGTCCTCGCGGTTGCGGCGCGCCATGCGCTGGTCGCGCCGCAGGTCGCGACGATACGCTCGCGAATCCGTGTTGGTATTCCGGCGTGGCAGCGGCGGCCGGTTCGGCGCTCCCGCCGCCGGCTGCCCCGGGCGGGTCCGGGCCCGATCCGGCAGCGGACGGGGCCGCGTCGGCGCGCAGCGGCTCGCGGGTCTGCGCTCGCCAGCCAAGCCCCGTGGGGCGATATCCCGCCACGTTTCGGGATTCCAGCGCCCGCCGCAGCGCATCGGCCGAGGGCCAGCGGTTGGCCGGGTCCTTCTCCAGGCACCGCGCCACCGTCAACGAAAGGTCTTCCGGAATGTCGGCGAACTTCTCGTGCAACAGCGGCGCCGGCTCGGTGATGTGCTTCATCAGGATGCCGGCCACCGTCGGCGCGGTGAACGGCAGTTCGCCCGGACAGCATCTGGTACGCCACCACGCCCAGCGAATAGAGATCACTCCGCCCATCGATTTCACGCTCACCGGCAGCCTGCTCCGGAGACATGTACGACGGCGTCCCGATCGCCATGCCGGCGCTGGTCAGCGTCGACCCGCTGGTCGACGACATCGCCTTGGCGATGCCGAAGTCGGTCACGATCGACCCGGCCGCGGGTCCCTTCGAGCAGGATGTTGTCGGGCTTGATGTCGCGGTGAATGACCGACAGCGCGTGGGCGGCCGAGAGCGCGTCAGCGGTCTCCCGCATGATGCGCCGCGTCTCGTCGGCCGACACCCGGCCCCGACGCCGGATCCGCGCCGCGAGCGACTCCCCTTCGATCAACCCCATCACGAAGTAGACGACGCCGCTACCTTCGCCGACATCGTGGATCGGCACGATGTGGGGATGGGACAGTCGCGCCGCCGTCTGCGCTTCGCGGGTGAAACGCTGCCGGATCTCCGACGAGAAGGCCAGTTCCGGCGGCAGCACCTTCACCGCCACCCGCCGCTGCAGCCGCTCGTCCCGCGCGCGGTACACCACGCCCATGCCACCGCGGCCGATTTCGCCTTCGATGGTGTAGGCGTCGCCGAGCGCCTCCTTCAGGAGCGTGGGCAGGGAGCGCTGGCTCGGCTCGGTCATTGCAATCCTGAGACGCGGAAGAGACGCAGGGACTAAACCACGAATCTGCACCAAGATGCGCCCGCGAGCAACGTGCCGCACGACCCCTGCCGCCGCGACAGCCAATGCCGGTTTTGCGGGTCCCATGGTGCCCGTCTGGCGTGCCCCGATCGTCACCCCGGCCAGCCCGGCAGGATTTTCGACCACGCGCTCTGGCATGGCGAATGCGCCATCTTTCGGCGGGTCTACAGGCCCCGCTCCATCCGGACGGGCCAACCGGATCCAATGGAAGGAGCAAGACCTGTGACTGACCGTATGACGATTCCGGTTCTCCCCCTGCGGGATGTCGTGCTGTTTCCCGGGGTGACCGCGCCGATCGGCGCGGGCCGGCCGATGACCATCAAGGCCATCGAGGCGGCCCTGGCCACCCCGGAAAAGCTGGTATTCGCCGTCGCCCAGCGGGAAAACGTCGAAAATGTCAATCCCGACGGACTCTACGGCATCGGAACGATTGCCAAGATCGGGCAGCTGCAGCGTGGGCTCTCCGGCATGCAGCTGCTGCTGCACGGCGAGCGGCGCGCCATGACCCTGAACATCTCCGAAGACCACGGGCATCTCAGCGCGATCGTCAGGCCGCTCGAGGACCTTCCGCCGGTTGACGCCAACGACGCCGGCTTTGTCGCGCTGCATCGTGAGCTCCGTTCCCGCTCGGCCGAACTCGGCCAGAAGTCCGGGCTCCCCGAAGAGGTCGTCCAGCAGGTGCTCAACGGCGTCGACGAACCGGGCCGCTTCGCCGACCTGGTGGCCGGCTATCTCGATCTCGAAACCCCCCAGCGGCAGACGCTGCTGGAGACACTCGCCGTCGACGACCGCCTCCGCCGCGTCCTGGTGCACGTGCAGCGGCAGATTTCCGTGCTCGATGCCCAGGAAGACATCAAGAATCAGGTGCAGGAAGAGCTGGGCGAACGCCAGCGTGAGGTCTACCTGCGCGAACAGCTCAAGACGATCCGCCGCGAACTGGGCGACGAAGACGAATCCAATGACGTCGATGAGCTGGAACAGCGACTCGCCAGACTTGCGCTGCCCGAAGAAGCACGGAAGGAGATCGATCGCGAACTCTCCCGGCTCCGGCGCACCGGCCGCGAGTCGATGGAAGCGCAGGTCATTCGCACCTATCTGGAGCACGTCGTCGAGCTGCCGTGGAACGAACGCACCGAAGAGCGGCTCGAGCTCCCGGAAGCGGCCAGGATTCTCGACGAGGATCACTACGCACTCGGTGACGTCAAGGACCGCGTGCTCGAGTTCCTGGCGGTCCGCGCCATGCGCGCCCGGCGGAAAGAGGGCGAGGGCGGATCCGCCGTGCCACCGTCGCAGGCGGCCGGCGAAGTCCCCTCCGAAGGGGGCACGCCCGGCGCAGCGGAAGTGCCGCCGCCAACCGTCGACGACGCGGCCGAAGCCCGCAAGCACTCGCCGATCCTGCTTTTCGTCGGCCCCCCGGGCGTCGGCAAGACGTCGGTGGCCAAGAGCATCGCCCGCGCCATGGGGCGCAAGTATGTCCGCATCTCGCTCGGCGGCGCTCGCGACGAAGCCGACATCCGCGGCCATCGCCGCACCTACGTCGGTGCGATGCCGGGACGCATCATCCAGGGAATGAAGCAGGCCGGTACCAAGAACCCGGTCTTCCTGCTCGACGAGGTCGACAAGCTCGGCGTCTCGTTCCAGGGCGATCCGGCCGCCGCACTCCTCGAGGTGCTCGACCCGGCGCAGAACGATTCGTTCACCGATCACTACCTCGGGATCCCGTTCGATCTCAGCGAAGTGCTGTTCATCGCAACCGCCAACCTGGCGCAGAACATCCCCGGGCCGCTCCTCGACCGGATGGAAATGGTGGAGTTCTCAGGGTACATCGAGGCCGAGAAGGTCGCCATCGCCGAACGGTACCTCGTGCCGCGACAGATCGAGGAAAATGGGCTGACGCCCGAGCGGATCAACTTCACCGGCCCGGCGCTGCTCGAACTGGTGCAGCGCTACACCCGCGAAGCCGGTGTGCGCCAACTGGAGCGCGAAATCGGCAAGGTGACGCGCAAGGTCGCGCGGCGGCTGGCCGATGGCGCCGAGGGTCCGGTTGCGGTGACGCCGGCGGTGATCCGCGACCTGCTCGGCCGGCCGAAGCTTCATCCGGAGGAAAAGGCCGGCATCGACCAGATCGGCGTGGCCACCGGCATGTATTACACGCCGATGGGCGGCGACATCATGTTCGTCGAAGCCACCACGATGCGCGGCAAGGGCGAGCTGGTCCTCACCGGCCAGCTCGGCGACGTGATGAAGGAATCGGCGCGCGCGGCGTGGTCCTACGCCCGCTCGCACGCGGCGGCGCTGCACATCAAGGACGAGATGTTCGACCGCGACGTTCACATCCACGTCCCCGCCGGTGCCATCCCCAAGGACGGACCGAGCGCCGGGGTCACGATGGCGACCGCGCTCGTCTCGGCGCTGTCGGGTCGTGACGTCCGTCACGACATCGCGATGACCGGCGAGGTGACCCTCCGGGGGCGGGTACTGCCGATCGGCGGCGTCAAGGAAAAGCTGCTCGGGGCGCTCCGAGCCGGCATCTCGCGGGTGATCATCCCGAAGCAGAACGAGCCCGACCTCGACGACCTTCCCGAGGAGGCCCGGAAGCGGCTGGATGTGCATCTGGTGGAAGAACTCGGCGAAGTGCTGGCCCTGGCGTTGCGTGATGCGCGCTACAGCGAAGGCAAGCTGCTCTTCGGTGACGAGAACCCGCGCGACGTCGTGCCGCTGACCATGCCCTATCGGCACTAGGCGCTCCACGATCGTCGCGACATGCGGGGCCCGCTCCGGACGGAACGGGCCCCGCATTGCGTTCCGGGCCCCGGACCGGTCAGGCCATCTCGACCCGGTCGCGCCCCGAAGTCTTCGCGGTGTAGAGCGCGCGATCGGCCGCCGCGGTGAGTTCCGTCGCAGTCACCGGTGTCCCGACGAACGTCGCCATCCCGATGCTCACGCGCTGGTGGATCACGTCGCCGCTGCCGATCGTCACCGGAGCATCCTTGAGGGCCTGGCGGAGCTTTTCGGCGACCTCTCGCCCGCGAGCCGGCGCGCAGTCGGGCAGGATGATGCCGAACTCTTCGCCGCCGTACCGCCCGATCAGGTCCGCCGCGCGAACCACGTGCCGGAAGATCGCCGCCGCGTGCCGCAGCACCTGATCGCCGATGACGTGCCCGTAGGTGTCGTTCACCCGCTTGAAGTGGTCCAGGTCGAGCATCAGGAAGCAGAACGGCTCGCCGCGGCGCTGCGAATACGCGATCACGTGTTCGAGCTCGGCCATCAGGGTGGCGTGGTTCAGCATACCGGTCAATCCGTCGCGGTGGGCCAGTTCACGGATGCGCCGGCCCCGTTCCGTCCGGGTCAGGACGACCTGCAGCAGATGGTTCCGGTCCACCGGCTTGGCGAGAAAATCATCGCCGCCGGCGCGGAGCCCCTCCATCTCGTCGACCAGCTCGTGCCGCGCCGTGAGGAAGACGATCGGCACCAGCGCCAGCCGCGGGTCCTGCCGCATCAGTCTCGCGATCGCGTACCCCTCGACGTCAGGAAGGACCACGTCGAGGAGCACCAGATCTGGCGTCTCCCTGGTGAGCATGTCCCGCGCCGTCTGTGCGCTGCTGGAGAGCTCCACCCGGACATCGATCTGGCGCAGCCAGCTGGCGATCAGTTGTGCCTGCGCGGGATCGTCCTCGACGATCGCGACCAACGGCGGTGGCGCTCCCACGCGCCCCAGCCCTCGGGCGTACTGCACCAGTTCGTCGGGGAGTTCCGCCGGGCCGAAGACAGCGTCGAGTCCCGCCGCCGCCGAGCGCAGGCGGTCGAATCGCTCGGTGGGATCGGCGAGGACGACGGCGCGTGGCCGATCCGGTGTCATCGCCACCCAGTACCGCGACACGCGCAATCCGTCGATCTCGCCGTCCGTGCCGATCACCACCAGGTCGGGATGATCGGATGGCGTGAGGTCCCACGGATCGACCGGGCGGCCGCGCACATCGACGACGAACCCGACCTTCTCCAGCGAGGCGACCAGTCCGTCGCGCAACGGCGACGGTGCCATGATCACCAGCGTGCGCCAGCCGAATCCCGGCGCCCGGCCGAACGTCATCGGCGCCTCGAGATGGGCGGCGGCGGCGTCGAAGGCCGTCTTCAGGTCGGTTATCGCACGTTCGAATTGTTCCGAATCCTGCGGGGTCGGCACCGGCGGAGTGAGGATGCGGTGCTCCATCGCGCGACTGATGTCCGTGACCTCCTGAAAGCCGTATGAACCGCCGGACCCGGCCAGCCGATGAAACCGCTGCCGCAACGATTCCAGCGCGTCGGGTTCGCCGGCGCGCCATGCCGCCACGTCCTTGCGCAATTCGGCCAGCCGTTCGGGCGCGTCGCGGAGATAGTCGCGCTGCAGCGCGGCGTAGGCCACGTCCTGGTCCTCGCCCAGTTCCGGCGCGGTCATCGCGGTCCTACCAGTGCGGTGAAGGTTTCGCGCGCGGCGGCCACGAACGCCGGGCCGCTCCCCCAGTGCCCCGCGAACCGCTCGCCGTCCCGTCGCCCGATCAGGGCCGCGCGGCCGTCGACGACCAGCAGAACCGGTTCCCCGGGCCAGCTACCGGCGCTGATCACCGCGACGGCGATCGACCCCAGCGGAACCGAAGCCGTCGACGCCACCGTCAACGAGACGCCCGCTGTCGCCGCGCGCCGCAGGTGCGGCGCCAGCGCGAGACAGCCGTCCGGAGGCGCCAGCAGCTCGACCGTGGTCTTGGCACGCGCGATCTCGTGACCCATGAGCTGTACGGCGCCGCGGGCCGAGGTGAGCTCCACCAGCGTCGGGGTCTCCGGCGCCGCCAGCGAAGCCAGCGCCGCCATCAACTGGTCGATTGCTTCGCCCTGCCGGCTCACCAGGCGCGCAATCAATGCCGCGGGCGGTTCCGGCCGGAACTGCCGCGGCCGCCCCGCCTCCACGCGCGCGGCGCCCTTCGTCACCAGCCCTTCGAGCGCGGCGTAGACATTGGCCCGCGCCAGCCCCGCGGCGCGCGCGACGGTGTACCCGGTACCCGGTCCCCCGGTCAACAGGACTTCGTAGATCAAGCTCTCCGTCGGCGTGAAGCCGAAGGGCGTCAGATCGATGCGCCCCACCATGTCATGAGTACTCGAGCCGCCAGCCAAGCCGTTTGGCGATCTTCGCCAGACGGAAGGTGATGTCGGCCTGTCGCGACGCCAGCTCGCCATCGTCCGGAGTGAGCGGCCAGCAATGATAGGTTATCGGCGTCGTCGGCCTCGGTTGGGAGCGGAGATTCTTGGGATGCCAGACGCCCTCGGCATCGACATCCTCCAGCAACCGCAGCAAACCCTGCGATGCACCGGGAGCAGCCGCGACGTGCGTCTGCCCGAATCCGGCAAGCAGTTCGATGAAGTGCAAGGCCAGCGGAATATCCTTCGGCAGCCCTTTGAGCTTGCTGTCAAGTTCGATCGGATCGCCCAGCAGCACGTGGATCGGCTTCATCGTCCGTCCGCCCACGGACACCATGTACGACCGGCTGGGCGGCTGCGCCGCCAGGTACTGCGTCAACCGGTCGATGAACCCCGCGCGTTCGCGCTGCAACGACGGCATCGCCGACAGCATCGCCAGCGACCACCAGGTCGGCGGCACGGCCTCCGGATTCAGCTGGTATCCACCGCCCTTCTTGACGAAGGGGTTCTCGGCCAATGCCGATCGAAGAAAGCCCGAGATGGCGCTCACCACCTTGTGCGCTGCGCCGCGCAACCGCGGGTCGTGCTCGTGGCCGGCTTCGGCCAGCGCCGAGCAGACACCTTCGCGCAGCAGGAAGCGGTACGCGACTTCAGTCCGGGGGTCGTCCTCGACCGCGTCTTCGAACTCACCCAGCAGCACCGGATCGGGATCGCGCGACAACACCCGGAACAGCAGCCGGTCCGCCACCCGGAACGGGCGGGTCGTCGTCGGCACGCCGAGCTGCAACAGGCGGCGATATTGGGCGACGGTGCCGGCTTCTTCGATATGGTCCCGTTCGGACGGCTGAAAGGCCAGGAAGTTGTCGCCCCACATCCCGTTGTCCTGCTGCCGGGTCGTGACGGCGGACACCTGGGGTGAAAGCACCAGGTCCTTCAGGGCCTGGTTGAGTACGGCCTGGTCGACAGCGCCCTCGGGCGCAAGCTCGGCCAGCGCACGGTAGCGGATCGACGGACCGCCATGCTCGACGAGCCAGGTCAGCGGAATGCGGTGGGTGACGGGGAATTCCAGAGTGCAACTCCTGAAAAAGCCCTCGGCCGATGGAGCGGATGCCGCCAGTTGCCGCCGTTCAGACACGCCTGTCAATCCGGTCGCCAAGCGGGCGGCCCGCACGGCAAAACCGTTGGCGCACAATATATTAGTGTTAGTTGTTGTTTCCAATACCATTTCAGCCAGCGCGCCCGATGCGCCGGTTCCTGTCGCCCGCTACTGGTATTGGATGTAGAGCGGAACCGGGCGGAGGGCCAGGATCTCGGCGAACGACAGCATCGGCCGGTCGTTCTTGTAGAAGAGTTTGATGCCGGCGAATTGTACCGGGTCGTGGGTAACCACGACGTCGTAGATGTGCTTCTTCAGCGCCGGCGGTCCGAACCCGTCCATGTCGATGACAACCTGCACCCGCGGATCGGTGATGATCTCGCGGTAGCCGGTCAGCATCCGGTCGGTGAACCGGTGCACCACCAGGACCTTGGGCGGCAGATGGTTCTCCGTTACCAGCTGCGCGAGGTAGCGGATGGCGTAGTTCACCTGGCTGGCGTTGAGCGTTCCGATGTAGCGTCCGGGCACCTTGCCGCCGGTCATCGCGAATTCGGGATCGAGCGCCAGGTGCACCCACGGCTTTCGCAGCCACGGAACCAGGTGCGACAGTTCATCCTGCACGGTACTCTGCCCCACCTGCACATCGAGAAACAGCAACCAGCCGCGTTCCTGGGCCCAATCAGCCACTTCGTCGATCAGCGAATCCGAGTCCCGCAGCCGGTATTTCGCATCGCGCCCGGGCAGTCCCTGCGCGACGGTGGCGATGAGATGCAATGCCGGGCGTACCGGGCGCGTGCTGTCGGCCGCGGCCCATTCCGCCGCGGTGGTCTCCAGCTTGGCCATCATCGCTTCGGGCGGCAGGGCGCCGAGGATACCCATGCGCCTCGACAGCGGATTGCCGTAGAACGCCACGATCCGCGTGGCCGGCAGCAGCGCCCCGGGCAGCACGGCAAGCGGCCGGACGGCGTACGGCGGCAGTGCGGTGTCGGCGAGCACCGGGACGGCCGCTGGCACCGCCAGGTCGCCCATTCCCAACTGGCTGGCGGGGTTCTGATCCGCCCGCGCGGGAAGCGGCGCGAAAAGCACTCCAAAGCCCAACAGCAGCACGCCATGAGGTCGCATCGCACGAAGCATAATCACGGCGCGATCCCTTTGGTCGCTCCGCACGACTCCGTTATCATTGGTGGCGTTGCGAACATCGGGAGCTCCGGCTTGATGCGGATCGACATCACATTCTGCGTTGTCTGAAACTACGAGTCGCGGGCGACCAGTCTGGCCGCCGAACTCGGTCGCGAATTCCCCGACGCGGACATCCGGTTGCATCGGAGCCACGGCGGGGTCTTTGAGGTATCGGTGGATCAAACCCTGATCTTCTCCAAACAGTCCCTCGGCCGGCACGCCCAGCCGGGCGAAGTGCTCCGCCTGCTCGAACACCATCTGCGCGGCTCGTGAGAATCGCCATCTCGACCGGCGGCGGCGACGCGCCGGGCCTCAACGCCGTCATCCGCGCCGCCGTCCTCTCCGCACACGACCGCGGCTGGGAGTGCATCGGAATCCGCCGCGGCTACCTCGGCATCTACGACGGCAGCGGCCTGGTGCGCCTTGGGGTGGAGCAGGTCCGCGGCATCACCCATCTCGGCGGAACGATCCTCGGCGCGGCTACCCACGGCAACCCGCTCCGCTGGCCGCAATTGCAGCCCGATGGCCGCGTCGTTGAAGTCGACCGCTGTGACGAACTCCTCGCGGCATTCCGGCGCGAGCGAATCGACGCGCTGATTACCATCGGCGGCGACGGCTCCCTCGGGATCGCCGCCGAACTCTGGCGCCGCGGCCTGCCGGTGGTGGGCGTGCCCAAGACGATTGACAACGACGTCACCGGCACCGAAACCACGATGGGCTTCGACACCGCCGTCTCGACCGCCACCGAAGCGCTCGACAAGCTGCATACCACCGCCGAAGCGCACGACCGCGTCATGGTGGTCGAGGTGATGGGGCGCAATACCGGCTGGATCGCGCTCCACACCGGCATCTCCGGCACCGCGGACGTCATTCTCATTCCCGAGATTCCGTTCGAGATCGACCTGGTCTGCGACAAGATCCGCCAGCTCGAGCAGACCGGCCGGCATTACGGCATTGTCGTGGCCGCCGAAGGCGCCGTGCCGGTCGGCGGCCACGCCATCGTCCGCGAACACCGTGCCGCGGGTGCCACCGAACGACTCGGCGGAATCGGCGAGATGCTGGCGCGCGGCATCACCGAACGCACCGGCAAGGAAACGCGATCACTGGTGCTGGGCCATCTCCAGCGGGGCGGATCACCGACCACCTTCGACCGCATGCTGGCGCTGCGTCTCGGCTCGGCGGCGGTACGTGCCGTGGCGGAAGGGGATTTCGGCGTGATGGTGGCCTACAACCCGCCGCACATTACCCGCGTCCCGCTCGCCGACACCGTGGGGCGCCTCAAGATCGTACCGCTCGACTCGGGCGTGATTCTCACCGCCAGGCACCTCGGCATCAGCTTCGGCACCTGAGCAGCGCGGCGGCCACGGATCAGCGCGTGATCCAGCCGCTCTGCTGCCCCAGCAGTCCGGGAAACGCTCCCACCGGTTGCCACATCGCCACCGCTTCGATCTGCTCGGCGAGTTGCGCGTCCTTCTCGGTGATGCCGCCCGCCGAATGGGTCTGCAGGCGTATCACGACCCGGCTCCAGTGCACTTCCATGTCAGGATGATGATTCGCTGCCTCGGCCACGAACGCGATGGCATTGACGAGCAGCATCGTGGCGCGCCACCCGTCGGTCGTGAATTCCCTCACCAGCCAACCGCCGTCTTCGCGCCAGCTGGGAAGCTTCTTCAGTCGGGTCCGGAGGGCGTCGCCCTGCAACAACGGTTCACTGGTCGGCATCGTTGCATCACCTCGTCGTCCGTCGTTGGCTCAACCCGTCGCTTCGGCGTAGGTGGCCGACTGACCCGCCGATTCCTCAACCTCCACCGCAACGTAATTGAGGTGCGCCCCTTCGGCGCGAAGATCGCGAGCGACCTGGCGCACCAGCCATTCGGCCAGCAGCTCCGCCGTCGTGTTGGTAATGGGAAGCATCACACAATCGCGCGCCGGAAACCGGTAGGCCGCCGCTCCGAAGTAATCCACCACAACCGAGCCGTCCGCCTCGCGAATCTGCAATTTCGGACTCTCGGCGGGCAGCAGCACCCGATGATCCATCATCTCCACATACTTGCGCAGCACCCGCTTGAGCACCGCAAAGTCCACCACGAACGAACACTCGGCGTCGATCGGCCCCTCGACCGTGATGCCGAGCCGGTAGTTGTGCCCGTGGAGCGACTCGCAGGTGTGACCCCGGAAGGTCAGGAAGTGAGCTGCCGCGAACGAGAGATAGTCCTTGCTCACTGCCACGCGATAGGTGCCCACTGTTCGTCTCCCCGGGGGTGCTCGGTGCCGCCGGGCACCAACTTACCACCCTGCGCGACGATCGGGAACGCGTCCTGATGGCAGGACAACTGTCCCTCCCGAAGGACAGTCCCATCCCGGCCCGATTCTCCAAGTCCTTGAAACAGAATAGATTACGCTTTGGCACGGGGTTCGCTACCCAAGTCGGCAACCGCTTATCGGAGGTTGCCATGCGTTTCGTCCCGCTTGCCTCGGTTCCGCTGCTCGCCGCTCTGGCCGCAATGCCGGCCCAGGCGCAGCTCAGCGTCCGCGCCCGCATCGACGCCCCGCTCGTGCGCCGGGCGCCGCCGGTTGTCGTGGCCAGGCGTCCCGTGGTGCGTCCCCTCGCGGTGCTGTCGTATTCCACGCGCCGCATCGGCCCCTGGCAACAGAGCTACCGCCAGTGGCAGCCGATCACGGTCTATTACTCCGCCGGGCGCTATTACCGTGCACCGGTCCCACGCGCGCGTCCCGTTGCGGTCTATCACTACCGGGATCACTATTTCTTCGCACCGCATGATCGCGACTGGAGGCAACGCCACCGCGACAACCACGGTCGATGGGACCGCTGAACGGCGGCACGGGAGAAACGAGAGCGGGGGCCTGTTCGAGGCCCCCGCTGCTCATATCTGCCGCGCCGTCCCCGTGCCGTCACGACGCGATGATTTCTCCGGTGATCGTCACCGGCGGCAGTTCGCCGCTCAGCCGCAGCGAGATGTTCCACAGCCGGGCACTGATCACCGCGTCGTGCGAAATGAGCGACGACGAGGCCGGGCGACAATCCTTGAAGTACTTGCCGGTGACTCCCTCGACGTCGTCGGACGTGGCCAGATAGACGATCGTCCTCGCACCCTCCTCCGGCGCCACGGCGCGACGCCGAGCCAGAGGCCACGCCCACCTGAGCCACCAACGATCGAATTCCTGCGCCAGCAGCTGCGTGTTTACGAGCCCCGGATGGCAGCAATTGGCGGTGACGCCGGTACCGGCCAGTCGATCGGCGAGATCGTATGTGAACATCACGTCGGCCAGCTTCGACCGGGCGTAGGCGCTGATGCCGCCGTATCCGTTGCGGCTCTCCCAGTCTTCCGGATCGCTGACCCGCTGGTGGGCCTCGGACGATACATTGACGACGCGGGCAGGCGCCGATGCCTTGAGCGTGTCGAGCAGCGAGGTCGTCAGAATGAACGGCGCCAGGTGATTCACCGCGAAGGTGGCTTCGACATTGTCGACCGTCATGGTCCGGTGCATGAAGAACGCACCGGCATTGTTGATCAGCACGTCGAGGCGCGGATGTGCGGCGGCAATCTCGCCCGCCACCCGGCGGACCTCCGCCTGCACCATGAAATCGGCCACGAACAATTCGATCGCCGCGCCCGGGTGGGCGGCCCGCATTTCGGCCTGCGCCCGTTCGCCGGCGGCGCGGTCACGACACACCATCAGGACACTGGCACCCTGCGCCGCAAGCGTATCCGCAACCGCGCGCCCGATGCCGCGATTGGCACCGGTGACCAGACAGACCTTCCCCTGCATTCCTTCTCCTCCTGCCGTTGGCCGGCAGACACGCCGGGCGGACCAATATAGTGCGGCGGCCGTGTAAGTTGGTGCCGTGAAACCATCACGCGATCACGTCCTTCCGCCGGATCCTGCCCGCTATCGCCAGGCCCGCCCGGGTGGGCGGGTGCTCGTGATCGCGCCCACTCGCGCCGCCTGCGAAACGATCGAGATCGCGCTCCATTCCCGGGTCGATACCGTCCTCGACCGGGAGCACGGCGGCGAACTCCGCCAGTGGGCCCGCGACGGCAAGGGATTCGGCATCGTCGCCGGCACCGGCACCGGCAAGACGCTCGGCATCCGGCCGATTGCCGAAGTGATTCTCGGCGAGCCGCTCCAGGTCGATGTCGTCAATCGCGAACGCGAGGCCACCGCCGCCACGACGCAGTGCAATGTCGTCATCGTCACCACCGGCATCGCCCGCCGCTGGCTGTGCGACGATCTGATCTCGGCGCGCGATACCATCGTCGTCGACGAGATCCATCAGACCTCCGCCGAACTCGAGTTGTGCCTCGCCCTCGGCAAGCGCGCCGGCTGCCGCTTCATCTGGCTGTCGGCCACGGTCGACCCGGAGGTCTATCGCCGCTATCTCGCCAGCGATGAGGTGCTGCAGACCAGCGCGTTCGACCCGGAGCTCAAGGCGTCGGTGACGGTCACGCCGCAGGGACCCGAACGATTCCTCGACGACCACACCGTGCGGAAGTTCATTGCCGACCGGCGTGGCGTCGCGGTGTTCCTGCCGACACGCGCCGAAGTCGAACGCCTCGGCGCCGATCTCGCCGGACGCTTTCCCCGCCTCAATGCCGCATTCTATCACGGCGGCGAGCCGATCCGCGTCATCCGCCCCTTCCTCGACGGCGAAGTCGCCAGGCCCTTCCTGCTGGCGATGACGGCCGCCGGCCAGTCCGCGCTCAACGTGCCGGGGCTCGATACCGTCATCATCGAGGATGCCCGCTACGGCACCGTCGTCGATCACGGCCGCAACGTCCTCCACCGGCTGCATCTCGGCGCCAACGAGATCCTGCAGATGGCCGGCCGCGTCCATGGCCGCGTCGCCGGTGGCAAGGTGGTCATTCTTTCGGACCGCCCGCTCGACTTCGCGTCGCTGCAACCCGGTCCGCCGGAATTCCAGCTGGCCGGCGACGCCGAGCGAGTGGCGTTGACATGTGCCGAACTGGGCGTCGACGCCACCGAGCTGGAGCTTCCTGTTCCGCTCGATCGCGACGCCTATCGCCGCGCGGTTCGCACCCTGACCGACCGCGGATTGATCGCCGCCGGCCGCCTGACGGATTACGGCCGCCAGGTCGAAGCGATGCCGGTCGACCGGCCGTGGGGCGAATTGCTGGTGAATGCCACCAGCGATGAACTGCCGCTCGTGGCGGGATCGTGCGGCATCGATTCGCTGCACCGGATGACGCGCGAAGATCGCGACCTGCGCGGCGCCGTGGTGCCGGGAAGCGATCATCTCACGGCGTACAACCTGCTCGTCGAGGCGATCGAGCAGTGCGGCAGCATCGCCACGGTCCATGGTCTCCGCCGTCACGTGTTCGACGAGTCCGGACTCGAGGAATGGGCGGCAGGACGCGGGGTGCTGGTCAAGGCGATCGAAGATGCCGCCCTCGGACTCGCCGCCGCGTACCGCGCGCTCGATGCCGAGCTGCCCGCCGGATTGCCCCCCGTCACCCGCCACGAACGCGACATCTTCGTCGACCTGCTGGCCCGGATCGAACCGTTCGATCTCGTCATCGGACAACACACCGCTGCCGGACAGGCGGCGCGGATCTCGAAGACGTCGGTGATCGACGACGACTGGGCCGCGGTGGCAGGCACGATCCGCTACTTCGCCGACCGCTCCGGCACACCGCGGGCGAGCATCGAGGGAACGGCGATTCCGGCCGGCATCATCCGCAAGTACGCCACGGCCGGCCCGGCAACCATCGTGATTACCGGCCACCGGAATCGTCAGGGCTTCGGCGTTTCGCGAACGCTGGCCTATTTCGGGTTCGAACTCGAGCGGTCCATCGAAAAGCTTCCGGACACGATTCCGGAACCCCTGCGATCCGCAGCACGCGAGGCTGTCACCGACGCGCTGCTCCAGGGCACGGTCGAACACCCCTCACGATCGCGGCTGCTGCGCGCCGCCGAAACCCTCGACGAATACTGGCGTCGATCGGGAGGCGGACTGCGCGGCATCGATCCGGTCAGTCGCCGGCAATTCGTTGCGGCGCAACTGGAAGACGTCGATTCGTGGGCCACCTTTCAGCGCACCGCCGTCACGCTCGACGTGGCGGCACTCGTCCCCGACGCGGAACGTGCCCACCTCGAGGCGCTGCCGGGAAGCGCCAGAATTCGCGGTGACGCCGCACCGATCGTCTACGAAGTGCGCGACGGACTGCCGCTGGCGCGCCTCATCCTGCGCGAGGGCCAGGCGAGGCGGGTTCGCGACGACGAGCTTCCGGCGTTGGACCGGCCGCTGGCATTCGCGGTCAGGCGCGGCAGTGATACCGTGCAGGCCGACTCACTTCCCCGTCTCCGCGACCTGCTCCGAAACCAGCCCGCCTCGCGACACCACTCGCCGCACCGCTCGAAACACCGGCGTCACCGCTGAGGCGGCGGCTCGCCGATTCGCTCCAGGGCCGCCCTGGCACGGCCGATCGCATCGAGATGCGCCGTCAGGTGGCGCGCCAGCACCGTCCGCTCCTCCAGAAACCGGTCCATCGCGGCGGTCAGATGCCGGTCTCGCTCACTGCGCCGGCGCGCGACCGCGTTGGCTTCGTCGACCGCCGGTCCGAGCGACCGCGCCACGTCCTCCAGCCGTCCCGCCGCTTCGGCCATGAGCCGTGCCGCATCTTCCCCCGACTCTGCTTCGCGAATCGCGGCCGCAAGCGCCTCGCGCACTGTGGCGAACACCTGTCCGAGACCGGCCAGGTCCGATTCCAGCGACGCCGTGTGACCGCTGATTTCCGTCGACGTGGTGGCGGTCACGTCGGCCAGCCTCCGGATTTCCTCGGCGAGCACACCAAACGTGCGCCCCGCCTCACCGGCCCGGCTGGCCTCGAGCGCCGCGTTGTTGGCGAGCAGGTTGGTCCGGAATGCCACTCCATTGACGGTGTCGTTGCTCGCCGCGATCGCCTCGCCGCGCCGGAGCAGGCGGTCGAGTTCGCGCCGCAATGCGTCGAGCGAGTCGAGCGCCCGCGCCATGGCGTCGGATGCACTCCGCGCGCGCTGACGAGCCGCCGCCGCCGCATCGTCCAGGCCTTCGCCGTGGCGACTCAACCCCGACACCCCGTCGCTGAGTTGCGCCAGCACGGCGCTCGCGTCAACCGTCGGAGGCGTCGCCATGCCGTCCGTGGCCGGCGTCGCCGGCGCGGCCAGAACCGCGTCGCCGATTGCGGCGGAGACTTCTCCCACCTGGCGGCGAAGGATCGCGATCTGCTCGCGCGCCGCGTTCTCCCGCCGGCGACTCCGCAATGTTGACCCGATCGGACGCAGAAACCCTCCCAGCCACTCGCGTTCGCGCGCGCCGAACGCCCCGGCGTAGCCGCCGACCAGCTGCAGCTCGCCAAGCGGATCACCGCTGCGGCCGATCGGCGCCGTCACCACCCGCTCGTCGTCGTTCGTTTCGATGTCGGGAGCCATCGCCGAGTCGGCGTCAGGTTCGCCGATCTCGCCGACCCTGATGCGGATCGCCGGTGACACCAGGTGGAGTGAAGCACCGCGCGCCTCGAACAGCTGCCGCAACTCGTCGAGCAGGTCCCGAAGGTCCGCCGAAAGGTCGTCGCTGTCGAGCAACCGGAGCGCGTGGCGCTGCGCGGCACCATCGCGCCGCTCGGTGTCGGCGAACGGAACCGCCAGCAGCGCCGCCATCCCGAACACCACCAGCAGCACCAGCGCCGCCCGCCCCGGTGCGACCGGCCAATCCGCTCCCGGGCCCAGCCCCGGAACGAATGTCGTGGCCGCGAGCGGCCCGAATCCGAGCACGACGGCAGCAGATCCCCACGCTACCGCCCGCCGGTGCGAGCGTCGCCGGTCCGAGGAAATCAACGCGAGGGCGAGCGCCAGCGCCGCCACCACGCCCGCGGCCGGCTCGAGCACCCTGGTGCGGAGCGTGCCATCGGCAGCCTGAAGCACCGCTGCTTCGCCGGTCGCGAGTCCGCTCGTGACCGCCAGCAACAATCCCAGCTCGGCCAGGTACCACGCCGCCACCCACCCTTGCCACCTCTCCCGGCGGTGGGGCCAGGCCACGATCAGCGAAAAGTGAACGACCAGCGGGGCCAATGCGTATCGCCAAGGGGCCGTGAGAAGGAACGCCCCGAGCGACGTCGCCATCGCCGGACGGTCCAGCGGCGCCATCGCCAGCAGAACCGCGACGCTTGCCGAGAGCGCGGCGAATGGCAGCACCAGCCGGACGCCCTGAAACCGGTAGGCGATCACCGCCCCGGCGGTGATCGCGATCGTGGCGAAAGCCAGCTGGACCGTAAGCTCGACAGGCGTCAGCGCTGTTTCGCCCAGCCAGTCGATCAGCGGCAAGCCCGCGGCGCACACGGCCAGGGCGAGAAACAGCGGCCAGGCCGACGCCATCTGGAGGCGGGAGCCACCGGATCCGGCAGGAGCTGGCGACAAGAATTTGCTCATGGATGACGTGTCAATATGGCGTGTGATCGCCTCTGGCGATACATGCGGCGCGTCGCCAATTGAAACCTCGAACCTCAACTCGGCGTACTTCCAACCATGACGCAGCCGATGACCACTGCAACGGCACTTCCGTCAGTATTCTCTCCGCTCGCCAAGGCGCTGCTCGATTCGTTCAGCGAAGGGGTGATTGTCTTCGACCAGCACGGGCGCATTCTCTACCTCAATTCGTCCGGACGGCAGGTGCTGACCGACGCCGGGCTCGATCCCGGTGGTGACAAGGACGATCTCCTCCCGGAACTGGCCGGGATGGGCGGCCGGCTGGCGCCACTCAAAGTGGGGAGTCTCGACCTGGGCGAGGCGATCTATCTGCCCCACCGCGAGGGACCGACCACGCTGGCCGAACGGGAGAAGGATGCCATCGTCCGATCGCTGGAGGCGCACGCCTGGCGTCTGGCGGAGACCGCCAAGACGCTCGGGATCTCCCGGACGACACTGTGGCGGCGATTGCGGGCGTACGGCCTTCATCGCGACGGCCGGACGAAGTGGGACCAGCAGCAGCCGATCTGATATTGATCGCCGTCCTCGCGGGTCAGCGGTTCGCCATCGCCTTCACCGGTCCGCGATGAGACGCGCCGTCGCGGCCTTCGCCGTCATTGCCGCGGCCCTCGGCGCCTGGTGGTGGGGATTCGGTCCGGGCCACACAGCCCAGGGCGCGCGCAGCGGCACCATCGCCTTCGACTGGCGGGGCACCTTCAACGGCCGGGCGGTGCTGCCGGCACGGGTCAGCTGGTGTCCGGTCACGCGCATCGGCGTGCTCGATGCCATCGCCGCCGACACCGGTGTCGAGATCGTCTTCTACGAGAAGGATTCCCTCTCGGCAGGAACCCACCCGATCGTCGCCGCGTCGAACGGCGGAGCGATGCCGCGGCCGGGCGCGACCGTCGCCTTCCGCTGGTCGCCGGGAAACGACAGCCTCGAGGGGTTCCGATCCGGCACTGGCACCGCGGCCCTGCGCTGGACTGACGGGACGCTCTCGGGAGTCGCCAACGCCCACCTCCAGGCCGCGATCGGCTTCGATACGCTGCGGTTCTCCGCCACCTTCGACCACCTCCCGGTCACGGCCACCGCCGCCGGCTGCAACTGACCGGGCCTTATCTTCCTCCGATGGACCCGACGTACTTCCGCCGCGGTTTCGGTCTCAAGGCCGAAATCGAAGAACAACGTTCGGCCGACTATCACAGCGCGGTGGTCGACGCGATGCGCCGCAATGGCAACGTGCTCACCGCGGGCCCCTTGACCTTCCGGCTGGCACAGGAATTCGGCTTCTGCTACGGCGTCGATCGCGCCGTCGATTACGCCTACGAAACGTGCGCCAAGTTTCCCGACCGCCGCCGCTTCCTGGTGGGCGAAATCATCCACAACCCCTTCGTCAACGCAAACCTCGCCCGGATGGGGATCACCGTTCCTGACCCACCGGCCCGACGAAGATTTCGATTTCTCGCAGCTCGTCCCCGGCGACGTGGTGATCCTCCCCGCGTTCGGCGTGACGATGCGCGATTTCCAGCGACTGCGCGACATCGGCTGCATCGTCGTCGACACCACCTGCGGATCGGTGCTCAACGTCTGGAAGCGGGTCGAGAGTTATGCCCGGGACGGCTTCACCGCGGTGATCCACGGCAAACACTATCACGAAGAAACGAAAGCCACCGCCAGCCAGGTGGTGCGGTATCCGTCGGGCCGCTACCTCATCGTCTTCGACATGACCGAGGCCCGGATGGTTTGCGACTGGATCGAAGGACGCGGCGACGCGGAAGCGCTGGCGGCGTACTTCGCGCGCCGCTGTTCGCCGGGCTTCGATTTCAGGCGCGATCTCGAACGGGTCGGCGTCGCCAACCAGACCACGATGCTCTCGGGCGAGTCGCTGGCGATTGCCGCCGAATTCCGTCGCGCCCTCGCGCTCCGCTGGGGCGAAGACGCGGATCGCCGACCATTTCCGCTCGTTCGACACCATCTGCTCGGCGACCCAGGAGCGGCAGGACGCCGTCGTCAAGCTGCTCGAGGAGCCGATCGACGTGATGCTCGTCGTCGGCGGATACAACTCTTCGAACACCTGCGCACTGGCCGCCCTGGCGCTGAGCCGCGGCGTCCGCACCTACCATCTCGAGGACGCCCAGGCCATCGATCCCGCCGCCGGCACCCTCCGCCACCAGCCGATTCGAACCAAGGACGAAGCCATCGGGCAACAGCTGGCTGGACGGCGTGCGCACCATCGGGATCACCGCCGGCGCCTCGACTCCGAACAACAAGATCGGCGAGACGATATGCCGGGTGTGCGACACAGCTGGAGTTGAGATTGATATAAAGTAGGCATTTGCCTACTTTATATTGTGCCGAAGAACCCCGCTGCAGGTGTCGCCCACGCACCCCTCGGGCTGATCCTCACTTCTCGAGCCAAGATCGCCATTCTGAGAGAGTTGTGGCGCAGCGGCTCGCCCCTGTCGCGACGCGAACTCGCCCGGCGGACCGCCATGGCCTATCGCAGCGTCGAGCAGGGGCTGGCCGACCTCCTCGTTTCCGGCGTGGTCGAGGAGATCGGCGAGCGGCCCCGCCGGCTGGCGCAATTGAGCGCCGAGCACCGGCTCGGGCCGTCGCTGGCCGCACTGTTCCGCAGCGAGGGCGACTTCTTTCCGGCGCTCCGGATCGCGCTCCGTACCGTTGCCGGCCAGACGCCGGCCGGGTTGCTCTCGGTCGCGATCACCGGCGCGGTGGCCGGTGGGTCCGAAGCGCCCGGCGAACCGCTGGAACTGGTCGTCGTCGCCGAGGACGCGCGTGGCGGCGCGCCGATGGAGCACGCGATACGAGGCGCATGCCGGCGAAATCCGGCGGCCGCTTCGGTGTGGAGCTGCGCGTGATCACCTACGACGGGAAACCGCCCGGAACCTCTGGAGCAGGCGCACACCCGGCCGCCGAGCGCGTGGTCCAGCAGCGCCGAAACGCTCGTCGGCGTTCCGCTCCTCGAAGCCGTAAGTCGCCGCGGCGCATAGCCGTTGGCGCCGAGCCGCGGGATGGTACCGTTCCCATGATGGCGCATTGGATGGCGGGTGCGGCGGAACGGCGGCGGCGGCGATGCTGCTGGCGTGCCCGCTTGCCGGGCAGAACGACACCCGCCGCCATACCGATCGATTCGCTGCAGACCGCTGCCACCGCGGTGCTGAGCGATTCCGGGCTCGTGGTCGTGTTTCCCCGCGCCATGTCTCCCGACTCGATCACCCGCGATATGGCGGTGTCCGGATCTCTTTTCCGGCTACGAGTGGCGCGTCATCTTCCTGCGCCGGAACACCTCGCTGCTGGCCGCGTTCGTCATTCCGCCCGATGACACGCTGGCGATCCACCGCTACGACACCATCGACCAGGCGTACAACGCCGGATCGCTGCGGACCTGCCAGCGCAATCTACAGGTGCTGGACTGCGACCGGCTGGCGCGCGGGCTGGTGCGCGACGTCGACGGCCGCGTCGAGATCGCGATCCTCGATCCGGGCTGGCTGGGGCTGGCGTTCAATGGCGGCACACCGATGGTCCGGCTCGTCGTCAAGCGTGCGCAGCAGGTGCTCTGGGCCGAAGACGTGCCGGTACTGGTCCGGCTGCGCTGACGCCGGTTACGGCGCCGTCGCGCGGCCGCAGGAATCAGATCGAAATCGTATTCCAGCTTGATGTCGTCCACGATGCTCACCACCAGCATCAACCTCGGCTGCTCCATGTCGAAATCACCGAACTTGATGTGCGTCGATGCCGTCCCGGTGAACACCCCGTTGCGCACCGTCGCCTCGGTCGGCCAGACGGTGCGGTGCGTCACGCCGTGGATCGTGAGGTCGCCGATGATGGTCAGCGCCAGCGTGCCGTTGGCCGGAATCGGGTCGGGCAGGCCGCGCACGTCGCGCACCGCCAGTCGCGCGGTGGGAAACTGCGCCGTCTGCAGCGTCCGGTCCTTGATGTACTTGTCGCGATTCGGCTTGTCGGTATGGAGCGAATCGAGCACGACCGTGAACCGCGACGCGGTCGTGTCGACGGAACCGTCGGCGCGGATCACGACGCCACCGGTCACCTGGTCCGTGGTGCCGACGGCATCGTTCGGCAATTCGGCGCTGAGCAGTTGCTCCCGGACCACGAATCGGGCAGTGTTCCCGACGGGGGCAAGGGTCAGCCGGAGCCGCGCCGCCGCGGGGCGCGGGAGCACCGACGGCGCATGTGGTGCGACATGCGACCTGACTGCGCCGCCAGCAACCGGGGAAGAAGGACCGCACATACCATGACACGCGTCAGCAGCATCGTCGACCGACTCCGGAAAGACATTCAGGCACCGACCGACTCCGGCCGGTGATCACGATGGTTCATAGGCGAATTATACGACGGTCGAGCATACGACGTTGGCCGGCCGACCCGGACGGCACTGGTGCCATGCGCGCCCTGATCCACCCGTCGCCGGGGGTGACGGCGCTCGTCGCCCGGCCGGATCCGGCGCCGGGACCCGACGAACTGCTCGTCGAGGTCAGCGCCTCGGGAATGAATCGAGCCGATCTGCTGCAACGAGACGGCCGTTATCCGGCACCGCCGGGATGGCCGGCGGATATCCCCGGGCTGGAGTTTGCGGGCCGGGTGCTTTCCTGTGGTGTGGACGTGCGCGGATGGCAACAAGGCGATCGAGTGATGGGGTCTGATCGGCGGCGGCGCCCATGCGTCACGAACGGTCATCGCCGCCGGAGCCGCGATGCCGATCCCGGCGGCGCTCGATGATCGCGCCGCGGCGGCGGTCCCCGAGGTCTTTCTCACGGCATGGGATGCACTGGTGCTCCGCGCCCGTGCCGTTCCCGGCGAACGGGTGCTGATCCACGCGGTGGGCAGTGGCATCGGGACCGCGGCGGTGCAGCTCGCCCGCATGCTGGGGCTCGAGGCGATTGGCACCTCGCGAACGGCGTCGAAACTGGAGCGCGCGGCGCCGCTCGGCGCCGCGCGCGGAGTGCTGTCGACAGCATCCGACTGGCCGGATCAGGTGGGGATGGTCGACGTGATTCTCGACACCCTGGGCGCCGCGGTGTTCGAACAGAACATCGGGCTGCTCGCGCTCCGTGGGCGGCTGGTGGTGATCGGAACCCTCACCGGGGGCACGACGCCGAACCTCGACCTGGGCCAACTGCTGCGGCGGCGGCTCGAGATCATCGGAACCGTAATGCGTTCGCGGGGCACCGCCGAGCGAGCACAGCTCGCGGCCCGATTTCGGCAGCGAGGTGCTCCCGGCGTTCGACGACGGCACGCTGGAGCCGGTCGTCGACTGCGATCTTCCCGGCACCGGAATTCGATGCCGCTTATCGGCGGTTGGCATCCAATCAGACATTCGGCAAGGTGACTCCTCGACTGGCGCGCGAATCCGTAGACTGGCCCGCAGCGGTGCTCACTGCTCGTCCCAGGAAGGCCGAGCTGCGTCGGCACCCAGCGGACCGTCTTCCTGCGCCATTGCGCCGGTCGCCCCGGCCGGGGGAACAGGACCCATCCCAGCGCGAGCTGCGCGGGCGCCTGCGGACTGTCCTCCGGCCGTCGGTCGTCATGGCCGGCCAGTCCCGCCTCGGTGCGGAGGAGTCGATCCGTAGCTGCAGCGCCCGCTGGTACCTGGGTGAGAGTGTTGGAACGCGCCCCGAAGTGCCGTTGATAACGGCGATGAAGATCGGGGCGGTTTCGCGCCAGCCAGGGCAGCAGTGTACGCCGCGTCGCCGGCCCCATCCTGAGCGGCACGCCCGAAGCCCATGAGGCGCCCCCAGCCCGCGCCGCGAGCAGCACCTCGCGTAGCGCGGCGCGCCCGTCGGTAAGTCCGGGAAGGATCGGCGCGATCAGGATTCCGGTTTCGATTCCGGCACCCGCCAGGCTCTCGAGCGCCCGCAGCCGGGCCCTCGGCGTCGGTGTTCGCGGTTCGAGACGCCGCAGCAACGTCGGCGTCGAGCGAGGCCAGTGAAAGATTGACCGTCAGCCGATGCTGCCCGGCCAGCGCCCTGCAGCACGTCGAGATCACGGACGATCAGCGGCGACTTGGTGATGATGCCGAGCCTGAGGCCGTGATACTGCCGGAGCAGCTCGAGAATCGACCGCGTCTGACGGAAGCGCCTTTCGGCCGGCTGATAGGGATCGGTGGCGGTGCCGATGACCAGTGCGTGTCCCGCCAGGCGCGATGGATCGAGCGTCCGGGCCAGCACCGCGGCCACGTCCTGCTTGACCAGGATCCGGCGTTCGAACGCTTCTTCGGGCGGCAATCGCGCGGCCTCGGATGCGTCGTGGCTCGCCTCGAGCCGCGCCACGGCCCGCTCCAGAGTCCAGCGGTGCGTCTCGCGCGCATAGCAGTAGGCGCAGCCGAATTCGCAGCCGATGTAGGGGTTGATCGACCAGAAGCCCATGTGCGTCGAGCCGGGGGGATTGAGCACCCCGCGCACCGGCAGGGCAATGAAGCGCGTGCCACGAGCGCGGCTGTCGAGTGTCGACCACGCGGGGGCGTCGGGTATCACCGGAAGCGACTTCATCCGCACCGGGACCAACCGCAGACCGGACAGGCGAGACAGCCGGAACCGTGCACCACCGGCCCGCCACATTCGGGGCAGTGATCGGCCCCGGACATGGCCGACCCGGTTAGACCGACGGCTTCGGTATTTGTTCGGCACATCTTGCCGAATATACGCCGAACCGAGGCCCGGTCAATTCCGGCACGTGCAGCCTAGAGCGAAAACTCCCACAACACCCGTCCCGCCTCGCGGTCGACGACCTGGTGGGCGCGCACCTGGAAGACCCGTTCGAGCGTCGCGGCGGAGATCTCCGCGGCCCGGTCGGTCGAGACGGCGACCCGACCGCGATCGAGCAGCAGGAACGTGTCGCCGTACCGGAAGGCGGTGTTGAGGTCGTGGAGCACCGCCACCACCGTACAATTGCCGGCAAGCAGGCCGCGCGCCACGTCGAGCAGGTGGATCTGGTAGTGGATGTCGAGCGAGGCCGTCGGCTCGTCGAGAAAGAGGAAGCGCGGCTCGCCGTCGCCGTTCTCCGCCCAGATCTGCGACAGCACCCGTGCGAGGTGGACCTTCTGCTGCTCGCCGCCGGACAGCGTCGGGTAGGGCTGCCGGCGCTTGTCCGACATGCCCACCACCGCGAGCGCGTCGCTGACGATGGCGCGGTCGATCGGCCCTGGTGACCGGCGGTAATGGGGATAGCGGCCCATCAGCACCACGTCTTCGACCGGGAGCGGAAACGCCAGCTCCATGTGCTGCGAGAGCACCGCGCGCCGCCTGCGCGAGGGCGCCGAGGCCCAGGGCGTGCACGTCGCGACCTTCGTAGCGCACCGTGCCGGAGGTCGGTCGCAGCACGCCAGTGGCGATCTTGAGCAGGGTCGACTTGCCGGCGCCGTTCGGCCCCAGCACGACGTTGAACTTGCCCGGGGCGAACCGGACGTCGACGGCGTCGAGAATCGTCGTCTCGCCGGCCCGGAAGCCGACCCGCTCGAGTTCAACCATAGAAGCCGCTGGCGCCGCGGCGCTGCTGGCGCAGCAGGATCCAGAGAAAGATCGGCGCGCCGATCAGCGCGGTGATGATCCCGATCGGAAGCTCTGCCGGCGCGATCACGAGCCGGGCCACGACGTCGATCACTTCCATGAGCAGCGCGCCGAGCAGCGCCGAGCCCGGGATGAGGAAGGTGTAGTCGGAGGAACGCAGCAGCCGCAGCAGGTGAGGTACGACCAGTCCGACGAAGGCGATGACACCGACCATCGCGGTGGCCATCGCCACCATCAGCGTGTTGACGACCAGCAATCGCCAGATGAAGCGCCGGGGGTCGAGACCGGTGTACGCCGCTTCGTCTTCGCCGAGCATCAGTGCGTTGAGCGCCTTGTCGTAGCGCAGCGCCACCGTGAAGCAGACCACGAAGGCCACCGTCACGATGATCGCGCCCGCGCCAGTCGGCGGTGGTGAACGTGCCCAGATTCCAGAAGGTGATGTTGCGGGCCTGGGGATCGCGCGCGACGTAGGACAGGAACCCGGTGCCGGCAGCACAGACGGCATTGACAGCGATCCCGGCCAGCAGCAGCGTGAACACGTTCACCTTGCCGAACGCCGTCGAAACCCGGTAGACCAGCACCGTGGCGGCAAATCCGCCCGCAAAGGCCATCACCGGCACCGCGGCCGAGCCGAGCGGCGCGGTGAACGCCATCGTGGCGTGCCCGCCGAGCACGAAGACGAGTGCGGCGCCGAGTGCCGCGCCGGCCGACGTCCCGGCAAGTCCCGGTTCGACGATCGGATTGCGGAACAGCCCCTGCATCAGGGTGCCGGAGACGCCGAGCACGGCGCCGGTGACGCTGCCGAGCAGGACTCGCGGCAATCGGAGCTGCAGGAAGACGTTGCGGTCGAGCGCGTCGGCGGCGGTGCGCGGCTCCAGGTGGAGCGCCTGCGCCACGAAGCGCACCATCTCTCCGATCGGAAACATGAAGTCGCCGATGCCTGCCGACGCCACCACCGCGCCGGCCAGCGCCAGCACCAGCACCAGATGGAACTGGCGGTCGCTCAGTCGCCGCAGCATTTCACTGGTGCACCATCCGCGCCAGCTCGCGTACCACCGCCGGCGTGCGCGGACCGAAGTACATGATCTCCTGTTCGGTGATGCGGTAGATGCGGTTGTGCCGTCCGGCCGGGGTGAGGGCCACGCCGGGCAGCGTCTTGAACTGCTCGACGCTGCCGTAGCGATCGAAGCCGACATCGGTGGCGATGATCACGTCCGGCGCCGCACGGGCGATCAGTTCGGGAGTGAGTCGCGCCATCCCGCCTGCCGAGTCGATGGCGTTGTCGGCGCCCGCCCAGTGCAGCATCTCGTCGGCGGGACCGCCGCGCTTGAGGGCCAGGTAGTCATTGGCGATCTGGCCGAAGTGGATGATCAGCACGCGGGGGCGGGGTTTGCCGATCCACTGCGCGGTATCGGCATACACCGAATCCATCCCGGCCTGCCACGTGTTGACCACGCGGTCGGCCTGCGAGTCGTGATGAAAGAGCGCCCCGAGGCGCACCAGCATCGCTTCGGCACTGTCGACGGTGCCGCCCGGGCGGAGCGTGAGCACCGGAATGCCGACCTTCTTGACCTGACTGAGCACCGCGTCAGGGCCGAAGTTGCCGTCGTTGAGGAACAGGGTCGGCTTCATCGAGATGATGCCTTCGGCATTGAGCGCCCGGTGGTATCCGACCGATGGCAACGAGATGATCGCCGGCGGATAGATCGACGTCAGGTCCCGCGCCACCAGCACGCCCTGCGCCCCGATGTCGTAGAGGTATTCATTGATCTGCTTGGAGACACAGACGACTCGCTGGCCACCGGCGCCGGCCGGGCCGGATTTCTGGCACGCCGCCGCGGCCAGCAGCAGCCATGCGGCCTGCCAGGCGCGCCAACGCCGCGCCCGGGCCGCGATGCACACCCATCATGAATGCTCCCGATCCGACGTGAGTCCGGGGGAGCTCAAGGTATCAGCCGCCATCGGGCGGCGCCACGAGTAAGTTTCAGCGGCGAACAGACGCATCGGAGAGCGAAGTGAACGTCTACGCCCTGAGCACGATCCTGGGTGCGGCCGGGTTCGGCTTCATGGCGCTGGGTGGCGTCGGCCATCACGCCCATCCGGGGGGCGGCGTCCGGGGACACGCCGGCGCGGTCCATCACGGACACGCCGGCGCGAACCTGATGCACGGCGCGACCCGCACCATCCTTGCGCTGATGTCGCCGCGGATCCTGTTCGCGTTTCTGCTCGGCTTCGGCGTGATCGGACTGGCGGCGCACACCATCGTGGGCGGCACCGTGCTGCTGCTCGTGGCGCTGGCCGGGGGCATTGCGGTGGAACGATTGGTAGTGCGCCCGGTCTGGAACCTCGCGTTCCGGTTCGCCTCCAACCCGGCGCTCACGCTCGAGAGCGCCCTCACCGCCGAAGGCACCGCCGTCACGACGTTCGACGCCAGGGGAAACGGCATCGTCTCGCTGGAGGTGGACGGCCAGATCGTGCAGCTGCTGGGGAGCATTCCGGACGCCAACCGCGGGCGCATGCCGCGAATCCGCGCCGGCGACCGGGTGCGCATCGACGACATCGACACCGCGCGGAATCGCTGCACGGTGTCGGTGCCCGTAGACTGAACAAGGAGCTGACAATGCTGGGCTCGGTGGGCTTGCTGATCCTGGGTGCGGTGGTGTTCGTGGCGGTGGTGATCCCGATGGTGGTGGCGGGGTTTCTCCGCAATGTCGACGCCGGAACGATCCGTCTGGTGAGCTGGCTGCAGGGGCGAACGGTGATCTACCGCGGCCCCGGCAAATCGAAGGAGATCCCGCTTGCTGACGACCGGCACGACGATCTCCAGCAAGGTGATCAACGTCGATCTCGACATCACCGATCAGACCGCCGACATCGACGCCACCGGCACGCCACGCCCGATCAAGGTGCGGGTGCTCGCCAGTGCCATCGTGTCGGTCGGCGATTCCGACGTGCTGATCAAGACGGCGGCGAACCGCTTCTGTGCCAAGAGCGAATCAGATCAGATCAGCACGCTCACCGACCTGCTGTCGAGCTCGGCGCGACGGGCCATCAACCTGCTGACCCACGACCAGCTCTTCTCGGCGAAGGGATCGCCGGTGACCAGCCTGCCGGCGGTCGCGGGCGGCGCGGCGGTGGCGTTACCGACGACACCGGGAACGACGGTGGCGCCCACTGATCCATCTGTTGAGGACGAGGACGATCCCCTGGCGGTGATCATCCGCAAGGCGTGTTCACGCGAATTGACCGACCTGGGCCTGATTTTCAACTCGCTCAACATCAAGGTGGTGCAATCCGAGGTGGCCGAGGCGCGGCGCCGGCAGTCGGCCGCGGAAGCACAGGCCAACGCCGATATCGTGGCCGCGATGCAGTCGCGACGCGCCAAGGAAGCGCAGCTCGACGCCGAGCGCGCCATCTCCGACAAGCAGCGGGAACTGGAGCAGACGCGTGCCTCGAACGCGGCGCTGGTGGCGCAGACCGAAGCGAAGCGCCAGGAGGCGCAGGCGCTGCAGCGCTCGGCGGAACTCGACGCCACCCAGATCGCCCAGGCCAAGGCCGACGCCGCCCGGGTGCGCCTCGAAGCGGAAGCCTCCGCCGACGCCGAAGCGATCCGCCTGCGGCGGGTGGCCGAGGCCACCGCCGAGGCGATCCAGCGGGTCAACGATGCGATTCGCGCCGGCGGCGAGAGCTACTTCCGCTATCGCCAGATCGAACTGCTGCCGCAGATCGCTCCGGTGATCGCCGAGGCGCTTGCCCGGGCGCGGCTGGTGACGATTTCCGGCGGCGGATCGGGCGCCGCCGAATCGGCGACCAGCAACATCACCGGCGTCATCCAGACTCTCCTCGCCGCCCAACTCGTGGCCAAGGGCGGCATGCTCGACGGCGTCGCCGCGGAACCTCCGCCGGTGCGTACCGACGCGGCGGCACCGGTGCCGCCGCGGCATTCGTGACCTTCCAATCCTGGAGTGAACCGTGCTGATGATGCTGATGCGGTTGCTGCACATCGGTAGCGCCATCTTCTGGGCGGGCGGAGTGCTGTTCATCAACACCCAGCTCGGGCCGGCCGTTGCGGCCATCGGCCCGCAGGGTATTCCGGTGATGCTCGAACTCGAGCGGCGGAATTATTTCGGACGGCTGATGTTCGCGGCCACGATCACGGTGCTCTCCGGGCTGTACATGGTGTGGCAGGACTCGACCGGGATTCGCCGGCGCATGGTTCCAGACCCGAGTTCGGCATGGGCATCTCGATCGGCATGGTCGCGGCGATCCTGGCCTGGATCGGCGCGATACTCCTGCTTCGCCCCGCCATGCTGCGGGTCAATGCCGTCGCCGGGCGGATGGCGCAGGCCACGCCGGCCGAACGTGACGCCCTCCAGGCAGAGTTCGCGGATGGCCCGGGGCAGGCTGATGCGCACCGGCGGCGACACTGATGGTCCTGCTGCTGGTGGCGATCATCGCCATGGCGATCGCGCGCTATCTCTGAGTGCGACGATTCAGCGCGGGCTCTTCCGGCAGCCGGAATTCGGCTTCCTCCGGCGGCCGGAAGAGCACGTCGAGGGCGAGATAGAGCGTCTTGGTGAACGGAAAGATCAGCACGGGCAGCACCACCGCCGCCACCACCGCGCCGACGGTGATCGCATCCCAGTGCGGCGCGGGCCACTGCAGCCGCGATCGCCACCACGATCGCCAGCGTCACCAGCAGCAGGGTCACGCCGAGATTGACGTTGTAACTGCCCAGCCAGTATCCCGGCTCGGCGCGGTCGAGGCGGAAGCCGCAGACCGGGACAACTCGGCGTTTCCCGGAACCAGCTGAGTAGCACCGGCCGGCCGCCGCACACGACGCATCGGAGGGTGAGGGCGCGGCCCAGAATTCGAAGGGTGCGGTGGCGCATCAGGACGATGATCCCCCGCGGGCAACCTGGTGGAATGGTCTACGGCAGCGGAATGGTGTCGCGCACCAGGACCAGAATGGCGGCCTGGGGTACAACGAGGTAGTGCTTGTCTTCGAAGGTGATCTCGACGGCGGCCTTGCGGAAGAAGATGGCGTGATCGCCGATCCGGGCCTGCAGCGGACGGTGCCGCGGCGCGCGCTCCTCGACCTTCCACGGTTCGTTCTCGTACGCCGCCGGGATCGGGAAGCGGATCGCCGGGGCCGGTGGCGACGATCAGGCCGGTCTGCACCGCCTGGGTGTCGACGGCCGTCGCGGGAAGGTAGAGTCCCACCCGGGTGCGCTGCTCCTCGCCGTCTTCGGGCGCGATCAGCACCCGGTCGCCGACGACGACAAGTTCCTTCGGGAAGCGAGTCCACGCCTGATCAGCTCCTGGTCAGCTGCTCGTGAATGGTGACCAGATGCGTGATGCGGAGCTGGCGCCGCATGGTCGGCAGCTGGAGCATCACCTCGTCGCCCACCTGGCGGTCCTTGAGGCTTCGCCCGAGCGGCGACGCGAGCGAGATGTGGCCGGCGTCGATGTCCATCATTTCGGCGAGGACCAGGGTGTACTCCTCGATGTCGCCGGTCTGCACGTCCTCCACCTTGACCCGGGAGCCCAGCCCGACGCGATCGGTCGGTGCCTCGGTGTCGGCCAGCTGGGTGAGCTGGTTGAGCCGCTGGTGCAACTGGCCCAGCCGCGCCTGCACGAACTGCTGGCGCTCGAGCGCCGACTTGTACTCGGAGTTCTCGCGCAGGTCGCCCATCTCGACCGCGGTGGCGATGGCCTGCGGAAGGGTGACGGTGAGCTCACGCGTCAGCTCTTCGATCTCCTTGCCGAGTTTGTCGCGCATTTCCCTGATCATGCGACCGATGTCCTGACGAGAGGCGAAAAAAACGATCCACGGCCCACCCGGGATGGCCGGGCGGACCGTTCGTTGATACAACATACCGCTGGCGCCGGAAAAACGGGACGGCGGTGCTACATTCCGCTTGACCGCCCCCCAAGGTCCGAATACTATTTCGCCCGAAATCGCTTGTGAAAGGCTTCACAAGCACATTGACCCGAAGCCAGGATCCTGTGCCGATGCGATCATTGCGCGTGCCGAGGCGGTTCGTATCCCTCGGCCTGCTGTGCGCCCTCGCCCTCGTGTTCCTGGCCGGATGCCACGGCCCCTATCCGCAATCGACGCTGTCGCCGAAGGGGGACTTCTCGTCGCTGGTGGACACGTTGTTCTTCCGGACGGTCTATCTGGCGGTGGGCGTCTTCGTGCTGGTCGAAGGCGCGCTGCTGATTGCGATCTTCAAGTTCCGGGGCAAGCCGGCCGATCCCGAGCCCGAAGCAGATCCACGGCAGCACGATGGTCGAGATCATCTGGACGATCGTACCGGCGGTGGTGCTGGCGATCGTGGCAGTTCCCACGGTCGAGACGATCTTCTCCACGGCCCGGGTACCGGCGTCGTCGCCCGACGGGCAGCCGCCGCTCAAGGTGGAAGTGATCGGCCATCAGTGGTTCTGGGAATTCCGCTACCCCGATCTCGGCATCACCACCGCCAACGAGTTGCACGTGCCGGTGCACCGGACCGTCGACCTCCGGCTGAAGAGCAACGACGTCATCCATTCGTTCTGGATTCCCCAGTTCGCCGGGAAGCGCGACCTCTTTCCGAACCGCGAGACGCGGCTGTGGTTCACCGCCGACACCACCGGGGCGTATCCCGGGGCCTGCGCCGAGTTCTGCGGCGAGGAACACGGCCGGATGGACTTCTTCGTGATGGTCGACACGCCCGAGGAGTTCCAGGCGTGGGTCAACCTGCGACACGGCGATTCGCTGGTGGCGGCGAACGGTACGCCGTACCAGCCGCCGGTGACCGCCACGTCCGCCTCGGCGCCGGCGTCAAAGCCCGGAACGCTGCCGGCGGTGCTGGCGTCGCAGGCGCTGTGCGCCCGAGGCCGGAGAGCGATTCGCTCGTGGCCGAGGGAAAGAAGCTCTTCGCGCCGACGGGCAAGGGATGCGCCAATTGCCACTCGGTGTCGTCGATGCACCCGAACTCCCCGACGCGACTCGGCCCGAACCTCGCCGGGGTTGCGACGCGGAAGATGATCGCGGCGGGATGGCTGCCGAACACCGACGCCAATCTCAAGCGATGGTTGCAGCACACCCAGGAGGTCAAGCCGGGGGTGCTGATGGTGATTCCGCCGGTGTCCGACGCGGAAGCGGCGGCGCTGATCGCCTATCTGCGCACGCTGGTGATAGGAACGAGGACACGATCGCTATGGCAACTACGGTACTCGAGCCGGCCCACGCGGCGACGCACGCCAGGCGCAGCACGCTGGTGGAGTGGCTCACGACGGTCGATCACAAGCGGGTGGGGATCCTGTACGGGGCCTCGGCCTTCGTCTTCTTCCTGATCGGCGGTCTCGAGGCACTGGTCATCCGGCTGCAGCTGGTGCGGCCCGACAACCACCTGGTGTCGCCCGATTTCTACAACCAGCTGTTCACGATGCACGGCACCACCATGATCTTCCTGGCGGTGATGCCGATCAGCGCGATGTTCTTCAACTTCTTCGTGCCGCTGCTGATCGGGGCCCGTGACGTGGCGTTCCCGCGGCTCAACGCCATGTCGCTCTGGGTGTTCATCCTCGGCGGCCTGTTCCTCAACTTCTCGTTCCTGATGAACGCCGCGCCCAACGGCGGCTGGTTCGGCTACGCGCCGCTGTCGTCGCTGCAGTACTCGCCGGGCCTGAACATGGATTTCTGGCTGCTGGGGCTGCAGATCCTGGGGATCGCGTCGCTGGCCGCGGGGGTCAACTTCTTCACCACCATCCTCAACATGCGCGCACCGGGCATGACGCTGATGCGGATGCCGATGTTCGTGTGGGCGGTGCTGGTGACGCAGGTCCTGGTGCTGCTGGCATTCCCGGTGATCACCGTGGCGCTGATCCTGCTGATGGCCGACCGGGTGTTCCACGCCGGGTTCTTTGCCTACAACGTGGCCGGCGGCGATCCGATGCTGTGGCAGCACTTCTTCTGGATCTTCGGCCATCCCGAGGTGTACATCCTGATCCTGCCGGCCTTCGGCATCGTCTCGGAGATCCTGCCGGTGTTCTCGCGGAAGCCGCTGTTCGGCTACAGCGCGATGGTCTTCTCGATGGCGTTCATCGCGTTCCTCGGCTTCGGCGTCTGGTCGCACCACATGTTCGCCACCGGCATGGGGCCGCTGGCGGACTCGTTCTTCGCGCTGTCGACGATGCTGATCGCCATTCCGACCGGGGTGAAGATCTTCAACTGGCTGGGGACGATGTGGGGCGGGTCGCTGCAGTTCAAGACTGCCGCTCTATTTCGCCATCGGGTTCATCGCGATGTTCATGATCGGCGGGCTGTCGGGCGTGATGCACGCCGTGGCGCCGGCCGACCTGGAGCAGACCGACTCGTACTTCGTGGTGGCGCACTTCCACTACGTGCTGTTCGGCGGTTCGATCTTCGCCCTGACGGCGGGCGCCTACTACTGGTGGCCCAAGATGTTCGGCCGGATGCTCAACGAGACCCTGGGGAAGGTGCATTTCTGGCTGATGCTGATCGGATTCAACCTGACCTTCTTCCCGATGCACTTCGTCGGTCTGCTGGGGATGCCGCGCCGGGTCTACACCTACCCGGCGGGGCTGGGCTTCACGTCGTTCAACGAGACGTCCACGGTCGGCGCGTTCGTCCTGGCGGTGGCCTTCCTGGTGTTCATCGTCAACATCCTGAAGACCTGGCGGACCGGCGCTCCGGCACCGGCCGACCCCTGGGGCGGCGCGACGCTGGAGTGGAGCATCCCGTCGCCGCCGCAGGAATGGAATTTCCCGGTCGAGCCGACGGTAACCGAGAAGGATCCGCTCTGGGCCATGAAGCGGGCCGCCGGCGTGCACACGCTGCCCGAACCGGCGCGGGTGAGCGGCGAAGGGATCCACATGCCCAGCCCGTCGTGGTGGCCGCTGATCACCGCGGTGGGCATCCTGATTGCATGGCGGGCTTCATGGTCAAGCGGCCGTATGCCTTCCCCTTCGGGCCGGTGACGCTGGCGGGACTCGCCATCGTGATATTCGCCGTGTACAAGTGGGCGTACCAGCCGGTCGACCACGCCATGTCTCACCAGTGAGGACGCGATGACTGCTGCAGTCGCCGATCACGCCGGACATCCGCCGGAAGCGCACCGCACCTCGCTGCCGGTGGACAGCCGCAAGCTCGCGATCTGGACGTTCATCGGATCGGAATGCATGTTCTTCGCGTCACTGATCACCAATTTCGTGGTCTATCGCGACTACCATGTGAAGGGTCCGGGCCCGAAGGACATCTTCGAGGTTCCGCTGGTCACGGCCGGCACCGCGGTGCTGCTGTTCTCGCTCGTTCTTCGTGGTGATGGCCCTCAACGGCGCCCAGAGCGGCAAGCGGCAGCGGCTGATCGGCTGGCTGTCGCTGACGGTGCTTTGCGGCTGCTTCTTCGTGGGGATGCAGGTCTACGAGTTCACCCACTTCGTGCACGAAGGGATGGGCTACCACTCCAACCTGTTCGCGTCGAGCTTCTTCACCCTGACGGGGTTCCACGGCACCCACGTGCTGGTCGGCACGCTCTGGCTGGCCACGCTGCTCAAGGACGCCATCAAGGGAAAGATCCCGCCGGAGAAATCGCTCAACCTCGAGATCGCGGCCCTGTACTGGCACTTCGTCGACGTGGTGTGGATCGTGATCTTCCCCGTCGTCTACCTGATGAGCCTGGGACGCTGACACCATGACCGCACATGCCGCCCTGTCCGACGAACACGCGACACACGCCACGTCGGGGAAGTACATCCAGATCGCCACGGTGCTGTTCCTGCTGACCGCGTCGGAGGTACTGCTCTACGAGCTGTGCTTCGGGCACCTGCGGGCGGGGATTCCCGGCCTGTCGCTGTCGATCGCGCCGTATTTCGTCGAACTGCTGCTGCTGCTCTCGGCGCTGAAGTTCTGGCTGGTGGCGATGTTCTACATGCACCTCAAGTTCGACATGAAGCTGCTCTCGTGGCTGTTCGGTTTCTCGCTGATGATCGCGTTCATCATCATCCTGGCGATGTTCGCGCTGTTCACCTACAACCGCACGCTGTGGTGGTGGAACGGGGCGTGGTAGCGAGGGTCGAGCGGCGAGTGAGGCTAACGAGTCCTCCAGGCGGCCAGGGCCAGCAATAACCAGCCGGCGATCATCGCCAGCCCGCCGACCGGCGTCACCGCTCCCCACCAGCGGGCACCGGTGGCCACCAGCAGATAGAGCGATCCCGAGAACACGATCACGCCACCGGTGAACGACCACGCGGCGGCGCCGGCGCCGGGGGCGTTCTGCGCGATGAGCCACGCCGCCGCCAGCAGCGCGAAGGCGTGGTACATCTGGTAGCGCACGCCGGTCTCGAAGATTTCGAGGTCCGCCGGGGCTGAGACGGGTGCGGAGCGCGTGCGCGCCGAACGCGCCGAGGATCACGGCGAGGCCGCCGAAGATGGCACCGATGACCGCCGCGAGGCGCGTGGTCACCGCTGCCGGCCCGCCGGCCGATGCTCCCGCCTCATGACACCTGGCCCTCCGGCGCCGGGATCACCGCCATGCCCATCGCGTGGAAGCCGTTGTCGACGTACACCGTGGCACCGGTGATCGCAGCGGCCAGCGGCGAACAGAGGAACGCCGCAGTCGACCCGATGTCGGCCGCTTCGAGGTCGCGCGGGAGCGGCGAGTTGGTCCGGCTGTATCGCAGCATCACGTCGATGAAACCGATCGCCGAGGCGGCACGCGAGGCGAACGGCCCGGCCGAGATGGTGTTGACCCGCACGCCGTATTGCCGCCCTGCTTCGAAGGCCAGCGTCCGGGTGTCCGACTCGAGCGCGGCCTTGGCCGACGACATGCCACCGCCGTAGCCGGGGACGACGCGCTCGGAGGCGAGGTAGGTGAGCGACAGGAACGCGCCGCCGGGGCGCATCAGCGGGGCCAGCCGCTGCACCAGCGCCACGTTGCTGTACGCCGACACGCTGATGGCCTCGAGATAGCCACGCCGGGTCGTCTCCAGCAACCGCCGCTTGACCTCGGGGCCGTTCGCCAGCGAATGCACCACGATGTCGAGCGGCTGGTCGCCGAAATCGGCTTGCAGCGCCGCGACGAGCCCGGCGATGGTGAAATCGCCGCGGTCGCGATATCGCTTGTGCTGCCGGATTTCATCCGGCACGTCGGCCAGCGAATCGAAGGCGGCGTCGAGCGGGTAGATCCGTTCGAAGGCCATCGACCGCCCGGCGCCGAGATCGAGCGACGCCGCCAGCTTGCCGCGTTCCAGCAGGTTCTCGAAGATCCCCAGCGCCGGTGGCCAGGTGCCGACGCACACCGACGCGCCCGCCAGCGCGAGAGAGCGGGCGATGGCGAACCCGAAGCCGCCGTCGTCGGCCACACCGGCGACGAGTGCGCGTTTGCCGCTCAGTTCGATCGACAACATGCCGCTGGCTCCGCTTCCGGGAAGCCCCAAGATAACGCGCCCGGCTACTCGGCTCGCAACACCTCGAGCGGCGGACGATGCAGCACCTCGAGCGAATTCCACAGGCCGATGACGGTCGTCAACACCACCATGCCGGCGGCAAGCACGAGCATCCGCGACCAGGGGAGCGCGAACGGGACATGGAAGAACCAGTGCGCCAGCGCCCATCCGCCGCCACCGGCGAGCACCGCCGCGACCAGGGCCGCGCCGATGCCGAGCGCGGCGTACTCGATGCAGAGAATGACGAGCACCTGCCCGCGGGTCGCCCCGATGGTCCGCAGCAGGGTGCTCTCCCGGATACGCTGCCAGCGCGAAGTGGCGATGGCGCCGATGAGCACGATGGCGCCGGTGGCCAGCGAGAACATGGCCATGAAGCGGATGGCAAGCACCACCCGGCTGATGACGGTGGTGATGGCACGCTGGATTTCGCCGAGGTCGATCGACGTGACGTTGGCCGCATGCTGGGCGACGCCCCGCTCGAGGGTGCCCAGCGATGCCGCATCGGGGGCCTGGACCATGGTGACCCACGATTGCGGCGCATTGTCGAGCGGGCCGGGCGCAAAGACCACGAAGAAGTTCGGCTCGAAGCGGGCCCAGGTGACGTCGCGCAGCGAGGTGACTCGGCTGTAGACGGGGACGCCCTGCACGTCCCAGGTGACGTCGTCGCCGACCTTCACGCCTGAGATCGTGGCGCCAGTCCCGTCTCCATCGAGATGCTCACCGGATCGGCCGCGCTCCGTCCGCCGCCGTTGGAGCCCGGCGTGGAACCAGTCACCGGACACCACCCGTTCGCCGGTGCCGGGATCGGCGCGGTAGGTGGAGCGGTACTCGCGCCGCAGCGCCCAGACTGACGGTCTGCTCGAGTCCGCTGCGATCGCCGGGACCGCTCGCCGCGAGCCCCGGCGCGGTCCCCGATCGGCGCGGCGCAGCGAATCTCCGCGCGCCAGCAGCGGGGCCACCGGGTTGCCGTTCAGCGCGCTGATGCGCATCGGCACGATCGGCGTGAACGCCGTCGCGGTGGCGTGCCCGGCGCGGATCAGCGAATCGACCAGGCCGCGCTGGTCGGTCTGGATGTCGAAAAGCACCAGGTTGGCGCGGACCGTCCCGACGTCCTCCATCCGGATGTTCTGGAGGAGGTTGTGCTGCACGGTGAAGATCGTCGTGAGGAGAAACGCGCCGAAGCCGAGCGCCAGCACCACCGTCACCGTCTGATTGGCGGGGCGATGGAGATTGGCCAGCCCCTGGCGGAAGAGATAGGGCAGGCGGCGGGGCGTGCCGCGACGGGCGCCGTGAATGAGCGCCAGCGACGCCAGCCAGAGCACCAGCACGGCCATGCCGATGGCGAGCGCGAAGAACGCGCCGCGGCGGAGCGAACCGATCTGCAGCGCCGAGAGCGCCACGACGGTGCCGGCAAGGGCCAGCGCCGCCAGGGCCCGCAGCACGTCCCACCGGGCGCGGGGTGGATCGACGTCACGCCGCAGCGTCGCCAGCGGCGAGATCGAGCGCACCGCGAGCAGCGGCAGCAAGGCGAAGACCGTTGCCGTCCACGCCCCGAGGGCGATCCCGGCGGACACCGCGCGGACCGACGGGAGGACGTGGACGTTGACGGGGATGAAGTCGGCGAGCACCAGCGGCATGATCTGCTGCATCCCGATGCCAAGCAGGGCGCCGAGAATCGAACCGACGAGGCCCATGCCGAGCGCCAGGATGAGGTGCACGGAGAAGATCTGGGGCGACGTGGCGCCCAGGCGTCCGCAGCACGGCGATGCTGTCGAGCTGCTGCCGGATGAAGACGTGCACCGCGCTGGCGACGCCCAGCCCGCCCAGGAGCAAGGCCGCCAGCGCGACCAGCCCGAGGAAGTTGCCGAGGTTGGTGAGCCGCCGCGTCAGGGTGTCGCGATCGTCGGCGATGGTGTGCAGCGACACCCCTTTGCGCGCGAGGACCGTGCCGTACCGGCCGGCGATCTCCTGCGCGCGCATCGTGCCCGGCAGGCTGAGGTAGGTGTCGTACTGTACCTGCGAGCCGAACGAGAGGAGATGGGTGCCGGCAAGCCGGCTGGTGGCGATGTACACCCGGGGCCCGAACGCCAGCTGCAGGCCGATGTCGCCCGGAACGCTCACGACGGTGGCGACGATCGGGAAGCGACCGTCGCCCAGGGCAAGAGTGTCGCCGATCGCCGCGCCAAGTGCCGCAAGCAACGACGGATCGACGATGGCAGCACCGTCCTGCAGGTGGGTCCAGACATCGGCCGGCTCCGTCGCGATCGCCCCGTAGTACGGCCAGTCGGGACCGACGGCGCGGAGCTGGACCAGCTTGGCGCCACCTTTGTCAGGGCGGTAGGCCATCGCCACCAGACTGGCGTTCGTGGCCACCCTGACGCCCGCGCCACCGGTCCGTACCAGCGAGTCGACCAGTGCCTGCGCCGGGGCGATGCTGTCGAGGGGCTGTCGCGACTGAAGCGAAAGATCGGCGCCGAGCAGTGCCTGGGCCTGGGCGGCCACGGAGGCGGTGAGGTTATCGGTGAACGAATTGACCGCCACCAGTGCCGCGACGCCCGCCATCACCGAGAGGGTGAGCAGCGCGAGGCGGCGGCGCGCGGCGCGCGCCTCACGCCACGCCAGCCGGACGATGAAACCGGCGCTGGTCATGCGCCGGAGTCGGCCACGACGACGCCGTCGCTGAGCCGGATGGTCCGGCGGGCCAGACCGGCGAGGTCGGGATCGTGGGTCACGAGCACGAGCGTCGTGCCGGACTCGCCGTTGAGGTCGAGCATCAGCTGGATGATCGTGGCGCCGTTGGCGGCGTCGAGATTGCCGGTGGGCTCGTCGGCGAAGAGGATCCGGGGCCGGGTGCTGAAGGCTCGGGCCACGGCGACACGCTGCTGTTCCCCGCCGGAGAGCTGCGACGGATAGTGATGTCCCCGTGCGGCCAGGCCGACGCGCTCCAGCAGCGCATCGGCACGCGATGCGGCGTCGTCCGCGCCACCGAGCTCGAGCGGCACCTGGATGTTCTCGCGAGCGGTGAGCGTGGGAATGAGCTGGAAGGACTGGAAGACGAACCCGACGCGCTCGCGGCGCATGCGGGCCCGCTGGTCTTCGTCGAGGGTGGCGAGGTCGATGCCGTCGAGCACCACCCGCCCCGACGTGGGGCGATCGAGTCCGGCGAGGAGACCGAGCAGCGTGGTCTTGCCGCTGCCCGACGGGCCGATGATGGCGAGAAAGCCGCCGGCTTCAAGGCGGAAGGTGATATCCTTGAGCACCGTCAGGCGGCGGCCACCCGAGAGATATTCGTGGTGCAACGCCAGACAGTCGATGATGGCGTCGTTCATGCCGGCAAACGGGGAGCGGAGCGTTGCACGGTCTGGGCTCGAAGAGGTGGCGGGTCGGGAAACGTTGGTGGGTCCTTGCGAGTGTCGTCGCCGGTTGCGGTCGCCATCCGGCGCCGCCGCACCAGCCGCCGAAGGATAGTCTCACTCCGGCCGCGGCGGCTTCGCCTGCGGACACCACCGGTCAGGAGATTCTCCTCATCGGCACGTCGCTGACCGCCGGGTACGGCCTGGACCCGGCGCAGGCCTGGCCCGCGCTGGTACAGGGGAAGATCGATTCTGCGGGGTGGCGGTTCCGGGTGGTCGATGCCGGAGTCAGCGGCGAATCGTCAGGCGACGCGCGACACCGGCTCGACTGGCTGCTGTCACAGGGAACGCCGGGTATTATCATGATCGAAACCGGAGCCAATGACGCCTTGCGTGGCCAGCCGCCGGACACGGTCCGGGCCAATCTCGACGCCATGCTCGACCGGATCGCGCAGCTCGAGCCGCGGCCGGTGATCATCGTGGCGGGGATGGAAGCGTTGCCCAACCTGGGCCAGGCCTACCGGGACCGGTTCCGGGAGGTGTTTCCGGCGGCCGCCCGGGCGCACGGCGCAGTGTACCTGCCGTTCTTGCTGGCCGGAGTCGCGGGTATCGACTCCCTCAATCAGTCCGATGGGCTGCATCCGAACGCCGCCGGATCGCGGCGGGTGGCCGACAACGTCTGGCGTACGCTGCGACCGATCCTCGATTCGCTGACGCGCCGGGCCCAAGCCGGATAACACATGCCAGTCTTCGACACCAATCACCAGCGGGCGGCATGGCTGGTTGCCATCCTCGGCGCGCTCGTGGTCATCGGGCTGCTGCCCTATGCGTCGGGGCTGCTGGGCGCGCCGGTGCTGTACGTGATCTTCGCGCCACTCCACCGCCGGCTGGTGGCGTGGACCGGGCATCGGTCGATTTCCGCGGGCATCGTGGTGGCGGTGGCGGTGATCGCCGTGGTCGTGCCGCTCGCATGGCTGGTGTCGCTGCTGGTCGGGCAAGCGCAGGACGCCGTGACGGCGATCGTCAAGTCGCCGGTGCTGGACAGACTCGACACCATTCACGTCGGCAAGTACGACTTCGGCCCGCAGCTGCGCGACGCCGGCGCCCATCTGGTATCGCTGGCCGGAGGCAGCGTGATGTCGCTCCTCGGCAGCGCCACCAAGGTGACGCTCGACGCGCTGTTCGCGTTCTTCGGCCTGTATTACCTCCTGATCGATCCGCGATCGATCGTGGCAGCGGTTGCGGCCGTACATCCCGTTCTCCGACAGCAGCGTCGAGCAGCTGCATCGCCGCTTCGCCGACGTCACCATGTCGATGGTCATCGGCAGCGGCATCTCGGCGTTGCTGCAGGGCGCGATGATGGCTCTGGCGTTTACCGTGTTCCGGCTGGAGAATGCCGTGTTCTGGGGTGCGGTGGTGGCGGTGCGTGGCGTTGCTCCCGGCGGTGGGGAGCGCGATGGTCTGGATTCCGGCGGCGCTGGTGCTGTTCGTCCGCGATCGACCGGTGGCGGGCGTGCTGCTGGTGGTGTGGGGTGCGGGCATCGGTGCGCTGATCGATCACGTGTTCCGGCCGTACGTCTCCGGGCGCTACGCGCATATTCACCCACTGCTGATTCTGGTCGGTGCAATCGTCGGCGTCACGTACCTCGGCGTGATCGGGTTGCTGCTCGGTCCGCTGATGCTGTCGTACTTCTTCGAGATCCTGGTGCTCTACCAGAAGGAATATCTGCGCAAGCCGGTACGCGCCTGAGCGCCGCGGGCCGTACCGCTTGTCCCCGCGAACAGCCGGGCTGAACGACGATCGCCGCCGATATTCCGGCGGCGATCGTCGTTGCAGCGCAATGATACCGCGGACGTCAGGGGTTGTTCTGACTCACCTCGACCCGGCGGTTCATGGCGCGGCCCCGCGGCCGTGGCGTTGTCGGCGATCGGGTCACGGAGACTGCGTGACCTGATGGTCATCCGTGACGCGTCGACGCCATCGGCAACCAGGAGATTCCGCACCGTCGTGGCCCGGCGCAGCGCAAGCTGCCGGTTGTACCGCCCGGGCCGGCGATCGAGTCAGTGTACCCGATCACGTCGACCGTCACTTCCGGGTGCGCCACCAGCGTCCGCGCAATCGCCGCGACCGTGTCCTTCCCGCCCGCGGTGAGATCCGAATGGTTGAACCGGAAGTGCACCATCTGCAGCTCGAAGCTGTACTTCGGCGCTGGCGGCGGCGGGGGCGGCGGCGGGGGCGGCGGCGGCGGCGGTGGCGGTGGCGGCGGCGGCGGCGGCGGAGGCGCCGGCTGACGGACGGTCACATTCGCCGTCGACATCAGCTTGCCGCGACGGCTGTAGGCGGTGACCTGCGCGTTGCCCGGCGCGGTGGCGGTGTACTGACCGCTGAGCGAATCGAGCGCGCCCGGCCCGGTCAGCCGGTAGACGACTTCGTCCGGCCCGCCGCAGTAGCTCGCATTCGCGGTGAACAACCGGCCCTGTCCCACGTCCAGCGTGGCCGACGACGGCGAGATGGCGAGCAGGTTGTGCGACGGGTCGCAATGCCCGTTGCCGGTGATATAGGAGATTCCGGCCTGCAACCCGAGATAGGTGTTGCTCTGGTTACCGAAGCCGCTGGGCATGAGGTCGATGTTGGCGTCGCCGCGGAGATACCAGGGCCCCGCAATCCGATAACGCAGTCCGGTGCTGGCCCCCACCCCGAAATCACTCTCATTGATGGCATCGTGCAGGTGGACGAATGTCCCGCCACCGCCGATCAGCCAGGTAAACCGGCTGCCGAGTGGGGCGTTGTAGAAGAGCTGCAGGCGGATCGGCAGGTAGTCGAGGTATGGTTCGCCGACTCCGATCGTGCCGGGGACGTTGGGCTGATTCGATTGCAGTTCGGTCGGCGTGTAGCTGCCGTTCAGCTCCAGCGAGAGGTTCCGGGCAACAAACAGCCCGATCCGGGCCCCGCCGCCGTCGACATCGTCTTCGGTGCCGCGCGGGTCATAGACAGTGGGAAACCAGGTGTAGCGGTAGAATCCCCCGAGCTCCACTGCCCCCTTGTCCTGCGCCACCAGTCGCGACACGAGCAGCAGCGTGCCCAGGACGACCAGCCGTAGTCTCCGCATCCCTCTCCTCCGAGTTGGCCGGGCCCGGAGCGTTCCGGACCTCGCGGATTGGCACGGATCGCCCGCCTGGCCGGCCTGCCGGACGGTGGATCCGCTTCTTGCGAACGACAACTTAGTCACAAAACGTCCCAACGGGAGACGGTCGCGCCGGAAAAAAGGACACCATTACATTGTTGCCCGGTTCGATGGAGGTCGATCATCCGGATGTTGAAGATGGTAAAATGGGCCGGTCCGAGGCCGGCCCGTAGCACGCCGTTGTGCGTCGCGCTGGCAATGTCGGCCCTGCTGGCCGGGCGTGCGCATGCCCAATGGCGGTTGAGCGTCTGGTTCGGCGATGCCTGGAACGCCCCGACGCCGGTGACGTTCTCGCAGGCGGGGCAGCCGGACATCACCGCCAAGGCCGACTGGTCGACCCGGCCGTGGGAGCCACCTGGTACTACGCCGGCCGGATCGCGAAGTGGTCGGGCAACGAGGCATGGGCGTTCGAGTACATGCACCACAAGCTCTATCTCGACAATCCGCCAGCCGGATGTGAGCTATTTCCGGATCACCAACGGGGTCAACAACCTGCTCGCCGAGCATCTGTGGCGATCGCACGGCTGGGACTACGGCGTGGGCGCGGGTCCGGCGTTCGTGGTGCCGATCAGCCAGGTTCGCGGCAAGGAATACGATCACGCCGACGGGATCTTCGAGTCACGCTACGAGTTCGGCGGTGGGACCGTGCAGCTCAACCTGCAGCGGCCCATCAGGTTGCTGCCGTTTCTCTCCGGGTCGCTGGCCCTGAAGGGGACGGCGTCCTACCTGCGCGTCCGCATCGCCGACGGGCATGCCCGGCTGGTCAACCTCGCCCTTCACGTGCAATACGGGATCTCGCTGCAGGCACCGCGGCGGTAGCAAAGGTCTTGCTCCCGACGTCACGATGGCGGGCGACAGCCCCGCAGAATGATGATCGCGATGGCGCTCTCCGTAGTAAATTTCCGGCACTCCACGCTGGCCTGGGCATTCCGGATTCGACGTCCGGCGAACGCTTCGGGACCGGCCCACATCGGAACAAGGGACGGGGCGACATGGCGGCAGAACCACCGAAGAAGAAGCTGAAGAAGCACGGCCCAAAGCCGGAGACCTCGCCGCCCGCTGGTCCATGGGACAAGGCCGCGTCCCGGGCCCTTCATCGGCCGCCGCCACCGCCCCAGAAGCGCATCGGCAGGAAGCGGCCCTGATGAGGTAGCGGGCCGCTTGCGGAACGGCGCCGATGTCTGCATAATCATGCATTATGCAGACAAAGCTCCTCGCCCTCGCCTTCTCCGGCGGCCTCGATACCTCGTACTGCGTCCCCGCCCTCGCCGAGCGCGGCTTCGCCGTCCATACCGTCTTCGTCAACACCGGCGGCACCTCGGCCGCGCAACGCGCCGCGATCGCGGCACAGGCGAAGGCGGTCGGCGCCGTCGCCCACCACGAGGTGGACGCCCGCGCGGCGGTGTTCGACCGCTTCGTCCGTTACCTCATCCAGGGCAACGTCCTTCGCGGCGAGGTCTACCCGCTGTCGGTGGCCGCCGAGCGGACCCAGCAGGCCATCTCGGTCATCGAGGTGGCGCGCGAAATCGGCGCCGGCGCGGTGGCGCACGGTTCCACCGGCGCCGGCAACGACCAGATCCGCTTCGACATCGCCTTCCGGGTGCTGGCGCCGGAGCTCGACGTGATCACGCCGATCCGCGAGGGCGCGCTGTCCCGGGAAGAGTCGACCGCCTACCTGGTGGCGCGTGGCCTGCCGGTGCCGCCCAGGTCCGGCGCATATTCGATCAACCGCGGGCTCTGGGGCACCACCTGGGGCGGCGGCTGGACTCACGATTCGTGGGCGCCGCCGCCGCCCGAACTGCTCGATCCGCCGGACGAACGCCCCCGCTCCGGCCGATCTGGTGCTGGCGTGGCAGGAGGGCGTGCCTGTCGCGCTCGACGGCACGACGATGGCGGGGCACGCCGTCGTCGACGCGCTGAGTGAACGCGCGGCGCCATACGGCATCGGCCACGGCATCCACGTCGGCGAGACGGCGCTCGGCATCAAGGGCCGCATCGGATTCGAGGCGGCCAGCGCGCTGATCCTCGTGGCCGCGCACCGCGAGCTCGAGAAACTGGTACTCACCAAGTGGCAGCTGTTCTGGAAGGATCATCTCGGGCGCTTCTACGGCGACCGCCTGCACGAAGGCCACTACTTCGACCCCGCATTGCGCGACATCGAGGCGCTGATGACGTCGTCGCAACGGCGCGTGTCGGGCGAGACGCGCGTGCGGCTTGGCCCCGGGCGCTTCCTGGTGACCGGTGCGCAATCACCGTATTCGATGATGGATCGCGCCGTGGCTACCTACGGCGAGGAGCATCGGCTCTGGACCGGAGACGAGGCGAAGGCGTTCGCGCAGGTGGGGGCCATTCCCGAACTGCTCGCCACCCGCGCCGCGGTCCGGGCGCACGCCGGCCAGGAGCAGTAGCGCCATGGTCGTGACCACACGGGTCCGGCTCGACCGGATCGCCTCGTCGACGAAGAACGCGGCGCTGATGCACGACGTGATCGTCGGCGACGAGATCGTCGCCGCCGAAGGCTACGTGCTGGCGGTGCGGATCCTGACCGACAAGTCGACATACAACACGGTCGAAGACCTGTCCGGACGGATGGTGCGGGTACATGCCGGCGACGTGCTGGCCGGCACGCTCGGTGCACGCCGTGCACTGCGCGGCTATGCCGGCGAGGTGCCGAAGACGCTTGCCGTCGGCGACACGATCGACGTGCTGAACCTCGGCGGAATCCTCGGGCGGTGCACCTCGGCCAATCCCGAGATCGGGCCGCCATTCCGGGCCGAAGTGCTCGGCGCGGTGCTCGCCTTCCCGGAACTCGGCGACCGCATCGGCCGGCCGGCCACCATCCGCGACCACGCCGTGCCGCCGGCCGACGAGCTCGCCTGCCGGATCCCGGTGGTCTATGTCGCCGGCACCTGCATGAACGCCGGCAAGACGGTCGCGGCGACGGAACTGGTGCGCGGGCTGACCCGCGCGGGCCACCGCGTCGGTGCGGTCAAGCTGACCGGCGTCTCGCTGATGCGCGATGCCCTCTCGATGCTCGACGCCGGCGCCGTCGCGGCGCTCACGTTCAACGACGCCGGCGCGGCCAGCACCCACGCCGGCATGACGGTGCCGATTGCGCGCGGGCTCTTCAACCGCGTTGCCGATCCGCGCGGCGCTCACCCCGACGTGATCGTGGCGGAACTGGGCGACGGCATCCTCGGCGAATACGGCGTGCAGGACATCCTCGCACGCCGAAGACCTGATGGCGCTCGGCGCGGCGTACGTGATGGCGGCACCGGATCCGGTGGGCTGCTGGGGCGCGCTGCAGCTGATGCAGCACCAGTTCCATCTCCCGATCACCGCCTTCACCGGGCCGGCCACGGACAACGAGGTCGGTCGGAGCTACGTTGCGGCCGAACTCGGCGTGCCGGCGCACAACGCGCTGCGCGACGCGTCGGGCCTGGTGACGTGCGTCGGCCACGCGATCGACGCCTGGCGCGGCGCGGCGGCGGCATGAAGGTGGCCGTGCTGGGCGGCGCCGGGTACGTCGGCGGCGAATTGCTGCGCCTGCTGCTGGAGCATCCCGATGTGACCGAACTGGTGGCAACGTCGCGCTCACAGGCCGGCAGGCCGATCGCCGAGGTGCATCCCGCGCTGCAATTGCTGACCGAGGCCCGCTTCGCGTCGCACGCCCCGGCCGACGCCGCACGCGGGCAGGACGTGGTGTTCCTGGCGCTCGAGCACGGCGAGTCGTCGCAGATCATGGGATCGCTGCTCGACGCCGGGCCGGGAATGATCATCGACCTCGCCGCCGATTTCCGGATCACGGACGGGCGGCTGCACGAGCGCTACTACGGCGCGCATCCGGCGCCCGAGCTGGTGCACCGGTTCGTCTACGGGCTCGCCGACGTGCTGGGCGACAGCCTGCGCGGTGCGACGCACATCGCGGCCCCCGGCTGCTTTGCCACGGCGGCGCAGCTGGCGCTCTACGGCGTGGCCGACCTGCCGCTCGCCGCGGTGCCATCGATCTTCGCGATCACCGGATCGAGCGGTGCGGGCCAGACGCCGCGCCCCACCACGCACCATCCGGCGCGGGCGCACAACGTCTTTGCCTATGCCGCCATGTCGCACCGCCACGAAGGCGAGATCCTCGAGCAGTGGCGGCGCTGGCGGCAGATGATCAGGCGCGCGCGCGCCTCATGTGCCACGCCGGCCCGTTCGTGCGCGGCATCTACGCCACCGCCCATGTGCAATTCGCCGAGCCGGTGCCGGACGCGGCGGCGCACGTCGCGGCGCGCTTTGCCGGGCGGCCGTTCGTCCGGGTGCTGCCGGCTCCGCCGGAACTCACGCACGCGGTGGGCACGAACATGGCGCTGCTGCACGCGGCGGTGTCGCCGGACGGCACCGAGGCGCAGGTGATGTGCGCCATCGACAATCTGGTCAAGGGTGCCGGCGGACAGGGGATCCAGGCGATGAACCTGGCGCTCGGACTCGACGAGCGCACCGGCCTGCTGAAGGGAGCACCGTTTCCATGCTGACCGAAACCGACACCGCACTGCTGCCGGTCTACGCCACCTTTCCGCTCCGCGCCGTAGCGGGACATGGTTCGTGGCTGGTGGACGAAGACGGCAACGAATGGCTCGACGCCTATGGCGGGCACGCGGTGGCGAGCTCGGGGCATTCCCATCCCGACGTGGTCCGCGCCATCGCCGACCAGGCGGCGCAGTTGATCTTTTACTCCACCGCCGTGCCGCACGCGGCGCGCGAGGAGCTGGCCGACAAGCTCGCTTCGCTCGTCGCCCGATCCGCTCGGCAAGGTGTTCTTCTGCAACTCGGGGGCGGAAGCCAACGAGAACCAGCTCGGGCTGGCGCGCCGCAAGACCGGCCGCACCACGGTGGTCACCATGCTCGGTGGCTGGCACGGCCGCACCGCGGCAACGCTGGCATGCACCGACGGTGCAAAGTACGAGGCGGGCGCGAAGCGGGCCGGCGTGCCGCTTTCGCGCCGGGTGCCGTTCAACGACATCGCGGCGCTGGAGGCCGCGGTGGACGACAGCGTGGCGGCGGTGCTGCTCGAACCGATCCAGGGGTTCTCGGGCGCGCGCTCCGCCACGACGGAATTTCTCCAGGCCGCACGCGAGATCTGCGATCGCACCGGCGCAAAGCTGCTGTTCGACGAGGTGCAGTGCGGGTCGGGACGCACCGGACGATTCACGGCGGCGGAGTACTTCGGCGTCACACCGGACGCCATCGCGCTGGCGAAAGGACTGGCGGCCGGCCTGCCGATCGGCGCCGTGATCGCTGCACCATCGCTGGTCGACGACATCCACGTCGGCGACCTCGGCTCGACCTTCGGTGGCGGACCGGTGCCGTGCGCCGCCGCGCTCGCGAACATCGGCGTGATGGAACGCGAGCATCTGCTGGAAAACGTCCGCGACGTCAGCGCGATGGTGCAGGCAGAGGCGGCGCGCCTGCCGCATGTCGTCGCGGTCCACGGCGCCGGCTTCCTGCTCGGACTCGAACTCGATCGCCCCGCCGCCGACGTGCAGCGCGCGCTCTGGGCGGAACGGATCCTGACCGGCACGTCGACCGACCCGAAGACGCTGCGGCTGCTGCCGCCGCTCTCGTTCGCCAGCGACGAGGCGGAACTGCTCCTCGCCGGATTGCGGCAGGTGCTGGCGTGAGCGCGCCCGACTTCCTGGCGATGGAAGACTGGCCCGCGGCGGCGATCGACGACCTGCTCGACCTGGCAGCCCGGTGCAAGCGCGGCGAGATCAGCGGCGGCCTGGAGCGCAAGGTGCTGGCGATGATGTTCATGGATCCATCGCTCCGCACCAGGTCTTCGATGGAGATCGCGATGTTCCTGCACGGCGGCCACGCCCTCTGCCTCGAGCCGGGGCGCGGCAGCTGGACGCTCGAAACCGATCTCGACGCGGTAATGGACGGCACGGCCGTCGAGCACATCATCGAGGCGGCGCGGGTGCTGGCACGGTACGCCGACGCGCTCGCGGTCCGGACGTTTCCCAAGGGGACCGACTGGAGCGTCGAGCGGGAGGACCGGACAATCCGCAACTTTGCGCGGTACTGCGACAAGCCGGTGATCAACCTCGAGTCGTCGCGGCGGCACCCATGCCAGGGCCTGGCCGATGCGCTCACGCTGCGCGAACACCTCGGCGAGCCGCGCGGCAAGCGATTCGTGCTGATGTGGGCGTGGCACCCCAAGGCGCTGCCCACCGCGGTTCCGGCCAGTGCCGCGATCGCCGCGGCGCACCTCGGCATGCAAGTCACCGTGGCACGGCCGCCGGGGTACGACCTCGACCCCGACGATTACCGCGTCATTGCGGACATCGCCGATGCGCGCGGCGGATCGTTCGAGATCACCGACGATCTCGACGGCGCCATCGCCGGTGCGCACGCGGTGTATCCCAAGTCGTGGGGATCGCTGGAATGCTTCGGCCGCCCCGACGAGGAGCGGGCGCGGCGCGAGGGGCGGCGCGACTGGCGGCTCACCGCCGACCGGATGCGCGAAACGGCTGACGGGCACGGCATCGCGATGCACTGCCTGCCGGTGCGGCGCAACGTGGAGATCGACGGCGCGGTGCTCGACGGGCCGCAGAGCGCCGTGATCGACGAAGCCGAGAACCGCCTGCACGTCCAGCGCGCCCTGCTGCTCCGCCTGCTCGAACAATCGGGAATGAACCGCAGAACTCCGCTCGAGGTAACGATCATGGTCAACGGCGAAGAGCGCCGCCTGTCGCTCGACACCAGCCGGGGGATTCCGGGCCTCAAGGGCGCACTGCGCTACGTGCGCGCCTATCGCGATCACGTGTTCGTGGTCAAGCTCGGCGGCGAGGTGCTCTCCGACCGGCACATCCTCGACCAGGTGGCCGGGCAGCTCGCGCTGCTGGCGTCGTTGTCCATCCGCCTGGTGGTGGTCCACGGCGGCGGCCCGCAGGCCACCGCACTGTCGCGTCGGCTGGGGATGGAGCCGCAGATGGTCGGCGGCCGGCGGGTCACCGACGACGCGGGACTCGAAGTGGCCGTCATGGTCTACCGCGGACTACTCAACACCGAGCTGGTTTCGGCGCTGCACCGCAACGGCGTTGCAGCGGCGGGGCTCTCGGGTGTGGACGGCGACCTGCTGGCCGCCCACCGCCGCCCGCCCGTGAACATCGTGGACGACGACGGCGTGGAACGCGTCGTCGACTTCGGCCATGTCGGCGACATCGACAACGTCGACACGCGGCTGCTGGTGACGCTGATGAACGCGCGATTCGTGCCGGTCGTCTCGTCGCTGGCGGGCGACGCCGACGGCAACGTCTACAACGTCAACGCCGACACCGTCGCCGAGTCGCTCGCCATCGCGCTCGGGGCGCAGAAGCTGATCTTCCTCACCGGCGCGCCCGGCGTACTGCGCGACCGCAACGATCCGTCGACGCTGGTGACCTTCGCCGATCCCGACGACCTGGCCGAACTGATGGCGACCGGCGCGCTGGCTGGCGGGATGAAGCCCAAGGTCGAAGCGTGCATTCGCGCGGCTACCGGCGGCGTGGAACGCACTCACATCATCGACGGCCGGGTGCCGGACGCGCTGCTGCTCGAGGTGTTCACCGGCGCCGGCTGCGGCACCATGATCGTCGGCCGCAAGGAGAAGGCGACCTATCTTGGCGTCGACCTCGCTGACTGAAATCGAGCTGCTCCGCGACCTGGTGGCGGTGCCGTCGATCAGCGGCGCCGAAGCCGATGTCGCGGCGTTGCTCGAAGCCACGGCGCGCCGACTCGGCCTCGACGTGGTGCGCGACGAGACCAGTGTCCGCATGGCCGTCGGCGACGAGAACGCGGGCCCGACGCTGGCTCTGGCGTCGCATCTCGACGTCGTGCCGCCGGGAGAAGGATGGACCCGCGATCCGTTCAGCCCGGTCATCGAGGACGGGCAATTGTTCGGCCGCGGCAGCAGCGACGCCAAGGCATCGGTGAGCGCGATGGTGATGGCGCTCGCCGACGTGGCCAGCACCGGCGGAGTGCGTGGCCGGGTGCTGGGGATCTTCTCCTACGGCGAGGAGACGCGTGACGCCACCATGCCGGCCGCGTTGGCGCGCGCCGGGCGTCTCGACGCGGCGCTGGTGGGCGAACCGACCAGTCTCGCGTTCGCCATAGCCCAGCGCGGACTGATGATGGTCGACCTGGTAACGCACGGCGTGCAGCGCCACGCCGGATATGCCGGGCGTGACGGCGGCACCAACGCGATCACCGCGCTGGCGCAACAGCTGGTGAGGCTCGACGGACTCGTGCCGGAACGCGTTCATCCATTGCTTGGCGCCGTCACCGTGACCGCGACGATGCTCGAAGCCGGTGTGTCACGCAACGTGACCCCGCCCAGGGCCAAGGCAGTGCTCGACGTGCGGTCGACACCGGCGTGGACCCACGACGAACTCGAAGCGGCACTCAAGGAACGGCTGCAGGGCGAGGTGATCGTCACGTCCAAGCGGCTGGTGCCGTGCGAGACGCCGGCGGGATCGCGGCTGCTCGCGGCCGCGCGCAAGGCGGCTCCCGGGACCGAAGAGTTCGGATCACCAACCTGTTCCGACTGGTGTTACCTGCGCCATCTCGACGCCATCAAGGTGGGACCGGGTACCTCGCGCCGATCACACACGCCCGACGAGTCGGTCGACGTGGCCGAAGTCACTGCCGCGCGCGCACTCTACACCGCCATCGCCAGGGAGTATCTCGCATGACGCGACGCACCACGCTCTGGTCGGCCACCACGCCGCCGAATCCCCGGATGATGGATTACACCGTCGCCGATGACCGTGAAGTCGACCAGCGACTGCTGCGCTGGGACGTGATCGGTTCGCTGGGGCATCTCGAATCACTCACCGCGGGCGGCATTGTCTCGCGGCGTCAGCGCGGCACGATGCGGCGCGGTCTGCTCGCGGCACTCGCCGCGGTGGACGCGGGCCGGTTGACCATCGGCGCCGAGCACGAAGACGGACACAGCGCCATCGAGTTCTGGCTGACACGCCGGTTTGGCGACGTCGGCGAGCGGATCCACGCCGGGCGCTCGCGCAACGACCAGGTGGCCACGGCGCTTCGGTTGATGCTGAAGGATCGTATGCTGACGCTGCATGCCGGCATGTGCGATCTCGCGGACGTCCTGTTGGCCTTTGCGTCGACGCATCGCCGAGTGGTCTGGCCGGGTTATACCCACCAGCGCGCCGCGATGCCGTCGTCGGCGGCGTTGTGGGCCGCTGGATACGCGGCGGGTCTGCTCGACGCGGCCGACGCGATCGGTGCCGTCTGGCCACGGATAGACCGCTCGCCGCTCGGCAGCGCGGCGGGATACGGCGTGCCGCTGCCGCTCGACCGCGAAGCGGCCGCGCGGGCGCTGGGCTTCGGCGGGCTCGACGTCCCGGTGACCGCGACGCAGGCGTCGCGCGGACAGCTGGAAGCGGCGGTGCTCTTCTGGTGCGTCGAAGCGGCCCACGTCTGCGCCAAGCTCTCCGCCGACGTGATTCTCTTCTCGGCAGGTGAATTCGGCTGGCTCGTGCTGCCGCCGCAGTTCTCGACCGGCTCCAGCATCATGCCGCAGAAGCGCAATCCCGACGTCTTCGAACTCACCCGCGCCCGCGCCGCCGCCCTCGACGGCGACCTGATCACGACGCTGGCGCTCCGGTCCAAGCTCACCGGCGGCTATCACCGCGATTTCCAGCTGCTCAAGGCACCGTTGTTCCGCGGACTCGACGCGACCGGCGAGATGCTCACGATGTTGACCGAAGTGATGCCCCACCTGGGCGTCGATGCCGAACGCGGCCGGGCGGCACTGACCGGCGGGATCGTCGCGACCGACGCGGTGATGGAGAGGGTCAGGCGTGGCGTGCCGTTCCGCACCGCCTATCGCGCCACCGCCGACGCGCTGCATCGGGGCGAGATGCCGCCGACGCCCACCGCCGCGGCACTGCTCCAGACCCGCACCAGCACCGGCGGAATGGGGAATCCCGGTTTCACCACGCTCCGCGCCGAACTCCGCCGGGTCAACAACTCGGGCCGGGCAGAACGCCGCCGGTTCGACACTGCGATTGCGCGGCTCACCCGTTCGCGGAGGTCGCGATGAGCCGGGCGCGCAACAAGCGCCAGCTCAAGATCCTGGAGCTGGTCGCCACCCGTCCGCTCCACACGCAGGACGAGTTGGCTGACGCGCTGGCGCAGGAAGGGTGGGAGGTGACGCAGAGTTCGGTGAGCCGCGACATCGCGGCGTTGGGACTGGTCAAGGCGGAGGGGATCTATCAGCGCCCGAGCGCGGGGCATTTCCGCGAATTGCCGGATCCCAATGAGCGCCGCATCGCCGAATCGCTGCTATCGATCGATACCGCCGGCGATGCCATGCTCGTGCTGCACACGCCGCCGGGCGAGGCGCAGCGGGTCGGCAGCGCGCTCGACCTGCTGGCATGGACCGAGGTGGTGGGAACGATCGGTGGCGACGACACCATCTTCGTGGCCACGCACAACAGCAGCGCCCAGACCAAGGTGCTGCAGCGGCTGCGGACGTTGATGGAAGGGGACTGACGGGCGGCCGATCAGCCCACGCCGGCAATCGCCAGCACATCGGCCGGCGTGTCGCAGTAGTGATCCGGCGCCGCCAGCTCCAGCTGCTCCCGGGCAAATGGCCCCCAGGTCACACCAGCGGTCCAAGCTCCGGCACCGCGCCCTGAATGGATGTCGTGGTGCGAATCGCCCACGAACACGCAGCTCTCGGCGGGCATGCCGAGCAGGGCCAGCGCACGTTCGACCGGCTCGGGGTGCGGCTTGGGGCGTTCCACATCGTCCGACCCGACGATCACCTCCATCACATCACCCAGCCCGATCAGCACCAGGCCGCGCATGGCGCCCGAGCGGTTCTTGCTGGTGACCAGGCCCAGCCGCTTGCCGGCGCGTTTCAGCGCCAGCACCATGTCGACGACGCCGGGAAAGGCGCGGACCCGCTGGTCGTGATGCGCCAGGTTGAATTCCCGATACGTCGCGATCCAGGCGGCGATGTCGGCGTCGGCCTCGCTGAAGTTACTGAACACGGCACGGAGCGGCGTACCGATACCGGCGAGGATCTCGTTGCGAGACAGCGCCGGCAGTCCGTGGACGGCGAAGGTGTGCTGGTAGCTCTCGACGATGAGATCGACGGAGTCGATGAGCGTTCCGTCGAGGTCGAACAGCACCGTCTGATACGGCGGCATGGGCGGAACGTAGTGAGCGACGTGATTACAACCAAGTGCGACCACACAGCTCCCTCGGGCACCTGACCCCGTCGGAGTACCAGGAATTCTGTCAGGGAAACGCGACCGCCGAAGCCGCCTGACTCTACGACAGACTGTCCACGAACGGGACCAAGGTCAGCACGTCAGACAGGCAGGATCAATATCCGAGCACGTATCCGATCAGTCCCCCGATCCCAGCTCCGACCATGACTCCGCCCGCAATGGAGTCGCGTTTCACCGCTGCAACTATCAAACCCACCACCGCGCCCACAAACCCGCCCAGGACTGCTCCAGCCAAGCCACCGCTATGATCAGCGGCCCGAGCGCTGTCGAGCGCGGCCCTCACTCCATCCAGTGAAAGCGGCAGCTTCTGCTCAGGAAATGCCGATATCCCGAGGCGAGGCCCCGGCAATGCTTGTCCATAGACGCGTCCAGCTGACGTGCAAAGTCCAAGCGCGACGACGAAGCCGAAGAGTCGAAGCCGCACGATCAGGCGTTTCATCAGAGCCCCGCGATCATGTTCATTGCCGTCAGGAGGTTTGCCCGCCTGCCGGACTTCCTGCGATACTACAATCAGGACCGATTCCACATGGGCCTGAGCGGACGGACTTCCATCCGGCGACTTGGGACGCATCAGTGAACAACATCTTAATCAGCAACACCCAGGTAGCCGCAAGGACAAGGATTCACCCCCGCCACCTGCAAAACCTCGCCGGGTACATCAGGCTCATCGCCGCGCGCGCAAGCGTCGCTTACCCATCTCCCGACGGCTGGCGGTTTCGCCTCGTCGACGTCGACGTTGCTCTGCACCGCTTCGGCACCGCCGCCGCGTCGAGGGTGGCCGGCCGCGGAAACCCTTCCACGCTACGTTCAGCCAGCCACGCACGCCACCACCGCGATCGGTCGCACCACCACGGCGCAGGGCGACGCCGGCTCCGGCACGGTCACCCCACCGAGTTCGCGGTCCGGCAGTGCTGCAAGCCGCGCCGCGAGGAGCTCGGCGCCGAGCGCCGGACCCGGCACGCCGGTCGCAAAGCGCAGCAGCCGGTCGAGACGGGACAGTGCCGCCGCATCATGGTGCCGGGCGGCACCACGCGCCGCCGCCAGCACCCGCCGCGCGAGCAGCGACGACAGCGGCGGCACCGAGTGCAGCCGCTGAAGCACGTGACGCCCCGCGGCAGCGATCTCGCGACGCAGCGCCGGTTCGGAGATCGAGCCGTCCAACACCCCCGATGCGCTCGGCGCGTCCAGCAACCCGGCCAGCCGCGTCTGGTCGGTAATCCATTCGCCATCGGCGGCCCGCATCACGAGCTGCGCACCGGAGCGGCGTCCACGCTGCACCGCCAGCACAACCAGTATTCCGGCGTCCGACGTGGTGGTGACGGCAGCGGCAACAACGTCCGACGACGGCAGCGGCTCGCACGCCTGGTCGGCAACCGTCAGGGCATCGAGCCACCGCGTGGCAAGCGAACGCTTCCGCTCGATCCGGTGCACCGACCTGAGCGCCGACTCGATCGCCGGGCGCCGGCGCGCGAACGATCACCTCCACCTCGCCATGCAGTTGCCCGATCCGCAGCAGCCGCCCCTCCCGCTGCTCGACCCGTACCGCCGTCCACGGGAGGTCGATGTGCGCAATTCGTCCCGCCGCCTGCAGGTCGAGCCCCTCGGCCGCCACGTCGGTGGCAACCAGCACGCGTGGCGGACGGCGCCGGGCGCGCCAGGCACTCCGCCCGGGCCCGAACGCCTCGAGCACCACCTGACGCGGCATCCGGTGCGGTCCGATCCCCGCGCGCGACCCGGTGACCCAGCCGCACTCGTCGCCGAATGCGGTGCGGAGCATCACGGCGGTGGCGCGGTGCCGCGCGAAACAGATGGTCGGACAATCGTCGCAGAGGCGCACGCGGATATCCTCAACCCAGGCGTCACCGGCAGGGGGCGATATGAGCAGCATGTCGACCGCAGGGAGATCACTCATCGCCAGGTCGCCGTCCGCCGGCTCCGGCGCCACGACATCCCAGAGCACCAGCTGATCGTAGTGTTCGCCGGCAAAGCGGCGCAGCACGGCGCGCGATGTGCCGCCACCGGCATCGCGCGACTGCAACAGCAGTCGGCGATAGCGCTGCAGCGCCGCGCGGAACGCGGCATCGCTCGATTGCGCCGCGTCGAGCAACACGGTGCGCACCAGCCGGCGGGTGGCCAGAGCGGTGCTCAGCGCAAGGGAATCGATCGACCGCACGGCTTCCACCGCGCGCCGCTCTTCGGCGGCATCGGGCGCAAGGGTGGCGACGTGCCGGGATGTTGAATGGCGCTCTTCCCGCGGCGTCCGGATCACCACGTGCCGCAGCGCATCAGGCGGCTCCGGCATCTGCTCGAGCGTCTCGAGGCGGTCGATGCCGTCGAGCGCCAGCGCGTCGTCGGGGAGTGCAAGTCGCAGCAGCGTGACGAGGTCGCCGATCCGGTTGACGATCGGCGTCGCGGTGAGCAACAGCACACGCCGCCCCACCAGCCACGGCGCAATGGTGCGGACTCGGCGCGTGGACGGATGCCTGAACCGGTGCGCCTCGTCGATGATGACGAGGCGCGGGTTGCCCGATGGAAGGTGACCACGACTGATGCGTTCATGGCCGAAGAGTCCCAGCCGCACACCAGCGCGACGGGCCGCCAAGCGCCACTGCTCGCGGAGCACGGCCGGAACGATCGCGACCACCTCGTGCCCCGCGGCGCGTTCCGTTGCCGCCGCGCCGAGCGCGATCCACGTCTTCCCCGCGCCGACGGACTCGGCGAGGATGGCGCCGCCCAGGTCGTCGAGCGCCGCCGTGATCCGTCGCCAGGCATCGACCTGATGCGGGAGGAGAATGCCGGGCGGCACCACGGATGCGCGACGAGGCCGACGTGCGGCAGTGACGGCGGCCCGGACCGCGGCGGGCCCCGGCCATCGCAGTGGTGGCGACAGCGCCATCAGCGGATCGGCCACCTCGCGGAGGAGGTCCGCCGAGAGCTTCGGCCAACCGGAACGTGGCAATGGATGAGGCGACACGGCGGCATCCGTCGGGAGACAGCTCCAACGGTTGCCGGTCGGTGGCACCGGCGCGGCGCGAATTTGCCCGCGCCGGGACCGATTAGCGGGTCAGTTCAGGGCCGGGAAGGCCCCCATTACGACTTCGGCTGCACGCCGAACGCAAACACCGTCTCCGCGTGGAACTTCTCGCCCGGGCGCAGCACGGTGGACGGGAAGTTCGGGTGGTTCGGCGAATCGGGAAAATGCTGCGTCTCCAGGCCAGCGCGCCGCGGTGGACATAGACCTTGCCGCCCTTGCCGGTGATGGTGCCGTCGAGGAAGTTGCCGGTGTAGAACTGCAACCCCGGCTGCGTGGTCGAGACGTCGAGCACCCGCCCCGTCGTCGTGTCGACCAGTGGACGGCGTGCACCAGCCCGGTGCTGTCGCTGCCGCGGTTCAGCACGAAGTTGTGGTCGTACCCACCGGCGTACTTGAGCTGGGCGTTGTCCTGGCCGATCCCGGCACCGATCATCGTGGGCGTGCGGAAATCGAGCGGCGTGCCGGCCACGGGTGCCAGCTCGCCGGTCGGGATCAGCGTCGAATCGACCGGCGTGTAGCGGTCGGCGTTGATGGTGAGCATCTCGCCCAGGATGTCGCCGTTCCCGGCCCCGGCCAGGTTGAAGTACGAGTGCTGCGTCAGGTTGAGGATCGTCGCCTTGTCGGTGGTGGCGTCGTAGTCCACCTGCAGCGCGTTGTCGGGGCGCAGCGTGTAGGTCACCGTCACCTGCAGCGTCCCCGGATAGCCCTGGTCGCCGTCGGGACTGGTGTGGGTCAGCACCAGGCCGACGTTGCTGTCGTGCTGGAACGGCTCGGCGTGCCAGACCACCTTGTCGAACCCGACCAGGCCGCCGTGCAGCGCGTTCTGCCCGTTGTTGATGGCCAGGTGGTACGTCTTGCCGTCGAGGGTGAAGCGCCCCTTCGCGATCCGGTTGGCGTAGCGCCCCACGATGGCGCCGAAATACGGCGAGTTGCGCACGTAGCCCGCCAGCGAATCGTAGCCGAGCACCACGTCGCCCATCTTCCCGTCGCGATCGGGGACGTCGATCGACGTGATGATCCCGCCGTAGGTCATCACCGTGATCCGCATGCCGTGCGGATTGGTGAGCGTGTAGAGCGTCACCGAATCGCCGCTCGGCGCCACGCCGAAGGGAGCACTGCTGATCGACGCGGAATCGGGCATCGTTCCTCCTGCGTTCCGGGCGGCGGGCTTGCCGCCGCACCCCACGGTCGCGATCGCCACAACGACCCCCAGCACCAACGTGCGTTGCGTCTTCATGGTTGGATCACCTCGTCGAGGCCGACATCGATGTACTGGCCGCCCTTTGTCTGGTGCACATGCACAGCGAGCAGGTTGCGTCCCGATCGCAGCGCGGCCCGGACCGCGGCGCCGGCGGGGAGATGGACATATCCGGTAGTATAGCCCTTGAACGTCGCCACCAACGTGCCGTTGAGATACACCTCGGCGTCCTCGTCGTGGTGCACCCGCCACGCCAGATGTTGTGGGACGCCGCCCGAGAGGTCGAACGATCGGCGGAGCCAGATGTCGGCGGTGTGCCAGTCGGTGCGCACCACCGCGCCCGGCGGGTTGCCGGCTCCGAAGCCGCCCGGTCCGGTCTGCCACGCCTGCTGCATCGAAGCCCGGCTTGAACCAATCCGCTGCCGGCTGCACCGTGGTGTATTGCCACGTCTGCGGAGCGTCCTGCGAACTGGCGACCACGACGCGCGCCCGGGGTGGCGGGCCGAAGAGCGCCATCGCCGCGGCGCGCGCATCGGGCATCGGCTTGACCACGGCGCGATCGTAGGTCATCAATCCGTTCACTTCGTTCTCGACGTCGGTGGTCTGGGTGTACACCGCCGCCGAGAGACCGTCGGCGATGAGCCAGCGCAACTGGCCGAGCAGGTCGGGGTATGCCGTGTCGAGCTCGGCCCGCGTGGTGTAGGTGCGGTAGCCCCAGTTGTTCTTCGCCAGCCAGGTGTGCCCTTCGAGCGGCAGGCCGAGCCCGCCGAACTCGCCGAGCACCCGCGCACGGGTACTGTCGGGCGCCGGAATCCCGGGGCCGGGATAGACGTGGATGTCGGAGACGTCGCCGACATGGTGGTCGGTCCAGCCGCTGGCGTTGTCGACCAGCCGGCTCGGGTCGTAGCCCTTGAGCCAGGCCACGATCTGCTCGGTGTCGTGCTGCCCCCATCCCTCGTTGAACGGCACCCACATCACGATCGACGGATGCATCCGCAGCGCATCGATCATGTGGTGCAGCTCCTCGAGAAAGTCCGTGCGCGATGCCGCGGTCTTGTTGTCACCGCTCGGCATGTCCTGCCAGATGAGGAGGCCGAGGCTGTCGGCGTCGTAGTACCAGCGGGCCGGCTCCACCTTGACGTGCTTCCGCATCATGTTGAAGCCGAGCTGCTTGATGGTGAGCATGTCGTTGCGGATGGCCGCGTCCGACGGCGGCGTGTAGAGGCCGCCGGGCCACCATCCCTGATCGAGGGTGCCGAATTCGAACAGCGCGTGGTTGTTCAGCATCATGCGGAGATGGCCGTCAGCCGCTCGGCCGATGCTGATCTTCCGCATCCCGAAGTAGCTCCGCGCCGTGTCGCGGCCCAGCACCAGCCGCACATGATAGAGATAGGGATCGGACGGCGACCAGAGATGCGCGCGCGAGCATCGGCACCACCAACGGGGCGCCGACCGGGCCGCGCGCGGTGGCGACCGCGCGTCCGGCGGCCGTCACCACCGCGGTGAGCGTCGCCGAGGAGTCGGCGCCGGAAGTCACCGCGTGGAACGAGACATTGCCGGCGTCGATATCGGGCACCGCGTAGACGGCATCGAGATGTTCCGCCGGGACCGGCTCGAGCCAGACGGTCTGCCAGATGCCGGTGACGGCGGTGTACCAGATGCCGCCCGGCTTGAGCACCTGCTTGCCGCGCGGCTGGGAGCCCTTGTCGGTCGGGTCCCAGACCGACACCACCAGCTGCTGATCACCGCTGCCACGCAATGCGTCGGTGATGTCGAAGGTGAACGGATCGTAGCCGCCGGTGTGCTTTCCCACCGCAACGCCGTTGACGCTCACTTCCGTCTGCCAGTCGACGGCGCCGAAGTGGAGCAGCAGGCGTTCGCCGTTGGCAAGCGGCGGCGCGCGGAAGGTGCGGTGGTACCAGAGACGCTCGCTGTCGGACACGGCGCGACGCACGCCGCTCAGCTGTGACTGGATCGGGAACGGCACCAGGATCCGGCCGTCCCACCGCGATGGCTCGGCGGCCGATTCCGCGGTGACCGCAAAATCCCACATCCCGTTGAGGTTGATCCAGTCGCGACGCACCAGCTCGGGGCGCGGATAGTCCGGCCAGGCGTGGACGGAATCGACCGTCCGCCGCCCAGCGGGTGCGAAGCGCCGGCTCCGGTTGCTGTGCTGTCAGCGGCAGGGCTGCGACGACACATGCCGCAAGCGACAGCTCGATCGCGCGACGCCAAGAAATGCTCATCTCAGTTCTCCCCGCGGATGATGACCTCGGTGACACCGACGGCCGCCGGTGCGTCGGGCTCGAAGACGACGCGGATCCCGGTTGTCGACACCGGCGCGATCGTCACGGTATTCGCCGACGAGACCTGCGGCACCACCGGCACCTGCGACAATACTCGCGCGTCGACCCAATCCGTGCCACTCCGGTACTGCACCGTGTAGCGCTTCGGCGCCCTGGTGCCGCCGCCGTCGCCCCAGAGGTCGAGCTCGACTCGCGACACCACCTGCGCCGCCGGAAAGTCCAGTTCGACCCAGTCGCTCCGGTCGGGCGAGCCGTACGACGTCCAGCGGTTGCGCGAGTAGCGGCTGAACGCCACCACCATGTCGTTGATCTCCGAGACACTGTCGTAGCGCGAGGTGAACGACGCCGACGCCCGGGCGCCCCAGGCCAGGTCGGGCGACGCCGCAGTCGGAGCGGCAAGCGGCGTCGGTCCGTTGCCCCATGCCTCGACCTCGGTCATCCCCACCGCCGCACCGGGCTGCGGCACCAGCACCACCAGCAACCGTGAAGTACTCACCGGCGCAAACGACACGGTGTTGGCGCGATGTCCTTCCGGCCGGGCCGGAGTGCGACGCTCGCCAGCAAGAGAGGACCACGCGCCGTTGCGCCAGACAGCCAGCCGGTACGATGCCGGAGCGCGCACGCCGGTGGAGTCGTCGAGGAGGTAGAGCTGCACCGAGTCGAGCACACGCGCGGCGCCGAAGTCGATCGTTACCGAATCGGCCATGGTGCGGCGAGCCGGTGGTGGTCCAGCGATTGGGCGGATCGGTGTTGTACCAGTAATTGCCGTCGACGAGGTTGCTCGCCGCGGTACCCGGCGCGGTGTAGCTCGCGGCGACGACCGGAAACGCCGCGTGTCCGTTGTTGACGGCGAGGTCGACCGGGCGAGGCGGCGGCGGCAATTGGCGGGCAGGGCCGAGGAATGCGACGAGCCGCGTCATGGTGGGCGAGTGGCCGATCACCCGGCCGTCGACGATGATGCTCAACCCCGCGCCATAGCCGTAGCGCGTGCCGTCGCGGTCCCAGACAATCGCCAGCTGATGCCCGTGATACGCCACGTCATCGAGCGCGAAGTAGCGCCAGCCGGCGGGTGCCAGCGGTGCCACTTCCACCGAGTCGTCGGCGCGCGGCCGCAGCCCCACCACTCCGGTGATCACCAGGTTGACGTATTCCGAATGGAAGTAGTCCTCACTGTGATCAAAGGTGTCGCCGCTCCGCCACGAGCCGTTGTCCGGGTTGGCGTTCTCGGCGATGTACGGCCGTCCGCCCTTCCGCTGGTCGAGGGTGTAGGTCTCGAAGAGGCGGTCGTAGTCGTCACGCGTCACGACCTGCTGGTGGTAGTCGTCGAGCAGGTTGGCCATCGCCACCAGGGTCTGCGACGTGGCGTAGGGCCATTCGTTGCCGCTCCAGACACAGCAGCGGTCGGCGATCTCGAACTGCGGATCGTGACGCTCGACGGTGGTGGGACCGAACGGCGCCGCGAAATACGCCGTGTCCATGAGAAAGCGCCAGGCCGAGGCGTAGCCGGAATCCGGCAGCTCGAACTGCCAGGGGACGTAGCCGATCTCCTCCCGGCCGTGCGGGTTCCCGGCATACGGGCCGCTCCGGTAGGTCAGCGACCCGGCGGTGATGCCGCCCTTCTCGTCATGGGCAAACTGATGGAAGAAGAAGTCGCGGGTCGGGTCCCAGAGCTGCTGTTCGACGTGCGTCTTGAGGCTCGCCGCACGAGCGGCATACTGCCGCGACGCCGCCGAATCACCGAAGAGTGCCGCCGCGCTGGCGATCGCGCGCGCGTCGGCGTACAGGTAGCTGTTCAACGTCGGCCGATAACCGTCGGCGCCGGCACCCGGATCAGTGGTCAGTCGGCTGTTGATGTTCTCTTCCATCCCATCGTGCAGGCCGTCCCAGTGGAACATGTGCTTTGTGCTGTCCCAATGCTCGGCCATCCAGCCGGCGTATTGCAGCTCCATGTCAGGCAAGAGGCCGCGGAGATAGGCGCGATCGCCGTTGACGAGATAGGTCGCCCACACCGCGTCGCCGTACCAGTTGCTGTAGCTCCTGGGCCGCGCCCCTGGCGTGTCGAACCAGTAGTGGGCAAAGTCGCTCACGACGCGGCGGTCCTTGAGCCAGCGCAGCTCGTACATCTGGTGGCCCACCGGGCAGGAGATGGCGCCGTACGCCCCCGACCAGAACGGCCGGTCGATGAACTCGGAGAAGGTGTAGCCGGATTGCGGCGAGCCGTAAGTGAGATGCCGGGTGATCAGCTGCCAGCGGTAGTAATAGGTGGCGTCGATGGCGGTGTCGGGAGACTCGAAGAAGGGAATGTTGGCGGCATACCAGTCGAAGTCGCGATTGTCCCACCAATCCTGGCGCTGGAGCACCGCGGTCTTGTCGAGCACCGGCCACCGCGGCGCCGGATGGCGGTTGGCGCCCGCGCCGCCGCCGAGCAGCAGCGGCGCCACCACAACGGCGAGTCGGGCCCACCTCGCCGCCGGCGGGCTTCACTTCTGTGCCGGTACGCCGATGCGCATCACGTCGTCTCCCAGCATGTGACGCGCGATGATGAGCCGGAGGATTTCGTTGGTTCCCGCGCCGATCTCCATCAGCTTGGCGTCGCGCATGTAGCGCTCCACCGCAAACTCGCGCATGTAGCCGTAGCCGCCCATCACCTGGATCATGTCGAGCGTCACCTTGGTCGCCATCTGCGCGCTCTGCAGCTTGGCCTTGGCGGCCATCATCGCTGATTCGCGCCCCGCCAGCAGGCCGAGGTCCCACATCTTGGCGGCCTGATAGGTCAGCGCTGCGGCACGCCTCGTACCAGGCCGCCCCTTCGGTGAGCCGCTCCTGGATCTGCTGGAACGAGCCGATCGGCTTGCCGAACTGCCGCCGCTCGCGGGCATACGCCGTGGCGGTCTCGAGCGACGCGCGCGCCAGCCCCAGCGAGATGCCGGCGATGGTGACGCGCTCGAGATCGAGGTTCTTCATCATCATCGCGACGCTGCCGTTCTCCTTGCCGACGCGATTTCCCTCGGGCACCCGGCAGTTGTCGAACACCAGCTCGCTGGTGGGCGACGCGCGCATGCCCATCTTGGAGAACTTCTTGCCGGTGGAGAAGCCCGGCATGCCGCGTTCGATCAGGAACGTCGAGATGTCCTGGCGGCGGGTGCCGGTGCGCGCGTAGAGATAGACGACATCGCTCTCGGTGCCGTTGGTGATGAAGGTCTTGGTGCCGTTGATGAGGTAGTGATCGTCCTGCTTCTCGGCCCGGGTGGTCATCCCGATGGCGTCGGAGCCAGCGCCGGGCTCGGTCATCCCCATGGCGCCGATCCATTCGCCGTTCAGCAGCTTGGGCAGCAAGCGCGCCTTCTGGTCGGCGGTGCCGTTGGCGCCGATCTGGTTGACGCAGAGGATGGCATGGGCCAGGTACGAGAGCGTGGTCGACGCGTCGACCGCGCCCATCTCTTCCATGGCGATGGTCGCCGCCACGGCACCCATCCCCGCCCCGCCATCGTCGGCGGAGACGGTGATGCCGAGGAGGCCGAGGTCGCCCATGGCGCGGAAGGCGCCGCGGTTGAACCCCTCCTCGGCGTCGAGCTGCTCGATCTTCGGCGCCAGTTCGGACACGGCAAACTGCCGCACCGCGTCGCCCAGCATCCGCTCTTCGTCACTGAAAAACCACATGCGCTCGACTCCTTTGAGGTGAAGCATGGCAGGAGCGGGAGGGCGGCACCAGTGGTGGACCGGAGGCCGGAGATCGAGTCGGAGAACGTTCACCTGCCCATGACCGGATGGGCGCCTTGCGTCCCGCATCGATCGCCATATCGTTGTACGATCTTGTTATCGATGAGGCCGTATGTCGATCGTCACCGTGTCACCCAAGTTCCAGGTCGTGATTCCGCGCGAAATCCGTGAAGCGATGCGGCTCGAGCCAGGACAGCAGGTCCAGGCGCTCCAGTACCAGAACCGGATCGAGTTCATCCCGGTCCGGGATCTCCGCGCCATGCGCGGCTTCTTGAAGGGCATCGACACCCGGGTGCCGCGGGAACGGAATCGGGTGTGAACGTCGTCGATTCGTCGGCGTGGCTGGAGTATTTCGCGGGCGGCCCGAATGCGGCGCGGTTTGCCGCCGCGATCGAAGCCACCGCGGATCTGGTCGTCCCCACCGTTGTCGTCCTCGAGGTGACCCGTCGGGTGATGCAGCAGCGGGGCGAAGATGCGGCGCTGCAGGCCGCGGCCCTGCTCCATCAGGGACAACTTGTCCCACTCGACAGCGCCCTGGCGCTCAGCGCGGCCAGGATCGGTGTCGAGGCCCGGTTGCCGCTGGCGGACAGCATCATCCTCGCCACGGCTCGGCAGTATGGCGCCACGATATGGACGATGGACGCCGACTTCGAAGGGTTGCCTGACGTGCGGTACTTTGCGAAGCGCGGCAAGGCGACCTGATCGCGGTCCGGAATACAGGCAGCATTCATGTCTTGAAGGTCAGCTTAACGTTCCAGCAGTTCGCAGTCGACGGCATCCAGGCCAAGCAGTTCCGCCGTCCGCTCGTCGAGTTCCTGCTGCACATCGCGCCGCGCGCCCTCGCGCGCGAGTTCAATCAGCATCCTATCGGCCAGCACCCCCGCCGGCAGCGGCACCGAGCCCGTTGCCCGAGCGCCGAACCGCGCGCACCCGCCCTGTGCTGGCTCCGCTGCAAGCCTGGCGATCCGCCGAATCCAGCGACAATTGAGCCACGCGGCAAGCGCCAGCGCGCGGTCGGCCGACGGCATCGCCGCCACGTAGCAGCTGTTGAGCGGCACCGCGTCGGGATCATCGAGCACCGCGGCGGTGAGCTCGCGGGCAAGATCGCGCCACACCACCCGGAACGGCGCCGTCGCCGCGTGGGTGCGGAAGAGCTGCCAGAGCGGACCGCCGTGATAGTCCGCTCGGCGTCGCAACGCCGCGTCGTGTTGCGCCAGATACTCCGCAACGAAGCGCGGCAACGTCGCCAGCGGATTGCCTCGCGCGTCGGCAGGCCAGAGGAGCCGAGCGCCCGGCGTGGCGCGGAACGGCTTCACGTCGCGGCCGCGGACCGCCGGGCGGCACCACGGTTCGAGTGACATTGGCGGGTCGACAAAGACGCTGTTCGCGCCGGTCTTGACGCCGAGCTGCAACGTCACCGCTTCCGCCAGGGTCGGATACGCCTCCCGGAGTCGCGCCACCAGTTGCTGTTCCGCCGGTGCGGCCAGCGTCCAGCGCGTTGCGCGCCGCCAGGCATGCTGCGGCTGGCGCGGCGCGTTGGATGGCAGGGCGAGGCGCACCTCGTGCTCCGCCGGCGGTGCGGTGCGACTCGCGATCAGCACCAGTGGATACGCGGTCGCGTCGAAGCTCGCCAGCGGATCGTCGGCGAGATCGGCAACCACATGCACGGTGGTCTGCGCGGCGAGCCCGGCGCGACACGCCGAGGCGTATCCGGCGGTGGCGAGCTTGGCGGGAACGAGCAGCGCCAGCGTGCCGCCGGGGGCGAGCAACCGGCAGCCGCGTTCGACGAACGCCACCGAGAGATCGGGAAGGTGCCGCCAGCCGCGGCCACTGCCGCCGCGCCACCAGCGATAGCGCGCACCCAGTTGCTGGCGGACGGCGGGCGCAATCCGTTCGGCTCGCACCCACGGCGGATTTCCCACCACCAGGTCAAAACCGCCGCGGCGGGCCATCGTCGCGGCGAACGCAACGCCCAGTGCGAATGGCTCCGCCGATGCATCGCGCAGCACCAGCCGCCGCTGTCGACGGAGGTCGCGCCGGTCGGCCCGCCACTCCCGGAGGCGACGACGCGCAGCGGCATCGAGCGGCGGACGGCCGCCGAAGAGGCGAGGTTGCCGCGCGCGCTCCAGTTCCAGCGCGATACGGCGCTCCACCGCGTGCTCGCGTTCCACCAGAATCGCCACCATCACCTCCCGCTCGGCGGCGCGCGCCGAGGCCAGCGCGCTCCGCTTCGCGGCACCTCGCGAGCCGGCGACATCACGCTGCGGCACACCGATGCGCCGCGCCGCCTTCACCGCAAGCGACGTCTCGCCGACCGGATCGAGCAGCGCATCACCGGCCCGGATGGTGACATCGAGGTTGGGAAGCGGGGGCAACGCGCCGGCGTCGGAACCGCGCCAGGCACGCAGCACCTCGAGCCAGAGCCGGAGTTCGGCCAGGCGCACCGCGCCGGGGTGGCGGTCGACACCGAAGAGCCGTCGCTGCACCAGGTGTCGCACCCGCGCCGGCCGCCGCGGCCCCGGACCGTGCAGCAACCCGAGCGCGCCGACCAGGAACGCCCCCGAACCGGCAGCGGGGTCGAGCACGGTGATATCGAGGAGGAGTCGTTGCAGTTGGCGATCGGGGGCGTCGAGCGTGTCGTGTATGTCGCTCTCGCGGCGACCGGTGCGGAGGGCGAGATGCGCGGCGAGCGTGTGGCGCAGCACCTCGTCGACCAGTGCCGGCGGGGTGAAGAAGGTGCCGCCGTCGTGGCGTTCGTCGGGATCCATCACCCCCTCGAACACCCGGCCGAGGAGTTCCGGCGTGACGCGGCCCGCGCGGTCGGCGGCGTCGAGAGTGACGTCGACGCGATCGACGAGTGCCGTGAATGCCTCGATCCAGAACGCGGCGGGGAGGTGGAACTTGTGGTGCCGCTCCACCGGATGCGGCTCGAACAACCCGCCGTTGAGGAACGGCACCGCACCGAAGGCGCGCGCAAACCGTGACCGCTCGATCCACGCGCGGTTGAGCGTGCCGAAGAAGAGCGGATGCAGCAGGTGCCGGGTCGGATCGCGCCGGGCGCGGAGACAGCGGTCGAGCTGTTCGGCGAGGAAGCGCCGGTTGCCGTCGAGCCACCCCTCCGACTCGACGAAGCGGAGGAAGAGGAGGCGGGTGAGCTGGATCAGCGCCCACGCGCGGCGCTCGTCGGCGGAAACGCGGGTGGGGAGCGTGTCGACAGCGTTGGCAATCAGCTGATGCAGGAGGCGGAAAGTGCGGCGGCCGGCGGCATCGAGATCGACGGCGTCGGCGAAGGCGAGCGCCTGTTCGAGCAGTGTGGCGGCGGGGCGGCGGGCGGCGGCGGCGAGGCGGAGCAGCGGGAGTGCATCGGGGACGGCGAGGGGAAATGTCGCGGTGCGCACCGGATCGACGGTGACGGCGACGAGCCGGCGGTGGTGCGCAGGGTCGTCGGCGAGGAGCACGCCGATTCGTCCGCGGCGCGCGAGGCGGCGGGCGACTGTCGAGAGATCACGGGCAGTGCCACCCAGGCTCCACACGGGCAATCCGGCGAGGGTGCCGACTTCAGTCAGTGGGCCATCGGACTCCGCGGGGACCGGGACGACGCACGCTTCGCCGCCGAGATGGTGGACCAGGGCGGTGTGCGCGGTAACAGGATCGGCTGATGCATCCGTGGCGGCGGTGGACACGCCGCCATGGTCGGTGGGCGCGAGAGGATTGTCGTCACGGGATTACGCCGAGGGGGGCTGGAAAGTGCGGGATGTGGGGAGTGGCTGGGGGCCGGGGCGGCTTCGGCGGCAGGGCCAAGGGAAGACCCTCGGGGGCGGGCCTTGCGAGCGTCTTCCGGTATGACGTATCATCATACCACGGAGGATGCCATGGCAAAGGCCAAGATTGCCGTCACGCTGGACGGCCCGGTGCTGACTCGCCTCGACCGCGTAGTGAATGGGGGCCTCTTCCCCAACCGCAGTCAGGCGATTGAAGCCGCAGTGATGGAAAAGCTCGAGCGATTGGAGCATCGCCGCCTCGCGGCCGAGTGCGCCAAGCTTGACCCGGCAGCAGAGCAGGCCCTCGCGGATGAGGGCCTCGGCGCCGATGCGGACACATGGCCCGCATACTGAGAGGGGAGATCCGGTGGGCCGATCTCGATCCCGCGCGCGGGCGGGAACAAGCCGGAATGCGGCCGGTGCTGGTTCTCAGCCAGGACGTCTTCAACGAACGATCAGGCACGATCATCGCGATGGCTCTGACAAGCCAGCCGCAACGGGCCGGGTTTCCGCTCACCCTCGAACTGACATCCGCCGCGTTGCCCAAGCGTTCGTGGGTCAAGATCAGTCAGATTCGTACGCTGTCGGTCGAGCGTATAGGAAAGCGGCTCGCGAAAATGTCGGTGGAAGAACTGGCTGTCGTCGTCGAAGGCCTCAACGAGATCATCGGGGTCTGATACGCGCCTGCTGCCGCCGAGGCCAACGCGGTTCGGCCGCCACGAGGTGTTGTTTGTCGAACGACTGCACCGGCGTCACGTCCTCGCCGCCCCGGCGTCAGCGCCTCGAAGGCGCGCTCGAAACCGAGCCGTGGGCTCCTACGGCATCGGCCCGCCCCGACCGGCCCCGGCCGCCGGCGGAACGGCGGAGGGGACGCACACCGGCATCGGCAGCGCCGGCGCAGCGGCGGCGATCGGCCGGAGATTGTTGCGCGCCAGCACGGCATTGAACGCGACGAGATCGTGGTCGTTGATCGCGCGCCACGCCGTGACGGCACTCCGCAGGTCGGTGCAGACGTGGACCCAGCCGCGCAGCATCGGTGCGGTGGGCGCCATGTCACCGAAATCGTTGGTCCGGAGCTGGCCGTTCATCGAGAACAGGACGCCTTCGCCACCCTCCCGGCCGTTGATCGCCGCAAAATTGGGAGGGAGCGGCTCGCGGAACGCATTGCCGCGAGTATTGTCGACGATTCCCGGAACGCCGCCGACGCGCGCCAGCGCCGCATCGAAGCGCGGCCGCAGCCGTGGCGACTTCGGCGGGCGGATTGCCGCGCGCACATCGGCGACCGCCTTCCGCATCGCGTCAACCTGGAGCCACCCGTCCCACGCCTCCCTGGCGCCGTTGTACAGCTTCATCTGCAGGTCGTGCTGCGCCCGGAGATCCGCCAGTGTCGCCGGCGAACGGGGATCGTTGCGAACGGTCACGGTCTGCGTGTAGCTCCGGCCGTCCACCGTGAGCTTGACCGTGTAGACGCCCGGCAGCGCCAGCGGGCCTTCCGGGTGGTACACCGTCTCCCCCGGCACCGCATTCAGGGTGTAATACGGGTCCATGCTGTGGCTGAACGCGGGGGGATCGTCGTACCGGATGTCCCAGTTGATCCGGTTCGTTCCGATCGCGGTCGGCAGGGGCTCCGGCACCTTGAGCCAGTAGGGTGGCACCTGCGGCGGTGGATTCGTGTCCGGTGGAATCGGGGCACTGGAGTAATGCCGCACCACGTTGCCCGCCGCGTCGAGAATCTCGCAGCGTGATGTCGCCGGTCGGGCCGCTTGCCGAGAGAGTAGTAGATGATGGCACCGACGGGGGGATTCAATGCGTGCGGCACTTCCGGCGGGAACGGCGTGTCTTCGTTCATCTCGCGGCGCACCCGGATGGCATCACCCGGCTTGAAGAGATGCGCCGGTTCCGCCGCCATCGCCGGCGTGATCTGCCGGAGCGGCGAGATGTCATCGAGAATCCAGATGCTGCGGCCGTAGGTGGCGACGATGAGGTCGTTGTCCTTGACGACGATGTCGCGATACGACGTGTTCGGGAGATTCAGCATCAGCGACTGCCAGTCGTCGCCGTCGTCGAACGAGACATACATCGAGCTTTCCGTGCCGGCGTACAGCAATCCCGCCTTCTTCGGGTCGGCGCGGATCACATGGGCATAGCTGCCGCTGACCTGGTCGGTGCGCATGCCGTTGACGATCTTCGTCCAGGTCCTGCCGTAGTCGTGCGTGCGATAGAAGGACGGGGTCATTTCGCCGGCGGCACGGAGCGCCACATACACCGTTGCGGCATCGAGATGCGACGCGTCGAGCGACGAGATCGGGCCTCGGACATCGGGAATCGAGACGTCGTGCCATGTCGCACCATGATCCCGTGTCAGCTAGATCAGGCCGTTGCTCGTGCCGACCCAGAGCAGTCCGGGCGCCACGGGCGACGAGGACATCGCGTTGATCGTCCCACCGGCACCGCCGCCGCTGCCGCCCCTGCCCCGGCCGCCGCGTCCGCGCCCGCGCCCCGGCGCCGGCGCCTCGCCCCCTGTGGCAACCCCCAGATCGGGAGAGATCCTGCGCCAGTGCATACCGCCGTCGGTGGTTGACATCACGTATTGGAAGCCGGCGAACAACTCATGCGGGTTGGTGGCGTTGAAGACCAGCGGGTTTTCGTTGTTCCAGCGAAGCCCGAGCGCCGTGTCGACGTTCGGGGAAATGTTCATCCACTGCCCGCTGGGGTAGGTGATCTTCATGATGCCGGCGGTCAGGTTGGTCGCGTAGATGATCTTCGGATTGAGGGGATCGGCCACGATCGGCCCCCGCTCGTTGCCGGGATTGGGCTGCCAGTCGAGCAGCGTGATCTCGCCCAGGTCGCCGCGAGGGCGAATGGCAATGGCGCAGGCGTCCTGCTGCGTGCCGTAGATCCAGTACGGCCAGGAGTTGTCGGCGGAGATGTGGTAGATCTGCGCCGTCGGCTGGTTGTACCAGAGGCTCCAGTTGTCGCCGCCGTCCTGCGATACCGTGCCGCCCTGGTCGAGGCCCATGAACATCCGCTTGCCGTCCGTCGGATCGAGCCAGAGCACCTGCGGATCATCGCCGCCCGGCGCGCCCTTCCACCCGGTGAACGTCTTGCCGCCGTCGGTCGAGATGTACGCCGCCGTCGCGATGGTATACACGATGTCGGGATTGCTGGTGTTGACCCAGACGCCCGACGTGTAGTCTGCCCTGTCCGTTGGCGATGCGGGCATCGTTGGCAGGCCATGCGGCGCCAGGAGTTGCCGCCGTCATCCGACCGATACAGCCCGAAGGTGCCGATCAGGAACATCCGCTGCGCGTTGGTGTGCATCGCAATCGCGACACTCACCCGTCCGGTCAGCGGGTCGGCAGTCCATTGCCGGACAATTCCTTCCAGGTGACGCCTTCATCGGTTGACTTGTAGAGATTGGTGCCGGTTCCAGCGGCCGCGGCCACCTGCGCCACCGCCCGTCGCCCTGCCGCCGCGTCCGCCACCGCCCCCTCGCCGGATCGTGGTCGCGAGCATCACGTCAGGATGATCGAACGCCCACGCCAGGTTCTCCGCGCCGGTCAGGCAGTCGACGTAGAGCGTGCGGGTCCAGTTCCTGCCGCCGTCCGTGGTGCGGAACACGCCGCGATTGCCATCGGCCGTGCGAGCGCTTCCCAGCGCCGCCATGATCACGACGTCGGGATTCCTGGGATCGACCAGCATCAGGGGAATCGCGCGAGTCTTCTCCATGCCGAGGTGCTGCCAGGTCTTGCCGGCATCGGTCGACTTGTACACGCCGTCACCCTCGTTGACGCCGCCGGTTCCGACGTACACGATGTCGGGGTTCGACGGCGCCACTTCGACCGAGCCGATGGACGACACGTCCTTGATGCTGTCAAAGACCGGGAACCAGGTTACTCCAGCACTCGTCGTCTTCCACACGCCGCCAATCGGCAGCCCCATGTAATACACACCCGGCTGTCCGATCGCTCCGGTGACGGCACTCACGCGGCCCGCGCGGAACGGCCCGATGTTGCGCCACTTGAGGCCGGCGAAGCAGCGAAGGTTCGACTGGCGAGCGCACCGACGCGGCGGCAAGCAGCGGCAGCGAGAGGAGCGAAAGGCGTGACAACCAATGGAAGGTGACAACGGGCGACCTCGACATCCTGGGCCTCGCAGTGTTGTTCAGGGGTGCGCCAAAAGGATAGCGTGCCGTCGCCGGGGATGAAAACCGCACAAGACTAAGTACCTTGCGGGATCCTGTCGGACATCTGAGCGGAGGTGTGAGCGCATGGGTAAGCTCGTTTTCGCCATGATGCAGTCTCTCGACGGCTACGTCGATGGCGTCGCTGGCAGGCTGGAATTCCCCCCGCCCGGCGTTGCACTGGGCCGTCATCTAACGGATCGTTTCCGCGGCCTGGCCGGCGCCTTGTATGGTCGACGGATCTACGAGATCATGCGCTACTGGGACGAGGATCGCCCGGAATGGGATGCGGGCGACCACGACTTCGCGGCGGTGTGGCGGGAGCAGCCGAAATGGGTCGTCTCGCGTACCCTCAAGTCGGTCGGTACGCGGCAAGCCGTACTTTGCCGGCGCCAAGCCACCGCTCCGCATCATTGCCAGCGATCGCGTTGGCGAAGACGCGGTTCGCCTGACGTGTGTCCCGGCCTGGGCATGCCAATCCGCCCGCCGGGTGAGTCCACCGTTCAAGACCTTCCGGTGGCAATTCGAGAACGCGCTTGCCGCGAGCGAGTTCAGCAAAGGAGCGCGACATGACTGTGCCGAAGGAAATCGCCGCCTACATCGCCGCCCAACCAGAGCGCAAGCGCCGCGACATGGAAACGCTGCACGGCATCATCCTGGGGTTGATGCCGGGCTGTCGGTTGTGGTTCCTGGATGGCAAGGATGAGAGCGGTCGAACGATCTCCAACCCGAACATCGGGTACGGACTCCAGACGCAGAAGTACGCCGATGGAAGTACCAGGCCGTTCTATCAGATCGGCATGAGCGCAAACACCACCGGAATCTCCATCTACATCATGGGCCTCGACGACAAGAAGTACCTGACCGAGAGATACGGCAAGAAACTCGGCAAGGCGCGCGTGACGGGCTACTGCATCAAGTTCGGGACGCTGAGCAATATCAACGTCGATATTCTCGAAGCGGCAATCCGGGACGGGATTGAACAGTCGGGACATCGCGGCCGACGACCGGCGTGAAGGGCGACGCGTTGCGGCGATCAACGGGACGTTGACACCGGCGACGCTCGTGCTACTGGCAGCGGCGCTCATCGGCACCGGGCTCGGCGCGGCGGGCGTGGCGCGGGGCAAGGCTCGACCCGATGGAGGCGCTGCGGGAAGTGTGAGTCTCACCGGCTCATACACAGAAATCCGGACACTCCCTGGAAGATCCAGCCACTCCCCGGGTCTGCGCCGTCACCGACCGACTCTGCGCGCCGACCGTCGAACTCACTGCTACGACGGACCAGGTTTGCGTTACGACCGACCAGGTTTGCGTTACGACCGACCAGGTCTGCGTCACGACCGACCAGGTCTGCGTTACGACCGAGCAGGTCTTCGTTACGACTGACCAAGTTTGCGTTACGACCGACCAGGTCTGCGTTACGACCGCCGAGGTCTGCGCTGCGACCGACCAGGTCTGCGTTACGACCGAGCAGGTCTGCGTTACGACCGCCGAGGTCTGCGCTGCGACCGACCAGGTCTGCGCCCTCACGGACCCGCTCCTGACATCGACCGCCGAACCTTGCGCACCGACCGTCTGACTCACCGCTGCGACCCCGGAGCTCAGCGCACCGACCGCCGCACTCTGCCCTCCGACCTCGACTTCCGGGCCCCAGACCCTTCTCGACCGTCCCCTACCCCCGCACCGCCGCCTGCCCCCACCACAACAGGATCAGCACCGCCGCCGTCCGTTGCCACAGGGGCCAGAACCGCCACAGCAGCGCGATGCTGCAGATCACCGCCAGCATGCCCACCGCCGCCAGCGGCAGCAGCGACAGCAGGTCAGGCTCCGGCGCGCCCCGCACCAGCAGTGTCCGCACCACGACGCCGCCGAGATAGGTCGCCGCGAGGACCGTGCACGCGGGATAGAGTCGCCGCAGCAGCGACACATCCGGCAGCGGGCGCGCCACCCGTATCCACGCCCGGCCGACCACCACGACGCCGAGTACCACGGTTGCAGCCGCGACGACCTCGCGCAGCGTCACGGCCGCGATCGCCGGCGCGAGTTGCGTGCTGAGCAACTTGGCCGCCGCGGCACCGACCCTGTGGAGCTGCCCGCGCCACCCCAGGGCGCTGCCGCCGAGCCACCGCGTGGCGTTGAGCCGCAGCAGCACGACCGCCACCAGCAACGGCAGCACCGCCAGCATGGCCCGCCGCCGCATGCTGGTGGGCTGGGAGCGTTGCACCAGTGCCCAGACCGCCGCACCAACCGGCAGGCCGATGGCCTGCGGCGAGACGAACGCCGCCGCCGTCGCGGCCAGCGTGCCGTACGCGAGTGAGAACCGCGGGGCGTGCAGCATGACGGCGAGCATGAGGAGGGTCAGGGTGAGGAGCGGCGGTCCCACCAACGAGTCGCGATGCAGCGCGACGAAACCGGGAAGCGCCACCAACGCGAACGCCGCGGCCACGCCCGCCCACGGCCCCGCGGCCGCGTCGGCAATGGACAACATGAGCGCAGCGCTGGTGCCGGCACAGAACGCCGGCAGCACCGGCCCCAGATTGGCCGACGCCGAACCTTCCATGCCGACGATGAAGAAGAAGCCCCCCGCACGCGCCCGCCACCACACCAACACGGCGACCACCAGAAACGCCAGCAGCGCCCGCTGTCGCGACGGGGTCAGCGAAGTCCTCCGCTGGTGCGGTCGCTCTCGTACCAGCGCTGGCCGGTGCGCGCCATTTCGTCGAGCACCGGCGCAGGGTTGAAACGCGGGCCGTGCGCCGCGGCCAGTCTCTCGAGCCGCGCCACGACCTCGGTGGCACCGATGGCGTCGAGCGTCCGCAGCGGTCCGCCGCGGAACGCCGGATAACCGATGCCGAACAACGCACCGATGTCACCATCCCGGGGAACGCGCACCACGCCTTCGCTCATCGCCAGTGCCGCCTCGTTCAGCATCGCGAAGACCAGCCGATCTTCGATCCGCTGCCCATCCGGCGCGGTTCCCTGCCTCACGCCAAGCAGCGTGAAGACGCTCGCGTCGGCGCCCGACGTCTTGCCGTCGCGGTAGAAATAGAAGCCGCGCTCGTTCTTCCGCCCCATGCGGCCGTCGGCCCGCATCACCGCGATGACCCGCGACGGCGCCAGCCGATCCCCGAGCGCCTGATGCATCGCCTTGCCGGCCTTCTCGGCCACGTCGAGTCCCACCTGATCGAGCAACGCCAGCGGCCCCACGGGAAATCCCCAGCGGGTCATGGCGCGATCGATGGCGTCGATCGGCACGCCTTCTTCCAGCAGGTGACCGGCTTCGTTGAGGTACGGAATCAGGATGCGGTTGACCCAGAACCCCGGCGAATCGGCCGCCACGATGACGGTCTTTCCCATCCGGCGCCCGAACTGCACCGCGGTGACGATGGCGTCAGCCGATGTGCGCTCGGTGGGAATCACTTCGAGGAGCGGCATCTTCTCGACCGGCGAGAAGAAGTGCATGCCCGAGGACGCGCTCGGGATGCGACGCCGCGGCAGCGATCTCGTTGATCGGCAGCGTCGAGGTATTGCTGGCCAGCACCGTCGACGGCGGCACGACTGCGGAGAGTTCGGCAAAGACCTGCTGCTTGGTGGCGAGGTCCTCGAAGACCGCCTCGATCACCAGGTCGGCGCCGGCAAAGCCGTCCCACGTGGCGGTGCCGCTCAGGTAGGAGCGCTTGCGGTCGAATTCGGAGCGCGTCATCCGCCCGCGGGAAAGCTGCGCCGAGAGAATGTCCGTCGCCGCCTTGAGACCGCGCCCGACGCGCGCCAGATCGGAGTCCTTGAGGCGCGCCTCGACGCCGGCCTTGAGCGCGGCAGTGCCGGCGATGCCGGCGCCCATGAACCCCGAGCCGACGATGCCCAGCCGCCGCACCGGCTGTGCGTGCCCCATCCCGGCCGGCACGCCGTTGTCCTTCTTGAGTGCGGTCGTCGCGAAGAAGACCTCGATCAGCCGGCGCGACACGTCGGTCATCGCCAGTTCGCCGAATGCCTGCGACTCGGCGGCGAGTCCATGCGTCATGCCGGATTCGAGCGAGGTGCGGACGACATCGATGGCGCGGAGCGGTGCCGGGTAATGCCCGCCGGTCTTCTGCATCACCGACTCGCGCGCCTTGCGGTAGACCACCATCCGGCCGATCGGATTGCCGTCGAGCAACGCAGCCGCCATGCCGCGACCTCGGCGCGACGGCTTCCACCCCCGCGCCATCCGTTCGGCGGCGTCGATGGCAATGTCGAGCAGGATCGCTTCCGGCACCACCTCGTCCACCAGGCCGAGTCGGAGCGCCTTCTTCGCCGGCTCGTTGCGCGCGGTGAGGATCATCTGCAGCGCGGCGCGGGCGCCGATCAGCCGCGGCAGGCGGCTGCACCCGCCGGCGCCGGGAATGATGCCGAGCTGCGTTTCCGGCAGTCCGAGTTGCGTCTTCGGGTGATCGCTGGCAACCCGGTAGCCGCACGCCAGCGACAGCTCGAGTCCGCCGCCGAGGCAGTTGCCGTGGATCGCCGCGACGATCGGCTTGGGCGCGTCAGCGACGCGCTGCATCAGCAGCTGCGCCTCGCGCGAGAGACGGGTGGCCTCTTCGACCGTCTGCGCCGCCGCGAATTCATTAATGTCGGCACCGGCGATGAACGAGTCCGGCTTGCCCGAACGGAACACGACGGCCTTGACCACCTCGTCGCCCTCGAGCCGTTGCAGCAGCTCGTCGAGCTCCCAGCCGGCCGCCTTGCTGAGCGTGTTGACCGCCTGGCCCGGCGCATCGAAGCTGACGATCGCCACACCGGCGCGCTGCGTGACCGAGAACGCGCTCATGGCACCCGCTCCAGCACTACGGCGAACCCCATTCCCCCCTGCGCGCAGATCGACACCAGGCCGAACTGCACTTCGCGCCGCGCCATCTCGTGCGCCAGCGAGGTGACCAGACGCGACCCGGTTGCGCCGAACGGATGCCCGATCGCGATCGAACCACCCATGACGTTGGCACGGCTCCAGTCGACTTCACCGGTCGGCTGCGGCAGTCCGAGCCGCTTGGTCCATGCCGGCGAGCCCCAGGCCTGCACGTTGGACAGCACCTGCGCGGCGAAGGCTTCGTGGATTTCGATCAGGCCGACGTCGCCCCAGGTGATGCCGGCCCGCTTGAGCGCCAGCGGCACGGCGTACGCGGGCCCCATCAGCAGCTGCCAGCCGGGATCGACCGCAGCCACGGCGTAGCTGCGGATCACCGCCAGCGGCCGGAATCCCAGTGCCCGCGCCTTGGCCTCGCTCATGATCAATGTCACCGAGGCGCCATCGGTGAGCGGCGAGGAATTGCCAGCGGTGACCGTGCCGTAGCGCTTGTCGAACACCGGCTTGAGCTTGGCCAGGGCGTCGAGCGAGGTATCGCTGCGGATCAGGTTGTCGCTGGTGAGCACCTCGTCGTAACCGCGGCCACCGAACCACGGCGCGATCTCGGCGGTGATTCTCCCGTCAGCTGTGGCCGTGGCGGCGCGCTGGTGACTCATCAACGCGTATTCGTCCTGCGCCTCGCGGGTGATCCGGTTCTCCTTGGCCATCTTTTCGGCCGATTCGCCCATGGTCTCGCCGGTGCTCGGCTCGGCAATGGCGGGAGAGACGGGCTTGAGGTCGCGCGGACGGATGCGGGAGAAGAGCGCCACGCGCTCGCCCACTGACTTTGCGCGCCCGGCCGCCATCAGGATGGCCGACACTTTCCGGCTGTGCAGGATGGGAATGTCCGACAGCGATTCCGTCCCGCCGGCGAGGATCACGTCGGCGTGTCCGGCCATGATCTGATCGGCGGCGTTGCAGATGGCCTGGGCGCCCGAGGAGCAGGCGCGGTTGAGCGTATAGGCGGGGATGGTGCGGGGGAATTGCGGCAGCAGCGATACCTCGCGAGCCACGTTGGGCGACCAGCGACGAGGGGATGACCTGCCCGAAGATGATCTCGTCGACCTCGTCGCCCGGCAGCTCGGTCCGGTAGAGCAGTTCGCGGGTGCAGTGACGCGCCAGGTCGAGGCCGGTGGCGTCCCTGAGTGCCGTCCCGGCCTTGGCGAATGGAGTGCGCAACCCCGCCACGACGGCGGCGCGACGCCCCGGAGGTGCCGTGAGCATGGGCCAAACTTAAGGGGTAGGCGCCGCCTCCCGGCTATCTTTCTTCAGGTTCTACTCTGGTGGAGTACCCGGTGGCATCGAACGACTCAGACGCACCCGAAATCGCGCTCCCCGCCGAGGCGATGTACGAGGCGATGCTCGAAGCGCAATCGCCTGTGCCGGTGGAAGCACCCCCCCGTCCGACGGCGCCCAATGCAGCGCCGGCGGCGGCCAACGTGCCCGTGCCCGAGCGCGCGGTGGCGCTGAGCGGCCCTGCTCTCCGGCTGGCGCAGAACATGAACGCGTCGCTCGCCATTCCGGTGGCGACGAGCTTCCGCGAAGTGCCCGTCGGCGTGCTCGACGAACGCCGCCGCCAGGCCAATGCCGCGCTCAAGGCCGCGGGCCGGAACGAGAAACTGTCGTTCACGCATCTCATTGCGTGGGCACTGGTGCAGGCGACGCGCGAGTTCCCGATGATAGGCACCGGGGTGCTGGAGAGCGGCGGCGCGATCTACAAGCTTCCCGCCGAGCATGTCAACCTCGGCCTTGCCGTCGACGTCGAGCGGAAGGACGGCACGCGCGGCCTGGTGGTGCCGGTGCTGCGGGCCGCCGACACACTCGACTTTGCGCAGTTCCTGGCCGCTTACGAGACGCTGGTCAGCAAGGCGCGGGCGAACCGGTTGATGCCCGACGACTTTGCGGGCGCCACCATGACGCTCACCAATCCGGGCGGCCTGGGCACGGTGGCCTCGGTGCCGCGGCTGATGCCGGGCCAGGGGAGCATCATCGCCACCGGCAGCATCGCGTTGCCGGTGGAGTTCGCCGACGCCAACGCCGCCGCGCAGCTCGGCGCGGGCAAGGTGATGACGATGACCAGTACCTATGATCATCGCGTCATCCAGGGCGCCGAATCGGGGAGCTTTCTCCGGTTGGTGGATCAGCTGCTGCAGGGCGAAGCGCAGTTCTACGACCAGATCTTTGCGGCGCTCGGCATCTCCATGCCGGCCGCATCCGTCGTATCGAGCGCGCCGGCACGCGTGACTGCGACACCGGCGGCCGCGGCTGGCACCGTGGATACCGCGGCGCTGGCGCACGTTGCCGCCGCCATGAGCCTGATCCGCAGCATCCGCACGCATGGCCATCTCGCGGCGCGTCTCGATCCGCTCGGCGTGCCGCCGGTCGGCGACCCCGCGATGGACCCCGCCAGCCTCGGCCTCACGCCCGCCATCATGGCGTCGATTCCTGCGGCGGTGCTGCGCCTGGGCGTGCCCGGCCAGACGCTGGCCGATGCGCTGCCGCACCTGCTGCAGACGTACTGCGGCACCATTGCGTACGAAGTCGAACACCTCGCGTCGCATGAACGCCGCGTCTGGCTGCGGCAGCAGATCGAATCCGGCACGTACCGCGCGCCGCTCTCGCCGGACGAAGCGCGCACGCTGCTGGGCCGCCTGACGCAGGTGGAAGGGATGGAGAAGTTCCTGCACAACGCCTATTTCGGCGCCAAGCGCTTCTCCATCGAAGGCGTCGACATGATGGTGCCGATGCTCGACGAGGCGATCGAGCTGTCGGCCCGGGCTGCGGTGCGCACCGTGGCGGTGGGAATGGCTCACCGCGGGCGGCTCAACGTGCTGGCGCACATCGTCGGCAAGCCATACGACACCATCCTGTCGGAGTTCGAAGGCACCAAGGGCGACGCGGCCGTCGAAGGCGGCACCGGCGACGTCAAGTACCACCTCGGCGCCGACGGCGACTACGCCACCCGCGGCGGGCGCTCGATCCGTGTTTCGCTGCTGTCCAATCCGAGCCATCTGGAATACGTCGATCCGGTCATCGTGGGACGGGCACGGGCGGAGCAGACCGACCGCAGCGGCCGCACGATGCGGCTCGATCCGATGGCGGCGCTACCGATTTCGATTCACGGCGACGCGGCGTTCCCCGGCCAGGGCGTCGTGGCCGAAACGCTCAACCTCTGCGCGCTGCCGGGCTACACCACCGGCGGCACGGTGCACCTGATCGCCAACAACCAGGTCGGCTTCACCACCGATCCGGTCGACGCCCGTTCGACGCGCTACTCGTCGGATCTCGCCAAGGGCTTCGACATTCCGATCATCCACGTCAACGCCGACGACCCCGCGGCGTGCCTGGCGTCGGTCCGGCTGGCGATGGCCTACCGGATGAAGTTCCAGGACGACGTGCTCATCGACCTGGTGGGCTACCGGCGTCACGGCCACAACGAAGCCGACGAGCCGGCCTACACGCAGCCGACGATGTACGCCCGGATCCGCGACCTGCCCACAGTGCGGCAGCAGTACGCCGCCGCACTGGAACAGGCCGGCGTGATCGAATGCGGGACGAGCGGACGCGATGGTCGAAGAGAACTACAACCGGCTGATCGAGGCGCAGAATCGCATCAAGGCCGCCGCCGAAACGCTGCCGGATATCGAATCCGCGCCGGTGGCCGAGAGCGGCGACTTCGAGACCGGTGTCGCGGCCGAGACGCTTACCGCGCTCAACGAAGCACTGCTGGCGTGGCCGGCGGGCCTCTCGGTCCATCCCAAGCTGGCGCGCCAGCTGGAACGGCGCCGCGCCGGGTTGTCGAACGAACACGGGATTGACTGGGGACACGGCGAGGCGCTGGCGTTCGCCTCGCTGCTGGCGGAAGGCGTTCCGATCCGGGTCACCGGCCAGGACGCGGGCCGCGGCACCTTCTCGCACCGCAACGCGGTGCTGCACGACGTCGAATCGGGGCGCGAATTCGTGCCGTTGCAGGCACTCCCGGGCGGCGAGGCACTGTTCGAGATCCGCAATTCACCGCTGTCGGAATGCGCCCCGATCGGCTTCGAATACGGCTACGCGCTGGCGGCACCCGAGGCGCTGGTGATCTGGGAGGCGCAGTACGGCGACTTCGTCAACGGCGCGCAGGTGATGCTGGACCAGTTCGTGGTATCGGGGCTGAGCAAGTGGGGCGTTTCGCCGCGGCTGACGCTGTTGCTGCCGCACGGCTACGAAGGCGGCGGTCCGGAACACTCCAGCGGGCGGGTCGAACGGTTCCTGCAGGCCGCGGCGGAGGACAACATCCGCGTGGCCAACTGCACCACGCCGGCGCAGTACTTCCACCTGCTCCGCCGCCAGGCGAAGTGGTCGGTGCGCCGGCCGTTGATCGTGATGACGCCGAAATCGCTGCTCCGGCTTCCCGCGGCGGCCTCGACGCTGGCCGACCTGACGAGTGGCCGCTTCCAGCCGGTGATCGACGATCCGGCCAGCAACGGCAACCGCGCCTCGGCCCGTTCGCTGTTGCTGTGCAGCGGCAAGATCTACTACGACCTGCTGGCGGAGGCGACACAAGCGTGGCGAGGATCGCCCGCCGGTGGCACGGGTGGAGCAGCTCTATCCGTTCGCCGAGTCCGAACTGCGCGACGTGCTCTCGCGCTACCCGTCGCTGACCGAGGTGGTGTGGGTGCAGGAAGAACCGAAGAACATGGGCGCCTGGACATTCATCGAGCAACATCTCTCGCCGGCCCTGCCGCCCGGCGTCTACCTGCGCTACATCGGTCGACCGGAACGGGCGGCGCCGTCAGAGGGATACGCCCATGCCCACGCGGTGGAGCAGGCGCGGATCGTGAGCGAGGCGCTGGCGGCGGGAACGGCAGCGGTGAGAGCGGGGCGGTAAGGCGGAACGCGGCGCGCGTATCATCCCGAGCGCAGCGGTGTCGTCCCGAGCGCAGCGGTGTCGTCCCGAGCGCAGCGGTGTCATCCCGAGCGCCGCGAGGGATCGGCCGGCGCCGAACCGATCCGCGAGGAATTGGTCCACGAAGCGCTGGTCTGCAGCGAGCCGATCCCTCGGGCGCTGACGCGCCCTCGGGATGACATGGCGCAGCGGTGTCATCCCGAGCGCCGCGAGGGATCGGCAAGTCAACAACCCAGCCCAAGATCGCGCCATTCGGGGTTGGTGCTCTCGATCAGCGCGACTTTCTTTGATCGCCGCCAGCCCTTGAGTTCCTTTTCTCGCGAGATCGCCGCCAGAATTGTCCGGGTTTCCTCGAAGTAGACCAGCCGATCGACTGAGTAGCGCGCCGTAAATCGACTTCCGCGCCCTGCCTTGTGCGAGGCCAGGCGGCGGCCGAGGTTGTTCGTCACACCGACGTAAAGCACGCGCGTGCGACTTGCCAGGATGTACACCCAGTATCTCCGCATGGACGGGAGCTATCCGCGCCACGCCCGATCCAGGTGCGCGTCTTTACGCGCCGCGGCACATTTGAAGTCGGATATCCGGTAGCGCGGCTGGCCGAGCATGTCATCCCGAGCGCAGCGGGGCTGTCATCCCGAGCGCAGCGGTGTCATCCCGAGCGCAGCGGTGTCATCCCGAGCGCAGCGAGGGATCGGCCGGCAGCGAGCTGGCCGGCAACGAACCGATCCGCGAGGAATTGGTCCACGAAGCGCTGATCTGCAGCGAGCCGGTCCCTCGGGCGCTGACGCGCCCTCGGGATGACATGGTGCGCGCTGTCCCGTCGGGATGACGGGGTCAATCGGGGGGCAGGAGCGGCCTTTCGCTGGCATTCTTCGCCAGCTCCTTGAGCGGTTCCGACAGATGATCACCGTAGTGCAGCAGGAAGACACCCCGCGAGCGCTTGGCCATCAGGAAGGCCAGCAGCGGGGTATCGGCCTTGGCGGCGTTGCAGGCGCGGCAGGCGAGCACCAGGTTGTCGGGGCGATCGTAGGCCGAGAGGCCCCGGCGCGGCCGCACATGGTCGAGGGTGATCGTCTCGGCCGGCACGCGGGTGCCGCAATAGGCACAGACGGGACCGTGCCGCGTCGAGCAGCCAATCGCGGTGTGCGCTGTAGGATCGTCCTGGGGAGCGGCGGAGGCGGGCGCGTGTAGCCAGTCAGAATGTCCGTAATGCCATCATCACGGGGACAAACAATAATCGGGTGTCGCGGGTTCCGGCAGGCACGGGTCCGACGCGGCGGACGCGCCCTACCATGTGAACGCGACCCCGGCGGTGAGGATGGCCCGGATCGACCGCCGGACGCTCGGGTCGAGAAAGCTGCGAACACTCAATTGCGGGTGGACCCGGCCCCGGGTCAGCTCCACCGAACCCGCCACCTGATTCACCAGCCGCTGGTCGAACCCGCAATCGCTGCAGTTGTCGACCGCCAGACGCCCGGTGAGCTCCACCGCCCAGATGGCGACCGAGGATCGATAGCCCGCCCGCACGCCGTAGTCCGCATCGATCGGACGCGGAGCCGTACCCGCCACGGAGGAAGCCGAACGTCGCGCCGATGATGCCGGTGGTGAAGACGCCGCGCGCCGGCACCGCGCCGAGGCGAATCAGGCCGCGGAAGATGGTGGCCGTGGTGGACCACGCATCGAAATGATCGAAGTCGTCACGCCGCTCGACTGCTCGATGTGCGGCATGATGTTCGGGTCCTGGTGGAAGAGGCCGGTCGCGAGTTCGATTCCTGCCATCGCGGCGTGATCATCGGCGAGCCAGCGCGCTGGGCGCGAACGGAAGCCACATGGCGCGGCGCATCAGAACCTCCGGGTTCTCGTCGGTCTATCGGGTGAGGAAGAGGACCAGCAGCAGCGTCATGATTACCAGGAGCGCCAACAGCGCGAGCCACGACCGCCGCGGGCGGACGCCGCCGGCACTGTCGGCCAGCGCGTCGCGCCTCAGGCCCGGCGCCGGGCAGCGCATCGAGCGCGCCGAGAATCGTTTCGGCACGAGCGGGCCGGTCGGCAGGGTCAGCGGCCAGCATCGACATCAGCAGCTGATCGAGTTCGGCGGGCACGCCGCGCCGGCGGCGCGACAATGGACCGGGCGGCATCCCCGCCGGCGCGCCGGTGAACATCAGCCAGACCAGCTGGGCGAGCTGGTCGAGGTCATCGCGGGCCGTGCCGTTCGAGACCAGGCCCGTACCGGAGATCCGGACCTGATCTCCCTCGATCCAGACGTATTCGGGGTCGATGGCACCGTGCGTCAGCCCGCGGCGGTGCACCGCGGCGAGGACGCGCGCCAGTTCGCGCATCACACCGATGCCATCGCGCAGTGGCAGCATGCCGGCCCAGGCCAGACCGCCCCTCCGCCCTCGGCGGGAGCGGCGGCCTCGAGCACCCAGGCCTGCCCGTCAAGTTCGCCGACAGCCAGGGGCGGGACGAGCCCGGGATGGGCGAGTCCGGTGAACGCGTCGGCGCGCTGCCGGACATCGGCCGGGCCCGGGCCGGCCGGGGGCGGCGGGTGGAGGACGAGACGCAGCCCGGCGCCCGGCAGGCGCGGTGCCCTTGGGGAGCGCGTCGAAGACGCGGCTCGGCGCCCCGGGGCTGGCGCTCGCGGCCCAGCTCGGCATGGGGTCCGAGCGCCAGCTGCAGCCGGGGGCGCAGGCCGTCGGGACTCACGGGGAGGGCGTCATGGACCCCGTAAGTCTAACGCGAGGCGACGAACCTGCTACCTGTCGACCAGGTCCTTGAGCGCCGCCTGGATTCCCGGTTGGTCGAACCGGGAGAGGAGCGAGACGGCGCGGCGGCGGCGAGCCGCCGGTTCGGTCGCCGAGCGCGCGACCGCCACCAGCCACTCGCCGTTCTCCAGACCACCGGCGCCGGCGACGGCCGACAGGACCGCGTCGCGCTGCCGATCGCTGGTGAGCTTCGGGTAGAGATCGCGCAACAGGCCCACGTCGGCGGCGCCGGCATAGTCGTCACCCAGCCCCTGAATGGCGGTCACCATCTGATCGTCAGAGAGCGTGCCGCTCTGCAGCGCCTGGCGGGTGAACTGCCGCGCCCGCGGATCGCCCGACCGGGTCACGATGCCGAACGCGCGATCCGCCAACCAGCCGTCGCTGTCCCTGGTCAGCGTGAAGAGCCGCACCACACCCGCGCCGCGGTCCATCCCCGCCAGCGTACTGAGCGCCTGCGAGCGCATCGTCTCGCTCTCGTCGCGGTCGCGAGCGAGCTGACCGAGCGTTGTGGTCACGCGCGCCTCGCCGACACCGCCCGACTCGCCGGCGCGGTCGGCCAGCCAGTCGACGGCACTGCGGCGCACGTCCCGCTGGGCACGGCGGTCGGTGGCGATCCGGAGCAACGCGGGCGTCACCACGGCGCTGTCGGCCAGCATCGCCGGCATCAGCGCCTCGCGCGCGGGCCGTCCGTCGAGCGAGGACGCCAGGCCGAGAAGGTATTGCGCGGCGTCCGCCGCCGGAACGGCGCCGAGGTCGGCGGCGCTGCTGTCGTGTGCCAGTGGTCCGGCGAACGCCGCGATGCCGACGATGGCCTTGCCGTCGCGCTGCAACTCGACGCGCACCGGCCCGGTATCACAGCCGGCGCTCTGCCCGAATCCGTTGTCGATGTAGAAGCCGCCGCCGTTCGACGCCCGCAACATCCCGCGGCCGTCACCGCACACGCCGGGGCGGGCGGCGTAGTGGAACGCCACCATGGCCGCCGACGATGCGGCGACGCGGGACGACACGTTCTGCGCCGGCAGCCCGGCCGCGAACAGCGAAGCGGCGGCCGCAACACTCCAGGGCGCGCGGCTCATCGGTCGATCAGGTCGAGAAGCAGCTTCTGCGCGCGCGGATCCTTGCTCCGTGCCAGCGCCGCGATCGCATTGCGGCGCATCGACGGATCGGTGCCGTTCTTCGCGATGTCAATCAACTTGCCGACGGCCGCGGAGTCACTCCGCTGCGCGAGCAGTTCCACGACCTGCTCGCGGATCGGCCCTTCGGACGACTGGTCGTAGAGTTGCGAGAGCGAGGCCACATCCATGGTGCGTCCGGCGACGCGCAGCGCGTCGCTGCGCAGCTCGAGCGATTCGTTGGCGTTGCGCATCACGGACAGCAACCACTGGCTGTTTGCCGACTGCCCGCCGCGCCCCAGTTCTTCCAGGATCATCCGCTTGACGTCGCGGTCCGTGGTCCGGGCATAGAGCCCTTCCAGCCAGGTCGCGTCGTCAGCCGAGAGATCCCGGCGACTGAACGACATCAACGCCGCCTGCTGCACCGACGCATCGGCCGACTTGTCGTCGAGCAGGTGCCGGATGGCGTCGCGGGCCCGCGGATCGTCGCTCTGCCCCAGTGCCATGGCGGCGTTGCGCTGGATGGTCCGGTCGGTGTCGGTGGTGGCGAGGTCGATGATGGCGCGGAGCGCGGCATCGCCATGGAGCCGTACCAACCACTGCATCGCGGCGCTGCGCACGCCGGGCGATGGATCGCTGCGCGCCACCGAGATCAGCGTGGCAGTCACGGCGGTGTCGCGCGAGTTGCCGAGCAGCATCACGGCGTTCTGGCGCAGCGGCTCGGAGCACTTGTCGCGCTTGGCGAGCAGCTTCGTGGCCATGTCGCGGCCGGCGGCGGGATCGGATTCCATCAGCGCACTCAGTGCCTCGACGCGCACCGACTGGTCGTCGGGATCGCACTCGTTGCCGCCGGCCGCCAGCGCCCGCTTGACAGCGGGGTCGTCGGCCAGGCCGCGCTGCGCCAGCACGTTGGCGATTCTTGCCGCGAGCCCCGCGGCGTCGATCCGCCGCGACGGCCAGGTACTGAATGCGGTATTGACCGACCACAGCCGCGATTGCAGCGCGGCCACGTTGACCGCCGTGGCCACATCCGCGTTCGATTGCCGTGCCGCCGCACGAGCGACGGCATCGTTGGCGCGCGCCACGGCGGCATCATTCCGTGAAGCGGTGCGTTCGGCGTCCAGCAGCTGCCGCTCCTGGGCGCGCGCGCTGTCGCGCGCCGCCACCATCTCGGCCGGGGGACTCCGCTGCCCGCGGGCCGTCGCCCCGCTGTCCGGCTGCCGCGCCTGGAGCGCCGCCAGCACCGTCAGCGCTTCCTGCAGCTCCGGCGTGCCGCCGATGCGGTAGAGCGAGAATGCCTCCCAGTACTGCGAGTCCGGAGCATAGGCGGATTTCGGATACCGGTCGGCAATCGTCTTGAACAGGTCGGCCGCCTTGCGATAGTCGCCCTTGTTGAGCTGTTGCCGTGCGGCGCGATAGAGCGAGTCGGCCGGATCTCCGGGCGCCCACGCCGCCGGCACATCGGCCGACTCGGCGCCGTCGAACCAGCCGATGTTCGAGAGCGGCGCCAGCGGCACGTCCGCCAGGCTGCTCAGGTCGAGATTCTCCGCCAGGTTCAGGTCGAGATCGGCGTTCGACCAATCCTGAACGCTGCTCGACGTCAGGGCCTCCGGAGACCAGCTCCAGTTCGCACCCGGTTGGGACGTCCACGCACTGAACGGGAACGGCGCCGGTGGCGGTGGCGTCGGAGTGGGAGTCGACAGGCGGCGGCGGCGGCGCGGGCCGCGCCGGCACCTGGGCCGCCAGCGGGAGGGCGGCGACCGAAAGAGCGAACAGAGTGGCACGCAGCATGGCGGTAATCCTCAGAAGTCGTTGTTGACAGCGTACGTTGCGGCCGCCGAGCGGATCCGGGGCACGAGATCGTGCTCGGCAAGCGCCGCATGGATCAGTTGCAGGTCGTCGGTCCGGTGCGCGGGCTCGAGGCGGGCCACCTGCGCCAGCACCAGCTCGAGGTCGTCGAGCAGCGCGCGCATCCGTGCGTCGGACGCCACCGGCGAGTCAAGCAAGAGCCGGGTCCGGGTGAGGAGATTCTCGCTCTCCAGCGCCAGTTCCGGCCCGAGCGTGGTGGTGGTGTCGCCGGGAAGCTCCGCCAGCAGCACCGCGGTCCGGCCGAGGAGATCCCCCATGGCGCGGTGATTGGGGTCGCCGGCCGTGGCGGCGGGCGGCGCGGTCACAGCGATATTGCTCATGGACTTGGCCGGCGCGGGTTGCGACCAGTAATGACCTGCGGCGAGGCCGACCGCAAGCGCCGCCGCCGCCGCGATGCCGACCATCGACCAGCCGGGGCGGCGCGCGCCACGCCGTGCCACCGTTTCGGCCTCGACCCGTTCCCAGATCTCGCCGAGCGGCGGCTCCGGATCCACCCGCCACGAATGGCGCGCGTCGTCGAGCAGTACGTCGAGCTCCTGGTCGTCAATCATTCCGCCTCGCCTCCTCGCTTCCCGCCCCGCCGGGCGGTCCTGCGTCGTGGTCGCCGAGCGCCTTGCGCAGTCGCGCGCGGGCCTCGAATTCCCGGCTCTTGCTGGTGCCTTCGGCGATCCCGAGCGCTGTCGCCACTTCCGCGTGGGTGTACCCCTCGAGCGAATGCATCACCAGCACGATCCGCAACTCGTCGGGCAGCGCCTCGATGGCATTCGCCAGCGCCTGCCGCATCACCGGATCGATCCCCGCTCCAGCCGCCTCGTCGTGGCGCGGCTCCCACGGCACCTCGCGTTCCCTGAGCCGCTTGACCTTGCGCAGACCGTTGAGACAGGTCGTGACGGTCACGCGGTGGAGCCAGGTGGTGAACGCCGATTCGCCGCGAAAACGGTCGAGCCGGCCGAACACCCGCACGAAGACGTCCTGCGTCAGGTCCGACGCCAGCTCCCGGTCGCCGCACATCCGGTACGCCAGGCGGAAGACCCGCGGGGCGTGCGTGTCGTACAGCGCCCGGGTCGCCTGCCGGTCCCCGGCCACCGCCCGGGCGATCAGCGCGCGTTCGCCGCCGTCGGCGATCGGTACCGTCAGGATCTCCGCATTCACCATCTTCGTGATACCATTGGACACCTCTGGTTCGGCGACGGTTCGGCTTGCGGACCGTTATCAGGCCGGCCGGCATTCGCGGACCCCATCGATCGGGCTTGTGGCCAGACACTCACGCAGGACGCGCAGGGTGGGCGATGCTCCGGCCACGGCGGCCGAGGCGACGGCAACGCCGTCGCAGCCACCGCTGCCGCCCGCGCCGGCCGTCACCCGCCTGCGGGAAGTGGATGTCCTGGCGGTCCTCGCGGTCGCGCTGCTGGTCTGGTACACCTGGCTGGCCCGCAACGCCCTCAACCCCGATGGCGTGTCGTATCTCGACCTCGCCGCGGCCCTCCGCCGTGGTGATCTTGCGGCATTCGTGCAGGGCTACTGGTCGCCGCTCTATTCCCTGCTCATTGCGGCGGCCGGTGCCGTCGCCCACGCCGGCCGCACCGGGCTGGTCGCCATCGCCCACATCATCAACGGCGCCGCCACCTTCGCGGCCCTGGCGATCGTCTGGTGGTGGGGAAGGCGTTACCCCGGTCCCTACGCGGGCCGGGCGCTGATCGCCGCGTTTCTCCTGGCCAGCGCGGGGCTCCCCCGCATCGAGGCGGTCACACCCGATCTGTTGCTGTTCGCCGCGATCATCGCCATCGGCTACGAGCTGCTGGTGCATTGTGGCGAGCGCTGGCTGCTCCTCGGAGTCCTCTTCGGCGCGGCATTCGCCATCAAGACGAGTACGTGGCCGTGGCTGCTGGTCGCGGTCCCGATCCGCTGGCTGGCATGGCCGGCCGGGCGCCGCCACGGCTGGCGTTCGACGGCGGTCGGCGCCGCGCTGGCGTTGTGCTGGATCGTGCCGATGTCGCTCAAGTATCATCGGCCCACGGTCGGGTCGGCGGCCCGCCTCAACTATTGCTGGTATCTCGATCGCTGCGACACCCGAAGCCCCGACACGCATACCGGCAGGCACCAGGACTACCGCACCGTCACGGTGAGCGACACGCTGCAGCTTACCTGGGTGGCGTACGACACCACAGCGCACTGGACGTATCCCCCCTGGTCCGACCCCACGGCCTGGAACGCCGGCGTGATCTCGCAACACCAGGCCGTGCCGTGCGTGGCCTGCCACGTGACCTACTGGTTCGACGAAGCGGGGTACGTGTTCGGCCTCTGGCTCCTGCCGCTGTTGGCCGGCGTGCTGGCACCGTTGGCGCTGATCGCCCGGCGCCGCGGCATGTGGCACGAATTGCATACCCAGGCCCGCGATGCCGGCGGCGTCATGCTGCTCGGCCTGATCGGACTGCTGCAGTTCGTGGCGGTGCACGCCGAGCCACGCCTGATTGCGCCGTTCGGGATGCTGCTGGCGGTCGGCGCCGTCGACTGGCTGGCGCGCCGCTGGACCGTCGCACCGCTGCCGCACGGCCGGCTCCCGATGTTGCTCTCGCTGCTGGGACTTGGCGCCGCGATCGGTTTCGGCATTCCCCGGATCCGTGAAGGCCTCCGATCGAGCGCCCGGATCGCCACCGTTGCAGCGGACATTCAGGGCACCGCGCGCCGCCTGCAGGATCGCGGCTTCGACACCCGGCGGATCGTGGTGATCGGCCCGGTCCTTCCCGTCGAGCCGAGCATCTACATCGCCGGCGCCGAGGTAGTCGCCCAGGTACCGCCGCAATCGGCAATCGTGCTCGGCCGGCTCGGCCCGCAAGCCGAAGCGCAGATCGTGTCCCGGCTTTTCGGCGGCGAAGCGGCGGTGGCGTGGCTCACCCGCGACAACGGCGCGGTCACCATCGCGATCATCCCGCCACCCCCGCCATGACCGCCGCGGGACGTGTTTCGACCCGTGGCGGAACGATTATCTTCCCGCGGAGTGCCCTCGCCGGACCCGTTTCACCCCTCACCGTGCGAATCCCGTGACTGCTGCCCGACGCGATGCCCCGATCGACACCCCTGCCGCCTGGCAGACCATCAATTCGATCCGCGTCCTCGCCATGGATGCGGTCGAGGCGGCACAATCCGGGCATCCCGGCACGCCGATGGCGCTTGCCCCCGCCGGCTATGTCCTCTGGCGCCGTCATCTCAAGTTCGCGCCGCACCACCCCGACTGGCCCGACCGCGACCGATTCGTGCTCTCGTGCGGACACGCGTCACTGCTCCTGTACTCGCTGCTGCATCTCTCGGGTTACGATCTGCCGCTCGATGAGATCAAGCAGTTCCGCCAGTGGGATTCGAAGACGCCGGGGCACCCCGAGCGGGGCCGCACGCCGGGAGTCGAGATTACCACCGGTCCGCTCGGCCAGGGCATGGGCAACGCCGTCGGCATGGCGATCGCGGAGCGGATTCTGGCACGGCAGTTCAACAGCCCCGATCACACGATTGTCGACCACCGCACCTGGGTGTTCGCCTCCGACGGCGACATGATGGAAGGCGTCGGGAGCGAGGCGGCTTCGCTCGCGGGGCACCTCAAGCTCGGCAAGCTGACGGTCCTGTACGACGACAATCACATCACCATCGAAGGGCACACCCCGCTGGCGTTCAGCGACGACGTCGAGATGCGGTTCCGCGCCTACGGCTGGCGGACGCTGCATGTCGACGACGGCAACAATCTCGGACTGCTCGACGCGGCATTGGCCGACGCCGCCTCGCAGAGCGATCGCCCGACGCTGATCCGGGTGCACACCCTCATCGGCGATCCCGCGCCGACCAAGAAGGACACTCCCGAAGCACACGGCGCGCCGCTGGGCACGGACGAGGTGGCCCGCACGAAGGCCATCCTCCACTGGCCGACGGATCCGTTTCACGTCGCCCCGGAGGCGTACCAGGAAATGGAGCCGCTGGCCGAGCGCGGCGACCAGCTGGTGGCCGCATGGGAGAAGCGTCTCGACGGCCATCCCGATGCCGGGCGCTTCCGGGCACAGCTCGCGGGTGAGCTGCCTCCCGGCTGGGATGCGACGCTGCCGGATCTGGCGGGCAAGTCGCTGGCCACGCGAAAGGCGTCGTACCAGGCGCTCGAGGCGCTGGCCCGCCAGCTGCCGGCGCTCGCGGGCGGATCGGCCGATCTTGGCGGCAGCAACGGCACCAACATCACTGTCGGAGAAGTCTTCGAAGACGACACGGTCGGCACGCGTTTCCACTGGGGCGTGCGCGAGCACGGCATGGTCGCGGCGTTGAACGGCCTGGCGGCACACGGCGGCGTGCGCCCCTACGGCGCCACGTTCCTTGCGTTCCTCGACTACTGCAAACCGTCGGTCCGCCTGGGCGCCCTGATGGAGCTGCCGACGATCGTGATCTTCTCGCATGATTCGATCGGCCTCGGCGAAGACGGCCCCACGCACCAGCCGATCGAACAGCTGGCGATGCTTCGCTCCATTCCCGGGATGACGATGTTCCGTCCCGCCGACGCGGCCGAAACGGTCGAATCGTGGCGCACCATCATCGAGCACCGCGACGGACCGTGCACATTGATTCTCACGCGCCAGACGCTGCCGGCCCTGAGCCGTGCAGCCGACCCGGTGACGAACGTCGCCAAGGGGGCGTACATTCTGCGGGAGCCGGCGACGGCAGCGCGCGCCCTGGTGATCGCCACCGGCTCCGAAGTGCAGATCGCGGTGCGTGCCGCCGAAATGCTCGACGGACAGGGCGTTGCGACCCGGGTGGTGTCGATGCCATCGTGGGAGCGGTTCGAGGCGCAGGACCAGGCGTGGCGGGACCGGGTCCTGCCGCCTGACATCACCGCGCGTGTCTCGATCGAAGCCGCCAGCACCTTCGGGTGGTGCCGCTGGCTCGGCGATCGCGGAATTGCCATCGGGCTCGACCATTTCGGCGCTTCGGCTCCCGGCGAGGTGCTGTTCGACAAGTACGGCCTGACCGCCGACCGCGTGGTGCAGGCCGTGCGCTCGCACCTCTGACCGGAGACGCCGATGAGCCAACCGATCGTCCAGCTCGGCAACCTCGGCCAGAGTGTCTGGTACGACTTCATCACCCGCGACCTGATCCGCTCCGGTGAACTCGCCCGGCTGGTGCGCGACGAAGGGCTGCGGGGGATGACGTCGAATCCCACCATCTTCGAGAAGGCGGTGGCGGGGAGCAGCGATTACGACGAGGACATCCGGCGCCTCGCGGGCGAGGGCGCCAAGGCCCCGGAGGTCGTCGAGGCGCTGATGACGGCCGACGTGCGCGCCGCGTGCGACGTCTTCCGGCCGGTCTACGACGCAAACACCAATGGCGACGGCGCGGTGTCGATCGAGGTGCCACCGGGTCTGGCGTACGACACCGACGCCACCATCGAGGCGGCACACCGCCTCTGGGAGCTGGTCGACCGTCCCAACCTGATGGTCAAGATCCCCGGCACGATGCCCGGGCTCGCCGCCATCACCCGCTGCCTGGCCGACGGCCTCAACATCAACATCACCCTGCTCTTTGCGGTGGAGCGCTACAAACAGGTCATCGAGGCGTTCACGACGGCGCTCGAAGCCCGGGCCGCGAAGAATCGTCCCATCGACCGGATCTTCTCGGTGGCGTCGTTCTTCGTCTCCCGCGTCGACGGGCAGACCGATCCGCACATCGAGAAGGCCGGCGACGCCGGCAAGCACCTGCTGCACCAGATGGCGATTGCCAACGCCCGCCAGGCGTACGCCACGTTCGAGGCGTCGCTGCGCACGCCGCGCTGGGCGGAACTCACCGAAAAGGGCGCCCGGGCACAGCGCCCGCTGTGGGCGTCGACCAGCACCAAGGATCCCACCCTCTCCGACATCTACTACGTCGAGGCGCTGGTGGCGCCACAGACGGTGAACACCATTCCTCCGCAGACGTTCGACGCTTACGCCGATCACGGCCGGCCGGACGTGCGAATCACCGCCGATACCGAGGCCGAGGCCGCGCAGCAGCTGGCGGACTACGAGGGGCTCGGCGCCGGGTCGCTGGCCGATGTCACCGCGTTTCTCGAAAAGGACGGCGTCAAGAAGTTCTCGGACAGCTGGCAGCAACTGCTGCACCAGGTACAAGAGAAGGCGCGCGCGCTGACCGCCTGAGTCGTCCCGACATTCGAGGAGTCCGCATGTTCACCGCGTTGCGGAAGATTTCGCTCACGGGATGGATCATCGTGGCGATGATCGCCGGCGTCCTCATCGGCTGGCTCAACCACGCTGTCTGGCCGGCCACGGACATGGCCACCATCCTGGGACCATTCGCCACCATCTTTCTCAGCCTGATCAAGCTGATCGTCGTTCCGCTGATCTTTTCGGCGCTGGTGGTGGGCATCGCCGGCCACGGCGACGACCTGCAGCAGGTAGGCAAGCTGGCGGTCCGCAGCATCGTCTATTTCGAAGCGGTCACCACCGTGGCCCTCTTCATCGGCCTTGCCGCCGTCAACCTGGTCAAACCCGGAGTGGGGATCACGCTGGCGGCGACCGCCGACACCGGCCAGCAGCTGGCGACCACCAGGGTGACGTTCGGCAGCGTGCTGACCCATGTGGTCGGGTCGTCGTTCTTCGATTCGGCGGCGCGGAACGACGTGCTGCAGATCGTGGTGTTCGCGGTGATCTTCGGCGCCGCCCTGACGCGGGTCCGCGGCAAGCCCAAGGAGACCATGCTGGCGGTCTGCGCGTCGGTGACCGAAGTGATGTTCCGATTCACCGAGATCGTCATGAAGTTCGCCCCGATCGGCATCGGCGCCGCCATCGCCGTTACCGTCGGGCACAGCGGCATCGGCGTGCTGCGCAACCTCGGCGCACTGGTGCTGACGTTGTACGGTGCACTGGTGGTGTTCGTCCTGGGCGCGTTGCTTCCCATCGCCCTGATCGCGCGGGTCCCGATCCGGCTGTTCTGGCACTATGTCAAGGAACCGTACCTGATTGCCTTCTCGACGGCGTCGTCGGAGGCAGCCCTTCCGCTGGCCATGGAGAACGTCGAGAAGCTCGGCGTTCCCAAGCGGATCGTCGCCTTCGTGCTGCCGGCGGGCTATTCGTTCAACCTCGACGGTTCCACGCTGTATCTGTCGATCGCGTCGGTGTTCGTGGCTCAGGCCGCCGGGATCCACCTCTCGTTCGGCACCCAGCTGGTGATGATGCTCACGCTGATGCTCACCTCGAAGGGGCTGGCGGGCGTACCGCGCGCCGCCTTCGTGGTACTTTCCGGCACGCTGGCGTCGTTCGGCCTGCCGCTGCAAGGGGTGGCGGTCATTCTTGGCGTCGACGCCCTGATGGACATGGCTCGGACCTCGGTCAACGTGCTCGGCAACTGCCTCGCGTCGGTAGTGATGGCGAGATGGGAAGGAGTGTTCGCACCGACGGAGTCACCATGATCCCGGGACGGATGGCTTTGCGCGTTTCAACTGGAGCAACCTCGATCGGAGTGGCAATGCCGTCAAGTCCGGTACGGTGCGTGGTGGTGACAACGCTGCTGGCCCTCACTGCCTGCGGGAGCGGCAGCCCGGTCACCCCGCCGCCTGGTGGTGGCTCTCCTTCGGTGGCCACGGTCACCGTGACCGGTGGCGGCAGCCCGCTGCAGCCGGGACAGAAGCAGCAACTTTCGGCCGTGTTGCGCGACTCGGCCGGCAACACGCTCACTGGGCACACGGTGACGTGGGCCAGCGGCACGGTAGCCGTGGCCACTGTCTCGGCCGGCGGCCTGGTGACAGCGGTGGCTCCGGGCACCGCGTCGATCAGCGCCACCAGTGAAGGCATCAGCGCGAGCGTCACGGTCACCGTGATCAATCCCGACAATCTGCCCGGCAGTCTGATCGAGCAGCGGGTGCTGGCCCAGCAGGGCCTGGCGGTTGCACTGGCGTCGACGGTGCTGTGGAGCCAGATCTGGACCCTGATCGATGTCGACGGCGGGGCCGGCGGCGGCGGGTCGTGCCAGGCGCTGGACGGCGGCGGCAGCCATCGCTTGCTCACGGCGTCCGGCGTACTCCCCGCCGACGTGGGCCTCTACTTCGACGCCTTGTGCACCAAGCCATACATGATGGAGCACGTTACCAGATTCGAGAACCCGTCCGCCGGCCTCTATCACCTGGTGGCGAGTGCGGCGTACACGGGGCCCACCGGCACGGCGCTGGGATCCATCGCCTTCGACGAGAACGCCGACTTCAATTTCGGCGCGAACGCATTGGTCGGTACGGTCAACGGGCTCGGCACCTATACGTCGCCGAGCGGTGCTCCCAGCGTTCACCTCGGACTCGATTGCAACTTTGGAGACCCGGCGGCGACCGTCGCGGTATGCCAGGGCGGTATTGCCCAGGATTTTGCCGCCGTGGGAGAGGCGCTCGGATCGGTGACCACGCTGACGCTCGACAGCACCGCGACGGAGGGCGTCACGTTCACCGGGCCGTCACTGCTCACCAGTGGCGCGCCGGGGTCGCTCACGCTCACCGCCCCCGCGACGCTGTCGCTGGTGGTATCGGGAGGCTCGGCCTATGGCATGGCCACGGCCAGCGGGGCGGCCGCAACGTTCTCCCTCTTCCCGCCCCCACCCACGGGTTGGAGCGTAGCGGACAGCACCAACGACCAGAAGTTCTCGATCAGCGTCGTCGACAATGCTGTTCGCAACCTGACCGGCACCGTCACCCGGATCAGCACCGGCGCCACGTTGGCCACGCTGGCGCTCGACCAGTCGGGAACCGGTACCATCACCTACTCCGACGGTCTGGTTGCCGCGGTAACCAGCTGGATGCTGAGCCAGTAGCCGTCGATCGTTGGCGCGTCGGGACTGTGACGAACGCCGGTCCCGGATAGTATTGACGGATGCGCGCACGCCATTTCCTGTTCGCCACGACGTTGACTTGCGTGGCCGCGCCACTGCCGGCGCAGGACGTGCTCCTCTCCGCCGACTCGGCGATGCTCGCCGGGCAGCCGTGGCACGCCTCGCAGATTCTGGCGCCGGCGCTCTCCGCGGCGGTCACACGCACGCCCGATGCGGTGATGCTTGCCGCCCGGGCGGCCGCCGCGTGGCGGGGTTGGACGACCGTGGAGCACCTCCTCGACCATCAGCCCTGGCTCGATTTACGGTTCGACCGGCTGGGCGAACGATTGCTGGCGCAGGCCGCACTGGCCGACGGGCGCAACCTCGACGCGCTGGCCCACTCGCTGGCCGCGGTGGCCCAGCCGTCGGGCCGATCCGCCGCCGAACAGGCCCTGCGGCTGGTGTTGCTGGCGCGATCGTACGATCGGCTGGAGCAGCTCGATTCCGCCGCGGCGCTCTACGGCCAGGCCGCCGGATTCCTGCCCGACATTGCCGATTGGCTCTGGCTGCGCGCCGCGGGCGTCACCGCCGATTCCGTGGCGCGCCAGGCGCTCTACCGGCGCGTCGCGGATCCGGCGGCGATGGCGCGCATCCCGTGGACCGAGGCACTGGCACGCGACCGGATCAACGACTACGCCGGCGCGGCGGCGCGCTACGACCGGCTCGGCGCGTGGGCGGCAGCGATCCGGGTGCGCTGGCGCGGCGATACGTCGCCCACCGCCCGCCGCAAGCTGTCGGCCGAGCTGGCACGGCGCGTCGGCGCGAACACGTCGGTCAGCGTGTCGCAGGACGCGCTCGACCTGATCGACCGGATCGATCCGCCGTTCACCCGCGATGAACGCCTGATCGTGGCGCGGCGCGCGGCGGCCGTCAACCGCGCCGCTGACGCGGTTGCACAGTATGCGCAGGCGTCGCTCGCAGCCCCGCTCGCCGACGCCGATCGCTACCGTTACGGTACCGCCCTCGGCGATCTCGGCAAGTGGACCGATGCCGCGACGCAGTTCGAAGCGATCCACCACGCTTCACTTGCCGCTGCCGCCGCGTATGCCCACGCGCGCGCACGGCTCCGCGCCGGCCAGAAGGAGCCGGCAACGACCGAACTCCGTCGCATCGTGCAGCGCTACCGCAGCAATACCTCGGTGGCATCGACGGCGCTCTATCTGCTCGGTGATCTTGCCATCGACGCGTCGAACACGGCCGCGGCGCGATCGTATTTCCTGACGCTTGCCGATCGTTATCCCGGGAGCAGCCAGCGTGATCATGCGCTGGTGCTGGCGGCGTTGATCTCGCTCGAACACGGCAGGCCGTCGATGGCCGCCGCCGATCTGGCGCGCGGCATGAGACGCCACCCGGGGAAGGGAATCGACGGCGAAGCGGTGAGGTATTGGCTGGCGCGGGCTCGCGATGCGGCCGGACAGCACACCTCGGCGCGCGCGGATTATCTCTCGCTGCTCGACGCCGGTCCCGAGGACTACTACGCCGAACTCGCCGCGGCGCGGCTCGACACCGTTCCGTGGCATCCTGTTGCCGCCGACACCATCACCATGCCGGAGCCGTTGTCGGGGTTCTTCGCGCGTATCGGGCGTCTCGATGCCCTCGGCCTCGACGCCGAAGCACAGTTCGAACGGGAACACCTGCTGGCGGGCGCGCACCACGCCGCCGATGCGCTCCGGGCCGCCGAGGCATTCAGCGCCGCCCACAGCCCGACGATTGCCGCCCGGATGGCGTCCCGCGCCGTGGCGGCCGGCGCCCCGCGCGATGCGATTGCCTGGCGTCTGCTCTACCCGCTGCCGTTCGGATCGTCGCTGACCGGCGACGCGCTGCGGGAACACGTCGACCCGCTGCTGGCGGCCGCGGTGATCCGTCGCGAATCCGGATTCGATCCCGATGCCACGTCGCGCACCGGAGCCCGCGGTCTGATGCAGATCGAGCCCGCCACTGGCCGCGATCTGGCGTTCGTGCTGAATTTTCCCGATTTCGATCCGGCGATGCTCTGGATTCCGGACGTCAACCTGGCGCTCGGCCTGCACCACTTTGCCCAGGCGATGGCGCGCTATCCCGACATGGAGCGCGCCCTGGCGTCGTACAACGCCGGCACCACGCCCGTGGACCAATGGAGCCGCGCCCCGCTGAGCGGCAAGGCGCGCGCCGAATCGGCAGCGCGCGCGCCGCTGGCCGACCCCGAAGTCTTTGTCGAACGCATGGCGTACGCAGAGACCCGTACGTATGTCCGCACCATCATGGCCAACCTGGCCGTGTACCGGATGTTGTACCGCGTACCGGAGCCGGCGGCGCCGGGCCGGTAGCACTACCCACCGCTGCGGGCTCCGACCCGCCCGAGGCATCGTTCTTGCCCCCTTTCGGGGCATGTCCGCCCAGCTGCTGGCCCTGGCACAGACCGCCTCGGCCCTCCGCCAACCGCGCAAGACACGCCACACGGCCGTGCCCTCGGCCCCCGCGCCGGGTCGAGCGGCGTCCCGGCAGGAAGGCTGGCCGGCACTGGCCCTGCCCCGGACCTCGACCGTGCCCCCGGCCTCGCGGCAGCCATACGCCGGAATTCGCCTCATCGACGTCATCGGAGCCCTGTCGCGCGCACTCGACATGGCCGAAGGGCAGCCGGTGGGGCATTCGATCCGCACCGCCATGATCGGGATGCGGATCGGCGCCGTCGTGGGACTCGAGGAAGAAGATCGCGGCGACCTCTTCTTCGCGCTGCTGTTGAAGGACCTGGGGAGTTCTGCCAACGCCGCGTTGCTCACCGGCTCCCGGGGTGGCGACGACCTGCTGATCAAGGCGGCACGCCGGCTGGCCGATGGAAACGACCACTCGTTCGTGTCTGCCGCACTGCGACCGACGTCCGGGGAGCGGTCCCGGTGGCGGCAGGCATGGGCGGCGCTGCGAGAGATGATCACGCACCACGAAACAGAGCGGAAGGCGGCGGCGCTTCGCGCCGACAAGGGTGCGTCGATCGCCGCCATGCTGGCCATGCCGCGATCCACCTGCGGCGCGATCGCCGCCATCGACGAGCACTGGGACGGCAACGGTTTGCCGCACGGGCTGCGGGGAGATGCGATTCCGCTCCTGGCGCGGATCGTCAGCATCGCCCAGTGCGCCGAAGTGTTCGAACGCGCCTTCGACGTGGGGACGGCGTTTTCGGTGATCCACCGGCGCGCGGGACAATGGTTCGACCCCGAACTGGTGGCGGCACTCGACACGATGGCTGACGACAATGGCTTCTGGTCTGAGCTGCGTCACGCCGATGCGCTGTCGGCGCTACGCCGCTATGACCCGCCGACCCGAGTGGTGTACGCCAACGAACTCCGGCTCGACACCGTGGCCGAAGCGTTTGCCAAGGTGATCGACGCCAAGAGCCCATTCACCGCCCGGCATTCACACAACGTTTCGTTCCTCGCCACCCGGACGGCCATGGAACTCGACATGCCGCGCCACAAGGTCCGCGCGCTGCGCCGGGCCGCGTTGCTGCACGACATCGGCAAGCTCGGTGTCGCCAACCGGATTCTCGACAAGACCTCGCCGCTCACGTCGCCGGAACGGCTCCAGATGGAACGACACACTCGCTTCACGTTCGAGGTGCTTCGCGACGTGCCACGCTTTGCCCGCTTCGCGATGCTCGCGGCCTCGCACCATGAACGGCTGGATGGCAGCGGCTATCACCTCGGACTGCGGGACGCCGAACTCTCGTTGCCGGCGCGCGTGCTCGCCGCCGCCGACGTCTGCGAAGCGCTGTCGGCGGCACGTCCCTATCGTGCCGCGATGCCCTTGGACGGGGTGTTCCGGAACATGAAGGACGCCACGGCGGCCGGCCTCCTCTGTCCAGTGGCGGTGGGCGCATTGATCGGCTGGTTCGAGGGACTTCCGGATCACCCGGTCACATTGCCTTCGGACGAGGACTCGACCTCCCTGTTCGGGATCTGATCGCGACAGCCCGCCGCGGCGCCCTGCCGCCGGCGCCGGATCATCGCGCCGCTGTCACGCCGTGTGGTCCACCGAGTCGAACCCGGCACGTTCGGCCGCCACGGTGCATACCGTTTCGGCGCTCAACCCGGCCTCGCGCATCGCCCGTACCGTCTCGCTCAGGTCGCGCTTGCTCAGCTTGCGGCCATCGGGCGCGAGGAGGAGCGGATGATGCAGCGTCACCAGCGGTGTCGTGCGACCGAGCAGGGCCGCAAGGTGGAGTTGTCGGCCGGTTGACGCGAGCAGGTCTTCGCCACGGATGACGAGGTTGACGCCGTGGCGGATGTCGTCGACCACCACACATAGCTGGTAACTCCACTGGCCGAGTGCATCGCGGATCACCGGGTCGCCCTGAGTGCGGGCCGGCTGCTGGTGTTGCGGCCCGAGGCGCAGGTCGTCGAACCGCACCGTCCGGTCGGGAAGTTCGACCCGCACCACGCGACGGCCGCGGCCGGACAGCGGCTGACCGCGGCAGGTTCCTGGATAGCGCCGTTCACCGGCTTCGTCCACCGGACCGAGATCGCCGCGGGTGCAGCTGCAGCCGTAGACGGCGGTCGCGGCGGCGAGACGGTCGAATGCGTCAGTGTAGACCTCCGGGGTGTCGCTCTGACGGTACGACGACGGATGTGTGCCGAGCGATCGGCGCGATACGGGATCGGCGTCGAATCCGAGCCACTCCAGGTCGAACAGAATCGCCTGTTCGAACGCCGGGTCGGACCGGGTGCGGTCGTGATCCTCCATCCGGATGATGATCGTGGCATCGATGGCCCGGGCGATGGTCCAGACCCAGAGCATGTGCACCACGTGACCGAGGTGGAGTTCGCCGGTGGGCGACGGGGCAAAGCGGGTAACGGCCGGTGCCGTTCCGTCACGGAGCAGGTGCCACCGCTCGGCCGCGTCGCGGACGGCGGGGGATTGACGGAGCGAGTCGGCGATGTCGGTGCCGATCATGTGATCACGGAGTCGACGTGGCGTGCATCGCGAAATGCTAATCCGGCAACACGCCCGGGAGGAGGTAGAGCTGCCCGCCCTGCACCACCACCACGTCGCCGGCGGTGGGCGACACCGCCACCGCCGTCGGCAGGGCCGCCAGGGGCGCTAGGCCGGTAAAGCTCCACCGGACAGTGAGCGCGCCGGTGGCGAGGTCAAGTTCCCAGAGCGTGGCGCCCATGTGGGCCTTGGTACCGGGGATCGCCGGGATCAGTTCAGTGCTGATGACCGCGCAGCGGGCTCCACCGCAGGAGAGGTCGACGATCCGGCGATCGGTGGTGTCGGGCAGCGTGGCGATCACCGTCGGCGCGCCCGGCGCGTCGAAGCTCTCCGCCCACACGTGGAGTGACGCACTGTCGCTGAACACCACGGTGTGGCCGCCGTTGGCGAAGCCGAAGTGGGCCTTGCCCGCGGTGCCGGGGAGCGGACCGGTGAGGGTGGCCGAGTCGACGATCACGCCGCGGTAGACGCCCAACGTGGTGAAGGTGCCGTTGGGATTGAGGTTCTGGCCCACCGCGACAAACGTGTCGGGGCCGGCCCAGCTGGCTCGGAGCAGCCAATTGACCGTGCTGGAGCTCACGGTCGGTGTTCCGAGCTTGTCGTGATAAAGGGTCAACATCTGCCTGCGAAGCGTCCACGGGCGACCGGTATCTGCGAGCCAATATTCCGCGTGCCAATTGACTGGGAACGGAAGCACATGATCCGGATTGACCGGCTCGTTGATCTGCACCAATATGCCGCCGGCCGCGTCAATCGCCGGAGCGGAGAATCCACCGCCACCGAAGTTCCAAGTGGCACTCCCTCCACCTGCGGGCAGCACGGCGAGTTCGGGCAGGTAGATGATCCCGCGTCCGTCGGTGGACCAGTAGGCCGACGATGCCACGAGTACCGTCAATTGGCCTTCTCCGGCGATCTCGCGAAACGGCCCGACCGCGCCGTACGCCCCAGTGACGAACGGCGCGGTGTGGCTGCAGGCCGTTACCCAGAGTATCGGCAATAGCGTCGCAACGACGCTCACGGGAGAGTGCCGAGCGGCGCTCAATGAGGGTGAGTATAGATCCGGAACGGATGCGTTCCCTGACCCGCCCCTGCGTTCATGATTAGAGTGCCCGTCCCCGTCCATGTTGTGTCGACCGTAAGATACCAACCCGTTACCTCCGTCGATTCGTCGGGATCAAGCGTAATCGGGTTCGGATCCTCGTAGTACCCGGCGATCCCGCAGCTGCTGGGGATTGTGCCATTGGCAATCGCTTCGGTTGCAACCGTTACAGCCGTGTCGTCCGGGTTCGGCCCAACGTGCCATGCGATCCAGATCGTGTCGGACACCCTTCGATTCGCGTGAGCCGTGTCGATCAAGAAATTGGTCGCCAAGACCGAATCACCTGTGTCGTGAACGCTGTCGCCATAAGCCGAATCAAACCGGATCGGCAGATCCGGCGGATTGCACCCGCCAAGACCGCACGGCGGATCGACATTCGCTTTCGAGTTGTGGAGCAACTCCGTCGCCGGGTTGCTCTGGCAGGCCGCGACGATCGCGACCGCCAGCAACGCCCCGAACGCCACAGCACGGGAACGCAGGATGCGGTACATGGTGCCTCCGGATGAATTGGGTATCCGCACCGCCGCAGCGGCAAATGCCACCGGCCGGCGCGGTGCTCCAATCCTGCGCTTCGGTCGCCATGTATGCTATTCCTTCCGGGGTATACCCGCCGAGGTACCCGCACCGCCGTTCCCTGAGTCGCTCCGCAGGTCCGCCACCAGCAGCACCAGGTCGGTGATGTCGGCCAGGCCGGGCTCCTGGTACACCCGCCGCATGCGGCCGTGCACCGCCGCGAGCGAAATTCCCAGCCTCCGGGCCGTCTCCGCCTCGTCGCACCCGATACCTCGCAACACCGCCGCCTCGGCGAGCTTCATGGTGAGGCCCCGGCCCTCCGTCAGCTCGCTCGCCAGCACGCGCAACTCGGGGTCGTCCACCCGCTTCCTGACAACAACCCGCCGAACCTGCCTGATCCGCCTCGTCACAGCCCCTCCGTCCGCCGAACCGCCGGCCCATCCCAGGATTGGCTACGGTCCCGGCCAGATCGGGCCAGGTCGGGTCGGGTCGGGTCGGGTCGGGTCGGGTCGGGTCGGGTCGGGTCGGGTCGCCACCCCAATATCACCCCGGGTACGAGCGGTGCACAGGGTGATCCGAAATCAGGCCGGGACAATCGTGATGGGGCCGGTACAGCGGTCGCCTGTTGAACACCTGCAAGACCAACCCGACCGCGGCATCAACCGCGATCACGGTTTCCGCACGTGCGCCCCGTACCAGCTCAGCATGTACTCCTGCGTGCGGATCCAGTTCGACGGATGCGACGTGGTGCCGTGGTGCTCCCCATTGAACAGCAGCAGCTCGGCCGGCACGCCGCGCTCCTTGAGGGCGGTGTAGAACTCCTCGGATTGCGGCGCCGGCGTGCGCATGTCTTCGGCGCCCACCATCAGCAGGGTCGGCGTGGTCACTGAACCGACGTACATCAGCGGCGAATGCTTCAACCACTCCGCGGCGTCTTCCCAGAAGAGCTTGGCGAAGAGGGCATTGGTATAACCCGGAATGTCGGTTTCGCCCGCCATCGAGAGCCAGTCGGTGACCGGACAGCGCACCGCCGCCGCCGCAAAACGGCTGGTGTGCCCGATGACCCAGCTGCTCAACACCCCGCCGCCGCTGCAGCCGCCAACGTACATCCGGGTGGTGTCGACCCAGCCGCGGCCGATCACCTCATTGACGCCGCCCATCAGGTCGTCGTAATCGACCCCCGGGATAGTTGTCGGCGATGGCGTTGCCGAAGGCGCTGCCGTAGCCGGTCGAGCCGCGAGGGTTGACGAACAGCACCACGTAGCCATTGGCCGCGAAGTTCTGGAACGACGCGCTGAACCCGACGGTGTACATCGAGGTCGGCCCGCCGTGGATCTCGAGGATCAGCGGATACTTCTTCTGGGGGTCGAACCCCGGCGGCTTGATGACCCAGCCCTGCACCGCCGTCTCACCGACGTTGTAGTCGACTTCCTCCATGTCGCCCAGCGCCACCCCGGCAAGCGCCCCGTCGTTGAGGTGGGTGAGCTGCTGCAGCTGCCAGGGCTTCCTGAGCTGGAACGAGTAGATGTCGCCCGGTTCGGAGGGGGCACTCCGCGCCACCACGCCGAAGTCGTTCTTCGCCGCGATGTCGCCCAGCGCAAGGACGTGGGTGCCGTTGGTGGCGGGCTTCGCACCACTCTTCTTCGGATCGACACTGGCGGTGTAGAGATTGACCGAACCGTGATCCTCGGCCTGGAACCAGATGGTCTGGTTGTCGGGCGCCCAATGCAGCGCGTCCGGATCGCGATCGAACCCAGCGGTGATGTCGCGAATGGCGCTGCCGTCGGGATGCATCAGGTACACCGCCGAGGTGTGGTACAGCGCGGTGGTGGCCGGCATGCCCAGGTACGCGATCCACTTCCCGTCGGGCGACACCGCTGGGGCATGCCACCAGCCGCTGTCGGGGGTGAGCCGTCGCTCGGTGCCGCTCGCCACGTCGACGGCGTAGAGATTGGAGCGGAGGTACTGCAGCGGCGCGCCGGGGGCATCGTTGCCGTCGACGACGATCGACTTGCCGTCCGGCATCCACGCGATTGTCGGCGACTCGGGAAGGCCGACGGCGCGAGCGCCGACGTTGAACGTCCCCCTGGTCAGTTGCCGCGCCGCGCCGCCCCACGTCGGCACCACGAAGAGCTGCACCCAGCCGTCGCGGAGGTAGCCCTCGCCGTCGGCGCGGAAGTCCACCTGGTCAACCACCCGGGGCGGCGGCGTCCACTCGGCTCCGGCCGGTGCAGCCGGCACCGGAACGGTCCACTGGGACGAGTCGGGGACGAGCGCGGTGAAGGCCAGCGACTGGCCGTCCGGGGCCCACGCAAACGCCGACGGCGGTTCGGCGCCCGAGGTCACCTGGATGGGCGGCCCGGCCCCGTCGGCATACCGCACGAAGAGCTGGCTTGCCCCGTTGGCCTGGGCCAGATACGCGATGCGGGTTCCGTCCGGCGACCAGCGCGGATCGGAACCGTCGGCAACCGGACGCAACGATCCGCCGTCGGCATCCATCGACCAGATCGCCGAGGTCCAGCGATCGTGGCGTTGATCGACGGTGCTGCGGGTGAAGAGGATCGTCTTGCCGTCCGGCGAGACCACCGGCGACGACGCCCGCTCCAGCGCGAGGTAGCGGTCGGCGGTGAAGAGGGCGCCCTGGGCGGGAAGCGGCGCGATCGGCACCACGGCAAGGAGCGCCACCACGAGGGGCAACGAACGGTGTGACATGGCTGGCTTTCGTTCAGGTAACGGGCCGCGCCCGATCAGGCCTGGTCGGCTCCGATCGCCTCTGGCGCGGTCAGGTCAAAATACGCCACCACCGGCACGATCGACGAGAACGGCAGGGCGATGACACCGGCGAGACTGCCGACGAAGACGCTGGCGAAGCTGCCGGCGCCCGGCAGGAGCAGCGTGAGCACCGCGCCGGTGATCGCAGTGACCACGCCGGCCATGATGCTACTGAGCAGGATCAACCCGAAGAGGCGCCAGGCATTGCCGCGGACGATCTCCTTCGAGCGGCGCATCGCGGCTGTGCCGTCCTTCTGCTCGAGCATCACCACGACACCCGAAAGCGACCACCACACCATCAGGATGACCCCCGGAACGACCAGCAGCAGCAATGCCGGCGAAGACGCCGAGGCCGACGAGAAATCCGGTGATGCAGAGGGCGCCGAAGCGCGGCGTGGTGGCATTGAAGTATTCGGCGATGGTGCGGTCCTGGCGGCCGTCGCGCACGTCGTCGAAGAGGAGCACGAACATGCCGCTGACCACCACGCCGGCCACGACGGAAACCACCAGGCTGACGAGGCCGAGGATGACGCGGCCGGCGAGATAGCGTGCTGCCGGTGAGGAGGGCATCGATGAGCGCAACGGGCACTCTGCACCGCCAGTGCCAGGCCCAGCATGGTGCGCCAGAACTTGACGTAGGTCTCGATGGCGCGTTGCAGCACGAAGCCGATGTCGAGTCGATTCATGGCGATTCCGGTATGGGATGCGATGTCGTTCAGTATAGCGTCACCGGCGGGAGTGCGCGCCTCGGCTGGCGCCGCCGCAACGTCACGATCAGATTAGCCGCATGCGCTCACGCCCCGCTGTCACCGTCGCCGCCGCCCTGCTGGCCACCGCCTCTGCCTGCCGGCATGCGCCAGGTCCCGATCAACGCTCCAGCGACAGCTCGTTCGCCGCCATGCAGGCCCGCGGTGCGGCCGTGATGGGGGTGGACCAGTACACCTCCCGCCACGTCTTCGAGGACATGCCGGACGGCGGCCGCATCATCCTCGACCGCGACTCGTCGTCCGATACGGCCGGCGTCGCCGCCATCCGCAACCACATGCGCCAGATCGCCGCCGACTTCGAGGCCGGCGACTTCAGCAAGCCGTTCGCCGTCCACGATGAAAAGGTTCCCGGGACCGACGTGATGTCAGCCCGCCACGGGATGATCGGCTACCAGGAGCATGATCGGCCGGCCGGCGCCGAGGTGCGGATCAGCAGCAGTGACAGCACGGCGATCGCGGCGATTCACGAGTTCCTTGCGTACCAGCGCAACGCGCATCATGCGATGGGGCACGAAATGATGATGGACAGCATGATGCATTAGTCGCGGGGCGTGAGGCGTGGCTGGGGTGAAACGGGAGCACCGGCTGCGATGGGGCGTTGTCGGGCGGCGGGCGAGAGGGCCTGGGCGAGAGGACGGCGGGCGAGAGGGTGGTCGGGCGGCGGGCGAGAGGCCCTCTCGCCCGCCGCCCCGTGCACCGAAGCCGGGGTCCGTCCAACAGAGCCATCGCCCCGTGCACCAGAACCGAGGCCCGTCTACCGACTAACGGGCTCTCGCCACATCCACCCGCAACTCGTACCACCCGTCCTTCTGCAGGTGCTCCACGCGGATCCGATGCGTTCCGGCCGCCGCCGCGAAGGGCACCTCCTTCACGTGCGATTCGCCCGGCACCCAGTCGGAGAGGATCAATCGATCGTCGACATACACCTTGACGGCGTCGTCGGCGATGGTGCGGATGGTGATAGCGTGCCGGCGGCGAGCGTCATCGTCGCGGTGGCACCGGTCAGCACGTCGGCCTGCGGAATCGCCTTCTGCGGCGGACCATACCAGGTGAGGTCGAGGCGGTTGGTGTCGAGCGTCGCCACCGGCGTGCCGTGGAGCGCGCGAGTGATCGCCGCCGACGTCGCCGAGCGGCGCGGTGACCGAGTCCCATGGGACGAAGACGACATGCCAGCGTCCCGCCGGCTGGAACCGGCTCCAGCCGAAGCGGACCGGCGTTCCGGCCGCGATGTGCTCGCCGAACGGTGTGGTCACTGCCCCGCCGCGATACTCCAGCGTCACCGTGAAGTCGTTCTCCCGGCCGGCCGCCGGCGTCACCGTGAGGGTGTCGCCGATGTGCCCACTGACTCGCTGACAATCGCGCGACGCCGTCACGGGCCACCACGCGCCAGGTGCCCGGCGGGGCCAAGGGTGCGGAGCCGGAGCGGCGTTGCCTCGACCGGTGCCGACCGGCCAGAGCAGCGGACTCCGCCAGTCGTACGGTCCCCACTCGCCGATGATCATGCCGGCGCGACCGCGCTGGAGCGCCGGCGACGCGATCGCATCCACGCCACCCGGGAGTGGCGCCACCCGGTCGCTGTCGGGAATCGCCACCGCCGGGGGCGCTCGACTGGCACGCTCGACGACCGCTGTCGCGCTGTCGCCGCTGAGCCGCACCGCGGTGTCGACGCGAACAAAGGCGTTCCGCGCCACCGTGTCGGCCTGCGTGTTGTTGATCCAGACGCCGACGTGCGAACCGCGGAAGGTGTTGTCGCTGATCCGGTAGCCGATCGATCGCGTGTCGCGATGCTTGCCGTAGCCCCAACCGGTGTCGGGCGGGCCGCTCCACCAGAGGTGGATGTCGACGGTGTCGCCGTCGAACGTGTTGCCGCGGATCACGTTGTCCTGGCCGTGCTCGATCGAGATGCCTTCGATGTTGGCGCCGAACCGGTTGCCGAGCACCACCGACTGATACGAGTAGCCGCCCCAGAGGCCGTGCCAGTTTCCCACCACCCGGTTGTCGACGAAGCGGTTGCGCGCGAACGTCGCTTCCATCCCGTTCGTGGGCGCATACGAGAAATCGTTGTGATAGAAGAGGTTGTCGTTGCACCCGCCGGTGCCGCTGTCCATGGTGGTCTGGCCGGCCCAGAGAAAGAGGCCGTCGCCGCCGTGGGTCACCGAGTTGAACGCCACCACGTTGTCGCTGCTCTGCTCGTAGATCAGCAGCCCGGCCGAATCCTGGCCGCGGTAGTAGAAGCCGTCGGAGTAGCCGCGCACGTCGTAGTCGATCCGGTTGTGCATGATGATGTTGTACGACGCGCGATAGAGCCCCAACCCGACGCCGGAGTTGAACGAGAAGATCGTTGTTCCAGACCTTCAGCGAGTCGCAGCGCGTCAGCATCAGCGCCGTCCATCCCGTCGCGTACCGTGTTGCCGCGCAGCTCGCCGCCGTGGACGTCGGTCGAGATAGATCCCCGCCCCGTAGCGCAGCCACTCGTCGTGCTCGTTCTGGTGATAGTCGAGCCAGTCGACCAGGCTCTCCTTGGTGATGCCGCTGTAGAGCCGGGGCCGGTAGTTGTACGAGAGGTCGTTGTCGAGGAGCTTGAGGCCGCGCACGCCGCGGGCGATGATCCCGACCTTGTAGCCGCGGGCGACGAGGCCCCGCACGGTGATGTCTGCTTCCGCCGTCGATCCGGAGGGCGGTGCCGGTGAAGCGGTCGGGATGGGTGCGGTCGTCGTTGCCGACGAGGGTCGACGCCAGCTCAGGTCGAGCGTAACGTGCGACCCGCGGACGACGATCGCTCCGGAATCACCCGCCGGCGCCTGGTAAGTGCCCGGGGCGATCCGGACCGAGCGGGTGACGATCATGCCGGCATGAAACGGAACAGCGGGAATCTGTGCGGACAGGGGAACGACGAGAGCGATGCAGGAATGCAGGCGACAGGCGCATGCCGGAAACTAAGGGATCAGCGCGCCGGGACCACGGCGGGGGCCTCGCAGCAGAGCCGCGGTCGCATTGGAGGCACACCGCGCGTCAGCAATAGCGGCTGCGACCGTGGCGATGCGAGAGGCGCCCCTCCGTGGTCCCCGCGGTAGCACATGTCGAGTCACGCGCGGGGCCGTGGGCCGTGGGCGCTCTTTGCCCTTACGCGTACTCCTCGATCGGCGGGCAGGTGCACATCAGGTTCCGGTCGCCGTAGGCGCTGTCGATCCGTGAGACCGTCGGCCACGCCTTCCGCTCGCGCAGCGCGGGCACCGGAAACGCCGCCCGCTCGCGCGAGTAGGGCCGATCCCACGCGTCGGCGATCACCGCCGACAGCGTGTGCGGCGCCCGCTTGAGCAGGTTGTCGTCGCGCGAGGCCGACGCCCGACTCGACCTCGCGGATCTCCTCGCGGATCACCAGCAGCGCATCGACGAAGCGGTCGAGCTCCTCCTTCGGTTCCGATTCGGTCGGCTCGACCATCAGCGTGCCCGGCACCGGGAACGACACCGTCGGCGGATGGAAGCCGTAGTCGATGAGCCGCTTGGCGATGTCCTCGACCTCGACGCCGGCGCTCTGCTTGAACGGCCGGGTGTCGAGGATGCATTCGTGCGCGATCAGCCCGTGGGCACCGGCGTAGAGCAGGTCGTACCGCCCTGCGAGCCGCTTCGCGATGTAGTTCGCCGAAAGGATCGCCACCTTCGTGGCCCAGGTGAGCCCTTCGGCGCCCATCAGCTGGATGTAGCTCCACGAGATCGGCAGGATGCTCGGGACTTCCCCACGGCGCGGCGGAGACCGTGCCGCACGACTGCGCGTGGCCCAGCGGCACCACCGGATGGTCGGGCAGGAACGGCGCGAGGTGCTTCGCCACGGCGATCGGGCCCATCCCCGGTCCGCCGCCGCCGTGCGGGATGCAGAACGTCTTGTGCAGGTTGAGGTGGCAGACGTCGGCACCGAGCTCGGCGGGACGGCAGAGCCCCACCTGGGCGTTCATGTTGGCGCCGTCCATGTACACCTGCCCGCCGTGGCCGTGGACGATGTCGCAGATCTCGCGGATCGACCCTTCGAAGACGCCGTGCGTCGACGGATAGGTCACCATCAGCGCCGACAGCTGCGCCGGCGTGCTCCGCCGCCTTCGCCGCGAGGTCGGCGACGTCGATGTTGCCGCGGTCGTCGGATGCCACCACCACCACCTGCATCCCGGCCATCACCGCGCTCGCCGGATTGGTGCCGTGGGCGCTGACCGGGATGAGGCAGACGTTGCGGTGCCCCTCGCCGCGGGCGCGGTGATACGCGTGGATGGTGAGCAGTCCGGCGAACTCGCCCTGCGACCCGGCGTTGGGCTGCAGCGAGCAGGCGCGCGAAGCCGGTGATCTCGCAGAGGTCCGCTTCGAGCCGCTGGAAGAGCTCGGTGTAGCCCGCCGCCTGGTCGCGCGGCGCGAACGGGATGGATCGCCGCCGAACGCCGGCCAGCTCACCGGCATCATCTCGGTGGTGGCGTTGAGCTTCATGGTGCACGAGCCGAGCGGGATCATCGCCGCGGTGAGCGAGAGGTCCTTGTTCTCCAGCGACTTGAGGTAGCGCAGCATCTCGGTTTCGGAGCGGTGGCGGTGGAACACCGGATGGGTGAGGTAGCCGCTGGTGCGGCGCAGCGCGGCGGGGATCGCGTCACCCGCGGCACCGTGCGCGTCGACGCCGGGCGTCACGTCGTCGAGCGCGAACGCGGCCACCACGTCGGCCAGGTCGTCGAGCGAAACGGTCTCGTCGAGCGCCACGGTCGACGCAGTCGGGCGCGAAGCGGCGGAGGTTGATCCTGCGGTCGAGGGCGGCACCCATCACCAGGTCGGCGCGCAGCCGGGTCGAGCCGCACCGCCACGGTGTCGAAGAAGTGCTCGTGCGCCAGCCGGTAGCCGAGCTGCTTGCAGCGCGCGCGCCAGCAGCACCGCCCGCTCGTGCACCGTCCGCGCGATGCGGCGGATCCCCTCCGGGCCCGTGCCACACCGCGTACATCGCCGCCATCACCGCCAGCAGCACCTGCGCCGTGCAGATGTTGCTGGTGGCCTTGTCGCGGCGGATGTGCTGCTCGCGGGTCTGCAGCGCCATCCGGAACGCGGCGTGACCGTCGGCGTCCTTGGAGACGCCGATGATCCGGCCCGGGAATGTGCCGCTTGTAGGCGTCCTTCGTGGCGAAGAACGCCGCGTGCGGACCGCCGTAGCCCAGCGGCACGCCGAAGCGCTGCGAATTGCCGACGGCGATGTCGGCGCCCCACTCACCCGGCGGGGTGAGCAGCGCCAGCGCCAGCAGGTCGGTCACCGCGGTGACCAGCGCGCCGGCGGCGTGGGCCCGGTCACAACCGCGCGCCAGTCGGGCACGGCGCCGTCGCTGGCCGGGATATGCAGCAGGCACCCCACGACGTCCGGCACCGAATGCGAAGCCGTGCCGGATCGCCCACCCGGATCTCCACGCCGCGCGCTTCGGCGCGGGTGCGCACCACCGCGATGGTCTGCGGGTGGCAGCCGTCGTCGACCAGCCAGACCGGCGTCCCGTCGTGCTTCGTCACCGCCATGCGTCATCGCCATCGCTTCGGCGGCGGCGGTGCCTTCGTCGAGCAGCGACGCGTTCGCCACCGGCAGCGCGGTGAGGTCGCTGACCATCGTCTGGAAGTTGAGCAGCGCCTCGAGCCGGCCCTGGGCGATCTCGGCCTGGTACGGCGTGTAGGCGGTGTACCAGCCGGGATTCTCGAGCACGTTGCGCTGGATCACCGGCGGCACGATCGGTGCCGGAGTAACCCATGCCGATGTAGGAGCGGAACACCTCATTGCGCTCCGCTAGGCCGCGCAGCATGGCGAGCACGTCGTGCTCGGAGCGGCCGGCGGGAAGGTTCAGCGGCGTTGTCGGAGGCGACGCCGGCGGGAATGACCGCGGCGATGAAGGCGTCGAGCGACGGATAGCCCATGGCCGCCACCATGGCGTCGATGTCGTCGGCGCGCGGGCCGACGTGGCGGACGGCGAATTCGTTCATTGCCGCCGCTCAGCTGGCCGAAATCATCGCCCGATAGGCCTCGGCGTCCTTGAGCTGCTTGAGATCGGCGGGATTGCTCAGTTCGATGCGGATCAGCCAGCCGTTGCCGTAGCAGTCGGTCGCGACCGTCTCCGGCGTGTCGGCCAGCGCGGCGTTGACCGCGACGACCTTGCCCGAAGCCGGGGCGAACAGCTCGCTGACCGCCTTGACGGATTCGATGACGCCGAACGCCTTGGTGGCTTCGACCATCGTGCCCTCGGGCGGCAGCTCGACGTAGACGATGTCGCCGATCTGCTCGACGGCGTAGCGGTGATGCCCACCGTGCCGGTGTTGCCGTCGACGGCGAGCCACTCGTGATCGTTGGAATATTTCAGATTGTCCGGAACGTTCACCTTCGCTGCTCCTCTTCACCCGGCGCCCACCACCCGGATCCGTCGCTCAGATCCCCCACGACGCTCGGGACAAGCCCTCGGCCCTCGACCGATCGTCACTTCACTCTCTTGTAGAACGGCAACGCCACCACCTCCGCCGGCACCCGCTGGCTTGCGCACCCCGATTTCGTAGGTCGTGCCGAGGGCGGTGCCGTCGGGCGGCACGTAGCCCATGGCGATCGGGTACCCCAGCGTCGGTGACGCGGTACCACTGGTCACGGCGCCGCATTCGGCGGTCGCGGCGGGAAGATAGATGGGATAGCCCGTCCGGGCGATGCCCCGTCCGGTGAGCCGGAAACCGGCCAGCGACCGCCGGGGACGGTCGCGCGCCGCCTCGAGGGCAGCGCGACCCACGAAGTCCCCCGGCTTGTCGAACTTCACCACCCGCCCCAGCCCGGCCTCGAACGGCGTCGTCTCCCGGGTCAGTTCCTGTCCATATAATGGCATGCCCGCTTCGAGGCGCAGCGTGTCCCGGGCGCCGAGCCCCACGGGAACCAGCCCGCGGGAGCTGCCGGCGGCCAGTAGCGTGTCCCACACCCGGCCGCCGTCGGCCCAGAGGACAAAGAGTTCGAAGCCGTCCTCGCCGGTGTAGCCGGTGCGCGCCACCAGTGCCGGCACGCCGCACGCCGTGGTGTCGGTACCGCTGTAGTACTTCACCTGGCCCAGGTCGAGCTCGGTGTGGGGTTGCAGGATTTCCCGCGCCAGCGGTCCCTGGATCGCCACCAGCGAAGTGCGCATGGTGGCGTCGTCGAGCGCCGCGTCGAACCCATCGATCCGTTGCCGCAGCGCCTTCGACACCGCCTCGGCGTTCGACGCGTTGGCCACGACCAGGTACTTCGATTCTTCCAGGCGGTAGACGATCAGGTCGTCGATGATGCCACCGTCTTCGGCACAGATCATCGAGTAATGGGCGCGTCCCACCGCGAGCTTGCCGGGCCACGTCACCAGCGCGTAGTCGAGCGCCGCGCCGGCCTGGGTGCCGGTGACGTAGAGTTCGCCCATGTGGGAGAGGTCGAAGAGTCCCGCCCGCTGCCGCACCGCCTGGTGTTCCTCGATGATGCCGCGGTACTGCACCGGCATTTCCCAGCCGGCAAAGGGGACCATCCGGGCGCCGAGGGCGCGGTGGCGGCTGTCGAGGGCGGTCTGATGCACGGGCGGTCCCGGGTTGAACGAACCGGAAAGATACACGCCGGGGTACCGGCTCAGGCGGGCCAGGGCGGGACGAATCGGAGCCCTCCGCCACGTGATGGCGCGCAAGGCGCCCCCGCGGTGTAATGTTGAGTGTCTCCCGAAATACCGAGGACCCCGAATGCGCAAGCCGGTTCCCTTTCTGGCAATGCTGCTCGTCGCCACCACTGCGCCGCTCGCCGCGCAGCGCCTCGCCAAGCCGGTCGTCGAGCATCTTCGCGGGCGGCGATCACCCGTGTCATGAATTCCGGGCCGACTGCATGGGCCGACACGAACGGCTGGAAGCTGGTGCTGGAGACGACGATCCAGCCGCCGGCGGGGAGCCCGGGGGAGCTGGATACGCCGATGCAGGCGCTGCTGACGCCGGGCGGCGATGTCGTCGTCGGGGATTGGCGCACGCCCAGCGTCACGCGGTATGACGCCCACGGCAGATTCGTCCGGAACATCGGCCGATTGGGAGAGGGACCGGGAGAATACCGGTTGCCCGAGCTGGCGGTCGACCATGACACCCTGATCATCGACGATCCGCGTCTCAACCGCGTCATGCTGATGACACCCGACGGGCGGATGTTGCGTCAGTTCCCGGGACCGGCGGGCGGCAGCGGTATCAATGTTCCGCCGATGGTCGACGGAACAGGCCGCATCGCGGTCGGCGCGTATCGCGGCTACGTGCAATGGGCACTGGTCGACCACACCGGCCGCCAGCTCGACTCTCTGCGACCGCCATCCGGGCCACCGAACACCGAATGGACGTTCAAGACCAATGGTGGCGTCGCGAGCTACCGAATTCCGTTTTCCGGTCTGGCCGCCATGACCCTGCTGCGGAACGGTTCGGTGGCGTGGGGCTCCGGCGACAGCTATTCGCTCTGCATCGGCAGAGACCCGGCTGACACCACGCTGATCTTCGGCCGTCGCGACGTCTCGCCGCTGCCGATACCCGATCGCTTGCGCGACTCGATGTTTCATCTGATGGTCGACCACTTCAGTGAGCTGCGCGGTACCGCTTCCGAAAGCGACGTTCCGAAGGCGTATCCCCTCTGGTCGGCCATCCAGCAGGACGGCAACGGGAATATCTGGGTGGCCCGCGACGGGCCGCCAACCGGCCCGGCGCGGTTCGATGTCTTTTCGGAGCAGGGCGTCCTGTTAGGCAGCGTGGTGGCGCCGTTCGTACACACCGGCCGGATCCGGGTCGAGGGCAGCCACGTGGTGGTGATCGACACCGGCGCGAACGACCTGCCGAGGATCCGCGTGTACCGCATCGACAAGCGCGGCTTCCATTGATCGTGCCGTTCCGCATCGCCGCAATCGACGTGGCAACGACGATGGTGCTCGTCAGCATCCTGCCGGCGCAGCGCGTCGAACAGGCACCGGCGCCGGTCGGCGGTGCCGCGACCGAAGTGACCCGGGCCGCGGCGCTCGTTGCGCGCGGTGACACCAACGACGCGATCGCCGTCCTCCTCGTCGGCGCCGGGAGCCGGAATCCGTCAACCATAGCCGCGTACCGCGCCGATCTTGAATCCGTGGCGTCGTCAGCGGAGCTGAGCGAGTGGGACCGACTTCCGGCAGACGGCCGAGCGCCGTGGCTCGCCGCGTTCTGGGCGCAACGGGATGCCACCGAGGGACGCGATCCCGGCGAAGCGTTCGCCGAGCATTACCGTCGCGTCACGCTCGCGGACAGCGAGTACCCCGGCTGGCGCCTCGTCCGCGACGACCGCGGTTCCGTGCTGATCCGCCAGGGCACGCCTGACGTGATGCTCCGCGCCCACCACGACAGCGTCGACGTCTGGGCCTGGGGCCGAACCGATCAGGTGGTCGTGGTCGGCTTCACTACCGGCGGATCGGCGGTGCGACTGCGAGCCATCAGCATCGACGCCGACCACGCCGTCCGCCATCAGCTCTGCCGCGCCGACCGATCTCTCTGCGCCGGCCGGCCCCTGCTGGCGTACGGGCATCTCCATACCGCCGCCGTCGACGCCACCTGCAAGAACTGCGTCACGCTGCTCGATTCGCTGCACAGCATCCCGGCGCAGCTGCAGCGCAACACCGAGATCCCGGCCGAGGAAGACCGGAAGATTGCCGACGACGCACTCGACCCGTATCCCACCATCGACGGCGCCGCCGCGATCCGCCTCGTCACCTCCACCGACGCCTTTCCGCGCCACTTCACGCGTGTCATCACACCGCGGGTGGAAGCGTACGACCTGGCGCGCACGACAAGCGGACGGACTGCGTCGCGCCTGGTGGTGGCATGCGCGGTACCGGCGCGGCAACTCCTGGCCTACAACCAGAAGGCCTCCGCCGCCGGGCGCGTGCTCTATCCGCTGCAATTCCACGTTGCCGCGGCGCGGGACGACGGCGAGGAGTTCAGCACCGACACCACCCGCACGTTCGTGGTGACGGACGTGCAGGGCGGCAACGTCTTCATCGAGACGTTCGTCGAACTCACCGTGCCCCCGGGGACGTATCGCGGCTCGCTCACCGTCACGCAGGAGATGGGACGAGGTGGCACGGTGGCGTTCGGGCCGTTGTCCGTGCCCGGCAACACCGACACGCTCGCGATCAGCAGTCTTGTCTTCGGCCGCCCCGACCTCGGCGTCAGATGGGACGCAGGCGGCACCGCGGTGACGCTCAACCCGCTCAACCTCTTTCCGTACCGGCTGCCGGTGCAAGCGTACTTCCAGGCCAGCGGGCTCACGCCGGGAACGACGTATCAGGTCGGGTTCGCGTTCTACCGCACCGATCGCGACACCTCGGCGGTGCCGGCGCTGGCGGTACGCGCGAGCGAGCTGGCGCCGGCGTCGCGAATGGACGTCAATCGGTCGGTGGTGATCTCCAATCTCGATCCCGGCCGGTACCGGGTTCGTGTCACCATCTCGGGCGGAGGCGCATCGGTGTCGGCGGAGCGGCAGCTGATGGTGGTGAAGAAGTGAGGTGGGGCCTGGTGAGTCGTGCGGCTTTATTGGCCACCGCCGCTTGCCGCGTCGAGCGTCCGGTCAATCCGCCGGACCTATCGATCACCATTCCGGCGCCCGACACCGAGTTCGAAGGCGTCGAGCCGGTGCGGAGCGCAGTGGAACTCCCCGACGGCCGGCTGCTGGTGTCGACACGCCATGACGTGCTTGCGCTCGACTTTGCGAGCCACCATATCGACACGCTGGGCCGCCAGGGTGAAGGCCCGGGCGAATATCGTGAGCCGTTTCACGTCGGCTGGTTGAGGGGCGGACGGCCGGCAGTACTGGCTGACCAGGAGCTGCGACTGGTGAGCTGGGACGGCGCCGGCGGCGCGCCGCAGAGCACCCGGACGCAACTGGCCGGAACCGTGTCGATCCATTCTGCGGAGTTCGATTCGAACGGCACCGTGGTCGGCACCGCGATCGATGACCCGAAGATCACGTTCCACCGAATCGGCGATCACCATGAGGTCGACACGGTCGCGCTGGTGTCTGCCGAGTCACCCGGCGGCCGGGACACGTTGGGCATGGTCACCCAGGCGGCGCTGATGCTCGTCGGCGACCAGCCGAGGGTTGTGACGGAGCGCTTCGCGCCGGTGGATGCCTGGGGCGTGACGATATCGGGAGTGATCTGGAGCCTCTCGGCCACGACGTTTCAAGCGGCCCGACGCCGCCCGGGCGACAGCACGTGGCGTCGGTCGGTGCCCCGCGCATGGCATCCGATACCGACCGGCGCGACCGATCGCCGCAAGGTACCGGACGCGCGGAACGACTCTGTCCGGGAACCGCTGGCGCGCTACAAACCGCCATTCACCTCAGCCGTTGCCGACAGCAGGGGTGAAGTGTGGGCGGCGTTGAGCGAGCCCGACACCGCAACGGAAGCGCGTTACGCCGTCTTCCCTGCCGACGGCAGCGCGTCGCGGATCGTGGTCGGGGTACCGCGCGGCGACGCCGTGATCGCGCTCGGCCAGAGCGCGGTTTACCTCGGCCGGCAGACGGACGACGGGAGGTGGGTGGTAGGCCGAGCCCGACGGCCGGCAACGGCGGTAATCAAGTAGCGCACGTCTTGTCATGACGCGAGCTGCACTCCATCACCGACCCGCCGCCACCCCACCCGCCAGCGTCCGACCCAGGATCGACTCGATCGCCGCCGTGGCCCGCAGGTAGGCGTACCGCGCCGTGATCTGACTCGTCTCCGCCTGGTTGAGATTCTGCTGCGCCTGCAGCAATGCCACGATGTCGCCCGAGCCGAGGGCGTACTGCGAGCCGCGAATGGTCACGTCGAGCCGCGCCGCCGCCACCGATGTGGAATCGAGCTCCAGCTCCGACTGCGCCACCGCCATGAGCGCGAACTGCTGTTCCAATTCCGCCGTCACTTCTCGCCGCGCGTCGGCCAGCGAGGCCTCGGCGTCGGTCATCTGGATTCGCGCCTGTTCGACGTTCGTCTCCCGCTGCAGGTTGGTCCACGGATTGAACGAGAAGTAGAGACTCAGCGCGCGGTAGTCCTTGACCTGGTAGTCGTTGAACTGCTGGCTGGTCCACGACGTACTCGCCGCCACGTTCAGCGACGGCCAGTACAACGACTTCTGCGCCTGGTAGAGCGCATGCGTTTGCGCCAGGTCGGCCTGCGCACCTCGTACCATCGGCGCCGAGCCGACGGCATCCCGGAGAATTGCCGCGGTATCGAGCGGCGCCGTGGCGTGGTAGAGCGACGAATCATCGATCGCCGCCACGCGCCCCGACACACCGACCAGCCGCCCGAGTGCCGCCTCGTCGGCCGCGAGACTGGTCTGCGCCTGCAGCAGCGCCACGCGCGCGGTGTTGAGCGAGACCCGCGCGGTGAGCGAATCGGTGACACTCCCCGACCCGCCGTTGACCCGTGCCGCGGCCACCCGGAACTGCCGTTCGGCCAACTTCACGTTGGCCTGCTGCACCGCCACCAGCTGCTGGTCCGAGAGCGCGGTGAGAAAGGCGTTGGTGGTGGTGAGTGCGTTGGAGAAGCGTGCCGTCACCAGCCCCGCGTCAGCCGCCCGCTCACCCGCTTCGGCGGCGGCGATGTTGTGACTCCGCTGAAAGCCGTCGAACAGGGTGTACGACGCCGTCACGCCGAGGCCGTAGGACAGATTGCTGGTGTTGCCGCTGATCACCTGCTTGGTGACCGGGTCGAGGCGCGATTCGCCCGAGCTCAGGTCGAGTTCGGTCTGCGGTGCGATCGAAAGGCTGGGCAGATAGGCGAGCTTGGCTTGCCGGACGCTCAATGCCGAACCGTGGACCGCACCCCCGGCCGAAACCACCGTCGGCGAATACTGCGCGGAGAGTCGGAGCGCCTCGGTCAACGTCACTGCCTTGACTGGCTGCTGGGCGGTCAACGGCAGCGCGACAAGGACGGCACAGGCCAGGGTGGCCGGGATCGGGGTGCACATGGCGTGAATGTCCTCCCCAGGGCAGGATCGCCGGATGGCGAACCGCTGCACCGTGGTTGCGGTTTTCTGTACCGTTGAATTAGCGGCGGGCGGGACCGCGGTCAAGGCGGACCATCATCGATTCGGCACTGCCCATGGAGTCATGACCGCTCCAGTGCCTGGCGGGGTGGCGGCGCCACCACTACCCGGCCTTGACCAATCTGGTCAAGTCAGGTACCCTCGGACGGACCAGTCAGGGAGGGTTCGATGCCCGCAAGAAAAAGGTCCCACGTGCGTGAGACCGTATCGCTGTACGACGCCAAGACGCGACTTTCCGCGCTGGTGGAACAAGTGGCCCGGGGAGGGGAGATCATGATCACGAAATCAGGGAAGCCCAAGGCACTGCTGGTGCCGCTGGAAGACACGCGTGCGTTGCGCGTCCCCGGCCGCGGGAAGGGGAAGTGGCATGTCTCGGCCAATTTCGATGCGCCGCTCCCCGGCGATGTGCTCGACGCCTTCGGCGCACCGGCGGACGAGTGACGGGCCTTCTCCTCGACACCCACGTACTGATCTGGTGGGAGGAGGGGGCGCGGCTCGATCGCAAGGCGGCGGAAGTGATCCGCAATGCCGAGGTGGTCTACGTGAGTGCCGTTGCCGGATGGGAGGTGGCGATCAAGGCGTCGCTCGGCCGGCTCAAGCCGCGGCGCACGGTATCCCAGGCGGTGGATGAGTCGGGATTCACCGAGCTGCCGGTGCTGCTGCGCCACACCGAGGAGTTGCAGAAGCTCCCCTGGCATCACCGCGACCCGTTCGACCGGCTGCTGGTGGCGCAGGCCAGGGCCGAGGGGCTCACGCTGGTGACGCGGGACACGGTGTTCGAGCGCTATGGGGTGAAGGTGATGCGCGCGTGAGGCCCATGAGCGGGCCATCGCGGTCGTGATGTAACCATTGGGCACTCGGTATTGACAACGCGGGGGATCAACCTAGACTTTTGCAAGGGTTACATTCGCCTCGCCTCGCCTCGCCTCGCCTCGCCTCGCCTCGCCTGAGCCGGGCGACGGGGGCGCTCACCGATGGGATGCCGAATGGCGCCGAGGACGCGCGTCAAGCCGCTGGCCCGCCAAGATTCACGGCCGCGCCTGGTTGGCCGCGGGAATGGCAACAGCACGACGGACCGATCTGCCAGGTCTGCGGCGGCGAAGCGGCCCGTGCCATCAGGGGTATTGGTCCGGACCAACCCGACTCGCGACCTGAACCCGATTGCGAGGGCCACCCGCTTCAGCGCACAGGCTGACGTTCCACCTGACGATGGGTTCACGGCCTCCGTTCGACGCGTGGCGAGGGAACTCGGGATGACCGAGGCGCTTGCGGCCGCGGCCGTGCTGCGTCACGACGGACTACTCGAGAAGCAGATTGCCGGCCGGTTGCGAATCACGGTAGCCGCTGCCCACGACCGCTTCAAGCGAATCGCGCGAGAACACGGTATTCGGGGAACTGCTGCGGTCGTGAGGGAGGTTGCCCGTGTACTCAATCGCTCATCCGACGTCGAGGCTCCCTGAAGAGGGGGACCGGAAGAGGGGCTGACGGAGCGCGGCCCAGCGCCATAGACTCCCGATTGCATGCCGAGACTGCTCTCAACTCCAGCCCGCTCGCATCCACACCGGATCCGAGGCTTCGCCCTGATGGACGCCTTGGCCGTCGTGGCCGTGTCCTGCCTTGTGGTGCTGACCGCGGCGGTCGTGAAGCGGCAGTTCTTTACCCATGATCCGATTCGTGGCGCGCCAATGGACCTCTCGCCGGTGCGCATTCCGGATTGGCGCGACTATCTGGATGCCGGGCACCGGCTCGGTCCGGCCGATGCCCCGGTCACGATTCTCGAGTTTGCGGACTACGAGTGTCCGTTCTGCCGCACGTTCCAGGAGACACTGAACGCGGCCGAAGCGAGGTATCCCGGCAAGATCGCCGTCGTGTACCGCAATTGGCCCCTTGCCATGCATCGCTTCGCGTACCCCGCGGCCCGTGCGGCCGAATGCGCCGCCCGACAAGGGAAATTCTGGCAATACCATGACCTCCTGTTTGCGGAGCAGGATTCGCTCGGCTTCAAGTCGTTCACGGATTTCGCCCGCGACGCGGCAGTGCAGGATTCTGCAGCGTTCGCTGCGTGTGCTCGAGCGTCAGCACCGGTGCCGGCGATCGACAGTGACGCTGCGCTGGCGATGCGACTTGGCGGCCAGGGCACCCCGATGGTGATCATCAATGGCGTCTACTATCGTGCGGGTATCGATGGTGCTCGTCTTGATTCCATCATTCACAACGCGGCGATTACCGCGCAGTAGGTCCTGAAGCATAAACACCATGACACACGGAGAAAGAGATGCTAGTATCGACAAAGACGGTCATCACGCTTGCGGTCGCCGGCGGCCTCGTCAGTGGATTCGCGGCGACAGCTCGCGCAACTGAAGGCCGCGGGAATGGAGATGTCTGCTACGCAGACACCAACACCAACGGCTGTCCTTCAAGTGACAACTGCGCAAGTCTGTGCGGCAGCCATTGGACCATTACCGATCACTACTGCGATGGGAACACCTACTACTGTGTCGGCACGTTCACGCCGTGAATGCTGGAGATTCGGACGACGATTGGATGAAGACCAGAACGCGGCCATCCATCAGATCACCGGGCGATGGCCGCAACCCTCAGTGTGATGCGGCGAGGCCTAGCCTCAGGATTTGGCGGCCTGCGGTGGCACGCGACGCACGGAAGTTCTGCAGATGGCGCGTTCCGATACAATCAGTCGTCGTTTTCGCGTATGCCCTTCCTCTACTGGGCCAAGTACCCGAGCTCAAGGCATTGCCAGATGTCGTGATCGAAGGGGAGTTTACCCGGTTTGCAGACCTCGCGGTCGGGGATTCAGGTGTCATTGCTGCGGCCGAACCGATGGACGCAACGATCCTGTTCTTCACCGCCGACGGTCACCCACTTGGCCGGTTCGGTCGTCGTGGTGCCGGTCCTGGTGAATTCCTGAACCTGGACCGGCTTGGCACGAACGGCCAGGTCTTCTGGGCGACGGATCCCGCCACGAAACGGGTGACCATCCTATCGTCTGGCCGAAAGCTCTCGGAGACCTTTCCCATCCCGGTCAGGTTGCTCGACGCAACGGCCAGGCAAGCGCTCTTCTCTCCGAGCGTCCTCGCCTCCGGCAAGGCAAACAGATTGATCGTTGCGGCAGGCGATCCGTCCTCTTCCGAGCACGACCCGGGATTGGTATCCATGGGACATGGTGGCAAGGTATTACTTGCGACAACACGCCGCGGCGAAGTGATTGCGCGACTTGCCACCATTCCGCCTCGCCCCGACTGCGTTGTCGCAAGTGGAGCCGCGACGGCCATCGCGGTTCCCTTCTGCGCTGACGCACTGGTCGCAGTCGCCAGCGATGCCTCGCGCGTGGTCATCATAGAGTTCGACATGAAGAACTCAGCGTACGACGTACGCTGTATCCGGATGTCGGGTGCCACCCTGTTCCAAAGGCGCATCGAGTTCAATCCCGTTGTGATTCCTCGCGCCGTTGCTGACAGCGTTGTGGCCGCACGCACCAGTCACCTGCCACCGGACGTCGCGCGCCTATACCGGGACTTGTCAATTCCCAGGCACTTTCCCCCGATCACCCGATTGCTGCTCGGACGCGACGGCACCACGTGGCTGGAGGAGCTGGCGACGGATGGCCTGCACCACTGGACGGTCATGGGAAGGGATGGCGTCACGGTCGCAACCCTGACGCTGCCTCGCTTCATAAGCATACGGGCTGCCGAGATGAAGTACCTATGGACAGTCGCGACGGACGAGGATGGCGTCGAGTCGATCGTGACCTACAGATTGACCGCCGCAGCAACACCGCGCTGAGCGCGACAATGTCCGGCACGTCGTCTCGTTTGTCGTCCTGCATTTGCGACGAGCTCACGGTTTCACTTCTGCCCCGCCCCGTCGCCCGCCGGGCCCGGCTCGATCTGCGCGATTGGATCCGGTTCGGTTGCGGCATTGGCGAGCCTCGATCACCGGGTGACACCCTACTCCGGCACAACCGATGTCACAGATTACGGTTGGGAGTGGCGGACTGCTTTCTGATCTTGCGGTTGCGTACGATGTCGCATGGTTCACCAGAGCGGGATTCCGTCCCGGACCGGGCGTGATCGGTGTCAGCCTCAGGTCGGGCGCCGTCGTCGACAGCTTTGCGGTGTTGACCAATCCGGAATGCTCCCTGTCAGCATTCGGCGCACCCGGCGCCTTGACTGTCGACCCGGCCGGCGATGTCGTCTTCGCCGGACCGTTCCCCGGCGAATTCCGGATTCGCAAGCACGGCAGCCTGACGACCCACGATGCGCACGAGTTCCCGGCGGCTCGCGGCTATGCGACACCGCGAGGCACCCGGCGCGCGCCGGTGTCAGTACGAGGCGTCGCGTCCGACACCTCGGGTGGGTTCATCGTCGGTTACAGCACCTCGGTCGTGAGCGATTCCGCCAACTCCCCCGCGCAACACCACTGGCTCGCCCGCATTTCGTACTATCTTTGCAGCGAGACCCCGATTCCACTTCCGGCCTGTCCAGCCGCCAGGACGCCCCGATCCGAGGATGTCCGCGGCTTCGACCGGCAGCGGGTAAGCGCTGGCATCGTGACATTGACAACAATTTGCCGGCGCCGTATCGTGGTAATGATTACGTTCGCCTCGCAGAGGATCATGCCGTGACGTACCAGGAATCGGAGACGTGATGCCACCGAGGAAGCGACGCCGCCTGCCACCGCCACGGACCACCCCGGGTAAGTTGCGGCCCAGCAACATTTCCCGCCACCGGGATGTCAGCACCGAAGCCGAGGGCAGGCCCTCCGCCGTCGACGGAATGGACGCTGCCTTCGAATTTACCGTCCGGTTGGTTTCCAAACGACTCGGCGTCACGGATGCGCTCGCTGAGGTGGCGGTATTGCGATATGAAGAGCTACTGCACCGGTTCGGCTGACTATCAATGCACCACTCAGTCGGCGTGAACTCCGATGGCCTGCTGGCGTCGCGCTGAGCGGCCCCGGCAACAATGCACGGCCACCTTGCCCTTTTGATGCTCGCGGCGGGAGTCATCGTGACGACCCCCGCCGCGGCGCAGCAAGCCAGTCAACCCCTCTCCGTGACCCGTGGATTCCGCCTTGACGGCGATCGAGCGGGCCTGAGCTCGATCACCGATCTCACCGTGCTTCGGGATGGCACCATCGCCATCACGCAGCCCGATGACGCACAAGTCCTTCTCATGGATTCAAACGGCACGTCAATCCGCCGGATCGGGCGACGCGGCGCCGGGCCCGGCGAGTTTGCGTGGCCGAACACGCTCGGCGCTGTCGACAATCAGGTCTGGATCGTCGACGACCAACTGAAACGTCTGACATTCTACTCGACGTCGGGGAAGCTGATCCGGACCGTGCCACTGCCAACAGCGATCAATCGAACCGGTGTTGGATCGGAACAAGAGGCAAGAGGCCGCGGCATCCCCGTGGCTGATCTGATGGCAGTCGCGGCGATCTATCCGAATGGCGATCTCCTGTATGACACGTTCGTTCCGTCCGACGCCCATCAACCAGCCGCGTGGCGAACCGCCATCGGCGACGCGCCGGGAGCGTACTTCCGTCTGCGCGCTGACGGAACCGTAGTCAGCCTGGCGGCAACACTGAAATTCCCGAATCACGATTGCTGGCAAACCATCCGCGGACACACACTCACAGTCCCGGAATGCCTCGAGCCTGTCTGGGACGTCTCTTCAGACGCGTCTCGTTTCGTCGTTGCCACCGTTCCCGAGGGAGACCCGACGGGGTTCACCGTCGTCTCACTCGACGGCAACGATGACACGGTCTATTCCGTGCGCTTGGCCTTTGAGCCTGACCGGATCACGCCACGGGTCGCCGACAGCATCCGCAACCGCGTAGTCCGGGATGCGAGGTCGCCACAAATGGCGGCCGCGGCCCGCGAGCTCAAGCTTCCGAACTTGTTCCCGCCGGTGGATTACCTCGTCGCCGGACGCGATACCACCACGTGGATCGGCCTGCGCCCGGTCGGCGCCGTGCGTACCTGGCTCGAGCTGGATCCGCGCGGCAACCAGCGTGGGACGGTGCAACTGCCCAGGTCCGTCCGCATTCGGGAGGCCGAGTCGACTACACTCTGGGGCACCGACGAGGATCGTGATGGCGTCCAGAGCGTCGTTCGCTATACGGTGGTGTCCGCCGGCCACTGAACCCCCTGACACCGACGCCCCCCGCATTTCGTACTATCTTTGCAACGATATCCCGATTCCACTTCCGGCCTGTCCCGCCGCCCCGACGCCCCCGCGACGGCGGCACCCAGACCCCAGCCGCGAGTGCCCGCATGACCGTTCCGGTATTCAACAGCCTGTCCCGTCGCTGCGCCGTCGCGGCCACCCTCGCGCTGGCCCTCGGCACCTCCGCCTGTCACAAGAAGTCCGACGACACCGCCACCGCTGCCGACCCCGCCGCCGGTGACACCACCAAGGCCGGATCCCTGGCCCTGCCGGTGGTGGGCCAGCCGGTGCGCGAAGGCGATCTCGTCCTCACGGTCGACGCCACCGGCCAGATCCAGTCGCAGGCTACCGCCACCCTCCAGGCGCAGGCCGCCGGCGTGGTCACCGCCGTCCTGGTCCAGGCTGGCGACAAGGTCACCGCCGGCCAGCCGCTGGCTCGCATCGATTCGGTGCCGCTGCTCCTCGACGTCCAGACCGCTCAGGCACAGGTCAATGCCGCCGAGGTCAATTACCGCAACATCATCGAACCCGATTCCGCCGGGACCGGCGTGGCGCCGAGCCAGGCGCGACGCGATTACGCCCTGGCGCAATCGGGACTCGCCGCCGCCCGGGTGGCGCTGGAGAAGGCGGAACTCACCCTCAGGAACGCCGTCGTCACCGCGCCGTTCGACGGCGTCATCGAATCGGTGAGCATCGCCGCGGGCGACCACATCGCGGCCGGCACCCAGGTGGCGGCGATCGTCGACATGACGCACCTGATGGTCAACGCGAAAGTGCTCGAACACGACATCCCGCTGGTCACCGTCGGCGGCGATGCCTATATCACCGTCGCCGCCCGTCCCGATCACCCGGTGCGCGGCACCATCGCCGCCCTGCTGCCGGTGGTCGATTCCACGCTGCACCTCGGCAACGCCTTGATCCGCGTCACCGGCGACGGCGTGCTCCGCCCCGGGATGTACGTCGACGTGCGGCTCGAAGCGACACGGCTCCACCACCGCATCATCGTCCCGGCCAAGGCGATCATCGAGCGCGACGACCGCCCGCTGGTGTTCGTCGACAACAACAACGAGGCCGACTGGGTCTACATCAACCCCGGGCGCACCAACGGCCTCGAAACGGAAGTGCTGCCCGACAGCGGCACCGGCCAGATTCCGCTCAAACCCGGTGACATCGTGCTCACCGAGGGACAGCTGACGCTGACGCACCAGGCGCCGATCCGGCTCATCGCCACGCAAGACAGCATCCAGCCGTAACGCCGTGTCGCTCAGCTCCGCCGCCCTCAAGCGCCCCATCACCACCGTATCGGCGGTGTTCGCGCTCGTGCTGCTTGGCGTGGTGTCGCTGCGCCAGATGCCGGTGTCGCTCCTCCCCGATATCGCCCTGCCGGTGCTCACCATCCGCACGCCCTATCAGGGCGCCGCTGCCGAAGAAGTCTCCCGGTTCGTCGCCGAGCCGATCGAGCAGGCGGTGGTGGCGACTCCAGGGCTGGTCGACATGCGCTCGGTAAGCCGCAACGGCGAGGAGACCACCACGCTGCAGTTCGCCTGGGGCACCGACATGGCGAAGACGGTGCTGGCGGTGCGCGAGCACCTCGACAACGCCGCCGAGAATCTCGGCCCTGACATCGGCCGCCCGACGCTGCTGACATCCGATCCCGGCGAACGGCCGATCGCCATTCTCGCGCTCACCGGCCCCGGCGATCTCCGCGCCATCGCCGCCACCGCCCGGAACGTGCATGCCCGGCGACTCGAACAGATCGACGGCGTCGCCAATGTCGCGGTGGTCGGCGATCCGACCGACGAGATCCGCGTCGACGTCGATCCCGACCGCGCCCGCGCGCTGGGCATCACCCCCGACCAGATCAGCACCGCCATCCAGAGCGCCAACGCCAACGCGGTGAGCGGCACCATTCGCCGGGGCCAGTTCCGGTTCTCGGTCCGGACACGGTCGGAGCTCAGCGACCCGGCGCAAATCCGCAATGTTCCGATCGGGCCGGCCGGCAGCGGCATCCGGCTCTCGGATCTCGCCACGGTGACGCCGGCCACCGCTGATCCGGTCACGATGGTGCGCCTCGACGGCAAGCCCGCCGTGGGGCTCGTGGTCTACAAGGACGCCGGCGCCAACACGGTGAGCGTCACCGCGCAGCTCGACAAGAGCCTCACGACGCTGCGCCAGGAATTTCCCCAGGTCGAGATCCACCTCGTCGCGGCCCAGGCGGCGTTCGTCCGCGCCGCGTTGAGCAATCTCTGGCAGGAGATCATCGTCGGCGGCGTGCTGTCGATCCTGGTGATTCTCCTCTTCCTGCGCGACCTCCGCATGTCGATCGCGATCGGCGTGATGGTGCCGTTGTCGGTGTTCGTCTCGCTCACCCTGATGCAGCTCTTCCACGTGACCATCAACATCCTCTCGCTGGGCGGCCTGGCGCTGGCGGTGGGGATGCTGGTCGACAATTCGATCGTGGTGGCCGAAGCGACCGAACGCGGCCGCCACGCCGGGGGCGCCGACATGGCGTCCGCCCGTGTCGCCGCGGACGAAGTGAGCGCACCGCTGATCGCCGGAACCCTCACCACGGCGCTCGTCTTCGGGCCGATCGTCTTCGTCCAGGGGCTCTCGGCGGCACTCTTTCGCGACCTGTCGATTTCGGTGGTGGTGACGCTGATGGCATCGCTGGTGCTGGCACTGACGCTGATGCCGGTGCTGACGCTCTGGGGCCATCATCACAAGGCGGGCGCGCACACCGATCCCGCCCACGCGCACGATGCGGGCGACCGTCCGTGGCGGCCCGAGATGGCGAACGAATCGCACATGGACGAACTCCCGTCGAACCCGTCGTTCCTCGACCGACTCGGCCACACGGCGACCGGCTGGTACGAATCGGGGCTGCGCTGGTCGCTCCGCTATCCGTGGCGGGTGGTGGCGATCTCGGTCATGTCGGTGGCCGGAACCATCGTGTTGCTGATGCGCCTGCCGCGCGAAATCCTGCCGCGTGTCGATGAAGGCACCGCGGTGGTCGACCTCAGACTTCCGGCCGGCACCGCGATCGAGGAGACGATCCGCCAGGCCGACCGGATCGAGTCCGCGGCCGCGAGACTCGGCAGTGCCGGCGTTTACGCCCGCGTCGGGTTGGCCAGCGACGAAGAGGTGCTGAGCGGCGCCGAGCCGGGGTCGTCGGGAACGGCGAGCATGGTGATTCCCGTGGCGAAGGGAATGAAGCCGGCCGACTTTGCCGCGGCGTTGCGACGCGCGGTGCCCGACCTGGCCCAGGGCGATCTCGCCATCGATCTCGCCGGGCAGTCGGAGTTCGGTGCATTGATCGGCCGCCAGGGGCGCACCATCAACGTCGAAGTCACCGCGCAGAACATCGCCGACGCGCAGGCCGCCGCCGACCAGGTGCGTCACGCCCTCACGCCGCTCACCTCGCTGGCCGACGTGCGCGATGCGTTCGCCGGCACCGAGCCGGTGATCGAGGTCACGCCCCAGCGGGCGCGTATCGCCGAAGACGGCCTCCAGGTGCAGCCGGTGCTCGACGTGCTGCAGGGTGCCCTGGGCGGCGTCGAAGCCGGCGAGTTGCGCGCCACCGACGAACGCACCCCGATCAGTGTCCGCTACGCCGGCGTCGCCAACGAGAATCTCCAGGCCGCGCTGGCGTCGACGGTGCACGGCATTCCGGTGAGCGACCTGGTGAGCGTCGCGGAGGTCCGCGCGCCGATCGAGGTGGTGCGCGACAACCAGCGGCCGGTGAGCGTCGTCGAGGCGGTAGTGGAGAAGGGCGGCACGTCGAAGGCCGCGTCCCGGATCCAGAAGACCGTCTCCGGACTCTCCTTCGGCAGCGGGGTGCAGTGGCAGATCACCGGCGCCGACGCCGAGACGCGCCGCACCGCCCACGAGCTCTCGCTGGTGGCGATCCTGTCGGCAGTGCTGATGTACCTGGTGCTGGCCGGCGAATTCGCGTCGTTCACCTCGCCGTTGATTGTCATGACCACCGTGCCGCTGGCCGGCGCCGGCAGCATCCTGCTGCTCTGGCTCACCCACCAGTCGCTCAATGCGGTCTCGCTCATCGGGATCGTGGTGATGATCGGCATGGCCGACAACGAGGCGGTGGTCAAGCTCGACGCCATCCACCGCTACCGCGACCTCGGCTACCCGATCGACGAGGCGATCTACCGCGGCGGCCACAAGCGGCTCCGCGCCATCACCATGACCACCTTCACCGCCATCGCCGGCGTCATCCCGCTGGTGCTCAACCTCGGCAGCGGCGGCGCACTGTACCAACCGCTCGCGGCCGGCGTCATCGGTGGATCGATCACCCAGCTCGCCGTCACCTTCTTCCTGATGCCGGCGATCTATGCCATGGTCGAACGCCGCAAGGAGCGCTTCGCCGGGGCGCGGGCGGCGCTGCGGGAGGGGAACCCGGCGTGATCCGTTGGGCCACGCATCGCGCCGCGGTGATCTGGGCGCTGGCCGCCGGGATTCTCATTGCCGGTGGGGTGGCGTTCACCAAGCTGCCGCTCTCCACCAAGTCCACCACCGAATTCCCGCAGCTGACCATCACGGACAGCTGGCCAGGGTCGTCGCCGGAGCTGATGGAGAGCTACGTCACCGCGCCGATCGAATCGGCGGTGCAAGCGGTGCGCGGCGTCAAGACGACGCGAGTCGACGTCGAGCAGCGGATCGTGCATCATCACCGTCACCCTCGAGCCCGACGCCGACGTCACCATGACACGGCTGGCGATCCTCGAGCGGTTGCAAGCGCTGCACGGCGACCTTCCGCCCGCCGCCGCCGCGGGGATTCTCGGTCGGCGACTGGACGCCGGACGATCTGCAGCAGAAGCCGCTGGTCGAGATCAACGTCGTCGGACCGTACACACCGGGCGCCCTGAAGCAGATTGCGGTCGACCGTATCCAGCCGGTGCTCCAGGCGGTGCCTGGCGTCGCGTCGGTCGCTCGCCAACGGTGGCGCCAACGGATGGGAATCAGCGTTTCGTACGATCCGACCCGTCTCGGCCAGCTCGGCATCGATCCGGCGGCACTGCGTACCGCGCTGTCGAATGCCCGGCTCGTCGAGCCGCTCGGCAGCGTCCACGACGGCCCGTACCAGTACAGTGTGGTCGTGCGCGACCAACCGCACCTGACGGCCGATCTGGCCAGGCTCCCGGTGGTGGCACCGGGCGGGCGGGTCGTTCTGCTCGGCGATCTCGCCGCGATCCGCCCGGAGGAGGACAACGGCGGCGTCTTCTACCGGCTGAACGGCGTCACCGCGGTGAGCCTGTCGTTGGCGCGACAGCCGCAGGCTGACGCCGATCAGGACTGCCGCCGCCGTCAATCGCGCCGTCGCCGAGCTGGCGCCGCGGATGCCGCCCGGTGTCCGGCTCCAGCATTGCCAACGACGAGAGCATCGACCTCCGCCATCAGCTGGACGACCTGCTGCTGCGCGGCGTCGATCGCCTTCGCCGCGGTGCTGCTGGTGCTGCTGCTGACCCTGCGCAGCGCCAGCCGGAGCATGCTGGTTCTCGGCAGTGCCGCCGTCGCGATCGCCGGCGCGTCGCTGTCGCTGTACCTGCTGCATATCCCCGCCAACCTGCTGACACTGGCCGGTCTCGCGATGGGTATCGGCATCCTGGTGCAGAACGGGCTGGTGGTTGTCGAACGGCTCCGCTGGGTGGAGAACACGCCGGACGGCCGGGCCGACGCGGGGCGGCGCATCGCCTCGGCGGTGATGGGCTCGACACTCACGACGACGGTCGTGCTGCTTCCGTTCCTCTATCTGCAGGGAAACTCCCGCGCCGAGTTCATGCCGTTCGCCGCGGCCTTTGCGCTGGCGCTGGCGTGGTCGGTCGGCGTGGCGCTGATCGTCGTTCCCGCCGTGGGTCGCGGCGGCCGCGGGTCCGGTCGCGCGGCGCCCAAGGGATGGCCGCGACTGGCGCGGCTCTACCGCCGGATGATGCTCGGCGTGCTGCGCTGGCGCTTCGTGGCCATCGCGTTCACGGCGGCTGCCGTCGGCGGTGCTCACCTGGGGATTCATCAAGAAGGTGCCGCGGGTCAGCTGGGGCGACTGGTACGGCAGCAGCACCAGATCATCACCGCGTCGGTGGGATTCCCGAAAGGGTCCGATCCCGAGAAGCTGAACGAAATCATCAGCGAACTGGAGCAGGTGGCCATCGGCCGCCCCGGCGTGGCGCTGGTGCGTTCGTCCGGCAACAACCTCGCCGGCACGGTGGAGGTCGAGTTCACCGCTGACGGCAGCGCGTCCGACATGCCGTGGGTCATCTCCGACGAACTGACCCAGCGCGCCGTGCTCATCGGCGGCACCGACTATGTCAGCGTCAGCAAACCCGAAGGGCCCGGGCTACTACAACAGCAGCGGTTCCGGCAGCGCAGGTGAGTCACAGTCTGACGCTCAAGGGCTACTCGTACGACGGCGTGCTGCAGCTGGCGCTCGACCTCAAGGCGCGGCTCGAGCGGATTCCCCGGGTCCGTTCGGTCGACATCGAGGCGGCGGGGCGCTGGGGAACGCAGCACACCGTCAGCGTCGTGCTCACGCCGGACCGTCAGGCGCTGAGCCGCGTCGGCGCGACCGCGACAAACTTCAACAACAGCGTCTCGCAGCAGATCGCCGGGCTTCGGCGGTGGCACCACGATGGAGATCGACAACCAGTCCGATGCCGGTGACGCTTGCGCGCCATCGGGGCGCAGCAACCGGGATCTCACCAGCTCGCCGCCGGACTGGTGAACAATCCCGACCATGTGCCGGTGCGGATCGGCGACGTCAGCAACGTCAGCGAGGTGACGCAGTCGGGCAGCATCCAGCGGGAGGACCAGCAGTACATCCGCTACATCACCTACGACTTCCGCGGACCGCAGAAACTGGCCGACCGGACCTACAAGGCGTTCATGGCGTCGATTGCGGTGCCGCCCGGCTATACCGTGCTCGACGACAGCTACAGCCTACAACGGCGACCAATCGGCCAAGGGGCTGGGACTGGTCTTCGGCGTCGGCATCCTGCTGGTGCTGGTGGCGGTGGCGCTGGTGTTCGACTCGGTGTGGGCGCCGCTGATGGTGTTGTTCGCCATTCCGATGGCGCTGGGCGGCGTGGTGGCGGCGTTCTGGATCACCGGCACGGCGTTCACGCGCGAAGCGGCGGTGGGCGTGATCCTGGTGGTGGGGCTTGCCGTCAACCATTCCATCCTGCAGATCGACGCCGCCGTGGCCAGACGGAAGCAGCGTGGCGGCCATCTTACCGGGGCCGACGTGTGGCGCGCGGCCACCGACCGGGTCACGATGATCGTGCTGGTGACGTTGACCACCATCGCGTCGCTCATCCCGATGGCGGCGGGGAACAAGTCGTCGTCGCTCTTCGGCGCCATCGCGCTCGCGACGGCCGGCGGCACCGTGGCGGGGACGCTGGGCGTGATGTTCCTGCTGCCGCCGTTCCTGCTGGGGTTGCCCCATCGACGTCGGCACGTCGTCGTTCCGTTACAGCCCGCAACAGGCTCCGAGCGCTGAGGCCGGTCCGCCGCCGCGACATCGCCCGTACTTGCCCCGACCCCTTCCCGCCGGAGCCGTTCCGGTTTCACTTCTAAGGCTTGTCAATGCGTAGATGCTGGTGTCCGGCGGTCCGACCAACGTTCAGTACAGATTAAACGCAGGATCCATTGACTCGTTCTCCCAGGCGCCCGTCGCCGACCATCGGCGCGGCCGCGCGCATCACGTTGCCGCTGCTCGCCGCCGGCAGCGTCGCCCTCGCGGGCTGCGCCCCCGCCCTTCCGGGCGCCGGCGGCGCCGCGCCGTCGGCCCCGACGCCGGCCACGACGTGGCACCCTCCGGTCCGGCAGCAGCAGCGGGCCGCCGCCAGTCACGTGGTGGCCGACACGTTGCCGGCCGATCTGGCCGGGCGGCGCGGTGCGCTCACCGTCGACGACCTCGTCGCGCTGGCGCTCGATCGCAGCCCCGACACCCGCGCCACGCTGGCTCGCCGCCCGGTCCGCCGCCGCCACCTATGGCAGCGAGCGCGCCGTCGTCTTCCCCACCATCACCGGCACGCTCGACGCCACGAAGATCAAGACGTCGGCCACCGGCGGCCGCATCTCCGTCAACCAGGAGACCTACGGCCCGACGCTGTCGCTCAGCTGGCTGCTGTTCTCGTTCGGTGAAGGCGGCGCGTTCAGCGCCGCGCGCGACGCGCTGTATGTCGCCGACTGGACGCACAACGCCACCATCGCCGACGTGGTGCAGCGCACCGCGCAGGGATACTACGCCTACGTCGGCGCCGAGGGGCTGCTCGGTGCCGCGCAGGCCACGTTCAACGAGGCGCAGACCAACCTCTCCGCCGCCGAGGACCGGCATTCCGTCGGGGTCGCCACGATCGCCGACGTCCTCCAGGCCCGTACCGCGGTGGCGCAGGCGCGGCTGGCGCTGCAGAATGCCGCGGGCGCGCTGGCCAGCGCCCACGGCGGGCTCGCCACGCTGATCGGCTTGCCGCCCACCGCCGAATTCGACGTCGACACCGCGGCCGCGGGGTCGCCGGTGGCGGCGGTCGCCGATTCCGTCGGCGCGCTGATCGACAGCGCCCTCGCCGCACGCCCTGACCTGGCCGCCGAACGCGCCCTGGCTGACGAACGCGCGTCGGACGCAAAGGCAGCGCGGGGCCAGTTCCTGCCGTCGCTCTCCGCCACCGGAACCACCGCCAACACCTATGTCAACGGCGTCAGCGGCAGCAAGTTCTCGTACAACTTCGGCCTTGCCGTCTCGATTCCGATCTTCAACGGCCTCGGCTGGCAGTACGCCGCACGCGCCGCCGAACTCACCGCCCAGGCCGAAACCGCCCGGCTGCGCAGCATGGAGCAGCAGGTGGCGCTGCAGGTGTTCCAGACCTACCAGGCGTTCCGCACCGCCACCGAACAGGTGGCGGCGGCCAACGATCTGCTCACCAGCGCGTCGGCCAACGCCGATGCCGCACGCGCGCGGTACCGCCAGGGTGTCGGCTCGGTGATCGAGCTCGTCACCGCCGAGCAGGAACTGGCGTCGGCCCGGGCGCAGCAGGTTCAGGCGCACGTCGACTGGCACACGTCGCTGGTGCAGCTCGCCCACGACGCCGGCCTGCTCGAGCCGAGCGGCTCGACGCAGCTGCATCTCGCTCCGCCTGCTTCCGGAAATACTCCATGACGCGTCGTCGAGTTGCGTTGTCGTTGTCCCCCGTCGCCCTGCTCGCGGCCGCCGCCTGCGGCGCCGCCAAGGCGCCGCCGATCCCCCCGGTCCCGGTCAGCGTCGTGGCCGTGCGCCAGTCCGACGTTCCGCTGATCCTCACGTCGACCGGCACGGTCGAACCGATCCTCACCGCGGCCGTGCAGGCGCAGATCAGCGGGCTGCTCATCAAGGTGCTGTTCAAGGAAGGCGACGATGTCGCCCGGGGCCAGGAGCTGTTCGACATCGATCCGCGCCCCTTCCGCGCGGCGCTCGATCAGGCCCAGGCGAACCTGTCCCGCGACCAGGCCCAGTGGACCAGCGCGGAGCAGGACGTGACGCGCAACGCGGCGCTCGCCGCCAAGGATTACGTGACGCAGCAGCAGCTCGACCAGTCGCGGGCCGCCGCCAGCGCACTCGTCGGCACGCTTCGCGCCGATTCCGCCGCCATCGAGCAGGCCCGGCTCAACCTGCAGTATGCCACGATCCGCGCGCCGATCTCCGGCCGCGCCGGCAGCATCCTGGTGCGGGAAGGCAACCAGGTGCGGGGCGGCGCCGATCAGACGCTGGTCGTCATCAACCAGATCTCGCCGATTCTGGTGCGGTTCCCCGTCGCCGCCACCCTGTTCGATGCCGTCCGCCAACGCGCCGCGGGCCGCGCGCTGCCGGTCACCGCCGCACCGGTCGGCGATTCCGCGCAGCGTCGAACACGGCACGCTGGTCTTCCTCGACAACGCCGTCGACTCGCTCACCGGCACCGTGATGCTCAAGGCGCGTTTCGACAACCCCGATCGCGTGCTCTGGCCCGGCGCGCTGGAGCGGGTCGCGCTCCAGCTCGACGTCGAGAAGAACGCCCTGGTCGTCCCGGCGTCGGCGGTGCAGAGCGGCCAGGCGGGCGACGTCGTCTGGACGGTCGACTCCGCCCACCGGGCGCACGTGGTGAAGGTCGACGTGCAACGGAGTTCCGACACCCTCGCGGTCCTGGCCGGCGGGGTATCGCGTGCCGGCCAACTGGTGGTGATCGACGGCCAGCTGCGCCTGACCGACGGTGCGCAGGTCGTCGATGCAGCCAGGCCGCAGCCGCGATGAACCTCTCGGCGCCGTGGATCTCCCGGCCGGTGATGACCACGCTGGTCATGTCGGGCATCCTCGTCTTCGGCATCGCCGCCTACCGCGACCTGCCGGTCGCCGACCTGCCCGACGGTCGACTACCCGACCATCTCGGTCAACGCGTCGCTCCCCGGCGCCAGCCCCGAGACGATGGCGTCGTCGGTCGCCACGCCGATGGAGAAGCAGTTCTCCACCATCGCCGGCCTCGAGTCGATCACCTCGTCGTCGCTGCAGGGCGCCACCAACATCACGCTGCAGTTCGCGCTGAGTCGCAACATCGACGCCGCCGCCGCCGACGTGCAGGCGGCGCTGGCGCAGGTCCAGCGGCAGCTGCCGCCGACGATGCTGCCGCCGTCGTACCGCAAGGACGATCCCTCGGCGGCGCCGATCCTGTTCTACGCCGTCACGTCGCCGACGCTGCCGCTGTCGACCCTCGACGAATACGGCGAGACGCGCATCGCGCAGCAGCTGTCGACCGTCTCCGGCGTCGCGCAGGTGCAGGTCTACGGCTCGCAGAAGTACGCGGTGCGCATCGAGCTCGACCCGCAGGCGCTGGCGGCCCGGAAGATCGGCATCGACGAGGTCGTCAACGCCGTCAGCAGCGGCAACGTCAGCCTGCCGACCGGCATGCTCTGGGGCACCGACCGCGCCTATTCGGTGGAGTCGAACGGCCAGCTCGCACGACGCCGCCGCGTTCCGGCCGCTGGTCGTGGCCTATCGCGACGGCACGCCGGTCCGCCTCGAGGACCTCGGCCAGGTCGTCGACAGCGTGCAGGACACCAAGGCCGCCGCGTGGTTCGACGGCACCCGCGGCATCGTCCTCGCCATCCAGCGCCAGCCCGGCACCAACACCGTCGCGGTGGCCCAGGCGGTGCGTGACGAGATGGCGCAGTTGACCGCCCAGCTGCCCGCGTCGGTCCAGATCGCGACCCTCTACGACCGGTCGCGAGTCGATCGAGCAATCGGTCCACGACGTCAAGTTCACCCTCTACCTGACGCTCTGCCTGGTCGTGCTGGTGATCTTCCTGTTCCTGCGGAACGTCTCCGCCACCATCATCCCGTGCCTGGCGCTGCCGATGTCGCTGGTCGGCACCTTCGCCGTGATGTATCTCCTCGGCTACTCGCTCGACAACCTCTCGCTGATGGCGCTGACGCTGTCGGTCGGCTTCGTGGTCGACGACGCCATCGTCATGCTCGAGAACATCGTCCGGCACATCGAGCTGGGCGAGGCGCCGCGCGAGGCGGCGTATCAAGCGGCTCGGCCGAGATCGGCTTCACCATCCTGTCGATGACGATGTCGCTGGTGGCGGTGTTCATCCCGGTGCTGTTCCTCGGCGGGCTGATCGGCCGGCTGTTCCACGAATTCGCGGTCACGATCGGCGTCGCGATCCTGGTGTCGGGTTTCGTCTCGCTGACGCTCACGCCGATGCTCTGCAGGCGCTTCCTGCGGCCCGGGGCGCGCACGCGCCGCCGAGCCACCGCGGGCGCGCTCGGCCGGCTGTTCCAGGTCACCGAAGCGCTCTACCAGGGCGCCGTTGCCGGCTACGACCGCGGCGCTGCGCTGGGCGCTCGACCACGCCGCGCGCTGATGTTCGCCGGCTCGGCGCTGATCCTCCTCGGCACGGTGTGGCTGGCCCGTGTCGTGCCGAAGGGATTCATCCCGTCCGAGGACCAGGGCCAGCTGCGCGCCACGACCGAGACCACCGAAGGCACGTCGTTCGACGGGATGGAGCGGCACCAGGTCGAGGCGATGCAGGTGGTCTCGCAGGACCCCAACGTCGCCGCACTACATGGCGTTCATGGGAGCGGCGGCTCGGGGTCGACCGCCAACCAGGGCCGGCTGTTCATGCACCTGGTCGACCCGGACAAGCGCGCGCTCTCCGCCGACGACGTCGGCCGGGAGCTGACCGGCAAACTCGAACCAGATTCCCGGGCTGCGCGCCTTCGTGCAGAACCCGCCGGTGATCAACATCGGCGGCCGGTCGTCCAAGAGCCTGTACCAGTACACGCTGCAGGGCGCCGACATCGACCAGCTGTACCAGCACCGCGCAGGCGATGGAGGCGCGCCTGGCGGCGATCCCCGGATTGACCGACGTCACCAGCGACCTGCAGATCAAGAACCCGCAGGTGAAGGTCACCATCGACCGCGACCGCGCCGCCGCCGACGGCATCACGGTCGACCAGATCGAGGACGCGCTCTACGACGCCTACGGCGCGCGCCAGGTCTCCACCATCTACACCACCACCAACCAGTACTGGGTGGTGATGGAGCTGCAGCCCCAGTACCAGCGCGACCTCGACGCGCTGTCGCTGATCTCCATTCGCGGCGACCAATGGCCAGCTGGTGCCGCTCGACGGCGCTCGCCACCGTCACGCCGAGCGTCGGCCCGCTCACCGTCAACCACTCCGGCCAGCTGCCGGCGGTGACGCTCTCGTTCAACCTGGCCCCCGGCGTGTCGATCGGGCGACGCGGTCGACGGCATCAACCGGATCGCCGCGGCAGCTCCTGCCGCCGGCGATCACGGCGGCATTCGCCGGCACGGCGCAGGCGTTCCAGGACGCCCAGCAGCGGCCTGCTCGTCCTGCTGATGCTCGCCATCGTGGTGATCTACATCGTGCTCGGCATCCTCTACGAGAGCTTCATCCATCCGCTGACGATCTTCTCCGGCCTGCCGTTCGCCGGGCTTCGGCGCGCTGCTGGCGCTGCTGATCTTCCACATGGAGCTGAGCATCTACGCCTTCGTCGGCATCATCATGCTGATCGGCCTGGTCAAGAAGAACGCCATCATGATGATCGACTTCGCGATCGCCGCCGAGCGCAACGAACGACAAGTCGGCGCGCGACGCGATCCACGAGGCGTGCCTGGTGCGGTTCCGGCCGATCATGATGACCACCATGGCCGCCCTGATGGGCACGCTGCCGATCGCGCTCGGCGCCGGCGCCGGCGCCGAGTCGCGCCGCCCGCTCGGCGTCGCGGTGGTCGGCGGGCTCGCGGTCTCGCAGATGATCACGCTGTTCATCACGCCGGTCGTGTACGTCTGGTTCGACGGCGTCTCGGCGCGATTCGCCCGCCGCCGCCACGGCCGTGCCGCCGCCGATCCGGCGCCTGCTGACCAGCCCATTCCCGGTCGCGCCTGACGCGTCGGGCGACGCGCCGGGACGGCAACCCGGGCCGATCGAAAACGCGTCAATGCCGATTCCGCGGTCCGGCGCCGCCCCCGCCCCGGCCACCATTCGCAAGTCATTGTTTTCCAATAGGTTAGCAATCACGTCTCGGCTTGTTACCAGGCCCGGAAAGCGGTATATTTGGCGGTTCCCGGTCCCCCGGTAACGGACCGCCGGCATTCCCTCCATATCGGACCCCGATGACCGCGCCCATTTCCCGCGAACGGATCGTTCCGCGACTGATTGAAGAAGAGCTGCAACAGTCGTTCATCAACTATTCGATGAGCGTCATCGTCTCGCGCGCCCTTCCCGATGTGCGGGACGGCCTCAAGCCGGTGCATCGGCGGATCCTCTATGCCATGAACGAGCTCGGGCTGATTCCCACCCGGCCGTTCAAGAAGTCCGCCACGGTCGTGGGCGACGTGCTCGGCAAGTATCACCCGCACGGCGACAGTTCGGTGTACGACGCGCTGGTGCGCATGGTGCAGGACTTCTCGCTGCGCTATCCGCTGGTCGACGGGCAGGGCAACTTCGGCTCGGTCGACGGCGACCCGGCGGCGGCCTACCGGTACACCGAGGCGCGGCTCACCCGGATCGCGCTCGAGATGCTGGCCGACATCGACAAGAACACCGTCGACTTCCAGCCGAATTTCGACGACCAGCGCGAAGAACCGTCGGTGCTGCCGTCGAAGCTGCCCGAACCTGCTCGTCAACGGCTCGAGCGGCATCGCCGTCGGCATGGCGACCAACATCCCGCCGCACAACCTGCGCGAGGTGGCGGGCGCCATCGAGGCGCTGGTCCAGGAACCCGGACGCCACGCTCGACGACCTGCTGCGAGCACATCAAGGGACCCGATTTCCCCACCGGCGCCTACATCTACGGCGAAGCGGGCATCCGCGAGGCCTACGAAACCGGGCGCGGCCGGGTCATCATGCGGGCCAAGGCGCGGATCGAGGAGAACGAGCGCACCGGCAAGAACGCGCTGATCATCACCGAGATCCCCTACCAGGTCAACAAGGCCAATCTGCATGCGGCGATCGCCGACCTGGCGATGTCCAAGCGGGTCGACGGCATCACCGGCGTGCGCGACGAGTCCGACCGCGACGGCATGCGGCTGGTGGTGGAGCTCAAGCGCGACGCCATCGCGCAGGTGGTGCTCAACCAGCTCTACAAGCACACCGCGATGCAGAGCACCTTCGGCGTCATCAACCTGGCGCTCGTCAACGGCGCGCCGAAGGTGATGCCGCTCAAGGAGATGCTGCAGCACTTCATCGAGCCACCGCCACACGATCATCGTGCGGCGTACCGAGTTCGACCTCGGCGAGGCGAAGAAGCGCGAGCACATCCTCGAGGGGCTCAAGATCGCCGTCGACAACATCGACGAGGTGATCCGGATCATCCGCGGGTCGGCCGACACGCCCACGGCCGACGCCGCGCTGCGCAGCGCGCTTCGGGCTGAGCGAGGCGCAGGCCGACGCCATCCTCAACATGCGCCTCGCCAAGCTCACCGGGCTCGAGATCGACAAGCTCGAAGCCGAGCTGGCCGAGGTGCGCGCCACGATCGCCGAGCTGCAGAGCATCCTCGACTCGCGCGAGAAGCGGATGAAGATCCTGGTCGACGAGGTCGACGAGCTCGCCGCGACCTTCGGCGACGACCGCCGCACCGAGATCCTCACCGACCAGGGCGAGTTCTCGGTCGAGGACCTGATCGCCGAAGAAGACATGGTGATCACCATCTCCCACACCGGCTACATCAAGCGGATCCCGGTCACCACCTATCGCCGGCAGCGCCGCGGCGGCCGCGGGCTCACCGGCATGGAGACCAAGGAAGCCGACTGGGTCGAGCACCTCTTCATCGCGTCGACCCACGACTACCTGATGTTCTTCTCCGACCGCGGCACGGTGTACTGGCTCAAGGTGCACGAGATTCCGCAGGGCGGCCGCGCGGCCCGCGGCAAGCCGGTGGTCAACTGCATCAACATCCGCGAAGGCGAGCGGATCGCGGCCCTGGTGCCGGTGCGCAAGTTCGGCGACGACGAGTGGCTGATGTTCGTCACCCGCAACGGCACGGTGAAGAAGACGGTGCTGTCGGCCTACGGCAACGTCCGCACCGTCGGCATCAACGCCATCAACATCGATGCCGACGACGAACTGATCGACGTCCAGAAGACCCGCGGCAACGACGACATCGTCCTGGCGACGTCGTTCGGCATGAGCATCCGGTTCCACGAAACCGACGTCCGGCGAGATGGGGCGCGCCACCAGCGGCGTCAAGGGCATCGAGCTCGACACAGGGCGACCAGGTCATCGGCATGGTGGTCGTGCGCGAACGGGCCGAGCTGCTGGTCGTCAGCGAGCGCGGCATCGGCAAGCGCAGCGCGCTCGCCGACTACCGCGTGCAGCAGCGCGGCGGCAAGGGCATCATCACCATGCAGCAGACCGAGAAGACCGGCAAGCTGATCGCCCTCAAGGACGTGCTCCCCGAGGACGAGCTGATGATGATCACCAAGGGCGGCGTGATCATCCGCTGCCCGGTGGAAGGGATTCGCGTCAGCGGGCGCAACACCCAGGGCGTCAAGCTGATGAACCTCGATGCCGGCGACCAGATCGTCGACGTGGCGCGGGTCCAGAAGGAAGAGGACGAGGCCGCCGACGACGAGGTCGAGGCCGAAGCGCCGACCGGCCGACGCGTGAGCGGACCTGCGGCGGTGACCTCGCTCGACGACCTGCGCGAAGCGCAGGCCGGCCTCGCCGGCGTGGCCGAACGCACGCCGCTGATCCCGCTGCCGTCGATCGGCCGCCGACGCCGGCTCAAGGCCGAGCACCTCCAGCCGATCGGCGCCTTCAAGATCCGCGGCGCGTGGACCGCGCTGCGCCGGCTCCCCGACGACGCCCGCCGCCGCGGCGTGGTGACCTCGTCCAGCGGCAACCACGGCCTCGGCATCGCCTTCGCCGCACAGCGGCTCGGCGTCCGCGCCGTCGTGGTGATGCCGGAGTCGGCCGCCGGCGATCAAGGTCGACGGCGTCCGCGCGTCTCGGCGCCGAGGTGGTGCTGGCGGGCAGGACCCGCGGCCCCGAGCAGGGCGCCGCCGCCGAACGCGCTCGCGCTGGAGGAGGGACTGACCCTGATCCCGCCGTTCGACCATCCCGACGTCATCGCCGGGCAGGGCACCTGCGGGCTCGAGATCCTCGAGCAGTGGCCGGCGGTCGGACCATCCTGGTCCCGGTCGGCGGCGGCGGGCTCCTGGCCGGCGTCTGCGCGGCGGTCGCCGCGCTCCGCCCCGACGTGCGGGTCGTCGCCGTCGAGCCGGCCGCCGTGCCGCAAGCTCTCGGCCGCGTTCGCCGCCGGCCACCCGGTCGCCGTCCCCGCGCGGCACCAGCCTGGCCGATGGGTTGCTCACCGTGTCCGTCGGCGACGCTGACCTGGCCGCTGATCCGCGCACACGTCCACGACGTCATCGCCGTGACCGATGACCAGATCGTCACCGCGGTGCGCTGGCTCCGGCCCGTCGGGACTCCGGGTCGAACCATCCGGCGCGGTCGACCACGGCGCGCGCTGGTTACACTTCGCGCGACCGCGCTCGCCCGGCAACCGACCGCGCTGGTCTGCACCGGCGGCAACGTCGACCCGGCGCGCTTCGCCGGAGCTGGTCGCCGCATGAGCAACCCCGCGACTGCTGCTCGCCACCGAAGACACGGCCCTGGCCCGCACGCTGTCGTGGGTGCTCAAGGAGAACGGATACGACGTGATGACGGCGCTCGGCGGCGCCGCAGCTGCTCGAACGACTCGACCAGGAGTGTACGACCTGCTGGTGGTCGACCTCGGCCAACGCCGACGCCGGCACGATGGACCGCCTCGGCGCGCCTGCGCGAAGACGTGCGCCAACGGCATGTCCCGATGCTTCGTGCATCGTCCGACGCCGGCTTCGACATGGCGCCGCTGGAGCCGCTCGGCCTCGGCGCCTCCGACGCGATCGCAGCGCCCCTACCAGGTGCGCGAACTGCTGGCGCGCATCAAGGCCCACCTCCGCGTCGGCCGCGAACTCAACAGGCCCGCGCCGAGGCGCGCTCGCGCAGCGAACTGGTGTCGATCCTCAAGGAGATCACCGCGTCGCTCGATCCCGAGGAGATCTACCAGATCCTGGTCCGGCGCGTCGCGGCCGGGCTCCGCATCGCGCGCTGCTCGGTGGTGCTCGCCGGCCCCGGGCGACGTCGAGGGCACCGTGCGTGGCCGCGTACGAGAACCCGAACCTGCGCGACCTGCGCGTCGACCTCACCAAGTATCCCGAGATCCAGCGGGCGCTCGAGACCGGCAAGACGGTGCTGGTCACCGACGTCGACCACGATCCGCTCTACCAGGACGTGCGCGCCAACTGGAGCGCCGAAGGCCAGACGCCCCGCACCCGGTCGGTGATCGCGCTGCCGTTTCCGCTCGCAGGGCCAGAGCGCCGGCGTCTTCTTCCTGCGCACCACCGACGACGATCCGCCGCTCAACCGGCTCGACCTCGGCTTCGCCGAACAGGTGATCGAGACGGCGGTGACCGCGCTGGACAAGGCCTACGACCTGGTGCGGCAGGCCGACGGCGCCTCGCAGCTGCGCGAACTGGCCGACACCGACTCGCTCACCGGCTGCGCCAATCGCCGCGCCCTCGACCGGCGGCTGCGCGAGGAGCTGGACCGCGCCCGGCGCGGCGGCCAGACGATCACCATCGTGCTGCTCGACATCGACGACTTCAAGCGCATCAACGACACCTACGGCCACCCGATCGGCGACCGGGTGCTGAAGGAACTGGCCGGCGTGCTCAAGAAGGAACTCCGCACCATCGACTTCCTGGCGCGCTACGGCGGCGAGGAGTTCGTGGTGATCCTGCCGCAGACCGGCCGGCACCGGCGCGCGACTGTTCACCGACCGCATCCTGCGCCACGTGCAGCGCCACAACTTCGGCGACATCGACAAGCCGATCCGCGTCACCGCCAGCGCCGGCATCGCCTCGTTCCCCGACGACCGGGCCGTCGACGACGCGGCGCTGCTGCGGCTGGCGGACGAGAATCTGTACAAGGCGAAGCGGGCGGGAGGAATCGGTACCGCGACTGAAGAGCGCCCATGGCCCAGGCGATGGCCCCGCACTGGAGCTCGGCGCGCGAGGGAAGGAGCGGCGTGACGTCGCAGCTTGCCGGAAGGCAGTGCCCGCCTGCAGGCGAACCCCGCATGCCGAGCTCTGGGCCATGGGCTCACGGCGCTCGTCGATTTCCACTGACCCTCAACACGCGACCATTCCCACACGACTCCGCACTGACCTCGTCCTCATCGGCATCGCCCTCGTCGCCGCGATCGCCGGCGGATTCGTCTTCGGCCAGCGCCATCCCTATCTGCGGGTGACCACGCACGGCGAATGGGTCCGCTACGTCAACGCCCACGGCGACAGCATCCGCGCCTACGTCGCCTATCCCGAGCGGAAGGATCCCGCGCCGGCAATCATCGTGGTGCACGAGATCTTCGGCATGAGCGACTGGGAGCCGACCATCGCCGACCGGTTCGCCGGCGAGGGCTACGTCGCCATCGCGCCCGACCTGCTGTCGTCGCGATACGGCTCCACCGACGCCGTCAAGGACAGCGCCACCCGCCTGGTGTCGGCGCTGCCCGATTCGCAGGTGGTGGGCGATCTGGACGCCACGTATCGACTACGTCAACGCGCTGCCCGCCACCGAACGCGGCAACGTCGGCGTCATCGGCTTCTGCTGGGGCGGCGGCACGACCTGGAAGTTCGCTTCCGCCAATCACGACCTCAAGGCCGCCGTCGCCTGCTACGGACCGGTCACCGACACCGCCATCCTGGCCACCGTCACGGCACCGGTCTTTGCGCTCTACGCCGAAAACGACCTGCGGGTCACCGGGCATGCGGCCGGCGATCACGGCCGCGATGGCGAATCACCACAAATCGTTCGTCTCGCGACGTCTACCAGGGCGCGGGCCACGGCTTTCTCAAGCCGGGGCGCAACGGCTATGGCACCGCCGAATACCGGCGCGCGCTGCACGACATCGATGCGTTCTTCGCGAAGGAGCTCGCAGCGCCAGTGAGCGGGCCAGCCCGTCGGGCGATGCACGGCCGGTGCGCTGCGTCGCTCGCCGCGTGCGGCGTCTCGCCGCTCAGTCACCGCATTCACGTCGGCGAAGAGGCGTTCGTGGTGTTCGTCGCCGACGGGGTCGACGGCCACACCGATCTCTTCGCGGGGCCGGCCGGCGGCGGCGAGATCGTGCAGTTCACGTTCACGCCGCTGGTCGAATCGAGCCCGCGTCTGCGTCCCGACGGCGATGGTCGTGGCGTTCCTCCGCGGCCGCGACACGTCGGCCACGGCGCCGCGCGACATGGTGCTGATGAACCTGATCTCGAGCGGCGAGAACGACATCACGCTGCCACCGGCCGCCGGCCAGCCGCTGGCCCTCGCCTGGTCGGGCGACGCCAAGCACCTCTACGTCCGCACCGACAGCGGCCTCTGGCAGGTCGACGCACCACCCGGTCCGCCGCACCCCATGCCGGTACCCGCGGCCGACACCGCCGCCGCCGACTCGGCGCTTGCCATCTGGCTCGGCGACCCGCCGTTCGCCCGCGCGATCGCCTGCTCGGGCGGCGGCGTCTGCATCATCGGCCCGAAGGGCGACACCACCGCCGCTCGCGCCGCACGGGCGCGACCCGATCCGCTGGGGCGACGATTCGGTGGCCTGGTTCGAGCAAGACAATCTGCAGGTGCGTTCCCTCGGCCCCGGCGTGCCGCATCCCGTCGTCTGGCACGGCATGCCGACGCAACCGCGGCAGCTGGATTACGTGGCGGCACCGCCGGATAGCAGCGGGAGCTGAGGCCGTTCGGCCGTTTCGTCGTGGGGGGCGAATCGCTGCGCATCATTCGCCGTGTGCCGTGGGTCATGAGGCGAAAGGCACGGGGCGAACAACGCACGACGCCTGTGGAGCGACGCTCCTCACACCCTTCCGGTCGAAAACAGTCTCCCGATCCACCCCCCGGCGGCTCCGGTGATCGCCGACGCCACCGTACCGATCAGCAGGACCGAGGCCGCCACGTCGCCCATCAGATACGACACCACGATCCCGATCAGCGCACCGACCGCGCCGGCGATCAGGCCGCCGACCACATTCTCCATCGTGATCGCCTCGACGCCGACGACGGTGTAGAGAATGCCCGCGACCAGCGAAATGGCCATTCCCCCTTCGGGATAGAACCGCGCGATCTCCGGGTTGGAATGTCCCGCCAGCACCATCAGCAGCTGCAACACGGTGCCGATGGCGGTGGCCCACAAGAGTCCGCGGTGCGACAGCTTCAGTTTTTCGGCCATGACGACCCGTGGGAAGAAGGTGGCAACCGCCCCAAATATGGGCCGGTGGCCCGTCCCGGCAACTTGGGCCTCACCGCGTCACGTTTCCAGTAACGTGACGCCGACCGCCGCCGTGAGGATCAGCGCCCCGCCGGCGATCGCCAGTGAACCGAGATGCTCGTGCAGCAGCCAGACGCCGAGCCCCGCGCCGACGACCGGCTCGAGGTTGATGAACGCCCCGGCCCGGCCCGCCGAAACGTGCGACAGCCCCCAGTTCCAGAGCATGGTGGTGCAGGTGGTGGTGATCACGCCCAGCGCCGCTACCGCGAGCCAGGTGGACCGGTGCAAGGCGACCGGCGGCAGGCCGTAGCGCGGCAACACCCAGACGGCAAGCATCACCGCCCCGGTGATGGTGATGGTTCCGCTCACCGCCAGCGCCGAATGGCGCCGCATCAACGTCTTGCTGATCAGCACCCACGCCACCGCACCGAACATCGAGACCAGCACCATCAGGTCGCCGAGCAGCGACGCCGATCCGCGCGCTGGTGCCGGCCTGCACCACGATCAGCGCGACGCCCGCCGTCGAGATCACCAGGGCCGCCCAGGTACGGCGATGGTGCCGCTCGTGGAGCACCCCGTGCGCCGCCACCGCCACCAGCACCGGTGCCATGCCGATCATCAGCGCCGCGTGCGACGCCGTCGTCAGCGCCAGCCCGCCGAATTGCAGCAGGAACTGCACCGGCACGCCGAGGAGGGCCGCCAGCAGCACCAGGCCGAGGTCGTGACGGCCGAACCGCGGCACATGGCGCACGAGGAACGGGAGAAAGCCGAGCGACGCGAAGGTGAAGCGGTACAGCATCATGTCGTTCACGCCCAGCTCGCGCAGCGCGATCTTGCCGAGGATGAACGACGTGCCCCAGAGCACGCCGGAAGCGGCCAGCGCCGCGAACGCGGCCGGAGGGTGGCGTGTGGGAGGTGTCACGGGAGGGAGAAGATCTCACTCCGGGGCGCGCGGTCCAAGCCTCCAGGCATAGAGCAGCACGGCGACGGCGGTGGCGAGGTTGAGGCTCGACACGCCCTCCTGCATCGGAATGCGGAGCATCACGTCGGCGCCGGCCACGATGTCGTCCGGCAGGCCACGGCGTTCGGACCCGAAGATCAGCAGCGCGTTGTCCGGAATGGCGCCGGGAACCAGCGGCTGGCCGTCCGGCGTCACCGCGATCCGCTTCCGATCCAGCCGCGGCAGCACATCGCAGTGCAACAGCGGCAGGGCGTAGTGCAGTCCCGCCGATCCGCGGATCGCGCCAGCGCTCCAGAGATCGTGCGTCCCGGTCCCGATCAGCGCTTCCGCTCCGGCCGCGGCACTCACCCGGATCGCAGCGCCGATGTTGCCGGCGTGCGACGGCGCGTACAGCGCCACGATCGGCGCCGCACCGGGGAGGGCCGCGATCGCGTCGAGCGAGGTACGACGACGGCGGGCGATGCCGACGACTCCGGTATCGATCCGGTCGGGTGAGAGCTTCGCAAACCGCGCCGCGTCGACCGGGCAGGCCGCCTGCCGCAGGTGGTCGGCGACGTCCGGCGCCAGCCGTTGCGCCAGCCGGTCGACCGCTGCCGCGTCCGACACCACGAGCGCGGTGAAATCCGCACCGAAGCGCAGGGCGTGCTTGACGGCGTGAAACCCTTCGAGCACCGCCAGCGTGTCGTCGTGGCGGGCGTCGGCGAACTGCCGTTCCAGCGTCGGGGCGGTCACCGGGAAGGCGCCGGATCGAGCCGCGGCGGACGTCGGCCACGCCGTTCGGCACCGAGCAACGGCTGGTACTCCAGCTCTTCGCCCGCCGCCGCGTGCCGCAACATCAATCCGCCGCGGCTCATGTCGCCCCGACCCACGAATGCCGTGGGGAACACCAGCTGCCGACCGAACACCGCCGTCAGCACGTCGGCGTACTTGGCCGTCGCAATGCTTCCCAGCAGCACCACCTCGGCCTGCCGGGTCAGCGCGGCGCGGAGCCGTTCGGAGTCGCGCCGCAATGCCACCCGGTACGGTTCGTGGGTCTGGTCGACGAAGCCGGCGGCCATGGCGCGCAGGTCGGCGGCGGTGACCAGCACGTCGGGGCCGAGAAGTCCGCGATCGCTGGTGATGACGTGGATGGCCTCCCGCGGCCGCGCAAATGCCCGCGCGTACGCCAGCTTGCCCCGGAAATACAGACCGCTCAGGAACGAGAACAGTTCGCCCACCGGGACGCCATCGCGGTGGAGCCGCTGCGCCAGGTCGAACCCGGTGCGCGGCGCGAGCACCATCCCGGCACGGCGGCCGGCGGCGGAGGCGGGCGAGAGCAGGAAGACGCGTTGCGGTCGTGGCATATCGGATCGGCCCGCGGCACGCGCCGTTGGCCGGGTTCGTATCCTAATCAACGCCGGCCGCGCCCGCGGGTTCCGGTGGCGGCGTTATAGTTCCCCGCGGCGTGGTGGCTTCGTCCCTCGACCCTCGACCCTCGACCTTCTTGCCACAACTCATCGAATGTGTCCCCAACTTTTCCGAAGGACGTGACCCGGCCGTGATTGCCCGGATCACTGCCGCCATCGAATCCGTCGACGGTGTGCGGTTGCTGAATGTCGACCCCGGTCAGGCCACCAACCGCACCGTCGTCACTTTCGTGGGCCAGCCGGAACCGGTGATCGAGGCGGCATTCCGCGCCATCCGCACCGCGGGCGAACTGATCGACATGCGCCAGCATCACGGCGAGCACCCGCGTCTCGGCGCCACCGACGTCTGCCCACTGGTGCCGGTCTCGGGGATTTCGATGGCGGAGACTGCCGGGTATGCCCGTCGGCTGGCGGAGCGCACCGGCACCGAGCTGGCGCTGCCGGTCTATCTCTACGAAGAAGCACAACCCGACAAGTCGCGCAGCAACCTTGCCACCATCCGCGCCGGCGAATACGAGGGGCTGCCTCGGAAGATCGTCCGGCCCGAATGGCATCCCGATTTCGGCCCCGCGGAGTTCGATGCCCGGCGCGGCGCCACCGTGATCGGAGCGCGCCGCTTCCTGGTGGCCTACAATGTCGACCTTAACACCACGTCGACCCGGCGCGCCAACGCCATCGCCTTCGACGTCCGCGAAGCCGGCCGCGCGCTGCGAGACGACGCCGGCCATCCGGTGCTCGACGCCGCCGGGCAGGCCATCACCCGCCCCGGCACGCTCAAGGCCGTCAAGGCGATCGGCTGGTTCATTCCCGAGTACGGCATCGCCCAGGTATCGATGAACCTCACCGATATCGACGTGACACCGGTGCACGTTGCGTTCGAGGAAGTGTGCCGCGCGGCCGCGGCGCGCGGCGTCCGGGTCACCGGCTCGGAGCTGGTGGGGCTGATTCCGCTCCGCTGCCTGGTCGAGGCGGGACGGTACTATCTGCGCAGACAGCAGCGCTCGACCGGCGTTCCGGAGCGGCAACTGGTGACCATGGCCATCCGCTCCCTGGGACTCAACGACACCACACCGTTCAAACCGGAGGAGCGGGTGATCGAATACCTGCTGCGCGATCCTGCGCAAGCACGCCTGGTGAACCTGAGCGCGGCCGAATTTGCCGACGAGACCGCCAGCGAATCGCCGGCCCCGGGTGGGGGATCGGTTGCGGCGTACGTCGGCGCCCTGGGCGCGGCACTCGGCACCATGGTCGCCAATCTCTCCAGCCACAAGCGCGGCTGGGACGAACGGTGGGAATACTTCTCGAACTTCGCCGACCAGGGACAGGAGTCGCTGAAACAGCTGCTGGCGCTGGTCGACGACGACACCCGCGCCTTCGAGAAGGTGATGGCGGCGTTCGCGCTGCCGAAATCGACCGACGAGGAGACCGCGGCGCGGCGGGAGGCCATCGAGTCGGCGACCCGGCACGCCACGGAGATTCCGCTCCGGGTCATGGAGGTGGCACTGGAATCGATGGAACTGATCCGCGCCATGGCCACCGAAGGACAAGCCAGTTCCGTCTCCGATGCCGGCGTGGGCGCGCTCTGCGCCCGGGCCGCGGTGCGCGGTGCGTGGCTGAACGTGCGGATCAACGCCCGGCAGCTCAAGGATCGCGCCTTTGCCGAAGACGCCCTGTCGCGCGGTGGCGTCATCGAGCAGCGGGCCGAAGCGGTGGAACGCGAGATCCTCGCGGTCGTCGACTCGCGCCTGTAGCGCGGCCGGATCCGCCGGCCGCCGGCGGCATCAGGCCGTGCCGACCGCCATCGGCTCGAGCAGCTGCTCGCCCGGTTCCGATGCACAGGGCCACAGCCGGTCCGCGACGCCGCCGGGTGGCATTGCCGTTTCAGGGTCGGAGGCACTGGTCGCGAGCCAGGCCAGCATGACGTCACTCGCCAGGATCACGCCCCTGAGGGCACATCCGGTACGGCTCTCGCCGCTCCACGCATCGATGCACTTCATGCCTCGCCGATTGGCAGGAACCAGGCCAGCTGTTCCAGACCGGCCAAAACGTCGGTGTGGTTGATACAAGTCACTTGCCATCAATACGTTAGCTCGCCAAACCGACTCCCGCGCCATGCTGCATACTGTAGATGAATTTGACAGTTGACCAGGTGCGGCGGGCCGGGTCTCGCGGTTCATCCCGGTCGCGTCGCTGCGCCCCCGTGCCGTCGCCCGGTGATGTATGATTGCCGTGGCGCCACTGCGGCGTCGCCTTCCCCTGCCGGATCGTCAAGGAGCACGCGTGTCGCGTCTGCGCCGTATCGTGTATTTCGTCGTTGCCATCTTCGTCGTCTTCGCCGTCATTCCCGGGCTGATCCAGTTCCTGACCGATTGGTGGTGGTTCGGCGAGGTGGGATACCGCCAGATCCTGGTGCGCGAGATCACCACCGAAACGGCGCTGGTGGTGATCGTGGCCGTGGTCGCGGTTGCCATCCTCGCCATCAACGTCCGCATCGCCACCGCCGGCGCCGCGCCTGTCCCGCTGGTCCTTCCGGTGCAGCCGCAGGGGCCCACGGTCGACCTGGAGCATGTCATGCGGCGACTGGCGCTTCCGGTTGCCGTGCTCATCGGATTGTTCATCGGCCTCGGCGCGTCGGGTCAGTGGGTCATGGTGCAGCAGTTCTTCCACGCCACGCCGTTCGGCATCACCGATCCGATCTTCGGGCGCGATATCGGCTACTACGTCTTCACGCTTCCGGGAATCAGCGCCGCGCTGTCGATGCTGATGGGACTCGTGATCGTCTCGATGGTGATGCTCTTCCCGATCTACTGGGTGCGGGGCGATTTCCATTTCTCGCCGCCGAAGGCGTTCCATGCGTCGGCGCGCGCGACGCGGCACGTGGCTGCGCTCCTCACGGTATTCTTCATCCTCACCGCGCTGCGGCTCTGGTTCGTCGACGCGCCTCAGCTCCTCTATTCCACGACCGGCCCGCTGGTCGGCGCCAGTTACGCCGACGTGCACGCCACGCTACCGGCACTCAAGGTGCTGGCGGTGATCGCGCTCGCGGCGGCGGTGCTGGTGTGGGTCGGCGAGGCGCGCGGCAAGCTGGCGCGGTACACCGTCGTCGCCGCGGCGAGCTACATCGTGGCGGCGGCGATCGGCCGGGGCGTGATACCCGGCCTGGTGGAGCGGGTGTACGTGGCGCCCACCGAGCTCACCCGTGAGACGCCCTACCTGGCGTACCACCTCAAGGCCACGCGCCAGGCCTGGGGAATCGACAGCGTCGACGTCCGCGAGCTGGGCGATTCGGCGTCGCTCACGCTCGCGGATATCCGTGCCAACGGTCCCACCATCGACAACGTGCGCCTCTGGGACCGGGGCCCGCTGCTGGCCACCTTCGGTCAGCTGCAGGAGATCCGCACCTACTACACCTTTCTCAACATCGACGACGAGCGCTACTGGATCGACGGCGAATATCGCCAGGTGCTGCTCTCGCCGCGCGAACTCAACTCCGACGCCCTGCCGCTGCAGACGTTCATCAACAACCACCTGACGTTCACGCACGGCATGGGGCTCACCATCGGCCCGGTCAACCAGGTGACCACCGAAGGGCTGCCGGTGCTGTTCGTGAAGGATCTGCCGCCCACGTCGAGCGTCTCCCTCACGGTGACCCGACCGCAGATCTACTTCGGCGAGGCGCCGTACGACTACATCTTCGTCCACACCCGCCAGCCGGAATTCGATCATCCCTCGGGCGAGAAGGACGTTTACGATTCGTACCACGGCAAGGCCGGCGTGCCGGTCGAGAGCTTCTGGCGCCGGCTGGTGTTCGCCGCGCACTTCGGCTCGTCGAAGATCCTCTTTTCCGACGACATCCAGGATTCCAGCCGGGTGCTGTACTACCGCAACATCACCGAGCGGGTCGCCAAGGCGCTGCCCTTTCTGCGCTTCGATCGCGACCCCTACATGGTGGTCGCGGCCGACGGCACGCTCCAGTGGATTCTCGACGCCTACACCGTCACCGACGCCTATCCCTATTCCGAACCGGCGTCCGACGGCACCACCTACATGCGCAACAGCGTCAAGGTGATCCTCGACGCATACGACGGCACGATGAAGGCGTACATCAGTGCGCCGCACGACCCGCTGATCGAGACGTGGTCGAAGATCTTCCCGGGGCTGTTCGCACCGCTGTCCGCCATGCCGGCCGATCTCCGCGCGCAACTCCGCTATCCCGACGACCTCTATCGGCGGCAGACGGCGCTGTACGCCACCTACCACATGGACTCGCCGATCGACTTCTACCAACGCGAAGACCAGTGGGAGATCCCGACGGAGCAGGGCCCGAGCCAGGAAGTGCCGTTCATGCGCCACATCATCATGCGGCTTCCCGACGAACAGCACGCCGAATACATCTACATGGTGCCGTTCACGCCGAGGGGAAAGCAGAACCTGGCGGCGTGGATGGTGGCGCGGAACGACGGAGCCGATTACGGCAAGCTCCGCGTCTACAAGCTCTCGCGCCAGAGCCTCGTCTTCGGTCCCACCCAGATCGAGAACCGGATCAATCAGAACACCCAGATCTCGCAGCAGGTGTCGCTCTGGGACCAGCACGGCTCGCGCGTGGTGCGCGGCGACCTGCTGGTCATCCCGATCAACGCGGCGCTGCTCTACGTCCAGCCGCTATACCTCCAGGCCGACCAGGGGCGGATCCCGGAGCTCAAACGGGTCATCGTGGCGTATCAGGACCAGGTGGTGATGGGGCAGACCCTCGACGATGCGCTCACCTCGCTCTTCGGTGGCACCGTCACCTCCGGCAACGCCAACGCCGCGCCCACCACCGCACCGGGCGTGCCCACGGCGCAAACCAGTGGGCCAAGTGCCGCCGTGCGTCAGCTGATCCAGCAGGCGCGACAGCACTACGATGCCGCCGTCGAGGCGCAGCGCAACGGCGACTGGACGAAGTATGGCGCGGAATTGAAGGCGCTGGGCGCGGTATTGCAGCAGCTCGGGCCGCAGAACTGACGCCGCGGCACGCGCGTTGAACCGGCCGCGGCGCGCCGCGACCGGGACGACGTTCAGGACGCGGACAGCGCCTCGCGCCACGACCGCCAGATCAGCGCCATGGCCAGCGTGTCGAGTTCGCAGTAGCGCAGCAGCAGCTCGCGGTACGTTGCCAGAACCTCCCCGACGACCACCGGATCGAACAGCATCCGGCGGTACGCGTTGGCGGCGCCGGTCCCTTCGTGGACATCGAGCTCGATGTCGTCCACGGTCACCGCCCGCAGCGACTCGTAAGGCCCGGCCCCGTCGACCACCTCGACCGGGCGCCCGGCCCAGGCGCGGTACCACGCCGGCACGCCCGGTTCCGTACGCCAGACGGCATCGAGCAGCGGTTTGATCGACGTCCGCCCGCCGGCCTCGGGGTGGAGATAGAACCGCCTGCAGGGCCGCTCGAGATCGACGATCCGGCCTCCACGGTCGGCGTCGTGCAACAACGCGTCGACCCACTCCACCAGTTCAGCACCGAGGTCGCCGCACCGCCCGTTCTGCCGCAGTATGGCGCGGAGTGTCGTCGCCTCGTACGGCGACCAGGTGAGCACGGTCCCGTGGTCGCCGATCGCCTTCCGGAGCGACGCCACGAACTCCCGATGCGGCCACCCGCGGTCTTCGGCCAGCCACTCATGGTGCACCGGCGCGTGTTCCGGGCCGGCGACAGAATGGCAGCTCCACTGGAACGCCACCCGCTCGTAGGGGTGCATTCCCCGGAACGGCGGCACCGCCATGCCGAGGGTCTCGAAGTCGACGAAGTGCAGCGGCCAGGGCAGCCCGGCGATCAACTCGAGCAGCCGGTCGTCGACATAGGGCGCACCGGACTGGGCGCTTTCGATCTGCTTCACCTGACGGTGCGCCAGTCCGGTACCATCCTCCCGGGGGGCGCCGAGCAGTTCGACCGGGACGTCGGTCAGCGTCACGCGGCGGGCGTCGATCAACTCCTGCACCCACGGCTTGTGACGCGCCACGTGGCCACCGTTCCAGAGATCGAGAAGATGGTGGCGCTGCCGGCCATGGTCGCCCCAGCATGCCAGAAAGCCGTTCGGTTCGACGCCACCCGCCACCCGGAATTCGCAGCTGCCGCAGAGCCACTGCAGCCTGGGCTCGGCCCGCGCCACGGTGTCGCCGTCGTAGAGCCGCTCCAGGGCCGCCGTCGCCGCCGCCACGCCGGGCGCCACCAGGGCTACCTCGGCCGACACATCGCGCCGCACCAGGAATTCGCCGGGAGCGATCGCCACCGGGTCGCCGATGAACGTGACGATCAGATCGTGCCAGTCGCCGTCGGCGTCGACGACGTCGCGTTCGATCCGGAATTGCGAGGGGAAACGATCGGTGGAACAGGTGACCGACTTGTTCACCACCAGCAGGTACGGCGTCACCTCGGCGCCGGGGAAGAGCTCGCGGAACAGCGCCGTCTGGAACGCCACGTCTTCCACGTACGGCCGCCACTTCGCCAGCACCGCGCCACGCTTGCCGATCATCGGTTCGGTGGTGTCGTCGGACGGGGTACCGTCACTGTTCTCGTCGCCGGGGTCGTCGCTGCCACCGCCGCCGGCCAGCGATTTCGACTTCACCTCGATGAGCTCGAAGCGATGGCCGTCCTTCCGCAGGATGTCGACTCGCGCCTGCCTGCACCCGGAGAACAGCGTCGCCTCGAACAGCGTCACCCGGTCCTGCTGCAGCAAGCGCCGGGTTTCGTTCCAATTCTTCACCGGGTCGCGGCCATACTCCAGCGCGAGGCCGTCGGGATAGAGCATCCGCGCCAGCTGTTCGACCATGTAGCCGCCTTCGGCGAGAAACGCGAGGAAGGGGTCGTCGTCGGTACGCTGCGGGAAGCGGTTCTCCTTGTAATAGATCTTGGTGGCGCAGGTGCGCCCCAGCTTGAAGTCGGATTTGGAAAGGGTCCGCACCACAGAACTCCCGACGGCGAGAAGGATGCAGCTTAACCGCCCGGCGGTGCAGCGGCGAGTTCCGCCGGCGCGTTTGACATCGCAATCCGGGCCGGTACATTGCCCGTCAACGTCCCGCAGCACGGGTCGAACCGGTCCCGGAGGTATGTCACGATCGCACTCGACACCATGACCCTCGGCAGCACTGTCCGGCAGTGGTTGACCGCGCTGGCGACAGCCGGTGGCGTCTACATCGCGCTCCGGGTCATGCGGCGCATTCTGGTGCTCAAGCTGGGCGCCATGGCGCAACACACTGCCACGAAGCTCGACGACATGGTGGTGGCACTGGTTTCGCGCACCCACGGCAGTTTCCTGTTTGCGGTCGCGGCGTGGTTCGGCAGCCAGTTCCTGGCGCCCGCCACTGATGCGCAGCCCACGTTGCACGTCGTCGTGCTGCTGGCGTCGGTGTTCCAGGCAGCACTCTGGGGCAACACGCTGATCAAGGGCGGCGTCGAGTGGCAGGTGGGGCGCCTGAAGCTGGAGCATCCCGCACAGGCAACCACCGTCCAGGTGGTCGTCTTCCTGGTGCGAGTCGCCTTCTTCTCCATCCTGCTGCTCCTCGCGCTCGACAACCTGGGGATCAACGTCTCGGCTCTGGTCACCTCGCTCGGGATCGGCGGCATTGCCATTGCGCTGGCTGTGCAGAACGTTCTCGGCGACCTCTTCGGGTCGCTGTCGATTGTGCTCGACCAGCCGTTCGTCGTCGGGGACTTCATCGTCACCGGCGACCACGCCGGCACCGTGGAACACATCGGCCTCAAGACCACCAGGGTGCGCAGTCTTTCGGGCGAACAACTCGTCTTTGCCAACGGCGACCTGCTCAAGAGCCGTATCCACAACTACAAGCGGATGGATGAACGCCGCATCCTCTTCGGCATCGGCGTGATCTACGAGACGCCGCCCGCCCAGCTTGCCGGCATCCCGGCCATGCTCAAGGAGATCGTCTCCGCGCAGGCCGACGTCCGTTTCGACCGCGCGCATCTCAAGGGCTTCGGCGATTCATCGCTCGACTTCGAAGTCGTCTACTTTGTGCTCAGCCCCGACTACAACAAGTACATGGACGTGCAGCAGGCGATTACTCTGGAGATCTTCCGGCGGTTCACCGACGCCGGGCTGTCGTTTGCGTACCCGACCAGGACGGTGTACCTGCAGAAGACGGTGGGCGAAGAGGTCGAGGGTCGAGGGCCCCCGACCCTCGACCCGTTCCCTCGACCCTCGACCACCCCATGCCCATCCGCGCACCCCGCGGCAACACCCGCACCGCCAAAGGTTGGATCCAGGAAGCCGCCAAGCGGATGCTGATGAACAACCTCGACCCCGAGGTGGCCGAAAGGCCCGACGAGCTCATCGTCTACGGCGGACGCGGCAAGGCGGCACGGAACTGGGACGCCTATCACGCCATCGTCGCCACGCTGGACCGGCTGGAGAACGACGAGACGCTGCTGGTCCAGAGCGGCAAGCCGGTCGCGGTGCTGCGCACGCACGACATGGCTCCGCGCGTCATCCTGGCCAACTCCAACCTGGTGCCGAAGTGGGCCACCTGGGAGGAGTTCGACCGGCTCGACCGGCTCGGCCTGATGATGTACGGCCAGATGACGGCGGGATCGTGGATCTACATCGGCACGCAGGGCATCCTGCAGGGAACGTACGAAACGTTCGCCGCGGCGGCCGACAAGCATTTCGGCGGTTCGCTGGCAGGGACGATCACGCTCACCGCCGGACTCGGCGGCATGGGCGGCGCGCAACCGCTGGCGGTGTCGCTGGCCGGCGGCGTGTCGATCGTGGTCGAGATCGACCCGCACCGCATTCAGCGGCGGCTCGACACCAACTACCTCGACACTGTCGCCACGTCGCTCGATGACGCCATCGCAAAGGCCGAGGCGGCAAGGCGCGAACGCCGGGCGCTGTCGATCGGACTGCAGGGCAACGCGGCCGAGGTCGTGCCGGCAATCGTGGCGCGGGGATTCACCCCCGACCTGGTGACCGATCAGACGTCGGCACACGATCCGATGTGGGGTTACATCCCGCCGTCCCGTCCCGACGAAGACGTCAGCGAACTCCGCGCGAAACAACCCGACGAATACCTGCTGCGCGTCCGCGCCGCGATGGTCGCGCACGTCGAAGCGATCCTCGAACTGCAGCGGCGCGGCGCCATCGCCTTCGACTACGGCAACAACCTCCGGGCCCAGGCGGCGCTCGGCGGCTGCGGCAATGCCTTCGACTATCCCGGCTTCGTTCCGGCGTTCATCCGCGATTCCTTCTGCGAGGGACGCGGACCGTTCCGCTGGGTAGCGCTGTCCGGCGACCCCGCCGACATTGCCGCCACCGACCGCGCCCTGCTGGAGCTCTTCCCTGACGACCGGCGAATGCAGCAATGGCTGGGCTGGGCCGGCGACAGGATCACGTTCCAGGGGTTGCCGGCCCGGATCTGCTGGCTGGGCTACCGGCAGCGCGACGTGGCTGGCCTGTTGTTCAACCGCATGGTGCGGGACGGCAAGCTCAAGGCGCCGATCGTCATCGGGCGCGACCACCTCGACGCCGGCTCGGTGGCGTCGCCGTATCGCGAGACCGAGGCGATGAAGGACACGTCGGACGCGGTGAGTGACTGGGCGCTGCTCAACTTTGCGGTGTCGACGGCGAGCGGTGCCGCGTGGACGTCGTTCCATCACGGCGGCGGTGTGGGGATGGGGTATTCGCAGCACGCCGGCCTGGTGGCGGTGGCCGACGGATCGGCGCAGGCCGATCGGCGGCTGGCGCTCTGCCTCATCAACGATCCGGCGCTGGGGGTGGTGCGGCACGCCGACGCCGGCTACGACAAGGCGATTGCCGTCGCGCGCGAGCGGGGCGTCGACATGCCGTCGCTGGAGTGACTCGCCACGCATGACATCCAAACGGCGCCTTCCCGGCCCGGTGAGCGGCGCCTGCTTCGCAAGGTCCTGGTCGATACCGGCGTCGAGCCTTCCTGGGCACCGGCTGAGGTGCTGGAGGGACTCGGCGTCGAGCGCGTGAAGCGGTACAGGTTCCAGGCGGCCTGAAGACATCGACCTGCCGGCTGGCGGTCGCCCGGTGCCACCGCCCGGCCGTACATTTCCGCCGTGACCGCTTCCGATCTCATCGTGACCGGTATCAGCGAGCTGGTGACGCCCCGTCCGCCGGGCCCGTGGCGGGGCGCGGCGATGACCCTGGACGTGACCCATGACGCCGCGATGGTCATCGATCACGGCCGGATCGCCTGGGCGGGGCCATGTGCCGAGCTTCGCGGCGTGGCGCGTGACCAGATCGACCTTGGTGGGCGGGCGGTCGTTCCCGGGCTGGTCGATCCCCATACCCACGCCGTCTGGGCCGGCGACCGCCTGATCGATTTCGAAGCCCGCGCGGCGGGACTCACCTACCAGGAGATCCTGCGTCGCGGCGGCGGCATTCGCAGCACCATGCACCACACGGCGGCGGCTTCGGTCGACCAGCTCGTGACGTTGGCGCGGCCACGGATCGCCGCATTGATCCGCAATGGTGCGACCACCATCGAGATCAAGAGCGGGTATGGCTTTACCCGCGAGGCCGAGCTGTCCATGCTCGACGCGATCGCGGTGTTGCAGCGCGAATCTGCCGTCACCATTGTTCCCACGCTGCTGATTCACGTCCCGCCCGTCGATCCGGCCGACCGCGCCGAGTACCTGCAGATGGTGACCGGCGAACTGATTCCGGCCGCGTCGTCGCTGGCCACCGCGGTGGACGTCTTCATCGAGCAGGAAGCGTTCTCCGTCGACGATGCACGCCAGATCTTTGCCGCCGCCCGTGCCTCCGGGCTCGCCATCAAGGCGCACGTCGATCAGTTTCATCCACTGGGCGGGCTGCAGTTGGCGGTCGGCGAAGGGGCGTTGTCGGTGGATCATCTCGAAGCATCGACCCCGGAAGGAATCGGGATGGTGGCGGCGAGCGACACGGTGGCGGTCATTCTCCCCGGTGTCGCCCTCCACCTCGGAACGGCGCCGGCCGATGGCCGCGCCCTGATCGACGCCGGTGCGGCCGTCGCGGTCGGCACCGATCTGAATCCGGGATCGGCGCCGCTCTATTCGCCGCAACTCGCCGTGGCGCTCGCGGTGCGGCTCAATGGACTGAGGCCCGACGAAGCGGTCGTTGCCGGCACGGCCAACGCCGCGGCGGCACTGGGCATCGGCGATGCCGGCCGAATCGAGCCGGGGATGCGCGCTGATTTCCTGGTGCTCGCCGATTCCGATTGGCGCGTGCTGCCCTACACGCTGGGCGATTCCCCCATCGACCGGGTCTTCGTGGCCGGCCAGGAGCTCCCGATATGAAGAACGCCAGCGCCGTCGCGATCGGCACGCCGCTCGACATCGCCCAGGTGGTCGACGTCGCGCGCCGCGGACGGGAGGTGCGACTGGACGAGGCCGCGCGCCGCCGGGTCGAGAAGGCGCGGCAGTTCATCGAGGAGATCGTCGCGAACGGCAGGACGGTCTACGGCGTCACCACCGGCTTCGGCAAGCTTGCCAACGTCCGCATTGCGCCGGCCGACGTGCAGCAGTTGCAGCGCAACCTGATCCGTTCGCACGCCGTGGGCGTAGGCGAGCCGTTCGCCACCGACGTGGTGCGCGCGATGCTGCTGCTCCGCGCGCAGAGCCTTTCGCACGGCAATAGCGGTGTGCGGCCGGAGCTCGTCGACCTGCTGGTGAGCATGCTCAACCATGGAGTCCATCCGGTCGTCCCGTCGCAAGGATCGGTGGGCGCCAGCGGCGACCTGGCGCCACTGGCCCACATGGCACTGGCCCTGATCGGCGAGGGACACGCCGAGTACCACGGCGCGGTGCTGCCGTCAGCCGACGCGCTCGCGGCGGCGGGGCTGGCGCCGCTGGTGCTCGAGGCCAAGGAAGGGCTGGCGCTGATCAACGGCACCCAGGCGATGACCGCGGTCGGTGCGCTGGTGCTGCACGACGCCACCCGGCTCGTTGCCGCCGCCGACATCGCCGCCGCGATGTCGCTCGAGGCCCTCAAGGGGTCGCGCATGCCGTTCGATCCGCGAGTGGCGTCGCTGCGCGAGCATCCCGGGCAGGCCGAATCAGCGGCCAACGTCTTCGCCATTTCCGACCAGTCGCCCATCCACGCGTCACACGCCGATTGCGACAAGGTCCAGGACGCGTATTCGCTGCGCTGCGTGCCGCAGGTGCACGGCGCCTCGCGCGACGCGTTGCGACACGCGGTACAAACGGTGACGCGCGAGATCAACGCCGTCACCGACAATCCGTTGCTCTTTCCCGGCGACGACACGGTGATATCGGCAGGCAACTTCCACGGCCAGCCGGTGGCGCTGGTGATGGACTACGCCAAGATCGCCATCGCCGAGCTGGCGAACATCTCCGAGCGCCGGGTGGAGCACATGCTCGACCCGGCGGTGTCGGGACTGCCGGCGTTTCTCGCCACGCAGGGCGGCCTCAATTCGGGACTGATGATCTCGCAATACACCGCCGCGTCCTTGGTGAGCGAGAACAAGGTGCTGGCGCACCCTGCAAGCGTCGACTCCATACCCACCAGCGCCAATCAGGAAGATCACGTCTCGATGGGCACCATCAGCGCGCGGCAGTGCGCCATGATCCTGGAGAACGTGCGCTGGGTGATTGCCATCGAGGTGTTGAACGCCACCCAGGCGCTTGATTTCCACCGGCCGCTGGAACCGGGTCCGGGGGTGGCAGCGGCGGCGAAACTGGTGCGCAGCGTGGTACCGCCGCTCGACGCCGACCGGATCATGACGGGTGACATCGCGGCGGTGCGGCAGCTGATCACCGGTGGCGCGCTGCGGCAGGCGGTGGAAGGGGTGGTTGGGATGTTGCAGTAGGCGGCGTGCTGGATTCGCCGTGCCGACAAGGAGGTCACCATGCAATGGTCGCGGATGATCACGACGCGGCCGACGGAAAGGCACTGCGGGCCTTGCCATTCCAGTCCGGCCTGTGGGGCCTGGACATGTTCAGGACCGACGACCACGGCGGCGTGTACCCGCTGATCCTGGCGGGGGCGGTACGCCATGACGGCAGCGACTGGCCGATGGGCTGTCAGCACGACGATTCCAGCGGAGCAATTCGTGACACCATCCACCCACCGGCGTTCGACGCGGCCGGCGCAGCCCATCCCCACGATCTCATTTGCCGAACCGGTTGTCTACGATACCTTCCGGCTGGACGGCACTTATCTCGGCGAATTGCGTCTGCCGACGGGAAATCGGGTTGGAGCGTTTGCCTCGGGCGCGATCTGGGGCACGACGACAGATCAGGACGACATTCCGGTGCTCGTGAAGTACCGATTCGCGACGAGCGGAGATCACTGAGCCGGGCCGGGCGTCCCCCGCGCCGCGATCGCCTCCCATGCCGCATCGACGGTGGCATTCGCGTGCCCGTGCGTCGCGGTCCAGTCGCGGTTGGCCACCTTGTCGGCGGCAAACCCGATCAGCGCCAGCCACACTGCGGTCCACAGCTCCACCCCACCGGGCCGCACGCTTCCCTCCTGTTTGCCAGTGGCGATGACATGTTCCAGCGACTGGCGCCACTCGGCGGCGGCGGCGCGCGACGCGTCGTCCAGCTCGCGCTCGCCGCGCCAGAGCAGCAGCAGGCGGATCCGCGCCGGATCGTGTTCGGCCGTTTCGAGCCAGAGTCGCCCCAGCGCGCCGAGCCGCGCCGAGGTCGGACGCGGCGGACCAGTCATCACGTCGCGGATCGTCGCGGCGCCCCACCGCTGTACCTCCTGGAACGCGGCGTTCAGCAGGGCTTTCTTGCTCTTGAAGTGGCGGTAGATGGTCCCTTCGGCGACACCGGCCCGGGCCGCCAGGACCGGCGTCGTCGTGGCGTGGTAGCCGGTGGTGGTGAACAATTCGCGGGCGGCGTCGAGCAGCCGGTTACGCGTGGTGTGAGCAGCGTCTGCCATCGTGCCTCAGCCCCGGGTGGGGCTCGTTCTCCGGACGGATTATCTTCGGGCCGGGACCCGATACCGGACTTCCGCGAACGAAGGAACAGGGATGAAGATGCTCGTACTCGGCGCCGGCCTGCAGGGCTCGGCGTGCGCGCTCGACCTCCTCCGCGACCCCGAGGTCACCCAGGTCACGCTGGCCGACATTCATCCCGAAGGCATGCCGCGGTTCCTGGCCAGGCTCGACGACCCGCGGCTGGTGCCGCTCACGCTCGACGTCACGGATCATACCGCCGTTCTCGCCGCCATGCGCGGCCATGTCGCGGTGATGAGCGCCATTCCGTACTACTTCAACAGCGCAATGGCGAAGCTGGCGGTCGAGGCGGGCTGTCACTTCGCCGACCTCGGCGGCAATACCGACATCGTCATGGAGCAGCGCAAGCTCGACAGCGAGGCGCATGACAAGGGGCTGTCGATCATCCCCGACTCCGGCCTCGCCCCCGGCATGGTCAACATCCTGGCGGCCGAAGGGATCCGCCGCCTCGACCGCGCCGACAGCGTGCGGATCTTCGTCGGCGGCCTGCCGCAGCACCCCGAGCCGCCGCTCAACTACCAGATCGTCTACTCGCTGGAAGGCGCGCTCGACTACTACACCACGCCGTCGTGGATCCTGCGCGACGGCAAGCTGATACAGGTCGATGCGCTGAGCGAAGTCGAACCGGTCGCGTTTCCCACGCCGCTCGGCACCCTCGAGGCGTTCCACACCGGCGGCGGCATTTCCACGATGCCGTTCACCTGGGAAGGGAAGGTCCGCGAGATGGAGTACAAGACGCTCCGCTATCCCGGTCATGCCGCGATCATGCGGCCGATCCGCGACCTCGGCCTGCTCGCTCTCGAGCCGGTGATGGTCAAGGGACATCAAGTCGTGCCGCGCGACGAATTCATCGCCGTCGTGTCTCCCCAGCTCACCAAGCCGGAGGGACACGACCTGGTGGCGCTGCGCGTGGTGGTGAAGGGCGTCAAGCACAACAGGCCGCACGGCACGGCGTTCGACCTGATCGACTATTACGACGACGCCAATCACGTCTCGGCGATGATGCGCACCACCGGCTACTCGCTGGCGATCACCGGGCTGATCCAGGCGCGCAAGCAGGTCATCCGGTTCGGCGTCACCACGCCCGACGAGGGGATGCCGTTCGATCACTATGTCTCGGGTCTGAACGCGCGCGGCATCGCAATCCGCGACTCGACGCTGTAGCTACCATGCCCAGCCGCTGGTGACGTACCAGCGGGTCTCGTGGCGGGCGCGGGCCGCAGTGACGGTGAGAATCGCGTTGCGCAGCAAGCGGATCGCGATACCGCCGCCCGCGCCCATCGTCCAGCCGTGCAGCGTGAGGTCGAGAGCGCCGTTGCTGGTGTCGCCGGTGCCGTTGGGCAGCGGATTGGCGCACTGGGGGCAGGTGGTGGGATCGCGGAAGACACGGCCACCGTCGACGAACGCCAGCACGCTCAGCGCGCCAAAGGGGAACGCGTACACCGCCTGGCGAACCTCCGCGCCCGCCAGCAGCAATCCGCGGCCCACATCCTGACCCACCGCAAGCGCCCGATCCGACTCCGCCCCGCCGAACGTGGTGAATTCGTCTTCCCAGGCCGGCATGGTGACCAGAATCCCCATGGCGCCGGTGGGAGAAACGTCACGCAGCCCGGCGCGTGCCGTGACGGTGGTCTTCGGTCCCGGCGAGATCCAGCCGCTGGCCAGCGCGTAATAACCGCGGTAGCCATCGGCCGCCGAGCCGCCGAAGACGCCTGCCTGCGCCAACACGCCGGAGCGGGTGTCGTACTCGCGATCGCGGAGGTCGAGCACCAGTGCCGCGCGGCCGCGGAGGTCGGTCTGGTCGACCCGGACATCGGAACACGAGGCGTTGCCGGACGGCGGGGGAATGCAGGACGAAAGCGGCACGGCGGCGGGATACCGCGTCCGCGCCAGGGTGAGCCCGAGCCGCTCCTGGCGGTGTTCGAGATCGCCACGCACCGCAATGTGCAGATGTCCGACGAGTCGCCTGGTGAGCTCCGCCCCGAAGTATTCCCGCGCCAGCGTGTCCGGGTCGGCGGGATCACCGAATCGGTCGGTGCGGGCCAGTTCGCCGTCGAACTCGCCCCGCCAACCGGGCGCGAGCCGTGGAAACACACCGCGCGCCGTGACGCGCCACGCCTTGTGCGTCGAATATCCGCGCTTCGGCAGAAATCGCGTCATGGAGCGTCACGCGATCGGCGTAGTCGGCCTGGCGAAAGGTGATGACGCGGAACATCGCCATCACGCCATCGTTCGGGCGTGGCGCTGACATACGGGAAATACGACAGCCGCCACGGGACGTCGACGCCGGTGACGTCCTGCGCGGCGGCCCGGGTCGCGACGAGAGCCACCAGCAACGCCGCGGCCCGGCGCCAGTTCACGGGTAGATCACCGCGCAATCCTCGTGACGGGCGCCCTTCGCGTCGCACACCGCGAACGGCGCGGGCCGGAACGAGGCGGCGCCGTATTCGCCCTTCTTGTTTACCGCGTAGTACTGCAGGTCGTAGTTCGGCTCGCCATTCGGCTTGAGCCAGCGCGGCGGGGTCATCGCCAGCACCCGCCGGAGCGTGGCGAGGCAGGCATCGGTGGGCGCCATCCCCTTGCGCATGCTGTCGACCACCTGAAAGCCGCCGCAGACCATCATGTTGAGTTCGCCCAGCCCCGTCGAGCCCGACGCACCGACGTCGTTGTCGGCATATTGCCCGGCGCCGATGATGGCGGAGTCGCCGACGCGCCCGGGAATCTTGAAGGCCAGACCGGCGGTGGTGGTGATCGACGAGATGTCGCCATTGGCGCCGACCAGGTCCATGTTGATCGTGCCGGTGGGGCGGTGCACCATCTGCTCGTCGTGCGACACGTTCACCCAATCGTCGCTCGCACCGCGATTGGCCCGCCATGCGAGCCACATCTGCCGGGCTTCGGGTGTCAGCATGTCGACCACCTCGTAGCCGTACGACACCGCGAACCGCTGCGCGTCCTTGCCGACCAGCATGATGTGGTCGGTGTATTTCATGACCAACCGGGCGATCTCGCTGGCGGTCTTGATCCCCTCCAGCGCACCCACGGCTCCGGCGCGCTTGGTGGGACCGTGCATGCACGATGCGTCACACTGCACCACGCCGTCTTCGTTGGGCAAGCCGCCGTACCCCACCGAGTGATCGCTGGGATCGAGTTCCTGGATCTTGACCCCTTCGACGCCGGCGTCGAGCGTGTCGGTGCCCTTGTCCATCAACTCCACCGCACGGGCCACGCCACGCAAGCCGTTGGCGCTGCCGGCGGCCACCGGCGACGCCAGGAACCGGCGCACCAGCACCATCGGGGCGGCGCCCCGGGCATCGGGGACGGCGGTCGCGAGCGCGCTCGCGGGGCGGGCCAGCCCGGCACCGGCAACCGCCGCTCCGGCGGCGCCGAGAAAGGTCCGGCGGGTAATGGGGGACTCCGACATGGTGGCCTCCTGCTGCGGGGGACGAGAGAATGTAAGCCGACCGCGCCGCTTTTCGAGCACCGGCGCGCCGCCACCGGGGCCTGCCGCGCGGGATGACATCGCGGCGGCGCCGGGGACAGATTTACCGCCCTCATGACCACGCCACGGCTGCCCCGGCTCGATCCCGCGATCTTCAATCTTCCGGTCGACAAGATGCGGGCCGGTTACTACTCCGACAAATACTTCGTCCGCTCCCGCGACACCATGCGCCAGGACGGCTATTCGCCCCGGGTGACGGTGCAGGTGTTCGGCAAGGCCGACGCCTACCTCGGCGGCATCGACGAGGCGATCGCCATCCTCAAGCTCTGCAGCGAGGACTGGCGCCAGCTCGACGTCCGCGCCCTCCATGACGGCGACGCCATCGCGCCGTGGGAGGTGGTGCTGGAAATCGAGGGGCCGTATGACCACTTCGTTCACCTCGAAACACTCTACCTCGGCGTCCTGGCGCGACGCACCAAGGTCGGCACCAACACACGGCGGGTGGTCGAGGCGGCCCGCCCCCGGGAGGTCATGTTCTTCCCGGCCCGCCACGATCACTGGCTGGTGCAGACCGGCGACGGCTACGCGGCGCACATCGCCGGCGCCATCGGCGTGTCTACCGACGCCCAGGCCTCGTGGTGGGGCAGCGAAGGGATCGGCACCGTGCCGCACGGGTTGATCGCGGCCTACGGCGGCGACACCGTGCTGGCATCGCGGAAATTCCTCGAATATTCGCCGCCGGACGTGCGCCTGGTGACGCTGGTCGACTTCGACAACGACTGCGTCGGAACGTCGCTCGAGCTGGCGCGAGCCATCGGGCCGCGCCTGTACGGCGTGCGGATCGACACCAGCGAAATGCTCGTGGATCGCTCGGTCGTTCCGATGATGGGACGGTTCAAGCCCACCGGCGTCTCGCCGCAACTGGTGCACAACGTCCGCAACGCTCTCGACCGCGAAGGATTCCCCGACGTGCGGATCGTGGTCTCGGGCGGCTTTACGGTGGAGAAGATCCTGGAATTCGAACGGAACGGCGTGCCGGTGAATGCGTACGGCGTCGGCTCGTCCCTCTTCCAGGGGCGATTCGACTACACGGCTGACGTGGTGCGCCACGAAGGGAAGCCGTGCGCCAAGGTCGGAAGGGAATACCGGCCGAACCCGCGAATGGAACGGGTAGTTTGAGCTCATGACCCGCGACCCACGACCCCGATCCCTCGCTGCGCTCGGGATGACGCCATGAACAGCGTCATCTGCTGGGATGTCGACACCCAGGTGGATTTCATCATGTCCACCGGCAAACTGGCCGTGCCGGGCGCCGAGGCCCTGATCCCGCAATTGAGGCTGCTGACCGATTGGGCCCACCAGCATGCCGTCCGCATCGTGGCCACCGCCGACGACCATGACATCGGGCACGCCGAGATCAGCGATCATCCCGATTGGCAGGCCACGTTTCCGCCGCACTGCATGCGCGGCACGCCGGGGCAGCTGAAGATTCCCGCGACGACGCTTCGCGACCCGCTGGTGCTGCAGCCGGTGCCGCTTGCCGCGGACGCGGTCGTCGGCCAGGTGCGGGCGCATCGCGGCGACGTCCTGCTCAACAAGCCGGGGACCGACGTCTTCCGCTGGAATCCCAACGCGGCGCTGGTGCTCGATGCCCTGGACCCCGAACGCGTCGTGGTCTACGGCGTCGCGACCGACATCTGCACCCGGGCGGCGGTGGCCGGCATCGCGCGACTCCATCCCGGAGCCGAACTGGTCATTGTCGTCGACGCCATCCGCGGCATCGACGATGCGGCCAGCCGCGATCTGGTTGCCGAGTGGCGCGCCGCCGGATATCGCCTGCGGCGAACCGCCGAGGTGGTCAGTTGACCCTCTCGGGCCGGTACTTCCTGCCCGGGCCCGTGGAAGTCGACGGTGAGGTGCTGGCCGCGATGCAGCAGCCCATGATCGGGCACCGCGGCCCCGAGGCGCACGAACTGGTGGCCCGGCTGCAACCCGGGCTGCGCCAGGTTTTCGGTACCGCCCGACCGGTGATGCTCTCGACGGGCTCGTCCACGTCGCTCATGGAAGCTGGCGTGCGTTGCGGCGTGCGCGACCGGGCGCTGTGCATCGTGACCGGATTTTTCGGCGAGCGCTTCGCGAAGATTGTCGAAGCCTGCGGCCGCGAGGCGATCCGGCTGCACGTTCCCGACGGCGCCGTTCTCGAACCGGCGCTACTCGACGAGATGCTCGACGGCCCCGAATTCGACGCCGTGACGCTGGTTCATTCGGAGACTTCCACCGGCGCCCTGGCGCCGCTCGAAGCGCTGCTCACCCGGCTGCGACAGCTGGACGACGTCGTCACCATCGTCGACGGGGTGAGTTCGGTGGGCGGCGTGCCGGTCGAGTTCGATCGGTGGGGCGCGGACTTTCTGCTCACCGGTTCGCAGAAGGCACTCGGACTGCCGCCGGGCCTGGCGTTCGCGGTGGCGAGCGAGCGGTTTCTCGACCGGGCACGCTCCATCGCCGAGCGCGGCCTGTATCTCGACGTGCTGCACCTCCACCATTCCGCCACGCAGTCGGCCTTCCCGCAGACGCCGGCGCTGAGCGTCGTCTACGCCGCCCTGCGACAGATGGAGCGCATCGCACAGGAAGGGCTGCCGGCGCGATTCGCGCGGCATCGCGCCATGCGCGAACGGATCGAGACCTGGGTGGCCGAGCCACGGTCGCTGCGGCATTCTCGCTCCGCCGGGACGCCGCTCCGACACCGTGACCGCGCTCACCGTCTCGCCCCAGCGCTCCGCACTCGCCATCGCGGGAACGCTCGCCCGACGGGGCTGGCAGGTTGCCGTCGGCATCGACGCCTGGGAAGACCGATTGATCCGGATCGGTCACATGGGCGACCTCCTGCCGGAACACGTCGACAACGTGCTGACCGAAATCGCGCCGCTGCTCTGATCGCCGCTGCCAACTGAGAATCAGTTCTTGCCGATTGCACCGTCGAGCACGAGACGCGTGCGCGCCGTGGCGTCGTTGTTCGTCACAACGCATGGCGCGACTGCGGGGGCGTCGCGCGATGTTTCAATGACGTCAACCAGGAAGGTCCATGACGACTCGAAATCCGGCGGCCGCCGCAGCCGTGTTGGTCTGTGCGTCGCTGATGGCCTGCAACGGCAACTCCACGACCGGTGTCACCGGCACCGCCGATGCATCCGTGACCACCAGTGCCGCGATGGAGATGGCGAGCGTCGCCTCGAGCGACGCGGCCACGATGACGGCTTCCAGCACCGATACTGCCCGCGTCGCGTTCGGTCAATATCGACCTGTCCCACGGCTGCGTGTTCGCCGCGGGTCACTTCACCTGTCTTTCGCTGGTCCTTGGCGGCTTGAATCTGCAGACGACGGTCACGTTCTACGACGTCACGGGAGCAACCGAGACGGCGTATGACAGCGTAGCGACCGACTCGGTCCGGTTCGACGGCGATTTTTCGGGTAGCATCACGCGGGGAGCGTGGTCGGCGACGCTTGCGCGGCACCGGCATTTCGTCGTCACCGGACTCGTCGGAATCGAAACCTCCCGCACCTGGAACGGCACTGGCGGTGACACGCTGACGTCGATGCTGACCGATTCGGCCGGCACCAATCATCAGTTCTCCATGGCCGGCTCGGTGGCGGCGCATTCGGTCGTGGTGCCGGTGGGCGGCGGCGGCCGGCAGTGGCCGAGTTCGGGAACGATCACGGGTCAGCTCACCGTGACATCGACTTCCGGATCCGACAACGGCAAGACGTACCAGCTGACCGGCACGATCACCTTCAACGGCACGGCGAACGTGCCGCTGACGGTGAACCAGACCGTCTTCACGGTGGACCTGGCCTCCGGAACAGCGGTACAATCGGGCTGATGACGGCGTGCCAGTAGGGCATGGACGCGGGAAGCGGCGGCGGCACTCCCCACTTAACAGGGCGGTGGCGCCGTCGTCGTTCCGGTTGTGCGGGCCACGAGCGGCCCGATCGACCGGACCACCTTCAGCTCAAGTCGAGGATCTCCAGATGCGTCGGACCTATATCCTGGCAGCGGGCCTGGCCTGCGCCGTCGCCGCCTGCAGCAGCAACAGTTCGCCGACGGGCAGCACCGGGCTGGACAACAGCGCCATCACCGCGGACCTCTCGTCGGTCGCGGCCGACGACATCGGCACCGACGTCGATCTGATGACTGGAATGGACGGCGGGCTCGGCAATCTTTCGGGCAACCTGAATGCCGCCATCGTCGGGCCGGACTACCACTTCAAGCCGAACCTCACCGGCTGCACCTTCGCCAACGGATCGTTCACCTGCCCGGCCGTGCGGCAGAATGGATTGATGGTCACGCGCGTGATCACGTTCTACGACGCCGGTGGCACTCCGCAGGACGGATACGACTCGCTCACCACCGCCTCGATCAACGTCGTGGCGGACATCTCCGGCGACATTACGCACGGGCCGTGGAGTGCGACTGTGGTGCGGCACCGCGAATTCACCGTCACCGGCCTGGCGGGCGACGAGACCCAGCGCACCGTGAACGGCACCGGCAGCGAATCGGTCAGCAAGTCGCGGGTGCTGCGCAACGACAGCACGAGGTCGTACGACATCACCGGCAACAGTACCCTGACCGACATCGTCTTCCCGGTCGGTCCCAACGGCGGTAACCTGTGGCCGACGTCGGGCACGATCAGCCGGAATTACACCATCACGCTCACCTCCGGGCCGAACGCCGGCAAGATGGTGACACGCACGGTGGTAATCACCTTCGGCGGCGGGTCGACCGCCAGCGCCACCATCAACGGGGTGCCGTACACCATCGATATCCCGGACCACTCGGCCACACCCCAGGGCTGATCCGGTCCGGCAGGACCGAGCGGGAGCGCGCGGCCTCCGGTCGCGCGCTCTTTGTTTCCCCCCGTGTTCCGGCGATATTGGCCGCATGGATCGCCGTCCCGACGAATACCAACCGGCCGAAATCGAGGCGAAATGGCAGCGCCGCTGGCAGGAGCGGCGCACCAACGAACCCGACCTCGATCGGCGCACCGCGCCCGTTCTACAACCTGATGATGTTCCCCTATCCGTCGGCCGAGGGGCTGCACGTCGGCAACCTCTTCGCCTTTACCGGCGCCGACGTCTACGGCCGCTTCCAGCGGCTCAGGGGCTGGAACGTCTTCGAGCCGATCGGCTTCGACGCGTTCGGCATCCACTCGGAGAACTTCGCGCTCAAGATGGGGATCCATCCGGCGGAGCTGATCCCGCGCAACATCGCCAACTTCACGCGCCAGCTGACGACGATGGGCGGCATGTTCGCCTGGGAGCATGTTCTTTCGACGACTGACCCGGGATACTACCGCTGGACGCAGTGGATCTTCGTGCAGCTGTTCAAGCGCGGGCTGGCGTATCGCAAGAAGGGGATGGTCAACTGGTGCCCGTTTGACAAGACGGTGCTGGCCAACGAGCAGGTCATCGCCGGCAAGTGTGAACGGTGCGGCCACACGGTCGAGCAGCGGGTGCTGGAGCAGTGGTACTTCCGGATCACCGAATACGCCCAGCGGCTGCTGGAACATCTCGACGATCCGGCGCTGATGGACTGGTCGGAAACGACCGCCGCGGCGCAGCGCAACTGGATCGGCAAGTCCGACGGCGCCGAGATCACGCTTCGCGGTCACGGGAATGTCGGCGGTCGACATCCCGGTCTACACCACCCGTCCCGACACGCTGTTCGGCGCCACGTTCCTGGTGCTGGCCCCGGAGCATCCGCTGGTGGATCGGCTCACGACCGCCGGCCAGCGGGGCGCGGTCGCCGCCTATCGTGCCACCGCGGCGGCCAAGGACCTCGTGTCGCGCAAGGTGGGCGAGAAGGACAAGACCGGCGTACCACTCGGCACCCTCGCAACCAACCCGGCCACCGGTCACGCGATTCCGATCTGGATCGCCGACTACGTGCTGATGGACTACGGCACCGGCGCGATCATGGCGGTGCCGGGACACGACGAGCGCGATTTCGCCTTCGCCGAGCGCTACCGGCTGCCGATCGTGCGGGTAGTGGCCGGCCCGGACGATGCCGACGACGACCCGCTCGCGGCGCCACTCACCGACGTCGATCACGGGCGGCTGGTGCACTCCGGCGATTTCAGCGGCTTGGCGCCGCTCGAGGGGAACAAGGCGATCGTGCGCTGGCTCGAGTTGAGCGGACACGGCACCGCGCGGGTGCAGTACCGGCTCTACGACTGGTGCATCTCGCGCCAGCGCTACTGGGGCCCGCCGATCCCGATCATCTACTGCGACGATTGCGGTCCGGTGGCGGTACCGGAAGACCAGTTGCCGGTGCTGCTCCCGCCGCTTTCCGACTTCCGTCCCGACGACTCCGGCGTCTCGCCGCTGGCGCGCGACCCGGCGTGGTACTACGTCCCGTGCCCGTCATGCGGCAAGCGCGGGGCGGCGCGAGACCGACGTCTCCGACACGTTCCTCGATTCGGCATGGTACTTCCTGCGGTACCCCAGCACCGACTTCGACGACCGCCCGTTCGACCTCGACCGCACCCGCCGCTGGCTGCCGGTGACCAGCTATATCGGCGGCAACGAGCACGCCGTGCTGCACCTGCTCTACTCCCGGTTCCTCACCATGGCGCTGCACGACGCCGGCATGCTCGACTTCGAAGAGCCGTTCCGGCGATTCCGGGCCCACGGGCTGATCATCAAGGACGGCGCCAAGATGTCGAAGTCGCGCGGCAACGTCGTGGTGCCCGACGACTATATCACCCGGTGGGGCGCCGACACCTTCCGGACCTACCTGATGTTCCTCGGTCCGTTCGAGGAAGGCGGCGACTTCCGCGACGCCGGCATCAGCGGACCGCGACGCTTCCTGGAGAAGGTCTGGACCCTGGCGCAGGAGGCGACCGACCCCGATTGCCGAGGCGGCGAGATCCATCACCGGGTCATGATCAAGTGGCATCAGACCAAGCAGCGTGTCACCGCCGACCTGGATCAGCTGCACTACAACACGGCCATCGCGGCCCTGATGGAGCTGGTGAACACCCTGCGCGAGGACAACTGCTGCGAGCCGGTCATCATCGGCGAACTGGTGCAGATGCTGGCGCCGTTCGCGCCGCATCTGGCAGAGGAGTGCTGGGAGCGTCTCGGCCACGACGGATCCGTCTTCGACAGCACCTGGCCCACGTTCGACCCGGCGCTGACCGTGGATGACGCGGTGACTATCGTGGTGCAGATCAACGGCAAGACGCGCGGCATGCTGCTGCTGCCGCGCAACGCCGGCGAAGACGCGATCCGCGCCGCCGCCGCAGAGCGACGAGTCGGTGCAGCGCCACCTGGCCGGAAAGACCGTCCGCAAGACGATCTACGTGCCGGGGCGCCTGATCAACTTCGTCGTGGGGTGAGGGAATGACCAGCGACGAGGCCGGTGGTACGGAGCCGGCGGCTCGCCACCTGACCTGGGAGGAGTTCCAGCGCGTCGACATCCGCGTCGGCCGGATCGTCTCGGCACGGCTCAACCCGGCGGCCCGCAAGCCGGCGTGTCACCTCACCATCGATTTCGGCAGCGACATCGGCGTGCGGGAGTCGAGCGCGCAGCTCACCGTGCACTACCGACCGGAGACGCTCGTGGGGCGCGAAGTAGTCGCGGTGGTCAATTTCCCCCCCAAGCGCATCGCGGGTGTTAACAGCCAGGTGCTGGTGCTCGGCCTGCCCGATGACCAGGGCGCGGTGGTGCTCCTCGCCCCGGACCACGACGTACCGCTCGGCGGCAGGATGTTCTGAACCACCGACCGCGTCACGGCTTGGCGGCCTGCTTCCCTTCGACATGCGTCTTGAGCGTCTGGTTTTCGCCCTCGGCCCGCAGCCGGAACGCCGACTCGATGATCTTCTCGAACGTGCCGACGGTCGAACTGGTGTCGCCCCGAGCCGTGCGCAGCGAATCGATCCCCGGAAGCGCGAACGCACTGACCAGCACGGTGGAGTCGCCGAGCGCCGCGACCGAATCGCGGCGCTCGAATTGCAGTCGCTTGAGCGTGTCCCGAACCTCGGTGACCAGCAGTTGCCCGGGCACGATCTCGGAGACGACCCACGCAATCCGCGCCGGCAAACCGTTGCGGGGCTGGCGGGTCGTGGTCTCGACGCGCGCCGTATCGCCGACGGCGAGCACACCGTGCCCCGACCCCGGACGGGAATCCGTGGCCATCCAGAGCTTCATCGAGTCGCGGTCGCTGAGCATCGCAAAGACGTGGCCCGGGGTGGCGCCTATCGTGACCGAGGTCGCGTTTCCACCACTGGTGAGCTTGTGGAACGCGTACCAGCAGGTGCCGCCAAGGACCACCACGATCAATAGCGCTGCGCCGACGATCCATTTCCACATGAGGCTATCCCCCGGTTCAGGCGCGGCGATAACCTAACTCATGCGACCCTGATTCAGACCCTGGCATCTATACTTGTGCCATGACCAGAGCGCTGACGATGGAGGGACTTTCGCTCCCCGAGGCCGAAGCCGTCATCTCCCGGGCACGATCCGGGGATCCCGCGGCGCTGGAAGCCCTGTACCGGGCCTACAGCACCCCGGTGTACCAGCTGGCCCGGCGCATCTGCCGGACCACGGAAGACGCCGAGGATGTGCTGCAGGAGACCTTCTTCGAGGTGTGTCGTAGTATTCGCAACTACCGCGGAGACGGCTCGATCTGGGGATGGATCCGGACCGTGGCCTCAAGCAAGGCGCTGATGCGTCTCCGCCGCAACAAGTACCGTGACACCGACGACCTCGATGACGAGCTCGCCCCCGGCCGGTCGGGGTCGCCGGTGGGGCTGCGGATGGATCTCGAAAGCGCCCTGGTGCGGTTGTCGGATACCGCCCGCTCCGTGGTGTGGTTGCACGACGTGGAGGGTTACACCCACGAGGAGATTGCCGCCCAGATGGGGAAGACGGTGAGCTTCTCCAAGTCGCAGCTGGCGCGCGCGCACGCCCGCCTGCGCATCTGGCTCGGTGAGGAGGTGCTGGCGTCATGACGGCCCCGCATCTCGACATGGAGCAGCTGATCGCGGTGCGCGATGGCGATCGCAGCGAGCCACGCTACGCCGAGGGGTTCGTCCATCTTGCCGGCTGCGGGTACTGCCAGGCGGAAGTGGAGCGGTTGCACCAGCGCACGGCGCGGCTGAAGGCATTGCCGCAACTGACGCCGGATCACGCGCGCTTTGCGGCGGTGCGCGCCCGGCTCGACGACGACCGGAAGCACCGCCGTTGGCGGGCCGGTGTCATGGTCGGGCTGGCGAGCGCCGCGGCGGTGGTGCTGATCGTCGGTCACGACATGATCCATCCCGCTGACCTCGACGCCGAGCAGCAGCTGCAGTCGGCCGTGGCGCAGTCGCAGCAGCTCGAGCAGACATTGCATCAATGGCACCCTGATCAGCGCGTCATCGACGGCCGCACGGCGGCCGTGGTCGCCGAGCTGGAGAACCGCATCGCGCAGCTCGATGCGCAGATCGATGACGCGGCTCGACTGCAGTCATCGGAGCGGCTGCCACGCGAAGTGGCCCTCTGGCAGCAGCGGGTCGGCCTGATGAACGCCCTGATCGACGTCCACCTCACCAAAGCGAGCAACGTCGGCCTCTGAGGCCGCGGTGCAGGAGATGTCCTCATGATTCGTACCTTGTTGATCGCCGCCCTGTGCGCCGGCACCGCGGCCCCGGCTTCCGCCCAGGGCGCCGAGATCATCATCCGCCGCCCCGGTGAAAAGGACCAGGTGATCCTGCTCGACTCGGCGCAGTCGCGCGCCCGGCTCGAGGAAGCGCAGCGTGAACTCGGAGCCGCCCGGGGCATGCTGCAGCGCGAGATGGGCAAGGCGATCGCGAACGGCATCGAACTGCGGATTGACACCGCGTTCATGGGTCGTGCCTTGACGACCCTGGCGCTGCGCGATTCGATGCTGCAGAAGCAGGTGAAGACGTTCAGCCGGATCCGCCAGGTGCTACCGGGTCTTGCCGCCCGGCCGATCATCGGCGTGACCGTGGCCGTCGATCCCCGGCCCAGCGACAAGTACGGCGCCTACATGCAGGCGGTCGATCCGGGTGGTCCGGCGGACAAGGCCGGCATCCGCGTCGGGTGACATCATCACGAAGCTCGGCGGGCAAGTCGCTCACCAACGGTACCGGTGACTCGGTCTACTCGACCGACCAGTCTCTTCCTGCGATGCGACTCGTCGAGATCGCGTCGAAGCTCGACGTCGGCAAGCCCGTGGATGTCGAACTGCGCCGCGGCACCGACATCAGGACGGTCAAGGTGACACCGGTCGAAGCGAATACGCTCATGGCGTACACCATGACGGAGCCCGCCATTACCGGACAGATCCTCACCGCCCCCGCCGTGCCCGCGATGCCGTCCGCGCCGTTCGCGCCGCAGGTCCGGCTGATGGCACGAACCAACGACGGCTATTTCACCAACGGCTACTTCGTCAACAACGCGCTCAACAACGTCGAAATGGCGCCGATGAACGCCAGGCTGGGCGCCTATTTCGGCACCTCCTCGGGCGTGCTGGTGATCAGCACCGGCGTCGCGGCCTCTCGCAGCGGCAACGATGCGGAGTCGATCACCAGCGTTGACAGAACGTGACGTTCGGGCTCCAGCCGGGCGACGTGATCGTCTCCGTCGACGGCCGCAAGGTGGATTCGCCATCGCAGCTGGTCCGGATCCTGGGCAGCTACGATTCCGGCGATACGTTCAAGCTGCAGGTGATGCGGCAGAAGAAGGCCGAGACGCTGACGGCCAGGATGCCGTAAGGCCCGGCCCGCGCCGCCGGTCCGAGCCCCGGATGGTGCCCGGTTCCCGCACGCTTTACTCTCCCTCGTGCGGGTTCCGGCGTACCACCGGGGCTCGCGGCATTCAGGACGCGGTCGCCCTGGCGGCGTCGGGCCGCGCCCGTCCCCACACCCGCCACATCAGTGCCACCACCGCCCAGGCCGCCACGGCGCCGGTCGTCACGTCGCTCAGGAAATGGGCCTGCACCATGAGGCGCGTCACGGCGCACCCCGCCGCCAGGCCGATCCATACCGGCCAGCCGCGCGGATGGATCCGGCACAGCAACCACGCCGCGCCGAATGCCACCATCACCTCGCTGCTCGGCAGACCGAAGCGCGACGTCGAGAAGGGCTGATCGCCGAACGGACGGAAGTAGTAGCCGCCGTCGTGCAGCCCGGGCCGTTCGCGGCGGATCAGCATCTTCAACAACTCGCCGACCAGACCGGTGACCCCCGGCACGAGCGCCAGCAACCAGGCGATGCGCGCCCCCGCGCCCGAAAGCGCCAGCGCCGCGGCGGCAATCAGCCAGAACGGCCAGAAGCCCATCGTCCGGAACATGCGCCCCGCGCCGTGATCGTAGACCGCGGAGTAGTTGATGTGGTGATAGACCCATTGATCGAGCAGCATGGCCGCGGCCACCAGCACCACCGCCAGCACGACGAACCGCATCGGCGATCGCATGCGGCAAATCTAGCGGCGCGCCATATTCCGTGATGCTTCGGTCAGCCCCCGCGTTGCTTGCGCTCCTGATCCCGGCCATCGCGGCCGCCCAGGATCTCCCGCCGTACGTCCCCGTCAATCCCGTGCTGGCATCACGCAGTCCGCTCTATGCGCAGCCGTTCGTTCCGGCACATCCCGGCTGGCTGGTCCGCACGGTGATGGACTACTCCAATGCCGTCGAAGTCGACCGCAGCACGGACGGCAGAGGGTATACCTTCGACGCGGAGGTGCTCGAGGCCGATCTGTGGATCACCCGCGACGTGTCGCGCCATGTCTTCGTCATCGGCGATGTCCCGCTTCGCGGCGGATACAGCGGGTTTCTCGATCAGGCGCTGAACTGGTATCATGACCTGATCGGCATCCAGGTCCCGGCCCGCAAGACCGATCCGCTCGACACCTTCATCTGGGACTTCACGCTGCCGAACGGCGATCAAGTCGTCCGCAAGCGGCCCGGAACCTTCCTCGGCGACGTCCGGCTCGGCGCCGGCGCACGGTCGGGCCGGGTCGAGCTGATCGCCACCGTCACCGTGCCCACCACCACCACCGCTGCGCCAGGCTGGGGACGCCACACCGCAAGCGGCGCCCTGTCCGCGACGGCCCGGATTGTCACGTCGCGACGCTTCGCCCTCGACGCTGGTGCCACGGCGGGGGTCACGCCGCGAGCCGGAGCACTGGCGCCATACCAACGCACCACCTTCGGCGGCGGATTCGTCTCGGGGCGCTGGCGCTTCGCCGGCAACCAGTCGATGTTCGCCACCTTCTGGACGCAGTCGTCGAACTGGCAGCACACCGGGTTCGATGCGCTCGACGCGCCCGAAGTCACCCTCGACTTCGGCTTTCTCCTCGAGGTCCGGCCGCACGCCCCCGAACTCCAGCTTGGCCTGACCGAAGACCTCTATCCGCGCGGACCGGCGGTGGACGTCGGGTTCAAGATCGGGGTGCGGTGGTAGCGCGCCGCGGCGGGGTTCGCTCGGCCGACCCCAGAGGTTCCCGGCTGAACGCGGAACGCAACGCGGGATGATGGCGCCAGTACCACGCGATCATCGCCAGCAGCGCGAGTGAGTTGGCCGCCAGGACACCGAGGAACGGAAACATGCCCCGCGCCGCGGTCGAGGCCACGGACAACAGCCCGTAGAAGAACAACTCGAACACCACCGCCAGTTGCACCACGGCGTACCGCGCCAGGGCGCTCTGCTCCGCCGCCCTGGTCAGCGCGACAAACAGCAGACCCAGCGCAATGAAAGCAATACCGTGCGCAAGGCTGTAGAGCACCACGGCGGCGACATCAGGCCGTTCCGTGACGGGCGCATGCAGCACGAGCACTTCGCCCAGGACGGTGGGCGTCATCAACGGGTGACCGCGGATCACGTCGAGAATGAAATAGAAGACTGCCACCATCGCGGCTCCCACGAGCCCCGTCGTGACGCCCTCTCGCCGCGCGGCGACATCGGAGCGCACGGTCGGATCGATGGGTTGCGACATCTGGCCCTCCCCGGATCGAGTCGGGAACCCGAAGGGGAGACGCCGGCGACCCGCCGCTATGACACGCGGCCGGCCGGCCCGTCGCCGAAGAGATACTGCTCCATGTGGCGGATGAGGAATTCCTTCGCCTCGGGCTGGTGCGGCACCAGAGCATAGTGATTGATCAATTGGCGCTGGGTATCGAGCCAGCCCGCCCAGCAATCCCGGCAGATCGTGGTGTAGACCCGCTCGCCAAGCGGCGTGGGAAAGGGCCGGAACGCCTGCTGCTCACCGGCGTTGCCGCATCGAATGCACTGAATGGTCGCCATGGCCGCAAACTACTCCCGGCCTAATCCCCGCGCTTGAGCGCTTTTACACCGCTGGCACTGCCCAGCCCCGCCATGGCCCCGAAGATCAGCGCCGCGCCGCCCCCGACGAGATGCAGAAACCCGACCAGCGCCACCACCGGCCACGCCACCAGCGCGGCGCCAAGTGCCACCACCCATGGAAAGACCGGATGGCGCACCGCATCGACAAACCGCAACCGGTTCCGGACGAACTCCCGTGCCAGGGCAAAGCCGAACAACGCCCCGATGCCGGTGATCGCCAGGCCGAGAAAACCCCAGAACACGTGAAACATCGCTTCTCCCTCGAAGGGGTCACCGTTTCAGTACGGAACGACGGGTCGGAAAGATTCAGCGCCGCCGTCACCAGCGGATGACCGCGCTCCCCCACAGGAAACCCGATCCGAACGCCGTGATCACCAGCAGATCGCCGCGCCTGAGGCGCCCGGCCCGCACGCACTCGTCGAGGGCGATCGGAATCGTGGCCGCGGTGGTGTTGCCGAGCCGGTCGATATTGTTGTACACCTGGTCGTCGCGGAGGCCCAGGTCACGCTGGACCATTTCCGAAATCCGGAGATTGGCCTGGTGCGGAATGAGCAGGGCGACGTCCGCCACCGACGCACCGGCGTCGGCGAGGGCGGCGCGTACCGATTCGGGCATCCGTGCGGTGGCGTGACGGAAGACCTCTTTCCCGTCCATCTGCAGGTACACCTTGTCCTCGAGCTGGGCCACCTGATTGCGCGGGTGATAGATCGAACCGGGAGCGTCGACCCAGAGCTTTTCCGCGTACGCCCCGTCGCCGTGGAGATCCCATCCGAGAACCGCCGACGACTCTCCGGCCTCGGCGCACCGGGCCACGACCGCACCCGCGCCGTCGGCGAAGATCACGGCGGTATTGCGTCCGCGGGTGGTCATGTCCATCCCGGTGCTCTGCACCTCGGCTCCGACCACCAGCACATTGCGGAACATCCCGGTTCTGATGTACGCGTCGGCAATCGAAAGTGCGTAGACAAAGCCGGAACATTGCGTCCGGATGTCGATGGCGGGAATCCGGCCGGCGCCGAGGGCGCGTTGCAGCAGGACGCCGTTGCCCGGTGCGAAATGATCGGGCGAGGAGGTGGCGTAGACGATCGCGTCGAGATCGCCGGGCGAGAGCTCCGCCGCGGCCAGCGCCCGTTGGGAGGCAGCGTGCGCAAGCATCGTCCCCGACTCGCCGGGAACGACCCAGTGACGTTCCCTGATGCCGGTTCGCTGACGGATCCATTCGTCGCTGGTGTCCATCAGCCGCGACAGCTCGTCGTTGGTGACGACGCGGTCGGGAACACAGCTTCCCGTCCCGGCAATCCGGAGCGTGGTCATGGCGAACGGTGGACCGACCGCACCGTCAAGGCAAGCCCGATCGCTCAGCGCCGGAAGAGGTATGCCACCTTCACGAAGAAGCCGTCGTCTTCCCGCTGGAGCTGGCGCAGGGTGAACCCCTGGTCGCTCTGGTAGGTCGATCCGTAACCGAAGAAGATGACCCGTCCCGGGACCGGCTCGTACGATGCCAGCCAGTCGACCCGCAGCGAATCGGTCCGGCTGGCTGCCGCGACGCCGCCATTGACCAGCAGCGGCGTGCCGCTGGCCGGATCGACCAGCGCCGCCTGACGCTGGGAGCGGTACTCCGCCACGACGCGAAAGAACAGCGCCCGGGACGGCTGGATTTCGATCTTGAGGTGGGGAATCACGGTGCGCGCAAACTCGCTGCCATCGCGGGAGCGGACCAGCCGTGAGTAGGTCAGCGTCCCGTACAGTCTCACCGACGGCGTCAGCCGGGCAATGAGGCTGGCGCTGAGGTCGACGGCGTGTCCCCGCGCCGCTTCCGGGAAGATCGCGGTGGCGCCGAACGTCGCGGTGGCGGTCGCCTCCCACCGGGGGAACAGCGGCGTGTTGACCGAGACATTGCCGTTCCACTGATCGAAGACGCCCGAAGGCAGGGCGAACGGTTGCGGGCCGTCGATCGTCGAGAGCTGATAGCCGGTGTAATTGGCCGGATCGAAGCGATCGAAGTTGTCCGCCACCTTGGTGTTGATGTTCCACCCGCCGCGAAGCCGGGTGGTGGTATTGAGCTCGGCGTCGCCTTCGATGGGACGGTGCGCCGGAAAGTCGTCGTAGCGCCAGACCAGGGGCAGCCCGCCGAAGACGCTGAACTGCTCCACCAGCGCGCCGGGTGCGCCATAGACCGAAAAGCGTTCGTAGCCGTGAGCCATCACCACACCGGTGCGGGGCACGAAGCCGCTCTGGGCGGAGAAGCCGGAATCGATCGCGGTCACCTTGTAGTTGAAGCCGTGCGCCCTGCCGGTCCGGTCCACCTCCAGGTCCCACAGCGGGCCGTACCGGATGGCGCCGCCGCTGCTGTCGCGCGTCGCCGATCCGGCGAGCTGTCCCTGGAAGTAGTAGTACTTGCCGAAGAGCAGCCGGACATCGCCCGACGCCAGCCGGTTGAACGTTCCGCCCTGTTCGCGGTCGGTGAGCGTGAGTCCTGCCAGCGAATTGCCGCCGATGTCCCGCCGGATCCGGGTGAGGTTGGCGACCGCGTCGGGCCGGCCGGCGACCTGGTCGACAGCCGAAAGGTGCGCCACGGTCCAGCCGCCGAACTTGCCGGTGAGCTTCGCCCCCGCCGCGGGATTGGCGATGGTGCGGGTATAGAGCAGGTTGTTCGGCGAAGCGAACAGTTCGATCCCGTCGAGGAAGAACGGCCGCCGTTCCGGATAGAAGAGCGCGAACCGCTGATTGATCGTCACCAGCCCGGCGTCGGACTCGACCTGCGAGAAGTCCGGATTGACCGTGCCGGAGAGCGTCATGTGGGTAAAGCCGAAATCGAAGTTGCCGCCGATCTGGGGCTGCACGTCGCCGCGGACGAAGGACCCGTCGGCGGCCCGTGCCCCCGAGAGCTGTGCCGTCACCTCGGGCTGCACCTCCGCCACCACGCCGCGCTGCAGGTCGTGGATGCCGGTGATCGTCCCTTCCTGCGCCAGGAACGATTCACTGGCACGGCGCACGTCCGTCCAGGTGTCTTCGTACCCGGTCCGCTGCGTGATGCGGTCGATGTTGAGGCCCCACGTCAGCGCGCGGCCCGCGGCATAGCGCAGCGTCTTGAACGGGATGCGCATTTCGACGGTATAGCCGGCGTCGGTGCGGCGGCCCGCGGTCTGATAGATGAAATCGGGACTGCGGTCGGTGGTACCGGAGGTGAACGATGCGCTGAACCCCCCTTCGGTCCGCACGCCATCGTCCTGCACGCCCAGGGGATTGCTGCCGAAGAAGTAGGCGCGGCGGCGATCGTCGAAGGTATCGAGATAGACGGTCACTTCGTCGTCGCTGGCGATATTGTCGCGGTCGGCGAGCGTGGCGTGCACCGACCCGGGGTCCCGGTCGTACGCGAGAATGCCGAAGTAGATCGCCGTGGGCGAGTACCACACCAGGACGACGGTGGAATCGGCGGCCGGTCGCCCGTCGACCGGGTGATACTGGTGGAAGTGGTCGAGCCGCGCCGCCCGGCTCCAGACCGCTTCGTCGAGCACGCCGTCGATCACGGGCGCGGCGTCGATCCGGGGAATCGCGACCGCCGGAGCCGCAGCAGGTTCCTGCGCCGCCAGCCCGTGAACCGCCAGCAGCGCCATCAGGGGAAGGGTGCAACGCATGGCACCGAAGATACTGGGGCCCGGCCGGACCATCCATCGGTGCGAACGAAGCCGCGACGGGTCCGTTCCGGACCGTGGCGCGGAGCGGGGCGGCGACCGGCTCCCGACGCAACGCGGGCCCCGGCGCCAGGTGCCGGGGCCCGCGTCACGACCCGCGAATCGGAGGCGCCTATTCGTATCGCAGCGCCTGGATCGGATCGAGCCGCGCGGCGCGTTGCGCCGGCCAGAGCCCGAAGAACAGCCCCACCAGCCCCGAGAACGCGAACGCCACGAGAATCGCGGTGACCGAGATCTTGGTCGCCGCGCCGTACTGCCTGCTGACGAAGACCGACGCGCCGACGCCCAGACCGATGCCGACCAGGCCGCCGGTGACGCACATCACCAGCGCCTCGATCAGGAACTGGCTCATGATCACCAGCCTGGTGGCGCCGAGCGCCTTGCGGATGCCGATCTCCTTGGTGCGCTCCGTCACCGAGACCAGCATGATGTTCATGATGCCGATGCCGCCGACCAGCAGCGACACCGCGGCGATCGACAGCAGCAGCGTCGAGAACGTCTGCGCGGTCTGCTGCTGGGTCGCGAGGAAGTCCATGGGCGACTGGATCCGGAAGTCGTCATCCTGGCCGGGGCGGATCTTGTGCTGGCGGCGCAGGATGTTCTCGACGTCGACCATGCCCCGCTCGAGCGGAACCCCGTCACGGATGATCACCGAGATCGACCGCAGCCGGTTGGTGCCGATGACCCGGTATTCGGCGGTGCTCAGCGGGATCAGGATCTGTTCATCGGGGTTCTGGAAGCCCTGGGATCCCTTGGAGCTGAGCACGCCGATCACCTCGAACGGCAGCTGCCGGATCGAGATCGTCTGTCCGATCAGCGCGGCGGGATTGGCGCCGAGTTCCGCGGGAACGTCGGAGCCGACGACGGCATAGCGCTCCCGCGCCGCGTCCTCGCCATTGGTGAACATCCGGCCGTACGTCAGCGTGTAGTTGTGCGCCCGGGCGTAGTTCGCCGTGGTGCCGACGATGCTGGTGTTGATGTTGCTGCCGCCATAGACCACCTGCTGGTTGCGCGCGATCTCCGGCACGACTTCCGTCAGCGTCGTGGCCTCGGCCGCCAGCGTGTCGGCGTCGTCGACGTACATCGCGGCGCGATCCTGGGTGGCGATGCCACCCATGCCCCGGCCCATGCCGGGGTTGATCGTCACCAGGTTCGCACCCAGCGCGTTGATCCGGTCCTGCACCGCCTTCTGCGCGCCGCTTCCCATCGCCACGACCGTGATCACGGCGGCGACGCCGATGATGACGCCAAGCATCGTGAGCGCCGCGCGCATCTTGTTGGCGCGGATGCTGCCGAAGGCTTCCCGGACCGTTTCACCGATCAGCATGACTCAACCTCCCCTGCCGCCCCGGCCGCCGGTGGTGCCGGCGGCTCCGCCCCGCGCGCCGTTACCGCTGCTCGTGTTGCCGGCGCTGGTCTGACCGGGCAGGCCGGAATTGCGGCTCATCCGTTGCTGCATCTGTTGTTGCTGTTGAATCAGCGACGCGCTCGGCAGCAGCAGGACCGAATCGCCCTGGGCCAGGCCCGAGAGCACTTCCGAGTAGTCGAGATCGGTCACGCCGGTCTGGACATAGACCGGCGTCGGCTTGCCGTCCCGCAGCGCGAAGACGATGTAGCGTCCGCCGTAGAGGAAGTTGTTGTTGGCGCCGCCGTTGCCGCCCCGGTTGCCGCGCCCCCGGCCGCCACGACCACCCCGGCCGCGGAACTGGCCGGGAATGCCGCTATCGGCCCGGCCGGCACCGGGCTGGCCACCACCCATCCGGGCGCTGCGACCGCGATTGCTGGTATCGGACGGGGCACCGGCGCCGCCCCCCTGGCCGGCACCGAGCTGTGTCTGCGTCCCGGTATCGGATGCGGCGGGCTGGGGCTGGGCCGCGCTGGCCTTCTGGGCGTCGGCGAGCATCGTCGTCAGATCACCCGGCGAAATCCCCAGGACCTGCGCCGCACTGCCCACATCGCGGTCCGTGCGCAGCGCACCGTTCGGCACCGCCAGCACGTTCGGCCGGGAGACCACCTGGACCCGGACATCGGCGCTCATGCCGGGCTTGAGCAGGCCGTCCTGGTTGTTGATCCGGATGTCCACCGGGAACATCGTCACGTTCTGGATCGTGTCGGCCTGCGGCTCGATCTTCAGCACCGAGCCCCGGAACGTGTGGTTCGGGAAGGCCGCCACGCTGACGTCGGCCTCCTGGCCGGGACTCAACTTGCCCACGTCGGTTTCGTCGACGTACGTCTTGACCTGCACCAGCGAGAGGTCGGCCAGCTCCATCAGCACCGAGCCACCGCTGGCGCTGTTGGTCGGCGAGGAGATCACCGTGCCGCGCTGCACGTCCTGCGCAATGACGGTACCACTGATCGGCGCCAGCACCTGGGTGTCGCCGAAGGTGATCACGCGTTCTGCAGCGCGATGTTGTCCTTCACGACCGAGGCGCTGGCCTGCGCCACCGCCAGTTGCGCCGTTTCGAAATCCTGCTGCGTGACGGCGTTCGCCTTGAACAGTTCCTGCTGCCGCTGCAGCTGGGCCTGCGCGTTCTTCAGCTGGGCGCTGTCGACCTGCAGCGTCGCGCGGGCCATCTTGACGTCGTTCGAGGGCAGCCGCTGATCGACCTGCACCAGCAGGGTTCCCGCTTTCACGAAGTCGCCGGTGCTGGCGTTGACCGCCAGGATTTCCCCGGACGCCTTGGACTTGACCTGGACGACGGTGTCGGGATTGATCGCACCGGCGGCCTCGGCGGTGACGGTGATGTCCCGACGGGTGACCGGCACGGCCTGGTACAGCAACGGCGGCGGCGCCTTGTGACACGCCCCGGCCAGGACCAGCAGCGGCAACAGCGTGACGATGCGCTTCACGAGGTCGCCTCCGTCGTGCTGCCATCGCTGGCCACCTGACCGTCCCGAAGGATGATCTGACGCCGCGCGTGCGCAGCGATGTCAGGTTCATGGGTGACCAGCACGATGGTCTGGCCCTCGGTGTGCAGGCGTTCGAACAGCATCAAAATCTCCTCTGAGGTTGCCGAATCGAGATTGCCCGTCGGCTCGTCGGCCAGCAGAATCGACGGATTGTTGACCAGTGCCCGCGCGACAGCGACGCGCTGGCGCTGCCCGCCGGAAAGTTCATTGGGGCGATGCTGCATCCGGTCGGCGAGACCGACCGCGGTCAGCGCCGCCCGGGCGCGCTCATGGCGCTCCTTGGACCCGACGCCGGCGTATACCAGCGGCAGTTCCACGTTGGCCAGCGACGACGCCCGCGGCAGCAGGTTGAAGGTCTGGAAGACGAACCCGATTTCCCGGTTCCGGATCCGGGCCAGCTGGTCATCGCTCAGGTCGCTCACCCGGTGGCCGTTGAGCCAGTACTCGCCGGATGACGGCGTGTCGAGGCAGCCGATCAGGTTCATCATCGTCGACTTTCCCGACCCCGACGGCCCCATGATCGCCACGAATTCGTTGCGGCGGATGGTGATATCGACGCCGCGCAAGGCGCGCACGACCTCGCTGCCCATGGTGTAGTCGCGCTCGAGGTTCCGGGTCACGATGATCGCGTCCCGCGGAATGCCGGCCGGCAGGGCCGCCATCCGTTCCGCGGTCGTGGCAATGTCACTGGCCATTACAGGCTCCTTCCGATCAGCGCTTCCAGCTGCGCTTTCGCTTCGACATAGGTGAATCGCGCCGAGACTTCGTTGACCTGGGCCTGGGTCAGCTGCTGCTGGGCCGCGGTCGACATCGACGATCGTCGCCGCGCTCCCGACCTGGTAGCGGGCCTGGACCACGCGGAGGTTCTCCGTGGCCGCTTCGACCGCCGTCGCCGCCACGGCGATCTGCTGCTCCGCGCTCGCCAGCGCCGCAAACTGCTGCGTCACCGACGCCATCACGGTGCGCTGCTGGTCGGCCAGGGTCGCCTCGGCGTTGTCGAGCGCGACGTCCGACAGCGCGATCGTCTGCTCGCGGGAGAAGTTGTCGAACACGTTCCAGCTCAGGCTGAGACTGAGCGACCGGCTCTGCCGCAGGGTGTAATTGGAATCAGCCTGATTGCCGGAATAGCCGAGGTTCAGCCCCATCCGGAGGGTGGGGAAGTAGGTGCTCTTGCTGGCGGACAGCGACGCCCGTGCCGCGGCGACGCCCGCGAGCGCCGACCGCATTGCGGGCGATGCCCCCAGCGCCTCCTGCCGGAGGGACGCGGTGTCGAGCGGTGCCAGCTGCTGGTAGTACGAGGAGTCGTCGATTGCCGCGACCTGGCCTTCGACACCGACCAGGTCGCCCCAGCGCCGCCTGGTCCTTCTGGAGTTGCGCCTGCTCGGCAAAGAGCGACTGCTGGGCATTGAGCTGCGTCACCAATGCCGTCAGCGAATCGGAACGGCTGGCGGCGCCGGCCAGCAACTTGGCGGCGGCCACCTTCAGCTGGCTCTGCGCACTGGTGACGTTGGCGGAGTCCACCCGGAGCAGTTGCCTGGTCGGAGAGCACCGCAAAGAACGCGGTCGTGACCGTCAACGCGTTCTGCGCCCTCGCATTGGTCAACGAGGCTTCGGCCGAGACGGCGTTCGCCTTGGCCGACGCCAGGTTGTGGTTGCGCTGGAAGCCGTCGAACAGCGTGAGGCTCGAGCTGGCGCCCATCGAGACCGACTGGCTGGTCCGGTTGCCGCTGATGATCTGGCCGCTGGTCGGCTCCAGCCGGGACGGCCCCTGCGAGAATGCCCGGCTGCCGCTGGAGCTGAATGACAGCGACGGCAGGAACGCCGCTTCGCGCGCCCGCATCACGGCCGCGTCCGACGTGATCGTGCCCATCGCCGCGACAATGCCGGGCTGCGTCTGTTCCGACAGCTTGATGGCGTCGGTGAGGGTCACCGCCTTGACCACCGGCTGCTGGGCCCCTGCGGGCGCCTGGAACAGAAGCGCCGCGAAAGCGGCGCCGATCAGATGCTCAGTACGGACCACCGTCAAATCCTCCTCGTCCCCCCGGTCCACCGGGCGGGCCGCGATCGCCGCCGGGACCGCCGCGGCCATGTTGATCATGGGTCCGCCGACGCTGCTGGTCGGCGGCCGTGTTGGCAGAATCGAACTTCTCCCGCTGGGTCGGCGACAACAGGTCCCGGATGGCGTCGCGGGTGCGGGTACGATTGGAATCGACCCGCGGCGCGACACGCTGCCACACCGAATCGAGACTCAGATGAATCGAGTCCAGCGCCGGACTGATCGACTTGCGGATCGAATCCATCCCCGTCATGCCGCGCCTGGCGACCGCATTGATGCTGTCGCGCACTTCCGGCGTCAGGCCGAGGTGCAGCCGCTGCTCGAGCAGTGCGGCGTAACCGCCGCCGGTCTGCCGGGCGCCGTGGGCGCCGCGCCAGATCCACTGGGCCCGACCGCGCCGCGCGGCAAACGCCAGACTGGCGCCGCCGACGATCAGCCCGAGGGCGAACGCGGCCGCCAGCAATGTCATGGCGCGGGAACGCGAAGTCGTCACTGCGTCTCCGCCGCGTTCCACGAGGCCAGGAGCACCGAAGCTCCCGGCGCCGTCCCGTCGAGCAGCTGGCTCGCCACCGTCGGCGTCGCCGCCACCTCGTCGACCGGCGGCGTCGGCGCCACCTTCACGATGATCCATCCGGCCGCCAGGGCGGCCAGCGACGCCGCAACCAGCCCCTGCCAGAACCAGCGGGCCAGCACCTCGTCCCAATTGCCCTGCCGCTGACTCAGCCGCGCGCGCACTCGATTGACGAACGCGCCCTCGAACGGCATCGCCAGCGCGTCACGAAGCGCGGCTCCCAATTCGGGATCCGGCTGCGCATCGAACGGCGAATGCTCACTCATCCCACTCCTCCTTGACCGTGCCGAGCACGTTCCTCAGCGCCCGGCGCCCGTGGAACACGTCCGACTTGACCGTCCCTTCCGGGATGCCGAGAAGCGCCGCGATTTCCGCCTGCGCATACCCCTCGGCGTCGAACAACACCACCGCCAGCCGCTGTCGCTCGGGAAGCGTGGCCAGCGCCTTCCTCAGCCGCTCGCCCAAGTCGCTGGTCCCGGCCGCCCGGGCCGGGTTGTCCCGTGCCGCGACGCCACCGTCTCCAGGGGCTCCGTCGTGCGGACGCGCCGCCTGCGGCGCAGGTCCCGCGCGGCGTTTACCACGATCTGCATCAGCCAGGGACGAAAGGCCCGGCGGGCGTCGTAACGGGAAATTGCCTGCCAAGCTGACAGGAACCCTTCCTGCGCGGCGTCATCCGCGTCCTCCCGATCCTCCAGAATCGTGTAGGCAACCCGGCGAGCCATTGCCTGATGCATCTCGACCAGCGCCCCGAAAGCCTCGGCGTCACCCCGGGCCGCCCGGGCCGCGAGCTCCGCCTCGTCCACGCCGGTCATACGCAGTCCGCGGTGGTCACGTTGAGGCTCAACCGCGTAGCCGGTGTCGGCCGGCGCGGACCGCCAGGGCGGCCGCGGCCGCGATCGAGACCACGGCTGAAATCCGCGCCATCACCAGGGGGAACAGCGCGTACAACAGCCCGCCGACGAAGAGGGCCAGGGCGAGCGGTCCGAAGATCGCCGCCCGGGCGCCATAGACCAGTCGGCCCACCATGACGATCGCCCGGCGGCGACGCTCCCGGAAGGTGCGGACATGGGCGGCGTCCCGGGGTTGGCGCGGGGTCCGCTTGTCGAGCGCGGCGGGAATGCGGCGGCCGAACAGGGCGGGGATCCGGCGGGGCCGGAGCAGCACCTCGCTCGACTGGGCGAGGTCGAGGAGGTATTGCCGTTCCATCGCCTGCGCCAACGGATCGTCGTCGGCCAGCACGTCGAGCTCCCAGTTGGCGAGCAGCGACGACGCATTGAGGTTGCTCGACCCCACGCTGGTCCAGTGGCCGTCGGCCACGATCGTCTTGGCGTGCAGCATCGGCCCCTGCCATTCCCAGATCCGCACCCCCGCCCGAAGCAATCCGCGATAGCCCACCCTGGTGATGTTGCGCACCACTCGAAGGTCGCTGGTGCTCGGCAGGAGCAGGCGGACATCGACGCCGTCGCGGGCGGCATCCTGGAACGCCTGGTACATCCGCTGCGGGCGTCACCAGGTACGCCTCGGTGATCCAGATCCGGGCGCGGGCGATGCCGAGGAGCAGGTCGACGGTGCGGTACGCCGCGCTCCCGCCCCGGCTCGGTGGCCACGATGCGGACCTCGGTCGTCCCCGGCGGACGTGTACGTCCGGTCGGCAGTTCGCGGTCGTCGGTGCGGGAGTCGCGCCGCCGGCGAATCTCCAGGCCCGCTCGAAGGCGGCGTCGAGCAGCCGGGCAGCGGGGCCGACGATGCGCCAGCGCGGTGTCGCGCCATGGCAGCCGCGAGTGCTCCGGGTCGCCGATCCATTCGTCGCCGATGCACAGTCCGCCGGCCACGGCGGCGCGCCGTCGACCACCAGCAGCTTGCGGTGGTCGCGCGCGGCGATGAGCAGCGGATCGCGCGAGCGCCGGCGGGCTGAACGCGCGCACCTCGACGCCGGAAGCGCGCAGCGCCTGCCAGAAGCGGTCCGAGTCGCGATCGAGCCGAGCCAGTCGTACATGCATCCGCACCGCGACGCCGGCGCGGGCGCGCTCGATCAGCGACTCGGCAAAGTCGCGGCCGGTCAGCATCGTCGCGGATGATGTAGTTCTCGAGATGGATGCGGTGCTCGCGCCGCGGCGATCTGGCGGTGCATCTCGGCGTAGGTGGCCGGCCCGTCGATCAGCAGCCCGACGCGGTTGCCCGGCAACGCCCGCGATCCCGTGGCCCGGTTGAGCGCATGTTCCAGCGCTTCGGCCGCCACGGTGACCCGCGGGCTGAGCGACGTCACGCCGCGCCCAGGCCCAGCTCGCGCTCGTGCGGACGGAGCGCGTCGATGACCTCCGCGATCAGCTGCGTCGAGCGGCATGCCGAGTTCCTCGGCGCCGGTCGCGGACGTCGTCGCGGCTGACGCCCCGGGCGAACGCCTTGTCCTTGAGCTTCTTCAGCACCGATCGCGGTTCGAGATCGTCCAGCGATCGCCCGGGGCGCACCAGGGCACACGCCACCACGAAGCCGCAGAGCTCGTCGACGGCGAACAGCACCCGGGCCAGGTCGGTGGTGCGCGGGCGTGCCGGTATACGCCGCATGGCCGAGGATGGCGTCGCAGCCTTCGGCCGGAAAGCCCTGGTCGCGGAGGTGGCGCACGCCTGCGGCGGGATGTTCGCGGTCGGCGGCGTGGTCCGGCGTTGGGGAATCGTTCGTAGTCGAAGTCGTGGAGCAGACCCACCGCGCCCCACCAATCCGGATCGGCGCCGTAGCGCGGCGCCAAGTGCCGCATGGCGAGTTCCACCGCTCGCATGTGGACGCGCAGCGCGGCCGAGTCGGTCCAGGCGATCACCAGCGCCCACGCCCGATCGTGATTCCATGCCGAGTCTGACATGGCAATCAAACTATTGCCGAGCGAGAGGGGATAGAAGCTGGCCGCACTGCCGTGCCCGACCGCGGCAGAGCGGAATTCAGTGCAGCACGCCGCCCGGCGGCGGGGCCACCATCGAGGTCTGGAAGGTGAGCCGCGCCGACTCCGCGCCGCCGAGCGCGATGACGAACGCGTAATCGCCCGGGCGCGGACAGCGGCAGGTCGAGGACCAGCATCGCCGGCGCTTCCAGTTCCACCACGCCGGCCGGCGGTTCGTGCATCTGCATCGTGCCGGTGTGTTCCAGGCACGGTCGCCTGGTCGGGATCGATCAGCCGCACCCGCAGGTCGTGGCTGCCCACCTCGGTGCGCCGGCCGCGCACCCGCAGCACCAGGTGGGCCCGGGGATGCAGCGCCGGGAACTGCTGCACCGCGATGTGCCGCCAGATGCCCAGCACCGACAGCTTGCCGCTCTGGTCGAGCAGGGCGTAATCGCAGAGCAGCGCGAGGTCGACTTGCGTCGTCAGCTCACGCGGATGGAAGCTGACCACGTCGCCCTGGCGGATGGCGTTGACCACGTCCATGCCCTCGGTCACCTGGCCGAAGACGGTGTGCACGCCGTCGAGGTGCGGTTGCGGCGCGTGGCAGATGAAGAACTGGCTGCCGCCGGTGTCCTTGCCGGCATGCGCCATCGACAGCGTGCCGGCGACGTGCTTGTGCACGTTGCGCGCCGTCTCGCACTTGATGGTGTAGCCGGGGCCGCCGGTGCCGGCCCGCGGATTGTTGGGCGTCTTCGAGAGCGGATCGCCACCCTGGATCATGAAGTTGTTGATCACCCGGTGGAACCGGGTGCCGTCGTAGAACTCGCTGTTGGCGAGCTTCTCGAAATTGGCGACCGTGCCGGGTGCCTCCTCGTCGAAGAGGTCGACGATGATCGTCCCGCGCTCGGTCTCGAGGGTTGCGGTCTTGGCCATGCGGCGGAAGTGATAACGTACGCCGGGCCGGCGGCCCCACCTTGAACGCCGACGGACAGCAGACCCGGCCACGACGCACTGCGTCGCAGCGGGGACGGTTGGCGATGCAGACCCGCCGTCCGTGCCAGATCAGCAGGTGGCTCACCAGCGCCCAGTCGTTCCGCGGCACCAGCTCCATCAGGTCGCGCTTCGACCTTCTCGGCGGTCGGTCTCGCTGCTCAGCCGCAGCAGCCGCGCCAGGCGGAGCACGTGGGTGTCGACCGCGATCCCTTCGTTGATCCCGAAGGCGTTGCCGAGCACGCACATTGGCGGTCTTGCGGCCCACCCCCGGCAGGGGCCGCAGCTCGTCCATGGTCCGCGGCATCTCGCCGTCGTGGTCGGCCACCAGCGCCTGCGCCATGCCGATCAGGCTCTTCGCCTTGTTGCGAAAGAACCCGGTGGAGCGGATCACCGCTTCGACCTGCTGCCGGTCTGGCGGCGGCCAGCGCGGCGGCGTCGGGCCAGCGGCGGAAGACTTCCGGCGTCACCATGTTGACGCGCACGTCGGTGCACTGCGCCGAGAGAATCGTCGCCACCAGCAGCTGGTAGGGATCGCGGAAGTCGAGCTCGCAATGCGCGTCGGGATAGGCGCGCTTCAGCGCGCGCAGGATCTCCGGCCGCGCGGGCCGTGCAGCGCCGCCTTCGCGATTCCCCGCGCCATCGGCGCCGCGCGCGCGCCGAATGCGAGGAACTCCTCGACGTCGCGGCAGTTGAGGATGTCGTCCGGTCCGAGCCGCCCCTTCCGGGCGATGCCGACGCCGAAGGCGATGTTGGCGAGCCCGGCGAGGTTGTGCGCGTCGGCGCCGATCGAGATCATCACGCCGCGTTCGCGCGCCCGGCCCAGCACCCGCCAGTCGAGATCGAGCCGGTGCGGGTCGGCGTTGATCTCGATCGCCACGCCGCGTTGCGGCGGCAGTGGCGAAGACCCGCTCGAGATCGAGCGGATACGGCTCGCGCGACAGCAGCAGCCGGCCGGTGGGATGCCCGAGAATGGTGAGATACGGCGAATCCATCGCGCGGCAGAACCGGTCGGTCATCGCCTGCTCGTCGAGATTGAAGCGCGAATGGATCGACCCGATCACGAAATCGAAGCCCGCCAGCATTTCGTCCGGATAATCGAGCGCGCCGTCGACCAGGATGTCGCTCTCGATCCCCTTGAGCACCCGGAATCCGGAGAGTTCGCCGTTGACCGCGGTCGATCTCGTCCCACTGGTTCCGCACCGCATCGGCGCCAAGGCCGCCGGCATAGGCCGCGGCGCGCGAATGATCGGTGATGCCGGCGTACGAGTACCCCGCGGCGCGGCACGCCGCGGCGATTTCGGCGACCGTGTTGCGTGCCGTCGGACGCCGTGGTGTGGCAGTGGAGAAACCCGCGCAGGTCTTCCGTGCTCCAGCAGGCGCGGCACGGGCAGGTCGAGCTCCTCGCCGCGTTTCGCGCAGCTCGGGCGGGATCCACGGCAGTCCGAGCGTTTCGTAGAGCACCGCCTCGGTCGGCGTGGGGACGAAGCGGCTGCCGTCCCAGAGCGCCGCGCCGGAGAGGTCGAACCCGCGCGCCGCCGCTCGCTGTTCGAGCGCGGCAAGATGCGCTTCGCTGCCGGTGGCCTGCACCAGCACCGCGCCGAGGTTCTGCGGCGGCGTCACGATCACCTGCACCGCGCCGCCGCCGGCCAGGCGCAGCGTGGCGCGCCGCTCGTCTTCGCCGGCGATCTCGCTGCTCCCCGGCAGCGACGCGAGATGGCGGAAGACTTCGGCCGGCGGCACGTCGGCCACGAGCACGATGACCAGTTCGCGGACGATCTCCGTCCGGCGCCGCACTTCGCCGGCGACGTACGCCTCGAGCGACGTGCGGCAGTCGCGCCAGCGCCTCCTGTACGGCGCGGGCCTCGTGTGCGGCGTGGTGGGACAGCCGCCACTGGCTGGCCTGCCGGAGGAAGGCGATCCCCTTGAGGATGTTCTGCGCGGTGCGTTGCCCGAAGCGCGGCAGCGCCGCGAGCCGGCCGTCGCGCGCAGCGGCCTCGAGATCGGCCAGCGTCTCGATGCCAAGCGTCTCGTGAATCTGGCGGATCTTGGCGGCGCCGAGTCCCGGGATCCCCTGCATCTCGATCAGACCAGCGGGGACGTCTTCGCGCAGCTGCTCGAGCATCTCGGCCCGCCCGGTGCGCACCAGCTCGGTGACGATCTCGAGGATCACCGGCCCGATTCCCTTGGCCTGTGCCAGCGATCCGTCGGCGAGCGCGGGCTTCGAGGTCGCCGGGAGTGGCCAGGATCGTCTGCGCGCGCGGTGTTGAACGCGCGGACGCGGAAGCGGTTCTCGCCCTTGAATTCGAGATACGCGGCGATCTGCTCCAGCGATCGGGCCACGCCGGTTCGGTCCATCAAGGCCATCGTTCCCCTTCCCTCAGGTCCCGACCGCGGGCCGGGCGGCGCGCCACGCCAGCGCCAGCAGCTCGGCCGGCGAGCCGACCTCGGCCAATCCCGCCGGGGCCCCACCGGGCATCGTCGCGAAAAAGGCCGCCGTGCCGTCCTGGCGGATCAGCGTCCATGGGCCCGGGCGCCGGCCCGCGATACGACGACCACCGTCACGCCGGGGCGTTCCGGGTGCACGCCGAAGCACGCCACGACATCGAGCCGACTTCCGCCCGCCCGCGCGAACCATCCGTCGAGCGGCTCGAACGTCTCCTCGTCCGCCAGCCGGCCCCAGATCCGGCGCGGTGCCACCTGAATGTACGTCGTGCCGGTCACGACGTCGGACGGCTCCGGCACGCCCGTGCCGGCCGCGGGCGCCGGCTCGAGCAGCCGGCTGGTCGCGGCGGCGTCAAGTTCCCGGTGGTGGGCACCGCCGTCGCCAGTAGAGATACGCGGCGTGCACGAACGCCACGAACGCATCCGCGGCGTCGCCGACGCCGCTCGTCGGGGCGGAGGTCGCGCAGCAGTTCCAGCGCCGGGGCGCAGAGCAGGAACGGCGTCGAGTCCGGTTTCGCCCTGCAGCGCGTGGCGGATCGCCGGAAAGCGTTCGGCGCGCCAGCGAACCGAAGATGCAGAGTCGAACGGATGCGGCCGCATCGTTACCGGCGCGGAAGGAACGGATCGAGCGCCGCGACGAACGCATCGGGCGCTTCGACGAACGGCACGTGGCCGCAATCGGGGATCACCACCAGCGGCGCGTCGAGGGCGCGCGCGGTGGCCTCGGCGGTCGGCAGCGGGAATCGGGTCGTCGTCGCCGTGCACCACCAGCGCCGGAACGTCGGAGACCGGCCAGCGCCGGGCGCAGGTCGTAGTCGCCCAGCGACTGCCAGACTTCCTGCTGGGTGCGGCCGGTGATCCGGAACGGGGTCATCTGGTGCACCAGCGACGGATCGTGGAAATATCCCGCCACCGCCAGCTCGAAGAGCCGCCGGTTGTGGGCCTCGAGGTCGCCGCCGCGAGCCGTCTGGTTGCGGAGCGCGACGCGTTCCGCCTGCAGGGCCGGCGCGTTGTTGCGGCGCGCCAGGTTGGCGGCGAATCCGGCGCGCTCCCGGGCGGCCGCGGGGGCCGGCGAAACCAGCGCCAGCGACGCGACCCGGTCGGCATACGTCACCGCGTAGAGCATCGCCAGCAAGGCGCCCCACGAATAGCCGCACAGCACCAGCCGGTCGAGCTGCCACACCTGCCGCAGCGCTTCGAGGTCGTCGACGTGCTCGCGCCAGCCGACCGGCACGTCGCGCGGCACCGGCGAACGTCCGCCGCCGCGCTGGTCGTAGTAGACCAGCGTGCGGCCGGTGGCGAGCAGGTCGAAGCCGGGGAGGAGGTAGTCGTGCTGCGCCCCGGGGCCGCCATGCAGCACGATCACCTCGGGGCCGTCGCCGGCACGCTGCTCGTACAGTGCCACCCCGCGGACGAGCCGGATCAGAGCAGCACCGCCAGGGCGTCGGCCACCTGGCGCACCGCCGCGGTCTCGTCGGCGGTGAACGGATCGGCAACGTCGGAGTCGACGTCGATCTGCCCCAGCACCTCGGCGCCGCGGCGGATCAGCACCACCAGTTCGGCGCGGGTGTCGAGATTGCAGGCGATGTAATTGTCGCGGGCGGTCACGTCCCCGACGTTCTGGTCTTCGCCGGTGCTCACCGCGGTGCCGCAGACGCCATGACCCACCGCAATGCGCTGGTGTTCGGTGGCGCGGCCGCTGAACGCCTCGAGCACCAGCTCGTCGCCGTGCAGCATGTAGCAGTACACCGAGGTATACGGCGGACCGGCAGCCCGGATCCGCTCGGCGGCGAGGGCGAGCAGGTCGGTGCGGCTGGCGCCCTGGTTGAACGCGGCGCGGAGACGGGTGACGACCCGGTCGCTGTCGAGAGCCGGCATGAGGAAGTCCTTTCGATCGACAAGGTACATTCTACCGACCTCGAACTCCGGGAACCAATCCGTTGCGCATCTCTCCGCGGCTGTTGGCGCTGGTGCCGGTGGCGGTCGCGATCAACCTGGTCGTCGGTGGCGTGGTGCGGGAACTGGCGCTGCCGGTGTTCCTCGACACCCTCGGCACCATGCTCGTCGCCGTCCTGCTTGGCGTCGGCGCCGGCGTCTTCACCGGCACCCTGAGCCAGCTCTTTTCCGGCCTGCTGAGCGGCTATCAGTATCTCCCGTTCGTCGTGATCCAATGGCTGATTGCGCTGCTCGCCGCAGTGGCGGCGCGGCGGCGGGGATTCGCCGGACCGGGGCGCTCGGTGGCGTGGGGCGCGGCCTGCGGGCTGGTCTCCGGTGCCGCCTCGGCGGTCATTTCCTACCTGCTGTTCCGCGGCGGCACCGGCGGCGGCGTGGCCGCCATCAACACCCTGCTGGTTTCTCTCGGCGTCGATCTCCGGACGGCGGTCACGATCGGATCGGTGACCACCGACGTGCTGGACAAGACGGTGTCGTTTCTCACCGTCGGCATCCTGCTTCGCCGGATGCCGCTCCGCATCCTGGGCCGCTTTTCCGCCGCAGCCCGGGCCATCGGGCGATGAGCCGGATCGCACCGGGCCGCCGAGCCCATCCGTTCACGCCGGGAGCGGTGGCGCTCGCCATCATGGCGCTCGCCGTCGTGCTCCCGGGAACGGCAGCCACCACCACGCTGTATCTCGTGACCTGTCTGCTGGCGGTGGCTTCCGGCGCCGGCCGCGCGGTGCGCCTCGGCCTCGCGGTGATCGTGCCCCTCGGCGTGCTGCTGTTCATCATGCAGGGCATCTTCGGCGCCGACCCGCGCATCGCCGTTCCGCTCTTCGGTTCCCTGTCGCAGTCCGGCCTGGCGTGGACCGCATCACAGACCTCGCGCCTTGCGGCCATCGTCACCGCGTCGATCGGCTTCGCGTCGCTGTTCGATCCGCACCGGTTCCTGCAGGCGGCGATCGCGCGGCGGTGGCCGTTCGGCGCCGCCTTTCTGGTCGTGGCGAGTCTCGATGCCGCCGAGCGGCTCGGCGAGCAGGCGCGGCGATTGCGCGAGGCGCAGCGGACCCGCGGCGTGGCCGTGCGCGGTTCGCTCCTGATCCGCGCCCGGGCCCTGCCGGCGCTGGTCTTTCCGTTGCTGCTCACCTCGCTCACCGAGGCCGACGACCGGACGCTCGCGCTGGAGACCCGCGGCCTGACGTTGCCCGGCCACCGCACCGCGCTCGATCCCCCCGCCGACACCACCGCCGACCGCGCGGTCCGTTGGCTTGCCGCCGCCGTGGTGATCGCCGGGTGCGCGTGGCGGGTCGTGGCGCGATGATCGCCTGTCGGGCGCTGTCGTTCCGCTATCCGGCGCGCGACCGCCCGGCGCTGCGCGGCATCGATCTTGACTTCGCCGCGGGTCAGCTGACGTGGTGCACCGGTGCGCTGGGGAGCGGCAACAGCACGCTGCTGATCGCGCTGGCGGGATTGGCGCCGCGGCTCACCGGCGGCGAGCGCGACGGATCGGTCACGATCGACCACGACGACCCGGCCGGTGGCAATCCGCTGGCCATGGGCATCGCGTATCTCGGTCCGTCACCGCAACTGCAATTGAGCGGCGTGGCGGCAACGGTGCGCGACGAGTTGGCGATCGGTCCGATGAACCTCGGCTGGCCGCGGGCGCGGATCACCGCGGCCGTCGACACCGCGCTCGCCGCGCTCGATCTTCACCATCTCGCCGACCGGGGGCCGAACGTGCTCTCCGGTGGCGAAACGCAGCAGGTGTTGCTGGCGGCACTGGCGACGACATCGCCGCGAGTCTGGCTGCTCGACGAGCCGTTCTCGGCGCTCGATTTCCGGGCACGCACCGCCGCCGCCGCCTGGCTCCGCTCGCTGGCCGAGGCGGGGGCCGCGGTGCTCGTCGCCAGCGACGATGCCGATACCATGAGCATGGTTGCCCATCGGCTCATCGCCCTCCACCAGGGGAGGGTCGCCTGCGACGGCGATCCGGCATCGCTCCTGGCGGGAGACACGCTGGTCGAAGCCGGCGCGGGGACCACGGACGCCGCCACGCTGGCACGCCTGGCCGGGATTGCCGCCCCCCGGCCGATCACGGTGCCGGCGCTGGTCGACCTCGTCGCGGCCCCGGACCTGTCCCCGGTTTCGCCGGTGCCCGACGGCCGCACCGACGCCGCTGCCGGACTTGTTCGCCGCCTCCCTGTGCTGGCTTTCAGCGGGGTTACGTTCGCGTATCCGGTCAGTCCGTCACGGCGCCCGCGACCGGTCATCGACGACCTGTCGTTCGCGGTGGCACCGGGGGAGGCGGTGGGGCTGTTCGGCTCCAACGGCGCTGGCAAGACGACGCTGCTGCGACTGGCCATGGCGCTGGAACATCCCGCGCTCGGGAATGTGGCAACCCTGGGCCGCGATACCGGAGGGAGATTTCCCGAAGATTTCGCGCCCGACGTCGGGTTCCTCTTTCAGCAGCCCGAACGGCAGCTGTTCGCGGCTTCGGTGGAGGCGGAGTGCACCCTGGCGCCGGGCCTGGCGCGGCGCGATCGAACCGCCGGCCGCGAAACCGTCACCCGGGTGCTGGAGCGGCTGGCGCTCACCGACGTGCGCCGCGAGCACCCGTACGATCTGCCGCTGCCCCGCCGGCGGCTGGTGGGGCTGGCCAGCGTGCTCGTCGCCGGTCCGGAGCTGCTGCTGCTCGACGAACCGACCGCCGGGCTCGACGCCGCTTCACGCGAGCTGGTGATCGCCGTCGTCAGGGACGAGGTCGCGGCGGGAAAGACGGTGGTGGCGGTCACTCATGACGCCGATTTTGCGCTCGAGGCGCTGGACCGCGGGCTGGTGCTCGCCGAAGGCCGGCTGGTGCACGACGGTCCGGTACGCGACGTCCTTGATGGTACCGGCCTGCCGCAACCGGCGTCACTTGCCGTGGCGATTGCCCTCGGGCTTCCGGCCGGTGCCGAGCGCCGGGCCGGGGTCAGCCGGGTGGTGCGGCAACGGATCAGAGACCGGAAGTCCGGGGCGTGAATGGGAGGAGGAGGCATGCCGATTCCGCTGACCGCGCTCTTTGCCGCCGCCATCCATCAGGTTCGCTCGGAGGTCGCCGATCCGAGCGAACTCGAACAGTCGGTCGCGCTCCTGCCGCGGGCCGCGGGATCGGAGCCCGTGCAGTACGAGGTCGTCGGTAACCAGCTCCACGTCAATACCATTCCGGTTCCGGCGACGGCCCCTGGCGCCGCGTTGCTGCTCGACGCGTTCAACCAGCATCACACTTCGCGGCTCGAGCTTCCATCCGGCCTGACGCCGCGCCAGTGGCACGACGTCGCCGAGCTGTACGCGTCGGCCCCGGGACTCTATGCCACGATCGACCAGCTGCGCGACGCGCTCCGGGCCTCGGTGCCGGCCGCGGTAGTCTCGGCGCCGGCGCGCGACGGGGAAGTCGACCTCCGGGAAGCACTCTTCGAACTCCCCGGACTGCGCACCTCGGCACCTCCGGGCGAAGCGCCGGCGCACCCCACCGACGCCGGGGCCGAAGCGCGCACGTCGCTGGCATCGCAGCTCGACCCGCTGCTCACCGTGGCGCACCAGGCCCGCGCGGCACGCGATTATCCCGCACTCGCCCGCGCCATTCTCGGCATCCGCCAGCTCGAAACGACTGGTGACGACGAGCGCCGGGCCATGGTGGCCAACGAACGGCGCCGTTACGCCCCGGTGGACGCGCTCGACGAAATGGTGCGCCTCCTGACCGTACCGACCACGCCGGCCGTGGTGGAACAGGCGGTACTGGCCCTGGGGCGCGATGGCACCGAGGCGTTGCTGCGGGCGCTGAGCGGGGCCGGAGGCCCGCACGAACGCCGGGTCTACATCGAATTGCTGGTACGCGTCCCCGGCGACGACGATGCCATCCAGGGCGCGCTCACCAGTGCGCGCGCCGCGCTGGTGCGCGACGTGACCGAAGTGGCTGGCCGCCGCCACATGGCGCGGGCGGTTCCGGCGCTGACCCAGCTGCTCCGCCACCGCGAACCGGAAGTGCGCACCGCGGCGTGGCACGCACTCGAGCAGATCGGCACCCGCGAGGCCGTGGAGGCGTTGACGGCAGGTCGGTAGGGCCCTGTCCCGGCGCGATTAGCTTCTCGGCATGTCCGGCGCCCTGCGACGGCTGCGCACCACCGCGGCATCCATCTGGACCTGGGCGGTTCTCGGCCTCGGCATCGTCGTCACCTGCCCGATCATCGTGGCATGGCGGCTGATCGGCTGGCCGTTCGACCGCGCCAATTATTTCGGCGGCCGACTCTTCCGGCTGGCTGGCCTGTGGTGTGTCAAGCTCACGCCACGCTGGCACTTTTCGGTACAGGGCGTGGTCCCGTCGGATCCGCGACATCCGTACGTCGTCGTCGCCAACCACGAATCGTTCGCCGACATGCTGCTGCTCTGCCACCTGCCGTGGGAGATGAAGTGGCTCTCCAAGCGCGAGATCACCTGGATTCCGATCCTCGGCTGGTCGATGTGGGGCGCGCGGGACGTGGGCGTGCGGCGCGGCATGGCGCGCAGCGCCCGGCGCGCCATGGCCGACTGTCAGCAGCGGCTCGCCCGGCGCGTGTCCGTGATGATCTTTCCCGAAGGAACCCGCGCCCCCGGCGACGACCTGCTGCCGTTCAAGGACGGCGCGTTCCGGCTGGCCATCGATGCCGGCGTGCCGATTCTCCCGCTGGCGATTGCCGGCACGCGTAACGCCATCGCCCGTCACGACTGGCGGATCAACCCCGCCCGCGCGGTGGTGGAGATCCTCGAGCCGGAGCCGGTCGAAGGTGTCACCGACGTCGACGTGCTCAAGGAGCGGGTGCGGCACCGGATTGCGGCGGCGCGCGACCGGCTCCGGCAACAGCTGGCCACGTCGTGATCGGGGGCGGCGGGCGCGTCGCGGACGCGACACCGCCCGACGGCACGTCAGCGACTTCCCCGAGCCGCGGCTTCAGCCGCGGAACACGAAGTACACCGCGCCCACCAGACAGCAGGCCGCCCAGAGGTAGTCGAGCTTGAGCGGCTGCCGCATCACGATGGCGGCGAACGGCACGAACACCAGCAGCGTGATGACCTCCTGCATCACCTTGAGTTCCGGAAGCGTCAGCACCGTGAATCCGATCCGGTTGGCCGGCACCTGCAGCAGGTATTCGAAGAAGGCGATGCCCCAGCTGATCACGGCGGCGACGTACCAGGCGCGGTTCGACAGGTACCGGAGGTGTCCGTACCACGCGATGGTCATGAACGTGTTGGAGCCCACCAGCAGCAGGGCGGTACGCAGTACCACATGGCGCGGCATGGGCGTCGTGGCGACCACGGCGATCTCCTTGAGCGTGAGCGGCTGCCAGATGCGAGCCCGTCGCTGACGCGACGGCCCGGCGGGTGTGGCTGACGCGACCCGGAGTTCACGTCGCTGCCGCGCCAGCCGCGGGTACAAAGAAAACCAGGGGAGCCCGAAAGCTCCCCTGGTCTTCTCGCCTGCGATATCGGGCGGTACGACCCGCCCGCCGCGGGGCAAATCAATCCTGGACGAGAATCAGATACTTCCCCGCGTCCCAGAAGGAGGGCGATGTGACGTGGAGGTCGCCCTTCACCTTCCCGTTCGGTTGCACGTTCTGGGTGAGGTAGCTCGGGTTCTGCCGGGTCACGATCTTGTACTCCTTGTTCGGATCGGGCACCGTCAGCACCGTGTCGGTGCGGCGATCGAGCCGCTGGAACTGCTCCGGCTTGAGATCGCGCGCCGGCTCCAGGGTCTTGCCGCCGAATACCAGGAACTTGCTCCCCTCGCTGACCAGCACGCCCCGCTTGATCAGGTCGTCCTTGGTGCCCACGGCGTAGTACACCGTGTTCTCCTCGTTGACGACGTTGGTCAGCGTGTCGCTCAGCGCCGCATTGCGCGAGGTCAGGTCGGCCGACTGCTGGGTCAGCGTATCGGTTCGCGCCGCCAGCGTCGAGATCTGGGTCTTCTGTTGCTCGATCGTGGCTTCCTGCTGCTCAGCCGCGGTCTTCATGTCAGCAAGGTTCTGCTGCAGCGTGTCCAGCTGGGCACGCAGATGGCGCTCGGCCACGGTGGTCGAGCTCAACCGCGAGCGCTCCGTCGCGACCTGCTTCTCGGCCTGGTCCAGACGCGAGATCACTTCGCGGACTTTGCCGAGCAGTACGGCGCGGTACGCCGCGTCGCCGGTCTCCGGGTGATCGCCGGTGGTCGCCGTCGGCGCCACCCCAAGCCCCTTCACGGCCGTCAGCGCGGAATCGACGTTCGCCAGCATGGCCTGCGTCGCCTGTTGATCAGCCCGAAGCGAGTCCCGCTCCTGGGTCAGCTGCTGTTGCTGCGTTGCCAGGTCGTCATACTTGCTCTTGCTGACGCACCCCGCGAGCAAACCAGCCGCGACCAGTACCGTCCATGATGTTCGCATTACCCCTTCCTTGGTGGTCCGTTGACTTGTGGACGCCGAGCGGGGCGAACGATGCACACATGGACGCTGGCGGGGTAGTCCCGGCCCGCACAGATTCCGGGGGCAGCGCATCCTGAAGAGCTCTTCATCCGGAAATGAACGCCATGCGACGTCTACTGATAATGATCGCGCTCCTCCCGCTGGTCGGCTGCGCGGCCAACACGCAGCGCAATCGCCCGCCGGGGCCGGGCGCGGCGCCCATCAGCACCCCACCACTGGAAATCGTGGCGCCGGACGTGCCGCTGCTCGCCGGACTGCCGCACGCCGTCAAGGTCGGCTTCACCGTCTATGTCTCGGCGATGGTGCCGCTCGACTCGGCGGGGAGACTGGTGGGCGCCGGAGATCTCGGCGCGCAGACGCACCAGGTGATGGCCAACCTTGCCTCGGTGGTCCGGACGGCCAACGGCGTCCCCGGCGACGTGGTGCGCCTGACCATCTATCTCACCGACCTCACTCCGGCGGCCGTCGCCACGGTGCGGCCGATCGTCCTCGGCGCGCTCGATCCGGCCACCCCGCCGGCGCTGACCATCGTCGGCGTCGCCGCGCTCCCCGAACCGGGGATGCGGGTGATGATCGATGCGGTGGCGCAACTCCGCAGCGAGTTCCCCGACCGCAGCCGGATGGGCGGCGGCCGCTGAACTCAAGCGTCGGGTCGCTGCCAGAGTTCGACCCGGTTCCCCTCGGGATCCGAGAACCAGGCGTGGTCGCCATCGGGCGCTTCCTTCTTCTCGTCGATCGTCACCCCCAGCTCACCCAGCTGTTCGATGAACGCGTCGAGATCGCTCACCCGCCAGGTGATCTCCACCGTCCGCCGATCGAGGCCCATCGGGTGCCTGCTCTGACGGACGGTGAATGTCACGCCGCTCACGGTACACCACCACTCGTGGCTGCCAGGCTCACGCGAGAAGAAGAGGCCGAGGTGCTGCTCGTACCAATGCGCCAGGGTGTCGGCGTGGTCGGCGAAGAGCACAACTCCACCGACGGCGTTGACGGACAGACGATCCATGCCCTTGCTCTCCTGCTGGTTGATAAGGAAGAAGGTGCTACGACGAACAGTGCGTCGTGTCGGCGCGCTCGTGACGCACGACGGTCACGGCCGGCGGTGCCGCAGGTACCGCCAGCGCGATCGCCGGCGCAGTCAATTCCTGGGTGACGGCGCATCCCGGTGCCGGCGTGATCACGGTCACGTCGAGGTGCAGCGTATCGCCTGCGACCCGGGCGCTGTCCCAGGCCATCCGGAATCCGCCCGTGCGCCGGGTACCCGCGCCGACGATCACCGCACGGCGGGTGGCGAAATGCAGTGCCGGCATCACCGGCCTGGGGGGATTGACGAACAGCGTGTCCCACCCGGCGGCAAACGCCGCCGGATCGCGATACACTCGCACGACCGGGTCCGTCCAGCCGCTCTGCAGCGAGACGCCGAGCACTTCGACCCCCGGATCGTTACCGCCGGCGCTGTCGTTCGCCGCCCCGTGACACGGCAGGCCGGCCAATGCCACCACACCCGCCAGCGCCAACCGCATGCTCACCATTCCTCACGCTCCCGCAACGCCGTGATGTGCCGGGTGTGATGCCGGCCGTGCCACGCGTAGAGCGCAAGATTCCACCACAGGGCCACCGGATGCGGGCGATCCGGGTGACGGAACGTCCGGCCGAGATCGGCCGGCGACAACTCCTGCACCAGCAGCACCCAGCGCAGATGCAACGCATCGAGCAGCGCCAGCGACGGTTCGATCGGCGCGGTGCGCGCATCGGGGAGTTCCGCCCAGCGGGCTTCGCTGTAGGGCTTGATGACGGGCACGTCTTCGGTCAGCGCCAGCCGGAAACGGCAATACGAGTTGATGTGCGAGTCGGGGACGTGGTGCACGACCTGCCGCACCGTCCATCCACCGGGCCGGTACGGCGTGTCCAGCTGCGCCTCGCCGAGCCCCGACACCGCGGCCCGGAGCGCCCCCGGAGCCGCCGCAACGTCGGCGATCCAGCCATCGACCAACGCCGGCGTCGGGGCCTCTGGAGCGTGGAACTTGCCGATCGGATAGCGGAAGTCGTCGGGCATCGGCTCGATGGGTTGGAGGTGCACACCGCGTGCGCGGCGACGGACGCTATGCAGGAACGGCCCGTCCCACAACCCGGGCCCAATTGTCCGGATCGGTCGCCCCCTCCGTCGACCAGACCAGCACTCGCGTCTCGCGCCCCAGTCCGAGGTGACGCATCACCGGCTGCAACGCCGGGTCGCCGAACAACGCCATCAGCCCGGCGACACTCGCCGCCCCCGACTCGCCCGCCACGACCAGCGGGTCGCCAGCTGTTGGTGCCGCCAGCCGCCGCATCGCCGCCTCGGCCCACCGGTCGGGAATGGTGAAGAAGGCGTCGACACTGTGCTGCAACGTGTCGAACGCGGCGGTGGACGGAAAGCCGCAATTGAGTCCCGCCATGATGGTGTGCAACGACCCGGTGGCATGCGCCGGATGGCCGGCGAGGGCGGACGCCAGCACACAGTCGGCTTCGGTCGGTTCGATGACGGCCATCCGGGGACGCCGCGCGCCGTACCGGTGCCAGTAGTACGCCACCATTGCCGCCGGCCATGTGCCCACGCCGGCGTGCAGCAACACCAGGTCCGCACCCACCCGTTCGGCCCCATGAGGCGAGGGTTCGAGTTCGTGGGCCATCGTCCAGTAGCCGGCGGAGATCCACTCGGGAATCGCCAGATAGCCGGGCCGGGCCGAGTCCTGGACCAGGATCCAGCCGTGCGCCTCGCTGGCACGCCGCGCCTGTTCGACAGCCGCGTCGTACCCCTCGGCCACCAGCACGACGTCCGCCCCCTCCCGTTCGATGGCGGCGATCCGTGCCGGCACCGAATCGGCCGGCATGTAGATCACGGCGCGCATGCCGTGCTGCCGCGCCGTCCACGCCACCGCACGGCCGTGATTGCCGTCGGTGGCGGTGGTGAACGTGACGTCACCGGCGTCAGCGTGATCGGCCAGCCAGCGATGGATGGCAAACGACGGCCCGAGCACCTTGAAGGCGTTGAGTCCCAGCCGGTGCGATTCGTCCTTGAGGAGTAATGTTGCGATCCCGAGTTCACCGGCCAGCCCGTCGAGCCGCACGAGCGGTGTGGGGGCATACCCGGCAAGGGTACGGTGATAGGCCAGCGCGTCCCGCGCCAGGGTCGCCATGCCGGTCGGGTCGGGCGGCGGTGCGGGGTGGTCGACCAGTCTGAAGCGGACCCCGCTCACCGCGTCCGTCCGGAGCCGCGGATCACAACGTCACTTGGATCCCGGTCGTGAACAGGCGATCGGTGCTGAGGTAGCCCGGCTCCGGTACACCGTCGTAGTGGATGATGTACGAGAACTTCATCGCGATCTGCCTGGTAAGCGGCGCCAGCAGGTCGCTCTCGGTATTGACCCGCAGGTCGGCGCTGTCGTGGAAATCGGGCAGGAGCTCGACCGACTGGGACACCGCCGCGTGCGGACCGATATGATGCACGTACGATGTCGCCGCGCGACCACCGAAGAAATCCCTGTTGACCCCGGTGCTGCCCACGCCGTGCTGCGTGGTGTACGACACGCCGCCCTCGAACACCAGCTTGTCCGTCGACGTACGCACGACCGACGCCGACAAGCCGGTGTTGGTGGCGACCCGGGCCGACACCCCGGAGAAGATGTTCCGGTCCCAGGTGACCGCGGCGTAGGCGGCGACGATCTTCTGCACCGAGAGATCGGCGCGCGCCAGCGCCTGCCAGTTCGACGACACCGTGGTGCCGCGGCTCCGGCCGTGCACGATGCCGAATTGCTGGGTGAAGGTGAAATGCGCCGCGGTGGCAACGATCTTGTCGCCGAGATTCAGGGTCTGTACCGAACTGTTGCCACCGGTGCTGACGAACCCGACGTCGCCGGCGAACCTGACCGCACCGGGCGGCCGCTTCGGCGGCGGATGGGCGGCCGGCGCGGTGCCGGTGTCGCCGGCGGCGAAGAGCATCGCGAGCAGCATCGCGGCGCCGGAGACCATCAGAACGTGACCTGGATTCCGGTGGTCAGAATGCGGTCGGTGGACTTGTGGTCGTCCACCGGCAGCGCGTTGTAGCGAATCGTGTAGCCGGCCCGCATGGCGATCCCGGCGGTGATCGGGGCCACGACATCGGTTTCGCTGTTGATCCGGTAGTCGTGACCGTCCTTGAGATTCGGCAGGTACTCGAACGCCTCCGAGATGACCGACTTGGCCGACAGGAAGTGCTCGTAGTGTGCCGCGAGGCGCGCGCCGGCACTGGTGCGGGCGGTGTCGGGGCGGACGGCGTTCAGCCAGGTGTAGGTCGCGCCGAGCTCGACCTGGAGGCTGTCCCGCGGCGCGGCCACGACGGCCGCCGCAATACCGACCTGCGGCGTGTAACGGGACGAAATGCCCGCAAAGCTGTCCCGGTCGAACGTCGCCAGCACGAACAGCGACGCCCGCTTCGCGATGGCGCGGTCGCCGCGGACACCGGCGCGCCAGAGGGACGTCGTCACCACCGAGTCGTTCTTGCCGTAGACCAGCGAAAACGTCTGCGTCAACGTCCACCCGTCACGGTGCCCCACGATCTGGTCGCCGACATTGAGTGACGTGTTGTTGGTGTTGCCGCTGGTACTTACCAGCCCCGCGTTGCCGGCAAACCTGATGGACCCGCCGGTGTCCGCGACCGCGCGGGCATGGGTGGGTGTGGCAAAAAGCAGGGCGGCAAGGGTGACCGCAATCACGCAGGCGTCCTTTCGGGGGCCAGGGACGGGAAAAGTCTACGGCAGCAACCTGTATGCCGGGAAAATAGCGGGGGGGACGGGCGGGGTGAACCCGCAAAAGACCAGACACGCCCATGGCCCCCGGGCCACGCACGCGAGGCTCGGCCAGCGTGGGCCGGCATCGCGCTCGCTCTTGCGCGTCGAGCTTCGTCCCAGGGGCTCGGCGCCTGAGTTGTCCACACTTCGTCGGCCGCCATCCACGCCGGCAAGGCGATCTCGACCGCCGGCCGCGCGACATCGCACGCCGTTGTCCTTCCCCTGACCGCCGCAATCCGGCACTGGTGCCCCGCGCCGCCAGCCGCGACCGATCCCGGCGCGCAACGGCTCACCGCGCTCGACGTCCGGTCCACCGCGCTGCGCATCACGACCGCCGCACCGCCGCACCAGCGCTCCGCCGTGTCGATCGCGTGCTCCGCACCCGGGACCCGGGCCACCGGCGGCGCGATCACGAGCACGCGGCTCCAGCAGACGTGTCGCCCGATCCCGCCACTGACCTCCGCGCTCCGGAACCCCCGTCGCGACATGTCGTCCACGACCACCGCAGCGCCGACCGCGCCCACCGGAGCGGCGGACGCGAGCACCGGCCCCGGCACACGGCCCACCGCCGCGCGCGCCGGGAGCAGTGCCATGCCGATCAGGAGTATGGGACGAGGTTCAGCGCGCAGTGATGTGGCTACCGCGAGCACCGCCAGAGAGTCATCAACGCCGCAATACCGCCAGCGAGGCGAGGAATGCCGCCACGTCACATCGCTCCGGCAGATTGCCTTGTGCCACCGTGGAATTGCCGCCGCCCCGGCCACCCACCGAGCGCAGGACTTCCTTCAGCGACGACCCCGCGTCGATCGACGACCCCGGGCTGGCCGCCACGAAGACCGCGGGCGGGGCGACGAGGATCAGCACGGTCTTCTCGATTGACGCGGCGGCCTGCGCCATGGACCGGAGCAAGGTGCGCGACCCGTGTATCTCCGCCACGATCCACCGCACGCCGTCCGGCCCCGGCGCCTGGCCCGCGACGAGCGCCGCCACCCGGGATGCGGCCACCTCCTGCTCCAACTCCTCGACCGCACCGTGCAACCCCTTCAGCTCCGTCTGGCGCTTGGCGACGATCTCCGCCAATTCGCCTGCCGAGCAGGTCAGTGTCGCCGCGAGCGCCGCGAGCTGATCGCGCTGCTCGTGCCACGTGCGGACCACGCGGCCGCCGGCCAGAAACCCCACCCGCACCCGTCCGCGGATCCGTTCGGTGCCGGTCAATACCACCGGTCCGATCGCGGCCGTGTTCGCGACATGGGTGCCGCCGCACGCGCTCCGGTCGATGCCGGCGATGGTGATGATGCGGACGGTGCCGCCGCGCTCCGACGGCTTGCGCAACCCGCGCGAGGCAGCTTCGGCGGCGTCCTCGAAACTCACCGTTACCGGCAGTGCGGCCGCGACGTCAGCGTTGGCCTCGGCCTCCAGTGCGGCAAGTTGATCGTCGCTCGCCGATGCCGCGTCGAATTCGATGGACGAGTGGTCGGCGCCGAAATGCACACTCACCGTCTTCCAGCCGAGGCGATCAGCCGCGATGGCCGACACTAGGTGTTGGGCGGTGTGCTGCTGCATGTGATCGCGACGCCGCGCCGGGTCGACCTCGCCGTGCACCGGTCCGGCCGCCAGCGGCGCGGCCACGACGTGCACGATCCGGTCATCGTGCTCGACGACGTCGAGCACCGCCACGCCACCCAGCGTGCCGGTGTCGTGCGGCTGGCCTCCGGACGTGGGATAGAACGCGGTACGGTCGAGCACCACGTGGAGCGGATCGCCGTCGGTGCCGGTCACCGTGGCGTCGAACGAGAGCAGCTCGGCGTCGCGGTAGTAGAGGCGGTCGGTCATGACGCGGTCACCACGTCGCCACAGCGGGCCGCGGCCACCGCCCGCGGCACCAGATTCTGTCCGAAGAGCACGCCTTTTCCCTCCACCCTGCGGAATTCCGTCAGCGTGCGGAGCGGTTCCTGGCCCGGGTCGCGCATGCCGCTGGTCTGGTCGACGGTCGTGACCACGCACCGATCACACGGCTTGACCACGTCGCATGTCAACGCACCGATCGTGAGAACCTGCCAGCCGTCCTCGTCCCAGGCGCGCGTTCCCGCGATCACGATGTTCGGCCGGAAGCGCGCCATCGGCACCGGTGCCTGGAGCCGCTCATTGAGCGCCTCGAGCGACGCCTCCAGCGTCACCAGCAGCGGGTAGCCGTCGGTGAACGTGGTCTCGGCGCCGACCGCGCCGCTGAACCATGCGGCGGCCGTGTCCCCCTGATCGTGCGCCGTGAGACTGTTTCTCCAGATGGTCACGGTCCGCGGCGCGCCGGACCAGTCCACCTCGGTCCGGAGCGGCTCGCTCCACGGCGCCTCGACGCTGAGCCACGATCCGTCGAGCCGCGGCACCACCGTGGCGAGCCGCGGCACCTCCCGCTGGGTGATGAATTTCCCGTGCGGTGTCACCAGCATCAGGCGCCGGTCGCCGACCGCGCCGCGGGCGTCCACCGCCAACGTGTCGACGGCGTGCCCGCGACAACCCTTGATGGGATAGACGAAGAGTCCGGCCAGTCGCATCGGAAGGAAGCTAGTGCGCGGGCGGCGACCGGCTCAGTTCTGCCCGGCGAGCTGAGGCCAGATCTGCGACAGCGGTTCGACCAATCCGCGTCCCACCCAGATCCGCACATGCCGCTCCTCGGGCACCCGCAGCGGATCGTCGATCACCGCGGCCGGAGCCACCTTGCGATAGGCCCGCAACCAGTCCGACGCCTTGCCGCCGACGAGCACCGCGACGTCGCCGCTTCGCGCCCCCGGTCCGAAGAACCAGTAGCTCCCGAGATGGCAGATGGCCGGCGGCAGCCCGAGCGCGGCACCGTACCAGTCGATCGCGCCCGCGCGGCCGTAATTCGTGGCCCAGATGGTCGCGACCTGCTGCTCCTGCGGTGACAGCGAGTGATAGACGCCGCTTGCCACGTCGGCGAGATGCTCCCACCCCAGCATGTCGGCAAAGTCCTGCGGCAACGGCTCCACCTGCCCCTGATTGGTCTGCACCACCGCGGTGATACCGAGCCGCGCCGCATACGCCGCCGTGGCCCGCGGTGACAGGATCGGCAATGCCGCGGGGAACGCGATCGCTCCACCAACGAGCACCAGCACCATCGCCACACCCCACGCGACACGCCGCGGCACGGTCGCCGGGATCGCCGCCATTGCGCACGCTCCGGCTGCGGCGAGCATCGGCCAGATCGGGCCCAGGTAGTACGACTTGCCGTGCAGCACCAGCAGGATCGCAGCAATTGCCGCCGCGCCGGCGGCGAGCGGCCGCCAGGTCCGCAACCGGGGTAGCAACGCCAATGCGAGGAGGCCCCCGAGGCCGAGCCAGACGACCGGCCCGAACAACAGCTGGTCGACCAGGAAGCCCGCCACGGAGACGTGCTCGAGTTGCGACGCTTGCAACGCCGCCATCTGGCCCCGCACCGGCCATCCCAGCGCCACCTGGCCGATCACGCTGGGGCTACCGATGACCAGCGCGAGCAGCGCGGCGATCCACGGCCACCGCGTGAGCAATGCCCGACGCCGCGGCGATAGTGCGACCGTCACCACGGCGCCGACGACAAAGAACGCGATCGAGAACTTGGTGAGGAGGCCGACGCCGACCGCGCCGCCGAGCAGGAGCCACCAGCGTGGTTCATCGCGTTCGAGAAGGAGCGTGAGGGCCAGGAAACCCACGGTCCACCAGAGCTGGTCGAGGATGACGGGCTGAAAGAGCATGCCGGCGCGGAGCTCAAGCCCGGAGAGGAAGACGGCGACGCCGGCGAGCCACGCCGCCGCGGCGCCGCCGCCGAACCGGCGGACGAAGACGAGGGTGCAGCCGATCAGCGCCGCATGTGCCAGCGCCGGCGCCACCCGCAGCCCCCAGATGCTGTGTCCGAGGAGTGCCATCTCGGCCCGCGCCACGATGGCAATGAACGGGGGAAAGTCCATCCGGAAGAGCCGGAGGTGCTGACCCATCGCGGCGTAGAGGAAGGCGTCGCGGTGCAGGCCGAACGGCGAGACGAGATTGACCATCAGGTGCAGCGCCACGACCGCCGGCAGCAGCGCCAGCGCCGCCCATGTTGCTCCGTCGACGGACCGGCCATCTTTCGCGATATCGCGTCTCCGCATTCCCCGAGGCATCATGCGCAGCTCACTGGCGTTGGTCACGTCGCTCCTGGTGGCGCCGGCTCTTCCGGCCCAGGCACCCGCCACCGGCACCCTGATGCCGGTACCGCAATCGGTCTCGTTCACCGGCCAGCGGCTCCGGCTCGACAGCGGCTTCACGGTCGGCATCGTTCGCTACCGCGACGGGCGCCTGGAGCGGGCCGTCACCCGCGCCGTCGCGCGCCTCGAGGCACGCATCGCGCAGCCCCTCTCGCGCCGCTACGGCTACGACAGCACCGCAACGCTGACGCTCGACGTCGCCGGCATGGGATACCCGATTCCCGACCTCGATGAAGATGAATCGTACACCCTGAGCGTGAACGACCACCACGCGGTGCTCGCCGCCAACACCGTCGTCGGCGCGATGCACGGGCTCGAGACGCTGCTGCAGCTGCAGAGCGCCGATTCCGCCGGCTTCTATCTCCAGGGCGCCGACATCAGGGACGCGCCGCGCTTCAAGTGGCGCGGCCTGCTGGTCGATGTCTCGCGGCACTTCGAACCGGTCGACGTCATCAAGCACACGCTCGACGGCATGGCGGTGGTCAAGCTGAACGTGCTCCACTGGCATCTCTCCGACGACCAGGGGATCCGGGTCGAGAGCCGCGTCTTTCCGGCGCTGCAGGATCTCGCCTCCGACGGGAAGTTCTACACCCAGGACCAGATCCGCGACATCGTCCGCTACGCCGCCGATCGCGGCATCCGGGTCATGCCCGAGTTCGACGTGCCGGGACACTCCAACGCCTGGTTCGTGGCGTACCCGTGGCTGGCCAGCGCGCCCGGTCCGTATCAGCTGTTCCGCGGCTGGGGCGGCCCCGCGTATGCCATGAATCCCACCCGGGACAGCACCTATCAGTTTCTCGACGCGTTCATCGACGAGATGGCGGGGCTCTTTCCCGACCGCTACTGGCACGTGGGCGGCGACGAGGTGAATGCGCGCGCCTGGACGTCGAACCCCGACATCATGGCGTGGATGCAGGCGCACGACATTCCCAACACGCAGGCGCTGCAGACCGAGTTCAACCGGCGGCTGTTCAAGATCGTCGAAGCGCATGGCAGGATCCCGGTCGGCTGGGACGAGATCCTCCAGCCCGACCTGCCGAAGGAAGCGGTGATCCAGTCGTGGCGCAGCTCCGACGCCCTTGCCGCCGCCGCGAAGCAGGGATATCAGGGGATTCTGTCGGCGCCGTACTATCTCGATCACATCGAAACCGCGGCGTTCCACTACCTCGCCGATCCGATTCCGGCGAACACCACGCTGACACCCGACGAACAGAAGCTGGTGCTCGGTGGCGAGGCGTGCATGTGGGGCGAGTTCGTCGACACCGTTACGGTCGAATCGAGGATCTGGCCGAGACTGGCGGCGATCGCCGAACGGTTCTGGTCGCCGGCATCGGTCCGCGACGTTCCCGACATGTACCGCCGGCTCGAGATCACGTCCCAGCGACTGGCGGAGGTGGGAACGACGCAGCAGGACCACACGCTCGACATGGTCCGGGAGATGGCCTCGGGCGACGACGCGACCCAGCTCGATCGCTTCCTGCAGTACGTCCGTCCCAAGGGGTTCGGCAACTACGGCACGACACAATTCACGCCGCACACCCGGCTGGTCGACGCCGCGGTGCCCGATCCGTTCACCAACTGGCACATGACCGACCGCGCCACGCGTGCGACGGCCGGCGACACGGCCGCCGCCGCGGCGCTCCGCACCGACTTTGCGCGCATGGAGCGCTTCACGGCGACGCTCGCCGCGATGCAGCCCAGGGTGCCACTGGCCGCGGACGGCGCCGCCGTCGCGGCGGTCCTCGGCCGACTGGGTGCGGTGGGGAACGAGGCGCTCGACGTGCTCGCCGGGCGGCAGACGGCGACTGCGGCGTGGCGCGCCGGAGCCGACTCGCTGATCGGCAGCGCGGGGCGCGGCACCTTCGGCCTGCTCCGCCCGGTGGGCGTCGCTGCGGTCCGGGTGCTGGTCGATTCGGCGGCGAAAACCCTTCCGCCCTCTGCGGGAACGCCGTAACGTTGGCGTCATCCACGGATATCCCCGCGTCCCGTCACCGAGGAAGATCATGATCCGACGCCTGTCCGCTGCCGTTGTCGCGTCCGGCGTCCTCGCCGCGTGCGGCCATAGCTCGCACTCGCCGGCACTGGCACCGATACCGATACCCGAGGCCACCGGACCGAACACGCTGACCGCCGCCGAACGTCACCAGGGCTGGCAACTGCTCTTCGACGGACGCACGCTCACCGGCTGGCACACCTACCAGCAGCCGCTCGGCGTCACGAAGGGCTGGGCCGTCGAGGATGGTGCCATCGCGCGGGTCGACTCCCTTGGCGACCTCGTGAGCGACGCGCAGTTCAGCAACTTCGAACTCGACCTGGAATGGAAGGTTTCTCCCGGCGCGAACAGCGGCATCTTCTGGTGGGCCAACGAGGGGACGCAGTATGTCTACATGAACGCCGCCGAGATGCAGGTGCTGGACAACGCCGATTTCCGACCCGACGGCGGCATCCCGAAGGAGCAGGCCGGCGCCCTGTACGACCTGATTCCGGTGCCGGCCGACACGCCGGTCAAGCCGGCCGGCCAATGGAACCAGGTGCGGATCATCGCGCACGGATCGAAGGTGCAGCTCTGGCTCAACGGCGTCAGGACGGCCAACGTCAATTTCGATTCCGACCGGATGCTGAAGACCATCAAGAACAGCAAGTTCAATGCGTGGCAGTCGTTCGGTAAGTCACGCCGCGGACACATCGCTCTGCAGGATCACACCGGCAAGGTCTGGTTCCGGAACATCAAGATCAAGTCCAACGACCGGAGTTACTGATGACCCCGCGCCTTCGCCTGCAGGCCATGATGTTCCTGGAGTATTTCGTCTGGGGCAGCTGGTTCGTCACGGTGGGGACGTACCTGACGGAAACCCGCGGTTTCACCGGTGAGCAGGTGGGGCTGGTCTACGGGGCGACGGCGATCGCCGCGCTGGTCAGCCCCTTCTTCATCGGCATCTTCGCTGACCGCTGGTTTGCGTCGGAGAAGATGCTGGCGTTCCTCCACATCCTGGGCGGCGCGGTGATGTGGTTCGTCTCGACGCGGATGACGTTCGCCACGTTCTACCCGGCGGTGATCCTCTACGCGCTCTGCTTCATGCCCACTCTGTCGCTCACCAATTCCATCGCGTTCCATCACGTCGCCGATCCCAACCGCGAATTCCCGATGATCCGGATCCTCGGCACCCTCGGCTGGATCGTGGCGGGCATCCTGATCGGCTTCGTGCTCCATGCCGACGCGAAGGTGGCGCCGCTGCAGGTGGCGGCGGGGGCATCGATCGTCCTCGGCCTGTTCTCGCTGGCGCTGCCGCATACCCCGCCGAAGGCGGCGGGGACGAAGTTCCACGTCCGCGACGCGCTGGGGCTCGACGCGCTGTCACTGCTCAAGGAGCCGTCGTTCCTGATCTTCTGCCTCGGCTCCTTCCTGCTCTGCATCCCGCTCCAGTTCTACTACACGTTCGCCAACCCGTTCCTCAACGAGATCGGGGTCAAGGACGCGGCTGGCGTCCAGATCCTCGGGCAGGTCTGCGAACTCGGCTTCATGTTCGCGCTGCCGTTCATGCTGCGGAAGCTGGGGATCAAGTGGATCATGCTGCTGGGGATGGGCGCGTGGGCAGTGCGGTACCTGGCGTTCAGCTACGGCAACGCCGGTTCGCTCTTCGGGCTGGTCCTGCTCGGGATCGTGCTGCATGGCCTGTGCTACGACTTCTTCTTCGTGGGTGGGCAGATCTACACCGACGAAAAGGCCGGCCCGAAGATCCGTGGCGCGGCGCAGGGATTCCTCAATTTCCTCACCAACGGCCTGGGGTACTTCATCGGCGCGCTCGTGTCAGGGCGCGTCGTCGATGCCCACGTGATTTCGCAGGGACACCACGACTGGCACGCCATCTGGATGGTGCCGGCGATGGGTGCGGCGGCCATCCTGGTGGTGTTCGCGATCCTGTTCCGGCCGAAGCGTGAACCGGAACTCAAGCCGATGGCGGCGTAGCCTCATCCGCCTTACGCCGGCAATTCTGCTGCGTGGTGCGAACGCGAGGGGCCTCTGCTCTGCTCCGGGACGGCGCGGTGCGGGCGCGAGGGCCCCTGGCTCCGACGCTCCGCAATCCACGCTCGCGGTACCGGGTCAGGCGTTGGCGAGCTGCGTCGCTCCGAGGCCCTCCCGCCCGCCACCTCCGAATCCGCGAACAACCCATGACTCACCAGCGACGACCCACGACTCATGACTGTCATTGAAGCCTGCGTCGACACGCTCCAGTCGGCCCATGCCGCGCAGTCCGGCGGCGCCGGCCGGATCGAACTCTGTGCCGATCTCGCCGACGGCGGCACCACACCGAGTCACGGAATCATCGCCACCGTCACCGAGCAACTCGAGATCCCGGTGGTCGTGCTGGTCCGGCCGCGGGGAGGCGGTTTCGTCTACTCTGCCGAAGAGTGCGTCATCATGCGACGAGAGGTGCAGCACGCCCGGGCCCTCGGCGCCCGGGGTGTGGCGGTCGGCGCGCTGACGGCAAATGGCGACGTCGACACCTTCACGCTCGAAACCCTGCGCGAGGCCGCGCGCGACATGGACGTCACGTTTCACCGCGCCTTCGATGTCTGCCGCGATCCCGCGGCCGCCCTGGAAACACTGGTTCAACTGGGGTACACCCGAGTGCTCTCCTCGGGCCAGCGCGCCACCGCCGTGGAAGGGAAGGACCTGCTGGCCGAACTGGTGCGGCAGGCGGCCGGGAAGATCGTGATCATGGCCGGTGGTGGCGTCGACGAGACCAACGCGGCGGGATTGGTACACGATACTGGTGTGACCGAAATCCACGTGCGGGGCACGCGTGAATTGACCGAACCGATCAGCTTTCACGACCATCCGGTGCCGTTCCGGAAGGCGTTGCCGGACAACGAGAACGTGCGGCGGGTGACCGACGCGGAGCGGGTGCGGGCGATCCGTGCAGCGGTGGCGTCCTGACCCGGGACGTCACGACCGCACGGTGCCGTCATGGGCACGACGAACTGGAGCAAGCTGCCGCCTGAGACCTCGGGCGGGACCGTCGCCGGCGATGTTGCGGCATTCTCCCGGGCAGGTACCTTTTCGAGGGTCGCCACCCGCGGCGGCGCCTGTTGGCCGGACGTTCGGACCCCGACCTCGCAACTCACCCTCGAACCCGGAGAAACCGGATGCGCACCATCGCCTCCTTCTGCCTGCTCGGCGGCCTGCTGGCGGCCTGCGGCACCACCAGCACGTCTACCGGCGGCGGCAACGCACCGATCACCGCCACCGTGAACGGCTCGGCGTTCGTGGGCAATACCGACGGCATCGCGACGTTGGTGGCGGGGGTGCTCAACATTTCGGCGTTCGACGCCGGCAAGGGACGCGAGATCCTGATCACGCTCCATGTCAGCGGAACCGGGGACTATTCTCTGGCCTCGGCGTCCACCGGGATCGCCGAGTATGAGACCATGACGACGACATCCGCCCCGCAGTGGGAGACCGGCTACAATGGCGGAACCGGCACCATCACGGTGAGTACGCTGACGGCGAGCGGCGCATCGGGGACATTCAACTTTACGGGACAGGCGATCCCGGGCACGGGGGCGACCGGAACGGCGGCCGTCACCAACGGCAAGTTCAACGTCAGCTTCTGAGCGCGCACCGCGAAGAGACCTTGCGGCATGCGCCGACCCCTGGCCCATCACGATCGACGACGCCGTCACCGAGGCGGTGAAGGAAAGCAAGAGCCAGATGGACGAGCTGCCCGCTCGACTACTCGATCGACCGGCCCCGGAAGGCGTCCGCTGGCTCGCGCTCGTGCGCCTGCATGATCTGATCTCCGCCCGCCAACGACTGGACGACCCCGACGACGCCACGGCCCTGCATGACTTCCGCGTGGCGCTGCGCCGATTCCGGACCCTGATACGGACCTACCGGGAGGTACTCAACGACAGCGTCACGCGAAAGGATCGCCGCCGCCTCGGCCGGCTGGCCGCCGCGGCCGGCTTGAGCCGCGACAGCGAGGTGCGGCTCAAGTGGCTGCGCGAACATGTGAAGAGCAGCCCCACCAACACCGCCGGCATCGCCTGGGTCGAACGCGAACTCGACCGCGATCAGCTCGAGGGGAAACGTCAGCTGCAGCGCGCCGTCGACCGGAACTTCGCGCCGCTCGCCGACCGGCTGCAGCGAAGATTGCACCAATTCCGCACCACGACGACGCTCGGCGAGGTCGCGGTGGTGCCGCCGACGCGCGACGTGACGGCCCGGGCCCTTGACACGCTGGCAATCGCGGTCGCGGAGGCCCTCGATCAGGCCCACGCCACCGGCAATCCCCTGTTGATGCACCGGGTACGTATCGCCGGAAAGCGGCTCCGCTATGCCCTCGAGCCACTCGTTGACGGGAAGCTCGCGCCGGCCAGGACACTGCAGACCGCGGGAGCCGCGATCGCCCGGTTGAAATGGATGCAGGATGCATTTGGCGAGTTGCATGACGCACTCGCGTTCGACCAATGGCTGGCCGAGCGCAATTCCAGCCGCGAACCCACCACGCCCGGAGCACCGGCGACCTTCGTCAAAGGGCTGCAGCGGCGCCTGCATCGACTCGCGATGCGGCGTTTTCGGACGCTGGACGGCCCATCGTGGCGGCACCGGATCGACCGGATCATCGCGCGGAGCCACATGATCGCCGATCACCTTGCTCGCCACGCCAGTCCCCGCAGCCCTGGCCTCTAGCCCCGGTGCAACGCCAGCACCTTCTCAGCGCGGGGCGCGGGCCAAGGCCTCCGCGGGGCGGCAGTCAACCGCGACGACGTCGAAGATCGACTGTCCTTCCAGCAGCACGCCGAGCCGGTTGCTCGATCGCAGATCGCCCTCGATCACCACGAGTCGAATCGGAACTGGGGCCGGCGCCGGGGGCGGCGGCGCGGGCGCGACCGGCCAGACCAGGTACCTTCGCCGCGGCAATCGTCGCCCGGCGCGCGGGCGCCCAACCGCGAAACGGATCGCCTCGGGAGACGGAGTTGCGGTCGCCGACATTTCGATGCGGGATTCCACGGCGCGGCCTCGAGAGTTCCGGACGGATCCGAAGCTCAGCGGAGGTGCATCAGAACGAAGTGAAACGAGGATGAAGAGGTCTTTCGGCGGCGGGGGGCCGCCGACCACTCGATGCTCGCGGGCCGGGAACGCAATGCCCTGCTGATCGTGCCATCAGCAGGGCATTCCTTCGACCGGCGTGCCGAAGATCAGGGGTACAGGCGCGCGCGGCTCCGGTCGTCGTTGTTGGGCAGATTCCTGTTGTTGAACCGCCTGTCAGAGCCGACCCATGCCTGGTCGGGCGGCGGCAGGAAATACTCATTCTGGTAGCGGTAGATCGCCACCGGACGGGAGCCGCGCACGTTGGCGGTGTAATAGTGTCCGCGAAGCTCGTAGACCGTGACCGGCCTCCAGCGGCGCTCGTTGCTGCGCCAATCGCCGGCGCGGGCCGGCGAATACGCCCAGATCCCGATCTCGTGCCGCGGGTCCACCGGAATGGCATCCGGGGAGTAGGGGCGCGCCCGGCCATAGTCAATCGGGGTCGGTTGCCGCCGGTATGAATAGCGCTTGTCGAAGCCGACCCACGCCCGGTCCTGCGGCGGGAAGAAGTACTGGTTGCGATACAAGTAGACGAGCACGGGCCGCGAACCCCGGACCGAAGTCCGGTAATAATGGCCGTTGATGTCGTAGAGGGTGACCGGGGTCCAGCGCCGGTATGCCGTCCGCCAATCACCGTATCGGTCCGGTGCGTACCCGAACACGGCGACTTCCGGCCCCAACCTGGCGCCGAAATGGATGGTGAAGTTGATCTGGGCAGGTGCGCGCGCGGGCAGGGCGATGAGCGCGCCGAGCAGGGGAAGGGTCAGCAGGGATGTGAAGCGCATACGGAACTCCAGTCGTGTGATGACGCTCCGCAAGGTATGTCGCCTGCAGCACCGGCAACATCGATCCGACGGTGCATTCGCGACGTGTCTCCCCATCCTTTCGATCGATACGTGGCGTTGGCGACAGCCCGGCATACCATGCGAGCACCGCCTGTTTCCGCAGCGATCCCGGCGCGGGCGCGTCGTTCGACTGCCCCGCTCACTCCACCGTTATCCGCACCCCCGAAGCATGCGGCAACGGTACCGTGAACGTTCCGCCACTCAGCGCACCGCGCCGGGCCGCGGGCGTGATGTGCGCCTCGCGACTGTCGACGGCGGGAGCGTGCAGCAGCTCGACCGTGATCGCGCCGCGGGCCGCGCGCCCGAAATCGAGTTCCACATCGAGACCGGCGGCGAGATCCTTGTTCAGCAGGACGATCGAACGGCGCCCGCCGTGCAGTTCGGCGCCGTAGCCGGCGGCGTTCGCCCCCGAAGCCTGCAGCGCGGCGGTGAAGTCCGCCTGCATCATCCGCCCGCCGACGAACGCGCCGGCGAACTGCAGCCCGTACGCCACCGGTTCCAGGACGTACGCCGATCCGAACCGCCCGATCGGCGAATAGAACGGATGGGGATGGGACGCGATCTCCTCCGGCGATCTCCCTTCCCGCTTGAGAAGCTCGTCGCCGGTGAGCTTGCCGCCCAGCCCGTTCGCGATCACCTGGCCCGTCCCGCCGTGGAGGTTCACCCCGCGGTAGCCGTTCTGCGCCAGCAGCAACGAATAATCCGCTGACCAGAGTGCCGCGGCAAAGACATCCGACAACCCCGGTTTGCCGCCGCCGTAACACGTGTTTCCCTCGCTCATCCGGAGCGGCACACCCATCTTCGCCGCCGCGGCCCGCGCCACAGCGGCTGTCCGCTGCACCTCGTCCATCGTGGCAGGCTCGAGGAGATTCGGGATGGTGACCTTCGGGTTGGTCGCCGGGCCGTCGAAGTAGTAGTGGTGCGTGAACGCGACAACGCGGGGACGGTTCGTCACCGAGGTCCACTCGTCCGCGATCGTGTTCATCCACGAGTGGCTGCCACCGAGGTCGGGGATGCCGAACCGCGCCTCCGGCACGCGCGCCGCAACGGCGCGCGCCAGGTCGAGCCACTCGCGCAGGTAACCACGCGCCGACCAGGTCTTCGGATCACGGAGATGGAGACTGAACAGCTCCGGCTCGTTGCCGATCTGGAAATACTGCAGCCGCGATCCCAGCGTCTTCGCCACGAACGCCGCCTCGACAGCAGCCCGTGACGGCGTGTTCGTCCCCATGTTGAGACCGTAGATGCAGCTCCACCCGGTCGCGTCGAGAAACGCCGCCAGGTTCCGCACCGCTGGTGCGGTGACCGGATAGAACGCGGCAATCGGCTCGCCGGGGACCTCGCGGGTCTTCGGGTGCACCGGTTCCGGCGAATCGGGCGCCGCCTTCCACCAGCCGAACTCCCCGGTATTGCCGCCGGTGCGGAGCACGCCACGCGGTGAAAGTGCCTTGAACTGGCGGACGAGCGCCGCGTTGTGCGGCGAAAAGAAGTCGGTGTCGGCGAGCTGCTCGACTTCGTAGGAGAGGCCGATGAAATCCGCCGGCACCGCGGGCCCTGTGGCATGCGGCGGAACCTGCAGCGTCACCTGAGAAAGGCGTGTACGCTGGGCCCGGAGTCGTGCAGCGGCGAGGGCGGCGAGGGCGGTGGTGGCAACGAAAGTGCGGCGGGTGGGCATCACACCTGCTCCGAGGGCAAGACCCTCCTTGAACAGAAGGCATATCGCACCACGGAAGATAGTGGCGCTCGTTCGGGTGCATTCCCCTGCCGGCGAGCGCTGACCCGGCGGGGGCGCCGGGTGGGTCGCGCACGGCGGCACCGGCGAAGGCCCGGGCACCGCCCGAGTCGGCCAACCGCGCCGGCGAATGAGGGCGGACGGCCGGATTCGTCGCCCTACCCGACAGGCATCCAACGAGCCCTGTTCGGGAGGAGCATATGTTCGTCCGTCAACGCACACTATCGCCGGTCTTCTGGGTCACGCTCGGCATCGCGACGGTCGCCGCGTGCAGTAACTCGCCCACCAGCACGCAGGGCGGAGGGAACCGCCCGCCCGTCATCAACGTTGTCCCCGCGCTCGACGCCGCCGAGGGACAGCACATCACGCTGGATGCCGGCCCGTCGACCGATCCGGACGGTGACGTCCTCACCTACTCCTGGACGCAGGTCGCCGGACCGCCGGTCGCCGCGCTCACCGGCGCCAACCCGAGCTTCGACGCACCGGGCGAGGTGACCACACTGCAATTCACGGTGGTCGCGAGCGATGGCAAGGACACGAGCCAGACCGGACGCGTGGTCGTGCGGGTGTTCGAGGACCCGTTGCGCGCCGTATTCGTGGCGCCTACCGGCTCCGACGAGAACCTCGGCAGCCGGTCGGCGCCCTTCAAGACCCTCCAGAAAGCCATCGACGCCGCATTCGCGAAGGATGCCGACGTCTACGTCGCCGCGGGGAGCTATCCGGAAACGCTCGTCCTCCACCAGGGGGTGGGCGTCTACGGGGGCTTCGACGCCGACTGGGTGCGCGACGTCGCGGTGAACGTCACACAGATCAACACCGACCCGAGTGGACTACTCGTCTACAACGCCAGCGGGGTCGTGCTCGACGGGCTGCACGTCACCAGCGCCAATGCGACGGCGGCGGGTGAAACGTCCACGGCCATCACCGTTGCGCTGAGCAATTCGGTGGTGATCAGCCACGACGTGATCATCGCCGGCGCGGGCGGTGGCGGATCGACTCCCGACATTCCGCCGGCCGCACTGCCCGGCTCGGACGGCGGTGCCGGGAAGCTCTCAGGGGCGTGCGCACCGCCCCGGGTGGGCGGCGGTGGGGGCGCGTCGCCGGTTGGTCGCCCCGGCGGCGGCGGCGGCACCGGCGGATTGGGCGGTGGCTTTGCCGGCAGCGCCGGCAGCGGCCCTGGTGCCGGTGCGGGCGGCGGCGGCGGCACGTTCGGCCACAACGGCCCGAACGGCAAGGCGGGCAAGCCGGGCACTCCCGGCACCGATGGAGACGGCGCGGCGGCATTCGGGTCCGTGCTGCAGCTGGGCTACGCCCCGGCCGACGGCTCCGCGGGGACGAACGGCCAGCCGGGTTCCGGCGGCGGCGGCGGCGGTGGTGGATCCGGGAACCTCATCGGGTGCGGCGGCGGCGGTGGTGGTGGCGGCGGTGGCGCCGCCGGTGGCGCGGGCGGGGCCGGCGGTCACGGCGGCGGCGGCTCGTTCGGCGTTCTGGTGCTTGCCGGCGGTGACGTGAACATTCATGACAACAGCATCACCACCGGTCGCGGCGGCGATGGCGGAAACGGCGCGCTTGGCGCAGCGGGCGGCATTTCCGGCACCGGCGGCACGGGGGGCGGCACATCGGCGGTGGGGTGGGGCGGCGGCGTCGGTGGCAACGGCGGCGACGGCGGCCGGGGCGGCCGTGGTGGCGGCGGCGGCGGCGGCCCGAGCCTCGGCATCGTGGTGTCGGCCAGCGCCTCCGTCACGCGCACGAACAACACGTACACGCCCGGCACGGGCGGTAACCCGGGCGCTGGCGGCGGCACGCCCGCCCAGACGGGTGTCGTCGGACCCACCATCACCGCCCCGTCATGACCGCGGTGAAGTGCTGCGTGCTCGGACACGGCGGTGATTCGCTTGCCTCCGCGACGCCGTGGACCGCCGCCTGTCGTCACGAATCTCGAACGCCGCCGCTGCCGCGGAGCGCGACGCCGACGTGGTGGAGCCGTGGTGGCGAGCGGCGGTGGGTGCGGCACGCGGCGCCTGGCCAATGCCCGGGCGCGCCCGACTGGCGGCGCGCTGACGCCGGCGGTACCTTGGATCAACACCCTGCCAACGCCGCGTTCCATGATATGATCGAGCCAGACCCGGACTCCCTTACGCAGCTTCTCATCGCGTGGGGCGAGGGCGACGAGGCGGCGGGCGAGCAGCTCATTCCGCTCGTCTACGCTGAGCTGTATGCCATCGCCGACCGCTTCGCGCGCGACGAGCGCGCGGCGGCCACCCTGCAACCCACGGCGCTCGTCAACGAAGCCTACCTCCGCCTCGTCGGCGGCAGCGTCGCGTGGGAAGGACGCCGCCACTTCCTCGCCATCGCGGCGCGTACCATGCGACGCGTGCTCGTCGACCACGCGCGGGCCCGACAGCGCGACAAGCGCGGCGGGGGCGCCGTATGCGTCACCCTCGACGACTCGGCATCGGGCGAGGCGAGCGACCCGATCGACGTGATCGCGGTCGACGACGCCCTGGCACAGCTGGCTGCGGTGGACGAACGCAAGGCGCGGGCGGTGGAGCTGCACTACTTCGCGGGCCTCGACTACGACGAGATCGCGCGTACGCTCGACGTGTCGCCGGCCACGGTGCATCGCGACCTCCGGTTCGCCAGAGCCTGGCTCTACGACCAGCTCGGGCCGGAATGAGCGCGCTGAACGCCCGCGACCTTGCGCGGATGCAGTCTATCTTCGACGCGGCGCTCGAGCACCCGGCCGCCGAGCGCGAGGCGTTCGTTGCGCGCGAGTGCGCCGGCGACGACGAGCTGCGCGCGCGGGTCGCGCGGCTGCTGGCCGTGGAGGCGCGACACGCCGCCGATCGCCTGGTGAAGGGCGCCGTGCGCACCGCCGCGGTCTCGTTCGCCGGGCCGGGCGACCACTCCGGCCGCATGCTGGGCCCGTACCGGCTGCTGCGCGAGATCGGCCAGGGCGGGATGGGCACCGTGTGGCTGGCCGAGCGCGCCGACGATGCCTATCGCGCGCGGGTTGCCGTCAAATTCGTGCGCGGTGGCTTCGGCAATACCGAACTGACCCGGCGATTTCGCGACGAGCGCCAGATCCTCGCCGACCTGCGGCATCCGAACATCGCCGCGCTGCTCGACGGCGGCGAGGCGCCCGACGGCACGCCCTACCTCGTGATGGAGTATATCGACGGCGAGCCGATCAGCACCTGGGCCGCCACTCGCGCGCTGCCGCTGGCCCGGCGGCTCCGCCTGTTCCGGTTGGTGTGCGATGCCGTGCAACACGCGCATGGAGCGCTGGTCGTCCATCGCGACATCAAGCCCTCGAACGTGCTGGTAGCCGCGGACGGTACGCCGAAGCTGCTCGACTTCGGCATCGCGAAGCTGGTCGGCGCCGGGGCAACATCGGAAACGACGGCCGTTGCGCGCCGTTTCACGCCATCGTACGCCAGTCCGGAGCAGCTTCGCGGCGAGCGCGCGACGGTCGCAACCGACGTGTACTCGCTGGGCGTGCTGCTCTACGAGCTGGTGACCGACCGGCATCCATTCGCCGCCGACGGCGCGTCCACCGACGAGGTACGGCGGCGCGTGCTGGAGGTCGAGCCGCCGCGGCCCAGCGATGCGCTGCGGCAGCCCGCCGGTGCGCGCGTCGTCAGGCCGCGCGCGGTGGCCGGTGATCTCGACAACATCATCGCCAAGGCGATGCGCAAGGAGCCCGCCGGACGCTATGCCTCCGTGGTCCACCTCGCGGACGACGTGGACCGCGCGCTCGACGGTCGGCCGGTACTTGCGCAGCCAACGTCCGTCGCGTACCGCTGGCGCAAGTTCGTCCGGCGCCACGCCGACCTCGTGGCCGCGGCCGTGCTCCTCCTCGTCACGCTCGGCGCGGGACTCGGCGCCACGGTGTGGCAGGCGCACCGCGCCAACGCCGCCCGCATCGCCGCCGAAGCCGCGCTGGCGCAATCCGACGCCGTGAAGACCTTTCTCACCCAGCTGTTCCGCGCCAGCGATCCGCGCGAGAACCACGGCGATACCGTCACCGCGCGCGAGCTCCTCGCCCGTGGCGTGCAGCGGGTGGACTCGCTCCAGGCGCAGCCCGCGCTGCAGGCGGATCTGCTCGAAACACTCGCGCGCGTCGAGATGACGCTCGGTGAGTACCGCGTGGCGCAAGGGTTGTTTGCGCACGAGGTGGCCGTGCGCCGGTCGCTGCGCGGTCCGGTGGACTCGCTCCTCGTTCAGGCGATGAACGGCAGGGGTCTGGCGCTGGACGATCTCGGACTTCCCGACTCCGCGGCCGCCGCGTACGAGGCCGTGATCTCCACCGGCACCGCCGCGTTGGGCGACCACAACGACATCGTGATCGCCGCGTTGAACAACCTGGCCGTCGTCTACGGGCGTCTCGGACGCGATCATGACGCCGAGGTCGCGCTCCGCCGCGTCATCCGGCTCAACGACGAGACGCTCCCGCCCGACGATCCCGACCGCGAGTACGCGCTCAACAACCTCGGGATGCAATACGCCACCGAGGGCCGTTACGCCGAGGGCGAGCCACTGCTGCGCGAGGCCGTGCGCCTGTTGATCCACGCGGACACGCTGGAGCAGCAGCCCAACACGGCCGCGGGTCTCGACAACCTGGGCATGCTGCTGCGCGAGGCCGGTCGCTACGACGAGGCCGAGCCGCTCGTACGCCGGGCGCTGGCGATTCGCGTCAAGGTCCTCGGACCGCGCCACCGCGAAACAGCCGAGTCGTATTACTCGCTCGGTTTGCTGCTCGCCCTCCGCGGCCGCGGCAACGACTTCGCAGCGTCCGATTCGCTGCTGCGCGCCTCGCTCGACGTGCACCGCGCCACGCTCGGCCCTGCCCACCGCGCCGTGGCGTACAGCCTGAACGCGCTGGGTATTCTCGCGCTGCGGCGCGGCGATGCCCGTGCCGCCGAAGACTGGTTTCGGCAGGCGCTGGCGATCCGGATTACCGGCACCGGCGATTCGCCGCGCGAAACCGCCCGCACCCTGATCTGGCTGTCGCAGGCGCAGGCGGCACGCGGCGAGCCCGCCGCGGCGGCGACCATTCGTCAAGCTGACTCGCTCGCCCGCGCGACCCTGGCGCCGGACGATCCGGTTCGCATCCGCGCCGCCATCGGCCTCGCCCTCGCCATCGCCCGACAGGGCGACCGCTCCGCCGCGGCGCCGCTGTTCTCTGGGGCGCTGGCTGCGCTCGCGGCCCGCGTCGGCGCCGCGCATCCGTTCGTGCGCCAGGCTTGCGCCGATGGCATCGCGTTGGGACTGAGCGGCGGCGCCGGCTGCGCGCCTCCCAGCAGTTGAGCCACCGCGGTATCGACCACCCTCTGGCGTCGTGGCGCACCGGGAAGAGCCGCGCCATACTTCCCCGACCCCGATTGACACTCGCATCCCGGATCGTCCATCCCGCGCCTGCAGGAGCGCCCCATGCCCAATAGAACAGTCATGAGTCTCGCCTTCGTGGCTCTCGGACAGGCTGTCATGCCCGGTGCGATCTCACCGGTCAGTGCGCAGACCGGGACAGTCACCTATCCCGCCATGGCTCCTCGTGACCAATACATGATCCCGGACCAGAAGTCCGAGATCGCACTGGCTCGGAGCGCTGCTCCAGCAGCCATCTCGGACGGAGCCGACGTGATGGTGCTCGGGCAGAAGGGCTACGAGACCGCGGTGAAGGGCGGCAACGGCTTTGTCTGCCTGGTGGAGCGGTCCTGGGGCGCGGCCACCGACGATCAGGATTTCTGGAACCCAAGGGTCCGCGGACCGATTTGCTTCAATCCGGCCGCCGCAAGGAGCTTTCTACCCATCTACCTGATGAAGACCAGACTGGTATTGGCTGGTAAGTCGAAGACCGGGATCGTTCAGGCGATGGCATCGGCACTGGACCAGCAGGAACTGCCCGCTCTGGAGCCCGGAGCGATGTGCTACATGACCTCGAAACGGCAATACTTGAACGACAGGGGCAAGGCGTGGCACCCGCACCTGATGTTCTTCGCGCCGGGCGATGCCGCGAAGAGCTGGGGAGCCAATCTACCAGGCTCGCCAATCATTGCGGCGAACGACCCGGAGGAGCGGGCGACCATTCTCATGGTCCTGGTCCACGATTGGTCAGACGGAACGCCGGGGCCGCAGACCACGCACTGACGACCTGCGGAGATTTTGCCGGCCTGGCCCAGGACGCCGAGCCGCGCCACACCGTCGAGCGCGGCTCGCGCCCACCCCCGGTGACACCTGCACCGTCAATGCGTCAATTGCGCAATACCCACCCGCCATTCGGCGCTGGCGGCATTCCAACTGACCCGGTAGGCCCCGGGATAGTACCCGGCGATCGCCCGTTGGGACGCCCGGGCCACCGGGACCGTTTCATCCGGCCTGGTCAGGAGATAGGCCCGCGCCACCATCGGTTCGAAGAAGGTGAACTGGCCATTCCACGATCCGGTAATGAAGGTGCGGGTGAACGGCTGGCCGTGAAACTCCGGCGCCGTGGAATCGGTCCAGTGCAACCCCATGTGCGGGATGGCATTCGTGGGCGGATCGGCGACATAGTCGGGCAGTCGGTACGATGCGGCGGGGAGATTGGCGGCATCGGTGGCGAATGCGGGGTCGCTGGGATCGATGGCGTTCCGGTCCGCCAGCGACGTCATGTAGAAATGAAAGTCGAAGTGCGGTACCGTGTAGACCATCGCCGGCGGATGGCCCGTCGGATTCCAGTTGAGCCCGATGACCTGGTATTGCGTGGTATTCGCCGCCGGCAGCGGCACCAGGAATTCGTAGCCGCCCATCTTCGGCGTCATCGGCAGGCTGTCGACGGCACCCTCACTCAGCGCAACACCCAGTTCGGTCGGCGTGCCGTTCTGCAGCACGAGATACGACCGAGCGGTCCCGTTGCCGACGGCGACCGGCGTGCCATACTCGGTGGACGAGGTCGGCGTCGTATCGGTCGGACTGCTGGAACATGACGCCAGCACGGCGGTCATGCTCGCGACCAGCGCGCACGCCGTCGCGCCTTTTGCTGGAATTGCCCGGTGGTACCACATTGCTGCCTCGCTGAGGAATGTTCTGGCGGCCGAACCGGAGACTGGTCCCGACGACCGCCGCTGCCCGGGGGCGACGCGCCCCGCGGATGATCCTGCCATGACGCCGTGGCACTGATGAGACTTGGTGGCACTTGAGTGCCATCAATAACCAACCTATTTTCCCCGGCCGGGGTGTCAAGGGGGAGTGCCATGACGGTAGGGAAGTCGATCACGCAGCGCGCTGCCGCCGATGCCCGGGGCGACCGGCAGAAGCGCCGCACCCGGGCGGCCATCCTGGCCGCCGCTGCCGCGCTGCTGGCGTCAGGCCGGACGCCGTCGGTTGCCGAAGCGGCCGACGCCGCGGACGTCTCGCGGCGCACGGCGTATCGCTACTTCCCGACCCAGGATCAGTTGCTGGTTGAAGCGGCCCTGGAGGGACTGCGACCCGAAGTCGAAGCAGCGCTCGCCGCCGCCTTCCCCGATGACTCGGCGGCGGCAGGCGACGTCGGGCAGGCAGAGGCCCGGATCGATGCCGCCGTGCGGGTCATGTGCCGGCTGGCGGTGGCGAATGAACCGCTGCTGCGCACCATGATCCGGCTCACCACCGGACAGATGACCGGCGCACGCCCGGTACGGGGTTACCGGCGGATCGAGTGGCTGACCTCGGCCGTTGCACCCGTCAAGGCCCGGCTGGGCCGGCGGCGATTCGAACGCCTGGTGTCCGCGCTGACGTCGTGCGTCGGCATGGACTCGCTGTTTCTACTGCAGGATACCCGCAGGCTGACCCCGCGCGCCGCCGAACAGGTGATGCGGTGGACCGCGCGCGCGCTGCTGGCAGCGAGCATCGCGGAAGCGGCGGGTGAGCGATGAGCCCGGATGAACAGGAAATCCGCCGCATCCTGGCCGCACAAGTCGACGGCTGGAATCGCGGCGACGCCGCCGCGTACGGCGCCGCCTGCCAGGCCGATGTGGGATTCACCAACATCCTCGGCATGCGATGGGAGACCCGGGCCGGATTCACCGATCGCCATGCCGAGATGTTCCGCGGGCCCTTTGCCGGCAGCCACCTCGCCGTCACGGTCGAACGACTGCAGTGGCCGGGCCCGGACCTGGCGATCGCCGATCTGCTGACGACGCTGGCGAGGTTTCGTGCGCTACCACCCGGCATCCGACCCGCCGCGGATGGCAGTCTCCGTACTCGCATGCTGGAAGTCTTTGTCAAGCGCGACGGCCAGTGGCAGATCGCCGCCTGTCACAACACCGCGGTGCAGCCCGGCCCCGCCGGCGACGATCCGGCGCGCCGCGATCGCTGACGGCAGCCGGACGAGCGGACTCCGGCGATCCGACAGTTATCCCTCCCCCCTCCGATCGCCACACCTGAACCTGCGCACTCGCGACCCGTTGGCGGAACACCGCCTGGCATGAAGGTCAGCGGCCGGTCGGCGCGTCCGCGCCGTCAGCTGCCGGATACCGGATGCTTCCGTCAGGCATCGCCTGCGCACCGGGCGTGGGCGTGGCCGGAACGATGTGGCCCGCTCCCATGATGTGTTCGACGCGGATACCGTCGGCCAACAGGTAGTCCGTGATGATCCGCCGATGGCAGCGCCACCAGACCGCCTCGGCGCACATGACGGCGCAGCGATCGACGCTGGCCAGGGCGCGGAGCGCGTCCAGCCCCTCGCGAAAGGGGGCGGTTTCCGCGTAGTCAGCGTAGTCCCGGAACGCGGCGACGCGCCAGTACGTGTTGACCGACGGCGGCGCGCCCCTGGGATGATGCCGCCGGCCGCCAAGCGCGGCCAGGTGCCGGTACCCGATATTTGCGGCGGCGAGCGCGTCGGGCAGTGTATCGCGGTTGAATTGGGGCGTGGCCCGCGACCGCGGGATCGAACGCACGTCCACCAGCATCGTGACGCCGGCTTCCCGCAGCAGCGCCACGAACTCGGCGAGCGTCCGCGTGGAGTGACCGATGGTGAAGATGGGAGCAGCATCTTCAGGGCGCGACACCTGCTTCCTACCGCCGTGGCACGTCGAACCGGTCGAGATTCATCACCTTGTTCCATGCGGCCACGAAGTCGCGCACGAACTTCTCCTCACCGTCGCGGCTGCCGTACACCTCCGCCAGCGCGCGGAGCTGCGAGTTCGAGCCGAACACCAGATCGACGCGGGTACCGGTCCACTTCGCCTGCCCCGTCTTGCGATCGCGCCCTTCGAAGGTGTCGGCGTCCGTCGTGACCGGCTTCCACTCGGTGCTCATGTCGAGGAGGTTCACGAAGAAGTCGTTCGTCAACGCTCCCGGCCGGCGGGTGAACACTCCGTGGTCACTCCCGTCGGCGTTGGTGTTCAGCACCCGCATCCCGCCGATCAGCACGGTCATTTCGGGCGCGGTGAGCGTCAGCAGCTGCGCCTTGTCGACCAGCAGCGCTTCGGCCGGCACGGCAAACCTCGCCTTGAGATAGTTGCGGAAGCCGTCGGCCACCGGCTCGAGGACCGCAAAGGAGTGCACGTCGGTCTGCCCCGCCGACGCATCCATCCGCCCCGGCGTGAACGGCACCGTTACGTCGTGTCCGGTCGCCGCCTGCTCGATGCCGGCGCAACCGCCCAGCACGATCAGGTCGGCCAGCGAGACCTTCACGCCGTCCTTCCGGGCGGCATTGAATTCGCGCTGGATGCCCTCCAGCACCTTGAGCACCCTGGCCAACTGCACCGGCCGGTTGACTTCCCAGCCGACCTGCGGCGCAAGCCGGATGCGCGCGCCGTTGGCGCCACCGCGCTTGTCGGAGCCGCGGAAGGTCGACGCCGACGCCCACGCCGTCGACACCAGCTCGGGGACGGTGAGACCGGACGCGAGAATCTTCGCCTTGAGCGCCGATACGTCCCGGGCGTCGATCAGCTGGTGATCCACCGCGGGAACCGGATCCTGCCAGACCAGTTCCTCGGCCGGAACTTCCGGCCCGAGGTAGCGCGCGCGGGGACCCATGTCGCGGTGCGTCAGCTTGAACCACGCCCGGGCAAAGGCATCGGCGAATTCATCGGGATGCGCCATGAATCGGCGCGAGATCACTTCGTACGCGGGGTCGAAGCGCAGCGAGAGGTCGGTGGTGAGCATCGTGGGCACGCGCTTCTTCGACTTGTCCCGCGGATCCGGAACCGTTGCCGCCACGCCCTTCGCGACCCACTGGTGCGCGCCAGCCGGGCTGCGGCTCAGTTCCCAGTCGTAGTCGAAGAGGTGCTGGAAGAAGTCGTTGCTCCACTTCGTCGGCGTGGTGGTCCACGTCACCTCCAGTCCGCTGGTGATCGTGTCGGCACCCATGCCGGTGCCGTAGCTGCTCTTCCACCCCAGTCCCTGCTCTTCGAGCCCCGCCGCTTCCGCAGCCGGACCGACGTGCGAAACCGGCCCGGCGCCATGCGTCTTGCCGAAGGTGTGGCCGCCGGCGATCAACGCCACGGTCTCTTCGTCGTTCATCGCCATCCGCGCAAAAGTCTCGCGGATGTCGCGGGCTGCCGCGACCGGATCGGGGTTGCCAGCGGGGCCCTCCGGATTGACGTAGATCAGCCCCATCTGCACGGCCGCGAGCGGATTGTCGAGCTCCCGATCGCTGGTGTAGCGCTTGTCTTCCAGCCACGCCTTCTCGACGCCCCAGTACACGTCCTCATCCGGCTCCCAGACGTCGGCGCGTCCCCCGGCAAAGCCGAACGTCCGGAACCCCATCGTCTCGAGCGCGACGTTGCCGGCCAGGATCATCAGGTCGGCCCAGGAGATCTTGCGGCCGTACTTCTGCTTGATCGGCCAGAGGAGCCGGCGCGCCTTGTCGAGACTGACGTTGTCGGGCCAGCTGTTGAGCGGCGCGAAGCGCTGCTGCCCCCGCCCGCCGCCGCCGCGCCCGTCACCGATGCGATACGTCCCGGCGCTGTGCCACGCCATGCGGATGAACAGCGGCCCGTAGTGGCCGAAGTCCGCCGGCCACCATTCCTGCGAGTCGGTCATCAGCGTCGCGAGGTCCTTCTTGACCGCGGCCAGGTCGAGCGACCTGAACTCTTCGGCATAGTCGAAGTCCCGGCCCATCGGGTCGGACTTGTCGGAATGCTGATGCAGCAATTCGAGCTTCAACTGATCGGGCCACCAGTCCCGATTCGATGTGCCGCTGCCGGCGGCGTGCGGGACCGGGCATTCGCTCTTCGTTGCCATGGGCTCTTCGCTTTCGTGACCAGGAGTGTTGCGTGTCGCCTGCCGAAAAATAGTCGGCTCTCACACCCCGTTCCCGGCGTCACCTCCGCCCGGAGGATCCCCGCCTTCCAGCAGGTCGACCTGGTCCGCCCTGCCCCGGGGAAGGAATCGCTCGGCGATCTGGGCGGCCTTGAGCGTCACCGCGGCCGCCGTGCCGCCGAACGCCAACCCGACGATGCCGTTGATCAGCAGGTGCCGCGGCGCCAGGAACGGATCGCCGGAGAGGAACCGCGCCACGATGATGAAACCCGGCACGACCAGGCCGGTGACGATCCCGCCGCCAAGACCGAACCGGATCCAGTTGATCTCGGAGAGACGGCGGCCCCGGTACCTCACCCCGATGAAGAACGAAAACGCTGTTCCGGTGATCACGCCCATGACGCCGAATCGGGCGGCGGTGCGGAGCATGTTCATCCACGAGGCGGTCGGCGGCGCCCCGCCGGCCAGGCGCACCGCGGTCATGACCAGGAACGCCAGCCCGAACCATCCGGCGCCCCAGACCAGCGCGTTCCGCACCCCCGCCCACAGGCGTCGCGCCGCGGTGCCTGCCATCACGAATCGCCTTTCGGAAGAGCGGCGCCATCTTCGGTGGCCCGCCCGATGGGGCCACCCTATAATATTGATCACTACCCCGCCTCAACCCGGCAGGTTCCTTGACCGATCTCCGATCGCGCGTCCAGCAATCGCTCGCCCCGAGCTACACCCTCGAGCACGAGCTCGGCGGTGGCGGCATGTCCCGGGTCTTCGTGGCCCAGGAACACCGCCTCGGACGCAAGGTGGTGGTCAAGGTCCTCTCGCCCGAACTCGCCGCGGGGATGTCCACGCCCCGCTTCGAACGCGAGATCCAGGTCGCCGCGTCGCTGCAGCAGGCCAACATCGTGCCGGTGCTGTCGGCGGGCGACATCGACGGCCTGCCGTACTACACGATGCCGTACATCGAGGGCGAGAGCCTTCGCGCCCGACTCGGCCGGGGCCCGCTCGCCATTGTCGAAGCGGTGAGCATCCTCCGCGACGTCGCGCGCGCGCTGGTCTATGCGCACGAGCGCGGCGTGGTGCATCGCGACATCAAGCCCGACAACGTGCTGCTCTCCGGGCATACCGCCGTCGTGACCGATTTCGGAATTGCCAAGGCGATCAGCGCCGCTCAAGGCGGCGCTGATCGTCCCGGGCTGGCGAGGGACCCCTCGGCGAATGTGCTGACGGCACTCGGCACCGCCGTCGGCACGCCGGCGTACATGGCACCGGAACAGGCGGCCGGCGATCCGGCGACGGACCACCGCGCCGACATCTACGCCTTCGGCTGCATGGCGTACGAGCTGATCGCCGGGCGGTCGCCGTTCGCCGATCTGCCGCCCCACAAGCTGCTCGTCGCCCACATGAGCGAGACGCCGAAACTGGTCGGAGAGCTCCGCGTCGACTGTCCGCCGGCGCTCGCCGCGCTGGTGATGCAGTGCCTGGCGAAGGACCCGGCAACGCGCCCGGCGAGCGCCACCGAACTGCTGCACCGCCTCGACGCCGTCGCCTCGCCATCGGGCGCGGCGGCGGCGATGCCGGCAATCCTGATCGGCGGCCCCGGCATGATCTGGCGCGCGCGTGGCGCTCTACGCGGTGTCGTTCGTGGCGGTGGCGATCCTGGCCCGCGCGGCGATCATCGCCATCGGGCTCCCCGACTGGGTCTTCCCTGGCGCGCTGGTCGTCATGGCGCTCGGCCTGCCGGTGGTGCTCTTCACCGCGTACACGCAGTACATCGCCCACCGCGCCGGCCACCGCCACGCCGACATTCACCCCCGGCGGCACGCGGGCCACCGCCCCGCAGGGGACGATGGCCACGCTGGCGATCAAGGCGAGTCCCCACATGTCGTGGCGCCGCACCGTGCGCGGCGGCATCATCGCCGTCGGCGTGTTCGTGCTGCTGGTGGCCGGATTCATGACGTTGCGGGCGCTCGGTATCGGACCGGCAGGCTCGCTCCTTGGCGCCGGGAAGCTGTCGGTCAATGATGGCGTCGTGGTGGCCGCGTTCGAGTCACCCGGCGCCGACTCGTCGCTCGGCTCCACCATCGCCGAGGCGGTGCGGACCAACCTGTCGGAAAGTCGGGCAGTGCACGTCATGCCGACCACGTCCGTGGTCGCGACACTCGAACAGATGCAGCGGCCGGACACCGCACGGGTGGACTACACCACCGCGCGCGAGATTGCCCTTCGCAGCGGCGCCAAGGCGGTGGTGGCAGGGAGTGTCGTACCGGCCGGGAGCGGCTACGTCATCACGGTCCGACTGGTCGCGGCCGAAAGCGGCAACGATCTGGCGTCGTTCAGCGAATCGGCCAAGGACGCCGGCGGGCTGATCCCGGCCGTCGACCGCCTCACCAGGGCACTGCGCGGCAAGATCGGCGAGTCACTCAAGTCGGTCCACGACGCGCCGCGTCTCGACCAGGTGACCACCGCCTCGCTGGGTGCCCTCCGAAGCTATGCCGCAGGTCTCCGCGACAACGACGTCAAGGGCGACTACCTGGCCGCCATTCAGGATTTCAAGGACGCCATCCGGCAGGACAGCACCTTCGCGATGGCCTGGGTGCAGCTCGCCTATTCGCTCCAGACCATCGGGGGCGCGGCCAGGACGGCGGAGGCCAACGCGGCGATGACGACTGCCTTCCGGCTCCGCGAGCCGGCTGCCGGAACGGGAGCGGTACAACGTCGAGGGG
>CAVWJI010000003.1:0-108147 GCA_963755425.1 uncultured Gemmatimonadales bacterium
AGATCTCGGCGCGCCTCCGATCCGAGTTCAAGGCGGTTGAACTCGCTTAGGAGATCAGCTGCTGCCTCCAACGCTGCTTGGCCAGCCGACTGGATCGACTCCGGTACAGCGTTGGAATAGCGCTCGATTGCGTTCACGAGCAGCATCCGGTTCTGCTTCAGGTGCTCGCCGTACATAGGGCTCTCCATGCGGCGTATAGCCAGGGCTGTACCTACCCGCTTCATTGAGGACCCAGAGATGAACCGCTGGGCGTGCGGTCGCATCCCCGGGAGTAGGAACGAAATCCACGGCCCTCCTCGGGACTCACCCATCGACTCTGCAATGAGCCAGGTGGTCTGAATCAGCCGCTGCCAAGGCCCTGCATCACCCGACATCCCCGCTCCATGTCCAACGTGTCACGAGACCGTTCAGCGTCGCCGAGGCCGTTACTTCGTCGTGGGGAATCAGCACGTAAATCCACGGCTTGCCACCGGTTTGTGCGGCGAAGGCAGTGGCGTGCCCGCACCAGGCGGCAGCGGCACGCGCCTTGGCCAGGGTACGTCGGCGTCGTCCATCTCGTTCGCTGCCTTGGTTTCGATCAGCAACCGTCGCGTAGTTGTCTCCACCACAAAGTCCGGCTCATAAGGCGAATCATCTTTCCATTCAATGCGCGGCGGCGGCCCGAACGGACGGAACCATTTCTCAACGGGCTCGCTACCATCGGTACCGTCGAAACAACACCGCGAGTTTCCGCTTCAGTGTCAGAGTCGAATCGCACCTCGCGGTAGATCGACTTCTTCATCCAGCCGAAACGCATCGAGCGAATCTGACTCAAAGGTGTAGGTGCGACGCGGAAATCGCGCACCGGTTCATCGCTGTTCGCCGTAGTGGCCTGCCTGGGCAGCGCCTCGAACCCTTTGAAGACCCTAGCCTTGTACCCCGTTGGATCCTCCCAATAGTGCCGGGCCAGTTGCGCGTGGACGAAATCGCCGATCTGCCGTTCGTAGAACTGAAGCACGTTCTTCACTGCGTCCTCGTCGGGCAGGTAACTCCGCAGCCGCGCCACGACCTGGCCTGCCAGCTTATATAGCAGCTCCGAATGATCGTCGTAGGAGACGTCTGGGCGATCGACCAGCGCCCGAACGACGAAGTCCTCAAGGCGCTTCTCTTCCTTCCACGAGCTACCGCCTGCAAGCGTCTCGCGCCGCTGATCGTGCAAGTGCTGAATCAGGATCTCGTTTTCAACCGGCGGATAACTGATCGCCGTCGCGTCGAGGTCAAAGTCATGAAAGCCGTTCCGCACTTCTCCGGTCGGTATCACGTGAATGCGCGGGATGTCAATCGTGAGCCGCGGAAACGCCTCCATCGCCAGGGTGGCAAGGCCTCGACCTGCTCCACGGTCTTGAGGCCAAGCTCGCCTTGGACCTCCAGCAGTGCCCGGTGGATGTCGGCGAGAACCTTGGGCTTCTCGGCAGCGCTTAACACCGCATCCGAAGACGGCAGGTGCGCATATCGCTACTGAATCACCTCTACCGTCACCTGGGCGATTCGCTGATCCTCACCCTCCGAGAAGATCGGCGGCGGCGCCGACGGCGCCCCTGCCGGGACTTCACTCGCCGTCCACATCTGCTCGGCCGGCGATGGCGTCACCGATAGCGACCTTCCCCTGTTCCGGAACGTCATCGCCACCAATGAAGACGGGGACAAAGCGAGCGCCGAACCAGGCCTGGTTCGCCTCGTCGATGATCTCCTGGAACTTGTCGTGCGCGACGATGGTGAGCCGGTCGACGGCCGTCGACGCCGGTGCGCTTGCCGTACGGCAGCCGAAGCCCGCGGCCGATGGACTGCTCGACGAGCGTCCGCGCGTTCGCCGCGCGCAGCGGGACGATGGTGTAGAGGTTGGTGACGTCCCAACCTTCCTTGAGCATGTTCACGTGGATGACGATCTCGGTCGGTTCGTCCGGATGCTTCCACCTGCGAGGAGCCGCTCGACGTTCTCTTCCTTCTCCTCGCCGCCTGAGGCTCGAGTGCACTGTGATGACCTTGTCGCTTGTAGTCGCCGCTCGAAGAACGCGTCCGACTTGATCTGCGCCTGCAGTGCGCCGGCGTGCTCGGTGTCCCGTGCGACGACGAGCACGAACGGCTTGACTCTGCGGTTTCCGCTTCTGCGCGCGCGTAGGTCTCCAGCTCCACCTTGACAGCTCTCGTGCACCCGAATGCCGTCTTCGAGCTTGAGCGCTCGAGCTGCTTCGTCGGTGTATGCTGGCGGCGTCGAAGTTCTGGCGCGTGCCAACCGCCGGCTCCTTCACGAAGCCATCGCGCGAGCGCAAGGCCGAGCGGATAGGAGTAGATGACGTTCTTGAACGGCTCGCTCCGGGTGCCACGTCTCGATCTACGGCGTGGCGGTGAGTTCAAGGCCGAGCACGGGCTTGAGCTCGTTGATCGCCTGCATGCCGGCGGCAGCGCGGTAACGGTGTGACTCGTCCATCAGCAGAACGAGGTCGGGCAAGCCCGCCAGATAGTCGAAGTAGCTCTGGCCGATGAACTCGTTGAGCGCGCTTCACCCGCGGCGACCGGCCGCCGCGGACCTCGCTGTTGATCTTGGAGATGTTGAAACATTGATGTTCACATCGCCTTCGCCAAAGAGGTCGCCGCGAACCGACCGGCCGCTCTCCTAATTGTCGCCGGTGATGAGCTCCGGCGGCCGAACGGCGAAGTCGGAGAGCCCCTGAAAGACGTACTTCGGCGTTGCTGGGCGTGAAGTCGTGATCAGCTTGTTGTAGATGGTGAGGTTAGGCGCCAGCACGAAGAAGTGCCGGATGCCCTTGACCCGCCTGAGCCAGGCGATGAACGCTCCCATAAGGCGGGTCTTGCCGACGCCGGTGGCGAGGGCAAAACAGAGCGAAGGGAAGTCACGTTCGAAGTCCTGCACCGTGGGAAACGCCGAATGGATGGCGGCAAGGGCGGCTGCGACGTCCTGATCCTTCCGGAGTGGGATCAGGTCGGTGGCGGCATCGAGGATTTCAAGCGCGTCACGCTGTGGTTGCCGGAGCGACAGGCGGCCCGCGATTGCCGCTGTTTCGCGATTCACTTGCTACCGCCGAAGATATCTCCCTGGTCGATCACCTCTCCCCCTGCCTGCGGCAAGTCGCGAATTTCGAGCGAGTAGTCGTCGTGCCCCCATTCGCACTTGGTCAGTACACTCTGGGGAATCTTTCGAGGGTGAGGTTCTCCCAGCCGTCGGCGTTGCCTTTGTAGGCGCCGCAGCAGATCAGCAGGGTTCGGTCGGCCCCTACATCGAGCGAGATCTGGTCGAGTTGCGCCTTGGTGAGCGTCTGGGTGGTGACGTAGATGAAGTCGCGCTCGGTGCACTGGCCATGCTGCCAGTAGATTGTCGGTGGCCGGCTGCGTAGTGGAAGCCTTCGAGCTTGCAGACCGCCTCGGCGAGCATGGCGGGGTTGTACTCTTGGGACACGACCCAATTCCCCCAGCGGTCCTGCTCCATCAATGACGGAGCTACGCTGTAGTAACGGAAGCCGCCGCCACCTTTCCATTTAGAGGCGTCGGTGACGCCGCCGGCGTCCTGTCCGTCGATCACCTTTTTCATCCGCGGAACGATTAGGGTGTCCGCGTGCTCTCCCAGTTCGACTACGATCCAGCGACGCCCCATCTTGTGAGCAACGGCACTCGTGGTACCGGACCCCGCGAACGAATCCAGAATCAAGTCGCCCGGGTTTGAGGCAATCTCAATGATCCGCTGCATTAAGCGTTCTGGTTTCGGTGTGTCAAACGCGTCGGTCTTCCCGAACAATGCGTGAATTTCCTTCTTTGCTTCGTCGGTGTGTCCAACCTCATCGTGCGGCCACCAAGTCCAAGGCACAAATCCATCAATCTCGGTTAGATAGCGAATCACGTTTGGCTGGGCCGAGCCATCCTTACCGAAGTAGATTCTGCCCTCAGCCCGCAGCTTCTCAAACGTGTTCTTACTGAGGCTCCAGCACCGGCCGTTCGGCGGCGTATGGGTGACCCCTGACGGCGTCACAATCTCATAATACTGTTCCGCGGTTGCGTGACCCTCCTGTGCCGTGATTGGAACGGGTCGCCAAGGGCCTCGCGGATCATTGTTTGGATTGCGATATACCTTCGTCTGTTCTGCAGTAGGTGCAATCAGATTCCGGATCTCTTTGAATCGCGCAACGTCCATCGCGTATACCACGATGTATTCGTGGACGTCGCCGATCGCTTCGCGGTTCTCGCGAGAGTATCGTTTTTGCCACACATTTGCCGCAACGAACGACCGCCGTCCAAACACTTCGTCCAAAAGCACCCGCAGGTACGGCGCCTCGTAGTCATCAATCGACACCCACAGGGAGCCGTCTGTCGGGTGCATCATCCGCCGAAGCAGCTCCAAGCGATCGCGCATCAACGAGAGCCAAAGAGAATGCTCCACACCATCGTCGTAATGTGTGAACGCACTTCCGAGGTTGTACGGCGGGTCGATGTATACGCACTTCACCTTTCCCGTGAACTCCTGCTCCAGCGCCTTGAGCGCGAGGAGGTTATCGCCAAAAATTAGCCGGTTGTCGAAGATGTCATGGTCGGTGACGCGTTCGGCGGCGTGATAGGACTTCGATGGGTCTTCGAGGAGGATCCGCGGTTCAAGCCGCGGGCGTTCGTCCTTGCCGACCCAGGTGAGTTCGAGGCGTGTGCGGGGCATGAATCAATCTCGCCTTGTAGCGGAACATCAGGAAGGCCGCGCTACTCCTCGCGATTCGCCTCGAGGACTTGCTGCGGCCCGAAGTTGGCGAACTTCGCAAGCTGCTCCGTATCGTCGATTCCGACCCGACCGAAACAGCTCGCTACCCAGTTGCCAAAGCGCTCACGGTGGGGCGAACGGAGGCGAAGCCGAGGGTGGCGAGCGAGACGACGGAGGTAGCCCTCCGGCACCAGCGCGTGGTACTTGTGGAGGGCGATCGAAAGTGGAAAAGCGATAGCTTCGTGAGTCGACGGTGCCAGCAAATATTGTGAGATTACCAGACCGCGGCTGCGGACCTCGAGTTGGCGAGGTAATTCGACGGGGGTGGTCTTCAGCGTGGCCGCGGTTGCCTCGACGACCTTATTGAGCAGGATGTGCGGGTATCCAGACCGGTCGACGTCGCACGACGCGCTTGCGACGATGAAACTGCCGCGCTCGTGAACAAATGCGATCGGGTCACCCTCGGCTAGATCGGCCTGCGGGTCAGGCCAAAATACCGTGATATCACGAAAAATGTCGCCCTGCCAGAGCGACCCATCGGTAACGACGTCGTACCAGTTTGGAGTGGTTGCAACAGGCGGCACATCAGCCCCAATCGGTCTCGTTGGGAATTACGTCATACGTGACCGTACGACCGACCACACCATTGCTAGACCGCAACGGCGCGAAGTCCGGCTCGCAATACCACTCTTCGGCAACATCACTATGCGTGAGGAAGAAGACGCCAAAGTCACCAGGTTCACACGTCGTACCTGGCAGCAACCGAATCTGCACGCCGATCGCCAGCTGGTCGAGATACAGCGCGCTCTTCCCAGATAGCCCCGACTGCCCGGCGCGACAGAGATCCAGATCGTAACAGGCCGCGAGACTGACGGGCATTTCCGATGCAGCGACTGGAGTCACGTGAAGGTCTCCCTGGCAATGTCCGTGATACACGTTTCGAAATATCCGTTCTCGATACGATGAAGCTCTTCAGCGAGCTCCCATACCTGATCACTACCAGCAGCGACATGTTCGGTGCTGATGACATCAATATCGAGCAGCACCGAGTAGAGCCCTGGACTCGGCGGCTCGGTCCGTCCGGCATTAATTGCGACTACAGTGCCACTGGGCTGCGGAAGCTTCGTTTCCACCCGCATCACGAAACTGTTAATGCCCTGCGGAAGTTCCTCGGGCATGTTTGGGTAGAAGCGGAGATAGTCCCGGATCCGGCGCCCCACTTGTGGAACGATGTCAATCCGGTTGACGTATCGAACGCCAACGCGCGTGATCGCGGTCGATTCGGTTGCGTCGCGATATTTCGCCCACAACCGATTCGCCTCGTCACGCCACGCTTCCCAGCCCACATACGGTGTCAGACGCGAGAAGACAAACTGACTCTGGCGGAACTGGGCGATCTCGCTTCGATCGGCAGTTACGATGCGCCATCCATCGAGTGACTGGGACGATTCGGTGACCGAGTTGCTAGCCGGATCAAAGCGCAATGCCTGCGTCATCGTCGCTTCCCGCACCGGATAACGTTCTTCCTCGCCGCTATGCAGTCCGCTCAGGATCTGCGTCGTGGCGCTTCCCGGTTCCACATGGAATGATACGACCGCTTCCTGAACCGGGGGCCTGGGATACACCCGACGGGCAGGGAGGGTCATGTCCGGCAGCGTGGTGCGAAGACCTGTCATTGGTATGGAATCTCGGGACAGCGGGCCGCAGGAACAAGTCTCTGGCGGCTGAATGGGCACTGGATAGCGCGGCCGTTGGGCTCCCAGAGCCTCATCAGCGGGCTCCTGGGGCTACCGGACCTCCCACCGCACCGTAAATAACCCTTCAGAAGTTGCCCGCTGTTTCAGCCGTCCCTCGACCGCCGAAATGAGCGCATCCCGGTCGCCGTCAATCCGATCCTGCTCCTGATACAGCGCTCGCCGCTTGTCGCGCCGCTCGGCCTCCAGCGCCTTGACCTCGCGCTGGCCGGTGAGCTTCTCCTCCAACGTTAGCGCGGTGCGCGCTCGCTGCTTTGCCTCACGGATATGGACGTCGACGTCCTTGAGCTGGACTTCGAGCCCAAGCTTCAGGTCGTCGGCCCAGCTGTCGAGCTTCTCCGATTCAGCATCGAGAAACCTGAGATTGCGCTCGGTGACTTGCCCATCAACAGCGCGCGTCCGCTCGGCCATTAGTTCGTCGAGCGCCCGAGGAGCGTCGCCCGACAGCGGAATGGTCGTTGCCGGCAGGGAGAAGAGCCGCTCAATAGTCTTCTGGTCAATCGGGCAACCATCATCCGTGAGCGCGCTTGCGACGAGATGGTCCTCTGGTTGGTCCCCGCTTTCGATCGTGTAACATGCGACTGCGAGCCACCCGGATTTTCCTCGCAGCTCCTCGACCGCCGAAATCTTTCCCATATATGCTTCGTAGTCGAACCGGAGGGTAGCAGCAGGAAGGGGCCTGGAACCGGCCCGCTGAAGGACTGCCTCGGCAAGCGGATGATTGGCCCGATAGAGGTGAGCATCTCGAGTGCGCCGCGGCAGTTCGTAGAGGCCGAGCGGTATTTCGTCTCGACGCTCCGGAAACGGAGTGCCCCTGAGCACAAACGCTCCGTCATCGACGAATTCTGCATGATCTCGCAGCTCATGGCAGGTGACCGCCATCAGGTTCAGCTCGTGGCGGCCTAGTTCCTCTCGGGAGCGCGCATCCTGGAGTTTGAGCTTCTCCCGCACCTCGTCGTCAAAGTGCTCCATCAAGGCTTCGCGGGTCTGCCGGAGGGAACTCTGGATTTCAAGGCTGAGTTCAGTCTGCAATTGATTGAAAGCCGCTTCAATTTCGTCAGCGTGCCGACATTCCCGGTAGATGGCGGCAATTCGCTTTTCGAAGTCGACGCCGGACTCAATTGCGCCCAGCACCTCGTCGCTTGCACCAAAGACGCCGTCAAACAACTTGAATTTATCAGAGAGCAACTCGAACACGCGTCGATCCGCAGCATTGTCCCGGTTGAGGAAATTGACCACCACGACATCGTGTTGTTGGCCGTACCGATGACATCGACCAATCCGCTGCTCGATTCGTTGCGGATTCCACGGCAAGTCATAATTCACGACTAGAGAGCAGAACTGAAGATTGATCCCTTCCGCCCCGGCCTCCGTCGCGATCATTATCCGGCCCTCTTCCCGGAAATAGTCGACCAACGCCGATCGCATATCAGCGGTACGCGAACCCGTGACGCGATCGGAGCCCGCGTGCCGAGCAGCCCACGCCTGGTAGATCTCTCTGGATCGTGCATCGGTGTTGCTGCCATTGAAGAGAACGATCCCGTCGGCGAAGGGACTGTCGGACAGGAGACGGACCAAGTAGTCCTGGGTTCGCCGAGACTCGGTGAAAATGATCGCCTTTTCTGCCGCGCCCATACGGGCAGCTTCGCCAAACGAGGTCCGCAGGGCCTGGAGAAGCGCTGTCCCCTTGCTGTTCTGTACGATCGAGGTCGCCAAAGCCACGAAGGATTGCAGGTCAGCGATTTCGCGTTCAATTGCGGCTCGTTCGGACGCTGGACTCTCGACGGCTGGTTGGTCCCCCCATTCGTCGGCGATTGAATCGAGACCGTCGACATCGGCGGCGAGATCATCTTCGACTGAGCCATTCGGCGGCATCATCGCCAGTTGATCGCGCAGGCGACGGGCCATCTTGTCGAGGCTGCCGGCGATCGCGAAGGTCGACGACGCTAGTTGGCGTTGAAGTACAAGTGTGATCAGCGTGCGCTGACTCATCGGCAATGCGGCGAGGTTCGGGCGAGTGAGGTATTCGGTTACAACCTCATAGAGACGCTTTTCGCTTTCCGCAGGCCTAAAATCCTGAACGAGCGGAATCCGCCGGGAATACTTGACATACGCCGACACCTGGCGGCGGAGCGTTCGGTGACAAAGTGGGCGAAGGCGTTGCTGGAGTGCCTGGAATACATGCTCCGGCTGTACGGTCATGAACTGCTGCTTGAAACTCCCGAGATCCCGAATGTGTGCTCGTCGATAAATGAGATGAGACCGTAGAGCTCCTGCAGTGAGTTCTAAAAGCGGCGTAGCTGTCAGTAGAATCTTGGGCGCTGCCGACAACGCGCTCTTGAGTGCCCGCGCGGTGACGTTTGACGGCTTCCACACATTGCGGAGTCGATGTGCCTCGTCTAAATACGACCAGATCCCAATGCTCGCGCTGAACCGCGACGGCCTTGCTTCTGGCGAACTCGTATGAGCGAATGACGATTCGATCGCCGTGAAAGGGCAAGCCGCCGGCCTTTTCGGTCGCGTTATACGAACGCGACTCGAGAATCGAACACGGAAGGAAGAACTTTTCCGACAACTCCTGGAGCCACTGCTTTCTGAGATTGCTTGGAGTGATAACGAGAAGGCGCCGCTTTCGCTCTGCCCAGCGCTGAAGAGGACCAACCCTGCCTCGATCGTCTTGCCCAAGCCAACTTCATCGGCGAGCAGAACGCCTCGTGAGAGGGGAGACTTTGATCGCGAAGAGGGCGGCGTCGACCTGATGTGGATTGAGGTCGACTTGCGCGCTTGCAACAACGCTCGCGAGTCGCTCGGAACTACCTACCGGATGCCGGCGTGTAAGTTCGTTCGCGAGGTACTTTGCCTGGTGATCGGTGAGCGATCGGATCATGCTGAACGGCGGGCAGGCGGATCAGACGGCGTGAGGCACGGACGGGAGCGCACAAGAATCATGAATCCGGCAGAACCGGAGGTGATCCAGCGGTCGAGTGGATTCGGCGGCAAGACTCCGCTTGATTCGCGGTTGAACAACGCATCCCATTCGCTTATTGAGGCGAGCATCGGACCAGCATCGAGAATCCCGGTGTCGCCGGTGAAGCCGAGATAAACGAGCACCGTCGGAAGGCCAAGTGAAGCCAGCTTCCAAGCGAAGGCGATCCGGTTGGATAACTGGTAGCGCACATCGCGACTGAGCGACCAGCCCGGTTCAGTTTCATTGAGCGCGCCTTCGGCTTCTGCAATCGCCTTCGCAATCCGGAAAGATTGCGCCAGGAATTTGCGCTGGCCGGGGCACCGTCTTTCCCTACGGGACGGACCTTTCCGTCCGCGGAGAGCTCCGGGACATTGGCTTTCGCTTCAACGAGTACCAAGGCCGGCTTGCCGTTGAGCGCTGCGGTTGCGGCGAGATCCCAGTTGGGCGTGTTTGCTCCGTGCGGAGCGGCGAGCCACCATCGGTTCAGCTCCGACCAGTCGATTGCGCTCGGAAGGGCCGCCGGTCCGAAACGGTGCAGCTGTGCCTCAACCGCCCCAGCCTCACTGAAGCCGGTGGGCATGTATCGGTCGTTTAGACCAATAATCACTCCGCTGCCCGCAACCATCGAATTGAGCTCAGCCCTGAACCCCGGCTGGGTTACCCAGTCGAGGACATGCTTGCGGCTACCTCTGTAGGGCATTCCGATTTCCTGGCCGATCCGAAGAGGGTTAGGGGGACGGTGCCACGACCTCTATAGGGTCGCAGTGATTGGGCCGCGGCGCAAGCTTCGGCGCGAGGCGCGCCTCCTCGCGGACACCTGGTCCATCAGCGTGGGGCCCCGAACGTTCGAGACATCCTCCACCCGTTGGTCGGGCTCCTGCCCCACCCCCACCTCCCGCAGATACCGATACGTCCCGTCATAGAACTTCGGCTCTCTGGTCGGGTCGCGCTCATTGCCACGCGGCACGAAGATCACCATCCCCTGCCTGGCCCTCGTCAGCAGCACCCGGTACGCATTGACCAGGTAGCGCTGCGCGACCTCCTTGTTCCGCCGCTGCCAGGCGCCGCCGCGAAACTGGAAGTGCTTCCACGTTGAGCCCACCCGGCGAAGATCCGCGTCCCATGTCATGCAGACCCAATCGAGTTCCAGCCCCTGGATCTGGAACTCGGTGGCCGGGTCCTCCATGTAATACGACGAGCGCGTGTCGGTGGCGGGGTTGAGGAAGTAGTGCACCGGGTCGGTCTTCACCCGCACGTCGATCGCGTGCGGCTTCAATCGCATCGCCTCCGACGAGGCCACCAGGCCATACCGTTCGCTGCCGCGCGCCCGCTCGCGAATCCACTCCTTTGCCCGCTCGAGATCGCGAGTCAGCGCGATGGGATAGCGCCCGGTGATCTCTCGCAACAACTCCGACGCACCCGCCACATCCAGGTCCAGCACCGACTTCACGAACTCCGACACCCGCTCGGCCCGGAACGAACGCATCGACACCGCCAGGTGCAGGTCCGGATTCCGGCGCACCACGGTCGTCTCGGGCAAATGCTCGATGCTCGCCATCGCGTCGTATTCCGAATCCTTCAGTCGCGGCGAGATGAACACCTGCCAGTGCGGGTAGAAGTCGCGCACCGCATCGAGCCAGGTCGCAATCCCCGCTTCGCCGGCATTGATCTCCTGGCCACCGCCCACCAGGCAGACGATGACCGCCCAGTCCTGGTGCCGGTCCATGTAGCCGATCAGGAATTGCGGCTCGGACTGGTTGAAGCCGGCGATCTTCTTGCGCCGCAGCATGAAGTTCGACGTGGCGGCGAGGTCCCACGCGCGCTGCGCCTCGTCGAAAATCGCCACGTGGTCGCTGGGCGGCAGGTCACTCTTGATGGCGGCATCGCGAAAGTGATGCACGATCTGGATGAACTGCTTCACCGGCTGCGCAATGGCTCCCTTGCGGGCCGACTTGTCCACCAGCTTGCGCCGAGCCAGCTCGTCGCGGACCAGCGCCTCCTGCAGGACCGCCACCAGCGGCCCGTTGCCCGACAGAAAGACGGCATGGGTGTCGGAGTCCAGATCGCGCCGCTGCGTGGCGACGTTGAGGCCGACCAGCGTCTTGCCGGCGCCCGGCACGCCGGTGACGAAGATGATCGACTTCTGGTGCCCGGCGCGGGCCGCTTCAATCAGCTCCTCGACGCACCGCGACGTGACGGCAAGATTCCGCGCCCCGGCATCGTGGCGTGAAATCGCCTCGACCGAGTGCTGGGCATAGAGCGCCTGGGCCGCCTCGATGATGGTCGGCGTGGGATGATACGGCGACTCGCCCCAGGCCACCGGATCGATCGCGGCACCGTCGGCGAGGGCGAGTCCCTGGCGGAGCGCGTCGGGGAGGCCGTCGCTGTTGCAACGATAGGGACGCCGGACGCCGTCGGCATGCGGCGGCTCCCACTCGGCGTCGGAATCGCCGGCTTCGGTGGCGACCAGAATGGGCAGGACGGCCACGTCGTGACTGGCGCGATGGAAATTCTTGAGATCGAGGCCGTAGTCCCAGGCCTGGTTGACCGCACTGGCGGGAAAGCTGCTCTTCGCCCACCTTGAACTCGATCGGAAAGATCACCGGCCCGGCGATCACCACCGCGTCGATCCGGCTCCCCAGGCGCGGCACGTCGAATTCCAGGTAGAGATAGCCGTCGATGCCGGCGAGTGCGGTGCGCAGGATCGCGGCACTCGCTTCCCAGGCGCCGCGCTGGGCGAGCTCGACGTCGTATTCGCTGTTGGCCGTGAGCGTGCCGAGGAGCTCGGCGGGGCTCCGGGTCACGAAGTCGGCGATCGGCATGCCGAAGTAGGCTGGGGGGCGGGTCACGGGGGGAGAGGGGAGGGCATGGGGAAGAATACCAGGGGGGCAACGGCGACAGGTGCAGGGGGACTCGACGCGACGGCGCGAGAGTGAGTACGTGATCGCCAGCGTTCTGCCTGGATGATGAGGACGTTGTTCACTGAGCCATAGCAGGTGAAGCTGGGAGTGGCGAAACCACCAACCGACTCACTTGACGGCTCAGCGAACATGCATTTACCAGCGCGGTTGACCCCGATGGGGCGCCAGCGGATGGTCCGGCGCTTGGAAGCCGGGTAGCGGCTTCGGGATGTGGCGGACGCGGTCGATCTTAGCACGACCACCGTGCGGCGCTGGTGGAAGCGGCATCAAGCCGAAGGCGAGGCGGGGTTGGGCGATCCCGCAACCCGCCGCGCCCGAATCGCCTCACCCGGTACTCCGCCCGCGGAAACGTCTCGCCCGCCTCGCTCGGCGTCTCGACCCACCCCGCCGCCATCACCTGCTCGGCAATCTCGTCCAGCACCCCCGCCAGCGCGCTCCGCACCAGGCCGAGCGCGTCGTCCAGGTTCCACGCCCGGCCCAGGGGTCCGTTCGGCGACGTGATGCTCTCGGTGCGCAGCCGGAGATCGGCAACCCGACCAGTGAGGTCGTCGTCCGACGTCGGCTCGTCCTGCTCCGTCGTCGGGTCGGGGCGATGTGGTCGTGCACGTGCACCGCGGCCCCGCTGGTGGCAAACCGCCCCGGCAGTCCGGCGATACACGGAACGTCAGCCAGAAATCCATCGGGGGCGTGCGCTGACGGCGGGAACGCGGTCGAACCGGGGCCGAATCCGAGCCCGGCAAGCTGCGCCTACTGGCCCTTCCAGCCGGTCTCGACGACCTGCCCCTTGCGTTGTGTGACCCCGTTTTCCGTGGTCTGCTTGTTGTGTTGCGCCGACTGGAGCCCCCCGGCGGTCGGCGGAAAGCCCGCCGCGCAGCTGACGGGATAACCGCCCGAATCCTTGTAGCCATATCGCTTCTGGAGGAACGCAAAGAACGAAGCCTGGAGCGCGCTGATCCTGTTGATCTGCGCCGAATTGGCGTTCGGGGGCAGCGGGTGTCCTCCCGTCTGCGTCAGTGCCGGCGGCATGTCTGCCGGGAAGACATCGCTGACATACATGACGGTCCCGGTGGCGTCGCTTGTTGCGGGGGCCCACTCTGATTGGCAGAACACGTACCGTTGATTTGCCGCCGCCGTTGGCACCGCTGCCGCCGCCGCTGCTGATGCCGCGTTCGCGTCGATCGCCGCATTCTCCGCTGGCGAGTCGGTCCACTTGATGTTGATCGCCTCGGTGTGACTCGAGGCCCATTGTTGCTGCAACATGTCCATCGCGTTTGCCCGGCCCGGGGCGTCGTCGGGGCTTCTCGCGCAATAGGCCTGCAGGATCGTCTCGTCCTTCACGGCCGGGTAGTTCTGCCGGACATACCCGACAAAATGCTCCGCCATGTTGTTCGGCGTGGCATCACCTGAAACAATCAGCGCGAAATACATCAGGCTCCCCAACACCGGTTGGCTGGCATCCTTCAGAACATGATACCGGCACAGCCACCAATGCTGGCCTTGGGGCTCGGTGGGCACCGCAGGACCATGCGCGGGACTGGCCGTGGGAGCACTCTCCCCGTACAGCACCGGCGTGAAGACCAGCGGGACCAGCAGGAACATCAGAAGGAGCAGGGGCCCGACGGGCACCGGAACTCTCGTTTGCCGCATGGTAGTTGACTCCTGTGGCGATAGGATGGGCGGCGATCCCGGGGACGGCGCGGTCGTGCGCCCTTCCGGGTTGATCGGTGAACAACGATATACTCCCGATCGCCCCGCGGTGGCGCGGTCTGTAACAGGCTTGAACGCCATGATTGTCGGCCGCTCGGGTTTTGAACCCGAGCTCGGCAAGCAGACCCACCGAGGGCGGCGGCTACCCCACCACGCCCGCACGACGCTCGCGTCGCCGCCGCGGCCACAGGTACGCGGCCAAGTTGATCGCGACGACACACACGGCGAGCAGCCATTGGACTGTCCGCGTGAGACCGTCCGGATAGATGATCGGGACCAGGTAATGCGCGATGAAGCCACCGCTGTAGCCCGCGCCGCCCGCTCGCAATGCGAGGGCGTTCTCCAGGGGCGTGAGCGGACAGATGAGACCCGGCATCGCCTCGACATACGCACCCCACGCCGCGGCAAGCAGCTGCGGTGCAATGAGCCAGCGATGACGGCGAGCCAGGAACCCACCACCCACAACGAAGAGCACGAAGGCAAAGTGCAGCGTAATGACCAGATCGGTCAGCAGGCGGTAGATCACAGCCCTGGCTCCTTGGCGTCGTCACCCCGCCTGTCACTCAGCATCGGCGACCACGCGTAATACCGCCGGCTGCATGCTGTTCACGCTTCCTGCGGCCGCCGCGCTGGGGCTGAAAGTACTCAGACCCCGGCCGACGACCGCCGCCCCGGCTTCCGTTTCGCCGGCCGCGACACCGCCCCGCGCGCAACTGCGGGCCGGACCACCACGTCCACCTCGCACCCCAGCAGGTGGAGCAGCGCCAGGAGCTGCCCGGCCGACTTGGCGGAATTCGCGGGGTCGAGGAGTCGATAGAGCTGGCTGGGAGACGTGCCGAGTCGGCGGACCAGTTCCCGCTTGGGCATGTCGCTGTGCTCGATCGTCTTCCGGGCTTCCACCGTGAGGCGATGCAGCAGGACCTCGTTCAGGTACGCGGGGTCTTCGTGGTACTCGAGGACGGCGTCGAGATGGATGGTGTCCTCCGACCCGGACTCCAGCTGGTAGGTGAAGGCTTCGCGGCCGGCCTCCGGATCGGGGTAGACGTCGACGACCCGATCGTCCCCCGAGCGCAGCGAGGAGCCTGCCCCGGGCGCAGCGAGGGGGTCACCGGTCCACTCCCCGCACCGACCGGCCCGGTATGCGCGCCGAGGGTCCCGCTCCTCGCTCCGACCCTCGAACTCCGCGTTCACACCGCCCCGCTCCTCACACCGACCGCCCCACTCCCGAATCACACCTTGGCGGTACCCGCACCGACCGCCCCGCTCTGCGCTGCGACCGCATCGCGACGCGCGCAGACCGTCCCGCTCGCCACACCGACCGCGTCACTCGGCGCTCTCACCGCACCGCTCCGCGTTGTCACCGTCCCGCTTCCCGGGCAGACCGTCCCGGTATCCGCACCGACCTCGGCACTCCGCGCACACACCCTCCCGCTCGACATTCACACCCCGCCGCACCGTCACATACCGCGCAATGCAGCGTCAACAGACCTGCGGAATCCGCGCGCCGCCGCCGCTGGAGTGTCCTGGTTCGAGGACAGAGTGTCCCATGGCAAGGACACCGACAGAACTCCGGAGCTCGCCGTCAGGATTCCGGTGCTCGCTTGCACCGGTCCGGCGGTCACTTGCAACGCCCGGCCCCGCAACGACTTGCACGCCACGCACGGTGCCGATCAGGTGCAAACGGTCGCTCCGGCCATTTCTGGCACGCCGCTCGCGTCACCGGGCCCCCGACCGTCCCGAACGCGGACGGTGCACCAGGCCCGACACGGGCGCACTTCGCACACGCGGCCTCGCGCCGCAGCCCCGGACACCGGGGCGGGGAGAAACGATGAAAGCACCAACACGCAGGAGAATGGCGATGGCCACGCGGGCGCTCCACTTCTGCCAGGCGCAGACGTCGGACGACCCGGGCTACACCGCCCAGGTGACAGCGCTCGCAACCGAGGTGGCGCTGAGCGACCCGCTGGTTTCCCAGCAGCAGAAGGGGCGGGCCGACGAGCACGTCGCCAGGTTGCAGCGGCAGGGGCTGCGAGTGGGTGTCACCGAGCGGCTGCGGCACCTCTATCGGGTGGCCGCCGCGCTCGATGCCACCAGTACCACGGCAAAGCTCGGCGTGGAACTGCCGCCGGAGCACCGGTCGTATCAGGTGTTCATCCCGTTCGCCAAGACGATGCTCGACATCGCCACCACGAACAAGGACGCACTCGTCCCCCTGGGGCTCGGTGCCACCTTCGTCGACGACCTCGGCGCAGCGGTCACCGCACTCGACGCCGTGTCGCAGGCCACCACCCTGGCGCGCGTCAGACACGTCGGCGCCTCCGCCGAGCTCGACGTGGCCACGTCGAGGGCAGTCGAACTGGTGCGGATCCTCGACGGCTTCAACCGCAACCGGTTCAAGGGCGACGCCGAGCAGCTCGCGGCGTGGGAGAGCGTCACCAGCGTCGGCGCGCCCCGCCGGAACGGGGTGCCGGCGGTGCCGGCACCGGCGCCGACACCGATTCCCTCACCGGCACTGGTGACAGCAGCGAACGGTGACGCGGCACCGGCGGGCAATCCACCGCAGGAGAAGGCCGCGTGACGCCGGCAACCGCAGCGGGAGCGAAGCGATACGTCGCAGAACCGCTCCCGTTGTGGGGGCGGTGTGTCGAAGCGATACCGCGGAGAGTCGCCAGCCGCGCGGGGGCGCCGGCCAGAGGAGGCGCGGCTGTCTGCCTGTCCCGAGCGCAGCGAGGGAAGCAGCGCGCTTGCTGATCACGCCGAGATCGTGATCGCGCCGGCGCGCGCGAGTTCCGCGCCGACGGTTGGACGGCACCCCGCGCGGCCCCGCTCGAGGAATCCGTTGTCCACGGCAGCGCGAACAACAGGTCCCCTCGCCGCCGCCCCCAGCGCGCAGTAGCTTGACGGGCAACCGATCCATCCCGCACCGCACCGACTGCCTCCAGCACGAGGAGCCGTATCGTGCCTGTCCGACTGCCACGCTGGGCGCCACCGCGCTCGCTTTCTTCTGCCGTCATCCGCCACCCCGCTCGCCGCCCAACAGGCCACCGCGTCACGTCGCCCGACACCACGGCAGCCAAGGCCGTGCCGCCCGAATCCACCTCGGTGACGCAGCACGTGATCACCCTCGACGGCCATGTCATCCACTACACCGCCACCGCCGGCAACCTGCTGGTGCGCAACGACTCGGGCCAGGCGATCGGCAGCTTCTTCTACGTGGCCTACACCGAGGACGGCGCCGACGTGCAGAAGCGCCCGGTGACCTTCCTCTACAACGGCGGCCCGGGGTCGTCGACCATCTGGCTCCATATGGGGTCGGTCGCTCCGGTACGGGTCAGCTCCGTCGACGCCGCACCCACACCCCCGGCGCCGTACCGGGTGGAGGACAACCCGTACAGCCTGATCGACAAGAGCGACCTGGTCTTCGTCGACGCGATGGCCACCGGCTTCAGCCGCATCGTCGGCAAGGGGACGGGGAAGGACTTCTTCGGCGTCGACCCCGACGTCCGCTCGTTCGCCGACTTCATCACCCGCTACATCACCGTCTACAACCGCTGGAATTCACCGAAATTCCTCTTCGGCGAGTCGTACGGCACGACGCGCTCCGCCGGGCTCTCCGAAGCGCTCGACGACCGCGGCATTCCGCTCAACGGCATCGTCCTGGTCTCGTCGTATCCTCGACGCATTCAGCGATTTCTCGGGCCCGCAGCGCTCGCTCGACCTGCCGTACGAGCTCTTCCTGCCGACCATGGCGGCCGACGGCGTGGTATCACGACAAGCTCTCGCCCAAGCCGGCAGACCTCGCCGCGTTCATGGACCGGATGCGCGCCTTTGCGCTGGGGCCGTACCAGCAGGCGCTCGACAAGGGGTCGCGCCTCGGCACCGCCGAGCGGGATTCGATGGCCGGAGGCGCTGTCGAACCTCACCGGCGTCTCGAAGCAGTACTGGATCGAGTCCGACCTGCGGATGCGGCCCGATCACTTCGAGAAGGAGCTGCTGCGCGGCGAGAGCCGCACGGTGGCCCGGCTCGACGCGCGCTACGAGGGGATCGACATCGACAACGCCGGTGAATCACCGGAGTACGACGCCGCCAATGTCGCGGTGAACGGGCCGTTCACCTCGGCGTTCAACTACTACCTGGCCAATAGCCTCGGTTACCACAGCGACCGCACCTACCTCACCACCAACTACGGCGTGGTCGGCGCGTCGTGGGACGACCACCACCACGGCGCGGACATGCTCGACGTGGCGGAAGACCTGCGCCAGGCGATGTCGCGGAATCCCTACCTCAAGGTCTTTTCGGCCAACGGCTACTTCGACTTCGCCTGTCCGTTCTTCGAGACCGAATACGTGCTGAACCACATGGGGCTCGACTCGTCGCTGGTCAACAACATCACCGTGGCGGATTACCAGTCGGGGCACATGATCTACCTGCACACGCAGGCGCTGGCGCAGTTCAAGCACGACCTGGCGGCGTTCTACGACAGTACGTTGAAGCGATAGGGGGTTCGCCGCCGTCCGTCGGCTCCTCGAGCAGGGCCGCACGAGGTGCCGTCCAGGAGCCTGCCCCGAGCGCAGCGAGGGGTCCGCAGCAGGCGCTTGGTGGAGGGCGTCCGATGTCATACATTGCAAGACATGAAGACTGCCGCCCTGACGATCCGCCTCGATCCGGACCTCGAACGCCAGTTGGCCCGTGCTGCCCGCCGCAGTGGCCGGAGCCGCAGCGAGCTGGTGCGTGACGCCGTCCGCCGGCAGCTGGCTCTGGCCCAGTTCGAGGATCTCCGCCGGCGGATCATGCCCCTCGCGGAAGCGCGTGGGTATCTGACCGACGAGGACGTTTTCCGCGACGTGTCGTGAAGGTTTTCCTCGACACCAATGTGTTGGTCAGCGCGGTCGCGACCCGTGGTCTCTGCGCTGACGTGTTTCATGCCGTACTCGCCGAGCATCAATTGGTGGTGGGCGACGCGGTCCTGACCGAACTGCGGCGTGTGCTCCGTCAGAAGATTCGGCTTTCCGCGGAAATCATTGCCGAGACGGACACATTCCTGCGCCAGCAAGCGCTGGTCGTCACGGACGCCCCGCCGCTCCACATCAAGGTGTGCGACCCCGCCGATCGCCTCGTGCTCGCTGAAGCGCTCGCTGGCGGCGTCGATGTGCTGGTGACGGGCGACCGGGACTTGCTCAGCATTGCAAGGGCACCGTTGCCAATCGTGACGCCGCGGGGGCTCTGGGAACTTCTGCGAGCCAACCCCGACGCGAGGTAGCGGACGACCTGCAACCGTCAGTGATTCAGCGCGCGCAGCGCCTGCGCGACAGCGGCAACCGCTGTCGCGGTCGCTCCGCTCACGCTGACAGCGATTGGCCTCGCGACAGCGTCAGCGAGACCTGCCCGGCGTGATGCGACGTGTGGAACAGCGCGTGCGCGAACATCCTCGCCTTCGACACCGTGCCGAAGAACGGCGTGTCCACCGGCTCGAGCCATCCGTCCGCCGTGGTCTCGCGAATGACCCGCTCGAGCATCTGGTAGCCCTGTTCCACCAACTGCCGGCTGGTGGCGACGTCGAACTCCTGCCCCTCGTCCTGTCGGCCCATCGTAGTGTTGGCGACGTCGCTCGGCGCACCGAGGAAGTTGCCGAATCGACAGAGCGTCTCGCCCACGTGCCGATAGATGAATCCGATGGATGCGGCTCGTTCGTTCACCCGATAGCGGGAATTCTCCGCCGTGATGCGGTCGAACGAGAACGAGCTGGTGTATCGATTCTGCGTCAGCATTTCGAGCAGGATCGCCTGTTCCATGGTGCCCTCGCCAATGTGTCCGGAATCGAGCGTCCTGCGCTTCTGCGGCGGCCATCACGGCCCGGCGGAGTTGCGGCGGCAATGTGATCGCGACGAAATAGTCTTCCGGATACAGGTAGTCCTCACCAGACTCGTCGATGGCCCGAAGAAGTCCGTCGCGGCTCGCGGCTGTGTCGGTGACTACTTCATAAATCTTTCGCCGCTCGAGCGAGACTTCGTAGCCCTCGTTCTGCAGGCACAGCACCAAGTGTGTACGCGATGCCATCGAGTCCTCAATCCAGGAAACGTTTGATTTTGAACTCACGGCAGCAGCAAAGGTGCGAATCGCACGAATCGGCCCGACCATCCGGAAGTACATGCCTGAAGACTGCCCGCGCCGCTCGCATCGGTCAACCGAGACCGCCTGACTACGACTTCGGCTGCCCGAACGCCCAGACGCAGAGGCTCGCCGCGATGAGGCACGCGATCCACGACGCCCAGACGGGCACCAGCACCGGGCCGACCTGCAACTGCCAGTGATTCAGCGCGCGAAGCGCCTGCGCAACGGCGACCAGGCCGAAGACCAGGCCCGAGACAACCACATAGTTGCGACGCATATCGACCTCCGTGGAACGGGATGCCGTACGACGAACCCGACGACGAATCTACGGCGGCGACCTGAATCACGGGCGGGCATTTCGTGAATCCGGCATCGAGATCCCTCGGTCGCTGCGCTCCCTCGGGATGACAGCACTGTTCCACTCCGCACCTGCGCCGCGCCGGCCCTCGATCGTAGCGAGGGGCCGGCGCCCCCGCGCGACTTGGACCAGCGCCGTGCCGTCACGGCGCCGAGCCCTTCGACCGCCGCGCCGCCGATCCGTCAGCGAAAGCCGGCAACGGAATCACGAACGTCGTGATCGGCTCGGGCGAATCCTGGTGCACGATGACCGGAGCACCCGGCAGCCCGGCACCCCACAGCAGGCTGTCGGTGCGGGGGAAGTAGAACATCAGGTGGGGATCGCCGGCACCGTAATAGGGCCCGAACCAGGTCTGCTGCGACATCATGTAGCTCATCGCGCCCGGCCCCGGAAGCGGGATGGCGTGGCGGGCGTACTCGGCCCGCATGCTGTCGAACATCGCCGCCTTCGACGCTCCCGCCAGCGCGAGCCGGGTCTTGGCGTAGACCCGCGGCAGGATGCTAGCCGCCGCCGCGCGGTTGAAGCAGGTCGGCTCGCGCACCGTCGGATTCATGTAGTCCGGATCGTCGAAGTCCGACGTCCACGCCCGGTCGACCATGCAGACGAAGCCGTTCGTCCCGGACACCGCAACCTGGTAGCCGCGAGCGCCGAGAACCAGGATTTCGGCGTGATCGGAGATCGAAGCCGGCGCGGCACTCCGGGCCAGCGCCACCTCGGTGGCACGATCGGGGATGAGATACTGCGCCAGCGGCAGCATCCGCGAATACCGCGACGACGAGTCGCGGGGATTCTGCGCCGCCTCGCCTTGTGCCCGGCACGCCGCGGCCGGCACGACGAGCAACGTCACCACGGCGAGCGCCCGGATGAGGCGTGTCATCGGGCCCCCTCCCGGGCGCGCAGGTGCGCCGCCAAACGCTCCAGCGTCACCACTCCCGCGTCGCGGACGCCAAGTGCCGCGATGGCGCGGTCGCGCGCCGCGACCGACGGGAAGACCATCTGCATCGTCAGGCGCGTCCCGGTGCCGGCCGGGTCGAACATCCAGACGACATCGCACTCCACGCGCAGCACCGCGGTGCCGCCCTCGAGGCGGTAGGTGATGCGGCGCGGCCGGACCACCTCGCGGAAGACAATGCGACTCGGGAAATCCCTGCCGTCGGGGCCGTGCATCGTGTGCTGCCAGACACCGCCGGGCCGCACGTCCATCACGTCTATCGTGGTGGTGAAGCCCGCGGGGCCCCACCATTGCACGACGCGGTCGGGATCGGTCCACGCTTGCCAGACCAGCTCCGGCGGCGCGTCGAAGTGTCGTGTCACCACCACCTCGCAGTCGGCGGTGTCGTCCAGGACTGTCGTCATCACTCACTCCTCGAGTTCATCGGCGCCGCGTGCGGACGGCACGCCGGCGGGGCGCACGCCCCGCCGGCTCGCCCGCGGCCGGCGGCGGATTCATCTGGCGGAGGTAGGCGTCGAGCCGGTCGAAGCTCCCCTCCCAGAAGTGGCGGAACGGCTCGGTCCACGCCGCCACCTCGCGCAGCGGCGCCGCGCGCAGCCGGCAGGGACGCCACTGCGCGTCGCGCCCCCGCGTGACCAGGCCGGCGCGCTCGAGCACCTTGAGGTGCTTCGAGACCGCGGGGAGGCTCATCCGGAACGGCTTGGCGAGGGCGGTGACCGACGCGTCGCCCCCGACGAGCTGCCCGAGGATGGCGCGGCGCGTCGGATCGGCGAGGGCGGCGAGCGTGGCGCTCAGCGAGTCGGTCGGCATCGTGTATTTAACCAATTGGTTAAATACAGCGTCCACCCCGGGACGTCAAGGGGGCGATGCCGGGCCCGCTGGCGGCGTTCACGACACTGCTGCCGATGCTCGCGGCGAGCTTCGCGGCGATGGTCGCCGCGGACCTCGTCGGCGTGCCGCCGATCTACACCACGTTGCGCCAGCGGTTGCTGGAGCGGGTGCAGGGCCCGGCCGCCGGTGCGGCGGGTGCCGGCACCGCGGCGCTCACGAATGCCGCAGGAAACGGAAGTAGCAGGCGACGAACACGAGGACGAGCCCCACGTTCATGGCGAGCCGCTCGCGGAAGTGATGCCGGAAGAAGAGGATGTCGACCGTGACGATCACCACGATCATCAGGACGACGTAGAGGGCGTTGGCGGTGCGGGTGGCCATGGCGGACAGCTCCGGCGTGAGCGGCGCGGGAAAGTTAGCTCCGGCGTCCGTGGGACGCCCCGCCCCGCTCATGGCGCTTGCCGCAGCTCCACGACCCAGATGTCGCTCTGGCGGTCGTCCGACGTGAAGAAGAGCCGGCCGTGCGACACCGTAAAACCTCCACGCGACGACGGATGCCGCACCGGATCCATCCGGACGAACGGCTGCGGCGTTCCACCCGACACCGGCAGCGAGTAGACGGTCGTGCCCTGCCGCTCGTCGGGGCTGGTGAAGAGGACGGTGTGATCGTCCTTCCACCCGGTGAACTCGGGTGTGAGCGCGCCGGGCCGGGTGGCGTCCAGGATCTGCCGCACCGGGCCGGAATCGGCGGGCATCACCTCGATCGATGCGTCGTTGAGCGAGTTGACGAACAGCAGTTGCTTGCCGTCCGGCGACCAGGTGACGTTGCTGCCCTGGGCCCGCAAGCGCACCGGTGCCTGCCAATCGCCTCCGGCGTTGCGTTTCACGATCCAGACGCCGCCGTCACCGCTCAACTCGGTGAAGACGAGCGCGTTGCCGTCGGGCGACCAATCGGGCAACGCCTCCTGGGCCGCCGTGTGCGTCACCTGCACGATGCCGCTGCCGTCGAGTTGCTGCACAAAGATGTCGCGGGAGCCCGAGCGCCACGAATGGAACGCGAACGACTTGCCGTCGGGTGACGGCTGGGCCGCGAAGTCGTCGGCAGGGTTGTTCGTCAGCCGTTGCGGTTCGCCACCGCCGGCCGGGACCCGGAAGATCTCCGCGTTGCCGGTCAGGTCGGAATCGTAGTAGAGCCACTTGCCGTCGCGCGATACGGCGATGTTCTCGATGCTCTCGTTGGCATTGGTGACCTGCGTCGCGTCGGCGCTGGTCGCACCTGGTGCGGTCGGCATCGGCATCGACCAGATGTTGGTCCGGATCGAGTAGAGCGAATACGCCAGCGACGTGCCGGCCCGCGAGCTCGAGATGGAATGCGCGCCGAGCCCGGCGCTGAGCCGCACCGGCTCGCCCGCCGCCGTGCCGTCGTGCCCGATGGCGACGGTGTAGATGTCGCGCGGACCATCGCGGTTGGAGACGAAACTCAGCCACCGTCCGTCGGGCGACCACACCGGGCTGGTGTTGAGCGAAAGCGTGTCGGTGACGGTGGTGAGATGGCCGTCGCTCACCCGACAGAGCGTGATCCGTCCCGGCGAGAGATTGCCGAAGTTGGCGCCCATCTGGTCATACAGGCCGTTCCCGGTGGCGCAGGCGATGAAGGGGCCATCGGGCGACCAGGCACAGAAGATCGGCTGCAGCATGACAGCGAGGCCGCGAACCGACCCGTCGGCAGCGCGGACCAGCAGCGAATCGCCGCGGGTAAACGCCAGCCGGGCCCCGTCGGGAGAAGGTGTGACACCGGTGATCGGCGCGCTCGCAGGGGCGGGAATCTCGGGACGCGGCGGGCCACCGCCGGCCGGCGCGCTGAAGACGCCATTGGGAGTGAGGAACAGAATGCGCGAGCCGTCGGGGAGCCAGGCCGGCGCCCACTCACTGGTGGTGTCGCCGGTCAGCGCCACCGCGCGACCGCCGCTCACGTCGCGCACCATGACATGGGGCACGGTGCTGGCGTTCCCGTCGTAGGCCACCGACTTGCCGTCGGGCGAGAGGGCCGGCATGACCTCCATCCCCGGGGCCCAGGTGATGTGGGTGGCGCGGCCAAGCGCAACCGGCGCGCCGGAGGGACGGCCCAGCACGCGACCGCCGAGCCCGAAGGCCGCCGCACTGCAGAGCATCAGCGCTGCAGTCCACGCCAGCCGGGTCCGCGTCGTTTGCGTCACGCGCCCCGCGCCGCCCGTGGCGCGGCGGCTGGCGCCGGGCTGCGCGATGGCGTTGGCAAAATCGGCCGCGGTACGGAACCGATCAGCGGGGAGCTTCTGCAGCGCCGTCATCACCGCGTCGTTGAGTGGGGCCGGCACCGTGACGCGGAGCTGTTCCGGTGGCGTGGCGACCGCCGTCATCACCTTCGCGACGATCGCCTGGGCGGTCGGGCCGGTGAACGGCGGCTCACCGGTGAGCATTTCGTACAGCACGCACCCCAGCGCATAGACATCGCTGCGGGCGTCGAGGTCGCGTTCGCCCATCGCCTGTTCGGGCGACATGTACTCCGGCGTGCCCAACGACATGCCAGTTTCGGTCATCCGGGAGCCGGCGTGGCTCGCGGCGAGGGCAATGCCGAAGTCGGCCACCAGCGCACTGCCGTCGTGGAGCAGGATGTTGGCGGGCTTGATATCGCGGTGGATCACGCCGTGACGATGCGCGTAGTCGAGGGCCGCGGCGACTTCGCTGGCGATGCGCACCGCGTCGGCGACGGGGAGCTGCTTTTCGCGATCCATCAGGTCGCGAAGCGAGATCCCCTCCACGTAGGGCATCACATAGAAGAGGGCTGATTGCGGTCCCTCGCTGTGTTCGGGATCACCCAGGCGGACCTCGCCGGAGTCGAACAGCGGCAGGATGTGCGGGTGCTGCAGGTTGGCGGTGGTCTGGATCTCGGAGAGGAAGCGTTCCGCGCCGATTACCACAGCGAGTTCGGGGCGGAGCACCTTGATGGCCACCTTGCGGTGGTGCTTGCGGTCTTCGGCGAGGTAGACCGTGGCCATGCCGCCGGCGCCGAGCTCGCGCTCGAGGGTGTAGCGGTCGGAGAGGGCGGCCCGGAGGCGGTCGAGTTCCGTCACGGCATCGCTTTCGGCGGGTGGAGGAGGGAGTGGATCGTCTTCGCGCTGATCCATCCTACCGCTGCTCCTCTTCGACCAGCACCGCGGTCCCGTAGCACAACACTTCCGTGACCCCCCGCATCACCTCGGCGGTATCGTACCGCACCCCGATCACCGCGTTCGCCCCCATCCGCTGGGCATGCGCCAGCATGATTTCGAAGGCATCCTCGCGCGCCCGCTCGCACATCGTGGTGTAGATGGTGATGTTGCCGCCGAAGATCGTTTCGATCCTGGCGCCGATCGCCCCGAACACCGATCGAGACCGTACCACGATTCCCCGCACCAGCCCCAGTGACTGCATCACCACCAGCCCCGGCAACTCGAAGGTTGTCGTCGCCAGGTCGTGCGGTATCGCCGCCACCGCATTGCTCCCCCGCCGCGCTATGGCCGCCATCTGCCCCTCGCCACCGCCGGGACGAACTGCTCGACGCCGCGCGGCGGAAACGCCAGCGTCTTCTTCTGCTCGGCACTCATGTACGCCGCCATCAGCGTGCGCACCACTTCCACGCCGTCATCCCACGTCAGCAGCGGCTTTTCTTTCCCCAGGAAGACCCGCACAAAATGCCGGTCCTCGGCTACATAGCCGTAGGTCGCCGCCTCGTCGGGCACCACCGGCATCAACCCGGTTTCGGCGTTCTGCTTCTCGACCAGGTCCTCGCCCGCCTTTCCCCTGACGCGCCGCGAGAAGAAACAGCTCAGCTCCGAGTTGAGCGTGTTCCAGGACATCGAATATTCCGGCCCGAGCAATTCGCTGCTGAGCCGGAGCCCCGGCCCCACGAAACTCCACGACGTGGTCGCCTCGCCGATCACCTCTTCGCCGCTGTCGGTGCGGAACGTCACCGTCACCGACGCGAAGTCTTCCGACGGATGTCTGGCGTAGTCCACCCCGCGGCCGTAGCGCGCCTTCAACTCCTTGACGTATTCCGGCCGGCTCCACTTGAGCGAGGCGATCCGCCCGTCGATCGACACCGGCTTGAGCGAGCGCCGCGGCTTGCCCGGCTCGGTCAACAGAAAGCGCACCACCTCGATGGAATGGCACATCATGTCGTTCAGCACCCCGCCGCCCTGCTCCGTGCCCTGCCAGAACCAGGCGTTGTGCGGCCCCGAATGTTCCTCTGCCGCGCGCGCCAGATACGGCCGCCCGGTGGTGCTTGCCCCGCGCGCCCAGATGAGGTCGCGCCCGCGGCTCAGCCCGGGCGCAAAGAGCTGATTCTCGAGATAGCCGTGCTTGATGCCCGCCCGCTTCACCATCTCACGCACCTGCCGCGCCTCGGCCACGTTCCTGGCCAGCGGCTTCTCGCAGGCAATGCCGATCAGCTCACCCTTGCCGCGCTCGACCGTGTCACAGATTTCCTCGACGTTCTCGACCCGCGCATTGTTGGGCCCGCTCAGCCAGATGGCGTGAATGTCGGGGTCGGCCACCATCGCCGCGATCGAGCGATACGCCCTGGCCGGGCCCACGTCGAGCGTGTCGGCAAGATCCGCCGCCGACCTGGCCCGCGCCGGGTGCGGGCCCCAGACGCCCTTCACGTCGGCGTCGCGCACCGCGGGCCAACCCTGAATGTGGAAGCGGGTGTTGAACCCCGACCCCACGAACCCCACGCCGAGCCGCGCCGGGGGCTTCATGAGTAATGGACGCCGAGGCGGGACAGCGCTTCCGGTGGGCAGCCGGGCCACGCCGGCAGGGCGGTGTTGCCGATGTAGCCCACGTCGGCGATCCCCATCTTCGAGGTGAAGAAGCCCGTCGCGGTGAGGTCGCGGAACGAGTTGAACCACTCCACGCCGCGCTTGAGCCCGGGCGCCGCCTTGGCGGGCCAGGCAATGGCGTCGAGCATCTGGCGGCGATGCGCGTCGGTGCAGACGGTGAACGCGCCGCCGAACCGCTCGCGACATTGGTCGTCGAGCCACGCCAGCCCGCCGCGATGCGCGGCCTGCATGTTGGGTTCGAGCTTGAGCAGCGTGTCCATGAACTCCGGCACCATCGCGTCGGTGGCACTGCCGCTCTTTGCGTCCCGGGGAATGATATAGTTGACCAGCAGGCGCACGGTGGCCCATTCGTGCGCGGTATAGACCTTCCGCAGGTACGGACCCTGGCTCAGCTGTGCGGCGATGTGTTGCGAAATGGCCGAGGCCTGCGCCGACAGCGGAACGATGAACGCACCTGCTGTCGCCGCGGCGATACCGAGCACCTCGCGCCGGGTGAGTTCCAGCGGCTTCGTCGCGTCGCTCATATCGCTCCCGCCTTCCGTTGATCGGCAATGTATCGCGAGGTGCGCATGGCAAGCGCCAGAATGGTCAGCGTCGGGTTCTTGTCGGCCTGGCTCACGAATGGCGCGCCGTCGGTGACGAAGAGATTCCTGCAGTCCCACGCCTGGCAGTGCGAGTTGAGCGCGCTGGTGCTTTCGTCGCTCCCCATCCGCGCGCCGCCCACTTCGTGGATGATCGACCCTCCGGTCGAGATCCCGTAGCCGTCATCGGCACTCGGCATCTCATCGGCGGGCTTGGCGCCCATCTGGTCGAGCAGCGCCCGGAAGCGTTCCTGCATGTGCTTGACCTGCAGCTTCTCGTGGTCGCTCCACTTCCAGTGGAAGCGCAGCACCGGAATGCCCCATTGGTCGACGGTGCGCGGGTCGATCTCGCAATACGAGTCGTCGTTGGGGATCATCTCGCCGCGCCCGGAGAACCCGATGGTGGTGCCGAAATACTTGCGGTACTGGCTCTTGAGCGACGCGCCGTAGCCGCCGCCTTCGGCAAAGCTCTCGATGCCACCCATGAACCCGTAGCTGGGCATCCCCATGCCGCCCCAGATCTCGGTGTGGTAGCCGCGCGGAAAGTCGAGCGTCTTGTTGTCGGTGGTCCACGGCAGGTAGAGATGCATGCCGCCCACGCCGTCGCAGTTGTGGCGCGGCTGGTCGGCGAGCCCGGGAACATATCCCCACACGTCACTGCCGACGGTGTCGGTGATGTACTTGCCCACCATGCCGCTGGCGTTGGCCAGCCCGTCGGGGAACTTGCTCGACTGCGAGTTGAGCAGCAGCCGGGACGTCTCGAGCGCGCTGGCGGCGAGGACGACGATCCTGGCCGAGATCTTCTGTTCGGTGCGGGTCGCCTTGTTGATGGCGATGACGCCGTCGGCCAGGCCGTCGGCACCGATGGTCACCTCGCGCACCATGGTGTTGGTCCGGAGCGTGAGCTTGCCCGTGGCGAGCGCCGGAATGACCAGCACGTTGGTCGACGAGAAATTGGCGTTCACGGCGCAACCGCGGTTGCACTGCGAGCAGTAGTGGCAAGGCGCCCGGCCGTGGATCGACTTGGTGAGGATCGACAGTCGCGACGGCACGCAGGTCAGGCTCAGCGCATCGGCGGCCTTCTTCACCACCATCTCCCAGCAACGGGGAATCGGCGGCGGCAGGAAGATGCCGTCGGGGTTGTTGCGCATCCCCTCGTTGCTGCCGAAGACCCCGATCAGGCGGTCGGTGTCGTCATAGAACGGCTTCAGGTCGTCGTACGAAATCGGCCAGTCGTCGCCCAGCCCGTCCACCGACCTGTGCTTGAAGTCGTCGGGGCCGAAGCGGAGCGCGATCCGCCCCCAGTGATTGGTGCGCCCACCCACCATCCGTGCACGCCACCACGAGAAATCCGTCCCGGGGGCCTTGGTGTACGGCTCACCCGGGATGTTCCAGCCGCCGATGCAGGCGTCATGTTCACCGAACGGCCGTTCGGGAGTGCCGCGGCCGCGGAGTGGCGTCTGGTACGGCCACATGAACATGTCGGAATTCCTGGTGTTGTCCCACGGGACGCCGGCTTCGAGCAGGATGACGTTGGCGCCGGCCTTCGTCAGCTCGTACGCTGCCATCCCGCCGCCGGCGCCGGAGCCGACGATACAGACGTCGTACACAAGACGGCGTTGGAGAAAGGTCATGATCTGTCCGTCATTCAAGGGGAGTCGGAGAGTCGAATTGTAACGCGAAAAGGCGCCCAGGGCCCAGAGCCGAGGGCCGAGAGCCCAGAGCCCAGAGCCGAGAGCCGAGAGCCGAGAGCCCGGAGCCGAGAGCCGAGAGCCCGGAGCCGAGGGGTCACGACGGGGAGTCCTTTTGCGCCAGCGGTCGCAGTCACCATCCTCAGATCGCCAGGTTCCTTCACTGCGACCGCCGGCGCGGCGAGGTCCCCCCGTCGTGGGTCCGGGCAACAGGGTGGTGGCGTTTCCAGGCTCCCCGATGCCGCCCGTGCCGGCTGCGTGTGTGAATGATTCCGGGCGGTAACCGTCTATCAGTTATCACCTGTGGGGGGGAATCGATGTTGCTCATGCTGATGTTCTCGGCAATCGCCGGGTCGATCGTGTCGACGCCACACGCCGGCACGAAGCCCGTCGACCACCTGGCGGCGGCCGACACGATGTTCACCATGAACGACGGCTACATCCTCGGCCTGCGCAACATGGTGGACCAACAGGAAATCGAAACGGCGCGGCTGGCGATCGGCCGCGCGTCCAATGCAAAAGTGGTGGACTTCGCCCGCGTGCTGCTGCGCGGGCATTCCAACGCGCAGAACAGCGCCGCCGCGATGGGGAAGCGGCTCGGGATCACGCTGAGGATCCCGGCCGACAGCGACAGCGCCATCGTGGCCCGGCACAAGGTCGAGGTGGCGCGGCTGATGAAGTTGCGCGGTGCGGCGTTCGACCGCCTCTTCCTGACCTACGTGCGCGACGATCACATCGCCACGATCGCGCGGGTGAAGAACTGGTACGGCCCGGCGGCCAAGAACGACAGCGTGAAGGCCTACCTGCGCGAGATCATGCCGACGCTGGAGAGTCATGAGCGGACGGCCGCCCAGTTGTTGCGCGAGCTTCCCAAGGCGGGACGCGGATAAGGCAGAAGCGCCCCAAAAGCCGAGAGCCCAGGGCCCAGAGCCGAGAGCCGAGAGCCCAGAGCCGAGAGCCCAGAGCCGAGAGCCCAGAGCCGAGAGCCCAGAGCCGAGAGCCGAGAGCCGAGAGCCCAGAGCCGAGAGCCCAGAGCCGAGTGGACAGGAAGCTCGGCGGTAGCGCCGGCCGAGTTCCGCCCGCGGGGCCCTCGGCTCTCGGCGCCTTCAGCTCTTCAGAATTCCAGGTTCTTCAGATACTCGTAACTGACCTTGATGTCGGCGAGCGGATCCGGCGGGTTGTCGTGCTCCACGAAGTAGTGCTTGATGCCCGCTTCCTTGTGGTGCGAGAAGAGCTTGACCCAGTCGATGGTGCCCTTGCCGACGTCTTCCATCGGGTACTGTGGGGCAGGGCCGGCGTCCTTGACGTGCACCATCTGGAAGCGGCCCGGCCACCTGGCCCAGTAGTACAGCGGGTCGCCGCCGCCCTTGGTGATCCAGTAGATATCCATCTCCATCAACAGCTTGTCGGGATTCGCCGCCTCGAGAAGGAGTTCGTACTTCGTCTTGGCGCCCAGCTTGACGAACTCCGCGTCGTGGTTGTGGTACGCCAGCCTGATCTTGAACTCCTTGGCGTCGTCCGCGGCGGTCTCGAGTGTGTCGGCGAGCCGCTTGATGGCCTCGATGCTGGCCAGGTCGGCGTCGGGCACCGAGGCCACCACCAGATACTTGTGATCGATCTCGGCGGCGTCGGAGAGTCGCCGCGTCCACAGGCCGCGGATGTCGTCCATGGAAATGTGCGCCGACGGCGAGCTGAGGCCGTTGTCATCGAGCAGCTGCTTGATGTTGCGGGGCGGGCGGTTGAAGTAACCGGCGAACTCCACCTCCTTGTAGCCGACCTGGGCCACTTCGGAGAGCGTCTTCTCGACGCTGAGCTGCATCAGGCTGCGAAGGGTGTAGAGCTGCAACCCGATCTTGTCGATACGATCGGCGCGGCGCGGGGCAACGAGCGCCTCCGGCGTCCACGGCACGGTGGCGAGCGCGCCAGTGGCGCCAACGATCTCGAGAAAATGGCGTCGGTCCATCACCAGGCTCCTTCGGCAGGATACAAGGAACATCGCGCCAGAAGGGGCGCGGCGCCACCTCGGCCGGCCAGGACACTAGGTGCGATGCGAGTCGGCGTCGACGTGAAACCAGTGCAGCAGCCGGTGCAGCACCGGCGCCAGCAGGATGGTGGCAGAGACGAGGAAGACCAGACCGGCGTACAGCGCGTAGGCGGACGCGAAGATCTTCCCCGAGACCGTGTGAATCTCGCCCACCGGCCCCATGCCGCCGAGGAGCATGGCGGCGTTGAGCATCGCGTCGAGCCAGCCGAACCCCGCCAGCACGTGGTACCCCACCATGCCCAGCACCATCGAGGCCGCAATCAGCGAGGCGCCGTAGACGAAGTGCCGTAGCAAACGCCGCACGAAGAGGCGGCGCGGAAGCAGCGGATCCCTGCGGCGCTCGAACACCGGGCTATGACGACTTGTTTCGGACGGCGTGGTAGATGACGAGGATGATGATCGCGCCGATCACCGAGCCGATGAAGCCGACACCGCCGAAGCCGAGCATGCCCCAGAGCCAGCCACCGACCCACGAGCCGGCAATGCCGAGCAACGTCGTCTTGATGAATCCCGCGGGGTCGTTCCCCGGCACGAGGAACTTGGCGACCGTGCCGATCAGGAAACCGATCAGGATGATCCAGAGCAGATGCATATCCCCTCCGCTTGCAGTTCCAGAATGGAGCAGCGTGTCTCTGGCAGACGCATTCGTCGTGTCCCGGGTTTCAGTTCCAGCCGGGAAACGTCAATGCGGCGCGGGTACCAGGCGCGACAGTTCGAGGAACGCCACGCCGGTCGGGTCGACGCTGCGACTCACGACGCGATCGCTGTCGGCGGCGAGCACCCGCGTCGAGGCCGGCACCCGGAGGCGCCCCACGAGGTGCCCGTCGGCGCCGAAGATCGCGTAGCTGCGGGTGGAATCGGTGGGCAGCACGGTTTCCGATACCCACAACTGGCCGTTGCGCCCGGCAAAGGCATCGTCGTACGGCGCCACCGAGTCGGCAAAGCGCTGCGACGTGACCGATGCGCGCGCCATCGCCTTGGTCTGCTCGTCGGCGCCGCGGAGGGCGTTGATCTCGCGGAGATCGACGGCCTGCACGGAGTCGCGCAGCGCCGGCGTGACCGGGCGCACCGGATCGTGCAGAGTGATGATCCGTCGGAGTGCACCGGTGGTATCGCGCACCTCGAGTTCCCAGCTGTCGCCGGTGCCGACAACGATGTCATGTCCCCACGGGCGCACCACCGTGGTGGGACCGAAACGGACCGGCTGCGTCGTGACCGACTGGTCGTGTCCCTCGCCGGAGGTCACCGCAAACCATTCCGTTCCCGGCCACTTCGCAAGCGTATCGACGGCGTCCGGCGTGACACGCAGCAGATAGCTGGTGCCGCGGTGCAGGTTCTGGTCGGCGGTCTTCGGCTGCTCGAACGGGTTCTCGACGGCGATGGCCGCCTGGCCGTGGACGAACAAGACCGTGGCCTGCACCGGCACCTTGGGGCCGAGCTGCTGCTGCGCCACCGGCTGAATGTTGGCGCCGAGGCGGACGTAGCGCGCCGGAAGATCGACCAGCCACACCGAGCCGTCGTCGGCCACGTGCAGCTGGCCCGGCGAGACCAGCGAATCAGGCGTACCGCGACCACCGTAGATGGCCTGCACCGCGCCGGCGGAGTCGAACAGTACGAGCCGGTTCATCCGGCCGTCGATCACCACGAAATGATCGGCATCGAGAAAGATCGCGTTGCGCATCGCGGTGGCGTCGTGCAGCATGTCGGCCGTGGCCCCACCGATGGTGGCGATCGGCGCCGACAGCCGGTACTGCGGCACGGCGGCGAGCGCGCCGGCGGGGTGATCGATGATCGTCACCCCGGACGAATCCCGCGTGGTGACGTCGATCTTCGGGGTACTCCGTCCGCAGGCCGCCGTGGCTGCCGCGATCAGCAGCGCTGCGGTTCCGATGGTTCGCAACATTCCCCCTCCCCCTCAGTTGACGGCGCTGGCGCTTGTCAGCCGGCTTGCCGTCGGGTCGAATCGGATCCGGACCAGCTGGGCCTGCTTCCAGCCGCTGCGGGTGTTGAGGACCCGGAGCAGCACCCCGGGCTCGACCCCCGAGGTATAGGATGCATCAAGCCGCGTTTCGGTGATTTCCCGGTCGGTGGCGGGGTCGAGCACCTGCACCATGGTGTCGAACGCACGGTCGGGGTCGGTGATGACCGACACCGCATCGGCGGCGGTATCGCGCGAGGGCGCGAATCCTCGCGACCAGTGGGGATCGGCCACCCGGCCCAGGACCCAGAGGCGTCCGAGGCCGTCGAACCATGCATCGATCAGCACGGGCGGCGGCGGCCGGCTCACCGAACCGCTCCGCAGGGCGTCGTAGGGCGTGAACCACTTCGGCTCCGGTTGCGCCAGCACGCCGATCGACGCCCCGGTCGTGTCCCAATGTTCGAACTGCCAGCGGAAAGCTGTCGGCATGGTCCACCACGTGCCGTCGGGGCCGACCACGATCTGGCGCGGTGCCTTGATGGCCAGCGCCGCCGAATCGGCCGCCCCGATCTGTCGCACCACGTGACCCGTCGCGTCGAGCAACAACACCGGTAATGGGTGGCCGGCATCGGATGATGTGACCAGCAGGCGTCCATCGCGGAGCATCACCGCGTCCCACGGCGAGACCGGAAGCGGCACGGTACGCACGTAGTTGCGCGCAGGGCCGAACACCAGCGCACGATCGGCGGCGTCGAACACCCAGAGCGAATCGCCGGAACCCACGCGGCTGAAGAGCGGTCGGTGGAATCCGGTGGTGGTGTCGGTGCTGGCCTGGAGCGCGCCGAGGAATCGCCCGTCGCCGCCGTAGACGAGCGGCGCCGTTTCGCCACCGGTGCCGGCGGGGATGAGAACGCGGACCCCGTTCGCGAGCCGGGGACTGACCACCGGATCGCTGGCGATGACGCCGGGGCCGCTGGTGGCACCAAGGGTTGCCAACGGCACGAGTTGGAGCGGACCGATGTGCCGCGACAGACCGCACCCCGCAACGGCGATGGCGCAACAGACGCCGAAAGCGGCACGCATCATTCGTCTCCGAAATCCGCACGTGCGAGGAACGCCGGTCCACGATGACCGCCAACCGCCGTGGCGAGCGCAGCCAGCGCCAGAAGATACGGCAACGCCAGGAAGAACTGATATGGCACGCCGCTCCCGGATGCCTGGAAGACGAACTGCAGCGCGGTGGCGCCGCCAAAGAGCAACGCCGCGGCCGCGACACCCAGCGGTTGCCAGCGCCCGAGCACCACGATGGCGATGGCGATGAAGCCTCGGCCGGCGGTCATCTGTTCCGTAAACGTTCCGACTTGCGCCAGCACCAGTGCTGCGCCGGCCAGCCCGGCGCACCCGCCGCCGAACAGCGTTCCCAGCGCGCGGACCCGCCCCACCCGTACACCCGCCGCCCGGGCGGCCGCGGGCGATTCACCCGCGGCACGCAATTCCAGCCCGAAGCGGGTCCGGAACAGCATCCAGAGGGAGACCGGCACGAGCACGTAGGCCGCATAGGTCAGCAGCGACTGGCCGAAGAACGCCGTCCCCAGAGCCGGGATCTTCGCGAGCAGTGGCACGCGCAGCGGTGCCAGCGTCGGCACGCTGAGCCCCGCGCCGGCAGCTCCCCAGACGCCGCGTGCGACGAGACCGGTCAGGCCGGTGAGTCCCAGGGTGACAGCGGTTCCCGCGATGATCTGATCAGCGCGCGCGCCGATCACCGCGGCGGCAAAGATGCCCGCGGCGGCGACGCCGGCGACGATCGCGACGACGACCCCGGCCCACGGTCCCCATTGGGCCGCCGCGACCGCGGCACCCAGCGCGCCACTCAGCATCGCCCCCTCGATGCCAAGATTGATCACGCCGCCCCGCTCGGCGACGGTTTCGCCAAGCGCCGCCAGGGCCAGCGGGGTGGCCACCCGTACCGCGGCGGCCGCGAATCCGGCAACGGCTTCGAGGGTCATGGCTGGCGCCGCCGGCGGGAGACAAGCAGGGTCACGATCACCACGGCCTCGACCACCTGCACCGCAACGGCGGGAATGCCGGCATCGCGCTGCATCGCTCCCGCTCCCGCTTCGAGCGCCCCGAACAGCAGCCCCGCCACGACAATGCCGATCGGGCGTTCGCCGCCGAGGAGTGCTACCGCGATTGCGGTGAAGCCGTAGCCCGGTGAGAGGTTCTGGTAGAGCGCGTAGGTGACGCCGGAGATCTCGATGGCGCCGCCCATGCCCGCCAGCGCACCGGACCAGAGGAGGGCCGTTGCGACGACCCGCTTTTCCGAGACGCGACCGCTGACGTGAGCCGCCGTGGGACCGGCGCCGACCGCCCGCAGCGCAAATCCCCAGCGGGTTCTCGTTAGTAGTAGCATAAGCACCAACGCAATGGCGATGACGATCGCGAAGCCAGCGTGCAGCTGAGTGCCGGGAATGAGGTGGGGAAGCCGCGCGGCGGCGGGGATCGGCGAGCTTTCGGGATAGACGCGGGTCGGCTCCTGCAGCGGTCCGGTGACGGCGTAGCTCACCGCGGCGTCGGCGACGAAGTTGAGCAGCAGGGTGGCGATGACTTCGGTGACGCCGAAGCGGATCCGGAGCAGGACGGGCACGGCGACCCAGAGTGCACCGGCCACGCAGCCGGCCCCGAGGACCAGCGGGATCGTCACCGCCCGCGACAGTGCGGGCAGTGCCAGCGCCAGCCACGTGGCGGCGATGGCGCCGGCGGCAAATTGCCCTTCCATGCCGATGTTGAGGGCGCCAGCCCGGCTGCCGAGCGCAAAGGCGAGGCCGAGCAGGATGAGCGGCGTGGCGTGCACCAGCGTTACCGAACTGATTGCGTACCACGAACCGAACGCGCCGCGCCACAGGGCGGCCAGCGCCGCCGGTGCATCGAATCCCGCCGCGGCCAGAAACGCCACCAGTACGGCGAGCCCGAGACCGAGAGCGACGGCGGTGCGCGCGGCGCCGTGAAACAGCTGTCGCGGCGCGGGGACGGCGGTCATGGGGCGCGGAGACGCCGAGCATGGCGTCACCGATGCGATCACGGCCGGTGCCCGCGGGGAACTCGCTCAGCACGCCGTCGGCGATCACGGCGATCCGGTCGGCGAGTTGCAGCACTTCATCAAGATCGGACGAGTGCACCACCACGAGGATTCCGCGTCGGGCGGCGTCGCGGAGACGGGCGTGTATCGCGGCGGTGGCCCGGATGTCGAGTCCGCGGGTGGGGTCTTCGGCCACGAGAATGTCGGGATCGGCGGCCAGCGCCCGGGCGAGTACGAGGCGCTGTTGATTGCCGCCGGAGAGCGTGGCGGCCGCTGCCTCGGCTCCCGTCGCGCCGATGTCGTACGCCGCAAGGAGCTGGTCGGCTCGGTGGCGCCAGTCGTTCCAGTCGATGATCGCCGGCGCGGTCGGAAGCGCGCCAAGCAGGACGTTTTCCGCCACGGTGAAGGCGGGGATCAATCCCTCGGTAGTCCGGTCTTCGGGAATGAACCCGACCGAACCGGAGACCTCGAGCGTGCCGCTGATCGCGTGCGTCTCATCGAGGCCGGCCAGCGTGCGCAGCAATTCGCGCTGGCCGTTGCCTTCGATGGCCGCGATGCCGACGATCTCCCCGCCGTGCCACTCGAACGAGGAGTTGCGGACGCGAACGACGTCGTCTTCGCCGGTCCGGGCCAGCGACAACCGGCGGGCGCGGACGACGCCACGCGGCGACACGATGACCGGCGCCGACCGTTCGATCGGTGCGGCGGGTACGACGAGTTCCGCGGTTTCGACCGGCGCGGCGTCGCCCAGCATCGCGCGGGCCAGCGTGTCCGCCGTCTGGCCGGCACGCACGCCGCTCGAGACCACGCGCCCGCGCCGCAGCACCGTGATCCGATCGGCTGACTGGAGCACTTCGTCAAGTTTGTGGGTGATGAGCACGACTTCGCCGCCGGTGGCGGCGAACGCGCGCAGACCCTGCAGCAGCTGCTGCACTTCGCGCGGCGCCAGCACGGCGCTCGGCTCGTCGAGCAGGAGAATCCGCGTTTGGGCCGCGAGCGCCTTGACGATCTCCAGCCGCTGGCGGAGCTGCACGCTGAGCCGTTCGGCGCGGACCGTCGGGTCGAGCGGTAACTGCAGCCGGTCGACCAGCTTGGCGGCACGCCGTTCGGCGGCGCGCCCGGTTTCCCGCCATCCGGCGAAGAGGGCGATGTTTTCGCCGACCGAGAGCGCGGGCACCGACGTGAAGTGCTGATGCACCATGCCGATGCCGGCGGCGCGCGCGGCGGCGGGGGAGGCGATGGCGGGCCCGCGGAGCGTCACCGAGCCGGTCGTCGACGGCGATCTCGCCCTGATCGGGCCGGATCATGCCGTAGGCGATGCGCATCAGCGTCGTCTTGCCGGCGCCGTTCTCGCCGAGCAGTGCGTGCACTTCGCCGGGCGCGGTCTGGAACGAGACATCGTCGAGCGCGGTGAGCGCGCCGAAGCGCCTGGTGATATGCCGGAGTGCGAGCAGCGCTACATCCCGGTGGGATGGTCGTGAAACTGCCAGGGAAGTCCGAAACGCTCGCCGAGATGTTCGGCGAGCGCCCGGACACCGACCGTTTCGGTGGCGTAATGCCCGGCGTATATCACGTTGAGCCCGAGTTCGAGCGCGTCGTGCGCGGTGTGGTGCGCTCCTTCGCCGGTGACGAAGGTGTCGAGGCCGGCGGCCGCCGCGGCCGCGATCCGGTCTCCCGCCGCACCGGTGATGATGCCGACGCGCCGCGTGGTTTCCGGTCCGCCCGGCACCATGTGCACTCGCGGGGCGGCGAGCAGTTCGGCGAGCCGGGTGACGAGCACATCACGCGGCATGATCAGGGGCCCGGCGGCGCCGAACGGCACGCCGCGGTAGTCGTCGAACGGTACCGGGTCGACGATGCCGAGTTGCCGCGCGAGGACGGCGTTGTTGCCGACCTCGGGGTGAATGTCGAGCGGAATGTGGGAGGCGTAGACGGCGACGTCATGGGCGAAGAGCGGCCGCAGCTTGCGATAGCGCCGCCCGGCGATGGGGCGGTTGCCGTCCCAGAACAGCCCATGGTGCACCAGCAGCATCACGCCTGGAGGCGAGACGGCGACGAGATGTTCGACGGTCTGAAGCGACGCGTCCACGGCGGCGACGAATCCGGTGACGGTCCCGCTGTTGGCCAGCTGCAGCCCGTTGAGCGCGAACTCGTAGTCGGGAACGGTCGCAATGCGAAGATACCCGTCGAGATAGGCCACGACTTCGTCGAGCCGGGCAACGGTCATGAGGAGGAGTCGTTGGTCATTGGTCGTGCGTCCGGTGCGGGTGGCGCGGGTTGGCCGGCCACCACCAGCGTGCCGGCAATGATCGAATCGCGCGCGGCGGCGACGCGCGCGGCGAGTCCGGCGGGCCACCGGTGCTGCATCGCCGCGTTGACCGCGAGACGGATGACGCCGCTCTCGAGCCCGAAGCTCTCGACCCTGGGCTGGAACGTGCCGGCCTGCACCTGCGCCACCAGCAGCCGCATGGCGAGCGGCAGGTCGATCGCCGCCGATGCCACCACGTTGTCGGGCGCGAGCGGGGCCTGATCCTGGTTGGCACCGTAGACGGCGACGCCCGGATTCTCGCGCGCGGCGGCAAAGATGCCCAGAGCTGCCGCGTCGGCGTTGTGGTGCAGCTGGTCGACGCCGAGACGAATCATCGCGAGCGCGGCCTCCTTCCCGGCGGCGGCATCGTCGAAGGTGTTGAGGTAGACGATGCGGCTCTGTACTCCGGGGCGTGCCGCGCGGGCGCCCTGCAACCATCCCTCGTAGCCGAGCTTGATCGGCGGCAGTTCCATTCCGCCGATGAAGCCGATCTTGCCCGTCTGCGTGAGGGTGCCGGCGATCAGGCCGCAGAGGTAGGTGGCCTCGTGGATCCGGAAGATCAGCGGCACGACGTTGCCCCTGACCCGTTCGCCGCTGGTAATGACGAAGATGGTGCGCGGGTACTGCCGTGCCACCCGTTCCGCCGGCTCCTGGAATTCGAACCCGTGGCCGAAGACGACGGTGTAGCCCTGCGCGGCATAGCTGCGCAGGGCCTCTTCCTGTTCACCTGGTGTACGTGCTTCGACATTGGAAATCGAGTACGTGGAGCGAGTCGCGGATCTGCAGCAGCCCCTGGTATGCGCCGGCGTTCCATGCCGCGTCGGCGATCGACCCCGGGGTGATCAACGCAACGCGCAGTGCGGCCGCCGGCGTCGACTTGCCGCTGCAGGCAGCGAGCAGGAACGACGCCGCCGAGCCACCAACGGCGGCGCACGTCAGCCCTCGAACGGGTGGCCGAGGACGAGCTCGAGCAGCCGGGCCAGATCGTCGTTGGAGTAGTACGAGATGGTGAGCAGACCACGGCCGCGGCGCTTGGCGGTGAGCCGCACGTCGGTGCCGAGGCGGCTGCGGAGCGCTTCCTCGACGCGGCGGGCATCGGCGGTGGCTGGTTTCTGCGGCGCTGGCTTCTTCATCATGCGGCCGCGCTGCTTTCCGGGCGCCTCACCGCGGACGATGGCCTCGACCTCGCGAACCGACCAGTCCTTCGCGACGATCTGGCTGGCCAGCCTGGGGATAGCGTCGGGATCGGCGAGAGCGAGGAGTGCGCGAGCGTGGCCTTCGGAGAGCTTCCTGGACTGCACCAGGTCCTGGACGTCTACCGGTAACTTCAATAACCGCAATGCATTAGCAACTGTCGACCGATCCTTCCCGACCAGCCTGGCCACCTCGGCCGGCGGCATCTTGAAATCAGCTGACAAGCCGCTGGTACCCGTGGGCCGCATCGATGGCGGTGAGGTCGTCGCGCTGAAGGTTTTCGATCAGGGCGAGGGTGAGGACCATCTGGTCGTCGTAGTCGCGGAGGATGGCGGGGATCTTCGTCCATCCGAGGCGTTGAGCCGCACGCCAGCGCCGTTCGCCGGCGATGAGCTCGTAGCCGGGACCCGACCTGCCGGACAATGATCGGCTGGAGCAGGCCGGAGGTCTCGATCGAGGCGGCGAGCTCGGCAAGGGCATCTTCGTCGAAGGTGCGCCGCGGCTGGAACGGGTTCGGCACCAGTTCGCGGATCGGGATTTCGCGGAGCGCGCCGCTGGCCTCGGCCTGTTCGCGAGAGATCGGCCCGAGCAGCGCCTCGAGACCGCGGCCGAGCCTCCTGGATTCGCTCATTTCGTGTCCCTCGGCGCGTTCTGGTCAGCGCTTCGGTGCGCTTCATCAGCTCCTGGGCAACAGCGAGATAGCTCTTGGCTCCGACGGACTGCACGTCGTAGAGCAGGATCGGCTTGCCGAAGGACGGGGCCTCGGCCAGCCGGACATTGCGGGGGATGACCGTCCGGAACACCTTGGCGCCGAAATACTCCCGCGCCTCCGCCACCACCTGCCGCGACAGGTTGAGCCGGGCGTCGAACATGGTCAGCAGCACGCCGTCGATCTGGAAGTCAGGATTGAAGTTCTGCTGGACAATGCGGATGGTATTGAGAAGCTGTGAGATCCCCTCCAGCGCGTAGTATTCGCACTGGATCGGGATCACGACGCCATCGGCGGCGGTCAGCACGTTGAGCGTGAGGAGCCCGAGAGACGGCGGACAGTCGATGAGGATGTAGTCGTAATCGTCACGGAGCGGCGCCAAGGCCCGGCGAAGCACGGTCTCCCGCTCGCCCAGGGCGATCATCTCGATCTCGGCGCCGACCAGGTCCTGGCGTGGCGGGCAGGACATGGAGATACGGCAGCTGAGCGTCCGGCACGGATCGCATCTCGGGGCGCGACCCCCTCGACCATCACCTCGTAGAGTGAAGCCGTCACCGCGTGCTTGTCGATCCCCATCCCGGAGGTGGCGTTCCCCTGCGGATCGGCATCGACGAGCAGCGTCTTCCGCTCGGCGATGGCCAGCGAGGCGGCCAGGTTGATGGCGGTCGTCGTCTTGCCGACGCCGCCCTTCTGATTGGCGATTGCGATTGTTCGGGCCATGGCTCGCTGTAGCGGAGGTGAGTCTGATGCGACGAGGCGTAAAGATACTGGCGACAGATCAACCCGCAATCACCGGATTCGAGGTTTCACGTGAAACCGGCGGCACCAGCACCCTACATGTCTAACTGTAAGACATTGTTGCTATGGTTGTTATAATACACAACTGCCCAGGTGAAGCAAGCGGGCCGCCGGCCTCTTCACCGGCGGCCCGGTCGAGCCGCAAGTCCCGGCATCCGTTCAGGCCAGGGGCGTCACGCACGAATCCAGCGCAGCACCTCGCCCAGCGATGGCCGCTTGCCGTACATCAGGATGCCGGTGCGATAGATCCTCCCCGCGAGCCAGGCCATGACGAGCGAGCGCCAGGAGGCCGAGCCCCAGCGACGCGGCGAGCTGCAGCGGCGGCACCGCTGCCAGCGACCAGCGAACCGGCATCGCAAACTGGGAGAAGAACGGCACCATCGACAACGTGACGCCGAGTCCGCTGGTCGGGTCCTTGATCAAGCGCGAACACGCTGAAGAAGCCCATCACCAGCACCAGCGAGATGAACATCAGGTACTGCTGCGCGTCCTGGATCGCGTTGCACATCGATCCCGACCATGGCGTAGACCGCTCCGAAAAGCAGGAAGCCGAGGACGAAGTACGCCAGGAAGACGGCGAGCAGTGCGCCGGACAGCGGCGGAATCTGAATCTGCTGCATCGCCGCGGGGTTGACGCCGAACATCGAGGCCAGCGCGGTCCCGCTGTTGGCGAAAGCACCAGATACGCCGCCGCCCCAGATGGCCAGCTGGAACAGTCCCGCCGACCCGACCCCGAGGATCTTGCCCAGCAGCATCTGGAAGGGCCGCACCGACGAGGCCAGCACCTCCATGATCCGCGAGCTCTTCTCCTCGATGACGGACGTCATCGTCTGCTGGCCGTAGATGATGACCGTAAGGTAAAGAATGAACCCCATGGCGTAGGCCACCACGAACGAGGCGGCACCGCTCTGCCGGTGGCATGGCCGTCGGAGACCTTGGTGGTGACGAGGTCGATCGGGCGCACCGCGCGGGCGAGAATCGACGGGTTGACTCCTGCCCGCTCGAGCCGGTCGTCCGTCGCGGCGCGCGACAGGCTGGCTTGCAGCTGGTTCATCGCGTCGAACGCGCTGGCGTTGCTGCCGAGATACGCCGACCGTGCCCGACGCCACGCCGGAATCACTGACGCACCAGCACGCCGTCGAACGACGCCCGGCGCCGCCTGGCGGTCGAGTCCGGTGAGCGCCACCAGCGAATCGCGCACCGCCGGAACCCGGCCGGCCGCTGCGACACGGGTCACCTGGTATCGCGCGAATGTCTCCGCTCCGCGGCCGACCTTCTCCTGTTCCAGCACCGCCTGGATCCGCATGCCGAGCGAATCGGTGGTGGCGTCGACCAGCGCGATGTTCATGGTGCGGTCGGTCCCGCGCATCATCAGCGCCGGCACCACGAAGTAGAACACCATCATCACCGGCAGGAAGATGGTGGAGATCAGGAACGCCCTGGTCCGCACCCGGCCGATGAACTCGCGGCGAATGATGGCGAAGGTCTTGTTCACGCGGCCTCCCGTGCCGGCACTTCCGACGCGTCGCCGACCTTGGCGATGAAGATGGACTGCAGCGACGGCTCGACGATCTCGAACCGGCTCAAGGCCACCCCGCGCTCCACCAGCGCCCGCAGCAGCGCCTGTGGATCGGCGCCGGCGGCCAGCTCGACCTCGGCGCTCGCCCCGTAGTCGTCGACCTTGGCGACCAGCGCGCGGTCGGCCAGCACCGGCGCGGCCGCTTCCTTGCCACCGGCGAACGACAGCGCGATGTGCCGGAACCCTGAATCCGCCTTGACCTCCGCCACCGTGCCGTCGACCACCTTCTCGCCCCGCGCGATGATCACGATGCGGTCGCACATCCGCTCCGCCTGCTCCATCACGTGGGTCGAGAACAGCACCGTCCGGCCGTTCCGGGCGATGTCGACCACGGTGTCCTTCATGACCTGAAGGTTGACCGGGTCGAGCCCGGAAAACGGCTCGTCGAGGATCACCAGATCCGGATCGTGCAGCAGTGCTCCGGCGAACTGGATCTTCTGCTGCATCCCCTTGGAGAGGTCTTCGACCTTCTTCAGCGCCCAGTCGGCCAGGCCGAGCTTGCTCGAGCCACTCCCGGGCCCGGCGGGTGGCGTCCGCGCGGCCGCAGTCCCTTGATCTCCCCCAGGAAGGCGAGGTGCTCGAGCACCCGCATCCTCTTGTAGAGGCCGCGCTCCTCGGGGAGATAGCCGACCCGCCTGGAGAGGTCGCGCGACGAGCTGTTCAGCCCGAACAGCGCGATACTGCCCCTCGTCGGGCTCGATGATGTCCATGATCATCCGGATGGTGGTCGATTTGCCGGCGCCGTTCGGCCCGAGCAACCCGAAGATCTCCCCGGTTGGCACCTCGAAGGAGAGGTCACGCACGGCGGTATGACCGGAAAACCGCTTGATGACGTGCTCGACGGCTACGGCAGAGGTCGGCATTCCGTCTCCTGTCCAAGAAGAACGCCAAGGCCCAGACGCGCCCGAGCCGACGGCCGGTACTACTCCACTCCGGGGTCTTCGGTTTCAGTCTGTGACGTCGAGCCGTGTAATCTGCGCCAGCTTCGTCAGCGGGAAGGATAAGGTACTTCTCGGTGGCCGAGACGCCGAATTTGCGCTGGCGTCCGAGCCAGGCGTCGCGGTCGTACGGAGCCGTCGCCGGATCGTGAATGGCGACGTCGTGCATCACCACGCCGCGGGCGGTGCGTTCGTGCCAGCGGCCGACGTAAGTGCGGCCGCTGGCCCCGGCGATGACCACGGTGACGCCGTGGAGTTCGTCGTGACCGGGATGGAAGACGTGGCCGCTCACGCGCAGTGGCTGTCGAAGGCCGACATCAACATCGCCGCGACCTGATCGGGACTGCGCCCCTCGATCTGGTGACGGTGAACGAAGGCAACTACCTCGCCGTCCTTCATCAGCGCCACCGACGGCGACGACGGTTGGTACTCGCCGAAATACGAGCGGGCGCGCGCGGTCGCCTCGAGATCCTGGCCGGCGAAGACGGTGTACAGTCCGGGCCGGCTTGACCTGGTGCTGCAGCGCCCGCGCCAGGCCGGGACGGGCCATGCCGGCGGCGCAGCCGCAAACGGAATTGACGAAGACCAGCGCGGTGCCTTCGCCGGCGCCAAGGGCGCTGTCGACGTCGGCCACGGTACGGAGTTCGGTGACACCGAGGCGGGTGACTTCCTCGCGCATCGGCTTGACCATCATTTCGGGGTAGGACATCGGCGTGTGGCTTTCGTTGTCAGTCGTGAGTCGTGAACAGGTCGAGGGTCAAGGAAGGGTCGCGAGTCGGAGGCCCGCCCGCCGCCAATCTCAAACCCTTCCGCCGTCAACGGACATCTGAATCCAGTGCTTCCCTCATCGCGTGCCACGGCAGCGTGGCGCATTTGACCCGCATCGGGTACGCCGCGACCTGCGACAGCACGGCCAGCTTCCCAGCGCCGCCGGGTCGGGATCACCGCCCAGCAGCAACGCATGGAACTGCTCGAACAGTTCCCGCGCCTCGGGAACGGTCTTGCCGGCGAGCGCCATCGTCATGAGCGACGCCGAGGCGCGCGAGATGGCGCATCCCTTTCCCTGGAAAGCCACGTCGCGGATGGTGCCGTCAGCGGCCACCAGCAGCTCGACGGCCACCTCGTCGCCGCAGAGCGGGTTGTGTCCTTCGGCGCGATGCGTCGGGCGCGTCGAGCTTGCGATGGTTGCGCGGACTGCGATCGTGCTCGACGATGACCTGCTGATAGAGGTCGGTGAGCGAACTCATCGTCCGAACACCTGCTGCGCTCTGCGGATGCCGGCCGCGAGCGCGTCGAGATCGTCGCGGGTGTTGTAGGGACCGACCGAGGCGCGCGCCGTCGCGGCCAGGCCGAAATGGCGGTGGAGCGGCTGGGTGCAATGATGACCGGCGCGAATGCAGACGCCCTCGGCATCGAGCAGCGAAGCGAGATCGTGCGGATGGACCCCGTCGACGGTGAACGACAGCACCGCCACCCGGTGTCGTCGGCGCGCCGAGCAGCGTCACGCCGGGAATGGCCGACAGCAATCGCGCGCCGTACGCAGACGAGATCGTCTTCGTGCGCCTGGAGCGCGGCGCGATCCCGTGCCGCCAGCCACTCCAGTGCCGCACCGAGCCCGATCGCGCCGGCGATGTGAGGCGTGCCTGCCTCGAAGCGCCGCGGCGGCGGCGCGAAGGTGGTCCGCTCGAACGTCACCACGTCGATCATGTCGCCGCCGCCCTGGTACGGCGGCATCGCCGCGAGGTGGTCGCGCCGGGCCCACAGCACGCCGATCCCGGTGGGACCGAATACCTTGTGGCCCGAAAAACAGTAGAAGTCGCAACCGAGGCGGGTGAGATCGATCGGGAGGTGGGGCACGGCCTGCGCGCCGTCGACCAGCACCGGAACGCCCTGTGCATGCGCCAGGTCGCAGAGCGCCGCGATCGGATTGACGGTGCCGAGCGTGTTCGAGACGTGCACCACGGCGAGCAGCGCCGGGCGGCGGGCCAGGAGCGCCTCGGCGGCGGCGAGGTCGAGGTCGCCGGCGTCGTCGATCGGTATCGGCGTGGTAACGGCGCCGGCAAGCTGCCACGGGACGATGTTGGCGTGGTGCTCCATGGTCGTCACGAGCACCGGCGACCCGGCGACAATCCGCGGCCGGAGAAAGCTGCTTGCCACCAGGTTGATGGCCTCGGTGGTGCCGCGCACGAAGACGACTTCGTCGTCCGGCACCCCGCCGAGAAAGCGCGCCACGCCGGCGCGCGCGTCGTCCCATGCGCGGGTGGCTTCTTCGCTGAGGCGATAGACGCCGCGATGGATGTTGGCGTTATGGCGCGGTGTAGAACTCGTCGACAGCGTCGATGACCGCACGCGGCTTCTGGGTGGTGGCCGCGCTGTCGAGATAGACGAGCGGCGGTTCCCGGCGCCGGTCGGCAAGCAACGGGAACTCGGCGCGGGGGTCGATCAACGCCGCGCTGGACCCCTCGGGCGGTCGCGTCGCCGGGACGACGGCAGGGGCCGTGTCCAACGCGTCACTCGATGAGCGCATCGAGTTGCCTGTGCACCATCCGCTCGAGCGCGTTGCGGAGCGGAGCATCGGGGACTTCGACCAGCACTTCGGCGGCGAACGCCCAGACCAGCAGCGCCCGCGCGGCGCGGCCGGCGATGCCGCGACTCCGGACGTAGTAGCGCTGCTGTTCGTCGAGCTGTCCGACGGTGGCGCCGTGGGTGCACTTGACGTCGTCGGCAAAGATCTCGAGCTGCGGCTTGGTGTTGACCCTGGCCCGCTCGGAGAGGAGCAGGTTGCGATTGGTCTGCTTGGCGTCGGTCTGCTGCGCTTCGGGGTCGACGATCACCTTGCCGTTGAACACGGCGTGACTCCGGTCGGCCAGCACGCCCTTGTAGACCTCCCACGAGTTGCAACGTGGCGCCTGGTGGTGGATAGCGGTGTGATTGTCGACGAGCTGTTCGTGGTCGGACAGGTACAGCCCGTACAACAGCGCTTCCGCTCCCGGCCCGGTGAGCGCGGTGCGGAGGTCGTGGCGCGCCAGACGGCCGCCAAGGGCGAGCGTCACCGAGCGGTAATGCGAGTCACGCCGCTGCGACACCTGGGTCAGTCCCACGTGCCACGCCGTCTCCGGCTCGCGCTGCAACCGGACATGCTGGAGGCGCGCTTCGGCGCCGAGGGCAATTTCGCAGACCGCATTGGTGAAATGGGCGCCGCCGTCGGGGGCGGCGTAGCTCTCGATCAGCGCGGCGGACGCGCCGTCTTCGAGAATCACCAGCATGCGGGGCGACACGACGCACTGCGACGCCGCCCCGGTGGCCACGTGCAGGACGTGGAGCGGGGCGCCGAGCGACGCTGATCGCGCCACATGCAGCACCACGCCGTCAACGAAGAGCGCGGTATTGATGGCGGCGAACGGCGTCACCGTCGGCACGGCGTGGGCCCCGAGGTGCCGTTCCACCGCCGGGTCGCCCGCGGCGATGGCGGCGGCGAGCGACCGCAACCGGACACCACTGGCGGGAGGGATGCGGCAGAGCCCGGGTGCCACGTGCCCGTCGACCACCACGATCAGCGGACCGGTCCGGACGTCGAATTCGAGCCGCTCGACCGTCTCCTCCGGCAGGGTGGCGCCGCTGGCCGGGAGGCGGAAGGGGATCGTCCCGAGTGGTTGCACCGGGGTGAACCGCCAGTCCTCCCATTTGGTGGTGGGGAGTCCGGTCGACGCGAAGAGCTCCGCGGCTTCGCGGCGGCGTGTCGAGCAGCCAATCCGGTTCCGTCCCGGAAGGCCGTTCGGCGGCGAGCCGGAGGAATATCTCGCCCGATGCCGGGGGTGCTGGCTCGGAGGGGCCGTGACGGTCACACCGGCTCCGGCACGCCGGTCAGCCACTCGTAGCCTTTCGCTTCGAGCTCGAGCGCGAGGCCCTTGTCGCCCGAGCGGACGATCCTGCCGGCCGCCAGCACGTGCACCTGGTCGGGAATGATGTAGTCGAGCAGGCGCTGGTAGTGGGTTACCACGATGGTGGCGTTGTCGGGGCGATGCAACGCGTTGACGCCGGCGGCCACGGTGCGCAGCGCATCGATGTCCAGCCCGGAATCGGTTTCATCGAGTATGGCGAGCTTCGGGTCGAGCACCGCCATCTGGAGGATCTCGTTGCGCTTCTTCTCGCCGCCGGAGAATCCGAAGTTGACGGCGCGTTCCATGATCTCCGGACCCCAGTCGACCACCTTGAGGCGCTCTTCGAGCAGATCGAGAAAATCGATCGGATCGATTTCCGGCTGGCCGCGCGCCTTGCGGATCTCGTTGTAGGCCGTGCGCAGGAAATAGGCGTTGGTGACGCCGGGGATCTCCACCGGATACTGGAACGCCAGGAAGATGCCGGCGTGGGCCCGCTCCTCGGCTTCCAGTTCCAGCAGGTCCTGGCCGGCGAACGTCACCGACCCGCGGGTCACCCGGTACGCGGGATGTCCGGCCAGCACCTGCGCCAGGGTGCTCTTGCCGGAGCCGTTGGGCCCCATCACCGCGTGGATTTCGCCCTGGTCGACCGTCAGCGTGATGCCGCGCAGGATTTCCTTGTCACCCGCCGACGCATGGAGATCGCGGATCTCGAGCAGCGCCATCAACCCACACTCCCTTCGAGACTGATGCCGAGCAGTTTCTGCGCCTCGACGGCGAACTCCATCGGCAGTTCGCGGAAGACTTCCCGGCAGAAGCCGTTGACGATGACACTGATGGCGTTCTCGGTGTTCAGCCCGCGTTGCCGGCAATAGAAGAGCTGGTCTTCGCCGATCTTCGACGTACTCGCTTCGTGTTCCACGTCGCTGGTGGAGTTCTGCACTTCGATGTACGGGAACGTGTGAGCGCCGCAGCGATTGCCGAGCAGCATCGAATCGCATTGCGTGTAGCTGCGGGCGTGTGCCGCCTTCGGCAGCACGCGAATCAGTCCGCGGTACGAGTTCTGGCCGCGGCCGGCGCTGATGCCCTTGGAGACCACGGTGCTGCGGGTATTGCGCCCCATGTGGATCATCTTGGTGCCGGTGTCGGCCTGCTGGCGCCCGTTGACCACCGCCACCGAGTAGAACTCGCCCACCGAATCGTCGCCCTGGAGAATCACCCCGGGGTACTTCCAGGTGATCGCCGAGCCGGTCTCGACCTGGGTCCAGGAAATCTTGGCGCCGCGCATCGCCTTGCCGCGCTTGGTAACGAAGTTGTAGATCCCGCCCTTCCCTTCCGCGTCGCCCGCATACCAGTTCTGCACCGTCGAGTACTTGATGGTGGCACCATCGAGCGCCACCAGTTCGACGACCGCGGCGTGCAGCTGGTTCTCGTCGCGCTTGGGCGCCGTGCACCCTTCGAGGTACGACACCGACGCCCCTTCGTCGGCGACGATGAGGGTGCGCTCGAACTGTCCGGTATTGGCGGCGTTGATGCGGAAGTAGGTGGACAGCTCCATCGGGCAACGCACGCCCTTCGGGACGTAGCAGAACGAGCCATCGGAGAAGACCGCCGAGTTGAGCGCGGCAAAGAAGTTGTCCGACGCCGGCACCACGGAGCCGAGGTACTCGCGGACCAGGTCCGGATATTCGCGCACCGCTTCGCCGAACGAGCAGAAGATCACGCCCGACTTGGCCAGCGTCTTGCGAAACGTCGTGCCCACCGACACCGAGTCGAAGATGGCGTCGACCGCGACGCCGGCGAGCAGCTTCTGCTCGCTGAGCGGGATGCCGAGCTTGGCGTAGGTCTCGAGCAGGCGGGGATCGACCTCATCGAGCGAACCGAGCGGCTGGCGGGTCTTCGGCGCCGAGAAGTAGGTGATCGCCTGGTAGTCGATCGGCTCGTGGTGAATGTTGGCCCAATGGGGTTCGCGCATCTCGAGCCAGCGGTGGTACGCCTTGAGGCGCCAGTCCAGCAGCCACTGCGGCTCCTGTTTCCGGGCCGAGATGAAACGGATGGTGTCGTCGGACAGTCCCGGCGGCGCCGTGTCCTGCTCGATGTCGGTGACGAACCCGTACTTGTACTCGCGATTGACCAGCGCTTCGACCGAAGAGCTCATTGCCGTTCCTCGTCCTTCGCCGACTGCACGACGTGATAACTGCAGGTGCCGCATCCCGATGTGATCCGCGACCGGCGTTCGATGGTGGCGTCGAGAACCCGGGCCAGGAACGCTTCTTCGGCGTCGCAGATCTCGGGAAAACGTTCGGCGACCATCTGATGGGGGCAATTGTGTTCCGTCAGCACCGCGCTGCCGGTGGCCGTCTCGGCCCACGTGGCCATGTAGCCCTCGGCCGCCAGCAGACGTGCCACGAGTTCGCCGCGACGGGCCACCGGGAGATCGGCCGACCCGGCCTGGGCCCGGCTGGCCAGCGCCCGATAATGGGCCTCGAGCAGCGAAATCGCCGCGGCACGCCCCTCGCTGGCCACGAGATGGTCGAGGAGATCGGCGACCGTCTGCTGGTAGCGGTCGGGAAAGAGGGCGTGGCCGCCGGCCGTCAACCGGTAGGAATGCGCCGGCGCGCCAACGCCGTGGGGCGCAAGCTCGTGATCGACGACGCCTTCCGCCTCGAGCTCACGGAGATGATGCCGGACAGCGTTGAGCGAACAACGCAGCGCGCCAGCCAGCTCCTTGGCGGTGGCGTGCCCGCTCCCCTTCAGCGCAATGAGCAACCCTGCCCGCCGGCCGCGGTGGAGTCGGATCGGGCCGGTGGCGGGGTCGGCGTCAGGGAGAATCGGCATCGTCCGCATGGGGGAAATCCTACTGGTGAAACTCGGAATTGTCAATTTGCACCAGAGAATTGGTTCAAATGGCGTATACGCAAGCGCAGTAACAACTTGGCACGTCATGCCAGGCAGCGATCAACCCCTTTCGCAACTGAGCCGTAAACGGTAGGCTCCCCAGCGTGTTCACCCTCCATGGAAGGACTGATTCGTGAGATCTCGACGCCATGCAGTCGGTCTGGGCCTGTTGGCCGCGGCCGGCCTGCTCCTGGCCGGCTTTCCGGCGGCGGCGCAGCAGCCGGCCGATTCGGCGGTGACAATGCCGTCGGGCGACTACGTGATCCAGGCCCGCGACTCGGCGGCGGCGAGCAAGGTTGCGATCGCCGGCTGGCCGTTCGTGCTGAAGGGAAACGGCAACTGGACCATCACCGCCCCCGACGGCAGTTCGTTCGCGGGGACGGTCACACAGGACAAGGGCGAGCTGAAGCTGACGGATCAGACCTGCCCTGACACGGGAGTCTACGTCGTCAAGCGCGAGCGCGACGGGTATGTCTGGGACGTCAAGTCGGAGGCCTGCACCGGGCGCGACACCGGAATGACGGCCCTGCTCTTCCGTCCTGGCAAGCCGCAGGGCAATTGAACGGGGCCTTGCGCCCGCCGGGTGGTGGTTTCTACTCTCTCCCGTCGCCGGCGGAGCCCGTCACCATTCGGACGTCACCGCCGCCGGTCCGGAGGTAGCTCGGATGGCGTACGTGATCACCGAAGCGTGCATCGGCGTCAAGGATCGGGCGTGCGTCGACGTCTGCCCGGTCGACTGCATCTACGAAGGCGATGACCAGCTCTTCATCCACCCCGACGAGTGCATCGACTGCGGCGCGTGCGAGCCGGAATGCCCGGTGAACGCAATCTTCCCGGAAGAGGACGTTCCGGAGAACCTCCGGCCGTTCATCGGTCGGAACCGCGAGATCTTCGACAGCGATACCCCCCCGGGGCGTCCCCGGAAGTAGCGCGCAACGGCGGGGCGAAAGCGAGGGTCGCCCGCCGGGGCCACAGATCCCGGCCCCAGCAGGCTCCTCGATAGGAAGGCTGTCAAGCATGATGGCGGTGGCGAATGGAGAGGTTTCGTCAGGACCGCCACGATTTATGACGTTCGACCCCCCGCGTTGTTTCACACCACGGAATCCAGGAATCGCTGTAACGGCTGCGTGACCTGTCCGGGGTGTTCCATGGGTGGGACGTGCCCGGCGAATTCGAAGACCACGAAAGCCCGGCGGCGGGATTGGCGCGGGCCAGCCGGGGGGCCGACGGGCCCGGCGTGATGCGATCTTCTGCCCCCATCCCGACAACTACGGGTACACCGGCCGTGACGCCGAGGGCGGCGGCGAGCGGCATGCCGGACGGCTAGACGATCCGTCGGTCGCCGTCGGTTCCCAGCGCCTCGAGCACGCCTTCGGGAACCGCAACCGGATGCTGGTCGTGGTCGATGCACACGAACACCAGTTCCGCGGTGGCGACCAGGCTGCCGTCGCGCGACCGGATGGCCCGTTGGCGCAACGTGAACGACGTGCGGCCACGGTGCACGAGCTCCGCCTCGAAGCGCAGCACGTCGCCGGGCCAGGCACCGGTGTGATAGTCCACCGATGCGCGGCGCACCGCCGGCCATACGCCGGCACGAGTGAACACGTCCAGCCCCGGGCCGCGCTCCAATAGCACCCAGCGGGCACGCTCGAACAGCACCAGATAGGTGGCCTGGTTCACGTGCCCGTATGCATCGCACTCGTCGGGGTAGATGGTGAACTCGACCTGCTCCGCCATGCACGACTCCGTGAGACGATTCCGAAGACCCGGCCGCAACCTACGGCGCCCCGGGCGGACTCCGCTACGTTTCCGATCGACCTTGCCCGGAGCCGCAATGCCCACGACGGACTACATCCGCCACGCCGCGAGACTTTCGCGCAAACTCTATCTCGACTCCGCCCTCGGTTCACCGCCAGTCCCCGATCCCGAGTTCTTCAAGACGTTGGCGAAGGCGCTGGAAGACATCGCCGATGGCCTGGAGCAGGTCGCCAAGCGGCGCGAATAGTGGACTTTCGCCTCCTCGACCAGCCCGACACGTTCGGCCCCGCGATCTCGGACATCGCCGGGTCGAGCCCGCTGGCAATGGACACCGAGGCAGCTTCCTTCCATCGCTACCACGACCGGATCTACCTCATCCAGCTGTCCACCCCGGGCGTGACGCTCGTCGTCGACCCCCTTGGAGTCGGCGACCTATCGGCGATCGGGCAGTTGCTGGCCAATGAGGCGATCGAAAAGGTGTTTCACGACGGGGGGTATGATTTACGACTACTATATCGGCAATATGGCTTCGTCGCCCGGAACCTGTTCGACACACGGATCGCCGCTCAGCTGTTGAACGAACCGGGAATAGGCCTGGCGGCACTCCTGGAGAAGTATTTCGACATACGACCAGACAAGCGATTCCAGCGAGCAGACTGGTCCGCCAGGCCGCTTACCCAGGCGATGCTTGAATACGCCGCCGGGGACACATCCCACCTATTGCAGTTGCAAGCACTGCTACTACAAAAGCTCGTCGAGACGGGCCGAGCCGACTGGGCGCGCGAGGAATTCGACATCCTGGAGTCGACCGAGTGGCCGGAGACGGCCGCTGATCGGAGCGACGACTATCTTCGGATCAAGGGCGCGCGGGCGCTCGACCGGCGCGGCCTGGCGGTGTTGCGCGAATTGCAGCGCTGGCGGGACGAGTTGGCGTCCGAAACCGATCGGGCGGCGTTCCGCATCGTGGGGAACGAAGCGCTTCTCGAGCTGTCGCGGCATCCCGTGCTCTCGCCGGGCGAGTTGTCGCAAGTCAAGGGTATCGGCCGGGAGGCGCAGGGGCGGTGGGGCAGCGAAATCGTGGGCGCGGTCACGCGCGGCCTGGCGGTTCCCGACGCCGATCTTCCCCGGTTTCCGCGCGGCGTCTCGCGTGCACCCGACGCCGGCTACGAGGAGCGGCTGGCCCGGTTGAAACTGGTCCGGAACCAGCTTGCCGAACAACTGGCGCTGGCGCCCGGTGTGCTCTGCCCGAACGGGACGCTCGAAGGTATTGCGCGGGCCGAGCCGCGTGACGCGGACCAGCTGGCAGCCGTCGACGGCGTGCGCCGGTGGCAGGTGGGCGCAATCGGCGCGGATCTTCTGAAGGCGCTGGCGAGTTAGACACGAGCCTGAACCACCGGCGCTCGGCCCGGTAGCATCACGGCACACTGACTTCGATCACCACGACAGGATCATGGACGACTCACCCTCATCATCACCGTCACCGACCCCCCCGGAGCCACCCGTCACGCCGGAGCTGGTGCGCCGAGCGTTGCGCGGCGTGAAGGATCCGGAACTGGGGCTGAACGTGATCGACATCGGATTGATCTACGACGTCGCGGTCGACCACGCGGGCGCAACGAAGGTCACCATGACGCTCACGTCGCCCGGCTGCCCCGCCGGCCAGGAGATTCTCGAAGACGTTCGCCGCGCCGTGGCCGACCTCGAAGGGGTCACCGCGGTGGATGTCGATCTGGTGTGGGAACCTTACTGGACGCCCGACCGGATGGATCCGCGCGTCAAGGCGTTTCTCGGCCAGTAACCTGCGCCAGCCCTGCGGAATCCGTGCCCGGCCTACCGTCCCTTGATCGCGGCGGTGGCCGTTTCCGCGCGCATCGCCAGCCCGTCGCAGAGGCCCAGCGACTCGCGGACGATGTCGGCAACCCTGGCGCGGATGGCGCTCAGTTCGAGAAACGAACGCCAGGGTGACCGCGGCTGGTAGCTGCGGTTGGTGAGCAGCACCACGAAGAGATTCTGCGCCGGATCGAGCCACAGCTCGGTGCCGGTCCATCCGGTGTGGCCGATGGTTGTGCTGGTGGCGCACTGACCGAAGAGCGATGGCTTTTCACCCGGCGGGTTGGGGGTGTCCCAGCCGAGGACGCGTGTCCCGCTGGTGGCCGAATGCTCCAGGAACTGTTCGATGGTGCCGGGTGCCAACCACGCGGAGCTGTCGTTGGCGGTCGAGTCCTTGAGCCAGGACTGGGCGAAGCGCGCCAGGTCGAGCCCGGTGGAGAAGACCCCGGCGTGTCCCGCAACCCCGCCGAGCACGCGGGCGTTCTGGTCGTTGACGACGCCGGCGACCGGAGTGCCGCGCCAACGCGCCGTCGGGACGGCGTCCGAGCGCAATGCGACTGAAGGATTGAATGTCGTGGCCTTCATGCCGAGAGGTCCGAAGACGACCGAATCGGCGAAGGTGTCGAGCGACTGTCCGGTGATGCGCTCCACGATCAGGCCGGCAAGAATGGCATTGAGGTCGCTGTACTTCATGCTCTCGCCGGCGGGACGCTCGAGGGGAACGGCAAACAGGCGCGTCAGCGCCTGGCTCGGCGAGTCGGCGCGGTAGAGCGGCGAATCGGGTGGCAGGCCGCTGGTGTGGTTGAGCAGCATCCGCACCGTGACCTGATCCTTGCCGGCACCGACGAATTCCGGGAGATAGGCATGCACCGGGGCGTCGAGATCGAGCAGTCCGTGATCGACCAGCACGGCCGCGGCGCTCGTGGTGGCGACCACCTTGCTGATGGAGGCGAGATCCCAGAGCGAGTGGGCGGGGTCCGGCGTGTCGGAGCGTGAGCTCCAGGTGAACCGGCCGTACCCCTTGGAGTAGAGAATGGTGTCGGCCCGGCCGACGACCACGACCGCACCGGGATAGATGCCGAGGTTGATGCCGCGACGGATGGCGGCGTCGATGGCGGCAAAGTGCTGGGCCACGCCCCGTGTCGTCAGGAGCGTCACCAGACCGACCGTCATCAACAGCGGCTTGCCTCGCATGATCCTCTGTTCAGAGCAAAATCGGGTCCAGTGGAATAGTCGAGGCCGGAGCATGGCGTCAAGGCGTAATGACACGGAGCGGCCCGGACGGGATGGAGTAGAGGAGCAGGAGTGTAGCCCTGTCGCGACTGGATGGCGTTGCAACAGGCGACGTCGAGAACATCAGATCACTGGACCGATCGGAGTGCGGCAGCCCCATGGCATGGCCGAACTCGTGAGCGGCGACGCGGCGGCGCGCGGCGCGCGGGATGACGCTCGAGTCGGTATTGGCGCGAAGCGCGAGGGTGATGTCGGCCGCATGGATGACGCCGTCTGCTGTCCAGTTGAGGGACGTCGTGCCGACCTTGCCGGGGTCGGCGACGGTCCGGGTCCACCGGACGCGAATTGCGGCAGAATCGCTATCGGCCACTTCGCGAAAGCCGACGCCGGCGTCGTTGTCGGCCCATTCCTGCATGCCGGCGCGAGCGTCGGCGATGGCGTCGGGCGACCAGCCGGCCAGGGCCGTATCGGGGATGAACGCGACGGGGATGGCGGATCGCAGGCTGTCCGGCCAGCGCACCACGACCGAGTCGGTGCCGAGGAGGAGCGAATCGAGAAACACCCGGTCGCCCTCGCGCGCAATGCGGCGACGCACGGCCAGCCGGGCCAACATCACGAGCGTGGGCGTGGGGCCCGACTCGATCTCGGCGCGGCCGCTGACGATCGGCCCGATCGAAGCGGAATCGGTCGGGCCGACCGGAGCCGCGAGGGGCGTGGGCGTGGGCGTTGCGGGAACGATCGCGGGGCCTGGTGTTGGAGCGGGCCTTGCCGCGCGCGACCCGGGCGTGACGGTGACCGCGGCCGCCGGTGGCGGCGGCACGGCCGACGGCCGGTGGGGGTGGTCCTCGACGAGGAGCGCCAACAGGGCTAGCAGAATGCCGAGAAGGATGAGCCGGAACACACAAGGAATATCGGCATTCGACCCCATCTCTTGCGAGTCCTCGCTGGCGCCGGTGGGTGGCGGGTCCTACCATTGTGGCCGTGTTCGACTCGTTCGGCGGCGCGCTGATCCGATGGCGATGGGCGGTGCTGGCCGCGTGGGCCATCATCGGATTCATCGCCGCCCGGCACGCCGGCGAGACAGTTGGCCGCCTGCAGCTCCGCGGTCATGCCGATCAGGTGACCGAAGCCCTGACCGCCGACTCCCTCCTGGCGACGCGCTTTTCCCGCCCGGTGGCCGAGTTCTTTGCCGTCACGATCTCGGGACCGGCGTCGGTCACCGCGGGAGCGGGCGGGCGGCTTCTCGACTCGCTGCTCGCGGTCGCGGCAGCGCAGCCGTACGTTCGCAGTGTCATCTCGGTTCGCAGCAGCCACGACTCGTCGATGGTGTCGCGCGACGCGCGCTCGACGTTCTTTCTCGTCTCGCTGAGCGTCGACCGCGATTCGGCGGGGCAGGTGGTGGTGCCGTTCCGCGGCGCGATTCACGGCGCGGCGGCGCGCGTTGCCGGGAGCGCACCGTTCGCGGTGCAGGTGACGGGGCGGGCGCCGCTCGATCTCGACGTCCGGAGCGTGAGTGCCGAAGACGCCCATCGCAACGAGCGCAAGCTGATCCCGATCACGCTCGCCGTGCTGGTGCTGGCGTTCGGCGCGCTGGTCGCGGCCCTGCTGCCGATCACCGTCGGGTTTCTGGCCATCACCATCGCGCTCGCCATCGTCGGCGTGCTGGCCCGATTCATCGACATGTCGGTCTTCGTGCTGAACATGATCTCGATGATCGGGCTGGGCGTCGGGATCGACTACTCGCTCCTGGTGGTGACCCGCTTCCGCGAGGAACTCAACGCCGGGCTGTCGCCGCCGGACGCGGCGGCGCGCACGGTCGCCACGGCCGGGCACGCGGTACTCACGTCAGGCCTGACGGTGGTGGTGGGATTCGGGGCGCTGCTGCTGACGCCGCTTTCGGAGACGCGCAGCGTCGGACTGGCGGGGCTGGTGGTGGTGGCCGTCGCCGTGCTGCTCTCGATCACGCTGTTGCCGGCGCTGCTGACGGTGCTGGGCCGGGCGATCGATCGGCCGAAGTGGCTGGCGCGGCGGCTGGCATGGTATCACCGGCCCCAGATCTGGGAGCGATGGGCCCGCGGCCTGTCGCGGCACCCGTATCGCGCGCTGGCCATCGGCGGCAGCGTCATCGCGCTGCTCACCGTGCCGGCGCTCGGCCTGCGGATCGGGCTGCCGAGTCGCAACTGGTGGCCGACGGCAACCGAAGCCGGCGCCGGCGTCGCCACCCTCGAGCGGATGGGAATGGGGGGATACGTCGAGCCGATCCGCGTGCTGATCACCTTCCCGCAGGGAACGCCCGCCACCAGCGCGACCGGGCTGCGGGCCCTGCAGCATCTCTCCGACTCGCTGCGGGCCGACCGCCGGGTGCAGGATGTCAAGTCGCTGGTCGACCTGCACCAGTCGCAGGACATTCTCGAACTGTCGATGTTCTACAGCGATCTCGATTCGGTGCGGGCCGCCTACCCCGACTTTCTCGGCGCCTATCTGGCGCGCGACGGCCGCACCACACTGCTGGACGTCATTCCCGCCGACACGACCTCGCTGACGACCTCGATGGACCTGGTGCGCGACATCCGCGCGCTGGCCGGGTCGGGTCGGATCCGCCAACTGCACGGCGCCACCGTGCTGGTGGGCGGCTACGTCGCCGGCGCGCTCGATTTCCAGCGCCTGCTGCTGAATCGCCTGCCGCTCATCATCGGGCTCATCCTCGCCGTGACCGCCCTGATGCTGGCGATCGTCTTCCGTTCGGTGCTGGTGCCGATCAAGGCAGTGGTCATGAATTCGCTGTCGGTGGCCGGGACGTTCGGGGTGATCGTGCTGGTGTTCCAGAAGGGCATCGGTGGGCGGCTGCTGGGCCTGGATGGTCCGACGTCGGCGATCTACGTCCTGGTCCCGGTGCTGGTGTTCGCCGTGGTGTTCGGGTTGTCGATGGACTACGAAGTCTTTCTGCTGATGCGGATCAAGGAGGCATTCGACCGCCGCCGCGAGCAGGGGGGAGACGTCGTCACCGGCGCCGACGGCGCGCGTTCGCGCGATCCCGGCGGCCACAACCTGAGCGCGACCCGGGAAGGGCTGTCGGCCACGGCGTCGGTCATCACATCGGCGGCGTTGATCATGATCGCGGTGTTCGGCGCGTTCGCGTTCGTGCGCATCCTGATGATGCAGTTCATCGGCTTCGGGCTGGCGGTGGCGGTTCTGCTCGATGCCACGGTGATCCGGATGGTGCTGGTGCCGTCGCTGATGCAGATCGCCGGGCGATGGAACTGGTGGCCCGGCGAGCGGGGGTGAACGCCGGGTCAGCGCCGCTCAGCTCTTGGCGTCGACCCAGTTGTCACCGATGCCGATCGACACCACCAGCGGCACCGACAACTCGGCGGCGTGCTCCATCTCGCGCTTGACGACCCGCGCTGCCTGCTCGGCTTCCCCTTCGGGCGCCTCGACGACCAGCTCGTCGTGCACCTGCAGCAGCAGCCGTGCCTGCAGCGCCTCGTCGCGCAGCGCCCGCGCCAGCCGCACCATCGCGATCTTGATCAGGTCGGCGGCGGACCCCTGCAACGGCGTGTTCTGTGCCGTGCGCTCCGCGAACGACCGGGTGTTGAAGTTGCGGTCGTTGATCTCGGCGATATAGCGCCGCCGCCCGAACAGCGTCTCGACGTAACCCTGTTCGCGGGCCAGGTCGACCTGACGGTCGAGGTAGGCGCGCACTCCCGCGAACCGCGCGAAATAATCGGCGATGAACGCCTTCGCCTCGTCCTGGCCGATGCCGAGCTGCCTCGAGAGCGCGAACGGTCCCTGCCCGTAGATGGTGCCGAAGTTGATCGTCTTGGCGCGGGCGCGCATCTCGGGCGTCACGGCGGAGGCGTCGACGCCGAAGATGATGGCCGCGGTCTGGCGATGGATGTCTTCGCCGGCGCGAAAGGCGGCGATGAATTCGGGGTCGCCCGACAGGTGCGCCATCAGCCGCAACTCGATCTGCGAATAGTCCGCCACCACGAATCGCCACCCCGGCATCGGCACGAAGCCGCGCCGGATCGCTTCGCCACGCGGCGTGCGCACCGGGATGTTCTGCAGGTTCGGCGAGTTCGACGACAGCCGCCCGGTCTGCGCACCCACCTGGTTGAACGACGTGTGAATCCGGCCGGTCTGCCGGTTCACCTCGAGCGGCAGCACGTCGACGTAGGTGCTCTTGAGTTTCTGCAGCTCGCGGTACGACAGGATCAGCGCCGGCAGCTCGTGGCCCATCGCCGCCAGCTGTTCGAGCACGTCGGCGTCGGTGGACGGGCCCGTCTTGGTCTTCTTGAGCACCGGGAGGCCGAGGTCGCCGAAGAGCACCGTGGCCAGCTGACGCGGCGAGTTGATGTTGATCGGCTTGTCGCCCGCGGCCCGCTCGATCTCCTGCTGCAGCACTGCCAGGTCGTGGCCCAGGGCGTCACCCAGCGCCGTGAAGCGCTCCCCGTCGATGGCGATACCGGTCCATTCCATGTCGGCCAGCACCGGCAGGAGCGGCATTTCGATCGTCTCGAGCAGCGACACGAGGGCGTTGCGCTCGAGCTCCGGAGCAAAGTGCAACTGCAGGGCCAGCACGGTGGCGCTGTCGGCGCCGCAATACACCGCGGCGCGCTCGACGGAGACTTCGGCGAACGGGATCTGCGTCTTCCCCTTGCCGGTCAGGTCGGTGTACTGCGTCATGGTCTGGCCGAGGAACTCGAGCGCCAGCGCGTCGATGCCGTGCGACCGTCGCGACGGATCGAGCACGAACGACGCCAGCATCGAGTCGTACGCCAGGCCGCGCAGCTCGACGCCGGCGCGACGCAGCACCTGGAGATCGTACTTCAGGTTGTGCCCCGCCTTGGGCACACCGGCGTCTTCGAGCAACTCGCGGATCGGGGCCAGCCGGTCGTCGTCGATCGGCGGCAGGTTGCGCACCGGCCCGGGTCCGGCGGCGTCGGTGAGCAGGGTCGACGGCGGCTGGTGGGCGAACGGGAGATACCACACCGCGGTGGGGCTCGCCGCCAGCGAGAGGCCGATCAACTCGGCGTCGTGCGGTTCGAGCGACGACGTCTCGGTGTCGAGCGCCACCAGCGGCGCCTGCCGGAGACGCGTCGCCAGGACCGCGAGTTCCGCGGGATCGGTCACGACGGTGACATCGAGCTCCGGCGCCGGCGGTCGCGCGGCCGGCTCACCGCCGTCCATTGCCTCAAGCCGGTCGAGCCGCGGCAACAACGAATGGAATTCCAGCTCGGTGAAGACGCGCACCAGCGCCGCGCGGTCGGGGGCGGTGACGGCGGTGTCGCCGAGATCGAACGCGACCGGAACGTCGGTGCGAATGGTCACCAGGCGGCGCGACAGCCGGGCGAGGTCTGCCGCGTGCTCCAGCGCCTCACGGGCGCGCTTCTGCTTCACCTCACCGCAGCGCGCCAGCAGCGTTTCGAGATCGCCGAATTCCTGCAGCAGCTGCGTGGCGCCCTTCTCGCCGATACCGCGCACGCCGGGGACGTTGTCGGACGAATCGCCCACCAGCGCCAGCCAATCGGTCACCTGCGCCGGGGGCACTCCCAGCCGATCGGAGGCGTTCGCCTCGGTCACCCAGACCTCGTCCACGCCGGCCGGGCCGCCCCGGCCCGGGTTGAGCAGCGCGATGCCGGGACGGATGAGCTGATAGAAGTCCTTGTCGCCCGACACGATCACCGCCTGGAGACCGAGATCGGGGGCACGGGAGGCGATCGTGCCGATGACGTCATCGGCTTCGTAACCGTCGACTTCGATCAGCGGAATGCGGAACGCCGCCAGCAGCTCGCGCACCCGCTCGACCGACCGGTCGAAGTCGGCCTGCAGCTGGTCGTCCAGCTTTTCGCGGGTCGACTTGTACTCGGCGTATTCAGCGGTGCGGAACGAATCGCCGGCATCGTTGATCCAGACGAGATAGTCCGGCTGGTACTTCTCCCGGAGGCGCAGCAGGAAATTGGTGACACCCCAGGCCGCCGAGGTGTTCTCGCCGCGGGCGGTCCGCAACGGGCGGGTGATCATGGCGAAGAATGCCCGGTAGATCAGGGCATAGCCGTCGATCAGGAAGAGTTGCGGGGGTTCGTGCCTTGCCATGGCCGAAGAATAACGGCCGGCAGCCGCCGCGGTCGTACCTCTCAGGACGGGCCGGGCTCGATCCGCGCCCGCACCTGCTCGAACGCCCCGCGCGATTCGGGAATGAGCTGGAAGCGCCCGAATCCCGAGACGTCCTGGAAGTAGAGATCGAGCTGGTACCGGTTGTACTGCCAGTGGATCACGCGGTTGAAGCCCTGGACCGTGGCGGATTGATCCTGGATCTCGTCGGGCTCGCCCAGCGTGATGTAGACCTCGCCGCGGTCGGTGCGCCAGCCGGGAAAGCCGGGCTCGGTGAAGCGGCGGTTCGCGATGGCGAGCCGGGCGAAGTAGGCGTCGAGGGCTTCGTTTTCGGGCGTGCCCGGGTTGGGATCGGTGGAGTGGTAGAACGCCTTCCACAGTGAATCACGATCCATCCCCTTGGCGGCGTGCTTCATCGCGCTGATCTGCCGGTCATGGCCGAAATACCGCAGCAGCGACAACAGGTCGTCGAAGTTGGTCACGATCCATGCATCGGAGAACGACACCAGCGCCGAGGTGGTGCGCACCACGTTTCCCGGCCCGGTGGCAATGGTGGGCTGACCGCGTCCCACCGGACCGTGCTCGGGGCCGAGCGTGATGTCGACCTGGCCGAGCGGAGCGGAATCGGGGGAGAGCCGCACGATGCGGCTTTCGATGCCGCCGGTGCCTTCGAAGTGCGCCGTCGCCTGCTTGATCACCGAGTCGCGGTCGTCGCGCACCACCAGCGGAATGTCGTGCGGGCCCCGGAAGCCGACGCCCTCGAAGTAGACCAGCAGCGTGTCCCCGCCGTATGCCACGGTGCCGCGTGGATTGAGCACCACCGAGAGGGTCGAGTCGCGCGATGTGCGGGCATGCACCTGGTAGACGAGCATCGGGGCCGTGAAACTCTCCGGGCCGAACTCGGGCACCATCAGGTCCTTCGTCGCGGTGCCCACGTTGCCGGTGGTCAGATCGCGGACCCGGACAACCAGGCGATAGTTGCCCGGGACCAGCGGTTCCTGCTGCTGGGCCAGAATGCTTTCGTCGTTGCGTTGCGTCTCCTGGAAGGACGCGACGCGGACGGTGTCGTTCCGTCCCACGATGATCGGCGCCATCCCCGGCTGGTCGAATTCGTACTCCACCCGATAGCGCGCCGAGAACGCCCCGCCCTGGCGGTCGAACGAGAAATTGTCGTTGCTGAGCGAGAGGCCGACGATCGCCGTGGTCGAATCGCCCGCGGCGGGGACGAACGCGACGGCGCCGATGTAATGCATGTCGCCGGTGGCCACGAACCGCCCCAGGCGCACATAGAGCGCCGAGGGATCGACCATCTGGGCGGCCTGCTGGGCCGGGGTGGGCGCGGTATTCTCGCCGACGCGAGTCCAGCTGCCGCAGCCGGCGGCGGCGGCGGTCAGGACGACCAGCGGCAGCGCGCGGCGCCAGCTGCCGAAGAGGAGACGACCGGGGGGGTTCGGCATGGTTCTGATAATACGACGTCCGAGTCCGCCCCGCTTGCGCTTGCCGTTGGGGCCGGCCGGGAGATAGGTTTTGGCCCATCCCATGTCGCAAGATTCCCTCGTAGGTCGCACCGTCGCCGGTTATGTCATCCGCAAGGCCGTCGGCGAAGGCGGCACCGCCCAGGTCTATCAGGCCGAACACCCCGAGCGCGGCCGGGTGGCCCTCAAGGTGCTCCGGCCCCGCCTCGCGACCGACCCGATCGCGGTCAAGCGCTTCCTGCGCGAGGCCGAATTCGGCGCCCGGGTGGTGCATCCCAACGTGGTGCGCACGTTCGACTTCGGCGAATCCGATGGCGTGCAGTACCTGGCGCTGGAATGGGCCGAGGGCGAACCGCTGGAGAGTTTTCTGGCCCACACCGAGAAGGTGGCGCCGGTCGTGGCGGCGAACATCGTCCGGCAGCTGGGTGCCGCGCTGGAGGAAGCCCACAAGGTCGGGATCATCCATCGCGACCTCAAGCCGGCCAACATCATGTACGACCCGGTCCAGCAGCAGGCGCGCCTGCTCGACTTCGGCATTGCCCGCGATGCCGAGCTGCCGCCCGAGGAGCGGCTGACGCGCGCCGGGTTCTTCGTCGGTACGCTGCAGTATGTTGCCCCCGAAGCCCTGTCCGGCGAGCTGGTCGGCGAACAGGCCGACGTCTACTCGCTGGCGGTGATCGCCTATCAGCTGCTCACCGGTGTCACGCCGTTTCCGGGCAAGAACCCCCGCGAACTCTTCCAGCAGCTGCTCAGCGAAGATCCGATTCCGCTCAACCAGGCAACCCGCGGCACGCGCTATTCCAACAAGGTGGAAGACGCGGTGATGAAAGGGCTGGCGCGCGACCTCTCCAAGCGGTGGAAGACCGTCATGGACTTCACCAACGCGTTCTGCCAGGCGGTCGAAACCGAACCGGAAAAGAAGCAGGGCTTCTTCTCCTCGCTCTTTCGCCGCGAGTGACGCCCGCATCACCCCGTGACGCGCTGATCGCGCTGCTCAAGGCGCGATCGGTGCAGTTCGGTGACTTCGTGCTGGCCTCCGGCGCCCATTCCTCGTTCTACATCGATTGCCGGCTGACGACGATGTCCGCCCTCGGGCAGGCGTTGATCGGTCCGCTCGGCGTGGCGGCGATCGATGCCGCCGGGTGGCAGCCGCGCGCCGTGGGCGGGCTGACCATGGGCGCCGATCCGGTAGCGTACGCCATCGCGGCGGCCAGCGTGCAGCGCGCCGCACCGATCGATGCGTTCTCGGTCCGCAAGGACACGAAGCAACACGGCACCGGCCGGCGGATCGAGGGGAACTTCGCGGCCGGGTGGCCGGTGGTGGTGATCGAAGACGTCATCACCAGCGGCGGTTCGGCGCTCACCGCGGTCGATGCGGTCCGGAACGAAGGCGGCGTGGTGCTTGGCGTCCTGGCGCTGGTGGATCGCGCGCAGGGAGGACGGGCAAGGATCGAGGCCGCCGGGCTCGAGGTGACAGCCCTGGTGACCGCGCGAGAGCTGGGCATCGGTTGATCCCCGCGGCCCCGGAGATCAACCGCCACGGCTCAGCAGTGCCGCGGAGGCGTACCAGAGACCGAACAGCAGCGACCCCGCGCCGAACAGCGGCGCTAGCCGCACGAGCCACCGCCGCGATACCCCCCGCACCAGCCCATAACCGAACGCCGTCGACAGCAGCGCCATCGACAACGCGGTCGCAGCGGCAAAGAGGACCAGCGACGCAATCCGCAGGGCCTCGGTCGGCGCACTGCTCACCAGCAGGAGACCGACGCCCGCCGACCCGCCCACGCCATGCACCAGCCCGATTCCGTACGCCGCCAGGGGCGACCGGCCGAGATCGGCCGGGTGCTGGTGCGTGTGCCCCGCGGTGGCACCCGTCTCGTGCAGATGCGGATGGGCGTGCAACACGTTGTCGTGCTGGTGCACGTGGACGTGGAAATAGCCGTGCTTCCATCGCCACAACAGGCGCACCGCGAGCCAGACGATGATGATGCCGACGGCCACTTCGGCGCCGCGTTGCAGCGACGCGGGCAGACGGACATCGAAGATGATCAGCGGCAACCCGAGCGCGCAGAGTGTGGTGGCATGGCCCAGCCCCCAGGCCAGTCCGAGCCAGGAGGCACGCCGGCCGCCGGTGCGGTCGTCGGAGAGCACCAGGGTCGACACGGCGGTGAGATGGTCCGGATCGGTGGCATGACGCAGGCCGAGGAGCAGCGCGACGACCAGCACCAGGATCGGGCCGTGCGCGAAACCGGCAATCCACCGATCGATTCCAGGCATGCGAAACCCTCCACCAGTGGCGGGCAATCTCGCGGGTCGTTCCGCGGAGGTCGAGGACTGCCGGGACGGATGATGCAATCGGGCACGTCGACCCGCCGCCTGCGAGTCTGTCGAGATATCCTTGATGACGTGACCACCTCACCGCCTGCTGCCGTCGTCACCCAACAACTCACCCGCCGATTCGGGACGCGAACTGCGGTCGACCGCCTGTCGCTGACCATCGCGCCCGGCCGGATCTTCGGGCTGCTCGGACCGAACGGCGCCGGCAAGTCGACCACGGTCAAGATGCTGACCACCCTGCTCCCGCCCAGCGAAGGAACAGCGCAGGTCGCCGGGTTCGACATCGTCACCGCGCCGGCACTGGTACGGCGGAGCATCGGGTACGTGCCGCAATTGATCTCCGCTGACGCCGCCCTGACCGGCGAGGAGAATCTCCGGCTGTCGGCCCGGCTCCACGATCTTCCCCGCGCCACGCGACGGGAGCGGATCGGCGAGTCGCTCCAGTTCATGGAGTTGACCGGCGTCGCTGGCGCGCTGGTCCGGACCTACTCGGGGGGAATGGTCCGCCGGCTGGAGATTGCCCAGGCCATGCTCCATTCGCCCGCGGTGCTCTTCCTCGACGAGCCCACCATCGGTCTCGATCCGATTGCCCGACGCGCCGTGTGGGAACGCCTGCAGGAAGCCCGGCGCGAATATCAGATGACGATCTTCCTGACCACGCACGACATGGAAGAGGCCGAGGCGCTCTGCGACGAGTTGGCGATCATGCACGCCGGCGTGGTTGCGGCCCTCGGGGCTCCGGCCGATCTGCGCCGCCAGGTCGGCCCCCAGGCAACCCTCGATGATGTGTTCGCACATTTTGCCGGCGGTGGCATTTCCGACGAAGGAGCCTTCCGTGACGTCCGTCGCACCCGCGGCACCGCGGCCCGCCTCGGCTGAACCGCGGCTGGCGGCATCCGGCCTCGCCGCATTCTGCCGTCACGCCCTGGCCGTGGCCGCGGTCGATCTGGTCAAACTGCGCCGTGACCCGACCGAAATGTTCACCCGGGCCGTACAGCCGCTGCTCTGGCTGCTCGTCTTCGGCGAGGTCTTCACCAGGACCCGCGTCATCCCCACCGGGTCGCTCTCCTACATGGCATTCATGGCGCCCGGCGTGCTGGCGCAGAGCGTGCTGTTCGCCGCCATTTTCTACGGCATCGCGGTCATCTGGGAGCGGGACCTCGGGGTCGTCCACAAGATGCTGGTGTCGCCGGCGTCTCGCAGCGCGCTGGTGACGGGCAAGGCGATCGCCGCCGGCGTCCGGGGATGGGTGCAGGGATTGATCGTCTTCCTCATCGCGCTGGTCCTCGGCGTCCATGTCCGGCTCCAGCCGCTCCCGATGCTCGGCCTGCTCACCGCCATCTTCATGGGGTCGGCCTTGTTCGCCACGTTTTCGCTGGTGGTGGCCTGCATCGTCAAGACCCGGGAACGCTTCATGGGAGTCGGCCAGCTGCTGACGATGCCGCTCTTCTTTGCCAGCAACGCCATCTATCCGCTCAGCATGATGCCGCTGTGGCTCGGCGTGGTAGCCCGGTTCAATCCGTTGACGTACCTGGTGGATGCGCTGCGGACATTGATGGTGGTCGGCGCCACGAGCAGCATGGGACTGGCAACCGATTTCGCCGTCCTCGGCCTCGGGATTGCGGTCTTGATCGCCCTCGCCGCGCGCCTCTATCCCGGATTGGCGCGCTGAGCATACCAGCGGCACGCCTCACCCCTTCCCCGGCGCCAATGGCCGGAACTTGCGCCACACGCCGGCGTACGGCCGCACCAGTCGCTCCACGAACCGGTCCAGCACCGTGCAGAACGGATACCTCGCCCGGAACTCGCTCGGCGTGATCCCCAGCACGATGCGCAGATGCCGCCCGAACGACTGCGGACTGGCGTACTGCAGCCGGTACGCCACGTCCGACACCGAGAGATCGCCCTCGTCGAACAGCCGCGCCGCATGACAGAGCCGCACCGCCACGAGGTGATCCTTGGGACTCGGCAAGCCGGCCCGCACGAAGCGTGACACGATCGTCGATGGACGCACCTTGAGCTGGTCGGCAAGCTGCCGCACCGTCGTCCGCTCGGGCGCGCTGCGCACCAATTCCTCCCAGAAGCGTCGCGCCCCGACCGGAATCGTCCCCAGTTCCTCGAGCACCGGTCCGAGGATCGCCTGGGCCCGCTCGCCCGGCGGGCCGCCCAGCACCTCGCGCAGCCGCCTCCAGCCCGACGCGTCGGTGGCGTCGATCACCTGGCGCACTCCGGTCGCTCCCAGCCGCAGCAGCGCTTCGCTGTTGCCGGGGGCACGGCGCGTCACCAGCGCCACGGTGGGAATGGCCGGAAAGCGTTTGGTGAACTGTTCCAGTAGCGCCGGGGCGTCTTCGGCACACCGACCCACGGAGACCAGCACCGCATCGACGGCGCGCTCCCGCACCACCCGCAGCGCGTCGCGCACCGAGTCGCGGTGCACCAGCGAAAAGCACCCGCTTCCCACCGCATCCACCCGGAGTCGCTCCCCGGGCTCGAGCACCGCCGCGATCGTGGGCGTCAACGTGTATGGCACCGGCCGCACCTCGTGATCAGGATGGCTGACAGTCCTGATACGAGGTCAAAGAACGGTCAACCGTCGCAGGGGATCAGGTATTCCGGGTGGCAGCGACATGGAGCGAAAAGGGGCCCAGGGCCCCGGACCCCGGGCCCACCCCGCTAGATTCCTTCCCGCAGGCGAGACGGGATGACCGCGGCGCCGCTTCGGCGGCATCGAGGAAAGTCCGAGCTCCACAGGGCAGGCCGCCAGGTAACACCTGGGCGCCGCAAGGCGACGGACAGGGCCACAGAAAACAGACCGCCCCGAGCCGCAAGGCGAAGGGTAAGGGTGAAACGGTGGGGTAAGAGCCCACCGCCCCGCGCCGCAAGGCGAGGGGGCACGGTAACCCCCGGCCGGAGCAAGGCCAAATAGGCGGCAAGGTGCGGCCCGCACCGTTCGAGCCGCGGGTAGGCTGCTTGAGGCGGTTGGCGACAACCGTCCCAGAGAGATGGTCATCCGCGCCGGGCAACCGGCGCGAACAGAACTCGGCTTACGGTCTCACCTGCACCGCGCCACCCGCCCTTCGCCCCTGCGGGCGGCGCGGCCCGACTCGAAGCCCGTTTCCTTCACCGGCGGCGAATGGAGTAACGCAATGCTTGCCCTGCTGTGCTCGATTGCCTCTCTCGCCGGCGGTGTCAACCACCCGACTCCGCCCGGACCCGTGCATTACCGCGTCGACGTCGGCGCCTCCCAGGACGTCGATGCGTCGGCCGTCGGCGGACCGCAGAACACCACCAAGTTCGACCTCACCGGCTATCTCGCGGTCACGATGAGCGACACCGCCGGTGGCCAGCTCGCGCAGATGGTGATCGATTCGGTCACCCTGCCCGCGGGAGCCCAGCTGCCGATGGGGGTCGGTTCGCCCGACAGCGCCAGGGGCATCTCCTTCCATGCCTACGTGGTGCAGGGCAAGGTGTCCACCGTGCCGCCGCCGTCGTCGCCCAACGCGCTCGCGGCCATATTCGGCGGCGCCATCGGCGTGCTCTTTCCCGGGGTGCACGCCAACGCCAAGGTCGGTGACAGCTGGACCGACACCACGACGGCCAAGAGCAGCGACAACGGCAACGCCCGCACGACGGTGACCGTCACCAAATGGACCGTCACCGCGGTCAACGGCGATGAAATGACCGTGCAGGGGAACGCCACCGGCACCACCGAAGGACCGGTATCGACCTCGGCCGGCGACATGCTGCTCAAGGGCACCATGAGCGGCGACCGCAACGTCACCACCACCGCGGCGGGTCCCGCGTCGCACGCCGAAGCGAAAGCCACCACCGACGCGACACTGACCTCGGCCTCGATGCCCAACGCCGTGATTTCCGTGAAGGGGACCACCACCATCACGGTGACCAGGCTTCCCTGATCCACCTTCGCCGCGCTCGGCAACAGGATGCAGCCGCCGGCCCCGCGCCGGCGGCTGTGTCATTTCCGGAGGCCGTGTTCGTCGCCGTGGCAACACGAACGGTGCCAGTGAGGCTTCCGATGTTCATCCGCCGTCATGCGCTCGCGAGCGCCACCGCATCCGCCCTCGGGATACTCGCGGCGTGCAGCAGCTCTCCGCCCGCCACCACGGTTCGCCCCGAGCGGCCGAGCGTCACGATGCGTCGCGCGTGGCAGGCCACGGTCCAGGTCGATCAGTCGGATTCGACCGTGACAACGCTTCCCTCGGGCGACCGCGAAGCGCACGCCACCACCCGCCATGCCACGTTCACGCTCCGTGTCGACCCCGGCTCGCACACCACGGCGCGCCTCGATCGCCTCGCGATCGACCCGGTCGCGGCGCCGGTCAGTGTCGGCGCCACCTGGACGGCGGACTGGCCGAGCGCTTCGGCCAGGGTTACCCCCCACCGCCGGGACGCCGCCATGGACCCACTCACCGCCATGGTGCGCGACTTCCTGCCACAGCTCCCCGACGATGCGGTCCAACCCGGCATGCGCTGGTCGGATTCGACCTCGACCCGGATCGTCCCCGCGGCCGGTTTCACGGCCACCGAGCGGCGCTCGACTGCGTGGACCAGTGACCAGTTCACGATGTGGGACGGACGGGAAACGCTGCCCATCGAGGGGCGCGGCGACTATGAGCGGATCGGGAACGGAACGGTCGACAGCGCCGCCGCCTCACTCACATCACAGGGGAGGAGTATCTGCAAATACTACCTGACGGTCGATGGCAGGATCGACGCTGCCGCCTGCGATGATTCGATCGGCAGCATGATCAGTATCCCGTCCCGGCGGCGCCTCATTCCGATCATGCGCCATGTGACCACAACGATCAGGTTCACCCCGGGCGGGTGAACCGCGCCGCTTCACGATAGTTGCTGTTGCTACAGCGCTTGAAAATCAGTTGCAGGTCGGGTAGTTCGGGTTCGGGCCGTCCTTCGCCGGGCGGTCGGGACGGTTCGCCACCGCTGTCATGATCTCGTGGATCCACCGCCCCAATCGGGCGGCGTGGTCGTAGTCGATGTATTGCGGCTCATCGGTCGGCTGGTGGTAGTCCTTGGCGTATCCGAGAGAAAAGTAGGTCACCGGCACTTCGTGGTGGACGTAATTCACCTGGTCACTGCGGCAGAAGCGGTTCAGCGGATTGGCCGGGACATCCCAGGTGCGGTCGATCACCATCGGTTCGGGCGAGATCGCGTTCACCGAATCGATGATATCGCCGAACTGGGTCGACTCGCGTCGCGAACCGAGGGTCTGCACCGAATTGCGGCCGCCGAACGCCACGTCCGTCACCCGGCCCTTCCCCACCATGTCCATGTTGAACGCCGCCGCGATCGAATCGAGCGGAATGGTCGGGTGATCGGTGAACCACTTCGAGCCGAGCAGTCCCGCTTCTTCCCCGGTATGGGAAACGAAGAGGATCGACCGCTGCGGGTGTTCGGTTGCGAACCGTTCGGCAATCTCAAGCATCACCACCGTCCCCGACCCGTCGTCGTCGGCGCCGTTGTTGATCGAATCCCGGCGCGGCGGCCGGATGGAACGCGCATGCGCGATCATCGAGTCGATCAGATGTTGCTGCAGCGGCGTGGGCGGGCAGGTGGGACGGTCGTTGGCGCCCTGCGGCCGCATGATGGTGTTCCACGCGCGGAGTGAATCGTGGTCCACGGCGACACTGGAGATGCCGTTGTGGTCGTTGTGCGCGCTGACCAGCACGTACTCGCCGGCCAGCGCCGGATTCGACCCGGGAAGAATCGCGATCACGTTGCGGCCGGGGTACTGTGCCTTGTGCCAGGCATAGTTCCACGACCCGTCGACGGCCTTGCCCGCGGCGCCGGCGCGCAACGCCGCCGCCGGCTGGCCGAAGATCGCCTGCGCCGCGTCGTCCGATATCGTCGCGGCGGGAACACCGCCGCTCGGCAGCGTCGGCTTCATGCCACTGCGGGGAGTGAACGCGGCGTCCGCCGCGGAGCTGGAGAAGCCGTCCTCGATCAACAGCACGGCCACCGCTCCGGCGGCGGCGGCGCGCTCGAGCCCGCTGGCTCCGTTGCCCGCGCCGCCACGTCCACCGCGCCCGCCGCGCCCCGCACCGCGACCGGCTGCGCCCCGGCCGCTCGCCTGCTCGATGGCGTACGCCGCACCACGCGGCGCCGGGAAGCCGGCATTCGGATCGCAGGCGTTGCCGGCGCCGCCCGCGCCGGCACGGCCGAGGCGGAACCCGCCACGGCCGCCGAATCCCGCCGGGGCGGTGAAGACCGCCACCTTGCCGCGGAACAGGGCCGGATCGAGCGCCGTGCTGTCGTCGAGCGCGCCGGCGAACACCGCCACCGCGCCATGGACGTCGGCCCGGGCCGCCACGCCGTTGGTCGCGGTTGGCGCCATCGGGTACCACTGGCCGCGGGCCGCGAGGGCGGTGCCTCCGACGTCGAGTCGCGACGTCGCCACGCCGAAGCCCATCGGCCCGTAATCGATCTCCTGGAAATACCCGCCGGCCTCACCCGCCGGCTTGAGGCCGAGGCGCTTGAACTCGCGGGCGACGTAGGCCGTCGCCTTGTAGTCGCCCAGCTCGCCGACCTTCCGCCCCATCATCGAATCGTCGGCGAACTGGTAGAGCCGGGTGCGGAGATCGTTCGCGGTGATCGCCGGCACCGTCGGTCGCGGCGCCCACTTGAGCGGGCCGGTCTCGTCGGGCCACACCGGGCGGAATGCCGGCGTCGCCGGTTTCGACTGGGCAACGATCGGAGCGGGCGCGAGGACCGCGGCGACGAACAGGGCGGGGAAAAGCAGTCGAATACGCACAAGGAGGTCCGGGATGATCTGGGTTGCAGACGTCCGGTTGGTCGGACGTGAGCCATGAGACGGAAGACCTTCGGCCGCCCTCGGGTGCGCGCGCGAAGTTGACGCTGATGCCGTCGCCGGGCTCCCGTCCCCCCGGCTCACGGCGTCGCCGCAGCGCCGCCGCGGTGACTAATCCAGCAACCTCAGCGGCATGACCAGCGCCAGGTACGACGCCGGGTCGTCCCAGCCGACCGGCTCGAACGTCGCCGCGCGTTCCGGGGCCTTCAACGTGATGCGCACTTCGTCCGTGGGAATGTATTTCAGCACTTCGAGCAGGTAGTTGACGTTGAACCCGATGTCGAGCGCCTCGCCTTCGTACGCCACGGTGATCTCTTCCTGCGCCTCGCCGAGATCCGGCGTGGTGACCGACAGCCGGCACGAGCCATCGCCGAACGCCATCCGGATCCGGTGCGTCTGATCGCTCGCCACGATCCCCATCCGTCGCAGCGCCGCGATCAGCGAGGCCTTTTCCGTTGTCGCCGCCTTGTCGTTTTCGCGCGGAATGGCCTGTTCGTAGTTGGGATACGGGCCTTCGATCAGCCGGGTATACACCTGGGTCGCCGCCGAACGGAAACCGAGGTGGTTGTCCGACCGGCCGATTTCGATCTCGTCGTCGGGATTGAACAGCTTGCGGAACTGCTCCAGTGCCTTGGGAGGCACGATCAACTCCGACTCGGCCCCGGCGGTACCCTGGATCGGGATTTCCATCTTGGCGAGACGGTGGCCGTTTGTGGCCACCATCCGCATCCGGTCCGGCAGCAGCTGCCAGAGGACGCCGTTGAGCACCGGCCGGCTCTCCTCGGTGCTCGCGGCGAACGCCACGTGCGCAATCAGCTTCTGCAGGTTGCCCGCGGTGGTGTGCGAAGCCCCGTCGAAGCTCACCCGCGGAAACGCCGGGAATTCTTCCTTCGGCAGCCCCAGCAGCTTGAAGCGCGACCGGCCGCATTCGATCGTGACCCGCTGTTCGCCCTGCGTCGTGACCCGGATTCCGGCACTGGGCAGCTCGCGAACGAGTTCCACCAGCTTGCGGGCGGGCAGCGTCACCGCGCCTTCCTGGTCCACCGCCGCCGGCACCACGGTGCTCACGGCAATGTCGAGGTCGGTACCCGAAAGTCGCAGCCCGTCCTTGGACGCTTCCATGAGGATGTTGGCCAGCACGGGCAGCGTGGTCTTGCTGGGCACCGCGGCAAAGACGGCCAGCAGTCCCTCCTGCAGCTGTTCCCTCGTGATGGTGAACTTCATCAGCGTCCCCGGGTTGCTAAAGTCACGTCGATTTCCAGTTCATAAGAATATCGTAGTAGTCGTAGAGGTGCTGGATATGTGGACTGCCTCTCCAAGCTGATGCGCTGTATCGAGCTGCGGACTTCCGGGCCGTGGACACCGGCGTGGAGCACGGGGACGACGCCACCGCTTACCCACCGGTTTCCGCACTCGCCAACGTCTTCCACGCCGCACTGGCCAACACTGTGTACTAGACTGTCAACAACTCCTGCCGGGCCAATTCCACGCGCTCCCGGAACTGGCGATCGCGGCTCAGCTGCGCCTGCACCTTGTCGACGCTGTGAATCACCGTCGAGTGATCGCGGCCGCCGAACGCCTGCCCGATCTCGACCAGCTGCATCTGCAGCAGCTCGCGGGCAAGGAACATGGCGATCTGGCGTGGCACCGTCAGCGTCTTGATCCGCGCCTTGGAACGCAGCCCCTCCGGCGTGACCCCCCAGCGCCGCGCCACCACCTCCTGGACCTTCTGGATGGTCGGCAGCGACCGCGACTTGCTGTCCCCCTCGTCGCCGGGGCGGATCCGGTCGGCCAACGCTTCACGCGCCAGGTCGATGGAGATCTCGCGGTGCCGGATCGAGGCGAAGAGCAGCAGCTTGATGATGCATCCCTCGAGTTCGCGCACGTTCGACCGCACGTTCTCGGCCATGAAGCGGAGCACGTCGTCGGGGATCGTCGTCTCGAGGTGATCCTGCTCCTGCTTCTTCCGCAGGATGGCGATGCGGTGTTCGAGATCAGGCTGCTTGACGTCGGCCACCATGCCCCACTCGAACCGCGACACCAGCCGCGCTTCGAGACCCGGAATGTCCTTCGGCGGCCGGTCCGAGGTCAGCACGATCTGCTTGCCGCCCTCGTAGATCGCGTTGAACGTATGGAAGAACTCTTCCTGCGTCGCCTCTTTCCCCTCGAGGAAGTGGACGTCGTCGACCAGGAACAGGTCGACGTCGTTCCGATAGCGCTTGCGCAGGTCGGCCATGGTGCGCGAGTGGATCCCTTCGATCACCTCGTTGATGAACTGCTCGGCGCCGACGTAGAGCACCCGCGTTCCCGGGGCGCGCCCGCTCACTTCGTGGGCAATGGCCTGCATCAGGTGGGTCTTGCCGAGCCCGGTGGGACCGTAGATGAAGAACGGGTTGTACTGCTTCCCGGGCGCTTCCGCGACTGCGTGTGCCGCGGCGGCGGCCAGCTCGTTGGACTTGCCGATGACGAAGGTGGCGAACGTGTAGCGATCGTTGAGCGGCTGCGCGCTGGGGTTCACTGCGGCCAGCGTGGCGCCCGCGGGCGCTTCGCCCGGCGACGGGGGCACGAAGAGGTCCATCTGGGGGCGCTTCTGGCGGTCCGCGGCCACCTGGAACGCCACCGCCACCGGCTCGCCCGCCGCCTCGCTCGCCACGGTCGTCAGCGTCTGGCCGTACTTCTCTTCGTTCCAGCGCTTGGCGAAATCGTCGGGGGTGCTCACGACGAGCGTCCCGCCGCCCAGCGAAATGGCCTCGTTGGACGAGAGCCAGGTCTGGATCATCGGCTCGGGGATGTCGCGCTTGGCACCCTCGAGTACCCGTTTCCAGAGCTCTTTGGCGGACAGCGTCATTGCGTGTCGATTGTCGGCTGCAGGTATGTCGGCGTCGTTCGGGAGGCCGATTCTACGGCCCGCATGTGGAAAAGTCAAACCTTGACCACCGGGGCTCGAATCCGGTAGCTTGCCCGGCTCGTTTGGAGGGAGTGTTTCGCCATGATGCCGACCTATCGACCGCGGAACAAACGGCGGATCGCCCGGCACGGATTCCGGAAGCGGATGGCCGATCGTTGGGGCCGTGCCGTGCTGTCGCGCCGCCGCAAGAAGGGGCGGAAGCGCCTCACGGTCACGATCGGCTCGAAGCACGCCCGCGTCTGACCGGCGCCGAGCGGTTCGGTCGCTCGCGCCGGCTGGGCAACCAATCCGACCTCCGCAGGGTGCTGGCCGATGGCCGGCGTCGCCGCGGCCCACGGCTCGACATTCACTGGATGGATTCTTCGGCGGGCCATCCGCGGGCGGGAATCGTGGTTCCCCGGTTCCAGCAGACCGCGGTGGCCCGCAACCGTCTGCGGCGACGTCTCCGTGAGATCTGGCGGCGCACCGTCCAGCCGCAATTGCCACCGTGGGACGTCGTGATCCGGGCGCGGCGCGATGCCTACTCGGCGCCGCTCCCCGCGCTCGAAGCCGACCTGCTGGCGTGGCGTGCCGCGGCCGTATCGTGAAGGGGATGGTCCGGTGGCGTCGTACCCCGCACGGGCGATGGCCCTCGTCATTCGAGGGTATCAGCGTTTCATTTCGCCGGTCCTGCCGCCGGCCTGCCGGTTCACGCCGTCGTGCTCGGAGTATGCCCACGAGGCGATCATCCGCTACGGCGCGCTGGCCGGCGGATGGATGGCACTCAAGCGCCTGGCACGCTGCAACCCCTGGAACCCGGGCGGTGACGACCCCGTCCCCTGACTGGACGTATCCCGCGTGAACGATCGCCGACTGCTGCTGCTGTTCGTCCTGGTGATGGCGATCGCCTTCGGCCCGATGCTGTTCATCAAGCCGAAGCCGAAGCCCGGCTCCGCCGGTTCTCCCACCGCCGCCGCCGAATCGACCGCCGCATCGAAACCGGCTCCGGGGACCATCGTGCTCCCGCCGCCGGCGCCCGCCGGCGTCACCCAGCAGCCGGCCTCGTCGGTCATGCCGCCGGTCACCGGCCAGGTCATCACCGTCCGGTCGTCGCTCTACGAATACGGCATCTCCACCGCGGGCGGCCAGATCGTCTCCAGCCGGTTCCTCAACTACCGGTCCACCGCGCCCGAGGACAAGGGCGACACGCTCCAGCTGCTCGCGCCCGGCGCACCGCTGCTCGCGACCCGGCTGGTCGTGGGCGGCGACACGATCCACTTCGACCAGGTGGACTTCACCCCCAGCAGCGACGCCATGGCTGTCACCAGTGGTCCGGCGACGCTGACGCTCCACGGCTCGACCGCGCAGTACGGCATCACACTCGAGTATCACTTCCGCCCCGACGATTACCGCATCGGCGTCGACGGCACCATCTCGGGACTCGGTGGCGCGGGCGGCACGCTGCTGGTGGGGCTGGGCGACGGCTTCAAGAACACCGAAGCGAGCGCCCACGACAACGACCTGCAGAGCGGCATCGTCACCAAGACCGACAAGACGTCGCTGGTGCGTTTCGGCCAGCTCAAACCGCAAACGGTGCGCGTCCTGCCGGGCCCGTTCGAGTGGGCGGCGGTCAAGTCGAAGTACTTCGTGGCCGCGTTCTTTGCCTACGATTCCGCCGGTCCCGAGAACTTCACCGGCCGGATTGGCGGCGTGCGCGCGGCCGTCACCGACACCACGCACACGCCGACCCGCGCCCTGGTCGAAGCGTCGCTGGCGGTCCCGGCGAGCGGCCGGTTCAGCGGTGCGCTCTATATCGGCCCGCTGGAGTACGCCCGGCTGCGCGCCGTGGGCCACGACTTCGACGACGTCAATCCGTACGGCTGGGCCTGGATCCGGCCGATCATCCGGCCATTCGCCTTCGTCATCCGCGCGCTGTTCGTCTGGATGCACAGCGCCCTGGGCCTGGGCTACGGGCTGGTGATCATCGTCTTCGGGATCCTGGCGCGCGTCGTGACGTGGCCGCTCAACCGCAAGGCGATGCGCTCGATGCTGGCGATGCAGGCGGTTCAGCCGCAGGTCAGCGCCCTGCAGGAGCGCTACAAGGACAATCCGCAACAGCTCAACCAGGAGATGTTCCGCCTCTATCGCGAGAACAAGGTCAGTCCCCTCGGCGGGTGCTGGCCGATGCTGATTCCGTATCCGCTGCTGATCGCGGTGTATTTCGTGCTGGCGTACTCCATCGAAGTGCGCGGCGTGTCGTTCCTCTGGATGCCCGATCTCTCGCGCGCCGACCCGCTGTTCCTGATCCCGGTGATCATGGCGGTGTCGCAGTTCGTGCTCGCCAAGATCGGCCAGATCGGGATGCCGCCCAATCCGCAGGCGAAGATGATGATGTACGCCATGCCAGCGGTCTTCCTCTTCCTCTTTTCGCGGCTGGCGTCGGGGCTGAATCTCTACTACGCGGTGCTCAACCTTGCGTCGTTGCCGCAGCAGTGGCTGGTGGTCCGCGAACGGCAGCTGGCCAACGCCGCCGGCGTGGGGCCGGCGACGAAGAAGAAATGACGCCTCCTCACGACCGCTCCGGCACGGCGGGCAGGCGCAGCGCCCGCCGCACCCCGACTTCGGCCACCAGTTCCCCGGTCATCCGCCACGCCAGGTAACGACCAGCTCCAGCCGGAACGTCCTGCTCCCCGCGCTCGTCGCTCCAATCGAGCCACCGGTTGACGGTGTCGACGGCAGCGCTGTCGAAGTCGACCCGGAGCAGCGCTCGCAGCTGTTTCTCCCGCTCCCTGATCCGTTGGAACTGCGCCGGACCCAACCCGAGCAGTTCATGCGGCGCGAGCTGCGGCGCCACGGCGGCGGCGGCGTGCAGCCCGACCCCCTCGGTGTAGACCCACTCGGCCAGCGGGACCTGCGCCGCCAGCTGCCAGCGACTCCACGGCGCCAGCATGCCGCGCACCGGACTCGCCGACCCGGGATCACACCAGCGGGTCAACGCCGACACGCCCCGTGCCACCGCCGCCGCCAGCTGGTCCGCTCGGCGGTCGCTGTCGACCAGCAGCACCACGGTCGGAACCGGGTGGGGGAGGGCTTCGAACGTCGCGGCCGTTCCGTCGCCGGGAAACAGCACCAGCTCCGCCGGCCAGTCGGCGCCATGTGCACGGGATCCGGCGACGGCTGCTCGCAAGGTCCGGTGGAGCGCGGAGTCGCGGGCCGATTCGGACGCTTTGCGCAATGCTGCCGGATCGGCCCCGGGCGGAAGCTCACCGCCCAGCGGGTGGCGCTGGCGGGCAAGGAGATCGAGGAAGGAAGCGTGGGCGCGCCGGAACGTGGCTTCGGCGCCGGACGCGGCCCCCGCCTCGACCGCGGCACACCACGGCGAGACGAGATCGGTAATCACGCCACTAGTTGGAGCCGGGGCGGCGCCGCTTGGCCGCAGTCTCGAGAAAGCGGCGCTCCTCGGTGGTCAGCGACTCGACCCCGAGCGCGCTGATCTTGTCGAGGACGCGATCGATTTCGGCCGCTTCGTCGACCACGTCGCTGCGTGCCGCGGGTGCGGCCGGGGCCGCTGTCACCGCTTTCGGTTGGGCCGCGGCGCCCGCGCGCCGGGCGGCCGATTCGCCGCGCGCCGGCACCGGAACACGCGGCTGGGTCATCGTGACCCGCTGCGACACGGGCGAGCGTCCGATCCCCTGCAGCAGGAAGAAGAGCATGCCGGCACCGAGGCCGCCCAGATGGGCCAGGTGCGCGATGTCGTCGTTCTGGGTCAAGGCGCCGAAGATCTCGAACGCCACGAACAGCCACACCAGGACCTTCGCCTTGATCGGCACCGGCACCGGGAACACCATCAATTCGGCATCGGGCGCATACCGGGCGAACGCGTACGCCACACCCATGATGGCGCCTGACGCGCCGATGAACGGGGCGACCGGCATGATTCCGGAGAGGAGCAGCGAGAAGATCGCGGCACCGATGCCGCAATAGAAATAGTAGACGACGAACCCCGTCGACCCCATCCGCTGCTCGACCATCGGGCCGAACACGAACAACGCGATCGAGTTGAACAGCAGATGGGTGAACCCGGCGTGGACGAACATGTACGTCACGAACGTCCACGGCCGCTGAAACGCCCCCGCCGGATCGAACGCCATGACGTTGGCCACCGCCGGCGATGTGAAGATCGTCTGCTGCAGCAGCAACACCACGGCATTGAGCGCCAGCAGGCGCAGCACCCACGGGGTGATCCGGCGAGGAGCGAGTTCGGTGTTCTTCATCCCACGGCCAGTTGGCAGATCCTTTCACACAGCTCCGGAAACGTAATCCCGACGGCCGCGGCCGACTGCGGCAGCAAAGAGGTGGACGTCATACCCGGCAGCGTGTTCACTTCGAGGCAGAACAGCGCATCCTCCGGGCTGAGCCGGAAATCCACCCGCGAATAGCCGCGCAATTCGAGGCTCCGATGGACCACGAGCCCCAGCCGTTGCACTTCCGCCGCGATCTCCGGGGCGATCGGGGCGGGGAACCGCTCGTCGGTCATCCCGGGCGTGTACTTGCACTCGTAATCGTACAGCGCATGCCGGGGGATGATCTCGCCCACCGCCAGGGCCTCGGCGCCGAGTATCCCGACCGTCAGCTCCCGTCCGGGTATGAACGTCTCCACGACGATTTCGGTGTCATGACGCCCTGCCTCGAGCACCGCCGCGGCCAGCCCGGCGGGGCCGTCGACCACCGAAAGCCCCACCGTCGATCCCTGGCGGGATGGCTTCACCACCACCGGCCAGCCAAGCTGGAGTTCGACCACCTCCGGGGTGACCGGGGCCATCAGCCAGTCCGGGGTGGGGACATGGGCCCACGAGAACAGCCGCTTGGACAGGTCCTTGTCCAGCGCCAGGCCGCTGCCAAGCGGTCCCGAGCCGGTGTAGCGCACGCCGGCCACCTCGAGGAGATGCTGGATGGTACCGTCCTCGCCGCTGCCGCCGTGCAATGCCAGGAAGACCACGTCGGCCTTCCGGATGACAGGATCGGTCAGCAGGCCGCCCAGCAGCAGCTCGCGCTCGCGGGCCGCCAGGGTCGCGATATCCCCCGTCCGCGGAGGTGCGGCGCTCACCTTGAGGCCGAGGAGCCGTGCTTCAGCGGCGGCGCCGAGCGGACCGACGGTGGTGTCGACTACGGCGACGTCGTGGCGCCGGCTTCTCAGCGCGGGCACGATCTGCGCCGCCGAGGCGATGGCGACGTCACGTTCGGCGGAGGAGCCGCCGGTCAGCACGGTGATGCGCATGGGATCTACCGCCCGATCATGACCCGGAGCAGATCGTAGCGCGACACGATGCCGACCAGCTTGCCGCGGTCGGCCACCAGGGCGGCGGGCGTGTCGTGCGTCAACATCGGTGCCAGCCGGTCGAGGGTGAGATTGCTCTCGACCACCGGCAGGGCCGGCTCCATCAGGTCCTGCACCGCCCGGTCGAGGACCGCCGGTTCGCCGATGGCGCGCGTCATCAAGGTGCTCTCGATCAGGGATCCCACGCACTCGCCGTCGTCGATCACCGGCAGCTGCGACACGTCGAACGTGCTCATCAGGTTGAGCGCCTGCCGCACCTGTGCCGCCGGCGCCACCTGCACGATCGGCGGCGCGTTGCCATGCCGGCGGGTGAGCAGCGCCGCCACCGTGAGCTGCGGCGTGTCCAGCAGCTGATTCTCCTGCAGCCACGAGTCGTTGAACACCTTGCTGAGATAGCGCTCACCGGTGTCCGCCAGCACCGTCACGACACAGGCTTCCGGATCGTCGACGGCGCGCGCCACGTCGAGCGCGATGCAGAGATTCACGCCCGACGAGCCGCCGGCCAGGATGCCTTCCACGCGAGCCAGGCGGCGCGCCATCGCCATGGCATCCTTGTCGCTGACCGCACGGAAGTCGTCGATCACGTCCCACCAGATGGTGGTCGGCACCTTGTCGCCGCCGATCCCTTCCACCTTGTAGGGCGCGCCATCGGTGCCGAGCGTGCCGGTGCGGTGATACCCGGCGTAGAGTGACCCGACCGGATCGCCGGCGATGACGCGGATCGCGGGATTCTTCTCCTTGAGGTATTTCCCCGCTCCGCTCACCGTGCCGCCGGTGCCGGCTCCGGCAATGAAGTGCGTCACCTTCCCCTCGGTCTGTTCCCAGATCTCGGGTCCCGTGCTGGCGTAGTGTGCTTCCGGGTTGAGCGGGTTGTAGAACTGATTGGCCAGGATTGCGCCCGGGGTGTCGTGCGCGATCTGCTTGGCCTTCATGACGTAGTTCTCGGGATGATCCGGTGGCACCGCCGTCGGGGTGATCACCACTTCCGCGCCGTAGGCCTTGAGCAGCCGGACCTTTTCCTGGCTCATCTTGTCGGGAAGCGTGAAGATGCAGCGGTACCCCTTGATGGCGGCCGCGATCGCCAGCCCCACGCCGGTGTTGCCGCTGGTCCCCTCGACGATCACGCCGCCCGGCTTGAGCTCGCCGCGCGCTTCGGCTCCCGCGATGATCGCCAGACCGATGCGATCCTTGACCGACCCCCGGGATTGGCGTACTCCGCCTTGCCGAGCACCGGAGTGCGAATGCCGTCGCCCAGCCGCGACAGGCGGATCATCGGCGTCCAGCCGATCGTGTCGAGTACCGAATTGTATGGTCGTGCGTGCGGCCGCGACGTCACTCGTGACTCGTCACGGCGGCCAACGAGTCGGGCAGCCGGAAGGATATCGGCACCTGGATCGGTGCCATCACCGCGTCCTTGCCGCGATGAGCCGGCGCGAAGTGCAGCCCGGATGCGGCCTGCAGCGCGGCGGCGTCGAACGCGGACTGACCGCTCGACTTGGCGATCCGCGTCGAATCAGCGACGATCGCGCCGGTCGAGTCGATCACCAGGTACAGCATCACGTCGCCCTGGATGCGCTTGGCGTAGAGTTCCGGCGGATAGGGAATCGGCGGTTCGCCCGCCACCAGTGCGGCGGGCGTGAACGACCTCTCGGCCGCGTTGCGGCCGTGACACGCGCCGACGAGCGCGATCAGTACGGCGGAGCCGACGAAAACTCGCACCTGTTCAACCTAATTCTTCTCCGGTCTCACGCCAGCCGACGCGAGCGCGAACGCGCCCGATGACGCCGCGCCTTGACCCGGTTACCGCACGCCTGCATGTCGCACCAGCGTCGCGAATGATTTCGCGTCACATCGAGAAAGAACCGCCCGCATTCTTCGCAGTGCTTCAGTCGGCCGGACTCCGGTGCGGCGAGGATCCGTGCTGCCGACCACGCCACCGGCCAGAGCGCGCCGATCTCCCCGCGTGGTTCGGCGATCCACCCCCAACCGTACCCGGCCACCGTCGGGCGCAACCCCCGGCACGACCCGCCCCCGGCCAGGATCCGGTTGAGCAACGCCAGGTCGCGTTCGTCGGCGCTCCCGCCGTCCGATTCGGCGCGAAAGATCCGCCGTAGCGCGTGTTGAAAACGCCGCGCCACCGACGCCTTCACCGTGGCGGCGGAAAGCGCCTCGAGCACCGTGCCGGGGTCACCGGATGCGTTGATGAAGTCGATGGCATGAATGCCGGCAATGGACCGCTGCTGCTCAGGCATGTAACCATCGTAACATATCTAGGCGGTTACGACAACTCAGCGGTGCGGATCCAGCTCCTCGCGGATCTTCGCCAGCTCCTGGAGCGCCTGCATCGGGGTCAGCTGGTCGGGGTCGAGCTGCTTGAGCCGCTCGGCCAGCGCCCCGTCGGACGACTCGCGCGACGGCGCTCGCTTCCCGCTCGGTTCCCCCGGCTGATCGCCGCCGCGAGCCGGTCGGTCGAAGAGCGACGGTTGCTCCGGATCAGGGTCCCGGGGTGCCTCGCCCGGCACCACGCGGTGACCGGTCTCGAGCGTGCCGAGCACCTCGCGCGCCCGGGCCACGACCGCTGCCGGCAGGCCCGCGAGTTCGGCCACGTGAATCCCGTACGAGCGGTCCGTTCCACCGGCCTCGAGCCGGTGCAGGAACACGATGCCGTGATCGGTCTCGCGGACGGCGACGTTGAGGTTGCCGGCGTGCGCCAGTTTCTCCGGCAACTGCATCAACTCGTGATAGTGGGTGGCGAACATCGTCCGGCATCCGACCCGGTCGTGAAGGTGCTCGGTAACCGCCCACGCGATCGCGACACCATCATACGTGCTGGTGCCGCGCCCGATCTCGTCGAGCAGTACCAGCGACCGCGCGGTGGCGTTGTGCAGGATGGCGCTGGTTTCGCTCATCTCCACCATGAACGTCGACTGACCCCGCGCCAGGTTGTCACTCGCCCCGACCCGCGTGAACACCCGGTCGGCCACGCCGATCCGGGCCGCTTCCGCCGGGACGAACGAGCCGATCTGGGCCAGGACGACGCACAGCCCGATCTGGCGGAGGATGGTGCTCTTGCCGGCCATGTTGGGCCCGGTCACCAGCAGCACCCGCAAGGCCTCGGTGAACTGCACGTCGTTGGGGACGAAGCGCTCGCGCGGCATCATCCGTTCGATCACCGGATGTCGCGAACCCCGCAGGGTCAGCTCGAAGCCGGCGTGCACCACCGGCCGGACGTAGCGCTCGGCCGCCGCCGTCTCGGCCAGCGACGCCAGCACGTCGGCCAGCGCGGTGCGCCGCGCCGCCTCCTGCACCCGCGCGATCTCGTCCCGCACCCGGCCGCGCAGCGCGTCGAACAGCGTGCCCTGCAACGCCGCGATCCGCTCTTCAGCGCCGAGGACCCTGGCCTCGTAGTCCTTCAATTCCGGCGTGACGTACCGCTCCGCGTTCGACAGCGTCTGGCGCCGTTCGTAATCGGCGGGGACCGCCGCGCTGTTGGCGTGCGTCACTTCGAGGTAGTAGCCGAAGACCTTGTTGTAACTCACCTTGAGCGACGTGATCCCGGTGCGCTCCCGCTCGCGCTGCTGGATGCCCGCCAGCGCGCTCTTGCCATTGTCCCGGAGGTCGCGCAGTGCGTCGAGCGCGGAGTCGTATCCTGGCGCGATGGCGTCGCCGTCGGCCAGCGCGACCGGCGGCCGTTCCACCAGGGCCCGGTCGAGGGCGGCGGCAAGATCGGCCAGCGGATCGAGTGCCGCGACATGGTCGAGCAGCGCCGTGCCTCCCACGGGCGACGCCACCGCCGGCAGGCGTTGCAGCGAGTCCCGGAGCACGCCCATCTCGCGCGGATTGGCCCGTCCCGCGGCGGCCCGCGCGGCCAGGCGCTCGATGTCGCGCACGCCGTCGAGCGCACCCCGCAACTCGGCGCGCCGCATGCCGCCCCGGGCGAGGGCCTCCACGGCGTCGAGCCGCGCGTCGATCGCATCGCAGTCCGCCAGCGGCGACAGCAGCCACTGGCGGAGCAATCGTGCCCCCATCGGCGTCGTGGTGCGGTCGATCGTCTCCAGCAGGGTGACGCCCTTCGCCCCTGCCTGCAGTGGTTCGACCAGCTCGAGGTTGCGCCGCGTCATCTCGTCGATCCAGCACAGCCGTTCGCTGCGGCGTACCTCGGGACGCTTGAGGTGGGGAAGTCCCTGCGGCTGCAGCTCGTGCGCGTAGCGCACCAGGGCGCCGGCGGCGCCCAGTGCCGGCGCATCGGACCGGCCCAGCCCCAGGCCGTCGAGGGAGGTGAGCTGGAGACGCCGCGCCAGTTCTTCGCCCGCCAGCGCCGGGTCGAACTCCCAGGCGTCGCGCTCGGTGATGAGGGCGTCCTGTCCCGTGGCGAGGCCCGATCCTGCCGCCACGACGATTTCGGCCGGCGCCAGTCGATCCAGCGTTTCGGCCAGCGCATCCGGGACGACCGTTTCCAGGACCAGCTCGCCGGTGGAAAGATCGAGCGCGGCCACGCCGGTGCCGCCGGCTGCGGCCGCCACCGCCACCAGCCAGTTGTTCCGTGAGCCGGGCGACCACTCGTCGTCGAGAAACGCTCCCGGTGTCACCGTCTCGATCACCGCGCGCTTGACGATCCCCTTGGCGAGTTTCGGATCTTCGACCTGTTCACAGATCGCCACCCGGTGACCCTGTGAGACCAGCTGGCGCAGGTAGCCCGCCGCGGCCTTCACCGGCACGCCGGCCAGCGGCACGCCGTCGCCGCGCGAGGTGAGCGTGATGTTCAACGCGCGGGCCGCAGTGTGGGCGTCGTCGTAGAACATCTCGTAGAAATCGCCCATCCGGAAGAACAGAATCGCACCGCTGTGGTGCGACTTGATCTCGTGATACTGGGTGAGGAGCGGTGTGGACTGGGGCACTCGGGAAAACTAGCCGGAACCGGCGAACTCGAAGCCCGGACCGTGTGCGGTATCGGGTCTGGCTGGCGAGCGCCGCCGCTCGTATCCTTCCGAACCCCTGCATTGAACGAAAGCGTGGCCCGTATGGCGATCGACCGGATGTGTGCCCGGTGGGTATTCCGGGGTGCCCCCTTGGCCTTCGGTATTGCGCTGGCCGTTCCGCCAACCGGGCACCGCGCACCGGTTGACCCGGGGCTGTTGTCCGCCTTTGCATGGCGCAACGTTGGGCCGTTCCGCGCGGGACGTGTGGCCGCTGTACCGGGGCGCCGGGCCAGCCCGGTGTCTTCTACATGGGGCATGGTGCTGGGTGGCGTCTGGAAGACCACCAGCGCCGGTGTCACCTGGTATCCGGTCTTCGACAGCATCAAGGAGGTGTCGTCGATCGGCTCGGTCGAAGTCGCGCCGTCCGATCCCGACATCGTCTACGTCGGCACCGGCAGCACCGGTGGCGGCAACGGGATGTACAAGTCGACCGATGCCGGCAGGACCTGGCATCATCTCCCCGGCCTCGAACAGAGCCACCAGATCCCCGGTCTGCTGGTCGATCCGAAGAACCCCGATATCGTGCTGGCCGCGGTGCTGGGCAATGCCCTGCGCCGCCGACGGCAGCCGGGGGGTCTACCGCAGCACCGATGGCGGGCAGACGTGGCAGAAGACCCTCTACGTCGACAGTCTCACCGGGGCGCAGAACATCGTCCGGGCGTTCGACCATCCCGACGTGATTCTCGCCACGACCATCGAGCGCGGCGGCAGGCGGGGCTTCGGCGGCATCGGCGGCACCGCCGCCGGCGGACCGGGCGGGGCGCCACCGATCGATCGCACCAAGCTCTTCAAGTCGACGGACGAAGGCGTCACCTGGACGGAGATCACCGGCGGCGGATTGCCGCCGCTCACCGGTCGGCTCACCGCGGCCGTCGCAATGCACACCAACGCGCAACGGATGTTCGTCATCGGCCCGGTGGGGCTTCGGACTCTGGCGTTCCGATGACGGCGGCGCAACCTGGCGCCACATGGCGGCGAACGACGACCGGATCGCGAACGGCCAGGGGAATTACACGTCCGGGGTCTTCGTCAACACCGGCAATCCTGACATCGTCTACACGCTGGCCACCGCCGCGTATCGTCTCCACGCGACGGCGGCGCCGCACTTCACCGGATTCCACGGTTCGCCCGGCGGCGACGATCCCCAGGTGATGTGGATCGATCCGACCGATGGCAACCGGATGATGCTCGGATACGACCAGGGCGGCACCATTTCGCACGATGGCGGCGTGGCATGGAGCTCGTGGTACAACCAGCCGACCGCCCAGATCTACCACATCGGCATCGACAACTCCTGGCCGTACTGGATCTACGGCAGCCAGCAGGACGCCTGCGCCGTCGCGGTCCGGTATCGTGGCGAACTCGGCGCGGTGACCATGCTCGACTGGTATCCCCACGCCCGGCCTACGAGAACGGCTTCGTCGCGCCCGACCCGCTCAACGCGAACATCGTGTACATGGTCGGGTCGACCGCCGGCATCGTGAAGGTGACCAAGCCGACCAATCAATGGGTCGACGTGTCGCCGAACGTCGACACCAGCCTCGGGCTGCGCCGCACCGGCGACCAGCCGATCATCTTCTCGCGCGCCAATCCGCACGAGCTGCTGCTCGGCTTCCAGTACCTGTATTCGACGACCGACGGCGCGGTGAACTGGAAGCGGATCTCGCCCGATCTTGGCATCCCCGGGCGCCGACCGCTGCCGTGCCGCGCTGGCGGCGGCGACGAGCCGCGGCGGGGGTGGGCGGGGCGGGGCGCGGGCGGCACCATCAACGCCATCACCACGTCGAACGTGGCGCCCGGGCGTGATCTGGGTCGGCACTGAGCAACGGCCTGGTGCAGGTGACGAGGAATCACGGCGTCACCTGGGAGGACGCGCCCCACCCGGGCAGGCTGGCCGCGGGCAGCCGGCGGATTCGGATGCCGCGGCGGCGGCGTATCGGCGATCGACGCGTCGTGGCAGGACGCCGGCGCCGCATACGTCGCGCTCAATCGCGGCATCGGCGACAACACGCCGGCGTTCTATCGCACGCATGACTACGGCCGGACCTGGACGAAGATCGTCAACGGCCTGCCGAGCGGCCAGGTGAGCGGCAGCTATTCGCGGGTGATCCGCGCCGATACCAGGCGGGCCGGGACTGCTCTTCGCCGGCACCGAGAGCGGCATGTATGTCTCGTTCGATGACGGCGACGACTGGCAGTCGCTGATGCTCAGACTTGCCCAACACATCGTATCGCGACATCATCGTCAAGGACAACGATCTGGTCGCCGCGACGTATGGACGGAGCATCTGGATCCTCGACGACATCTCGCCGCTGCGGCAGCTGACCGCCGGCGATGGCGCGCGGAGCCGGTCCACCTCTTCAAGCCGGGCGACGCCATCCGGCGTGCGGCGCAACATCAACACCGGGACGCCGTTCCCGCCCGAGATGCCGCACGGCGACAATCCGCCCGAGGGCGCCGTGATCTACTACAACCTGGCGCGTCGGCGCACCACATCGCGCTCGACGTTCTCGACGCGGCCGGACGCGATAGTCCGGCACTACTCGAGCGACCCGATTCCGCCGATTCCCGAACCGCCACCGCCGGTGCCCGACGAATGGATCTATCGTGCCCCAGCCGATGCCGACCACCGCCGGGATGCACCGGATCAACTGGGACCTGCGCTACGACATGCCGCCGGCGTTCATCCACTACCTGGCGCACGTCACCGGCGCGGTACCGCGGCGATACTCACTGGGGCGGCGAAGGGCCCGTTGGTGCTTCCCGGCATCTACACGCTGCGATTCAACGTCGACGGCAAGGTGGTATACCCAGACCGTGCACGGTGAAGAACGACCCCAACTCGACGGGCCACGCCGGCCGACCTCGCCGGCGCTGCACGATCTGCAGATGAAGCTGTACGACGGCGCCAGGGAAGCGTGGGACGGATTCCAGCAGGTCACGCAGATGCGGGCTGCAATCGCCGCGGTCCAGGCGCGTCACCCGCCCCCGGCGGTTGCGGCGGCGGCGGCCGAGCTCGATTCGACGCTGCTGCGGATCGGTGGTACCGGCGAACCCGCGCCGGCCGGGCGCGGTGCCCGGGGTGGCCGGGCCGCGGCGCCAGTGCCGAGCTTCACCACGCTCAACGGCGTCGAAGCCGAAGAAGGCGCGGTGCTGGTTTCGCTGAACGGACAGCTCAAGGTGATGGACATGTCCGACCTGCCCCCCAATCCGTCGAAGCTGAAGGCGTGGCGGATGGTCTGCGCCGATTTGCGCGCGACGGTGCTGGCATGGCGGACGGTCAACACCCGGAACCTCGGGGCGCTCGATGCGCTGCTGACGCAGGATGGCATCGCGCCGATTCCGGCGGTCGCGCCCGCGTTGGTGCCTCCGGTCTGTGTCGCGCCCGCACCGCGACCCGCCGGCCGGGGGGACGGCGGGAGACCAGGGATCTGACCGGCAGCGCGGGGCTCCGCGCTGGCCGCTATGGCGTTCGAACCGGGTAGGGAGTCCCGCCCACGAGCTTGCGCAGCGTGGCCGCCTGTGCCGCCGCGGCGTCGCGGGTGGCGTACGAGCCCACCTGCACCCGGACGAGGCCGCGCGGTCCCGGAAGCTGGTAGGTCTTGTACCCCGCGTTCTTCAACTGCTTCAGCAGTCGGTCGAGCGCGGCGCGATCACTGATCGCGGCCACCTGCACCCGCCAGTGATCGGTTGCGGCTGCGGCTTTCGCCCCGACCGGCGGCTGCCGCACCGGCGGTGTCGGCGGCGGTGAGATCGGCTTGCCCGGCGGCGGCTGGTGCGCGGCCCTGGTGTCGGTCGGCGCACGGCGTGTCGTGTCGGCCCGGAGGCGATGCGTCGTGTCGCCGCGCGCCGTGGTGTCGTGGCGCTGCGTCGTGTCCCGATGCTGCGCGGCGTGTTGCGTCGTGTCGCGATGCGCCGTGTCACCCACCGGCGGCTTGGCTCGCAGCGACTCCGGGACCTGTGGCACGACCTCCAGCCCGGGACTGATCACGCAGCGCTGCTTGGCGAACGTCAGTTGATTGCGCAGCTCGATATCGTCGCCCGCCAGGTCCAGCCCTTTGGCCAGCCACGTGCAGGCCAGCTGCAGGTGCTGCCGCTCGAAGGCCGCCCGCGCGCCCCACAGCGCCGCCGTCGCCAGAATCGGTGACGCGGGATAATCGCTGAACAGCCGTGCCACCCGCTGTTCGACGGCGTCGAGATTGCCGGCGCCGTAGTCGAGCTGCGCCAGCCGCAGCAGCGCCTTGTCGGCCCAGCGCGAGTGGGGATAGTCGACCGTGATGCGGAGGTAATCCTGGCGCGTCTCGTCGCCGTTCTTCGCCACGATGGCCGCGGTGTACAACGCTTCCGGGTAGCTGGTGTCGGCGGGTGAAAGCCTGGCCAGCCGCGCCGCGATCAGTGCTCGCGCCGAATCGGGATATCCCTCCTGGTCGAGCCGCACCACTTCCTTGTACTGAGGATTGGTCGGTTGCAGCGGCATCTGTGCGGCCAGCGGCGGAGCAAGCACCGCGGCGGCGGCCAGCGCGAAGACCACCCGTGGCGGCATCATGCCGCGCGCTCCAGACGCGACGCCGCCAGCGCCAGTATCAGGTCGGTCACGGTCCCGGTCTCGTCGGAAACGCCGGTGTTCTTCAACGCGATGTCGGCGGCCAGCGCGGCGGCGATCGCCCCCCGGACCCGCGCCGGCGGCCAGTGCGCCGCCACCTCGGCCACCAGGCGCGCCGCGGGGCCGTAGCTTCCCACCGACGGCCGGACGCGAAAACAGAGGTCGCTCACCGCCCGCACCAGTGCCTCGCCGCGAAGCCGCTTCCGCTGCGCCGTCGCCCGTGCCCAGCCGAGCAGGATCAGCGAAGAGCCGAGCAGCGTCACCAGCCGCACGCCGGAGACGCCACTCGTTTCCAGCAAACGCGGCAGCAGCGTGATGGCCCGACTCGTCTCATCGCGCAGCACCGCGTCGCGCCAGTCGTCGGGCGTCTCGCCGAAGCGCACGCCGACCATTGCCCCGACGGTGTCGCGGTCGATCGGCCCGGTGCCGACCAGCCCGGCGAGCTTCTCGATTTCGGCGTGCAGCGTTCCCAGGTCGCCGCCGGTGGCGCGGACCAGGTGTTCGCGGGCTTCCGGCTCCAGGGCAATGCCTGCCGTGGCGAGTTGATCGGCGAGCCAGCGGTCGAACGCGTCGCCGGTCGGGGCGTTGCAGTCGACCAGCACGGCGTGCCGGACCAGGTCGCCGTCCGGGTCGTCGTCGTTTCCCTGGACCATCACCAGCACCGTGTCCGGTGACGGATGGTCGAGATAGGTCACGGCCGCCGCTTTGGCCTTCGCCTTCCGCTTCCACGCCTCCACGTCGCGCAACACCACCACCCGGTGCTCCGCCATCATCGGCAGCGTCGCACACGCCGCGTCCAGTCCCCCGGGATCAATCTGCGCCGCCGACACGATATCGAGGTTGAAGTCGCGCAGTCCGGGGTCGAGCACCGCGTCGATGATCACGGCGAGGGCGTCTTCCTTGAGCAGCCCCTCGCTCCCGGCCAGGTAATACACCGGCGCGGGCGCCCCCTTGCCGAGGGCGGAGCGCAAACGGGAGGGATCAAGACGCGCGGCCATGACCGGCAATCTACGATGGTCGTCCCCCGCCGCGTATCATCGCCTCGACATAGAGCAGCGCCACCAGCGTCTTGGCATCCGTGATTTCCCCGTCCTTCACCATGGCCATGACGCGCGACCAGCGGAGTTCGTGACGCTCCAGAATCTCGTCGGGTTCGAGCGCCGTCTCTCCCGGTTCGAGCCCCGTCGCCAGGTAGAGATGGATCCGCTCGTCGGTGAACCCCGGCGTCGTCCAGATCATCGTCAGCGGCAGCAGCGTCCGGCAGCGGTAGCCGGTCTCCTCGGTCAGCTCGCGCCGCGCGGTCACCTCCGGCGCTTCACCCGGATCGCGCCGGCCCGCTGGAATTTCCCAGCAATAGCCGTCGGTCGCGTGGCGGAACTGTCGCAGCAGGACCAACCGCGGATCATCGTCGCGCGGATCGTCGAGCACCGGCACCACCGCGGCCGCGCCCGGGTGGCGCAGCATTTCGAGGCTGCCGGTCACGCCGTTGGGATACCGGACGGTATCGAGGTCGAGCGAGACGATCCGGCCGGAGTAGATGCGTTCGGAGTCGAGAAGAGTCACGGCGTCTGCGGTTGAGGTTCAGGGAATAGTAGCGGCGCGAGCGCCCGTGGCCCGGGCGCGTGGTGCGGTCGTCGCGTGGACCATGGCCGGCCTGTTCATTCGAGCACGCTCCGCACCTCGATTCGCGTCGCTCTCCGCGCCGGCAGGTATCCCGCGGTGGTGCCGATCAGCACCAGCAGCGTCGCCACCACACCCAGGACAATCGGGTTGAGCGGACTGAGGCGGAATACCATCGTGGCCATCAACCGCGAGAGCGGCACCGCCCCCGCCAGTCCGACGGCGATCCCGGCCGCCGTCATCGCGAGCGCCTGCCCCAGTACCGACCGCAGCAGGCGTTCCGGCGTGGCACCGAGCGCCAGCCGCACGCCGAACTCCTGGCTCCGCAACCGCACCGCGTACGACAGCACGCCGAAGACCCCCAGCGCGGCCAGCAACAGCGCCGTCGCCGCGAACGCCAGTAATACCTTGAGCGTGAAGGCCCGTTGTGACGTACCCTGTCCAACGGCCTCTTCCAGCGGCATCGGCTGATCCATCACCAGCTGCGGGTCGATCGCCGCCAGGGCGCGCCGGATGCCGGCGGCGGCGACGTCGAACGGAACGGACGTGGACACGACTTCGAACAGCGCCCAGTTGCGGTCGCCCGAGAATTGATCGTGTGAGTGATACACGTAGAACGCCGGTGTCCCGACCGGATCGAGCGCACCGTCCGCCACGACGCCGATGACCCGGCTGGTGTGACCGCCGGTGCGGAGCTGCTGTCCCAGCGGTGAGACCCCGGGAAAGAGCCGCTTGGCAAGATTGGCGCTGATCACCACGCGGTCGGCTGCCCGCGGCGTGTCACCGTCGTCGAACGCCCGCCCGGTCAGCAGGCGAACGCCGGTGGCGGCGAAGTACCCCGGGGTGACGATCCGCTGTTCCGCGCCCACGCCCGCCTGTTCCGTTCCCACCAGCGGTCCGGAAAGCGCTTGCACCCCCCAGCTGTTGTAACTCCCTGTGGCGGGGAGCTTCGAGGTGGCGCCGGCGGCGTGAACACCGGGTATGGCGGCGATCGCGGCGTCCAGTCGGCGATGGAACGTGCTCCGGGCCAGCGAGTCGTAGCGCACGCTGGGGAGGTGCACCTGGAACGTGAACACGTGTTCCGGTGTGATGCCGAGCGGGAGGTTCTGCAGCGCGCGGAAGGAAGCGACCAGCAAACCGGCGCCGCTCAGGAGCACGAACGCCAGCCCGATCTGCACCACCACCAGCGTGGCGCGCAGCCGCCCCTGGCGGCGATCGCCCGTGGCCGTCCGGCCGTGACTCCGCAGGACGTCGGCGGGTTCGGTCCGGCCCGCTCGCCACGCCGGCGCGAGCCCGAAGAGGACGGCGCTCAACGCCGTCACGATCGCGGCGAACGCCAGCACCGGCAGGCTCAGCCCGAGGCGGTCCAGCCGTGGCACCGATCCGGCGCCCAGCGCCACGATCGCGGCCATCAGTCCCCGCGCCGCCGGGATCGCCAGCACCGCACCGGCCGCCGCGAGCACCAGGCTCTCGGTCAGCAGCTGCCGCACCAGGCGCCCGCGCCCGGCACCGAGTGCGGTGCGCATCGCGAACTCGCGCGCGCGCTCCGAGCCGCGCACCAGCAGCAGGTTGGCGACATTGACGCACACCAGCAGCAGCACCAGTCCCACCGCGCCCGCGATCAGCGCCAGCGATCCCCGCGTATCGCCGACAATGTCGTCCTTGAGCGGATAGAGCCGCGCGCGGACGTGCTGCGCACCGTTGGTGAACTGCTTCCCGAAGTCGACGCTGACCGCGTCGAGCTCCGCCTGGGCCCGCGCCAGCGACACGCCGGGCGCCAGGCGGCCGATCACCGAGAGGTAGTGATTGTCGGCGTTGCCGAGATCGGTGCCCGGCGTCAGGTCGAGCGGCACCCAGGCATCGACATCGCGCCCGATCAGCGGATCGGCAAACCTCGCCGGCATGACACCGACGATGGTGTGCGGCATGCCACTCATCACCAACGACTGCCCGATCGCGCCCGGGATTGCCGTGAAAGCGGTCCCGCCACAAGGCGTTGCTGAGAATCACCACCGGAGCGCCGGGCGCCTGGTCGCTGTTCGTGCCGATGTCTTCGTCGCGGGTGAACGGGCGGCCCAGCATCGGCGGCGTGTGCAGCACGTCGAAATAGCTGGCGCTGACGATTTCGGTGCGAATCCGGCGGACGTCGTTCCCCTGGCCGATATCGGCGCCGGTCCGGTCGTACAGGTTCATCGCGGCGATGCTCTGCAATGAGGACACGCGCTGCTGATACACGAGGTAGTGCACCGGTGTGACCACGTCCCGGCCGCCGGGATCCTCGTCGCCGTGCTGATAGAGGCGGACCAGCTGGCCCGGATCGCGATACGGCAGCGGGCGCAGGATGACGGTGTCGAACGTGCTGAAGACGGCGGTGGTGGCCGCGATTCCCAGTGCGATCGTCGCCACCGCCACCAGGGTGAACCCGGGCCGTGCACGCAACGTCCGCAGCGCGTAGCGGGCGTCGCCGCCGAAATCGGTGGCGCCGCGCACGCCGATCGCATCACGGACATCCTCCTTGATCCGCTCCACGCCGCCGAACACCGCCGCACTCTGGCGTCGCGCTTCGGCCGGGTCGAGGCCGCCCCGTGCTCTCGCTTCCGCTTCCATGTCGAGATGAAAGCGCAGCTCCTCGTCCAGCTCGCGCTCCTCGCGCCGCCGGAAGAGCAACGCCCGCACCCGTTCCGACCAATCGCTCCAGAGACTCACGCGGCACCTCCGGCCAGGTGGTGGGCCTCGAGGATCCGGTTGACCGCGGCACTGGTCCGGTGCCAGAGCGCCCGCTCCCGTTCCAGTGCGCGGTGTCCCGCGGCCGTCAGGGCGTAGTATCGCGCCCGGCGCCCCGCCTCGGTGGTGCGCCAGGAGCTGGTCACCAGGCCGCGGCGCTTGAGCCGCACCAGCGCCGGATAGAGTGATCCCTGCGGGACCAGGAAGACATCGTGCGACAGGGCCTGGATGCGCTGGGAAATCCCCCAGCCGTGCATCGGCTCCAGCGCCAGCGTCTTCAGCACCAGCAGGTCGAGGGTGCCTTGCAGGACATCGGCCATCGGTCGCCTCTCCTTCAGGACGTCTGAAGGTAAGACACCGGGCACGGCGGGAGGGTTGCAAGGGGGGGGGTGAGCCGAAGGGGGATGATGGCGCATGGCCCCGTCCCAGGCGGTCGCCTCCCGCGGAGTTGCGCGACGAGCCCTTGTTCGACCATCTCACGCCGGTGAGTACGGTTCCTATCGCAGTTCTCGAACTGTTTGGGCGGTCAGGATCCCCGAGACGCTCCCGTGGAGCGAAAGGAATGTTGGCGTGCCGTGAATCCCCATTCGCTCACCCAGCGCAATGGATGAGTCGATTCTCGCCTTGGTCGCGGGGGCGTAAATGCATTGCCGAAAGGCCGCGGTGTCCGTGATCCCGATCGCGGAGGCCGCGACAGTCAGAGTTGAAGCGCTCTCCCACTGTGCCGTTGTGATGAGGTAGTCGTGCATTGCTTGCCCACTGCCCAGCCCATCCGCACAGATTGCCGCCGCCGCCGCGGCCATTGCGTGCAGATGAATAGGTAGCGGGTAGTCTACTCGCTCCAGAGCGAGATCAGGCGACGAAAGTAGATACGCACGAACGGAATCCTCTGCTCTGTCCCCCATTTCGTGAGGCAGTTTGGGCTAGCATGTGAGACCTACCGCGGACCGACGGCTGCGATACTGCTGGGGTGACTGATAGCCGAGCGCCGAGTGCGGGGCGACGGCATTGTAATCCGCGATCCACGCGGGGATCTGCGCCAGGATACTCGCCGCGCTCGACCGATCCGCGCCCGCCACATAGTCCCGCTTGATCGTGTTCACAAACGCCTCCGACATGCCATTCGATTGCGGGCTGGCCGCCGGCGTGGTGATCGGCACCAGCCCCAGCCGTTCGGCCGTGCACAGCGTGTCGAGCGCCGTGTAGATGCTGCCGTTGTCGCTGAGCCACTGAATCGACTCCGCAGGCCGGTCACCACAGCGGGCCGCCACGGCCGCCGTCATCAGCTGCTGGATGTCCGTCGCCAGCAGATCGCGGGGCACGGCGACATGCGCCAAGGCTTCTCGGTCGTGGCAATCGAGCGCAAAGGCGAGCTGCACGAGCTCGCCGTTCCAGCAGGCGATCTCCAGCCCGTCGCTGCACCACCGCTGGTTGGACACGTCGCGCTGAATCCGGCCCCGGTGCGCCCGCCCCGTCCGGCGCCGCGCCGCCCGGGGGAGCGCCCAGCCATTCAGCGCCATCACGCGGCGGATGCGCTTCAGGTTATACCTGGTCGCAAACTCGCGATTGACCAGGGCCTGGACCCGACGGGCGCCGTACGACGCCCGGGTGCGGATGATCGCGCGGATCTGCGCCGTGACGACGCGATCCTCGGCCGTGGCGTAGCGGGCCGGCCGACCGGCGCTCGTCCGATAGGCACAGGCGCGACTGATCCCGAGCACGCGACTGATCAGGGCCATCTTCCGCCCCGTCATCGCCTGGACCCGGTGTAGAAGCGCGGTCTTTTTTTTACCTCCTCACGCGCCGCCTGGAGAATCTCGATCTCCATCACCTTCTTCCCGAGCGCCCGCTCCAGCTCCCGAATGCGCTGCTGCGCCGCCCGCAGCTCGCTGGCCGGCACGACCTCCTCGTTCGCCGTCACCGCGGCCGTGCTCCCCTCGGCGCTCAGGCGCTGCCACTGCTTGATCAGCTGCGGGGCCACGGCCAGTTCTCGGGCCAATTCCGAGACCGTCAGCTCCTGCCGAGCGACCCGGGCTACCTGCTCCTGCTTAAACTGCGGGGTGAAGATCCGGCGACCATCGGCCTTCCGGGCATGCGTTTCCATTCGACGACCCTCCCATGGGAAGTAAACCTACGCTTCCCAAAGTGCCTCGTCGAATCGGGGTACAGAGCACCGCCAGCGATCGCTGGTCTTGCGCGAGTTCGCTGTTTAGGTGCTGAATGGTCGTGCGCGCATGCAACACGCGGTACGCCAGAATGCCCATTACTGCCAAGAGCAGGGTGATCGTCAGCGCGCCTTGATTCTTGCCTGTGGTCATCGGCATTCTAGCCTCTCCCGCGTAATGATGGTCTAACCACGAGACGGGTAAATGACGCTTGTGGAGTCTTTCGCAAGACGTGGCCGCAGACGAAATACGTTCAGCTGGGGGCGTGCGCTCTCGGGATCGACAAAGAGCCATTCGTCGTGCCAAGCCGCACCCTTTTCCAGCAGAACGGTATGCAATGAGTCAACGGTTGCGGACAGAACTCGATCCCCTTGGGCATTCCGAATCTCCACGTAACCAGTAGTCGGGCGAGACTTGGGGTCAGCGGCTGGCGACAGTGCCACGGCACGGAACATCACGCCGTCGTTGGAGCAAATCGGGGTTACCGTCAAGGCCGACGGCATCACTTCACCCTGAAATAATGTGGTGTGTAGCCAACTCAGCGGAGTAACGGAATTCCAAACAACCTTGTCGTTGGGGCCGAGAGCAACGCCTTCAAGCTGCCAGCTACCCTCGACTACCAGTGTGCGGCCAAGGGCCCACGGAGCTGAACACATATTGACCCCGAGCGAGATGAACCCCTTCACTCGACGAACCGCTGGCACATCCCGAAGAAATTCACGGACCAAGCCGCCGTCGGTAGATCGGATTAGCGCAATCTGTGGTCCATTCGTGCCCGGTGGCGAGTCGATGTTAGACGCGAAGGTGGTGTCATCGAAGGCATGAAGCGATCCAAGATTGTGGACCTGACCGGAGATGTATGCCGCTGGGGTGAACCGGCGCGACAGGCGACCGCGATCATCGATGACGACGATGTTGCGACGTCTCCCGTCCAACGCGAACAACGTGTCGCCAAGAAAGACTAGTCCAATAACGCCGCGGAATTCCAAGGGCCCGCCACCGCATCGGCCGAACTGATATTGCAACGAACCTTCCCTGATGTCGAAGACCGACACTCTGCATTCCGACTGCTCGTAGACTGCAACACGGCCCGCCTTGCTCGTCGCGAGTATGCCGCGCGAGTCAGACAACACGCCGTCGCCGAATGAACGTTCATACTCGAGAACATACTGGCTGGCAGCGGTCGGAGGCCTGTCTGCAATGGTGGCGCCAGAAGCGAGTCGCCATGGATCGCCGCTATGACACGAGAGTGACATTAGCGCCAGCACAGCTGCGAACTGGCGTGTTGATTGCATTTGGAAATGGCGTGCCATCATTCTGACTCGATTGGCCCAGCTCTTCGTAAGACCGGTGGTGTGTTGTAGTTTGGGGCGATACGCGCCTCGTAACACGAGCGCTCTAAGTCCGCCGTCAAGTGTCACGTCGCCCAGGTAGAAGCCGTGTGTTGGACTGTCGGAGACATTTCTATGACCGCGGGGCCGCATGGGTCCCGTAGTGCTCCATCCGCGGTGACGGTCGAGAGATAGTTCCGGGTCCCGTTGGGTAGCGATCGTAGACCTCCTGCCGCTGCGGGGCGATCTGTTCCGAGTATGGGGGGGGGGGGGCCAAAACCGCAACCCCCCTTGGGCCGGCTGCTGATCCAGACGCCACGAGCTCCTTACCAAGTGAGCGGCGAGCCCCCGGCGATTCGTAGGGGGACCGTCCGCCCATGGCCATTCGGCGAACCGCCGGCGCGTTCTGCGGTCGGGGTCCGGGCCGGCTCCCCCGCCCCCTTTGCAACGTTCTGCCCGCCCCGCGAGTCTTACCATCGAACTCTAGGTATGGAGGACCCGATGGCTTCGCGCGACCAACTCCGAGGCACCTGCGAACTGCTGGTCCTCAAGACCCTCACCTGGGGCCCGCGCCACGGCTATGCCATCGCGCGGTGGCTGGAGGAGACCTCGGGAGAGGTGCTTCGTGTCGAAGAAGGCTCGCTCTACCCGGCGCTCTACCGCATGGAACGCCGCGGCTGGATTGCCAGTGAGCGACGGGTCTCGGAACTGAACCGCCCCGCCAAGTACTACCGGCTCACTGCCGCCGGGCGGCGCCAGTTGAAGTCGGAAACCGCCGACTGGCTCGCGTTTGCGCATGAAGTCTCCCGCGTGTTGCTGGCGGAGGCATGATGCGCGGGCCGGCCGAGGGTCCCGAACCAGTGCGCGAGCCGATCTTCGAACCGACGCCCGACCAGGAGGTCGCCGACGAACTCGCCTTTCACCTCGAGATGCGCGCCCGCGAGCTGATCGCCCGCGGCGTCGAACCCGGGCTGGCGCGACAGAAGGCGCGCGAACACTTCACCGACTTCGACCGCGCCGCCGAGGAATGTCGGCGCCTGGCGCGAGAGCGGAGCCGATCAGTGCGGCGGAGCCGCTGGTTGGTCGATGTCATGCAGGACGTGCGGTTTGCGTTCCGCCTGTTGCGGCAGCGGCCCGCGTGCGCCCTGATGGCGATCCTTCCCCTGGCCCTCGGCATCGGTGCGGCGACGACGATGTACAGCGTGGCCGATGTCGTGATGATCCGCCCCTTGCCGTTTCCCGAGCCCAACCGCCTGGTGGCGATCTGGGCGACGGAGTCGTCGTGGCGCAACTCCGCCGTCTCGATACCCTGGCAGAGTGTCGTCCATCGGCCAGAGCGAATACGACGCATTGCGCGAGCGGGCCCACACCCTCTCGGCGGTTGCCGCGTGGTCACGCACCAGCGTCACGCTCAACACCGACAACCGCTTCGAACCGGTGCCGGCGGTGCGCGCCACGGCGAGCATCTTTCCGCTGCTTGGCATTCGGCCGGTGCTCGGTCGGGTATTCCGGCCGGAGGAAACGGTGTTGGCGGGCCGGAATCGCCCTGGTGAGCTGGGAGGCGTGGCAGGCGCGGTTCCACGGTGACTCGGCGCTGGTGGGGCGCAACGTCTCTTCGGTGACAGCAGCCACTACACCGTCGTCGGCGTGCTTGCCCGGGGGTCCGGCTCGATCGGACCCAGGCCCGCCGGCCTTCTGGCTGCCGGCCTTCACCGAACCCTACGATGCGCCCACAGCACAATCGGTCGTATCGCGGCCTTGGCCGGCTCGCGGCGGGTGCGACAGTCGCGCAGGCCAACGCCGAAGTCGGGCGGATCTTCACCGACGTCAAGACCGAATGGAAAGGGCACGCCGACGGCACGTCGGGACGCGCGGCAATCTGGAAGGACGACCAGGTGGCCGCGGCGCGTCCGTCGCTGACGATCCTCACCGGCGCGGTCGGTCTGCTGTTGCTGATTGCCTGCATAACGTCGCCATGCTGATGCTCGGTGAAGCGGTCCGTCGCCGGCCCGAACTCTTCGCGCGGCAGGCCCTCGGCGCCTCGCGGACCCGACTGGTGCGACAGTTGTTGACGGAGAGCGTGGTCATCGCCGGTACGGCCGCCGGGCTCGGTACCGCGGCGGCCTGGGCCGGCGTCCGTGTCCTGGTCCATTCGGCGCCGAGCGGCATCCCGGGCATCGGCACCGCGGCAGTCGACGGCCGCGTGCTGCTCTTTGCCGCGGTCTGCGCGGTGGCGATCGGCGCGGGATTCGGCCTCCTTCCGGCCCTCGCGCTGCTGCGTTGGCGGGTCGATGGCCGGGTCCGGATCGGGGCGGGGCAGACCGCGCGGGGCACCGTGATGCTGCAGCGCGGCTGATCGCCGCCGAGGTGGCGCTGTCTCTGGCCATGCTGGTGGGATGCTCGCTGCTGGGACGCAGCCTGGTGCGGCTGACGGCGGTCGATCCGGGTTTCGTCGTCAACGGATTGTTCGAGGTCACAACGTTCTCGACCGGCAAGTTCTGGCGTACGACGACCGGATCACCCGCTTCAACGATGCGGCGATCGACGCGTTGCGATCGATCCCCGGCGTGACCGCAGCCAGCGCCGCATCGGGCGGTCTCTTCGATGGCGGTTACAGCTCCTCGCCGATGGAGGTGGTCGGCGAGACCTATCCGGACGGCGGCCCCGACATCCAGCAGCGGGCCGTGATGCCGGACTACCTGCGAACCATTTGGTGCGTCCTCGCCGGGCGCACTTTACGGCCGCAGACCGCGCCGGCAGCGAACCGGGGTGATACTCTCGCAGCCTCTGTAGCGGGGGACTTTCACGGCCAGTCGCCGATCGGCCGCGAAGTCACCTGGCAAGGAAACACGTGGACCGTAATCGGTGTCGCGGGTGACGCGTGGATCAGCGCCTGACCGAAGCGGCCACCAACCATCTACGTCCCGGCCGCGCAGGCTCCCGGCAACGTCATGGTGATGCTGGTGCGCGCCAGCGCAGACTCGCGGGCCCTCACGCGCCTGGTCAAGGCGCGGGTCGACGGCCTCGACCCGGCTGTGACCGTGACCAGCGTCGATCCGGTCGAATCACTGATCCATCAGTCCTATGCCGAAGAGCGCTATCGTACCCTGCTCGCTCGCTCTTCGGATTCATCGCCGCGGCGCTCGCCGGCGCCGGCATCTGGGCGATTTCCCGGATGGTGGCGCAGCGTATGCGCGAAGCCGATCCGCGCCGCGTCGGGCGCGCGCGGCAATACCCTGACCACGTTGATGCTCCCGCGACACCGCGATCGGCGCGGCCATCGGCATCGTCATCGGCGTCGGGATTGCCGTGCTGCTGGCCCGGGCGCTGTCGCCCTACCTCTTTGGCGCCGGACGCCAAAGAGGTAGGGCGACAGCGCCCGGGCCAGCAGCACGGCAATCCCGACGCCGATGACGATGCCGATGGCCGCGCCGATCGCGGTGTCGCGGAGCATCAACGTGGTCAGGGTACTGCCGCGCGCGCCCAACGCGGCGCGGATGCCGGCTTCGCGCATACGCTGCGCCACCGTCCGGGAAATCACCCCGAAGATGCCGGCGCCGGCGAGCGCCGCGGCGATGAATCCGAAGAGCGAGCCGAGCAGGGTACGATAGCGCTCTTCGGCATAGGACTGATGGATCAGTGATTCGACCGGATCGACGCTGGTCACGGTCACAGCCGGGTCGAGGCCGTCGACCCGCGCCTTGACCAGGCGCGTGAGGGCCCGCGAGTCTGCGCTGGCGCGCACCAGCATGACCATGACGTTGCCGGGAGCCTGCGCGGCCGGGACGTAGATGGTGGGTCGGGCCGCTTCGGTCAGGCGCTGATCCAGCACGTCACCCGCGACACCGATTACGGTCCACGTGTTTCCTTGCCAGGTGACTTCGCGGCCGATCGGCGACTGGCCGTGAAAGTCCCGCGCTACAGAGGCCTGCGAGAGTATCACCACCGGTTCGCTGCCGGCGCGGTCTGCGGCCGTGAAGTCGCGCCCGGCGAGGAGCGGCACGCCAATGGTTCGCAGGTAGTCCGGCATCACGGCCCGCTGCTGGATGTCGGGGCCGCCGTCCGGATAGGTCTCGCCGACCACCTCCATCGGCGAGGAGCTGTAACCGCCATCGAAGAGACCGCCCATGCGGCGCTGGCTGCGGTCACGCCGGGGATCGATCGCAACGCGTCGATCGCCGCATCGTTGAAGCGGGTGATCCGGTCGTCGTCACGCCAGAACTTGCCGGTCGAGAACGTTGTGACCTCGAACAATCCGTTGACGACGAAACCCGGATCGACCGCCGTCAGCCGCACCAGGCTGCGTCCCAGCAGCGAGCATCCCACCAGCATGGCCAGAGACAGCGCCACCTCGGCGGCGATCAGCCCGCGCTGCAGCATCACGGTGCCCCGCGCGGTCTGCCCCGCCCCGATCCGGACCCGGCCATCGACCCGCCAACGCAGCAGCGCGAGGGCCGGAAGGAGGCCGAATCCCGCGCCGATCGCCACCGCGCAGACCGCGGCAAAGAGCAGCACGCGGCCGTCGACTGCCGCGGTGCCGATGCCCGGGATGCCGCTCGGCGCCGAATGGACCAGGACACGGACGCCGGCCCAGGCCGCCGCGGTACCGAGCCCGGCGGCCGTGCCGGCGATGACCACGCTCTCCGTCAACAACTGTCGCACCAGTCGGGTCCGCGAGGCGCCGAGGGCCTGCCGCGCGAAGAGTTCGGGCCGGCGACGGACCGCTTCACCGAGCATCAGCATGGCGACGTTAATGCAGGCAATCAGCAACAGCAGACCGACCGCGCCGGTGAGGATCGTCAGCGACGGACGCGCCGCGGCCACCTGGTCGTCCTTCCAGATTGCCGCGCGTCCCGACGTGCCGTCGGCGTGCCCTTTCCATTCGGTCTTGACGTCGGTGAAGATCCGCCCGACTTCGGCATTGGCCTGCGCCACTGTCGCACCCGCCGCGAGCCGGCCAAGGCCGCGATACGACCGATTGTGCTGTAACGGCGCGTCGTAGGGTTCGGTGAAGGCCGGCAGCCAGAAGGCCGGCGGCGCCTGGGTCCGATCGAGCCGGACCCCCCGGGGAAGCACGCCGACGACGGTGTAGTGGCTGCTGTCACCGAAGACGACGCTGCGCCCCACCAGCGCCGAGTCACCGTGGAACCGCGCCTGCCACGCCTCCCAGCTCACCAGGGCGATGTGCGGCCCGCCAAGCACCGTTTCCTCCGGCCGGAATACCCGACCGAGCACCGGCCGAATGCCAAGCAGCGGAAAGATGCTCGCCGTGGCGCGCACCGCCGGCACCGGTTCGAAGCGGTTGTCGGTGTTGAGCGTGACGCTGGTGCGTGACCACGCGGCAACCGCCGAGAGGGTGTGGGCCCGCTCGCGCAATGCGTCGTATTCGCTCTGGCCGATGACGACACTCTGCCAGGGTATCGAGACGGCGGAGTTGCGCCACGACGACTCCGTCGCCCAGATCGCCACCAGGCGGTCCGGCTCGGGAAACGGCAAGGGGCGGATCATCACGACATCGGCCACGCTGTACATCGTCGTCGCCGCACCGATGCCGAGGGCCAGGGGAAGGATCGCCAGCAGGGCGAACGCGGGCCGCTGCCGCAACAGGCGGAACGCAAACCGCACGTCCTGCATGACATCGACCAACCAGCGGCTCCGCCGCACTGATCGGCTCCGCTCTCGCGCCAGGCGCCGACATTCCTCGGCGGCGCGGTCGAAGTCGGTGAAGTGTTCGCGCGCCTTCTGTCGCGCCAGCCCGGGTTCGACGCCGCGGGCGATCAGCTCGCGGGCGCGCATCTCGAGGTGGAAGTCGAGTTCGTCGGCGACCTCCTGGTCAGGCGTCGGTTCGAAGATCGGCTCGCGCACTGGTTCGGGACCCTCGGCCGGCCCGCGCATCATGCCTCCGCCAGCAACACGCGGGAGACTTCATGCGCAAACGCGAGCCAGTCGGCGGTTTCCGACTTCAACTGGCGCCGCCCGGCGGCGGTGAGCCGGTAGTACTTGGCGGGGCGGTTCAGTTCCGAGACGCGCCGCTCACTGGCAATCCAGCCGCGGCGTTCCATGCGGTAGAGCGCCGGGTAGAGCGAGCCTTCTTCGACACGAAGCACCTCTCCCGAGGTCTCCTCCAGCCACCGCGCGATGGCATAGCCGTGGCGCGGCCCCCAGGTGAGGGTCTTGAGGATCAGCAGTTCGCAGGTACCCCGGAGCTGGTCACGGGCGGCCATCGGGTCTCCCATACCTAGAGTTCGATGGAAGACTCGCGGGGCGGGCAGAACGTTGCAAAGGGGGCGGGGGAGCCGGCCCGGACCCCGACCGCAGAACGCGCCGGCGGTTCGCCGAATGGCCATGGGCGGACGGTCCCCCCTACGAATCGCCGGGGGCTCGCCGCTCACTTGGTAAGGAGCTCGTGGCGTCTGGATCAGCAGCCGGCCCAAGGGGGGGTTGCGGTTTTGGCCCCCCCCCCCCCATACTCGGAACAGATCGCCCCGCAGCGGCAGGAGGTCTACGATCGCTACCCAACGGGACCCAGAACTATCTCTCGACCGTCACCGCGGATGGAGCACTACGGGACCCACGCGGCCCCGCGGTCATAGAAATGTCTCCGACAGTCCAACACACGGCTTCTACCTGGGCGACGTGACACTTGACGGCGGACTTAGAGCGCTCGTGTTACGAGGCGCGTATCGCCCCAAACTACAACACACCACCGGTCTTACGAAGAGCTGGGCCAATCGAGTCAGAATGATGGCACGCCATTTCCAAATGCAATCAACACGCCAGTTCGCAGCTGTGCTGGCGCTAATGTCACTCTCGTGTCATAGCGGCGATCCATGGCGACTCGCTTCTGGCGCCACCATTGCAGACAGGCCTCCGACCGCTGCCAGCCAGTATGTTCTCGAGTATGAACGTTCATTCGGCGACGGCGTGTTGTCTGACTCGCGCGGCATACTCGCGACGAGCAAGGCGGGCCGTGTTGCAGTCTACGAGCAGTCGGAATGCAGAGTGTCGGTCTTCGACATCAGGGAAGGTTCGTTGCAATATCAGTTCGGCCGATGCGGTGGCGGGCCCTTGGAATTCCGCGGCGTTATTGGACTAGTCTTTCTTGGCGACACGTTGTTCGCGTTGGACGGGAGACGTCGCAACATCGTCGTCATCGATGATCGCGGTCGCCTGTCGCGCCGGTTCACCCCAGCGGCATACATCTCCGGTCAGGTCCACAATCTTGGATCGCTTCATGCCTTCGATGACACCACCTTCGCGTCTAACATCGACTCGCCACCGGGCACGAATGGACCACAGATTGCGCTAATCCGATCTACCGACGGCGGCTTGGTCCGTGAATTTCTTCGGGATGTGCCAGCGGTTCGTCGAGTGAAGGGGTTCATCTCGCTCGGGGTCAATATGTGTTCAGCTCCGTGGGCCCTTGGCCGCACACTGGTAGTCGAGGGTAGCTGGCAGCTTGAAGGCGTTGCTCTCGGCCCCAACGACAAGGTTGTTTGGAATTCCGTTACTCCGCTGAGTTGGCTACACACCACATTATTTCAGGGTGAAGTGATGCCGTCGGCCTTGACGGTAACCCCGATTTGCTCCAACGACGGCGTGATGTTCCGTGCCGTGGCACTGTCGCCAGCCGCTGACCCCAAGTCTCGCCCGACTACTGGTTACGTGGAGATTCGGAATGCCCAAGGGGATCGAGTTCTGTCCGCAACCGTTGACTCATTGCATACCGTTCTGCTGGAAAAGGGTGCGGCTTGGCACGACGAATGGCTCTTTGTCGATCCCGAGAGCGCACGCCCCCAGCTGAACGTATTTCGTCTGCGGCCACGTCTTGCGAAAGACTCCACAAGCGTCATTTACCCGTCTCGTGGTTAGACCATCATTACGCGGGAGAGGCTAGAATGCCGATGACCACAGGCAAGAATCAAGGCGCGCTGACGATCACCCTGCTCTTGGCAGTAATGGGCATTCTGGCGTACCGCGTGTTGCATGCGCGCACGACCATTCAGCACCTAAACAGCGAACTCGCGCAAGACCAGCGATCGCTGGCGTGCTCTGTACCCCGATTCGACGAGGCACTTTGGAAGCGTAGGTTTACTTCCCATGGGAGGGTCGTCGAATGGAAACGCATGCCCGGAAGGCCGATGGTCGCCGGATCTTCACCCCGCAGTTTAAGCAGGAGCAGGTAGCCCGGGTCGCTCGCCAGGAGCTGACGGTCTCGGAATTGGCCCGAGAACTGGCCGTGGCCCCGCAGCTGATCAAGCAGTGGCAGCGCCTGAGCGCCGAGGGGAGCACGGCCGCGGTGACGGCGAACGAGGAGGTCGTGCCGGCCAGCGAGCTGCGGGCGGCGCAGCAGCGCATTCGGGAGCTGGAGCGGGCGCTCGGGAAGAAGGTGATGGAGATCGAGATTCTCCAGGCGGCGCGTGAGGAGGTAAAAAAAAGACCGCGCTTCTACACCGGGTCCAGGCGATGACGGGGCGGAAGATGGCCCTGATCAGTCGCGTGCTGGGGATCAGTCGCGCCTGTGCCTATCGGACGAGCGCCGGTCGGCCGGCCCGCTACGCCACGGCCGAGGATCGCGTCGTCACGGCGCAGATCCGCGCGATCATCCGCACCCGGGCGTCGTACGGCGCCCGTCGGGTCCAGGCCCTGGTCAATCGCGAGTTTGCGACCAGGTATAACCTGAAGCGCATCCGCCGCGTGATGGCGCTGAATGGCTGGGCGCTCCCCCGGGCGGCGCGGCGCCGGACGGGGCGGGCGCACCGGGGCCGGATTCAGCGCGACGTGTCCAACCAGCGGTGGTGCAGCGACGGGCTGGAGATCGCCTGCTGGAACGGCGAGCTCGTGCAGCTCGCCTTTGCGCTCGATTGCCACGACCGAGAAGCCTTGGCGCATGTCGCCGTGCCCCGCGATCTGCTGGCGAACGGACATCCAGCAGTTCGATGACGGGGGGGCCGTGGCGGCCCGCTGTGGGTGACCGGACCTGTCGGAGTCCGATTCAGTGGCTCAGCGACAACGGCAGCATCTACACGGCGCTCGACACGCTGTGCACGGCCGAACGGCTGGGGCTGGTGCCGATCACCACGCCGGCGGCCAGCCCGCAATCGAATGGCATGTCGGAGGCGTTTGTGAACACGATCAAGCGGGACTATGTGGCGGGCGCGGATCGGTCGAGCGCGGCGAAGCACCCCGGCGCAGATCCCCGCGTGGATCGCGGATTACAAGCCGTCGCTCCCGCACTCGGCGCTCGGCTATCAGTCACCCCAGCAGTATCGCAGCCGTCGGTCCGCGGTAGGTCTCACATGCTAGCCCATAATCCTGCCTTTACGAAATGGGGAAAAAAGAAACAGAGGATTCCGTTCGTGCGTATCTACTTTCGTCGCCTGATCTCGCTCTGGAGCGAGTAGACTACCCGCTACCTATTCATCTGCACGCAATGGCCGCGGCGGCGGCGGCAATCTGTGCGGATGGGCTGGGCAGTGGGCAAGCAATGCACGACTACCTCATCACAACGGCACAGTGGGAGAGCGCTTCAACTCTCGACTGTCGCGGCCTCCGCGATCGGGATCACGGACACCGCGGCCTTTCGGCAATGCATTTACGCCCCCGCGACCAAGGCGGGAATCGACTCATCCATTGCGCTGGGTGAGCGAATGGGGATTCACGGCACGCCAACATTCCTTTCGCTCCACGGGAGCGTCTCGGGGATCCTGACCGCCCAAACAGTTCGAGAACTGCGATAGGAACCGTACTCACCGGCGTGAGATGGTCGAACAAGGGCTCGTCGCGCAACTCCTCTGCGGGAGGCGACCGCCTGGGACGGGGCCATGCGCCATCATCCCCCTTCGGCTCACCCCCCCCCCTTGCAACCCTCCCGTCCGTGCCCGGTGTTCTACCTTCAGACGTCCTGAAAGGAGAGGCGACCGATGGCCGATGTCCTGCAAGGCACCCTCGACCTGCTGGTGCTGAAGACGCTGGCGCTGGAGCCGATGCACGGCTGGGGGATTTCCCAGCGCATCCAGGCCCTGTCGCACGATGTCTTCCTGGTCCCGCAGGGATCACTCTATCCGGCGCTGGTGCGGCTCAAGCGCCGCGGCCTGGT
>CAVWJI010000004.1:0-294287 GCA_963755425.1 uncultured Gemmatimonadales bacterium
CAGGTTGCCCGGGACGACTGGCGCGCCAGGGCGGAGCGGCTCGATCGCCAGTTTGCGCGGAGCGACCAGCGGCAGCTGGCGTCGGCGCAGTGGTTTCACGACCAGCCGCCCCTGCCGCCGCGCGACTGGGTGGTGCTGCGGTGGGTCACCACGCTGCGCGACCAACGCCAGGTGTTCGAAACGATGTCGATGTTGTTGAACAGCGACGGCAGCTGGCAGACCGCCAACTACCTCCTCTATCCCGACGTCGACGGCGAGCCGATCATTGCCCCCGAGCACGGCGGCGCGGGACTGCGCCCGGCCGGACCGCCGCGTCCGTCGACGGTGGCGTGGCCCGGTCACGGATGAAGACGCCGGCCGCCGCCCTGGCCGCATTGATCCTCGGCGGCTGCGCGCCGCGGTCCGGCGCCGCATTCGACGTCGCCCACCGCGCTGCGATCGTGGACAGCGTGCGCACCCTGCTCGCCGGCTGGACCGGCGCGATGAACCGCCGTCAGTCGGACAGCGCCGCCGCCTGGTACTCCGGCGACCGCGACTTCCGCTGGATCGAGAACGGCGAGATCCGCTACACGTCGCCGGCCGAAGTCCGGGAGGCGATGGCCGAGGTCTTCCCGTCGCTCCGCGGGTTCGCGCTCACGCTCGTCGACCCGACGATCACGCCGCTGGCGCCCGGCGTCGCGGCCGTCACCGCGTCGTTCACCCAGACCATGACCGACACCACCGGCCATGTCACCGGTGTCGCCGGCGCCATGTCGATGACCGTGGTGCATGGCGACTCGGGGTGGCGGATTCTGGTCGGTCAGGCGGCGACACTGTCGGTCCCGCCCGCCGCGGCACCAGCCCCATCCCGTCACCCGTGATCGCGGCCGCCCGCACGAGGGTGGCCGCGGCCACCGAACGGCGCTAGGGTTCAGCCCGGATTGGCATGTTACCGAACCCTCAACGCGAACGAGTCATGGCACCGTCTCACAGCACCGCATCCGAATCGCTTGCCGACCTGCTCGATCCCCTCGCTCACCGGCTGTTCAAGGCGCGCACCGTTATCATCGCCGGTGAGATCAACCAGGAATTGGCCGAGCGTGTCACGGCCCAGTTGCTGGCGCTGGCGATCGAGTCGGCCCGGGAGCCGATCACCATTTACATCAACTCGCAGGGCGGGCACATCGAAGCCGGCGACACCATCCATGACCTGGTGCGCTTCGTCGCACCGCCGGTCCGCATGGTCGGCACCGGCTGGGTGGCCAGCGCCGGCGCGCTCATCTATGTGGCGGTCCCGCGGGAGCTGCGCTTCTGCCTGCCGAACACGCGCTTCCTGCTGCATCAGCCGGCCGGCGGCATGGGCGGCACGGCATCCGATATCGCCATCGAGGCCCGCGAGATCGTCCGTATCCGCGAGCGTCTCAACAAGATCTTTGCCCGCGAGACCGGCCAGTCCGTCGAGCGGATCGAAGACGACACCACCCGCAACTTCTGGCTCGACGCCGCCGAGGCGCGCGAATACGGACTGGTGGGCAGGATCATTTCGAAGCAGGATGAGCTTGGCTGACCTGTTCGCCGACCACTTCTCGTCGGTGGCGCCGAGCTACGCCGAGTTCCGTCCGACCTACCCCGAGCCGCTGTTCGACTGGATCGCCGGTGCCGCGCCGGCGCGGCGGGCCGCGTGGGATTGCGGCTGCGGCAGCGGCCAGGCCACCGTGGCACTGGCCTCGCGCTTCGGGCGCGTGGCGGCCACCGACGCCAGCGTTCGTCAGCTGGTTCTGGCGCCGCGCGTTCCGGGTGTCACCTGGCACTGCGCCACCGCCGAAGCGAGTGCGCTCGCGCCCGGCGTCGCCGACGCCGTGGTCGTCGCGCAAGCACTGCACTGGTTCGATGCCGAACGCTTCTGGGACGAGGTGCGGCGCGTCGGCCGTCCCGGTGGGCTGGTGGTGGCGTGCACCTACGGCCGGTACTTTACCGGTGTTGCGCCGATCGATGCCGTGCTGCACCATCTCCACGACGACGTGATGGGTCCGTTCTGGCCGCTCAACCGCGGCTACGTCGACACCAGCTACGCTACCATCCCGTTTCCGTTCGCCAGGCTCGCGGTGCCCGCCTTTCCGATGTTGCACCACTGGTCCCTTGCCGAGCTGCTGGGGTACGTCCGCACCTGGTCGGCCACACAGCGCTATCTCGCCGCCGGACTCCCCGACCCCTTTTCCGCGGCGACGGAAGCACTCGGCCCGCTATGGGGGACGGCGCAACGCCCGGTGCAGTGGCCCCTGACCGTCGTGGCCGGTCGGCTCCCCGCCTGAGATCGTCGCGGTAGCGAACTGGCTGCCGCGGTGCGATCGTTCCACCACCCTTCACGGAGATTGTCGCATGCGCGCCCTGCCGATCGTCGTCCTGCTGGCTCTCCCCGCGGCCCGGCTGGCGGCACAGGCCGGCGGCGCCGTGCTCCCCGAGGCGCAACAGATTGCGCTTGCCGTGCTGCCGCTGCCGCACCAATTCCGCGCGTCGGCCACGGTGCTCGGGTACCGGCAGCCGGGAACGCTGGTGACCTTGCGCCGCGGCACCGGGGCGATGATCTGCCTCGCCAGCGTCCCGGGAGACTCGGTCTTTCACGTCGCGTGTTATCACCGGTCGCTCGAGCCGCTGATGCTCCGCGGTCGCCAGCTGCGCGCCAAAGGCCTGACGGACGAACAGGTCGACTCGGCGCGATTTGCCGAGGTCAAGGCGGGCACCCTCAGGATGCCGGCACGGGGTGCGCTCTGGATGCTGACCGGGCCGATGCGCGCCGTCGATCTCTCGGCCGATACCGTTGGCAGTGCCATCAAACCGCTCACCGTCGTCTATCTCCCCTACGCCACGGCCGCGACCACCGGTCTCCCCGACACGCCCGTTCCGGGAATGCCCTGGCTGATGGATCCCGGTACCGCCAAGGCCCACATCATGATCGTGCCGAAGTAGGCGCATCGGAGGCACTGCCATGCTGATCGACGCCGTCAAGCGCAATCTGGTGCGCGATCTCGCCGGATTTGCGTCCGAACTCGACGCCTACCCCGACGACGCGACGGTCTGGGCGCTGCCCCCCGGCGTGAAGAATTCCACCGGCACCCTCGTCGTCCACGCCTGCGGCAACCTGCGTCATTTCATCGGCGGAGTGCTCGGCAAGAGCGGCTACGTGCGCGACCGGGACGCCGAATTCGCGGTGCGCGATCTCTCGCGGCACGAGCTGGAAATGCTGCTGGCGGTCACCCGGGACGAAACGTCGCGGGCGCTCGAGCTGCTCGATCCCGGAGCCGTCGAGAGCAACTATCCGGTGCCAGTCGGCGGCGTCACGCTGCTCACGGGGCGTTTTCTCGTCCATCTCGCGGTGCACCTGGGCTACCACCTCGGGCAGGCCGACGTCCACCGCCGCGTGGTGACCGGCGAGGCCGTCGGGGTGGGCGCCGTCGGGCTCAGGCAGCTGGCCGATCCGGTGTTGCCGTAGCCGTCACCGCAACCGATCGGCTGCTCGGCGCATCGAATCAACGAACCCTTCCCGGGAGTGACGATGCGGACGTGGCGACTCGGTGGACTCGTGGCGTTCGCGGTGCTGACGACCGCGTCCCCGGCCCGTGCGCAGGCCGCCGTGCGGCCCTGCAACGACAGCGTGTTCCGGCAATTCGATTTCTGGGTCGGCGAATGGACGGTGAGTGGTCCGAAGGGCGCGGTGATTGCGCACAGCACCATTCAGAGGGTGGCCAACGATTGCGCCATCACCGAACACTGGCGTCCGCTCAATGGCCCCGACGGCGTCAGCATCAGCTGGTACGCTACGTCCGATTCGATGTGGCATCAGCAGTGGGTGGGCGGTGGCGGCTGGATCGAACGGCTGGCCGGCGGCTTTCACGATGGTACCATGACGATGCTCGCCACCGAGTCGGCGATGCTCCCCGGTTCCGGAAATCCCGCGTCAGCGGCGCCGCCGGCGGGGAAGTACCGCACCAACTGGGCGCTCGAACCCGACGGTTCGGTCCGGCAGTGGGGTGAGTCGACCACCGACGGGGTGACGTGGACGACGGCGTTCGTCGGGATCTATCGCCGAACGGGGTGACAAGCATGGTCAGCGACATGGCGCGGCGCAACATCGCATCGGGAGTCCGGTGGGAAACGATCGTGGGCTATTCCCGCGCCGTGCGCGTCGGGCCGTTCGTCTTCGTCACCGGTACCACCGCCACCGCTCCGGACGGCTCCATCGTCGGTCCCGGTGACCTGTACGCGCAGACCCGGCAGGCACTGGCGAACATCGCCACGGCGCTCGAGAAGGCCGGCGCATCGTGGACCGACGTGGTGCGCACCCGGATCTTCGTGACCGACATCACCCGCTGGGAGGAGGTCGGGCGCGCGCACCGCGAAGTCTTTGCCGACATCCGTCCCGCCACCACGATGATCGAGATCTCGCGCCTGATCGATCCGGCGATGCTGGTGGAAATCGAGGTCGACGCGATCGTGGGCGCGGCGGCTACGTCCTGAGTTCCGGCCCTGCGCCACGGTTGCTCCCGCCGGTGACTCCCGGATATAATGCCCGGCCTCGGGGCCAGGTAGCTCAGTTGGTAGAGCACGTGACTGAAAATCACGGTGTCGGGGGTTCGATTCCCTCCCTGGCCATCGCCGGACCCGTCACACCGCGCCGTATGAAGACGGCCCCCGCCGACCCTACCTGAACACCGATTCCAGCTCGATCCGGCACCCGTCGGCCAGCGCGGGGTGCCGCCACGTCAGCGCCGTCCGTTCGACGGCCGGCAGCAACGAGTCCGGGGTCCACACCTCCACCTGGCGCGCGTCGATGTCCACCACCCAGTACAGCGGGATCCGCTGCTCCTGGTACAGGCGGCGCTTCGTGAAGCGATCGGCCCGCACACTCGACGGGCTCAGGATTTCGATCGCGAGGTGCAGTTGCCCGATGTCGGTCCATTGCTTCGTCACGAGGAAGCGGTCGAGATCGGCAATGAAGAGATCGGGTTGCACCAGCGTGTCAGGCCCGAACGAAATGTCGGCCGGCGCGGCCAGGGCCGCCTCGATTCCGCCGGCGGCCAGGTAACGGTGCAGCACGAACTGCAGCCGGCTCAGCACCAGCTGGTGCGCACCGCGGGGAGCGGGTGTCACCAGCAGCTCGCCGTGAACCGTTTCGTACCGGTTGCCGTCGTCGGGCAAGGCGCGCACGTCGTCGGCGGTGAAGTATTTCGCGAGCGGCATGGCCATAGTATCGCCTCGGCTCGGGCGGGGTGACAAGCGAACATGGTGCCATGCTACGCCGTGAAGGCGCGCGGCGCGCATCGGGATCATGCCGCACGGGCCCTCTTTCCGCGCGCCGCCGCCGGAAACCGGAATCGCCGCCTGCCCACGGTAGATTTCCCGCGACACCCGGCCCGCCGAGGGCCGTGCCGATGCCGATTCGCAATCTCACCCCCGCCGACTGGCCCGCCGTTCGCCGCATCTACGAAGAAGGCATCGCCACCGGCGAGGCGATGTTCGAAACCGGAGCGCCGTGCTGTGGCTTTCGCGTCCTCGGCCACCGCGAACGGATCGGGCGTCAGCACGGTGTGTGGCGCGACACGCTGCAGCTCGAGCAGCGGAGTGCACGGGTAGGCTCGTGACGTCCCGGCCGGGTACCTTTGCCGGATGGGACCTGGCGATGCGCACGACGTAACAGGCGGCACGGCACGGCGCGCGATACCCCGGATGGCGGGATTCGCGTTGCTCGTGGCGGTGTCCGCCTGCAACCACTCCGCCCCGTTCGCCACCGGCGAGTACGGTGCAGTGGGCCCGTACCGCATCGTCGACGGCGAGGGGCAGCTCACCACCGGCGGCGCTGGAACGCCCGCCTACGCCCTCGACGGTCGCGGCATCTTCCTCTCCGTCGGAGCTGGTCCCGACACTCTCGGCGTGCATGGTCTGTCAGTACTCAATTGTCTTACACTGCTCCCATCCGGAGGCGGCAGTGGGTTGTGGAATCGATGTGGCGGCGCCGAGCCGGTGGGTCGGAGGGACAGCACGTTTGTCTTCGCCGCGGAGGCGTTCGGGCCCGGCGGCAAGGCGCTGTACGCCGAGATCATCGGGCCGAGGAACTTCGGCGGACCGCCGCCGCCCCCGTGGCCGTTCCCGACACTCTTTCACGGCAACCTCTGGCTCGGCGATTCGTCCCGTCTGCCGAACGACGATCGCCTGCTCATGCCGCTCTATCACGACTCGGCCGGGTACGCCAGGGTTCCACCGGACTCGATCAACTGGGTTGCCAACGCCGAGTGGGCCGCCGCCGACACCTTCTTCGTCATCGCGCAGAACCTCTCACCCGCCGATGTCGTCACCCCGCTGGGCCTCGCCCGGGGCGTGATCACCGATCAGGGGTTCGTACTGCACAGCGTTCCCGGCACGACGACCGTGCGACTCTACGCCCTGACCGACGGCGGGCACATGGTTGTGTTCGCGGACACCGGATTGGTGTTGTGGAAGGTGGCGCCGGACCGTGGAGCGGTCGTGCGGGCAGGAGAACTCCCGCCTGGTCCCTCGCGCTCGCTCGTCGGCCTTTCCTGTGCCGGCGGTCGTTGCGTGGTGGTCAGTCACGAAACCGCTCCGAACGGGCGCGCGACGATCACCACCGCCACACTATGGCTGTTCGCACTCCCGTCCGGTACGATGACACCGCTGCGCACCTTCACGTCGGCGCCGCTGCCGGGGGCGGTGGCACTCTCCCCCGTCAACGACGATGTTGTCTTCCTGCAGGGTGGGCAACTCTATCTGCTCCCCGGCGGAGCGGCCGGGCCGTAGCGACCCGGCCCGCCGATTCCCGCGGCTTACTTCGCCGCGTGCTCCATCTGCTCCCAGAGATCGTTGAGCTGGTCCTCGATCACTTCGCGGCTCGAGCCATACAGCTGCTGGATCTTGCCGATCAGCTGGTCACGCTGTCCGGCAATCACGTCCAGATCATCATTGGTCAGCTTGCCCCAGTGCTCGCGCACCGTGCCGCCGAACTCCTTCCACTGTCCCGCCATCCAGTCGCGGTTCATCCGAAGCCCCCTTTGGTCGTTCACTGTCGAATCAGTCGGCGGCATCCGCCGCCAATGCTCCGGAGACGCTTCAGGGGCCACTTGGCGCACCCCCCGCGACACGCTCCTGTCGCGGCGGGCGTCGCCACCCGGCTGGACAGGTTACCGCAACAAGCACGGTCCCGTTGACCGGGAGCGAATGGGACGTGCGGCCGGTCGTCTTGTTCGCCAAGCGCACCATGGCCGGGGCCTTTCGCGGGAAACCAGCGCCCCAACTGCGATTCCGGCCGATCAGCTGCCCCCGGTCGGACGGCTTCAGCGCGTCGCGAGCAGTTCGCGCCCGATCGACGCCATCGCCGCGAATGTCACGTCGATATCGTCAATGGTGGTGCGGTGCGAGCAGATCGACAGTCGCTGCGTCACCCGGCCGCGAATCCGCGTCGTCATCGCGAAGGCGATCTGCCGGCGCTGCAGCTCGTCGGCAATCCGCTGATTGAGCTCGTCGAGCCGCGCGTCGTCGCCCCGCAACGTGGCGGGCGCAAAGCGGAACGAGTAGATGTAGAGCGCGGGTTCGGGCTGCACCACCTCGAAATCCGGTGACGCCGTGACCAGTGCGTGCAGGTGCCGGGCACATGCAATCGTGCGCCGGAAGATCTCGCGATATCCCTCGGCGCCGTAGTACCGGAGCGACATCCAGATCTTGAGCGCGCGCCAGGTGCGCGAGAGCTGCGGCCCGTACTCGAAGAAGTTCAAGCCGGCGTATTCGTTCGCCACCGACGGCAGCAGGTAGGTGGCTTCCATCGTGTAGGTGCGATGCAGCGCGCCGGCATCGCGCACCAGCAGGCACGCCGCCTCGTACGGCACGCCCAGCCACTTGTGCGCGTCGAACGATACCGAGTCGGCGCGCTCCATCCCCCGCATTGCCGCCCGCAATTCGGGAAGCATCGCCCCCAGTGCGCCGCACGCCCCGTCGACGTGGAACCAGAACTTGCGCCGCGCCGCCACATCCGCCAATGCATCGAGATCGTCGATGGCGCCGACGTTGATCGATCCGCAATGCCCCACGATCGCGAATGGCAACATGCCGTTGGCCATGTCGGCGTCGAGCATCGCCTCCAGCGCCGCGACGTCCATCGTGAAATCGGGACGCGACGGCACGCGCCGCAACGCCGCCTGGCCCAGCCCGAGGAGATCCATGGCGCGCACGAACGAAACGTGCGTCTCGTGGTCCGCCATGTAGACCGTCATCGGGCCGCGCCGGTGCGGGGACTGCAGTCCTTCCTGCTTGATGTCCCACGTCGCGCGGCTCACCAGTGCCGTGCGCAGCGCCGCCAGGTTCGCCATCGTGCCGCCGCTCAACAGCACGCCACCGCAGTCGGCCGGGTAGCCGATCAGTTCCGCCAGCCAGCGGATCGTGCGCCGCTCGATCTCCGTCGCCGCCGGCGAAGCCCGCCACCCGCCGAGGTTGGCGTTGAGAGCTGCGGCCATCGCTTCGGCCAGGGCGCCGATCTGCGTCCCCGATCCGTTGACGAACCCGAACCACCGTCCGGAACCCTGCAACGAACTGTTCGGAACGATCTTCTCCGTCCAATCGCGAAGGATGTCGGCCACCGGCTCCGCCGTCTCGGGCACCGGCGCGTCGAAGAGCGCGGCGACGTCGGGCGGACGCTTGGCGGGAAACGCGGGACGCTCGGGAAGCTGCGCGAAGAAATCGGCGAGCAGGTCGATGACCTGGTGGCCGAGTTCCTCGAATTCTGATGGCGGAAGATCGACGGCGGGCACGGGAGCTCCGGTCGGGGTTGACGTCGGCGAGGCGGGATTATGGCCTCGTCGGCAGCGTGATGCCACCGGGGAGTGGACCCCGAATTGTCCGAGTGGCGCGAGGGTCGGTGGTGGTCATTCGTCGTTCGCGATGACGGAACGTCGGGGCCAGAGGCCCTCTCGCCCGCACGTCCGCCGGGCGCTCCCGCCCCCACCGCCGGTTTGCGAACGACTCACGACTCACGACGAACGACTCTATTTTCCTCACGTGCCGCTCTCCGCCCCCTCACTCGAATCGATCCGTGTGGCTCGCACCCGGATCGCCGACATTGCGATGCGGACACCATTGGTACCGTTGGAGGTCGCTGACCGCGACGAACCCGTCCACCTCAAGCTGGAAAACCTCCAACCGATCGGCTCGTTCAAGCTGCGCGGCGCCGCCAACGCGATGGCCGCCGCGGGAGCCGATGCACTGGCCGAGGGCGTGTACACCGCCAGCGCCGGCAACATGGCGCAGGGGGTGGCATGGTGCGCCCGCGAGTTCGGCGTGCCGTGCGCGGTCGTCGTGCCCGACCGCGCTCCGCAGACCAAACGGGCCGCCATCGAACGCCTCGGCAGCCGCGTCATCCCGGTGCCGTTCGACCGGTGGTGGCAGACCCTGACCGACCGCTGCTATCCCGGGCTGTCGGGTACCTTCGTTCATCCATTTGCCGACACCGGGGTGATGGCCGGCAACGGGACCATCGCGCTGGAGCTGTTCGAGGAACTGCCAGAAATGGACGTGGTCGTCGTGCCGTTCGGCGGCGGTGGACTGTGCTGCGGCATCGCGGCGGGGTTGCGGGCGCTCGGTCCGCACACCCGGATCTGCGCCGTCGAGGTCGACACCGCCGCCCCGCTCGCCGCATCACGCGCGGCAGGCGGCCCGGTGCGGATCACCCGGCAGGCGAGTTTCGTCGACGGCATCGGTGCTGCGGAGGTGTCGGCGGAGATGTGGCCGTTGGCGGCGCAACTGGTCGACGACGTGGCGGTGGTTTCTCCGGCGCAGATCGCCGGTGCCGTGCGCTTCCTGGCCGAACGGGGGCACGTGGTGGCCGAAGGTGCCGGCGCGGCGTCGCTCGCCGCGGTGATGAGCGGGGCCGTCGCGGGGCGCCGCATCGTGTGCATTGTCAGTGGTGGCAATATCGAACCTGATACATTCGCCGCGATACTCCGCGGTGATACACCGGAGGGTCACGCGTGAGTCACGCCGAATACTATCCAATGGAAAACGGGCTCAACCTGCCGTTTTCCGAAGCGGTACGGGTCGGCTCGGTGCTCTACCTGTCGGGCCAGATGGGCATCGGCGCCGACGGCAAGCTCGTTGCCGGTGGCATCGAGGCCGAAACGCGGCAGATCATGGCGAACATCAAGGATGTCCTCGCGCGCCACGGGTCCTCACTCGACCGGGTCGTCAAGTGCACCGTCATGCTCGCGGACATGAAGGAGTGGGCGGCGATGAACGCGGTCTACGTGAAGTATTTCAGCGGCCATCTCCCCGCCCGCAGCGCTTTTGGTGCCAACGGGCTGGCTCTCGGCGGCCGGGTGGAACTGGAATGTATCGCCACCGTCGGGTGATCGCGCTGGCGGGCGCCGCACTCGCCACGGCCTGCGGTCGCGTCACGCCGCCGCCACGCGATACGACCCCGCTGCCACCACCACCACCGCCGGCGCAGATCGCCGCACTCTTCCATTGCGACGACGGCACCATGATCGAGGCCGATTTCCGCAGCGACACCACCCCGCCCGTAGTGGTGCTCACCATCGGCGATGATCGCCTCGCGCTGCCGCAGCAGCGCAGCGCCGACGGCGCGCGCTACGCCGACTCGACCAGCGAGTTCTGGGACAAGGGACACGAGGCGTCGTTCGCTCGCGGCGGCAACAAGACCATGTGTCACACCGGATTGCCGGCCACCGCCGCGCACGACACGCCGTGACCGCGCGGCGCGATCCCACCCGTCTCGGCGGTGGGCGCCGGAAGCCCGCGGCCGCCGATCCGCATCGTGCTGCTGCGCGCGAGCTCGGCCGGCGCCACCAGCGCCTGGCGCAGCTCTGCAAGGCGGCGCATCCCGTCGAGCGCGCCATCCCCGACTCGCGTCCGCTGTCTCATCTGGTGGTCCGCACCATCGTCGCCCAGCTGGTGTCGACGGCCGCGGCGCGGTCCATCATGTCGCGGTTGCTCGACGCCCATGCCGACATCGACGGCGTCATCGCCTGGGCAATGCGCACTCCCGAAGACGACCCGCCCCAACACAGCCTCTCGCGCGCCAAGCGGAAGGCGGTCGCCCACTGGGGGCGGTACGTGGCCGAACAGGGTGACCCGCGGGAACGGTGGAGCACGCTTTCGGCGGACGCGCTCTTCGAGGAGATCATGGCCCTCCGTGGACTCGGCCGCTGGAGCGCCCAGATGATCGCCATCTTCGGCTTCGGCCACCCGGGCGTCTGGCCGGAAGGCGACGCCGGCGTGATGCGCGTCGCCCGGGTCGTCTTCCGCGGCATCCGCCCCGCCGCCCGGAAGCGGCTCATCGCCGGGTACGAAACCCACGTCGCCCTCTGCTGCTGGTCGGTCCTCGACCACAACCGACTCGCCGAGCTCGGTCCCGACGATTAACTTTCGTTCACCTCACGGCTCACGGCTCACGGCTCACGGCTCACGGCTCACGGCTCACGGCTCACGGCTCACGGCTCACCACCCACGACCCACGACCCAATGACCCCACACGTCCTCCCCGAATACGGCTACATCGTCGCCCTGATCGCGGCGTTTCTCGGCACGTTCCTGATCGCCCACGCCATCGCGTGGGGTAGCGGGTACCAGGAGCGATAGGCCCCACCCCCCGCGCGACACCCTCCGTCGCTCCCGGGCATCCTCGCCTGGGGAGCGGCAGCGCTTGCCGGCTTTCATCCTGGCGAGTGGGCTGGCCGTATATTCAGTGAACCTACCCTGACGGCGGCGAGCGAACTCGGTGACTGACAAGCTCTTGGACGATCTGCAAGACGCGCTCGGCGACGCCTACACCATCGAGCGGGAGCTCACCGGGGGCGGCATGAGCCGCGTCTTCGTCGCCAAGGAGCACGCCCTCGGCCGCGAAGTCGTCATCAAGGTGCTTCCCCCCGACCTCGCCGCCGGGGTCAACCGCGACCGGTTCCGCCAGGAAGTCCAGCTCGCCGCCCGGTTGTCGCACCCGTACATCGTGCCGCTGCTTCACGCCGGCGAGCATGGCCAGCTGCTCTGGTTCACCATGCCGTACATCGACGGCGAGTCGCTCAAGACCCGTATCGAACGCGACGGCCCGCTGCCGGTGAACGAGGTGGTCCGCCTGCTGCACGACGTCGTGGAAGCGTTGGCATACGCCCACTCGCGCGGCGTGATCCATCGCGACATCAAGCCCGGCAACATCCTGCTCGACGGCCGCCACGCCCTCGTCACTGATTTCGGCGTGGCCAAGGCATTGACCGCCGCGCTGTCGTTCGGTCCCGGTCACACGACGTCAGGCATGGCGATCGGCACGCCGGCCTACATGGCGCCGGAGCAGCTCGCCGCCGATCCCACGGCCGATCAACGCGTCGACATCTACGCCGTGGGTCTTCTGGCGTACGAAATGATCACCGGCGCCAGTCCGTTCTCATCGAAGTCGCCGACGGCCACGATGACCGCGCAGCTGACGCGGGTTCCCGATCCGCTCCACCTGGCGCGTCCCGATGTACCGCCGGCGCTCTCGGCGCTGATCCAGCGGTGCCTCGCCAAGTCGCCCGACGATCGCCCGAAGGACGCCAAGGAAGTCCTCGACGACCTCGACAGGATTTCCGGCGCAATTGCCGCGGCGGAACACCACGAGGTCCATGGCCCGCCCGCTCGGCCGGCCTCGTGGATTCCGGTGGCAATCGCCACCGCCGGCGTGGTGTGCCTCGTGGTGGCCGGAATGTGGCTGTCGCAACGCAACACGGGCGCCGCGGCAGCCAAGCCGGAGACGGTGCTGATTCCGGCCGGCACCGACAGCGCCACCCGGATGCCGCTCAAACTGCCGGTCAAGCCGACGTTGACGCATGCCGACTCGCTCCATATTGCCGAGGCGCTTCGCGATGAACTCGGCCAGCTCCAATCGGCGGCACCGACGGCGGTGCCGAAGCCGCCGCTGCCGCCAAACGTGACGTTCGTGCAACTCGACTCGGCGGTGCGGGCGCAGTATCGGGAATTGGCGCAGGCGCAATCTGCGGTTGCGGTGACGACCGGCGTCCCGGGCGTGCATCCGCCGGCGCCGCCGAGTGACACCGGACCGAATGCCCCCCGCAGCGTGCTCGTGCTCGGCATGGTGCGAAACGCCGACACGGCGCTGCGCTCCCTCGAACGGGACGTCGAGGCGGAACTGACCGGTCGTCTCGAGCGGAGCCGTTCCGGCGAGCCGCTGCGGTGGCATGTTCTCACCCGCGACTCGATGATGCACCCCGAAGAGCAGGGCGTGCGCCAGTTCATGAGCGCCGATGTCAACGTCTTCGTGTCGCTCCGGCACAAGACCCCCGACTCCGTCTATCTCTCGATCACGCTGCGCAACGGAGCGCCGGGCTCGAACAACGGCTTCCGGGTGTTCGACAGCCCGGCCGTGATGAATCCCACGTCGATCGATCCCTTCCGTCCCACGGTGCGGCAGGTGTGGCAGGTACTGGAGTACATCCGGCGGCAGCCGCCCGGCGAGCCGTGGCGGTTCGACGAGGGACAGCGGAGCCGGTTCGGCCCCAATCCCGGTCCGCCGCCCGATGGCCCGAATGCCCGCTTCCAGCCCCGCGACCGTCGCCACGATTCGCTGTAGGAGGATCTGAAGCCCGCGACGGGGTCTTTCGCCACAGGCCGTTCCGGGGGGCCGCGACGGGGTCGCGCAGCGACGCTCCCCGGCTCGAGCACCGCCAGCGCTTGCGATGCCCGCACCGCCAACCTAGTTTGACTGCGATGTTTAACCATCTAGTCAAATCACATGGTTAAGACCGCGTCGCGCCGGCGCGGCGCCGCCAGAACCACGGTGCGCCACGACGGCGACACCGAAGCCCGCATCCTCCGGGCCGCCCACACCGTCTTCGTGCGCCGCGGCACCGCAGGTGCCCGCCTGCAGGAAGTTGCCGACGAGGCCGGCGTCAACAAGGCGCTGCTGCATTACTACTTCCGCACCAAGGACCGTCTCGCTGCCGCGGTCTTCCAGAGCGTCGCCAGCCAGCAGCTGCCGCGGGTCTTCCAGATCCTCTCCTCGGAGCTCGACATCGAGGCCAAGGTCCGGGGTATCGTCGGATTGCTTCTCGACAGGTTGCTCGACGCGCCGTACGCCCCGGGGTACATCCTCAGCGAACTCAGCCGGCACCCGGAGCGGACCCCGCAGTTCGTGCAGGCCGTCCTGGGAGTCGATGCCGGCGGGGTCCTGCCCGGACTGCGGAAGACGCTGGGCCGCCAGATTGCGCAGCGGGTCGCCGAGGGCACCCTGCGCGCCATCTCCGTGGAGCAGTTCGTCGTCAACCTCCAGTCGCTCTGCCTCTTTCCGTTCGTCGCCCGGCAGATGCTCTGCGCCGTGATGCAACTCGACGACGCCGGCTTTGCCCGCTTCATTGCCGAACGGAAGCGCACTCTTCCCGACTTCTTCCTCGAGGCGCTCAGACCGTGAAGCCCGTCTACGGTATCGCCGCCCTGCTCCTCGCCGGTGGTTGGCCGGCACGGGCAACCGCGCAGCAGCTGACCCGGGCACCGATGGCACTCCGGCTCGACAGTCTGCTGCAACAGGCGACGCAGGTCGATCCGCGGCATCAGCAACTGGCGCTCGACGCCGCGGCCGCCGACCTGGGACAGCGCAACATCAACGCCGAATTGCTGCCGGCCCTCTCGGTAGACGGCACCGCGCAGTATCAGTCCGACGTGGCCAAGCTCCCGGTGGCCATCACGCTCCCCGGCGGCGTGTCGATCCCCACCCCGTCGCACGAGACCTACGATGCGCACCTGAGCGCCACCGAACCGCTCTGGGATCCTTCTCGCGCCGCGCGCCGCCGGACCGCTGCGGCGCGACTCGGCCTCGAGCAGGCGCAGGTGGGGACCACGCTGTACGCGCTGCGCCAGGAAGTCACCAGCGCGTTCTTCGCCGCTGCCGCGGCGTCGGCGGAGCGACAGGCCCTGGATCAGACCATCGCCGACCTCGAAGCCCGGCGCCGCGAAACCGTCGACCGCCTGCAGCACGGCGCCGCATTGCCGTCGGACACGGCGATGCTCGCCGCCACCATACTGCAGCGCGAGCAGGATGACACCGCGCTCGGGGCCACATACCACGCCGCCATCGCCCGCTTGGGTCTCCTCGTCGGCCGCACCTTTCCCGACAGCGTCACACTCGGAATCCCCGATCTCACCGACGCCGTGGCCGCTGCGCGCCAGCGGCTCGATTCGACCCGTGCCCGCCCCGAATTCGCGCAGTTCGCCGCCACCGACACCCTGCTCGCGCGCACGGCCGGGGTGCTCGACCGCCGGCAATGGCCGTCGCTCGCGGCTTTCGGCCGGGCGGGGTACGGCCGGCCCGGTCTCAACCCGCTGAACACCAGCTTCGAGGCGTACTGGGTCGGTGGCCTGGAAGTGAAGTGGTCGCCGTGGACGTGGGGCGTCACCCGCCGGCAGCGCGACTCGCTCGCCGTCGAGCGCACCATCGTCGCCAGCAACGAGACGGCGTTCCGCCAGTCGCTGGTGCGCGCGGCGCAGAACGATCTCGCCACCATCGACCAGTGGCGGCCGCACTGGCGCTCGACGACCGCATCATCGTGCTGCGCGGCTCAGGTGGAGCAGGAGACGGAGACGCAGTACAACGCCGGCGTCGTCACCACCGCCTCGTACGTCGATCGTGCCACCGACCTGCTCGAGGCGCGCCTCGCCAGCGTCTCGCATCAGATCGCCCGCGCCCAGGCGCAAGTCCAGCTGTTGACGACACTCGGTCTCGAGGTGCCGTGATGCCCCGTTCACGCCTTGCCGTTCCGATTCTCGCCCTCGCGGCCGCGTGCCACCACGCGCCGCAACCCGACGCCTTCGGCAACGTCGACGTCACTCCCGTGGTGGTGTCGGCCGAAACCGCCGGTCGCCTGCTCACCTTCACGCCTGCCGAGGGCGACACGCTGCCCGCCGGCCGCCAGGTGGCGGTAGTCGACACCGTGCCGCTGGCGCTGCAGCGCGAGCAGGTGGTGGCCCAGCGGTCCGCCGGCGTCTCCCGGATCAGTTCGGCGGGGCTCCAGATCGGTGTGCTCAACGCCCAGCGCGACGTGGTGCAGCGCACCTACGAACGCACCCAGTCGCTGTACAACGATCACGCCACCACTGCGCAGCAACTCGACAAGGCCGAACTCGACTATCGCACCCTGCTGGCGCAGATCGCCGCTGCCAGCGCCCAGCGCGAGACCGCGGTGCGCGACACCGCCACCACCACCGCGCAGATTGCCCAGATCCGCGACCAGATCCGGCGCAGTCATGTCGTCAACCCGATCGACGGCGCGGTGCTCACCACTTATGTGAAACCCGGCGAGTTCGTGCAGCCCGGCGAAGCGCTCTACCGCATCGCCGACCTCGACACCGTCGATGTCCGCGCGTACGTCAGCGAGACCCAGCTCACCGGCATCCGGCTCGGACAACAGGCCACCGTGGCGGTCGACACCGGTCAGGGAGCGCGGCAGCGGTCTGACCGGCGTGGTCTCGTGGATCGCCTCCGAGGCGGAGTTCACGCCGACCCCGATCCAGACCCGCGACGAGCGCGCCAACCTGGTCTATGCCATCAAGCTCCGCGTCGCCAATCCGCAGGGGATGCTCAAGATCGGCATGCCGGTCGACGTGCAATTCGGTCCGTCACCCGCGGCAACGACGGATTCGGCCCGCAAGTGACCCCGCCTGTTGCACCGGACGGCCCCTCGCCCGGGTCTGCGGTCGAGGTCGCCGGGCTCACCCATTCGTACGGCGACACCAAGGCGCTCGACGGCATCAGCTGCACGATCAGGCCCGGCGAGATCTTCGGCTTCATCGGCCCTGACGGCGCCGGCAAGACCACCCTCTTCCGCATTCTCGCCACACTCATCGTTCCGGACGGCGGGTCGGCGACCGTATTGGGACTCGACGTGGTGCGCGACATGTGGGCCATCCGTCGGCGCCTCGGTTACATGCCCGGTCGTTTCTCGCTCTATCCCGACCTGAGCGTGCGCGAGAACCTCGAGTTCTTCGCCTCGGTCTTCGGCACCACCATCGCGGCCGAGCGCGAGCGGATCGCGCCGATCTGGTCGCAGCTGGAACCGTTCGGCAGCCGTCGCGCCGCGGCGCTGTCCGGCGGAATGAAGCAGAAGCTGGCGCTCTGCTGCGCGCTGGTGCATCGCCCTGACCTGCTGCTGCTCGACGAGCCGACCACCGGCGTCGACGCCGTGTCGCGCCGCGAGTTCTGGGACCTGCTCGACCGATCTCAGCCGCGATGGACTCACCGTCGTGGTCTCCACACCCTACATGGACGAGGCGGCGCGCTGCGATCGCGTCGCCCTCATCGACCGCGGCAAGTTGCTCGGCATCGACACGCCGCAGGCGATCGCCGCGTCGTATCAGCGGCCGCTCTTCGCGCGTGCGCGCTCGCCGACCGGCATCGCGCCATCCTGGCGCTGCGCGCAGTTTCCGCACGTCCATACCATCTACCCCTTCGGCGAAGTGCTGCACTACACCGATCGAGCGCACGGCGATGGCACCCGGCGCGCTGGAGCGACGAGCTGGCCGGCGTATCTGGCGCAGCGAAGGCGTTCCCGGCGCGACGGTCGAGCCGATCACGCCATCCATCGAGGACACCTTCATGGATCGCATGGGCACGCCCGACGCCTCGGAGGCGGCATGCGGCATGACGGCCGAGCCGGTCATCACCGCCCGGGATCTCACCCGCCGGTTCGGCGACTTCGTGGCCGTCGACGCCATCTCGTTCGACGTCGCCGCCGGGCGAGGTCTTCGGCTTCCTCGGCGCCAACGGCGCGGGCAAGACCACCGCCATCCGGATGCTGACCGGGCTGCTCTCGCCCAGCGGCGGCAAGCGCCACGGTGGCGGGGTACGACGTGGCGACGCGAGGGCGAAATGGTCAAGCGCAACATCGGCTACATGAGCCAGCGCTTCTCGCTCTACGACGATCTCACCGTGCGCGAGAACATCCGGCTTTACGGCGGCATCTACGATCTTCCGCCGCGCCACCATCGACGAGCGGATGAACGAGATCCTCGGCCGGCTCGGGCTTGCCGACATGGAGCGGACGCTGGTGCGATCGCTGCCGCTGGGATGGAAGCAGAAGCTGGCGTTCTCGGTGGCGCTGCTGCACCGCCCGCGCGTGGTCTTTCTCGACGAACCGACCAGCGGCGTCGACCCGATCACCCGCCGCCAGTTCTGGGAGATGATCTACGAGACCGCCCACGGCGGCACGACCGTGCTGGTGACCACCCATTACATGGACGAGGCCGAGTACTGCGACCGCCTGCTGATGATGGTGGCGGGGCGGGTGGCGGCCGACCGGCACGCCGGACGCACTCAAGCGCGAGCATCGGCGTCGACTCGATCGACGAACTCTTCGTGCGGCTGGCCCGGGAGGCCGAGGCCGACGCCGGGGCCGCCGCATGATGACGGCGCTGCTGGGACTGCTGCGCAAGGAGGGCTACCACATCCTCCGCGACAGGCGGACCCTGGCCGTCCTCATCCTGCTGCCGATCGTCGAAGTGGTGCTGTTCGGTTTTGCCATCAGCGTCGACGTCAGGAACGTCCGCGTCGCCATCGTCGACCCCACGCCCGACGCCCACAGCGTCGCCCTGCGCGAGAAGCTCGCCGCCACGCCGGCGTTCATCATGGAGCGCGTCCTCCCCAACGCCGATTCACTCGAACCGCCTCTTCCAGTCCGACGCCATCCACGAAGCGGTGGTCCTGCCGGCCCGCTTCGGCCAGCAGCTGGGTATCGGGAGAGCCGGTCGACGTGCAGGTCATCACCGACGCCACCGAACCGAACACCGGCACGGCGCGCCAGGAATACCTCACGGCCGTCATCCAGGATTACGTCGCGTCGCTGCGGGATTCCACCAATCTTCCGCTCGTCCGCATCACGCCCCAGGTGCGGATGCGCTTCAATCCCACCCGCAAGAGCTCCAACCTCTTCGTTCCGGGCCTGATGGCGATGGTGCTGACGATCATTTCGGCGCTGATGACCGCCCTCTCGCTCACCCGCGAGAAGGAGACCGGCACCATCGAGGCGCTGCTCGTCTCGCCGCTCCGGCCATGGCAGATCGTGGTGGGAAAGGTGCTGCCGTACCTCATCATCGGATTCCTCAGCGTCGCCCTGGTGATCGTCGAGGCGCACTGGATCTTCCAGGTGCCGGTGAAGGGGAGCGTCACGCTGCTGCTCGCCGAGGGGCTGTTGTTCATTCTGGTGTCGCTGTCGCTGGGCGTGCTGATCTCGGCGCGGACGTCGTCGCAGCGCGTCGCGATGATGGGGACGCTCCTCGGCACCATGCTGCCGACCCAGATGCTGTCGGGGTTCGTCTTTCCGATCGACAGCATGCCCAGGGTGCTGCAGTGGGTATCGCTGATCGTGCCGGCGCGATGGTTCGTGGTGATCGCCCGGGGCGTCATGCTCAAGGGTGTGGGCCTGGCAAGTCTCTGGCACGAGACGGTGATCCTGCTGGGCATGGCGCTGGCGTTGCTGGTGTTGAGCGTCCGTTCCTTCGACCCGCGCCTCTCATGAGCCCGGCGCACTCGTTCCGGCGGATCGGCGTGCTGGCGCGCACCGAAGTGCTCCACCTGGTGCGCGACCGGGCGACCATGGTGCAGATCATCGTGGCGCCGCTGATCCAGCTGCTGCTCCTCTCCAACGTGGCGACGTTCAGCATCAAGCAGACTCCGGCGTACGTCGTGGACTTCGACCGCACGCCGACGTCGCGCGCCATCACCGAGCGATTGCAGGCATCGGGGTTCTTCACGCTGGTGGGATCGTCGGCGTCGCCGGAACGGGCAGACGCCGCGTTGCTCGACGGCAAGGCGACGATGGTGATGACCATCCCGTCGCACTTCGAATCGTCGCTGGTCCGCGACGGGTCGGCGCCGATCAACCTCGACGTCAACGCCGAAAAGGGCGCTGCCGCGGGCATCGTGCAGTCGTACGCGGCGCAGATCTTCGACGCCGAAGCGCAGGACCTCAACGCGCAATGGCACCCCGACCCCCAAGCCCTGCCGGGTGCGGCCGCGAAGATGCGGGGCATTCCCCGGATCGACGTCCGCACCCGCGGCTGGTACAACCCCACGCTCGACTACAAGCAGTACATGGTGCCGGGAATCCTGGTGGCGCTGGTGACGATGGTGGGGACGCTGCTGGCCGCGCAGAACATCGCCCGCGAAAAGGAGGCCGGGACACTGGAACAGCTCAACGTCACGCCGATCACCAAGGGCCAGTTCATCGCCGCCAAGCTGTCGCCGTTCCTGGTGCTGGCGCTGTTCGACCTGGTCGTCGGCCTGATCGTCGGCGTGCTCGTCTTCCATGTGCCGGTGCGCGGCTCGCTGCCACTGTTCTTCGGCAGCGCCCTGCTCTATCTCATTTCGGCGCTCGCCATCGGGCTCTGGATCTCGACCATGGTCGAGACGCAGCAGCAGGCGATGTTCGTCACCTTCTTCATCCTGATGGTCTACCTGCTGATGAGCGGCATCTTCACCCCGGTCGACAGCATGCCGGGGTGGGTGCGAGCCATCTCGAATGCGCTGCCGATCCGCCACTTCGTGCTGATCGCGCGCGACGTGCTGATCAAGGGGGCGGGAATCGCCGCAGGTGAAGAACTCGCTGCTGGTCCTGGCGGGGTACGCGGTACTGATCCCGGTGCTGGCCGTCCGGCAGTACTCGAAGCGAAGTGCGTGAAGATGAAGAGCCGTCGTTTGTCGCGAGGTCACCCCGGCGTGACCTCACGCACGTCGGTAGAATAGCTCTGATCTTTCGTTGACGCCGGATCGCGACGAGGGGCACCTCGCCGCGCCGCCAAGGGAGCATTGGAGGAATGCCGCCATCCGACGTCGATGCCTGCGACCTGCGGCGCCAGAGGTCTTCCCCCGTCGTGACCCCGGGCTGACGGGACGCTCCGCGGAGCCGCAGGACAACCCCCCGGCCCGGTGGCGCGAGCGGGAGGTCGGCGAGGGCTTCCGATTGTTCGGCGCAGGACACGACCGGGCATTCCAGCGGGAGCGTCGTTCGTGATGTATCGTTTACGGAATTGGGGGAGCGGCCCTGGAAACATCGTTCGTCATGCGTCATCCGAAGAATTGGCGAGGGGACGGGCCCTCTCGCCCGCCTACGCCGTCGGTCCGCGCAAACGTCGCCCAGGGTGCGTGGAGTCACCCCCGAGACGGAGGTTTCCGATGAAGATCGCCATCTACTCGGTTGTTGTCAGCCTGGCGGCGATGGCCGGCCGTCTGCCGGCTCAGCAACAGGTCCCCCCGGCGGACGCGTTTGCCCAGCAGGAGCGGGCGGCCGCGCGGTTGGAGGCCCGGAGCGTCAGCACGGAATCCGCGGACTACAGCAGCATCCGTGCGGCGATGCTTCGTCGTGACGGTTCGAAAGGGACCCATGCATTGATCGGTGCCATCGTTGGTGCGGTTGTGCTCCCTGCAGCCATTATTGTCGCAACCCACGACAGCGACAGCGGAAGTCCCACTGGGACGTTCTTCCTGGTATTCGGCGCGATTGGCGCGCTTCTCGGCGCAATGGTCGGCTTGTCGATCGACAAGCACTGAACCTGTGCCCCGGCATGGCCTCGCGCATGCCAGTACATAAGTCCTGATCTTCCGTTGGCGCCGGATCGCACCGGGAGCACCTCTTGCGGCGCCGGTCGCAGGCACCCTGATCGAGGGGCGGTGTTCCTCCATTGCGACCGTTGCCGCGGCGACGTGCCCCCGGCGCGATCCTCTGCCCCCCGGTCGAGCAGTCCTGGTCTGGCGTTGACACGGGGTCACGACGGGGGAACCTCGCCGCGCCGCCAAGGGAGCATTGGAGGAACGGCGCCGTCCGACGTCGGTGCCTGCGACCTGCGGCGCAAGAGGTCTTCCCCCGTCGTGACCTCGCGCCAGCTGAATGCTCCGTTCCCGCTCCCTGACGTTTAGCCGCTGCCACGAGCGTGAGATCGGCGAAGACATCCCGATAGAAGTTCGGTTGGATGTGTGAATCGGTTCGATTCGTCGCGTCTACGCCACGCGCCGCTTCGGACCGTCCCCCTCAATAGAGCCGGGTCCAACGCGGAAATCCCGATCCAAACAGCGCGCCGATGCCACCGAAGAACAGCGCGCCGCCAGCACCGCCAACAGCAATGCCGACCGCTGTTGGCGGGCAACTTCTGGTTCGAGCGTCGCTCTTGTCACACGACCCCGCAGCGAATATGCCGGCGAAGATCCCGAGCGCACCCCCGATGGCACCGCCGATGACCGCGCCACGGCGCCAGCGCGTGCCATGTTGTATGTCCAAATGCAGCACGGCGGCATAGTTGACATGCTGAATCGCATCGTTCTGGCGTCCGTCCGAGCAAGGAGGGCCCGGATAACGGCAGAAGGTGAGTGCACGGTCACCAGGTTCGAATCGCCCAACCAGCCGACCTCGAACAACTTGCGGACCGACCTCCATACGGACCAGCGCCCCGCTGTCGAGCGGTTGCTGCAACTGCGCAGGCGCAACAACTGGCAACGTGCTGGTCGCTAGCGCAACCCACGTCATCAGCCTGATCAGCATCACCAGCTCGTCTTCGTTAGGTAATTCGCCAAGTGGTACGAATAGGCGGTTGAGGTGCCAGCTCCGATTCCATCTCCGTACCATCCATGAAAATCCCTGACGGTCCAATAGCATTCGTTCCGCGTCCCAACGCCTGCCGCGTAGCCAGGATGATTCGGATTCACGCTGCCAACGCAATCGATGAACGGATGATCGGCGCTCCCTATGTTGTCATCCGTCCCATCGTAGTATAGCGTGATCCCCTCAATGTGACGGCCCGAATAGCATGTGTCGTTAATCGGTGCGTTGCAAGCACTCTGCGATGCATAATTTGCATGCTTGCCGTCGCTAACCCAAACCAGCGGCGCACCACCAGCCTTGTTGACATACCCAATGCCGGTCGGATATTCACCGTTCTGTGGTGTGAATACGCTGTTGGCGCCATCATGCGCGCTCATATGCACCTGGGCAAGAACCCAATGCTCAGTCTGGAAATTGTAATGAATATCTTCGGCGATCCACTCCGAGTCGCCAATATGGCCTCGGCAACTTTCCAGGTCGAAGAGCGCACTCACAAGATCCCAGATTGGGCGAATGACATATAGATCCTCACACTCCGTCTTTGGTGCGCCAACGTTTCCCATATCGTAATAGTAGCCCAAGAGATAGAAGACTCGGATGTTGCCATTCGAGAGCAGCGTTACCGCGTATCTCGTTTCACGATCAGTCTGATCGTTGTCGAGTACGCTCAGTTCCGGTTCAAGTATTGAGCAAATTGCGACTCGCAAAAATCGTCCACACCATCCTGATCAAGATCCCAGCCTGGATTGTCAAGACACGCTTCCCACTGGTAAGCCGTCCCAGCAATGTAGTAACCCGGCGCCTCAGGATCGGGGTCGAGATCAAGACATCCTTCGATGCAATCGGGGGAAATGCCACGGCTTGCTGCTGAGCTGCCAGTCACGATCTCAGCCGGACGCGAACACGCCATGATGACCCCGGCGACCACTGCGAGGATAGGGCCAGCCACGTAGTTCACCAATAATCGACCGATCATCGCTGCGCTCCGTTCCCGAAGGTGGATCAAGGCTTGCAAGGACAGAATCCTGTTCGCCGACTCGAACAGCCGCTCGGTTGGCCGCACCTTGGCGTTGAGCCATTGCGACACCGATGTCGAGGGCCAGGCGAGCAGAGCCGACTCACATCATGAGCAACGATCGCTCCCGTCTGGCGCCTCGTTCCGTCATCAAGCAGCCAAGGTTTGTAAAGCATATGGACGGCAGAGTAGATGCTGTCGTATAGTGACATCGTGTGGAAGGAATGAGGGAACCATCACAATGTCGCCAATCAAGGCGTGTTGTTCTGCTACAGACCACCGAACGCACGGTGTCACCAACCCGGCCGAGGCGAAAAACTACCGCTCGGGCAACGAGTCGTGATACCTGACGCCACGCTTGTTCCTTGCCGCCTGATCCCTTCACCGGCCACCAGGTTCACCGATGGTCCAATGCCGACGCCCGATCCGCGGAACCACGCATGCGATGAAGAACTTGTGGTGATCACCGGTGCGCCTCGGGGGCGAATGGGAGATCGGCGAAGGCATCCGGATGGTGGGAAGGGTCATGACGGGGGGATCTCGCCGCGCCGCAAAGGGAGCATTGGAGGAATGCCGCCATCCGACGTCGGTGCCTGCGACCTGCGGCGCAAGAGGTCTTCCCCCGTCGTGACCTCGCGCGCCCCCCGGCGTAACGTTCGTCAACGCAGTGTTCGTCACCCTGAACGGAGGATCCCATGAAGATCGGCCTTTGTACGTTCGTCGTCGGCCTGATGGCGATGGCAGGCCGCCTGCCGGCGCAGCAGCCGGGTGACGCCCAGGCCGCGCTGCATTCCCAGATCCAGGCGTCAGCGCGGTTGGCGGCGGAGAGCTCCCGGCATGCGGATAATCCGCCCTCGACGCTTCCCCGGGTGATGTCGCAGTCGTCCGGGAACCACTGGGTGAAGGGAATGGAATTCGGAGCGGCGATCGGCGCCGTGCTCGGCGTCGCCGCGTACGTGTTCTACGTCAACGAATCCGACAACCGCCACGATTCGGCGCGCTATTTCCTGGTCCCTGTCGCCGTCGTCGGGGTACTCGGCGCATTCATCGGCTCGTTCAGCCGCAAACGCTGACCGGGCGCCCGGACGGGATAGCGTGAAACACGATGGCCGCGGGATCTCCGCGGCCATCTGGCGCGGCAGAAACGCCGCGCGGCACATTCGCAGTGTGAATCAAGTCTACCACCCGACCGGACCATCATCAATATCCTGGTTGGCGCCAGGGGGGCGGGTGGGGAGATTCGGACTCCCACGGGCTCGCGCCCAGCACACCGCGAATGTGCCGCGTCTACCGGTTCCGCCACACCCGCCCCATACTCTGGCACTGAAGGCTCCGGCTGCCGCGACGCGCGTCCGCAATGCACCATGCCGCTGGCAAGGGAAGGATGGGTCAGCATTGGCGATCGAATCGGGCCAGATTTCCGCAATGCCAACCATTCCGGCGCAGACCGGCGCGTGAGCAACAGCGAACATCACGAAGGCACCGCCGTCCACTGGCTCCCGCTCGCCGTCGACGCGACGCTCTTTCTTGTCGCGCTCGCCGTCGTTCACCACATCCTGACCCAGTACCATCTCCGCGACATCGTTGCCGCCATCCACGGCATCTCCCTGCCGTTCCTCGGCGCCGGCATCGCCCTCACGGTACTCGGGTATGCCGCGCTCGTCGGTTACGACTATCTCTCTCTGAGCGTCACGGCGCGTGCCATCCCGATCCGCCGGATGTGGTCGGCGTCGTTCATCAGCCACGCGGTGCAGAACAGCGCTCCGATCGCCATCGTCTCCGGCGGTGGGGTGCGCTACCGTCTTTTCCGCCGCCTCGGCATCTCAGGCCCCGAAACGGCCGCGGTGGTCGCTTCCAATACGATCACCTTCGTCATCGGGCTCTGGCTGGTGGCCGGCATCGCATTCGTCATCGCCCCGATCCCCATTCCCGCGGCGTTCCATCTGCCGGCCTGGTCGCTCCGGCCGGTCGGGATGCTGTTCCTGCTCCTCGTCGTCGTCGCGTACCTGCTTGCCTCGCGCGGCGGCGGGGCGGTTCACGTGTGGCGGGTCGAGCTCGAGCTCCCCGACGTGAAGGAACTCCTGCTGCAGACCGCCGTGTCGAGCGCCGACTGGCTGCTCAGCGCGGCGGCGCTCTACGTGCTGATGGCGGCCGCCGGGCCGGTGTCGTTCCCACGCTTCCTGAGCGGCTTTCTGCTCACCCAGATCGTCACCCAGGTCGTGCCGCTCCCCGGCGGCATCGGCGTCTTCGAAGCGGCGATGCTCATCCTCAGGCCGCCGTCGGTACCGGCTCCGGCCGCCGCCGCCGCCCTCCTCGTCTATCGCGTCGTCTACTACTTCGTGCCGCTCTTCGTGGCGGCGGCGATGCTGGCGGTCCGCGCGTCGAACCGGCCGAAAGGCGAACAACAGGCCGCGCAGCGCGTCACCAACGAAATCGCGCCGCATCTCTTTGCCGTGCTCACCTTCCTCGTCGGCACCGTGCTGCTCGTGGCGACCGTGCTGCCGCGCCAGATCACCGGGTTCCAGGCGTTCGGGCGGCTACTGCGGCTGGTGATCGTCGAAGGGTCGTACTTCCTCTCGTCGCTGGTCGGCATGGGGCTCATCCTGCTGGCCTTCGGGCTGGAGCGCCGGCTTCGCGGCGCGTTCCGGCTGACCGTGGCCCTGCTCGTCGTCGGGTTGCTGTCGTCGTTGCTCCGCGCCTTCGATGTTGTCGCAGCCGGCCTGCTGATGGCGCTGCTCCTGCTGCTGCTGGCGGCGCGCCGGGAGTTCGACCGCACCATTCCGTTCAGCGAGGAACCGCTCAACTTCGGCTGGCTTGCCGCCGCACTCCTCGCCGCGCTCGGCGTCGGGTGGCTCGGCATCTATCTGCAGGTGCGGGGTGAATACACCGGCAGTCTCTGGTGGCGTTTCGCGGTCGACGCCAACGCCCCGCGGGCGCTCCGCGTCACGTTGAGCGTCCTGATGGCCACCGCGGTATTCTTCGGGGTACGGCTGGTGACCGAGGCACGACGCACCCGGCGACGCCGGGGCAGTGCGGGGAGATAGACCGGAGGTGCGACGCCGCGGCGGATGCATCCTGGCCTGGCGCGAAGCCGTGTTACGGCAAAGGTTCACGTTCGGTATCGCGGAGGACACATGACGGATCCGGTCGCCGACAATTCGTTCCACCGGTACCAACGGCATGCCGAAGGCGAGATCGGGCACCTTCGCGATCACGTGACGCGCATGGAAATCAACGGCCTCCGGACCGAAGACGTGTACGCCCTCAACCGCCGACTCGAAGGGCTCGCCACCGACCTGGTGGCGATGCAGGCCGCGTTCGACGTGCAGGGCGCAGATCTCATGGCCGTGCAGGCGGGGCTCGACGCCCGGCCAGCGGATCTGGCGGCGAAACAGGCGGCGCTCGACGACCGGGAGAGCGAGCTGGCGTCACAGCGCGCGGCGTCCGGCACCCAGGCTGCCGAATTCGCCACACGGCGCGCAGCGTTCGAAATGCAGGTCCGCGAATTCGCGGCAAAGCGGAGCGCGCTGGAAGCGCAGGCCGCCGATCTTGCCGCCAGGCAGGCGGCATTCGACGTGCAGGCCATCGACCTTGCGGCGAGGCAGGCGGCGTTCGATGCGCAGGCCGAACAGGGCGAGGTCTACTAGGAGTCCGTCGATGCTCCGCTCGCTGCTGCTCTGTCCGATTTCGCTTGCCGTTGCCGCGTCCATGGCAGCCCAGGGCGTCCCCCGATTCGAGCCGCTCGAACGCGGCGCGTGCGACGCATGCATCATCGCCCTGCAACAAGTCGCCACCGTTGGTCGTGCCGATGATGCCGAACTGATCGACGACTACGGCACGCTGCACGCCGTCCCCGGGGGATTCGTCGTGCAGAACATCATGGCGAAGACCCCACTCCTGCACTACGACAGCAGCGGACGCTACCTCGGCTTCCTCGGTCGGCTCGGTGGCGGTCCGGGGGAGTATCCGCAGTACGTCCAGGCGATCATCTCCGGTCCCGGCGACTCGACGACGATCATCGGTCCCGGGCATCTCGCGGTGATCTCGGTCACGACGGGTCGAGGGCGGAGCGGTCCGCTGCCGGTGGCAATTACCGGGTTCAATGGAGCGGTGCTCGCGAATCGATCGCTGATGCTGAACCTCAACGAGGACGGGAACCCCGCCTTCGCGCTGCTCGATCCCGCCGGGCACCTGGTGCGGACGTTCGGCGACACGCAGCCGATGGTGGTGCTGCCGCATCAGCATGGACGTGCCATCCGCGACGTGAATGCCACGGTATACTTCGTCACAGCCTCGCGTGATGGCGGCGCCTGGATCGCGGCGCGTTACTACCGGCACCACATGGAGCACCTGTCGCGGCAAGGAACCGCCGTCACATCGTCGACGCGCCGGCCGGCGTGGTTCCCGCCCTACGCCTACGCCGATATCGACGAAAACCTCTATCGCCTCGGCGAGTCGCGCGCGCCGAGACCCACCCAGGCGGTGGGGATGGCACGCGACGGCGCCGGCAACGTGATGGTGCTCTATCGTGCCGCGGACGCCCATTGGAAACCTGATCCGAACGCGCCACCGCCACCCAGACCCGGCATCGAGTATCCGGCCGACAAGCGCGTTCCGACTGGCGGCGTGGACCGCTACGTCGACGGCATCCTGGAGGTCTACGACGACACAACCGGCAGGTTCCTCGGGTCATGGCGCTCCGACGTTGCGCCGACCGGCTTGCTTCCCAATGGATTGATCTATACCCGCAACCAGGACGCCGACGGCATTATTTCGTACTGGGTCTACCGGGTGAAGGTGACCGGCAGATAACTGCTGGGCGGCCGTCGAGTGCCGGCGCGCTGTGCCGCGCGTTATTCGGACTGCCTCGGCAGAAAGTGAATGATGCCGATCGGCCACGGCACGCAACATTGCCTGCGTGTACCGTGCTTGCCGTCCCTCAGCCGCCGAGGCCATACTATGGCCATGCCCGTCCCGCAGTATTACACCGCCGACATGGTCCGCGCCCTTCCCGACGACGGCAACCGGTACGAGACCGTGCACGGCGAGCTGCTGGTGACGCCCGCCCCGGGCGGAATGCATCAGTTGATCCTGGCGCGACTCGTCAGTACGCTGCAGCCGTATCTCGCCGCGAGCGGCCTGGAGCAGTTGCTCTTTTCGCCGGCCGACATCTCCTGGAGCGACGATACACTGGTCCGGCCCGACCTCTTTGTCGCCGAACTCGGCGACTGGGTCCGCTCGGGACGGTGGAGTGACATCCGGACACGCTACCTGACAGTGGAGGTCCTCTCGCCGAGCAGCGCGCGCGCCGACCGCTTCGCCAAGCGGCGATTGTACCAGGAGCAGCGCATTCCCGAATACTGGATCGTCGACGGCCAGCGCGAGCTGGTCGAGGTCTGGACGCCGGATGCACTCGAACCGCGCGTCGAGCGCGAGCGCCTGGTCTGGCGGCATCCGTTGCTCGCGGAAAATTGTACCGTCGACATTCCCGCCCATTTCAGGCGGACGCTCGGCGGTCACTGACCGCCCGACGCGCCGTGCCGCGCAATCCGGATGGGCTCAGCGAAAAAAGGATGACAGCGATCGCGCACTGCATGCCACATTGGTCGCGTGCACCCGACTTGCCTATCCCCAGCCGCCGAGGCGAACGTATGGCCATGCCGATCCCGCACCACTACACCGCCGAAATGGTCCGCGCGCTGCCCGACGACGGCAACCGATACGAGACCGTGCACGGCGAGCTGTTGGTGAGCCCCGCGCCGCGCGTCTCGCACCAGGAGATCGCCAAGCGGTTGCTCGCGGCTCTCCTGGCGTACCTGGGTCCGGATCACGGCGGCGATCTGCTGATGTCGCCCGCCGACATTTCCTTCGGTCCCGACACGCTGGTCCAGCCCGATCTCTTCGTCGGCGATCTCGCCCGGGCACACCGCACCGGCCGGTGGAGCGATCTCGGCGATCTCTACCTGGTTGTGGAGGTTCTTTCGCCCGGCACCGCGCGGGCCGACCGATTCGTCAAGCGCCGCCTGTATCAGCACGAACGGATCCCGGAGTACTGGATCGTCGACGCCGACAATCAGCAGGTGGAGGTGTGGACGCCGGATGCGGTCGAGCCGCGCGTCGAGCGGGAGCGGCTGGTGTGGCGGCACCCGTTGCTCGGCGCGGCGTCCGAGATCGATCTCGTCACGTTGTTCGCGCGGGGGTGAGGGTCGTGATCACGTCCACCTCGATCAGCCGACTCGCCGCGGCGCCCATGGCGACGTCCTGCGTCAGCAGGACCGCGTCGAGCGCCTCGGCCAACGCGACATACACGGCATCGTATGCCGAGAAATTGGCTCGTAGCGCCCACGCCCGTTTGAGCAACGGTGTGTGTGGGTGGCGCCGGATCGGGAATCGCCCCAGCAGGTCGATGATCGTCTGAGCGGTGGTCTCGGGAACCGTCCGTTGGGCGGCATACCGGCGCAGGACGTGGGTCACTTCAACGTCCACGAGATGCGGAGCATGCAGGTCCGCGCCCCGCTCGTGGAACCGTGTGCGAATGGCGTCATGACCCGGCAGGTGCAGCAGATATGTCACCATGGCCGAGGCGTCAACGACGATCACTCGGCGTCCCTGGCCTCGCGGACGACGCGAACCGGTGATGGCGACACGCGGACCGGTGGCAGCTGTGCCAGGCGGGCCTCGATCTCGTCGAGCGTGAGTTCGTGGGCCGCTCGCTCCAACTCACCGCGCAGGTAGTCGGACAGCGTCATGCCGGCGCGCGCCGCTCGCGTCTTGAGCAGCTGGTGCAGTCGTACCGGCACGTGGCGGATCTGGATCATCCTGGACATGAGCGCACGATATGCTGCATGTGGAGCACATGTCAAGCGGGTGACGTGCTGCGACGGCCACGCCGCGCGGGACCGACGCCGTGGCCGCTCCCTTGTCCCGACTCCCCGCGCGGGCTAGCATCTTCTCGCGCGCCAGGGCGCACCCCCGTGAGCGGGCAGGTGGGCTCGATCGCCGTCCACATCGACCTCTCTTCAGCCCACTGCAGCAAGCGCCGGGAATCCCACGAAGGGGGAATCATTCCACAGACCGAGTTGCCCGACACCGATCCGTACCAGTCGCTGATCCTGGCCGTCAAGTCCAACGACGCGGCAGGAGTGCGTGCGCTGCTCACCGTCCATCCGGAACTGCGGAAACTCCTCGACAAGGGCACCGACGAACTCGGCTTCGGCGCCACACCGCTGATCGCCGCCGTGCACCGGAAGAGCCGTGACATCATCGACGCACTGCTCGCCGCCGGTGCCGACATCAACGTCAAGAGCGACTGGTGGGCGGGCCCGTACTCCGTGCTCGACCATGCCGACGAAGAGTTGCTGCCGTTCCTGCTCGAACGCGGCGCACGCCTCGACGCCTGCTCGGCGGCAAAATTCGGATTGGTCGACGAGCTGGCGCGGATCGTCGCGGCCGACCCCGCCGCCGTGCACCTCCGTGGCGGCGACGGCAAGACACCGCTCCATTGGGCAAAGGATGTCGCGACCGCGCGGTTCCTTGTCGAACACGGCGCCCAGGTCAACGCCCGCGACATCGACCACGAATCGACGCCGGCGCAGTACCTGGTCCGCGAGCACCAGGACGCGGTGCGCTACCTGATCTCCGTCGGCAGCGAGACCGATATCCTGATCGCGGCGGCCCTGGGCGACATCGCGATGGTGCGGAGCATCCTCGACGCCGATCCCGCCGCGATCGGGACTGCGGTGAACGAGCGGTGGTTTCCGATGAAGAATCCGCGGGCCGGCGGCACCACATATATCTGGTCACTGGGGCAGGGGAAGACGCCGCACATGGTGGCGCGCGAGTTCGGCCACGACGACGTGCTGGCACTGCTCATGGACCGCAGCTCCGACGACATCCAGCTGGCGCAGGCCTGTCTCCTGGGCGACGAGCAGCTCTTTCAGCGCTTCCTCGCCGGCCGCCGCAACGTCGGCGCCTCGCTTGGTCCAGAGGTGCAGCAGCAGCTCGTCACCGCGGCGATGAACAACAACACCGACGCGGTGCGGCTGATGCTCGGTGCCGGGTGGCCGGTGGGCGCGCGCGGCCCGCACGGCGGCACGCCGCTCCACTGGGCCGCCTGGCACGGCAATGCCGCAATGGTCCGCGAGATCCTCCGCCATGATCCGCCGGTCGATGCCCGCGACGACACCTACGACGGACCGCCGCTCGGCTGGGCGCTGCATGGCTCGGTCAACAGCTGGTTGCGCAAGAGCGGCGATCACGCAGCGGTGGTTACAATGCTGCTTGAAGCCGGGGCGAAGGGGTGGGGGCCGGCGGAAAAGCTCCCGGGGAGCGACGAGGCGCTTGCGGCGTACCGGCGGGGGGTCAGGTAAGCGCAACTGCCAAAGCCCCGCGCGCCGTCTCCCCCGCACTTGCTCCCTTGGCGAAATGATCCCGAGCGCGCGCGAATCGCTCGCACGCCGCGGCGGGCGCGGCGCTGAACTCGCGATTCGCCGCCAGCGCTGCGCGCTGGCGAGGGCGCGCTCTCCCTAGCATTTCACCGGCGGGAGCGAGCGCGGTGTCGATGGAACGGCGTTGGAGTTTCTCACAGCTGTCTCGCTGGCGACGAAACACTACCAGCAACGTTCGAGAACCGAGGCACTCGTCGCCGCAACAGGATCGTCAGAGCCGCTGTCACCATCGTCCACGCGACTCCGAGGGGAGTCCTCGCCGCTGTCACCGTCGTCCACGCGACTCCGAGGGGAGTCCTCGCCGCTGTCACCGTCGTCCACGCGATTCACAGGGGAGTCCCCGCCATTCTCACCTTTGCCCTGTTGACTGACCAGGAAGCCACCGCCGCCGAGAGCTCCGTCCTTGCGAGCGAGAGGGGAACCCGCGCCGCTGCAACCATCGTCCCCGCGGCTCACCGGCAAGTCCAGGCCGCCGCAACGCCCGTCCTCGTGAGTCCGAGGGGAATCAGCGCCGCTCGAACCGGACGTCAGGCGGGCGTTCACCGCGTCCCCGCTGCCGCACGCGCCGTCGATGCGACTGACCGCGGAATCGGCTCGCTCGACGGGCGTTTCGGGGGGAAGCGACTGTCCTGATTTCAGGACAGAGTGTCCCTTGCGGAGGACACTGACACGATCGGCATGGTCGCTTGCAGCATTCCGGTGGTCGCTTGCACGGCCGGAAGGCCTCCTTGCATCGTGCTGTCCCGCAACAGGTTGCGCCCTGCGCACGCCGCCGCCACCATGCAAATCGGTTCCGCCGGCGATTCTGGCACGCCGCTCGCATCGCCTCCCGCGCGACTGTCCCGGTTCCGGGGCAGCGCTTCATCCCGTCACGGGAGCTCCACCCACGAGCGGCCTCGCGCCGCACCCCCCAATGGGGCAAGGAGGAACGATGAGAGCATCCACGCGCAGGCGAATGTCGATGGCGATCCGCGCCCTCCACTTCTGTCAGGCGCAGCCGTCGGACGACACCGGCTACACCGCGCTGGTCAAGTCACTCGGCGATGCGGTGGCCCAGAGTGATCCGCTGGTGGCGCAGCAGCAGCAGGGGATCGCCGAACAGCACAGCGTACGGCTGCGGCGGGAGGGGCTCCGCGTCGGGATCACGCAACGGCTGCGTCACCTCTCCCGGGTGGGCGCGCTGCTGCAGCAGGGCGGTACCACGCCGCCCGCGCAGTTCCGGTCGGCGCCGGCCGGGATGGCGTTCCGGGAGTTCATCCCGCTCGCCAAGTCGATGCTCGACCTCGCCACCGCCAACAAGGATGCCCTCCTCCCGCTGGGGCTCGGCGCCACGTTCATCGACGACCTGACCGCGTCGGTGACCGCGCTCGACGCCGCAACCGAAGAGGCGAACCTGGCGCGCGCCAGGCACGTCGGCGCCAGCGCCGAACTCGGCGCCGCGACCGGGAAGGCGGTGGAGCTGGTGCGGGTGATCGACGGCTTCAACCGGAACCGGTTCGAGGGCGACGCCGAGCAACTGGCTGCATGGGAGAGCGCGACAAGCGTTGGCACGCCGCGCCATCCGGTCACACCGGCGTCGGTGCCGGTTCCCGGCCCGGAACCCATCCCGGGACCCGTGCCGCAACCGGTGACGGGCGCGAGTGACGCGCCCGAATCCGCCACCGACTTGCCGCAGGAGAAGGCCGCCTGACGCGGGAACCGCAGCGGGAGCGGATGCAGCCGGTCCGCTCCCGTTGTGGTGCCGCACCCATCGAAAGGAGGGTGACATCATGACGAGCAGTGCCACGCCGCGCGGACGGACCGCGATCTTCGCCCTGACCGCGCTGATGCTGATCGGATGCTGGGTGGTGGTGATGTACTTCGGGATGTTCCGCTGGACACTGGTCGACGCCGAACGCGGGTTGGGAGCGGTGGTGCTCACGGTGGCCACCGTTGCCGCACTCCTCTGGTGCGCGAACGAGTGCGGACTGATCATGCTGTCGTCGACGGTGAGCAAGGGGGTGTGGACCGGATTCATTTCGGTGGTGCTGGTGGGTGCCGGCGACCGGATCGCCACGATGCTCAAGCCGCCACCGGCGGTATTGACGCCGGCCAGCGGCCATGCGCCGCGCACCATGCTGCCGCCGGCGCCTGACAGCGTGACGCGGAGCGCGGTCGCGAAGGGAACGGTGTCCGCGGGTCTTGTCGACTGTTACGCCACCGCGGTCGATTCCGTCTTTGCCCGCATCCTCGGCGACCTGCCGAACAGCCAGGACGAGAAGCAGTTCGCCCAGCAGCTCGCCACCAGCGGATTGCGGCTGCGCGATGTGGTCCGGCAGGAACTGATGAGCGACGGGTACTACGGCCGTTTCGTCGCCGACAGCGCGCCGCGGACGGTGACGCTGCGGCTCTATCGCACCATCCTGGGGCGCACCGATCCGCCAGGCGAGGCGGAGCTGCAGGGACACCTGGAGAAGTACGCCGTGTGGGACAAGCGGACGGCGTTCAATGTCGACGCCGCGGAGTTCATCGGGTCACGGGAGTACATGCAGAACGTCGGCGCGAACGGAGTGCCGGGGATCGTGGTGATGCGGGGCGTTTGTGGCAGGAAGCCGAAGTGAACCGGTTGGCGAAAGGCGCCCAGAGCCCATAGCCTACGGCCCCGCGCGTCTGACTCGGCCAGCGCTACCGCCGGAATCTCGAGCGGCCATGTACCAGCAGCGCATCCACCCGTCGTCATGCAGGCCGAGTTCGGCATATGGGGCCATGGGCCATGGACCCGGTGCGCCTCTCAGTCCGCCGGTTCGACCAGAAACTGCTCGATCTTTCCGTCGGGCACGGTGAACGTCGAGAGGTTGACCCGCTTGCCGCTGGCAAACTCCACCGCAAAGCCGCGGTAGGTCATGCCGCCCCGCGGGAAGACCGATGTCTGGGTCACGCTCCGGATTGCCCCGAACGGCGCCAGCGAGTTCTTATAGTCGGCGAGGGCCTGCTTGTCGAAATAGAAGTTGCAGTTGGCGGTGAACAGCGTGCGGTCGATGGTGCCCTTCTGCAGCCCCGCCAGCACCTTCGTGGCGAGCGCTTCGGCCTGTGCCGCTTCGCTCCCGGCCGGCGTCGCCCCCGGCCCGATCACCGAGAAGATGGCGCGGCCGATCATCCCGGCGGCGGGGCTCGCCTCCTCGTTGGTCAGCACCGCGACGGCCATCCTGTCGTCGGGCAGCACGTAGTTGGCCGCCACGAAGCCGCCCACCTCGCCGCTGTGCGACACCGCCCGATGACCGTTGATGGTTCCGATGCTGAGGCCGAGGCCGTAGTTGCTCGTCTTGCCGTTCTTGAGCTTCGTCGGCGCTTCCATCGCGGCATACGACGCCGGCGCGAGCAGCGACTCGTTCATCATCGAGATGTCCCACTTGAGCAGATCACCGACCGGCATCGCCATCTCGCCGTCGGCGAAGTACCAGCCGGGCGCCTCCATCAATGCCGGCCGGAGCGGCCCCAGCGCGTGCTGGAAGTAGCCGGTCGGCTCGAGCAGGTTGCGCTGGGTGTCGAGGTTGATGGCATCCGAGAGCCGGAGCGGCTGCAGCACGTGCTCCTCGAGGAACTGCCAGAACGGTTCGCCGCTCGCCTTCTGGACGATGAGCCCGACGATGTTGAAGTTGGTGTTGCTGTACTGGTACTGGGTCCCCGGGTCGAAGTCGAGCGGCTTGGTGGCCCACTCGTGGACAATCGCTTCGGCGGTGGTCGGATGGGTCCACGCCGGAATGGTGTAGTCCTGCGGCGCGTAGTCCTCGTATCCCGACGTGTGCGACATCAGGTTGCGCAGCGTGACTTCGTTCGACCGGGTGAGTTCCGGAAACCACTTCGACACCGGGTCGTCGACGGAGAGCTTCCCTTCCTGCTGCAGCAGCATCACCGCGGCGACAGTGAACTGCTTGCTGATCGAGCCGATGGCGTAGTGCATTGCCGGCGTCGCCGCGAGCGACGGCGAGAGCCGCGCGTTGCCGAACGCCCGGGTGTAGACGATCTGCCCGTTCTCGACGATCCCCACCGAGGCGCTGGGGACCCCGGTGTGTGTCATCACGTCGTGAATGGCGGTGGTGAGCTTTGCCGACACATCGGCCGGGAGGGTGTTGGTCTGGGCGGCCGCCGGAACGACGGCGAGGAGCAGCGCGGTGGCAGCGAGCCGGATGGTGGGGTTGGTCATGGCTCAATTATACGACAAGAACGCGACGCTCATCGCCCGTGGGCCCGGGGCGATCCTGTTCCTACTCTCCGCAGCCGTTCGGCGTCGGACAGACTGTCGGCGTGATCTGGAACGTCGCCGTGCCACTGCTCGGCAGCCAGTTGCTGCCGCCGGGATACTTGGCGGTCGCCGTGGCCGTCCCGACCGCGACGTTGTTGCTGTAGGTGATCGGCACGATCGATTGATCGAGCCCGCCCGGTCCGGTCACCTTGGCGGTACACGGCGTGAGCGGCGAGCCGGTGTACGCCTCCGACTTCGGGCACGTCATCATCACCGACGACTTCGCCTGGCTGATGGTGATCTTTGCCGTCGCGGTCGACAGTTGGTAGAGCGTGCTTCCCGCGTTGCAGGTTACCGTGAACGGGTATGTGCCGGCGGCCACCGGCGTCGCACCGTCCGTGGTGCCGTACGTCAGCGCGGGCGTGGCCCCGTTGGAGCAGCTCCCGGTGCCGGGATGCGGCGAACCGTCGAACGGAACGGCAACATTGCTCGCCGAAGCGCTGCCGGGCAGCGGATCGCCGGTGGCGGTGAACGTCACCCCCGATTCCTGGTTGCCATTCTCGTCGACGAAGATCACGCCGTCCGGCGCATCGCCACCTGGAGCGGGCGTTGCGGTGACGACGTTGGTGCCGGCGTCGGGGCCGAGCGTCCAGCAGATGCCGGCCTTCCCGTCGGCCCCGCTGGCGTTGGCCGCCGAGCTGCCGAACGCACCGCAGGCGTTGTTGCTCAGCGTGTCAGCGGCGATGCTCCCGCCGCCGGCCGTGACCTGCCACGTCAACGGTACGCCGGTGATGACCGTCCCCTTCGCCGTCTGGACGGTGACCACCGGACGGCAGAGCGGATTGAGCGGCTGCCCCGCGGTAGTGTCGGCGGAGATGCAGTCACCGTTGGAGACCGAATACGCCTGACCGGGCGCCTTCGAGCCGAGCTTGAACTCCGTGGCCGAACCGCCGACGCCGCCCGAGGCAAAGAGCGCCTTGTCGACAGCGCCGAACGGCGAGAACTCCGTGGCCGAGCCGCCAACGCCCCCCGACCCGAACGCCATGGTGCGCGCGTAGAGCCTGGCCGGAAGGACGAGATCGGCCAGGGTGCGGAGCCACTTCGGCAGCCGGCTCGACGCTGACGACGTGGCACATCCCAGGAAGCCCGGATCGGCCGGTGGCGTGATCTCGAACCCGCTGCTTGCCTGGTGCCCGATCCTGAGCCGCTGGAAGACGTCTTCGGGAACCTGTAGCGACGCGGGGATGCACACCGCCACCACCGCCGGCTTCATGAGTGGCGACGACGACGTGATCGTGATGAACGTCGGATACTGATCGAGCTTGGTGTCGAGTCCCGACGGCCCGTTCGGATCGTTTTCGGTGATGGTGAGCACGGTCGGCACGTCGACGGCGCCCGGTGCGAGCAGTACGCCGGAACCGCCCGAACTGGTCATGACGACCTGCGTATCGGCGGACGGCTGCACGAGATACGTGTTCTGCGACAAGCCGGCGTAGCAGAGCACGGCGCCGATGAACGTGTTGATGTCCGCCGACGTGCCGGCGAGCGCGGTCTGCATCGCCTGCTGCTGGACGAAGGTGACGATGCCGTGCGCCACGGCCTGCGCCCCGGCAGAGTCTCCCTGCTGGACGTAACCCTTGAGCGTGTCGAGCTTCGCAAGCAGCGGTTTCACGCCGGCGGAACTGCCGCCGTAGACGTTCCAGGCCAGCCCGGTGAGCTTGAACAGCGTGGTGCACGAGCCGAGCCCGTTCACCTCGGTGGGAGTCGAGGTGCTGCCGCCGGTGGGCGCACTGCCGTTGCACCCCGCCGAGACGATCAGGGCGGCAACGACGACCCAAACGGAACGCTGGCGCATCCTCACCCCTTACAGGAATCCGGCCCGAACGAGCCATAGAACGTGCCGTTCAGGGGGCAGAAGCGCAAGTTGACCTGGCCAGGACGGCCGGAGGTCGGTCGGACGGGAAGGCCCGATCGACCGGGGGTCGCCCAAGTGGATCCGGTCTCGTCGTCCTTACGGCTTTCCCGAGCCCACCAGCTGCTGGAACGGGGGGTAGTCCTGCAGTGACCGGAACTCCCACCCCGGATCCTGCCGGTAGGCGGCCGCTCGCTGGGGGTTCACCGCGAAGTTGAGCTTGAGGAGGTCGACCGCCTGCTGGCGGTCGCCGAGGATGGAATAGGCGATGGCGCCGTAGAGCGCGAGGTCGCGGTTCGGGTCGACGGAGGCGTCACCCAGCGAGCGGGTGACGACGTGCCGGGCGCTGTCGGCCAGCGCGGGGTCGGTCTTGCTCTTGCGGGCGATCACCGCGGCGGCCAGCATGTCGGCGTTGAGTGTCCAGCTCTGGCGCTGCGGTGCCGGTGCCTCGGCGGAGACCGAATCGACCAGTCGCCAGGCCCGCTCGATGTCGGGTGGAGCGGCGCTGGTGGTCATGATCAGCAGCCGGCAGCGCGCCGCGCGATAGTCACCGGGGAAGCGCCGGTTGAACTCGTCGCACCATTGATTGGCCTGATCGAAATTCCCCAGATCGTACGCTGCGAAGACCAGCCGGATCAGCACCAGCTCGGCGCCGCTCTGGAATTCGTCGGCTTCGTAGGCGCGCTGGGCGGCGAGGAGGACGTCGGTGTTGGTCGATGTCGGAAAATTGTAGTAGAGGTGCGAGAGCGACGCCCACGCGCCGGCCTGGTTGCGATTGACGCGGGTGGCGTGCTCGAGGTCGTTCTTGGCGGCGGTGATCAGCGCCATCTTCTTCGCCGGATCGGTCTCGAGGTTCTGCAGCCAGCTCCAGTATTCCAGGTCGCCGCGCAGTTCGAGCGCGTCGGCGTTGTTCGGGTCGAGCTGCAGCGCGGTGTCGGCGTACACCGTTCCGAGTGCCACCCACTTCCGGATCTCGGTCGGGTCGCGGGTGATGCGCGAGCGGCGATAGGCGAGGAGGCCACGCTGCGTTACCGGGTCGGGCCACTTCCTGTCGAGCGACGCGGAGGCGGCGAAGAGGGAATCGGCGGCATGATACCCGCGTTCGATCCCGGCCGAGTCGTTGTTGCCGACTGCCGTCTCCATCTCCTTGCGGGCCTCCTGGCCGCGCTGCAGCAGGAGCCAGGCGTCGTTGTTCGACGCCGTTGAGCGCTGCTGCTGCAGGGTGATCTGCTCGCCAAGCTGGCGTCGGATGAGGTCGGCGACGATGGTGGCGAGCGAATCGCGGATGCCGAGGACGTTGGTCGCCGGAGCGGTGAAGCTGGCGGTCTTGAGGTCGACGCCGCTGGCATCCTCGAAGCGGATGCCCACCGTGATCCGGTCACCGGACTTGTCGACCTGGCCGCGCACCAGATAGCCGGCACGGAGCGCGCGGGCGATGCTGTCGGTCGGGAGATTGGACCCACGGAAGCGCGCCGCGCCGGTGCTGGAGATGACGGTGAAGCTCGATCCGCCGGAGAGCGCCTGGATCAACCCCTCGGTGAGACCGTCGGCGACCGGCGTGAGCGAATGATCGGGACTCTGATCGTCGAAGTAGAGCACGGCGAGGCGATGCGCTTCGGGACCGGCGTTCACCAGCGCACGGGCGCGCGCTGCCGCGGCGGCTGCCGCACGCCAGCGCCAGATGCCGATGCCACCGCCGAGCAGCACCAGCGCCGCCACGACGAGCACCCAAGGCCGTCGCCAGAACGGCGGGGCCATGCGCTGCGCGGCGTACATCCCGGTCGGGGTGCGCCGCAGGGTGGCGGTCGACATGCGCATCGCGCGCATGGTGGCGGTGCTGCCGGGGGTCATGCCGAGGAGTTCGACGAATTTCGCGGCCGTCTGCGGGCGGTCGGCGGGGACCTTGCCCATGGCCGCATAAATCGCCTCTTCGACTTCTTCCGGCACCGCGTTCCGCACGATCCGGATGCTCGGCACCTGTTCCATGGCGTGGCGTGCCATGATCTGCATCGAGTTCTGGCCGGTGAACGGCGGGACACCGGCGAGCATCTCGTAGAGCATGCAGCCCAGGCTGTAGATGTCGGCGGTGGGGCCCACCGTCTCGCCGCTGGCCTGTTCGGGCGCCATGTAATACGGTGTGCCCATCGACATGCCGGTCTGCGTCAGCTTGCGATCGTCCGTCTGCGACACCGCCCGCGCAATGCCGAAATCGGCGACGAGCGCGTGGTTGCCGCTGAGCAGCACGTTCTCCGGCTTGATGTCGCGGTGGACGATCCCCTGTTCGTGCGCGTAGCCCAGCGCGTCGGCCACCTGCAGCGTGATGGCCATGGCGTCATCGACCGGCAGCATCTTTTCGCGGTCGAGCTTGTCGCGGAGCGATTCGCCCCTGACGAACGGCATGACGTAGAAAAGGAGATCGGCGGCGGAGCCCGAGTCGTAGAGGCCGAGGATGTTGGGGTGCTGCAGCTTGGCGGCGAGGCGGATTTCGCGTTCGAAGCGTTCGGCGCCGACCGAGGCGGAGAGATCGGGGTGCAACACCTTGATGGCGACTTCACGGTCGTGCTTGAGGTCCTTCGCCAGGAAGACGGTCGCCATGCCGCCATGGCCGAGTTCCCGCTCGATCTGGTAGCGATCACCGAGGGCCCCGCGGAGCCGGGAAAGGGTGTCGGACGCGGCGGCCGGATCGGTGACGGCGGATGACGGCGTGACCGATGGCGGTGTCGCGGCGGGCGCCGGGGTCGACGTCGGCATCTCGACGGTGAAGTTCCTCCCGCAGCGATGGCAGAAGATCGCGTCGGGGGGGAGTGGGGCACCGCAGTTGGGGCAGGTTTCGGGCATCGGGACAAACTTACGATACGGCGGACCGGCGCGCCGGGGGAGGGGAGGCCAGCAGCAAGAGGCGCCCAGGGCCCAAAGCTCAGCGGCCAGAGCCCAGAACCAGAGGCCCTCTCGCCCGTCCCCGCCGAGCGGAAGGAAAGGCGGTGGCTCTTCCACATCGTCGACACGCTACATATTTGTTGTCGATGCCCGACTCTCCTCCCGCTCCCGACCCGGCGAACCTCACCGGTGCCACGCTCGACGGCCGCTATGACGTCGGCAAGCGCGTCGGCGCCGGGGGGTCGGCGTTCGTCTACGAGGCACGGGACACCACGAACGACCACCAGGTCGCCATCAAGGTGCTGCTTCCCGATCTCCTCAAGGACACGGTGGCGATGGAGCGGCTCCGCCGCGAGGCGTCGATGGGCGCCCGGCTCGAACACCCCAACCTCTGCCACATCATCCGGATCGGGAAGGCGCCGGGCTTCGAGTTCGTGGTGATGCCGTTCGTCGACGGCGAGCTGCTCTGCGAACGGGTGTTCAAGACCGGGCCGCTGTCGTTGGAGTCGGCGGCGACGTTCGTGGCCGGCATGGCGGACGGGCTCGACTTCGCGCATCGGAAGGGCATCATCCACCGCGACCTCAAGCCCGAAAACGTGATGATCGTGCGCGAGGCCGACGGGAGCGAGCGCGCCGTGGTGATGGATTTCGGCCTCGCGATCGTGCGCGACATGGGTGCCGATTCGGCGCGGCTCACCCGCACCGGTCTCGTGGTGGGGACGCCGGAGTTCATGTCACCCGAACAGATGTGCGCGATGCCGGTCGATGCCCGGAGTGACGTCTATTCGATGGCGTTCATGACGTACGAATTGCTCACCGGACAGCTGCCCTTCGAGTACAAGACGCAGCATGAATTGATGCTGGCCAGGCTGCGGGGCACTGCGATTCCGCTCCGCCAGCGGCGGCCGGACCTCGACTTTCCGGAAGGTGTGGAGCTGGTTCTGGCGAAGGCGCTCCGGAAGGAACCGGCGGAGCGGTATCAGACGATGCCGGAATTTGCCGATGCGTTCAGCCGCGCGGCGCGAGGCGAGAAGGTGGACGTCGAGTTGCCACCACCGCCGCCGCCGAAGCAGCAGGCCGCACCGGCAAGGCCGCCGGAGCCGGAGCCGAAGAAGCGCGGCTTTCTCGGCGGGTTGTTCGGCAAGTAGCCTCGCGAGCGCCGCGTCCGGCGGTGCTACGCCCCTTCCTTTACCTCGTAGATCTCGTCCGCGACCATGCCATGCGCATGCTTGTGCACGATGTTCGCCGCGTCCTTGTTGGGGGCCTCGACAAGGCAGAAGATCTTGCCCTGCTTCTCGTCGACCCAGTACCGCTGATAGCTGACCCCGTGCTTTCCCTGCAGTTCGAGATCCTTGCGATGCGCTTCCTCGACGTCCTTGGCCGAGACCGGACCGTCGAGGTTGTGGACGTCGAGATAGAGCGGCATGGTGTTCTCCTTGTCGAACGCGGATGAGCGTGCGGGCGCCTTCATTCGTGGTCCATCGGAACCAACGAGCAATCGATGCTACGACCGATCCCGGAAATCCGCAACGGCCGCCTTCCCGGCAAGACCTGTCCTTATTGGCGGCCGATCTCCGGAGAGACCAGCGCCCATTCCTTGATGCCCGCGAAAAGGAGGTCGTCGGCGTGCTGGACCGCATGGCCGGACGCCTCGTGCGCCCGGGGGGCGACCGATTCGCTCACCCGGCCTTCGATCATCAATGGCTCGCGCGTCGGATACCCCACCAGCATGTAGCAGGTGACCGTCGCCGTGGTGGTGCCGATCACGTGCCGCGAGAGGCATTCGGCGTGGCCCTGTTCGTGATGATCGTAGATATGCGACCCGACGAACTCCCCCGGCTGCATCCGGAAATTCTTCGAGTCGTAGACCGCCTCGACATCGTGCGCCGCCTCGGCCGCGGCGCGATCGCGATAGGCGACGAACGTGATCGTGGCCGGGCTGCTCGACCCGGCGACGTCCACCTCGATCAGGCCGACGACGCCATCGGCCTTCTGCTGCGCGTCCAGGTCTACGGTGAAATCGTGTGCCAGCGTGAGCGGCGGCGCCAGGAAGGTGGAGTCGAAGCGTTCGTGCGAGAGGAAATCGTAGATCTTCGGCCCGGTGTAGATCGCCGGTCGGCCGGTTGCGACGGTTCCGCCACCGGAGCTGGTGTCGGCGGGTTGCGACGCGCCGGAGTCCTGCCCCGACGGGATCGACGCCGGCGCCACGCGCGTCCATGCACCGGTGCCAAGCCGTCCGGTGGCGCTCAACGTGTCGCGGTGCACCAATCGGTAGGTGCCGCTGTCGACCCAGGCAATTGTCGTCGACCGCAGCGAGTACCGGCCGTTACGCGCTTCGAACGTGCCACTGTGGGCGGGGACGTTTCCGGGGCCCTCGGCGTGGAAATCGTAGCTGCCGTCGGCGTGGATTGCCCAGACCCATCGGGCCACGCCGTCGGGGTTGGGCACGTTCAGTTCCCAGGTGCCGACCAGGTCGGGGTCGACCTTCGGCTGGGCGCACGACGGCGCAACGAGCAGCATCAGCAGCGGAACCGCGTAACGCACGGGGGATTCTCCGGTACGGGCCGGTCGGGTGATGGCTGGCGCGAGATCCGGGAATCTCCGCCGGGATCAGCCCGCGCGCAACGCCGTGGGGCGCCGCTTCGCTTCCGCGCTCCGATCGGCACGCCGAGTTACGCCGGCGGGGCTCTGGGCCCTGGGCTTTCGCGTCTGGGCTCTGGGCCCCGGGCCTTGGGCTTTCGGCTCTGGGCTCTGGGCAGTTCTTTTCGTTGACGCCTTCCGCGGCAGATCCTATGTTCTCCCTGTCCCTCGCCCCGCTTCTTCGAGGACTGCACGAGTGCCGCGCCGCTTGCGTCCATCCGGTCAATTCCGGACGGGGCGCGTGGCTGTCGACGCCATATCAAGGAGAACACCATGTCGATCCGTCCGCTCCTGTTCGGCTTTGCAGCGTCAGCTCTGGTGGCGGTACCCGCCGCCGCACAACGCGGTAGCGCGCCGGGCGGGCGGGGCGGTGGCCGCGGCGGCGCCGAATCGGACACCACCAGCGGCATTGCCGCGGTCGAGAACATCTCCACCACGCAGCACACCATCAGCATCGACGGCAAGCAGATTGCCTACACCGCGCGCGCCGGCACGCATGGTGCTGCGGGACGACGACGGCAAGCCCAAGGCGAGCGTGTTCTACATCTCGTACACCAAGAACGGCGAAGACTCCACCAAGCGTCCGGTGACGTTCTTCTACAACGGCGGGCCGGGGTCGGCGTCGATCTGGCTGAGCATGGGGATCATGTCGCCGATGCACCCCGAGATGGGGCCGAACGGTTCCGCAGCCGGCCCCGCCGTACAACCTGGTGGCGAACGAATACTCGCCGCTCGACGTGACCGACCTGGTGCAGATCGACGCGATGAACACCGGCTATTCCCGGCCCGCGAAGGGGCACCAGGTGACCGAGTTCACCGGTGACCGCAACGACATCGCGATGTTCGGCGAGTTCATCCGCGACTACCTCGACAAGTACCAGCGCTGGCAATCGCCGAAGTATCTCTTCGGCGAGAGCTACGGCACCTACCGCTCGGCCGGGCTCGCCTCCGAGCTGCAGAGCAACGAGGGGATCGAGCTGAACGGCATCATGCTGCTCGGCACGGTGCTCGACTTCCAGTACATCTCGCCGTCGCCGACCAACGACATCGGCTACGCGGCGTTCCTGCCGACCTACGCCACCACGGCGTGGTATCACAAGAAGCTGTCGCCGGAGATGGAGAAGGAATCGGTCGACGCAGATTGCGCAGGCGGCGCGGACCTACGCGTTCGGCGACTACCTGACGGCGCTGGCGAAGGGGAACGAACTCACCGACGCGGAGCGGAACGCGGTGGCGCAGAAGGTGGCGTCGATGACCGGCGTGTCGTCGCAGTTCGTGCTCAATACGAACCTGCGGATCGACGCCGGCATCGTTCCGCACCGAGCTGCTGCGCGACCAGCGCGAGATGGTGGGGCGCTACGACAGCCGCCTGATCGGCATCAACGGCAACCCCGGCCAGCCAGCGCCAGGACTACGATCCGTCGGACGAGGCGCCGACGGGGGCGTTCATGTCGGCGTTCATGCGCTACCTGCAGGGCGACCTGGGATACTCCAGTCCGTTGCAGTACTACATGGGCGGCCACACCGGCCGGTGGGACTATCCGCAGGGGGAGTATCCGAGCGAGATCGAATCGCTGCGGCTGGCGATGGCGAAGAACCCGTACCTGCACGTGATGGTCGGCGCCGGCTACTACGACATGGCGACGCCGTTCGCCAACGCCGAGTACGACTTCTCCCACCTCGGGTTCGACAAGACATACCGCGACCGGGTGCAGTTCGACTACTTCCAGAGCGGTCACATGGCCTACCTCAACCAGACGTCGGCCAAGGAGCTCCGGGGCGACATCGAGAAGTTCATCACGTCGACGGAGCACGAGACAGCGGATTCACCGAAGTAGGGGAGCCCGGAGCGCCGGGCCCGGAGCCAGGAGTACGAACAGGTGCGAAGGCCGCGGAGCGATCCGCGGCCTTCGTGTGTCCGGAATCAGCGGATGATGCGCGTTTCGCCGAACCCGGCGACCCAGAGCCGGTCGGCGAGGAGGCCGAGTTCCCGCCAGCGGGCCTCGGTGCGACGGGGTGGTTCGTCCATCGGCTCGTCGGTGAGGCGGAAGGTGCCCCAGTGGATGGCGAGCATCAGCGGCTGCGGCGCGGCGGGGTGGGGAGACGTGACATCGCGGTAGAGCTGCACCGCTTCTTCCGGGTCGACGTGGACGACGTGCATGAACCAACGCGGATCGTACGCGCCGATCGGGATCATGGCGAGATCGAACGGCCCGCACGTGGCACCGATCGCGCCGAATTCATCGTGATATGCCGTGTCGCCGGCAAAGAACGCGCGGCTGCCACCGCCCTCGAACGCAAAGCCGCACCAGAGGGTGCGGTTGCGATCGCCGATCCGGCGGGCGCTGAAGTGGCGCGCCGGTGTGGCGGTGATGCGGACGCCGTCGACATCGGCCTGCTGCCACCAGTCGAGTTCCACGACCTGCCGCGCGCCCCATGGGTGGATGTACCTCCCAAGCTCCAATGGAACGACCCATGTCGCATCGGGATGCGCGCGCGCGATGCGCTTGACGGACGACTTGTCGAGGTGATCGTAGTGGCTGTGCGAGAGCGCCACGATATCGAGCGGCGGCAGGTCATCGAGCGCCAGCGCCGGCGGCATGACACGGCGGGGTCCCATCGATTGCACCGGGAAGGCGCGTTCGGAGAACATCGGATCGGTGAGGATGTTGCGGCCGCCGATCTGCAGCAGCACGGTGGCGTGGCCGATCCATGTGGCGGCGAATTCGTCGGCGCTGCGCCGAGGATAGACGATGACGGGCGTGGCGGTGGGGAAGCTGCCGCGTGGCGGCGTCGGCGCGAAGACCTGGCCGCGCCGTTCGCGTTGCCAGCGGAGCACGTCGCGCCAGCCGCGGGGATCGCTGTCGGGCCAGGGGTTTGTGAAGCGGCCGTCGGGCATGCGGTGGGCTTGAGGAGGCGATGGTTCGGGGATGGAGTCGGGCAGTTGGAAGTTCCAGGCGGTGAAGTGAGTGCTACGTCCTGAAGCCGAGCGCGTCTGCCACGTGGCGTTGGCGTTCGTCCAACGTCAGAAAGGTGAAGTCTTCCGGGTTCTCGGCGACGTAGAGTGCAGTGGCCAGGTGCCAGCAACCCGCGCCGAGGACATACCCGGTCGTCAGGACGCGATCGATCTCGGGGCCGAGCGGCCGGCGGGGAGCGACCCAGGTCAACCGTCGAAGAATCGGGGAGTCCGCCTCCAGTCCGTTGCGCCGCAGCACCGAACGCAATTCGGCCTCGAGCAGGTTGGATGCGAGCAGTTCCTCGTGTCGGGCGAGCCGCTGTCGAACCGCCTGGGCCGGCGGGCACCACGCCCGCCGGCCGCCCGCATCCCTACTTCCAGCAGGCGATGATCAGCGAAATCGCCAGCAGCTTGACCAGCCAATCGCCGGCATCGATCACCGTTGCCTTCCACGGGTGATTCTCCCAGAGCGACGCCCCCCAGAAGATCAGCACCGGAAAGGTGACCCACAGGAAGATCCCGAAGTGGGCTGCGGACATCCACGTCTTCGGACCATACTCGCCGACGATGTGCGCCATGAAGAACGCGAGGAGCAGGCACCGGATCAGTTCGGCGAACATCTTCCCCACCGGCATCGTGCCACCAGCCATCGACGCCGGATCGATGCCGCGGGCCCGCATCCACGGCTTCACGAACAGCAGCGGACTGTACCACAACCACCCGAGCACGAACGCCGCCAGGCCGGCGACGAGCACCGCCACCAGGTTCACCTCGACGTGCAGCATGTTGCACCTCTCCTTGGTGATCCAGCAGGACTCCGATCCCGGGGGATGGTCGGGCCTGCCCGGCGGAACCCGCGCCGGCCGCGACAGGGATCGGGACAATGAAATACCGCCGGATTGCCGGGTCCGCCAGAGCGGGGGGCCCGCTGCGATACGAATGCCCGGGTCGCCGAGCCGCGTAAGGCGGTACCCCGGCGAGTGCCGAAGATCGGCGTGGCGGGTGGGGTTGCGGTACCGTGGCCCGCATGCCCGGTTGCATCGCTCTCTCGAGGAGGCCCACATTATGGGTATGGCAGCCACGCACGAGATGTCCGTCGCCGAATTCCTGGCGTTGCCGGAAGACGGGCGCCGCCACGAACTGCTCGACGGCGAGCACGTCGTGAGCCCGATGCCGCGGTTGATGCATCAACGCGCCGTGCTGGCGCTCTACGAGTTGCTCAGGCCCATGCTGCGGGGCCGCGAGGACGTCGAGTTGTTCTGCGTCCCCGGCGACCTGCAACTCAACCCGCGCAGTGTGGTCGAGCCCGACCTGTTCATCCTTCCCAGCCGGCCGGGCCCCCGACTGCAGGATTGGTCGCAAGTGCCGGTCCCGATCGTCGTTGCCGAGGTGCTCTCGCCGAGCACCGTGGCACGCGATCGCGGCATCAAGCGTCGACTCTACATCGATGCCGGCGTGGAGGAATACTGGATCGTCGATCTCGATGGTCGCGTATTCGAACGGTGGCGGAGTGGCAATGCGTCACCCGAGGTGGTCGACAGCGAGTTCCGGTTCGCGGTCGGGAGGGGTATCAGCGGCGTGTTTGATCTGCAGAGGTACTTCGCGGAAGTCCTGCGATAGCCGAGTGCACGCATCTACTTCCCGCCCTCGAGCCGCCGCCGGAGTTCCGTGGTCCAGTTGAGGACCATCACCAGGCGTCGCTGATCATTGGCCGGCTTGACCATCACGAAGCTCTGGCCGTCCGGGGCGATGTCATAATCGGCGTGATAGATGTCGGTGGCGTACGGACCGGTGAGGACGGTGCGGCGTCCGGTGACGGTCACCGTCGGCGTGGTCGAGAGGGTCGCCTCGATGATCGCCTCACCGGCGCGATAGTAGATGTGGCGGCTGTCGGCGCCCCAGAGCGGCTCCAGACCGCCGCCGGCCGAGATCGGCACGTGCCCCCCGACGGGCGACAGCGGCCGGACGTAGACCTCGTACGGGCCCGATTCGTTGGAGACATACACCAGCCACTTCATGTCGGGTGAGACCCGCGGCTGCTTCTCGTCGTAGACCGAATTGGCGAGCGGCACCGGTTTCGTCGGCCGAATCGAGTCGGCATCATCCAGATGTCGCGATTGGAATTGCCCAGGTGTCGATGCGGTAGACCAGCGAGCGGCCGTCGGGCGTCAGCACCCCTTCGTTGACCAGCGTGCCGTTGGCCGGAAGACGTGTTGCCGGCGCGCTGCCATCGACCGGTTGCCACCAGAGTTCCGCGTGGGCGTTGCGCAGCGTCGAGTAGAGCACGCGCTTGCCGTCCGCCGACCATTCGGGGCGGTCGTTGGTGCCGCCATTGGTCAGGCGCTGGAGCGCCCCGCTTCCCAGATCGAGCGTCCAGATGTCGGCGCCCTCCCCATTGACGACCTCGAAGGCCAGCTTGCGGCCATCGGGCGAGAACCGCGGGTGCAGATACTGCAGTAGTGCGCGGCGTCAGCACCGTTTCGACGCCGGCGGCGTGTGACGCGCACCAGTTGCGCCGCCGAGCCGCCCTGCTGGTAGAGCAGCGTGCCATCGGGTGCCAGCGTCGGCACCGGCGAACCAGCTGCGCACGGCCACGCTGTCGCCGACCTGGATCGGTGTGCCGATGTCGAGCGTGCTGGTGTTGAACGGCACCGCCATGATCCCACCGTCGGGGCGCACATACAGCAGGTGGCCGTCGAACATGCCGAGGGCCCTGGCGGCGCGAACGCCCGGCGTAGATGCGGGCCTTGTGATCGCTGAGCCGGATGGCGGCGAGGGTCACGTCGTCGGCGGTGCCCTTGGTGCTGGTGTACACCACGACCTTCCCGCCGTCGACGACCAGGGGCACGAGCTGGTAGCGCTCCTGGCGGTGGTATCGACGGTGGTGAGCGCCGTCGGTTTGCCGCCGTCGGCCGGCACGAGATACATGCCGATCGCACCCGGCGCCTGCGGCGGAAAGATGATTTCGCTGTTCGACAGCCAGGCGATCCCGCCGATGTCGGCCGCTTCCGGTGGCGTGATCGTCACCAGCGGTGAGCCGTCGACGCCGATCTTCCGGATGGCGCCGTCGGCGGCCTGAAACGCTACCCAGCGGCCATCGGGAGAGAAGGCGGGGTAGACGGCGTTCTCCGTCCCGGGGAGGACACGCGCCGCGAGCTGGTCGAGCTTGCGGACCGCGAGCGCCCAGCCGGTAGCCGTGGTCACCGACACCACGGCCGTCTGGCCGTCCGGAGCGAGTGCGACGTCTGCCACCGTGCCGAGAATCGGATACGCCAGCGGCGGATTGTTGGCGGTGGTGAACTCCAGCCGGCGCACCTGCAGCGGTGTCCGTGCGTGCCGGGTCTGCGCCACGCCCAGAGCGCTGCCGCCATGGCCACGAGCGCTACGCAGCCGAACGCGATCGCCAGCACGCGTGGTCCGCACCAGCCGCTGGCGCAACGCCATCGGCGCCGTGGTTGGCGCACCGGTCGCCACGGGCTCCGGCATGCGGCGCAGCCAGCGCGGCACCGAACTCGGCGGCGGACGCGAACCGGTCGGCGGGGAGTTTGGCCAGCGCGCGCATCACCGCCGCTTCGACGCCCGGGCGGCACGGTGTCGCGCAGGGTGTGGAGCGGCGTCGGCCGTTCCGTCATCACCTTGGCGACGATCGCCTGCACCGTCGAGCCGGTGAACGGCGGGTCGCCGCTGAGCATTTCGTAGAGCACGGCGCCCAGGGCGTAGATGTCGCTGCGGGCGTCGATCTGCTTCTCGCCCATCGCCTGTTCGGGGCTCATGTACTGCGGCGTGCCGAGCGAGAGGCCGGTCTGCGTCATCCGTTCGCCGCCGGCGGTCTGGACGGCGAGGGCGATGCCGAAATCGGCCACGAGTGCCGACCCGTCGTGCAGCAGGATGTTCTCGGGCTTGATGTCGCGATGGATCACGCCGTGGCGGTGGGCGTAGTCGAGCGCGCTGGCCACTTCCTGCGCGATCCGGACCGCTTCGCCGATCGGGAGCGGCTTCTCCCGCGTCAACCGGGCGCGCAGCGACTCCCCTTCGACGAACGGCATGACATAGAAGAGGGAACGCGATCCCTCGCCCTGCCGGGATGCCGTCGGTCACCTCGCCCGAGTCGTGCAGCGGCAGGATGTGCGGGTGCTGCAGGTTGGCGGTGGTCTTGATTTCCTGCAGGAAGCGCTGGGCGCCGAGTGCGGCGGCGAGGTCGGGGTGGAGCACCTTGATCGCGACCTTGCGGTCGTGCCTGAGGTCCTGGGCGAGATAGACCGTGGCCATGCCGCCCTGGCCGAGTTCGCGCTCGATGCGGTAGCGGTCGGCGAGGCCGGCGGCGAGGCGGTCAATGGTCACGCCGAACTCCTTGTCGCAGGTGGTCGGCACGATGGTGGCACTTGATATCGTGGCTCAGCGGTCGATCCGGTAGAGCAGCACCTGCTGCCCCCCGTCCTCTTCATGATAACGGAGGAACGCCACCCGATCACCCCGGAAGTCCACCTTGATGTTGGCTGCGGTGTCGGCGACGTCGAATGCGCCCACGATACGGTCGTCCTGCCAGGCTTCCCAGCGGAATCCGGTCTTCATGTAGCGCTCGACCCACACGCGGCCCGAATCGTCGGTGGCGAGATCGCGGATGGCCGGCTTGGCGCTGGCGCGCGACTCGCGGCCGGTACACGACGCATCGGAATGCTTCGGAAGCCAGTCCTTGTAGTCGGCGATGCCGGCGTTCCACTCGGCGTCGGAGATCGGCGCCCGCTTCACGTCGTGGACGAGTGCCTTGACGGTGTCGCCGGCGGCATTGGTGACGACGAGTCGGTCGTCGGGTCCGGTGGTCTGCAGCAGATCGCCCTGCAGTGTGACGACGCGCTTGCTCGGTGCGGTCCAGAAAGGCGAATCGAACCACGAGAAGCCGTGTGCCTCGACACAGACGACGTAGCCGTCATGACCCTTCGGTGGTCCGGTCGTCTCGATCTGCTTGCGGGGCGCCAGCCACAGTGTGTCGTCGTGCCCGGCGGGCGGGAAGCGCATGAAGTTCGACTGGTACTTGCCGCTGGGGCCCCGGCCACCCTGGTAGAGCCACAACGTGCCGTCGAGACCAGCAAAGACCGGCAGATCTCCGGTCAGCACCGGCCCGGTGAGCCGCCATTCGCCCCGAAAGGCGGCGTCCCGGCCCCAACGGAGGATGCGGGCGTTTTCCGGATCGTACACCATCAGTTCGTCGCCGAGCCAGCCGATCGCTTCGGGGACACGGAACTCCGACGGGCCCGATCCGACGCGACCGATCGTGCCGAGGAACTTGCCGCTGTCGTCGAAGCGATAGAGGGTCCGTTCGTGCGGGTCGAGGACGATCACGCCGCCCTTCGGGTCGATCAGTGCGGTGATGGCCCGGGTGAAGCCGACGCCATCCGGCGAGAGAATCGTCGCAAGCTCTTCGAGATGCCACGCCGGCGGTTCACCGCGGACGGTGACGACGGGGTAGCGCGACTGGGCCCGCGCCGCAGCCGCAAGGAGCGTCAGGGCGAGCACCGGGCCCATCGTGCCCACCGTTGCCGACTTCATCTCACCTCGGCTCCACGTGATACAACGCCTGCATGCCGGCGAGGATGTGCGGCCCCACGTGGCAGTGGAAGAGCCACGTGCCGGGATCATCGGGCACCATGTCGGCCACTTCCATCGCCATCGGGAGGAGCGACGCCACATCGGTGCGCATGCCATGGATCAGCACGTCGTTGCCATGCCAGTGCGGCGCGTGGATCTCGAAACCGGTGGTGGACATGATGTACCAGCGGACATGCTCGCCGATCTTCATGGTCAGCCCGGGGAGGTTGCCGAAGATGTAGCCATTCATCGCCTCCATGACGTTCCCGCCGGGGTTCGGAAGCAGCGCCAGTTCGCCGAAGGGGCTGGTGACGAGCTTCACGTTCTTCGGATCGTGCGTGTAGCGCTTGACGTTGTCCATCACGTACCAGCTCTGGTTCTCGTCGAACTCGTCGAATGCCACGACGAGCTCACGATCGACGTCTTTCGGCGTGCCGTCGGCGCGCGCCATGTTGCGCGCGGTGACGATGATCGGGCCGATCAGCCCGGCATCGACGTCGCGCTCGTCGCTGACGTGCGAGTGGTACATCCAGAGAATCGAGCTGGGATCGTTCGGGCCCGGGGCCGGCGCGCTCCGTCACCGGCCAGACGTAGACGTGCGTGCCGCCCGGTGGCACCGCGTCGTCCGCCTTGTCGGCGCCGCTGGTCGAGTCGGCGTACGGCGCGCCTTCGGAACTCTTGGTGTAGAACACGCCGTGCGGGTGCATGCTGGCGGGATGCGGCGTGTTGTTGCGGAAGACGACGCGGATGGTGTCGCCCACCACGGCGCGGAGCAGCGGACCGAGAATGCCGAGATGCTGCCACTTCGGATCGCGCGGCTTGAGGGTGGTGAAGGTCGAGTCGGTGTATTCGCGGTAGATCGGCCTTCTCGTAGATGTGGCCGATGTTGTCGGAGTCGTTCTTGACGAAGAAGTCCGCCACGCTGTCGAACGGCTGGCCGGTGACCAGGTTCGTTCCGCTCGGCGCGTAGTTCCAGGTGACGGTGTCGGCGGCGACGTAATAGGTGCGGGTCTGGGGTGGTGGCGCCGACCCGCCGCCGGTCATGGCGCAGGCGGTGACGGCGGGGGCCACGAATGCGAGGCACCACCTGGTGGAACGGCGCATGAGACCTCCGGCGGGGCCGGGATTCGGAGTGACGGGGCGCAACGGGGAAAATCGAGGACTGACTCTACTGCGGGCGCGGGAGTTGCACCAGTCGGGGAGGGGCGTCGGGGAGAGGACGGCCAACGGACTCCACGACCAGGTGACTCGGCGAGCCAACGCGTGCAGATTCGACCAGCCATTTCTCCCATGAGGGCGAGCCCGCCATGGATTTGCTCGAAGCCATCTGCAACCGTCGTTCCGTCAAGCAGTTCACCGACCGCCCCATCAGCCGCGACGAGATCGAACGGCTGCTCGAGGCGGCCGTGCAGGCCCCCAACCACCGCATGACCCAGCCGTGGCACTTCTACGCCCTCGGTCCCGTTGCTCGGCGCGCCTGGGGCGAGACGCTCGGCTCGCGCAAGGCGAAGAAGGTGGAGGATCCGGAGGCGGCCCGCGCGGTGATCGAGAAAGTGGCGGCCGCCGAGGCGGCGGTGCCGGCGATGATCGCAGTGAGCATGACGCTCGATGAGAACCCGGAGACGCGCGAAGAGGACTACGCCGCCACCATGATGGCGGTGCAGAACCTGCTGCTGGCCGCCCACGCGCTGGGATTCGGCGCGCACCTCAAGACCGGTGCCGTGATGGACGATCCGCGGGCCCGCGCGGCGCTTGGGATTCCGGACGGGGAGCGGATCGTGGCGACGATCCAGCTTGGCGAGCCGGGGTCAGTGCCGGAGGCGAAGCCGCGGCGGCCGGCGGCCGAGGTGACCACCTGGCTGCCGTGATGGGTGCTACTTCGTGCCGCGGCTCTCGGCGATCTTCCGGCGGAATTCGGTGATCCAGTTGGGCGAAACGACGAGATGGAAGCTGCGCCTCAGGCCACCGGTCCGGCAGGCCACTCGGCCGCCGGATTGGTCGCCGCCAGCACCGAGAGGTCGCCACGCTCGCGGCTGGCCGTCGCGGCGAGGACCAGGGCATCGGCGGCCACCCAGGTCAAAGCGCCACCCACGCTGATCCGCTGGGCGCCGGCATCGACGAGCTGCGCGACGGTGAAATTGCGCCGCGCCAGGACGTTGACCGGTTTCGTCACCGCCTCGCAGACCCGGCGGACCTGCTCGAGCGTGTGCAGGCCGGGCGCAAAGAGGACATCGGCACCGGCGCGTTCATACGCCACGAGACGTGCCACGGTCCCAATCCTCGATCGATCCGCCCACTGCGCCGGCGGCGGCAATGCGGGTGATGGCGCGCGCCGCCGCTTCGGGCCCGGGGCCGTAGCCGTTCTCCAGGTCGACCGAGATCGGGAGATCCGTGGCCCGAGTGAGCCGCGCGACGTGCGCGACCATCTCGTCGAGCGTCGCGCCGCCGTCGCGCCGGCCCAGGGTGAACGCGAAGCCCGACGACGTGGTGGCGAGCGCCCTGAAGCCGAGTGATGCGAGGAGCCTCGCGCTCCCCGCGTCCCACGGATTGGGAATGACGAACGGGGGACCGGCGTGCATTGCGCGGAATGCCGTGCCCCGCTCACGCTGATTCATCGGACACCTCGAGGACCACCTTGCCGGTCTTGCCACGCGTGGTGAGCGCGGTGAACGCCGCTCCGGCCCGGTCGATCGGAAATGTCGCCGCGACGACGGCGCGCACGGTCCCGTCATCGAACCGCGGCGTCAGCGCCTTCAGTCGTGCACCGTCCGGCGTCACGACAAAATATGTCGCCACGACCCCCGCGGGCGGCGATTCGGCCACCGTGACGATCCGGCCGCCCGGCGCGATGAGGCGCGGCGCGGCGGCCAGCAGGGCGCCCCCCGTGGTGTCGAAGACCAGGTCGACCGGGGCGGTGCCACCCGGCCGGAGCGCGGTGTTCCGGTCGACCACGATGTCGGCGCCGAGGCTGCGCAGCAGGTCGTGCCGCCCGGCCGAGGCAACGGCGGTGACGTGCGCACCGTGCTGATGTGCCAGCTGCACGGCGACGTGTCCCACGCCGCCGGCGGCGCCGGTGACCATCACCCGTTCTCCCCGTTGCAGCCGACCGTGATCGAAGAGCGCCTGGAATGCGGTAAGCGCCGCCATCGGCAACGCAGCGGCTTCGACGGGGGTCAGCCGGGCCGGCTTTGGCGCGATCGCGCCGGTTGGCACGGCGGCAAAGTCCGCCGCCACGCCCTGCCGGTCGAACGGCGTGAGCGCAAAGACGTCGTCGCCGACGCTGACGCCGGAGACGCCGGCCCCGAGGGCCGCCACCGTGCCGGCGAGTTCGAACGACGGAACTGCCGGGAGACGGTCGGTGGACCAGGTCAGTTCGTCGCGGGTGATCGCGGCAGCGTGGACGCGCACCAGTACTTCGCCGGGACCGGGGTGGGGCACCGGGATCACGTCGAACGCGAGGGCCTCGACGCCGCCGGGGGCATGGAGGCGGAGGGCGCGCATCGTGGCGGGGAGGGCGCGGTGTTCCGGGATGGCCGGCATTTATCTTCCTAGTAAGATAGTTGCCAGAAAGCTATCGGTGGATTATCGTTCCGTCAATGGACACCGGACCGGATCCCGTCGACCTGATGCTCGAGCAGTGGCGCCGCGAGCGTCCGTGCCCCGACCTCTGGGCGCTGGGCCTGATGGGGCGGCTCTTCCGGGTGGTGCAGGAAGCGGACGCCCGACTGGCGCCGCCGTTGCGCGCGATCGGGTTGGAGGCCGGGTGGTTCGACATCCTGGCGGCGTTGCGGCGGAGCGGGGCACCCTATGAGCTCAACCCCGGCGCACTGCTCGAGACCGTGCTGCTCACCTCGGGCGGCATGACCAAGCGGCTCGACCGCATGGTCGACGCCGGATTGATCGCGCGGCGGCCCGATCCCGAGGATCGCCGCGGGACTCGGGTGCGGTTGACGCGCAAGGGGAAGGCCCTCGCCGAAAGGGCCATGGCGATGCATGCCGCCAACGAAGCGGCGATTCTCGCCGGGCTCAGCCGCGCCGAGCGGCGGGAACTGGATCGGTTGTTGCGAACGGTGGGGCAGGCGCTCGACGGCGCAGCTCGGTGAACCGGTTCGTGATCACCACCAGCTGCCGTGGTTGGTCATTGTTTTGCCATCCGGCGTCGCAAATCGGTGAACCAGTTGGAGATCACCACCACCTGGCGCGGCTCGGAACCGGGTGGCAGCATCACCATCAGGAACTTCGAACCGTCGGGGGTGACATCGTAGTTGATGGCGTTCAAGTCCAGTTCGAAGTTGTCATGAAAGAGCGGCACGGGCCTGGCGACCGTCCCGGTGGCGGGGTCGACGGCGGCAGCCATCATGGTGTCCCGGTCGAGGAAGACGATTTCACGTCCCCCTCGGGTCCATCGTGGCTCGCTGCCGCCGGTCACCGACACCTGCGTCCGGCTCTTCGACAGGTCGGGCCAGGGCGAGAGATACACTTCGGTGCGCCCGAAGGCCGCCAATGAATACGCCAGCCAGTGCCCATCCGGCGAGACACGCGGGTCGTCGAGATGCCCTTCATTCGACGTCAGCACGACATGCGGCTTGCCCGATCCATCGAGGGGCACCGACCAGATCTGATGGAATGGCACGGCGTGGTAACTCACCAGCAGCGTCCTGCCGTCCGGCGTGATGCTTCCGGGTTGCTTGTCGAACGCCGACACCCAGAGCGGTTCGGCCGGCGTGCTGGCGTCGGCGGCTCGGGAATAGAGATCGAAGACGGGGCGCTCGGATTCGTAGATCACGCGCTTCCCGTCGGGCGTGAACATCGGGTTGAAGTCCGCGCCGCCGCCGGTGGTCAGCGGCGTGCGGATACCCCGCTCCAGATCGAGGACCCAGACGTCCTCCGATTCCCCCGGATTGGCAAAGGCGAAGGCGACGAGGTTCCCGCCCGGACCGATCGCGGGATTGAAGTAGCGCCCGGCCGCGGCGAGCGGCGCGCCAACCTTCCCATCACGGCTTACCCAGACGAGGTTCGCCGCCGGCGAAAGCGTGGACGCCCTGATGTACGCCAGCGTCCCGTTCTCCGACACGGCGTAGGCGGCGACACCTGACGGCGCCTCCATCGCGACGTCCTCCACCACCGGCACCGGCGCTCCGGTGACCTTGAGCGCGCCGAGGGAGAATGGAACGGCGAAGATCGTCTCGTTCCTGACATAGAGGAGATAACCGGGCGAGACATAATGCCCGTCGACTCCACCGTTCACCAGCACCATCCGCTTTCCCGACTTGAGCGAAAGCACCTCGATGGTCGCGTTGCCGATCGGCGAGCGATAGGCGGTGAACAGGACGTGATCGCCGTCGGGGAGCAGTTGCGGCCACCAGTCACCCAGTTCGTTGCGCGTGGTGTCGGGCGTTGAAATGCGGTGCGCTGTCCCGCCTTTCGCCGGCACCATCCACAGCCCGCCCGTGTAGTCCGGCGTGTAGATCAGCTGTCCGGTCGTGGTCCAGTCGCCGCCGCCCCAGGTGCCGGGCGCGAGGTCTTCGGCGGGCCCACCGTCGAGCGGCATGGCCTGCAGCATCGTGTCGGCGGAATAGACGATCCAGCTCCCGTCCGGTGCGAGGAAGGGAAACGCGGTGTGCGTGGCAAAGGACTTCCACGCCGAATCGTCGAGGCGGCGGGAGAGAATGGCCTGGTGGCCGTCGACATCGCTGACGACCGCGAGACGCCCACCGGTGCGTGAGAGCATCACGTAGGCCCGTGCGAGGTGCGCGTTTGACGGCAGGTCAATTGTGGCGCGTACCACGTCGCCGTCAGTGGTGCCGGCACCTGGCTTCCGGAGCAACACGATGGCAAGGGCCACGATGGCGGCGCCGGACAGAGTCCAGGGAAGGAAGGCCCGCGCGCGATGGCGCCGCGCCGTGGCGGGTTGGCTGCGCATCGTGGTCGTGGCCCGGCCGGCCGTGGCCAGTGACGGATTCGCCAGGGCATCGGCGAACGCGCGGGCGCTGTCGTAGCGATCGGCCGGCAGCTTCTCCAGCGCGCGCAACACCACGGCCTCGAGGTCCGGGGAGATGGTGTGTCGTTGCGCCGTCATCGAGCGCGGCTGCTCGGTCATGACCCGCGCGATGATTGCCTGCGCCGACGCGCCGGTGAATGGCGGCTCGCCGGTGAGCATTTCGTAGAGCACGCATCCCAGGGCGTAGACGTCGGCGCGGGCGTCGATGGTCCGCTCCCCCATCGCCTGCTCGGGGCTCATGTAGGTGGGCGTGCCGAGGGACATGCCGGTTTCGGTGAGGCGAGTGCCGCCGTCGGTGCGGCTGGCGGCGAGCGCGATGCCGAAGTCGGCCACCAGCGCCTGGCCGTCGTGCAGCAGGATGTTCTCGGGCTTGATGTCGCGGTGGATCACGCCATGGCGATGGGCGTAATCGAGTGCGTTCGCCACTTCGACGGTGATCTGGATGGCGTCGTCGATGGGAAGCTGCCGTTCGCGGGTGATCCGGTCGCGAAGCGTTTCGCCTTCGACGTAGGGCATCACATAGAAGACCGTGCCGTCGATTTCACCCGAGTCGTGCAGCGGCAGGATGTGCGGGTGCTGCAGGTTTGCGGTGGTCCGGATCTCGGCGAGGAACCGCTCGGCGCCGATCACGGCGGCCAACTCGGGCCGCAACACCTTGATGGCGACCTGGCGATGGTGCCTGAGATCTCCGGCGAGATACACCGTGGCCATCCCGCCGGCACCGAGCTCGCGCTCGATGGTATAGCGGTCGGCGAGGGCGGCGGTGAGGCGGCTCACTGTCATCTCGCGTGTCCCCCGAGTTCCTCGAGCAGGTTGGTGATCACGACGAACCGTTCTCCATTCCCACCTGCCGACGCACCCGAATCCATGACCGGGCGAGCCAGGATGAACCGGCTTCCATCGGGATTGAGGTCCCAGTCGACGGGGCCCGGTGAGCGGAAGATGGAATCAGTCCGTGTCACCGCGAGCGACGGGGCGCGCCGCAGGCGCGCGGCGACGAGCGTCCAGGTGTTCTGCGCGTCCCGCTTGTCGGGCGGGGACCAATAGTAGACCGTGCGGCCGTCCGGCGACCACCGCGGGCTCACACCCAGCCCGCCGGACACCCGCGTAGGGGCTCCGGCCACGGGGAACTGCCGGACCCAGATCGTGCTATCCGATTCGTACGCGAGGAAGTCGTGCGCCGGCGCGACCTTCGCATCCAGCAGATCCGCCTCGGCCGCGAGGTATGGCGTCGCCCTGACGCTGTCGGCCGACAGGTCCACGATCCAGATGGCGGCCGGCTTGCCGCGCCGCACCACAAGCGTATCTGCCGATGGCCAGTCCCACGCGACAACAGAGCTCGAGTCGGCGAGCAGGATCCGTTTCGCGGGACCGTTGCCGAGGTTCTCGACCACGAGCGAGGTGGCAGCGCTCGCAACGTTCACCGAGGTGAAGGCAAGTCGCTTGCCATCGGGCGACCAGGCCGGCTGCATGGCAAACCCGCTGTCCGTGACCTGACGCGGCACGGTGCCCACGACCACGTCGTAGGTGAGAACGGAGATGGTCTCGGTCTTCTCATACGCCGAGAATGCCACTGTCCGGCCGTCCGGCGACCACTGCACACCAGCGAGCGGCCTGGGAGCAAGCGGCAGCACCTGTTCGGCACCATTCAGCGTCACCGTGAGGAGTTGTCGCGTTCCCCTCCCGGACCTTCCGGTTCCGAAGACCAGGGTGCCGGATTGCGACACCGCGAAGTGGGCATACATGGAGAACACCGAGACCCCGTCCAACACCGAGAACGGCTCTCCCTCGATGCGCCCCCGTGCCGGATCGAACCGGGCGGCCCAGAGGGTTCCGGCCGAATCCACGTACATCAGGTAGCCACTCGCCAGAAAGGTGGCGTCCAGCGCGTCGATGTGTACCGGTCGAACCGCATGCGACGCCAGATCCACCATCTCGGTGGACGGTACCCCGTCGGTCAGGCTCGTGAAGAGGACGCGTTTCGCTCCGGGGAGCATGCGGGGGTTCCGGACGACCACCCGTTCATCAAGAATCGTTTCGGGTTTGCCACCGCTTGCCGGAACGCGGTACAGGCCGTGCCCGCCGGATGCCGCGTACACGATGGTGCCGTCGTCTCCCCAGTCCATCCCACCAACGCCCCGTTCGGTGGTGGCGACGGTCTCCGGTGCACCACCGGAAAGGTCGACCCGCTGCAGGATGCGTCCAGTATTGGGCCCGAACGCGATGGACTGTCCATCGGGCGAGAATGCCGCGAATTCGGCGTCTTCGGTGCCGGGGACCGGCCGGAATGTCGCTTCGTCGGCCCGCCTCCAGTAGATCGGACCGCCACTGGTGCCGGTGATGGCAAAGCGGGAGCCGTCGTTCGACACGAGCAGTTCGCCTGACGTCTGAACGGCGATGTTCCCGATATCGATCGAGGCGCGCGTGACGGGTAACTGCGGCGACCGGTGTCGCCAGCCCCAGAGCGTGGTCGCGAGCAGGGCGACGACGAGGACCGACAGGACGGCGGTGAGCGCCGACCGACGGCCGCCCGGGCGGAAGCCAGCCTGACCGACGAAGGCCTCGGTGCGGAACCCCGGGTTCGTCAGCGCCTCGCTGAACGCCTTCGCCGTGTCGAAGCGATCCGCCGGCAGCTTCTCCAGCGACTTGGCCACTGCCGCCGCGACGTTCGGCGGCACGGACTTGCGATACTTCGTCACCGCCTCCACCGGCTCGGCGATGATCTTCATGATGATCTGCTGCGCCGACGAGCCGGTATGCGGTGGATTGCCCGTGAGCATCTCGAAGAGCACGGAGCCGAGTGAATAGATGTCGCTGCGACCGGTGATCTCCTTGTCGGCGGTCGCCTGTTCCGGTGACATGTAGTGCGGCGTGCCGAGCGAGAGGCCGGTCTCGGTCATCCGCCCGCCGGCAGCGGCACTCACTGCCAGCGCAATCCCGAAGTCGGCCACCATCGCGTGCCCGCCGTGCAGCAGGATGTTCTCCGGCTTGATGTCGCGGTGGACGATCCCGTGTTCGTGCGCGTACTGCAGCGCGTCGAGCACTTCGCGCGCGATCTGCACGGCGTCGTTGACGCCCAGCTGGGTTTCCCGGTTGAGCTTGTCGCGCAGCGTCTCGCCCTGGATGTAGGGCATGACGTAGAAGAGGAAGCCGTCGGCGGAGCCCGAATCGAACAGCGGCAGGATGTGCGGGTGCTGCAGTGCCGCGGTGGTCTTGATCTCGACCACGAACCGCTCGGCGCCGAGGACGGCGGCGAGTTCGGGCTTGAGCACCTTGATGGCGACCTGGCGGTCGTGCTTGAGGTCGTGGGCGAGCCAGACCGTGGCCATCCCGCCGGCACCGAGTTCGCGCTCGATGGTGTAGCGGTCGGCGAGGCTTGCCCTGAGGCGGTCGATCGTCATGCCGATCCTCGAGCCAGAGAGCCGAGCGGGCTCCGTCGTGGGTCAGGCGGACTGGCGTCGGGGGAAGCGGCTCCGGGAGCGGTTCGCCGCCCACATATTATACCTGTCATCGCGCAGTCCGGCTCCCTCGACCGGCGGCGCGAGCCACACCGCCGGCTGGAGGAAGCCACCGTGACCAGGCACATCGGCGAAGAAGAGCCCGCCGCGGAGCCCTCGCGACGCCGCTTCATGCAGGAGGTCGCGCTCGGCTCCGCCGCCGTGGTGCTCGGCGCCGGCCGGGCGCGGGCGTCGGCGGTCGCATGTATCGGTCATGAACCGGGCACTCTATGGCTCGGCTATCATGGGATCGATGACCTCAAGGAACGGAAACCGGTGGAAATCGGTGTCGCGGGTACAGATCCGGTGGATGCCGTGCTCTCGCATGAGACCGGCGGTTTCGGCGTCATGCCAGATGTTGCCAGCGAGGCCGGGGACCTCGTCCACCAGACCCCCGAGCACCCCGCGATGGCGGTCGGTCGGCACCAGGAGGCCGAGCCCGGGCGCAGCAGCAACCGCTTCGAGGAAATCATCCGCCGCGCGGGCGGACCAGGGATGACGGAGCACCCGGGGATGCGTCACCACCCGCAGAAATTCATAACAGATTCCCCAGGTCAGGTACCATGCGGCGCTCCCCTGGCGCCACTGTCCGACCAGGGCACGGCACCGCGTGTGCTCCGGAGCGCTCGTGTCGGCGGCATACACCAGGACATTGGTATCCACCACGAACACTAGCGGCCTTCCATGGCGCGGTAGAGCGCGTCCCGGTCGGCAATGTCGACCGATGCTCCGCCGCTGTCGAAGGACGGCAACGGCGGCAAGGGTTCGCGGTCACGTCGCGGCCGCAGCAGGTTGCGGAGCGCCGTCTCGACCAGCTCCGACATGGTGCTCCCCGTCCGGGCGGCCTCGCGGCGGAGGCGGGCCATCACCGTGTCGTCGATGTTGAGAGTCGTTTTCATATGGATAACCATATTGCAGATATGGGAATATGTCAAACTGGGTCCGTTCGGTTTCCGGCACGGTCTCACCTTGGTCGCGACGCGGCAGTCGGTGGTGATTGGGCGAACGGGCGCGGAACGGATGGGGCCGGACCGACCGTACGATCGTGCTTGCGGTCGTGGGCGAACCAGGCCGTGGCCATGCCGCCGGCGCCGAGTTCGCGCTCGATGCGGTACCGGCTGGTGAGGGCCGCGGTAGGGCGCTCGGCCTGGCTCATGCTGCCATTGTGCACCGTGCTCAACCTGGTGCAGTTGTTTGTGGGGGAGACATGAGGCATCGCTACTGTCCCTTCCCCGATCCGAGGCGCGAAGTCCACGCCGTCATCACCCGCACCTCGCGCAGCGGCGGTGACGGAACGTGCCGCTTGAACACGAACCGGTTGCCAGCCATGCCCACGGCGTAGTTGCGTCCGGGGAAGTCGGCAATGGTCGCGCTGAACAGCTTCTGTGGACTGCCGAACGGTGATGGACTCGAGGGGTCGTAGCTGATCGAATAGAACGTCTGCTCGGTGACCGCCTGCCCATTGATCGATCGTGACGCGTCGGTTGCCCCGATCAGGGCTGTCCCGCCGGCTTCGACGGCGAACATGGCGAAGTCCTGGGGAGCGATCACGATCCGCCGGGCGCTGCCGTCGAGGGCCAACGCTTCCGGTGCGCCATTGGAACTCTCGCCGAGCTCCAGGATCCATCGGCCGTCTCCCGTCGGCGTGTAGATCGACGTCGCCGACACGCCCACGGCGCTGCCGAGGCGTTGTCCGTCGTGAACCACCCACACCGAATCGCCGGTCTTCGCGAGGTAGTTCCCGCTGTCCGACAGCGCAAACACCATGTTGCTGATGGCCGTGCCGGGCGGGAGCAACCTCGATGCGGTATTCTGATCCGGGTTACCGATGAACCCGGTATCGCCACGGGTATAGACGATCTGCCGTCCGTCGGTGGTCCACGACGGGTTTCCCAGCGAACGACCGGCCAGCCAGGGCGTCACCTTTCCGGTGGCCACGTCGATGATCTCGATCCGGTCGCCGCCGCCCGTGCTCACGTGGACGGCGAGGCGACGGCCGTCGGGGCTGAGCGCGAGACCATCGTAGTCGTCGGGGGGCGCCGGGATGGTGTCGATCCGCCCCGAGCGATCGGCGCGCAGCAGGATTCCGACGTCGGCGACATCGCCGGGGGCGTAGGCCAGCACGCCGGATGCGCTGACCGCGAACTGTGCCCCGCCTCGACCGGTCTCGACCCGGACACTGTCCGCGATCGCGACGGCCGGACCGGTCACGCGAAACCGGACAGCGTCGAACGGGGCAGCGTACAGGCGTCCGTCGAGCGTTGCGTACACGAGATGACCGTCGCCGTCCACGTCGCCCGCGACGGCCTGGAGCACCTCCTCGCCTCCGCTCGCTGCCGGCTGCATGACGACCGAGCTCTTGCCGGTCTCCACGTCGATCACCCAGAGCGCGCCTCGGCTGCTGGCCAGCACGTGTCGTCCGTCCGACAACGCCTTCGGGAAGCCGCACTCGGTCACGCAGGTGATGGTCCGCACGGAGTCGCCGGCCGGCGTGAGGACGAGCAGGTGGCCGGCGAAGCTCTCCGAGAGGACCACGCGCCCGTCGGCCATCGCGGTGCCGCCCCACGCCTCTCCCGCGAACCGGGCTGGCGGAGGTCGGCGCACCAGTGTCACGTGGCCGTCGGCCAGCGTGATCCGCATGAGACCCTGCGGCCCGAAGAAGTACACCATGTCGCCCGACGCCGAGAAGAACGGTGCTTCCGCGCCGGCGGTGCCGTCGAGTGGGCGCGGATCGAACTGCGACAATGTCCGCAGGTACAGCTGCGACCCGTCACCGCGGCGGGCGACGAAGACGAGTTGTCGCCCGTCGGGTGACAGCGCCAGCGTTTCCGTTCCCTCCGACATCTGAAGTTCCGGCGCCAGTTCCAGCGAGTCGGGAAGCAGCACGCTGGTGCTCAGGGCCGCTTCGGCATGGCCTGGTGCGCGGCCGGCTCGGCCAAGCAGCCAGCCACCGGCCAGCCCTGCGGCGGCGAGGAGGAGACCGGCCGCCGCCAGGAGGCGCCGGCGTCCCGCCGTGCCCGAGGCCATCGTGGAAGCCGCGGTGTTGAACGACGGATTGCCCAGCGCCTCGGCAAATTCCTTCGCGGTGGCAAACCGATCCGCCGGCAGCTTCTCCAGCGCCTTGGCCACCGCCGCCGCGACATTCGGCGGCACGCTCTTCCTGAACTTCGTGACCGGTTGCTGCGTCCTCGGCCACGATCTTCATGATGACCTGCTGCGCCGAGGCGCCGGTGTGTGGCGGCTCGCCGGCGAGCATTTCGTAGAGCACGCTGCGCCAGTGAATAGATGTCGCTCCGCCCGGTGATCTCCTTGTCGGCGGTCGCCTGCTCGGGGCTCATGTAGTGCGGCGTGCCGAGACAGAGCCCGGTCTCGGTCATCCGTCCGCCGGCGGCGGCACTCACCGCCAGCGCGATCCCGAAGTCCATCACCATCGGGCGGCCGTCGTGCAGCAGGATGTTCTCGGGCTTGATGTCGCGGTGGATCACGCCGTGGCGGTGGGCGTAGTCGAGCGCGTCGGCGACCTCGGTGGTGATCCTCACGGCCTCGTCGATGCCGAACTGCGTCTCGCGGTTGAGCTTCTCGCGGACCGTCTCGCCCTCGATGTAGGGCATGACGTAGTAGAGCTGGCCGTCGGCGGAACCGGAGTCAAACAGCGGCAGGATGTGCGGATGACTCAGCGCCGCGGTGGTCTTGATCTCCTGCACGAACCGCTCGGCGCCGAGGACCGCGGCGAGTTCGGGCTTGAGGACCTTGATGGCGACCTGGCGGTCGTGCTTGAGGTCGTGCGCGAGGTAGACGGTGGCCATGCCGCCGGCGCCGAGTTCGCGCTCGATGGTGTAGCGGTCGGACAATGCCACCCTGAGGCGGTCGATGGTCATGCCGCGATCCTCGAGCAAAAGGGCCGAACGGGCTCGGTCGTGCATCAAGCGGATCGGTTGCCGGGGAGACGGCACCGGGAGCGGTCGGCCGCCCTCATATTATACCTGTCATCGCGCTCTCCGGCTCCCTCGTCCGACGGCGCGGGCCCACCGCAGGCTGGAGGAAGAGACCATGACCAAGCGCACCGACGAAGACGAACTCGCCACAGAACCTTCCCGACGCCGCTTCATGCAGGAAATCGCGCTCGGCTCCGCCGCCGTGGTGCTCGGCGCCGGCCGCGCGCGGGCGTCGGCAGTCACCGAAACCGGGCTCGCGGTCGATGCCCCGTCACAGGCGCCGGAACCGGTGGCCGTGGCACCCGTGCCGGCGCGGGCCAGGACGTTCCCCGTCGCGGCCATCAGCGGCGTGCCGCTGGGCGGCATCGGCACCGGATCGGTCGAGGTCCGCTCCGACGGCTACTTCCACGAGTGGATGATCTTCAACCTGGGGCCGTGGGCACAGTCCGGAAGCCGGATCCAACTCGGCACGCCGCCCCAGATGGATCCGGGTGCGCTGGCGTTCTTCCTTCGCACCGAGTCGCAAGGCGAGGCGCCGATCGTGCGCCGGCTCGGCACGCGCGGCGACCAGGACGAGCTGTATTCGCTGAGCTGGTGCAAGAACGTCGAGTCGATCGAACATGACGCCGCGTTTCCGTCGGTCACGCTCAAGTACATCGATTCGACGCTGCCGGTGCAGGTGTCTGCACTGATGTTCTCACCGTTCCTCCCCCACGACGCGCGCACCAGCGGCACGCCGGGGTTCAACGCCGCGTTCACGGTCAGGAACACGAGTCGCAAGAAGGTCACGATTGCGTTGATGGCGAAGCTCACCAACCCGCTGGCGTGGGGGGCAGCAGACCGCGCGCTCACGCTCGACGTGACGCGGGACGGCCCGGCGACATTTCTCACCATGCGCACCGATGCCGACATGGCGCAACCGTCGACGGTCGGCAGTCTCGGTCTCTCGGTCACCGGCGGTGAGGCGAGCTGGATTGCCGGAGATTTTTCGCAATACGTCAGCAACGGCTTCTGGGGCGGGATCTACGCGTCGTTCCTCAACGAGTTCCGCGCCAACGGACGCCTGCCCAGCCTCGATCCGCAATCGACGCCGGCGGCACTGCTGCAGCTCACCGACGACCAGATCACCGCGTTGCCGCTCGGCCGAGAAGCAGGCGATCGCGAAGCAGCTCCGCGGCTACGCGTCGTTCGCGGCCCTGTACGCGGCGTTTCAACGGGTCGAAGGCGCCGGCATCGACAGTGACGCGGCCCTCGGGCGCTATCTGATGCAGGCGCGGCGTTGGCTCGACAGTCTCGCCGGCCGCGACCGGAAGCGGGCGCGGTGGGGCGACGCGGCGCTAGCGTCGACGGTTGATCTCGCTCCGGGAGAGGAGCGTGACATCCGGTTCACGCTGGGATGGTACTTCCCGCATCACCTCAGTCCCCTCGGTTCCGACATGGGGCACGCCTACGAGGCGTGGTTCAAGGATGCCGAGGACGTCAACCGGTACCTGGCGGCGAACTACACGCACGCATCGCGACGCCACGCTGGGTTTCTCCAGTGCGTTGGCCAACACCACGCTGGGCCCGGAGCTGGGCGAGGCATGGTCCGCGCAGCTCAGCACGCTGGCCAAGTGCACCTGGTGGAACCGCGACGGCGAGTTCGCGGTGTGGGAAGGACTCGGCTGCTGCGGCTTCCAGACGATGGACGTGTCGTATCAGGGGTCGGGGAGCATCATGGCGCTCTTTCCCGAATTGCAACAGCGCCAGATGGAGATGAGTGCCAGGTTCCAGCGCGACGACGGCCGGGTGCCGCACTTCTTCACGCCGGATCTTTCTCGTGTCGACAGCTCGTTCGCCCGCGTCGACATGAATCCGCAGTTCGTGTTGATGGTCTGCCGCGACTGGCTCTGGCGCGGCGACAAGGACTACCTTGGCACGATGTGGCCGCACGTGCAGCGCGCCATCGAGAACACCGCGCTGCTCGACACCGACGGCGACGGACTGCCCGACAAGGACACCCGGCTCAACACCTACGACAACTGGGACTTCTTCGGCACCCCGGCCTACATCTCCAGTCTCTGGCTGGCGGGTCTCAAGGCGGGGGTTCACCTCGCCGAGGCGGTGAACGACACGGCGACGGCGGAGAAGTGGCGCGCGACGCTGCGTTTGGGGGCGACGTCGTTCGACAAGCTGCTCTGGAACGGCGAGTACTACAGTCTGTGGGTGGACGGCCCGCGGCGCGACGAGTGCTGCATGAGCGATCAGCTTTCGGGCGAGTGGTACACGCAACTGATGGGCCTGGGTCAGGGCCTGCCGCGGGAACGGATCGTGGCGGCACTGCAGGCGATCGTGCGTCACAACTTCTCGCCCGAGCAGGGGTTGATCAACGCGTCGTATCCGGCCAACGCGCAGCCGCGCTTCCCGACCTTTGAGAATCCGCAGGCGGCGGGGAACTGGACCGGGATCGAATACGCCTTCGCGTCGATGCTGTTCGAGTTCGGGCTGGTGGAAGACGCGGTGGCGCTGGTGCGTGCGGTGGGCGATCGCTACGCGCGCGCCGGCCGGATCTGGAATCACGTCGAGTGCGGCGATCATTACTATCGCGCGATGTGCAGCTGGACCACGCTGCTGGGGGCGACGGGATTCAAGGTCGACATGCCGGCGGGCGTGCTCACCGTCGCACCGGTGATCAAGGTGGCCGATGTGAAGGCGCCGTGGGTGGCCGCCACGGCGTGGGGCGAGATGGAACAGAGCGGGCGTCGGCTCTCGCTCGACTGCCGCACCGGAGCGATCACTTTCAGGCAGCTGCGGGTGAATCTTGCCGGGCGGTCCTTGCGGGCACAGCTCGCCGGGCGGGGCGTGGCGTGCACGACGACGGAAGAGAACGGTTACCGGGTGCTGACCTTCGCCTCGCCGGTGACGCTCGCTGCGGGACAGGCGCTGGTGGTATCGGCGTAGGGGCGCCCATCAGCCGACGTCGTCCGTTCCCTCGTTGATGCCTTCGAAAAGGTACGTGGAGAGATAGCGCTCGCCGGTGTCGGGGAGCATCGCCAGCACGACCGTCCCTTCGGGTGACCGTTCGGCGACCCGTCTCGCCGCCGCGAACGTCCCGCCCGACGAAACTCCGCAGAAGATCCCTTCCTGCGTGGCCAGGCTGCGTGCCGCGTCGCGGGCCTCCAGGTCGCTGACCTTGACGATCTCGTCGGCGATCGTCCGGTCGAGTACTTCCGGAACGAAGTCCGGCGTCCATCCCTGGATCTTGTGCGGATTCCACGCGTCGCCCGACAGCAGCGCCGCCACGTCCGGTTCGGCCACGACAATCCGGATATCGGGGCGGGCAGCCTTGAGCATTTCGCCGGCTCCGGTGAGAGTGCCGCCGGTGCCCCAGCCGGTAACCCATACATCGAGCCGCTGTGCGGCGAAATCGCGCAGGATCTCGGGTCCGGTCGTCTGGCGATGATAGGCGGGATTGGCCGGATTCTCGAATTGGCGCGCCAGGAACCAGCCGTGTTGCGCGGCGAGTTCGGCGGCCTTCCGCACCATGCCGGTGCCTTTCTCGGCGGCCGGGGTGAGCACCACCCTGGCGCCTAGGAATCGCATCAGCTTGCGGCGTTCCACCGAGAAGCTCTCGGCCATCACCGCCACGAACGGATAGCCCTTGACCGCGCAGACCATCGCCAGCGCAATGCCGGTGTTGCCCGATGTCGCCTCGACCACGGTCTGCCCGGGCCGGAGCGTGCCGCGCTGTTCGGCGTCAGTGATGATGGCGAACGCAAGCCGGTCCTTGACGGACGACATCGGATTGAATGCCTCGCACTTCACATACATGGTGGTGTGCGACGGCGCGAGCGTGTTGATGCGGACGATCGGCGTGCTGCCGATGGTGCCGAGTATCGAGTCATGAATCATGGCAGTTCCACCGTGGTGCGAGGTTCATCCAACGGAATGAACGTTACCAGGGCAGGTAACGGATGGGTTACGAGGCAGCCCGGTTCAGGGCGTCAGCTTCGCACGCAGGTCGGCGAACCAATTGTCGACCTCGACCAGGCGGATCGGCTCGCCCGCGACCGGTCCGATCGGGCCGAGGAAGACGAATTGTCCGTCCTTCGTCACCTCGAAAGCCTGGTGAAAGTCTGAGTACGAGAAGCGGGTCGCGTCGAAAAGCGGCTTGAGTGCGGTCACATTGAACGCCGGGCCGGCTCCGAGCTGCGCTGCGATCAGGTGGTTTGCCGGGTCGATGAAGTACAGTTCCTTCCCGTCTGGCGACCAGACTGGCGAGCCGCCGCCGCCGTTGGAGACCTGCCAGCGCCCAGCCTCGGCGTTCGGGAACGGACGGACGTAAACCTCATTGGTGACCGCCTCGTTCGAGACGTACGCCACCCATCGCCCATCGGGAGAAAGCGCCGGCTGCAACTCGGTATAGCTGCTGGTCGCCAATGGCACGGTGCTGGTATCGCCCGAGGTACTCACGGCGAGGATATCGCCGTTCCCCGCGGCCCCGGTCTCGGTGCGTACCACGATCCAGTGGCCATCGTGCGACCATTCGACTTCCTGAATCGGCCGGCCGATGTGAGCCAGACGGCGTTCCTTGCCGCTGCCGTCGACCGCGCGGGCGTAGACATCGCCGCCACTGCCGCTGTCCCGAACGAACGCGATTTCGTGGCCGTCGGGTGACCAGGTGGGGCGGCGGTCGCGTCCGCTGAAGGTGATCCGGAGGAAGGGACCGCGATCGAGCTGCTTGACCCAGATGTCGAGCCCCCCGCCAGGCGTGCTGACCCCGACCGCGACGCGTTGTCCATCGGGGGAAAGCGAAAAGGAATTGAACTGGCCGGTCCACGAGGGATCATAGACGGTCACCTTGCCGGTGCGATCGGCACGCTGCAGCGCGACGATGTCGTTGCCAGCAAGGCCGTTGCCGTATACCAGCGCGCCGGACGGCGACCATGCCAGGTCTGCTATCGCCAGGTTCAATCCGACACCCTGCAGGACCGGGATGGCGGCGCCATGCGTCTCCAGCGTACCGAGGTCGAACGGAACGGCCAGCGCCACGCCGTCACGTCGCACATACAGCAACTGCCCGGTCGGGAGATACCACCCCATGGCGACGTCCTTGACGACGAGCTTCTCGCGATGCGTCCTGAAATCGAGGACATGGAGCTCCATCGTCACGCAGCCGGACGCGCAGACTTCGAAAAGGATGCCCCGTGCGCGCGGCAGCGGCGTCGGCAGTAGCGGCGCGAGTCCCTTGAACACCGAATCGGCAATGAGCACGCTGACCGACCCTCCCGACGCGCTTACGCGGCGGAGCCCGAGCAGCGACCTCGCCGGATAGACCAGGGTGCCGTCGTCGAGCCACGCCAGGCCGAATCCATTACCCGCCGAGTCGGCGACGGTGATGCTCGCGCCGCCATCGGCGCGCACCTTCTTGACGTGATTGTCGGCGACATACGCGATCCACTCGCCGTCAGGCGAAAACACGGGGCTGCTGGCGCCGTCGGTACCGGGGAGGAGCACCGGTTCGAGGGTATCGCGACGCTTGATCCAGATCCGGCCCAGCGTGTCGCCGATGAAGGCGAGGCGGCTTCCGTCGGGCGAGAGTGCCAGTGGCGGCCCCAGCGAGACCAGCGTCTGGAGCTGCGCGCTGTCGCCGAGCGAGAGATAGTGCCGGTCGATCGGTCGCTCGGCGGCGGTGCGTGCGCGAATCCACTGCCACCCGCCGAACGCGACCGCCGTCAACGCGAGCAGCCACGGCGCCACCGCCACCCATCGGCGTCCTGAAACAGCTGACATCGGCGCGGTGGATCGGCGTGCCGTCGTCATGCGTGCATCGGAAAGCGCGGTGGCAAACTCCGCCGCCGACGCGAACCGGTCGGCGGGAAGCTTCTGGAGTGCCTGCAGGATCGCCGCTTCGACGTGCGGCGGGATCGTCTTCCGCTGCACGGACAGCGAGCGCGGCTCCTCTGTCATGACGCCGGGCGATGATCGCCTGCGCCGTGGGGCCGTTGAACGGCGGGCTCGCCGACCATCATTTCGTACGCGATGCAGCCAAGCGCGTAGACGTCGCTGCGGGCGGTGATCTCCCGTTCGCCCATCGCCTGCTCGGGCGACATGTAATGCGGCGTGCCGAGGCTCATGCCGGTCTCGGTCATTCGGGTGCCGGCGGTGCTGGCGGCGAGGGCGATGCCGAAGTCGGCGACCAGGGCGCTGCCGTCGTGCAGCAGGATGTTCTCGGGCTTGATGTCGCGGTGGATCACGCCGTGGCGGTGGGCGTAGTCGAGCGCGCTGGCGGCTTCGGTCGCGATGCGGATGGCGTCGGGAATCGGCAGCTGCTTCTCGCGCTGCAGCCGGTCGCGCAGCGATTCCCCCTCGACGAACGGCATCGCGTACCAGAGCAGCCCCTCGGCACTGCCCGAGTCGATCAGTCCCAGGATATGCGGGTGCTGCAGGTTGGCGGTGGTCTTGATCTCCTTGAGGAACCGCTCCGCGCCGATGACGGCGGCGAGCTCGGGGCGCAGGACCTTGATGGCGACCTTGCGGTCGTGCCTCAGATCGTGCGCGAGGTAGACCGTGGCCATGCCGCCGCGCCCGAGCTCGCCTTGAATCGCGTAGCGATCGGCCAGTGCGATCCGGATGGAGTCGATCGGATCCGTCACAACGTCTGCATGTCAGGGCCTGCCGATCGAACAAGGAAGGACGTTAGTGATACAAATATCGTTGTCCGGCCCGCAGGGTACCAGCGGCGAGCGTTCCGGACGCTCGCCGACCGCGGCGCATGTCGGCGGGGCTGTTGCATTCAAAGCAGGTTGCTCTGCCGTAGCAACTGCTGCATCCAGGGTCGTGAGCGGTACGGCCTGAAGACCAGATCCGCCCGAAGCTGGTACAACTGCCAGTCATTCTCCTTCAGCGCCTCTTGCAGCCAGCGGCGTGTGCCGGTCTCGTCGCCGAGACAGGCGAAAATCCGGGCCACCGGAAAGGCGTCGATATACTCGCCCGCCTGCTGGCGGGCTTCGATTGTCCGGAGATAGGCGCGGGCATCCGCCTGGCGCCCGCAAAGGGCGTTTGTCGACTCGACAAACCCCATCAGCAGCTGATTGTCCACCGGTGCGGTCGTCGGAGCGAGCGCACGCGCGGCGTCGCACTGCCCCTCCCGCGCCAATTCCGCAGCGAACTCGCTACGCGCGGACAATCCCCGATCCAATGCGATGGCCTCGTGGAACGCCTGCTTCGCAGCCGGCAGGCTGTCCGTCAGGAGCAGGATGGTTCCGAGTCGCGTGGCGATGACAACGGACAGCGGATCGAGGGCATGCGCCCGGCGGATCGCGGCCACGGCCGAATCGAGATGTCCCGAACCCACATCATACCAGGCGCGGAAGAGCCATGTTTCCGCCCGCCCGGGCTCGAGTTCCACCGCCCTGGAGAACTCCGTGGCCGCGGCGTGCCAGTCGCGGTAGTACATCACCTCGATGAAACCCAGGGTCGCGTGCGCTTCCGCCAGGTCGGGGTTCTCGCTGATTGCTCGCCGGACATCGACTTCCGCCGTGCGAAACTGCTCCGCCCCCGCCGCGTCGAAGGGCACCAGCAGGCTTCGGGCAGTCGCTCGGCCGGCCCAGGCCACGGCGTAATCTGGCGCGCGCAAAATGGCGTCGGAAAGCAGCGCAATCGCGCGGTTGAGCTGCACCGGATCGCGGCTGTCGATTTCGTGACGCGCGCGAAGTACTTCATCGTGGGCGGTGGAGTCCGGCTGATATGCCGTGCCTGCCGAATTCCGTACGTCCGCCGGGCGCACCTGCAGTCGGCGGGCGACCGAGTCGGCGATGTCGGCGTACAGACGGTAGAGGTCCCGCGTGACGTCGGGCTGATAGGTGGTGGACCAGATCTCGGACTTGGTGGGCACGTCGTGCAGTGCGACCGAGACGACCAGTGTGTTGCCCAATTTTTCCAGGCGCCCGGTGATGATATCGGTGACGTGGAGCGTCCTGGCGATAGCGTCGAGATCGGGATCGGGATCCTTGAATCGCATGGACGCCGCCGGGTCTCGCACGTCGATGCTCCGCAGATTCGAGAGCTTGTCCACCAGGTCGCGGCTGATGCCGTCGCTGAGATAGGCATTCGCGGTGTCGCGCGTGCTATTGACGAACGGCAGCACCGCGAGCGCGTGGCGCGTCGGGGTGCCGACGGCGGGCGCGCGATGCCGGAGCAGAGCGAACAGAACTGCGCCAGCCACGACGACGAGAAGCACCCGCCAACCGATCGTGTTCGCCGGCGAACGAGGCTCGGCGGTCGCTCCACCGTCACGAAGCGTTGACTCGAGCGCGCCGGCGGTCCGGAAACGACTCGACGGATCCTTGGCGATGGCGGTGAGGACGGTCCGGTTGAGCGACGCCGGGAGATCGGTCCGGAGGGACGCTGGCGGGACCGGCTGCTCCGAGATCACCCGGGCGAGGACATGGTGCGAGCTGCCGCCGGTGAATGGCGTGACGCCGGTCAGCATTTCGTAGAGCGTGACGCCGAGGGAATAGATGTCAGTACGGGCATCCAGCTCGCGCTCGCCGAGCGCCTGTTCCGGACTCATGTACTCGGGTGTTCCGAGCGAGAGTCCTGCCTGTGTGATCCGTGATTCCGTGGGAACGACCGCAAGGGCGATCCCGAAGTCTGCAACCAGCGCCTGTCCGTCCTGGAGCAGGATATTCTCGGGTTTGATGTCGCGATGGATCACCCCTTGCCGGTGGGCGTAGTGGAGAGCCCCGGCGACCTCACCGGCGAGTCGCACCGCGTCAGCGATCGGCAACCGCGGTTCGCGCTCGAGCCGCCCGCGTAGTGACTCGCCGTCCACGACCGGCATGACGTAGAAGACGGTGCCCGCGACGGCACCCGAGTCGAACAGTGGCACGATGTGGGGATGATGCAGGTTCGCCGTCGTCCGGATCTCGGCCAGGAATCGTTCGGCGCCGATCGTGTCGGCAAAGTCCGGGTGCAGGACCTTGACGGCGACTTTCCGCTGGTGCTTCAGATCCTCTGCCAGATACACCGTCGCCATACCGCCCCGGCCGAGTTCGCGCTCGATGCGGTAGCGGTCGGCGAGGGCGGCCGCGAGGCGGTCGAACGCATCAGTCAAGCGGATTCTCTCCGCAGAGGGCTATTCCTCACCAGTGTGCCGCCGGTGAGAGCGGCCGGGTGCGTACCGCGAGCGCGCTCCCCGCAACGCCAGCAGTGCTTCGAGCTCGATGAGCTGCTCAACATCCTTGGGGCGCCGCACCGCCTGCTTGGAAGCGATCAGTGCCTCCAGCGTCAGGGCACGAAATTCTACTTTCCCGATCGTCACCGGCTCCGAGGCGGCCAGCGCGGCGGGATAATCGCCCACGCCGGGCACCCGGTCCAGCAGGTCGAGATCGCCGACGTCGGTGCTGAGCGTCATGATGGGAGTGGTCCTCAGGGCACGGGTGTCGAGCACAAAGGGAAGGTCTGGCTCCACCCCTCGCAAGCAGGCGTGCCAGCCGGTGAGCAACGCCACCAGCCGCTCCAGGTTGTCCGCTGCCGTATCGTAACAGATATCAAGGTCATTGGTCAGGCGCGCCGAACCGTGAATGGTTGCCGCCACTCCACCAATCACGACGAATCGGATGTTGCGCCGTACCAGCGCGGCGAGGATCGCCTCGAACATCGGTTACGCCCCGGCCGGCAATCGATGGCCGCGGCGCACCCGATGGCGGAAGTCCTGCATGGCATCGAGCTGCGCCAGCCGCTGTTTCGGTGATCGTCGCAGGTTGGCTCGGAGCAGTGAGAGATCCAGGCCGTGCGCCGTCGCCCTCACCAGCGGGTCGGCCGGTTCCGCTCGCCGACCTCGGCGCCGGGGCACATACATGGTCCGGAGCTGCGAAAGCCGCACGTTGACTGCCGCCAGAATCCGGTAGACATCCACCTGAACCGCCACCACGGCGGCCGGGTCGCCGGTGATCGTCACCAACCCGCCCTCCGTCCCGAACCGCTGGAGCGCTTCTGCCGCCATGTCCCAGGCCCGTGGCAGCGGAACACCAGCTTCCTGCTGGATCGCCAGCGCGACCGCCAGCCGGCGCGCCAGCGGCAGGGTGTAGCGTGCGGGCGTCTCCAGCACCGCCGCGGCGTTGAGCAGCGTCTTGGGGGGCACCCCCACCAGCAGCGCCAGCTCGGCGAGCGTCATTCTACAAATATAGTCTGATTGTCAGAGTATTATAAATGTCCAGCGGTCTGCGAGGGCTCCCGTGAGGCGTTCCAGGCTCATCGTGGACCATTCCCGAAATCCTGCGGGCGCGGATAGCGCAGTTGTACCAGAATGTCCTGAACCCGGGGATCCGCCCGGAGTTTCGGGCCCAACCCGGCGTACAAGGCCGGTGCGCCGATCGATTCGCGCTCGGGGCTCTTCTCCAGCCTGGTGAGGTAGGCGATGACGCTGTCATCACCGTCGATGACCCGGCGCAGGACCACGCCAAAGACCGGCCCGGCAGTCGCTTCGACCTGTCGCAGCACAGCCGCCCGATCGGTCGGACCATGCAGCCGGCGCGCGATTGCTGTCGCTTGCGCGCTGTCGGTTCCGGTGATGCGGAGGTATCTGAGGTAGTCGGACACCGCCGCGTCGAATCGCCCCAGGAGCAGGTCGTGGCTGAACAGCACCTGCTGCGTGAGCGGATTGTCCGGGTTCAGGGACTCCGCTTGTTCGATCAGTGGCAGGGCCTCCGATTCGCGGTCCCCGCCGTCGTAGGTGGCGGCGAGTGACACCACAATGACGTACGACAACGGGTCCAGCTCCCGGGCGCGCTCCATCTCCTTGATTGCCTCGTCCCAGCGATTCCAGACCATCAGGTCGTATGAATACCATTGATGGCCGGTTGCGTATCGTGGGCTGAGCTGAATCCCCTGCTGGAACGCCTCGGCGGCTTCCTGCCAACGGTTGCGGTACTCCAGGATCTCCGCAAGGGACGTACGAGCCTCACCGAGTCCCGGCGCGATGGCGATGGCGCGCCTCGCGGCGCGCTCCGCCAAGGTGAGGATCGAGTCCTGGTTGATACCCGGGACGGCGTACTCGGCGGGGCCGAAGAGCACATACGAATCTGCGAGGCCCGACCAGGCCTGAGCGTAGGTCGAGTCCGCCAGCAGCGCTTTCTCGAAATATTCGGCGGCCCGCACCATGCCGGTCGTGGTGCGCTTGTTCCAGTAGAAGCGGCCCAGGAGATACGCATCGTAAGCCGCCGGATTCCGCGTTCCTTCGACCACCACCGTCGTGTCCGACCGAGCGATCAGCTTCCCCTGAAGTGCCGTCACGACCGCCTGGGCCACCTCGTCCTGCACCGCGAAGATGTCGCTCGCGCTCCGATCGAAGCTCTGCGACCAGAGGTGCAGGCCGTCGGAGGTCTTGATCAGCTGCGCGGTCACCCGCAGGCGATCTCCCGATTTCTGCACGCTTCCCTCGAGCACCGTGGCGACGCCGAGTTGCTTGCCGATCTCGCGAACATCCTCGCGCTTGTCGCGGAACGAGAACGCCGACGTGCGCGCCGCGACGCTCAGGCCAGGGACGTTCGTCAACGCATTGATCAGCGTCTCGGCCATGCCGTCGCCGAGGTAGGCGCTCTCTCGCTCGGGGCTCAAATCGACGAACGGAAGCACCGCCACCGAGGCCGCAATCGTCGAGGCGGCGGATGGGCGCCGGCGCCACACAAGGGCTCCGGCCAGCACGGCGAGCACGAGCAGGACACCCATCGCAACGGGCATTCGTCTCGTGTCCCGCGCCGGTCGCAACGGTGTTGCCGTCGCCGGTGACGCTTCGGCGGCGCGGAGCGCTTCCGAGAATTGCGCGACGGGATTGAACCGGTCCGCCGGCACCTTCGCCAGCGCCCGCTGCAACGCCGCCGCCACCGGCGCAGGCACAGCGGGTCGGTAGTTCGTCACCGGCGGTGCATCCACCACCATGTGCTGTCGCACCAGCGCTTCGGCGGTGGCGCCGGTGAACGGCGGCTGGCCGGCGAGCATCTCGTAGAGCACGCATGCCAGCGCGTAGAGATCGCTGCGGCCGTCCAGGGCCTGCTCGCCGGCTGCCTGCTCAGGGCTCATGTAGGCTGGAGTCCCGAGTGCCATGCCGGTCTGGGTGAGCGACTCGCCGCCGGCGGCCCGCACGGCCTTGGCGATCCCGAAGTCGGCGACCACCGCGTGACCGCTTTCCAGCAGGATGTTCTCCGGCTTGATGTCGCGATGAATCACCCCGCGGGAATGCGCGTAACTGAGTGCGTCCGCGACTTCGCGGGCGATCTGGAGTGCGGAGTCGACCGGAAGCTGCTTCTCCCGGTTGAGCCGGTCGCGGAGCGTCTCGCCCTCGATATACGGCATCACGTAGAAGAGCTGGCCGTCCGCGCTGCCGGAATCGAAGAGCGGCAGGATGTGCGGATGACTCAGTGCCGCGGTGGTCTTGATTTCCTGAATGAACCGGTCGGCCCCGAGGACCGCGGCGAGCTCCGGCTTGAGCACCTTGATCGCGACCTGGCGATCGTGCTTCAGGTCACGAGCGAGATAGACCGTCGCCATCCCGCCCTGCCCGAGCTCGCGCTCGACGGTGTAGCGGTCGGCGAGCCCTGCCCTGAGGCGATCGGTGATGTCGGTCACGTGGTCACCTTACTCCGGTTCCTGGTAAGCGAGCGGCAAGCTCATGGCCGCTTCGCTTTCGCCATCCTGTCGCGCAGGTCGGTGAGGAAATTCTGCTCGACGACGAGTCGCGACGGTGCGGCCGTCACAAAGGCGGGCGCATCCCGCACCATCAGGAACCGCTGGTCGTCGGGCGTGATGTCCATCAGTCCGGTGATCTGGCCTCCCAACCGGACCCGGTCGGGCCCTCCGAACTGGACGTGCCGGTCGAAGCTGAACGGCGGACCGGGATGGATCTCGACGGCTACCACGGCGCCGCCGACCCAGTAGAACAACTCGAGTCCGTGATGGGCCCAGAGGGGCGCTGTGGCGCCCCCGGTGGAGATCTGCCACTTGCCGCGGTCCACATCCGGGAATGGGCGCACGAACACTTCGTTCCTGCCGGTCTCGTCGGATAGATAGGCGATCCACCGCGAATCCGGTGAGATCGCGGGGGCGCGCTCGGTGTAGGGGGAAGCGAGCAGCTGCCGCGCGACACTGTCGGTACCGGGCCGCACCACGAGAATGTTCCGAGCTCCCGTGTCGGCCACCGGATCCCCCGTTCTCAGGACGAGCCACTGACCGTCGGGGCTCCAGAATCCCTGGGAGACCGACTCGGGACCGTGCCACAGCAGCCTGGCCGTGCCGGTGCCGTCGGCCGCACGGGTCCACACGTTGAACTGACCGGGGTGATTCGCGGTGTCGCCCGGCAGCGGACGATTGGAGACGAAGGTCACGGTTCGACCATCCGGTGCCCACCGCGGCGCGCGGTCCTCACCGCCGGAGAAGGTCAAGCGGGAAGGCGGTCCCGCCGGCAGCTGCTTGATCCAGATGTTCTCTCCCTGATCGGTCCGGAGGCGGATGGCTAACCGGTGGCCGTCGGGGGCAAGGGAAAGCCCGCCGTTGGCACCGGTGTTGAAGCGCCAGGTGGAATCCACCGGCTGCACGTGGCCGGTGCGATCCACCCACACCGCTTCGGCGTCCTCCTGCGCCGACCCGTTCATGGAAGGGCCGAGCACGTAGAGGGCGGTTCCCGAGCTGGAGAGCAGGAAACCCGGCGCCTGGATACCGTCGATGATGGGCACCGCCGGCCCGTTCGGCGCCAGGGCACTGTTGTCCCACGGCACGGCCATCAGGGTACCCTGGCGCGTCATGTAGACGACCTGGCCGGTCGGCGCATACCACGCCCCGAATGCATTGCGGAACAGAAGTCGTGACGTGTCACGCCGCGCGTCGTAGACATACACATTGGTACTGTCGCCGCAGCGGAGGCCCCAACACCCGTTGAACAACACGCCGCGCGCGTGCGGGAGGGGCGTCTGGCCATAGCCGGTCTTCGTTCTGCGCAGCTTGACGATCACCCTGGACACTCCACCGGCCGCGCTGACCCGCCGCAGGTTCAGGTCTGCATCCTGAAAAACGATGGTGCCGTCGTCGAGCCAGGTCCCGGTGCCCGGGAAACTGCCGTCGGCCGAATCGGCGACAGTCACGACGGTGCCGCCGGCGACCGGCATCTTGCGGACCTGTCCCCCCGCCAGAAAGCCGAGCCACTCGCCGTCGGGCGAAAAGAAGGGGCCTACTGCCCCATCCGTTCCAACCAGCGGCTGCGGCTGGAGATCGCCCACGCGTCGCAGGAACACCTGCTGATGGCCGTTCACTGAATCGATGTACGCGATCGCCGACCCGTCGGGCGATATCGCGGCGCCCAGCGCGAGCAGTGAGCCGTTCATCCAGGTGGGAGTGAACGCAACGACAAAGCGGGTGACCGGCGCGGGCGGCGCGGGGCGGAGCCACCCCCAGAGGGCGAGCAGCGTCGCGGCCAATGCCACACCGCTCACCGCCACGAGCGCGGCCCGTCGACCCGGTGCGGGGCGACCGAGCGCGCGACCGCCGGCCGCCGTAAGGGCAAATGCCGGGTTATCGAGCGCGTCGGCGAATTCCCGCGCAGACGCGAATCGATCGGCCGGCAACTTCTCCAGTGCCTTCGCCAGCGCCGCGGCGACATTCGGCGGCACACTCTTTCGCAACCTCGTGACCGGGGCTGCGTCCTCGGTCACGATCTTCATGATGACCTGCTGCGCCGAGTTGCCCATGTGGGGCGGTTCGCCGGTAAGCATCTCGTAGAGCACCGCGCCGAGCGAGTAGATGTCGCTTCGGCCGGTGATCTCACGTTCGGCGGTCGCCTGCTCGGGCGACATGTAGTGCGGCGTGCCGAGGCTCAGGCCCGTTTCCGTCATCCGGCCACCGGCGGCCGCACTCACCGCCAGCGCGATCCCGAAATCCATGACCATCGGCCGCCCATCGTGGAGCAGGATGTTCTCGGGCTTGATATCGCGGTGAATCACGCCGTGGCGGTGCGCGTAATCGAGGGCGTCGGCGACTTCGGTGGTGATCTTCACCGCCTCGTCGATGCCGAATTGCGTCTCGCGGTTGAGTTTCTCGCGGACCGTCTCGCCCTCGATGTAGGGCATGACGTAGTACAGCTGCCCATCGGCGCTGCCGGAGTCGAAGAGCGGCAGGATATGCGGGTGACTCAGCGCCGCGGTGGTCTTGATTTCCTGGATGAACCGGTCGGCGCCGAGGACCGCGGCCAGCTCGGGCTTGAGGACCTTGATTGCCACCTTGCGGTCGTGCCTGATGTCGTGCGCGAGCCAGACCGTGGCCATCCCGCCCTGGCCGAGCTCGCGCTCGATGGTGTAGCGGTCGGTCAAGGCTGCCCGGAGGCGACCGGTCTGCTCGGTCATCAATTGCCTGGTGTCAAGGTAGACCCTAACCTATCGCCCGGAAGATCGCGTGGCCAGCGCGCGACTGGCGGCCGCGCCGCGCCACGCCCGGCTTTCATCGGTCGGGCCGCTGCCGTGCATTTGCCGTGCGAAGGCAGGGGAGGTATCGTCTCCAGCGCATGCCTTTCCGCTGGACCTGCCTTCGATTCGATCAGAGGTATTTCCGATGAGACACCGCCCGCGCACCCTGCTGGTCATGGCAACCGCAGTTGTCACCCTGCCGGTGGCCCGCCTTTCCGCCCAGAAACCGGTGATTACCAAAGCCAGCGAGCTTCCGGTGCACAGCTACCGGGTCAGTGAGCCGGCCTCGAAGATCGTGCAGGACAGCGTTGCCATGGACCGGCTGGCGACGGCACTCGGCCGCGACATCAGCGGCGACATGAGTCGGTACGACATCCGGGACCAGACGACCCGACGCGACGACTACGCCACTCTGTCGAACATCGCGCTGTTGCGTGGCCAATACGATGCCGCGCTCACCTGGTCCGACAGCGCCCGCACCCTGCAGAGCAAACCGGCTGAGCGGCTGCTCAATGGCGTGATGCTCCGGGCCATCGTGGCGGCGGCGAGAGCGCCAGCCGCCGGTGCCAGCTCGGCCTTTTCCACCACCCTCGCGCGGGAGCTCGACGCGCTGCCCTACGACACGGTGCAGGCGGAACTCAAGTCGACCAGCGGCGGACTTGCGACGCTGGCGCCCGGTCTCGTGATCGGCATGGTCCAGGCCAGCAACGACTCGGCGTCGATGAGCGGTTCGATTTCGGAGGATATCGCCACCAGCCTGGTGAGTTCCGCGGTCGCGCTGCGGCGGCTCTATCCCTACCGCGACGCGGCGATGGCGGAACTCAACCGGATCATCGATGCGCATCATGTCGAGAAGGCCGACATCTGGGCGGCGCGGGACGTATCGCTCGACGGCCGGTCCGGACTGACGCCGGTGATCGTGGCCATCAGTGACGTGGGAACCGACGTGAGCCTCTTTCCGGGCCGGGTCTGGACCAACCCGAAGGAGATTCCGGGCAACGGCAAGGACGACGATCATGACGGATATGTCGACGACGTCCACGGCATCGGGTGGACGTGGGACGGCAAGGAAGTGCTGGGCGTGCTGCGTCCACTGGCGCCGTACACCCAGGCCGACATGGACACCGCCGCGACGCAAATCGAGGGATTCGACGACTTGCAGGCCCACCTCGATACGCCGGCGGCGCGGGCGGTGCAGGCGACGATCGCGTCCCTGGCGCCGGCCGCCGTGAAGTCGTTCTACGAGCGCGTCGAGTTCTACACGAACTACGCGCACGGCACCCACGTGGCGGGGATCTCGTCGCGCGGCAACCCGGCCGTCCGGCTCCAGGTCGACCGCCTCGAGTTCCCGTACCAGATGATTCCGCCGCCGCCGACGCAGGGGTTTGCGGACGGCTATGCGGCAGCGATGCGACATGATGTCGAGTATTACAAGCGGACCGGCGTGCGGGTGGTCAACATGAGCTGGGCCATCAGCCAGGACGACATTCAGCAGATGCTCGAGGCCAATCGAGTCGGGAAGTCGGACGAGGAGCGGAAGGCGATGGCGGTGAAGTACTTCGCCATTGTCGCCGACACCTTCCGGAGTGCGATGGCCAGCGCGCCGGGCGTGCTTTTCGTCTCCGCCGCCGGGAACAGCGACAACAACAACGCCTTCACGGCGACCCTCCCGGCGTCGTTCGACCTCCCCAACACCATCACCGTGGGGGCGGTGGACCAGGCCGGCGACCAGGCGGCGTTCACGTCGTTCGGCAAGGTGGACGTCTATGCCGACGGCTACGAAGTGGAAAGCGTGTTGCCCGGCGGGCAGAAGCAGAAGTGGAGCGGCACCAGCATGGCCTCGCCGCAGGTGGTGAACCTGGCGGCCAAGCTGCTGGCGCTGCACCCGAAGCTCACGCCGGTCGAGCTCAAGCGGCATCATCGTGCGAGGGCGCGGACGCCAAGGAAGTGGGCGGACGAACCATCCGCCTGCTGAACGAGAAGAAGTCCATTCAACTGGCGCGGGAGGTTCCGTGAAGGCTGTCTCGCTGTTCGCCGTACTGCTGTTTGGCGGCCTCACGCCCGCACCCGCCCAACGGGCGGCGAAGCCGTCCGTGCCGCGGATACCGGTCGAATCCTACCAGCTGCCGAACGGGCTGACGGTGTTGCTCTCGGTGGACCATTCGGCGCCGGTGGTGGCCGTCGACGTCGAGCATCACGTCGGGTCGAAGAACGAGGAGGTGGGCCGCACCGGCTTTGCCCACCTCTTCGAGCACGTGATGTTCACCGGCTCCGGTCACGTGCCCTACGGCATGCACGACAAGTACACCGAGGGCGTGGGCGGGTCGAACAACGGCTCGACCAACAACGACAAGACCAACTTCTTCGAGTCGGTGCCATCCAACTACCTCGAGACCGAGCTCTGGCTCGAGTCCGACCGGATGGGCTGGCTGCTCGACGCGCTCGACATCGCCAAGCTCAACGCCCAGCGCGACGTGGTGAAGAACGAGCGGCGGCAGAGCTACGACAACCGTCCCTACGGGCGCGTCGGCGAGATCATGGACGCCGCAGCTCTATCCCGCCGGGCCATCCGTACCACTGGCCGGTGATCGGGTCGATGACCGACCTCACCGCGCGCGTCGGAAGCCGACGTGAAGGCGTTCTACAACAAGTGGTACGGGCCCAACAACGCCGTGCTGGTGATCGCCGGCGACTTCAATCCGGTGCAGGCGAAGGCCTGGGTCCAGCAGTACTTCGGCGCCGATCCCGCGCGGCCCGGCGATCACCCGGCCGGTGGTGCCGGCGGCGCACCTCGACGCGCCGAAGCGCTTCGTCTACGAAGACAACGTCGCGCTGCCGGAGCTCTTCATCGAGTGGCCCGGCGTGGGCGTCCGGTCCGCCGATCGCGCTGCGCTCAGCGTCATGGGCTCGATCATCAGCGGCGACCGGACCCAGTGGCTCACCCAGGAGTTCGTCTACGACCGCCGGTGGGCGTCGTCGATCTCGCTGCGGCCGAGCATGAACGAGAACGCCGGCTACGGTCGACCTGAGGGTGGTGCCGATCCCCGGCATCGACCTCACCAGCCTGGAGAGCGCGATCGATTCGGTGATCGACCGCTTCAAGCGCCGAGGGACCGACCGCCGAGGAGATGAAGAAGGCCACAGCCGGCATCGAGTTCGGTTCGTACAACCGGCTGCAGTCGATGCTCGGCAAGGCGATGACGCTGGCCAGCGGCTGGATCTACCACAACGACCCGTCGTGGTACGCCAGGGACCTCACCGAGACGCTGCGCCGTGACCGCGGCCGACGTCAAGCGCGTGGCCGAACGCGTATCTCGGCCCCGATCGCATCGTCCTCTCGGCGGTGCCGATGGGGAAGCGCAACCTGGCGTCGCACGCCGACCAGTCCACGCCGATCACGTCGCCGTTCGCATCCACGCAGGAGGTGGGCCAGTGAAACACCGCAGCCAGGTTCTCGCGGTCGTCACCCTTGTGGGTCGCTGCCCGGCGCGGTCGTGGCGCAGGGCACATTCGCTGGACCGCACCCAGGCCGCCGCCGGTGGCGCCGACGCCCGTCTTCACGGTGCCGTCGTGGACGGTGGATACGCTCTCGAACGGCGCACGCCTCGTCGTGGTCGAGAAGCGGGACCTGCCGATCGTGTCGTTGGCTCGATCCACTTCGAGGGCGGTCACCAACCAGCTCGGCACCAAGGAAGGGCGTGGCGCCGTTCGTCGGGTGCGATGATGCGGGAAGGGACCGCGACCCGCAGCGCCGACGAACTCAACAACGAGCTGGCGCTGCTGGGGACGAACGTCGGATTCGGCATCGGCGACGAATCGGGGATCGCGTCATTCTCGTCGCTGTCGCGCACGTTCGACCGACGCTGGCCATCATGATGGACATGATGCTGCACTCGACATTCCCCGCGGCGGCGCTGGAACGCCTCCGGGCGCAGGCGCTGGCCTCGTACACCCGGGCGCAGGATGTGGTCGGGACCGTCGCCGTCGGAGATCACGCCGAAGCTGCTCTACGGTGACCAGCCCTACGGCCGGGTGACCGATGATGCCGACCTCAAGGCGGTCACGCGCGACGACGTGGCCAACCTGGCGAAGGCGCTCTTCGTGCCCGCCAACGCCACGATCTACGTGGTAGGTGACATGACGCGAGCGGAGGCGAAGGCGAAGCTCGAGCGCGCGTTCGGCATCTGGCCCGCCAGCGGCGGGAAGCTGGCCGTCAGTTATCCCGCGCCGCCGGCGCTCGGGCCCACCACGATCTACCTGGTGGACATGCCCGAGAAGCCCCAGTCGGAGATCATCCTGGCGCGGACGATTCCGCCGGAATACTCGCCCGACATGGCCCGGATCGACGTCATGGACGCCATTCTGGGCGGGATGTTCCAGTCGCGCCTCAATTCGGACATTCGCGAACTGCACGGGTGGAGCTACGGCTTCAATTCGTACTCGGCGTGGATGAAGGGCCCCGGATCGGAACGGGCGCTGGGCGCGGTGACGCGGGAGAAGACCGACTCGTCGCTGATCGAGGCGATGAAGCAGGTCCGCGGGATGACCGGGCCGATGCCGATCACGTCGGACGAACTGACCGCAGCGAAGAACTCGCTGACCCTGTCGTTACCGGCGGAGCTGCAGTCCAATGCCGGCACGATGTCGGTGGTTTCCGAGATCGTCGACAATGACCTGCCGAGGAGCTGGTGGTCGAACTATATCGCGGCGGTGCGGGCCACGACCGCGGCCGACGTCGCGGCGATGACGTTGAAGTACATGGATCCCGATCACCTGACGATCCTGGTGGTGGGCGACGGGGCAAAGATCGCGGATGCCGTCAAGGCGACGGGGATTGCGCCCGTGGTCCTGCTGGACAAGGCGGGCAAGCGGGTGACGCCGTAGCGGCGAGCGGTGGCGGCGGAGAGGCGGGTGAGGGCGTTCGCGCTCGTCGCTGACGCGACCGGTGCGCGCCAACGGGTCAGCGGTCGATATCGCCTACCATTGCCCGGCGGGATTGTCCGCCCCGAGCACCGAGAGGTCGCCCCGGTCCCGGATAGCCGTGGCGGCGCGAACCATCGCATCGGCGGCAACCCAGGTGAGTGCGCCGCCGACGCTGATCCGCCGGGCGCCGGCATCGCCGAGCTGAATCATGGTGAATTGCCGGCGCGCCAGGACGTTCACGGGCTTCGTCACCGACTGGCAGACGCGTCGAATGGCCGAGATGCTCGTCAGCCCCGGCGCAAAGAGGACATCGGCACCGGCGCCTCCATATGCCTGCAACCGGGTGATGGTGTCGTCGAGATCATCGCGGTCATGGACGTGGTTTTCGGCCCGCGCGGTGAGGGTGAATGGGAAACCGAGCGACCGCGAGGTTTCGACCGCGGCGGCGATCCGCTCCACGGCCTGCGGAATGTCGTAGATGAATTCGCCATCACGATCCCAGTCCTCGATCGAGCCGCCCACCGCGCCTGCGGCGGCGATGCGGGCGATGGCCCGGGCAGCCGCTTCCGGCGTGGCGCCGTAGCCGTTTTCGAGGTCGGCCGACACCGGCAGGTCAGTCGCTCCGGCGAGCAACGCGACGTGGGCCGCCATCTCGTCGAGGGTGGCCCCGCCATCGCGGCGGCCCAGCGTGAACGCGAACCCCGACGACGTAGTCGCCAGCGCCTTGAACCCGAGCGACGCGAGGAGCTTGGCGCTCCCGGCGTCCCACGGATTGGGAATGATGAACGGTGGGCCGTCGTGCAATGCACGGAACAGCCAACCCTTGTCAAGCTGATTCATCGGACACCTCGAGGATCACCGTCGCGCGGCAGATCTCCGTCTCGCCGAAAAGATAGTTATCGTAAGGGTATCGGAGCGCTCTCACTGACTTGTGCCGAGCGTCAGGGCTCGATCGAGCCGTCAGGCGAAAGGGGTAGGCGAGATGATGCGCAACCGCGCCGTTACGCTGCTGGTTGTCGCGAGCTTCGGGGCGCAGCTGGTGCTGACCGGAACGGCCCGCGCCCAGAGCCGCCATTGGGTCGGCACCTGGGCGGCGAGCGTCGAAGGTGGACCGTCGTCAGATACGCCGTCGCTGAAGTCGTTCGCGGACCAGACGATCCGCCAGGTGGTGCGCGTCAGCATGGGCGGCGACACGGTCCGGATCCGGCTGACGAACGAGTTCGGCGGCGCATCGCTCCGGATCGTCGCGGCGCGCCTCGCGCTCTCGGCCGGTGACGCGAACATCGTTGCCGGCAGCAGCCGGACGCTCACCTTCGCCGGCGACTCGACCGTCCGCATCCCCGCCGGTGCGCCGATCCTGAGCGATCCCGTCGTGATGCATCTCGCCCCCCTGTCCGACCTGGCGATCTCGCTCTTTCTGCCCGACTCGACCCCGGCGTCGAGCTATCACGAACTGGCCATGGCGACATCGTACGTCTCGGCCAGCAATCACACGGCTGACGACGTGTTCCCCGTCGAAACCACGAGTCGAAGCTGGTACTTCCTGAGTGGCGTCAGTGTGCGCGCTGCGGGAAACGCCGCCGCGATCGTGACACTGGGCAATTCGATCACGGATGGCTATGCGTCGTCCGTCGACTCCAACGCACGCTGGCCGAACGAACTCGCGCGCCACCTGAGGGCGTCACATCTTCTCGATCGCCTGGCGGTACTGAACGAGGGGATCAGCGGCAACCGCATCCTGCACGACGAATCGGGCCCGGATGCGCTCGCCAGGTTCGATCGCGACGTGCTGGCGCAGCCGGGGGTGAAGTACGTCATCGTGATGGAAGGGATCAACGACATCGGCTTTTCGTCGTTCAGCGACTTCAAGGCGCAGGACGTCAGTGCGGCGGAGATCATCGCCGGCCAGAAGCAGCTCATCGCACGTGCGCACGAACACGGACTGCAGATCTATGGTGCCACGCTCACGCCGTTCGAAGGCTGCAACTACTTCAGCGCCGCCGGCGAAGCGAAGCGCGAAGCGATCAACCACTGGATCCGGACCAGCGGTGCCTATGACGGCGTCATCGACTTCGATGCCCTGGTGCGCGACCCGGCGCACCCGACCCGCTTCCTGCCGAAGTACGACAGCGGCGATCATCTGCATCCCGGCGATGCCGGGTACCGGGCGATGGGGGAGGCGATCGACCCCACGCTCTTCGGCGAGACCGCGCGGCACTGACCGCCGTCAGGCCGCCGCGACCGCTCCGCGTTGCAGCATCCAGCGGTAGAGCCATACGATCGCCGCCGACGAAGCCGAGCACCCCGAGCCACGGTGCGGCGGCGAACGACGCCGGCACCAGCCCGATCGGCGCCTCCTTCGATGTCGCGACGATCAGTCCTGCGTTGATCACGCCCCAGAGGCTTTCGCCCACGATCAGCCCCGATGCCACCAGCGTGCCGAGCCGCCGGGTACGGCCCGGATCCGGCGTCGCGCCGGCTTTGCGATCGAACCAGTGCGAGATGATGGCGCCCACGATTACCGCGAACGTTGCCGACATCGGCAGGTAGATGCCGATGCCGACGGCCAGCGGCGGGATGCGGAGCTTGTGCATCCGGCCGAGGAGCGTATCGAGCAGAATCAGCCCGACCCCGACGAGCGCGCCGATGCCGATCATCTTCCAGTCGAGCTTGCCGCCGATGACGCCCTGGGCCAGCGCGGCGATGAGCGTGGCCTGCGGCGCTGGCAGCGGATTGGGCGCCACCACGCCGACGTTCGCGGCGCCGGCAAACCCGTAGGCCCTGGCGAGCAGGTTGAGGACCACCGGAATGACCAGCGCGCCGGCGCCGACGCCCACGATCAGCGCGATCTGCTGGCGTCGGCGGTGACGCGCCGACCAGCTGGCCGGTCTTGAGGTCCTGCAGGTTGTCGTTGGAGATCGTGGCACAGGCAAAGACGATCGCCGTGACGAAGAGCGCGAACGCCACCAGCGCCGGCCGTGTCGTGGCCGTGGGCGCCACGACCAGCACCAGTAGCGATGCGCAGAGCACGATCGAGAGGATACCGACACCGGAGATCGGGCTGTTCGAGGCGCCGATGAGCCCCGCCATGTACCCGCAGATGCCGGCGATCAGGAAGCCCACCAGCAGCACGAACGGAACGGCCAGCAGCGTCAGCCGCCAGGCATCGGGCGCCAGAGCAGTGGACCGGGCGAACGTGAATGCAAGCCAGCCGGCGACGGCCGCACAGCCCACCGTCAAGACGAGAATCCACGGCGGGGAGATATCGCGGTCGCGCTCGTCGCTCGACGCCGTCGCGCGGGAAGCGGCAAGGGTGCTCACCAGGCCGCCGAGGACCGGCTTGGCGAGCGTGGCGAGGGTGTAGATCGCGGCAATGCCGATGGCGCCGGCGCCGAGGAAGCGGACCTGCGTGCTCCAGATCGCGGCCGTGTGCTGTGCGAGCGTCACGCCGGCAGCCGCGGGCTGGCTCGCCGTCAGGATCGGCACGGCAACGACCCATGAAATGATCTGCCCGACGAGCATCGCCATTCCGACCGACAGCCCGACCAGTTGTCCCACGCCGAGTAGCGCCAGCGACCAGGCAACGTCGTACCCGGTGGATGCGCCGCCGCCGAGCCCGACGAAGCCGGTGACTTCAGCGGCGGCAATGCGGGTCGACGTGAGAATGGCGAGTCCGCCCGACGCGACTGTGCCCAGGATCACGGCGAGGAGTCCTTCGCGCGCTTCGCCGGTGTCGTCCTTCACTTCGCCGCGGGTGCCGGATCCGACCTTGAGCACTTCGGCGGCGGCCACGCCCTCCGGGTAGGGAAGGTCGGAGTTGGTGACCAGGGCGCGCCGGAGCGGAATGGTGAACAGCACACCGAGCACGCCACCGCTGACGCAGATCAGGAACGACTGCCAGAACGGGAATCCGGTCCACCATCCGACGATGACGAGCCCGGGCAGCACGAAGATGATGGCCGAGAGGGTGCCCGCGGCGGACGCGACCGTCTGGACGATGTTGTTTTCGAGGATCGACGAATCCTTCACCGCGCTCAGCACCGCCATCGACATCACTGCGGCGGGAATGGAGGAGGCGAAGGTGAGGCCGACCTTGAGCCCGAGATAGACGTTGGCGGCGGTAAAGACGGTGGTCAGCAGGGCGCCGAGAATCAGCCCGCGGATGGTCAGCTCTTTGGGTTTCATGCGTGCGAACCTACGTCGTCAGGCGATATCCGGCGAGAGGCGGCGGCGGTCGGCTGTCATGGTCCGCCAGGCCTCGGCGGGATCGGCCATGTCACGGTGCCGGAACAGACGGACTGTCCGGCGGCTTTCAGGATCCCGGCGAACCGCGGCTGATCATGAAGGCTGGACAGGATCGGATCGCACCCGAAGGACGACTCGGCGACATAGAACGACCGTGCCGCGATCGCCCGTTCGAGGGCATCGAGCGCCGCCTGCTTGTTGCCGAGCGCGGCGTTCGCGATCGCGAGGTCGACGTCGCGCGAGCCGGCGGAGGTGTTCTGCGCAATGATGCTCGATTCGTGTTCCGCCCTGGCCCAGTCACCGTCGAGCGCAAGACCCCAGGCATGCATCGCGCGAATGTTCGGTCCCGTCGAGTCGGCCCGGAAGAGGCGTTCGATCACCACGCGGGCGCTGTCGGTCTGGCCATCGAACGCCAGCGCTTCGCCCAGATAGAGGCGGCTGTAGGTAAACGCAGGATCGAGCTCCAGCGCGCGTCGCGCGGCGGTCTCGGCGTCGGCGAAGCGGTGAGCGCAGAGGAGCGAGTAGCTCAGGTCGTTGAATGCCACCGCGGAGAGCGGATCGAGCTCGACGGCGGTCTGATTCTCACGGATCGCTTCGTCGGAGCGGCCGAGGATGTTGAGGTTGTCGCCGTGCCACTGTCGTGCGGTGACATTGCGTGGATCGATCGCAATTGCCGCGCGAAACTCGGGCTCGGCCTCGGCGGGGTGAAGTTGTGCGGACAGCGCGTCGGCCAGGGCGAGGTGGGCCTCGGCGAGCGTCGAGTCGATCGCGAGGGCGTGCCGGGCCTGTTGCTCGGCGTCGACCAGAATCGAGTCACCGCTCACCTGGACGTAGCCCGGGAGAATCCCCTCCGTCGCCGAAAGTCCCGCGTAGGCGCGGGCGAAGCCCGGGTCGCGGGCAATGGCCTGCTTGAAGTAGCCGATGGCACGATAGAGGTTGTCGGGGCCACGCTTGGCGAAGAAGAACTGCCCCTTGAGATAGAGATCGTACGCCTCGAGATCCGTTGTGCCGCGCTGCGCGGCGGCGCTCTGCACGCCGCGAGCGCTCCCGAGTCCGAGCGCCTTCTCCACGGCCGTGGTAATGGAATCCTGCGCCGCCGCGAAGTTGCCGTCGGCCGGCAGCGTGAAATCGTGGCTCCAGAGCGCCGTCTCGTCGGCGACCTTGACGAGGTCGACGGTGACCGTCACCTGACTGGCCGTGCGGTGGAATTCGCCCTGCAGCAGCACGGGAACGTCGAGCAGCGCGCCGGCGTCACGCACCGACTTGCCCCTGGCCGCCGCCGAGGAAGTGCGTGCCTTGACGGCCAGACCGGGAAGCTTCATCAGCCCGTCGCGCACGTCATTCGCGATGCCGTCGGCGAGATAATCGTCCGCGGTATCGTGGCTCACGTTGTCGAAGGGGAGCACCGCGATGGCGCGGACCGCGCTGGCGCCGTGCCCCGTGCCGAACCGCCACCACGCGAGTGCCGCGACGACCAGCACGATGGCAACGATCACCATCCATCGCATCGGCCGCCAGATGGCAACGGCACGGATCGGGGCGGTATTCGTGGGCGTGATCCCGACCGACGGCGTGCCGAACGGTTCGAGGGCCGCGTGCAGTTCGGCCGCTGTCTGCCAGCGGTCGGCCGGTCGCTTGGCGAGACAGCGCATCACCACCGCTTCGAGTGGCGCCGGGATGGCCTGCCGGCGCCTGGTGACCGGTTCGGGTGCTTCGGTCACGTGGGCGGCGAGCACCTGCTGCGGCGTGGCGCCGACGAACGGCGGCCGCCCGGTGAGCAGCTCGTACGCCAGCGCGCCCACCGCATAGATGTCGCTGCGGTGATCGATGTGCGGATCGGCAGCAGCCTGCTCGGGTGACATGTAGGCCGGCGTGCCCACCGCGACGCCGAGGGTGGTGACGGTGTTGCGACCGGTGGCCTCGCTGATGGCCTTGGCGACGCCGAAGTCGGCCACCAGCGCGTGCCGGCCCGAGAGCATCACGTTGTCGGGCTTGATGTCGCGGTGCACCACGCCATGGGCGTGCGCTTCGACGAGCGCGTCGACCACTTCGCCGATGAGGCGGGCGGCCTCGTGCACCGGCAGCTCGCCTTCCTTGTCGATCCGCTCGCGCAGCGACTGGCCGGCGACGTAGGGCATGACATAGTAGAGCAGGCCGTCGGCATCGCCCGAGTCGAGCAGCGGCAGAATGTTGGGGTGCTGCAGCTGGGCGGCGATCTCGATTTCGCGCAGGAACCGCGCGGCGCCCATCGACGCGGCGAGGTCCTCACGCAGCACCTTGATGGCCACCTTGCGATGGTGCTTGATGTCTTCGGCGAGATAGACGGTGGCCATGCCGCCGGCACCGAGCTCGCGCTCGACGGTGTAGCGGTCGGCGAGGCTCGCGTTGAGGCGGTCGAGGATGGTCACGATCGGTTCACCGGGCCGTGCCCGCCTCCGCGACCTTGCGGCGGAACTCGGTGATCCAGTTCGGTGACACCACGAGCTGATAGCTGTTTTCGGCCGGCACCGAGGTCAGGAAGCGTTGGCCGTCGCGGGTCGGATGGTAGTAGGCAGAGAAGTACTGGCCGCCAAGACCCGCGCTTGGAAATACCGCCATGACGGTATCGCGACCGAGGACCGTTGTGGTCGGCGAATTGGCCAGTCGTGCGGCCATCAGCGAGCTTCCCGTCAGATAGTACAAACGGGTGCCGTCGGCCGACCAGACCGGGGCCTCGCCGCCGCCGACTGATATCTGGATCTTGGCCGACGGATCGGGATACGACCGAAGATAGACCTCGTCCTCCCCCGATTCATCGCTGACCAGCGCTACCCACTTGCTGTCGGGCGAGAACTGCGGCGCGTGATAGTCGGCCCGGCTGATCAGATAATCGTGCGCCACCGACGGCGAGTCGATCGCGACCCGCTGCAGCGACCAGACATCGCCGGGAATCACCGTGAGCAGCAGCGACTTGCCGTCGGGCGACATTGCGGCGCCTCCGGCAGGATAGGGAAAATCGCGGACTTTCACCGGTGCGACACCGCCGGCTGCCCGCTGGCGCCAGAGGGTGGTCCCGCCTTCGCCGGCAGCGAAGTAGATCACGTCCTGGCCGTCGGGACTCCACGCGACCGAGTTGACCGTGCCGCTCGTGGTCAACCGCGAGAGCGTCCCGAGCGAGAGATCGTCGATCCAGACATCCGGCTGTCCATTGGTGCCGAGGACCACGGCGATGCGCCGCTCATCGGGCGAGAGCTGCACCGCGCCAAAGACGCCGGTCGTCGTTCCGATCGGGACCGGCGTGCCGGTGCGGGTGATCCACGACAACCGCCCTTTCGAGCCGCCGATCGAGGTGACCATCGCACCGCCACGCGAGACATAGACCTCGGAGTTGCCGTTGAGGCCCGGCGTCACGCCGACGGGATCGTGCACCGGAATCGGCGAGCCACGCACCTTCTTGGCGTGGGCGTCGAGTTGCACGGCCATGATCGAGCCGTCCGCCCGGACGTAGACCAGGTAGCCGTCGAGCACCGCGAGCGGTCGAATTCCCTTGATGCCGAGCCGGGTGACGCGGCCGTCACTGAGCGAGGCGATCGCGAGCTGCGACGAGCCGAGACCTCCGAACCATGTTGTGAAGACGACGCTCTTGCCGTCCGGCGTGCCGAGCGGCCAGATATGGTTCCGCTCGCCGTCGGCAGAATCGACATGAGTCACGGCCGTCGGCGTGCCGCCGGCCGCGCTCACTCGCGAAATCCCGGCAAAGGGGCCCCAGGCCCCGAACAGAATCTCGTTGTTGACGGTCCAATCGGCCCCGTTCTGCGCCCCCGCGTCGGCGATCGTCACCGGCGCGCTGCCATCGAGCCGGACCTTGTGCTCCTTCCCTTCGGTTTCGAAGCCGAGCCACTGTCCATCGGGAGAGAAATACGGTTCCGATGCACCATCGGTGCCGGGAATCGGGTGCGCATCAAGCTGATCGGAGCGGACGAAGTAGAGCCGATTGCTGAGCAACGCCCCGCTCGCGCCGGGGGGGACGACGCTGTACACCACCGTCCCGCCGTCGGATGAAATCGCGGCCGGCCATGGGAAGTTGTCGATCGCCCTTGTGGTGTCCGTCGTCGCCAGCACGAAGGAGATCGGCGGCACCACCGGGGCCGCGGCCTTCGGTCGCGATAGCACCGCCGCCGCGGCCAGCGCCAGTAGCGCCACGGCCGCGACACCGAGAAACACCGGATCCTTGAGTCGTGCTCGCGCCGGAGCGCTGGCTGCAGCGTGCGCGACCATGGCCGACGTGTAGCTGCGATTGCCGAGCGCCGCCGCAAATTCCCCCGCGGTCGCGAACCGGTCGGCTGGCAGCTTCTCGAGCGCGGTGAGCACCGCCTGTTCGACGTTGGCGGGAATCGTGTGCCGTTGTGCCGTGAGCGACCGTGGACTCTCGGTGACGACACGCGCCACGATGGCCTGCGCTGTCGAGCCACTGAACGGCGGGTCGCCGGTCAGCATCTCGTACGCGACACAGCCGAGCGCGTACACATCAGAGGCAGCGGTGATCTCACGCTCGCCCATCGCCTGTTCCGGCGACATGTACTGCGGCGTGCCGAGCGACATGCCGGTTTCGGTCATGCGCGTGCCGGCGCCGCTCGCGGCCAGCGCGATGCCGAAGTCGGCCACCAGCGCGCTGCCGTCGTGCAGCATGATGTTTTCGGGCTTGATGTCGCGGTGGATCACGGCGTGCCGGTGGGCATAGTCGAGCGCGCCGGCCACTTCGGTGGTGATCCGCACCGCGTCGCCGATCGGCAGTTGCTTCTCGCGCTGCAGGCGGTCGCGGAGCGACTCCCCCTCGACGAATGGCATCACGTAGTACGCGGTGCCGTCGATCTCGCCGGAGTCGATCAGGCCGAGGATGTGCGGATGCTGCAGATTCGCGATCGTCTTGATCTCGCGCACGAAGCGATCCGGCCCGATCACCGCGGCGAGTTCCGGGCGGACCACCTTGATGGCCACCTTGCGATCGTGTTTGAGGTCGTGGGCCAGGTAGACCGTGGCCATGCCACCCTGACCGAGTTCGCGCTCGATGCGGTAATGGTCGGCGAGGCCTGCCCGGAGCGAGTCAAGACTCACATGACCCCCGACGTCCGGCTTGCCTCACCCCAGCGGCCTGGAGATGGCCAGCCTGTAGCCGTCGAGATCCCTGATCCGGAACATCCGGACCCCCCACGGCATGTCGGCCGGCTCCGAGTCGAGCACGCCGCCGCGCGCCCTGATCCCCGCCGCGAGTTGATCGATGTCCTGCTCGGTGTTGATCGAGATGGAGAACCCCTCTGCCTTCTGGCGCTCCCATCCGCGCGCGCCGTCGTCCTGATTGAGCAGGATCCGGACCTGGCCCGCCGATACCGCCACCGAACGGAGCGCGCCGTCGCGCTCGTAACGCCGGCCTTCGACGAAGCCGAGGACGTCGCAGTACCACGTGACGCTTCGGGGCAGGTCGTTGACCGTGAGCGAGAGCTGCAACGAGGTGGCGACGAATCCCGCCGTTGCCGCCGCCGCTGGCGCAGCGCCGGCAGCGGGCTCCGGCTTGGGCGTTGCCAGTCCCTCGGTGATCCACTCCTTGGCCCGGGCCAGTTCGGCGTTGCGGAACTCGCGAACGTGCCCGGGCATGGCCAGCCCGAACAATTTGACGGCCGCGCGGAGCCAGTCGACATCGGTAACGAAGGCCACCCGTTCCCAGCCCGCGAGATGCTTGAACCCCAGCAAGGCGTCGTCCCACATCGCCGCCGGTTCGAAGGCGGTGAATTCCGCTCCGACGTGATAGAGAAAGCGGACGTGTCGCTGTTGCGCGAAGAGCGCCTCGACGGCGGGAATGACGACGTCCTGGTAATCGCGGGCGGTGACCTTGCCCTTCGCGGTGAAGCCGAGGACGTTGTCGGGGAGATCCTGCATGCGTTCGATCATGGTGGGGCCCATTCCTTTGCGCTCGCCACGAGCGTCGCAGCCAAAGCTAACGCCGCCGGGGCCGCTGCATCGGCGAGATGCCCCGGATGATCACCTTGCCGCGCCCCGAGGCAGCGAACGGCCTGGTCCGACGGGCCGCTTCGGCCAGGAGCGCCTCCACCTCGGGCCGGCGCAGCGCATCGGCGGATTCGAGGCGGATTGATCGCACCAGGTTTCCCGATCCGACCAGGACGCCGGCCGGGTCCGGGAGCCGCGCGCCGTAGAGAAAGCAGAGCGCGATCGAACCGGCCCGGGCGGCGATCGACACGATGGCGTCCGACGGCCGCTCGGTGGGACCGTATCCGATCACGAAGAAGTTGTAGTTGTCCCAGACCAGTTCGTTCGCGGTGGGAAAGCGACGGCGCAGCGCGGCCCGCACCGCGCGGATCCGGCGCTGGTCTGCCGGCGAGAACTTGGCGATGAATCCGGCGAGCTGCGCCGACGCCGGTGCGGCGGGCGGCGGCAACATCGACCGTCTCGGCCGGGCTGACCGTTCATCCATCCGGGATCGACCCGTCGTGGTCCGGTCCGGCATCTCGTCCTCTCCGGTCAGTGAGCCCGGCGGCGCGCGCCAGGAACATCGCGTCGGCACCGGCCCCGGCCCCGATTTCGGTCACGTTGAAGATACCGCCGCGGCGCCGGCCGGCAGTGGCTGCATGACCGTCGACCGCCGGTTCATTGACAGCCAGCGCCCGGCGCGGGAAGTTTTCCGGCATAGTCGGCGGAGCCGTCCCGTCCGTCCGGTAGCACTCCTCCGGGGAATCTCATGTTGAACAGCGTGCTGGCCGTTGTCGTCGGATACGTCGCGATGGCGATCGTGGTGATGATCACCACGGTGCTCGCCGTGCGATTCCTGCTGCACCAGCCGTTGACGGCGCTGCGGTCGCTGCCGACGCAGCAGCTGCCACCGGCGTATCTCGTAGCCAACGTCACCGGCAGCGCCGTTGCCGCGCTCGCTGGCGGGGCAGTCGCCGCGGCGGTCGCCGCCGATCACCCCGTGGCACACGGCCTCGTCCTCGCCGGTTTCATGCTGCTCATGGCCGTGCTGTCGATGCGCCAGATGGGCTCGGCGCAACCACGCTGGTATCGCGCCCTGCTTGTCACGGCCATGCCGGCGCTTGCCGCGGGCGGTGCCGCGCTCTGGGCGGTGCTGAGTTCCGCGCCATGATCCGCTTCGGCCGGCGCGGACGAGCGGGTGACAGGCGAGAGCGGGAAGGCGTTTCACCCTTCCGGACCGGTGAAACGTTCTGCACCAATCGGAATATCGATCGCCACAGCCGCATTGCTCGTCGCCCCGATGTGACATAGATATCCCGCCTCATCGCGACAGAAAACGTCCGATGGCTGCACCCATCACGCCACCGCCTGCCGGGCGGCGGACGGGCGCGCGCGTCCGGAACACCCTCAGCTCGAGGATGACTCAAATGGTCAGGCGACTGTGCGCCTCGTTCCTTCTCTTCCTGCCGCTCTCGCTGCACGCGCAGGTTGCCGTACACGGCACGGTGGTCGATCAGCAGACCGGCGCGCCGATATCGGGGGCGACCGTCGTCGTGACCGGCAGCGCCACCGGCGTCACGACGAACGACGCCGGGACCTTCACGTTGACCTCATTGTCGAGCATCAGCAGCGTGACCGCAACGAGCCTCGGCTACCTCCCGGCCACGGTAACGGTCACAAATCCCGACCAGACGATCAGCATCCGGCTGGCGCCGACCCCGGTCAAGTTGGCGGGAATCGAGGTATCCGCGCAGCGGCCCACGTCGTCGGTGGCGACGCTCACCAAGTCCGACCTCGATCGTGCCAGCGGGCTCTCGCTGGAGAATTCGGTCAACCTCGTGCCGGGTGTGCTGATGCAGTCGCGCACCCCGTGGGGCGGGGCCCGGATCACCATCCGGGGCTATTACCCGAGCACCAGCGGCAACAGCCCCAACTCCAACGGCCTCGGCTACCAGGTGTTCCTCAACGACATTCCGGTCACCGACGCCACCGGTAGCACCGTGCTCGACGACATCGACTATTCGACGCTGGGGCGGGTGGAGGTCATCAAGGGCCCGTCGTCCAGCCGCTACGGCAGCGCCATCGGGGGAACCGTGGTGCTCACCACCGAGCGGCCGGTTCCCGACCAGACCAGCGTAGGCCAGCAAGTGCTGGCCGGCAGCGACGGGTTGTTCCGCAGCAACACCAATTTCCAGACTGCCACGAACACGTCGTCGATCGAGCTGAATTATGGTCACCAGGAATACAGCTCGTTCCGTCCGCACAGTGCGTCGACCAAGGACTACGTCCGCGCGTCCGGGGATTTCGACGTCGGCGACAACCAGATCCTGTCGACCTATTTCTCGTACACCAATTCGCGTGAACAGCTGGCCGGTGAAATCGACAGCGCGGCCTTCTACGATCGCGAGGCGCAGAGCAATCCGGCGTATCTCGCCAATGACTCGCACATCAACCTGCAGGGCGTGCTGGCCGGCGTGACCGACCACTACCACTTCAGTGACCTGTTCTCGAATCAGACCACGCTTTTCGTGGGCGGCCACGTCTCCAACCAGCCGTTTGCCCACGGCTTCACCGACGTGAACCAATTCAACGTCGGCGCCCGGTCGGAATTCGATTACGACGGTCAGGCCGGCAACGTCGGCATCACCGGTTCGCTGGGCACCATCGTGCAGCGCTCCAATCTGACGTCGAACGGCGTGTTCATCATCCCGGCACCGCCGTACGTCGAGCGGCCCACCGACCAGGAGAACTACGCGACCGCGGTGTCAGTGTACAGTGAGTGGAGTTTCTCGTTCGCCGATCAACTGACCCTTACCGCCGGGGCCAGTCTCAATGACAACACCTTTGCCATCCACAACGTGCTGGGCTCGAACAACCAGCTCTTCGATACCACCAGGGTGCAGGAGCGGGCGTTCAAGGCGGTCGTCACGCCGCGGGTCGCGCTGACCAAGGGCCTCGGGTCGCACGCGTCGGTCTACGCCGGCGTGAGCACCGGGTTCACCCCGCCGCTGTTGAGCAACACCATCGCCAACAACGGTACCGTGGACCTGTCGCTCAAGCCGGAGAAGGCCGTGCAGTACGAGTTGGGCACCCAGGGGAGCTTCATGGCCAACCGGCTCGACGGCCAGGTGTCGATCTATGACGTCGAGAACACCGACAAGCTGGTCAGCGAAACGGCCAATTCGGTGACGTTCACCACCAACGCCGGCAAGCAGCGCAATCAGGGTGTCGAAGCGGCGCTGAGCTACCGGCTGGTCGATGACAAGTCGAAGGCCGTCTCGCGGGTGCAGCCATGGATCACGTACACGTACACCAGGGCCCGATTCGTCGACTTCAAGAGCGACAACAACGACAACGCCGGTACGGTCGACTTCTCGGGCAACGCAGTGCCGCGCGTTCCGCCGAATGTCTACGCCGCGGGCCTCGATATCGGGACCAGCAGCGGCGTCTACCTCAACGGCTCATATCAATACGTCGACAGGGTGCCGGTGACGTTCGACAATTCCACCTACGTTCGCGGGTATCATCTGCTCGCTGCGAAGGTGGGTTACGAGGCCAGAGTGAGCCCGCACTGGCTGCTCAATGTCTTTGCGGGAGGCGACAACCTGACCAACAGCACCTATTACAGCTTCCTCTTCGTCGGTCCGAACTACAAGGGACTGGCGCAGGCGGCCGATGGCGGCACCGGCGACGGCTATATCATCCCGGGGCCGTACAAGGCGACGCTCTACGCCAGCGGAACGCTGCAGTACGTGTTCTGAGTGACCGGGGTCGAGTGAAGCACCGCGGGGCCGGACGGCGATGTCCGGCCCCGCGGCCTGCCGGGGGTCAGGAAAGGGGCGGATCCGACAGCCGCTCCCCGACGTTTCCAGAGCGCAGAACCGCGCCACGAGGGCCCATCACCCTCCGGGCGTTAGTTTTCCGAGATGCCCGACGACATTCAGGCCAGGCTGCAGCGCACCCTCACCGGCGCGTATACCCTCGAACGCGAACTGGGTGGCGGCGGAATGTCGCGAGTGTTCCTGGCCACTGACATCGCCCTCGGCCGCGAGGTCGTGGTCAAGGTGCTGCCGACCGAGATGTCCGGCGAGCTCGCCATCGAACGGTTCCGTCGCGAGATCTCCATCGCCGCCCGACTGCAGCATCCGCACGTGGTGCCGCTGCTCGCCGCGGGCGACGTGGACGGACTCCCCTTCTTCACCATGCCGTTCGTCGCCGGTGAATCGCTGCGCGTCCGACTGGCCCGCGAAGGCGAACTCCCCATCCCCGAGGCGGTGCGAATCCTCCGCGAGGTGGCGAGTGCACTGGCCTATGCGCATGCGCACAACGTCGTCCACCGCGACATCAAACCGGAGAATATCCTCCTCTCCGGCGGTGCCGCGATGGTCACCGATTTCGGCGTCGCGAAAGCGGTCGACGCCGCGACGACCAACGCCGGGGGCGGCATCACGTCGGTCGGTGTGGCGCTGGGCACGCCGGCCTACATGGCGCCGGAACAGGCCAGCGCCGACCCGGCGCTGGATCAACGCGCCGACATCTACGCCTGGGGCGTGCTGGCCTACGAGATGATCTGCGGGCAGGCACCCTTCGCCGGCCGCACGTCTCAGGCCATGATCGCCGCCCACATCGCCGAGGCGCCGGAAGACCTTTCCCGCCGCCGTCCCGGCGCGCCACAGGCGCTGACCGACCTCGTGATGCGCTGTCTCGCCAAGCGCCCCGCGGATCGTCCGCAGACCGCCGACGAGCTGGTCCGGGCACTCGACACGATTGCCATCACCGGCCGTGGGCACGCCGTCGCCGCCACGCGTCGCTCCGTCGGCCGCATCGCGGTGCTGGTGGTGGTGGCGCTGGCGCTGACGGCGGCCGCGGTCTGGTACGTCCGGCGGGGATCGTCGTTGTCGGCGCCGTCGGGGGTCCGATCGCTCGCAGTGCTTCCCATCGACAACGTCGGCGGCGACTCCACCAAGGAGTATCTCGCCGATGGCATGACCACCGAAATGGCGAGTGCGCTCCGGCAGACTCCCGGCCTGCAGGTAGTGGGTGATCTCAGCACGTTCCGCTACAAGCACACCGGGCTTCCGCCCGATCAGATCGCACGAGCACTGCATGTGGCGATGCTGCTGACCGGCCGGATGCAGTCGCAGGGCGGCAGAATCCGGCTGCAGATGCAGCTCAACGACGCCGCCGGCAAGCTCCTCTGGTCGAATCAGTACGATCGCGAAAACAAGGACAATTTCGCGTTGCAGGACGAGATCACCCGCTCCGTCGCCAACGAATTGCGCCTGGTGCTCTCGCCCTCGGCGGAGGCGGTCGTGCGCGCCGGCCGCACCGACAATCCCGAAGCCCACGACCTCTATCTCCGCGGAATGTTCGAGAAGAACAAGCTGAGCGAATTGGGGCTGACGCGGGCGATCGCCCTCTTCCAACAGGCACTCGACCTCGACCCCGACTACGCGCAGGCGGCGGCAGCGATGGGGTTTTCCCACGACATGCTCGCCGACGCCTATCGGCCGTCGCATCCGGAACACGAACTCGCCATGGAGGCGGCCAGACGGGCGCTCAAGAGCGACAGCATGCTGGCCGAAGCGCATGTTCTCTACGGCTTCGAACTCGCCGCGGCCCGGTGGGACATGGCCGGGGGCCTGGCGGAGATGCAGCGTGGACTGGCGTTGAATCCCAATTCGCCGGACGGCCTGTTCATGTACGGCTCGTTCCTCGGCATCACGGGCGAGACGGATGAGGCGGTAAAAGTCGCTGACCGGCTGATCAAGGTCGATCCGCTCTCGGCGATGGCGTCGATGGCGCGCGAGTTGGCCCTGGCCTTCGGCGGTCGCCCGGCCGAAGCGCTGCGGCAGGACAGTATTACCAAGTCGCTCGACCCGACGGTGGTGTATGGTGACGCCTGGGACGGAATGGCGCTGCGGGACCTTGGGCGGCTGGACGAATCTGTCGACGCCTACCGCCGGTTCGAATCGCTGACCGGGCAACCACCGTTCGGCCTGGCGATGACCTGGGCCCGGATGGGAAAGCGGACCGAGGCGCTGCAGATCATCACGCAATTGGAGCAGATCGCCCGCACCCAGTGGGTCGATCCCTGCTTCATCGCCGCCGCCTGGGCCAGTGTCGGCGAGAACGACCGCGCCATGACGTGGCTGCAGCAGGCTTTCCGCGACAAGGACTGGGTGCTCCGCTTCCTGATGAACTACGATTCGGAATGGCTGCGACCGCTCAAGGACGATCCGCGGTTCGCCGGCCTGCGGAATCAGGTGCTCGCGGCACGGTTCTCGGACTAGTCGGACCAGGGCGCTCCGTCACACCCGCTTGGTACGCACCCCACGCCGGGCCCGCCACGCCCGCCACGCCACCGCGGCTGCGAAACCCACGATCGGCCCGACCAGCACCTGATTCAGGAACTGCGCCCCGAGGATTCCGCCGATGGCCGTGCCCACGATCGCGGTCACCAGAATCCTCCAGAGCGGAATGCGTCGCAGCGCCGTGAACCCGGCCAGCGGCATCAGTACCGCGCCGAACGCGGCGCCGAGCAACGTCACGTCGACCAATACGCTGGGCAACACCCCCAACCACGCGCGCTGGAACACGAGTAACCAGGTTGCCGCCGACAGGATCCCGGCGATGGCACCGCCCGCCGCGCCGAGCGCCGCGACTTCGACTGCGACCAGCGCCAGGCGAACTGGCGACCGTCGTTCCAGGCGCATGCCGCCGGTGTGCTCCAGCGCCACATCGTGATTCGTCATGCGTCCTCCACTCACGTTCGGGGCAGGATCCGGGCCGCACTCCCGACGGCACGCGCCGTCTGCGCTTTCCAAAGTTCTCGCATTGCGGGATTGATGTCCATCCTGGTGCCGCAGGCGCAGCCAGCGGATAGCAAGTGTTTCACTCGTGAAACAGGAATCGCTGATGAACGCGGTCCACAAGTGCTATCAGGCAGCGGCGTCGAGCTTCCGGATTTCGCGATCCTGGAGCCATGGCAAACAGGACATCGCCGCCAGCGCGCCGATCAGCGCCATGCCCATGTCCGTCTGCGTGTCCCACGGATCGCCCTGGGTGCCAAGGAATGCATCGGCGCCCTGGCCGAACGCCACCGCCGCGCCCCATTCCACCAGTTCGTAAAGCAGGCTCACCGACAGGGCGATGGCAATCGACAACGTGGTAGTCCACCCGCCCGGCTTGACGATCCGTTTGCGCAGGAAGACTTCGCGCGCGATCAGCGCCGGCACCAGCCCCTGCGCAAAGTGTCCCAGCTTGTCGTACGGATTGCGGTGCAGGTGCAGCACCGACTCCATCCAGAATCCGAGCGGTACCCGGGCGTAGGTATAGGCGCCGCCGACGAGCAGGATCGTTGCCTGACAGGCGATCAGCACGTAGACCAGCGGTGTCAGCGGAAACCGGTACCAGCTCCAGATCAGGAACGGCGCCGCGAGGAATATCGGCGCCACCTCCATGTACCATGTCCCGCGGTCGTACGGGTGGAGGCCGGAGACAACGAGCAACGCGACCACCACCAGCGCCAGGATCAGGATCCAGCGGGGCCTGCTCGTCATGTTGCCTCCGGTGCGTCGTCCGGTGCGGCCTACCAGCCCAGGATCATCGCGAACATCAGCGGTGCCACGATGCTCGCGTCGCTCTCCACGATGAACTTCGGCGTGTCCGCTTCGAGCTTGCCCCAGGTGATCTTCTCGTTCGGCACCGCCCCTGAATAGCTGCCGTAGCTGGTGGTCGAGTCGGAGATCTGGCAGAAGTAACTCCACACCGGCACGTCGGGGCGCTGGAGGTCCTGGTGCAGCATCGGCACGACGCAGATCGGGAAATCGCCGGCGATACCGCCGCCGATCTGGAAGAACCCGAGTCCCGCGCCACCGCTGTTCGCCGTGTACCAGTCGGCCAGCCCCATCATGTATTCGATGCCGGTCCGCACCGTGTGCACATGCTTGACGTCGCCGCTGATGCAGTGCCCGGCGTACATGTTGCCCAGCGTCGAGTCTTCCCACCCCGGCACCCAGATGGGCAGGTTCTTCTCGCACGCCGCCAGCATCCACGAATCCTTCGGGTCGATCTGGTAGTACTGCTTCAGCTTGCCGCCGCGCAGCACCCGGTAGAAGAACTCGTGCGGGAAATACCGCTCGCCCGCCTGGTCGGCGGCCATCCACTCGTCGAGTACCGCCCCCTCCAGCCGCCGCATCGCCTCCATTTCGGGGATGCAGGTGTCGGTGACCCGGTTCATGTGCCGGGCGAGCAGGTCGGCTTCGTCGCGGGGGGTCAGATCGCGGTAGTGCGGCACGCGTTCGTAGTAGTCGTGCGCCACCAGGTTGAAGATGTCCTCTTCCAGGTTGGCGCCGGTGCAGGTGATCGTCTGCACCTTGTCGCGACGGATCATCTCGGCCAGCGACAACCCCAGCTCCGCGGTACTCATTGCCCCCGCGAGCGTGATCATCATCCGGCCGCCCTGGTCGAGATGCGCGGCATACGCATCGGCGGCATCGATCAGGGTGGCGGCGTTGAAGTGCCGGTAATGATGGCGGACGAACGTTGAAATCGGGCCGGCCTTCGACATGGTGCGACTCCCCGGGGGTGACGGCGAACGGAACGAGCGCGAAAAACATAGGACCACGACCAGTCCGCCGCCACGCGGCATTACCTTCGGGCGTGTCTTCCCGATCACCGCACGAATGCTGGGCGACGGTTGCCCCCGGACTCGAAGCATTGGCCGCCGCGGAACTCTCGTCACTCGGCGCACCGGCCCCGGCCTCCGAGCCGGGCGGCGTTGCCTTCCGCGCCGACGCGGCGTTCCTGGCGGGAGCGCTGCTGCAGCTCCGCATTCCCAACAGCATCCTGGTGCGCCTGGCCACGTTTCGCGCCAATGCCTTCGGCGAACTGGAGCGGAACGCCGGCCGGATCGACTGGGGACGTGTCGTGGCACCCGGGGCAGCTGTTCACTTTCGCGTCACGTCGAAGAAGTCGCGCCTCTATCATCAGGACGCCATCGCCGAGCGGCTCGAGCGGTCGGTCGTGGCGGCGGTGAAGGGCGTGACGGCGGTCCGCGCACCGTCTGACGCCGTGGCGCTGGAAGACGATGTCAGCGTGCTCCCGCGGGTGCAGCGTATCGTGGTCCGGGTCTTCCGCGATGAGTTCCTGATCTCCGCCGACGCATCCGGCCCGCTGCTGCACCGCCGCGGGTGGCGCCAGGTCACCGCCAAGGCGCCGGTGCGCGAGACCCTGGCCGCGGCACTCCTGGCGGCCGCACCCTGGGCCGGCGAGACGCCGTTGCTCGATCCGTTCTGCGGGGCGGGCACCATCGCCATCGAAGCGGCGCAGATCGCGCGGGGCATGGCGGCCGGGCGCGATCGCCGCTTTGCCGCCGAATCATGGCCGATGCTCGACGACAAGGTGATGGCGGCGGCACGCCGGCAGCTGCGCGCGGCGGAGCGCCCGGCCGCGGGCGTCCTGATTGCGGCGCGCGATCGCGACGCCGGCGCCGTTGCGGCGGCGCGTGCCAACGCCGAACGGGCCGGGGTCGCAGCCGACCTGTCGATCGAGCGAGCGGCGATTTCGACGCTCACGGACGACGCCGGAACCGGATGGATCGTCACCAACCCGCCCTACGGTGCGCGCCTCGGCGACCAGCGCGCGCTGCGCGACCTCTACGCGGCGCTTGGCAACGTGATCCGCCGGCGCCGTCCCGCGTGGCACATTGCCATGCTCAGCAGCTCCCGCATGCTCGACCAGCAGACCGGAATGGCCTGGACCGAATGCGCCGCCACGACCAACGGGGGGATTCCGGTGCGGCTGCTGCGCGCCTGAGCGCGCTACGATCCCTGCGTCAGGCGCGCCATCCGCTCACTCCAGATCCGCGTCAGTTCCCAGCGCATGCCGTGCAGGGTGAAGGTGTAGATGCCGGCCTGGTCGGGCGGCACGCCGAGGGGGTGAATGGAGACGTCGACGCGGACCGGCGAGCGGTAGGCATAGTGCGTCGTGGGCACCAGGCCGGGACCGTCGTCCGAGCCGGCGGCGCCTGAGGGGTCCGCACTGAACGACGCCACGAGCTGTTCCAGCCCCTGCGGCGTCGCCATCGAGTCGACCAGCATCGAGACCAGCGCGGCCGTGTGGGCCGGATCACGTTGCCCGCCGCGCGAAAGCACCGCGCCGAAATCGCGGCTGAAGTTGGCCCGCAGCGCCGGAAAATCGACCGACCGATCGACCGCCGCCACGTCGTTGGTGGCCACGCCGTGCAGAAACGTTCCGAACGCCCGGCGCGGCATGACCACGTACCACCCGGCGGCCACCAGTACCGTGAATCCCACCAGCCAGAACAGCGGTGACGAACGCAGCCTCATCATCGCTCCACCGTCACGGCGCCGGCGTTTCCGGCAACAGGATGAATCGCGCCGTTCGCGCCGGATCGAAGAACTGGCGCGCCGCCGCCTGGACCCCCGCCGCCGTCACCGCGTCGAGCCGCCTGCTCCAGTCGAGGATACCGCTCAGCGGCTGGCCGGCGTCGTGTCCGTCGGGCGACGTGTATTCCGACAGCTCCTGGAGCCACCAGTCGTTGGTCTTGACCGCCACTTCGGTGGACTGCCTGACCTGCGCCATGACCTTCTCCAGTTCGTCCGCCGTCGGGCCGGTGCGTTGCAGCGAATCGATCAGCTGCCGTGCGGCGGCCCACATCGTGTCGGCCTTGTCCGGCGCCGAGGTGAACGCGATCACCGCGGTGTAAGCCGGGTGTGGCGCCAGGGCGACGTCGACGTTCACGGTGACGCTGTACGTCGCCCCCATCGCCTCCCGCAGCCGGTCCAGCAGGCGTTGCTGCAACACCTGGCCGGCGATTGCGGCGTTCAGGCGGGTCGCGACGTCCGTCGCCGCCGGCGTGCCGGTGAAGGCCACCACCTCGTGCGCCACCGGTTCCTTTCCCTTGTGCACCGTCCGCTCCACCACCGAGTCGGGCGGTCGCGGCTCGATGTCCCGCCAGGTGCGATGCTGTGGCGTGGCCGGGAGCCCCCCCAGCCAGTGCGCCACCAGCGGCCGGAGCGAATCGACGTTCACCGCGCCGACGATCACGAACGTCGCGTCGCCGAAATCGGAAAAGAAGCCGCGATAGAGCGCCAATGCCTGGCGGGGATCGACCTGGTTGAACCGCTCGACCGAGAGTGGCTGTGCCCGCGGAGAATGATCGGCCATCACCACCTCGACGGTGTCCTGCATCGCCGTCGTCGGCGCCAGATCGCGATTGGCCAGCTGGGTGCGGACCGCGCTCTGCAACGCGGCCGCGGCCGTCGAGTCGTAGCGCGGTGCCGTCACCCGGAGCCAGAGCAGTTCGAGTGCACTCTCCAGATCCTTCGGCGCGGTGATCGCCACCAGGTCGCTGCTGGTCTCATCGGCGGTGGGGAACACCTGCGCGAGCTTTCCCGCCATTCGCCGGTTCAGCGACGGTGCGTCGAACGCTCCGGCGCCGCCCGCCATGGCAAACGGCACCGCCAGCTGCGCGTCGAGCAGCAGGCTGTCGGGAATGGTCGAATAGCCCCCGGGAATGTCGGCGGCGATCAGGATCTGGTCGGCCTTGAAATCGGTCGGTTTGACCAGCACCCTGACGCCGTTCGACAGTTTCCAGTCGGTCACGCCGACGTCGCGGTCCATCGTTGCCGACACGATCCGTCCGGGTGCCGGCGGTTGGGCGACGAGCTGTGCCGCCAACGCCGTTTCGGTCCATGGCGCGGTGGTCAGGGTGTCGGTCTCGCGCACGATCGCCCGGAGCGAATCGGCGCTCGGCAATGTGCCGCTGCTCCGGGCCGGCGCGGTGAGCGCGATGAACCGGTCATTGCCCTGCGATGCGTCGTGGATCGCGGCGTTCATCTCATCGACGGTGATGGTGGGCAGCATGCGACGCGTCAGGGCCAGTTCCTCCGCAGCCGAGATGGTGATGTCACCGTTGAGGAACGCGTTGATGTAGTCGCCGACGAGCGCGCCGGATTCGGTGTGATTCTCCTCCGCGGCGGCGTCTTCCACGTCCCGCTCGATGGTGGCCTTGGCGCGGTCGAGTTCGGCGGGGAGCACGCCGTGCTGGTCGAAACGGCGCAGTTCGGTGAGGGCAGCCCGGAACGCCTCGGCGCTCCGGCCGTCCTTGGCCGACACGCCGAGAGCGAAGACGCTGATGTCCCGGATCAGGCGCGAGGGTCCGAACGACATCCCGGTGTACGGCACCGCCGGATTCTGCACCAGCGTCGCGATGCGCTGCCCGGCGATATCGGCGAACAGCTGGTAGATCAGGTCGCGTCGCTCGTCGGCTTCGGTCTGGAACACCACCGTCGGACGCCGGATCAGGAGCTGGACGCTGGTGCCGGTGAGTTCCGAATCCGTGATCACGGCCACGCGCGTGCCGGCGATGTCCGGCACCGAGGCGTCGGTACGTGCCCGCTCGTTGGCGGGATTGCGCATCCCGGCAAAGTGGGACTCGATCAGCGCGCGGATCGAGTCGACCGGGAAGTCGCCCACCGCCACGATCCCCATCAGGTCGGGCCGGTACCAGTCGTGATAGAACCGCTTCAATTGCGACGGCTCGGCGTGCGCAATGATCGCGGTGTCGCCGATCGGGAGACGCGATGCGTAGCGCGAACCCTGAAAGAGCAAGGGAAACTCGCGGTCGCGCACCCGGCTGCCGGCGCCCAGACCGCTGCGCCATTCACCCAATACCACGCCACGTTCCGCCGCCACTTCACTGGAATCGAACTGGTCGCCCATCGCCCAGTCCTGCAGCACGTCGAACGCCCGGGGCACCACGCCGGCGCTGTCGGTCGGTACCGGCAGGATGTAGATCGTCTGGTCGAACGACGTTTCGGCATTGAGGTCGGCCCCGAAACGCACGCCGATCGATTCGAGGTACTGCACCAGGTCGTTCCGGGCGAAGTGCGTGGTGCCGTTGAACGCCATGTGCTCGATGAAGTGCGCCAGGCCGCGCTGGTCGTCGCTCTCGAGAATCGAGCCCGCGTGGACCACCAGCCGCAGCTCCAGCCGGTGCGCCGGATAGCTGTTGTGCCGGATCCAGTACCGGAGGCCGTTGGGGAGCTTGCCAGCATGGACGGCACTGTCGCGTTGCAGAATGGGACTCTGGGCGGCGGCGGGATCGGCAGAGAGCCGCCAACGCCACCAGGCCGCAGCCCGCGGCGGCGCGAAGCGCACGGCCAAGCGGACGCGCCCGGCCGACGGCGATGCAGCGGGATGGCATGATGATGTCCATGATGAGGTCGATTCAAGCTAGCGCGGCGCCGGACGAGGTCGCTATACGGAGAGTTCCGTCACCGCCGGCGAGCCGTACCGCGCGCCCCCCACCATGCAGCGCAGGTTCGGCGCGATCCGGACCGATGTGGCCACATGGGTGTGCCCGGCGAGGACCGTCACGTCGTGTCCCGGGTGCGCGGCGGCGAAACGGGACAGCACGGCTCCGGTTGCCCCGCACACCAGGAGGGGGAGCCACTCGGGACCGGCCAGGTGCCCCCGGGCGGGAAGCGCCTCGACGAATGGGGGGACGTGGGTGGCCGCGACGATGCGCCGATAGTCGGCGGCAGCTCGCTCGAGGAGCACTCCCAGGCGGGCGGCGTCCGCCTCGGCCAGCACCTTCCTCACGGCCAGCTTCCCCGACCGGTTCGGTTCGGCCGCCAACTCCGCGATAAGGCGATCGTCGTTGAGCACCAGCGGCGTTCCGAGCGGGTCGCCGAAGGCGCCGTCTGCCCAGCCATCCACCCCGATCAGGGCCGTCACGTCATCGAGGGGGACCACACCAGCCGGCGGCAGCCACTTGACCTGATCGGTCAAATCGGTCAAATCGATAACGCTGTCGCGAGTCGAGGCGACGCTGCCGTGGTAGTGGTCGTGATTCCCGAGCACGAGGTAGACAGGGCGCCGAGCAGCGTCTGCGAGCCAGGTGAGGTCGGCGACCAGGCGAGGCGCCAGCGACGTGTCCCCGGTCACGATGACCATTTCGGCCCGGCCGTGACGCAATGCGGCGCACAGGGCCTCGCGGCGCTCCTCGGTGGCGTGGTCGAGGTGCAGGTCGGTGGCCCACGCGATCAGCGGCATCCGGGGAAAGTACTGTGCTGAACCACTTTTTCCGGCGCGCTGGGGGCCCTGACCTTGTGCCAATGGTCAATTTATCGTCAATTTGTTACCTGACCCGGTTGTCATTTCCAGTCTCACCCATAGGTCGGAGGTCCCTGCATGTCCTTTTCCTACCTGCGTGGTCTCGCCGCTGGTGCTGCCGCCGCGACGGCGCTCGTCGCCTTCCAACCGTCGACCGCACGCGCCCAGGCCCAGACCTCCGGCACCCGGTTCGGCGTCGAGGCGGCGCTGGGCACGAACAACAACGTCGGGATCGGCGTCGGCGCGTTCATCAAGTTCCACCTGGCCGAGATCAGCGAGCATCCGATCACCGGCCGGGCCACCTTCGACTACTTCTTCCCGAGCAGCAGCAATTTCGGCGGCTACAGCGCGCACTACTGGCAGATCGAGGCCGACGGCCTGTACGACATCGTCAACAAGTCGAGCAACACCAAGCCGTACGTCGGCGCCGGCCTGACCTACTCGAAGTGGTCCTATGGCGGCGGCTACTGCGACCTCTTCGGCATCAGCTGCAGCACCAGCTGGACCGGGCTCGATGTCGTCGGCGGCCTGAACTTCATGGCGAACTCGAAGTTGATGCCGTTCGTCGAGGCCAAGCTCGACATCAGCGGCGGCAGTGAGTTCCTGATTCGCGCCGGCATTCACTTCTAGTCTTCGCCGCAAGCTACCTGCAACACCACGAACGGGAGTCGCTCACGCGAGCGGCTCCCGTTCGTCCGGTCACGTCTGCAACCACTGCCCGTCTCCGCGCGTACCCACGACAATCCTCTCCGGAGTCGACGTGATCAGGACCGTATCACGCGCCGCGGCAGTCATCGCGCTTGCCGCCGCTCTTCCCCGTGCCGCCAACGCCCAGATCGGCATCATCGCCCAGGCCGACCACGGCAGCAAGGTTTCCGGCGCCCCGGCCTGGGGCGCTGGCGGCGGCATCCGCTTTCCCCTCGGCTACTGGTCGCAGCGCAGCGGCTTCTTCGGCGAGATCACCTTCGACTGGTTCGTTCCGGGAAGGACCACGGTCAACGGAGCCACGGTCTCGCAGACCTACTGGGAAGCGAACTTCGACGGCGTCATCGATCTCAAGCCGGCGCGCTGGCTCTTCGTGGGAACCGGCCTCGACTTCACCGACCTCACGCTCAATACCGGCAACGTCGCCGCGCCGTACGGCGGCAGCGAGCTGGGCGTCAACCTGATCGGCGGCATCACGCTCGGGAATCGTCACGGCGCGCCGTTCCTGCAGGCGCGCTACGAGCTGGGCGGCGGCAAGCAGTTCGTGGCCAGCGCCGGGTTGCATTTCTAGCCGGCCGCCGCCTCGACGAAGGCCTCGAACAGCCGCCCCACGCTTGCGGCGCCGGGGGCGAACGATTCCGGATGCCACTGCACCGCCACGGCGAAGTTGTCACCGGGCAGCTCCGCGCCTTCGATCAGGCCATCCGCGGCAATCGCCGCCGGGATCAGCCGCCCACCGAGTTCCCGCACGCCCTGATGATGCATCGAGTTGACCGGCAGGTTGCCGGCGCCGAGGGCCTCGGCGAGGCGCGTGGCGGGACGGACATCGACGTCGTGGGAGAGGTGGTCTCGCGACCATCCGGCGGTGGGGAAGTAGTCGTGCTTGATGGAATCGGGCCGCTCGGTGGCGATGTCCTGCCAGAGCGTGCCGCCGGCGGCCACCGCGAGAATCTGCAGTCCGCGACAGAGGCCGAGGAACGGTTTGCCGTCTTTCACCGCCCAGGTGGACAGTTGCAGTTCCACCGCGTCGCGGGCGGGATCGATGCGGCCCAGCGCCGGGTGCGGTGCTTCGCCGTAGCGCGCCGGATCGATATCGACCCCGCCCGGTACCAGCACGCCATCGAGCCGGTCGTAGATGGCCCGGAGCGTGTCGGGGTCGTCGTCGACCAGCGGAATCAGCACCGGGAGGCCTCCGGCGTGGCGTACCGCGGTGACGTAGCGCTGGTTCATGACCCACGACGCCGGCAGGTCGCCGGGTATGTGCTCGATGGCGTGGAGCGTCTGCGTGGTGACGCCGATCAGGGGACGCCTCATGATCGCACGCCTTCGGCGGTCTCGCGCACCAGCTGGTCGACCACGGCCCGGAGGTCACCGGTGGCGCGCCACGTGGCTTCCTGCCGGTCGGCGCTGGTGCCTTCCTGCAGCAGCCGGAACGCGTAACCCACTTCGGCGGTACTCCCCAGTTCCTCCACCACGTCGCCAATGAACCATTCGAGCAGTTCGCGGATCAGTTCGCGCGCCGGAAGCTCGACACCCTTGCCGAAATCGATCATCCGTCCGTCCAGTCCGAAGCGAAGCGCCCGCCACTTGTTCTCTTCGATCAGGCTGGGCGAGTACTGGCGGAACGACATGTTGTCGCGGCGCAGCTTCCACAGCTTGGCGATGATCGCCTGGAAGATCGCCGCGATGCACACCGCCTCGTCGACCCGGGTGCAGACGTCACAGACCCGGAACTCGAGGGTGGGGAACTTGTGGTGCGGGCGGACGTCCCACCAGAGCTTGCTGGCGTCCGGGATCGACCCGGTGGCCACCATGACGTCGACGAATTCCTTGTAGTCCGACCAGGAATTCATCGTGCGCGGCACGCCGGTGCGGGGGAACGACCGGAAGACGATGCTGCGATACGACTTGAGTCCGGTGTGGCGTCCCATCCAGAACGGCGACGAGGTCGACAGCGCCAGCACGTGCGGCAGGAAATAGCGGCAGGCATTCATGGCGTCGATGCGGAACTCCGGATCTTCGATGCCGATGTGGACGTGGGTGCCGAAGATGAGCAGCGCCTGCGCCAGCTCCTGCAGATCTTCCTTGACGCCGATGTAGCGCTCCAGCGGTGTGATCTCCTGGTCGATCCACGACGAAAACGGGTGGGTTCCCGCCGCGGCGATCACCAGGCCGTTCTTGGCTGCCACGTCCATCACCATGCGGCGCAGCCGCACCAGCTCGGCCTTCGCCTCCGCCGGCGTGTGACAGACCTGGGTGCCGATCTCGACCATCGACTGGTGCAGTTCGGGTTTGATCTCGCCGAGGATGACCGAGTCCTCCTTGAGGATCTCCGTGATGTAGCTGCGCAGTTCCCGGGTGACCGGATCGATGATCTGGTATTCCTCTTCGATGCCGATGGTGAGCGATGGGGCTTTCACGAGGACACTCCCGGCTCGGTCGAGCTCGCCGCGGGCAGGACGCATGCGCCGATGCGGCTCATGCGAAGATCCGCGGGTCGAAGGTGAACTTCCGCTGCCGCTTCAATTTCACCTGACCGAACCGCGGATGCACTGGATTGATGAGGAGATTCCACTCTTCCGCCGCCGGCGCCGATGGCACCAGCAGCGCCAGCGTCTTGCCTGCCGCCCGCCACGCGTCGCCGGCGGTGCGGCAGGTGGCGTGCTCCGGCACCCTCGCCCAGGTGGCGGGAAGCCGCTTGACGTCGAGGCGGTCGATGGCGGCGTCAGGCACCGAAACCTCGAGCACGTAGAGGTCCCGCGGCGCATCCTGCACGTCGACATGGACCAGCAGCTCGAGTGCCGCCAGGGCACGGCTCGACGAGCAGTAGATGACCGGCCGCCCGGCGGTATTCCACCGCCCGCCGTAGAGCCGCGCCCCTTCGCCATCGAGTGCCCGATGGGCGCGCCGGCAGATGCGATACGCCAGCATGCTCAGCTGTACACGCCGTGCTCGATACGCCCCAGCACGCGCTCCACCGCCTGCGCCCCGGCGTCGCTGTCGAGCAGATGGAGCGGAATCCGGCCACCCAGGGCACGATTGGCCTTGCCCATCCAGCGATTGGCGGCGTCGCGATCGCCCAGCGCCTCTTGCGCTCGCACGACCACCCGGACCAGGCGTGCCAGACGGTCCGACTCTTCCGCCGAGAGCGGTGCGCCGGACGTGCGTTTCCGTTGCAGCGTTCGCGCGCTGCCCACCACGCGGTAGAGCTCCTGCTGGGTGCCGAGGCCCGGGGTGAACGCCTGCAGGACGTGGTCGAGCGAGCCCGCGGGCAGCCCCTTGCGGACCACGTCGGCAAGTTCGATCTCGGAGCTGACCGTGCGGTGCAGCACCGCGTAGCCACCGAGTTGTTCCGCGACGCGCCATGTCATGCTGCCTCCCCGGGCCGGAGCCGCTGCGCCATTTGACGCTTTGATTTTACCCATTTGGCGCGCCGGCGGCAACCCGCGGGCGGCATGCCGGCGCCCGCCGGCCGGCTACTCCCGCCGCGCCACCACGAACGTCGGCACCGTCGAGCCGCCGCCAGCGGTGACGTTCCGGGTTGCGGCTAGTCATCTTGCGTGGTAGTTATGACGCGACACCGCCAACGTGCTGGCCCGGTGCCGCTCGTAACTCGGGGGTCCAAGTTTACATGCGGGAGAAAGCTATGCCGCATCTGGACGGTCCGGGGGCGCCCATACTTGTCATCGTCGACGATGAGGACGACCGGAATTCACTCCGGAGTGAACTCGGGTCGCGCTGCCGCGTGCTGACGCCGGCGACCGCCGAAGCGGCCCTGGTAAATGCGCTGATTCCAGCTCCCAGATGGGTTGTGATGGACACGTTTACCGCGGCCTCGTCGATCCCTGCGGTGCTTCGCTTACACTGCCAATACGGCACGCGCCTCATTCTGCGACCGAGGGCCGTCAGCAGGTCCTTGATGGCCATCCGGTCGCTGATTGATTCGGGCCTCCCAGTCAGTATTGCACTGCAGCCGGTTCGAGGGGTCGGGGCGGGCATCGCAGCGCTGCTTGCCGATCCCGATCCCGGGCCCGTTACCGCGATGCTTCGCGTCGCACTCCCGCTGCGCGACGAACGGGTCTGGCAATACGTCGCCGTCGCCGCCGCCGCTGGGCGGGATGGCGCGAGCGTCACGCGCTATGCGGCATTCTTCGGGGAGGCGGTGCGAACGGTCGAACTCCATTGTCATCGGCTCGGATTGCCGTCACCCCGACGACTTCTCGATTGGACCAGATGTATCTGGGGTCTCTGGCGCCTTCAGCGTTGGGAGTGGACGCTGAAGCGTGCCTCGGCGATGGCTGGTTTTCACGACCGGAACGGCCTCAATCGTTGCTTGCGCCGATTGAGGCTCATGCGGTTCGGCGATCGGAATTCACCCGACCCGATCGAACGGGCGCTCACGCTGTTCGCGATGTCGCTGACGCCTCCGCCTCCCCCCCCAGCCCCCCGGGGGTGGCGCCCGAACCCCGCCCAATGGGCCGACCGCGCTGGGGGCTGCGGATAAGTAGCAAACCTTGCGGATTGTGCCGCAGTCCAACGGCGCGGCTCCGGTTGCGGGATCGGCGACCTGACCGTATCGTGTTCAATCGGTCGGGTCGTTCATGGTTCCGGCCCGCCGTACGAGCTAACATTGCTTTCACATCCATCTACTCACACGGAGGATTCAATGCGCAACACGTAAGGAGTGGGTGCGGGCGCTCGCCGCTCTCGGTACGGTCGTCGCTCTCGCTGTCATCCTAGACGGGTCCCAGCCGGTTAGCGCGACGCAGGGCGCGTATTGTCAAGACTCGGACTCAGGTCACGCGTGCGTCACGACGGGCGAGTTTGTGCAAGGCGAATACTGCGACGCTGGCTCTTGCACCACCTGCCACATCATAACGGGTTACCGATGCGATCCGTTCGGGAGCGGCATTGACGTTGAAGATTGGGCGATGGGCTATTGACCGTCGCGCATTGACGGCGGTGCCCCGTACAGACGTTGCAGGCATGGGCCACTGCATGTCGCGCGCTGTGTGGCTAGGGTTGACGGTGGCGGCGGCATGCGGGCGGCCTCATGGTGTGGAGCGTGCTGGATCGGTGCCGGACCCCACGGATCGTGAACCGCGGCTGGTTGAGTACCGGGTTCCGGTCGAGTCCCTCGTGGGTACCGCCATCATCGCCGATCCGGTGATCGGCCGCCCGTCGAATCTGGCGATCAGCGGGAGTCAACTTTGGATATCCGATCGATCGGGTAACCCGTTCCTCCATGTCGCCTACCTCGATTCGGCGGCGCTGTCATACTCGGAGGGTAGGGCCGGCGAGGGTCCGGGAGACTTTCATGTCGTGTCTAGCCTGAGCAAGCGTCCGGGCGACGATCGCGGGGTATGGGCGTTCGATGAGGAATTGCGCCGGATGACCCGGTTGACCGCTGATTCCGTGGGAGTTGCCACCAGGGAACTCGGAACTCCATCCGGCCGAATCGTCTTCGATATGCAATGGCTCGTGAAGGACCGTCTGATCGCCGTCGGCGACCTGGACACCAACCGGTTCATCATCGGCGACACGGCCGGTCGTACCGTGAGGATCATACCGGGGCACCTACTCGGTCCCGATTCCGTCGGCGTTGAAGCGCGGCGGGCGCTATCCACTGGTGTTCTGCTTTGCACGGCGCCGGCGAGCGGGCGATTCGCCGTGGTATACGTCGGGGCGGGCCGAGTCGAGCTTCACGACTCGACGGGCGGGCTGATCGCGCTCGCCGATGTCCCGTTTCGGAGCGACGGGGCTTTCTGGCGCGCCCGGTCGGGGCGGTGGGAAATGCGGACGCCGTGGCGCTTCTACGCCGGCTGTGCCTTCGGCACCAAGTTTCTCTACGCCTTGTTTGCCGGAACACGAACCGACATTCCAGGGTCGGGTATTGCGGTCGAGGCGCAATATGTTCACGTGTTCGACCGAGACGGTGCTCTGGAGGCCGTGTTACGGCTCGATTTGCCCATGAGTGCGCTCGTGGTAAGCGGCGACACCGTGCTGTACGCTGCGGGGAGCGATGATGCGAGGGTTTATCGATTCAGGTTGCCGGCGATTCCCGACCGTGCGTCCCGATGAGCATCCGGACCCGGCCGATGAAACGTATTCTCGACGGCACGACAGTCGCGCTCTGCCTGGTCGCCGTAGGGCTGGGAGCTATCGCAATTCGTGGGAAGGTCGCTACTCAAGGTACGTCCCGTCCGGGAAGCAGCGCGGTGCGGCCATCGAGCGCGGCCGTCGGTTCGCTCGACGATGAGGCCTTCAACAGGCTTGCCTCCATCGGCGACCGGATCGGCCCGGCTGACGCTCCGGTGACGATCGTCGTGTACTCCGACTACTCCTGCGGCCATTGCATGGAGTTCGAACCGGCGCTGGAAGAGCTGCTGACCCGATTTCCACAGCACGTCGCGATAGTCATGAAGCCATACCTGCCTGTCGTATCACCGATCCCGCTCGTCAACTATCTGGCGGCGGAATGCGCTGCGGAACAGGGGCGCTTTGCGCCATTCAACCGCGGTCTCTTCCGTGCCGCGCAGGGCGGTCTGGGATTTGATTCGTGGCGGCGTGTGGCTGATTCCATCCGCATGCCGCATTTCGACCGGTTTCTGTTCTGCGTTCGATCTCGGCACTACCTGGGTCGGGTGAGAAGTGAGACCGAGGAAGGAATGCGGCTCGGGGTGACCGGAACACCGGTCTCATTCGTCAACGGAATTCGAGTTGTCGGCGCCGTACCCTTCGTCGTTCTCGATTCGATCGTCGCGTCCTTCCTGAATCGCGAGCACCGCAGGTGATGACGTCGCACTCACTGGCTACACATCAGTGGTTGCACGCAGTTCTCATTGCAGCCGCGCTCTATCGGCCCGATCTCGCAGCCCAGTCACCCATGGTCCGCGACAGCGACGGCGTGCGCATCGTCGAATACCCGTCGTCCGGTCTGCCGCGTTCGCCGCCGTTCACCATCGCCGCCGCCCCTGTCGTGACGATCGGTGATGGCACGACGAACTCTGTTGATCTCGGCGATGTTCGTGGTGCCGTGCGCTTCCGGGACGGCACGCTCCTCATTGCGGACGGCGAACATTGCCACGTCGATCTCGTTGATACCGCCGGCCGGCTCCGCGCTCGGATTGGCTCCAGAGGGCTTGGCACCGAACCAGGGGAATTCAATGGCATCCTGAGTGTATTTCCTCTTCCCGGGGACCTCGCCGGCGTATGGGATGGCGGCAACCACGAGCTTTCCGTGTTCGATCGGGCCGGCCGGATTGTTCGGTGGCGACGATTCGCCGCGCCACCATATCAGGCAATTCCGGGTCAGACCGGGCGGCTGCGACTGATTCGCGCCGTTGAGGGCGCCTTCGACGATGGCACCATGCTGGCCTGGACTTGGTTGCCGTACACAAATGCCGGGTATACTCACGTATATACCGACTCGGCAACGGTCGAGGCCATTCCTTCACACGGCGCGCCGCGTACGCTGCGCACGGTGGTGCTGGCCGACAATTTCGTCAGCCGACGTGGGCGCGGCGCGGATGGCGCGTTGCCATTCGGCCGGGTCGGTTGTCTGGCCATCGATCATGCCGCATGGTATTACACTGATGGGAGCGGCGAAGTCAGGCAGTACGCGTCCGGCGGTCGCCTGCTCGGAATCATCCGATTCGACGAACCGGCGGCCGCCGTGACGCCCTCGGATATCGCCGCGTATCGAGAGCGTCACCTCTCTCGTCTCGATCCCCGCCTGCGGCAGGCGTATCGCGCGGCGCTCGATTCGTTGCGATATCCCGCTACCAGGCCGCGGTACACGGCTCTCCGAATGGACCACACCGGAGATCTCTGGGCCCGGCGTTTCAGTTTTGACGGCGATCCGGCGATCTGGGACGTCTTTACCGCAGCGGGCGGATACCTCGGCAGCGCGACAGTGCCGCCGGATCAGGACGTGCTTGACATCAGCAGCGACTACGTCGTCGCGATGCATGTGGATACCCTCGGCAACGAAAGCCTGCGGGAGTACCGTATCCAGCGTCCCCGCTGACTGCGCTGTCGGATCGCCGCTACTCCCGCCGCGCCACCACGAACGTCGGCACTGTCGAGCCGCCGCCGGCGGTGACATTCACCAACGTCGACGTCGAGATCCGGCAGAGGAGGCCGTCGGCGAACCCACCGTGCCAGCAGAACGGCGCGGCATCGACGATCCGTTCGTCGAACACCAGGCGGCCGTCGGCCACCGCCGGAAACACCTCCCGGGGCAGCGGGATCCGGCGCTGCACCACGTACGGTGCATCCAACGCCGTGCGCAGCGCCGCTTCCCACACCGGCTGCTCCACTTCCCAGCCCAGCACGATGCCGGCCCCGCCGTAATCGTCGTTCGGCTTGAGCACCAGCGTGCTCCGGTTCGCCGCGACCCACGGCACCAGATCGACCGTGGCGCCATCGGCCGTGGTGTTCCGGTGCTCCACCACCCGGGTCCACGGGATGTGGCGCGCGATTGCCTCGCGCTGCGCGGCGGAGAACATCGCCGCATTCCGTTCGTCACTCAGCACCGCCAGCGACGCCTTCTTGTGGAGCGGCTTGCATGCGAACGGATTCACCAGGCAGGCATTGCCCTCGAGCACCGCGCGCACCAGCGGCTGGTCGAGGCCGCCTTCGGCAACGAGCTCATGAATGAGCACTCGTTTGTAGATCAGGTCGATGGCGGTACCATCGGCATCGCGGAGCACGCCGTGTTGGTAGCATAGTGCCCCGGGCGTGGTGATGCGGCAGGGAAACCCCATGGCGCCGAAATAGTCCCGGGCAAGCCGGAACTCGGCCGCCGTCGGCACATCGTCCCAGTCGACGATGGCGATCGACGGCCGCGCCCGCGTGCCCCGGAAGTGATACCAGACATCGAGCAACGTGTTGAGCAGGTGATGGCGGGCGGGCAGCGGCTGGACCTGCCAGCGCCGAGTGAACTCCCGCATGGCGGGCAGGGCAAGAAAGAGTTCGGCCAGCACGTCGGTATACGCGGTGCCGGCTGGCGTTTCGGCGTTGTACTCGGTCACCCACGGCGTGCCGGCGGCGTCGATGAACGTGTCCAGCCGTGAAAGCGGCGCCGAGCTCGACAGTGCTGGCGCCTGCTCCAACAGCGTGATTTCCCAGTCGGCCAGACGGAACTGCCCCCGGAACGCGGCGTCGTCGAGGGCCCGTTGCCCCGCAACGGCGAAGGCGTCGAGCAGGGCGTCACTCGTGCCGCAGAGCCGGCGGTATGTCTCCGGGGAAAGGAAGCGCGGCCGGATCACCGTGCAGAGGGGCCGGTCGCCGAAGGTCAGGCCGCGTTCCTGCTGGCGAGTGGTGAGCCACGCCGCCGATTCCGCGGCGATTTCGTCGTCGAGGCCGTCGTGCCACGCCCGGGCGGCATCACCGGCCATCATGTCACCGGGTGCCGCCGAACAGCGCCCGCACCTCGGGCGGCGGCGGGGCGTGAGGCCTGAACGCCCGGGCAATCGCCATGTCGGCCATCTGCTTCACCGCCCAGTCGAAGTACTTCGGCGTCAGCGAATTGACGTCGAAATCGGGCGCCGGATTCATGAAGTCGATGGCGTAGGGCACGCCGCCACGGATGGCCCATTCGATGGAATTCATGTCGTAGCCCAATGCCCGCACCAGGGTGCGCGACTTGGTGATGATCTCCTCGCGGAGCGGGCCAGGCAGGAAGTCGTCGGCGTCGTGGTACTTCTTCTCCCGCGGGTCGTACTTGATGGGGAGAATCTCCTCCCGTCCGATGCAGAGGCACCGCACGAACTCGTCCCAGGCGATGAATTCCTGCACGATCATCGTGAGCAGCCCGCTCTGGTCGTAATGGTGGATCAGTTCCTCGAGGGTACGACAGACATAGACATCGCGCCACCCGCCGCCGTGCGCATCCTTGAGGATGCAGGGCATGCCGACATAATCGGCGACGGCACTCCAGTCGAGGGGATAGACCAGGTTGCGCAGCGACTCGTCGTGCCTGATGCCGGGGACGTACGCCTTGTTGGGCAGCGCCATGGTCTTCGGCGAAGCGATGCCGTTGGCCTCGGCCAGCGTCGCCTCGAAGAACTTGTCGTCAGCGGTCCACATGAAGGGGTTGTTGATGACGGTGGTGCCGCGGAGCACGGCGTGCTTGAGCCAGATGCGGTAGAAGGGCACCTCGTGCGAGATGCGGTCGATCACCACGTCGTAGATCAGCCGCTCGTCGGCGGGCGGCGCGCCAAGACGGACGTACTCGGCCGTGACTCCGGCGTCGCGACGGTTCACCTCTTCGATGAACGCCGGCGGCCAGGACCATTCCCGGCCCACCAGCAGGCCGATGCGCCGCGCCGGAAAGTGCGTGTTCACGGTCATGGGTTCCGTTCCTCAGTCGTGTCCACTGATGTACCGCCGCACCATCCGCTGCCACCACGGCCAGTCGTGCGCCCAGCCGTCCCAGACCCGCAGCGCGTTGCCGATCCCGCGGTCGACCAGCGTCGCGGAGAACTCCTCGTTGTAGCGGCAGAGCGCGTCGTCGCGCCCCACCGCCAGGATGATGTCCATCTGCCGGAACGCCGCGAGGCGGGCCGGATCGTGCTCGTGCCGCATGAAGTCGGCAGGATTGAAGAAGTACACCAGGTCGTCGGAGAAGCCGCCGGTCAGCCGCTTGATGTCGGGCAGGCCGCTCATCGACAGCACGCGACCGACCCGCTCGGGGTGGCGACAGGCAAACGACAGCGCGTGATAGCCGCCGAACGACGTGCCGGTGAGGATCAGGAAGGGATTGCCGTTGACCGACTCGGTATACGGCAGCACCTCCTGCAGCAGCGCCAGGTCATAGCGCTGCTGCCATTCGGCGCGCTTGTGGATCGCCACCGATTCGTTGTACCACGAGAGGTCGTCGACGCTGGACACGCAGAACAGCTGCAGCAGGCCGGCCTCGAGCTGGTCGCCCAGCGCCGCGCACATGCCGCAGTCCTCCCACTGGCGCCAACTCCCCTGGCTGGTGGGAAAGACGATGGCGCGAGCGCCGGCGTGGCCGTGCACCGCCAGCTCGACACGACGGCCGTCGAGGGCCGGTGAATCCCACGCGTGATGACTGCGCTGCCACATGCGGGGTCGTTCCGTTGCGGGAGGGGTGCTGGAAAGTAGCAAACGGCGGGCGGGAAGGCTTGTCACTTCCCGTCCGCCGATCGTCACACCGGGCCCGCCGGCCCGCCGCCGCCCGCGTCGTCGCGATCAGCGCCGAGGATACCCCGGGCGTCGTCGCCCGCCCGCCGGCTTCGCGGCGCGCTTCGCTTCTTCGTAGAGCGCCTCCGGCGCCACGTCCGCTCCGTTGGGCCAACTCACCGTGTCGCCGTCGATCAGGAAGCGGGTGAAATACGTCTTGTCCCTGAGCGGCGCAAAGACCGGCCCCATCCCCAGGTAGGGATGGAAGTCCACCGTCCCGGCGGTGCCGTCGCGGAAGACCAGGCGGATGCGGTAGCCGCCCCGATACTTCGCATCGACGACGCTGGGCATCGCCGGGTTTATCGGTGCGGCTCGACCCGCCCGAGCGCGTTGCCCCCCCTTGCGTGCTGCCACAGTGCCTCCAGTTCGCCCCGATGAAGTTCGAGCCATTCGGCGATGCGCCGGCGCGCGGTACCCGACCGGATTTGCCCGGCGATCACCTCTCCAGTCAACGTATACTTGGCAAACTCCCCGCGATACTCGGCATGGACGTGCGGCGGCGCATGGTCGCCATAGTACATGCGGATGGTAATCCCCCGGAAAGATGCGATAATCGGCATCGTGGCAATGGATTGCACGATGCCGATTGGCGGGTCTCGATCCGCCGCAGGGGTGGCCACATTAACGCGAGTTGACTGTTGAAGGCGGTGAAGCGACGATCCTACTCCGCCCGCATCACCTCCACCGGGTCCACCCGCAGCGCGCGGCGGGCGGGCACCAATGTCGCGACCGCGGCGGCGAGCAGCAGCAGTACCGGCACTGCCACGAACGTCGCCGGGTCGTGGATGCCGACGCCGTAGATCAGCGACGACAGCACCCGTGCCAGCGCCCAGGCGCCGGCCAGCCCCGCCCCGATTCCGATCACCGCCACCAGCGCCATCTCCCGCGACAGCAACCTCAACAGGTTCGACCCGGACGCGCCGAGGGCCGCGCGAATGCCGAGTTCGCGATGGCGCTGGGTGACGCCATAGCTCACCACTGCGGCGACCGGAGGGTAGTCGTTGACAATATCCGTAACACTACGTATGTTCGGTAAACCTGAAGACTACAACATACGAACGGACGGTTCCGTTGCGGATATTCTTGGGGGGGTCGGACTCATACTGGTTTCGGGGCTGACAGCCTGTCAACAGCCGACCGCTCTGGTGCTGAATTCGACTCTCAGTAAGGATGTTCGACCGCCGTGCCAGTTGGGGTGCTGGGACGTTGATTCATTCCCTGATTCGGTTGGCGTATTTATCAACTACGAAGTGACACCTGACGAATGCAGCGGCGAAGAGATTGACGACATCGATGACGACGGCCTCTCGGACTGGTGCGAGGATCTTATCGCCCAGCACTTTGAGCCAACGCTCCGTTACACCAGCTTCGACGACATAAGTGGTGAGCCGGCATACGCGGTGCGACCCCTCGGTTTCACGGGTGGTCGGTACTACGTGCTGGTTGCCTATTTGCTAAGTGAGTACCTCGATCAGGGAACCGGACATTGTCACGAGTGGGACTTGCCGGATCACGTCACCTGTGGGCACTTTGGCGACAGCGAAGCCATCATCCTCAGGGTGCGATACGAGGCCTCAATCCATCATTGGGTGGTCGACGCTGCTTGGTATTCGCAGCACGACAACTACGGTCGCTATTGTGTCGGATCGACCAACGAGATCAGTGCGTCCACCGCATACTTGTATGCCGGTACCGATTGTTCTTATGGATCCGGCGACGACTTTCCGGAAGCGCTTGGCTATGCGGGTAATGACGGCGGCAATCCCATCGCGCACGTGTCGATCAGCAAGCACGCGAACTACGCGTCGGAGGGCGAGTGTCAAGGCGGAAATCCCATCCATTTTCTCGGAATCGTTGTATGGGCGGATGATTGTGAGAGCAACACTTCGCTGGGCGTGGATGTGATTGGCTACACCCGCAACGTCGGATCAAGCGATCTTCACCAGTTGGATTGCACGATGTCGTACGCCATCTACGACGACAGCTATGAGGAGTGCTACTGGACCGGTTCCACGTTCGGAGGATGGAGCGGCGCTTCGCCGCAATCGGATCCGTGCGTGAATCGACTCTTGGGGTTCGGATACTAGAATGCACAGAGTCACCACGGTCGTCGCCTCGTTCCTGTTGGCGTTCAGTGGGGCTCTGGCGCCCTGCCGGGCCCAGCGAACCGTGTCGGTCGACAGCGGCCGTCTAGTGCGGCTCGACTTCCGGAGCGGCAGACATACGGACGGGCGCTTGCTCTCCGCGATCACCGGAGCAGGTGCCGCGATTCGGTACTGTCGCTGCCCCGGACCGCCGTGTCAGCACGGTGACACGGCGCGGATCGTCGTCATCTCTTGGAAGGACATTGAGCGGATTCAAGTCAATCACGGGAACCGCGGCGTCCTTGGCGCGCTGATTGGCCTCGGCGTTGGAGCCGCCGTCTCGCCCCTGTACGGCTCGGCGTGGCAATGCGAGACGCCCGGTTGTCACGACCACGATGTGCGTAACGAAATTGCGATTACTGTCGGCCTCGGCATCCTTGGCTATGCGCTAGGGCGGACCAGCATCCGATGGGGCGCACCGTAAGGTACTGACGTCATCGCCGGGCCGCGTTCCACCTACTCCGCCCGCATCACCTCCACCGGGTCGACCCGCAGCGCGCGGCGGGCGGGGACCAATGTCGCGACCGGCGGCGGCGAGCAGCAGCAGTACCGGCACCGCCACGAACGTCACCGGGTCGTGGATGCTGACGCCGTAGATCAGCGACGACAGCACCCGTGCCAGCGCCCAGGCGCCGGCCAGCCCCGCGCCGATACCGATCACCGCCACCAGCGCCATCTCCCGCGACAGCAACGTCAACAGGTTCGACCCCGACGCGCCGAGGGCCGCGCGAATGCCGAGTTCGCGATGGCGCCGGGCCACGCCATGGCTCACCACCGCGGCGACGCCGACGGCGGCGAGGATGAACGCCAGGGCCGCGAAGATGCTGATCAGCAGGGTGTTGGTGCGGCGCGGCGCCAGCGATTGGCCGAGTACATCGGCCATCATTCGTTCGCCAAACACCGCCTGGGACGGATCGATCCGTTGGACCGCGGTCCGGATCGTGGCGAGGAGCGCCTCCGGCGCAAGCGAGCCCCGCGCGACGACGGCGACATTCGGCAGGACCTGCTGGGAAATCGGGAAGTACATCTCCGGCAGTGGATTCCGCCCCAATTCCTGGTCATGCACATCGGAGACGACGCCGACAACGGTGTACCGACCGGCGCCGTCGTCGAAGGTCCGGCCGAGCGGTGAGGTCCCGGGCCAGTCCGCAGCCGCCACGCTGGCGCTGACGATCGCGACTGGCGCGGCGTTCGAATCGTCGCCGGCGGCAAATGTCCGACCCGCCAGAAGGCGGATTCCCATCGCGCGGAAGTAGTCCGGAGTGACCACCAGGTCTTCGGCGCCCGAGAACGTGTCGTCACCCGGCTTGGGTTCGCCGTCAGCGGTGATGCTGAGCAGGATACCGCCGCCACCCGAAAGCGGGAGGTTGTTGATCACGCCGGCGGCCGTCACACCCGGGGTGCGCTCCAGGAGATCGATGATCGCGTCGAGCGTCACCCGTTTGGTGGCGGGTGCCGTGCCCTTGGGGAAGGCCAGCTGCACGGTACCGACATGCTCGACGTTCATCCCGGAATCGGTGCGGAGCAGCCGCTGGAACGACCGCAGCATCAGCCCGGCTCCGATCAGCAGGACGACCGTCAGTGCCAGCTCGGCCGCCACCAGCACGCGCCGCGACCGTCCGAGGGTGCCGCCGGTGGCGCCGTGTCCGCCGCCGGACTTGATGGTGGCGCCAAGATCGCCGCGCGAGACGCCCAGCGCGGGCCAGAGACCGAGCGCAATGCCGGTGACGAGCGCGAGCGCGGCGGAGAAGACCAGAAGCCGCAGGTTCACGCCCGCCCCCGCCACGCCCGCCAGGCGTGTCGGCATCAGGTTGCGGATCAGACCCGAGCGACGCGGGAGCCAGCAACAGGCCGACCAGCGTGCCGCTCGCGGCGAGCATCACGCTTTCCGTCAGCAGCTGGCGGACCACGCGTGAGCGCGTGGCGCCGAGCACTTCGCGCACCGCGACTTCACGGCGCCGCGCCGAACTCTGCGAGAGCAGCAGGTTGGCGACATTGGCGCAGGCGATGAGCAGCAGCAGCCCGGTGGCCCCGAGCAACAGTTCCAGGGCAGCCCGCCGATCGGCGACCAGGGTGCTCTGCAGCGGGAGGGCAGCGCCGTGTTGCCGAAGGTCGTTGATGGTCCGCTCCTGATTGGGATAGCGGCGCCCCGACGGCGGCGAGGTCAGGTCCCGTTGCCACTGGGCCAGCAGCTGGGCGGATGCCGCGGCCGGCGTGATTCCCGGCGCCATCCGCGCGATGACCGACGACGGCAGGTACTGCTTGAACGCCTCGAACGTCTCGAAGGTCGTCGGCACCGTCATCGGGATCCAGAGATCGCTCTGCTCCGGAAACGTGAAGCCGCGCGGCATGATGCCGATCACCAAATACGCCTGGTCGTTGAGGCGGATGGCGTGGTCGATCATGTCGCGCCCACCGAACTGGCGCTGCCAGAGTCCGTACGACAACACCGCCACGTGGGCGGCGCCGGGGTGCCCCTCGTCCGGGGAGAAGGTCCGACCGACGGCGCTGCCGACGCCGAGGGTGGTGAAGAAGTTCGCCGTGACGACGCCCACCGTGAGACGGGTCGGCCGCTGCGGATCGGCGAGATTGAGTCCGCCGACCGCCCAGCCGGCCGCACTCGAGAACCAGTGCGGCATCGCGTTGACATCCTGGATGTCGACGAAACGGGTGTCGGACTTCGGAAATTGTTGTCCCGGGCCGGGATCGAACGGGATGTTGACATCGGGCAGCGTCACCAGCTGCTCCGGATGCGGAAACGGCAGCGGGCGGAGCAGCGCCGCGTCGACCGCGCTGAACATCGCCGTCGTCGCCCCGATGCCCAGCGCCAGCACGATGACCACCGCCGCCGTGAACCCCCGCCGCTGCGTGAGCCGCCGGGCGGCGTAGCGGACGTCCTGGCCAAGCGATTCCAGCCACCCGAAGCCCCACTGATCGCGGGTCTGTTCTTCGATCCGCGTGGCGTTGCCGAACACGCGCCGAGCCTCCGCATCGGCTTCGGCGTCGCTAACGCCAGCATCGCGCAGTTGCGCGGCCCGCAGCTCGCGGTGCAGCCGCATCTCTTCTTCCAGCTCGCCGGTGGCGCGGTCGCGCGTTAACAGTAAGCGCAGGCGACGCCACCATTCTGCCGGCTTCACTGCGCCGGTTCCGGATGGAGGATCCGCTCGATGGCCAACGATGACGCGGCGATAGCTGTCCGATCTCGCGCGCCAGTTGCTTCTTGCCGGCAGCGGTGAGGCGATAGTACCGGGCGCGGCGGTTCTCCGGCGTCTTCCCCCAGATGCCGCTGATCCACCCCTTGACCAGCATTCGCTGCAGGGCAGGGTAGAGCGACCCTTCCTCGACCCGCAGCACGTCGGCGGAGGTGCGCTGGATGGCCTCGGCGATCTCGAAGCCGTGCAGTTCCTCCTGGTGCGCCAGGGTGCGGAGGATCAGCATGTCGAGCGTACCGGGCGGGATGGCGTCGTGCGATGGGTCGGCCATGGCATAGATAGTCTATGTCATGGATGACCCGCCCACAAGACCCATCGCAACGGCGGCGACTTGATCAACTTGACCAAGTCGGTGTACGTTGCGGCACCGTCAGGGAGACACAACATGGCCCGACCTGTCAACATCTACGATGCCAAACGCCATCTCTCCAGACTCGTCGATCGCGCGAGCCGTGGGGAGGAGATCATCATCGCCAAGGCGGGGACGCCGGTGGCACGTCTGGTGCCACTACGCGAGTCGCGCGAGGCCCGTGTGCCGGGTGGTTGGCTCGGCAAGGTCCGGATTGCTGCCGATTTCGACGCGCCCCTGCCGGAGGCGCTGTTGCGGGCGTTCGAAGGCGTCGAATAGTGCCCCGCGCAACAAAGCGCGCTGTCCGGGAGCGGCGGATCGTTCCGATCCGTCCGCGCGCGGCGATCCTGCTCGACCGGCTCCTGCTCGACACCCACGTGTGGCTCTGGTGGCAGGCAAACGACCGACGGCTCGGTCCGCGCGCGCGGGACGTCATACGCGACGCCAGCGAGGTGCGGTTCAGCGCGGCTTCGGCCTGGGAAATCGCCATCAAGACGGGCCTCGGCAAGCTGCGGCTGCCACCGGATGCCGACATTGACGGCGAACTGAAGCGCGTCGGCTTCGCGGCGCTGCCCGTGACGGTGGGGCATGCCGCGCTGGTGCGCACACTCCCCCCGTTGCATCGTGATCCCTTCGATCGGATGCTGGTCGCGCAGGCTCTTGCGGAAGGCCTGACGCTGGTCACGGCGGATACGGCGCTGCAGCCATACGGGATCGCCGTGGTCGACGCCGACAGGTAAGGCCACAGCCGCCGAGCGCCGACTGGTGCCGGCCCCCCGGCGCCACTACCGTCCGTTGCACGATGCCAAGGCAACCGGGCGATCCGTCACCGAACGAACCGCCGCCTTCCCGTGGCCGCGCCGTGGCGCAGCAGGTGGGCCGCGCCCTCAAGCACCGCAACTACCGCCTCTACTTCGCCGGGCAGGGGACGTCGGTGGTCGGCACCTGGATCACCCGGGTGGCCACCAGCTGGCTGGTCTACCGGCTCACCGGTTCGGCGGCGCTGCTCGGACTGGTGGGCTTCGCCGGCCAGGTGCCGGCGTTCCTGCTGGCGCCATTCGCCGGCGTCTGGATCGACCGCATCAACCGCTACCGTCTGCTGTTGATCACCCAGTCGCTCGCGATGCTGCAGTCGTTCGCGCTGGCGGCGCTGGCGCTCTCCGGCGTGATCAAGGTGTGGCACGTGCTGGTGCTGCAGCTCTTCCAGGGGTGCATCAACGCCTTCGACATGCCCGGTCGGCAGACGTTCCTGCACCAGCTGGTGGAAGATCGCGCCGATCTCCCCAACGCCATCGCGCTCAACTCCACCATGGTCAACGGCGCGCGGCTGCTCGGTCCGACCATCGCCGGGCTGCTCATCGCCGCGTTCGGCGAGGGGTGGTGCTTTCTGGTCGACGGCGTGAGTTACATGGCCGTGATCGGCTCGCTGCTGGCGATGCGCCTGCCGCCGTACGTGGCCCGTGCCCAGGCGACCCGCATGCTGAACGACCTGCGTGACGGGGTACGCTACGCCGCCGGATTCCTGCCGATCCGCGCCATCCTCCTGCTGCTGGCGCTGGTATCGCTCACCGGCATGCCCTACATGGTGTTGATGCCGGTGATGGCGGCCCGGGTGCTGCACGGCGGTCCGCATACCTACGGCTTCCTGATGGGGGCCACCGGCGTCGGCGCCGTGATCGGCGCCATCTATCTGGCGTCGCGGCCGACGGTGATCGGGCTGGATCGCGTGTTGTCGCTGGCGGCGATGACCTTTGGTGCCGGCCTGATGGCGTTTTCCCTGTCACGATCGGTCGTGCTGTCGATGGCGCTGCTGGCGGTCGCCGGCGGTGGCTTCATGATCCAGATGGCGTCGAGCAACACGCTGCTGCAGACGTTGGTGAAGGAAGAATTGCGCGGCCGGGTGATGGCGTTCTACATCATGTCGTTCACCGGTACGATGCCGTTCGGCTCGCTCCTCGGCGGCTTTCTCGCCGACCGGATCGGCGCGCCGCGGACGATTCTGTTCGGCGGCATGGCGTGCGTCGTCGGTGGCGTGGCGTTCCGGGCCGTCCTCCCCAGGGTCCGCGCTGTTGCCCGGCCGGTGTACGTCGAGCGGGGCATCCTGCCGCTGAGCGCCGCCGTGAACGAGGCGGTGGTGCTGACCGAGGAAATGGAGCAGTAGCCGTACGACGGGCGGTTCGTGGCTGCAAGCAATTGCTTGCGTGCATCCGTATCGCTACTAGTTTTCCGGCCCGATGACGACTCGTGATGCGATTCTCGATGTCACCGCCAGGCTCTATGCCGAACATGGCTGGCGCGGCACCACGACGCGCAGCATTGCGGCAGCGGCGGGCATCAACGAGGTCACGATCTTCCGGACATTCGGGTCGAAAGCGTCGCTGATGGTGGCGGCGATCGGTCACGCCACGGCGGGTGACGTGGCGGCTTCGCTCCCGGAAACACCGCAGAGGCTGCGGCGCGAAATCACGGAGTGGGCACTGACGCAGCACGCGCTGGTGGCGGCCAGGCGGGGGATGCTCCGGTCGTGTCTCGCCGAGTGGCAAGTGCACCCCGATCTGGCGCCGACGGTCTGCCATGGTGGCCAGCTGGCCGCCGCCGATCTCAGCCGCTATCTGACCGCGGCGCGCAAGCGCAAGCTGATCGGCCCCCGCGGGTCGGTCGAGGCGGCGACGCAGCTGTTCGTCAATGCGATCTTCCTCGATGCGATCATGCGCGACGTGATGCCGGCGGCGTCCCGGGACGCCATGCCCGACACCGTGGCCGCATTCGTCGACGTCATTCTCCGGGGACTCGGCGCGGCCGAGGCATGATGATGCGCCGCCTGCTGCTCCTGCTGCTGGGTGCGGCGGCGAGCGTGTCGGCGCAGTCGGGGCCATCGCCGCTCCGCCTGACGCTCACGGACGCGCTGCTCCGGGCCGATTCCGCGAGCCCCGTGGTCGGCATCGCGCGCGCCGCGACGACCAGCGCGCAGGCCTCGTGGCTCCGGGCCCGGGCGGCGCGGCTGCCGCAACTGAACGGCGCGATCACCTACACGCGGACGCTGGCGTCGGAGTTCTCCGGTTTCACGTCGAGTACGTCGAGCGACACGTTTCCGGCGCCGGTCAACTGCACCCACTACCATCCGAATCCGTCGCTGCCGCTCGCCGACCGGCTCGATTCGCTGGAGCACGGGCTGGACTGCACCGCGAACGGTTCAGCGATCGACTTTGCCCAGCTGCCGTTCGGCCGTCCCAATCAGTGGAACATCGGCCTGTCCGGCTCGCAATCACTGTTCAACCTGTCGCAGGCACGGCAACAAGCGGCGGCCGATGCGGGGCGCGACCAGGCGGCGATCGCACTCGATGCCGAGCGCGCCCAGGCGGTGCTCGACATGGCGCAGGCCTATTTCGACGCGCAGCTGGCCCAGCGCCTGCTCGCCATCGCCGACTCGACGTTGGCCCAGGCCGACCGTACCCTGGCGCAGACCAGGCTCGAGCATCAGGTCGGCAACGCCGCGGAGTTCGACCAGCTCCGGGCCTCGGTGTCGCGGGACAACCAGAACCCGGTGGTCATCCAGCGTCGTGCGCAGCGCGATCAGGCCTACCTCCGGTTGCGGCAGCTGCTCGACGTGCCGCAGAACACGCCGCTCGAGCTGATCACGCCGCTCACCGACACCACTGAAGTGGTGTTGCCGCCGTTCGCGGCGCGGATCGCGTCGAGCGCCAATACCGCGCCGGCCAGCCGCGCGCCGGTTCGCGAGGCAGCGGCCGGCCTGCAGGCGAGCGAGGCCCAGGTCGGCGCCGCCCACGGCGAGCGCGTGCCGTCGCTCCTGCTCAACAGCACGTATGCCAAGATCGACTTCCCGCAGCAGCCGTTCGCGTTCGAGCGCTTCCTCACCGACTGGCAGATCAACGTCCAGTTGACCGTGCCGATCTTCAACGGCGGCCGGATGCACGCCGACGCGCTGGCTGCCGAGGCGGCGCGCGAGACGGCGGCGATGCGGCTCAAGCAGGCGAGGCAGCAGGCGGAGCTGGAATCGGTCGACGCGCGGATGCAGCTCGACGCGGCGCAGTCCGAATGGCAGGCGAGCCTCGGCACCGCGGAGCAGGCGCAGCGGGCGTACGCCATCGCGGAGCTGCGGTACCAGAACGGATTGTCGACGCTGGTGGACGTTGCCGATGTCCGGGTGCAGCTGAGCCAGGCGGAGGCCAACAGCGCGCAGGCCGCGCGCGATCTGCAGGTGGCGCGGCTGCGGCTGGCGCTGCTGCCGAGCCTGCCGTTCGCGGGTCAGAATGCGGCCTCGACCGGTGCCGGCGGGGCGGCATCCGGCGCGAACGGCGTCACGGTGCCCGGGACCTCCGGCAGCGCGTCGTCGCCGCCATCGGTGATCCCCACCGGAACCACGACCGTCCCGACGGGAGGAAGCTGAGTGCCGATGCTGCAACGCATGCTGAGCGGAGCGGTAGGTCTCGCGGCAGTGACCGCGTGCGGGCGTCCGGCGCCGCCGGGTTCGACCGCACCGCCGGTGGTGGAGGTGGCGGCGGCCAACATCGTGACCGTAGACACCGCCCTGGTCGAGAGCGGCCCGGCGCTCTCCGGCACGCTGCAGGCGCTGCACAGCGCCACCTTGCGCGCGCAGGTGGCGGGTGAACTGCTGGCGGTGTACGTCGACGAGGGGACCCGGGTCGAGGCCGGCCAGCCGGTGGCCCTGATCGACACGCTGACGCTGGCGGAAGCGGCCCGTTCGGCGCAGTCGCAGCTGGCCAGCGTGCAGCTGGCCGCCGAAGTGGCGCAGCGGAATTACCAGCGGTCGGTCACGCTGCACGACGCCGGCGCCATTGCCGATCGGGATCTCGAAACGGCGCACGATCAATCGGTGGCCGCCGCTGCCGCCGTCGCCGATGCCCGGAGCCGCGTGGCCTCGGCGGCGAAACAGCTCGCCAACGCGACCATCCGGGCGCCGTTCGCGGGCGTGGTGAGCAATCGCGCCGCCCACGGCGGCGACGTGCTGCAGGTCGGCAACCCGATCGTGACGGTCATTGATCCGAGTGCCTTGCAGCTCGACGCCTCGGTGCCGGCGGACTATCTCGCCAGTGCCCAGGTGGGGACGCCGGTCCAGTTTTCGGTCAACGGGGACTCGGCGCAGACGTTCGAGGGGCGCATCGCCCGGGTCAATCCTGCCGTCGATTCGGTCACCCGCCAGGTGGTGATCCACGTCACCGTACCGAACGACAACCGCGCGCTGGCCGCGGGCCTGTTCGCGCAGGGGCGGGTGGTGGTGCACGTGGTTCGCGACCTGGCGGTGCCGCTCAGCGCACTCGACCCCAAGAGTGCGACGCCCGAAGTCCGCCGGGTGCGCGGTGGCAGGACGGAGCGGGTCGGCGTGACGCTCGGGATCCGGGACGATCTGGCCGAGCGGGTCGAGGTGACCCGTGGGTTGAGCCCGGGCGATACGGTGCTGGTGGGCGCGTCGCTCGACATTCCCGCCGGTTCGATGGTGCGGATCACGCACCCGGATCGCTGAGGCCGCCGTGCGCCGCATGTGGATTTCCGACTTCGCCATCCGGCGGCCGCTGATCACCGTCGTCACCATGTTGGCGCTGGTGGCGTTCGGCATCGCGGCGCTGATCAACCTGCAGACCGACGAATTTCCCGACGTCTCGCAGCCGATCGTGGCGGTGTCGATCGTCTATCCCGGCGCGGCGCCCGACGTGGTCGAGCGCGAGGTCATCGATCCGATCGAAGAGGCGATCTACGGCATCTCCGGCGTCGATCGGAGCCGCACGGTATCGAATGCGGTCGACGGGCTGGCGCAGTTCACCGTCTTCTTCGACTACCACAAGCCGGTCGCCGAGGCGGCGCAGGACGTGCGCGACGCCATCTCGCGGATTCGCAGCGACCTCCCCGACGAAATGGAAGAGCCGGTGATCTCGCGGTTCGACCCGTCGGAGCTGTCGATCCTGTCGCTGACGATCACCGGCCCGAACTTGTCGGCCCAGGACCTGACCCGGATCGCCGATCCCACCGTGGTGCGTGCGTTGCGGGGTGTGCCGGGCGTGGCCGATGCCTCGGTGGTGGGTGGCTCATACCCCGAGATGACGGTGCAGCTCGAACCCGACGCGATGCAGGCCGCCGGCGTCGGGATCAACGACATCGTGACGGCGCTCGGCGCCGAGAACCTCGCCGCGCCGGTGGGGCGGCTCAACAGCGCGCAGCGGGAAGAATCGATCCGGCTGCTGGGCCGCCCCGGTGACGCGGCGGCGTTCCGGCAGGTGGTGGTGGCGCAGCGGAACGGCGCGCTGATCCGCCTCGGCGACGTGGCCGACGTCTTCGAAGGTCACGAAGAGCAGCGCACCGCGTCGGTCTACAACGGGCACGACGCGGTGGGCATCGAGATCAAGAAGTCCAAGGGCTACTCGACGACCCACGTCGTCGACCAGCTCAAGGCGGTCATCGCGCAGCTCGAACCGACGCTCCCCGGCGGGGCGAAGATCAACATCGTGCGCGACGCCGGTTTCCGTGTCACGCGCGCGGTGGACAACGTCAAGTCGGCACTGATCGAAGGCGCGCTGCTGACGGTGCTGGTCGTCTTCCTCTTCCTCAATTCGTGGCGGTCGACGGTCATCACCGGCCTGGCGCTGCCGGTATCGGTGCTGGCCAGCTTCATCGCGGTCTGGGCGGCGGGGTTCACGCTCAACACCATGTCGCTGCTGGGCCTGTCGCTGGCGATCGGCATACTGATCGACGATGCGATCGTGGTGCGCGAGAACATCGTGCGTCACGTGGAGATGGGGAAGAACCACTACGACGCGGCGCAGGAGGGGACGGCCGAGATCGGGCTGGCGGTCGCGGCCACGACGTTCTCGATCATCTGCGTGTTCGTGCCGATCGCGTTCATGTCGGGGCTGAGCGGGCAGTGGTTCAAGCCGTTCGCGCTCACCATCGCGTGCGCGGTGCTGGTGTCGCTGTTCGTGTCGTTCTCGCTCGACCCGATGCTGTCGGCCTACTGGCCCGATCCGCACCGCGGTGAAGCGCACCGGGCGTGGATCACCCGGCAGCTCGACAAGTTCAACCACTGGTTCGGCCGGTTGACGGACCGGTACGGCCGCATCGTGGGGTGGGCGCTCGATCACCGCGGGATGATGGTGCTGCTGGCCGTCGGGGCGTTCGTCGGCGCCCTCGCGCTGCAGGCCACCGTGGGCGGCGCGGGGTTCGTGCCCAATTCCGACCGCAGCGAGATCGAGGTGATCGTCGAGGCGCCGTCGAGCGCCAATCTCGACTTCACCGCGGCGCGAACCGAGGCGGTGGCGGCGATCGCGCGCCGGCACCCGGAGGTGGCATACACCTATGCCGCCATCGGCACGGCGCTGCCGGGCCGCACCCCCGGCGTCGACCAGGCCGATCTCTACATCAAGCTGGTGCCCAAGACCGATCGCCACATTTCCGAAAGCGATCTTGGCGCGGAAATGCGGCGCGAATTCCGCCAGGTGTCCGGTGTGAACACGTCGGTATTCACCGGCGGCTTCAGCGGCACCATCAAGGACATCCAGATGCAGTTCACCGGCCCCGACGAGGCCGAGCTGGCGCAAGTGGCGCAGGTGGCGGAAGACTCGATGCGCACCGTCGCCGGCGCCGTCGATGTGGGGCTCTCGGTCCGCGGACCCCGCAAGGAGCTGACGGTGACGGTCAATCGGGGCCTGGCCGGCGCGATGGGACTGTCGATTGCGGAGATCGCCGAGGCGATGCGACCGGCGTTCGCGGGGATCCACCAGGGCGACTGGGTCGACCCCACCGGCGAGACGCGCGACGTACGGATCCGCCTCTCACCCGAGGCGCGCCGCCGTGCCGCCGATCTGGCGCAACTGCCGCTCTCCGTGCCCGGTGCCGCCCGCGGCGCGCCGCGCACCATTCCGCTCGGCCAGGTGGCGGCGATCGGCGAAGAGGAGGCCCCGGGACAGATCGATCACCTCAATCGCAACAAGGTGATCATGGTCGAGGCCAATGTGCAGGGACGGGCGCTCAACAGTGTCGTGACCGACGTCCAGAAGAAGCTGCGCGAAATTCCGCTGCCGCCGGGCTATGCCGTCTCGATCGGCGGGCAGGGACAGGATCAGGCCGAGGTCTTCCTCGACATCTTCACGGCGCTCGGGATCGCGGTCATGCTGATGTACCTGGTGCTCGTGGTGCAGTTCGGTTCGTTCCTCGATCCGCTGGCGATCCTCATCTCGCTGCCGCTGTCGCTGATCGGGGTGGTCATTGCGCTGATCATCACCCACGACACGCTCAACATCATGTCGCTGATCGGCGTGATTCTGCTGATGGGCATCGTCGCCAAGAACGCCATCCTGCTGATCGACTTCGCCAAATGGGCCCGCGAAGAGCGCGGCGTGCCACTGCGCGACGCGCTGATCGAAGCGGGACGGATCCGGCTGCGGCCCATCCTGATGACCACCTTCGCCCTGATCGCGGGAATGATTCCGGTGGCGCTGGGACGCGGCGAGGGCGCCGACTTCCGGGCGCCGCTCGGCCGGGCGGTGATCGGCGGCGTGATCACGTCGACGATTCTCACGCTGCTGGTCATTCCGACGTTCTACGAAATCCTCGACGGATTCCGCACCCACGCCGCCGAGGTCGTCGCGCGGATCTTCGGCGGCAGCAGCGCGTGGCGCCCGCGCACGGCGGAACATCCGGTACCGTACCCCCCGGCGCTGGACGGCCCGGTCAGCTCAGATGTCCCAGGATCGCCCCCATCACGGTGAACTGCAGCAGGAAGAATCCGGCGTTGATGCCCCACAGAACGGTGCTGCGCCGCTCGAAGGCGTAGGTCGACGCCAGCGCCAGCGCGACGAAGCAGAATCCCGCCGCCGCTCCCCGCTTGGCCCCGCTGAGTGCGCCGCCATGGTGCGGCGGCCCGATGAGCAACGCGTCGAGCGCGTATGCCGCCACCAGGGCCCCCGCCAGCGCGATACCGTACGCCCGGGCCGGCGAGAAGTCCTTCCGGGCGTCGTCGGCGGTGAATCGATTCTCGGACAGCCACGGCCGCGCAAAGAGCAGCGGCGAGTACCAGAGTCCACCAAGAATGAAGGCGACAGCCGCCGCGATGACGACGGCGAGGTAATTCACTTCCGGCATGACCGGACTCCCGGGAGAGGTCGGCAGGAGGGCGAGGGACAGGATAGCATGCGGCCAAATCTGACGGTCCGGAAGGGTGTGGCGTGTGGTCCGGAGGTTGCGATTCGGGGGGTGTGACCGACCACCGCGTGTATCATAATGCAACACCACGTTCCGCCGGGGTGGCTCCCCGGATCGGCCGCGGGATCGTCCTGCAGACCTGGTTGCCGCTGTGGCGACTGGCGGCGTTGGCCCCGCTCGCGTTCGTCGGCGCCTGCCACGATCTCGAAGCCGCACCTGCCTCGACCGTGGCCTGGGCGCGCAACCTGGGTCCGATCTCGCTTCCGGTTCCGAGCCGCGCGCGGCAGGTGGGGCGGGTGATGGTGGTCTGGACCGACACATCGCGCCAACGGGCATTGCCCGTGTGGGTGTATTACCCCGCCATCTCGACCGACACGGCTGCTGTCCCGCTCCTCCCCGATCCGGCGTGGACCGAAGTGCACCGCAGGGAACTGGTCGCGAAATTCGGCCCGGCGGGGAACGCGCTCGCGGCGGTGAAGACGCACGCGGTTTCGGGCGCGCCGCTGGAGTCGAGCGGGCATCGCGTGCCGGTGGTGATCTTCGCCCCTGATCATGGCTGGTTGCCGACCGACTATTCGGCGATCATCGAGGGACTGGCAAGCCGCGGATTTGCGGTCGTCACCTTTGCGCCACCAGGCGACGGTGGCGCCATCAGGTTACCCGACGGCACGGTCGAGCCGGTGGGCACCGAGGTCTCGTGTGAGCGGGTCGCGACAGACATGACGTTCATCGCGGGCCAGCTCGCGGCACTCGACCGCCAGCCAGGGTGGAGTCTGGCCGGCGCGCTGGATCTGCGGCATGTTGCCGTGGCGGGCGTCGGCACCGGGGGCTCGGCGGCGCTGCTGGCGGCGGCGCACGACCCGGCGCTGTTCGCCGCGGCCAGCCTTGACGGAGACTTCTTCAACGGCTCCGGCGACGGCACTGCGCACCAGCCGCTGCTGTATCTCTCGACCGAACCGCCCGGGACGGATTCCCTGCCGGCGTCGCAATGGGGTGAGGTCGATCGCGCCGAACGCCGCCGTGATCAGCGCTGGGCGGAAACGGCGTCGCACTCGGTGCATGCGGTGCGCATCCAGGTGGCGCGACTCTATCGGGGAAACCTGGTCGACGCGGCGCTCATTCCGGCGAACGCGCTGCCGCTCACGCTCAACGAGCGCCGGGTCGGATCGCTTCCGCCGGTAGCGGGCTTCGTCATGGTGGAATCGGCCGTCGCCGCATTCCTCAATGATCGGATCGTGGGCGACGGCGCGGGACTCGCGGCTGTGCAGGCCACGTATGCCGAGCTGCTGGTCGATCGCTAGTTGCCGGCGGGTGGCCTTCGTTGCCAGAAGACCGCGAGCACGATCACGGTGATCGTCAGCGTCAGCCAGATGGCGCGTTGCGCCGGATGATCGACCGCCATGGTGAGCAGGATGCCGGCGAAGACGAACGGCAGCATGGTGCGGAGGAACTTGAGACTCATCGGCGGCGGCTCCGGCGTGTCATGGGTGCATCACCGGTGTAGCGTAGGCGCCGCAGCGGCCGTCCGTCAATCGCGAACGCGGCGCCGGTGCTCCCATCCGGTGGGAAGATCTTCCAGTGAGATCGGCGGACGCCCGGACGGCGGCGGCTGCCACGGCCGGCGCAGCGGCATCCAGAGTCGGACGCCGCGCTGATACGTCTCGAATTCCCGTCCGAAGATGCGCTGCAGGTGCCGCTCGTCTTCCGGCCGCACCGCGATGTACCACACGAGCGCGAGCAGCACGACGTACAGCAGCACCGGAACCGATCCGGTATAGAGCGCGGCGGCCGTCCCGAGCCCCACCGTGGCGAGCATCATCGGGTTCCGGCACCACGCATAGGGTCCGGTCACGACCAGCCGACGCGGAGCATCGAACGGCAGTGGTGTCCCTTCGCCGGCGATGGCCACCGTGACTGCCGCCCAGGCCATCACCAGGCCGGAAATGATGAAGCAGATCACGGCCAATTGTGGTGCAGCCGGCAGGAAGGTGTTGACCGACGGCAGCCGCCGTTGCATGGCCACGATGCCCCACGGCACCGCAACCAGCGCCATCAACCAGAAGAGCGCGACGGCGACGAGCGACTTGGCGGCGTGCCAGAGCGGCGGCGCCGGCGCGGCAAAGCGGCGATAGGGCACGAACCGATCCCCGGTTGGGCTTGGAAGGCCAGGAAAACGACAGGTCCCTGTTCCGCAAGATGTGAACCGCGGGGCAGGGACCGGCGCAAAATAGCAGTCGAATCGGGTTATTCCACCCGCATGGCCGTCACCGGGTCGACGCGGGTGGCCCGAAATGCGGGAATCAGCGCCGCAAGCAATGCCGCCGAAACCAGCAACGCCGCGGCGGCGATCCAGCTCACCGGATCGAGCGGCGACACGCCGTAGAGCAGGCCGGTGAGCAAGCGGGTCGTGGCAATGCTCGCGACGAGGCCGATCGTCAGTCCGATGCCGACCATCCGCATCCCCTGCGCGGTGACCATGCCGAGGATGGCGCCGGTGCCGCTGCCGAGTGCGGTGCGGATGCCGATTTCACGCGTCCCCTGCGCCACGACATAACTCATCACGCCATAGAGCCCGGCCAGCGCGAGCACGCCCGCGACGGCGGCGAAGGTCGTCAGCAGCGTGAGATAGAATCGCGGTTGGCCGATGCTCTCGGCCATGATGGCGGTCATCGGGCGAACGTCGGTGACCGCGGCCTGAGGATCGACGCGCCGGATCGCGGCGGTGACTTCGCGCGCGACCGCCATCGGATCACCCTTCGTCACCCGGATCATCAGCGGGAACGATGCGAAGGTTCCTCCCTGCAGCCAGGTCTGGTAGATCTCCGCCGCCGGGGGCCGGTACGGGCCGACGTTGCGGATGTCGCTCACTTCGCCGACGATGGTGGCGAACGTGGTGTCGCCGGTGTAGAAGCGCTTGCCGATGACGTCACCGTCCGGAAAGTCGCGCCTGGCCAGCGCCTCATTGACTACCACCACCTGCTGGGCGTCGGCGCGGTCGTCGTCGGACGCCTGCAATCGGCGCCCCGCCAGAAGATGTTGGCCGGTGACGGCGAAGAAGTCCGGCGACACCACCCGCACCTCGACCAGCGGGAGTTTCGTCGTCTCGTCGCCGGGTTGTCCCTCGTAACGGATGTTGAAGTTCCACCCCCAGTTCTGATATGGCAGCAGCTGGATCGCACCCGCCGCCGCCACGCCGGGGAGGGCGCGCACCGCCGCGATGGCGGGATCGAGGAAGCGCCGCGTGGCGCTGTTGTCGGGGTAGGCTTCGGGTGAAACGGTCGTCTTGACGGTGAGAATCGGCGCCGGATCGAAACCCGGATCGCTGTCGGCGAGATGGACAAATCCCTTCAGGACCAATCCCGCGCCGAGGAGCAGCACCATCGACAGCGCCACTTCGGTGATCACCAGGGTGCGGAGCGCCCGCTGGTGTCCCCGCGTCATGCCGCCGCCGCGCCCGCCCCGGAGCGCGTCCTGCGGATCGATCGACGCGCTGCGCCACGCGGGTACGCGCCGCAGCCGAGGGCCACCACCGCGGCCAGCACGACGGCGAATGCCACGACACGGAGATCGATGGCCAGCCCGGCCAGCTGCGGTAGACGCCGCGCCGCGAGCGCTCCGATGGTGCGGACACCGATCCAGGCGAGCCCGATGCCGAGGACGACTCCGATGGCGCCGAGCAGCGCACTCTCGATCAGCACCGGGCGCATCACTTCCCAGCGTGATGCGCCGATGGCGAGCCGTACCGCCATTTCGCGGCGGCGTTGCACGCCGCGCGCCAGCAACAGCGACGCCACGTCGGTGGCCGCGATCAGCAGCACCATCCACACCGCGCCGAAGACGAGCAACAGCGGCGTCTGCACCGCGTGGATCGCCTCCGCCTCCATCGGCACGATCCGTACTCCCTCGCCCTTGAGTCCGGGATACTGCGCCTCGAGACCGTCAAAGACGCGGCCGATCTGGGTGCCCACCGACGCCACGGTGGCGTGCGGCGCCAACCGGCCCATCACCATGATGAAGTTGCTGCCTCGCTGCGCAAGCTCCTGGGTGGTGAATCGCATTGGCACCCACAATTGCCCCGAGAGCATCTGGGCGCCGCGCGGAACCTGCAGGCCACGAGGTGCCACGCCGACGATTGTCACCGGCTGGCCATCGATGCGGACCACTCTGCCGACCACGCCCGGGTCGGCGCCGAAACCCTGCCGCCAGAAGTCGTCGCTCAGGACCGCCACCGGCGGCTGGCCGGGCTCGTCGTCCTGATCGTTGAGCATCCGCCCCCGCTCGGCGGCGACGCCGAGCATCGGGAAGAAGTTGCCGGTGACGCGCAGCGCGGCGGCCTGCAGGGCCTGATCGGGGAGCGAGACCAGCGCCGTCCTGTAGGTGATCGCGGCCATCGCGGAGAGCTCGGTGGTGCCGCGCGCCAGGTCCCGGTAATTGGGCGCCGACATCGGCCAGTTGTCGGCCTGCGGCGCGGTACGGTAGACCTGCACGAGGTTCGCCGGGTCGCGGAACGGCGGCGGCCGGAGGAGCGCGTGGTCGATGGCGCTGGAGACGGCGGAAGTGATGCCAAGGCCCAGGGCGAGGCAGGCGATGGCACAGGCGGTCGTGGCAGGGGTGCGGCGGAGCCCGCGCCACGCCTGGCGCAGGTCTCCGGCTTGGAACAGCGTCATGGTCCCTCGGGCGAGTCGGTCAACCGTTGGATGCCGGTCGGGCGACCAGGGTTGCGGCCGTGCGTGCTACTTCTTCAGGATCAGCAACAGGGGGTCACGCAACTGGTGCCAGATGAAGTCCGGCAGGCTCTCATCCCGCGTCCACTGATGAGTGATGGTACCGACCAGGGCCGGATCACCCGGGCTCGACACGTTGTCGCTCCGGATCGTGAACGTGTTCGCGACCAGCTTCGCTACGCCCCGCATCACACCGCCGACGACACTCGAGTTGTTGCGTGCCACGCCGGGAAGGCCGACCTTGAGTCCCCGCCATCGCGGGGCAAGCGTGCCCCGCGCCACGCCGTTCCGCACCGTCACCCGCCACTCCGCCCCTTCGAGTCTTCCGGCCGCGAACCGCGTCCCGACTGCATCCGGCAGGAAGGCATTCATCGCCGGCAGGCGCATGGCGCCAAGTGACCCCTTCCAGGTCATCTCGAAGTCCCGCGCGAGCAACGGCACGTTCCATTCCACATGCAGTGCACCTGCCCCCATCAGCCTGGCGTCGGCCACAAGGTGAAATGGTCCCGTCCCGTTCGGCGACCGCGAATCGGTGCTGAAGTCAACGCCTCGCAGCCGGAGGTTCGTGAAGCTCAGCACGCCGGCGTGTGCGGCGTTATCGTCGCGTTCCCGGTAGGTGATCTGTCCGGTGGCGGTGAGCGTATCCAGCCGACTCTCGATGTCGGCGTGTCGCAACCACTCCTGGGGCGAGCGGTGCCGAGGGCGCACCGTTCGCTGCGGCAGGTGCTTGTCGTTCAGGACATCGAGCGCCAGCCCCCGGATGTCGAGGGATCTCGCCCGGAGCGCCCCCCGGGTCAGGAAAGCCGGCAGGTCGATACCACGCAAGGTGGCCTCTGCGGCCGCCAGGCTCGTTCGCGTCCGCCGATAGCGCTGGCGCCGCTCGAACGCGGAGTCGTCTCCCGGGGGTGCCGCGCGCAGCGAATCGAGGGTCAATGTTCCGGCGCCGGCATCGAGCGCGAGGTGTCCGAGCGCGAGGTCCATTCCGGGCGTGTGCCGGAACGCGCTGCTCGCGGTGAGAACCACCGGCCCGATCGGCAGCGGGCGTTGCCACGCCGCGGGGCCGGGCAGGACGTCCAGGTGCGAAAGGGTCAATCGGTCGATCGTCGTGACGGCCAGGCCGGCGCTCGTCCGCCCCGACTCCTCCATGCGCATCGCGCGCACGCCGAAGTGCGCGACGTCGATCGCCCGCCCGGCCGAGCGCAAGGCACTCGCAATCGAGCCCGGCAGTGCCGGAGGCGCCCGTGTCCGCGGCCGGCGCGGCGCCGTGATCCGGATGTCGACGCTGTCCACCTGCAGCGAGTCGATCGCGATATCGCCGGTCAGCAGGAAGATGCGCCAGCGTACGCCAGCAAGGGCCACATGTCGCGCCTGCACCGACATCGCCCCGGTCGAATCGATTCCGGTCCCGGCCGCCCGCTGATACGCCACCTCATCGAGATGGGCGGAGCCATCGACCAGGTCGGCATCGAAATGGTCGAGCGACACGTGCTCGGCCGTCTTGGTCGTCACGGCGAATCGATCGAGTCGGACATGGATGTCACGCGAGAACAGCGGTCGGCGCCGGGCGACGGGAAGCCGGGGATCGATGCGCACCGAATCGAGGCTCACCGCCACGCTGTCGACGGAGAGCTTGGTACGCCGCCCGTCGGCGGCGAGCAGGTCGAACGCGGCATGGACGTGCGGAAAGGTCACCGAATCGAGTACCACCAGCGGCAGCAACGCTGGCAGGTCGAGCTTACCCTGGAACCGCAGAAAGTTGTTGCTGTCCGCGCCTTGTGGCGGCTGGCCTGCCGGGCCCGGTGGCGCCGCCAGCGTCCGCACCTGCAGCGACACGCTGTCGCAGCCGCCGTGGAGCGCGTGCAGCCCACGCCGCGCGGCGAGCGCGATGAGGTCGATCCCGGTGACGGCGCAGCGGCGGAGGCTCAGCGTGATCGACGGATGCGGTATCGCCAGTCGCGCATTGACCAGGGAATCGGTGGTGAGCGTGATGCTGTCGATCGCGACGCGGCGGTTCGCCTCGTCAACCCTGATCGTACTGGTTTCGAGACGATACGCGCTATCGCTCGCTGACGCGACCTGGCTCGCCACCCACGCCCGGACCAGCGGACCGGCGATGGTCACCGCGGTGTGGCTCAGTCGCCAGCGGCTCAGCCACACGCCGCCGGCAATCGTCAATACCGTGACGGTCGCGATCGCGACGATCAGTCGCTGCCGGCGGGCGTGCGGTACGATCGGCGGCGCGTTGCGCTCCTGCCCGGGAGTCACCCGCCCGGGTCCGCGCGGCCATGGGTACCGCGAAGGGATGTCATTGCGCTCGAGGTTGCCGACGACCAGCCGGCGCGGGGCGTCGGGGTCGAATATGAGCGCCTCGATACGATCCCATGGCGGGAAAGGTGCCATCAGAAGCAATCAGCGACAATCGATCCAGGGATCAGCGGTGATCCCGCTCCGAAGAGTGAGCCGTTCCCGGGGCGCGGCGGTGATCGGTGACCGGCGGACGGACGCGGTAAGTCTACTCCGACCGCAGCGCCCGCACCGGGTCGATGCGCGCGGCGCGGAGCGCGGGGACCAGTGCGGCGAGCAGCGCCGCCGCGGCGAGGACCACGGTGGTGGTCACGAAGGTGACGCCGTCGGTGACCGAGACGCCGAAGAGCAGGCTCCCGAGCACCCGCGTGAAACCGAACGCTCCCAGCAGGCCGATCACGATGCCGATCGCGGCCATCATGCCGGTTTCGCGCAGCACCATGCCCAGCACGTGCCCGCGGCCGGCGCCGAGTGCCACGCGCACACCGATCTCCTGGGTGCGCTGCTGCACCGTGTACGCCGTGACGCCGTAGATGCCCACCACGGCCAGTCCGAGGGCGAGCAGCGCAAAGACGCTGACCAGCGTCATGTTGAAGCTGCGCGCCGCCGTGGACTGGCTCACCAGCTCGCTGAGCGTGGTGAACGCCGCCACCGGCTGCTCCGGATCGACGGCCGCGACCGCCCGGCGCACCGCGGTGGCCAGTGTCAACGGATCGTGGGTGGCGCGGGCGACGAGCCAGGCGCTCATGTCGGGCGCCGCGTTCGAACTCGGCGCCGCCCTGCGCGAACGGGATGTAGATCTCGGCCTTGACCGGGTCGGTGAGCGACGCATAGTGGATGTTGCCGATCTCGCCCACGATCAGCGTCGGTCCGGCTCGCAGGTCCATCGTGCGTCCGATCGGACTCTCGTTCGGCCACAGGCGCTGCGCCAGCGGCGACGTTGACGATGGCCACCAGCTGCGTATTTGCGCGGTCGTCGTCGGTGAACGGCGGCCGGCGATCAGCGGGATGCGCAGCGTGCGGAAGAAGTCCGGGCGCGACGATGTCCTGGTCGATGTCCACGTAGTCGCCGGTGTGTCCAGGCCCCACCGGAAGCCGTCCACTTCGCCGCTCATCGGCAGGGTCTGCGTGACCGACGCGCTCGCGACGCCAGGCTGCCGCCGGAGCTGTTCGGCCACCCGCTGGTAGAAGTCGAGCTTCTGCGCCTCGGTCGCGTAGCGCGACGGCGTGAGCCGGATGCGCGCCGCCAGCACATTGTGGACGTCGTAGCCCGGGATCGACACTCCGCAGGCGCACGAAGCTCCGCACCAGCAGCCCGGCTCCGGTGAGCACCACCAGCGCGAGCGCGATCTCCGCCACCACCAGGCCGCGCTGCAGCCGGTGACGGCCGCGTCCCGCCGTCGTGGTGGAACTGCCTTCGCGCAGCGACGTATCCAGCGCCACGGCGCCCGAGCGCCACGCCGGCGCCAGGCCGAACGCGACGCCCGCGAGCAGCGAAATCAGCAGGGCGTAGACCAGCGTGACGGTGTCGATGCCGATCTGGTGAACCCGCGGCAGCACGGCCGGCCATGCCTTGAGGATCGCCGACACGCCGAGCCTGGCGAAGAGCAGCCCCACCGCGCCGCCGGCCAGCGCCAGCAGGATGCTCTCGGTGAGCAGCTTGGCCACGAGGCGGCCGCGGCCCGCGCCGAGCGCGCGCCGCACGGCGAATTCCCGCTGCCGGGCGGTGGAGCGCGCCAGCAGCAGGTTGGCGGCGTTCACGCAGCCGATGATGAGGACGAACCCCACCACCGCCAGCATGACCAGCAGCGGCGTGCGCGTGTCGCCGGTGGCCTCGTCGCGCAGGCGCATGGTGGCAAAACCCGGCGGGCGAAGGCCGGGCGATGCGGGCTCGCGTGACGCCACCACGGCGAGGTCCGCCGCCAGTCGCTGGGGGTCGACGCCGTCGCGGAGTGCGGGCGACAGTGCTGAAGGCCTGGAAGTCCGGGTTCGTTTCCATTTCCGGCTGTGCCACGAACGCCTGGCCCAGCGGCATCCAGAGCTGGGTGCCGTCGTCGGGAAAGGCGAAGCTCGCCGGCATCACGCCAACGACGGTATATCCGTTGCCGTCGAGCGCCAGCACACGGCCGATGGCGCCGGCATCGCCTCCGAAGAGCTGCATCCAGAGGCCGTGGCTCAGCACCACGACCGGTTCGTGGAGGTCCGATCGGGGCAAAGCCGCGGCCCAGGATCGGTTGGACGCCGAGCAGTCCGAAGAGCGAGGGCGAGGCCAGCGCCGCCTGCACCTCCTGCGGCTCTCCCTGTCCGGTGAGGTTGTAGCGATCCTCGGTGAACGCGGCGACGCCGCTCAGCGTCTGATGCAGGCCGCTGACGTCGAGAACCTGCTGGTACGAAAGCGGTCCTCGGCCCGGGGGGCCGCAGGGCGATCTTGCCGCCGGTGCTCCAGAGCTGCACGAGCTGCTCATCGTGCGGATACGGGAGCGGCTTGAGCAGCACACTTTCGGCCACGGAGAAGATCGCGGTGTTGGCGCCGGTGCCGAGCGCCAGCGTGAGGATCATCACCAGCGCAAAGCCGCGGTTGCGTCGCAGCGTGCGCAGTGCAAAGTGAACGTCCTGCCGGAGCGAGTCGAGCATCAGCGGCTCAGGGTGTCGGCGTGAGCCCGCCCCGACCTGCCATTCACCACGCACGACTTCTGCCCACCGCACACCAAGATCGTGTCCGGGCGCATCCGGATGATGTAGTACGTCGAGTCGGACGCGCCCTTGCGGATCGCGATGCTCGAATCCGATCCGGTCTGTTGCGCGGCGTTCAATTTCCAATCCTTGATATGTGCGTTGTCGCTTGCCGCGGACTTCTGGCCGGCGGTGGGGGCCTCATGCGCTGCCTCTGTCTTCCGGTCGACGGCCTGCGCCTCTCTTGCGGCGGCCGTCTTCTTGTCGGCGGCCCGGGCTTCGTTCGCCGTTTCGATTTTCTGCTCGCGCGCCCGGGCTCCGGCCGGGACGTCGTCCGCAGGTGTGAACGTGCCGGCATCAATACGACCGGGAACGGTTTCAGCGCCGGCGTCCAGCTTCTTCCGTCGCACCCCCGCGGCGGTGGCGGCATTCATCTTCGCCTGCACCGATACTTCGCCCGAAGGCGCCAGCGCTGCAGCATCGACCCCGCGCGCGATCGGGACGTCACCTGCGGACCCCGACACTCCGCCGGTGACTCCGGTGAGCTCGACGGCACCGATAGCGGTATGCACTGATCCGGCCAGCCGTGAGTCGGCGATCCTGACGTCACCGGTGTCGGTCAACAACTCGACCCGGCCCTCGGCACTGTCGATCGTGATCGCGCCGCCGGCGATCGCCCCACGAAAGGTGCCGTCGACGTCGTGAATCGTCAGCGGTCCACCTGCCGACTTGATCGTGACGTTGAAATGCCGCGGCACGGAGATCTCGAATCGATGCGCCGTGCTGCTCGATGCCGCGGAGCTATCCAGAAGCGATTGCAGTTCCACCTGGTCGCCGTCGGGTTGCATCGTGACCACCGTGTGGCGCCAGTCACGGCCGCGGAGCGTGGCATGAAGCTCGACGGCCGCCTGGTCCCAGCCGCGGATCACCACGGCGCCACCGGTCTGGAGAGTCACGACCAACGTGCGACCAGCCCGCGCGTCCACCCGGCGCGTGATCGTCGAGTCGGCTCCTGCCGACATCGACGATACCGCGGCGTCCGGCCCGATCGGCCGCGCGACCAGCGATGTCCGCAGACCGGCAAGGGGAATCAGGACGGCGGCCGAGAGGAGCGCGGTGGCGGCCTGGAGTCGCGGCGAAAAGGCGCGCCGCGAACGGTTGAAGTCCAGCATGGCACGAAGTCTCGTTTCGAGGTCGGATCGGCGGGCCATATCGAGCGTGGCGGCCGGGAGCGCGGCGAACGGGCGCCCGTTGCGCGCCAGATCGAGCAGATGCGACGCATACGTGATTCCGGGACAGCCGTCGGCCAGTACCCGATCGTCGGCGGCGTGCTCGCCTTCGACACGGAGCCGCGCCGCCGCAAACCAGATCACCGGATGGAACCAGAACAGCGCCTCCGCCACGGTTGCCACCAGTTGACCGAGATAGTCGCAGCGCGCCACATGGGCGAGCTCGTGCACCACCGCCAGACGGAGCCGCTCATCACTCCAGCCGGCAACCGATGACGGAAAGAGCAGGACCGGGCGAAAGAGCCCGGTGGTGAGCGGTGCGGCGATGGCATCGTGCGCCAGCAGCCGCACGGTTCGCCGGATGCCCGCGGACGCCAGCAGCGCATCGAGATCGACCCGCCCGGCGACGGCCGCCTCGGTGTCACGCGACGACGCCACCAGGCGCCGCACCGCGAGATGTCCAATGACCGATCGGCAGAGCACAACCAAAGCGCCCACCAGCCAGAGCACGGCGAGCAGCAGGGCGACGTGCCCCGCGGCCCACGCCGCCACGCCACCGAACATCTCGCCCGGATGGCGGACCGCGATATCCGTTGTCGGCACGGTCCGGGGCAGCTGTCCCTGGATACCGGTCCAGCTGCCGGCCGTCGATGGCTCAGTGAGCGTGGCGGCCACGACCGGGATCATGACGTCGAGTCGCGGAGCGACCGGTGTCAGCAACACCATCGCCGTCGAGCCGCCGAGCGCCAGCAGCCACACGGTGTACCGCACCGCCGCGGCGGCACGCCGGAGCACCGCAGCGAGCAACGCCGCAACCGTGCACACCGCCGTTGCCTTGACCACGACAGCCACCGCCGCCAGGGTCAGCGCCTTGCCGATGAGAACGGGAACGGTCACAGGCGGCCCCCTTTGCTGCGGGCCTGCTCGATGAGCGTGGCCAACCGGGTGAGTTCGTCTTCCGACAGCTTCCGCTCGGCCGAGCCGAGCATCGCCACCACCGCCGATTCGGTCGACCCCTGGAAGAAGGTGTCGACCAGGTGCCGGGCCGCGGTGCGGCGCAGCTGTTCCGGATCGCCGGTGGGGCGGTAGACGTAGCGCGGGCCGTCCCATTCGTGCCGGACGTAACCCTTTTCGGTGAGCAGCCGCAGCATGCCGCGCACTGCCGAGTAGCTTGGCGGATCGACGAGATCGGCCAGCACATCGGCGGCGGTGGCCGCCCCGCGGCGCACCAGGATGTCCATGATCTGGCGCTCGCGGCGGCCGAGATCGGAGAGGGATTTCTTCACCACGACAACTCCCGTTTCCGGCGACACGGAGAGTATGCTAATGGGTTAGCATGTTGTCAATGGGGTGACGGTAACCGGCCGTGTGCCGGCCTCACGGCTCATGGCCGCAATCAGAACCTCTCCAGGTCCTTCCCCACCACGACTCTTCCCGTGTATCCGCCCTTCCGGATGCCCGCGATCAGTTCGCTGTCCGTCGCTCCCATGCGCACGATGTGCGTCAGGACGAGCAGCTTCGGCTGCGCCCGTGCGGCCATCTGGCCGAGTTGCACGTCCGAGGTGTGGAACTGGTGCATGTACTCCGGCCAGTCCTGCCCGCCGGGGCGGTTTTCGGGCTTGAGCTTCGACGCCGGATAGACCTCGTGGACCAGCACGTCGACGCCGCGCGAGGCTGCTTCCAGCGCGGGACAGGGACGGGTGTCACCCGAAATGACGATCGACCGGCCGGGGGTGTCGATGCGATAGCCGTACGCGAACTTCCAGCTGCCGTGCAGCACCGGAATCGCCGTCACCTTCACACCGTCGCTGTCATAGATCACGCCCGGTTTGATCTCGTGCACCGTGACCCGCCAACCTCCCGGCGCGTCGTGCTCCAGGCCGTTGGTGCGGATGTCGATGTCCTCGCTCCACGCCGCGTCGATGTTGTCGACCATGGCGCGCAGTCCGTGCGGTCCGTAGGCCTGCATCGGCTTCGAACGGCCCATCACCCACGAGGTGAAGATCAGATCCGGGAGACCGAGGGTGTGGTCGGTGTGGAGATGGGTGATGAACAGCGCGGTGACGCCGTTGATGGGGAGATGCGCGGCGGCGAGGCGCCGCTCGACGCCGGGTCCGGCGTCGAAGAGGAATGTGCGCCGGCCGACGACCACGGCGGTCGCCGGTCCTGACGCCGCCGGATCGGGCCTGGGCATGCCGGTGCCGAGGAGCACGACGGTGGTGCTGTCGGCTGCGGACGTCGTCGCCGGCGTGCCCTGAGGTGCCAGGCGCGAACCCGCCGCGACCAGCATTGCCGCGGCGGTCAGGGGAATCGGATATCGCATCGTCGCTCCACGAACGGTATTGAGCGAAGATGCGGGCGTGACGAGCGCAGCGCTACTGGATGTCCATGTCGAACTTGCCGTCGCTGACCCGGATCGTGTCGGCCGACGACGAGGCCGCAAATGCGGGGATGGCGACGAACGTGAACGTTCCCGTGGCGTGGGTGGTGGTGAGCGACTGGATTGTCAGGGTCCCGGATCCACTGGGATACCCGCTCGACCAGACCTGTGAGCCTTTCACGATCTCGACCAATCCCCCGTTGGCGTTGCCGAACGCCAGCGAGTAGGTGCCGGCCACCTGCACATTGGCCACGGCCATCGAGATGGTGGTGAAATCGGCGCTGGTGCCGGTGATGCTGATGACATTGCCGGCCCACGTGGCGCGATACGACGCCGTGCTGCTCCACGGCGTGGTATTCAACGTCGCCGACATCGCGGCGCCACCGCCGTTATTGCCGCCGTTGTTGCCGCCGTTGTTGCCGCCATTGTTGCCGCCATTGTTGCCGTTGTTGTTGGATCCGGTGGGGCTGTTGCCGCCGCTGCACGCCACCAGCAATGCCGTGGCGCTGAGAACGATCCGGGTTGTCGTCATGACGACTGCTCCTCGGGGCGCTGCCGCCTCGAACTGGGGAACCGAACGAATTGCGGGATCGACCACCACCATGTCCTCATCGCCATGCGCAGGAATGCGCCGGAGACCGTCACGGGGCCGGGACTTCAGCCCGGACGGACCATCTTCAGCCAGCGCGCGGCGATCGCCTCATGTCCGGCCAGCGTGGGGTGCACCCCGTCGCCGAGCCAGTATGATGGTGGCGCCTGCCGGGCCATTTGCTGGAACATCTCGTGCAACGGCACGAACGTCGCGCCGGCGTCGTGGGCCACCTGGCGCGCCGCGGCTCGGTAGTGGTCGAATTCGGGGAACCAGTCGGCGCTCACCGATCCGGTGACCAGCACGAACGGCTCGAGCACCACCAGCCGGGTGTCGGGTAACGCCCGCCGGGTGCCGGTGAGCAGCGCGTCATAGCCATCGTGATACGTCGCGGCGGTGCCGTGATAGTCGCCGGTGCGGGTGTGCCAGATGTCGTTGACGCCGATCAGGATGGAGAGCAGGTCGGGGGCCAGCGCGATGGTATCGCTCTGCCACCGTGCCGCCAGATCGGTGACGGTGTTGCCGCTGACGCCGCGGTTGAAGACGTCGAGTGCCATCCGGGGGTGACGCTCCCCCAGTTCGGCAGCCAGCAGGAGTGGATAGCCGGTGCCGAGGCCGCGCGGATCGTTGGCGCCCCGGGCGGCGCGATCGCGCCCGGCGTCGGTAATCGAATCACCCTGGAAGAGGATGCGGCGCGGCGGTGCGACACGGCGTGGCAGGACCGGCATGGCGGCGGCCAGCAGCGTCGCGGCGCTGCGGCGAACGAATTCACGACGCGAGGCGGGCATGGGGCTCCGTGGGGGAATGCGCGGTGAAGCCCTGCATCAGCGTCGGCTTGACGATCTCGAAGTACGGCGAGACGTCGAAGTCGCGGGGCATGTAGAGTCCGTATTGCCGGATGTGCTGCATCTCGGCGCGGGAGTCGGCCGCTTCCGGATCACCGTCGCGCGCCAGCACGGAGCGCGGCAGGATCGGGTACCCGATCTGCTCGTAGGCTTCCGCGATCAGGGTGGAGCAGATGGCGCGGGTCGGGTCGCCGGCGGCGACGGAGAGCAGCCGGCGGCGCCAGCGGGTCGGCACCGGCGGCGTGGGGAGCAGATACCGCGCCAGATCCCAGATGTGCCGCGTGTCGTACTGATGGCCGAGACGCGCCACGGCGTAGCCGATGACCTGCCGGATTTCGGCGTCGGTGAGCCCGACCGGCCGGCAGATGCGGGTGTGCATCAGGGCGTACATGCCCAGCGGCACCGCGCGCACCCCTTCGGTGACGTCGGCCTCGATCAGCACGTGCGGATCCGCCCCCGCGGGCGGCGGGCCGAGGGCGTCGCCGATGAAGAGGGTCGCGTGTGACCAGGTGGACTGGGTCAGATACTTGATAGCCACGCTGATGCGGGTGTCACCGTCGATCAACAGCACGTCACCGGGGCGCAGCGTGGCGCGGAGCAGCTCCGGCGAACTGGTCGAGACCTGGAACGGCCGCGGGCTCGGCCGCGTCAGGAACCGCGCCAGCGCCCGTCCTGCCTGATCAGCTGGAAACATGGTGGCTGGATGATACCAACCCGGGAACGTCCCGGCGACCTCGCCGCTCAGCGTTCTTCGGGGTCGACCTCGGGGACGTCGGTGTCGCGGTGTCCCTGGCGAAGTGCCTCGCGGGCCTGCGACGCCAGATCGCAATATCGCTGGCGGAACATCTCCAATTCCTTCTCTTCCAGTTCCTCGAGGTCGAGCATGGCGTTGTGCGCGCCTTGCGAGGCCCGGATGAGTTCATCGAGCTTGATCTGGATGGCGTACGTGTCGCGGTTCTGGGTGTTCTGGATCAGGAACACCATCAGGAACGTCACGATGGTGGTGCTGGTGTTGATCACCAGCTGCCAGGTGTCGCTGTAATGAAAGACCGGCCCGGTCACCGCCCAGGCCAGGATGATCAGCGCGGCGAACGCGAACGTGGACGGCCGGCCCGCCAGTCGGGATGTGGCCTTGGCGAAACGGGCGAAATGGGTCGGGCGGCGGTGCCGCATGCGACGCTCCTCCGGCGGATCGCGCAGCGGCGACCGCCGCAATCAGTCGAGGTTGTTCGCCGCCCAGCGCAGCGCCAGATAGAGTCCGGCCGCGCCGACGACGATGCTGAACATGAACGCGGTCATCGTGCCGATGGAGGCGCCGAGCCACCAGCCGACGCTGCTGCCGACGGTGAACCCGAGCGAGCCGAGCAGCTTCTTCACCGGGGCGTTCCGGTCGCGCCGCCGGCGGTCACGGCGTGCTGGCCGGCAGCTGGCGCACCCAGATGTCGCGATAGCGCACCTTGTTGCCATGGTCCTGCAGGCGGAGCGGCAGCCTGGCCGGGTGTGCCAGGTACGGCGGCCGCGACCCGTTGGCGGTGGGCCCGATCAGCACGGTGTTGTCCTGCACCAGCACGCCGTTCTGGACGACCGTCTCGCGCGCCGGCACGGTGACCTTGCCGCGGGCGTCGAAATGCGGCGGATGAAAGATGATGTCGTACGTCTGCCACTCGCCCGGCGGACGGCAGGCATTGACCAGCGGCGGGAACTCGCCGTAGATCGACGCCGCCTGGCCGTCGGGATAGGTGGTGTTGTGGTACGAATCGAGCACCTGCGTTTCGTACAGCCCCATGAGGTAGACGCCGCTGTTGCCGCGTTCCTGCCCGGTGCCCGTGGGCGGCGTCGGCGCCATCCATTCGATGTGATACTGGGCGTCGCCGAATCCCTGCCGGGTTTCGATGTCGCCGGTGCCCGGCGCAATCTCGAAGTAGCCCTGCCGCACCGTCCACTTCGCCGGGCCGGCCGAGGTGTCGACCGAACGCCACTTGGCAAGCGAGGTGCCGTCGAACAGCACGATCGCGTCGGACGGCGGCGGCACCGGCGCGCCGGCCGGTCCCGGCGTGACGACCGGCGGCTGCGGCCGCTGGAGCGAATGCTGCGGCCACGGCGACGGGTTGCCGGGAACGGGGTTGGGGTTCTGGGCCCTGGCCGCGGCCGGTACGGCGACCGCGCAGGCCACGACGGCGAGCAGGCATGAAGCGCGCATCACGGACTCCGCGCCAACGAGATGACCGGACAGGGGGGAGGGACCGTCGAACCCCGGTCGCCGCCGGAAGCGGCGACGGTCCCACCTCAATGTAGCGCCATCGGAGCCGGCGTCATGATTCCGGCCCCTTTCACCGGAGCCGGCCATGGCATCTCCGGAGCAGCAATTCCTCGACGCCTACTAACGCGAACACGTCATCACCATGCGCCTGCTGCTCGCCTATCCGACGGACAAGCTCGACCTCCGGCCGCACCCGAAGTCCAAGTCGGCCCGCGAGCTGGCCTGGGTCTTCGCGGCCGAGCGTACGCTGGGCAAGCACGCGTTCAACAATGACCCGAACTGGAGAACACCGTCCCGTTCTTCACCGTCCCCCGGACGAACGGCGCCATCAGGCGCATCGACCTGCTCTGGTTCCTGTTGTTCGACGAGATCCACCACCGCGGCCAGTTTTCGATCTACGCTCGGATGGCCGACGGCAAGGTGCCGTCGATCTACGGCCCCAGCGCCGACGAGCCGTGGCACTGATCGCAGCGTCATTTGCGTAACCTGAAGGCGCCACCGGACCGTCGCTCCGGTTCCTGCTATCGGCCAGGGTCATCTTGCGCCACCAGCGCCCGCAACTCCGCCCGGGCCTGCCGTCCCGCGGCGCCGTGGCGATGGTCGCGGGCAAACCGTGCGAGTTCATTCTTCAGCGCTTCACGGTTACCGGTGGCCCGGTGAAGATCGATCAGCGCGTTGGTGAGGAAGGTATTTCGTGTGCCCCCCGCGTCGTGGCGCCTGGCTGCGAGATAGGACTGCCCGGCACCGGCGGCGTCGCCGAGGTGCTCGGCGAGGAGCCCGGCCAGCAGGATCCGGGCGGTGACATCGTCGGGATGCTGGTCGATGATATCGCGGAGGCAGTCGGCTGCTTCGACGAAGCGCTGCTGCGTGATCAACGTCTCGATCTCGGAATGTTCGTGCCGGTGCGGATCGCCACCGATGGCGAGGAAGGCGTGCGCGACACCGCCGGCGCGATCGATGCCCAGTCGAGTCACGGCGGCGATTCCCGCCGCCAGGACGGGATTGCAGAGCAGCAGCAGGAGATACTCGGATCGGGTGATCCGGCCGGCCCTGGCCAGAAGGTGTTCCAGGAAGTACAGCAGGAAGATGTTGAAGACGATCATCACCACGAACGGCAGGAACTGGTCGCTGTTGCGATCGGTGAGCCGCTGCTTCTGTCCGCGGACGCGGAGCCAGCCGGTCATGCTTCGCGCCGGAAGGGAAGTGAGCCGAAGAACGCCAGCGCGGCGATGACGATCACGACCGGTCCCATCGCCAGATGAAGCGATGGCGCCACGATGGCGCCGAACAGCGTTGCCGCCATTGCCAGGCCGGCGGAGATCCACTGCATTTCGCCGAGACTGCGGGCCAGGTGCTTGGCCGCCGCCGCCGGGATGATGATCAGCGAACCCATCAGCAGCACGCCGAGATAGCGAAGCCCCAGCGCCACCGACACGGCAAACGCGAGCAGGAAGAGGAGGTCGATCCGCTTGACGTTGATGCCGGCGGTCGAGGCCAGTTCGCGTGACACCAGCGCGATCACCAGCCGGCTCCGGGCGCCGAGGATGAATCCGATCACGACCAGCGCGGCGCAGAAGCCGAGAATGGTTTCCAGGGATCCGGACTTCTGCTGGCCGCCGAGCAGCGCTTCGATCAGCTGGTCGCCCGAGGTGAGCAGGCTCCCGATGGCGAGTGCCGCCGAAAAGATCACGCCGATGATCGCCTCGGTCGGAAGCCGGGTGCGATTCTCGATCGCCCAGACCAGCACGACGCCGACGAAAAGGGCCGCAAGCCCGCCGAGCAACGGATTGATCCGGAGCGCCAGGGCGATGCCGATGCCGGGGAGTGCCACGTGCGACAACGCATCGGACGCGAGCGTCATCCGCCGCATCAGGGCGAACGCACCGACCAGCCCCGCGGCTGCGGCCATCGCCAGCGGCAGGATCAGCGCGCTAACGGTGGGGAGCGCCATGGGCCTCGTGTCCGTGGAACCGGGCGGCGGTGCCGTACACCTGCTGGAGCCGCTCCGGGGTGAGGATCTCCAGCGGCGGGCCGAAGCAGACATGGCCCGGCGACAGGCAGAGGACGTTGTCGGCATACTGGTAGACGAGACTGAGCTCGTGCGACACCAGTACCAGCGTCAACCCCTCGTCCTGCTGGAGGCGACGGAAGACGCTGTAGATCCCCGCTTCGCCCGGTTCGTCGATCCCCGCGGTGGGTTCGTCGAACAGCAACACGGTGGGACGGCCGATCAGGGCGAACGCCACCAGCAGCCGCTGGAACTGTCCACCGGAAAGTGTGCCGATGCGACGACCGGCGGCGACGTGATCCAGGCCCACCAGCTCCAGCACCCGCGCCGTTTCCGCCATGCTGCCGCCGGCCACCTGTACTTTGGAAGCAATCAGTTCGAGGCCGGTCAGTGGCAGGTCGCGCTCGATGTCGAGCCGTTGCGGCACATACCCGATCCGCGTGTCCGGTGCCCAACGGATCGAACCCTGACTCGGTACCGATCGGATCAGCGCCTTGAGCAGCACGGTCTTGCCGGCGCCGTTGGGGCCGATGACGGTGAGCACGCTGCCCTGGGCGACGCTGAACGACAGATCGTCAAGGATGGCGCGTCCGCTGAAGCGGACGGTGAGGTGACTGACCTCGAGGGCGCTGGTCATCAGGGGCTCAAGATACTGAACGCGCTCACCGTTCTCGCCTGCTGCCCGATGCCCGTGACGGTGAGCCGTATCCGATAATCGCCCGCCTTCAGGTTGGCCAGGCCGACGGTGCGCAGGATTTCCGCGATCCCCGGCTGTGCGGGTTCGTTGAACACCAGCGTCAATCGCGGCATCCTGAAGAGGGTATCGGCGGCACTGAAGACCTCGAACCGGCTGCTGTAGGTGGCACCGGCCCGCATCCCGGTGATCTGGAAGTAGATCTGCGCCTTGCCGCCGAGCGGAAAACTGTTGAACGGATCGAGGGGAACTGTCATTCCGCCCGAGTTCCATTCGGCTCCGCTGCCGGTGCGGCCCAGCACCAGGTCGCTGAGTCCCAGCGCGGTCGCCGGTCCATGCACGGCCAGGGCGCTGGCGTTGTCGACCGCGCCCCGGCCATCCCGCTGGGTGAAGACGATGCTGGCCGCATACGTCCCCGGCGGCACCGCCATCTCCGCGGCGCCCGTGATGAACTGACCCTTGCCGAGCACCGAGGTGGTGGTGAACTGGTGGTCGACGTCCTGGTCGACGCGCTTGCCATCGCGGCGCCGCGCCGCCATCAGCTGTACGTGCACCGGATAGAGCAACCGGCCGGTGCCGAAGCCGAGGGAATCGTGCGACAGCTCGTTCCCGGGGAGCGCCCAGGCCACCACCAGGCGCGGCGTGCTGTCGAGCACATTGAGCAGTGAGACCATCTGGACCGAGGGGTGGACCGCGTGGGTGAAGTCACGCGGGTCGCCATCGGTGGTGGTGGCGAGGTCGATCATGGCGCGGCCCGTGTCGCGGGCATGGACGATCGTTTCCGGTGCCAGGTGTTCGGCGTGCACCATCCGGTCGTACGCCTTGGCGACCGGCAGGTTGCAGGCGTCGCCGCCGGGTGTCGGCGGGAAGAGCACGGTGTCGCCCGGCACGATCGGTCCGAACTTGGGGAAGGCGGGACATGGCAGCGTCTCCGGGCTGCAGAGGTCATTGAGAACGCCCGGAGAAACGGTCAGGAGTGTCGGTACCAGCGTGTTGGCCTCGGCGTTGCCTCCGAAATCGGCCTCCCGGAATTGCAGGACCAACGGCCCGGTCGGGAGATGGTACGTCCACACCTCGGCCGCAATGTCCGCAATACTTCGGGCAACCTCGTCCGGTTTGCCGTGTCGAATCCAGATGACGCCGCGATCGTCGACGAGGTCCTGGACCGGTTGATAGTACCTGAAGGGCGCATCGCTGCCGATCGTCTCGTCATCGTTGGCGAACGTCGCAGCATCCGGGCATTTGTCCGGATTGGCCTGGGCGTACCGCAACGCATCGCGTTCGATCTGGTATTCGCCGGATGATGTATAGGTCAGCATCTGCTGCCGTCCTGTTTCCGGCAGCTGTACCCGGAAATGCTTCATGGCGTACTCGATGCGCTGGTAGTGCTCGACGAGCCGTGCGCCAGCCGGGCGCCCCTCGGCGACGTCGCGCTTCGCCCAGAAGTCGTCGAGCCATCCCGACCTGAGCGTCGTCGACAACGTGTCCCACACTGCCAGCTCCTCCGGACTTGCCACCCACTCGAGCTCCTTGCGGTACGCTTCGTGCGAGGCGTCGGAGCCGATGCCGGCGCCGGCGATCAAGGCGGCATGGCCGTCGTCGGGGCGGTCAGCCGTGTAGAGGTCGCGGGCCAGCGAAAGGAGCACCACGCCGCTGTCCACCTTGCCTGTGGCGAGCGCCCGCCGCTCGAGCGCGATCGCCGAATCGACGCTGCCGCCGTCCCGCTCGATCGCGGCGGTCTGCGCCATCCCCTCGGGGGTGAGCCATTGCCGTTCGGCGCGAAGCGTGGCCACGCGATCGACCAGCGCCTTGCTCCCCTCGCGGGGCTCCGGCGCGGCCGCCAGCGCGTTCACGGCGATCGGCAGAGCCGGATCGAGGGCAAGCGCGTGCACCAGCGCGTTGGCGGCGCCCTGGACATTGCTCATTCCCGCCGGCTGCAAGGGACCTTCACGTGAAAAGACGCCGAGTCGCGCCAGCTCCAGCCGGGTGATGCCGAGGCCATACCAGCCGGTGGCCCATTTCGGTTCCTCGGCCACGGTGCGTTCCATCAGCTGCTCCGCCCGAAGCGCGTCGTCCTTGCTGTCGGTCAGCTCGGCGCGTCGCTCGACGACCAGCGCTTGACAGAGCCGCACCAGATTCTTGCTCCATGCGACGCATGCGCCTTCATCGGGAAGCTGGGCTGCCGTCGTCGTGTTGACCAATTGGTTGGTGAGCGAATCGAGAAACGCGCGTTCGGCGGGTTCCTGCAGCGCGAGATGGAACGGGAGCAGCATGGCGAGCGGAAGCATCGTTCGGCACTCCTGTGATTCGAGGCCCGGAGGCCGGTGGTCACCCCGGGATCCCCGCCCGCTCCTTCGCCCGGGCGATCACCGCACTCATCACGTCGCGGTGCTTGTCGAACGTGTCGTCCACCACCTGCAGCGTGGGAATGGTCGTCGGCGAGAGCGCCAGCGTGGCGTCGTTGAAAGTGTCCGAAGCCGGACTCGTGCACGCCGCTGCTGCCGCGTCCCGGCGCCGGCGTGCTCAGGTGCGAGAAGTTGCGGCAGTACTGTCCGCACCGCGGTCCGAGCCCCACCTGGAACATCGGAATGAACTCCGCGAGCGCGTCGTAGGGCATCTCGCCGACGCACGGCACATGCGGGATGCCTGCGCCGGAGATCGAGCACCAGCTGCCGGATGCCCTCGTGCATGTCGGCCTTGGTGTTGTTGATGTAGCCGCCGGCGATGTCGAGGAAGTACGCGTCGACGCCGTAGCGGCGAGATCATCTCGTCGATCCGCCCCGTCAGCCACTTCCGCCACGACGGCACGCCGAGGTTCATGTACGCCAGCCACCCTTCCTGGTGGCGGTCGTTGTCCCAGTCCACCCAGTTGAGGTCCATCACGTCGCCGTCGATCTTGGCCGTGGCGGCGTCGGCGATCTGCTTGAACTCGGGCTGCTTCCGGTTGGCGGCGTTGGTGCCGAACATCGGCAGCATCTTGAAGCCGAGCTGGTGGGCGCCGTCCATCAGGCGTGCGGAAACCGGCCTCGCCGCCCATCCGGTCGGAGACGCGATACCTGGGATAGTCCCAGTAGTAGCGGCCGTCCCACGCCGAGAGGAAGACCAGCACCCGATCGGCGGGAATCTGCGTCGCCATCCAGGTGAGGATCTCGAGCATCCGGGCGTAGTCGTTGAACACGTAGCCGGTGTAATGCTGGCCGTGCAGCGTGGTGACCATCGCCAGGTTGCGCATCCAGTCCGGCGACGTCGGCGCGCGTCTCCCACGGTTCGAGGTGGAAGGCCTGCTCGAGGTGCTGGTAGTGCGTCTGCTCGGCGGCTTCGGCGTCGGCGGGCGCATGCCGATGCGCCAGCGGCGGCACCGCGTACCGCGTGCTGGTGCGTCCAGCCGTCGGCCTCGGCGATCGCCTCGACCCGATAGCCGCTCTCGCCGGGCTGGAAGTAGAAGCGCTTGGTGCCGACGCGCGTCATCGAGCGAGGAGATCGAAGTGCGACCGTCTGGTCGTCGCCGTTGACGATGGCGAGCGGCGTGCCCATGCCGCCGGCGGTGTTGCCGCCGAAGAGATCGCCGCCGCTGAACGGATAGCCGACCAGGATCTCGTTGTCGTTGCCGCGGCGCCCGGCCGGCGCCGCCGAACCCCACGCCGCCGCGCGGGATGCCGCGGATGACGGTGGTCACCGTCTTGACCGGCAGCGTCCATGTCGACCACGGTGTCCCATTCGATGATCGTCGCCGTTCTTCGCGGAAGTGCGCCGTGAGCCTGCCCGGCGCCTTTTCCTGTCCGCCGGCCCAGACCAGGCCGGTCGCGGTGATGGTCAGCGCGTCGTCGCTCGCGGTCGGCCCGCATGCCGCCGATGTCGAGGCCGTAGGCATTCTCGAACGTGAAGACCATGAAGCCGAAGCGGTAGCCGCCGAACGGCACCGAGGGCTCGGGAAAGTCGAACGAGAACTTGTCGTACGCGCGGCCCGCGCGGCGGGATGAAGACGTCGCTGGTCGAGGTGAGCGGCAGGATCGTCGGGAACCGGCGGCGGCGCTGGTTGGCGTCGGCGATGGTCCGATCGGTGGCCTGGGCGGCGAGCTCGGTGGGCAGCAGGGCGCCGGCGCCGGCCACGCCGAGCACCTTGATCAGATCACGGCGTGAGAGCGAATCGCTCATCGCGCAGCTCCTCTGGGGAATCGCCGCCGGGCTCGAGGCCGGTCATGAGGCGAAGGACGTGGTCCTGCGTGGCGTGCTCGCGCGAGCACTTCGCCGACGATGGCGCCGCCGCGCAACACCAGGATGCGGCGACGACAGGTTGAGCAGTTCGGGGAGCTCGCTCGAGATCAGCAGGATCGCGGCGCCATCGGCGGCGAGCCGATCGATCCAGGCGTGCAGCTCGGCCTTGGCGCCGACGTCGACGCCGCGGGTCGGTTCGTCGAGGATCAGGATGCGGCTCCTGGCGGCGAGCCACTTGGCGAGCACGAGCTTCTGCTGGTTGCCGCCGGAGAGCGTCGATGGCCGGCGCGCTCCAGCACGGTCGGCGCGCACCTGCAGCCGCTCGCAGTACTCGCGCGCCAGCGGCGCGCTCCTCGCCCTGCCGGATCCACGTCAGGCGCGACAGCCGGTCGAGCACCGGCAGCGTGGTGTTCTCGCGCGCCAGCATCGAGAGAACCAGTCCCTGGCGCTTGCGATCTTCGGGCACCAGTCCGATGCCGAGCCGCATCGCGTCGCGCGGCGAACGGATCCGTGACCGGGCGCCCGTCGACGCGGATCACGCCGCTGCGCCGCGGCGTCGAGGCCGAAGAGGCGTGGGCGACTTCCGAGCGGCCGGCGCCGATCAGGCCGGCCAGGCCGAGCACCTCGCCCGGCGCGGAGCGTGAACGAGACGTCGCGAAACCGTCCCGGGCTGCGTCAGGCCCTCCACCTGCAGCGCCTCGGCGCCGCTCGGCGCGTTGACGTGCTGCGGGAAGTACTTCTCCAGCTGGCGCCCGATCATCCGCTGCACCAGCGTCGCCTCGTCGAGCGTCGGCGACCGGGTCGGTGGAGACGTGCTGGCCGTCGCGCAGCACCGTCACCGTGTCGCAGAGCCGGAAGATCTCCGGCATGCGGTGCGAGATGTAGAGCACCGTCACGCCGCGGCGCTGCAGGTCGCCGATCAGGCGGTAGAGCCGCTCGGCCTCGCGTTCGCCCAGCGAGCTGGTGGGTTCGTCGAAGATGATCACCCGGGCGCCGCTGCCGACCGCCGCGGCGATCTGCACCAGCTGCTGTTCCGCGACGCTGAGCGTCGCCGACGCGCCGGTCGGTGTCGATCACGGCGCCGATCTCGGCCAGCATGTCGCCGGGCGCGCGCGCGCAGCGCATCGCGCGCCACGAAGCCGCCGCGCGACGGCAGCGTGCCGAGGCAGAGGTTCTCGGCGACGCGTCATGTTGTCGCAGAAGGCCAGTTCCTGGTGCACCATCGCGACGCCGGCGGCGAGGGCGTCGCGCGGGCGTGCCGAAGCGCGACCGGCGCGCCGGCGAGCCCGATCGTGCCGGCGTCGGGGCGCTGGATGCCGGCGAGCAGCTTGCTCAGCGTGCTCTTGCCGGCGCCGTTCTCGCCGCAGACCGCGTGGCACGATGCCGGCGCGACCTCGAACGAGACGTCATCGAGCGCCACGACGCCCGGGAAGCGCTTGGTGATGCCGGCGAACGCCACCGCGGCGAGTCGTCATGCCGTGACCGCTAGTTGGGCAACGCCAGGTACTTCGGGATCGACGTCGGTGAATCCCCATGCCTTGAGCTGCCGCGCCCAGGTGCCGAGGTTGTCCTTGGACACACGCGACCAGGTTCATCTGCACGTGCGCCGGCACCGTGCTTCTTGAGATAGACGTGGTCGAAGATCGTCTGCACCGACTGATAGCCCCACATGAAGGTCGGCTGCGCCAGCAGCACCGGCGCCAGTCCCTTGTCGACGTAGGCCAGCTCGGCCGGCAGCGCGTCGACCGAGACGATCTTGACCTTGTTCGGATCGAGGTCGGTGAGCAGCGCCTGGGTGAACAGCGCCCAGCCGCCGATCATCGCCCAGCCCTGCGATGTCGCGGTTGGCGGTCTGCGCGCGCAGCACTTCGGCGGCCGCGTCCTGCGGCGTCTCGGTGTGATTGAAGACGTTGACGATGGTGATGCCGGGATACTTGCGCCGCCTCGTCCTTCACGCCCTGCACGCGCTTCTGGAGGTTGGGCGCGTTCTGGTTGCCGGCGAGGATCGCGACCTTGCCCTTGCCGTGCATCTGCGCGGCCAGTTCCGACATCACCTGGCGGCCCATCGCCTCGTCGTCGCCGCCGTAGAAGGAGAAGCGCTTCGAGTCCGGCGCATCGCTGTCGAACATCATCACCGGCACGCCGCGGGCGACGGCGTCGTCGATCGCGCCGGTGACCTTGCTGGCGTCGCTGGCCGAGATGAGGATGGCGTTGTCGCCGTCGTTGACCGCCTCGGCGATCCGCTGCGCCTGCACCTGTGCCGTCTTCCTGCGGCGGCGTGAGCCAGTCGATCGACGACGTGGACGCCGTATTGCGTCGCTCAGCTCCTTGGCGGCCGAGTCGGCCCCGGTGCGGGCGGAGAGGAAGACCGGGTTGGTCGAACTCTTGGCGATCATCGCGATGCGGAACGTCTTGCCGCTGCCGCCGTGACCGCCGCACGCGGCAAGTCGCGAGCGCGGCCACGCGAGGGCCATCGGTCGGGCCGAACGGGTCGAAATCATGGATGCTCCTTCGAGGGTACCGACCTTCGAATATGCCACGGATGTGCCGCGCGCCGCCGGGATTACCCCGGCCTGGCGCCGGCCAGCCGCTTCGCCAGCAGCCGGGAGCCGCCCTGGTCGAGCACCACCGCCACGATCAGCGCGGTGCCGATGATGATCCACTCGTAGTTCTGGTCGAGATGCAGCGTGCGGATGGCCTGGCGGATCAGCACGATCAGCAGGGCGCCGAGCATGGCGCCCACGGCGCGTCCCCTTGCCGCCGGTGAGCGATGCGCCGCCCACGACCGCGGCGGCGATGACGTACAATTCGTAGCCGGTGCCGTCCGACGACGTGGCCGAGCCGTAGAACGCCGCGCCGAGAAAGGCCGCGAGGCCCGCGGTGAGACTCGACCAGAGGAAGACGCCGAGCCGGATCCGGTTCACCCGCAAGCCGGAGAGGCGGCTCGCCTCGGCGTTGCCGCCGACCGCGAAGACGTGGCGTCCCATCACCGTGCGGGTGAGATAGACCGCGCCCAGCGCCGCGATCGCGAGCATGCACGAGCAGCGGCACCGGCGAGAGCGACGCGCCCGAGACCGAGCGGAGCCTTCGCCACGGACGTCAGCGCGGTCGGCACCAGGATGCTCTCGGCGCGGCTCATGACGAACGCGACGCCACGGAAGACCCACATGGTGCCGAGCGTGATGATGAACGAGTGGACGCCGAGTCCCACGACCATCATGCCGTTGAGCAGGCCGCAGACGAACGCCACGCCGAGGCAGGTCGCCGAGGCCGAGCAGCACGGTCAGCAGCGGATTGGTGGGTCCCGACCGCGCGCAGCACCATCGCCATCGACGACGCCGGAGAGGGCGTACACGGCGCCGACCGACAGGTCGATGTCGCCGGCGATGATCACCACCGTCGCGCCGACGCCCATGATGGCGAAGCTGCTGGCGTCGGTGGCCATCTGGATCAGGGTATGGGCGTTGAGGAAATTGTTGACCGTGTGGCCGCGTCAGCGGGTCGGCGTGCGATCCGGCGACCAGCCGTCAGCACGCTGCCGAGGACGAGCAGAACGGCCACCAGCCCCACGGATGGCGAGCGCAGCAGCGAGCGATGCACCGGGAGGGGTCCTTCGGGTTGAAGCGCTTGCAAGACTACGGCTTGCCGGGTACTCTGTCAACGTGATCGGTGGCTCCGGAATCTTCCCGAGGGAGCGATGAAACTGCATCAGATCGACGCGCGCGGCCGGACGGAAGCCGCTCCGGAACCGGCGCCGGCGCGTGCCACCGCCCGCCGCCGGAGCCGTGACCTTCGGCCTCGTGGTCGGCAACCGCGGCTTCTTTCCGGGCCACCTGGCCGAAGCGGGGCGGCGCGACATGCTCGCCGCCCTCGCGGCCGAGGGGTTCCGCGCCGTCGTGCTCGACCCGCGCCGAAACCCGCTACGGCGCGGTGGAGTCGCGCGACGAGGCCAAGGCGTGCGCCGAGCTGTTCCGCGCCCACCGCGGGCGCGATCGACGGCATCATCGTCACCCTGCCCAACTTCGGCGACGAACGCGGCGTGGCCGAGACGCTGCGCCTGGCCGACCTCGGCGTGCCGGTGCTGATCCACGCCACGGCCGATGCCCCCGACCGGATGACGATCGCGCGACCGGCGCGACTGCGTTCTGCGGCAAGATCTCGGTGTGCAACGTGCTGTCGCAGTACCGCATTCCGTTCACGCTGACCACGCCGCCACACCGATCGCCCCGACACCGACCACGTTCCGCGCCGACCTGCGACGCTTCGCCGCGGTCTGCCGCGTGGTGCGCGGGCTCCGCACCGCGCGCATCGGCGCGATCGGTGCGCGGCCGGCCGCGTTCAAGACGGTGCGCTACAGCGAGAAGATCCTCGAGGCGAGCGGCATTGCGGTCGAACCGATCGACCTCTCGGAGATCCTCGGCCGGACGGCGCGGACTGGCCGACGACGACGCGGCGGTGGCCGCCAAGCTCGCCGCGATCCGGATGCCTACGTGCCCACCGACGGCATTCCCGACCGGTCGCTGCTCAAGATGGCCAAGCTCGGCGCGGTGGTCGACCAGTGGATGGCACGAGGCCGACGTCACCGTGAGCGCGGTGCAGTGCTGGACGTCGCTGGAGGAGTTCTTCGGCGTGGTGCCGTGCACGCTGATGAGCATGATGAGCAACGACCTGCTGCCGAGCGCCTGCGAAGTCGACGTCTGCGGCACGCTGAGCATGTACGCGCTGGCGCTGGCGTCGGAGACGCCGAGCGCGCTGCTCGACTGGAACAACAATTACGGCGACGACCCCGACAAGGCGGTCTGCTTCCACTGCAGCAACCTGCCGAAGCACTTCTTCGAGACGGCGCGGATGGACTACCAGGAGATCATCGCCGGCACGGTGGGGAAGGACAACACCTTCGGGACCATGCGTGGGCCCGGTCCGGGCCGGGCCGATGAGCTTCGCCCGCTTTTCGACCGACGACCTGACCGGCAGGATCCGCGGCTACGTGGGCGAGGGACGTTTCACCGACGATCCGCTGCGACACCTTCGGCGGCGCCGGCGTGGTCGAGATTCCCGCACCTGCAGGAACTGCTGCACTACATCTGCGAACACGGCTTCGAGCATCACGTGGCGGCGAACTTCTCGCACGTCGGCCGCGGCGCTGCACGAGGCGACGACGAGGTATTTCGGGTGGGATGTCCACTGGCATCGGCGAATCTCGCTCGGGCGCTGCCCGCGTGACCCTCGTCGCCGGGGTCGACTTCGGTACCCAGAGCGTCCGCGTCTCGATCGTCGAAAAGTCGCACGGCGTGGTCGGATTCGGCGTCGGGGAATATCCGGTCATGCGGGACGCCGCCGATCCCGATTTCGCCACCCAGTCGCACGGCGGCGCAGATGGCGGCGCTCGTCGCCGCCATGGCGGCGGCGCTCGACGATGCCGGGGTGCGATGGCAGCGCGATCCGCGCGCTGGCGCTCGACACCACCGGGTCGACCGTCATCCCGCTCGGCGCCGGACTGGAGCCGCTCGACGACTACTACCTCTGGTGCGACCATCGCGCCGCCGCCGAGGCGGCGCGGATCACCGAAGTGGCGCACGAGATGGGGCTGCCGGCGATCCGCATGCCTGCGGCGGCGTGTACTCGTCGGAGTGGGGCTTCGCCAAGCTGCTCCACTGGCTGCGCCACAACCCGGCGCGTCGCGGGGAATACGTCACGGCGCTGGAGCACTGCGACCTCGTGGCGGCGCAGTGCTCTGCGGCATCACCGACCCGCACCAGGTGCCGCGCAGCATCTGCGCGATGGGACACAAGTGGCTGTGGAGTGCCGCCGACGGCGGATTGCCGCCGGAGGAGTTCCTGGTGCGCGTCGATCCGTTGCTCGCCGGGATCCGCGCGACGCTCGACGGGCGCTACGCCACGTCCGACCAGCTCGCCGGCACGCCTGTCCGCCGAATGGGCGGAGCGGCTCGGGCTCCAGCCCGGCATTCCGATTCCGGTCGGGGCGTTCGACGCGCACTGGGACGCCATCGGCGCCGGCATCGCCGAAGGCGACGTCGTCAACGTGGTCGGGACGGCGACGTGCGTCATGGCGATCGCGCGCGCGCCGTCGGAGATCCCGGGCGTCTGCGGCATCGTGCCGGGCTCGATCCATCCGCGAGTTCGTCGGCATCGAGGCGGGTCTCTCCGCCATGGGGTACCTCTTCGAGTCGACGGCGCGGCGCACCAACACCACGGTGGCGGAATTGAGCCGCGGGCTGGCCGGCTATCGCGCCGGCGAGACCGGCCTGCTGCGCCTCGACTGGGACAACGGCGATCGGACCGTGCTGGTCAATCCGATGCTCGGCGGCGTCACGCTGGGCTGGAATCTCAATCACACCGCCGCCGACGAACTCTTCTGCGGTCGATCGAGGGGACAGCGTTCAACACCCGGATCATCCTGGAGCGGATGAGCGAACACGGCGTGCCGATCGAGCGGCGTGATTCACGCCGGCGGCATTCCGCAGAAGAGCGACGTGCTGAACCGGGTCTACGCCAACGTGCTCGACAAGCCGATGCTGGTGCCCGAGCGGCCGATCACGTCGCTCGGGCTCGGCGATCTTCGCGTTCGTCGCGGCGGGCATCTTCCCCACCGTCGAGGCGGCGCAGGCGGCGCTGTGCCCCGCGTATCGTGTGGTGCAGCCGGACCCGGCAGCGGTCGCGGTATACGCCAGATTGTATCCGCTGTACCGCGAGCTCTATTTCGGATTCGGTGTGCCGGGATCAGAACCGGTGGCGCTGGGAGCCGTGCTACCCGCGCTCCGGGCGATCGCCGCCGAAACGCGCGCGGCGGCGGCGGGCTGGCCGGGCGGCTGACCGTAGTATGCGTCCCGGCCGTGCTTGCGGAGAAAGTGGCGGTCGTGCAGCGCCGGCGCGATCGACTCGGCGTCGTGATCGAGCACGACGGTGTGATACGCCAGCCGGGCCACCTCTTCGAGCACCGCCGCAACCTCCACCGCCCCCGCCACCGTCGGCGACCAGCAGAAACTGGCGTGCCCAGCCACCAGCACCGCGGGGACCGCCGCCGGATCGAGTCCGGCAAAGCGACGCACGATGGCATGGCCGGTATTGGCTTCGTATGGCCCGGCGATTTCCTCGGCGGTCATGGCGGCGGTGACCGGCACGGCGCCGTGGAAGTGATCGGCATGGGTGGTACCGAAGCAGGGTATCTCGCGCCCGGCCTGCGCCCAGACCGTGGCGTAGTGGGAATGGGTGTGGACCACGCCGCCGATCGCGCCGAAGGCGCGGTAAAGCACCAGGTGGGTGGGGAGATCGGACGAAGGACGCAAGGTGCCTTCGATCGCCCTGCCATCGAAATCGGTGATGACCAGGTCTTCGGCCCGGAGCGCGTCGTACGCCACGCCGCTCGGCTTGATCACCACCAGGCCGCGTTCGCGATCGGCCCCGCTGGCGTTGCCGAAGGTGAACGGCGCCAGCCCGAGGCGCGCCAGTTCCCGGTTGGCGTGCAGAACCTGCCGGCGAAGATCGTCGAGCATGGCGATAATCTTGGGTAGGGCGCGAGCCGCGGGCAACAGCCGGCGTCCGGCAGTACCTTCGGGCGCAACGGGACGGAGGCCATGATGGCGGACTATCGATATCTCATCGTGGGTGGCGGGATGACCGCCGACGCCGCCGTCCGCGGCATTCGCGAGCGCGATGCGGATGGTTCCATCGCCGTCTTCGGCGCCGAAGGCGATCCGCCGTACAGCCGCCCGCCGCTCACCAAGGCGCTGTGGAAAGGCGATCCGTTCGACTCGGTGTGGCGTCACACCGGCGACGTTGCCGGTGTGGAGCTGCACCTGCGGCACCGGATCGCCTCGATCGACCCGCGGGCGCACCAGGTCGTCGACGAGCAGGGCACCTCACACGGCTACCAGCGGCTGCTGGTTGCAACCGGTGCGTCGCCGCGGCGGCTTCCGTTCGGTGGCGACGGCATCATCTACTTCCGTACGCTCGACGACTATCGGAACCTGCGGCAACGGTCGGACGGCGGGGCGTCGTTCGCCGTGATCGGCGGAGGTTTCATCGGGTCGGAGATCGCCGCCGCCCTGGCAATGCAGGGGCGGAAGGTGACACTGATCTTTCCCGAAGCAGGCCCCGGCGCGCGGGTCTTCCCCTCCGGGCTGTCCCGATTCCTGGTGGATTACTATCGCGATCATGGTGTCACGGTGCTCGCCGGCCAGCAGGTCGCAGCCGTTGAACCCAGCGGCACGTCGTGGCGGATTTCGCTCGGCACCGGGACGGAAACAGCCGATGTGATCGTCGCCGGCGTGGGGGTCGCACCCAACGATCAGCTGGCCCGCGTGGCCGGCGTCAGGGTCGACGACGGGATCGTGGTCGACGATCGGTTGCGCACCAGCGCGCCGGACGTGTGGGCGGCCGGTGACGTGGCCCGGTTCCACTCGCCGCAGCTCGGCAACACCATGCGGGTGGAACATGAAGACAACGCGCTCTCGATGGGTGCAGCAGCCGGCCGTTCGATGGCGGGAGACGAGACGCCCTACACCCATTTGCCGTTCTTCTATTCCGATCTCTTCGACCTGGGCTACGAGGCGGTGGGCGAGACCGACCCGCGACTGGAAACGGTCGAAGACTGGCAGGAGCCGTTCCGGACCGGCGTCGTCTACTATCTCGCCCAGGGCCGGGTGCGCGGCGTGCTGCTCTGGAACACGTGGGGACAGGTCGATCACGCCCGGGAGCTCATCGCCCAACCGGGGCCGTTCACCGCCGCGGCCCTCCGGGGGCGCCTCCCGGTGGCGTGAGCGCCGCGACGTCGCGGCACCCATCGAGGACGAGAGTGCGGACGGCGCGGTTGCGCGGCAGGAAGGGATGCAGCGATGCCACCGTCTGCCATTCCACGGTGGGATCGTGCCGCAACTCGTCGGTGGCAACAATGCCGTCGTTGATGGCGTCGCCGAACGGACTCCAGCGGCCCCGCGGCCCCGCGGTGCCGGCGATGACCGTTTCCGGAACGGTTGTGTCGGGAACAGCCGCCATCCGCTCGGGCGAAGCCAGCATCACGCCGGCGTCACCGTTGAGCAGACGATACCAGAGTGCGCCACCGAAACGTCGTGCCAGGCGGGGAGCATATTCCGGTGAGCCGAGCAGGAAGAGCCGCCGCGGCCGGGAACCCGGTGGGAGTGCTGCCAGCGCCATGCGGAGCAGCACACCGCCGAGCGAATGGCCGATCGCGACGTACGGCTCGGCGGCGATGTCCTGCAGCCGGCGTTGCAGCCGCCCCGCAATCGTCGCCATCGATTGCGTGGCGGCCACGTAGCCGAAGAGGTGCGCTTCGATACCGGAACGCCGCAACGCCCGGGCGAGCGATAGCATCGAGAGCGGCGTTCTCCCCATGCCGTGCACGAGTACGGCGCGCATCGGAGGAAGGTACTACTCCTTCGGGCGCATCAGCTCCACGTTGATGCTGATCCGGACCTGCTCGCCCACCAACACACCGCCGGTCTCGAGCGCCTGATTGTATGTCAGGCCGAAATCGGTGCGATTGATCGCGCCGGTCGCGCTGAAGCCGAGGCGTTCGTTGCCCCACGGGTCGCTGGTCGCTCCTTCGGCGGTGACGTCGAGCACCACCTCGCGGGAGACACCGCGAATGGTGAGGTCGCCGATCAGCTTGAACTCACCGGCGATGTCGCCAACGACCCGGCGGCCGGCGAAGGTGATCATCGGATGATTGGCGGCATCGAAGAAGTCGGCGGAGCGGAGGTGCTGGTCGCGCTGCTCCACCCGGGTGCCGACGGTGGCCACCGGAATGGTCACGTCGAGCTCGAGGGACGCCGGGTCCGCCGGATCGTAGCTCACCGAACCGGTGACATCCGCGAACCGCCCCTTGACGGTCGAGATCATCAGATGGCGGACGGCAAATTCGACGTCGGTGTGCGTGGTGTCGATCTGCCAGGGGGTCACGGCCACTGGGGCGAGAGTCTGCTGAGACATGGTGCGGTTCCTTGCCAGCGGCGGCGTTGGGCCGGGACGCGGGCCTGCGGCGCGTATTGTTCAACGTGAAACTGTTCATATATGAACCATAGCTGGGCGGCGAGGCGCCGCGTGCAGGCGACCCGGGCATTTGGTTCAGTGATGAATAATACAGCGCTGCCGGCCAGGGGCAAGCCCCCCGTCGTCCCGCAGGGTGGCACGCCTTCTGCTTCGTGAAATGCTTACCCGCGTCCTGGTCTTCCCGTCTTGCCGGAGGGGTGCCGTCATTCGCCAAGCCATTCTCGTCGTCGAGGACAACGCCCTCACCCGCAAGATGGTGCGGATTACGCTCGAGCAGCGCGGATTCCGTGTGCTCGAGGCGCCCGACGGCCAGACGGCCCTGACCGTCTTTACCAACGAGCACCCGGCGCTCGTCCTCCAGGACCTTCACCTTCCGGACATCGACGGCTCGGATCTGATCGCGCGGCTGCGGCTGCTCCCCCAGGGCGACGGGGTGCCGATCATCGCGTTTTCCGGCTTGATGTCGAAGATCGAGGAAGCCCGAGCGGCCCGGGCAGGATTCACCGACTACCTCTTCAAGCCGGTCCAGCCGGAACGGCTGCTCGAGGTGGTCGAGGCCTACCTGGCGCCGCGGCGTCAGCTGGCGGAGCGCCCCGGCGCGGGGCGCCGGATCTTGCTGGTCGACGACGACCCGATCCAGCTCCGGCTCGCCCTCACCCAGCTCGAGGATTTCGGCTTCACCGTCGAAGGGGTCACCGAAGCGGAGCAAGCCGTCGTCGCCGCCGAAGCGGTGCGGCCCGACGTGATCGTGGCAGATCTGCTGATGGGAGGGATCAGCGGCGTCGAGCTCTGTCTCCAGGTGCGGCGTCATCCGGTCCTGGCCGACATCCCGGTCGTGATCATCTCGCCGACCTTCGCCCACATCGATGCCGACGATCGCCGGCTGGCGGAACAGATCGGCGCCAGCGCATTCGTCGAGCGAGGGCCGGGACTGACGGATGTGATGCGCGAGGTGCTGGCGGTGCTCGACCGGGGACCGCCCGCGCGCCCGACGGCCGATGCCGACGCGCTGCACCAGGCCTACGTCGCGCGACTCGTCAAGCAGCTCGACCACCAGAGCGCGCTCAACACCCGTCTGGCGCGCCGGGCGGGGATGGACGCCGCGCTGCTGTCGATCATGACCGGCGCGGCCCAGATCCTGACCCGCGACATCGATCTGCCGCTGCTGCTGCAGGAAGTGCTGTCGCGCGCGCTCGATGCCGGAGGCGTCTCGGCCGGCGCGATCTTCCTGCTCGATGATGGCGAGCCGGCAATGCGTGCCCACGCGGGCCTGCCGCACGACGGCGTCGACAAGGTGCGACAATTCTTCGGGCAGCTCGATCTGCTCCGCGATCTCTGTGCGGCCGATCAGCCGGTGCGGATTCCGTCGCCCGCGGTGCCGGACTCGACCGCGGCGATGTTGCTGGCCGAGGCGGGCTGCGCGGCGATGGCGGTGGCACCGATGCTCGCCTCCGGCGCGTCACACGGGGCGCTGGTGATGCTGTCGAACTCGCGCGAACTGGGTGAAGGATGGCTGGCGTCGATCGGTGCCGTCGCAAGCCAGCTGGGGCAGGCGGTGGCGCTCTCCAGCTCGATGACGCAGCTGCGTCTGTCGGAGGAGCGCTACCGCTCCCTGTTCGAGGGCCTGCCGACCGGCGTGTTCCGCAGTACCCGGGCCGGGAAGATCCTCGACGCCAACCAGGAGCTGGTTCACCTCCTCGGCGCGCCGAGCCGGCAGGCGCTGCTCGATGTGTCTGCCACCTCGTTCTATGCCGACCCGGAGGAACGCGAACTGTGGCAACGCCGCCTGCGCCGCGACGGTGAGGTGCGCGACGTCCAGCTGCAGATGCAGCGGCTCGACGGCACGCCGGTGTGGGTGTCGCTGACCGCGCGCGCCATCCGCGGACCGGACAGTCAGGTGCTCAATTACGAAGGGGCATTGACCGATATCTCCGCCCGCAAGGAGGCGGAAACGCTGCTTCGCGCCACCGAAGACCGGCTTCGCCTGGCGCTGGCCTCGAGCGACGCGGTCATCTATCTGCTGCGCATCGACCGCGAGGGCCAGGTGCCGGAGTGGACCAGCGAAAACCTGCCCCGGGTAACGGGGCATGCCCTCGACGCGGCCGCCGATCCGGCGTGGTGGCGATCGCATATTCACCCCGAGGACCGGGCCAGGATCGAGGCGCAGGACGCGGAGCCGATCTCGTGGACCGAGCGGACCCGCGAATACCGCTTCCGCAAGGCCGATGGTGGCTATCTCTGGCTCCGGGATGCGCAACGGGTGGTCCCGGGAGCCGACGGCCGGCCGGCGAAGATCGCTGGTGCGTGGATCGATGTCACCGAACGGAAGGGGCTGGAGACGCAACTGATCCAGGCGCAGAAGATGGAGGCGATCGGCCAGCTCGCCGCGGGCGTGGCGCACGACTTCAACAACATGCTGACCGCGATCTCGGGTTACGCCGAATTGCTGCACGACGATCTCGTCGGCGACGACGCCCGGCGCGGCAGCGTGGACGAGATCCGCCAGGCGGCGGCCCGCGCGGCGACGCTGACGCGCCAGCTGCTGGCATTCGGCCGCCGCCAGCTGCTGCAGCCGGTGGTGCTGGACCTCAACGAGGTGCTACGAGCCACCGAGAAGATGCTCGGCCGGATCATCGGCGAAGACATCGAGTTGCACACGGTGCTCGGCACCGACCTCTCGCCGGTGAAGCTCGACCCCGGCCAGATGGAGCAGGTCGTCCTCAATCTTGCCGTCAACGCGCGCGACGCGATGGAAGCCGGCGGGCGTCTCACCATCGAAACCGCCAACGCCTGCTACACCTCGGCCGATGCGGAGGCGCGCGGGTTGTCGCGTGCCGGACCATACGTGGTCCTGTCCGTCACCGATACCGGCATCGGCATGGCGGCGGAGGTGCAGGCCCACATCTTCGAACCGTTCTTCACCACCAAAGAGCAGGGGAAGGGGACGGGGCTGGGCCTGTCGACGGTGTACGGTATCGTGAGACAGAGCAACGGCAACATTCTGGTGTACAGCGAACCGGGCGTCGGGACCACGTTCAAGCTCTACTTCCCGGCCAGCGGCGACGGCGTCTCCGCGGCCGCGATCGTGGCCGAGGAGAAGCCGCTGCCGCGAGACGCAGCCATTCTGCTGGTGGAAGACGAGGACGCGGTGCGCCGCTTTGCCGGCGAAGTGCTGCGGCGCCACGGGTATCGGGTGACGGCGGCCGCCAACGCCCAGGAAGCCCTCGAGATCGCCGCCCGGAACGAGCCAGTCGACCTGTTGCTCACCGACGTGATCATGCCGGGAATGGGAGGCCGGGCGCTGAGCGACCAGCTGCGACACTCGCGCCCGGGCCTCAAGGTGGTCTTCATGTCCGGCTATGCCGGCGAGGCGATCGTCCGTCACGGTATCCTGGCGCCGGGCATCGCCTTCGTCGACAAGCCGTTCACCGCTGCCGGCCTGCTCGAGAAGGTCGGTCAGGCGCTGGACGCGGCGTGATCACCGCCGCGGCAAAACGTTCCATTTCCTCCAGCTGCGGGCTGCACTGCAACAACAGCAGGTCGACGCCCGCGTCGACGAACCGCTCGATCTGCCCGGCAACCTGTTCCGGCGTTCCGACCAGACCGGCGCGCAGGCCGCGGTTGGATACCGAGTAGTCCTCGAGCGTGACCCGCTGCTCCAGCCGGGTATTGCCGATCCAATCCTGGTAGTTGGCATATCCCGGTGAACCGGGCGGGACGGCGGTGATGCGGGCCACTTCCGCTGCCGCCTCGGCCGCGGTATCGCGCATCACCGCGTAGGCCGCCATGCCGAAGCGGAGCGGCGGCAGGTCGCGTTGCAGCTGGTCGGCGGCCTCGTTGCGGCGCCGGCACATGTCGCCGACCCGGGCGGCGATCCGTTCCGGCGGATCGCCGTGCATCACGTAGGCGTCGGCATGCCGCGCGATCATCGTCCGCGCTGCCTCCGACTCGCCGCCGGCGTAGATCGGCGGCCGGGGGCGGACCGCCGAACCGTCCGGCTTCGGTTCGAGGACGAGATCTTCGACCTGATAGAATTCGCCGCTGTAGCTCACCGATGGCTCACGCCACGCGGCGGTGACGATCTCGAGCCATTCCCGCGTCCGCTGATAGCGCTCGTCGTGTTCGTCGAACGCCGCGCCGTAGCGACGTGCTTCGTCCTTCCACCACGCCGAGACGACGTTCAGCGCCAGCCGGCCGTCGCTGATCCGGTCGATGTTGGCGGCCTCTTGGCGAGGATGGCGGGAGCATGAAAATTGGGCCGTACCGCCACCATCAGTTCCAGCCGCTCGGTGACCGCGGCGAGCGCCGCGGCCGTCGACCAGGCGTCGAGCGATGGCGCATCGATGCCCTTGATGTCGTTGAGGAGCAACTCGGCGATGAGCGTGATATCGTAACCCATCGCCTCGCTGCGCCGCGCCAGCGCCTGCACGTATTCCCACGATGCGTCCATGCCTTCGTCGGGCACGTTGCGCAGCCATCCGCCGAACACCGGCAACCAGTAGCCGTAGCGCATCAGCCGACCCTCCCGGCCGCGGTCGGTGTCCGGGGACGCTGCCGGCCTTCAGCCGCCAGGCATACGCGCGCCTCGAGATAGTCGACCAGGCGCGCATGGGGATCGAACCCGATGACCCGGTCCCCGTCGGCCACGAAGTTCGACAGCGCGTTGATGTCGAAGAAGTACGGCCGGCCGTCGCGATCGTCGATCAGGAACTCGATGCCGCCGACGTCCAGCGATGCCGCCCGCGCGATGGCCTCTGCCATGTGAATCAGCTCGGGCGACGGGGTCGCCCGCTCCACCCGCAGGCCGGCCCGCGCCGCACCGGTCAGGCATGCGCTGCGGTCAAGCGGTGTGCCGCCGGCCGTCTGGCACGCGTCCGCGGGACAGAGGTCGAAGCTGCCGGGTGCGGGGTAGACGTGCAGGGCGTAGAGCAGCCGGCCGGCCAGCGTTTCGATGCGGGTGATGCGCTGGTGACGGAGTGGTGCAGCCTCCTGCACCAGTACCGTTCCGTCGATGCCGAGCGCCAGGGTCCCGGACGCGGCGGCATCAGCCAGTGCATCGATCCGCTCGAAGCGCACGATCCCCGCGCCCGAACCGCCGACGTTGGCCTTGATCAATACCGGAAACCGGAGCGTCTTCGCCGCCGCCACCGCCTGCGACGTGTCGTTGATCACGACGGTGCGCGGATGCGGAATGCCGAGTTGTCGCAGCAGGCCGATCTGCGACGCTTTCGACAACTCCAGGGCATAAGCGGCGGCGCCGTTGACCACCGCGGTCCCGAGCCGGCCGAGATGCTGCAGCCAGTGCAGGGTGTAGAACGTGCTCTGCGGATGGCCGCGCACGTACGCCGATGGGCTGGCGCGATTGAACACCAGCGCATGCGGGGCCGGAGCATCCGGGTCGAACCGATGCGACGCCGCATCGAGCGGGGTCCAGGGTATTCCCCGGCGGTCCAGTTCGGCGAACAGCGGCCGGAACCAGTCGGGGTGTTCGTAGTAGACGGCGAGCGGCAACGCGTGGGCGACCTGCGACATGGGCGGAACTCCCGAAACGAGTGGCGCCGCCCCGCAGGGTCCATCGCCGACGATCATCGCCCCGGCGCAGATCGGCGCCGGTCCGGGACCGACAACGAACAGGCCCGGACGGCAATGCGGCCGCCCGGGCTGTCGCGTTTTAGCTCATTGTTTAACGTGGCGGCAATAGGCGGCAAATCACCACGGCATCAGTTGTCGACGGGAGTGTAGTCCGGCTCGCCGTCTCCGGTCAAGTGTCCTGCTCCTGCTAGAACCGATAGCCGATGCCCAGGGCGATCACCGGCCAGCCGAAGAGCTTGTTGACGTCGGTCTGCGACTGCTGCTGCTGCGCCGCGATGTCCGACGCCAGCTGCGCATTGCTCGAGGCGCCACTGGCCGCGAGCGTGAACGTCGGCTTGCCGATCCGGAGACCGAGGTCGAGCGCGAAGAAGATGCCGCCCTTCTTGTTCGCCGGCGTGCCGAACCCCAGGCCGACATACGGTGCGGCGCTGGAGAACTTGAGCCCGGCCGTGAGCGTCCCGACCTGGCCCGCGGTATAGGCGTGATGGTTGATGGTGAACGTCCCCGATCCCGACGGCTGGCCGGTGCCGGTGCCAGTCAGCGGATTGCTGACCACGCCGACCGTGAAGTGGAACGACCCGTGCGCGCCCGGGTAGAGGTCGAGCAACCCGTTGAGGCTGTGGAGCTTGACCGAGAACTTGTAGGAGATGTCGGTCTGGGTGCGGCTGGCGTTGATGGAGAAGAACTCAGCGCCCAGGCGGACGCCGACATGCGGCACGATCAGCTTGGAAACTTCGCCGCCGATGCCTTGCGTTCCGGCACGTACGGTGATGGCCATGTTCTGCGAATTCTGCGCAGTCAGGGCGGAAGGTGTCGACGCCACGGTGGCGACGAACAGGGGAATGAGTACGACGGACGCACGCATCTGACGCCTCGCAGGGGTTGTGAGACCTGATGGACGACGGCGCTACGCACGACATCAAGAGCTTCGCGGTGCAGATGCCCCGCGATATGTCGGGGGAACGGCATAATCGTAACACTATGGTGACGGCGGTGCCGGACCGGACGGTTCAGAAGTGGTCGTCGTCCATGTCGGGCGGCGGCACCGGTGGGTCCCGGCGGCCGTCGCCCGGGAGCCGGACCCGGCCCCAGGGCGACGACTGCCAGTTGTCGGGGCGCTCGACGTCGCGGACCCAGGGTGGCAGCGCCAGCAGCAGGTGCTCGCCCAGCGCCCGGATGTACGGCTCGTACATCGACCGGACCTCGGCCAGCGTCGTGTCGAGCCCCTCGCCGGCCCGGAACCGGATGCCGGCGTCGTCCAGCCGCTGGCGGAGCCGCTCGAAGTCCACCGGCGGCAGCCGGTCCGGCGCGGAGTCGGACGGCTCGATCTGGAACACCTGGACCAGGTCGACCACGGCGTGGCGCGCCATGGCGAAGGTCAGCTCCGCCTGCCGCATGCACCACCCTTCGACACACACGATCACGATGGCGCTGGTGTCGAGAACGGCGCTCAGCGCCGAAAGCCACGATTCGTTGACGTGCTGCGACCGGAAATACGCCAGCGCGGGATACGACAGGTGGCTCTCGAGCAGTTCGGCAGCCCAGCGCTCCCAGTCGGCGAGCAGGTTCGCGAGCGCGCGGTGATCCGCGTCGCCCCGCTGGCGCCAGAGGAGTTCGGCAGCGGAAGGCGGCGACCCGGCGCGGGCATCGAGCAGCGAGATCGTGGCTTCCCGGCGCGAGAACGCCTGGTAGACCACGGGGAGATAGCCGATCACCGACGCCAGGAAGGCGAAGCCGATGCCCGCTTCGGTCACCGCCAGAAATCGCGGCCACCCGCCCGCCGGTATCACGTCGCCCATGCCGAGGGTGAAGAACGTCGTGCCGCTGAAGTAGGCGTCGCCGAAGAACCCCTGCATGCGCCCGGCAGAGCTCAGCCCCGGCCCGGCCGCCCACTGCATGGCGCCGAACGCGAAGATGATCATGATGGCCCAGACGCAGAGCAAGACCAGCAGCGACAGCGGGCCGTAGTAGCTGAGCCACGCCTCGCGCCGCTTGTTGGTGAGATGCCGGCCGATCGTTCGCCACGGAAGCCAGGTGATGCGGTAGAAGACGCGAGTCAGCCGGAATCCGCGGCTCACCCGGCGGGGAAGGACGATGGTTTCGAACGCGTCCCAGAGGGCGAACACGACCATCAGGACGCCGAGTGCCGCCGCCGCGAAATGCATCGTTGAAGGGTAACCTGTCGGCGATCGGGTCGAGATGATAGTATTGGCGTCGCAAGTCCCCCGAATCATCGGCCCACCCACCAGCCGGAAGTGCGCATGAACCGTGTTCGACGTCTTTTTGCCGCAGGCACGCTGATCGCCGTCGCCGCAGCACCGATCGGCGCGCAGACGTTCCCGACCAATGATCCGGTTGTCAGGCACATCTATGCGATCGGCATGGACAGCACCCATCTCGTCTCGCTGGCGCACTCGCTGTTCGATTCCCTCGGTCCGCGCCTGGAGGGCAGTCCGCAGGCCAGGGCGGCACAGGACTGGCTCGTCGCGATGTACAAGTCGTGGGGCATCGACGCCCGCGAGGAGCAGTACGGCACGTGGCGCGGCTGGATCCGGGGACCGTCGCACATCGATCTGGTTTCGCCGCGGGTGCGCAGCCTCGAAGGGCAGATGGTCGGATGGTCGCCTGGCACGGGTGGCAAGGACGTGGTGTACTCCACGATCATCCTGCCGAGCTTCAGGGACAGCACTGAATTCGTGAAGTGGCTGCCGCAGGCGAAGGGGAAGCTGGTGCTGATCGCCCCGCCGATGCCGAGTTGCCGCCCGTGGGATCAGTGGCTGCAGTACGGCACCACAGCCTCCGCTGCGCGGATGGACACCCTCGTTTCGGAGATCAAGGCCGACTGGAATCGGCGCGGCCCGAACGGCGCGGATGTTCGCGGCACCGGCTACTCGGCGGCGCTGGGTGGCGGCGAACTCGGCGTCCGCCTCGAAGAGGGCGGGGCCGGCGGCATCATCTCCTCGCGTCCCAAGCTGGCCTATCCGACGGCGCTTCCGGAGTCGCTCATGGCCGGCGGCGGGCGTGGCGGACGGGGTGGCCGCGGCGGGTTCGGCGGCCGGGGCGGGTTCGGCCGCGGCGCCAGCGCGTCGGTGAACATGAGTCTCAACCTCGCCGACGGCACCGTCACCGTGGATTCCAACGCCCTCAAGGCGGCGGTCGCCGCGGCAGCGCGCAGCGGGCCGACCGGTCCCGACGGCTTCGGCGCGATGGAGATCTTCGAGACGTACAACACCAAGACCCCGGCGATCGCGCTCAATTGCGAGGACTATGGGCTCGTCTACCGTCTCACCGAGGAAGGGGACGCGCCGAAGGTGCGCCTCAACCTGCAGAGCAAGCTCCTCGGCGAGCAGCCGGTCTTCAACGTCATCGGCGAAGTGAAGGGCAGCGAGAAGCCGGATGAATACGTGGTGCTCTCGGCCCACTTCGATTCGTGGGACGGCAGCAGCGGTGCCACCGACAACGGCACCGGCACGCTCACCATGATGGAGGCGATGCGGATTCTCCGGCTGGCGTACCCGCACCCGAGGCGGACGATCATCGTGGGCGATTGGACCGGCGAGGAAGAGGGCGAGGTCGGCTCGAAGGCGTTCACCGAAGACCACCCCGAAGTGATCAAGGGGCTGCAGGACGTCTTCAATCAGGACAACGGCACCGGTCGCATCCAGCGCATCGGCGGTGGCGGGATGGTGGATTCTCCCGCGCACGTGATTCTCTGGCTGAGCGCCATACCCACCGAGTGGCGGGATTCGATTTCCGCCAACCTTCCCGGTGGACCATCGGGTGCCGGTAGCGACGGCTATTCGTTCACCTGCTACGGCGTCCCCACGGCGGATCTCGGTGCGCTCAACTGGGACTACGGCACCATGACGTGGCACACCGAGCGCGACACCTACGACAAGGTGGTATTCGACGATCTCAAGTTCAACGCCACGCTGACGGCCATGCTGGCGTACGAGGCATCGGAGGATCCCACCATGATCCGGCACGAGAAGGTGGATCTGAGCAATGCGGCCGGCGGTGGCTTCGGAGGGCGGGGTGGTGGTGGGCGCGCGTGGCCGAGCTGCGAAAAGGCGCCGCGCAAGACCAGGCCGCGGCTCAAGTAACCCGCGTGGTGCTGCGCATCGCGGGCGCCGGAGCGGACTCCGGCGCCCGCTGCGCGTTCAGGGTGGCCGGCGGTACGGTGCCAGCAGGCGCCGCCAGCTGTCGGCCATGCGGCGATACTCGTCCGGACATTGGTCGCGGCGATCCGCCGGGAGGATGCTGTCGGTGAAGACCCCCGGATACCGCGTCGAGTCGCTGCCGTAGATCCAGCAGAGCAGGTTGTAGACCCGCTGGATGTTGGTGGGGTGGACGTCGGCCAGCGCGAGCGAATCGAATTGATCGAGCTGATCCGACGTGGCGAACCATCCCACCGCGCCGAAGGCGAGGGAATCGCCGGCAGCTCCCTGCTGCAACAGGAGTATCGTGGCCAGCTGGTCGACCGCGTCTTCTTCCCGTCCGGTGATGGGAAGATCGAGCACGTCGACCAGCGCATGGCCGACTTCGTGCATCAACGCGAACATGATCGTGCCACTGATCAGGTACGTGGCGTTGTCGTCGTCGGGGAATTCGTCGGACAATGCCTGGAACAGCTCATAGCAGAGCGTCACCCGGTGCGAGGTCGAATCGTACGATGCGATCGGCTGGTCGCAATCGGCGGTGGCAATGGTGATCGACCGGGGCAGTCGCAGCGAATCGTTGAGACGGGACGCGATCGTGTCGAGGAACTGATGGGCGATTAGCCCCTGGCGGAAGTCGCGATACATCGGGGGCGCGGAGTCGTAGCTGACGCGAAATCGCCCGCTGTCGGCGAGCGCCCGGGACCGGGCCTCGGCGGGCGGCATCCGCGAGACATGGCACGCGCCGGCCAGCGCCAGCGACATCACCGCCATGGCCAGCACCCCGCGCGGGCCCGCACCGGGCGCGATCACGCCGCGCGCGCCTTGGCGATCTGGTCCGCGGCGCGCCGACCGGTCTCCAGCGCGCCTTCCATGGTGGCATTGATTCCGTGTCCCGCCGTGGCTTCGCCGGCGAAGTAGAGGGTGTCGCGCACCGGCCTCGCCAGTCCGGCCGCCGAACCGAGCCCCCCGGCCAGCACGTAGCTGTAGGCGCCGCGAGAGAACGGGTCGCGCCGCCAGTCGTGGCTGTGACAGGCGACGAACGCATCCTGCACCACGCGGCGCGGAACGTCGATCGCGTGACTCAGCGAGTCCATTCCGGCCTCGACCAGGGAATCGCCGGGCATCCCCGCCAGACGGGTGGCAGGCGGGCCGCCCGCCCACCCGGTGATGATCGGGGCCGGCGACGGGTTGGCGGTCCACCACGTCGGGATCGGCTGCGCGCCGTCGACAACGAACAGCAGATCGTTGCCGGCCGGCGTATGCTGCCAGAGCGGCTCCCGGAACACGAACACCAGCTTGACGGCGTCGCCCATGGCAAGGCCGCCGAGCGCCGCCGCCAATCGCGGCGGTTCGGGGTCGAACACGATCGCGCCGGCGGCATCGGGCGGCAGTTGCAGAATTGCCAGCGGGATGGTGATCACGGCCGCGGCGGCTTCGAACGTCGTCGCCGAACCGTGATGGTCGGCATCGACGGCCACTTGGCCGGGGCGCCAGCGGATGCGCCGCACCACGGTCTCGAGCTGGATGTCGACCGGCGCGGACCACGACCGCGCGAGCGCATCGGCGATCGCGGACGTTCCCGCGTCGGTGCGGTACGACGCGGCATCCGCCGGTCCGTTCTGTTCCACTTCGGCCAGCCAGTGCACACTCACGCGCGCCGGATCAGCGGCGTTGAATCCCTCGACGTAGCCGAGCAGCCATTCGTCGCCGTGACCGGATTTCCGTCCCAGCGCGTCCGTCAGCGCAATGTCGCGGTGTGCCGCGGCCGCGATCCGCTGGATCCGGTGCCCGGGATCTTCTTCGGCATCGGCCATCGTGTCCCACGTGCCTGCGACACGGGTCCAGAATCGCCCCCGTGCTTCGGCTGTCGGGATGTGATGCGCGGAGAGGATCTGTTCCATGGCGCCGGAGCGTGAAATCCACTCGGCGCCGAGTTCGATGGGATGGGTGACGCCCCGCTGCCACGTAGTCCAGGCACGGCCGCCGAGACGGTCGCGCGCTTCAAGGAGCGTGACGGACCTGCCGTGCCGGCTCAGTCGTTCGGTGGCGGCGAGCCCGGCCAGTCCACCGCCGATGACGATGACATCCATGGCCATGCAGGGGACGATAGGTGGGGCGGCCGTTGCACCCAAGGGTGCCGGCCTCCCGGGTACGGGACCCGCTCAGCCCCGGTGGCTCAATGCCAGCAGGGACACCGCGTCCATCGCCATGTGCGCGATGATGATCGGCCACAACCGGCGGGTCTTCAGGTACACGATGGTGAAAATGACGCCGGTAGGAATGATCGTCAGCGCGCCCACCGGCCCTTTCCAGAGGTGGGCCAGGGTACGCAGCGCCAGACTGACCACCGCGGCAAGCCAGACGCCGCGCGCCTCGAGCCGGCGGAACCAGTACCCGAACCAGAGCAGCTCCTCGAAGAGCGGGTTGATGATGGCCCCGAGGAGCGCCGCGCCGGTCGAGACGTGCACCACGGTACGAAGTTCCGACGCCACTCTGGCGCTGCCCTGGGTCGCCGTCATCACCAGGCCCAGTGCGGCGGCGACCGCCATGACGATCGCGAAGATTCCGATCCCGGTGGCGAGGTCGCGCCATGCGGGCTGCCCGATGATCTGCGCCAGTGGCCATCCGCGGTGCAGCAGAAACGCGCCGATCAGGAACGCCACCACGATCTGCATTCCCAGCGAGAGCAGCAATCGCGATGTGGTCAGCTCGGGCATGTAGCCGGGCCCGGCCACGTGGTAGCGCAGTACCTGGCCGGCCAGCAGCATGCCCGAGGTGAACAGGAACACCAGCGCCATTTCGGCCGATTGCCCGGGGCGGTCGGTCCAGCCTAGTTTCTCAGCGCTCGAGTCGCCGGTCATCGTCTCTCCATCCTGTTCCCGGATCATTGCATGGCGGTCCCCAGTCTCGACCAGATTCGTGCCGCCCGGACCCGCCTGGCCGGGGAGATCCACCTCACGCCGCTGTTCTCATCGGCGACGCTCGCGGCGCAATCGAGCGCCGCGACCTGGTTGATGAAATGCGAAGCGCTGCAGAAGACCGGGTCGTTCAAGGTGCGGGGCGCGTTGAATGCCGTCAAGCAGCTCGATGCCGACACGCGGAGCCGAGGGGTGGTGACGGTATCGGCGGGCAATCACGGGCAGGCCCTGGCCTGGGCGGCGAGGGCCGCGGGGGCGCGCTGCACGGTTGTCATGCCGGCTGGTGCGACCGCGTCGAAAGTCGCCGCGACCCGCGGATATGGCGCGGAAGTCATCCTGCACGGCGTTGCCGCGGAGGCGTTCGCGCTGGCGCATCGACTGGCCGACGAACGAGGCTACGCGCTGGTGCACCCGTTCGACGATCCGGCCGTGATCGCCGGCCAGGCCACGGTCGGCATGGAGATTCTCGAGCAGGCAGCCGATGTCGACCTGGTCGTGGTTCCGATCGGCGGCGGTGGCCTGATCGCCGGGATCGCAAGCGCCATCAAGCAGCAACGTCCGTCGGTCAGGGTCTACGGCGTCGAGCCGGAAGGCGCGGCGGCCATGCGCCTGAGTCTCGATGCCGGCCATCCGGTGCGTATCGAGCAGGTGCGGACCATCGCCGACGGGCTCGGTGCGCCGTTCGCGGGGGAGATCACCTTTCCGATCGTGCAGCAATACGTCGACGACGTCGTCCTGGTCTCCGACGGGGAAATCTCCGCGGCGATGGCGCAGCTGCTGTCCCGCACCAAGCTGTTGACCGAGCCGGCCGGCGCCGCGGCGGCCGCGGCGGCGCTCAGCGGCAGGATTCCGGATGTGGCCGGGCGGCGGATGGCCGTGGTGCTGAGCGGCGGAAACGTCGACCTCGATCGGCTCTGTTCGTTGATCGCGCCAGGGTGATCGATGCCGGCCGCCGGCGCCGGGCGCCTGGTCGTCGAGGTGCGAGCTCATCCGCGGGCTCGGCGGACCGAGGTCCGCGTCGTGGGCCACGCCTCCCTCGAGATCTGGCTCCCTGACGTGCCCGAAAAGGGCCGCGCCAACGATCGACTGATCGAACTCGTGGCCGATTACTACCGCGTCCCGAAGCGGGCCGTGACGCTCGCCTCGGGACGCAGTTCGCGCACGAAGTTGTTCGCGGTCGAGACTACCTCGGCCACAGCCAGCCGAACGTCCCCGCCATCAGGCAGGCGTACAACAGGGCGTCGATCGTCGACTTGAACGTCAGGCCGAAGCCGCGCCGGTACCAGATCGACAACTGCCAGAGGCCCAGCGCGAAGCCGGCGAACGCCACCGCGCCCACGAAGCGGAACACCTGCAGATACGGGGCGCCCGACGCCAGCGCGTGGCATGCGACATAGGCGGCGAAGATCGCCACCACCACCAGATAGATGAACCACTGCACCAACTGCTTCCCCATGCCGAGCGATGGCTTCGCGATGACCGTCACGATGAGCAGCGGCCCGCGGGTGAACTTCGCCTTGAATGCCTCGGACCGCATTTCGGCCATGCTGCCGGCCCGCGGTACCATGTAATCGCCGTCCTGGAGATTGAACGGTCGGACCGCCTCGAGCAGGGCGTCCTGGTCCGGCACGGCGGGATAGTCACTCTTGTGCCATGGCAACACCATGTGCACGACCGAGCTCACCACGAAGACGATCACCGCCGACAACAGAATGGGGAGCCACAACGCGGACAACGCCGTCATCACGACCTCCGGCTCTGGGCCTGACCGAGTGGTACCGATGTGGTGCGGGGACGGACCAGCGGCTGGCGCTGGTCGACGACTACAATACCGCTGGGCTCGATTTCGGCCAGTGGGTCGACGCTTTGCCCTGATTGCGTCGCTCCGACGGAGTCGTACCGATGGCGGCCATGCCCGCGATCGAAGCCGAGGTTCCGAGGGTGACGCCCCGATCACCGGAACCGGGGACGCCCGCCGTTCGCCCGTGGATCTGGGCCGTGGGCGATACTACGCCTGATCGCCCTTCCGCGACCACCGTCCGCCCCGGTGGGCCGGTGAAAGATCGATGAGGAGTGCCACGACCAGTCCGACGATCGGCCAGAAGCCGGTGAACGATCCGCCGAACCAGTGTTGCACCGCGGTGTACCAGAGCAGCGTGGTGGGCAGGAAGATGAAGCCGAGAACCGGCCAGAGTGGCGTGGCGAACAGGCCCGAGAACCACCTGGTGCCCAGCCAGAGCAACACCATGACCAATCGTGGCGTGACCAGCGCGAGGAGAATCAGCAGGCAGGACATGGTAGCTCTCCGTGCCGGGCTACGGTGATGTCAGCGGCGCCTTCAGTCCGGCGGCGGCCAGGCAGTCGCTGATGCGGTCCCAGGTCCGTTCGATATCGTTGTCGAGGCCGACCGAGAAGCGGATCAATCCGTCGCTCATGCCCATCGCCCGCCGCGCATCGTCGGGAATCTCCGATGACGTGCTGTGTCCTGGCGCGCTGAACAGCGTCTTGAAATAGCCGAGGCTTACGGCCAGGTATCCCACCCGGGCGTGCTGCAGCTCGGTCATGAACCGGTCGGCCGAGGCCTTGTCGCCCGTGTCGACGGCGAGAATGCCGCCGAAGCCGGAGCCGGGATTCATCAGTTGCCGCATCAGCGCGTGCTGCGGATGGCGCGGCAGGCCGGGGTAGTGCACCGGCAGCCCGGTGTCCGCGAATCGATCCGCCAGGTACGCCGCATTGCGGCTGTGCCGAGCCATCCGGACGTGGAGCGTATGCAGGTTCTTGAGGATGCCGGCGGCCCGGATGCTGTCGAGCACCGGCCCCAGCAGCATCGACGGCCCGGCATTGATGTCGTTGAGTGCCGCGATGAACTCCTGCGACGACACGACGCACCCGGCCACGCAATCGCTCATGCCGTTGATGAACTTCGTCATGCTGTGGATCACGACGTCGGCACCGAGGCGGAGCGGCGAAAGCAGCAGCGGCGAAAAGGTGTTGTCGACCACCAGCGTGGCACCGTGCCGGTGGGCAATCTCACCGAGCCGGGGCAGGTTCGCCACCTCCAGCAACGGGTTGCTCAGCGACTCGCAGTACAGCACCCGGGTGCGCTCGGTCATGGCGGCCTCGACGGCCGCCGCATCGGTCAGGTCGACGAACCGCGTGGTGATGCCGAAACGCGGCAGCAGGTTCTTGAGCAGGGCATAGGTGCCGCCGTAGACGGTGCGCCCGGAGACGATCTCGTCGCCCGCCGAGCAGAGCTTGAGCAACGTGGTGCTGATCGCCGCCATCCCCGACGACATGACCTGTGCCGACTCGCCGGATTCCATCCGCGCCAGCGCGTCGGCCAGGTAGCGGTTGGTGGGATTCCAGTGCCGCGAATAGAGGAAGCAGCCTTCGATGTCGTGCTCGAAGACCTCTTCCATCTTGGCGACGCTCAGGAAGGTGTAGGTCGACGAATCGCAGATCGACGGATTGACGTCACCGAACTCGCCGAAGACGAGGTAGTCCTGGATGCTGGTGGCGGGGTCGAACCCGCCGCCCGGCGGCGCGTCGCGACGGTCGCCGGTCACGGCGTCACCGCGGCGCCCGCCAGCTGGGCCACGGCCGCCAGCGTGGTCTGGGCGGCGTTCAGTCCCAGCAGGAAATCCTTGTCGGAGTAGGTGCTGTAGACGTCGGTGGGTTGATGCCACTGCGGATCCCACCCGGTGCCGATCTGCGACGATCGTTCGTTCTCCCGCAGCGAGATCGACGGCACCAGGTCCTTGAAGGCGTCGGAATCGGTGTTGCTCATCCGGTCGCCGACTGCCGCCGGATAGTCGGTCGCGTACCGGTCGTTGGCGGCGCGGAAGAACCACGCCAGCTCCTCGGCGCCGCTGGCCATCTTCGACGTGCCGGCGAATTCGATGTTGACGTCGGCCTCGCGGCGTTGCTCCGGCGACACCGTGCCGTCCGGCCCCGGCATGCCGTGGTCGAAGAGCATCATGTCGTGCTGGATCATGCCGAGCCACGTCGGTTCGGGGTACTTGCCCGAGCCGGCGGGGTCTTCTTTGCCCTGCAGCGCCGCCCGTTGCTCGACGTACGCCCGGCTGCCGTTGAGTCCGGTCTCCTCGTTGTTCCACAGGATGAAGCGGATGGAGACATCCGTCTTGACGTCGGGTGACGAGAAGACCCGGGCCAGCTCCATCACCAGCGCCGCGCCGGAGCCGTCGTCATTGGCCGCCTGCCCATAGCCGTGTCCGTCCATGTGGCCGCCGACGATGTACATCTCGTCGGGATGCGTCGTGCCGACCTTGGTGCAGTACACCTCTTCCCGTGGTCCGGGCGTGTCGGGCTGCATGTCGATCCGTCGGATCGCGGTGTCGGGTTGCAGCGCCGGATTCATGTTCACCCCGGTCGGACCGCGGAACCCCTTGACCGGCGGGCGATAGCCGCTGCGTCCCGCGACCCCTGCCGCGGCCTCGGCCGCCAGCACCGCGCCGCGCCTGGCGCGCCGCCAGCGAATCGGGCGGCAGCACCTGGCGGCCGTCGTATTCGTAGTGGATGCGCTCGGTGTTGGTGCAGCCGTCGCTCTTCAGCCGGCCTTCGATCCAGTCGACAGCAGCCCGATTGCGATCGGTGCCCTGGCGCCGATCGCCGAATTGCGTCAGGCCCTTGATCGTTGCCTTGTATCGCGCCAGATCGAGCCGGCCCACGAGGGTGGTGACGATGGCATCGACACTGTCGCGGTGTGCCTGGTCGGCGGGGCTGGCGCGCTGGGCGGCGGCGCGGCCCGGCAGGACGGAGACGGCGCAGAGAATGCCAAGCGGGTACAGTGGATGACGCAAACCGATCCTCCCGTGAGCGGCACCCCGGCGGCGCCGACCGCTGTATAGATAGCACCGGCGGCGTCCCGGCGCGTGTCACCGCTGCCGGTGTGCTGTCGGCGCGTGTCCCCGCCTGCTCCGCGGCCGCAACGATTCGATTTCGTCTTCGAAGATGCGCAACCGTCGCAACGCTTCGCGGCGCGGATCGGCGGTTCCGCCCGGCGTGGCGTCGAGCGGCCGGCAGTCCCGGAAGTCGACGTATTGGCGGATCGTCGTGTCGGCGTAGAACGACACCGTCACCACGGGCTGGTCATCGCCGGGCGCGGCGCAAAGGAGTGAATCGTGATCGAAGCGGGCCGGAAAGCGGGACTGGATGACCGGGGCGACACCCGCGAGGTACGCGGCGACGAGCGTCGAGTCCGCGGGGCCGCTGAGGGAGAGGCTGTCGTTCCGGAACCACACAGCACCGTGGGTCGCCACCAGCAGCGTGAACGGGGAATCGCATTCGGCGGCGCGGCAGGTGGGCGTGACAGTCACGCGGACGCTGTCGATCGGCGGCAGGCCGAGGATCTGGGCGGGGAGGGGATGGGCCGCCGCGGCAAGACCGAGAAGAGTGCCGAGTGGCCAGCGAACGACCATGTTGTCCTCGCCGGCGCTTCCGCTCAATAGAGCAGCTCGTAATTCAGCCGGATCCCGCGCCCCGGCTGCGGCACGAAATCCTTGATGACCGACAGATTGTCGCGATAGACCGTGTTGAAGACGTTGTCGAGGTGGACGCTGATCTCCGACACCATGTCCTGATGCACCAGCCGGATCCCGGCGCCGAGGTTCATCACCGCGTAGCCGTCGGTCGGTGTGTCACCGTCACCAAGCCGGGTCTGCCTGGCCGCCAGCCGCCACTCGGCCATTCCCATGTACCGCTGGTTCTGATAGGTGGCGCGCACCAGCCCCCGCAACGGCGGAATGAACGGTAACGGAACGCCGAGCCTGGTGTCCTGGGCGTTGACATAGTCCGAACTGGCCTGCAGCACCCATTCCGAAGCGGGGACGACCGTCAGGCTGGCCTCGAATCCCATCAGTCGGGCCCGCGTCGCGGAGAATTGGCGAACCGGGAAGTCCTGGATCGTATCGCCCCGGAGGAAGCCGTAGATGTAATTGTCGATCGAATTGAGATAGGGCGAGATCTCGAACGACACGCGACGGAATTCACCCTTGAGCGAGGCGTCGATGCCCAGCCCCGTTTCGGGGCCGAGGCTTGCGGTGCCGACGGAATACGTTCCGCTCGCCGCGTCCAATCCGTTGGCGAAGAGCTCCTGCACCGTGGGCGCCCGGAACGACCGCGCCACGCTGACCGACGCCACGACATGGGTCGCGAGTTGCTGCAGCGCCCCGACCGAGGCCGTGAAGGCGTTGCTGGTGCGCGACGTGTCGAGCGTCCGGAAGACGGGATCGGTCGATTGCGCGTAGGGGTGGGTCTGGATGTGGTTGTAATCAAAGCGGGCGCCGGCCTGCAACCGGGTATCGGCGGCTACCTGCAATTCCTCGTACGCATACCCGGCAAAGTCGGTCGTGAGCGAGTTCGGTCCGAGTGGCTGGTCCCCCTCGATGGTCAGGTTCTGCACGTCGCTCCAGAGGCCGATCGTGCCGGACAGCCGGCCGCTCGGCTGCTGCTGCAGCTGGAAGACGCCGTTGAATTCCTGCTTGTGGAAATGGTTCGCCTGCGGGTCCGACACCCCGGTGGAGTCCTGGGCGGTGGGAAATTCCGAGTGATTGTAGTCGTCGTAGCTCCCATTGAATCGCAACTGCCCGAACGTGCTGCCGCCGGTGTTCACGAGACTCCGGAGTTCGATGGTATTGCGCTGCTGGGCGATCCGGGACGTGGTGGGCGGCACGTCGATCCAGTCGGGGTTCGGCGGTACGCCGGGGATGCCGTAGTTCATTTCGTAGTGTCGCGCGCCCACGCCGACCATTCCGAAATCGCCCTGGTATGTGTATCCGGCGCCTTCCTCGCTGGTCCGGTCGAATGACTGCGGGATCCGGCTGAGCGCGAAGGCGGCGCCGGTCCCGGGGTCGATGTACGTGCCCGACGGAATGCGGATGTCGCTCGAATGCACCCCGCCAGCGGACACCCGGAACGCCGAGTGCGTTCCGCTGAGGACGTTGTTGAAGTAGCCCGCATACTCGTTGGCGACGCTATTGCCTTCGACCGCGACCGTTCCCGACAGCGGGTGGTCCGACACGTCGGGCACGATGTTGGTGATGACGTTGACCACTCCGCCGATCGTGTTCGGCCCGTACAGCAGCGCCGCCGGACCCCGCACGACGTCGACCTGCGAAATGCTCAGCGCATCGATCGGCGTGGCGTGGGCCGGGTCGTACGTGGCGATGTCGCCCATCCGCAGCCCGTTTTCCAGGATCAGCACCTCATTGTCGCCCAATCCGCGCAGGATTGGCCGCGATGGCGCGGACCCGTTGCCACGAACCGTGACGCCGGGCAGATCCGACAACTTCTCGGCGAAACTCATCCCCGCGCTGTTGTCGAACGCGAGTCTCGACTTCGATTCTGCGGATTGATACAGCTCGTCACTGGTGTGCGGGGTCGGCGAGGCCGACACGATGATCTGCTGCAGCGGAATCGGTGACGCGACGAGGTTGATGTTGACCAACGCGGTGGCGCTGGTCACCTGCAGTGTGTCGGTGAGCGAGGCATAACCCGTCGCCGCGACGAACAGACGGTAGGTACCCCGCGGCACGTTGGCGAACGAATAGCGGCCGTCGCCGCCGGTGCGCTGCGACCGCTCAAGCCCGAGAAGGCGCACCGTTGCCCCGACGACCGGCTGGCCAGCACTCGCCACCGTACCGTTGATGGTCTGTGCCCCGGCCGTGCCGACGACGACGACGGCTGCGGAGACGGCCTCGATTGCCGCCAGGCGCCACATGCGATTCAACACGAAACACCCCCCGGATTTGTGCTGGCCAACAAATAATGGCTGCCCCCGGCACGCCTCGCAATCAGTGCCGGCGCGTCATTGCCCGGGGTGATAGGTCCGCTCGATGTGCCCCTTCAACTGACTCCGATAATAGTACACCGGACGAAGATTGCCGCTGGCGTACCGCTCCGCCTCGTCGTCGAAATGCGGCGACGACGGATCGCCGCTCTCACCGCCGGCCGTCACCGCCCGCGCCCGCACGCTGTCGCCGAATTCCACCACCGCCACGAAGCTGTTGCCGCTGGTGCCGTACCACTTCTTCGTGTTGGGGTACGCCCGCGCCCCGAACGACGCCAGCGATCCCCATTCCGACGAGGTGAATGGCACCGGAATGCTCGGCTTGCTGTCGTCGAAGTGCGAGTTGATGCTGTCATCGAGCCGCTGGAACCGGTTGATGTCGCCCCAGGGCGTCTTCCAGCTGCCGAAATCCCGGGTCAGTCGGTCCGACGCCGCGGCCAGCGATTGCACCAGCGCCCCGGGCGCGGCTCCATTGGAGACGTAATCCATGGCCGGCATCCCGGCGGCGCGGGCGTCGCGCCCGACCCGCCGCAGCACGTCGCTCCCCCAGAACACCGCCAGCGATGTCGGCACCGACGCCGCCCCCCAGCGGTAGTCCCAGTCCCGGAGCAGCGCGATCTGGTCGGCCACCTGCGCCGTGAGCGGATCGGTGGCGGGAAGGGCGTCGTATCCCTTGAGCAGCGCCGGAATCATCGTCGCGAACGCCGGCAGGTAGCTGTCGAATGCCGCCGCGGTCAGCGACGCCATCGTGAAATCCTTCCGGCCCGGGAGCAGGCGCAGCGCGTGATACCCGCGCTGACTCTCCTCGGTGCCGGTTTCGACGTACTTCGGGAAATCGGCCCGCGTCGGGACTCGCCGATCCCGCCGCCGACCACGGCCAGTTGTTCGAGTTGTAGATGAAGCCGGTGGATGGATTGAGGAGATGCGGCGTCTCGTCGATGGAGAGCAGGCCGTGGTATGCCGTGGCGGGGTTGCTGCCGTCGACCGGTCTGGTCCAGTCGAACGCCGTGTCGCGCTTCGGGATGTAGTTCGAGTGGAAGTAGGCGATGTTTCCCTCGGCGTCGGCGAAGATGGTGTTGTTCGACGAGTTGGTGTGCAGCGCCATGATCTTGCGGAACGCGGCGTAGTCCTTCGCCTTGGTCCGGGTATACGACTGGATCAGCGCGTCGATGTGGTTCTTCATCAGTGCTTCGGTGACCCAGTGGTCGCCGATCTTTGCCACCACGGGCCGTTGCTGGATGTAGTAGACGGTGAACGTCTTCCGCGCCATGCCGCTGTCGGTCCGGAACGCGATCGTCACGGGGGCGCTCACGACCGGCAGTTGCTGGTTGCCGAACTTGAAGAAGTACGTGCCGTCCCGCTGGCCGACGGTCTCGAGAAACTGGTCGATGTTGTCGACGCCGCTCGAGGTGTGCATCCAGCCGGCGGTGGTGTTGAATCCCTGGTAGATGAAGAACTGTCCCCAGGTGACGGCGCCGTACGCGTCGAGCCCCTCGCCGCTCACCATCTGCAGTTCCGACCGGAAGTAGAACGAGGTGTGCGGGTTGATCCACAGCAGGGCGTGGTGATCGGCCGTGTTCGACGGGGCGATGGCAATGCCGTTCGACCCCGACGGCTCCGGCGGCGGCGTCCCCGCGTCGTCCGGCGGCCCGTCGCCGCCGCGCCCGCGTCCGCGACCCGCCGGCAGCGGCACGCCGCCGTAGAACGCCGCCAGCTCCGGCACGCTGATCCGCTCGATGTCGCCGCCGATGCTCCCTTCAGTGAACGACAGCGCCATCCACGGCTCGAAGCGGGTGATCACCTTCGGCTTCACCCCCGGATGGGTGGCGAGATAGTCGTTGAGCCCGTCGGCGAAGGCGTCCATCAGCCGGCGGAGCCACACCGGACTGCGCGCATATTCGGCCTTGAGCGAATCGGGGTCGATGTACAACCGCTGACGCAGGTCCTGGTAGATCGCCCGGGCTCCGTCCGCCTCGGCGGTGCGACCGAGCGCCGTGAGGTAATTCGTTTCCACGCGGTTGAAGTCGTCTTCCGCCTGCGCGTACTCCATGCCGAACACGGCGTCGGCGTCGGTCTTGCCGTACACGTGGGCGATGCCCCAGTCGTCGCGGATGATGGTCACGTCTGCCGCTTCCTGTTTCCAGCGGGCAAGATCGGTGGACTGGGCGGCGAGCGGCCCGGCCGCAGCGGCGGCGGTCAGTATCGTGGCGAAGATGCGAGCGGGTGTCATGCGGTCATTCTCCGGTCGGGCCGGGCGTCGGGCGAACGGAAGGGGATCGCGTGCGCTCGGTGGAGTCGGACGGCTGTGCGGCACGCTGGCGCCGGTTCACCTCCCGGCCCGTAGGATAATGTGCCGCCGTCGCGCTGGCGCGGGAACGCCCCGGCGCGTATCGTCACGGCACACCGTCCCATGCCCGCCGCTCGCCGCTGCCACCCGGAGGTCCGATGTCCAGCCGCCGCCACTTCGTGCAATCGCTGGTCGGAGCCAGCGCCGCCCTGCCGATGTTCCGCTCCAGCGCCATCCGCCGGGTGGTTCGTGCCAACGACCGCTTCGGCCACGCCGACCCGGCCGACGCCGCCACCGACGAGGCCTACTGGACGGAAATCCAGCGCGCCTTCGATACCGACCGTACGCTGGTCAATCTCAACAACGGCGGGGTCTGTCCCACGCCGACGCACGTGCTCGAGGCGATGATTCGCGACCTCCAGTTCACCAACGAGTCGCCCGCCAATCACCTCTGGGCCGTGCTCGAACCGCGGATCGAGAGCGTCCGCCGCGACCTGGCGCACGACTTCGGCTGCGACCTCGAAGAGATGGCGATCACTCGCAACACCTCCGAGTCGCTTGAAACCCTGATCCTCGGTGTCGATCTGCAACCGGGCGACGAAGTCCTCACCACGACCCAGAACTATCCGCGGATGCTCACCACCTGGGACCAGCGGATGCGGCGCGACGGCATCGTGGTCAAGAGACTCGTCTGGCCGGTGCCGCCGCCGTCGCAGCAGTATCTCGTCGACATGTACCGCAATGCCATCACCCCGAAGACGAAGGTCATCGAGGTGACGCATATCACGAATCTTTCCGGCCAGATCTTTCCGGTGCGCGACATCGTGGCGATGGCGCGGGAACGCGGCATCAAGGTGTTCGTCGACGGCGCCCACGCCTACGCACACTTCCCGTTCACCCGGGACGAACTCGACGTCGACTACTACGGGACGTCACTCCACAAGTGGCTGCTGGCGCCGATCGGCACCGGTTTCCTGTACGTCCGCAAGGAGAAGATCGACGGCATCTGGCCGCTGATGGCGGCCGGCGCCGACCAGAACGGCAACATCCGCAAGTTCGAGGAGATCGGCACCCACCCGGCCGCCAACCACAATGCCATTTCGGCGGCGGTGGCGTTCCACCGCGGCATCGGCGCTGACCGCAAGATTGCGCGGCTGCGCTACCTCCGCGACCGCTGGGCCAAGAGACTCCTGGCCGAGAGCGACCGGGTGCACATCCCCACCCAGCTCGACACGCCGTATTCCGGCGCAATCTGTCTCGTGATGATCGACGGCGTCGATCCTGGCAAGCTCGCCGGGTGGCTGCTCGACAAGCACGGCATCGTGACGACGCCGATCGGCAATGCGGAGTTCACCGGGCTGCGGGTGACGCCGAACGTCTACACCACCCCCGACGAGATCGACACCTTCGGCGACCTCATGGTGCAGGTGATCCGGAAGGGGATGGTCTAGTCGTTCGTCACGCGGCGTTCGCGGATATAGGGAGGGGCGGGCGAGAGGGCCTCGCAGCGACGTTTCGCGGAGCAAGTCCGCCAAGGTCTGACGCAGACTCAGGGACGGGGATGCGGGAGCGCGGTGCCAGAGGCCCTCTTGCCTGCCCGTCGCGCTCCGCTGCCCGCCCCGCCTCACCGCCGCGCCGCCCCACCGCTCGTTCACGACGCATGACGAACGACTAATGACTGCCGCTCTTCCAGCTGTTGTTGCTCAGGTCCGCATCCATCCAGATCCCGCCGTCGATCGTGACCGACTGCAGCACCTTGCCGCCCGGCACCGCCACCGACGCTTCCTGCTGGTTCGCCTGCCACACCCGCGGTGTCTCGTGCACGGTGTCGGCTGCGCCGCCGCCGGCATATCGCAGGATCAGGTCGAACGGCGCGTCCATGCCCCCGATATTCTTCACCGCCACCGTAGTAGCCGCGCGCGGTATGGGTCACGCCTGCGACCGCCAGGTCGATGTAGTCGTTGCTGAAGTACCAGTCGCGCCAGAACCAGTTCAGGTTCTCCGCCGACACATCATTGAAGGTGTTGAAGAAATCCCACGGAATCGGGTGCTTCCCGTGCCAGCGCGCGATGAACGCCTGCAGGCACTTCCTGAACATCGCGTCGCCCAGCAGGTCCTTGACCGCGAGATAGCCCAGTGACGCCTTGCCATAGGCGTTGTTGCCGTAGGCCGCTCCCTTGAGCACGTCTTCCGGCGTGATGATCGGCAGGTCTTCCAGCGGTGACGGGTCGCGGATCCAGCCAGCCACGCGGAACTGCTGATACAGCTTTTCCGCTGCCGGCTTGCCCATGTCGACCTGGTTGATCAGGTACTCGAACGTCGTGGCCCACCCCTCGTCCATGAAGCCGTAGCGGGTCTCGTTGATCCCCATGTAGAACGGGAAGTAGGTGTGGGCGATCTCATGCGCCACCACGAACCGCGAAAACGACGTATCGGCGTTGCTGTTGTCGTTTACCATCATCGGGTATTCCATGTCGGCAAAGCCCCGGAAGATGGTGCTCTTTTCGTACGGATAGGGCACGCCGGGCCACTGGTGCGACAGGAAGTTCAGCGCACTCCGCGCGAACTGCACCATGGAGTGGAAGTCCGTCGCGTCGTCGTTGTAGGCGGCCTGCGTGCTCGCCCGCCGTCCGGCAGCGTCATCGACCAGCACGCTGGCGGCGTCCCAGTCGTAGTGATCGCTGAGCCCGAACGCCATGTCGGGAATGTTCGGTGGCGGTGAAATGCCAGGTGTTGATGGAGTCCTGCCGGGTCGTCTCGCCGGCCAGGGTCGTCGCGCAGCCGGGGGCCACGTGGATCGTGGTGTCCGAGGTGAACGACTCGCCTGGAACCGCTGCAGCGGCTCCGGCTGCAGCACCTGCGCCGCATCGGTCAGCGTCCCGGTGCCCCACACCACGTAGTTGCGCGGTACGCGTGATCGACACGTCGTAGTCGTTGAAGTCGCTGTAGAACTCCTGCTCGCCGGTGAAGTCCATCGTGTCCCAGCCGTTGTAATCGTCGTAGACGGCCACCCGCGGATAGAAGTAGGCCAGGTAGTACGTGGTCGGATCGATGATCCCCTCGCGGCCGCCCCCGTTGGCGACGTCGTAGTGCCAGGCGACGCCGAGCTGCACCGAATCATGCGGCAGCAGCGGAGCGGAGAGACGCACCACCTTCCAGGTGAAGACATTGGCGTCGTTTCCCCAGGCCTGCGGCCTGCCGTTGACCGAGAACGAATCGATGTGCGTGCCCGACGTGAGATAGTCGGCGGCCGTCCCGCCCAGCCGCGGCGCGCCGGGCTTGTGGACGTTCATGAACAACTTGAACACCAGCGCCCGCAGCGTGTCGGGGCTGTTGTTGTGGTAGACGATCTGCTCGGTGCCGCGGATGGTCGGGTCCGGCGGTGCGGCCTGCACGCGCGATGCGATAGCTGGCGTGGTTCTCCCAGTACTTCGGCCCCGGCATCCCGTCCGGCGAGCGCGTGCCGTGCGCATACGCCGCCTTGATGGCCCTCGGCATGTAGAGCGGCTGTTGCGGCGCGGGTCCCAGCGCCAGTGGCAGGCCCAGCAGCGGCGTGATCCAGAGGCTGACGGCGGCGAGGCGGGGCCAGAACGGCAGGCCGGTGATCATCTCGGGTTTCTCCCGGGCAGGGGCGGAGGGAACAGGTTGTTCTCGAAGGAATGTACGGCGGGTGGAGATGGTCGCAGTGGCCCGCCCGCCGGGGACCGTCGGCTGCGGCGTGACCACCTGCTGGTTGCCCGGGTCGAGGTCGGGGAAAGTCGCCGTCCGGATCGATCGCGAGCTTCGCCACGCTGGCCGCGCCGGGAACCATCACCACCGTCTGGCGCTTGCCGCTGAGCCAGACGTCCACCGGCACCGTGATCCGCTGCACCGTGCTGTCGCGCCGGGTCACCGCGAGAAAGACGGGCATCGGCGCCAGGCCGTGATCGCCGATGGTCACGGCCAGCGAATCGCCCACGCACCGGCCGTCGAGTCGATCGCCTGGTCGAGGGCCCAGGCGTGATAGAACCAGGTGGTCCAGAACCACGACAGATCGCGACCCGAGACGGCGGCGACGGTATTGAAGAAGTCGTACGGCTGCGGGTGCCGGTCGGTCCACTCGCGGCCGTAGGTCACCAGCGCGCGGTGCAGCGTCTCGGGGCCGATGATGGCCCGGAGCGCCGCCAGCACCTGCGCCGTCTTGTCGTAGTAGATCACCAGGTAGGTGTTCTGCGGGAACTCGTCGCCGGGCCGCATCAGCGACGTCGTCCTCGTCCGCTGCGGACCGCGGCCAGGTAGAGCTGCCCGCTGTCCGCGTTCGGAATCGTTGGGGCGGCCGCCGGTGCGGTTGGCGCCGTAGAGCGCGCGCATCCCCTGCGCCACGTCGAACTGGGTGAACCCCTCGTCCATCCACGGATACCGCGTCTCGTTCGAACCGACCTGCATCGGGAACCACATGTGCCCGGTCTCGTGCATCAGGTCGCCGGCCAGCGACAGGGTATCGGCCCACGGCTGCATCAGCGTCATCATCGGGTACTCCATCCCGCCGCTGTCGAGAACCCCTTCCATCGACGTCATCTGCGGCCACGGATAGGGCCAGAGCCATGCCGACATCTGTTCGATCGCGTCGCGCGTGTACCGCGCCCCGCCCGACGGCCACGCCGCGGCGGCCGGCGTGAGCCGGAAGAACGAATTGATGGCCACCGTGTCGACGGTGCCGATCGGCGTCGTCACCAGCGCGCGGGTGGCGTCCCAGGCGTACTCGTCGCTGGTGCCCCACGCAAAGTCGCGAACGTCGCTGGCGCGAGAACTGCCAGGTCGCCGTGGCGCCGCCGGGCGGCGAACGCCGCGAACGCGCCCGGTCCCGGCGTCAGCGACCCGGACCACGCCGGCCGAGACTGCCGCGCCGCGGCGAGGCTGTCGCGCGCCGCCTGCGACAGCACCGCCGGCGCGTTCTGCAGCGTGCCCGGTTGCCCCGACCACCCAGCCGTGCGGCACGGTGATCGCCACCGTGTAGTCGGCGGGATCCATGTAGAACTCCGCTTCCAGCAGGTACGGGATCGGTCACCCAGCCGTCGACGTCGTCGTACACCGCCATCTGCGGATACCAGTAGCCCATGAAGTAGACGTCGCCCTCGCGCCCTTCCCGGCCGTCGGCCGGTGACGGGCGCCGGCGCGTACCACCAGCTGATGTCGAGCGTCGTGCGTCGCACCGGGCACGAGCGGCCGGGCCAGCGGGATCGACATCACCGTGCCGTCGACGGCGTACTGCCCGGGCTGCGGCGGCTGGCGCGGCGGCGACGTGATCGGCATCGCCGGATTGTCGTTCGATGGCGGCGATCACCGGCGCGCCGTCGACCGCCACCGACAGCAGGTCATGCCGCCGGTGATCGGCACGCTCTGGCGGCGCGGACTTCCCGGCGCGAACGCGTTCTGGCGCAGGTAGAGCGCCAGCGTGCGCAGGGTGTCGGGCGAGAAGTTGCGATAGCGTGATCGTCTCCTTCCCGGTGACGCGGTGCGTCGCCGGGTCGAGGCGGACATGGATGTCGTACTCGCGGATGCTGCACCCAGTAGGACGGCCCCGGTGCGCCGGTGCGCGTGCGCGTGCCGCGCTGCACCGCGCGGGTGAACTCGGGCGACTCGAACACCGGTCCCGGAATCGGTCGCGGCGCGAGCAGCGCGGAATCGGGTTCGACGATCGGCGACGGCCGCGTCTGTGCCGCCAGCGTGATGCGCCGACCACCATGGCGGCGGAAAGCAGGATCAGCCAGCCTGCCCGCATGCCCAGCCCGCGCCGCCGCCATCGTGCGTTCCGTCACCACATCCTCCCGGGGAAGTCGTCGCGCCCTGCTGCAAACTATCGTGCGGCGCGGCCCCGGTCAGGCGCCGCGGCGCGCCGGGATCGAATTCGCCTCGAGCATCCAGTCCCACGGGCACAGTCCCGGCGGGCCGGACCGGCTTGAGCCCGTAGCTGGACCACGACATACTCGACCCGCGAGATCTCGACCCGCTCCAGGCCCAGGGTCGCCGCCACCACTTGCAGCTCGGCGGCGGCGAAGTGCTTGGTGGGGACGCCCACCACCGAGAGGACGCCCAGCGGCACCGGCTTGGCGCCCCGCGGCACCTGCACGCAGTTCCGGCCGCTGCCGCCCCCGCCCGTCGCTTCGGCCAGCAGGCATTCCGACTCGATCGACGGCACCACCATGATCAGGCGGCCGCCGGGCCGCAGCAGGTCGAGTGCCCTGGTGAACGTGCTGATCCGGTTCCGCCGCCGCGGATGAATCACGACGTTGACGCACAACACGGCGTCGCAGCGGTGCTGCCACTCCTGGAGCGTGTTCGGGCGGATGGATCACGGTGACGTTGGGCCGGCGGCGGGTCCTGCGGGCGGCGATGGCGGTGCAGCGCGGCGATTGGTCGTAGGCCACCACCCGGCCGAAGGTGCGGGAGAGCAGCGGCAGAAACGCCCCCGGCCCGCAGCCGAAATCGGCGATCAACGCCGAACGCGCCGAATCGGCGGCGCGCTGCAGGGCTTGCGGAACCACGCGCCGGCGATCGGAGCGGCGCGCGCTGAAGACGTAGTCATCCCACTTCTCGGCCAGGCGATCCCAGTAGGCGACGTTCACGGTTGGCTCCCGGTTGGGGGACGGGAAGATCGATGCGATTCCTCCGAGCAGGACGCGGTATGCAAGGCGATGGACCCAATGTAGCTGCTACGAATGCCCGCCGGCGGACAACGCCTCGGCCACCCGGACCAGCCGCGCACTGGCGTCGGTGGCCACGGCGCGAATCTCGTCCGGGGCCTCGAGCGCGCTGCTGGCCAGCAGCGACATCGGGTTGACCAGTCGCACGATGGTCGTGACATCGTCCTGCGCTTCGACGGTCACGTTGCAGGGCAACAGCAGGCCGACCCGCGGCTCGGCGGACAATGCGCGGTATGCGAGCAGCGGATTGCACGCGCCGAGAATCAGGTAGGGGCGGAAGTCGCGCGCCAGCTTTTCCCGGAACGCCGCGCGCACGTCGATTTCGGTGAGCACGCCGAACCCTTCCGTCTTGAGCGCCGCGCGGGTGCGTTCGACCGTGGTGGCAAAGTCCGCCGCGACCTTCACCGTAATGCCAAGTTCGTCCACCATGGGCCCCCCCGGCCGTCCCCTCGTCCCACCCGCCCGACCGGTGGCAGGAGCAATCTATCCCGGCTGCGCTGCCTCACCTCCATCGGCGCCGGGAGGCAGGGTTGCCCTCGCCGAGCGGAGCCCTATTGTTGTTGCACCTCCCCCATGCCTGAGTGTCGTTCAGCGGTGAAACATCGCCTTCATCCATTGAGGAACCGCATGTCATTCCGTTCGGGTCCGTTCTGGTCCGGCGCCGTGCGCCGGCTGTTGCTCGCGTTGGCGGGCGTCGTCGTTGCCGTTCCGCTCGCCGCCCAGCAAGGGCAGGGCAAGGTGTTCACCGCCGCCGATTACCGCCGCGCCGAGATGGACATGACCGCCTCGGCCGAGATCACCCAGGCCGCCGATGCCGGCCGGGTCGACCCCCAACTGGCTCGCCGGCGACCGTTTCTGGTTCAAGGACGGCAACGGCCAGTTCCTCCTGGTCGATCCGGTGCGCAAGTCCCGGGTGCCGGCGTTCGACCAGGCGCGGGTGGCCGCGGCACTGTCGGCCGCCGCGGGCGGCCGGTACGACGCGCAGCATCTGCCGTTCACGTACGTCACTTCACGCAAGGACAACAGGTCGATCATGGTGACCGTCGACGGCAAGGAATGGAGCTGTCTGGCGCACGGGCTCGAAGTGCACCGCGCTCCCGCCGGGGTCGATTCCGCGCGCCACCCGGTCAACGGCCGGCCGCGGCGGCCGCGGGGGACGCGGGCGGACGCGGCGGCTTTGCCTTCGGTCGCGGCGCCGGGGCGATGTCGTCTGACGGACATCCGCTCGACATGGCGCCCGACGGCACGGTCGGCGTCTTCATCCGCAACTGGAACCTCTGGGTGGAAGACACCACGACGCACCAGGAGACGCCAGCTCACCACCGACGGCGTCGAGAACTTCGGCTACGCCACCGACAACGCCGGCTGGACCAAGAGCGACCGCGCCGATCGTGCAGTGGTCGCCCGACTCGAAATACATCGCCACCCAGCAGCAGGATCAGCGCGGCGACGGTGACATGTACCTCGTCACCACCCCACCGGCGAGGGATCCGCGGCGGATGGGCTCCCTCGGCAGCCATCCGGTGCTGCAGTCCTGGAAGTACCCGCTGCCCGGCGACAGCGTCGTCACCATGATCCACCGGCTCGTCATCGACGTCGCCACCGGCAAGATGGTCCGCTTCCAGATGCCGCCCGATCAGCACCGCTCGCATCCAGGGCGACAACCTCAGCATGAACGACGTGAAGTGGAATCCGGACGATTCCACCGTCGTCTTCGCGTCAGTGTCCCGGTTCCACAAGCACGTCTGGATCCGCGAGGCCAACACAGCCACCGGTGCGGTGCGGACGCTGTTCGAGGAATCGGAGCCGACCCACGTCGAGTCCATGGACCGGCTGGGACGTGCTCTGGCCCAGCAAGGAGATCCTCTGGTATTCGCAGCGCGACAACTGGGGCCAGCTCTATCTCTATGATCTCGCCACCGGGCAGCTCAAGAACCAGGTCACGCACCGGCATCGGCGACGTCTCCGGCCATCGACAGCGTCGACCAGGCCACCCGGACACTGTGGTTCACGGGCGAGGGGAAGGACTCCGACCCAGATGCCTTATTACCACCACTACTACCGGGTCAATCTCGACGGCACCCATCTGGTTCGCTGACCCCGGGTGAAGGCGAACACACCGTCTCGTTCTCGCCCGACCGGAAATATCTGGTGGACGTATGGGACGAATCCGCCGTGCCGCCGGCCAGCGCGCTTCGCAGCGCCACCACCGGGCGCGCTGATCATGCCGCTCGAGCAGGCGGCCGATACCGGCCAGGCTCCGCGCCATGGGATGGCACCCGGTCACCACCTTCCACGAGAAGGCGCGTGACGGCGTCGACCGACGTCTACGGCCTGATGTACAAGCCGGCCGACTTCGACCCGGGCAGGAAGTATCCGATCGTCAACAACATCTACCCCGGGCCGCAGACCGGCAGCGTCGGCAGCTGGGCGTTCCGGCCGGCCGGCGGCGAGCAGCAGGCGCTGGCCGATCTCGGCTTCGTCGTGGTGCAGATCAACGGCATGGGGACGCCCAACCGCTCCAAGAAGTTCATGGACGCCTACTACGGCGACATGGGCGACAACACCCTGCCCGACCAGGTGATCGCCGAGAAGGAACTGGCGCAGCAGAACTCGTGGATCGACCTCGACCGTACCGGGATCTATGGCCATTCGGGCGGCGGGTTCGCCACCGCCGACGCCATGTTCCGCTATCCCGACTTCTTCAAGGTCGGCATCTCGGAATCGGGCAACCACGACAACCGTGAGTACGAAGACGATTGGGGCGAACGCTACGAAGGGCACTTCGATACGCTCGCGAGCGGCAAGACGAACTACGACGAGGCCGCCAACGAGGAAGTGGCGAAGAACCTCAAGGGTCACCTGCTGCTGGCGCATGGCACCATCGACGACAACGTGCCGCCGTACAACACGCTGCTCGTCGTCGATGCGCTGATCAAGGCGAACAAGGACTTCGACCTGCTGCTGCTCCCCAACCAGCACCACGGCTACGGGGCGGCGTCGGCCTACATGCAGCGGCGTCGCTGGGATTACTTCGTCACCTGGCTGCTCGACGGTACGCCGCCCACGGACTACGTCATGGGGCAGGCGCGACGGCGCGGCGCACCCGGCGCCGCTGGTCGCGGCGGGCGGGGTGGCCGAGGCGGCCGGGGCGGGAATTGAACTGAAGAAAAGCCCAGGGCCCATAGCCCCGAATGCCAGACTCGGCGCGGAGAGACGATCCTCCGCGCCGAGTCTCGTTTCCTGGGTTCTCGGCTCTCGGCTCTCGGCTCTCGGCATCTCTTCACATCAAGACGACCCACGACGTCACCCGATCATCCGTCACAACGAACGGTTTGCTCATGAACGACAGCGGCCTCGGCGCCGGCGCGTTCGGTGAGCGCTGGCAGACCGCCGCGGACCGCCGTGACCCGGCACCGGAAATCGATCGATCACCGGCACCGTGAACCGTAGATCGATGCCGTCCTTCGGCATGCCATGAAACGTCAGCAATTGCCCCGCGCCGCCCACGTGATAGCGCGGCCGGTACCGGTCGCCGCCGCCCACTCTCCAGCGGCCGTCCGTCGAGTCACCACGTCCGAGATTGCGACCGGTGCGGATGCGAACGCCAGCGCGATCCACCGCGTCTCTCCCGGCGCGGTGATCTTCAGATGCAGCCGGCGCCCACCCGGGATGAATTCGGACGAAACGATCCGGACCACTGCACCGGGTATCGAGTCCGGCGGGGCCGGCACGGCCAGCAGCGAATCGGCGCCGGGTCACGAGGTGGTAGCCCCGGAAGGAGCGCCTGGTCGGTGACGTGCCGAGGGCGTTCGTGCCGTCCAGGCGTCGGGGGCCCGGTCCCACGTCACCCACCACGCCCGGCTGCTGTCGGTATCGGCGAAATGAAACAGCGAATCGGGATGCGGGATGGGTCGCGTCGAATCCCCCCGAGGCCTCCGCCACGAGGAGGACCAGCACGTGCGATGCCGCCGAGCGACCGGGAGCGCCATGCGCCACGCGGTGTCCGCGAGGCGGATCGGCACCGCGATCAGCAGCGTGGCAAATGCCGCCAGCGCGACACACGATGGCAGGAAGATCCCCGTCGATGCGGAATCGAGCGCCGGGAGCAGCGGGGCGACGAGCGTCAATGCCGGGACGGCCGACAGCGCCACGATCGCCGCGGGCCAATCGAGCAGCGCGGCCGTCGACGCCAAGCAGCGCCCCGCCCAGCGGCCAGGCAAGGAGGTAAGCCGGCACCGGGGAGCTCGGCGCGCAGGCGACGCCGGCGGCGGCCCAGAGGAGCAGCGGAACGACCGCGAGGTCCAGCACCGTGCTGGCGCGCGGCGGCCGCACGCCGGCCACGGCGACCAGCGCCACACCGATCAGCGCGAAGCCCGGCCAGATAGCGCGTCGCATGGTAGGGATTGCCCTGCAGCATGTCGCGGAAGCCGGGGTGCAGCGCCACGGTAGCGCGCCAGCCCGCCCACGCCAATGCCGCCGGCACCACCAGCGAGCCGGTCGCCACCAGCGCACCCCAGCCGGCTCCGCGCCACGATAGGGCCTTGCGCCCGACCGCGAGCGCGAGCAACAGCAGCATCAGCGCCGCTTCCGCCAGCGCAATGGGCAGACCCAGGATTCCGGATAGTGCACCACGCCCACCAGCGGCGCGTCGAAATATTCCGCGTCCGTCGTGCGCAGCCGGGTCAGGTCGGTCGTTGCCAGCGATGCGCCAGCGGGAGCAGGTAATCGCCTTCGTGCTGCAGGCTACCCGAGGTCGAGCGACGCGAGATTGTCACGCGGCGTGTGGTAGTGCGTCGCGCCGCCGACGAACGCGAGGTTGTATCCGCCTCCTCGCCACGTCGAGTGCAACCAGATGCTGAGGTCAGTATCGCTCGGCAGCAGGCGATAGATGTCGCCGGTCAGGGAATTGGCCCGCGCGTCCGGTACCGCGCCGGCCAGGGCGGCGATCAGGGGGCCGTCTGCCCGGCGTGGTCTGGAACATGTACGTCGGTCCCGACACACCCCGGGCGTCGACGTTCACCACCGCCCCGGCGCTCTGCGCCCACGGGTGCAGATCGACGAACGCCTCGGCGCCGAGCAGTCCCGGTTCTTCGGCGTCGCTGAACACCGCCACCAGATCGTTGTCGAGCCGCGGCACATGCTGCAGGGCGCGCAATGTCTCCAGGATCGCCGCCACGCCCGAACCGTCGTCGGCGGCGCCGTGGGAACGTGGCACCGCGTCGTAGTGCGCCATCAGCACCACCGAGCGGCCGGGATGCGTGCCGCGCTTGAGGCAGATGACATTGTCGACCGCGGCGGCGTTCGGGGTGTCGCCCAGCGTGTTGAAGCCCGTGGCGTGCTGCACGTCGACCGAATCGCACCCCAGCTGGTGCAGCCGGGAGACCAGATAGTCGCGTACCCCGGCGTGATCGGCGCTGCCCACCGGATGCGGTGTCCGGGCAATGAATTGCAGGTCGGGCAGGGCCCGCGCGGCCGCAAAGCGGTCAACGGCGGCGGTGGCGGGCAACGGGCGCGGCGAGCCCGCGGCGGCAACGCCGAGCCAGGCGGCGCCCGCGAGGATCAGCAGGACGGTCCAGTCGGTGACGTGGCGCGTCGGACTACCTCGGCGGTTGGGGCACCGGCGGCGCCGGAGACCCCGCGCCGCCGGCCCGGTCGGGATTCTGCCGGAGTCTACTGCACGCAGGCGGCGAACGGATCCGGCTTCGGGTGATCCACCACCGGCCGATGATCGAGGTCGCGCCACATGCCGCGCCAGGTCCGCGATGAAGTTCGCCACCCGCGCCATGTGATCATAGTCGATGAACTGCGGCTCGTCGGTCACCTGGTGGTAGTCGGCGTGGCCGCCGGTGGTGAAGAAGATGATCGGAATGCCGTACCGGGCGTACGAGTAGTGATCGCTGCGGCAGTAGATCTGCTGCTCGTGCCCGTTGGCATCGAGCGAATAGTCGAAGTCCAGCCCATGATGGTCGTCGGTATTCACCTTCTCCGCCAGGTCGCCCAGTTCGGTCGAGAGTCGCCGCGAACCCACCAGCTGCACGTAATTCGGCGTTGCCGTGGATCCGCTCCTTCATCCCCTTCCTGTAGCCGGTCACGTCCGACGAGTCGCCGCGCCCGATCATGTCGATGTTGAGCTGGGCGACGATCGAATCGCGCGGCACGGTGGGGAAGTCGGTGAAGTACGTCGATCCGTAGAGCCCTTCTTCCTCGCCCACGTGCGACACGAAGAGGATCGACCGCTTCGGCTTGACCGGCAGCGAGGCGAGATACTGGGCAATCTCCACCAGGCTGACGCTCCCCGAGCCATCGTCGTCGGCGCCGTTGAAGATCGAATCGATCCGCGCCGACGCGCCGTGCGACGCCGCCCGCACCCGGGCAAGGATGCCGTTGACCTGGGCGGCCTGCGCTGGCGTGAGGTGCGGCTGCGGGGTCATCGGCGCCGCTTTGCCGGAAGAGATGGTTGACCACGTACTCCGAATCGTCGGGCACCGGGTGTTGCAGGTCGCTCATCCCGCTGCTCGTGGTGCCGATGTGGTCGTTGTGCGCGCCGATCGCCACGTATTCGCCCCGCAGCGCCGGATCACTTCCCGGCAGGATCGCCACCACGTTGCGCACCGGCCAGGGGAGGTGGAACGGCTGGTCGACCGTCCGCAACGCCCCGGTCACCTTCGGGCCCAGCGTGCCCGGCTTCACCTGATCAAGCGGCGCGCCGAGGAGTTCGTCGGCGGCGTGCCGGGTGACGTAGAGGTACGCCGGCATGGCCGCCGTGTCCGGGTTCGCGCTCGGCACCATCGGATTGGGCTGGTTGAACAGCGCGATCTGCTCCGGCGGAATGCTGTCGAGTCCCACCACCACGATCGCTGCGGCGTCGGCGAAGTACGCTGCCACCTCGCTCCGGTTGGGAATGTGTGGCGGATTCTGCGGAATCGACGTGCTCGACCACAGCACCACGATCCGGCCGGTGGCCAGTTGCTGCGGCAGCCGGTGGAGCGAGTCGGCCCAGTCGCCGGCAAAGATCACCTGCTTCTCGTCCACCGGCCGCATCGGCCTGGGAGGGATCGGCAGTCGGACCAGATAATCGGTGCCCGGCACCAGGGCGACGTCGTTCACCGCGATCGTCGCGCGTGCTGTCGAACTCCTGGGCCGCGAACGGCACTGTCTGGAAGAAGGTGCCGTTGTCGCCGGCGGGCTTGAGACCGAAGTTCTCGAATGCGTTGGCGATGTACTCCACGCCCTCGGCATTCCCTTTCGAGCCGATGAATCGCCCCTGCATCGAGTCGTCGGAGAAGGCGAACAGCCGGGTGCGGAGATCCGCCGCCGTGATCGCCGCGGTCGTCGGTTCGGCGGCGTGCGCGCGGGGACGGAGCAGAATCGACCACGGGTCGGCGGCTCGTGACCTGGGCGGTGACGGCGGCGGGGAGCAGGGCCAGCAGCGCCGGCAGCAGATAGCGCGAACGAGGCATCGTCAGCTCCCCATGATGTAGTTGCAGCCCATCTCTTCAGCCCGCAACACGGCGAAGATGCCGGACGGCTGCAGGATGACGCCGGGGATGAGATGCGCGTGGGCGCGCTTGACCGCCTCGTCGTGCGATACCTTGTCGTGCTTCTGGATGTTCGTCACGATGACACCCGAGAACGCCATGTTGCATGCCAGCGCGATCCCGCCGCTGGCCAGGAAATGCGGCAGCATGTACTTGGCGGATCCTCCCTGGTCACCGGCGCCGGTCGTGCCGCCCACCGGGTTGCTCCTGGCCCACTTGTGGCCGCTGTCGTCCTTGAGCCTGAGCGCCTTGCCCACCTCGTACTCTTCCCAGTAGGCGTTGTCCATCGCCAGCGGGATGCCGGCATGGCGGATCACCACGACGGCATTGAGGTCTCCCGCCGACGTGCCGTAGACCTGGGTGTGCTGTTCGCGCCAGAGCCCCGCCCGGAAGACCGCCCCGCCCTCCGACACGCTCGGCGAATCGAACACGGCGCGGTACTTTCCGGTCAGTCGATCGGTCCACGACATGTCCCACGTCGGGTCGATGGCACGGAGCGGCAGCATCGGCGGCACGCGCCGGGGCCGGCTGGCCTGCGGCCGCGTAGACGCCGCTGGCGCCGAGCCAGCTGAGAAAATTGCGGCGGGGAATCGACATGAAGTCCTCGAACCGGATGTGATTGCGAAGTGACCGGAGCGCGGCCGGACATGCACCGGATCGAAACCCGGCGCTCGCCGACGGCTCCCGTCGTGTATGGCCGGAATAGTACCATGGAGATAACATGCCAGTCACGCACCGCCATCTCGTTGCACGCCATGCCCTGACGTCCGCGGCACTGCTGCTCGCGGCCACTCTCGCGAACGGCTGCGGCGCGCCCCCCGGTGCGTCCGCCCCGGCCACCCTCGATGCCGGACGCCTCCCGACCGGCGCCACGCTCGACCCGGTGGGTCGCTCGGTCCCGGTCGGATCGTATCCCTTCACCATGGTTCAGGCCCCGCGCGGCGGCCCGCTCGTCCTCCTCCTCGCCGGGTACGGCCCCAACGGCATTCAGGTGGTCGATCCGGCCGCCCGCCGCGTGCTGCAGACCGTCCCGCAGGCCGCGGCGTTCGTCGGCCTCGCCTTCGACGCCGCCGGTCGCACGCTCTACGCCTCCGGCGGCAACCGCGACGTGGTGTACCGCTACGACTGGCACGACGACACCGCGACCTTGCGCGACAGCCTCACGCTCGGCCGCCTGCGGCCCCGACAGGATGGCACGCGTTATCCCGCGGGCCTGGCGCTTTCGCCCGACGACCGGCTGCTCTATGTCGCGGAGAATCTCGACGACTCGGTTGCCGTCGTCGACGTCGGCTCCGGGCGGGTGCTGCAACGCGTGCCGGCGGGGCGGTATCCGTACGGCGTCGTGGCCGGAGCCGATCAGATGGTCTACGCCACCGCATGGGGCGGCGTCGAGTTGCATGTCTGGCGGCGTGACGGTGACACCCTCGACCTGGTGCGCGTCATTCCCGTCGGCCGCCATCCGTCATCGATGGTGCTCTCGCCCGACGGATCGCGCCTCTTCGTCACGTCCGCCAGTACCGATCGCATCGCTGTCGTCGACACGCGTCGCGGTGTGGTGACGGCGGAGTTGCACGACAGCATCCCGAACGGCACCGGCGAGGGGAGCACCCCCGACGCCATGGCGCTCTCCCCGGGCGGCGACCGGCTCTACGTGGCCGAATCCGACAACAACGCCGTGGCTGTCTTCGGGCTCGACCCGGCATCGTCGAAGGCCGGCGGCAAGCTCCTCGGGAGGATTCCCGTGGAGTGGTACCCCAGCGCGCTGGCCCTTCGCGCCGACACGCTCTTCGTCGTCAACGCCAAGGGACGCGGCACCGCGCCCAACGCCACCAACGGCCCCGGCCCTGGCGCCGGTCCGGGGCGCGTTCCCACCGAGCAGGGCTATACACTGGGCCAGCTCGAAGGTTCGGTGTCGACCATTCCGCTTGCCGGGCTCGACCTTGCCGCGACCTCCCGTCGCGTTGCCCGCGCCAACGGCTGGGACCACATCGCCGCCACCGGCGGCTATCCGCCGTTCAAGCACGTCATCTACATCATCAAGGAGAACCGCACCTACGACCAGGTGTTCGGTGACCTCAAGGGCGGCGACGGCGACACGTCGCTGGTGTTCTTCGGCCGGAGCGTCACGCCGAACCAGCACGCCATGGCGGAGCGGTTCGGCATCTTCGATCGGTTCTTCACGAATGCCGAGGTGAGCGCCGACGGTCACAACTGGTCGACGGCGGCGTACACCACCGACTACCTGCAGAAGACGGCGCCGCTCAACTACGCCGGCCGCGGGCGGACCTACGACTACGAAGGCGAGAACCGCGGCCAGCGCCCGCCGGACGACGACGACGTGGCGAGTCCCGCCAACGGCTACCTCTGGGACCTGGCGCGCCGCCGCGGCATCACCTTCCGCAACTTCGGCGAATTCGTCGCCGAGGCGGGCGGAAAGGGACCGCTGCCGCCCGACTATGTGGGGCTCAAGCCGTATCTCGACGCCCACACCGATTCCGCGTTCCCGGGATTCGACCTCGACATCCCCGATCAGCGCCGCGCCGATGTCTGGCTCAGGGCGCTCGCCGGCTGGGAAGCCCGCGGTGACATGCCGGCGCTCCAGATCATGCGGCTCCCCAACGATCACACCAAGGGCGCCCAGGCCGGCGCGCTGTCGCCGCGCGCCTACAACGCCGACAACGACCTGGCGCTGGGCCGCGATCATTGCCGGATTGTCACGCAGTCCGTTCTGGAAGAACACCGTCGTCTTCGTGCTCGAGGACGACGCCCAGAACGGCCCCGACCACGTCGATTCGCACCGCTCCAATTTCCTGGTGATCTCGGCGTACAACCGGCCGCACACATGGCACCGCTTTGCCAACACCACCGATGTGATCGCCACCATCGAGGAGATTCTCACCCTCGACCCGCTCTCGCAATTCGATCGCTTCGGACGCCCGCTGCGCGGCATCTTCGCGTCGACGCCGGACCTGACTCCGTACCAGGTCATCACACCGCAGCAATCGCTCGGCGAGCGCAACCCGGCCCGCGGCCCGGGAGCGCGCCGGTCGGCCAACCTCGATTTCCGCTACGAGGACCTGGTCGATGACAACACCTTCAATCACATCCTGTGGGAAGAGCTGAAACCGGGTCGGCCGTATCCGGGAACGCACACGCTGACGGCGCCGGAGATCCCCGGGAGCTAGCGGTTCTCGCCGGCGGGTCGTGGTCGGGCGCTACTCCCCCAGGAGCGGCTCGGTCTGCTCGTCCGGGCGGGGAACGAGGTGCGGCGAGCTGTTCAGCAGTCGGGCGCACGTGTTCCAGCGGAGGATGGCGTCGTCGTCGCCCGGGGGCCGGAGCGGTTCCGCCTGTTCGTACCACGCCATCGCCTCCCGCAGTTCGTCATGGGCCACGAACCGCGACCCCGGCGCCGGCATCCGCTGGTCGAGCAGCGCCTTGGCGCGGCGCTCGGCAATCAGCCCCGCGTAATAGGCCCGCTCGTACGGCGACTCCAGTTGCTCCAGCGCTTCGCGCGCGCGCCGCACCGCACCGGCGTCGATGGCAAACTGGTCGGTTCGCGCCAGCAGCATGTTGCGCCACGCCAGCTGATGCCTCGGCTCCACCGCCACGACGTCGAGGCAGATGCTTTCCGCCGCCCCCGGCTGATTGAGCAGGCGGTACTGCTCGGCCTTCTCGAGCGCGGCGGGAATCGCATCACGGGAGAGCGATTTCAGGTCGAACATGCGAGACCTCCTTCGAAACTCGAAAGGCGCCCTGAGCCCTGGGGCCATGGCCCCGAACATGGGACTCGGTGTCCACGGGGGGAGGGCTGTGGCCAGTCAGGCAGGCGACACGCTGGTGCCAACCCGTGCAGGCGAACGTCGTGTGCCGGGCTCAGGGCCATGGGCTATGGGCGCCTTTTCACCAACCGGACGAGCGCCTTGAGCGGATCGTAATACCTGTCCGCCACCCGCTCCTTGAGCGGAATGATGGCGTTGTCGGTGATCGTGATGCTTTCCGGGCACACCTTGGTGCAGCACTTGGTGATGTTGCAGTAGCCGATGCCGTCGGCCTCCTTCAGTTCTTCGGTGCGGTCGACGGTGTCGAGCGGATGCATCTCCAGCGCCGCCACGTGTACCAGGAAGCGCGGCCCGATGAACTCGTCCTCCTTGTGATGCTCGCGCAGCACATGGCAGACGTCCTGGCAGAGGAAACACTCGATGCACTTCCGGAATTCCTGCACCCGGTCGACGTCGCGCTGCTGCATCCGCCACGTGCCGTCAGCGGCATCGGGAGGGCGCGGGGTGAATTTCCGGATACGCCGCTTCACCGCATAGTTCCACGAGACGTCGGTCACCAGGTCGCGGACGTGGGGAAAGGTCCGCATCGGTTCCACCGTCACCGGGCGGCCCAGGTCGAGCTGGCTCAGCCGCGTCATGCACATCAGCCGCGGCTTGCCGTTGATTTCGGCGGAACACGAGCCGCATTTCCCCGCCTTGCAGTTCCAGCGGCAGGCGAGGTCGTTGGCCTGTTCCGCCTGGATCTTGTGGACGGCGTCGAGCACCACCATGCCGTCACTGACTTCGGTGCGGTAATCCTGGAACTCGCCCGCGCCGTGTGCGCCGCGCCAGATGCGGAATGTGGCCGAAGCACTCATGCGGCCTGCTCCTCGATGATGCGCTGCAGCTCGGCCGGCAGCGGCGGAATCGGCCGGCGCTCGAGCGCCACCGCGCCGCCGGCATCGCGCTGCACCACGATATTGAACTTGCCGCCTTCCGGGTCCTTCTCCGGAAAGTCGTCGCGGAAGTGGGCGCCCCGGCTCTCGCGCCGCTCCAGCCCGGAGCGGGCGATCACCTCGGCGATGTCGAACAGGTTCCGCAGGTCCATGGCGGTGTGCCACCCGGGATTGTATTCGCGGTTGCCGCCGACGCCCACCAGGGCAGCCCGCCGGCGCAGTTCGGCAATCCGTTCCAGGGCCTGCTCCATCTCCGCTGCGCGCCGCACGATACCCACCAGGTCCTGCATCACGGTCTGGAGCTCGTGCTGCAGCTGGAACGGTCCCTCGCCGGAGGTGCCGTGCTCGAACGGCGCCAGTGCCTCCGTGGCGGCGGTTTCGATCGCCGCCGCCTCGATGTGGCCCACGCCGTGCTGGCCGGCAAAGGCGGCGGCATGATCGCCGGCGCGCTTGCCGAACACCAGCAGGTCGGAGAGCGAATTGCCGCCGAGCCGGTTGGCGCCGTGCAGCCCCGCGGCGCACTCCCCGGCGGCGAACAGCCCCGGCACGGTGCTCATCTGCGAATCGCCGTCGACCCTCACCCCGCCCATGATGTAGTGCGTCGTCGGTCCGACTTCCATCGGCTGCTTCGTGATGTCGATGTCGGCCAGCTGTTTGAACTGGTGATACATGCTCGGCAGCTTGCGCCTGATGTGTTCGGCGGCGTCGGGAAGCTTCTCCCGGATCCACGCGATGTCGAGAAAGACGCCGCCGTGCGGCGAGCCGCGGCCGGAGCGGACCTCGCGCATGATGCAGCGCGCCACGTGGTCGCGGGTCAGGAGCTCCGGCGGGCGGCGCGCGTCCCGGTCGCCCTGGGTGTAGCGCCACCCCTCGTCGGGCGTGTCGGCGGTCTGGTTGCGGTACGCCGCCGGGATCTCGTCGAAGAGAAAGCGCTTCCCCTCGCTGTTGCGCAGCACGCCGCCCTCGCCGCGCACCGCCTCGGTCACCAGGATGCCGCGCACGCTCGGCGGCCAGACCATGCCGGTGGGATGAAACTGGATGAACTCCATGTCCATCAGCTCCGCGCCGGCACGCAGGGCCAGCGCGTGGCCGTCGGCGGTGTACTCCCAGCTGTTGGTGGTGACGCTGAACGCGCGCCCCACACCGCCGGTGGCCAGCACCACCGCCCTGGCCTTGAAGAGCCGGAAGCGGCCCCGCTCGCGGTCGTAGCCGAACGCCCCCACCACCCGGTCGCCGTCCTTGAGCAGGGTGATGATGGTCACTTCCATGTGCACGTCGACGCCCATGTGCACCACATGGTCCTGCAGCGTCCGGATGATCTCCAGGCCGGTGCGGTCGCCGACATGCGCCAGCCGCGGATAACGGTGGCCGCCGAAGTTGCGCTGCAGGATCCGGCCGTCGGGCGTGCGGTCGAACACCGCGCCCCAGGCTTCCAGTTCGCGGATCCGGTCGGGCGCTTCCTTGGCGTGGAGCTCGGCCATGCGCCAGTTGTTGACGTACTGGCCGCCGCGCATGGTGTCGGCAAAGTGCACCCGCCAGTTGTCGCGGTCGTCGACGTTGCCCATCGCTGCCGCGGCACCGCCTTCGGCCATCACCGTGTGCGCCTTGCCCAGCAGCGACTTGCTCACCATCCCCACCGTCGCACCGCTGGCCGCCGCGGCGATCGCCGCCCGCAGCCCGGCGCCGCCGGCCCCCACCACCAGCACGTCGTGCTCGAACGCCTGGACGTCGGCCATCAGAAGATCCTCCAGTCGTGCCAGACGCCCATCGAGCACATCCGGATGTAGAAGTCGCAGAACGGCACCATCATCAGCGACGTCCATGCCCACTTGAGATGATTGCGGTTGAGACACGACGAGCAGTCGTACGCCACGGCGCGCACCGGATGGTCCGACAGCCGGTCGAACATTCCGCCCACCAGGTGCCGCAGCGAATGGCAACCGAGCGTGTACCCGCCGAGGAGCAAGACGTTGGCTGCGAGCAGCACCGTGCCGACGCCGATCCCGAAGTGCTTCACGCCGTCAGCGCCGGTAAACCACATCGCCTGCCACACGTCGTATGCCAGAAACCCCAGGAAGATCAGCGCGAGGTAGAGGAAATAGCGGTGCACGTTCTGGAGAACCAGCGGAAAGCGTCGTTCCCCCGAATAGTGGTGGCGCGGTTCGGCCACGGTGCAATTGAGCGGATCGGCCCAGAACCCCTTGTAGTAGGCGCCGCGGTAGTAATAGCAGGTGACCCGGAAACCGGCCGGCGCCCAGAGAATCAGCATGGCCGGCGAGAACACCAGCCACCCCGGCCACCACCCCGGTTGTGATCCGAACCACGCGTGAGGCGAACTGCCGAACAGCTCAGGCGAGTAGAACGGCGAAATGTATGGGCCGAAGGTGTAGTGATTCCCCTGCAGCGCCGCCCAGGTGGCGTAGACGATGAAGAGGCTCAACACCGAGAAGATGGCGGCGGGCTGGATCCACCAGGCGTCGGTCCGCATCGTATGTCCGACGCGGTGCCGCGCCATGGGAAGTGGCGCATGGGTCATGCGTGGGGATTCCTCCGGAATGGTGCGTTCCGAAGTTGCGGCGCCATCGGGGTGAGGGCAAGTGGGAACGGGAATCCGGAACGCGCCCAGGGCCCCGGGCCATGGGCTCTGGGCGCTCTTCGCGTTCAGGTGGTATCGTGGGTTCCGCTGGTTGCGGTCTTGACCACGGACAGCCGCAGGGTGAGCGGCTGGAGCGCACCACCGGTGGTGAAGAACTCGTACTCGCCGGTGGCATACGTGGTGATGGTGTACTCCGACGTGCCGCTGGCGCTGGTACCGGCCAGGGTCTTCTCGATCAGCGGGCGCTGCATGCCCGTCTCCATCGGCCGGATCGAAAGTCCGACGTTCTGCCCTTCGAGCTCCGCCCGGTAGGTGGTTCCCTTGGCGAGATACGCTCGCACCGTTTCCCCCGCCGGGATGGTGAACGTGTGCTCGGCGGTCTCGCCGGCGCTGACGGCCGGCGCCTGGTCCGATGCCGCCGGCTGCGCCGATGGCGTCGGCGGCGACTTCGAGCACGCCGCCACGAGCACGGCCACGCCGGTCACCATCATCCCCTGCCGCAATCCTCTCATGTGATCCTCCGATCAATTGACGCCCGAGGTGACGAAATCCGGCCGGCCAGTCCGCACGTCGCGGCGGGGAACGCCGGCGCCGAGCCCGGCCTTCGGAGCCTACGGCCATGGGCCATGGGCCATGGGACGTGGACGTATTCCCCTTATAGTTCACTCTCCCCTCTGGCAGCGGGAGATCGGTGACATGATGCGCTTCAAGCGCCTGCTGGTCGCGGTCATGGTGGTGTTGCTGACCGTCGAGGCCATGGCGGGGGCCGCCCGGCTCGCCGCCCAGGGCCTGCCGGTGCGGTTGACCGACAGCGAGTTCTGGCAGCTCTCCGCATCGATGTCCGAGCCCGACGGCTACTTCCGGTCCGACAATCTGCTCTCGAACGAGACCGGGTATCAGTACGTCATTCCGGAACTGCTGAAGACGACCCGTCCCGGCGGCGTGTACCTCGGCGTGGCACCCGAGCAGAACTTCACCTACATCGTGGCACTCCACCCGGCGATGGCGTTCATCGTCGACGTCCGCCGCGGCAACCTCCTCGAGCACATGATGTACAAGGCGTTGATCGAGCTCTCGCCCGACCGCGCCACGTACCTCTCACGGCTCTTCTCCCGCCGCCGCCCCGCCGGACTCGACACGGCGTCGACCGCCGCGGCGCTCTTCGCCTCGTTCGACACCGTGCCGCGCGACAGCGTACTCTACCGGCAGACCCTTGCCGCCATCGACGACCACCTCACCCGCGATCACGGCTTTCCGCTCGACCAGGAGGATTTGCAGGGGCTGGCCGGGATCTTCGACGCCTTCTATGAAGCCGGCCCCGAGATCAGCTACTCGTTCCCCAACCAGGGCTACGGGTACCGCGGCGGGCACGGCATGCCCGATTACTCTGACCTGATGGTCCAGAACGACGGCACGGGACTCGACCGCAGCTACCTCGCCAGCGAGGCGAACTACCGCACCCTCCGCGACTTCGAATCGAAGAACCTGCTGGTGCCGGTGGTCGGCAACTTCGGCGGCCCCAAGGCGCTGAAGGCCGTGGGCCAGTACATCCGGGACCACAACTCGTTCGTGATGGCATTCTACACCTCGAACGTCGAGCAATACCTCTGGCAGGACGGCATCGCGCCCCAGTTCTACAACAACGTCGCCACGCTGCCGCTCGATTCCACCAGCACCTTCATCCGCTCTGCCGGCGGCGGCTTCCGCGGCAGGGGCGGTGGGTTCCGCCTCGGCTCACTGCTCAGTCCGATGCAGCCGTTCATCAACGACTTCAAGAATGGCAAGATCCAGACCTACTTCGACGTGATCCAGGATTCGCACTGAGCCTGCGCCGACAGAGCGTCGCGAGTGCGGCGGGGGATGCCAGTCCGGGTTTTCCCTCACTCCTCTTCCGGTGGCCGGGGTCGCGATGGGGGGTCTCGCAGCGTCGGCGGTCGCAGGCACCATCCTCAGCTTACCGCGTTCCTCCAATGCGACCGCCAGCGCTGCGAGGTTCCCCGTCGTGACTCCGCTGCGACGAACGTCGTGATGGTGGTGCAGGACGAGAGCCGAGAGGATGAGCAACTACGGCAAGGCGTCCAGGAACGCCGTCACCGCGTCGATGAAGGTCGGCTCCGTCTTCTCCAGCAGTGACGCATGGTCGCCGCCATGCAGGATGGTCAGCTGCTTGGGGCGCGATCGGATCCGGTTGTAGATCCGCGGCAGGTCGCCGCGCGTGATGCTCGGATCGAACTCGCCCTGCACCATCAGTACCGGCACAGTGAGACGTGACGGGTCGAGCGCATTGAACTCGTCGGCAGCTCGCCAGTCGGTGAGGATCGGATCGGTGGTGAGTGCCGTGCTCACGTACGCGGTGATCGCCGCCCGGGAGATCGACCCCGGCGTGATGAAGTCGCTGGTGGCGTCTTCGGCGGTGTTGCGCTGGTAGAGTGGCTTCTGGCCGGGCAGATCCGCGGAGTACGGTGTCCGGCCATCCCAGGGGTAGCCGTAGAGCACCAGCGCGGCGAGACGCTTGGGGAATTCCTGGGCCGCCAGCTGTGCGACCAGCGCCCCGTTCGACCATCCCAGCAATACCGGCAGGCGGGTGCCGTGCGGACGCGCCGCCATCCACGCGAGCACCGTTGCCACATCCTCTGCCGAGCGCTGCGGGGTGTCCCATCCGGTGTTGTCGCGCGGCGTCGAGCCGTAGCCGCGCAGATCGACGCCGCACGCCGCCCAGCCGTGCTGCGCGAGGGCGGCGAGCACCGACTTCTCTTCACCCGGTACCTGCAGGTCGAAATCGGGGAGCGAACTCCAGGTGCGTCCGTGCACCAGGACGATGGCGCCGTTCGGTGAGGCGGGGGACCGGCACCACACCGCCAGCGGAAAGCCGTCGGCCGGCACGGTGAAGTGCACCAGATCGGGGACGGTCTGCGCACGGGCGGAGGCCGCCGCCGCGGCGCAGAGCGAAAGGAGCAGCGCCACTGTGGCGCGACGCATCGCCTGCCTACTTCGGAATGACGCTGAGCGTGCCGTTGTTCTCCAGCACGGCGTAGCGGACGTCCTCGACGCTGGCGCATCCCTCCTTCCGGAGTGCCGCGTGCAGTTCGTGATGCGTGAGCCGCAGCCCCCGCATCGCGTCGTCGTAGAGCTTGCCGTTGTGGATCACCACCACCGGCCGCCCTTCGATCAGCGCCTCGAGCTTCTTGCTGCGGTCACTGAGGTACCCAACGCCGTAGTTGAGCGCCACCAGCGCCACCGCCGAGATGAGGCCGCCCACCAGCGAGTTGTCGCCGGCGTTGATCGAGTTCTGCACGGCGTTCGAGAGCATCAGCAGCAGCACCAGGTCGAACGGCGCCAGCTGACCCACTTGCCGCTTGCCGGTGAGGCGGAGCAGCACGACCAGAAAAACGTAGACCACCCCCGCGCGAACGATCAGCTCCCACCAGGGGACCGCGATCTTCCACATTGCCAGGCCTCGAGAATGTTCCGGGAATGGGATGAAGTAGAACGCCGGGGTGTTGTTCCGGGAAGGGGGATGCCCGATCTTCGGAGCGTCCTCCATCCGGGGAACCGCATGCGCAAGCTCGCACTCGCCGCAGTCCTGGTCGCCACACCGGTGGTACTCCACGCCCAGTCGGCCGACTCCGCCATCAGTCGGGTCCTCGACGGCTGGCACCACGCCGCCGCGATCGCCGACGCACCGGCCTACTTCGGCGCGATGGCCCCCGATGCCGTCTTCCTCGGCACTGATCCCGGCGAGCGCTGGGTCAAGCCGGCCTTCGAGGCCTGGGCCAAGCCCTACTTCGACCGGAAGAAGGCATGGGACTTCCACCCGCACGACCGGCACATCGCGTATTCGAAAGACGGCAGGATCGCCTGGTTCGACGAACAGCTCGACACCTGGATGGGGCCGTGCCGCGGTTCAGGCGTGCTGATGAAGGCGGCGAAAGGGTGGCTGATAGAGCAGTACAACCTGGCGATGGAAATCCCGAACAGCCGGGTGAATGACGTGATCAAACTGTTGTCGGGGAGTGGGGGGTAGCGAAAGACAGCCCAGAGCCCAGGGCCCCGCATACGGAGCTTGGCGCGCAGCCAGAGGCCCTCTCACCCACCCGCGCTCCGCACGCCCGCTCGGGCGCTTCGTTCGTCTTGCCGATGGAGTGCGCACGGGGAGCGATCTGTCCGGCGGGGGCACGACAAGGCCTCTTGCTCCGCGCTCACGCATCCCCGCTCGTGGTATTGGGCCGAACTCTTGCCAGCTGCTCCGCGAAGCGTCGCTGCGAGGCCCTGTCGTGCCCCCCCGAACAGAAAGGAAGAACCGGGGATCCGAGACCCACGGCCCCCCGCTTCGCGCGCCGAGTTCCGTGTTCGGGGCTCTGGGGCTTCTTCTATGGTGCTTTCACGCCCACCAGGTCGACGACGAATACCAGCGTCGCATTCGGCGGAATCAGGCCTCCTCCGGTGCCCGTGGCGCCGTAGCCCAGCTCCGCCGGGATGATCAGCTGCCGACGGCCGCCCACCTTCATTCCCGCCACCCCCTCGTCCCACCCCTTGATCACCCGCCCCGCGCCGAGCTGGAACGTGTACGGCGCGCCGCCGGCCTGCGTGGCGTCGAACTGCTTGCCGTTCGTCAGCCAGCCGACGTATTCCACCGCCACGAGTTCGCCGGCCTTCGCCTCGTCGCCGGATCCCACGGTGATGTCGCGGTAGTAGAGCCCGTCGGGGAGCCGGGTCGAGGCCTTGAGGTTCACATTGAGCGACGGATCGAACTGGGGACCCGGCGCGGCGTGATGACAGCCGGCGAGCGCCAGCAACGACGAGACCGCCACGATACCGGAGTGGAACGTTCGCATCAGCAATCGTTATCCGTTTGGAGACGGAGGGAAGATATCGTCATTCGTCAACGGCGCGGCGCGCTGCCGGTGTGCTGCGGGCACGAAGCGCGGCGTCACCGGAGTTTGAAGCGCACCGCGCAGGTTCTGACGGCTGCCGTCACCGTCACCCAGACTGGAGTATTGCGATGTCCCCCCGACGCCTTCCCCAACGCCAGCGTGACCGCTTCACCCCCAGCTCGGCCGGTATGTCCGGCGGGATGGGTGACTTCATCCGCTTCATGAGCGACGACCACCCGGCCGATCCCGACCAGCGCGCCGGGGCGGATCGTCCGCGCCCCCGACGATTTCGCGCGCCCCTGTTCGATCGATCCGCCGGGGCCGGCGCATCCGGCGGAGTGGCGCATCGCGGGATAGGTCCGCCGGGCCTGGCCGCTATCCGGCACGCATAACGCTGGCGGGCGCCACGCGCGACGCGCGAACGGCCGGCACCGCGCTGCCGAGGGCGACCGAGCACTCCCCGTTGGCATCGCCGAATCGTTACCGCGACGCGCCGGTCTGGCCATTCGCGCCTCTTGACACGGCGTGAACCTGGCCTCATTATGTGAAATACACGTCGCGTGGTCTACGTACACCGGACGCAGATCACCACGCGCAGGGCCAGAAAGGGGCGCAACGCATGATTCGCAAACCCACCACTCTCCGGTGGCGTCTCGCCCCCCCCCCGCCCGGTCATCCTCGTTGCCGGCCTTGCGGCGGCATTCCTGGTCGTGGTCGGGGCCTGTCGGAACGATATCACGACGCCGTTGCCGTACGGCACCGCGCCGGTGCAGGTCGTGTCACGGTGCAATCCTGAGTGCACCTTCTTCGAGTCGCATGGGCGGTTGGCGCTCGGACATACCTCGGCCGACTCGATAGACCGCATTCGAACGCTCGCCCATTTCACGGTCCGGGGCCGACCCGGCACCGAGGTCAGTCTGCGAGCCACGGCCGACAGCGCGATCCGTGCGGCCGGTGGTTCCATGGCGCTCGTTGTCACCGCAGGAACGGCCACCACCACGTATCCGATTGCCACGTTGCCGGACTCGCTCGCGGTGTTCCGGTTCGCGGCGGATTCGACCATCGACATCTCGTATGCCATCCGTCCATCCGCGACTGCCATGGCCACCGGCGTGCTCCGGTTGCAGCAGGTAATCGGGGGTGGGGAAGTGCTCGTGGCCACAACGCCGTACGCTTCGACGCTGATGGCGTCGGTACTTGAAGGCGAGGGCTATGCACTTGACGCCGCCAGCGGGAGCGACAGCGGCGTGTCGTGGCTGATATCGCCGTATGCCGACGGGAGCTATTGGGACGAACTTGCCTTTCAGAGTGACGCGGGCTCCGGAGCATCGTCCCCGATCACGCTCACCTTCGGTGCGCCGATCGCAAAGGCCGTGATAGAAATCTTCGACCCGACGTACGCCGGTAACACAGCGGTGGCGTACGACTCGACCGGGGAAGTCGACAGTGTCGCGTTCACGTACAGCGGGGACCCCGGCGACAACGAGCCCGCCATCGACTCGTTGACGGGAAAGATTGACAGTCTCGTCTTGACTCCAGCCGACAGCGATTATGTCGCTTACGTCGTTTCGATCACCCTCATCAGTGGCGTAAAGATCACCGTGACGTATGGCGCCAACACGCCAATGGGCGCCGACAGCAATCCCTTCATTCTGCCAATATTTACGAGCCACACCGGCAGCGGGCGTAGGGCACCGAAACCGCAGTATGATGGCCATGATTGGGATACAACGCTTGCAATGACAATTCAAGTCGACAGCGCAGGCCAGCACATCCCCTCGCTTGGTTTGACTCTTTCATTGTCCGCCGCCGACAGCGGTGGGACCGGCTCCGATTCGGTGTTCGGCCACTTCCATTCCGATTCCAGCTATCCGAAACCTGTTGGCACGCTGTCTCACACGAGTCTCACCACGGACGACTCCGGCCGTGCGACCGTGACGTACACGGCGGGCACCGTATCGGAACCTGTAACACTGGTCATTGCGACTGCGCACGGAGATAGTCTACAGAAGCGCTGGACCGTCGGGGTGGGCGGTCTGGAGGAACTTGATCCGAGCGGCACGTACATCGACACCACAGGCGCCATTTCACCGCATCGGAAGTCATTCTACGCCGTGCCGGCCATGATACCATATCTCGTAGCCGCAGCAGACAGCATTCACAGACTTTTCGGGCATGACCTGCTGCTCAACGACATGAGCTTGCCGTATGGCGGTTTCTTCGACTTGGACACCCATTGGGGCGCGGACAGTATCAAGCATCTTGAGCACCGGTTGGGACGAAGCGCCGACGCGGACGTTCATGGCAAGGCATACGCGAGACTGTACAAAATTTGGACGTCCGATTCGTCCGCTGGCCTGTTTGTCTTTCCGGAAGGCAGTCATCTTCACCTGCGGTACTGGAGGCCCTGATCATGCGCAGTCTGCTCCGGCCGGTTCTGTTGTTGTCGACCTTCGCAAGTGCTGCCTCGGCACAGGGAGGCCTCCCGGGGACCAATGTCACGGCGACGCCGCGAGTGCGGAGTGTATCCACGGTGGGAGACACCACCACCGTCGTCCTTTCGGTTAGCGTGGATTCCGCCAGCCCGGAGCACCTCTTTGGAGTTACCATTCGGGTGACCGCCCCGGGTCGAAAGGTGGTATCACCCGGCGCTGACTCGGATTGGGCCGTCGGTACTCAATTTGCTGGCAAGACGAGTGCCGGTTGGTGGGCAATGGGCACAATATTGCCTGGGGACTCGACTCCGAGCCTGACTTTCAGCGCTATCGGTGTCCCCGGTATTGACACGGTGTGGTTCACGGGCGATAGCGTTCTCAAGCCGGTTCCTGACACCGGCTATTACCCTGCCTATGAAACGCTGGATGATCAAAGTGCGAAATCCATGACTGTTGGCGTCGACCTGCCTCCGCCCACGTTCGATTCGCTGCTCGGCCGTTTGCCCGTGCTGACCGACAGCGCCTGCACCTTGGGGTGGATCACCGACAGTGGCCTCTGTTCGGCACTCAGCAGTCACCTGGCGGCATCACCGATTGAGTACCTGGCGTTTTCCGATGAACTCGATTCGGCCCGGACGCACGGCTCGGCGGTGTCCGATGCCGCCTACTTCCTGCTCCACGCGAATGTGACCTATGTCAATAGCGTCGTCGATACGTCGAAGCTGACGCTGCCGGACGTCTGTCACGCCAGGAACGGAAATGCCACCGCGGTCACAGTGCAAGTGAACCTGTGGCCTTACGGGACGGGTTCAGTCACGACCGCTGACATCGTACTGCCGGGTGATACGACCGTGGCGCTTGACTCCCACGGCGTTGCCATCAGTGAGACATTTACGCATTACGCGGGAGTACGACGAGCGGTAGTGAACATATTTCCTGCATCGGTCTACTGCACGCCATGATGGCTTCGGTTCGAGCCGGTCGGGATTGACTTTCCCCCCGAATCGTACGGCAGATCGAAGCCGGACGTGGAATCGGCTTCGGCGGTCCCGGTCACGTGGCGAGGGCGGTGGAGTGGTTGGCCGGCCACGCGTGGCCGTCTCGCGACCGGGTTGGCCCACACCGACCGCTGGCGGGAAGCTCGCCAGCGCACGTGCGCAGGTTGCGTCGCGCTGCGGTATCCGACCGCCGCGCGGTGGCACGCGGGGACCGCACCCTCGCTGCCGACCACCGCATTGTAGCCCGCGAGGGCCCCGCTGTGGTCGCCGACCTCCGCACGGCGGCACCTGGACCTCGCCGTTCGGCAATTGACGACCGGACTGGCGCACGGTGACGCCGTGCGTCGATGCCTGACCACCGCGCGGCCGAGGCCGACCATGGCGGCGCAGAGCGCCAGCGCCGCGCCGAACGTCACCCGGTCCAGCGGCGGCACGCCGGCGAGAATCGCCATCATGGAGCGGCCGCGAAGAAGGCGGCGATGTCGGATGGGTTGATCATGGCGGCGAATATGGCCACGGTGGATCACGCCAGCCAAGCCATTCGCCCCTCTTGACACGGCGTGAACCTGGCCTCATTATGTGAAATACACGTCGCGTGGTCTACGTACACCGGACGCAGATCACCACGCGCAGGGCCAGAAAGGGGCGCAACGCATGATTCGCAAACCCACCACTCTCCGGTGGCGTCTCGCCCCCCCCCGCCCGGTCATCCTCGTTGCCGGCCTTGCGGCGGCATTCCTGGTCGTGGTCGGGGCCTGTCGGAACGATATCACGACGCCGTTGCCGTACGGCACCGCGCCGGTGCAGGTCGTGTCACGGTGCAATCCTGAGTGCACCTTCTTCGAGTCGCATGGGCGGTTGGCGCTCGGACATACCTCGGCCGACTCGATAGACCGCATTCGAACGCTCGCCCATTTCACGGTCCGGGGCCGACCCGGCACCGAGGTCAGTCTGCGAGCCACGGCCGACAGCGCGATCCGTGCGGCCGGTGGTTCCATGGCGCTCGTTGTCACCGCAGGAACGGCCACCACCACGTATCCGATTGCCACGTTGCCGGACTCGCTCGCGGTGTTCCGGTTCGCGGCGGATTCGACCATCGACATCTCGTATGCCATCCGTCCATCCGCGACTGCCATGGCCACCGGCGTGCTCCGGTTGCAGCAGGTAATCGGGGGTGGGGAAGTGCTCGTGGCCACAACGCCGTACGCTTCGACGCTGATGGCGTCGGTACTTGAAGGCGAGGGCTATGCACTTGACGCCGCCAGCGGGAGCGACAGCGGCGTGTCGTGGCTGATATCGCCGTATGCCGACGGGAGCTATTGGGACGAACTTGCCTTTCAGAGTGACGCGGGCTCCGGAGCATCGTCCCCGATCACGCTCACCTTCGGTGCGCCGATCGCAAAGGCCGTGATAGAAATCTTCGACCCGACGTACGCCGGTAACACAGCGGTGGCGTACGACTCGACCGGGGAAGTCGACAGTGTCGCGTTCACGTACAGCGGGGACCCCGGCGACAACGAGCCCGCCATCGACTCGTTGACGGGAAAGATTGACAGTCTCGTCTTGACTCCAGCCGACAGCGATTATGTCGCTTACGTCGTTTCGATCACCCTCATCAGTGGCGTAAAGATCACGGTGACATATGGTGCGAACACGCCAATGGGCGCCGACAGCAATCCCTTCATTCTGCCGTACTTCACGAGTCATACGGATTCGACCGGTCACATTCGGGCACCAAAGCCGCAATACAATGGCCACGATTGGGATACCACGCTGGCGCTCACCATTCAGGTCGACAGTGCAGGTCAACATGTCCCATCGCTGGGCCTGACATTGTCGCTGTCTTCTGCTGATAGCGGCGGCACGGGCTCAGATTCCGTGTTCGGTCATTTTCACGCTTCGCCGAGTTATCCCAAGCCAGTTGGCACCTTGACCCACACAAGTCTGACGACGGACGATTCGGGACGGGCGACCGTCACGTTCAAGGCTGACAGCGTTTCAGAGCCCGTTACGCTTGTCATCGCGACGTCGCACGGCGACAGCGTGACCAAGCACTGGACCGTGGGCGTGCCGGGTCTGGTGTCGGTATACGGTGCACATCTTCATCTGGTCGGGGCAACCACGGCGCACCCCAATTCGCATTTCATTGTTCAAGCCATGCTAGATACGCTCAATGTGGTAGCCGACAGTTTCTACGCCCTCTACAGTTCGGACCTTCAGGTTAACGACGCGAGTCTAGCATACGGTGGGTTTCTCGACCTTGACACGCATTGGGGTGCGGATAGCACAGTCCATCTCGAACACAGGCTCGGACGCAGCGCTGACATTGACGATCTCACGTCCGAGCAGCGGCATCAGCTGAAGCGATTGCGGGAGAAGAAGGGCTCATATCAATTCGTGCATGTAGAATCATCGCACTATCACCTGCGGTTCTGGAGATAGTACAAATGGCTACGGCAAGGGATCTGGCTCTGGTCGCATTGGCCGCCGTATGGCCACTTGCGGCACATGCGCAGTCGGGATTGCCCGGAACGAATCTGACGACGACGGTCCGGGTCCTGCTCTGTCCCCCATTTCGTGAGGCAGTTTGGGCTAGCATGTGAGACCTACCGCGGACCGACGGCTGCGATACTGCTGGGGTGACTGATAGCCGAGCGCCGAGTGCGGGGCGACGGCATTGTAATCCGCGATCCACGCGGGGATCTGCGCCAGGATACTCGCCGCGCTCGACCGATCCGCGCCCGCCACATAGTCCCGCTTGATCGTGTTCACAAACGCCTCCGACATGCCATTCGATTGCGGGCTGGCCGCCGGCGTGGTGATCGGCACCAGCCCCAGCCGTTCGGCCGTGCACAGCGTGTCGAGCGCCGTGTAGATGCTGCCGTTGTCGCTGAGCCACTGAATCGACTCCGCAGGCCGGTCACCACAGCGGGCCGCCACGGCCGCCGTCATCAGCTGCTGGATGTCCGTCGCCAGCAGATCGCGGGGCACGGCGACATGCGCCAAGGCTTCTCGGTCGTGGCAATCGAGCGCAAAGGCGAGCTGCACGAGCTCGCCGTTCCAGCAGGCGATCTCCAGCCCGTCGCTGCACCACCGCTGGTTGGACACGTCGCGCTGAATCCGGCCCCGGTGCGCCCGCCCCGTCCGGCGCCGCGCCGCCCGGGGGAGCGCCCAGCCATTCAGCGCCATCACGCGGCGGATGCGCTTCAGGTTATACCTGGTCGCAAACTCGCGATTGACCAGGGCCTGGACCCGACGGGCGCCGTACGACGCCCGGGTGCGGATGATCGCGCGGATCTGCGCCGTGACGACGCGATCCTCGGCCGTGGCGTAGCGGGCCGGCCGACCGGCGCTCGTCCGATAGGCACAGGCGCGACTGATCCCCAGCACGCGACTGATCAGGGCCATCTTCCGCCCCGTCATCGCCTGGACCCGGTGTAGAAGCGCGGTCTTTTTTTTACCTCCTCACGCGCCGCCTGGAGAATCTCGATCTCCATCACCTTCTTCCCGAGCGCCCGCTCCAGCTCCCGAATGCGCTGCTGCGCCGCCCGCAGCTCGCTGGCCGGCACGACCTCCTCGTTCGCCGTCACCGCGGCCGTGCTCCCCTCGGCGCTCAGGCGCTGCCACTGCTTGATCAGCTGCGGGGCCACGGCCAGTTCTCGGGCCAATTCCGAGACCGTCAGCTCCTGGCGAGCGACCCGGGCTACCTGCTCCTGCTTAAACTGCGGGGTGAAGATCCGGCGACCATCGGCCTTCCGGGCATGCGTTTCCATTCGACGACCCTCCCATGGGAAGTAAACCTACGCTTCCCAAAGTGCCTCGTCGAATCGGGGTACAGAGCAGGGCGGGTAATATCGTGGTGACTGAACCTTCAACCTGTACATTGCCGCGAAAGCATCATCGTGAAGACTGTTCAGCCTGTTCGCCATGATGCTATCGGCGGCCCGTTCTCCGATGGGCAGGAGCCGCGCGGCGATCCGCCGAGCGAATACGGTGTCTCCGTTACTCCGCACGACCGCCACCGCGAACATGGACGCGGGCATGTCGAATTGGACCACGACGAGCCTCGTTCCGTCGCCCGAAGCGGCGACGATCGCGTCAGCGCACTCCGGCACCGTGGCTGCCTCCCCTCGAGCAGGACCCAGCACCACACATTCCGGTCGCGGCGGAGTCCTCGCCAGGATATGAACGATCGAGCCGTCGGGCGACGCCGTGACATAGGTGTGTCCGGCGTGATCCATTGACACCAGGCCGGGGTGACTGGCCGCTTGCGCCGGATCGGTGGCCGCGAGAAGCAGTGTGTCGCCGGCCGAGACGGCGAGAATGTTGGGCTGGAAGACCGAAACCGGGGACGGTCCCGGTCCGCCATGGATCGTCACCGGATTGTGGAACGTCTCGATCAGATCGCCGTTGCCCCGGAAGCGGGTCACCCGGGACAGCCAGGGATCGAACACCCAGAAACCGCTTGCATTCACGCCGATATTGGTCGGGTTCCCGAATTCGCCAGGTCCACCGCCATGGCGGCCGAAGACCGTGGGTCCTACTCCGGTCCTGGTAAAGAGCCAGATCGTGGCGTCCCGGGGTTGCTCGACGGCGATGGTTCCGCGATCATCGACGACGACGTCGGCGATGGCGGAGAACTCCCGCTGGATGAGGAGGTCCTGGTGTGCAACGAGCGCGACGCCCTGTCCGAGGCCCGCCGCCGCCGCGGAAACCAGCAGGATCGCAGCGCCCGCCGCAGCGCCGGTGGCCTTCACCTACTGTCCCGGCCCCGCCCCGTCCGCCTTCTGGTGCGCCAGCGACACTGAGTCCGTCGGCAGTTCCCGCGACGCCGGCAGGACGGTGAGGGCGATCGTCGACGGGTACGTGCTGCTGTGGTAGATCGCGTTGTGCGCCACGACCATCGCGGACGTCGTCTGGTTGTCGGCGCCGGTGTTGAGGTTGCGATCGTACTGCGGGAAGTTGCTGCTCGAGACCGTCAGGCGCAGGCGGTGACCGGCAAAGAAGTAGTTGCTGATGTCGATCGGCTGGAAGGTCACCTTGTAGACACTGTCCTTCTGCATCCACACCGGGCCATGATCGTAGCCGTCGCGCCAGCGCATCCGCTGAATGTTCGAGGTGAGGTTGTAGGCAGTCCCGTCCGGATAGACATCCACCACCTTGAAGGTGAAGTCGGTGTCCTTCTGGTCCGACGATACATAGAGCGTGACGGTGATCGGACCGCTCACCTCCATCCCCTCGCTGAGTACTGGCGTGGTGTACACCAGCACGTCGTTCCTGGCTTCCACCGGGCGCTGATCGTAGACGCCCAGCGGCACGGTCCCGAGGCAGCAGCCGCCCCCGCCCAGGGTCGGCACCGGGTTGGCCGGATCGTAGGTGAACCGGTCGGGCGCCCCGGCGGTCGCCGGTGACGTGGCGAGAACGCCGGCGCCATGGAGTGAATTGGCGTCACCGCCGCTCGACAGGTAGAAGGTCTGCGTCTCGGCGCCCGGCGGCGGCCAGGTGGGTGAGTCCTTCCAGAGGTTCCGGCCAAGGAGATAGTAGATGACCCTGGCGTGGTTCTTCAGGACGCCGTTGTCCTTCCCTTTGAGATAGTGATCGAACCAGTCGAGGATGTAGTCGTCGTACGGGTAGCGCGAGTCGCCGATGTCGAGGTCGCCGACCTTGAAGTCGTCGTGTGCATCCGTGGCGCGGGTGTATTGGCAGTGCAGCCCCGGCGCGATGATGGCGTACTGCTGGTCGGCGATCGCCGGCGGCGCGGTCCGGCGCACGAAGTTGTAGGCGGCAAGGTTCGGCGACACCGACACGTCGTACCAGCTCATGAACCAGAGCCCCGGTCGGTTGACCGGCATGCCGTCGTTCCACAGCCCGCCCTTGTACCAGGCCGGTGAGTCAGGGTCGCGAGCGATCATGTCGCCACCGGTCGGCACCGGCTCCGGCGTCTCGAAGATTCCCGGCGGACCGCCCACCGACAGGATCATGTCGGAGACGGGAAGGTGCCAGAGGGCCTTGTTCCAGTCGACCGGCGGCATGGTGGGCACCAGGTCGAACATCTTGGCCATCTCGATCCGCTCGGCCTGCGTCATGTCGGGCGGCACCATCGGCCGGAACTGGTTCTGGACGGTGTACATCCAGTCGATGAACAGCATCCGCAGCGCGCCGCCGCGGAACCAGTTGCCCTGCTCGTAGTACGGGCCGACGCGCCCGACGCCGGCGCCGAACCCTTCGACGTTGAAGGTGGCGAGTCCGGGGGGATTCTCGGCGGCGACGCCCAGCTGCCATTCCGCGGTGGAGGAGCAGCCGATCGGCGCGAGCCGGCCGTTGGACCACGGCTGCGTCGTCAGCCAGTTGATCTCGTCGACGCCGTCGGTGCGCGGTGCTCCGAGGATGTCGTAGTTCCCCTGGGAGAAGAAATGCCCGCGCTCCTGAATCGTCGCGTACGCGTAGCCGTGCTTGATGTAGTACAGCTCCTGCGTCATGTCGGCCGGCGCTCCGAGTCCGACATCCCAGTAGTTGAAGTCGTACGGTGTGCGCACCAGAATGATCGGCACCGGACCCGCGGCGTTCTTCGGGCGATAGATGTCGGCCGCCATCTTTGTTCCGTCACGCATCGGGATCCACACCTTGCGGTCGATGACGGCGATCTTCTCCAATTCCGCTTCCATCGCATAGCGGCTCGCCGCCAGGGTCGTGCGGTCACGTGCGCTCATCGCCTGCGCGCGTGCGGCGGGCTCCCAGTACAGGGGTTGGTCACTGCGCTGTGCCAGGGTAGGATGGATCGTGGTGGAGTCTGCCGTCTGCGACTGCGACTGACCTTGCGCGGCCAACCTCGGTGCCGGGCCGAGCAGCGTCATCGCCGATGCGGTCATCAGGATTGTGAAGCGCAGAGATCTTCCGGACGCCATGGTGGGACCCTCCCTTGGAATACCGTTGTCGCGACCGATCGACGGATCTGTCACCCGCGGAATATCGCTTCCGCCCACCGTCGGCGACAGGGCACATCGTCGCACGCGGTCGCCGTGCCGGGGGCCCACGAGGTTCAATCAAGCCTCACCGCTTCTCCCGTCGTGGCGCAACGGTCGCGTGCGACGTGGCGGGTGACGATCGCAGCATGAACGCCCGCAGCACGGCATTCATCCGCGTCTGGTAGCGCGGCCCCTGCCGGCGGAACCACTCGAGAACGTCCTCGTCGATCCGCAGGGATATCGCCTGCTTGGCCGGCGGCATTACCAGCACCGCCTCGTCCCAGAAGTCTTCGGGAAGATCGGCGTATTCCCGAGGGACCGCCCGTTCGATGTCGCGATCCGTCATCCGGCGCAGGCGCACCAGATCTGCCCGCCCTTGGCTGGGGCGCTCACGAACGACCGATCGCTTCCGCGTACGCTTGGCGCTCACGACGGCTGCTCCTCCAGGCGGTAATGATGCGTCGCTCCGGTGCAGTGCCCGGATGGCTGCGATCGGTGTAGACAACGGTAATCGCGATCCCGTCGGCAACGCCGACCGCAACCACTCGCGCCTCGCCATACTCTCGGCGCCGGTCCTCGTGCTCCACCGTCAGTCCATCGAAGATCAACACCGCAAACGCGAAATCGAAGCCGCGTAGCCGCAGATTAGCGGCATTCTTGTCGGCGTCCCATGAGAAATGCATCATAACATACCACTGTATATACAGGGCTGCAAGTGGGTGGAATGGTGCTCCACGGTCCCTCACGGACCATCGCGTTGTCGGTGGGAAGGGTCGTCGTAGCGTTGATGGTTCGAGGAGGCGTTCAACCGACCGTCAAACCGAGGTCCTACCGCCGTACCGCGACCCGCCGCTCGAGGGTTACCTCCTGGCCGGTGATGGTATCGCGGAGGGCCCCTGGCGGTGTCATCCCGAGCGGAGCGCGGCCCATGGCCGCGCAAAGTCGAGGGACCTGCTGTTCCGGGCTCGTGGAAAGCAGGTCCTTCGACTTCGCACCTGCTGCGCTCAGGATGACACCGTGACGGGCCGGCATCGAGATCCCTCGCTGTGCTCGGGATGACGTCGCTGAGTGGCCGGCATCGAGATCCCTCGCTGTGCTCGGGATGACATCGCTGAGTGGCCGGCCGATCCCTCGCTGCGCTCGGGATGACATCGCTGAGTGGCCGGCCGATCCCTCGCTGCGCTCGGGATGACGCGACGCCGTCGGCGTCGCGTCACCCCTCCCGCAACGCCACCACCGGATCGATCCGTGTCGCCCGCCGCGCCGGGAGCCACGTCGCCACCAGCGCCGCCGTGACCAGCACCACGACGATCGCCACGAACGTCAGCGGATCACCCGGCGTCACCCCGAAGAGCAGCGATCGCATCACGCGCGTGAGGAGCAGCGCCGCGACGAGTCCGATCGCCGCTCCCGTGACCACCAGCGCCGCCCCCTGCCGCACCACCATCGTCAGCACACGCCCGCGATCGGCGCCAAGGGCCACACGGATACCGATCTCACGGGTGCGCTGCGTCACCGCGAACGACACCACGCCGTAGATGCCGATCACCGCCAGCAGCAGTGCCACGCCGGCGAAGAGCCCCAGCAGCACGGCGCTCAACCGCGTCTGCGCGCTCGCCGCACCCACCAGCGCGTCCATCGTCCTGATGTCGTAGACGGGATCGTTCGGGGCATACTGCTGCACGGTGCGCCGCGCCGCTGCGGCCAATGCGGTGGGATTGCCGCTGGTGCGCAGGAAGATGGTGGCGGCGGGGGGCGCGAACTGGTCGTACGAGATGTACGCGTCGGGTGTCGCCACCGAATCGATGGTCTGGTAGAGCACGTCACCCACCACACCCACCACCGTCGCCCCGGTCCAGAAGCCGCCCTGATAGACCTTGGCCAGCTTGCCGATGGGATTCTCACCCGGCCAGAACTTCCGTGCCGCGGCGGCGTTGACCACCAGCACCTTCGGGGCCCCGATCCGATCGGCGCTGGTGAAGGTGCGGCCCTGTCGCACCGGCACGTGCATGGTGCGGAACCACTCCGGCGAGACGAACTGCACCCCGACCATCTGGTTGGCGTCGGCCGCCACCGCCGGCTTGTCGGGGAACGTGATGATGGTGAACGCGCAACCGCCGGTGAACGGCGCACAGCCCGCGAGTCCGGCACTGGTCACCCCCGGCAGCGCGCCAAGCCGGGTCAGCAGCTGATCGTAGAACCCCGGCATCGAATCCTGCGCCACCGCACCCGGTGCGGTGGCGAGCCGGATGGTCAGCACGTGGCCGGCATCGAAACCGAGATCGGTGGCGAGCAGCTTGCCGAGGCTGCGGAGCATCAGCCCCGACCCGGCCAGCAACACCAGCGCGAGGGCGACTTCGGCGGCGACCAGTGCGCGCCGGCTGCCACCGATGGGTCCGGTATGGCCTCGGGTAGCGTCGCCGTGGCGCATCGCGTCGACCACCTGCGGGCGCGTGGCCTGCAATGCGGGAACGAGACCGAAGAGCACGCCGACCAGCAGCGTGATGCTGAACGAGAAGATGAGTGTGGTGGCATCGAGCCGGATGGTGCCGAACGACGCGACGCCGAGTCCGGTGAGCTGTTGCGCGTTGAGGGCGTCGGCGGCGTTGAGCCGGCTCATCGCGCCGATGCCGGCGGTGGCCAGCAGCACGCCCGCGACTCCGCCGAGGAGCGCCAGCAACAGACTTTCGGCCAGCAGCAATCGGACCAGCCGGCCCCGCCGGGCACCGATGGCGAGGCGGATGGCGATTTCACGACGCCGTACCGCTGCCCGGCCCAACAGCAACGATGCCAGGTTGACGCAGGCGATGAGCAGCACGAAGCCCACGGCACTCCAGAGCACCAGCAGCGAACGCCGGAGCACCGGGGCGATCCGTTCGGCATTCAGCGGACGCGCATCCGCCCCCCACGTGCCTTTCGGACCGGAGAAGAGCATCCCCTGGGCAATGGGTGTCTCGCGAAAGACGACCGGACCCAGGGTGCGGGCTTCGGACGCTGCATGCGCCGCCGTGACGCCGGGCTTGAGCCGTCCCACCATCGAATACTCGAGCGACCACGGTTGATTCAGCGACGACGAATCCTGCGCGGTGACCGGCACCCAGATGTCGGCGTGTCCGGTGAGGCCGTTGAAGCCGGGCGGGGCGACGCCGACGATCTGATAGGGATCGCTGTCGAGATCGACCACCTGGCCGATAGCCGTCGGACTTCCGTGAAAGCGTCGCTGCCAGAGCGCGTTGCTGATGATCGCGACCCTGGCCGCGCCGGGATGAGCGTCCTCGTCGCGGGGGAAGTCGTTCCCTGCAATCGGGGTGATGCCAAGAGTCGACAGATAGCCGGCCGTCACCGTTTCGCCATGGAGCCGCTCGGGGTTCTCGCCGATCAGCGAGTAGTCGCGGTCGTCGTAGAGCGCCACGGAACGGAACGACTGCTGGTGATCGCGATAGACGACGTACTTGGGCCACGACCAGGGGAGGAGCTGGTCGCTCGGTGCGGCGGGATTGCGCGGCGGAGTCTGCGCGATCGCCATGAGCCGGCCGGGATCGGCGAAGGGCAGCCGGCGCAGCAGCAGCGCGTCGACCGCCGAGAAGATCGCCGTGTTGCCACCGATGCCGATGGCGAGCGTGACCACGGCAACGAGCGTGAAACCGGGGCGGTTGGCGAGCCCGCGCGCGGCGTAGTGGATGTCGCGGCCGAGGTCGTCGAGCCATTCGTGCCACGCGGCCCGGCGGTCCCGCTGGTCCGCGTCATGGTGCCACGCCTGTCGCGCCGCGTCTTCCGGTTTCCCCAAGCGACGAAGCGCTTCCCGTCGCGCGTCGTCTTCCGGCATGCCTCGGGCCACGAACTGGGCCACGCGCTCGTCGAGATGAAAGCGCAGCTCCTGATCCATCTCCTCGTGCGCGGTGTCACGATGGCGGACCGCGAGGCGGAAGAGGCGCCGCACGCCGGCCTTGATGTCGCGGGTCATGCCCGCCCCCGCTGCTCGGCGAGCACCGCCATCACGGTGCGGGCGTAGCGCACCAGCGACGCCGACTCGGCCTTGAGGTGCTTCCGCCCGGCGGCGGTCAGCCGGTAGTAACGGGCCCGGCGGTTGTTGGCGGTGACGCCCCATTCGGCCTCGACCAGCCTGCGCTGCTCCATGCGGTGCAGCGACTGATAGAGGGCGGCGTCGTCGACGGCGAGTTCACCACCGGAATGCTCTTCGAGCCAGGTGGTGATCTCGAAGCCGTGCATCGGCGCCCAGGTGAGCGCCTTGAGGACCAGGACGTCGAGCGTGCCCTTCAACAGGGGCCGGTTGGTGTCGGGCATCCGCTCTCCATGGAGTCTTTACTGAGACTCTAGGATGAGCGGAGGGGCGCGAGGGTCGCAAGGGAGGGCGGACATCCAGATCCCTCGCTGCGCTCGGGTTACGGACAAGTCGGGTCGCGACGCGACGTCATGCGGCCAGACATCGACCAAGCACGGTCAGGCGATCAAAGTCCGTCCAGGGGGTGGTGAGCCCCCCCCCCTCCACGTTCCGTGGCTCGAGTTCCTGTCGTGGTCCGTCCGTTGGCGTCGAGTTGGGCGAGCAGCTCCGCCACGACGATGCCCATCTGTGCCCTGACCGAGTGCACCCCGAGGCGGTCGTGCAGGGGAGTGGCGTACTTCTCTACGGTGTTCACCGACCAGTGCAGCCATTCGCCGATGGCCGAATTGGTGAGCCCATACGCGGCCCCGATGAGCAGCAGGCGTTCCACCTCACTGGCGCTGATCCGCTCGAAGAGAGGAGTGAGATGTTTCCGGTAGCGTGCCTCGTCTGCACGCGGGATCATGGATGTATCCCGATCACGGAGGGCGGCGGCGGGCACCGCTGATGTGGCGGCGCGGAGATGGATCTTCATGCGCCGTGGCCTCCGGCCTTGGCGAGCGCTGCCCGGACGTCGCTGTCGAGGCGTGCGCTATCCGGTGTGGCGAAGTAGAGGATCCCGTTGATGATCACCGTAGGGGTGCCTCGCGCGCCGAGGGCGATCGCTTCGTGGCTGTCGCGCTCGACCGCAGGGACCGGGGCTGCACTGGCGTTGCACCGGTCGAACGCAGCCCGATCCGGCACACCGGCATCCTCCGCAAACTTATCGAACGAGATGATTCCGAGAGAATCGTGCCTGGCGAAGAGCGCATCGGCGTACGCGTCGAAGCGGCCCTGGGCAGCGGCACATTCGGCTGCCCGGGCCGCGGGATATGCCAGCCGGTGCATCGGCAGTGGCCAGTGGCGGAAGTCGACCGCCACCTCACTGGGATACTTCTTCCGGATCCCGCGAAGGGCCCGGTTGGCGAAGGCGGCACAGAACGGGCACTCGAAATCGCCGAACTCGACGATGACCACCGGCGCGGCGGGAGACCCGGTCCAATGCCCCACCGATTCCACGGTGTGCCAGGTGCTGTCGTCGAGCACGCGGGGCGGGGGTGCCGGCGGCTGTGATGTCGAGTCGTGGTGGAGAACCTCTTTCCATCCGACGAATCCGGTGAGGGCCACCGCACAGATGGTGAGGAGGGCGTTCGCCGTTCCGCTGGCCGCGGCACGCAGCGACATCGGGGACTCCTTCGACGGGGACTGCGCCAAAGGTACGCCAGTACGAGCGGGCGGCAACCCTACGGAGTTCCGTATGGCGTATGACGCCTTCGCGTCACAGATTCGGCCATTCCCGGGTTCCAAGCCGTCACCATTCTTCTCGGAGGTTGCCATGCGCGTGAAGACCACGCTCGTCGCCGCATACGTCGTCGCTCTCGGTTCGTTCGTGTTGACCCGGCCGGCGGAGGCGGAGCAGGGCCAGATCTGCGACCAGTGCGAGACAGTCGGTAACTACGACTCGTACGTACTCCAGTACTGCGAGTCACCCGAAGGCCCAGGCATCTATGCCCATGTTACGGAATGGTGGGACCAGCCATTGGGCGACAGCTGCAACTGGACGTCGGTGGAGGGCGAGTATGAATTCGATTGCGAAGTCTGTCCGCAATAGGGCAGCGAACACTGCGCCCTGCGTACGAGGTGCCGTGGCCCCAGCCCGCGTCATTCGGTGCGGGCTCGTCGCTTCAGCCGCCGTGACGCTCCTTTCCGTGTCCATTGGCTGCAGCAAGTGGCCACAACGAGGCAAGGAGATTGCTCGCGGGAATGCAATCCTCATAACGGCCAATCCCTTGGGGCCAAGTCCAGACTTTCCGGGCGTGCCTTCTGAAGTTGCATCCCTCGGTCAAAGTCACGACACCCCCGTGGTTGTTGTCGCGATGAGCCCCGGATCGGACCTTCCGTTGACTAGAGTCGTTGCCGGGAGAACCGAAGGCATGGCTAAATGGGGATCAGGGCCTGGCGAACTCCGCGGTGCAACCGCGCTCGTTCTGGCGGGGCACCAACTTCTGGTGCTCGACCCGGTCCGACGAATCGTAGCCACATTCGACGAGTCCGGGGCCTTTCGCGCCGAGCGCAGGCTGCCCGCATCTCTCGCCGGGATCCCGGTACTCGGAAGCAGCGGCGCCGTCTTCACCCTGAACTCTCGAAGCGGGATCGCAACGATTCAATACGTGGCGCCATCGGGCGAGCTGAAGACGATCCCGACCGGATTGACTTGGCGGAAAGGGGCTTCCTTCGGGGCACTCCTTCAGGTCTCGCCGTCTCGTCTGCTCGCCTTTCGCGATCGCGACGGCTGCCTCTTCGGTGTCGGCCTCCAGGACGGCGCGATTACACTGGCCGGTTGTCTTCCCTCTGCACTCCGGAGTAAGATCAATCGGGTTGGGCAGCGCGTCTTTGGTCCGATCGCGAATCGACTGGTCGGACATGAGGCGCCGGCGGTTCCTTTCCGATTCCTGGGCGGCATCGATAGCAGCTGGGCAGTGCTCGGGTTCGAGGAGCCGGGATTCATGCCCGAGGTCTATGCTCTTGATCTCCGGCGGTGGATACTCCACGAAGCAGTCTTTGTCGATGGGACCGGCCCCGGTCACCGGTTGACTCCGACCGCGATCGGAAGCGGCGCAGGCGATGTTCTGCTTGCCGACGACCAGGTGTACGCATTCCGGTTGCCGGACCACGAAGGGAACAGCGATGGCGAACGTCACGGGGACCGCTAGAGCAAGGTGTTCGAGAGTCCCCCCGGTGCTGGCGTGCGGAGTAATCGCGGCGATGTCGATGCTTCGCGGCGCATGTGCCACGGCGCAAGCACCTGCAGTGGTGACCGATTCGGCCGTTCGTGCGTTGTATTCCGCTGTCTCCCCCGGCGAAATCTCTTCGTCTGCCTCGTGCGTGGGGACCGTTACCAAGAGCGTGACGACGTGTGCGGCCATTGTCGCGGGCCGTCGCGCCGAACTGACCGGCTCGGTAAGTGATGCCCAGCAGGCCGAGACATTGCTCGAACGTCTCGTCCAGGACGATGCCAAGGATCCGCTGGCCTGGTATGGCCTGGGGCGCATTCGCCTGCAGCTTGCCCGCGATTCGGTCCTGGCCCGCGGTGGCGCGGCGATGCTCCCCGGCACCAGTTACGTCACCGGCGCCGGCAGCGCCTTTCTCGAGGCGCTCAGGCTCGATTCGTCATTCGCCGCCGCCGCCAACGCACTGGCGTTCCTTCCGAAGATTCACGACGCGGGGCTCACGCTGAAGAGCCGTGTGTCCGCCTTGCGACGCGCGCGCGCTCTGCTGACGCCGGCAGCGCTGTTCGCCGCCGCCACCGCGGAACGGAACGCCGGGCACCGCGATTCGGCCATCGCGATCGAGCGGCGGGTGCTCGCCTCCGGCGAGGTCGATAGCGGCATGGTCTCACTTGCCCTCGCGCAGGATCTGTACGCCACCGGGGATCCGCAGGACGGGTACCCCATCCTCATCAAGGGCGCGGCCACCGCGACCGAATCGGCAAAGGCTGCGTACCGCAGGGCCATCGCGTGGGTTGCGTTCCCGGCCGAACTCGCGGCGTATGACACGGTGCCGGCGGAGCGCCGGTCCGGCTGGATCGCCGGCTTCTGGGCCAAGCGCGACGTGGCAGCCGGGCTCAAGCCTGGTGCCAGGCTGATCGAGCACTACAAGCGGCTTGAATACGCGCTGAAGGCGTATCCCCTTTCGCTCCCGCAGACCGGCCGTCAGAAGTTCCATTCGGCGCTGCCGTCGCTCGACTTCCAGGACGAAGCGGACGCGGACCGACTGGCCCAGCGGTATGCCGAATGCTTCCCGGAACTCTCCCAACTCCTCGGTATCGCCGAGACCATTGGTCATGCCTCCCCGTTCGACTATTACACGCCGAAGCAGGATCTGGTCGACGATCGCGGCGCCGTGTGGATCCGGCAAGGTCCGCCGGACAAGATCGCGACATCCATCGAGGGTGATGCGGTGGAGGTGTGGCGTTACGATAGGCCGAACGGGCCGCTCTATCTGCAGTTCCGTGCCAGCGACTTCCAGGGCGCACCGGGAGCCTCGACTTTGGTCCCGACTATTCTCACCGCCTCGCCGGCGATTCGGAACCAGGTGTGCGGCATCATGCTGTCGCTCTGTTCCGGCTCTGTTCGGGTCACGCCGGCGAGCACTGACACCATTGACATCGACTCGTACAAGCCGCCGGCTTGTCCCACCGAGCCCTTTCAGGGACGCGATGCCCAACTGGCTTTGCTTGCGACCGGTCTTGAGAAGGAGGTTCGCGCGGATGGTGGTCGTGTGGGCCTGAGCGCCGTCGTCCGTGCGCGTGATGCTGGCCGCGCGGCGATCGACTCTGCCACCCGCACCGACTACGACACGCGCACCTTCACCCACGCCGTCCACCCCGCCGTTGAGATCTATGGTCTGGCCCGCGCCACGGATCACCAGCCAGAACTTGTCGTGGCGTTTGCCGTGCCGGGGAAGGAACTGAGTTGGACGCAACCGCCTGCGGCCGCCGGCCGCGTGGTCTATCCGGTCGATATTCTTGTGTCCGCCGCGCGCACCAGTGACGGCCTGCGCGCCGGTCTCGACACGCTGCGGGAGTTCGCCACGGCGGCGCCGCTCACCGGCGACGAATTCCTGACTGGCAGCGAAGCGTTCCCCGTCGCGCCGGGTAGCTACACCGCTAGCGTCACCTTGACCCAGAGTGACGGCCGCGGCGCTGTCGCAGCGCTCGATCATCTCGCCGCCCGCGCCACCACCTCGACACTCGCCGCCAGCGACCTCGTCCTCGGCCCTCCCGACAGCCACATCTTCTGGAACTCGGGGACGATGCAGGTGCCGCTGAACCCGCTCAACACCTTCCCCGCCGGCGGCACGGCCGAGGTCTATGTGCAGCTGAGCGGGCTGACGGTCGGCACGTCGTACCAGCTCAGGTTCGAGTTCTATCAGGACAATGCCAAACCGGGCGCCAAGCCGCGCCTGACGGTGAGCACGAGCGAACCGGCCGGCGCGAACTGGGTCGAGATCCAGCGCACGCTCGGATTGCGCAATCTCAACCCCGGCCGCTACCGGCTGCGGTTGAAAGTGACCGGCGGCGGGCAAAGCACCGCGTCCGAAGCGCGCCTGGACATCGTGAAGCAGCCGTAGGGCCAGGACACATCGGCATCGGGATCCCTCGCTGCGCTCGGGATGACACCGCGGGGGCGCTCGGGATGACGCTACGCGTCAGCCAGTCGGCGTGACTCCGGTGCTCGGTCCGTCCTTCTTCTCCACCACCACCGTGTAATGCTTGGCCAGCGCCGCGATGGCGCCGAGGGCCACCCAGACCGGGAGCAGGACCGCGCTCACCACGCCCATGGTGAGGGGGATCTCCATCAGGGTGTGGCCGTCCTCGTTCTTGACGATGATCCGCCGGGCGTTGCCTTCCTTGACGAGTTCCTTGACCCGATCGACCAGTTTCTCGCCGGGGACCCGGTGCTCTTCGGTCTGCGTCATTGCTCGCTCCTTGCTGTGGTGGCAATAGATCCCGAGACCAAATGTACAGCGGACGTTCGTCCGGCATGATCGTTGTTACAGCGGTGGAACGGAATCGGAGTGTCATCCCGAGCCGAAGGCGAGGGATCGGCCCGTTGCGAGCCGGTCCCTCGGGCGCTGACGCGTGGAACGGGATCGAGGTGTCATCCCGAGCCGAAGGCGAGGGATCGGTCCGTTGCGAGCCGGTCCCTCGGGCGCTGACGCGCCCTCGGGATGACGGGCCCGTTGCGAGCCGGTCCCTCGGGCGCTGGCGCGCCCTCGGGATGACGGGTCCGTTCTAGTGTCTCTTGAAGTACTGCACGTCCCGCTCGTGCTTCTCCGCCGCCTTGCGCGTCGGGAAGGTGCCGAGGTTGCGGCGCTTGCCCGTCGCGGGATTCTTCTTGCGGGAATAGAGGCGAAAGTGCCCGTCAGGCAGCTTGCGGATCACTTCCGCTTCGCTTTCCGGGCGGCCTTCCCGGCGGCCTTCCCGGCAGCCTTCTTGACCTTCGAACTCCGGTTGGCGATGGCGGCCCCCGCGGCCGCGACAACGGCGGCGGCGCCGACCGCGGCGGCCACCCGGCGGCGGCGCTGCTTGGCGCGACCGCTGATCTTGTCGGCGGCGCGCTCGACCAGTTTCTTCGCCTTGGCGCCGGCGCTCCTGGCGGCGGTGCGGGACTGGCTCAGGCTCTCCTTGGCGTGCCGCATCGCGCTGCGCCCTTCCTCGACCGCGATCATCGCTTCGTCGGTGGCCTTCTTTGCCGCCCGCTTCATATTTACCATGGCATCTCCTCCGTTCAAGGTGTAGCGGCGTATGGCCGCCTCTTGGTTGGACGGCTCGTGGCCGTCGTCTTGCACGTTCGACTACCAGAGAATCGAGAGGCACGTGAGCGAGCCGTCGCCCTTTTCGAACTCCGACATATCGAGATGCCGGACGTTGATCTTGCGCTCCTGCGCGAAGGCGTGCAAGCGCACCGCCGTCGCGGGATATCCGGCCAGCGTGAGCAATTCGCCGCCGATGCGGATGGCGTTGGCGGCTTTCGGTTCTCCCGGGGCGGTTTCGACGATGCAGTCGACGGCAAAGCGGGAGACGTCGACCCACTCGGGAGCGGCGAGGAGACAGCCGTCTCCGAGGTAGGTCACGGCAGACTTGAGGTGGAGGCACCGGTCGACCGGCACGGTGACGACCGACTCGCCGGCCCCCTTGACGAATTCGCGCAGCACCGCTGCGCCGGCCGCGTTGGTGCGCGAGGAGAGCCCGACGTACGTGGTGTCTTCGACCTGCAGCACGTCGCCGCCCTCAAGGGCCGCGCCGGGCGGGAGTGCGACCAGGGTGTGGCTCGGCCGGAGCGCATCGGACACCGCGCGCTGCTCCCCCTCGCGCCGGTCGACCATGCGGGTGACCAGTGCCCGGCCGTCGCGGACGACCATGGTGTCTTCGATGAAGACCCCGTCGGGGAATGCCTCGTCGGGCGCGACGTCGCCCACCTCGACGCCGGCGTGCTGGAGCTCGGCGACATAGGCGGCGTGCTGGTGGTCGGCGAGCGCCATGTCGATGGTCACGCCTTGCGCGGCGTAGTACGACTGGTAGGATCGTGGCAGGCGACGGACGAGGCCGTGGATGGGGGCGGGCATGGGTGAAGTCTAAGCCCAGAGCCGAGAGCCCCGCACGCGGAACTCGGCCTGTTGAACAGGGGGCGCTTCTGGTCGGAGGGGGCGCGACGGGGCCTCGCAGCGGAGGTCTCTTCGCGCCGGCAGGGACTCAATCCGGTGTCGGAGGGCCAGCCGCCGGCGCGAAGTTCGGAGCCAGAGGCCCCGTCGCGCCCCCGCTGCACCAGACTTGCCTCGCGGGCCGCGGTGGACGAGAGGGCCTTGTGCGCCTCCCCACCCGCAGGCCGGTGATGATTCGGGACCTCGACCTTCGACCAGGACCCACCGTGAAGCGCAACCTGATTCGCCCGATCCCGATCGCGCTGGCGCTGCTGCTGGCCTGCGGCCAGGCGCCGACCGGTAGCGGCACCCTCGCCGCCTACATCCGCGGTATCAAGGCGATCGACACGCACGCCCATCCGCTGGCCTGGATGCCGCCCGGGGCGCCGCCCGACACGGACTACGACGCGTTGCCGCTGGACGGCATTCCGCCGTTTCCCTTGCCGTGGGGGCTGCGGCCGGAGAATCCGATCTTCCGCGTCGCGCAGCGCACCCTCTACGGACTCAAGGGAAACGACACGGCGTCGGCGTGGCAGAAGGCAGTCGACAGCGCGCGCGCCACGGTGATGCGGCGCGAAGGGGCGAAGTTCCCCGATTGGGCGCTCGACCAGGCCAACGACACCCTCATGCTCGCCAACCGGGTGGCGATGGACGGTCTCGATCCGGTGCGCTTCAAGTGGGTGGTGTTCGACGACGCACTGATGTACCCGCTCGACGTCAGCGGCGAGGCGGCGCGCGGCCCCGACCTTGCGGCGCTGTATCCGCTGGAAGCGAAGCAGCTGCAGCGCGACCTGCGCGCGGTGGGGTTGAATCACGTTCCGGCGACGTTCGATGCGTACCTGCATTACGTGGTCGATTCGACGCTGGCGCTGCAGCGTGGCCGAGGCGCGGTGGCGATCAAGTTCGAGGCGGCGTATCTCCGCCCGCTCGACTTCGGGCCGGCCGACACCGCCCAGGCGCGCGCGGTGTACGCCCGCTACGCCGAAGGCGGCGTGCCCACCCACGCCGAATACGCCGTGCTCGAGAACACGCTCTTCCGGCTCATCGCCCGCCACTCGGGACAGCTGGGGATGGCGATCCAGATTCACGTGCTCGACCAGTTCGGCGGCTATTACGACGCGGCGGGGGCCACGCCGGAGGCGCTCGAGTCGGTATTCGACGACCCGGCGCTGCGGCAGACGACGTTCGTGATCGTCCACGGCGGCTGGCCGCATGTCGACCAGACGCTGGCCATGCTGGCCAAGCCGAACGTCTACGCCGACATCTCGATGATGGACCTGATCGGCGAGCCGGGTGCCCTGGTACACACGTTACGGCTCTGGCTCAACGAGTGGCCGGAGAAGGTGATGTACGGCAGCGATGCCTTCGACGGCGGCAACATGCAGGGTTGGGACCAGCTGGCGTGGATCGCCTCCCGCAATGCGCGCTGGGTGCTGACCGGGGCGCTCGGCGGGATGGTGCAGGACGGCGAGATCAGCGAGGGGCGGGCGGAGGAGCTGGCGCGGATGGTGTTGCAGGACAATGCGCTGAAGGCGTATGGGTTGGGCGGTCATCAGTCGTTCGTCATGCGCCGTGGGCCGATTCCGTGAGGAGTCAGCCCATGACGCATGACGAACGACCAACGACTTACGAGCCCTTCTTGTAGGTCGACATTCTGGTGGTGGGTGCCCCGCCGCCGCGACCCGGCCGCGTCGTCGCGACCATGAGGTTGCCGGACGAGTCCAGCGACAGCGTCATCGTGGTCGTGCTGGGACCGTTCCCCATATCCATGGAGGTGGCGATCACCAGGTTGCTGCCGTCCCACTTGGCGGTGCTGGTCTGCTCGACGTCGTTGCCGCGCATGCTGACGGTGGCCTTGGTGGGCGTGCCGTCGAGGTTGTATACCGTCTTGACGTCACCGTTGCCGGCGTGAGTGCGGTGATGGTGAGCGTCTTGGCGTCCTGCGCGGCGGTGACCGCCGAGCCAGGCCGGACCGAACCCGCCGCGGCCGCGCCATCGCGGCCATCCCGCCGGCCATTGCGGTGGTGTCGGGAACCAGTGTCCAGGAACCTGAAAGATTGGGAGCCTGTGCGGCCAGTTGCAGCGGCGCTCAAGAGCACCGTGGCTGCGGCAAGGAATCCTGCTGTACGACGCATGTGTATTACTCCGGTAAGGGCGGATTGACCGCCACAGGGGAACTGCAGGAACAGAAAAAAGCTATGCGGGGATACGGCGGGCGCTACTGGAAGGTTGGGAGAGCGGACGGAGGACGATATCCTTCGGGTGGCCGCCAGGGGCACCGCGGTTCACTTCGGAACGGCGGTTGAGACGTACCCTCCGAACCTGACCCGGCTCATACCGGCGTAGGGAGGCGGCCCAGTTCGCAGGAGTCAGCCGTGGCCACCACTGCCCGCCCCGACGCGTCGAGCTTCGCCGAGGCATACCCCAATTCCCGGAAGATCTACGCGGAAACCCGCGCCGCCGGCCGGGTGCCGTTCCGGGAGATCGCCCTGGGCGACTCACCCGACGGGTCGCACAACCACGCCGTCTACGTCTACGACACCAGCGGGCCCCAGGGGCATGACGTTCGGGACGGGCTGCCCCCGCGTCCGGCTCCCCTGGATTATCGAACGCGACGTCTCGATCCTCCGACCGCGACCAGACCCTGGGCCTCCCGATGCCCGGGCGGCTCCGCCGGTCGGTGCTCCGGGGGCGCGGTCCGGTCACCCAGCTGCACTACGCCCGCCGCGGAATGGTCACCCCCGAGATGGAATTCGTGGCGGTGCGGGAGGGGATGGAGCCCGAGCTGGTCCGCGCCGAAGTGGCGCGGGGGCGGGCGATCATCCCGGCGAACATCAATCATCCCGAGCTCGAGCCGATGGTGATCGGCCGCGCATTTGCGGTGAAGATCAACGCCAATATCGGCAATTCCGCCGTCAGCTCGTCGATCGACGAGGAAGTCGACAAGCTGCGCTGGGCGACGTTGTGGGGCGCCGACACGGTGATGGATCTCTCGACCGGCAAGAACATCCACGAGACGCGGCAGTGGATCCTGCGCAACTCGCCGGTGCCGATCGGGACGGTGCCGATCTATCAGGCGCTGGAGAAGGTTGGCGGGGTGGCGGAAGACCTGACGTGGGAGGCGTACCGCGACACGCTGATCGAGCAGGCGGAGCAGGGTGTCGACTACTTCACCGTTCACGCCGGCGTGCTGCTGCGCTTCATCCCGCTCACCGCGCGCCGCGTCACCGGGATCGTCTCCCGTGGCGGCAGCATCATCGCCAAGTGGTGCCTGGCGCATCATCAGGAATCGTTCCTCTACACGCACTTCCGCGAGATCTGCGAGATCATGCAGGCGTACGACGTGTCGTTCTCGCTGGGCGACGGGTTGCGTCCCGGCGCGATCGCCGACGCGAACGACGAGGCGCAGTTCGCCGAACTGAAGACGCAGGGCGAGCTGACCCGGACGGCGTGGGAGTTCGACGTGCAGGTGATGAACGAGGGGCCGGGGCACATCCCGATGCACCTGATCAAGGAGAACATGGAGAAGCAGCTGGAGTGGTGCGACGAGGCGCCGTTCTACACGCTCGGTCCGCTCACCACCGACGTGGCGCCGGGATACGACCACATCACCAGCGCCATCGGCGCGGCGATGATCGGCTGGTACGGCACGGCGCTGCTCTGCTACGTCACCCCCAAGGAGCACCTCGGCCTTCCCGACCGCGACGACGTGAAGGCGGGGGTGATCGCCTACAAGATCGCCGCCCACGCCGCCGACCTGGCCAAGGGGCACCCGCGGGCCCGGGAGCGGGACGACGCGCTTTCGAAGGCGCGGTTCGAGTTCCGCTGGCGCGATCAGTTCAACCTGGCGCTCGACCCGGTGACGGCGCTGGCCTTCCACGACGAGACCCTGCCGGCGGAGGGGGCCAAGGTCGCCCATTTCTGCTCGATGTGCGGGCCCAGGTTTTGCTCGATGCGGATCACGCAGGACATACGGGATGCGGCGGCCCGGCTGGAGGTGGAACAGGGGCTGGCCGAGAAGGCGGCGGAGTTCCGAGCGAAGGGGTCGGAGATCTATCTGTAAGGCGTCGGGACGGGTTTTCGGGGGGCGGCGACGCGGGGAGGTGTCTCGCGGCGGCGAACGGGGCGGCGTGCGCGCGGCGTGCACCTGTTCGACAGGTGTGGCCCGTGGTCCACAGCTTCCCGGGCGGCGGGTTCCCACCGGAAACCCCTTTCCGGCGTATAGTTATGTGATGCCTGTCACGCGAATCGTGCTGTGAGGGAATCGTCGGTTATCGGCGAAATGTCGGTCCTTGTCGGTTGGGGCGCCGCGCTGCTGCTGACACTCCTGTTTCTGCAGCTTCCCCGGCTGAGCAACCGGAGACCGCTGATCTGGACCTGGGGGGGAGCATTTGCGGCAAAGACCGTCAGCATGACCTGGTTCGCGCTCGAGGCAATGGACAGTTTCCTCCGGATTCCGGCGCGTGCCAACCTGCTGGTGGCATTCCTGCGGTTCAGCTACTGGCCGGCAGGCTTCCTCTACCTCACCCTGGTGACCATCGGCGTCTTCGATTTCGCCGGGCGGCGCATCTCGTCGACGGCATTGTGGCGGATCGTGGCAGGCGTCGATGATGCTGGGGGCGTTCGTCGGTACGGTCAAGCGGACAATTTCGGGCAGCAGTTGGAAATCATCGCGACACCCGTCCTGTTGTTCGGTAGCGTGCAGTTCATCATTGCGCAGGCACGAGGACGCCGTCGGCGAGGTTTGCTGATCATGTCCACGGCGATGACTCTTTTCGCCGCCAATGCCGACGTTCGTCTTCCTGGATTATCTCGTTCGGACTCTGCCTCCGGGCCTGGGCTCGCGTCGTACTGGCGATGGTACCGCATGAGTCGGGCTTACTTCGACACCTTTACGTTGATCTGCCTCGGATCGCCGGTCGTGATCCTGCTGGTCCAGGATTCATTGCTGGAGGCCGAAGCACGAACGGGCCGAGCGGATTCATGCGCTGGCGTCGTCCGAGGACCGGCTGCCGTCGTGTCATTGCCGGTGCCGGCGAAGCGATCGTCACGGTGAGCGACCGTGGCGGCATCGACCTGGCCAATCCGGCCTTCGACGCCATGTTCGGCGTGCCGCCCGGGCGCACCATCGGGCGCGATATCGCCGAGCTGGTCGAAGTGACCGGCACCGAGTTGATGGGGCGCAACACGTCGAACGGTCCCCCGGGATCGAGAGCCCCGGCGCCGCGCGCCACGATCGGCCGGCGATCGGACGGGTCGACGTTTCCGCTCGAAGTGACCGTGGGCCAGCTTGCCGTCGACGGCACCCGCGGCACGGTCGCCATCATGCGCGACCTCACGGAGCAGCGCGCCACCGAGCGGGAGCGCGAGGCATTCGAGCGGCGGATGGCGGAGGCGGAGAAGATGCTGGCGATCGGCCGCGTCGTTTCCGGCGTGGCGCACGAGCTCAACAATCCGCTGGCGGTGGTGCTGGGGCAGAGCGAACAGTTGTACGAAACGGCCCGCGAATCCGAAATGCGCTCCGGCCTCCGGATGATCAACGAACAGGCGCAGCGGGCGCGGCACATCGTGAAGGACCTGCTGGCTTTTGCGCGCCGCCGCGACGACTCCCGCGAGCCGGTCAATATGGCGGCCAGCGCCCGGCGGGTGGCAGCATCCCAGAGTGGCCAGGCCACCGACCACCGGGTCACCATGCTCACCAACCTTCCCGAGCGCCTCCCGCCGGTGGTGGCCGATCCGGTCGCGATCGAGCAGATCCTGGTGAACCTCATCGACAATGCCTTCGACGCAGCGGGTTCCGGCGGTACCGTGACCGTTTCCGGTCGCGGCGCCAACGGCCGAACCGAGATCCTGGTGGAAGACAGCGGACCGGGGATTGCCGACGAGATGCTGGCGCGAATCTTCGAGCCATTCTTCACCACCAAGCCCACCGGACAGGGCACCGGCCTCGGCCTGTCCGTCTCGACCGGTCTGGCCGAGCAGCAGGGGGGCACGCTCCGAGTGGAGAACCGCCCCGCCCCCGGCGTCGGGGCGCGGTTCATTCTCGCGATTCCCATCGATCCCGACGCGATGGCTGCCGTCCCGGCCAGCCGCAAGACAGTGACCCTTCCGGCGCCGCCGCGCCGCGACGACGGTTCGGTGGCCGAAGCGATGCTGATCGACGACGAGGCCGCCGTGCGGGCGACGCTGGCGAGGATCTTCCAGCGCGGCGGATGGGCGCTGCGGGAGTCCGCCACCGGCGAAGAGGGGCTGGCGTGGCTCCTGACCGTTCCGAGCGAGCGAGCACCCGTCGTGATCCTCTGCGACCTGAAGATGCCGGGAATTAACGGGCGGGAACTCTATTCCCGGCTGGTCGAGCAGCGTCCCGACCTGGTTCCCCGGGTGATCTTCGTGACCGGCGACGTGGTGGAGCAGTCGACGGCGGCGTTTCTGGCGTCGGCGGGGCGCGAGGTGGTCGAGAAGCCTTTCACCGTGGCCGAGATCGCCATTGCGGTCGAGAAGGTGGTCTCCCGGGGGTAGTCAGCGGGAAAATCACCGATTTCTCTAGCAGAAATCCCCTACAGCGAGTACGGTTGCACTGCATAGCTTGATGGCGCCCGTCCCCTGGACACGCCATCACGCCAAAGGAGTGCAAAATGAAGACCGCCATCGCCATCGTTTCGGGAGCCATCGGAATTGTCATGCTCGCGGGCGCCGTCAAGGAGCTGAAGGCCACAACGACCGGGGGCACGCCACCGGCGCAGGACATTCCATGCTATCACAACCTCTGGACATGCAGCTACGAAGACAATAATGCCTACTGGACTGGTTGCGACCCGAATGGGCCGACCGGCGAGATCACGACGGCGCAGGCCATGCTGATTTGCACGACGTACAACGACTCCTGATCGGCACCAGCCCTGCCGCGCGGCCGCCGGAAGGTCCGACTTTCCGGCGGCCGTGCGTCTTCATCGCCCCGCCTCTGTCGGTTTGACAAGCTGCGCTGCCGGGCTGGCAATCCGGGCGACCCGATACGTCCGCTTCGGCAGGACCGGCGCGGCACGACCGATGCCCTGTTCCGGTGCAGAGGCGGCCCTCGCCTCGCCAACTGACCGACAGGCCCGCGTGGCGGGCAGGAGATGAGGACATGTACCGCAATGGAATGACGCCGCTGTGGAACCGTGGCAACGTGATGGTTTCGCCGGCGCTCGACCGGTTCTTCACCCGGGCGTTCGATGCGCCCGCCTGGGGCGCCGATGCCAATGTCCGGGAGTTCGATGACCATGCCGAGATCGTCATGGACGTTCCGGGCGTGAAGCCGGAGCAGATTCAGGTCACGGCCGAGAACCGCACGCTGACCATCAAGGTGGAGCGCGAGGGGGCCGAGGCGTCGACCCGCGAGTTTGCCATCGGGAGCAAGTACGACGTGACGCAGGCCAAGGCGCACCTGGCGCTGGGCGTCCTGACGCTGACGCTGCCGAAGCTGGCGGAAGCGCAGGCGCGGACGATCCCGGTGTCCGCCGCGTAAACCGGTTCCGAAGTCGGGTTCGCAAGGTCTGCCCCCCTGAGAGGCCTTGCGGGCCGGCGCCCGTCGTGCCGAACCCGGTGCGGCGGGCGTCTTATGTTCCCCGGATACGTCCTTTCGGAGGAACCGATGATTACCGCCATCAACCCCGCCACCGGCGTTGCCGCCGGTAGTTACCAGCCGATGACCAGCGACGGCCTGCGCAAGGCGCTCCGGACCGCCGAGCGGGCCGCCGCCGACTGGGCGGGCACGTCGTTCGGCGACCGCGCCGAAAAGATGCAGGCCGCCGGAAGATTGCTCCGCGAACGTGTCGACCAGCTCGCCCGGCTGATGGCCGAGGAGATGGGGAAGCCGATCACCGGCGGCAAGGCCGAGGTGGAAAAGTGCGCCTGGGTGTGTGAGTACTACGCCGAATACGGTGAGCATTTCCTGGCCGACGAGCCGAGCGCCACCGATGCTAGCCGCAGCTACGTGCATTACCGGCCGCTGGGTCCGGTGCTGGCGGTGATGCCGTGGAATTTTCCCTTCTGGCAGGTCTTCCGGTTCGCGGCGCCCTCGCTGATGGCGGGCAATGTCGCGCTCCTCAAGCACTCGGCCAACGTTCCCGGCTGTGCGCTGGCGATCGAGGAGATCTTCCGCCACGCCGGCTTTCCCGAAGGGGTCTTCCGGACGTTGCTGATCGACCACAACCAGCTCCGCAGTGCCATCCGGAACCGGGCGGTCAAAGCGGTAACCCTCACCGGCAGTACGGCGGCCGGCCGGGCGGTGGCGAAGCTGGCGGGCGACCGCCTCAAGAAGACCGTTCTGGAGCTCGGCGGCAGCGACCCGTACCTGATCCTCGGCGACGCCGATCTCGACCTTGCCGTCGAGACGTGTGTCGCGGCGCGATTGATCAATTCGGGGCAGAGCTGCATCGCCGCCAAGCGGTTCATCGTCGTCGAGACGGTGCGGGAGGAGTTCGAGCGGCGGTTCGTGGAGCGGATGTCACGCGCGCGGATGGGCGATCCGATGGACGCCGCCACGGAGGTGGGGCCGCAGGCACGGGCCGATCTGCGCGACGCGCTGCACCGGCAGGTGACGGAGAGCATCGCCAAGGGGGCGCGTTGCCTGCTGGGTGGCGTCGTACCGGGTGGCGCCGGGGCGTTCTATCCGCCCACGGTGCTGACCGACGTGCGGAAGGGGATGCCGGCGTTCGACGAGGAGGTGTTCGGGCCGGTGGCGGCGATCGTGCCGGTGAAGAACGAGCGGTCGGCGATCAAGGCGGCGAACGACACGGTGTACGGCCTGGGCGCGGCGGTGTTCACGCGGGACGTGGCGCGGGGCGAGCGGATTGCGCGCGAGGAGCTGCAGGCGGGGGCGTGTTTCGTCAACGCGCTGGTCAAGTCGGATCCGCGGTTGCCGTTCGGCGGGATCAAGGAGAGCGGCTACGGGCGGGAGCTGGGGCGGCACGGGATCCATGAGTTCGTGAATGCGAAGACGGTGTACGTGAAGTGACAAAGGCGCCCCGAGCCCAGAGCCCAGAGCTCCGGGCGGAATAGCGCAGTATCTTGGTCGTGACCCCCTCAGCACGCCGAGGTCACGAACATGCCGCGATTCACCCGCCGAGAATTCGTCGTTGCATCCGCCGCCGCGTTTCCGGCGTTGCGGATGATGCACCGTCCGATCATCGCCGCCGCCGCCGCTGATCGCATGGCCTGGTGGCGCGAGGCCCGCTTCGGCCTGTTCCTGCATTGGGGGCTCTACTCGATCCTGGCCGGCGTCTGGGACGGCAAGGACGACTACGCCGAATGGATCCGCAACAACGCCCACATCCCCGTCGATGTCTACGACAAGCTGCTGCAGCGGTGGAATCCGACGGAGTGGGATCCCGATCGCTGGGCGGCGCAGGCGAAACATGCCGGGATGAAGTACGCCGTCCTCACAACCAAGCATCACGACGGCTTCTGCCAGTTCGATTCGGCGGTCACCAACTTCGACGTGATGAGCACGCCGGCGAAGCGAGACACCTGCCGGGACCTGTCGACGGCGCTGCGGAAGCAGGGCATTCGCGTCGGCTGGTATCACTCCATCATGGACTGGCATCACCCGGACTATCTGCCGCGGCGCGACTGGGAGAAGGCGACCCGGCCCGTGGACGGCGCCGACTTCTCGCGCTACGTCACCTATCTGCACGCGTCGGTCGACGAGATCCTCAGCAACTACGGCGACATCGACGTCCTCTGGTTCGACGGCAACTGGGAGGCAACGTGGACGTATCCGCTGGCGAAGGCGTTGTTCGACGAGATCCGCACGAAGCATCCGGGCGTGATCATCAACAACCGGATCAACGGCGCCGGCACGCCGAAGGGCTCGGAGTTGGGCGATTACGGCACCCCGGAGCAGCAGATCCCCGCCACCGGCATTCCCGGGAAGGACTGGGAATCGTGCATCACGATGAACGACAACTGGGGCTACCAGGCGGCGGATCACAACTGGAAGTCGCCGCGGCAGCTCGCCGACCTACTGGTGGAGACGGCGTCGAAGGGTGGCAACCTGCTGCTCAACGTCGGGCCGATGGCCAACGGGCGCTTTCCGCCGGAGGCGGTGGAGCGGCTGCAGATCCTCGGCGACTGGATGGCCGACCACGGCGATGCGATTCACGGCACGACGGCGTCGCTCTTCCCCGACACGCTGCGCTTCCGGTCGACGACCCAGGGAAACACCGTGCATCTCTTCGTCAGTGACTGGTCTCCGGGAGCCATGCCGCTGCCCGGATTGCAGACGCGGCCGGTACGGGCGTGGGCGCGGCTGGGCGGAGGGAAGCGCCAGACGTTGCCGGTGACTGGTGCGGCTGGATCGTTCGCGATCACGTTGCCCGCCATGGCGCCGGCGACATTGCTGCCGGTGGTGACGGTGGAGTTCGGAAGCGCGCCGATGGTGAATCAGGCATAAGCCCAGAGCCCGGAGCCCATGGCCGAGAAGGAGCCGCGGGCGACGCGACGCTTGACCCGATCCAACCGAAGGGATGCCGCGATGATGTCGATACGCTCGGTGCCGGTACTGACGCTTCTGTGCGCCGCTCCCGCGGTGGCCCGCGGTCAGACGCCGTGGCCGATCGCCCCGACGCCGGTCACCGATATCGGCGGGGTGAACCACGGCCCGGATCAGGAGCTCTACAAGTTGCTTGGCGCGCGACGTCTGACCGATGGTCGCGTCGTGGTGCTGAACGGTAAACCGCTGGAACTCCGGATCTACAGCGCGGCGGGCGCGTTGCTCAAGCGTATCGGACGGGCGGGAAACGGACCCGGCGAGTTCGGGTACGATACCCGATTGATCGACGCCGCGGGCGACAGCATCGTCACCTTCACCGGCGACGCGCGGTGGCAGGTCTTCGGCACTGATGGCGCGGTGAAGCGCGAATGGACCGTATCGACTGACGCCCAGCCGCGGGCGCTCCTCTTTCGCCGCGCCGTATTGCGACCTGCGGGCCGGGGTGTGAGCGTCTGCGCGCGGACCCTGATCAACCGGCTGCCGGTGCTGCCAGCGCCGGCGCTGCGCGAGCTCTACGCGGATGACACCGGCCGCTTCTGGGTTCACCAATTCGGCGATTCGACGCATTGGGAGGTCTACACGCAGGGCGGTGCGCTGGCCGGTACTGTGCTGCTTCCCCCTGGATTCCGGATGTACCAGGTGGCCGGCGATCTCCTGATCGGGCGGGTACTCGACGCCGACGATCTCGAACATGTGGTGGCGTACCGGATGAGCGTGCCGGGTGGGATGCGCTTTGTCCGATCGCCCGCCTGCGCGACGACGATCGATTCCTTTCCGATCACGGCACCGCCGAGTCGCCTCAGCGACTTCAGGACGGCGCTGCGGATGGCCATGACGGCGGAGGAAGGGTATTTCTCCGACCACGCCGACTACGCGCGAACCGCGTCCGTACTCCGGGTCGATGCCCCACCGGACGCGAAGGTGCTGATGCTTTCCGCCGAGAAGTACAGCTATGTGATCGGGGTGTTCGACGACAGGACAACGCTGTTCTGCGGCGTGGCGGCGGGACCGCGGATACCGGCGGGGTGGCTGGATTACACGATCCTGTGCGGGAATTGATGAAGCGCCGTCCGTCGTGAGTCGGGAATCGTCGGGGATTGCGCCCGCACGGGCGACGACGTCCGGAATCGTCCGTGTCGAGTGGCCCAGGGTGAGGACGGTTGGGTAGCTTGCCAATTCGCCCATTTCCATGAGGGGAACTTCCATGTCAGCACCGGACCAGGACCTGTTGAAGGACCCCCAGGATGAAGCCGGGCAGCAGACGACGGCCTCACTCGAGGCGCCGAGTACGCGCCGGGCCTTTCTCTGGCAGGCTTCAGCGTTGTCACTCGCCATTCCGGGACTTGGAGTGGCGATCGCCTCGTGCGCGCCGGGGCACAAAGAGAGTACGGGGGCTGCCGCCGCCGGTGCGCCGGTTGCGGGAGCCACGCCGGGTGCCGTCACGCGGCACAACCCGGACAGCAAGCTCGATTCGTCGCTCCATACCGCCGGCGCCAGCGGCACCGTCCCCAATTCCGGGGCGGCGGCGGTCGCGTATCACCGGTTCGATCCTGTGTTGCCGCCGCTTTCCGCCGAGCGAACGCTGCGCCTGCAATTCACGGCGCAGGAGACGCCGATTCGTATCTCGGACGACACGGTGGTGGCAGGCTGGACATTCAACGGCGACACGCCGGGGCCGATCGTCCACTGCCGCGTGGGCGACACCGTCGAATTCACCCTCACCAACGAGGCGGTCATGCCGCACTCGATGGACTTCCATGCGGCGCAGATCAATCCGAAAGTCGCGTTTCGTTCGGTTGCCAAGGGCGAGTCGGTGACCTTCACCTTCAAGCCGAAGTACGCCGGGGCATTCCTCTATCACTGCGGTTCGGCGCCGGTGCTGCTCCACATCGGCAGCGGCATGTACGGGGCGATCATCGTCTCGCCGGAAGTGCCGTTGGCACCGGCGAAGGAATTCGTGCTGGTGGAAGGGGAGATGTATCTTGGCCCCGCCGTCAACGGCGTCCGCCCCTTCGACTATACCAAGATGCTCTCGACGTTGCCGGACTTCGTGATGTTCAACGGCCGGCCCGATCAGTACGCGCGCGAACCGATCCACGTGAAGGTCGGCGACCGCGTCCGCTTCTGGGTCGTCAACGCCGGACCGACGCATGCCTGCTCGTTCCATGTGGTCGGCGAGCAGTTCGACACCGTCTATCTCGGCACGCCGCCGAACAACGCCATCCACGGCGTGCAGACCTTCGGGGTCGTGGCCGGGGGCGGAATGTGCTTCGAACTGGTGTGCGACGTTCCCGGCGAGTTTCCGGTCGTCAATCACGCGTTCGGGCATGGCCAGAAAGGGGCGATCGGCTATCTGGTGGTGGATAGCTGAGGCATGCCCGATGGCGGCGGTGGCGCGTTCGCCGGCTGATCAGGGGCTGGTACCGAGATCAGGACGGTCCGCCCCCCTTCCACCATTCGAGTGCTCCGAGGTCCAACGCCAGCCGCCTCTCTTCGGCGGCGTACAATCGGGGAGCGTGCGCGCGCAGCAGGTCGCTCCGGGTGATGATGCCGATCATCCGATGCGACCCGTCCCGCGAGACGACGGGCAGCCGGCCGACGCCGTTGCGCACCATCAGATCGGCCGCGTCGCGCAGCGACTGGTCGGGGTGGATCGTTACCGCGGCGCGATGGACCAGGGAACCGACCGTGGCGCTGGCCGGAGCCGCGCTGATGTCGCGCATGGTGATGATGCCGACGAGCTGATCGTTCTGGTCGATCACCGGGAATCCCTGATGTTTGCCGAACTCGCCCGAGGCGATCCGCCGCCGCACGGCGTCGACCGGCTCGGCCGCCGCGAGCGCCGTCACCTGCGCCGTCATCGCCTGTCGCACCGGAATCCGGCGCAGGTAGTCCACGCTGTAGTCCTCCTGGATGAGGACGCCGCGCCGGGCCAGCTTCATCGTCATGATCGAATGGCGACTCAACAGCCGGCTGACGTAGTACGCCATGCTGCAGCCGGCGAGGAGCGGCAGGAGGCCGAGCGGCTGGCGCGTCGTTTCGAACGCGAAGACGACCGAGGCGAGCAGCGCGCGCGACGCGCCGGCGAACATCGCGGCCATCCCGACCAGCGCGGCGACCGGCGGCGCGATACCGAGGGACGGCGCAGCGCTCGCCGCGGCGAATCCGATCAGGGCGCCGAGCCCGCTGCCGAACGTGAACAGCGGGGCGAGGGTGCCGCCTGACGTGCCGCTGCCGAGCGAAAAGACCCAGGCGATGAACTTGAGGACCACGAGCATCGCGATCGACGCGACGGTGAGCTGTCCGCTGAGCGCGGCAGTGATGTTGGGATACCCGACGCCGAAGATCCGTGGATCGATCCAGCCGGCAACTCCGACGACGACCCCGCCGATGGCCGGCCACCACATCCAGTGCACCGGCAGGCGCTCGAATCCGTCTTCGACGAAATAGACGGCATACGTGACGCCGGCGGCGACCGCGCCGATGAGCGCACCGAGGACGGCATAGGCGGCGAGCGCGGTGCCGCCAGGTTCGGTGACGCCCGGCATCGGAAAGACCGGCGCGGTTCCGATCAGCACCAGGCGGGCCGCCGCCGCGGCGCACGACGCCATCGCGACGGGGATGATCGAGCGGGCGCGGTATTCGAAGAGCAGCAACTCGACGGCGAGCAGCACGGCGGCGACGGGGGTGCCGAAGGTTGCGGCCATTCCCGCCGCGGCGCCGGCGGCGAGGAGCGTCTTGCGTTCGTCGGCGGTGACGGACGTGACCTGACCCAGCAGCGAACCCAGTGCGCCGCCAGTGGCGATGATCGGGCCTTCGGCGCCGAAGGGCCCGCCGGTGCCGATCGCGATGGCGGCCGAGAGCGGCTTGAGGATCGTCAGTCGCGGCGGAATGCGGCTGTCGTGATGGAGCACGGCGTCCATCACCTCGGGGATACCGTGCCCGCGGATGGCGCTCGAACCCCAGCGCGCCATGATGCCGACGATCACGCCGCCCGCTACCGGAACGAGGATGACGAGCGGCGAGAACCGGGTCGATGCGACATCGAGCGGTGCCGTGGATAAGCGATGGAAGAATGCGAGGTCGGTGATGCCGCGGATCAGCAGCAGCAGGCCGTCCGCCGCCATTCCGCCGAGGATACCGATTCCGACGGCCATCGAGGTCAGGATGCAGGAGACGTGAGGATGCGTCGGCGCGATCGAGGAGCGCGTCTTCAGCGGGCATGGCGCCTCGTGCGACGGTTCGGCGCGGCGGATTCGCCGAAGAGCGGGGCGGGACGTCCCCGAGTCCGGCCGCGTCGACCCATTGCTCGAGCGCCGTGGCAAGCCGGCGTCGCTCGGCCGTGTTGAGTCGTTGCAACCCGGCCGAGAGATGGACCGGCGCCGGGAGCTCCGTGCTCCGGAGCAGGCGGCGCCCCGATGCCGGGTGAGGTGCGAGTCGAGGTGCGACGGCCATCGCTGGGATCGGGACGTCGGGCGATCAGCCCGCGCCGCACCAACTTCGCGACCACGACGCTGACGGTCGGCTGCGTGGTGTGGGTCCGCTCGGCGAGCGCGTTCAGCGTGGGCAGCGGGCCGTCGGCCAGCTGTTCCAGCACGAAGCGCTGCGCGGGTGACAGGCCCGCGGTGCGCTCCAGCTCGCGCGCCGAGAGGTCGATGGCGCGGACGATGCGGCGCAGGGCGACGAGCGCCCGGGTCGATGGGGAATTCATATAGATGCATCAATATAATTCGGGTCGGGAGCCGAGAGCCGAGGGCTTGTCCTGAGCGACGCGCGGCGCCAGCCGTGCGGAGTCGAAGGATCGAGAGATGACTAGTTTCAACCCATGCACCGACCACTGAGGCGCGCGGCCGCTGCCGCGTCACGTTCCCGCCCCCGGGTGCGGCACGACGCCGGGGCCGTCTATCAGTTGCGGGTGGAGCTGGATGGTTTCGGCGGCAGTGTCTGGCGCCGGGTCGCAGGTGTCGCGCGGGCGTCGCTGGTCGAATTGCACGATGTGATCGAGCGGACGATGGGGCGTGACGGCTCGGCCGGATTCGAGTTCGCCGTCGACGGCGTGGCGTACATGGACGCGATCGACGAGACGACGCCGGGGGTGAACGCCGCGGACGTCGCCCTCGAGGATCTGCAGCTCCATGCCGGCAGCCGCTTCCGGCATGGCGCGGAGCAGCACGGCGATCCGTGGTGTCATGTCGTGACGCTGGAAACGTCGGGGCCGCGGCTGGTCGGGCAGCGGCTGCCGATCTGCGTGGCCGGCGGCGGTGCGGCTCCGCTGGAGGGCTGCAGTGATCCGGCGGAGTACGCGGCGATGCTGCGCGAGTTACGTGATCCGCGGGCCGTCGACCGACCGGGCTGGATTCCCGATCAGTTCGATCCGGAGTACGTCGATCTCGTCGGGATCAACGCGGCGTTGCGGAGAGTGGCGAGACACCGGCCGGGGAAATAGCCCTGAGCCGTGAGCCCGAGGGTCTGGTCAGCGTGTGATCTGCGGGCTTCTCAGTCCATCGTCGCCGTCGGGCTCACGGCTCGCGCCTCAGGGCTATTTCCCGACCGCGCCCTCTTCCAGCGCCAGCTTGGTCAATCCGGCGACGGTGCGGATGTTGAGCTTGTCCATCAGCGACTCGCGGTGGGTCTCCACGGTGCGATGCGAGATGCCGAGCCGGGCGGCGATCTGCTTGTTCGTCTCCCCGATGGCGATGCCCTTGAGCACATCGCGTTCGCGCGGTGTGAGCACGTCGAGGCGCGACTTGGCCGGCGGTGCGTTCCGCGCGGCGGCGAGGCGCGCCGCGACCGCCGGGGGGAAGAAACTCTCGCCCTGGAAGACGGCGCGCACTGCGCGACGGAGTTCGGCCGGCGGCGAGTCCTTGAGCAGGTAGCCGCGCGCTCCCGACTTGACGCTTTCGAGGACGTATTCGGGCTGGTCGTACATCGACAGCATCAGCACCCGGGTCGGCATGCCGCGGCGGCGGAGGTCGGCGGCGACCTGCAACCCGGTCCGGCCGGGCATGGCCACGTCCATCACCAGCACGTCGGGCTGTTCGCGCTCCACCAGGGTGAACGCCTCGTCGCCGTTGTTCCCTTCGGCGACGACGCGCACGTCGGGCTCGCCTTCGAGCACCCGGCGGATGCCCTCGCGAACTACCGCGTGGTCGTCGACCACCGCCACGCGAATCTGTTGTCCATCATGGCACTTCCTTTCGGTCCAAGACCGCCTCGGCGTCGGCCGGTCGCACGATCGGCACTTCCACGGTCACGATCGGCGCCGTGCGCCGCCGGCTCCTCCCGATCATTACGGACCCGCCGAGCGCGGAGATCCGCTCGCGCATGCCGGCGAGGCCGAGATGGCCGTCGCGTTCGAAGGTGGCGAAGCGGGGCGCAAAGGGGAAGCCGCGGCCGTCGTCGCGCACGGTCAGGCGGAGCAGGGCGTCGTCGACCGTCAACTGCATCGCGACGTGAGTGGCGGCCGGCGTGACGTACCACGTTGGCGAGCGCTTCCTGTGCGGCGCGGAAGAACGCCAGTTCGGTGTCGGGCGCGAGGCGCGGAATCGGTTCGGCGAGGTCGAGCTCGACGTCGAGTTCGCCGCGGCTGCTGACGTCGGCGGCGAGCGACCGGATGGCGGGGACCAGGCCGAGGTCGTCGAGCAGCGCGGGGCGCAGGTCATTGATGACGCGCCGGATGCCGCGGATGCCGCCGTCGACCAGGTCGAGGACGTGATCGAGGCGGACCCGGGCGTCGGGTTCGATGTCCTCGCGCACCATGCCGATTTCGAGCTTGACCGCGGACAGGGTCTGCGCCGTCTCGTCGTGCAATTCGCGCGACAGCCGGCGCCGTTCGGCTTCGTGCTGGCTGACCATCATCGCCTGCAGGCGGCCGAGTTCGTCGGTGCGGGCGGCGAGGCGCCGCGCCAGTTCGGACAGCACCATCATGCCGAAGCCGATGCCGACGGCGAGCTCGAAGACGATGTCGAGGAAGTAGCCCCACGGTGTCCAGCCGCCGCGCGCCCGCAGGAACGGATAGTCGAGGTGGTGCAGGCCCCAGAGGGTGAAGGCGAGGGCGACGAACATCGCCACGGTGGAGCCGGTGCGCAGCGCGTAGCGCCAGAACACCCAGCCGGTCCAGAGCGTGGCGCCGGCGATGAGCAGCACCATCGGCACGGCGACCACGAGGAACCGGTCGAGCGCATGCACCGCGACCCACGCCGAGCAGCAGCGGGAAGAGGGCCAGCACGGCGTACCACGGCCGCCAGCGGGCGTTGCGGGAGAACACCAGCGCGGCCCAGAGGATCGCCAGCGCCACCCAGCCGGTGGCCACCTGGTGCCAGTAGAGCCAGACGAGGCTGCCGGTGGCGAGGTAGGCGATGATGGCGCCGAGCCGGACGACGTAGAGACTCCACGCGGCGGCCCACCAGGCGAACCAGCGCTCGGGGAGGCGGCGGTAGAGCATGAGGGCGAAGCCGGCCAGCCCGGCCGTGATGATGGCCTGGAAGACGGCGTCGGCAAGCTCGGGGCGACCGGTGAGCGGCACGATGTTCTGCACCATGGCGGGAAACGTGGCGCGCCGGATGCGTGGCCGGAAGGGGCGCGGTACCTTCTCTGCCGATGAGCGACCCACCGGTGCTGTCGCTGGAGCGCGTCTCGCGGCGTTTCGGGCCGTCGACTGCCGTTGACGCCGTGTCGTTCTCGGTGGCGCGTGGCGAGTTCTTCTCGCTCCTCGGACCGTCGGGTTGCGGCAAGACCACGACGCTGCGGTTGATCGCCGGTTTCGACCGTCCCGAGCCCGACGGGGGAACGGTCCGGATACTGGGCGACGTGGTGAACGATCGGCGTCCCTATCAGCGCCCGGTCGGCATGGTGTTCCAGCACTACGCCCTCTTTCCCCATCTCACGGTGCGGCGCAACGTGGCGTTCGGCCTGGAAGAGCGGCGGACAGAGCGCTCCGCCATCGCCCGGCGCGTCGACCGCGCGCTGGAACTGGTGCGGCTCGATCCGGCCGATTTCGCCGCCCGCCGGCCGGCGGAGCTGTCCGGCGGCCAGCGGCAGCGCGTGGCGCTGGCGCGCGCCCTGGTGCTGGAGCCGCCGCTATTGCTGCTCGACGAGCCGCTCGGTGCGCTCGACCTGCAATTGCGCAAGGAAATGCAGCTTGAGCTGAAGGCGCTCAACCGCAGCCTCGGCACCACCTTCGTGCTGGTGACGCACGATCAGGAAGAGGCGCTGGCGATGAGCGACCGGATCGCGGTGATGTCGGCCGGGCGGGTGGAGCAGCTCGGCACGGCGTCGGATGTCTATCAGCACCCGCGTACGGCGTTCGTCGCGGGGTTCATCGGGGCCGCCAACCTGTTCCGGGGAACGGTGGCGGAGGTGAGTCGATGGCACCGCGCGCGTGGTGCAGGCGGACGGGCACGATCGTGGCGCGTGGTACTCGAGGGCGGGCAGCGATGCGCCCGCGGCGGAAGTCGTGATCGCGGTGCGCCCGGAGTGGCAGCACCTGGCCCCGCCCGGCGGCGTACCCCCGGGCGACAACGCGCTCGCCGGGCGGATCCGCGACGTGCTCTTCCTTGGCGACGTGCTGCAGGTGCTGGTGTCGCTGGACGGCGGTGGCGAGGCGCGGGTGGCCTTGCGCAACGAGGGCGCGACGATGGCGCCGTCGTGGAAGATCGGCGACGTGGTCGGGTGTTGCTGGCGTGCCGCCGACGGCCAGGTGCTGGCGTGACCGAGCTGCGGCGGCGGATGCTCGCCGCGCTGTCAGCGGCGGCCGGCCGTGGCCGGGCTTGCTGCTGCTGCTGCCGGCCGCGATCTGGCTGGCGGTGTTCTTTGCGGTGCCGCTCGGGATCATGGCGACGTATGCGCTGAGGCCGCGCCACATTCTGGGCGGCGTCTATCCGGGGTGGACCACGGTGCACGTCCTGCGGCTGTTCGATCCGCTGTATCTCGCCGTGGTGGGGCGGAGCGTCGTGATGGCGACGCTGACGACGGTGCTTGCGCTGGCGTTCGGGTATCCGGTGGCGGCGCTGATCGCGCGCGCGTCGCGGTGGCGGCCGGTGCTGCTGCTGCTGGTGGTGCTGCCGTTGTGGACGTCGTTCCTGGTGCGCACCTACGCCACGATCTTCCTGCTCCGCGACACCGGCGCGCTCAATTCACTGCTGCTCTGGCTGCACGTGATTCACCAGCCGCTGCGGATGCTGTACACGCCGGGGGCGGTGCTCTTCGGGCTGGTCACCGGTTCGCTGCCGTTCATGGTGCTGCCGATCTATGGCTCGCTGGAGCGGCTCGACCCGACGTTGCTCGAGGCGGCCGAAGTACTCGGCGCCGGCGAATGGCGGCAATTCGTGCGGGTCACCTGGCCGCTGACGCTTCCGGGCGTGGTCGTGGGAACGATCCTGGTGTTCGTGCCGGCGCTGGGGTCGTTCCTGCCGTCGGACCTGCTTGGCGGCGCGCGGGTGATGCTGATCGGCAACCTGATCCAGAATCAGTTCACCAGCGCGCGCAACTGGCCGTTCGGGTCGGCGCTGTCGCTCCTGCTGGTGGTGGCGATGCTGCTGGCGACGGTGGTCCGGTCCCGATTCGCGAAGGACGCCGAGCTGGTATGAGACGGCGCTTCCTCACCGGCCTGGCCGTCGTGGCCTATGCGGCGCTGCACCTGCCGCTGCTGGTGCTGATGCTGTGGTCGTTCAATGCCTCGGCGAGCGGTGCGCGATGGGACGGGTTCACCCTGCACTGGTACCGGCGACTGCTCGAACGGCACGATCTGCTGATCGCGCTGCGAACGTCGCTGGAAGTGGGCATCGGGGCCACGGTGCTCGCGACGGTGCTGGGGACGCTGGCGGCGCTGTCGCTCGGGCGGGGACGCTGGCGGGGACGGCGCATGGTGGCCGATTCGCTGACGGTGCCGATCGTGACTCCGGAAATCGTCGCGGGCATCTCGCTACTCGTGCTGTTCACCGGCGTCGGGATGCACCTCGGCGTGCTGACCATTCTGATTGCCGCACACGACCTTCTGCATCCCGTTCACCGTGCTGGTGCTGCTGGCGCGGTTGAAGGCGATGGACCCGACCCTCGAGGAGGCCGCGCTGATGCTGGGCGCCGACGAATGGCAGGCGTTCCGGCGCGTGACCCTGCCGCTGCTGATGCCCGGCATCGCCGCCGCGGCGCTGCTGGCGTTCACGCTGTCATTCGACGATTTCCTGGTGACGTTCTTCACCGCCGGCCCGGGCACCAGCACGCTGCCGCTGGTGGTCTACGGCATGGTGCGGCGGGTGGTGGAGCCGAGCGTCAACGCGCTGTCGACCCTGCTGGTGGTGGCGACGACGATGCTGCTGTTGACCGCGCGACGCTGGCTGCGGGAGACGCCGGCGCATGGCTGAGCGGCCGACGCGGCGGGCGTTTCTGGCGGAGTGCGGCCGGGCGGGGCTGGGCGCGGGGCTGGCCGGCGGGCTCGCCGGCTGCGTCACGCGGCGGATTGCGCCGCCGGGCGACGAGCAGCCGCGCTCGGCGGCCGGTCCGCTGGAGCGGGAGCTGCACGTCTACATCTGGTCCGACTACGTCGCCCACGACACGGTGGCCGACTTCGAGCGCGAGACCGGCGTACGGGTCACGCTACGACACGTACGAGAGCAACGAGGAGATGATCGCCAAGCTGGTCGGCGGCGGCAGCGGGTACGACGTGATCTGTCCGACCAATTACCTCGTCCCGGTGCTCCGGGACGGCGGGTTGCTGCAGCCGCTGGATCATGCGGTGCTCACCAACTGGAGAAACCTCGACCCCTATTTCGTGAACAACGGGCAGGATCCCGGGGGCCGGTACTCGATGCCGTATCAGTGGGGGATCACGGGCATCGCCTACCGCGGCGATCTGATCGCCAGGCGGCCCGCGAGCTGGGCGGTGTTCACCGATCCGATCGCTGCGGCTGTGGATGACGATGCTCGACAACGAACGCGATGTGCTTGGTTCGCTGTTGATCTGGCGTGGCCATTCGTACAATTCGGTGGTGCGGAGCGAACTGGAGCGGGCCCGCGACGACGCGATCGCGATCAAGCCCGAATCTGCGGGCATACGTGTCCAGCCCGGTGAAAGCGCAGCTGATCAGCGGTGACGTGGCGCTGGCGCAGCTGTGGAGCAGCGATGCGACGATGGCGCAGCTGGAGGAGCCGCGGGTGGCGTTCGCGATCCCGGACGAAGGGGGCGAACGTCTACACCGACTGCCTGGCGATTCTGCGGGATGCCCCGAATCGGCGGGCGGCCCACGCCTGGCTCAACTACATCCTGCGGCCGGCGGTGGTGGCCGCCATCAGCAACGAGGCCGGTGGAGGGTCGCCCAACCGGGCGTCACAGCCGCTGCTGCGCCGCCCCTCGCCGCCCCCGGATCCCGCGCTGATGCGGCGGCTGGAATTCGCGCGCGACCTGGGGTCGGCCAACGACCTGGCCGACCGCCTCTGGACGGAGGTGCAGGCAGCGTGATAATTTCTCCGCCCGGCCCTGATTCCGGCGGACAAGGGAGAGCGCGGCGATGCTGTACGATCTGGGAATGGTCCTGGCGGGCGTGGGTGCCACGGTGCTGATCGGGGCGCTGACGTTCGTGACGCTGCTGCTCACCGGCCTGATCATGTCGATGATCGCCTTCACGGCCGCCCCGCTGATCGACAAGATCTTCAGGGACTGACCTTCGGCTCGTCGGGTTCCCCGGGCGCATCGGCGGGCGTGCTGGCCGAGCGGTGGGCGCCCTCGAAGTTCACCCTGGCACCGACGAGGAGTTCGCGAAGGCCGCGGACCTTGACCTGCTGCCCGCCCGAGCGACGCAACAGCATGGCCATGTACCCGAACGAATCGCCAAGCTGGGCAAGGCCGACGCTGCCGCTCTGGGCCTTGAGCTCGTCGAGCAGGCGGGTCAAGCCGCGAAGCTGGGTATCGTCGGCATGCTGGGTGGCGAGGAGCTCGATCACCCGCGTCATCTGTTCGAACTTGCGTGGCAGCAGATCCAACCAGGCAAGCTGGGCCTGCTGGCGGGCCGACAGTTTCTGGGTCATGGGGCAAGATAGGCCTGTCCCCGGCCGTCGACGGCCGCGTTCCGTTCCTCCTCTGCTTCCGGAGTCCCGATGCGTTCGCAGCCGTGCTCTCGCCGTAGTTGCCCTGTTCGCCCTGACGGCCGGGGTGGCGCCGCTCGCCGCGCAATTGACGGTCCCGGAACGGACCAACTACTCCCGCACGTCGAGCCACGCCGACGTCATGGCATTCATCGACTCGCTGCAGCACCGCGGCGTCCAGATGTATCGCGGCGTGATGGGGCGTTCGCCGCACGGGCTGGCGATTCCGTACGTCGTCCTGTCCCGCCCGCAGGTGACCACACCGGCGGCCGCCAAGCGGACCGGCAAACCGATGTTCTACGTGCAGGCGAACATTCACGCCGGTGAAGTGGAGGGGAAGGAAGCGGTCCAGGAGCTGATGCGCGACCTGACACTGGGAAGTCTGCGGCCGCTGCTGGACAGCGTCATCATCATCTTTGCGCCGATCTACAACGGCGACGGCAATGATGCCTTCGGCCCGCAGGCGCGGAACCGCGGCGAACAGAACGGGCCGCCGCTGGTAGGGCTGCGCGCTGACGGCGATGGATACGACCTCAACCGCGACTACGTCAAGCAGGAGGCGCCGGAGACGCGTGCCTCGCTTGCCCTGCTGACGGCGTGGGATCCCGACGTGTTCATGGACCTGCACACCACCGACGGCAGCTACCACGGCTACGCGCTGACCTGGTCGCCGGGGCTCAACCCCAATCACACCGCCGACCAACGACTGGGTGCAGGACACGGTGCTGGAATCGGTGCGGCGCCTGGTGCGCGACCAGGATCACTTCGAGACGTATCCCTACGGCAACTTCGTCGGCGGGAACGACAATCCGGCCGGCTGGGACACCTACGAATCGCTGCCGCGCTACGGCACGAATCTGGAGGGGATGTCGCGGGTGTCGATCCTGAGCGAAGCGTTCAGTCACGATTCGTTCCCGCGGCGCATTGCGGCAACCTACGCCTTCGTGGTGGCATCGATCCGCTATCTCAACGAGCACCGCAACGACCTCAGGCAGCACGAAGGTCTCACCAGCGCGGCCCGCCCGGACTCGGTGGTGGTGCGGGGCGACGATCTGGCGGCGTCGCCGGCGCGGATGGACACGGTGCTGGTGGCGATCACCCGCACGGAGCCGCGCCCGCCGGTGACCACCGCCGACTCGATCGCGATGGCGCGGGCGCCGCGTACGCCGGTGATCCGCGACACCATCGGGTGCACGGAGCCGGCGGCCGCGGGCGGAGCGCGCGGACGTGGCCGCGGGCGCGGGTTCGGCGGCGGGCGCGGTCGCGGCGCCGGGCACCGAACTCGAGCTTACCGGCGAGTCGCGACCGGTCTACATGGCGGTGCGCGACCGGTTCGCTCCGGTGCTCAAGGAGAAGATCCCCGGTGCGTACATCCTCGCCCCGAGTGCCACGCCGGTGGTCGAGCTGATGCGGCGGCAGGGGATCCGTGTGGAACAGACGACCGGACCCTGGACCGGCGCAAGCAGCCATTTCATGGTCGATTCGATCGCCCGGCAGCGGTTCTTCGAGGGGCATTGCGGCACGCGGGTCGACGGCAGCTGGGCGGCGCCGGCCGCCGACACGGTGGTGACCCACAGCTACCTGGTCTCGACCAATCAGCGCCTCGGCATGCTGGCGTCGTTCCTGCTGGAGCCCGCCTCGGAAGACGGCTACGTGTTCTGGAACTTCTTCGATCGCGGACTCAGGGCCGGGGCGGCGGCACCGATCCGCCGGGTCGACGCGATGCCGCCGGTGGGGGTCATCGACGTCCACTAGCCGGCCATGATTCGCCGGTGAAACGTGCAACGATCCGGGCCTGGTCGGGGTCCAAGTGATGGACCTCTGCCGCCCGGGACGATCTCATGCACGTGAAGTTCGCCCTCCGCACGCTCTTCAAGACCCCGTTCGTCACCTCGATCGCCATCGCGTCGCTCGCGCTGGGGATCGGCGCGACGGCGGGGATCTTCTCGCTGTTCGACCAGGTGCTGCTCCGGCCGGTGCCGGTGCCGCACGCCGAGCAGCTGGTCAATCTGGCGGCGCCGGGGCCGAACCCGGGGTCACAGTCGTGCAACACGGCCGGTGACTGCAACGCCGTTTTCAGCTACCCGATGTTCCGCGACCTGCAGCGGGTGCAGACGTCGTTCACCGGAATCGCGGGTGTGTTCGATGTGGGCGCCAATCTGGCGGCCCGGGGCAACACCAAGAGCGGCGAGATCCAGTTGGTGTCGGGGAGCTATTTCCCGGTGCTCGAGGTGCGGCCCGCACTGGGCCGGTTGCTCACCCCGGACGACGATCAACGAATCGGTGAGTCGGCGGTGGCCGTGCTCAGCTACGACTACTGGAACGCCACATTCGGGCGCGACCCCGGGGTGCTCAACCAGACGTTGATCGTCAACGGGCACCCGCTGACGATCGTCGGGGTGGCACCGCGCGGATTCGACGGCATCACGCTGGGGCAGCGCCCGGATGCCTTCGTCCCGATCACGATGCGGGCCGCGATGCAGAGCGGCTATGACGGCTTCACCCGTCGCACCACCTACTCGACCTATCTCCTTGCGCGGCTCAAGCCGGGGGTGACCCTGGCGCAGGCTCGCGCGGCGATCAACGTGCCCTATCACGGCATCATCACCAGCGTCGAAGTGCCGCTGCAGCCGCCGATGGCGCCGGGGGAGTTGCAGCGCTTCAAGGACAAGGTGCTGACGCTGACGGCCGGTGCGCGAGGCCAGAGTCAGGTGTCGGGGCAGGCGCACACGCCGCTGCTGCTGCTGCTCGGCGTGACGGTGTTCGTGCTGCTGATCGCCTGCGCCAACATCGCCAACCTGCTGCTGGCCCGTGGTGCATCCCGGAGCGGCGAGATGGCGGTCCGGCTGTCGATCGGCGCCGGACGGTGGCAGCTCGTCCGGCAACTGCTTGGCGAGTCGTGCCTGCTGGCGCTGTTCGGCGGCGCCGCCGGGCTGATCGTGGCGCGGTTCACGCTCGTCGCGATGAACGCGCTCATTCCGCAGCAGATCGGCATCGTGTTCGACGTCCATCTCGACCGGACGGTGCTGCTGTTCGCGCTGGCGCTGTCATTCGCCACGGGGGTGCTGTTCGGCCTGTTTCCGGCGCTGCACAGTACCCGTCCCGACTTGATCGCCGGGTTGCGCGGCAACACCGGCCAGCCGGGTGGGAGCCGCGGCGCGGCGCGGTTCCGGACCGGACTTGCCACCGCCCAGGTAGCGCTGTCGATGGCGCTGCTGGTGTGCGCCGGGCTGTTCGTCAAGAGTCTCAACAACATCAGCCGGGTGGATCTCGGGCTCCGGCTCGACCACATGATCACGTTCGGCGTTTCGCCGGAACTCAACGGCTACGATGGCGTGAAGTCGCAGCAGCTGTTCCGCCGGCTGCGGGACGGCCTGGCGGCGCTCCCCGGCGTCACCGGCGTTTCGGCGGCGATGGTGCAGGTGCTGGGTGGCAGCAACTGGGGCAATGACGTCCACATCGCGGGGATTCACCGCGACCCGGGCGACGAGTTCAACGCGCGGTTCAACGAGATCGGTGCCGGGTTCTTCCGCACGATGGGTACGCCGCTGGTGCGGGGGCGCGAGTTCACCGACGCCGATGGCGCCGGGGCCGCGAAGGTGGTGATCGTCAATCAGGAGTTCGTGCGCCGGTTCGGGCTGGGCGACGACGTGATCGGGCGCCATATGGGCCGGGGGGACAACGGCCCGGACGACATGGAGATTGTCGGCGAGATCCGGGACGCGGCGTACAGCAGCGTCAAGGATTCGGTGCCGCCACTGTTCTACACGCCGTACGCGCAGGACAGCACGACCGGGCACCTGACGTTCTACGTGCGAACCACGCAGGATCCACTGCAGGTCGCCACGAGCATCCGGCGCACGGTCGCAGCGCTCGATCCCAATCTCCCGGTCGAGGACCTGCGCACGATGGAGGAACAGGCACGGGACAACGTCTTTCTCGACCGGTTCGTGAGCCTGCTGTCGACGGCGTTCGCGGTGCTCGCCACCATTCTCGCCGCGATCGGGCTGTATGGCGTGCTGGCGTACACCGTGGCGCAGCGGACCCGCGAAATCGGCTTGCGGATGGCGCTCGGCGCCGCACCGGGGGTGGTGCGCAGCATGATCCTGCGCCAGGTGGGGTGGATGACGCTGGTCGGCGGCGTCATCGGCATGGCCGCCGCCGTGGCGGCGGGGCGGCTGATCCAGTCGCTGTTGTACCGGATGCAGGGGTACGACCCGCTGGTGCTGGCGTCGGCGGCGGCCGGCCTCTCGGCGGTGGCGCTCCTGGCAGGTTACGTTCCGGCGCGTCGCGCCGCCGCGGTCGACCCCCAGCAGGCGTTACGTTACGAGTGACCGCCCGGCTCGGTGCCGGACGGCGCCGAACCCGGAGATCTACGGATGTTGACAGCGGGCCAACCGGCACCGGATTTCACCCTCCCGGCCGATGACGGCTCCACGGTTTCGCTCGCGGCCCTGCGCGGCCAGACCGTGGTGGTCTATTTCTATCCCAAGGACGACACGCCGGGGTGTACCACCGAGGCGTGCGAGATTCGCGACAGCTGGCGCGACATCCTCGCCACCGGCGCGGTGCTGCTCGGGGTTTCTCCCGACAGCGTCGCATCCCACCAGCGGTTCCGTGCCAAATACGGATTGCCGTTCCGGCTCCTGGCCGACGAAAATCACCAGGTGGCCGAAGCGTTCGGCGCCTGGGGGGAGAAGTCGATGTACGGACGAAAGTATTCCGGGGTGCTGCGGAGCACCTTCATCATCGACCCGAAGGGTGTCGTCAGCCAGGTGTTCGCCAGCGTCAAGCCGGCCGGCCATGCGGCCCAGATCCTGGGAGCGCTGCGGCAATGAGGTCCCGGTCCCGGTCCCGATCCGTGACGTCCGCCATCCGGTCCGCGATGGTCGTGGTAGCGGTGGCCCCGATCGCGACGACGCCGGCCGTGGCTCAGGCCATGGCGTCGACGCCGAGCACGGTGTACGTCGCGCCTGCACCGGGCGAGGCGCGACACCTGAGCCACATCCGCCAGCTCACCTTCGGCGGCAGCAACGCGGAGGCGTACTTCTCGGCCGATGGCAAGCGGCTGATCTTCCAGCGCAAGGCCAGCCCGGACAAGGATGCCGGGTGCGATCAGGAGTACATCATGAACGTCGATGGCTCCGACATGCACCGCGTCTCGAACGGGAAGGGCCGCACCACCTGCGGCTACTTCATCAACGGCGACCGGCGGATCATCTACAGTTCGACGTTCGCCTACGACCCGGCCTGCCCGCCGCTGCCGCCCGATTCGCTCGGCTACGTCTGGCCGCTGTCGCATCTCGAGATCTATGCCGCGCGCCCCGATGGATCCGACCTGAAGCCGCTGACGCACAACGGCGCCTACAATGCGGAAGCAACCGCGTCTCCCGACGGCAAACGGCTGGTGTTCACGTCCACCATGGATGGTGACATCGAGCTGTACACCATGAACTTGGACGGCACCGGACTGAAGCGGATCACGCACCGCCTGGGTTATGACGGCGGCGCCTACTTCTCGCCGGACGGCAGCAAGATCGTGTGGCGGGCGGCCTATCCGGCCACCCGCGCCGACACCATCCAGTACCGGCAGCTGCTGGCGAAGGGGCTGGTCCGGCCGTTCGCGCTGGAAATCTGGATGGCCAACGCCGACGGCAGCGACGCGCGCGAGGTGACCCACCTGGGCGGTGCCAACTGGGCGCCGTATTTCCTGCCGGACGGCAAGCGGATCATCTTCGCGTCGAACTACGAGCACCCGACGAGCGGGAATTTCGATCTCTACCTCGTCAACACCGACGGCACCGGGCTCGAGAAGATCACCACCTACGGCGATTTCGACGGCTTTCCGATGTTTTCGCCCGACGGGCGGAAGCTGGTGTTCGTCTCGGCGCGGAACAGCCGGGGACCGGGCGAGATCAACGTCTTCGTCGCCGATTGGAAGAATTGAGGGCGCGTGGCGGATATCCGCCGGACATCGCTGTTGCGGTGGCTGATCGAATGGGTGAAAGCGGTGGCGGTCGCGGTGGTGTTGTGGCTGTTCCTGCGGACGTTCGTGATCGAGGCGTTCCGCATTCCGTCGGGCAGCATGGAGAACACGCTGCTGGTCGGCGACCTGCTGTTCGTCAACAAGTTCATCTACGGGGCGCGGATTCCCTTCCTGCACTGGCGGCTGCCGGCGCTGCGGGAACCGCGCCGCGGCGATATCATCGTCTTCGACTCGGTCGACGAACAGAACATGAAGATCGTCAAGCGGCTGATCGGGCTGCCGGGTGACACGCTGGAGATGCGCGCCGGCGTGGTCTACCGCGACGGCAGGCGGCTGACCGAACCGTACGTCATCCACACCGATCCGACCGACGGCGCCGACCCGGTGGCCCGCGAACGGATGCGGGAGTGGCAGGTGAAGCATTTCGCCGGGCCGGTACCGCGGCACTACGATCCGGACATCCATCATTGGGGGCCGGTTGTCGTGCCGCCCGACTCGCTGTTCGTGATGGGGGACAATCGGGACGGGTCATACGACGGGCGGTTCTGGGGTTTCCTTCCCCGACGCAACGTCTGCGGCGAGCCGGTGTTGATCTACTTCAGTTACAACGAGGAGAGTAGCGACGCGGCCCCGGTGCTGACGGACATTCGCTGGCACCGGTTGTTCAGCGTGCCGCGCTGACCTTCGGCGGGGGATTGAACGGCGGCGGCCGCGTCAGGGATAGGCGGCCGGCGTTCCGGCGCGGTCGATGTACGAGACGACGCGGCCGCAGGCCCCGCAGGCGAGTACGACACGACCCTCGGCGTTGGATGACGCGCCCCCTGACCGGTCCGGAGTGCGTTGGACGGCGTTGCTGGCACACGATGGGCACCGCAGCGCCTTCCCCTCCCGATCGGCGCTGATGAGGCTCAGGGCCTCATCGGGGCGAAACTCCTTGACGTGGCGACGGCTCACGGCCGATCCTTTCCACGCTGCAGCCCGAAGGGGAGATGCCGGGCCGTTCCGCGCTCTCCTTTAGTAGGTCATTTCGGCTGACTCGTCAAGAGTCGGACTGTCGGATCTCTTGACGGCAGAGGGCTCACGGCGCAACGTTCCCCCACTTCGGGGGTCGGAAATGACCGAGCTGGCCGCGCCGCAAATCTCGTCATTGATGGAGGCTCTTCCGGGCATCGCTGCCGTTCTGCGGAGCCCGGTGGCCAACGCCATGGTGGCAGTCTGCCGATCGGCGGCCGGGTTGGAGGCCTTCCAGATCGACCATGCCGAGGAGCTGTTGCGGTTCGGCGTGCGACGGAACCTCCTGGCGCAGGAAGAGGTCGACAAGGTCCTGGAGGAGCTGCGTGACGCGCTTGCCGGGTTGCCGCCCAAGCCCCAGCCACCGCCGCCGGAGAAGCCGAAGAAGGTGCCGGGGACCCCGGCCCCCCTCCGGATAACGGGCGGTTCCCGACGTCCGGCGCCGCCTCCCAAGTCGGTCTCCAAGCCGGCACCCAAGCCGGCGTCGAAACAGCCGTTGAAGCCGGTGGTTGCCCCCGCCCCCCGCGTCGCGGCCCCCCCGAAGCCGGCGAAAGCCAAGGCGGCCGCGGTGCCCAAAGCCGTTCCGAAGCACCGGGCACCGGCCCGCGCCCACAAGGTGGCGAAACACCCGGCCCGGCGCGCCGCGTCTGCTGCGAAGGCCCGGAAGACCACCAAGCGTCGCTAGAGTCGGAAGCCCTTGACCAGGCGGGTGAGCCGGTCGGCGGTGGCCACCATCGTGGTCGCCGCCGTGGCGATTTCCTGGGTGGCTGACGACTGCTCTTCAGCCGACTCGGTCACGGCCTGGGCCACGCCGGCGTTGACCTGAGCCGAGCGCACCACGTCGGCCGCGGTGGCGGCCAGTCGGTCGGCGAGGGCGCGGTGGGCCGCCGCCTCGGTCGCAACGGTGCCGGCCGCCTCGGAGACCTCCTCCACCGCGGCGACGATCTCGGCCAGCGCACTGGTCACGCCTCCAGCGGTATCCTCGACGCCGGCCACCCGTTCGGTCCCTTCGCCCACGGTGTCGGCGACGAGCCGCACCTGCTCCTCGAGCGATGCCACGGTCTTGGCGATTCTTCGCGCGGCCTCGGCGCTGGTTTCCGCGAGCTGGCGGATTTCGGCCGCGACGATGGCGAATCCCTCGCCGGTCTCGCCGGCGCGGGCGGCTTCGATGGCGGCGTTGAGGGCCAGCAGCTCGGTCTGGGCGGCGAGCTGACCGGTCAACGACACGAAGTCGACGACGGTGGTGGCCGCTTCGGTGAGCCGCTCGACGGAGCGGGTGATCCGTTCGACCACCTGATGCAGCTCGAGCAGGGTGTCGGAGGCCGCGGCGAGATTGTCGCGGTGGGTCTCGGCGGTGCGGCGAATGGCGTCGGCGACGGCCACGACCCGCTGTCCGGCGCCGGCGCTGCGGGTGGCGGCGGCGCGAAGATCGCCCAGCACGGCATCGCTCTCGCGCATGCCGGCGGCCTGCCGTTCGGCGCTGGCGGAGACTTCACCGATGGCGCGTGAGATCCGGCGCGCGTTGTCGGTGAGCTGTCCGGAGCGGGACGAGAGCTGCGCCGCGTGGTCGGTGAGCGACGACGACACCTGGGCCACGCTGCGCACGATGCTGCGCAACCCCTCGCTCATCCGTTGCACCGCGGCGGCGAGCAGTCCGAGTTCGCCGGGCATCGGGCCGAAATCGCTCGGGCGGAGGTCGCCGGCGCCGACCTGTTCGGTGGCGCGGACCAGGCGGCGCAACGGCAGCACCACCGCGCGCACCGTAGCCACGGCGGATGCAATGCCGAGGATCAGCGCGGCGCCGAAGAGGAGCCAGATGACATTGCGGCGCTGTTCGCTGGCCTGCGCCAGCCGCTGGGCGCGTTCCGCCGCCGCCGAGGCCTGCACCGCAACCAGCGCGCGCACTTCGTCGAGCAGCGAATCGGCGGCGGGACCGCGCAGCGATTCGTCCGCGGTCGGCGAGCCGGGAGAGGCGCGTTCCAGTTCGCCGGCGAAGCCCACGACGCGGCCGAGGACGCGGGTTTCGGCGGGTGTCAGGTCGTACTGGGAATAGGCATGGGTGCTGCCGCGAATGGCGGCGAAGGCGGAGTCGAGGCCGCTGCGATCGGTGGCATCGGGATGGGTGGCGAGGACATCGCCGGCGCGCACGGCGGAAACGACGTCATGGGTCAGCGCCTGGGCGAGCACATTGCGTTCGCGCAGCGTCGCCAGTTCCAGGCGTACCGCGTTGTCGAGTGAATTCATCGCGGAGACGCCGAGGAGCGTCATCGCGAACACCAGCAACAACAGCAGCGCCGTCCCGGCGGTGACCCGGCTCCGGAGTGACGGGAGGTCGGTCATGCCGGGACGGCGCCGTCGACCCGGCTAGGAATCGATCTTCTTGACGTTGGCTGCCTGCAGTCCCTTCGGGCCCTCGACGATGTCGAACTCGACCTGGTCACCTTCGGCAAGCGAGCGGAAACCGCTGGCGGCGATGGCGGAAAAATGGACGAAAACGTCCTTGCCGCCTTCCTGGGCAATGAACCCGAACCCCTTCGCGTCGTTGAACCACTTCACGGTACCCTTCGGCATTGCAGGCCTTCCTGGAACGAAATGGGAGCCGGACCCGGCCGGACCGGGGGGAGCAGAGACTAACGATGCGACGAGATCGGCGGAGGGGCAAGAGGAACGACGGCCGTCCAGGGCCCTGGGCTCCTTTCTGCCCACTCAGATTATCATCCAACCATGTCCGTCCCGACTACCCTCGTCGTTCGCACCTTTTCCGACCGCGCCGAAGCGCTGGCCCACGCCATTCTCCGCGCGGGCGAGGCACCACGCATGGTGGCCTATGACGACACCGTCGGCTGCCCGGTGGAGCAGGCCCTGGCGGCGCTGGAGTGGACCCGGGTGGTGGGGATTCTCCCCGACGATGACCTGCTGCATGCCGGCCGGCTGACCAGCGAGACCGCTGCCGCGCTGGTCGAGCGGAAGACCGGCGAGGGACGGCAATGGGTGTTCCTCGGGCCGAGACTCGACGCGCCGCCGATCGATCCGTTCGAAGGGGAACTGGTGCTCGACGAGCCGGGAGTGATGGGGATCGCCTTTGCCGACCGCGCCACCGGTCTGGCCCATTTCCTCCGGGCCACCAGCGGTGGCGGCGCGCTGCTGGCGCAGATGGGGCGTCGCGCGCCGGAACTGCGCCACCTGCGGCGCTGGCTGCCACCGATCGTCCAGGAACTCGGCGCGCCGTGCGCGCTGATTGCCGGGTGGTTCGCGGCGTCGTCCGGCGGAGCGCTCTTCCTGACCGGCGAAGAGGGCGACGCCACGCACCGCTACATCGAAGTCGGAATCGATTCGTGACCGCCCGGCTCCGCCCCATGCTGGTGGTGCTGTTCGCCCTCGGGGCGCCGCTGCCGCTGCTGGCGCAGCGGAATGCCGCCGCCGATGTTGCCGGCCGACCGGGCGAAGGCGCAGGCGCACGCTGGAATCCCAGGCGAATGAGGTGTTCAACACGCCGATCGACACCGCGCGCGGCCTGCTGCGCGCGGCGATGGTCCCGCTGCGGGACACGCTGCAGACCGTCGACGGCAACGCCGAGCGGATCATCCGTGCCGACGCCACGCGGTCGAACGCCGTGGTCATTTCCAGCGCGCGGGTGCTGGCGACGCAATGTGCCGGCAGCGACAGCATCGCGGCGTCGACCTTTGCGCGCATTGCGGCGATGAACACCAGCAGCGCGAACGGCGATCGGCTGATCGGCAACTACCGCACGGCGATCACCGGCGCTGCGGGGCGCGCTCTCGGCGTGCCAGCAGCGCGTTCCCGAGGCGCTGGCGCCGAACGACGCCCGACCTGGCGACGATCATGACGCAGGTTCGCGCGGTCGACCACGCAATCCGCGACCACGACGCCGCAATGCAGGCGCTCGCCGACGGTCTGCAGATCTATCTGCTGCCGAAAGGGTACGTTCCAGCGGGTCGTTGAGCCATCGGACGTAATGTGGGATTGTGGATCAACATTTCCACATCGCGTGGACAGATCGCGGAAGTGCCGTGCGGCGCAGCGATTGGAACCCACATGGCGCGCACGTCGAAGTGAGCTAACCCGAATAAAATCAGGCACTTGCGCGATTCTTGCAGCGGCCTAGCTTGGAGTACAGATGGGCGTTTCGCACGTCCCATCCTCTCCGATCCGGCGCCTCGGAGAGCCGTGCGAGCGAGCGGTCCGCGAGCCGTTCCGACTCGAAGCGCCCACATCGACGTTGCGCCCCCGAGCGCATGCGCTGACGTGCAAAAGCGGTCGATCGGATTCCCGATCGGCCGCTTTTTTCCCTTGTCCCGAGCGACAGCGAGGGATCCCGGCGTGGGTCGTGGGGTCGTGGGTCGTGAGCGACGTTCGTCCTTGCATCACGACCACGAGGCGCGCTTCGGGCGCGGGGCATCTGGAAGGTGCAGCTGGCCCGCCGCACGCTGACCAGGCTTGCGCCGGTCTGACCTCTGCCGTCTCACGCTGCGCCCTGCCGAAATCCGGCGCCAGCTTCATCAGCCAGCGATTGTCCAGCTGCCACACCTTGCGCGACGAGATGCGCGCGTCGGTCGGGAAGAGTTCGTGCGACGCGTACGCGTCGCCGATCGCCGCGGTCTTGGCGCTGGCGTCGTCGGCGAAGTGCAGGATCTCCGCTTCGAGCGTCAGCGGCCGCACCGGCGAGCCGAATTCCAGCTGGCCGTGGTGCGACAGGATGAAGTGTTCGAGGATGAGCGCTTCTTCGTCGGTGCACGGCGGCTCTGGCGCGGTGCGGATGGCGTCGCGCAGCATGTTGACGCCCAGCACGAGATGGCCGATCAGGCGTCCGGGTTCGGTGACCTCGAAGACACCGGTGTCCCAGCGATAGCTCTCCAGCTTGCCGATGTCGTGCAGCAGCACGCCGGCGATGACCAGCTCCTCGTCGGCCCGGGCCACCTTGGCGATCTGGCGCGCGATCGCGAGCACTTCGCAGGTGTGCTGCAGCAGGCCGCCGATGGCGGCGTGATGCCCGGTGCCGGGCGAGCCGGGGCATTCGCCGTAGCGATCGCGGAACGCCGGCATCAGCGTAGAAGAGATCGAGCACGGCCGCCAGACGCGGTGCGGTGATGCGCTGCCTGCAGTCGTCGACGTACTGCCAGTACTTGTCCACCGGTCCGACGCTCGGCACCAGTTCGGCAAGCGGCACGCTGCCCTTGGGCAGGTGCCGGACCGAGGTGGCTTCGACCTGCAGCGAGTCGCGGTAGCTGGTGACCTTGCCCGACCACCTGCACCAGCATTCCCCGCGACAGCCCCTGGATCATTTCGTCGCGGCCGGCCCAGAACGGCGCCGATTCGATCCGGCCGGTCCGGTTGCCGAAGACGAGCGTGGTGCGGGCATATTCGCCGGTACGGACGACGACGTCGACGATGCAGCAGCGGGTGGTGGATCTCGTCGCCGGCGGCCGAGCGTGCCGAGATCGATGGGGTCGGGCATGGGTGAAAGGTCGTGGGTCGAGGGCCGTGGGTCGAGGGGCGAGGGGCGCGGGGCATGGGGCGAGCGTCAAGGGTCAAGGGTCAAAGGGACGAGGACAGATGCCGATAGTGAAAGAATGAGCGAAGTTTCGACCTACCGGCGTTGGCACGGTGTGATGGAGCGACCGTCAGACCACGACGCCCTCGACCCTCGACCCTCGCCCCGACCCTCATGAAGCCACTCCACATCCGCCTGATGGTCGCCGATGGCCAGCGCGAGGATGTCGCCGACGCTGCGCGAGGCGCTGCAGGCGGCGGGGCACGTGGTGGTCGACGCCGACGTCGCGACCGTGCCACCGGGGGTGTCGCCGGCGCCGGACTTCGTGATCTCCGACGGGGCAGCCGCTGCCGGTGCCGGAATCGCTGGAAAGCGCCGAAGCCGGCACATCCGGGCGGTGCTGGGCTTTACCCACGGCAACAAGCGGCAGGCGGCGCTGCTGCTCGGCATTGCCCGCTCGACCCTCCTCGCCAAGGTTCGCAGGTACGGCATCCGCTAGCGCGTAATCCGCCCCAATCGCGAGATCACCACCCGGTGCGAGGCGCTGCCGCGCGCCAGCGTCACCGTGCGGTTGGCCGCGCCCATGGCCAGTCCGGTCGGACCGAAGGTGATCGGCGCCCCGCCGCCGGTGAGGTCGACGCCCGTCGTCGGCCGGACCGGGGGAGCGCCATTCCACGACAGGTACGCTGTCGAGCGTGCTCTCGACCACCAGGGCGGTATCGGCCAGGACCAGTCGGGCGGGCGCCGAGAGCCGGCGCGCCGTGGCGCGGGCCATGTCGAGGGCGGCCACGACCTCGGCCGTCTGGCGCCGCACCGCCGCGCCGTCGGAGAGGGCGGCCAGGCGGGGCAGCGCCACCAGCGTCATGAGACCGAGCAGCGTGACGACGGTGACGAGTTCGATGAGTGAGAAGCCGCGGCGCATGCCGCCACGATACGGCGACGTTGGCAGGCTGCCGGCGCGATCGACCGCAAGGTGGGGCGCAGAAAACGCGCACCGCCGCAATCAGTCGATCGGGCGCTGCTCGTCGATGAAGACCAGGGCCCGGCGCCGGGTCACGACCGCCTCGAGGGCGCGATGCACTTCGGGATGGATGACGGTGCCGACGAGGTCGCGCATCCGCGCGACCGCCTCGTCGGGGGTCATCTTCTCCTGGTACGGCCGTGCGGTGGTGAGGGCGTCGTAGATCTCGGCGGCGCCGAGGATCCGGGCGCCGATCGGGATGGCATCGCGCGAGAGGCCGTCGGGGTAGCCGGTGCCGTCGGCCCGCTCATGGTGCGAGCGGACGAAGCCGATCACCTCGCGCAGATGGGTGAGCGGCGCGAGGATCTGCGCGCCGATGACGACATGGGTCTTGACGTGGTCGAACTCGTCTTCGGTGAGCGGTCCCTGCTTGGCGAGCACCGATTCGCGGATGCCGATCTTGCCGATGTCGTGCAGCCGGCCGGCGGTGCGCACCAGTTCGACCTGCTCGTCGCTGAGGCCGAGTTCGGAGGCGACGGCGGCGGAGAGGTCGGCGACGCGGGCGGAGTGGCCGCGCAGATAGGGGTCTTTCGCTTCGAGGGCGTTGACCAGCGCCTCGAGCGTGGCGACCGAGATCCGCTCCAGGTTGCCGCGCTCGCGGCGGAGCTCCGCGCCGCGCTGGACGATTTCCTGGCGGCAGCCATGCCTCGGTCTGCGCCTGTTCGATCATGTCCCGCCGGCGAGCCAGCGCGCGGCCGATGGCTCGTTCCAGGTCAGGGAGGTCGACCGGCTTGACGAGGTAGTCCATGGCGCCGCGCTGCATGCAGAGCGCGGCGGACTGGGCGTCGTTGACCGCGGTCAGCATCAGGATCGCGACGTACGGCTCGAGCTCGAGGAGTCTCGGGGACCAGATCGAGTCCGGAGGCGTCGGGAAGCCGGACATCGAGCAGAATGCACGAGATCTTGCGGCGGCGGGCCTCGCTGCAGCGCCTCGGCGGCGGTCCCGGCGGTGACGACCTCGTGGCCGATGCCGGCCAGGAACCGCTGCAGCGACTGACGGACCGATTCCTCGTCGTCGACGATGAGGGTCGTGACGAGGGTAGTTGGTGTCGTCGGGCGGGCCGTGTGGCGCCGTTCGCAAGGGTTGAGGATGCATCGGATGCTCCGGGGCCCGAGCGGGCCGTCAACCGGGGTATTTCAAGTTAATCGCAGGGTCCGGGGATCGCCGGGACCGCCCCGGTGCCCGAGGGCCTCTGGTGCAAGTTCTTCGCCGCGCGACGAGCTCGGCCCCCGGGCCGCCCGCCGGACCTCCGGGGCGGCCCGACCGGCGGCCATGGCCGGGTGCCGGCGGCAAGGCCGGTTCGTGCAGGGCCACGTTTCAGGTATCGGATTCGGGCAGACCCGAGCCGAACCCCTCGCTCCGGGGAGACGGGCGATGCAACGGCGGTCGCGACCGCGCCTCGGCGCGGGCACGAGACCAGGAATGAGCGGCGTGGGGGAGCCGCTCCGGGACGCCGCGTCGACCGACCTGGCGCGTCGCGAGGTCAGTCGACGAAGTCGACGATCACCCGGTGGGGAATCAGTTTCGCGTCGGCCGCGCGGTCGAGCAGCAGCTGGACGGCGCGGCGTCCGCGTTCGCCGTAGTCGACGGTCCAGTCGTTGACGTACATGCCGACGAAGGTGTCGGTGCGCTCGTCGGAAATGCCGCGGTTGAACTGCCGGGCGTGATCCAGCGCCGGCCGCCGGTTGGCGAGGCCGTACTCGACGCTGGCGCGGAGGTCGCGTGCCACCTGGCGCGATGATCTCGCGGTCCCAGGTCGCGCCGCACCACGTTGCCGCCCAGCGGCAGCGGCAGTCCGGTCTCGTCGAGCCACCAGGCGCCGAGGTCGACCCAGAGCGCCAGGCCGTCGTCGGCGTAGGTGAGCTGGCCTTCGTGAATCAGCAGGCCGAGGTCGACGTCGCCGGCGTGGACGGCGGCTTCGATCCGGTCGAACGGGACCACCACGGCTTCGAAGTCCGGCTGCCAGAGGCGCAGCGCGAGATACGCGGTGGTGAGCAGCCCCGGCACGGCGATCCGCTTGCCGCGGTCAGTCGCCGGGCGTCATGCGTCGCTGGCGGCGTCTCGCCCGACGAGGCGCGGGCCGTAGCCGTCGCCCATCGACGAGCCGCTGCCGAGCAGCGCATAGTCGTCGGCGAGGTAGGCATAGGCGTGGATCGACACGGCCGAGACGTCGAGTTCCTTGCGGCGGGCGCGCTGGTTGAGCGACTCGATGTCCGACAGCTCGTGCACGTACCGCAGCGAGCCGGTGTCGATCTTGCCCGACGCCAGCGCGTAGAACATGAAGGCGTCGTCGGAGTCGGGGCTGTGGGCGACGCGAATCGTCGTCGCCATCAGTGCGCTCCGTCGCCCTTGAGGTAGCTGTTGAGGAAGTCGCGGCGCTTGGTGTACTCGGGGCGGTTCTTCTTCATTTCGGCGCTGAAATGGGTGCGGAACGCCGCGCGCGCGGCCTTGGCCGCGGCGGAGTCGCCCTGGTAGCCGGCCACGACGGCGTGCACGTAGTACGCCGAGCAGGTTGTCGGGCGCGAGCTGCAGGATGGTGTCGGCCAGCGCCTTGGCTTCGGGGAGCATCCCGACCTGGGCTTCGAGCATCGCGGCGTCGTAGCGGGCGTCGATGTCGCGGTCGGCGGCGGGGAGGTTGGCGTACGCGCCCAGGGCCATCGGCGTGAAGGTGACGACGGTGGCGGTGTCGCCCTTGTCGGCGGCCTGCATGATCCGCGCGTCGAGCCGGTCGAACTGCTCGCGCGGCGTCATGTTGGAGATGTCAGGCGCCGGACCGCTGGGGAAGCCTGCCGGCGCGCCGCTGGCCGCCTGGCCGCTGCCGGCGTTGCCGGCGTTGGCCATCGCCGGCGCGCTCGGGCCGATGCGGTGCACCGCAGCGTAGAGCACTGCCACCACGGTCACGAGCACCAGCACGCCGGCGATGATCCACGGCGTGCGGTTGGCCGCCGATGCCGGCAGCGGTTGCATGGCACGCGGAGGGTACGGCGCGCCGGGAAGCGCGCCGGGCGCCGGCGGATAGGGTGGCGGGGCGGACGGAGGGGTGGCGCGGGATGGGCGGCCGCTGCCCCGGCCTCGGCCGCGGCGCCGCACTTGTGGCAGAATCGCGCGCCCGGCGACGAGCGCTGCGCCGCAGGCGGTGCACGGCCGCGGCCGAGCGGCGTGCCGCAGCTGGAGCAGAAGTTGCCGCTGGCGAGCGCGCCGCAGCGGGGACAGGGCGCAGAAGCGTTGGCGGTCACGGGCGCTCCGGGAGGTTCGGCGATCGAGTCATGAGAGGCGGGAAATATAGCGTGCCCTGCTGGCGCCGCCGCGCCATTTCCACTACCCTTGAATCCATTTCCCCGGTGCGCCCATGACGACTCCGCCGCCCGACACCATCGATCTCTCGAACGCCGACCACATGGGCGACCTCGCCCGTGGCGGCACGACGTGGTCGGTGCATCTCGAAACCCGGCAGGACGGCCCCGTCACGGCCGGGCGGGTGCATTTCGTTGCCGGCGACGTGCGGCGATCGTCGGCGTGGATCTTCCGCGAATGGAGCGCCGCCGACGTCAAGGCGCGCTTCACCGAATTCTCTCCCCTGGAGCTCTGGCGCCTGCTGGAGAGCCTGAGCTGAGTTTCCCGCCGTGAAGAAGGCTGCGCTCGCGGCCGCGTTGGCGCTCGCTCTGCCGCCGGCCCTCAGCGCCCAGGTCCCCGCCGACACCGCGCCGCGCATCGTCCGGATCGTCCTCGATCGCCGCAACGTGTTCGACGCCTCCGATTCGGCGCTGCTCGTCCCCCGGCTGGCCAACGCGCTGCACGTCACCACGCGCGCGGCGATTGATCCGCCGCGAGTTCCTCTTTGCCGTCGGCGACCGCTACGACTCGGCGCGGGTGGCCGAGACGGCGCGCAACCTCCGCGCGCTCGGGGTGTTCAGCGACGGTCGAGATCGATCACACCGCTGACCGATTCGGGGATGGTGGTCACGGTGATGACGCGTGACGGCTGGACGCACGCGTCCCGATTTCCGGTTCCACTCGACCGGCGGCTCGATCGCCTACACCGTGGCGCTGATCGAGGACAACCTGCTCGGCACGGTCACCCAGGCGCAGGTGCTCTACCAGAAGGATCCCGACCGGACCACCACGCTTTTCTACTTTCCACCGCAACCGCCTGTTCGCGGGCCGGATCGGCAGCACGCTGGAATTCGCCGACCAGTCGGACGGCGAATTCTTTGTCGGCAACGTCTCCTGGCCGTATCGCACGCTCGAATCCCGGTTCGGCGCCTCGCTCGACTTCGACACCCAGCGCGGGCGGATCCTGCTTTTTCGCGACGGCGTCGATCAGGCCCACGACTCGCTGGAGCGCCGCTACGTGCTGGGACGCGATCGACATCGGCACGGCGCTGCGGGCGTCGAGCACCGGGTACCTGCGGACCGGCGGCATCCTCCAGGTGCGGCGCGACGACTACGCGCCGGAGGCGGTGGCGATCGACTCCGGCATCGCCGGCCACACGGTGACCGGCGCGTTCGGCGGCTACGTCGAAGCGCGTCACGCGCATTTCATCACCGTCCGCGGCTATCAATCGTTCGGGCGGCTCGAGGACGTCGACCTGAGCAGCGTCGTCCGGATCTCGGTGCTGGCGGCGCCTACGCGGGCTGGGCTATGCCCGCGACGGCATCGCCCCCGGGATCGCGCTGCATGCCGGCGTCGGGTTCCCGGGCGGATTCGCCACCGCGGACGTTCACCGCCAGCGGGCTGTACACCTCGGCGGGGCTCGATTCCGGCGAGGTGTCACTCGGCGCGACGGCGGTGCTGCTGCCATCGGTGCGGCATCAGTTGATCGTGCACGGCGAAGTCGGCGCGCTGCAGCCATCCGGCTCCGGGGACCGAATTCGACCTGGGACTGGGCGTCGGGCCGCGGGCGTTCCGGCAGCACGCCTTCACCGGCGACCGCGAGTGGTTCGCCACGGCCGAATACCGGTACACGGTGGCGCAGGAGTTCCTGAAGGTGACCGGCGTGGGGCTGGCGGCGTTCGTCGACCAGGGCGGCGCCTGGTGGTCGGACGACGCGCCGCGCAGCGGCTGGGATGTCGGGATCGGGCTGAGATTGGGGCCGTCGCGCGCGCCCGACATCGAGGCGACCCGGATCGACATCGCCCGACGCTTCGGCAACGACGCCCAGCCGGGCGGCTGGGTGCTGGTGGTGGGGAAGGGCTTCGTCTTCTCGACCGGCCCGCGCGGCGGCGCGACGATAGCCGCACGCGGTCCGGACAACTCCGGCTTGCCTGTGGTGCCGTGCGCACTAGCGTTACAGGCGCGGGCGGCGGCAATCGCCGCCGCGCCACGTGTCAACCCGATTGGGCGAGGATCTGTCGATGCTGAAGGCGGTACTCACCGTCGCGACGCTGGCCGCCTTTTCGCCGACGCCGCGATTCCACGCCGAATTGAAGTCATCGATTCCGGCACGCGGCGCGTCGGTGCATTCGCCGGCGGCGGTGACGCTGACGTTCACCGAAGAGGTCAACCGCGCCGGCACGGTGATCCAGATCATGCACGCCGACAGCAACGAGTTCGCGCGGCTCGTGGTCAAGGGCACCAAGGACCCGGCGACGGTCACCGCCACGGTGCTGAAGCCGTTGCCGCCGGGGAACTACTTCATCAAGTGGCGCACGGTGGCGTCCGACGACGGCCACGTAGCGCGGGACGGTGCCGTTCCGCGTCATCGCGGGATCGTGAAGCCGGCGGGCGTCGCGCTGCTGGCGGCGCTGCTGGCGGCGTGCGGCGCCGGCGGCAGCGAGCCGCTTTCGCCGCACGGATTCGTCGGCGCCGAACTCGAACACGCCGCTTCCCAAGCCGGACCTCGTCTTCACCGACACGCACGGCCAGCCGTACGCGTTCAAGTCCGCCACCGCCGGCAAGGTGACGCTGCTCTACTTCGGATACACCCATTGTCCGGACATCTGTCCGGTCACCATGGCGAACCTCGCCGCGGTATTCGACCGGATGCCCGAAGAGGTGCAGCGCCACATCGCCGTGGTGTTCGTGACCACCGATCCGGATCGCGACACGCCGGCGGTGCTGGGCAAGTGGCTCGCCGCGTTCGATCCCACGTTCGTGGGGCTGACCGCGTCCGATTCGGTGCTGCAGGCGGCGCAGCGGATCGTGCAGGTGCTGCCGGCGGTCAAGGACACCGCGACCGTGCCCGGCGGCAAGCCGGGCGACTACATCGTGGGCCACGCGGCGCAGGTGGTGGTGTACACCCGCGACGGGATCGGGGCGCCTGGAGTATCCGCCGGACACACGGCAGCGCGACTGGGCGCACGACCTGCCGTTGCTGGTCAAGTTCGACACCACGACTAGCCGCGCCGCGCGCCGTCGCCGGGCGGTCGCCGGCGGCGCGACTATCTTGCGACATGCAATGGTGGTGCTCGGCGACCGGCAGGCCATGGACATGGGCATGGCAATGGTATCCCGGCGTGCATCTGCTGTTGATCCTGGTCGCCGTCGGCGTGGTGGACGCTGGGTCGAGCGCATCACTGGCCGCGGCGTCCATGGGGATGGTTTCTCGCCGGATGGTTCGGCATGTGGGCGGCGCTCGACTGGCCCATCGGCAAACTCGGCGCCGGGTATCTCGCCAGCGCCCACACCATCGAATTCCTGCTGCTGACGCTCCTCGCCGGCTCCGGCGCTGCTCCGCAGCGTGCCGGCCGAGGGGTGGGCCGCGTCTTGCGCCGGCGGGATCGCGGCGTCACCGGCTGCTCGGCCGGCTGGCCGGGGCGCTCGGCGGACTGCTGATCTACGACGCCATCGTCATCATCACCCATTTCCCGACCGTGGTCGACACCGCGATGACGTCGCAGCTCGGATCGCTGGCGGTCGATCTGTCGTGGCTGCTGGCCGGGCTGGCGTTGTGGTGGCCGATCGTGGCGCCGCCGGTGTTCCACCGCCTCGGCACCTGGGGGATGATCGGCTACCTCTTCGTCGCCAGGATCGCGCCCACCGTGCCGGCGATGATGATGGTGTTTTCCAGACTGGCCGTTGTACCGGCTCTACGAGCTGGCGCCGCGGGTGACGCCGTATCTCACCGCCAACAACGACATTCAACTTGCCGGACTGGTGATGAAGATCATCGGGGACATTCCGATGTGGTTCGTGATGTTGTTCATCTTCTGGCGTCACGGCGACCGGCAATGGGAACTGATCGATGCCTGAACGACGAGTCCGGGTCACGCTGGAGATCGAGGGCGAAGTTCCCACCGCAACCGATGCCACGCTGGTCGAATTCACTCCCCTCGAACGCATCAAACGCAGCGCCGGGATGCTGGCCGGGACGCTGGTGCTGACCATCGTGATCGTGTTCATTCCGATCGTGCATTTCGTGGGCGTGCCGCTGGTGTTCTTCAGCGGCGTGACGATTGCCGTCCTGCAGCTGCGGGCGACGGCGCGGCTCACGCCGGTGCAGCTGGCCTGCCCGAAGTGCGGCGGCGCCAACCGGCTTGGCGGCGGTCTCGGTTATGCCCACCTGTCGGACACGATGCCGCACATGTGCGAGAATTGCCGCCGCGACCTGACGTTGCGGATTACGCCGGAGAGCCCGGCCGCGTAGTTCTCCCTGTCGTCGCGGTGCGGACCGGCATTCCGCCGCCTCCCTTCATCCGCCCCGCCGGTCGGTTGGTCGGTCGATTCCCGGCGTTCATCGCCGAACGCTGGGCCCCATTCGCCGTTGATGCGATCCTCCTCTCTCGCCGATCCGCCCCGCATGTCGAGGCGGCGGCGCCAATCAGGGAGGACGCCATGTGGCGACAGTCGAATCGATTGATGTCCGTCGGGCGCGCGGTCTGGTTCGCCGCGCTTCTGCCGGTGGCGGCGTGCGGTGGCACAGGGGTGACAACGTCGGGCGGCGGCAACACCGTCACCGCGCTCGCCTCGCTGGCCTTTTCACCGAAGACCATCACGGTGACGGCGGGCAGCAGCGTGACCTGGGTTTTCCAGAGCGTCGGGCACACGGTGACATTCAACCCGGCGCAAGGTGCGCCCGCCGACATCGGCAGTGTGAACGCGCCGCAGGCGAACACCAGCGTGAGCCGGACGTTCGCCACGGTCGGGACGTACACGTACCACTGCAGTATCCATCCGCAGATGACCGGAACGGTCATCGTATCCCAATACTGACGCGCCGGCAGCGGCGCCGGACCGTGGCCCGTCGGGGCCGGGGAGTGATCATGCGGAAGTCCCGGTTGTACCATGGCATCGCCGGGCTGGCGGCGGTCGGCCTGCTGGCCTGCGGTGGCAGCCCCACCGGAGCGGGGTCGGGGAACGGCGACCCCAACGGCAATAGCACCGCCAAGGTCCAGGCCTTGCCGTCGCTGCAATTCTCTCCGGCGACGATCACCATCGCGCCGGGTCAGTCGCTGACCTGGGTGTTCGGCAGCGTGGGCCACACCGTCACCTTCGACAGCGTCAACGGACATCCTGACGATATCGGTGACCCGGCGCACCCCCGGGCGAACACCAGTGTCGCGAGGACGTTCGCCCAGGCCGGGACGTACACCTACCACTGCTCCATTCACCCCAGCATGACCGGGACGGTCATCGTGACCGCTGCTGCCGGGGGAACCGGCGCGACCAGCACCCCCGACACCGGGGGCACCCCTCCGGACACGAGCTACACCAAGTCGGCGGGCGACACCACGTACAACTCGAATCCCTACGGCGGGCGGTAGGGCCACCCCGGCTGGTCCGGTCCGGCGGGCGCGACGGCCCCCCACGCCCCCGGCCGGACGGTCGGAACGTCGCCTTGCCCGGTATTCCCGATGACGGCAGACTTCCCGCATCTCCGACCGGGACGGCTCGTGTGACCATCCGTCGCAGACTCGAAGTGATGGGCGGGGCCACCGTCCTGGCGGTGCTCACCGGCGCCATCTTTGCGCTGCAATCCCACGCCGTGCTGCTCGACGCCGGTGTTCCGGCCAGCTTCTGGCCGCTCTTCGCCGCGCAGTCGGTGCCGTGGCTGGTGTGGGTCGCGCTGTTGTACGCGATTCTGCAGTTGCCGGTCTGGTGGCCCAGCTGTCCCGGCGTCGCCAGGTTCGTGGTGCTCAACTCCGCGATCGGTCTGGTGGTCGGCGAACTGCACTTCGCGGTGTCGCGGGGGATCCTGGCGCTGCTCGGCGCCGCCGCCGTGCCGGTGGCGACCGGGTTTCCACCCGGGTCGGCGCACTGGTCGCTGGGGCAGCTGGCCGGCGACCTGATGATCTACTGGCTGCTGGTCGGCCTGGTGTACGTCGCGCACTACCAGCACGTGCTCGACGACGAGCGGCTGCAATCGGCGCAATTGACCGCCAAGGTCGCCACCGCCGAACTGACCGCGCTCCGGGCCCAGCTCTGCCCGCATTTCCTGTTCAACACGCTCAATTCCGCATGTGCCCTGATGCCGTCCGATCCGGAACGGGCGGAGGTGATGATCGCCAAGTTGAGCCAGCTGCTGCGCCTGGCATTGCAGACTGACGGCATTCACGAGGTGCCGCTGGTCAAGGAACTGGAATTCGCCCGTGCCTACCTCGACGTCGAACGGATCCGCTTCCAGGAACGGCTCCGGGTCACCATCGACGTCGAGCCGGACGTGCGCGATGCCATGGTGCCGAATTTCCTGCTGCAACCGCTGGTCGAGAACGCCGTGCACCATGCCGTGGCGCCATCGCGCGAGCCGCGGCAGCTGGATCTGGTGGTGTGGCGGCGGGACGCCGCGTTGGTGATCGAGGTGCGTGACGATGGCGCCGGCTTGCCCGGCGGCACCTTCGAACGGCGCCGCGGCGCCATCGGGCTCAGCACCACGCGGGCGCGCCTGGAGCACCTCTACGGTGAGCACTTCCACCTCGAGGTCCGCAACCGTGAGGGCGGCGGCGCCGTGACCGAAGTGGTGTTGCCGCTTCACCTGGCCGCGCGCCAGCCCGCCGAGGCGGCGGCATGAAGCCGATGCGGACCGTCATCGTCGACGACGAGGCGCTGGCCCGGCAGCGGATCCGCGAACTGCTGGCCCCGCAGGACGACGTCGATGTGGTGGCGGAGTGCGCCTTCGGCGAGGACGCCGTCGCGGTACTGCAGCACGATCGTCCCGATCTTGTCTTCCTCGACGTGCGGTTGCCCGATCTCGACGGTTTCGGTGTGCTCGATCGCCTTGACCGCGATTGCCGGCCGCTGGTCATCTTCGTCACCGCGTTCGACCAGCACGCCGTGGCGCCGACCTGCGGTGCGGTCCAGCCACCACCTCGGACATCGGGGCGAGCAGCGGCAGCGACCCGTCGGGCAGCTGGACGGTCTCGTACGCGATCGAGGTGATGCCGGAGCCGAGCAGCGCGTCGGTGCAGGCCCTGGACGCGGCCAGGTGCAGGTAAGTGAACAGCACCTCGGCCGGAACGCATGCGGTGGTACTCCTGTTCGATCGGCTCCTTGACCTTGAGGATCATGTCCCCTTCGCCCCACACGTCGTCCGCGGTCGGAAGGATCTTCGCGCAGGCCGTGACGAAGTTCCTCGTCCGGAATGGACGATCCCACCCCTGCCCCGGCCTCGATGAGGACCTGGTGGCCGCCGCGGACGAGTTGGTGCACGCCGGCCGGCGTGATGGCCACCCGGTACTCGTGGTTCTTGACTTCCCGGGGAATTCCAACCTTCATGGCGGTCCTTCCAAACCGTTGAGCCTCATTGCTTCCTCCGGGGCATCGGCGGGACGAAGCCCGTCAAACCCCTTGTGACCTCGCAGCATACGCCGCCAATACGCCAAGGGCCGCGACCCCGTTGTGCAGGTCACCGGCGAAGACCTTGCGCACCGCCTCGTCCAGCGGCAGCCAGGCCGACACCAGCTCGGCCTCCTCGGCCTCCGGCACGAAGTCGCGTTCGGCTTCCGGGACGAACTCCAGGTCGCGGGCGAGGAAGACGCGCAGGCGCTCGGTGCTGAAGCCGGGCGAGGTGTAGTAGTCGGCGAGCACCCGCCAGTCCCGCGCCCGGTAGCCAGCCTCCTCGAGCAGTTCCCGCCGCGCCGTCGCCCACGCCGGCTCCCCGGAGACGTCGCGCAGGCCCGCCGGGATCTCCCAGAGCAGCCGCCGAACCGGGTGACGGTACTGCCTGATCAGGAGGACCTGCCCGGCGTCATCGAGGGCGAGCACCGCGACGGCGCCGGGGTGGATAACCACGTCTCGTTCGGCTAGTTCATCGTCGGGCATCCGGAACATGTCGGTCAGCAGGGTGACCAGCCGGCCGCGGACCAGCTCGGCCGAAGCGGCAACAGGCGGCTGCGCAGGCTGGTCTGCGAGGTTGATGCGCTGGCGACGGCGCGCGCGCCCACGCTGGCCGCCTTGGACCGGGCCAGGGCGGCGGCGATGAGGCCGGCGAACAACGGGTGCGGCCGCGTCGGACGCGACCTGAGCTCGGGGTGGGCCTGGGTGGCGACGTAGTAGGGTGCACCGCTGCCGGCAGCTCGACGTACTCGACCAGGTTGTGATCGGGCGAGAGGCCGGAGAACACCAGGCCGGCCGCCTCGAGCTTGTCGCGGTAGGCGTTGTTGACCTCGTAGCGGTGGCGGTGCCGCTCCTCGACCAGGGCCGACCCGTACGTCGCCCGCACGACGGTGCCCTCGGCCAGGTTCGCGGGGTACAGGCCCAGACGCATGGTGCCGCCGAGGTCCGGCTCCCTCGACGAACGCCTGCTGCTCGGCCATCGTGGCGATGACCGGCTCGGCGGAGTCGGGGTCGAACTCGGTGGAGGCCGCTTCGGCAGTCCGGCCTCGCTGCGCGCGTACTCGATGACCATGCACTGCAGACCCAGGCACAGGCCGAGGATGGGGGGTCATTGGCTGGCTCGAGACGAGCGGATGAGCACGCAGGAGATGGAGTTTGATGACCTCGAGGCACTGAAGCGGATGTGCCTTATCCGCCAGTTCGAGACGCGTGCCGTGCAGCTCTTCACGGCTGGCGAGATCAAAGGCTCAGTTCATAGCTCCGTCGGCCAAGAAGCCGTTGCTGTTGGCATCTGTAGCGCGCTGACCCCCGGGGATTACATCGCGAGTACTCACCGCGGGCATGGCCACGCGCTTGCTGAGGGGGCGAGCCCGGAGCGGATGCTCGCGCCAAAACTCATGGGCCGCGAGGCCGGTTACTGCCGTGGCAAAGGCGGCTCCATGCCGTGCTCACGGACATCTCCATCGGGATGCTCGGAGCCAACGGGATCGTCGGAGCTGGCATCCCGATCGCACTCGGGGCCGCCTACGGCAGCCAAGTGCGTGGAGACGGTCGAATCGCCGTCTCGTTCTTCGGTGATGGGGCACTCACCAAGGGTGGTCTTTGGGAGAGCGTGAACCTCGCCGCGCTGTGGAAGCTACCAGTCATCTTCGTGGCGGAGAACAACCAGTACGCCGTCTCGCTGCGGGTGGCCGAAGGCTTCAGCGCGCCTCGCATAACGGATGTTCCTACGGCTTTCGGCGTTTCTGCGGAGTCCGTTGACGGCATGGATCTCATCGCCGTTCGGACGGCCGCAGCAAAGGCGGTCGCTCGTGCTCGGTCAGGCAATGGTCCATCGTTCATCGAATGCACCACCTATCGCTTCACCGGCCACTCGCGCGGCGATCCCAGTTCCGGGACGTACCGGACTCGCGAAGAGTTGCGACAGTGGATGGAGCGCGATCCGCTGCCGGCGTTTGCGTCCAAAACCGGCAGGGCGGAGAAGCTCGACGAGCTCCTTGCGGAAGCTGAAGAACACATAGAGGGGGCCGTCAACTTCGCGCGCAGCAGCAGCATGCCGGACGTATCTGTCGCCTACGAGGACATTTATCCCAGCGACGTCACGGCACGATGAGGGCGCAGTCCTCTACGAACCGGGCGCTCCGCTGGTGATTGAGGAGATCGACGTCGAGGAGCCGCATGAGCACGAGGTACTTGTGCGCATGGCCGCAGCCGGAGTCTGCCACAGCGATCTAGCGATCGCCCGTGGTATGCAGGCAGCGGCCCTGCCGGCGGTACTCGGGCATGAGGGGGCCGGCGTGGTGGAGCGGGTAGGACCGGGCGTCACCACCGTGGCCCCAGGAGACCATGTCCTACTCTTGTGGCGAGCCGGTTGTGGTCATTGCTACTACTGCAATCGGCGGCAGCCGGCGATCTGCGAGATGGGCATTAGAGGACGTATCAGCGGACGCATGCCGGACGGCACGACGCGCTATCGCGTCAGAGGTGATTCCGTTCACCACTTCAACGCCGTTTCCACTCTGGCGGAATATTCTGTTTGTCCCGGAGGTGAGCGTGCTTCCGATCGATCGGGACATGCCGCTCGCCGAAGCTGCTGTTGTGGGCTGCGCCGTGCTAACCGGTGTCGGTGCGGTGTTCAACGCGGCCGGCCTCTCCCCGGGCGACCGGGCTGCAGTAGTTGGTTGCGGAGGGGTAGGTCTGAACGTCATCCAGGGAGCAGTCGTGGCTGGCGCCGAGGTTGTGATCGCTATTGACGTCGCCGACTTCAAGCTCGAGCTCGCGCAAACGTTCGAGCGGATTCACCTCGTTGATGCGAGGCACACCGATCCAGTGAGCCGCGTGCGTGAACTGACTGGCGGCATCAGCATAGATTACGCGTTTCACGCGGCAGGTCGTATCTCGACCCTTGAGCAAGCGGTTGGCATGACCAGGCGCGGTGGAATGACGGTCGCAATCGGCATGCCGCCGATGGGCGAAACGATCGCCCCATCGAACCCCTTCCGTTCATCGTCGCGAATAAAACAATCCGAGGCTCGATTTCCCGGGTCCTCGGACTTCGCCCGGGACGTACCTCGCATCTTGGGCTTGCTGCGACAGAACCGGTTGAAGCTGTCCGAACTCGTCACGGGACGTTTCACGCTCGAACGGGTCAACGAGGCGTTGGACCGCTTGGAAGACGATCGGGGTAACGTCGCGCGAAGCGTCATCGTCCTCGATGAGCAGCTCCGTCCCTAGCATGAGCGAGCCCGCCCTCGGTCTGACTCTGTCAGCCAGGGTCGCCTCGCCGAGCTTCCTGCGGAAGTAGTGCTCAAGGGCGTCACGCGGCGGAGAGTCGACGGCACGAAACTGACGCTGATGCATTACAGCTTTGGAGCTGACGCAACCCACGGGCTGCACTCACACGTCGAGGAGCAAGTGATGATGGTTTTGCATGGGTCAGTCGATATACACCTGCTTGACTCGATCAGTACCGTGCAGACAGGTGGGTACTGCCTGATACCGCCCCGTGTCGAGCACGGCGTGACTGCGGGCGAGGATGGTGCCGAGTTGCTTGTCGTCGTCGCCCCCGAAACGGAGTGCAGCTACGAAATCCGGCCGCTCGCGCCAGATCATTCATAGCCGGCACCGCGCGGAAGCGTCAGTCGGGAATCACTGCTTCCGCTTCTACCTCCACGCGCCACCGTGGATTCGCAAAACGAGGCACCATCAGAATTGTGCTCGCGGGACCGACATCCCCGAGCGCCTCCAAGTGCGCCTGGCAGATCCCGTCGAAATCGTCGGTACTGAGCGTGTAGATCCGGGTGCGGACGATGTGCGTGCGATCGGACCCGATTTCAGCAAGGGCGTTCGCGATGATCTCGAAACACCGCAGCGTCTGTCCGTAGGAGTCATCCGGAAAATCTGCGCCATCAGTCCGGCTATCCGGTGCCGTTCCGGATACGAACACGTGTCGCTCGGCACGTATTGCTCGGGAATGGCCAACGCGCGGTTCCCATGCCGAGCCTGATTTGACGAGCCGCCGCCCGAGCGAGTTCTGGGACGCACTCATGAGGCCTGAGACTGACTACGACGCGGCTGTTGCGGCTTCGAGCGCCGCCTCCACGGCCGCTCGGCCGTGCGAGGAGTGCGCGCGCATCTCCCTGACAGCTCTCTCCGGGTCGTGGTCGATGATGGCAGCGACGATCAGTGCATGCTCGCGATCAACCACAGGATCCAGGACGACCGGAGCCAGGATCGCGCGATACCGCTCGAATCGATCCCACACCGCTTTGAGAAACTCGCTGAGCAGTGGGTTGTGGCTGACGCCGCAGAAAGTGGAGTCAGTATCGGGGTTAGCCGCCCAAATCTCATCGTCTGATGCACCGCCGCCGGGCTGGCTCGCGATTGCGCCGAGCATCGCCGCAGCGTCCGCGTCGGTCGCGCGTCGCGCGGCAAGCCTGACCGCATAGCACTCCAGCTCAACCTTCGTGTCGTCGAGATCGGACAGCTGGTCGAGGTCCAGCGGCGCGACGGTGGCGTCCCTGTGCGCGGTGGAGATAATGAATCCTTCGCTTTCCAGACGGCGAAGTGCCTCTCGCAACGGCGTGGTGCTGACGCCAAGCGAGCGCGCGATCTCCTCTCGGTTGATCGGGCTCAGCGGCGGGAGGTCGCCGTCGAGGATGCGCCGGCGCAGCTCGGCATAGGCAGCGTCCGTCTTGGTCTGGTAAGCAACCGGACGTCCTTTGCGTTCAGCTGAGGCGAAACTCGGAGAAATGGAGCTGGAGCTCACGGGAGTGCTTTTGACCGATAGTTCATTGTAAGTATCGTATAGGCTACAGAACGTGCCGAACGTTTCGGCCGCTTCGTGTAACCATGGGTCGCTCGCCGGGGTCCGAGTCTATGACCTACCCCGTTCTGGAACGATGACCGTCCGGATGACCCTACCCTCCGCCATCGCAGCGATTGCATCGTTGATCTCCTCGAGTGAGATCCGATTGCTTACAAGTGGGGCCAGGTGGATTCGACCCCGCCTCGACAAGGGCGATCAGGCGAGGTAGGTCCCGCACGAGGTTTGCTGCCCCAAAGATGCACCCAGTCACGGTCTTACCGTCGTAGAAGTGTTCAGGCGAGGGTCCATGGGACCG
>CAVWJI010000005.1:0-210000 GCA_963755425.1 uncultured Gemmatimonadales bacterium
TCTGGTGTTCGACATCGACCTGGCCAAGAGCCAGACCGACGAGAATCCGGTGTTCTACGTGCAGATGGCGCACGCCCGGATGAGCGGCATCTTCCGCGCGGCCGGGATCGGCCCGAGCCGCCGACCGGGCCGGGTCGATGCGGCGGCGCTCGCCGACGCCGACCAGGAGCTGCTCAAGACGACGCGACTTTCCCGACGTCGTCGGCGCGCGCGGCGCGGGAGCGCGAGCCCCACCGGATCACCGCCTACCTCGAAGAGCTGGCGCGCGATGGCCACGACTGGTACCACACTGCCGCGTGCTGGGCGAGCCGCCCGCGTGGAACGCGCCCGCCTGGTGCTGGCCCGCGCCACCCGCCAGGTGCTCGCCAACGGCCTCGCCCTGCTCGGGCATCACCGCCCCCGACCGGATGTGATCCGATGACGCTCCTCGTTGTCGGCAGCGTCGCGCTCGATTCGATCTTCACGCCGTTCGGCGAGACCGCCGACGCGCTGGGCGGGTCGGCGGTGTACTTCTCCGTCGCGGCCTCGCTGCTCCACCCGGTGCGGGTGGTCGGCGTCGTGGGCGACGACTATCCGGTGGCGGAACTCGAGCGCCTGGCGCCGCGCGGCATCGACTGGGCGGCGTGGAGCGCGCGCGGGGCGAATCGTTCCGCTGGAAGGGGAAGTACTCCTACGACCTGCAGAGCCGGGAGACGCTGGAGACCCGGCTCGGCGTGTTCGCCGATTTCCGTCCCAAGCTGCCGCCCGGCGCCGACCGGGCGCCGGATCGTCTTTCTCGGCAACATCGACCCGGAACTCCAGCTGGGCGTGCTCTGACCAGATCCACGCGCCCCGAGCTGGTCGCGTGCGACACGATGAACTACTGGATCCAGTCGAAGCGCGACGTCCTGCTGCAGCTGCTGCAGCGGGTCGACATGCTGATGGTCAACGACTCCGAGGCGCGGGAGCTCTCCGGCGACTGGAACATCCACCGCGCCGGCCGCTGGATCCTGGACCACGGTCCGAGGCGGGTCGTCATCAAGCAGGGCGAGTACGGCGCGCTGCTGATCGAGGCCGGCGGCCGGACGTTTCACGTCCCGGCCTTCCCGCTCGAGGAGGTGTTCGATCCGACCGGCGCCGGCGACGCGTTCGCCGGCGGGTTCATGGGCTACCTGGCGCGCGCCCGGCAGATCGACACCGATCACCTGCGCCGCGCGATGGTGTACGGGTCGGCGATGGGATCGTACTCGGTGGCGGGGTTCGGCATTCGCGGCTTCGACGGCGTCACGACGCCGACGTGGAGGCACGGGTGCGGCGGTTCGTCGACCTGACCCACATCCCGCTCGCGGAGCGGGTCGAATGACGTCGCGCGCAGCTACGCCGCCGCCGGCGTCGATCTCGACGCCGGCCGACGGACGCCAAGGCGCGGATCGGCCGAACTGGTGGCGGCGACCCGGACCGCGCTCTCGCGCGGGCGAGGTCGGCGCGTTCGGCGGGATGGTGCGGGTGCCGCCCGGCATGCGCGAGCCCGGTGCTGGTGATGAGCACCGACGGCGTCGGCACCAAGGTGCTCGTGGCGCTCGCAGGCCGGCCGGCTCGACACGGTGGGCGAGGACCTCGTCAATCACTCGGTCAACGACATCCTGGTGCACGGCGCCCGGCCGCTGGCCTTCCTGGACTACATCGCCGGACACCGCGTGCCGGCGGCGTCGATCGTCGCCATCGTCGAGGGGATCGCCCGGGGCTGCCGCGCGCACGGCATGGCGCTCGCCGGCGGCGAGACGGCGCAGATGCCCGGTCTGTATGCGAGCGGGCACCTTCGACCTGGCCGGCACGATCGTCGGGGTCGTCGAGGAGGACGGCGCATTCGACGGCGACGCGATCGCGCCCGGGCGACGTCCTCGTGGCCTACGCCTCCACCGGGCTGCACACCAACGGCTACACGCTGGCGCGTCGGGTGCTCTTCGACGAGATGCACCTCTCGCTCGATGCCGACGTGCCCGGCTCGGCACCACCGTCGGTCGACGCGCTGCTGGCGGTGCACCGCAGCTATGCCGCGGCGCATCCGGCCGGTGCTGGCGCGGTGCACGGCCTGGCGCACATCACCGGCGGCGGCATCGCCGGCAACCTGGTGCGGGTCCTCCCCGGAGGTTGCGACGCCGTGGTCGATCCGGCGTCGTGGCGCTGGCCGCCGCTCTTTCGCGCTGCTGGCGCGCGGCGGCGACGTCGGCGACGACGAAATGCGGCGCGTGTTCAATCTCGGCGTCGGCATGATCGCCGTGGTGCCGCCCGCCGACGTCGACACGCGTGCGGGCCGCGGCACGCGCGGCCGGCGTCGCGAGCTGGGTCTGTGGCGACGTGCGGCCGGGGCGGGGCCGGGTCGTCTTCGAGGAACGATGACGCCACGGCCCCGTCGGGTTCTCGGCGTCATGGCGGGACTGGTGCTGCTCGGCGGTCGCGCGGCCGCGGCGCAGAGCGACCCGGAGTGCGCCGGTATCGGCGGCGGACTGCTCCCGCCGATTTCGCAGCAGGAAGTGAATCTCTGCGACGCGGCTGTCGACGGCGCGCGCTGTTCACGCCGGTCGCCGGTGTCCTGCTCGGCGCGGGCAATCCGTTCCTCGGCTCGGTAGACGGCCTGGGCGGCTTTCCCCACCTCGGCGTGACGTTGCGCGGCAACGTCACCCGGGTGGTGCTTCCCGACTTCGGATACGACGGCCGCGGTACCACGGTCGCCGCGGGCAGGACGCTGGTGCTGCCGGCGCCGTTGGTCGAGGTGGCGCTTGGCGTCCTTCCCGGGCTGCGCGCGCGGCGCGTTGGCCGTCGACCTGCTCGGGTCGGCGCAGTTGATGCCCACCGGTATCAGCGACAAGTTGCACGCCGACGTCAACGCGACCCGGATCGGCAGCATCGCGCTCGGCTTCGGCGTGGGCGCGCGGGTGACGCTCGTGCCGCAAGGGCGGACAACGCCGGCCGTGGCGGTCGAGCGTCATGCGGCGCTCGCTTGCCACCATCGGCGTCGGCAGCCTCGATCGACGGCGACCGGTTCTCCTTCGCGAGCAATCTCGCGGCGATCGACTACCGGGTGACGATCGGCAAGTCGACTCGGACCGGCGATGATCGGCGCCGGGAGCAGGATGGGACGATTACAGCGGCGACGCCGTGATCGACTTCGCCGACCCCGCCACCGGCGCGGCGGAGCCGTCGATCCCGGTGCATCTCACCGACGGGCGCGCGCTGGGGTTCGTCGATGCCGGTTTGGGCATGGGCGGCGTCTACCTCATCGCCGAGGCGGGAGCTGCAGCGCGGGAAACCTCTCGCCCTGGTCACCACGTTCATCGGCAATGACCCCGGCGCCACCCGCTTCTTCGGCAGCCTTGGATTCCGGCTCGGCATCTGACCGTGTCGCGGCCGAGACCGTGATGGCGCCGCGCGCTGCACCTCGCGGAGCGCGGTTGGGGTCGCGTCCATCCCAATCCGCTGGTCGGCGCGGTGGTGGTGCGCGACGGCGCCGTCGTGGGTGAGGGGTGGCACGCGGAGTTCGGCGAGGAGCACGCCGAGGTGGTCGCCTTGCGCCAGGCGGGGGCGATGGCTCGCGGCGCCACGCTTTACGTCACGCTCGAGCCGTGTACCCATCACGGCAAGCAGCCGCCGTGCGTCGAGGCAATCCGAGCCGCCGGCATCGACGCGGGTGATCTTTGCGGCGCGCGATCCCGATCCCGTCGCGGCCGGCGGCGCGGCGCGGCTCGGCGCCATGGGCATCGCGGTCGAGCCGGGCCTGCTCGGCGAATCGGCGGAGCGCCTGCAACTTCCGGTTTCTGCAGCGCTTTCGTCGACCCCGCCACGCCGTTCGTCACGGTCAAGCTCGCGGTCTCGATGGACGGCAGGATCGCCGACGCACACGGGCAGTCGCGATGGATCTCGGGCCCCGCGGCGCGCCGACTGGGTGCACCGACTGCGGGCCGGATACGGCGGCATCGCGGTGGGAGCAGCCACGGCGGTCGCCGACGAGGTCCGGCTGACGGTGCGCGGCGACGGTGCGTTCCCCGGTTGCCGCCGACGCGGGTGATCTTCGCCCGCGCAGGACTGGAGCCGCCGGCCGGATTGGCTTGCCGATCCCGCCGACGGGCCGGTGATCATCGCTGCGAGTCGGCGCGTCCGGCGCGGCGCGCGACGCCGGCCGGCGCATCGCGAGCTGGTCGACGCTGCCCGACTTCGCGTGCGGCGCTGCGGCGAACTGGCGACCCGCGGGGTCGACAGTCTGCTGGTCGAAGGCGGCGGACGGCTCGCCGGGTGCGCTGCTTGCCGCCGGCTTGGTCGACCGCGTGCACCAGGTGCAGTCGCCGGTCTGGCTCGGTGACGGTGTGCCGGCGTGGGCCGGGCTCGGCGACCTGCCGCTTGCCGAGGCGCCGCGCTGGCGCACCGTCGACCGGCTCGCCCTCGGCGACGACACGGTTCTCACGCTGGAGCGCTGATCGATGTTCACGGGAATCATCACCGGCGATCGGAAGCGTGCCGCGCCGTGCGCCGCACCGACAGCAGATTGCAGCTCGACATCACGGCGCCGTGGTCCGACCTGGTTGCAGGGCGAGAGCGTCGCGGTCGACGGGGCCTGCCTGACGGTGACGGCGATCGGCCCGGCGGCGTTCACGGTGCACGTCATCGCCACCTCGCTGGAACGGACGGCGTTCGGTCGCTACGTCGCCGGGCGGCGGGTCAATCTCGAACGCGCGCTCCGGCTGGGCGACCGGCTGGGCGGCCACCTGGTGCAGGGGCATGTCGACGGCGTGGGGACGGTCTCGGCGGTGGCGGAAGCGGACGATGGCCGCCTGCTGACCATCGAGGTGCCGCGAGCCGTCGCGCGGGTCTCGATCCCGCTGGGGTCGATCACGGTCGATGGCGTGTCCCTCACCATCAATGCCGTGTCGCGGCCGGGCGCGATCCAGGTCAGTCTCATCCCGTTTACCTTGCAGCACACCACGCTCGGCGAGCGAACCAGCCGGCGACGCGGTGCATCTGGAGGGGGACATGATCGGCAAGTATGTGCGCAGCTGGCGGCGCCGGGCGCGGTGGTCCCATGACGCTGGCTCCGATCCGCCGGGCGATCGCCGACCTGGCCGCGGGGCAAGATGATCATCGTGGTCGACGACGAGGACCGCGAGAACGAGGGCGACCTGGTCTGCGCGGCCGAACGGGTCACGCCCGAGATCATCAACTTCATGCTCAGGCACGGGCGCGGGCTGGATCTGTCTCGCGCTGACGCCCGAGGATTGCGCGCGGCTCGACCTGCCCCAGATGGTGGAGCGCAACAGCGAGGAGATGGCCACCGCCTTCACCGTGACCATCGATGCCCAGCGCCGATTCGGCGTGACGACCGGCATCTCCGCCGCCGACCGGGCCGCCACCATCCAGGTGGCGATCGCCCCCGACACGTCCCGTCCGATCTGCGGCGCCCGGGCCACATCCCGCCGCTGCAGGCGCGGCCCGGCGGCGTGCTGCAGCGCGTCGGGCACACCGAGGCGAGCGTCGACCTGGCGCGGCTGGCCGGTCTCAAGCCCGCCGGCGTGATCTGCGAAATCCTCAACGCCGAGACGGCACGATGGCGCGGTTGCCGCAGCTGCGCGCCTTCGCCGCCGAGCACGGGCTGGCGCTGGTGTCGGTCGCCGACCTGGTGGCGTACCGGCTGCGCACCGAACGCCTGGTGCATCGCGTCGCCGACGCGCGGCTGCCCACCGACCGTCGGCGACTTCCGGGTCATCGGCTATCGCAACGACGTCGACCGCGCCGAGCACGTCGCGCTGGTGCACGGCGACGTGACCGGGACAGCAGGACGTGCTGGTGCGGATGCACTCGAAATGCCTCACCGGCGACGTCTTCCATTCGCTGCGGTGCGATTGCGGCGTGCAACTGCAGCGCGCCATGGAGCTGATCGTCGAGGCGGGGCGCGGCGTGATCGTCTATCTCGACCAGGAAGGGCGCGGCATCGGCCTGCTCAACAAGCTCCGCGCCTACGAGCTGCAGGACGCCGGAACCGACACCGTCGAAGCCAACAAGCAGCTCGGCTTCAAGGCCGACCTGCGGGACTTCGGCATCGGCGCGCAGATCCTGCGCGACCTCGGCCTCTCGTCGCTCCGTGTCATGACCAACAATCCCCGCAAGCTCGTCGGACTCGAGGGATACGGGCTCGAGATCATCGAGCGGGTGCCGCTGGTGGCGGCGACCACCCCCGACAACCGTGCTTATCTCGCCACCAAGCGGGACAAGCTCGGCCACCTGCTGGCGCACTGAGCCGATGACGGAATTCGACGGCCGGCTGCGTGGCGGCCGGCCGGGTGGCGCTGGTGGTCTCGCGGTACCACGAACGCGTCACCACCCGGCTGCTCGACGGCGCCCGCGATGGCCTGCCGCGAGGCGGGCTTCGCCGCCGACGACGTCGACGTGCTGTGGGTCCCGGGCGCCTTCGAACTCGGCGTCGCCGTCACGGCCGCGGTGCACAACGGCGGGTACGCGGCGGTCGTGGCCCTCGGCGCGGTGGTCCGCGGCGAGACGCCGCACTTCGATGTCATCGTGCGGGAGACGTCCGCGGCGCTGGGGCGCGCGGCGACCGATTCCCTCATGCCGGTGGGGTTCGGCCTGCTCACCTGCGACACGATGGATCAGGCGATGGCGCGCGCCGGCGGGACCTCGGGCAACAAGGGACGGGAGGCGGCCGAAGCGGCGCTGCGCACCGCCGACCTGATCCGGCAGGCGCTGGGCGAAGTGATGCTGCGCGACGAAGTCGCGCCGCCGGGCCCGCACGCTGCAGCTGCTGTACGCCGTCGAGACCTCGGGAGCCGACGATATCGACGGCGGCCGCGGATCGCCTGGCGCAGCTGACCGGCGACCCGCCGGAATTGCTGGCGCGCGCCGCGCAGGTGGCCCGGCACATCGAGCAGCACCGCGCGACCCTCGACCGGTACGCCGCGGACGCCGCGGAGCACTGGCGGCTCGAGCGGATCGCGGTCGTCGAGCGGAACATCCTCCGCCTCGCCATCCACGAGCTGGCGTACGAGTCCACCCCGCCCCGGGTCGTGATCGACGAGGCGCTGTGGCTGGCCCACCGTTTTGCCGGGCCGCGGGCACCCGCGTTCATCAACGGCGTGCTCGACCGGGTGGCGCGCGATCTCGGCCGTCTCGCTCCGGCGTCCGCTCCGTGAAGCTGCTGCTGGTCAACTGGCAGGATCTGCGCAACCCGCAGGCCGGCGGCGCCGAAATCCATCTCTTCGAGTTGTTCAGCCGGCTGGCGGCCCGCGGTCACGCGGTGGATCTGGTCTGTTCCGGATTTGCCGGCGGCGCCGCGGTGGAATCGGTCGACGGCATCACCGTTCGTCGCTGCGGCGATCGCCACACCTTTGCCGCGATCGGGCGCGCCGCGGTGCGGCGGGCGCTTCGCTCGCCATCGGCCGGACGTGGTGGTCGAAGACATCAACAAGCTGCCGCTGTTCACCGCCGGCGCTCACCGACCGTCCGGTGTATGCCATCGTGCCGCACCTCTTCGGCACGACCGCGTTCGAGGAGGTCTCGTGGCCGCTGGCGGCGCTGGTGTGGGCCGCCGAGCGCGCCATTCCGCGGGCCTACCGGCACGCCTGGTTCCACGCCATCAGCGACTCGACGCGCGACGACCTGGTGGTCCGCGGCGTGCCGGCCGAGCGGATCGCGGTGATCTACCCCGGCGTCGACTCGGTCCGGTACCACCCGGATCCGGCGGTACCGCGGAGCCAGCCGCCGCGGTTCGTCTACGTCGGCCGCCTCAAGCGGTACAAGGGTGTCGACGTGCTGCTCGCGGCACTGGCCATGGCGCGCGGCGAACGCCCGGACCTGAGTCTCGACATCGCCGGCAGTGGCGACGATCGGCCGCGGCTCGAGGGGATCGCGCGGCGGCTCGGATTGACCGACGCGGTGCGATTCCTCGGGTTCGTCGACGAGGGCACCAAGCTGGCGCTCTTGCGGCGGGCGGTGGCAAACGTATTTCCTTCCCCCAAGGAAGGATGGGGCATTACCGTCATGGAGGCGGCCGCGTGCGGGACGCCGTCGCTGGCGTCGGATTCCCCCGGCTTGCGCGACTCGGTGCGAGACGGGCAGACCGGCATGCTGGTCGCCCACGGCGACGCGGCCGCGCTGGCCGGCGCGATGCTCCGGTTCGCCGGCGACCCGGCGCTGGTCGAACGGCTCGGCTCGGGCGCCAGGCAATTCGCCGAGCAGCTCAGCTGGGATGTCGCCGCCGACATGGTCGAGCGACATCTCCTCGATCTGGCAGCGGGACGGATTCCGCCACCGTCGTTCGCCGCTGGCCCGTGAGAAAGGAGCGCGTCATGGACACCCCGATCCCGGCCCGTCACCTTGCGCTCGACGCCCCGACCGCCGGCGATGTCGTCGCCGCGCCTCACTCTCCGGCCAGCTGAGCGCCCTCTGCGACTTCGCGATTTTCTCACCGCCGCCGAGCCCCTGCAGCTCGAGTCCCTGACCGGGGAACTCGGGCTCGACCGGCTGGTGCCCGCGGCCGACATCGCGTCGCCCGGGCTGGCGCTGGCCGGCTATCACGGCCGGTTCATCCCCGACCGGCTGCACGTGCTGGGCGAAACCGAGATCACCTATCTCGCCTCGCTCGATCCGACAACGCGACGGACGGCCCTCGAGGGATTCTTCCACTACGACCTGCCGGCCGTGTTCATCACCAAGCATCTCGATCCGCCGGAACCGCTGCTCGAAGTGGCCCGCGCGCGGCAGATTCCGGTGCTGCGCACGTCGCTCAAGACGGCGGAGTTCTATCGGCGGGTCAAGCCGATCATCGAGGACGCCTTCGCGCCGCGGACCACGCTGCACGGCTCGCTGGCGGACGTCTACGGCGTCGGACTGCTGTTCATCGGCCGCTCGGGGATCGGCAAGAGCGAGTGCGTGCTCGATCTGGTCGAGCGCGGGCACCGGCTGGTGGCCGACGACGTGGTCCTGGTCACCCGGCGGGGCAACGACGTGCTGATCGGCCAGGGGCACGAACTGGCGGCCCATCACATGGAGATCCGCGGCGTCGGGCTGGTCGACATCCCGACGCTGTTCGGCGTGCGGGCGGTGCGGCAGCAGAAGCGGATCGAGGTGGTGGTGCAGCTCGAGGACTGGGAGACGGCGAAGGACGCCGACCGCACCGGACTGCAGCGCGACACGATGGCGATCCTCGACGTGCCGGTGCCGCAAGGTGGTCGTGCCGCTCAATCCCGGCAAGAACATCACCGTCATCGCCGAGGTGGTGGCGATGATGCACCTGCTGCGGTACAGCGGCGTCGACGTGGCCGCGGCCTTCAACGAGCGGCTGATCCGCAAGATGCGGGAGAAGCGCGGCGTCCGCGAATACCTCCGGGACGACTACGAATGACCCCGATCGCCGGGGTGGTGGTGGGGCACGGCCGGCTGGCCGCGGCGCTGGTCGAGGCGGTCGAAGCGATCACCGGATCGGGCAGCGGCCTGGTGGCGGTGTCGAACACCGATTGCGACCGCGGCGCGCTCGAGGCAGCGCATCCTCGCGGCGATCGCGCGGCCGGCCGGCGATCGTCTTCATCGACATGCCGAGCGGCTCGTGCCACGTCGCGGTGATGCGCCAGCTCAAGTCGCTCCCCGAGGTGCGCGTCGTCACCGGCGTCAATCTCGCGATGCTGCTGGAATTCGTCTTCCACCGCGACGGCGCGGTCGGCGACGTGGCCGCGCACCTTGCCGCACGTCGGCGCGCAGGCCGTCATGGCGCGCTGATGGCGCTCGTCCTCTGCCGCGTCGACGACCGGCTGGTGCACGGCCAGGTGGTGATCGGCTGGGGACGGCCCCTCGGCGTGCGGTTCGTGGTCCTGGTCGACGACCAGGTCCGGGCCAGCGACTGGGAGCAGGATCTCTATCGCATGGCGGTGCCGCAGGGTGTCGAGATCGAATTCGCCACCCTGGCCGAGGCGGTGGCGCGACTGCACGCCTGGGCGAGCGATCCGCGGCCCGGGATTCTGCTGACCGGCGACCTCGCCACGATGGCGCGATTGCACGACGCGGCTCCCGACGTGATCCGCCGCATCAACCTCGGTGGCCTGCACCACCAGCCCGATCGCCGCGAGCTGCTGCGCTACCTCTACCTGGGCGCCGGCGACGAGCGGATCGTGCGACGGTTGCGGAGCGAAGGCGTCGAAGTGGTGGCGCAGGACGTCCCCACCACGGCCGCCGTGTCCCTCGACGCGCTGCTCCGTTGATGCCGTCGATCCTCGGTGCTCGTCGCGGTGCTGGCCTGGGGCGTGATCGTCGGCGTCGACCTGGTGACGTTGCCGCAGGGGCTCTGGTCGCGGCCGCTGGTCGCGGCGACGGTCGCCGGGCTTGCTCGCCGGCAATGTGGCCGCCGGGCTGCTCGCCGGCATGACGCTGGAACTCTACGCGCTCGACGTGCTGCCGATCGGCGCCTCGCGCTACCCCGATTACAGCATCGCCGCCGCGGCCGCCGGGCCTGGCGGCGACGCGGGTGCCGCTGCCGGCCATCCCGGGCATGGCGGCGCTGGTCGGGTTGCCGCTGGCCGTCTTCGGCGGGTGGTCGCTGCTGCGGCTGCGCCGCCGCAACGCGGTGTCGGTCGGCCGCCGCCTGGCGCGGCTCGACGCGCGGCGATCGCGACCGCGCTCGGCGAACTGCAGCGCCACGGACTGGCACGCGATGCGCTCCGGTCGCTGATCGTCGCGGTGGCCGGCGATCGCGCTCGCGCTGCTGGTGGCGGCGGTGCCGTGGAGTGCCATGCGCCACGCCGGCTTGATCTCGGCGGCCGCGGTCGCCGGCGGGCTCGCGGCGGCGTTCGGCGGAGCGGTGCGCCGCAGCGGCGCCGGGGCCAGGCGCCGCTGGTTCGTGGTGGGCATCGCCTGCGGCGCTGCTGGTGGCGGTGCTGCAATGACCGCGCGGCATCCGGGCGATTCTCCGCCTGCTCGCGGTCCAGGCTGCGTGGACCTACGAGCGGATGGCCGGCATCGGCGTCGGCTACGCGTCGGCGCCGCTGCTCGACCAGCGGCTGCACGATCGCTCCGCGGCCGAGCAGCGCGAGGCCGCGACGCGCTCGGCGGCGTTCTTCAATTCGCATCCGTATCTCGCCGGCGTTGCCGTCGGTGCCACCGTCCGCGCCGAGGAACAGGGCACGCCGCCGGCGTCGGTGTTGCGGCTTGCGCACCGCACTGTCGGGGCCGCTCGGCGCGCTCGGCGACCAGCTCGATCTGGGCCGGCGAGGTGCCGGCATTGATCGGCCTGGCGCTGGCCGCGGCGCCGTGGCTCGGCGCCTGGGTGGTGCTGGCCGCCGTGGTGATCCACAACGTCCTGCGCGTCGCGGTGACCACGTGGGGACTCGACCTCGGGCTGCGCGAAGGACTCGGCGTCGGTCGGGCGCTCGACCGGTCGTGGCTTCCGCGCGGCGCCGAGCGCGCCCAGCGGGCCGCCGGGTTCTTCGTCGGGCTGGCCGTGCCGGTCGTGGCGTGGCGGCTGCTGGCGGGATCGGCGGACGGACTCATTGCCGCGACGGTCGGCGCCGCCGCGGTCGCCGTCGGCGTTGACGCCTGGCGGCCGCGACGCGGGCGCATGCGTCGGCGCTGCGGATGGGGCTCGGCCTGCTCGGTGTGGCGGTGATCGTCGTGGCGGTGACGCAATGACGGAACGGACGGCGGTCGTCGTCAATCCGCTCGGCATGCACGCGCGCCCCGCCGCACAGGTCGTGCGGCTCGCCGCGACGTTCCAGTCGGACATCCAGCTGGCGTGCGACGGGCAGTCTGTCAACGCGAAGAGCATCATGGGCGTGATGACGCTGGCGGCCGAGCAGGGCGCGACGGTCACGATCATGGCGGATGGCGCCGACGCTGACGAAGCGGCCGACGGCCCTGAGCGCGTTGATCGCTGGGAGGGTTCGGCGAGGCATGAGCGACCGGACGCTGCGCGGCATCGGCGTATCGCCCGGCGTCGCCATCGCGCCGGCGCTGGTGGTGCGCTGGGCGATTCCCGACGTGGCCGATCGCACCGTGGGCGCCGCACGAAGTGGCCGGCGAGATCACCCGGCTTCGCGAAGCGAGCGACGCCGTCGTCGAGCAGCTGCGGGCGCTCCGCGACCGCACCGCGCAGCGGGCCGGCCCGGACGCCGCCCGGATCTTCGACGCGCAGATGATGATGGCGAGCGACCCGGAATTCCTTGCCGGCGTCGAGGCGCTGATCCGCAAGAACCGCCTCGCCGCCGAGAGCGCCTACGAGTTCAAGGCGCTCGAGCTGCGCAACGCCTGGCAGGGATCTCGCGCCGCCACGCTGCGCGACCGGCTCGCCGACCTGAATGCGATCATCCTGCGGGTGCTGGCGCACCTGATGGGGCGCACCCCGGACGAGGCCTGGCTCGGCGACATCCGCGAGCAGGTGATCATCGTCGCGCACGAACTCTCGCCGGGGCTCACCGTGCAGTTCGACCGCGACCACGTCGTCGGCGTGATCAGCGAGGAGGGCACCCGGACCTCGCACGCGGCGATCCTGGCGCACTCGCTCGGCATTCCCGCCGTGATGGGGCTGGCCGGCGCGCTGGAACGGATCCGCGACGGGACCGTGCTGCTGATGGACGGGCAGAGCGGCGCGGTGGTGCTCGACCCGACGCCGGACGAGCTCGAGGACGCCCGGCTGCGCGCGTCGCGCCGCCACAAGCTGGCGCTGCAGCTCGAGGGCATCGCCCAGGAACCGGCGGCGACCGTCGACGGGGTCCGGATCGCGCTGCAGGGGAACGTCGACCTGCCCGAGGAGATCGAGGTCGCGCTGCGTCACGGCGCCGAAGGGGTCGGGCTGCTGCGCACCGAGTTCCTGATCACCGGGCGCGCCAGCTGCCCACCGAAGACGAGCAGGCGGAGTACTACCGGCGGGTCGGCGCGGCGTTCGCCGGCCACCCGGTGGTCGTGCGCACCTACGACCTCGGCGGCGACAAGTTCCCGGCGGCATTCGCGCCCGACGTCGGAACCCAACCCGTTTCTCGGCTGGCGGTCGATCCGCGTCTGCCTCGATCACCCCGAGATCTTCCGGCCGCAGCTGCGCGCCATCCTGCGGGCCGCCGCCGACCGCGACATCCGGATGATGCTGCCGCTGGTGATCTCGCTCGACGAGGTGGCGCAGAGCGCCGCGCATGTTGGGCGAGGAGTCGGCGTCGCTGCAGCAGGCCGGAGTCCGCGCGCGGCGCGCGACGTGCCGATCGGCGTGATGATCGAGACGCCGGCCGCGGTGCGCCTGGCGGACGAGTTCGCCTCGGCGGCGGCGTTTCTCAGCGTCGGCACCAACGACCTCACCCAGTATACCCTGGCGGTCGATCGCAGCAACGCGCGGCTCGGCGAGCCGCTTCTCGCCGCTCCATCCGGCGGTGGTGCGCCAGCTGCGTGACGTGCAGCAGGCCGCCGCGGCGCGCGGGGATTCCCGCCTCGGTCTGCGGCGAGATGGCGTCCGATCCGCTCGCCGTGCTGCTGCTGCTCGGCCTCGGCTTCACCCGGCTCAGCGTGGCGCCGCCGGCGCTCCCGATGGTGAAGTGGGTGGTGCGCCAGCTGCCGCTGGCGGCCGCACAGCAGGCCGCCGCCGCCGCCGCCGACGCCACCACCACCGCCGCGGTGCACGACGTGTTGCGCGAGGCGCTTGGCCGTCATCTCGATCTGCGCCTGGTCGACCCGTCCGGCGCGTTGCCGCGCCCATCGGCGGGCACTAGCTTGCCACGGGTTCCGTGACGGCAGCTCTTCCTTCGCGACGACACCGGCGGCGAAGCACATGCGGCATGTCTTCACATCCGAATCGGTCACCGAGGGGCATCCCGACAAGGTCGCCGACCAGATCTCCGACGCCATCCTCGATGCGATCCTGGCGCGCGACCCGGTGGCGCGCGTGGCGTGCGAGACCCTGGTGACGACCGGCATGGCGGTCGTCGCGGGCGAGATCACCACCGAAGCGTACGTGCACATCCCCGACATCGTGCGGCGAACCATCGAGCGCATCGGCTACACCGACGCGCAATACGGCTTCGATTTCAGGACCTGCGCGGTGCTGTCGTCGATCGATCGCCAGTCGCCGGACATCGCGCTGGGCGTCGATCGGGCCCACGCCGACGATCAGGGCGCCGGCGACCAGGGAATGATGTTCGGATATGCCACCGACGAGACGCCGGAACTGATGCCGGTGCCGATCGTGCTGGCCCACCGGCTCGCCGAGCGCCTGGCGGCAGTGCGCGCGGGCTGCGGCGGCGTGCAGCACGCCTGGCTGCGCCCCGACGGCAAGACCCAGGTGTCGGTGGAGTACGACGCCGACCGTCCCGTCGGGATCCGGGCGATCGTGGTGTCGACCCAGCACGACGAAGACGATCGGAGGCCGGCCGCTGTCGCAGGATGACATCCGCGACGCGATGCTGGCTGACGTCATCCGGCCGGTGCTGGCGGACAGCGCCTATGACCACGATCGGCGCCGACGTGCACGTCAATCCCACCGGCCGCTTCGTCATCGGCGGGCCGCAGGGCGACGCGGGCCTCACCGGGCGCAAGATCATCGTCGACACCTACGGCGGCATGGCGCGCCACGGCGGCGGCGCGTTCAGCGGCAAGGATCCCACCAAGGTCGATCGCTCGGCGGCCTACGCGCTGCGCTACGTGGCGAAGAACATCGTGGCCGCCGGGCTGGCCAGCCGCTGCGAGGTGCAGGCGGCGTATGCCATCGGCGTGGCGCGGCCGGTCTCGATCTACGTCAACACCTTCGGCACCGGCGCCGTGCCCGATGAACGGCTCGAACGGCGCGGTGCAGGAGGTCTTCGACCTGCGTCCCGGACGCCTGATCGCCGATCTCCGCCTGCGGCAGCCGATCTATTCGGCGACCGCCGCCTATGGCCACTTCGGACGCCATCCGGAGGCGGCGATCTATCAGGAAGACGGGCTGGCGCCGCAGGCGGTGCAGCGCTTCACCTGGGAACGCACCGACCGCATCGACGATCTGCAGCAGGCGGTGCGGGCATGAAAGGAACCATGACGAGCACGTCGATCGACGCTCCCGCACGATGTGCGCGACCTGGCGCTGGCCGACGAAGGGAAGCGCCGCACCGAATGGGCCGAGCGGTTCATGCCGGTGCTGCGGCGGATCCGCGCCCGCTTCGCCGCGGAACGGCCGTTGCAGGGCCGGCGGCTGTCGTGCTGCCTGCACGTGACGACCGAGACGGCGAACCTGATGGTCACGCTGCGGGCCGGCGGCGCGGAAGTCGCGCTCTGCGCCTCCAATCCGCTCTCGACGCAGGACGACGTCGCGGCGCACCTGGTGCGCGATCACGGCGTGCACGTCTACGCCATCAAGGGCGAGGAGCACGAGAGCTACTACACGCACATCGCCCAGGCGCTGGCGTTCCGGCCCGACCTGACGCAGGACGACGGCGCCGACCTGGTCGGGTCGCTCCACCTCATCAAGCTCGGTCGGCTCGACGATCTTGCCGCTCCGGTCCGGCGGATGGTCGAGGGATGGTCGGCGGCGGAACGGGAGCGACTGCTGGCCGGCGTGCACGGGCTCCACCGAGGAGACGACCACCGGCGTGATCCGGCTCAAGGCGATGGCCGCCGAGGGCATCCTGGCGCTTTCCGGTGATCGCGGTGAACGACTCGCGGACCAAGCACATGTTCGACAACCGGTACGGCACCGGGCAGTCGACGCTGGACGGCATCATCCGCGCCACCAACGTGCTGGTGGCGGGGAGCACCTTCGTGGTCGCCGGGATACGGCTGGTGCGGGCGCGGCCTGGCAATGCGGGCGCGCGGCGCCGGCGCGCGCGTCATCGTGACGGAGATCGATCCGCTCGCGGCGCTCGAGGCGCGGATGGACGGCTTCGAGGTGATGCCGATGCGCGACGCCGCGCCGCTGGGCGACGTCTTCTGCACCCTCACCGGCAACGTGCACGTCATCCGGGCCGAGCACTTCGAGCGGATGAAGGACGGCGCGGTGGTGTGCAACTCCGGGCACTTCAACGTCGAGCTCGACCTCGACGCGCTCGGCCGGCTGGCCAGCTCCCGTCGCGCCGTACGGCCCTTCGTCGAGGAGTTCGCCATCGACGGACGCCGCATCCTGGTGCTTGCCGAGGGGCGGCTGATCAACCTGGCCGCGGCGGAAGGGCATCCGGCATCGGTCGATGGACATGTCGTTCGCAAATCAGGCGCTGGCCGCGGAGTACCTGGTGCGCCACCGCGACGCATTGTCGCGCGCGGTGCACCGACTGCCGCCCGAGGTCGACGCCGAGATCGCGGCGCTCAAGCTGGCCGCGATGGGTTCCGCGGTCGATACGCTGACGCCGGAACAGGTCACCTATCTCGCGAGTTGGGACGCTGGCACCTGAAGCACTCGTCCTGGTGAACGTTGCCCGGATCGGCCTCGACCGCGCGACCAACACTCCGGTGGTGCTGCTGCGGGAGGCCGTCGGCGACCGCGCCGTTCCGATCTGGATCGGCGTGCCGGAAGCGAGCGCCATCGCCATTGCGCTGCAGAAGGTGACCGTCCCGAGGCCGATGACCCACGACCTGCTGCTCCACATCCTGCGGGGCCTCGGCGGCGACGTGGTTCGCGTCGCCGTCACCGGGACCCGCGACAACACCTACTACGCCGAGCTGCTGCTGCGTCGCGGGACGCAGGAACTCGCCGCGGTCGACGCGCGGCCCAGTGACGCTATCGCGCTGGCGCTCCGCGCCGGTGCGCCGATCCTGGTGGCCGAGTCGTTGCTGCATCCGGTCGCCGCCGACGAGCACGAGACGCCGTGGCCGCTCAAGTCCGACGCGCTGCGCGCCTATCTCGAAGGACTCGACCCGCAGGATTTCGGCCGGTTCCAGCCATGATCACCGCCGTGCTGTTCGTGCACCTCGCCTCGGCACCGGTGCGAGCCGATACCGGCGGCCAGGGCGCGAGCCATCCGGTCACGGTGACCGGCATCGTCCGCCGCGGCACGGGCCACGATACCGTCGCGATGGGGCGTCTGCGTGCCGTGCTGCACCGCGTCGGCACCAGCACCCAGGGACCGATCGACTCGGTGGTCACCGGCGCCGACGGCCGGTTCAGCTTCCGGTTCGATGCCGATACCGGCGCCGTCTACCTCGTCTCGACGCGATGGGACGGCGTGGAGTATTTCGCCGTGCCGCTCGATACCCGGGCCCCGGCCCGCGACGTCTCGACGACCGTGGTGGTGTCCGACACCTCGTCGCGGCAGCCGGTGTCGATCGCCGCGCGGCACATCATCGTCAGCGCCCCCGGCTCGGGCGGCGCGCGCGACGTGCTCGACCTGATCGTGGTGCAGAACGCCGGCGGCCTCACCCGGGTCGCGGCCGATTCCACCCACCCGACGTTCGTGCTGCCGGTGCCGGCGTACGCCGCCAACCTGCAGCTGGGCGAAGGCGATTTCGCCGCCGACGCGCTCGATCGCGTGGGGGACACGCTGGCATTGTTCGCGCCGATTCCGCCGGGCCAGCGCAACCTGGTGCTCGACTATCAGATCCCGCCGGACAGCCCGCAGTTCGTCATTCCGGTCGGTACCGCCGTGCCCGCCGCGAACGTGCTGCTCGAGGAAGCGTCGGCCCGGGTCAACAGCGAGTTGACGCGCACCGATTCGCAGGTGGTCGATCAGCAGCGCTCCTTCACCCGGTGGACCGGTGCGTTGCAAGCCGGCCAGCCACTGGTGATCACGCTGCCGGACCGCGCGACGGCGGCGCCGTGGCTGCTGCCGGTCCTGATCGGCGCGCTGGCGCTGGGGCTGATCGGCGTGCTGGCCCTGACGCAGCGGCCGGGGGCCTGGAGGGCGACGGTACCACTGGCACCGGCCGGCGTCGGCGATGAACTCGGTCCCGAGGTCACGGCGCTGATCGACCGCCTGGCCGGGCTCGACAACGCACACGCCGGGGGCCCGGCGGCCTGCGGGCCGGACGCGTGGGCGGCGTACCTCACCGAGCGCGCCGAACTCAAGGAAGCCTTGCGGCGAGTCTTGCCGGTGTGAGTCGTCGCCTCTAAGTTGCCCTCGACAATTGTCGGACCATTGCGAATGGGGACGCTCGGAAGACCGGTGCAATACCGGCGCGGCCCCGCCACTGTAACGGGCAGTACGCCGTCGTGATCGCTCACCATGCCACTGGGTTCATCCTGGGAAGGCGAGCGGTCGGCCCGAAGCCAGGAGACCTCTCCGTTCGCGCCACCTGCAATCCCTCGGGGGAGGGAATGGTGGCGTGGCAGAGCCGGGCGCCGCCAGCTCGCGGATCGCCCCCGCCTTCCTCGCCCATTTCCGCTCCCGCCGGAAATGGGCGAATTCGCTTCTGACCGGTTCTGCATACCATTCGCTCGCCATTCATCCTGCCGCTGCTGCTGCTGGCGGCCGTGGCGGCCTGTGCCCTGGGGATCGGCACCGGTGCGGTGGCGTTCTCGCCCGGCGAGATCCTGGCGGCCCTGCGGCACGCCGAGCGCGCCCGGACGCCGACATCGTCCGCGAGCTCCGTGCGCCCCGCGTGCTGCTGGCGTTCGGAGTCGGCGGCTCTCTTGGCGGTGGCCGGGGCCTCACTGCAGGCGCTGCTCCGCAATCCGCTGGCGGAGCCGTGGTTGCTGGGGCTCTCCGGCGGTGCGTCGCTCGGCGCGGTGATCGGCGTAGTCGATCGGCCTGCCGGCCGGATGGAGCGTGGCCGGCGCGGCGACGCTGGGCGCCCTCGCGGCGGTGTGGTTGGTGTACCGGATCAGCGTCGTTGCCGGGCGGCGCCTCGATCCGCGCATCCTGCTGCTCGCCGGGGTGGTCACCGGCGCGTTCTGCGGCGCGGTAACGACGGCCATTCTCTCGGTCACCAATCCGTTCACGTTCTACTCGGCTACCATGTGGCTGTTCGGCGGGTTCGGTCGCTCGTCATGGAGCGCACTGGGACACTTCGCCGCGGTGGCGGTCGTGCCGCTGGCGGTGCTCTGGTGGCTGGCGCGCTCGCTCGACCTGCTCGCCATGGGCGATGAGACCGCGGCCACCCTCGGTCTCGAGGTCGACCGCACCCGTCGCCTGGTGGTGGCGGCGGCTTCGATCCTCACCGCGGCGACGGTGGCGGCGGCGGGCGTCATCGGTTTCGTCGGCCTGGTGGTGCCCCACGCGCTGCGGCGCATCGTCGGGCCGCTGCATCGCGGGCTGCTGCCGGCGGTCTTTCTGGCCGGCGGCGCGTTCACCGTGCTCGCCGACATGGTGGCGCGTACCGTCGTGCGCCCCGCGGAAATCCCGGTCGGCGTCATCACGGCGCTGGTCGGCGTGCCGATCTTCGCGGTGCTGCTCCGGCGGAGCCTGGCGTGAAACTCGAAGCGACGGCGATCGACATCCGCTATCCCGGTGCCGAAGCCGCGGCCGTCTCCGGGCGCATCGCTCGCGATCGCGGCCGGGGAATTCGTGGCGCTCGCCGGGCCGAACGGCAGCGGCAAGACCGAGCCTGCTGCGGGCGTTGCTCGGTCTGCTCCGGCCTGATGCCGGCACGGTGCTGCTCGACGGCCGCCCGCTGGCGTCGTGGCAGTCGACGGGCCCTGGCGGCAGTGGTCGGCGCCTTGCCGCAGCGCGAGGAACCGGCCTTTCCGCTGACGGTGCGCGAGACGGTGCTGCTGGGTCGGTGGGCCCGTCTCGGTCCGTTCGCGCCGGTGACCGGCGCCGACGACCGGGCCGTCGCCGAGGCGCTGGAGCGTTGCGACATGGTGGGCTTCGATCGCCGCACCATCGACACGCTGTCGGGCGGCGAATGGCAGCGCGTGCGTCTCGCCCGGGCGCTCGCGTCGTCGCCGCGGCTGTTGCTGCTCGACGAACCCACCGCGTCGCTCGACGTCGGCCATGAGATGGAGTTGTTCGAGCTGCTGCGCCGCCTGGTGGCCGAGGGCATCGGCGTGCTGGTCATTACCCACCAGCTGAATCTCGTGGCGCGATATGCCGGCCGGATCGTGCTGCTCGATCGCGGTCGCGTCGCGGCCGATGGCGCGCCGGCGGACGTCCTGCAGCAGGCGCTGGTGTCCCGCGTGTTCGCGTGGCCGGTCGCGGTGACGCCGTGGCATGACGGTTCACCGCTGATCATTCCGCTCCGCGGCGACGAACGTCCGCCGTCGGGCCGGGCATCCGATTCCTCCATTTTCCGATCGTCTGGTGCCATGATGCGCTCGACCTAGTTTTGCTGCCGGGATTCTCGTCGGCATCGCTCGCCGGCGCCAGTCCGCCCCTGCGCGCGGCAAAGGCCGCGGCGGATACCGCCGTGCTGGTGCCACGGATCGTGACCGCGACGCGCACGCCCGATCCGCTGGCCACCGCGCCGATGGCCGCGACGGTGATCAGCGGGAGCCGACCTGCGGGACCGCGGCGTCGCGTTCGTCGCCGACGCGTTGCGCGAGATTCCGGGCACCATGCTGGTGCAGATCGGGTTCGTACGGCGCGCCGACGTCGCTCTTTCATGCGGGGCGGCGAAAGCGATGACGTCAAGGTGCTGCTCGACGGCATTCCCGTTGAACGTTCCCGGTGGCGCCATCAACCTGGCCAACCTCGGCACCGCCGACCTCGACCGGATCGAGGTGGTGCGCGGTCCGGCAAGCGTGCTGTACGGTGCCGACGCGATGAGCGGCGTGATCCAGCTGTTCACCCGGTCCGGCGCCGGCCCGCCGCACGGCACCATCGCGGCGCGACGGCGGGACGTTCGATACCGGCGCCTGTCGGGAACCGTCGCCGGCGGCGGCGGGCCGTGGTCGTTCAGCGGCACGGCGTCACGATTCACCAGCGCCGGCACCTATCCATTCAACAGCGGTTATCGCGACGCGGTCGGTACGGCGCAGGTCCGCTGGGAGCGGGGAGGCCGACCAGGTCGCGCTGGTGGGCCGCTCCGGCGACGCCATCGATCACTTTCCGACCGACGCGGGCGGCGTCGCCGTGGATCACAACCAGTTCACCACCGAGACCACGCTCGACCTTGGTGCTCGATGCGACGCATCCGTTGAGCGGAGCGTTCTCGCTGGACTGCACCCCTACGCGGCCCGGACCAATTCGGGCTTTCGCAACCCGCCCGACACGCCGGCTGACACATCGGGATTCGACTTCGACGCCACCAGTGCGGTGATCACCTGGCGCCGCGGCGTCGACGCGCGGGCCGACTGGCGGGCGGCCAGCGCGGTGCTGGTATCCGTGGGATCCGGCGTCGAACGCGAGACCGACAACGAACAGAGCGTCGACGTGTCGAACTTTGGCGACGGCGTCGAGCGGGACAGTGCCGGGCTCGGCCGTGGCCGCACCACCACGAATGCCTTCGTGCAGCTCCTGGCGGACCCCGCGCCATGCTGGTCGGTGCAGCTCGGGCGCCCGGATGGACGACAACTCGGCGTTCGGGACGTTCGGGACCTGGCGCGCGGGCATCGCGTGGCAGCGCGGTTGCCTCGCTGCGTATCTGGTCGGCGGTGGGGACCGCATTCAAGGCGCCGACGTTCAGCGAGTTGTTCGCGTCGAGCGCTTACGAAGTCGGCAATCCCGCGCTCAACCGGAGCGGAGCACCGACGCGGAAGTGGGCGCCGAGGAGCGCATGGTGCGGGGAAGGATCACCGTCGGCCTGACCGCCTTCGGTCAGCAATTCCGGCACCTGATCCAGTATGTTTCGGCGGCACCCGGCGGGCCCACCTATCTCAATCTGGGTGGTGCGCGGAGCCGGGGACTGGAAGCGGCGCTGGCCGATGCGGGTGTCACGGGCGCTGCGGGTGACGGGTCACTGGACCTGGCTTTCGACCGCGGTGACGGACACCGGTGCCGCCGCATCGCTGGGGTTTCGCCGAAGGCGAACGGCTGCTGCGCCGGCCCGTCGTCGAGCGGCGGCATGCTGGCGGAGTATCAGGCGGGCCGGAACAGCGCTCTCGGCGGCCGCCACCTGGGTGGGATCGCGCGATGACGTGGATTACAACCGTTCTCCGGCGGCCCGGGTTACGTTACCGTCCTATACCACGGTCGATCTCGGGGCTGACCCTGCCGGTCATCGGTCGTGGTCGATTCGGTCCCGGATGCCGCGCTGACGGTCCGCGCCGAAAACATCTTCAACGCGGCGTATCAGCAGACGGTGGGATTTCCGGGGCGTGGGCGGACGCTGCTGGCCGGGGCCCGCCTGCGATTCTGAACCGGTCAGAGATGGCATGCGCCTGCACCCAGCCTGGCTGTTGTTGCCGCTCGCATCGCTCGCGTGCGCACCGACGATCGGTCCGGTCGAGGTGCCGGCCGAAGTGCTGGTGGTGCTCGACGGCTCCGAAGGGAGCCTCCGCCTGTACGACGTCGACAGCACCGCGGCCGTCAAGACCATCACGCTCGACGTCGAATATGCCTGCTCGCCGACGCTGCTTGCGGTGCATGGTGATATCGCGGCGGTCGGGTTCGCATCGGTCGACACGGTCGCGATGGTCAATCTGATTACCGGTGATGTCGCGCTGCGGCCGGCTCGGGAATCGGCGCCGAAGGATCGATCACGGCCCTGGCGTTCGGCGACGACGGCACGCTCTATACCGCACGGCGGCCACGCAACATCGTGACCTACGTCCATCCCGGCGGAATCGATCGGCTCGTACACCGTGACCGGCGGTCCGCAGGGGTTCGGGTTTGCGCGTGGCAACGTCTTCGTCGTGGCCGGGAACCGGCAGAGGCTGCGATATGCTGCCGACCAACTGCGAATCCGATGCCGAGCTTCCTCATCCCGCTGCCGGTCAGCAACGGCCAGATCGATTCGATTCCGATGAGCGGCGATGGCAACGCGTCGGCGGCCGTGTTCGGCCCCGACGGCTTCCTGTACGTCCTCAATCCGGGCAACGGCTCGACCAACGGGCAGTTGTCGCAGGTCAACCCGATCACCAGGGTGGAGCAGGGGTCGTTCAGCGGATTCGGCAAGTTCCCGCAATTCCTGGCGTCCGAACGGCGTGGACCAGCTCTACGTCGCCAGTACCCTCGACGGCCTGATGGTGTTCAACACCACCAGCCACACGGTCACGCTCGGCGCGCCGGGCGTGCCGGTCAACCCCGTGGCACTGGTCTCCGACGATATCGGTCGTGCCTACGTCGTGGAGCGCGGCAGCTGCCAGCCGAATGACGTCTCCGGGCGCGTCCGGGTGTTCGGCACCGACCTGGTGGAACGCACCGCTTCCCACCGGCATCTGTCCCGTCGCCGCCGCCATCACGAAGCTGCCCGGCAGCGCGTTCGTCGCCGGCGGTTGAGCCGATGCCGGGCGCTGCGCTGATCACTCCGGCGCTCGTCCTGGGATCGCTGCGGTACGGCGAGACCTCGCGCATCGTCCGCCTCGCCACGCGGGAACAGGGCGTGGTCAGTGCCATCGCGAAGGGGGCGCTCCGCCCGCGGAGTCGGTTCGGCGCGGCGCTGCAGTTCTTCAGCGAGGGGCAGGCCCACCTCATTCCGTCGCGCTCCAGCGACCTCCAGACGCTCGCTGCGTTCGATCTGGCCGCGCTGCATCACGGACTCGCCACCGAACTCGATCGCTTTGCCGCCGCCTCGGCGCTGGCCGAGCTGGCCGCCGCGGTTCGTGCCGCCGCTGGCCAATCCCGGATCTCTACGACGTGATTCGTGACGACGTGCAATTGCTGGAACTCGCGCCGCCGTCGGCGGTCAGCCGTCGTCGGGCTGCGCGCGCTCTGGCGGTTGATCGGCGAACTCGGCCTCGGCCCGACACTGCACGACTGCGCCCGCGACGGGTTGCCGGTGCCCGCCGGGGCCGGCGGCGTTCTCGGTGCGCGACGGCGGATTTCTCTGCGCCCGCTGTGGCGTGATCGGCGCCACGACGCGCCTTGGCGCGCGACGATCGCGAGGCGCTGGTCGCGCTGATCGAACCGGACCACGACCTGCCGGTGTTGCGAGACGTCCAGGCGGCGGCGCATCGCACGGCTGCTGGTGCGCTGGGTGCAGGGTCACCTCGGCGAGACGACGATGCCGGCGCTCGAGTTCTGGCATCGTGGCGGAGTCGCCGCGCCGTGATCGTCGGCCTGGCCGGGACACGTCGACCACGGCAAGTCGGCGCTGGTCACGGCGCTGACCGGCGTGGCGACCGATCGCGCTCCCGAGGCGCGCCGCCGCGGCATCACCATCGATCTCCAGGCGGTCGCCGCTGCGCGACGCGACCGGCCGTCCGGTGGCCGCGTTGATCGACGTCCCCGGGCCACGAGGATTTCGTCCGGGCCATGGTGGCGGGGTGCTCCGGCGTTCGCGCGATCGTCCTCGTCGTGGCCGCGGACGACGGCATCATGCCGCAGACCCGCGAGCATCTCCTGATCGCCGAACGGCTCGGGATCGACGCGCGGCATCGCGGTGATCACCAAGGCGGATCTGGTCGACGCCGACTGGCTCGACCTGGTCACCGGCAGATGTCGCCGCTCTCGTGCGCCCGATCGCCGATCGCTTTCACCGGGCCGCTGCCGGTGAGCGCGGTTCGCGGCGACGGGGTGGCAGGACTTCGCGCCGCCATCGCCGCCATCGCCGCGGCGGCCGGCGCGCCGTCCGGCCGGCGACCGGTTCCGGCTCCCGGTCGACAAGATCTTCCATCGGGCCGGCATCGGCACCATCGTCACCGGCACCGCGTGGTCGGGGCCGGTCCGCGTCGGGGATCAGGTGCTCCTCCTTCCCACCGGCCGGGACGCCCGCGTGCGGAGCATCGAAGTGCATGGCGAGGCCGTCACCGAAGCGACTGCCGGACGACGCGTGGCGGTGGCGCTTGCCGGCGTGGCGCACGACGAAATCGAGCGCGGCGAGACAGTGGTGCATCCCGGACTGCGGATGGTTCGGTGCCAACGCCGCCGATGCGTTGATCGAACTGGCTGAGTCGGCGGCGCCGATCACCGGTCAGCGGCATCTGGTGGTCCATGCCGGCACCGCGGCGGTTCCGGCGCACATGGTGAGCCGCGAACCACTGGTCGCGGGGGTGCCGGGGGTGGCACGGATCCGGTTCGACCGCCCAGTCGTACTCCGTGGCGGAGATCGGGTCATCCTGCGCACGCCGTCACCCGCCGTGACGGTGGGCGGAGCGGTGATCCTCGATCCCGATCCTCCGCGGCGTTCCGGTCCTGTTGCCGGCCTGGCGTCAGCCGGACACGGCGGCGCGTCTCCACGCATTGGTGTCGCGCCGCCGGAACGGTCTCGACCTCGCCGCCGTACCGATCGTGCTCGGCGCACCGCCGAGTGCGGTGGCGGCCGTGGTACATCGCGCCGGACTCCGTGAGGTGGCGGCGCGCCTTCATGCCGCCGAGCAGTGGCAGCGGGTGGAAGACGCCGCGATGACCTCGGTCGGCGGCCACGTCACTGGCGCACTGGCGCTGGAAACGCTCCGCCGGCGGATCGCTCCGGCGGCGCAGCGCGACCTGGCGGCAGCAGTCCTCGATTCGCTCGCCGAGCGCGGCGTGATCATCGTCGAAGGCGACCAGGTCGACGTTGCCCGGCGCCGCCGCGGCTGCCGGACCGCCGGAACGCCTGGTGGAGCAGGTCGTCGCGGTGATTCGCGCGGAGCGGCTGGCGCGCCGGCGAGCGCGGAACTGGCAACCCGGCTCGGCCCGGGCAGATGTCGCCGCGGCGTGTCGAGTGGCCGAGCGCCGCGGGCTGCTCGTGGCTGTCGAGCGGGATCGCTGGGTCGCTGCGGAGGCGCTCGACGAGTTCTCGGCGGTGCTCGGCGAGCTCGACCGGTCCTCGGCGGGCGACGGCGGCATCACCGTGGCCATGGTGCGGGAGCGAATCGGGCTTTCGAGGAAGTACCTGATCCCCGCGCTGGAGTGGGCTGACCGGTCGGGGGTGACCCGCCGGTCCGGCGACGTCCGCCACCTGGTGCGCCGGTCGGCTTGACATGCAGGTCCACCGCGCGGCAACTTGCCGCCGCGCCCCGCACTGCGCGGGGGCGGTTCGCCACTGAATCGACGGAGGTCGTTGCGATCCTCGTATCGTCAGCAGCGTGAAGGAGTGCCCATGTGCCGGCATCTGGGGCCGGTCCTGGGCGTGCTGCTCGCGGGGGTAACGGCCGTTCCTGCCGCTGCCCAGCGGCCGGCGGATCCCCTGCCGATCGTCATCAGCGAGCCGCGCCCCAGCCCGGTCCTCCCGGCGGCGCTCATCCCGTTCACCATTTCGTCTGGAGCGTGCCGCAGAGGGCATGTTCCGATCGTCACGATGCGAGTGTACAACTCGCTGGCGCAAGCCGTCGCGACGCTGCGATTGCGACAACATGGAGATCAGGTGCTGGACAGCATCCCGCTGAAGTGCGGTGACTACGTGGCGGTCTGGGACGGCACCATCGACGAGGGAACGCGGGTAGCTCCGCCCGGAGTGTATTGGCTGCAATTGAACGTCGACGACCGGCGGAGCGCTCGCCAGGTCCTCGTTCGACCGTGAGGGACGCCTGGCGTCCCTCATGGCTTTCTCCCCCCGGCGATCCGGGCTCTGCCGCTTCGGCAGTCGCGGTTCGGCCTGTCCCTTGCCATCTTCCCCGGTATGCTACGACCTGATCGACTGACCCTGAAGGCGCAGGAAGCGGTCCGCGACGCGCTGGAACACGCGCGCAAGCGGGGCAATCCTGTCGTCAACGACGCCCATCTCCTCTCCGCCCTGCTGATGCAGGACGAGGGGATCGTCCGCTCGCTGCTGGCCAAGGCCGGGGTGGTGGTTCCCCAGCTCAGCAACCACACCGAAGCGGAGATCGCCACCTATCCCACCCAGCAGGGCGCCACCTCGACGCCGACCCTCGAGCGCACGCTGTCGAACGTCTTCGAGCGGGCGGAGAAGGTCGCCAAGGAACTGGGTGACGCCTACGTCTCCACCGAGCATCTGCTCCTGGCGCTGTCCGAGGAGAAGGGGACGGCGGCGCGGCGGCTGCTGGAAGACGCGGGATTGAGTGCCAAGGAGCTGCGGTCGGCCCTCGACGAGATCCGCGGATCGCACCGGGTCACGGATCAGACGCCGGAAGAGCAGTATCAGGCGCTGGGTCGTTTCACCCGCAACCTGACCGACCAGGCGCGCGACGGCAAACTTGACCCGGTGATCGGCCGTGACGAAGAGGTCCGCCGGGTGATGCAGGTGCTGTCGCGACGGACCAAGAACAATCCGGTCCTGATCGGCGAACCCGGTGTGGGCAAGACGGCGATCGTCGAGGGGCTGGCTCAGCGGATCGTCAACGGCGACGTCCCCGATTCGCTCAAGAACAAGGAGATCGTGGCGCTCGACATCGGCCAGCTGCTGGCCGGCGCCAAGTACCGGGGCGAGTTCGAGGACCGACTCAAGTCGGTCGTCAAGGAACTGGTCGACGCCGAAGGGCGCTACATCGTCTTCATCGACGAGCTGCATACCCTGGTGGGTGCGGGCAAGGCCGAGGGCGCGGTCGACGCCTCGAATCTCCTCAAGCCGGCGCTGGCACGCGGCGAGCTGCACGTGGTGGGCGCCACGACACTGGACGAATATCGCCAGCATGTGGAGAAGGACGCCGCCCTGGAACGGCGCTTTCAGCCGGTCTACGTCGGCGAACCGAGCGTCGAGGACACCATCGCCATTCTCCGCGGGCTGAAGGAGAAGTACGAGGTGCATCACGGCGTCCGCATCACCGACAACGCCCTGGTGTCGGCGGCGACGCTGTCGCACCGCTACATCGGTGACCGGTTCCTGCCCGACAAGGCCATCGACCTGGTCGACGAAGCCGCGTCGCGCTTGCGGATGGAAATCGATTCGCTGCCGCAGGAAATCGACGAGGTCGAACGCCGCATCCTGCAGCTGGAGATCGAGCGCCAGTCCCTGGTACGGGAGAAGGACAAGGCGTCCGTCGACCGTCGCAAGGCCCTCGAGAAGGAGATCGCCGAGAGTCGCGAGCGGAGCGCTGGCATGAAGGCCCGCTGGCAGACCGAGAAGCAGCTGATCGAATCGCTGCAGAAGAAGAAGGCGGAAGTCGAGGCATTGCGCGCCGAAGTCGAGCAGGCCACGCGGTCGGGCGACCTGCAGACCGCGGCCGAGCTGCGCTACGGCAGGATCCCGGAGCTGGAACGCGATCTGATTCTGGACGAGCGGAAGCTTGCCGAGATCCAGAAGGCCTCGAAGTACCTCCGCCAGGAAGTCGAAGCGGAAGACATCGCGACCGTGGTGGCGAAGTGGACCGGCATCCCGGTCTCGAAGATGCTGGAGTCGGAGCGCGAGCGCCTGACCACGCTGGAAGCCGAACTGGGCCGCCGCGTGGTGGGCCAGCCGGAGGCACTGGCCGCCGTGTCGAACGCCGTGCGCCGCGCGCGCGCCGGCCTGCAGGATGCTGCACGGCCCACGGGCTCGTTCATCTTCCTCGGCCCCACCGGCGTCGGCAAGACCGAGACGGCGCGGGCGCTGGCGGAGTTCCTCTTCGACGACGAGCACGCCATGGTGCGGCTCGACATGTCGGAGTACATGGAGAAGCATGCGGTGGCGCGGATGATCGGCGCGCCGCCGGGGTACGTCGGCTACGAAGAGGGCGGGCAACTCACCGAGGCGGTGCGGCGCCGGCCTTACAGCGTGCTGTTGTTCGACGAAATCGAGAAGGCACACCCCGACGTCTTCAATCTCCTGCTGCAGGTGCTCGACGACGGGCGGCTGACCGATTCACAGGGACGGGTGGTCGACTTCCGCAACACCGTCATCATCATGACGAGCAACATCGGCAGCCGCTACATCCTGGAAACCCAGCAGATGGACGGCAACGGCGCCGGATGGCCCGAGATCGAGGCCAAGGTGCTCGAAGAGCTGCGCCGCCATTTCCGGCCGGAGTTCCTCAACCGCGTCGACGACATCGTCGTCTTCCGGCCGCTTTCGCGCGACGACCTCGACCAGATCGTGGCCCTGCAAATGGCCCGGCTGCGCGCCCTCGTGGCCGGTCGCGGGATGGTGCTCGACGTCTCGCCGGCGGCGATGTCGTGGCTGGCCGACGCGGGGTACGATCCGCTGTATGGCGCGCGTCCGCTCAAGCGGGTGCTGCAGCGCGAGCTGCAGAATCCGATTGCACTCGAACTGCTCGAAGGGAAGTACGTCGAAGGCGACACGATCCGGGTCGACGTCACGGACGACACGCTGGTGTTCACGCGCCAGCCGACGGTGGCCGGGTCCGGGGCACAGTCCGCGGCCGCAGCGGCGCCGGCCGGGTCCGCCTGAGCCGTCGCCGGCCGCCGTCCTGATGGCGCCGGTCGTCTCCCCGGCCGACCGGGCCGGCATGCGGTTGGCGCTCGACCAGGCCCGTCAGGCCGAGCGCCGGGGCGAGGTGCCGGTGGGCGCCGTGATCGTGCACGATCACGGCACCCTCGCGACGGCCGGCAACGAGGTGGCCGAGCGCCGTGACCCCACGGCGCACGCCGAATTCCTCGCCATCCAGCGCGCGCTGGTCGTGACCGGGAACGGCCGGCTCACCGGCGCCACGCTCTACGTCACCCTCGAGCCGTGCGCCCAGTGCGCCGGAGCGATCGTGCTGGCCAGGGTGGGGCGCGTCGTGTTCGGCGCATGGGACCCCAAGGCGGGAATGGCGGGCTCGATCGAAGATCTCCTCCGCCAGCCCCGGCTCAACCATCGCCCTGAAGTTCTCGGCGGCGTGCTCGAGGGCGAATGCGCCGGGCTGCTGCAGGGCTTCTTCCGCGAACGGCGCTAGGGCGTCGTCCTTCCCAGCGTATCGTGCAGCGGGTGCGCCGGCGCGATCGGATCCGGCTCGGCCGCCACCGTCACCGCGAGAATCCTGATGTTCGGATCGTCGGGGAGTGTCAGTGACGTCGTGCCCGGCGACAGGTCGATCGGGTAGGCAAACAGGTACGAGTACTGGTAATACTCGTTCGCGCCCCTGGCGTCGTGCTTGTGCGACGCATACCACGCGATCGGCGCGTTCTTGATGTAGCCCGGAATGATCGAGTCGACCACGTCGATCATCCGCGGGCCGCGATTGCCGCGTCCACCGCGACCACCGAACGCCGGAATCTTCGACGTGTCGCCGCCGGCCTTGAGCACCGAGTCGACGCGGGCCCGGCGCAATGAGTCGAAGCGCGCCTGCCGCTGCTGCTGGACCGCCAGCTCCTGCGGCGTGGGCGGCGGAGCAGGGATCTGCTTCCAGACCCGGTCATCCCACTGTCCGATGAACCCGTCCCAGGCGTGAATCAGGACGTTCACCGGCGCCGATCCGGCGCGGAACGTTTCCGGCCGGTCGCCATTGGCGGAAGCGGCGAGGATGTACACGCGGTTCCAGGTTCCGGCCGGAAGGGTCAGCTGCTGGCCCTTCGGCGTCACGGCGTCCGGTGTGCCCGTCTTTGCCGGCGCAAGCTGGAATCGGATGCCGTTGTAGTTCATCGTGTCGGGGAGCATCTCCGCCGGCAGGGCTTCGCCCTGATCGTTGAATCCGCCGGCACTCGCGGTACCGTCGTCACTCGCGACGGCGCGATCGTAGCTGAGCGCGACTGGCGCCGAACGGATCGAGGCGGCCCGTGCCGGGGCCGCGCCAAGGCGCACGGCAAAGCTCCGGATCTGATAGGGCGTGAGCGACGTCACCAGCGACGCCGTTGCGAACCGTCGCCGATCCGACCGGTTGCTCCTGGCCGTTGACTTCCTGCGCCGAGCTGATCGGCGACGCGAACGCTGAGCCGTACATCGGGGTGACGCCGCCCGTCGAGTTCCACCACCCGCACCACCACCTCGTTGCCGGCCTCGGCGCGCTTGAGCGCCATCACCCGCACCCGCGGATCGCTCACCGCCAGCAGCGAGAATTGCCGTGCCGAGCGCGCCGGCATGGGCCGGCGACGCGAACGCCAGCAACGGAGTGTTCAAGCGCCACGCGGTCCAGTCGGTCTGCGACGCCCGGTAATCGCCGGCGTGCCCGGCGATGCCGAACGAGAAGTCGTGATGCCCGAAGTCCTGCGTGGTCTGGTCGGCGTAGCCGCTGCGCGCGTTGGGCAATCCCGGCGTGCGGATCAACGTCAGCCGGATGGTGTTGTCGTTCGGCTTGTCGGACCCGTTCTTGTCGTCGGTGAGGATCGTGGCGCCGAAGGTGCCGCTCTTGTCGGTCAGATCGATCCACTGGTGCGTGGGAACCTCGAACTTGCGGTCGTAGGCGTTGCCGCGGCGAATCGTTCCCACGTCGAGATTGTAGGTGGCCTGGGAATCAGCCGCGGTGAGAACGAACGTTGCCTTGAGTGCCGTGGCCGGCATGTGCCAGTCGATCGGCGTTGTGGAACACCACGCGGTCGCCGGCCGCGCCCGCCGCCAAGGACACCGTCTGCACGAATCGCGAGCTGTCGACGTTCCGGGTGATGGTGACGGCGACGCGCGCCGGGCCGTGCTCGATCACCTGGATGTCGGCCGGGCCGTCGACGTAGCCCGCGGGGCGGGCGCTGCTCGTCGCTGAAGTCCATGTTCCACGCCGGCCACTGCGACGGGATATCCCGCATCAACGCCAGTCGGATCGGCGCCGCGAGCAATTCGCGGTTGAGCTGCTTGTCGAAGATGCTGGAGACGTCGCCCGCCGCGTCGATCGTGACCCGGTAGCGGGCGTTCTCGAGCCCGTGAGTGGAGACGTGCAGCGCGCCGGACCCGGCGGCGCCTGCCGCGACCCCGGTTCGCACGCCGTAGGCCGCATACCCCACTGAGGGCGCCGACGCCACGAAGAGCACCTGCGCCGTGCCGCCGGCGACGGACTCCACCTGGGCCGGCACGGAGGCGCCATCCGGCCCGGTGACCCGCACCGAACGCGAGCCGCTCGCGTCGGGGACCGCCACGGTGACCACGTCGTGCCGGGCGACGTTGAGCGGATTGAAGACCACGATCGGCGTTCCGCCCGTTCGTGGTGTTCATCGCCGAGGCCACCGCCTCGCTGCCGCTCTGGAGCACGTCGCTCATCTGGTTCATCGCGATGACGTCGTCGTTCCAGGCGAACTCGTACGCCCGCGGCGTGGCCGTGCCGGCCGCGAGGTCATGGAAGTGGCTGCCCATGATCAGCGTCCACGCGTCGTTCAGGCGCCCGATCGGATACCGGCGGCCGCCGAGCCACATCGCCGCCACCGACGCCTTCTCGGCGCCGTCGGCGAGGATCTCGTTCTCGCGGATCCACCGCTTCTGGTACGCCTGGGAGGTCAGCGATCCGGCGGAGTGGTTCTGCAGCTCCATCTCGCCGGTGTACGCCGGCAGGCGCGATCGTTCCGCCGGCGTGATGTCCTTGAAGAACTGGTCGGCTTCGCGCCGAGACGACATGGATCGCGGCGGTCGTGTCATCGACGGCGCGCTGGATCCACATCACCGAACTGTCGGTGGGGGCGCCGCCGATGTCGCCGGTGCCGTAATAGCGATAGTCCGCGTCGAGTCCGAGTTCCTTCTTGTTCTCCGCGAGGCGGTCGATCCACGGCTGCAGGTAGGCCGTGGTGTCGGCGATGCGGCGCCGCGCCGACGAGTCGATTGCGGTCCGCGAGCGCCAGGTTGTAGCCGATCCTGGCGCCGTAGTCGCCGGGATTGAGCGCCGCGATCACGCCCTTGCCGTCAGGGCCGACCCAGCGTCCGAAGTTGAACGGCACGCCCTTGCCGTCCATGCCGTACGGGGTGGTCGAGTCGTCGGGCACCGAGGAGCCCCAGGTGAGCTTCTGGGTGGAGAACCCCTTGATCCCGGCGTGCGCCAGAATGCTCGGCAGCGACCACGGAAAGCCGAAGCAGTCGGGGAGCATGTACTCCTCGCTGGCGACGCCGAATTCCTTCCGGAAATACTCGTTGCCGTACAGCACCTGGCGGAGGATCGCTTCGGCCGACGGGTGCGTTGACGTCGCCCTCCTCCATCGAGGACCCGGCCGGGAACCAGCGTCCCGCCTTGATGTAGCTCGCCATCCTGGCATAATCGGCGGGCCAGTATTCCTTCATCAGCCGGTAGCGGTTGGCGCCGGTGAAGTTGAAGACGTAGGCCGGATACTTGTCGAACAGCGTGAAGTTGTCCTCCATGGTATGGAGGAGGTACTCGGAGATGACCTGCGGATACTCCCATCGCCACTCGGTGTCGAGATGGGCGTATCCGACCACGTACAGCGTCGGGGTGTTGACCAGGTCGGGTTCGACGCCGACCGGCGCCGGTGGCCGGTCCATTGATTGCCGCGGCCCCTGGGCAGCCAGCGGTGCGGTTGCGACGGCGACGGTGCCCGCGGCGGCGATCAGGCGCCGAAGGCGCGATGACGAACGGACCATGGCAGCTCTACCCTCTTGAAGTTTCCGAACCGGATGGCAACCTTTGCGGCCACCCCGTTGACTGCGGCGACAAGCTCATGCGACACGCGACCCGATGGCTGACTCTGTCCGTTCTCCTGCCCGCCACGCTGGTGACGATGTCCTGCCGGCACGGCACGGCCGGCGGCAAGACGATCGGCGTCACGCTGCTGACGCGCCAGGACGAATTCTACCGGCGCCTCGAGGCGGGGTTGCGTCAGGCTGCGGCCGCTCACGGGTACCAGCTCGTGGTGACATCGGGGGATTTCGACCTGGCCAAACAGCAATCGCAGATCGACAACTTCATCGTGCAACATGTGGACGCCATCGTGGTTTGTCCAGTTGATTCCAAGGGGATCGGGCCGGCGATCGAGAAGGCGAACCATGCCGGCATCCCGGTGTTCACCGCCGATATCGCCGCCCAGGGCGGCCAGGTGGTGTCGCACGTGGCATCGGACAACGTGGCCGGCGGACGGCTCGCGGCCGACTACCTCGCCCGGGCCATCGGCGACAGCGGCGAGGTCGGTATCATCACCGAGCCCGAGGTGCAGTCGACCATCGACCGCGAAACCGGCTTCCGCGACGAGATGAAGAAGTATCCCGGCATCACCATCGTCTCGGCGCTCAACGGCGAAGGGAAGCGCGACCGGTCGCTCAAGGCCGCCGACGACATGCTGCAGGCCCACCCGGACCTCAGGGGGATCTTCGCCATCAACGACGAATCGGCCCTCGGCGTGCTGTCGAGCGCCCAGTCGCGCCATCTCGACCACGTGGACATCGTCGGCTATGACGCGTCGCCGGAGGCGCAGCGCGCCATCGCTGCAGGGCACCCAGCTCAAGGCCGACGTGGCGCAGCAGCCGGATTCGATCGGCGGCAAGACGATTGACGCCATCGCCGACTATTTCGCGAAGACCGCCGCCGCCCGCGGTGATCGCGGTACCGGTCCGGATCGTCGACGCCGACTCGGTCAGGGCGATGTCCGGCGGCGACACCGCAGTAGGCGTGGAACTCCACGCCGACGGGCTGGTCAAGCGCCACCCCGGGGTGCTGGCGCTCGACGGCGTCTGCATCGCGGTTCAGGGCGGCGAGGTACATGCCGTCGTGGGGGAGAACGGCGCCGGCAAGTCGACGCTGATGCGCATGCTCTCCGGCGCCACCGTCCCGATGCGGGGCGCATCGTCCTCGACGGCCAGCCGGTGCACTTCCGCGTCGCCGCGCGACGCCCACGCCGCCGGCATCCGCATGATCCACCAGGAATTGAGCCTGGTCCCGAGCTCTTCCGTCGCCGAGAACATCGCGCTCGGCGCCGAGCCGTCGCGGGGCGGTGTCGTCGATCGCGGCCGGCAGCGGCGGCATGGCGCGCGCGGTGCTCGAACGGCTGGGCCAGCGCGGACTGGCGGTCGAGACGCCCGTCGGGTGCCCTCCCGCTCGCGGCGCGCCAGATGACCGAGATCGCCAAGGCGGTGGCGCAGGACGCCCGGCTGCTGATCCTCGACGAGCCCACCGCGATCCTGGCGCAGGGCGAGACCGACGTGCTCTTCGCCGTCATCGCCAGCTCCGCGACGACGGCGTGGCGATCGTCTACATCTCGCACCGCATGGACGAAGTCTTCCGGCTCGCCGACCGGGTCACCGTGCTGCGCGACGGCCGGGTGGTGGCGACGCGCCCGATCGCCGCCGTCACCCGGGCCGCCATCGTGCGGCAGATGGTCGGCCGCGAACTCGCCGCGGGGTATCCGCTGCCGGGCGGCGCGCCCGGGCGACGAATTGCTGCGGCTCGATGCGGTCTCCACCGGGCCGGTTCGCGAGGCCTCGCTGACGCTGCGTCGCGGCGAGATCGTGGCGCTGGTCGGGCTCGTGGGCGCCGGACGGAGCGAAGTGGTGCGGGCGGTGTTCGGCGCGGCGCCGCTCGCCGCCGGCGCGATGACGTCGACGGGGCGGCCTATGCGCCCCGGCTCGCCGCGCGACGCGATCGCCGCCGGCGTCGGGCTGCTTCCCGAGGATCGCAAGCGCCAGGGGCTGGTGCTGATCGCGCGATGCGCGAGAACGTCGTCCTCGCTCGCTCGAGGCGCGGTTCGCGCGCGCCGGCGTCGTCGACCGCGACGCGGAGCGCGACCGCCGTGGCCGAGTGGATCGACGACACTCGCGCATCCGGGCGCCGTCGCAGGATCAGGCCGTGCGGCTCGCTCTCGGGCGGCAACCAGCAGAAGGTCGTGCTGGCGCGCTGGATGCTGGCGCATTCGCGGCTGCTCGCTCTTCGACGAGCCGACCCGCGGCATCGACGTCGGCGCCAAGGCCGAGATCTACGAGCTGATGCGGCGCCTCACCGATGACGGCGCCGGGATCCTGATGGTGTCGTCCGACCTCCCCGAGGCGCTCGGCATGGCCGACCGGCTCGTGGTGATGCGCAACGGGCGGATCGTCGGCCGGCTGGCGCGCGGAGCCACGCGAAGAAGCAGGTCGCGGCGCTGATGCTCGGCGAGGCGGCGTGACCGCCATCCGGGCCTCGCGGTGGCGCGCTGGCGGAGTACGCGCTGGCGGTCGCGACGCTGATGGAGGCGGCGATCTTCGCGCTGGTCGCGCCGGGGTTCTTCTCGATCGCGAACGTGGTCAACATCGCGCTCAGCATCGCGGTCACCGGCATGCTCGCCGTCGGCATGACCGCCGTGATGGTCACCGGCGGCATCGACCTCGGCGTGGGATCGGTGGTGGCACTCACCGGCGTCGCGGCCGCGATGGCCACCGCGGCCGACCGGCGCGGCGCTGGTGCGTGCCGATCGCCGTGGCGCTGTTCGTCGGCCTGCTCACCGGCGTCGTCAACGGCACGCTGATCGCCTATCTCGACGTGCCGGCGTTCATCGTCACCCTGGCGATGCTGACCGCCGCCCGCGGCCTGGCGTTCATCGTCTCCGGCGGCCGCAGTCGCGGCGACCTGCCCGATCACTTCGGGTTGCTGGGGCGAACGCCAGATCATCGGCATTCCGACGCCGGTGTGGGTGATGGCGGCGGTGATGCTCGGCCGGGGCGTTCGTGATGCGACGCACCGTGTTCGGCCGGCACCTGTATGCCATCGGCGGCAACCCCGAAGCGGCGTGGCTGGCCGGCATCAACACGAAGCGGACGATCGTGGCTGGTCTACCTGCTCAACGGCCTGCTCGCCGGGCTCGGCGGGACTCACGCTGGCCTCGCGGCTCGGGGCCGGCGTGCCCGACGCCGGCGTGCAGTACGAGCTCGACGTCATCGCCGCGTGCGTCGTGGGCGGCACGTCGCTCACCGGCGGCGTCGGCACCATCGCCGGCACGCTGTGGGGCACGGTGTTCATCGGCGTGCTCACCAACGGCCTCAACCTGGCCAACGTCGACCCGTACGTGCAGAAGATCGCGCTCGGCGTGGTGATCGTGCTGGCGGTGACCGGCGACCAGCTCGGGCGTCGCCGTGCCGCCAGGCAGGGCAGCGTCTGAGGCGCTCCCGACCCCCGTTCGCCATTCCGGCCGTTCGACGTTCCGCCTATCATTCTGCCGTTCCCCCATCCAGCCCATCCGGGAGTTGCCCATGTTGCGCAGTAGCGTCCGCGCACTGCTGACCGGCGTCGCAGCGGTGGTCATCGTGGCACCGCTTCGCGCCCAATCGCTCGATTCCACCGTCACCGCCGCGATGAAATGGCGCACCGTCGGTCCCGCCAACTTCGGCGGCCGCGTATCGGATGTCGTCGGCATTCCCGGGCCGTCGAAGACGCTGTTCGTCGCCACCGCGGGCGGCGGCATCTGGAAGACCACCAACAACGGCATGACCTGGCGCCCGGTGTTCGACGACAAGCGCGTGATCGGCGATGGGCATGCTGGCGATCGCGCCGAGCGACACCATGCAGGTCTGGGCCGGCACCGGCGAGCCGAACTCCCGCAACACCATCCTGCCCGGGCGCCGGCATCTACAAGTCGATCGACGGCGGGCGTGACCTGGAAGTTCATGGGCCTCGAGAAGACCCAGTTCATCGGCCGGATCGCCGTCGACCCGAACGATCCCGAACGTGGTCTACGTCGCCGCGCTCGGCGCGGCGTGGAACGCGTCGCCCGGATCGCGGGCTCTACAAGACGACCGACGGCGGGCAGACCTGGAAGCTGGTCAAGTTCATCAGCGACAAGGCCGGCTTCGTCGACGTCGCCATCGATCCGCGCAATCCGGACGTGGTCTACGCGGCGTCGTGGGAGCGGCTCCGCACGCCGTATTCGCTCGAGCAGCGGCGGGCCGGGGTCGGGACTGTGGAAGTCCACCGACGCCGGCGCCACGTGGACGGAGATCAGCGGCGGCGGCTTTCCCGGAGGGCGTGAAGGGGCGCATCGGGCTGGCGCTGGCGCCGTCGAATCCCGATTACGTCTACGCCGAGGTCGAGGCGGCGGCGCCGCAGAAGGGCGGCGGGTATACGCCCGTCGCGGACGCCGGAAGGGAGCGGACTCTACCGTTCCACCGACGCGGGCAAGACGTGGACGAAGATGAACTCCGTCGACGAGCGGCCGTTCTACTACTCGCAGGTGCGCGTCGATCCGCGCAACCCCGACCGCGTCTACTTCTCGTCGACCCAGATCCAGGTCTCGGACGACGGCGGCAAGACGCCGCGTCCGGCGGCGCTGCAGGTGCACGTCGACGACCACGCGCATGTGGATCGATCCGTCCGATCCCGACCGGCTGGTGATCGGCGACGACGGTGGCATCGACATCTCGTTCGATCGCGGGCGGGAACTTCAGCCAGTTGCAGAACCTCCCGATCGGCCAGTTCTACGAGGTGAGCTACGACTTCGCGGTGCCGTACAACATCTGCGGCGGCGCGCAGGACAACGGGGCCTGGTGCGGGCCGAGCCGGCGCCGCTCGGGCGACGTCAACAACGCCTACTGGTTCACGTTCAATGGTGGCGACGGCTTCTACACCGCCCAGGATCCGGACCGATCCGGACATCATCTACGGCGAGTCGCAGGACGGCAGCGCTCGGCGCCTCGACCTCAAGACCGGGGCGAGCCAGTTCTTCCGCAAGCCCGGGTGGCAGGGTCAGTACCAGAAGTGGGAGGATTCGATCGCGATTGGTCCGCGGCAACCCGCTGGTGCCGGCGACGAAGGCCCAGCAGGCGGCCATCGCACGGCTCCGGGCGCAGCAGAAAGCAGGACTCGATCGATCTCGCGCTGCGCTTCAACTGGAACACGCCGTTCATTCTCTCCCCGCACAATCCGTCGGTGATCTACTTCGGCGGCAATCGGGTGCTCGAAGTCCGTCGATCGCGGCGATCACTTCGAGCTGATTTCGCCGGACCTGTCGAAGAAGGAATGGGCCAGGATCGACACCTCGCTCACCTGGACCGGCGGCATCACCATCGACGCGACCGGCGCGGAGAACTACGGCACCGTCGTGTCGCTGGCGGAGTCGTATCTCGATGCCGGGGCTGCTCTACGCCGGCACCGACGACGGCAACGTCTGGATGACGCACAACGGTGGCGCGCAGTGGGACAATCTCACCGGGCGCTTCCCGGGCCTGCCCGACAACGAGGTCTACGTGTCACGCATCGAGCCGTCGCACACCGACTCGATGACGTTCTGGGTGTCGTTCGACAATCACGCCCGGGGCGATTTCAGGCCCTATCTCTACGTCACTCACGACGACGGCCGGACGTTCGCGTCGATCGTGCAACAACCTTCCGGCGGACGGCGTGGGCGACTACGTCAACGTCGTCCGGCAGGATCCGTACAATCCGGACCTGCTCTTCGTCGGGACCTCGATCAGCGCGTACGCTCTCGATCGACGCCGGCAGGACGTGGAACCGCTTCGCGGCCGGACCTGCCGTCGGTGCCGGTGTTCGACCTCAAGATCCAGCCCCGCGACCGCGACCTGATCGCCGCGACCCACGGCCGCGGATTCTGGATCGTCAACATCGCGCCGCTGGAGCAGCTCGACACGACGGTGCTCGCCGGCCCGGCCTTTCTCTTTGCGCCGGTCTCCGCCTATCAATGGGGCGAAGCGCCGACGCTGATGGAGCCGGGGAACGGCAACGCCCAGGCCTTCTTCAGCGTGCCCAACCCGCCCTATGGCGCCGACGATCGACTACTGGCTCGGCGGCAGCGCCGGGCGCGCGCCGGTGCACGTCGAGGTGATGAACGCCGCTGGTGACACTGTCGCGGCGCTGACCGGGCCGGGGGGGCCCGGGGTGCACAGCGTCTCGTGGAACTACCAGATGCGGGCGGTGGCTCCGGCCGCGCCGGCAGCGCTATCGCCGTCGGAGCGGATGGACAGCATTCTCCGCGCGGCGCGTGCGCCCGCGGTGATCGATTCGTTGCGCAAGGCGCACTACGACTCGACGGCGCTGGCCCAGGCCGATGCGCTGCTCAATCCGCCCGCCGCCGGGCGCGGCGGTCGCGGTGCGCGGTGGCGGAGGCGGCGGGCGCGGCGGCCGCGGCGAGGCGAACTGCAACCGCCCGCTGACGCAGTGGGACCCGTTCTGTGCCCGGCCGGCGGAAGGGACCCCTGCCGGACCGGGTGGTCGCGGGGGCGGTGGCGGCTTCGGTCGAGGCCCGGTGCCGGAGAAGGTGCAGAAGATCTTCGCCATCATCGGCATGCACGTCCCCCAGGCAGGGGGCCGCGGCGGCTTCGGTGGTGGCCGTGGCGGCTTCGGCTCACTGGCCGGCACCGGTGACTACCTCGTGACGATGACCGTCGGCGGGCGGACCTACCGGCAGACGCTGCACGTCGAGCGCGTCAGCGGCTCCGCCGCCACGGGCGCTGCGGACGGCAGCGACGGCGGTTCGCGGTAGGGCTGCTTCGATCGAACGCCACGCACCTGGCGACAGCGCAGCCGCACACCATCACGGCACAGCGGCGCCGGCCGGATCAATGGGTCGACACCGCTGTGATTTCACCCGGTATGGAGCCTACTGACGGGAACCGGGCTGCACCCCCGCCGCCCGCAGCATCGCCTCGAGAGCCGGCAATCGCACCCTGCGCAACTGATCGATGCGCTTGCCCTGCAGTGTGAGCGCCGCGGGCAGGGCTTTGAGCGTCTGTTGCTGGGTCATGCCCGGCATGAATTGCACGTTCAAGAGCTCCGTCAAGGTATTGAGCTGTGACTGGACGGTGCGCTCGGACGGGGGCGTCGGTGCATCGGGTGGTGGCTCCTCGATGCGCGCGGTCGAATCCGACGCCGTCGAGTCCGCTGCGGCAATGCCGCGCCCGCCGCGGCCGCGACCACCCAGAGCGGCGCCGCCACGCCCGCCGGCGCCCCCGCCACCACGTCCGCCGCGGCCGCCACGGCCGGCGGAACCCACCTGCGCCACGATGTCGCGCATCGTCTTCTCGAGTTCGGCCATCGAATCTCGCGCGGCCTGCGGAACGCTGTCCTTCGCGTCGGCGATCGCGCGTCGAACATCGGCCAGTCTCAGCTGCACCGTGTCCGCTTCGGCGGCCCGCTGCCGCATGGTGAGCTGGACGGCCGCGACAGCGAGCCGATAGTGCTGCAGATCCTTGAGCTGCGCGTCGCTCAGGACTACCATCGGGTCCTTCTCCAGCGTGAACGAACGCTCCAGGATCGTCGCTGGACCCGACGAGGGAGTGATGGTCAGTCGGGCGCGATAAGTTCCGGGAAGCGCCGGGAATGTCGCCGCGGCCGGCGGCCCGCCGCGCCCGCCGAACCCGCCGCGCCCGCCACCGAACCCGCCACGTCCACCCCGCCCGCCGCCGCGTCCCTCCGGAGCGGGTGCGGTGTCAGTCGCCGCCAGCGGCCCGGTCAGCGGTGGGCCGGCGTGCATGTCCCAGATGACCAGGTGCAGACCCGGGTGGCGGTCGACCGGCAGGCGTCGCACCACTGTGCCGCTGGCGTCGACGATCGTGAGCGACGTCGTGGCGTTCCGCGGCAAGGCATCGATCAGATACGCGATGCGCGCGCCCGGTTCCGGATTCTGTCCCGCAAAGCCCCGGGTGCCCATGCCGGAATTGTGCGAATTGTCGGGCTGGAAGAGGAGCTCGTCCCGGATCGGAAAGAGCCAGGTCGATCCGGCGGCCTTGGCCTCGGCAAGGTGCTCCAGCGGTCCGATGTCGTCGAGGATGAAGATGCCGCGCCCGTGGGTGGCAACCACGAGATCGTTCACTCGCGGCTGAATGGCCAGGTCCCAGACCGGCACGCCGGGCAGGCCGCTCTTCAACGGCGTCCAGTGGCCGCCGCCGTCGATGGTGAAGAACACGCCGAACTCGGTGCCGACGAAGAGCAGCCTGGCCTGGCGCGGATGTTCCCGGATCACCTGCACCGAGCCCATCGCCGGGAGGTCGCTGGAAATCGACGTCCACGTCTGTCCGAAGTCCGTGCTCTTGAGCACGTAGGGCTTGAAATCGTTGCTGCGATGGCCGTCCATTGTCGCGTACAGCGTGCCGTCGTCGGCGTTGGACCAGATCACGTGACTGACGTAGGTGGTGTCGGGAACACCGGGGAAATGCTCGGTGCGCGTCCAGTTCCTGCCGCCATCGCGGGTCACGGCGATCACGCCGTCGTCGCTGCCGGCGGCGAGATATCCGGCGTGGCGCGGCGACTCGTCGAGGGTGGTGATGTTGCCGAAGTCGGCGGTGCCTTCGTTCCGTCCCAGCGCGGTGGAATCCGGGATGGTGCCGCGCATCGGCAGCTTCTTCCAGTCGATGTGGCGCGTCAGGTCGGGCGAGATCACCGTCCAGTCGTCGCCCCGGTTCGGTGCTCCGGAAGACGACATTGGCGGCGAAATACACCGTCCTCGGATCGTGCCGCGACGGCAGGATCGGCGCGCTCCAGTTGTAGCGATAGGTGGTGCCGGGCGGAGCCTGGGGCCGGACACTGCGGCTCTCGCCGATGCGCTCGTCGTAGCGGGCGATGTCGCCGTTCTGGGCTTCCGCATACACCAGTTTCGGGTCGAGCGGATCGGGCACGGCGTAGAAGCCGTCGCCGCCGGTCATGCGGAACCACTGGGCATTGGTCGGACCATAGGTGTTCCGCGTCCGGCTCGGTCCGCCATAGGTGCTGTTGTCCTGCAGGCCGCCGTAGACATTGTAGAACGGCCGGGCGTCATCGACGGACACCGAGTAGAACTGCGAGACGGCCACGTTCTCGACATGGTCCCAGGTCTTGCCCCGATCCCAGGTGAAATAGACGCCGCCGTCGGTGCCGAGGATCTCTTCCTGCGGCGCGTCGGGGTTGATCCACAGTGCGTGCTGATCGCTGTGCACGCCGCCGGTGCCGAAACTCTTCCACGTCTTGCCGCCGTCGAACGATTCCTGCGATCCGACGTTGAGTTTCACGACGTGATCGGGATCGGTCGGGTCGCAACGCACCTGGCCGTAGTACCATGCCGTTCCGTTGTTGTTGCTCACCTGACGCCAGCTGTCACCGCCATCGTCCGAGCGGTAGACGCCGCCCCCGGGGGGCGCGGCGTGCACCACGGCGTACAGCGTCGCGGGCCGGGAACGGCAGACGCTCACGCCGATGCGGCCGATGTCCCCGGCGGCCGGAAATCCCCCGGTCAGCTTCTGCCAGCTCTTGCCGCCGTCGGTCGACTTGAACAGCCCGCTCTCCGGCCCGGCGGGAAGGAAGCCGTATTCCCGCCGCTCGCGCTCGAACGCGGCGGCGTAGATCACGTCGGGATCGGCGGGATCGAGCGCGACATCGACCACGCCGGTGTACGGTGAGATCGCCTTCACGTCGGACCACGTCGCGCCGCCGTCGGTGGTCTTGTACAGTCCGCGTTCGCCGCCGGGCGCCCAGAGCGGGCCCAGGGCCGCGACGTAGACCACGTCGGGGTCGCGGGGGTCGATGACGATGCGCCCGATGTGCTGCGAGGTGGGGAGCATCGCCGCCGACCAGGTGGTGCCGCCGTCGGTGGATTTGTAGACACCGGTGCCGTACGACGAACTCCGCATGTTCTGCGGTTCGCCGGTGCCCACCCAGATCACGTCGGGATTGGACGGCGCCACCGCCACCGCGCCGACGCCGCCGGTGCGGACCGAATCGAAGACCGGCGTCCAGTTCACGCCACCATTGATCGACTTCCACACGCCGCCCGTCGCGGCCCCGAGGTAGATCACGGTGCCCAGCCGGCTGTCGGGGGTCGCGGGTGCCACGGCAATGTCGGCGATCCGTCCGACCATGAAGGCCGGACCGATCGAACGGAACGCCAGTGGGCGCACCAGGATCGAATCAGCCGGGAGATCGTTGGCTGCCGGACCTACCGGGTGCGGTCCAGGCGGGGCGCCGTGGCCGGGGGCAAAGGCGGTCGCGGCGAACGCCGTGGCCAGCGCGGCGAACATGACGGGTCGGCTGCTCATGATGGCGTCGGTCGGTTGCGAGGAGCGGCACGCGGGGGAGCGGCCGCCCGATTCTATCGGTGACCGCCGCCGATGGCAACGAGCCGTCGGGGTTCACCGGTGCGTGGCGACCGCAGCAACGGATGCGCGCGGGGCCGGGACGCGAGCGGCAGTCGGGGACGATCCGGGTCGTGTTTCGCGCCGAAACGACGGCACGTCGCGGTCGAAAAGGGTGGCGGGATCGGCATCGCACATGTACCGTTCCCCCCCATGCGTATCGGCCGGTGGTTCGGCGGCAACACCGCAGTGGGGCAGTTGCTCACCGCGGCGGTGCTCGTGGCCCAGGCCGGCATGGTGCTGGCGCCGCTCGTCGATGCCCGGGACGCCTGCAACCCGGGGCCACTGGTCGTCATCGGGATGTTGCATCCCGATCTGCCGCAGCTGAGCACCGATCATGGCGCGGCTCCGGCCCACAACCCGGCCAACTGCCCAGCATGCATCGTGCAATCGCTGCACGCCAGGGTCGAGGGCGCCAACCCGTTGCCCGCCGTCGTCGCAAGCTACCGGGCTGCGTTGTCGGTCATCGCTCCCGCTCGCCCGCAGACCCCGCGCCCCTCTCACCGCTATTCCCGCGCCCCTCCGACACTGAGCTGACGTTCGTTCCTGGGCTCGACCGCCTCGCGTCGCGAGGCCGGTAGGCGTCGTCTACCAAGGGGCAGCATGCGATTTACCCTGTGCATCGGGGCGTTGGCGTTGTGCGCCGCGCCCGCGGTCGGCCAGCAGGCCGATTCCATTCGTGTCGTGCCGATGCCGGCCAACACCGGACCGGAGTGCGTCCCCGGCCCGGCGGGCGCAAGCGGCGGTGATTCGCTCTGCCTGAGCCGCGCCGAGGCGATCAGCCGGGCGCTGGTGGCCAATCCGCAACTGCAGGTGGCGGCGGCGCAGAACCAGGAGGCGCGTGCCCGCAAGGTGCAGACGGTGGCGATGCCCGATCCGGCGTTCAGCGTCGAATGGGACGCGTCGCGCGGCCCGTTCGGTACCAATGGCGGCGCGCTCTCCGAGCTTTACCAGGCCACGCTCACCATCCCGTTCTTCGACAAGTTCCGGCTCAATCACCGGATCGGCAACGCCGACGTCCTGTCGACCGAAGCGGATTCCACCTCGGTGCACCAGCAGATCGTGGCGGCGACGTCGCAGGCCTACGACGCCCTGCTGGCCGCGTTGCGCCACCGCAGCGATCTCGAGGAAGTCGATTCGCTGGCCGCCGATTTCGAAACAAAGACCCAGGCGCGCTTTGATGCCGGCACGGTGCCGCGGCTCGACGTGGTCAACGCCCAGGTGGCGCTGGCGCAGGCGGGGAACGACCTGATCGCCAACGAGCGAGATATCGCCAACGCCCGTGCGGCGCTGAACCGGTTGCTGGGGCGTCCGCTCGGGGCGCCGCTCGCCACCGCCGACACGCTCGCGCCGCCGGCGGCCCTGCCCGCCCTGGAGCCACTGATCGGCGCCGCCGCGGCGCACCGGCCCGAACTCGCGGCGCTGCGGGCGCAGCAGGCCGGCGCCCACGCCGCCACGGCGCTGGCTCGGGAATTCTGGCTGCCCGATTTCACCGTCGGCCTCTACAAGGACTATGCCGCCGGCCCGCAGCCCGGGCTGCTGCTCACCGGCTTCTCGTTTCCCATTCCGCTCTTCTACTGGAATCACAGCAAGGGCGAAATCGCCCAGGACCATTCGTACGAGACGGAGCTCGCCGCGACGTACCGCGACCAGGCGGCCGCCGTGGAGCAGGACGTCCGCGCGGCCTATGCCGCCGCCGCAACGGCGCGCCGCCAGGTGCTCTACCTGCGGGACCAGCTGCTCCCCGCGGCGCGCGACGCGTACCGCATCGCGGCGGCGAGCTACGCCCTGGGCGGCTCGTCGGCGCTGGAAGTGAACGCGGCGGCCGGCCGCGCTGGCCGGCGCCGAAAGCCAGTACACCGATGAACTCGCCGCGGCCAACAGTGCCCGCGCCGACCTCGAACGGGCCGTCGCCGTACCGCTGGCGACGTTCCCCACCGGAGCTTCGCAATGATCGGGAAATGGATGCAGGCCGCCGCCGCGGCCGGTGTGGTGATCCTGGCCGGCTGCGGCCATCAGGCGCCGCCGGCCCAGGCGGCGAGCGCGCCCGCCGACAGCAACGCGGTGACCATCACCGAAGCGCAACGCGGCCAGATCACGACCGAACCGGTGGCCGAGCATCGCTTTCGCCCCGAGGTCACGACGACCGGCACGGTCACGTGGGATGGCGATCGCTCGACGCAGGTGATCTCGGCGCTGTCGGGCCCGGTGCAGCGGCTGCTGGTCAATCTCGGCGATTCGGTCGTCGCGGGGCAGCCGCTGGCCACGGTGGTCTCGCCCGACTTTGCATCGGCGGTGGCCGACTACCGCAAGGCCGACGCCGCCTGGCGTAACGCTCGCCGGATCGCCTCGCTCGACGAGAAACTCTTCGCCAACGACGCGCTGGCGCGAACCGATCTCGACCAGGCGCAGAGCGATCTCAGCCAGGCGGTGGCAGATCGCGACGCGGCCGGACAGGCAGCTGGCTTCGCTGGGCCTCGATTCGGCGGCGGTCGCGCCGCAATGACTGACAGCGGCGTCCCGGCCGCACCGTCGCCGCGATCCGGGCGCCGATCGCGGGTACGGTCGTGGAACGACTGATCACGCCGGGCCAGCTGCTGCAGGCCGGCGGCACGCCGGCGTTCACCATCGCCGATCTCTCCACGATGTGGGTCATGGCCAACGTGTTCGAAGGCGACGTCACGGGGATCCGCAAGGGCGCGCCGGCCATGATCACCATCGCCGCGGCCGGCGACTCGTTCCCGGGACGCGTCGACTACGTCGGCGCCGAGGTCGATCCGGCAAGCAAGGCCACCGCGGTGCGCATCGTGGTGCCGAATCCGACGGCCACGCGCTTCGCGCCAACATGCTCGTCAACGTCGACATCCGGGAAACTGCGCCGCGCCTCGGCGGTCACCGTTCCGGTTTCGGCGGTGCTGCGCGACGACCAGAACCTGCCGTTCGTCTTCGTCACCGCGGGTCCGGCCCGGTTCCTCCGGCGTCGCATCATCGCTCGGTGACCGCAGCGGCGACGCGTACGAGGTGAGCGGCGGGCTGGCGCCGGGCGACACCGTCGTCACGCAGGGGGCGCTGTACCTCGAAGAGGCGGCCTCGCAATGACCGCCGAACCGCCCGTGCCGGACGATCCGGCCGCGCACGCCCAGGAATCGACGACCAAACGGTCGGTCATCCACCGCATCGTCAGTACCGCGCTGGCGCAACCGGTGTTGGTCGTCACCGTGTGCGTGGTCATGGCGGTGGTCGGGGTCTGGTCGTTCAAGCGACTGCCGGTCGACGCCTATCCCGATCTCTCGCCGCCGATCGTCGGCATCACGACGCAGTGGCCCGGCGAAGCGGCGGAGGAGGTCGAGCGGCTGATCACCGTGCCGATCGAGACCGAGATGAACGGCACGCCGGATCTGCAGGTGCTCCGGTCGATTTCGTTCTTCGGCCTGTCGTCGGTCGACATGGTGTTCAAGGACGGCACCGATCCGTACTTCGCGCGCCAGCAGGTCTTCGAGCGCCTCAACAGCGTCGAACTGCCCGATGGCGTGAGCGCGGAGGTGGAGCCGCTGTTCTCGCCGTCCGGCCTGGTGTACCGCTACGTGCTCACCAGCCCCGATCGCAGCCCGATGGAACTGAAGGCGATGAACGACTGGGTGCTGTCGAAGGCGTACAAGGCCGTTCCCGGTGTCGCCGACATGTCGGGATTCGGCGGCCCGACCATGCAGTACCAGGTGCTGATCGATCCCACCCGGCTCGCCGGCGCCGGTCTTGGCGTCTCCGACGTGATCGCCGCCCTGGGCAACAACAACGGCAACGCCGGCGGCGGGTTCTACTCCGAGGGCGGCCAGTTCTACTACGTCCGCGGGCTGGGCCGGTTCAAGACGCCGGAGGATATCGGCAATACCGTGCTGGCGGTCCGCAACGGCGCGCCGGTACTGGTCAAGGACATCGGCCAGGTCGTGATCGGCAACGCCACCCGCACCGGCATCTTCGGGTACGACGACAGCATCACGCACCTCCCCGATGCGGTCGAAGGCGTGATCCTGATGCGCACCGGCGAGCAGGCGCAGACGGTGCTCAAGGGGGTGGAGCAGAAGACCCGCGAACTCAACGACACGCTGCTTCCCAAGGACGTCAAGGTCCGGCCGTTCTACGACCGCAGCGACCTGATCCACCTCACCACCCGCACCGTCGAGGACAATCTGGTGCGCGGCATCGTGCTGGTGGTGGCGGTGCTGATCTTCTTCCTGTTCGACATCCGGAGCGGCCTGATCGTGGCTGCCACGATCCCGCTGGCGCTGCTGTTCGCCTTCATCTGCCTCGACGCGCGCCACATCCCGGCCAACCTGCTGTCGATCGGGGCTATCGACTTCGGCATTCTGGTCGACGGCGCGGTGGTGATGGTGGAGAACATCCATCGCACGCTCGCCAGGCGCCACGGGACCAGCTACACGCTCACGATCGGTGATCGCCGAGGCGGCGTCCGAGGTCGACCGGCCCATCGTCTACGCGGTCGCGATCATCGTGGCGGGCTTCCTGCCGATCTACGTGCTGTCCGGGCCGTCGGGCCGCTTGTTCCGCCCCATGGCCGACACCATGATCTTCGCCCTGGTGGGCGCGCTCGGGCTGGCGTTGACGCTGCTCCCGGTGCTGTGTGCACTGCTGCTGCGGCACGGCGTGCGGGAACGCCGCAACAGCGTGTACGAGTGGATTCGCGATCGCTACGCCCGGCTGCTCGATGTCTGTCTGGCCCGGCCGGTCGCCACCGTGGTGATCTCGGCGCTGATCTTCGTCGGCGCCCTGCTGCTCACCACCGGCGTCGGCGCCGAATTCATGCCGCATCTCGATGAGGGCGCGCTCTGGGTCCGGGCCACGATGCCCGCCACGATCTCGCTCGACGAATCGTCGAAGATCGTGCCGCAGATCCGGCAGATCCTGCAGTCGCTTCCCGGAGGTGACCGTGGTCGCTTCCGAACACGGCCGTCCCGATGACGGGTCGGATCCTACCGGATTCTTCAACGCCGAGTTCTATGTCGGCCTGCTGCCATACCGCGAGTGGAAGGGGCCCTATCACACCAAGGACGAGCTGATCAGCTGGATCAACGCCAAGCTCTCCCGCTTTCCCGGCATTGCGTTCAACTACACCCAGCCGGCCGAGGACGCCGTCGACGAGGCGGAAACCGGCCTCAAGAGTTCGCTCGCGGTGAAGATCTTCGGCACCGACCTCTCGGTGCTCGAGGCGAAGGCGGAGGAGATCGAGCACGTCCTCTACACCGTCCCCGGGATGGCCCGGATGACCGTGGTGCACGAACTCGGTCAGCCGAGCCTGACGATCACGATCGACCGGGCCAAGCTGGCGCAGTACGGGATTGCCGCGGGCGACGTCAACGCACTCATCGAGGCGGCGGTGGGCGGAACTGCGGCGACGCAGGTGGTGCAGGGCGAGGAACTGTTCGACCTGGTGGTCCGGCTGCAACCGCAGTTTCGCGAGACGCCGGACGCAATCGGCTCGATCCTGATGAACACGCCCGACGGGAAGCAGGTGCCGCTGCGTGAACTTGCCTCCATCAAGGTCTCGAACGGCGCGTCCTACATCTACCGCGAGAACAACGAGCGCTACATCGGCGTGCAGTATTCCGTCGTGGGGCGCGACCTGGCCAGCGCGGTCAACGAGGCGCGCCAGAAGGTCGCGCAGCAGGTTCCGCTCCCGGCCGGCTACCACGTGGTGTGGGGCGGCGAGTATCAGGAATACACCGCGTCGCGGACCCAGCTCCAGTTCGTGCTGCCGTTGACGATCGGACTGATCTTCGTGCTGCTGTTCGCGCTGTATCGCAACTTCATGTTTCCGCTGATCACCGTCGTCGGCGTGGTACTGTCGGCTCCGGTGGGCGGTATCGTCGCCCTGGCGCTGACCGGCACGCCGTTCTCGGTCTCGTCGGGCATCGGGTTCCTGGCCCTGTTCGGCGTGTCGGTGCAGACCGCCGTCGTGTACATCTCGTACGTCAACGAGTTGCGCCTCCAGGGGCTCGACATCTACCGGGCGGCCCGGGAGTCGGCGCTGTACCGGCTGCGCCCGATCATGATGACCGCGCTGGTCGCGGCGTTCGGGCTGCTGCCGGCGGCGTTGTCGACCGGTGTCGGGTCCGACTCGCAGAAACCGTTCGCGCTGGTGATCGTGGGCGGGCTCTTTTCCCGGTTGCTCATTTCCGTGTTCCTGATGCCGGTGTTGTATATCGCCACGGCGCGGACCAGCGACCGGCTGGAGGTCTGACCGGCACCGGAATGGCACGCCGCAGCGCGGGACAGTAGCTTACCCCGTTCTCTTGTTGGCGCCGGACGCCGCGCGTCCGGCATGTTCCGCGCGGCCGGTCGGACGCCTCGCCGGCGTCCGGCCTCACCCTTGTCCCGACGGGTCCATGACTCGATTTCGTTGGTCCATGGCGCTGGCGCGGCGCCGCCGCTGTCGCGACCGCGGCCGCCTGCCATCAGGCCGCGCCGAAAGCCGCTCCCACGCCGGCGCCCTGCCGCGCAACCGCGCGTCCGTTGCCCAGACCCCGACACCGGCCGAACCCGGCGATACCGGCACGGCCGGTCGCGGAGGGCGAGGCGGCCGGGGCGGTAGCGCGCGGCCACCGGCGAACCGAATCCGCAACCGTACGGCCGGGTCGTGCCCCGCGACGCCCAGAGCAAGACGGGGCTGTTCAGGACCGACCGGATCGGCTCCAAGTTGCTCTTCGAAGTGCCCGCCAGCGAACTCGACCGGGACATGCTGCTCACCGTCGAGATCGAAAAGACCACCGAGGGGCTGGGCTACGGCGGTCAGATGGTGGCGACGCACGTCGTCCGCTGGGAACGGCGCGACAACCGCATCCTGCTCCGGGAAATGAACTACGGCATCCGCGCCTCCGACTCCACCGACCCGATTGCGACCGCGGTGGCGGATGCCGATTACGCGCCGATCCTTCACGTCTTTCCGGTGGAATCGTGGGGCCCTGATTCGGTGGCGGTCATCGATGTCACCCCGCTCTACACCACGCAGACGCCGCCGGAACTGAGCGTCACCGAGCGGTATCGCGGCCAGATCGATGCCAATCGTACCCTGCTCAACAGCGTCGCCGCGTATCCCACCAATATCGAAGTCCGCTCCGACGTGACCGTCAACGCGCCCCCAGACCCCGGCGGCCGCCGGCGGTCGCGGCGGGCGGGGCGGGGCGCCGCAGCCGCCGACGTCGACGTTCCTGGTGCACTGGTCGATGGTGAAACTTCCCGGAACGCCGATGATGCCGCGCCTGGCCGATTCCCGTGTGGGCTACTTCTCGACCAGCACGGTCGACTTCTCGTATCCGGCGCAGCGCGCCGAAGCAGCGCACCTTCATCAACCGGCACCGCCTGGAATGTTCCGACCAGAAGATCGACGGTCTTTGTGTCCCGAGGCAGCCGCTCGTGTATTACGTCGACCCCGCAACACCCAAGATGGCTGGTGCCGTGGGTCAAGAAGGCGATCCTTGCGTGGGAACCGGCGTTCGAGGCAGCGGGATTCAAGAACGGCATCGAAGCGCGTCAGGCGCCGTCGAAGGCCGAAGATCCCGACTGGTCGCCCGAAGATGCCCGCTACAATGTTGTCGACTGGCTGCCGTCGACCACCGAGAACTCCGTCGGGCCGAGCACCGTCGACCCGCGCTCCGGAGAAATCATCAGCGCGCACCTGCAGATCTATCACAACGTGATGAACCTCAACCGGGACTGGTACTGGATCCAGGTCGGCGATCTCGATCCGCGGGCGCGCAAGCTGCCGCTCCCCGATTCGCTGGCGGGACGCCTGATGGAATACGTCATCAGTCACGAAGTGGGCCACACCCTCGGCCTCGAGCACGACATGAAGGGAAGCGCCATGTACCCGGCCGACTCGGTGCGGAGCCGGACGTGGGTGCACAAGATGGGGCACACTCCATCGATCATGGATTACTCGCGCTTCAATTACGTGGCCCAGCCGCAGGACAGCATTCCGCCGGAAGACCTGATCCCGCGCGTCGGGCCGTACGACGTCTTCGCCATCAAGTGGGGATACAGTCCCGATTCCGGGCGCCGCGACGCCGGACGCCGAGCGGCCGCTGCTCGACCAGTGGGCCCGGATGCAGGACACGATTCCCTGGCTGCGGTTTGCCGCCGACGGCAGCACGTCCGATCCGCAGCGCGAAACCGAGGCGGTGGGCGACGACAATCCAGTCCAATCGACCGGCTACGGCCTGGAGAACATCAAACGACTGGTGCCGATGCTGGTGCCGGCCACCACCCAGCCCACCGAGGACAACTCCGACCTCAACGAGCTCTACGGTCGCCTCATCGGGCAGTGGGCCACGGAGCTGGGCCACGTCGCCAATCTCGTCGGCGGCGTCGAAACCCAGGATAAGTACGGCTCGCAGCCGGGGCCGGTCTACACGCCCGTGGCCGGGTCGCGCCAACGTGCCGCCGTGCGGTTCCTCAATCAGAACGCGTTCCAGACGCCGACCTATCTGTTGCTGCCGGCGGTCACCACCCGGATCGAGGACAACGCCGGGCTCGCGCAGGTCAACTCCGCGCAGGCGCGGGTGCTGGCGTCGCTGTTCCAGACGCCCGCCTCGCAGGCTGATCGAGATCGAGGCGATGCGTCCGCGGCCGGCAGATGTCTATCCGCTACCGGAGATGCTGGCGGATGTGCGACACGGCGTCTGGAGCGAACTCACCGCCCCCAGCGTGCAAGATCGATGCGTTCCGCCGTGCGCTGCAGCATCGCTACCTGACGATATCGTCCGGGCCAAGCTGAATCCGCCCGCCGGCGGCGGCCGCCGCGGCAGGAGGACGGGGCGGGGCGGCGCCGGGCCCGGCAGGTCGACAGACGTGAATTCGCTGCTCCGCGGGCGAGCTCATGCGTTGGACGGCGACGTCGTGAGGCCCAGAAGCGGGCAGCGGACGCGGAGACGCGCGCGCACCTCGCCGATGCGCACCACCAGATCCAGGACATTCTCAATCCCAAGACCGGCGCTGGTGGCGGGACGGCGGGAGTAGCCCCGCAAGGTCTGCGTGATGAGTCGAACCCCGCGGCGTCGATGTTGCGGGGTTCGGCGTTATCGGGGCGGGGCGTGTCCGGGTCGCGGCCGGACGGAGCCACGACGTAGGCCTCCATCGCGAAATACTCGGCCAGGCCGAGCCGATTGAGCAGCGCCGCCGTGTCCTTGTTGCGCGCCTCGACGCGCTGCCAGAACTCGCGATCGTCGGTGCCGGGAAACGGCGCCGAGTCCTTCTGCGACTGGTGCTTGAAGATCGCCTGGATCTTGGTGCGCAGCTCCTCCTGCGAGAGCGGCACCAGCCAGGTCGCGTCGGTGACCGGCCACTCCTGCCACGCGCCGCGATACAGCCACACCTCGGGCGGCGTCGTCGTCGCCGGAAAGCAGGTCGGCAAGCGCGGCGTCGATGGCATCCTTGCAGAGCCGATGGGTACCGTGCGGATCGGAGAGGTCGCCGGCGACGAGCAGCAGGTCGGGCTGTTCCGCGGCGATCAGATCGCGCACGATCGCCACGTCGTCCGGCCCGATCGGCGCCTTCCGCACCGTGCCGGTCCGATAGAACGGCAGGTCGAGGAACCGGGCGTCGTCGCGGCGCAGGCCGAGCGTCTCGATGCCGCTGACCGCCTCGGCCTCGCGGATGATCCGCTTCAGCTCCTGCACGTCGGCGCTGTCCACCTGACCGGGCGCCTTGGCGGCGAGAAACGCCCCGGACCCGGGCGCCGAGCGCGATCCACCGACTCGGTCCGGCTCGAGCGTGCCCGCCGCCGCCAGCCGCTCCAGCACATCGACGTAGCGGAGCACGTCATGATCGAACACGGCGATGTTGCCGCTGGTCATGTACGCCACCACGCAGCCGGTTGCCGTTGATCACCAGTTTCCGGAGCAGGCCGCCGGCCGAGATCACGTCGTCGTCCGGGTGGGGCGAGAAGCAGATCACGTGTCTTGCCGCGCGGCAGCTTCGAGCGGCCGCGGATCCTGGCGCCGAGGGTATTGAACACCAGGCCGTTGACCACGCCGGGCGCGCCGTGCTGCGCCAGCAGCGACGCGAGGTGGTGTTCGACGTAGTCGCGTTCGGTGAGCTTGAGGATGGCGTGCTGCACCGCAAGCGACAGCCACGCCACCGCGCGCACTTCGAGCGCCGGACGTCCACGCCACCTCGTCCACCAGCCACGGCGTCGCGATCCGGGTCAGGTCGGCCGCCGCCGCGCGCGTCGCAATACACCGTCGCCGACGGGTGGCGCTGCAGGAACGTCGCGGCGACTTCGTGGTCGACCGGCCCTTCCACCGCGCGGCGGACGATTGCCGCCTTGTGCTCGCCGGTGGCCAGGAGGCAGATCTCCCGCGCCTCGAGAATCGTGGCGACGCCCATCGTGATCGCCTGGCGCGGCACGTTCTCCTCGCCGAAGAAATCGGCCGCCGCGTCGCGCCGGGTCACGGTGTCGAGCGTGATCAGCCGGGTGCGCGATTCGGCCCCCGACCCCGGTTCGTTGAAGCCGATGTGCCCGGTCTTGCCGATGCCGAGCAACTGCAGGTCGATACCGCCGGCCGCGCGAATCGCCGCCTCGTACGCCGCGCATGCCGCGGCCACCTCGGTCCGGCGGGACGTCGCCCGGCGGGAGGTGGGTGCGCGCCGGGTCGAGGTCGACCAGGTCGAAGAGGTGCTCGCGCATGAACCGGTGGTAGCTGTGGATCGACTCCGGCGGCATCGGCCAGTACTCGTCGAGATTGAACGTCTCGACGCCGGCGAACGACAGTCCTTCGTCGCGGTGCATGCGCACCAGCTCGCGGTACACGCCGACCGGCGTCGATCCGGTGGCAAGCCCGAGTACGCAGCGGCGCCGTTCCGCGGCAGCGCGACGGATCGTCGCCGCGATCCGGTGCGCCACCGCGCGTGCCAGCTCGTCGGGCGTGGCGAAGATTTCGACCGGCAGGTGTTCGCGGCGACGGGCGTCACTCACGGCGGAGCAGGCTCCCTTGGTGGCTGCCCGGAAAGTAAACGGCACCGCCTCGTGCGAAGCGGTGCCGCTGGTCAGGGCAGGGGAGCGTCAGTACGGGTAGAGGTAGATCGTCACCGCAGTGGTCGTGAGCGCCGTGAGCGGTGCCACAGTGTAGTTGGCGTGGTCCGGTGAGCCCGCCGGTGGCGTCGCCCGCACGTACACGAGCGTGCCGGGCATGCCGGGGAGCGCGAAATGCCCGCTCGCGTCAGCGGTCGTCGAGCCGTAGATCGTCGCGCCGTCTGCCAGGCTCGAAGCGGCAGTCACGGTTGCGCCGGCCAGCGGAGCGGCTGCCCCGCTGTCGGGCCCTGCCCAGGTCGCGACACCCATCACCGTGCCGCTGATGGTGCGACTCGGCGCCGGCGTGACCGGCTGGGGTGGCACCGAATCAGGGATCGGAAAGCCGATCGGCGGGTCGATCAGCGGTCCGGTCGTGGCGCTGTCGGGAATATTCGGCTGCGGGCTGGGCACCGGAGGACGCGGGGATCCGACCCGCGGTGTCCACCCCGGTCGAATCCGTCGGAGCGATCGGCCCCACCGTCGGGTGCGGTAAGCCGGTGCTGTCTCCCGGTGCGCCGCTGCCGTTGGCGAGCGCGGTCGTGGTGGTGGTCGGCGTCTGGCCGCCGCACGCGGCGATCAGCAGCGCCGCAAGTGTCACGTTCATCGCGTTCACGTTCACGACCTCCGATAGGATGCGACTCTTGCTGTCTCTATCACTATACCCGCATGAAGCCCGTGCCGTCACATTGCCAGCCGAACAATTCAGCGGCGCGTGGGGTTCCAGTGACCGCCGGCGTGGTTCTGTGGTGTTGAAGGTGTGTCTCGCGACTGTCGTCCGTTCATCTCCGGCATCGCCGTGGCTTTGATTGCCTGCTCGGATTCCGGCTCGCCGTTGATCACCTCCGGTCCGCCGGCGCAGCTCGTCGTCGTTTCTGGGCTCGGGCAGATCGGCGTGTCGGGAATGCCGCTTCCCGCGGACCCTGTCTTCCGGGTCGTCGACGCCGCGGGCCGCCCCGTAGCGGGTGTGGCCGTGACGCTCTCGACCGATCCCGCGGGTGGTTCGGGCACCGTGACATCGCCGCGAACCGGATCCGATGGGCGTGTGGTCGTAGCGTGGCGACTGGCACCCATCGTGGGCGAGCAGCATCTCCGGGTCGATGTTTCGGCGACGGTCTCGGCCACGCTGTCCGCTCAGGCCACATCCGATCCGCAACAAGGCGGTCTCGGGCACATCGACGCGCTGGATCTCGAGACGTACGACGGGTCGGGGCAGGTGGTGCATCCCGATGTCACGGTGTGGCCCGGCGATCCCGATCCGCTCCGATTGGCGATCACGCCGTATCCCGGGGGCAACGCTGCCTACGAGAACCCGTCGCTCTTCGCCGGCGATGACGGACGCACCTGGACGATTCCGGCTGGCGTCCAAAATCCGGTCGAACGCGCCAAGAGCGGCTATCTCTCCGATCCCGATCTGGTGTACGACTCCCACTCGGCCACGCTCGCGCTGTATTATCGGCAGGTCGTGTCGGGGCACAATGTCATCTGGTTGGCGCGCAGCACGGACGGTATCAACTGGGCCAGCCCCGTACAGGTCGCGTCCGCCCCGAATCACCAGATCGTTTCGCCGGCCGTGGTCCGGGACGCACCGGGGGCCCCGTGGTCGATGTGGTCGGTCAACTCCGGCAGCGCCGGTTGCGACGCCCGCGCGACGGTCGTGGAACGCCGGACATCCCAGGACGGTGTTCATTGGAGCGCGCCGATCCGCACCGATCTCGCGCAGCCCGGTGAGGTGATCTGGCACATCGACGTGGCCTGGGTTGGCGCGCGAGGCGAGTACTGGGCGTTGTACAACACGTACCAATCCGGCGGCACGTGCGTCACCGGCGCGCTCTACCTGGCACGCAGTACCGACGGCATTCACTGGCGCACCGCGCCCTCGCCGGTTGCACGACGCGGCGTGACACCGGCGTTCGCCGACGTGATCTACCGATCGACGTTTCTGGTTGACGCCACGGGGACCTATGTCACGTTCTGGCTGTCCGGAGCCACCTATCAGGCGGACCGCGGATATACCTGGACCGCGGCAACCGTCAGGCGCCGAGTGGACGACGTCCTCGACGAGATCGCCATCCCGTCGGCAGCCATCCGGACGGCACCGCGACGCCTCCCGCCCCCCGAACCCGACACGGGCGGACCATGAGGATTGTGACCTCGAGCCGTCCTCGGGAGTCTTCCAGACGGGATGACCGATGCCTCCGTGCTGGCCCGGGCAATTGCGGGAGATCGGGACGCCTACGCGGATCTGGTGACCGAACACTACCCGTCGTGTCTGCGGGTGGCGGCGCGGATGCTTGGCCGTCGCGCCGACGCCGAGGATGTCGTGCAGGACACCTTCCTGCGGGCGTTGCGCGCCTTGCCGCGCTACCGGCCGGAGGTACCGTTCCGTCCCTGGCTGTTTCGCATCCTGCTCAATCAATGCCATACATTCGGGCGGCGGCGGTCGCGCCATGAACAGCGTCATGCCGCCGATGACGAGACCTTGCTCCGGGTACCCGCGAGTCCGGTGCCGGCGGACGACGATCGTGATCGCATTACGGCCGCCGTCGACGCGCTCGACCCGCTGCTTCGCGAGGCGTTCCTGCTCAAGTACGTCGAGGAGATGGATTATCGTGAGATGTCCGCGGCGACCGGCGCGTCGATCTCCGCGCTCAAGATGCGCGCGAAGCGGGCCTGTGACGCGCTGCGACCACAGCTGGAGGCGATGCGCCGATGACCGCTGACGATGATGCGCGGAGTGAAGCGCTGGCCGAATGGGCCGGCTCGGCGCTGCGTCGCGCCCCGGCTTCGACCGACGGGATGGCCGAGCTGCTGGCGCGCATCGCGCGCGAGCCGGCTCACGACGCCACTGCGCGAGGATGGCGGCGCTGGTTCACGCTGCCGGTGTTGGTGACGGCGTCCGTCGCGCTCGCGGCGGGAATCGGACTCGGGTTGTCGTGGCGGGAAGGGCGGGCGCCGGGCGGGACGACTGGTGCGCTGGCGGCGAGTGTCCTCCGGCCAGTGCGATTCGTGTACGTGTCCCCCGGGGCCCGGACGGTCGCTCTGGTCGGGGAATTCAACGGCTGGAATCCAGGTGCGACACCGATGCGGCGGGTGTCGAGTGGGAAGGTATGGGTCACCTCGGTCGACCTGCCCCCCGGGCGACACCTGTATGCGTTCGTGGTGGATGATTCCACGTGGGTCTCGGATCCCCAGGCACCCCTCGCGCCTGAAGACTGGTTCGGCGCCCGCAACTCTGTGCTGGTGGTATCCAACCGGTGAGCCGCGTGTTCCGGAGCATTGCCCTCGTGGTGGCGACCGCATTGCTGGTTCCGAGATGCGGCGCGGCGCAGCGCGCCCGCATCGATGCGGTGCTCGATTCCGCGACCGCCGCGACCGTGGGGCGCTGGATCGATTCGGCGGCAGCTGCGGGGTTACCTGTTGACGGGATCACCGGCGTCGCACTCGAGGGGGCCAGCCGCCACGCCGCACCGGCCCGGATCGTCGCCGCGGTCACGGCCTACGTGGCCGCATTGGTAGCCGCCCGCGACGGGTTGGGGCGAGGTGCGTCGCCGTCTGAACTTGGCGCCGGGGCCGGCGCGGTGCTCTCCGGGGTCGATCGCGAGCAGCTCGTGGCGCTGCGCCGGGCGCGGCCCGGACAGTCACTGACCATTCCGCTCGTCGTACTCGCCGATCTCGCCGCCCGGGGCGTTCCCGTCGACACCGCGACGCGCTCGATCTATGTTAGCCTGATCAAGGGGGCGCGCGACGATGAACTCTCCGACCTTCGTCGTCAGATCGAACAGGACATTCTGGCCGGAGCGCCACCGGGCTCCGCCGCCGTTTCACGTCTTGAAGGTCTGCCCGGCGTCACCGCCGCCGAAGTGCGTCGCCTATGGGCCATGACCATCATGTCCGCGCACTGATGCTCCGCCGCCTGTTGGCGCTGGCCGGCGCGTGGTTGGCCGCCCCCGCCATCGTCGTCGGGCAGACGAGCGCGACCCCGGCCGTGATGATCGGCGCCGAGTCGAATCCCGGGCCCGGCGGTTCGGCGACGCGAGCCGCGATGTTTGCGCCCGGCCTCACCGTCCGGCGCGGCTCCGCCGAGGCGACCGCGGGCGCCGTCCTGGACATCGGCACCGGGATCCGCCGAATCCGGGACGCGTCACTGACGTTCGACGTCCCCGTGGCGCGGGTGTCGTCGTGGCGAGGAGCACTCCGCGCCGACGCGTCCCTCACACAACCAGTGCCGGCGAACTCGCGATGGAGCGAAGCCCGTCTGCAGCTGGAACTGAGCCACGGTACGGCGTCAGCCGGGTACAGGTTTGCCGCCGGTTTCGCGGAGCACAGCACGCCGAAACAACGGCTCGTTGCGCCCAGCGTGAGTAGCGGCGTCTGGCTGAAGGCCCTCGGCATGCTGGTCAAGGGCGGCGTCCGGTTCGAAATCCTGCCCGCGGGTGCGGCGAACTCCGCCACGATGCAGTCCGATACCTTTGCGCACTTCGGCACCGACTCCGTCCTCGTGCCGATTGCGGGGACGGCGTCGCCGGCCGCCATGCGCCTTGCCTTTTCCACCAACGCGGCGCTTTCGGCCCGTGGCACGCTCGCCGGCATGGACCTGGCCGGCAATCTGGGAGCGTTCTTCGTGGGCGGCGCCGGTACTCGGCCATACGGTGCCTTCGCGTTGACGCGCTGGCTGACCGGCAACGTCGGCCTCACGGTGGGTGCCTCGCGGCAGGTGCTCGATGCCGTGACCGGTTCAGCCGTGACCAACGCCGTATTCGGCATCAAGCTCGGGACGTATCACGCTCCGCCACGACCGCCGCCGTCCGATGCCGCGGTGGCGGCGCTGGCCGTTTCGCGCTCGGGCGACAGCGTCACGGTGGCGTTCCACGCGTCGTCGGCTTCGCAAGTCGAATTGCGCGGTGACCTGACCGGTTGGCAGCCGGTGGCGATGCAACGCGCCGAGGGCCAGTGGTGGCATGCCGTGCTGGCCGCGCCGGCCGGGATCTACCGGGTCGATCTCCGCATCGACGACCGGCCGTGGGTCGCACCGGCCGGCGTGCCCCACGTCACCGATCCCTATGCCGGCCAGGTCGGCGTCGTGATCGTTCCGTAGCCCAGCGAAGCACCGTCCGTTCCACCCGGCGCTGCTCGGTCCCCGGGGGCGCCGCTACATTCCTGCCATCCCCGGGCATCGTCGTCCGGGCCGGTGTGAACCGCTGTTGTTCCCACGCCCGGGCTCATCATCCGTGTTTGCGCCCGATCAGGAGACGCCTCGCATGCCGTCGTCGCACCGCCTGCTGCCGGTTGCCGGAATCGCCGCGCTGGTCGCCGCCTGTGCCGGTGGGATCCGCTCGCCGGACGCCGTACCCACCGCCACGCCGATCAAGCATCTGGTGGTCATCTTCGACGAGAACATCTCCTTCGACCACTACTTCGGCACCTACCCGGTCGCGCAGAATCCCCCCGGCGAACCGGCCTTCACCGCCGCACCCGGCACCCCGGTGGTCAATGGTCTTACGCCGCAGCTGTTGCAGCACAACCCCAACCTGATCAACACCGTCAACGGCACCGCGGCCAGCAATCCCTTCCGGATCGACCGCTCACAGGCCGCAACGTCGAGCCAGGATCACAGTTATACCCCGGAGCAGATGGCGTACGACAGCGGCGCGGCGGACCGCTTTCCCAAGTACACCGGCCAGGGGATGATCGGCGGGCCGGCGTCCTTCATGACTCCCGCGATCGTGATGGGCTATTTCGACGGCAACACCGTGACGGCGTTGTGGAACTACGCACAGCACTTCGCGCATGAACGACAACGCCTACGGCGATCAGTACGGCCCGTCCACGCCCGGCGCCATCAGTCTCGTCTCGGGCCAGACCAATGGCGTCACGCTGGCGCCGCACCACCGGCTCATGGTACTGGATCCACGACGGGCAGGGCGGCATGACGTTGATCGGCGACGTCGACCCCGCCGGCGACATCTGCTCCGATTCGCTCGATCAGGTTTCGCTGTCACGGGCGCAACATCGGCAATCTGTTGAGCTCCGAGCGGGGTGTCGTGGGGATGGTTCGAGGGCGGGTTCGACACCAGCTGCACAACGCCGACGGCGTCGACGGGGTGCGCGCCGTTCGAGCTACTCGACGGTGGTCAACCGCGTCTTCGTTCGATTACATCCCGCATCACGAGCCGTTCCAGTACTATGCCTCGACCGCCAATCCGCACACACCGGCGGCCCACGTCGCTGGCCGTCGTCGGCTCCGACCAGGACGGCGGCGCCAACCACCAGTACGACCTGCAGGATTTCTTCGCGGCCGTGCGGGCCGGAAACCTCCCCGCGGTCTCGTACCTGAAGGCGTCGGCGTTCCAGGACGCGCACGCCGGCTATTCCGATCCGCTCGACGAGCAGACGCTTCGTCACCGAAGTCGTCAACTTCCTCGAGCAGCAACCGAGCTGGGGAACGACCGCCGTGATCGTGCTCTACGACGACTCCGACGGCTGGTACGATCACCAGATGGCGCCGGTGGGCAACGCGTCGTTCGACGCCGGCGCCGACCGGCTGACCGGCAACGGGCGATGCGGCATCAAGGGCATGACGCCGCAGCTTCCCGGGCGTCGCCGGCACGCGGACCGGTCAATGGACGTTGCGGGCCCGGCACCCGCCAGCCGTTCCTGGTGATTTCGCCGTGGGCTCGCGCCAACTTCGTGGATCACACCCTCATCACCCAGTCGTCGGTGCTGCGCTTCATCGAAGACAACTGGCTCAAGGGGCAACGGATCGGCCAGGGTTCGTTCGACGCGACAGCGGGGTCGATCGAGGGCATGTTCGATTTCACGAATGGCGGCAAGACCCCGGTACTTTTCCTGGACGACACGCTGGGCACTCCCGTTTCGACGCCGTCGGGCCGGACGCCCCACTAGTCCGGCGCCTGGCGGGGAGGCGGACACGCGGACCGCCGGGCCTTGGCCCGGCCGGGCAGCCGGCGTGGATCGCGCTGGTCGCGTTGAGCGGCTGCGCCCCCTCGCCGCGCCACCGCAATCCGACACCCGGTCCATCTCGTCCGTCCCACCGATCGCCCCGTTGTCGGCGGCGGCGCAGCTGGGCCGGCAGCTGTTCTTCGACCCGGCGCTCTCGCGGTCCGGAACGATGTCGTGCGCGACCTGCCATGACCCGATGCACGCGTACGCCTCGCCTCAGCCGGGCGCGACGCATCCTGGTGGCCCAGACGGTGACCGGCCCGGGATCCGCGCCGTGCCCAGTCTCCGCTATCTCTACCGCGTGCCGGCGTTCGGCGATCGGTCCCGATCTGGGCGAGCAGGATCGTCCCGGCGCACCGTCCGCTCCCGCCCAGCGCATCAGGCCCGGCGGAGCGAAGCGCGCCGGCCGGCCGCCCGCGGCCCCTCCGATGGTGCCGCGCGGCGGGCTGTTCTGGGACGGGCGAGTCAGCCGCCTGGTCGATCAGGCGCTCGTTCCGCTGCTCAACCCCGCGGAGATGGCCAACGCCGGCATCGCCACGATCGCGGCGCGACTGCGTCAGCCCGTTTACGCCGTACCGCTGCGCACGCTCTATCGGCGTCGTCGGTGTTCGACGACACCACCCGACTCGTGGACGAAGCGATGTCGGCGGTCTCACGCTTCCAGATCGAAGACAGCACCTTTCATCCGTTCACCAGCAAGTACGATTACTACCTCGAAGGTCGCGCCGCATTGACCGACGCCGAGTGGCGCGGTCTGCAGGCCTTCGACGATCCGGAGCGGGGCAATTGCGCCGCGTGCCATCTCGACCGCCCCGGACCCGACGGCTCGCCGCCGCTCTTCACCGACTACGAATACGAGGCCCTCGGCGTACCGCGCAACGACAGCCTCGCCGCCAACCGCGACCCCCGGTATTTCGACCTCGGACTCTGCGGCCCGGTGCGCACCGACCTGGCCGATCACGCTGAGTATTGCGGCATGTTCCGCACGCCGACGCTTCGCAACGTGGCCACGCGCCAGGTATTCTTTCACAACGGCGTCTATCGTTCTCTCGAGGATGTGCTGCGCTTCTACAACCTGCGCGCCACCGCTCCGGAATCGATCTATCCCCGCGATGCGACGGGCGCCGTCCGCCGTTTCGACGACCTTCCGCCCGGCGACCGGAGGAACGTCGACACCATCGACCCGCCGTTCGATCGCCTCATTGGCGCTTCTCCGCCGCTGAGCGTGGCCGACCAGCGCGACATCGTCGCGTTCCTGAAGACACTGACCGACGACTGGCCGTCCGATTCCGCCGGTCGCCATGGGGGCCATCCATGACGCGGTACGTGGCGCTGCTCCGGGGCGTCAACGTCGGCGGCCGCGGCACGGTCGCGATGGCCGATCTCCGCCGTGTGGCCGAACGCACCGGCTGCCGGGACGTCGCGACGATCCTGCAATCCGGCAATCTGCTGTTCACCAGCGGGCAGGACGCGGCGCGAATCGGTCACGACCTGACCACGGCCTTGTCCGCCGAACTCGGCCTCGACACCACCATCATGCTGCGGAGCGACGCCGACTGGGAGCGCGCGATCCGGCGCAATCCGTTTGCGGAGGCGGCACGCCGCGATCCGGCCCGCCTGGTGATGCTCGCACTCGATCACGCCGTCGGCCGGCGCGAAGTCGCGGCCCTCGAGGCGGCGATCGTCGGCCGCGAAACCGTCGGCGGCGCCGGGCGGGAGCTCTATGCGGTCTATCCGGATGGTCAGGGCCAGTCGAAGCTCACCAATGCGGTCATCGAACGGGCGCTCGCGGCGAAGGCAACGGCGCGGAACTGGAACACGGTGCAGCGGATCGCGGCGTGGTTGGCGGGGTGAGCGACGCCCTGGCTCAGGGACGGTCGAAGAGCCGCCGCAACTGGTCGGCGAGCGCCGCGTTGGTGAAGGGCTTCTGGATGATCGGGTCGCCCGACTCGGCGAGCCCCCGGCTGGTGACGGCATCGCCGGTGTATCCTGACATCAGCAGCGCGCGCAAATCGGGGCGGCGTTCCCGCAGCTTGCGGATCATGGCCGGTCCGTCCATGCCCGGCATGACGACATCGGTCAGCACCAGGTCGATGGTGATACCGGGTTGGTTCGCGAGCAGCAGGGCCTCGTCGGCATGGGTTGCCACGATGACCTGATAGCCAAGCTTGCCGAGCATCGCGGCGGCGACAGCGCGCACCGCCGGCTCGTCTTCCACCAGCAGGATCGTTTCGCTGCCGCCGCGCGGCGCGGCGACCGGCTCGGTGACGGCGGGGGCGCTGACCTGGATCTGCGGGAAGTAGAGATGGAACGTCGTGCCGTGGCCCGGCTCGGAGTACACCGAAATGCCGCCGCTGGTCTGGGCCACGATGCCATAGACCGTCGCCAATCCGAGGCCGGTGCCCTTGCCCGGCTCCTTGGTGGTGAAGAACGGCTCGAAGACGCGGGCGCGGATCTCGGGCGTCATCCCCACGCCGGTATCGGCCACCGACAGCATCGCGTGGCGCCCGGTTCGATCGAGTCCGTGCAAGGCCTGGCTTCCCTCGTCGACGTCGACCATCCGGGTCCGGAAGGTCAGGCGTCCGCCACCCGGCATGGCGTCCCGCGCATTGACGGCCAAGTTGAGCAGGATCTGTTCGAACTGGCCGGGATCGGCGCGGATCGCGCCAACGGCCGGCGCAAGGTCGAGCGTCACGGCGACATCCTCGCCGATGAGCCGGCGGACCATTCCTTCGACGTTCCGGATCGGCGGCGTTCAGATCGAACACGGTCGTCTGCAACACCTGGCGTCGCGAGAAGGCCAGCAGCTGACCGGTCAATCCCCGGCCGCGATCGGCGGCGGCCAGCACCTCGGCGAGCTGGCCGTGACGCGGGTCGTCAGCGGGCAGGGAATCGAGCACCATCTCGCCGTACCCCTTGATGACGAGCAGCAGATTGTTGAAGTCGTGCGCAACACCGCCAGCGAGACGGCCGATGGCTTCCATCTTCTGCGCCTGGCGGAGCTGCGCCTCCAGGGCACGCCGATCGGTGACATTCTGCGCCAGGAAGAGCGTGGCGGTACGGCCCTCGAACAGGGTCGGCTGCTGGTGCAACTCCACGTCGATCATGGTACCATCGTGGCGACGGTGCCGGCTGATCATCCGCCCATCGGGCGTTGTCACCCCGCCCGGTTCCTCATCGCCCGCCTCGAGGGCATCAGGCGGGAGTGCGAGCATCTCGTCCCGCGACCAGCCGTATTGGGCCAGCGTGGCGTCGTTGACAGCAAGGAAGCGATGCGTGGCGGGATCCTGCACCCACATCGCGTGGGGATTGGCATCGAACAGCAGGCGCCACTGCCGCTCCGAGGCGGCGCGCGCCGTGGCTTCCTCGTCGACCCGCTCGGCCATGCGATTGAACGCCGACGCCAAGACGCCAATCTCGTCCGCCGCCGGCTCGGGGTGTGCCGGCACCCGGACCTGGTGGGTGCCGGTCGCCATCACATCGACGGCATCGGTAAGGGCGAGAATCGGCATCACCATGCGATGCGAAAACGCCCATGCGGCCAGCACGCCGATCAGGATCACGACGATTGCGATCAGCGCCATCTGGCGGAGAAGCGTTCGCGCGGGCCCCAGGACCGCGCCTTCGGGAAACTCGATCAGGATGTACCACGGGCTCGCGTCGACGCGCGTGGCCAGACCGAGGCGCCGTCCGGCGCCGTCCCGCGCATACCAGGTCGGATGCGTTGCGGCGGTGACGTTCGGCGGTGGACCGGACACGACCCGCTCCTGGTCCGTCCAGATCCCCTTGGGCGAGCCCAGGAACAATTCCGCGTCGGACCCGATCAATGCCGCCGTCGATTGGCGCGCCTGGGGGTTGGGGCGCAGGCGTCGCCAGGTCACGACATAACCCGCGGATGAACCGCTGTCGGTCACGAGTGCCACCGTGCCGTACATCATCGTGCTGTCAATCAGGATCAGCGGCAGGGTGCCGGCGGAATCCGCATTCGCCACCGAACCGACGAGCGCCGCGCTGTCGGCCACGGGCAGGCGGGGCGCGGCCCCGGGTACGGCGCCGAGGTGGCGCCCGGATCGGTCCACCATTTCGATCGCCGCAATCGACGAGTCGGCCAGAGATGGGCGGAGGGCGTCAAGGGCGGCAGCGAGCCGCCGTCCGGTGGGGTGACGGACGTACGCCTGTATCGCGGCCGATCCGGCCTGGAGGTGCGCCGCATGGGCGCGACCCGCAAGCTGCTGATCCATGGTGCGGGCGAGGAGACCCATCACCGCCTCGAGCCGCTCGTCGGCAGTGACAACGGCCAGCGAGCGGACCCGGGAGTAACCCAATACCAGTACCAGCACGGCCGCCGCGGCGAGCAGGATCGAGATCGCCACCGGAAGTTTCCACTGGATCGATTGGCGCCCAAAGCCGCGTGCGTTCATCAGGGACGATGGCTCCCGCAGTGGATGAGGGCAGCGCATGAGGGGGTGGCGGCACGGCCGTCCGCGGTTCCATCCGTACTGCGCACACTATGCAAGGTATCGGGGCAGGGTGAGGGAATGATAGTCGGTCGGGCGAGGCCGGACAGCAACCGCCCTGTCGCATTCGTCGCCAGCAGGTAGATTCTGGGCGTCCCTGCCACCCGCACGCTCCACGTCCGCGCGTATGACTGCCTGTCCATCGTGAAGGGAGCCGCCATGAGTCTGGTCGATCGCGTCAAAGCCATTCTGCTCGCCCCGAAGACCGAGTGGGCCACCATCGATTCCGAGCCCGCCACGGTCGGGTCGATCTACAGCGGCTACATCATTCCGTTGGCGGCGATTCCGGCCGCGGCCGGATTCATCGGCATGTCGATCGTCGGTGCGAGCTTTCTCGGCACCTCGATCAAGGTGTCGATCAGCGCCGGGCTGCAAGCGGCGATCGTCCGCTATGCGTTGACCCTGGCCGGCGTCTACATCGTGGCGCTGGTCATCGACGGGCTGGCACCGACGTTCGGCGGTACCAAGAACCAGGTCCAGGCCCTCAAGGTTGCCGCCTATTCCAGCACCGCGGCCTGGGTGGCCGGGATCTTCTCGATCATCCCGGTCCTCGGCATCCTCGGCCTGTTCGGCCTGTATTCCCTCTACCTCCTCTATCTCGGGCTTCCGATGCTGATGAAGGCGCCGGCCGAGAAGGCGATGGGCTACACCGTCGTGGTGATCGTGGCGACAGTTGTCGTGTTCTTCGTGATCGGCGGGGTCACCAGCCGGGTCATGGGGTACGGCAGCTACTTCTGATCATCGGGCCGGGCACCATGCACACCGCGGGGCGGGACCGGTTCGACCGGTCGCGCCCCGCGGAAGTTACGGGGACGCTCGCTACGGTTCGACCTGGTATTGCTCCAGCTTTCCGTCGGGAAGGGTGAAGGTCGTCAACGTCACGGTCGTCTTCCCACAGCGGATCCGGAACGCGCGGAATACCATCCCGCCGCGCAACGACTGGCCGGCCTGGACGAACTCGGTGGGCGGCCCGAGCGGGCCGAGGCTCGACGCGAAGTCCGCCAGCGCCTGCGTGCTGAAATAGGCATTGGCGTTGGCGCTGAACAGCGACCGGTCGATCGTGCCCTGCTGCAACCCGGTGAAGATTTCCCGGGCCTGCGCCGTGGCCCGGGCCGTGGCGCTGTCGGTTGCGGCGAACAGCAGCGCCGCGATCCGCGCCGCGATCATTCCCGAGGTGGGCGTGGCGTCCTGATTGACGAGCACCACGACCGCCGCGGAGTCGTCGGGGTAGATGCTGTTCTGCGCCGTAAAGCCCGACACCTCGCCGCTGTGCGAAATCAGGCGGTGGCCGCTCGACATCCCGACATCCACCCCCAGGCCGTAGCCGGTGCCGACGCCGTCATTGAGCCGGACCTCGGTCTGCTGTTCGCGGTACGACGCGGGCTTGAGCACCGACTGATCGATGACCGAGATGTCCCATCGCGCCAGGTCGCTGGCGGTCATCGCCAGCTCTCCCGCGGCGAACATCCAGCCACGGCCTTCCTTCGGCGCCGGCCGCAGCGGTCCCAGGGCGTAACGCAGGTAGCGCTGGGCGTCGGTCGGGCCGAGTGCGCCGCTGTCGGAGATGAACACCGACGTCATGTGCAGCGGTGTGAACACCTCCCGGCGCAGGAACGAAACCAGCGGCATGCCGCTGGCCTTTTCGGCGATCAATCCCGCGATGACGTAATTGGTGTTGCTGTACTGCCACTTGCTGCCGGGATCGAAGTCGAGAGGCTTCTTTGCCCAGTCGTCGATGATCGCCTGGGCCGTGGTGGGCCGCAGCATCGGCGGCATCACGTAGTCCTGGGGCCAGAAGTCCTGGTAGCCCGACGTCATCGACAGCACCTGGCGCAGCGTGACCTGGTTGGCGCGCGTCAGCTGCGGCAGCCAACGGCTCACCTTGTCATCGAGCGAGAGCTTGCCGCGCTGTTGCAGCAGCAGGATGGCGGTGGCGGTGAACTGCTTGCTGATCGACCCGATGCTGTAGCGCATCTCCGGCCGGGCGGAACGCGCCGGGTCGAGTTGCGCCAGCCCGTAGGCGTTGGCGTACACCAACTTTCCGCCGCGGACCACCGCGACCGAAGCGCTCGGCGCGCCGGTGGCCTTGAGGGCGGCGGTCGCCGTGCTGTCGATGGCGGCCTGCATGGCCGGAGGCAGCGTCGTCTGTGCCACGGCGGTGACGGGGCCCGCCAGCATGAGGGCGAGTCCGGTCACGGCGGCAACGACGTGCCGCGGAATGGTGCGCATGATCTCTCCGAGTGCGGGCATCGGTCCCGGGGGTGGTTTCTGCCGGCCGACTGGCCGGGGTGCGCCAGCAGCGATATTCTAACCCGATCCGACCGCTCCCCGCTGCTCCGGAGGTCCCGTGCGATCCCACTGGTTGGTCTTCGCGACATCCGTCACGCTGGCGGGATGTGGCGCCAATCCCCGGGCCACCGCCGGACCCCTCGACGCGCCTACGCCGGGGACGTTCTCGATCATCGCCTGGGACTCGGCGTCGGGTGAATGGGGCGGCGCGGTGCAATCGCGCGTCTTCTCGGTCGGCAACGGCGTGCTCTGGGGCGAGGCGGATGTCGGCATGGTGGCCACCCAGGCCGTCATCGACGTGAGCTACGGTCCGCAGGCGCTGGCGCTGCTGCGCCAGGGGATGAACGCGGCAGATGTCGTGCACAAGGTGTGGAACGACGATCCCGACCCCGATTCGGCCAACTGGAGCAAGTTCGGCAGGCAGTTCGCCGTGGTCGACGCGCATGGCAACGTCGCGGCGTACACCGGTCCGCGCGCCACCCCATGGGCGGGAGACCGCCAGGGGCCGCATGTGTCGGTTCAGGGGAACATCCTCGCCGGGTCCGACGTGGTCGATTCGATGCTTGCGGCGTATGAGCACACTGACGACATCCTGGCGTATCGGCTGCTCGCTGCGCTGGAGGCGGGGCAGGCCGCCGGCGGCGACAAGCGGGGGCGGGAATCGGCGGCGATCCTGATCGTCAAGAAGTGCGGCGGCGTCTGGCTGCACAACGACGTCGTGCTGCGGCTGCAGGTGGACGACAATCCCGATCCGATCGGCGAACTCCGCCGGCTCGTCGAGAAGGCGCCGCTGCGGCGGCATGTCAACGTGACCGATTCGGCGAACGATCCGGCGTGCCGGTGAGGCGTTGGCGGTGTTTCGAGAGCCGCACACCGTGTAGGTTGCAACATGTCACCCACCCGGCGCCGCGCCCGCCGCCTCCGGATCCGCGAGCTCACCGACGCGGCGGATCCCGCGCTGGTCGTTGCCTACCGGCTGCTGCGACGGTCATTTGCCCGGCATGAGTTGATGCCGCTCGACGAATGGCGCAAGTCGATGCGCGAGCGGGAAGCGGGCCTTTGGACCGACACCACGTGGCATCTCCTCGTCGCCGAGCGGGACGGTGCCGTGCTCGGCCTCTCGTCGGGGAACTACCTTGGCAACGTGAACGTGGCGATGATCGGCTATCTCGCCGTGGCGCCGACCGGACGGGGGCTCGGGCTTGGCTCGCGGCTTCGCGGCCGGCTGCGGGAGCTGTTCCATCGCGACGCCCTGCGGCTCAATGGTGACCCGCTCCGCGCCATCGTCGGCGAGGTGAGCGCCGCGAATCCCTGGCTCAGGACCCTGGCGCGGCGCCCGCCGGTGCTGCCGCTCGACATGCCGTACTTCCAGCCCCGCTTCTATCCAGCCGACGGCCCGTCGCCGTTCATCTTCTACTATGAATCGTGCGGCCGCATCCGGCGCCGGCTGCCCGCCGCCGAAGTGCGGAGGATCCTCTACGCCATCTGGCGCCGGGTCTATCGCATCGTGCGGCCGCTCGACCGCGCCGCGTTCCGCACCATGATCCGGTCGCTGGAGAGCCGCAAGTCGGTGGGCCGGCACCGCGACCTGCCTCGCTGGGGAGCTCGCTCGTCATGATCATCGACTGTCACGTCCATCTCAACAACTATCACGAGAACATCGCCGTTTCGCTTGACGAAAGCCTCGACAAGCTGCAGGGCACCATGGCGGACGCCGGCGTGGATTACGCGTTGGTGCTGACCAGCTACGTGGTCAGTCCGCACCGGCCGAGCACCGCCGAAGTGGTGGCCGCCGTTGCCCGCTGTGACAACCTCAGCGTGGTGGCCGGCATCAGCTATCTCCACTATCGCCAGCGCGACCTGCGGGAGCTCGCCGACTTTCTCGAGAACGGGCTGGTCTGCGGCCTCAAGCTCTATCCCGGCTATGAGCCGTTCTATCCGCACGACAAGCGCCTGCAGGTGATCTACGACCTGGCCGAGGAGTTCGACGTGCCGGTGATGTTCCATTCTGGTGACACCTACAGTCCCAAGGGCAAGGTGAAGTACTCCCATCCGCTGGAGATCGACGAGGTGGCGGTGGACCACCCCAACGTGAAGTTCGTCATCTGCCACCTCGGCAATCCGTGGATGGTGGATTGCATGGAGGTGGTCTACAAGAACGCCAATGTCTATGCGGACTTCTCGGGACTCGTGCTGGGCGAGTTCACCGAGGCGTTCGAGGACTACATGTCGGACGAGCTGGAGGATGTGATCAGCTACGCCGGCGATCCGGGGCGGTTCTTGTATGGAACCGACTGGCCGATCTGCGACATGAAGTCGTACCTGGAGTTCGTCAAGCAGCTGGAATTGCCGGCCGAAGCCCGCGAGATGATCCTGTACGAGAATTCGCGCAAGCTGTTCAAGCTGCCGTTGCCGCCGGGGTCAGCCGCCCCAGGCGCCAAGCAGGCGTCGTAGCAGCACCAGTTCGCCCAGGTGGTAGGCGTTGTGGTCGATCACCAGGAGCAGCTCGCGCAGGTAGGTCTGGCCGGTGCCGTTGGGGACCGCGGCGTCGAGGTCGACGGCGTGGTCGCGGGCAAGTTGCTGCAGCCTGGCGTTGTCTGCGTGCAGCTGCGCCACGCTCCGGTCCCATGCGGCGGCATCGGGCGGGGCGGAGGCTTTGGGCCAGTAATCGTCGGGCCATTGCATCTCGTGGTAGTCGGCGGCGATGCAGAAGTCGAGGATGTCGCCCTGGGCCAGGCGCAGATGTTCGAGGAGTTGCCAAGCGGAGTAGGGGAGCCCCTCGGGCACCACCCCGCGGAGCGCTGGCGGCAGTTCCCGGACCGCGGCGTCGAGGTCGGCGTGGGCGTCGTGCCAGTCGAGGGCGCGGGCGAGGAGTTCGCGGGTGGTGTGGGGCATCGGCCGGGCCGTTGAGAGAGAAGGCATTGAAGGTATCTTCGTGCGGCGGCCGGGAGGTGGATGTCGGTGGTCCGGGGCGCGGCGCCTTGACGATCGCGACGGCACACCCTGACCAGGCGGAAGAAGTAGGCGATGTCCATCCGAAATGCGATCCTGACGCCGATCGTCGTGGTGGTTGCGTCCTGCGGGCTTACGTCATCGAGTCGGACCACGCGATGGGGAGGAGCCGGAGCGGCGGTCACCATTGCCGACAACAGTGCACGCTTCGACTTTCTCTGTTCGGTCGCGACGTTGGAAAGCCCGCACCCGGATGCGTCCGGTCGCTTTTCCCTGGTCGGCCTCGACACGGTGTACTTCGGCCCATCGATCGACACTTTGCCGTCAGGACCCTATGTGCGCCCGGTTCGAATCACCGGCGTCCAGGTCGGCGATCAACTGAGCATCGGCGTGGCATTCACCGCTGATACATCCGCGGGGGCTACCGTCTATGACCTCGTGCGCGGCGAGCCTGCCGACTTCAGCCACACAGCCTGCCGCAACTAGCGGTTTGCCGGTATTGCGTTCGCGCGGCCTGATACTGTCGGCCGTGCGGGGCCAACGCGCCGTCCGGTACAGCACAGTCGACCTGCCGAACCGCGACAGGACGATCGATGCTCACGCCGCCGCGTCGACCGGTTCAGCCTCGGGCTGACTGGCTCCGAGCGGCTCAGGTTCCGGTTCCACCGGATGCCTCCTCCCCACTCGCACCGGTCGCAGCACCGCCCGCGCGCTGACCCACGACGCCAGCAGCTCGGCATCGTCCGAATACTTTGCCCGGACCAGGCCATCGAGCACGCGGGCCAGCTGCAACAGCTCCCGTGCGATCGCCCCGATGTCGGCTCGGGCGCCGATGTGTTCGCGCTGCCCGGAGTTGATCGTGGCCGTCGCGGTGTCGAACGCCGCGATTCCCTGCGCCAGGTCATCGAGCAGCGTATCGCCGAGACCCGCCGCTTCGAGCTGCTCCCGCCGCTCGGTGGCCGCGGCAAGCATCGATTTCGCCGCCGTGATGAACACCGCGTGCGGTGCCGCGAACAGCGGCATCCGGAACTGCTCGGCCCGGATGCCGGCGACGGCGGCCACGTTGCTGAGGTGGCGCATCAGTGGCGCCAGCGTGCGGCGCCGCAGCACACGCCGGGTGGCGACCGCCGCCTGTTCGTCGACGCGACCCTTGTGCTCCTGCAACGCGAGCGCCTGCGCCCGGGTCAGGCCAGCCTGGAACTTTGCGAGGACGGCGGTGAAGCCGCTGTCGGTGGAGGGGTGCGCCCGGGCGAACTCGGTCACGCGGCCCGCCATGGCCAACACCCGGCGGTTGACGGCGTTCATGGTTCGGCTCCTTTCGTGCGCGGTCCCGCCGGTGGGCGGAAAACCTGGTTCGTCACTCCTTTGGCGAGAGGCATGCCAGAATTTCGCCGGGCACCGATCACGCGCGGTGGAACGCGGCAAGCCATTGCGGCGGCACGACTTGCAGTTGATGCACGAGACGGGACGTGAGGTGCCGCGGCGGGACGCTCATTCGACCAGGTGTCCTCCGGGAGGGACACTGTGTCCTCCGGATGGACACGTCGATTGGCGCCGCTGCGGTGTCATCCCGAGCGCGGCAGGGATGTCATCCCGAGCGTAGCGAGGGATCGCGAGGCCGAGAACGATGTCATCCCGAGCATAGCGAGGGATCTCAATGCCGGCCATGCGATTGCCCCGAACGGGCACGAGACGCCGGCATCGGGGGACGAGTCGACGCCGATTCGCGGCGAGACGGCCGCGGTGCATGGCGAGTCGCCGCCGATGCACCACGATGAGCCAAGGCAACTGCACGAGTCGGGGCTGAGCGCCGGCGATTTACCGGGGCACGCGGCGGAGATGTCGGGGAACCCGCACCATCACGAGACGCTGCCGGACTATGCGGAACCGCGTCACTGCGATCCCGGGGGGCACTCGGACGATCAGGCGGCGAGCGCCGGCCATCTCGGAGCACCACGCGGCGAGCGGGCGGCGGATCTTGCCGATCACTTGGCGCAAGTCCGCCATCGGACGCGGTCGCTCGACGATTTCCGGGGGCGCGGACGCGATGCGCCGCCGCTCTTCGGCGACCCGCCGGCGAGTGCCCGCGATGCGGAGCGGCTGGACGAGGGGGTGGGGTCGAATTCCGGCGGGATGGAGCCGCGCCCCGGCCATCGGAAGGAGAAGCCGGAGGAGCGCGGACGTGGCAGATCCGGCGGGTGCCGTGGCGGGCGCACGGCCTCGGGGCGTGACAAGCCGACGGCGGCATCGGGTCGGTGGGGGGCAACAAATCCCTGGTGATTCGTTGACACTGATTGCCCCAGCGGCCAAACTTGGTCACCGCCACGTCACGCGGGATCGTCCGCGCCTCGTGTCCGGAACAGAGTGTCGCCGCCCGCATCGAAATCGCGCTCGTCCCCGCCAACTGACGCCTCACGCCCGCCACCGCACGCCGCAGAACCGAATTGCCGAGTAGCTTCCGGCACCCCTCAAACTGACGGAGGCGCTCCCGTGGTCGGTCACCGTCACCCCGTGGTGTCGCGCGTCGCGCGGCTCCTGTTCGTCGCCGTCCCGCTTCTCGCCGCCGCGGTCGCCGCCCAGACGCCGACGTACCTCGACCTCTCCCAGCCGTTCACCGTCCGCGCCCGCGACCTCGTCTCCCGGATGACCCTCGAGGAGAAGGTCTCCCAGATGCAGAACGGCGCCGCGGCCATCCCGCGCCTGGGCATCCCCAGCTACGACTGGTGGAGCGAAGCGTTGCACGGGGTGGCCCGCGCCGGCGTCGCCACCGTCTTCCCCCAGGCCATCGGCCTCGCAGCCACCTGGGACGATTCGCTGATGCACCAGGTGGCCACCGTGATCTCCGACGAGGGGCGCGCCAAGTACTACGACGCGCAGGCCCGTGACGAACACGGGACCTACCACGGCCTCACCTTCTGGTCGCCCAACATCAACCTCTTCCGCGACCCGCGCTGGGGACGCGGCCAGGAAACCTATGGCGAGGATCCGTACCTCTCGGGGCGGATGGCCGTGCAGTTTGTTCGCGGGATGCAGGGCGACGACCCGAAGTACCTCAAGGTGGTCGCCACCGTGAAGCACTTCGATGTCCACAGCGGCCCCGAACCCGACCGCCACACCTTCGACGCGGTGGTGAGCGACCGCGACCTCCACGAGAGCTACCTGCCGCAGTTCCGTGCCGGCATCGAACAGGGCGGGGCGTACTCGCTGATGTGCGCCTACAACCGCATCGACCACAAGGCGGCGTGCGGCAGCGACATGCTGCTCACCGACATCCTCCGCGACAGCTGGGGCTTCAAGGGCTACGTGGTGTCGGACTGCGGCGCGATCAGCGACATCTGGGAGCGACACCACGTGGTGGCCACCGTGGCCGAGGCCGCGGCACTGGGCGTGAAGAGCGGCGACGACCTCAGCTGCGGCGACGAGTATCGCCATCTGGTCGACGCGGTGCATCGCGGGCTGATCAGCGAGTCGGCTGTTGACACCTCGGTCTACCGGCTGATGCTCGCTCGCATGAAGCTCGGCATGTTCGACCCGCCCGACAGCGTGCCATGGTCGAAACTCGGGATGAACATCATCGACGACAGCGCACACCGGGCGCTGGCGCTGCAGGCCGCCGAGGAGTCGATCGTGCTGCTCAGGAACCAGGGCGGGGTACTTCCCCTGGCGAAGGGGCTGCACACGATCGCGGTGATCGGCCCCGACGCCGACCAGGCATCGGTGCTGGCAGGGAACTACCACGGCACCCCGGCAAATCCGATCACCCCGCTCCGCGGGATCCGTGAGGCGCTGGGGCCGCACACCAACGTGATCTACGCGCGCGGCTCCGAGCTGGTCACCGGATTGCCGATCTGGGACGGCGTGCCGGCCGAGTTTCTGGGAGGGCACGGAAAGCACGGCGCGGTGCGGGAAGAGGTCTTCGCGTCGCGCGACACGGTGGGGAAGCCGGTGGCCACGTTAGCCGACACTGCCATCGCCGCCGACTGGAAGGATGGTTCGCCGCGTGCCGGGATTGATTCCAATGATTTCGCCGTCCGCTGGACCGCCACGTTCACCCCGCCGGCGAGCGGCGTCTACCGCCTCGGCCTCAAGGGGGCGATGCGCTACACCCTGGCGCTCGACGACAGCGTCATCGTCCGCTCGCGCGATCCGCGGCACGGCGACGAGTACCAGGACTCCCGCCTCACCGGCAGCGACTCGCTGACGCTCGCCGGCGGCCGGCATTACCGGATCACCGTCGTCGCGGCGGATTCCACCGGCCCGGCGGATCTCTCGTTCGTCTGGGTGCCGCCGGCGTCGTGGCTCGCGAGCCAGGCGGTGGCCGCCGCGCGCCGAGCCGACGCGGTGGTGCTGGTGCTGGGGATCTCACCCCAGCTGGAAGGCGAGGAGAGCGGCGTGCATCTCGATGGCTTCAGCGGCGGCGATCGCACCCGCATCGACCTTCCCGACGTGCAGGAGCAGCTGTTGCGACAGGTGGCGGCGGTGGGCAAGCCCACCGTGCTGGTGCTGCTCAACGGCAGCGCGCTGGCGGTCAACTGGGCCAACGAGCACATCCCGGCAATCGTCGATGCCTGGTACCCGGGTGAATCCGGGGGTACCGCCATCGCCCGGGTGCTCTTCGGCGACTACAACCCGGGCGGGCGGCTTCCGGTGACATTCTATCACAGCGTCGCCGACCTGCCGCCATTCGACGACTACGACATGGCGGACCACACCTACCGCTTCTACGACGGGCCGGTGCTCTACCCGTTCGGCTACGGGCTGAGCTACACCACGTTTGCCTACGACTCGCTCCGCACCAACCGCGACACGCTGTTCGCGGGTGATACGCTCGGCGTTTCGGTCGACGTCACCAACACCGGCACCCGCGCCGGCGACGAGGTGGTGCAGCTCTACGTGCAGCACTTGGGGTCGGCGGTGCCCAGGCCGCGCGAGGACCTGCGCGACTTCGAGCGGGTGCACCTGGCACCGGGGGAGACGAGAACAGTGCACCTGCGCCTCGCGGCATCGTCGCTGGCGTACTGGAACTCTGTGGGAGGCGGCTGGACGCTGGAAGGGGAGCCGATCCGCCTGGAGGTGGGGTCGTCGTCGGCGGACATCCGGGCGGACAAGACGGTCCGGGTGGCGGTCGAACATTGATTGTGGTCGCACCGTAGCCGATTGGCGGGAAGCCCAGGGCCCTGAGCTCAGACGATGTCATCCCGAGCGGAGTGCGGCCGTCGGCCGAGCGCGGTCGTGGGCCGCGCGCAGTCGAGGGACCCGCTGGTCATGGGGGCGTGCAAACATCAGGTCGTTCGACTGCGCAACCGCTTCGCGGTTGCTTCGCTCACGATGACAACGCCGGGATACCGGCTTCGCCACCGCGCCGCTCGCGATGACAGGGTGCGGGGCCGCTCCGCTCCGTTCATTTACCCCACCTTCGGCAGCCGCTCCTCCACCGCCGGCAGCGCCGGGAAATCCGTATATGGCTGGTCCTGATACCAGAACGCGCACGAATAGAAATTGTCGGCGCGATCGTTGGCGTGGCCGTGCTCGATGGTGTACTTGAGGTACGTATTGAACGTGACCGGGTTGTCGCCGTGGAAGCGGTAGAGGCAGTACCGCCCGCCCACCTTCTCGGCGCTCTGGATCAGTGGTGCCCCGTACTGATGATGCGAGAACGGCTCGGCGTGCATCCGGCCGCCGAAGTCCCAGCTGCCGCAGAAATAGTCCTCGGTGCCGGTGCCGTTGATCACCGGCTTCGACGGGTCGTCGACGAAGATCATCTCGTCGCCTTCGCCCATCCAACCTTCGGCCCGCTGGATGACGCCCATCGTGACGCCCATCAGATGGCCACGACCTTGCGCTTCGCAGAAGACGTAGTTGGTCTGGCCGTCGAGGTTCTTGCCGCCGGGGAGCTGCTGCGCCACGCACGGCGCCGCCTGGCGGTACTGGGCGTGGAAGTACATCGCGTCGTCGGGGATGGCGTCGGCCTCGAGATAGTCGATGTTGGAGTAGAACGCGCCGACGCCGCGTGAGCTTTCGTTCGTCACCGTCAGCCGCGCGCCCTTGCGGTACGGCATGGCGAAGTAGCAGTTGAGCGACTGCCCCGGCGAGCAGGCGAGGTACTCGCTCTGGAAGATCACGTAGTCGCCGAGGTTCAAGCCGAAGAAGTCGCCGATCGGCGTCTCGATGCTCGGCTTGCTGTTGCCGTCCCAGTAGGCGCGCAGCACCAGCTCCTTCAGGTGCAGCGAATCGGCCGAGATGGTGAACCAGATGTGGGAGATCACGCCGGCGCCGGTGGCGTTGAAGATCTCCTTCGTCTCGCCCGCCTTGATCGGCCACGCGTCGTCGTTGCCGCCGGTGGTGTCATAGCTCCCCTGCTTGCGCGAGCGATAGGTCTGGCGACGCGCATAGGGCGGCACCCAGTCGGTGGCGCCGGGCGGCGGCGCGCCATCGGATCCGGCGCCCGGCACCTGGGGCATCCCGGCGAGGCCGGCCGCTCCCACCATGGAATGCACGAAATCTCTCCGCCACATGAGGGTTCTCCTGCCGGTGGTATCCGGCGGCTGTCGGTTACTGGGTGATGCGCTCGCTGGAAAGCGTGATGCGATGCGGCACCTTCTCGCCGTGCAGGATCTTCTCGGCGGTCTCGACGGCGTCCTTGCCGCCGGTGGGATAGACGAAGGTCGCGGCCAGCTTGCCGTCCTTGACCGCCTGGCGCCCGCCGTCGAGCCCCGGGAGGCCATCGATGCCGATGAACTTCATCTCCTTCTCGCGGCCCGCGTTCTTCGCGGCGAGCCACGCGCCGATCGCCATCGGATCGTTCTGGCCGTAGACCAGGTCGATGTGCGGATGCGCCGCGAGCGCCGCTTCCATCTGCGTCATCGCTTCCTCGCGCAGCCAGTTCGCGACCGGGTCGTGGATGATCCGCATCCCGGGATACGCCGCGATCGCGGCGCGGAAGCCGGAATCGCGCTGCTGCGGCCGGCGTCGAACCCGGCAGGCCGCGGAGCTCGACGATGTCGCCCTTGCCGTGGAGGATCGAGTCGGCGAATACGCCGGCGGCTGCTCCGATGGCGACGTTGTCGGCGCCGATGAAGGTGGTGTAGCTGTCGCCCTCGATCTGCCGGTCGATGATGATGACCGGAATGCCGGCCTTGAAGACCCGCTCGACCACCGCGGTGAGCGGCTTGGCCTCGTTGGGCGAGATGATCAGCAGGTCGACCTTCTGCTGCAGGAAGTTCTCGACGTCGGCTACCTGCTTGGCGTTGTCCTGCTGTCCATCGGCCATGACGATGTGCAGGTCGGGATAGGCCTTGGCCGCCGAATCGATGTCGGCATTCATCGCCACCCGCCACGGCTCGGCGTTGTTGGCCTGCGAGAAGCCGATCAGGAACTGGCCCTTGTGCCCGTGCGCGCAGCCGCCGGTGAGCGCCAGGAATCCGGCCGCCAGCAGCGGCGCGCTACGACGGACGGCGCCGCTGCAGCCAGACCGCCACCAGGATGATGACGCCCTTGAGGATGAGCTGGAGGTTCGCGTCGACATTGTTGAGTCCCATGGCATTGCCGATGATCCCGATGATGAGGATGCCGATGATCGTGCCGCCGACCGTGCCGATGCCGCCGCTCAGGGCGGTGCCGCCGATGACGACCGCGGCGATGGCGTCGAGTTCGTAGGCGACGCCGTCGTTGGGGTTGCCCTGTTCGCAGCTGGGCGCAGTGCACCAGCCCGGCGAGGCCGGCGAGCGCGCCGGCCATCACGTAAACGCTCACCTGATGCCACGACACCCGGATGCCGGCGAGTCGCGCCGCCGCTTCGTTGTCGCCGATGGCGTAGACATAGCGCCCGCCGCGGGTTCGCGCCAGATAGAGGCACATCGCCGCCGCCGTGAGGGCGAAGATCAGCGCCGGCGACGGGAAGGTACGGCAGCAGCGGACCGGCCAGCGTCCGCACCGCCGCCGGGGCGCCGCCGGCGCCGAAGCCGAGCGGAATCGCGGTGCCGCCGCTGAGGTAGCCGCGCCGCGCCGCGCGCGGCGCTCATCGTGGCCAGCGTGACGATGAACGCCGGCAGCCGCCACCGCGCCACGACGAAGCCGTTGATCCACCCCCAGACCGCGCTCGCCGCGATGCACGATCAGCGCCGTGCGTCCAGAATCCGAGCCCGGCGCGCATCCAGAGCAGCGCGCTCAACGTGGCGCGCGAACGCCAGGATCGAGCCGACCGAGAGATCGATGCCGCCGGAGATGATCACCGCCGTCATGCCGACGGCCAGGATGCCCTTCTCGGCAACCTGCCGGAGGATGTCGGAGAGGTTGCCGAGATCGAGGAAGACGAGCACGTCCGCCCCGCACCGGCGAGGTGACGACGGCGAGCACCAGCACCAGCGCCAGGCCGAACGCGCCGGCATAGCGGGCGGCGTGACGGCGGACAGCGTCGCCGCGGCGCGGCGGCATGGTGGCAGCGGGCGGCGCCGTGCGCGCGTCCATCGGCTCCGGCGGCTCCGTCTCGGTGCGATTGTCCCGATGCGGCGGCGAGAACGCGTTCCTCGGTGGCGTCGTCGGCGGTCGAACTCCGCCACGATCCGTCCGTCGCGAAACACCAGCACCCGATGGCTCTGGCCGAGGACTTCGCCCATCTCCGACGAGCAGAGCACGATCGCCAGACCCGCGAGCCGCCAGGGCGCTGCAGTTCGGCGTAGATCTCCGCCTTGGCGGCGAGATCGATGCCGCGCGTCGGTTCGTCGAGCAGGAGTACGCGCGGGCCGGCATAGAGGCAGCGCGCCAGCAGCGCCTTCTGCTGGTTGCCGCCGCTGAGCAGGGCGATCGGCACGTCGGGACTCGCCGCGCGGACGCCGGCGTCGGCGCATCCGGTCGCGCGCCTCGCCGTCTCGGCGCCGGCCGGATGAATCCGCCAGCGACTGACCCGCTCGAGCGCCGAGATGGTGATGTTCCGGCCGACGCCGAGCCGCGGGAAGATGCCGCTCGCCTTCCGCTCCTCGGGCAGCAGCATCATGCCGGCGTCTCGCGCGGCGGCAGGGCTGGCCGGGCGGATGGTCCGCCCGCCGAGGGTGACGGTGCCGCGCACGATGCCGGTCGCCCGCACCGACCAGCGCCAGCAGGAGATCGGTGCGGCCGGCGCCGATCAGTCCCGGCCAGCCCGACGATCTCGCCAGCGCGGACCGCGAAGCGAGATGTCGCGCAGGCGATATCCGTCGGGGCGCGCGGGTCGGCGACATCGAGAGTGTTCGACGCGCAGCAGCTCCGGGCGCCGTCGCCGGCACGTCGAGGCAGCGTGCCGCGAACGATGTCGCGGCCCACCATCAGGCGCACCATCACCTCTTCGGTGAGCCCGTGGATCGACTCGGTGGCGACCCGGCGGCCGTCGCGGAGAACCGTGACCCGCGACGGCGAGGCGCCGCACTTCGTCGAGCTTGTGCGAGATGTAGAGCACCGCCACGCCACGCGCGGCAAGCGAGCGGATCAGCGCCTCCAGGCGCACCGCTTCGGCCGCGCCGAGCGACGCGGTCGGTTCGTCCATGATCAGGCAGCGGGCGTCGAACGAGAGCGCGTGGGCCACGGCGACCAGCTGCCGCTCCGCCGCAGCGCAGCGGTCCAGCAGCTTGCCCGGATCGATTGCGCTCGGCGCCGATCGCCGCGAGCTGGTGCCGGGCCATGGTGGTGAGCGCCGCGCGATCGATCAACCCCGATGCGGTGCGGGGTTCGCGGCCCAGGTAGATGTTCTCCGCCACCGTCAGCGACCTGACCAGGTGCAGTTCCTGGGGGATGACCGCGATGCCGGCGTGCAACGCCGCTCGTGGCGACGCGAAGTGCCATCGTCGCTCCCGACAGCGCGACGCGTGCCCTGGTAATCGCCGATCTCGCCGCCGAGGATCTTGACGAGGGTGGACTTGCCGGCGCCGTTCTCGCCGATCAGCGCGTGGACCTCGCCGGCATGGAGGTCGAAGGCCACGTCGTCGAGCGCCCGCACGCCGGGGAACTCCTTGGTGATATGCCGGGCGCTCAGGAGCGGCGCGAGACGTCGTGCGTTCGACGTCAGCGCACGATGCTCGGCGCGCTGGTGGTGGTCGAGGGAGTCGTCGAGGTCGCCGCAGAGGTGGACGGTGATGCCCATCGCGTGCGCCATCGCCGCCTTGCGGATCAGCGCGCGGTGGGCGGTGGCGGCGTCGGGGGCGTAGACCACGTGGATGTGATTGGCCTGGTGCCGGGCCATCAGCTGATCGCGGTCGACGCCGTAGAGCACCGCGTGCATGATCGGCCACTGCGGCGTCGTGGCCTGCCAGCGGCGCGCGGTCTTCGGCGTCGCTCAGCTTCACCACGCCGCCGCGGCCGATGTCCATCGCCAGGCCGTTGCCGCCGCGCTCGACGTAGATCCGGCTCCAGACGATCTCGCCCGGCCGGCTGACGCCCTTGAGGGTCGATCCGCCGCGCGGGAAGTACATCGGCGGCTGCCGTTCACCGGTGGCGCCGGCGTAGCCGCCGATGAAGTGCGACGCCGGGGCGGCACCCGAGATCTCGAAGACCCAGACGAACTCGTCGACGCCGTTGTCCGCGACCGGTGCACCCCAGCGGATGTCGTGCAGCGTGTTCGAGGGGTCGATGCCGAGGTCGGTCCAGACCCGGTCGGTGATCAGCGCGTCGATGCCGGCGCATTCGTCGACTTCGTTGAAATGCGGCACGGCGCGGCCGACGAAGAGGATCGCGCCGTCGGGCCCGGCGACCGGCGGGCGGTCGGGGTTGTTCAGCAGCCCTTCGGTGAGGTCGGAGGCGACGCAGAGGTCCTTGAGCCCCTGCTGGTACTGGATGCCGATGGCGCTGCAGCCGGACTGCGCTGCCAGCTGCACCGCGGCGTGATACATGCGTGAGGCCTTCGAGCACCTGGCGCTCGGTCAACTCCGTGGCGTCGTCGCGGCCGAGGACGAATGTCATCCCGCGATCGCAGGAGCCAGCGATAGTGCTGCTGCGCCTGCCCGTCCGGTACCTGCTGCATCGCGGCGAAGAGCGCGCTCTGCGACAGCCGCTCCTTGAACAGCCCCGAGTCGATGGAGCAGCAGGTCGGGGATGATGGCGTTGAACATCCCCATGCAGCCTTCGTCGAACACGCCCAGGACCGCCTGGTCGCGCTGCAGTTCCTGGCCCAGTGCGGTGCCGCGGGCGACGTCGACCGCGACATCACTCCGCCGTCGTGTCCGGATCGAACCGGACGACGGCGGCCTGCGAGTGGACGATCGTGCCGGTCGCGAGCCACGACGCGATGGACCGGCGGGCGAACTCGTCGGTGAAGTCCTCGCTCCAGATCGAGCTGTAGCCGATGCCGGCCTTGGTGAGCGAGCCGTTGAGATTGAGCATCCCGACCAGCCCGGGCCACTGGCCGCTCCAGTTGGCGAGGGTGAGGATCGGGCCGCGGTGCCGGGTCAGTCCGGCCAGCACGTGGCTGGTATACTGCCAGACGGCTTCGGCGACGATCAAGCGGTGCGTCGCGGATCGATCTGCCGGAAGATCTCGATGCCATGGATCTGGCTGTCGATGAAGCCGTGTCCGGCCCCGGCGTCGACCGGATGGCCGCGCACCACCCGCGCCCCCAGGTCGCGCGAACGCCGTGCAGACCGTCCGTCTCCAGCGCCTCCTGCGCCGGCCAGCAGATGCGATTGGCCGCGGGGCGCGAATCGCCACTGGCGACCAGCACGATGTCGCGATCGATCATCGAGGCCTCCGGAACGGCGCGTCGGTGGAACGACGGGATCCGCCGGCGGGGTCGGCGGCCGTTCATATTGTATCCGGGACGGGCGGGAATACCAGTGCCGGCGGAGGTTGCGATGCGGCGACGACACCTGATCGTGCTCGGCGGATTTCTCGGCGCCGGCAAGACATCGGCGCTGGTGGCCCTGGCGCGGTGGCTCGGCGATCAGGGGCTGCGCGTCGCGGGTGATCACCAACGACCAGGCGCACGGCCTGGTGGACACGCGTGCTGCTCCGGGTCGTGCGGCATCGCGACCGAGGAAGTCGCCGGCGGCTGCTTCTGCTGCCGGTTCGACGATCTGCTCGGCGCGACGTCACGGCTGCGGGTCGATGGCGGACCCCGACGTGATCATCGCCGAAGCGGTGGGAAGCTGCACCGATCTTGCCGCGACCGTTGTCGCCCCGATGCGGCGCCTGGCGGGCGACCAGCTTCACCGTCGCACCGGTGACGGCGGTGGTCGATGTCGGCCGTGCGCGCCAGATGCTTGGGCTGGATTCCGACGAGTCGTGGGCGGGCGACGTGCGGTACGTCTTCCGGAAGCAGCTCGAAGAGGCGGAGGTCATCGCCCTCAACAAGTGCGAGCTGTTTCCGCCGGTCGCGGTCGACGGCTGTCGAAGCCGCGATCGGCGAAGTGGCACCGGCGGCGGAGCTGTTCCGGGTGTCGGTGCGGGGCGGCGACGGACTGGAGCAGTGGTTTGCCCGGCTGCTCGAGCCGGCGGGGGCCGAGCCACGACGGCCGGCGATGGATGTCGACTACGCCATCTACGCCGCCGGCGAAGCGGAACTCGGCTGGGTCAACGCGCGGTTCGCCGCGCTGGCGCCGCTCGCGGCCGACGGCAACGCGCTGCTCGACGACGTGGCGGTCGACGTTGCACCAGTTGTTGCTCGGCCACGGCATGTCGATCGGCCACCTCAAGCTCGCGCTGCACGCGGCGGGAACGGCGTCGGGCGGCACGGCGGTGAGCCAGTGCGTCACGGTGTCGGAGGCGCCCGAGTTGACGTCGCGGCTCAGCGGGCCAGTCGATCGCGGTGTGATGCTGGTCAACCTGCGGGCGCAGAGTGATCCGGCGCTGCTCGAGGCGCTGGTGCGGCGGCTGCCCGCGGCAGCCGCACCGCGCACCGGTCGCTGGCGGCTGGCGCTGGACGAGATCACGGCGTTCCGGCCGGCACCGCCGGTGCCGACGTACCGGGACAAGTAGCAGTTCGGGGAGCCGGGAGCCGGTTCGGCGTCAGGAGCGATAGCGGATCGCGGTGAACGGGAACGGCGCCGGACTTGACCTCGAGAAACGGCTTGCCGTCGCGGACGCCGACCGTGCCGTAGCCGGTGGCGGTGCAGAGAAAGGCGCGGAAGTCGCCGTCGATCGCGGGGTCGAGGTGCAGCACCTGGTCGACGGCGTCGTAGCGCGCGCCGCTCATGGCTTGCAGCAGCGCATACGACGACAGCGCCCGGGCGTACCAGTGGCCGCATTCGTATTCGTCGAACGGGTTGCGCACCCGGCCGTCGTAGCGGTTGCGGCAGGTGCGCACGATCTCCAGCCCCTCGGTGACGAGTCCCATCAGGATCAGGTGCGACGCGACCTGGTATTCGATACCGGTCCACACCTCGTCGGAATAAACGAATGGCAGCGACAACGCCCCGCCGCGCGGCCAGCTGCAGAGCAGCAGGCCGCCCTCGTCGCCGAGGGCGTAGCTGGGGCGCTGCGGGTTGGCGTGATCGGCCAGGTCGAGCTTGAAGTTGTAGCGATGCACGGCACGGAGATGACTGGCGACTTTCGTCGGGTCGAGCACCTGGCCGACGCCGGTGACCAGCGCGAGCCATGCCCCGAGTACGCCGTCGGAGAGGCAGCCGTCGCCGTACTGGTACTTCGGCCCCTCGGTGTCGAAGAGCGCGCGGGCCTCGGGCGAATAGTCGGCGAGGCCGAAGGCGTCGCCACCGGCCTGCGCGGCGTGGAGGTCCTTCCACTCGACGTGCTGGATGTAGTACTCGCCGTTGAACAGCTCGCGGTCGGCGAGCGCCGTGCCGGCGGTGAGCAGCGTCGTGATACTGCGACACGTCGTCATGGAGGGCGGTGCCCATCGCCACCGCGGCGCTGAGGGCGCCGAGATAGATGCTGGTGCACATCCCGTCGGGGCCCCAGAACTCGATGTCGTAGGTGTTGTGGTGCGGCTCGATGGTCCAGCCCTTGTGGTCGGGGTCCCAGGTGCTGATGCAGTAGTCGAGGCTGGCGCGGACCTTCGGCCAGAGGCGGCGGAGCCAGTCGGTGTCGCCGCTGATGCGCCACTCGCGGTGGACCCGCATGATGCCGCCGAGCTGCCCGTCGGCGGCGGCCGGCTCGTCGTGCACGATGGGGCGGATCGGCAGGCCGGTGCGGAACGCCTGGTGGCCGCGATCGTCCTGCGACGGACCGAATTCGGTTTCGCGAAGGGTGCGCTCCATCGCCGGAAAGAGGTGCGGCAGCGCCTGGGCGTAGTTCCAGACGTGGGTGCAGCTGCCGAAGCAGCAGCCGTCGGCGTCGGCGCATCCTTCGTACGCCCAGAGCCGCCCGTCGGTCTGGCGGAGGATCGTCGGCGACTTGAGGATGGCGAGGTTCGCCGAGACGGCTTCGATCACCTCCGGTGGCAGGGTGGTGTCGTAGAAGCAGTCGCTGAACCGCTGCGAGGCGTCACGCAGCGGCTGGTACTGCGCGCGCCAGTAGTCCGTCACCGCGTCGACGTCGGCGAACCGACCGGCGTACCACGGGCGATAGAACTTCTCGGCCGCCGGCATGGTGTCCGGGGGCGGGGTCGCGTCGTTGCCGAAACGGAGATCGGACTGCGGGACGTACCACGCAAGACGGAGCACGATGGTGCGCACCGTCCCGGGGTCGAGGGTGAAGGGTACGAACAGCGTGGCGCCGGGTGACGGATCGCCGCTGGTGACCGGCGCGCGGGCGAAGGCCGCGCCGCGGGCCACGTCCTGCCACGCCATGGTGAGCGGATCCCACCAGCCGCCGCGGAACCACGCATGGTTCACCAGCGCGCCTGGATCGTCGACCGTCGCCTGGAACTCGGCGTTCCGCCACGGCTGGTCGGCGGGTCCGGCCGACCAGAGGGTGAATCCGCCGGTCGCCGCCCGCACGCCGTGGGCGTCGCGCCCGTCGATCGGCAGGAAGTTCCGTGCATTGAAGGAGAAGACCGCCTGCAGCGGAGCACGTGAGGTGTTGCGGAATCGGTACTCGAGCGCCGCGACCGGCAGCGATGCGTCGTCGGCGTTGCCCGGAACGAACGGACTCCAGCCGGTGATCTCCGCGGTGAGCGGCATCCCGGGGTCGCTGAGCGAGACGGTGCCGAACGGGAAGCGCGCCCGGAACGCGGCCTCGGCGAAACGTGGCAGGCCGAAGGTCGATCCGCCGTCGCCCTGTGCCGAGCCGCGCGCGCCGAACACCTTCCACCCCGGCACCGGGCCTTCGATGACCCGCGCCGCGGGCGTGGCACCGGCCACGTGAATGCCGGCGAAGAGGCACGGTTCGTTGTAGACGTCGGGGCGGTTGCGGATCGAGATCTCGGAGAGCGCGCCGACGCCTTCGAGGCAGATCATTCCGGCCCCGAATCCACCCATTGGAAACGCGACCCGGTTGAGCCGGGCGTTCCGGTATTCCCCGCTGTAGGGCCTGCTGGGGAGCGTTTCGCGGCGCGCGCGCCTCGCGGCGGGTTCGTCGTCGGATTCGGCGGCAAGAGCGGCCGGTTCGGTGGCGGCGTCGATCGCACCCAGGGTACCGAGGGCGACCGCGGACCGTTTCATGAACTCGCGGCGCGGCAGGCGGGAGTCTGTCATGGCACTATGGTGCGGTGCGTTCGGGGGGTTGGCAAGGGAACGAGCCCAGAGGCGAGAGCCCAGAGGCCAGGGCCCCCGGCGTAGATTGTTCCCATGCCCATCCCACGACGCGGCTTTGTCCGCAGTGCTCTGGCGGGTTCCGCGGCGATGCTGGCGCCGGACCTCCTCAACGTCTTCCGCCGGCCGGTGCTCGGCAGCGCTCGCGCCGACGGGCACATCGAGATCCTGCTCGACGAGCCGATCGGCACCATCGCGCCCGAGGTCTACGGCCACTTCACCGAACTCCTCGGCGGCGTGATCTACGACGGGGTGTGGGTCGGCGAGGACTCGCCGGTGGCGAACATCGGCGGCATCCGGAAAGCGTTGGTCGATGCGCTGCGCGCCATCAAGCCGAGCGTGATCCGCTGGCCGGGCGGATGTTTCGCCGATTCGTACGATTGGCGCGACGGCGTGGGGCCGCGCGCCTCGCGGCCGACCCGTTCCAACTTCTGGGCCGGCGATCCGGGCCTCAAACAGGTGACCAGCGGCCCCGCCCGGTACGAACCGAATGCGTTCGGCACCGCGGAATTTGCTCACTTCTGTCGCCTGGTCGGCGCCCAGCCCTACCTTGCCGCCAACGTGCGCACCCTGCCCGCCAACGCGTTCGACCAGTGGCTGGACTACTGCAATGCGCCGGCCGGTACGACGACGTGGTCGAAGGTGCGCGGCGGGCAGGGCGACCCCGACCCGTTCGGTGTCCGCTACTGGGGCATCGGCAACGAGTCGTGGGGGTGTGGCGGCAACTTCACGCCGGAGGAGTACGCCGAAGAATTCCGCCGCTTCGCCACCTGGTCGGTGCCCACCTTCGGAGTGGACCTGGCGTTCGTGGCGTCGGGACCGAACGGCGGCGACGTCGACTGGACCCGGCGACTGCTCGCCGCGCTGGCCGAACGGAACGCCATCGGCGATGCCTGGGGACTTGTCGGTGCACCACTACAGCAGCGCCGCCGGCCCGGGCGCCGACGCGGTGGCGTTCGATGAGACCGGATGGTACGACCTGCTGGCCAGCGCCAACCGGATGGAAGACATCGTCACGTCGATCTGGGCCACGATGCGCGAATCGGACCGGCGCCATCACGTCAGGCTGGTTGTCGACGAATGGGGAGCGTGGCACGACAGTGCTCCGATCGTCGACCCGAGCCATCTCTTCGAATCGCAGTCGACCATGCGGGACGCGGTGGTGACCGGACTCACGCTCGACATCTTCCATCGCCACGCCGAGAAGGTGGGCATGGCGAACGTGGCGCAGCTCATCAACTGCATCCACTCGCTGTTCTTTGCCCATCAGGACCGGTTCGTCGTGACGCCGAGCTACCACGTCTTCGCCATGTATGCGGCGCACCAGGGTGCGCAGTCGGTGCGGACCGAATTCGCCGCGCCGATGCTGCGATGGACAGCGCACGACGGCACAGCGTCGAGTCTGCGTGGACTGAGCGGGTCTGCCTCGCGCCAGGGAGACCAGCTCGTGCTGACGGTCACCAATGCGTCGATGCGCGACGCGTGCAGCGCCGACGTGGTGGTGCGGGGGGCGACCATCCGCGCGGCGACCGCCACCACGCTCGCGGCGGCCACCGTGCACGACGTCAACAGTTTCGATCGTCCCGACGCCGTCCGGCCGAGTTCGCGGGATGTGGCGGTCGCCTCTCTTGCGGGCGGCTACCCGTTCCCGGCGGCGTCGGTCACCCGACTGGCGCTCACCCTGGCGTGACGGTGCGCCGCGGTGGCGACCGGCCGCCGCCGGTCGCTAACTTGTCGCGTCCCGGCGCCGAGTCACGTCGCCCGCTCAACCGCACCACGCAAGGACGATCGCGATGCACCATCCGGTAACAACGGCATGACCCTGATCGGCCTGGCGCCGCTGGTGGCGGTGGGCGCATTCGGCGCCGGCCTGCTTGGCGCGTTGACCGGGTTGGGCGGCGGCATCGTGGTGGTGCCGATGTTGACGCTGCTCTTCCACGTCGATCTGCGGTACGCCATCGGCGCCTCGCTGGTGTCGGTCATCGCCACCTCGTCGGGGGCGGCGGCGGCCTACGTCCGCGAGGGGTACACCAACGTCCGGGTCGGGATCTTCCTCGAGGTGGCCACGACGACCGGGGCCCTGGTGGGCGCAACCCTGGCCGGGATCGTGCCCACCAGCGCCCTGGCGGTCCTGTTCGGGGTCGTGCTGCTCTTCACCGCCTATCGGTCGCTGAAACCGATCGGCGAACATGCCGTGGCGCTGGAGCCCGACCGCTGGGCCCGGCGGTTGCGGCTCGATTCGACCTATCCCACGGCCGAGGGGCTGCAGGCGTACGCGGTACAGCACGTCCCGGCCGGATTCGTGATGATGGTCGTGGCCGGAATGCTCTCCGCCCTGCTCGGCATCGGTTCGGGCGTGGTCAAGGTGATCGCGATGGATCGCACCATGCGCCTGCCATTCAAGGTTTCGACCACCACGAGCAACTTCATGATCGGGGTCACCGCGGCGGCGAGCGCCGGCGTCTATCTCCATCGCGGCTATATCGAGCCCGCGGTGGCCGCACCGGTGATGGTCGGCGTGCTGGGCGGCGCGCTGCTGGGCGCGAGACTGCTGACGGCGGCGCGCACGCATCACCTGCGCCTGATCTTTACTGCGGTGGTGGTGGTGCTCGGTGTCGAGATGCTCTACAAGGGATTGACGGGCGGGATATGAGCGAGGGCAACGACGGGCACGAAACGGAGTTGAGCGACTACCAGGTCGATCAGGTCATCGGCCGGTTGCTGCAACTCGGCGTGCTGATCGCCGCCGCGGTGGTTGTCGTCGGCGTGGCGCTGTTCCTGGCAGGCCACGGCTCGAGTGCGCCGGACTTCGGCGTCTTTCGGGGCGAACCAGCGGCCTTCCGGAGTGTCACGGGGATCGTGAGCAGCGCGCTGCACGGGCAGAGCGCCGGCATCGTGCAGTTCGGGCTGATCCTGCTGATCCTCACCCCGATCGCCCGGGTGGCGCTGACGCTGGGCGCCTTTGTCATCCAGCGTGACCGGACCTATGTGGTGCTGACGGCGATCGTGCTCGTATTGTTGCTGTACGGCTTGATCTGGGGCCGGACCTGATCGAGGGCCTCGGTCGCTGCCACCACGCTGTTGCCGACCCATTCTGATACGAGCCAATCGCGGCAATCCGACACGCACGGCACGTCACGCGGTTGCGCCGGCAGTGAACCGTTCGTGATATTGCATCAGCACCCGATCTCATCATTCGGTGGCCAGGGACTGTCTGTCGATCCGCAATCGTGCGGGGCGCCGACGGTCACAGGAGCACCATGCGAGACACGGACGGGGGTACGGCTCCGGCGGCAAGGGGCACGTGGTGGCACGACGCAGCCGGCATCTGGCCGGTCGCGCTGGCCCTGGTGGTCTGGGCGATCGCCGCCGGAGCGCGCCGCGGTTGGTTCACCCCGGTCGTGGGGCTGCTCCTGGCCCTTGCAGCCGGCGGCCTGGGTGTCGTCGCCTTGCGCCTGACGGCGTCGCGGCGTGCTGCCCGGCCGACGACACCCGCCGGCGATACCCAGGGTGAGCTGAAGGCGGTGGTGGCAAGCATCGGCGAGGGGTTGATCATCGCCGACGCCGGCGGTCGTCTGACCTATTGGAATCCCGCCGCCCTCCGCATGCACGGGTACGAGGACCAGTCGGACCTGCTGTTACACCTCCCCGAATTCGAAAAGACCTTCCGCCTCGACTCGCTCGACGGCCGGATTCTGCCCACGACCGAGTGGCCGCTGGCGCGGATCCTCAAGGGAGAGGTTCTGGAAGGCGTCGATCTGCGCGTCACGCGGCTGGACCGGGCGTGGCAGCGGGTGTTTCGCTACGGTGGTGGGCTGATCGAGCGACCGGGAGACGCCCCGCTGGCGTTTCTGACCGTGGTCGATGTCACCGGGCGCGTCGAGGATCAGCTGGCGCTGCGGGCCAGCGAGGAGCGGATGCGGGGGATCGTGGAGACCGCGCCGGTCTCGATCTGGCAGGAGGACTGGAGCGATGTCCGGGTCCTGCTCGCCGACGCCGAACTCCGCACGGCGCCGGCGGTACGGGAGTATTGCCGGCACCATCCTGAATTCGTGCGACACGCCCTCGAGGCGGTGAAGATCCTCGACGTCAACGCCTGGACCGTTTCGCTTTTCGGGGCGCAGTCGAAAGACGACATGCTGGCCTCGCTCCAGACGGTGTTTGCCACGCCGGACACGCTGCCGGGATTCGTCGACGAACTGGCAGCGTTCGCCGACGGTGCCACCAGCCTGATGGCGCGCATGCGGATGAACACGGTGAGCGGCACGGTGCTGCACGTCGCCAAGGGAATGTCGTTTCCGGCGGCGAACGCCGCGTCCCCCCGCGTGTTGGTCAGCCTGGTCGATCTGACCGCCCGGGAAGATGCCGAAGCGGCCCGCCGCGAATCGGAGGCCCGATTCGAGCAGCTGGCCGATGCCATCGAGGAGGTATTCTGGCTCACCGACGTGGCCAAACAGGAAATGATCTACATCAGCCCGGCGTATCACACGATCTGGGGGAGAAGCCGGGAGGGTCTGTACGCGTCACCGGGCGATTGGATGGAGGCGATTCATCCGGACGACCGCGAACGCATCCGCACTGCGGCCCACACCCGGCAGGAGTTGGGCACCTATGACGAGGAATACCGGGTCGTCCGCCCCGACGGCGCAATCCGGTGGATCCGCGACCGGGCCTTTCCGGTGCGCGATGCGACCGGGCGGATCTTCCGGATGGCGGGGGTCGCCGAGGACATCACTGGCCGCCGGGATCTCGAGGCCCAGGTGCTGCAGACGCAGAAGATGGAGTCGGTGGGCCGACTCGCCGGCGGGGTGGCGCATGACTTCAACAACATGCTCACGGCGATCCGTGGTAATGTCGAACTGATGAAGGACCTCGTGGTGGACAACGCCGAAGCGAACCGGATGCTGGGCGAGATCGGGGCGGCCGTCGACCGTGCCGCGGCGCTCACCCGACAGTTGCTGGCGTTCAGCCGGCAGGAAATGCTCCGACCCCAGGTGGTCGACCTCAACGTCGCAGTGGCGGAGGTCGAGACGATGCTGCGCCGCCTGATCGGGGAAGACATCGAGGTGCACGCGACGCTCGATCCGGAGCTGCGTCCCGTCCAGGTCGACCCCGGTCATCTGGTTCAGGTATTGATGAACCTCGCGGTCAATGCCCGCGACGCCATGCCGAATGGCGGACACCTCACCATTGAAACGCACAACGCCGAGCTTGGCGCCGAATACGCCTCGGCGCACGCGGCGGTCAAGACCGGTCCGTACGCGATGATCTCCGTCACCGATACCGGCATCGGCATGTCGCCGGCGGTGCAGCAGCGGATCTTCGAGCCGTTCTACACCACCAAGCCCGCCGCACAGGGAACCGGGTTGGGTCTTTCGGTGGTGGAAGGGATCATCCGGCAGAGCGAGGGGCACGTGCAGGTCTACAGCGAGCCGGGCGTGGGCACCACGTTCAGGATCTACCTGCCGGCGCTGGTGGGGGCCGCGGCCGCCGCCGTTGCACCCAGGGACACGGCGCCCCGCGGCGGGTCGGAAACCGTGCTGGTGGTCGAGGACGACGACGCCGTGCGGAAGATCGCGGCCCAGGTGCTGGCGAGCCGGGGCTATCGGGTCCTCGCCGCCAGCAACGGTGAACTGGCCCTGCGTGCGATGCAACAGGATGGCGGCCGGATCGATCTGCTGGTGACGGATGTGGTGATGCCGGTCATGGATGGGCGTCAGCTGGCCGAGCGACTCCAGTCCATCCAGCCGCGGGCGAGAGTCCTCTATACCAGCGGGTACACCGACGACGCTGTCGTCCGCCACGGTGTGCTGCACGCGAATGTGGCGTTCCTGCCGAAACCGTACACGCCGACGTCACTGGCCCGGAAAGTCCGCGAAGTCCTCGACGCCTCGTGAGGCGGGATCACCGGCCGGCGGGCGGTGCGCCGCTGGCGGCCAACTCGGTGCGAAAGTGCGCGGCCCGCGCGGTGTCGCCCAGCGCGACATATTCGTCGATCAGGTCCCGCCGCGCCCACTGCAACCAGCTCGCGGACGGCGTCGCCTGCCGCGTCACGATGTCGTAGCCGGCCAGGGTCTGGTGGACGGCGTCGCGCGCCCGGCCCTGACGCAGCAGCGCACGGCCCAGCTTGATGCGGGCAATCCCGGTATTGACGTGGCCCGCGGGCAGGGTCTGCTCCAGCATGGTCAGCGCGGCGCGGAATTGCTGCTCGGCCGCCGCATACCGGTGCCGGGCCAGGAACACGCTGCCGAGATTCGACAGCGCCACCCCGATGCGATAATGCTTGCCGTGATAGACGCTCCGGTAGATGTCCGCCATGCGCCGGAAGTCGCTCGCCGCTTCGTCGAGCTGGCCGTCGGCCAGCGCCACCGTGCCGAGTTCGTTGAGCGTCGACGCGACCTGGGGGTGCACCGGACCGAATACGCGCACTTCGATCGCCAGCGCCTTGTGCAGCAGGTCGAGCGCCTCGTCGCCGCGGTGCAGGTGGTCGAGGTCGCGAGCTACGATGGTCATGGCTGACGCGGTTTCCGGGTGATCCGGGCCGTACCATGCCACGGTGATGTCGAGCGCCTGGCGATCATACTCTTCGGCCCGCCGGTAGTCGCCGCGGACCTGCTGGATGGCGCCGAGATTGATCAGCGCGTCGGCCACCAGGGGATGGCGTTCGCCATAGAGGTCACGATAGAGCGCCAGGAGGTCGGTGTTGAGCGAATCCGACGCGACATACTCGCCGGCGTAGAACTCGGTGTTGGCCAGCTCGGCCAGGTCGCGGGCGCGATCGGCCGGCGTGGCCCGGGCCAGCGAGTCGAGGTGCACCGCCGCCAGCAACGTGTCGGCGGCGGCGGGATAAGCGCCGCGCTCCTCCAGCAGGCGGCCGAGCGCACCGAGGGCGCTGGCTTCGGCGGATCGGTCCAGCGGATGCTCCGCACGCGCCAGGCCGAGTCCGGTGCGAATCAATTGCTCGGCGGTATCGAGCTGCGCCTGCTCGAGACGCAGCATGCCGAGGGCGACAAAGCTCCGCGCCACCTCGGGATCACTGGGCGGCAGCAGCGCCCGGTTCCTGGCCAGCGCCAGGCGAAGCAGGGTATCGGCCTGGGGGTACTTTCCCAGCCGCTGGTACACCCCGCCCAACGTGCCATAGAGCTCGGCCTGCACGATCGGCTCTTCGTCGAGCGCGCGGGCCTGTTGCACGCCGGAGGCCAGCAGCGTGATGACCCGCAGGCTGTCCGGGGGTGCGATCGCTGCATCGCCACCCTGGAAGAGATCGAGCATGAACCGCTGGATGCGGAGCGTGCGCGCGGTTTCGGCCAGCGCCGCGTTCCGCGCCCGGGCCAGGCGGATCGTATAGACCACACTCAGGCCCACGACGGCGGCGAACACGGCAGCCGTGAGCATCAGTCCGCGCCAGTGGCGGCCGACGAACTTGGCGGTGCGATAGCCGACGGTGTCGAGGTGGGCGTTGAGGGGCTCGCCGGCAAGCAGGTGGTCGATATCGCGGATCAGCTCGTCGGCGGAGCGATAGCGGCGCGCCGGATCGGCGTGCATCGCCGCCAGGCAGAGGACGTCGAGATCGCCCCACGCCAATCGGCTGACCTGGGCGGACAGCGGAAACCCGGCCTGGCGCGCGGCCACAGACGGCCGCGACACGGTGCGTCCGCGGATCAGCGCCGCGGCATCGGTCGGCGTGCGGTCGGCCACATCGTACGGGAGCCGGCCGGTCAACAGTTCGTACAGCACGACGCCGAGCGAGTACACGTCGCTGTGGACGCCGAGGCGTTCGCCGGCCATCTGCTCCGGCGAGGCGTAGGCCGGCGTCATCACCCGCAGACCGGTGCGGGTCGCGTCGCCCGTCGCGTCGCGCCCCTGGAGGTGTTTCGCGATGCCGAAATCGAGCAGCCGGACGGTCCCGTCGTCGCACACGAAGATGTTCGACGGCTTGAGGTCGCGGTGAATGACGGCGTGCCGATGGGCGAACTGCACCGCTTCGGCCACGCGGCGCAGTAACCGCAGCCGGTCGGTTGCCCCGAGATGATGGCGCTCGGCGTAGACGGTCAGCGGAAGGCCGTCAACGTACTCCATGACGAACCACGGCGTGCCATCGGGCAGCGTATCGGCGTCGAGCAACCGCGCGATCGAGGGATGGCGCAATTGCGCCAGGGTGCGCTGCTCCTCGACGAACCGTTCGCGCCGCGACGGGAGACGCCCAGGCGTCACGGAGGATCTTGATGGCCGCCGGGGCGTCGAGGTCGTCGCGGTGCGCGAGATAGACGGCTCCCATGCCGCCTTCTCCCAGCAGCCGGACGATGCGATAGGGGCCGAACCGCGGCGGCGGGGCCGTGCCGAGGGCCTGGTCGGCGGCGTCGGGAAGGCCGCGGTCGAGCAGCGTGGCGCGTCGCGCGTCGCCGTCGATCAGGGCGCGCACGTCGGCGATCAGGGCCGGGTCGCCGCCGCACGCGGTGGCCAGGGCCTTCGTCGCGCGCGTCGGGATCGAGATCGGCGATGTCGTGAAAGATCGCCTGGATCCGTTCCCAGCGGCGCGGGTCGAGCGTCATGAGGCGATGCGGTGCGCCAGCCACGCCCGCGCGGCGCGCCAGTCGCGCAGCACGGTGGCTTCCGATACGCCCAGCACTGCCGCGGTCTCGGCGCTGTCGAGTCCGCCGAAGAACCGGCTCTCGACCATTGTGGCCTGACGGGGGTTGAGCGCGGCGAGTTCATCCAGCGCGGCATCGAGGGCGAGCAGTTCGTCGGCCGACGTCGCCGAGGCGGGAATGGCCTCGTCGAACGTGACCATCACGGCGCCGCCGCCGCGCTTGGCGGCCTGGCGCCGCCGCGCGGCCTCGATCAGCACCTGGCGCATGGCCCGCGCCGCGATCCGCTTGAAATGGAGGCGCGACGTCGCGCGGAACGGGGGCGACGACGCCAGCTTGAGCCACGCTTCGTTGACCAGCGCCGTGGGGCTGATCGACGCGGCCGGATCGCTGCGCCGCACGCTGGCGGCTAGCCGGCGCAACTCTTCGTACGCCACGCTGAAGAGTTCGTCCAGTTCCCGCCGGTCCTGCCGAATGGCCATGATGAGAGCGGTCTGCCGTGCCGGGGAGATGCAGGTGAGGTCGTGCCGGTGCGGATCCGGTTCCCCCACCCGCGCTGGCCGGAAAGATAACGGCCGCCGGGCCCGACCGCCGTCAGGTCACGGCGTGCGGCGCGACTCGTCGAAGCCATAGACGCGGAGAATGTCCTGCAGCGCGACTTCACCGAGCACGAGGTGGATGTTGGCGCGGCTCACCACCGGCAGCACGTCGAGGTGCGCGTCGCCCATGCGCTCCAGCGCAACGGCCAGGCTGTGATCGGGGTGCACGTGGGGCAGCTCGGAGACGTCGGCGGCGCCGGCGGCCGGGGCGGCGCTGACCGGGCGCATCGCGGCGACCACCATCAGCCGCGCGCTCCGCGTCGTGGTGGTCGGGAGGTGAATCCCGTCCTGGTGCGCCAGCGCCTCGTAGATCGGTTCCCGCTGCATCCGGTACGAGATGTAGAAGGCGATGAGATTCGAGATCATCAGCGGGACGATGATCGCGTAGTCACGGGTCACTTCGAAGATCATGAAGACGGATGCCAGCGGTGTCCGGATGACGCCGGCGAAGAATGCCCCCATGCCGACCAGCGCGTAGGCGCCCGCCCCGGCGGTGTGGGCCGGTGCCACGGCGTGGGCCAGGTGGCCCACCGCGGCTCCCAGCATGGCGCCCATGAAGAGGCTGGGACCGAAGATGCCGCCGGAATTTCCCGAAGCGTAGCAGGTGGCGGTCGCGATGATCTTCAACACCCCGAGCACCACGACGACCTCGAGCAGCATGTTGCCGGTGAGGGCCCGCTCGACAACGCCATAACCGACCCCCATCACGTCCGGGAAGAAATATCCCATGACACCGACGGTGAGCCCGCCGACGACCGGCTGGAACCACTGGGTGCGCGCCGGAAGACTGAGAAAGCGCTTCCGCAGTCCCAGGAGCAGCTTGACGAATGCCACCGAGCCGAGCCCGCCGACCACGCCGAGGATGGCGTAGAAGACGAACTCGAGAGGATTGACCAGCTGATACGGCGTGACGTGGAACAGTGGCTCGTCGCCGAGCAGCAGGTGGAGCGTCATCCAGGAGGTGGCGGAACTCAGCACCACCGAGCCGAGGACGTTGGCGTGGAGGTCGCCGACGACCTCTTCGAGGGTGAAGATCACCGCCGCGATCGGGGTATTGAACGCCGCGGCGAGCGCCGCGGACGAGGCGACCGGGATGAATTGTTTGACCTGTTCCTTGCTCAGACCGAGGTGCCGGGCGATGACGGAGGTGATCCCGGCGCTGATCTGGACCGATGGTCCTTCGCGGCCGAGCGCGATGCCGCTGGCCAGCGCCAGGCTGCAGCAGCCGAACTTGCCGGCGGCGGTCTTGAGCGAGATATAGCCGTCGTTGATGAACATCGCGGCTTTGGTCTGCGGAATGCCGCTGCCGCGCGCGTCGGGGAAGTACTTGTAGAGGAAATAGCCGCTGATCAGTGCCCCGAGCACCGGCACCAGCACCCGTCGCCAGCCGGCGCCGCCGGTGGGATAGAGATGGCCAGCCAGCCGGCTGGTGATGAAGATGAACGCGACGACCACCATCCCGACCAGGGCGCCGATGACCAGGGAGAGCACCAGGGTAACCTGTTGCTCCCCGTGGCGGAGTTCGTCGAGCCATCTGGCGGCGCGGAGAGCCCAGTTCGATTGCCGTCGCGGAGTACTGGAGGGGCCGGACACGTTCCCAATATAGAACCCTTGCCCGCGTTGCCGACCTCCGCCACTATTGCAGCGCCGCGGCAGGCGCGTTCGGCGGCGCCTGGACAGGTGTCCGAGTGGTTGAAGGAGCCGGTCTCGAAAACCGGTATACCGGCAACGGTATCGAGGGTTCGAATCCCTCCCTGTCCGCTGATTCCGATCATGCTGATACTTGCTCTCTTGCTCCAGGCGCAGGCCCCGCTGCGCGGCGTATCCGACCCGGCGTCATCGCGACCAATCAGCAGATCACGCCCGGCCGGTGTGCAGAGCGTCTTCACGGGCCGCGTCACCGGCTTGCGCTTCGCGCCGTCGGGGCGCGCGGTCTGGGTTGCCGTTCCCGGTTCCCTCACCAGGCTGGGCTGGGCGCAGAATGCGGTGCAGGCGCGCATCGCGTTTTCCGGCGATGCCGGCGTGTACGGAATCGCGCATCGATCCCCACACCGGCGAGCCGCTGCTCTCGATGGCGGGGCGGAGTCCGGCCGGGCTGCCGCATGCCGCCGGCGTTCCCGCCCGGGGAACGGTGGCGCAGCTGGCGACCGTCGCCGGCGACACGCTGGTCGACTTCGGCGCGTTCGGTACCGACATCGCCGGCGCGCCGGCGGCGGCGCTGGCGGCGAACTCGACCGGTCACCGCGTCGCGGTGCTGCCGTTGCCGGCCAACGACGCGTTGGCCGTGGTCGACGCCGATCACGGGACCGCTCTCGCCTCAGTGGCGCTCGGCGTCGTCCCGATCGCGGCGGTGGTCTCGGACGACGGCACGACGGCATGGGTGAGCGAGATGGCAGGTGCCAAGCCGGTGGCGGGAGATCACGCCGTCGCGCAATGCTGCGATGCTCACGCCGAGCCGGTGCGGGTCGACGATCGCGGCATCGCATCGCCCGGATCGGTCAGCCGGATCGATCTGGTGCGCGGTCGGGTGGTGCGGCGGATCGGCGTCGGACGCCATCCGACGGCGATCGTGTGGAACGAACGCCGCCAGCTGCTGTACGTCGCCGACGGCAACAGCGATCAGGTGTCCGTGGTCGATACCCGGGGCGACAGCGTCGCGGGAACACTCGCCATCGCGCCCTTCCGGCCGCGGGCCATCGGCCTCGCGCCGACCGCGTTGGCGCTCAGCCCCGACGGCGACGTCCTCTACGTCGCGCTGGGCGGGATCAACGCGGTGGCGATCTACGACCTCGGGGCGCACCGCGGCGTCGGCCGCGTTCCGCGGGCTGCTGCCCACGGCGTGGTATCCCACCACGCTGGACGTGAGCCGTGACGGCAAGTGGCTGGCGATCGGCACGCTCCTCGGCCCCGGCGCGGGTACGGGTACGACGTCGGGTCTGACCGGGCGCTATGTCCACGCCGACCGCGGCGCGGTCAACGTGGTCGAGATTCCGACCCGGCCGCAGCTGGCGGCGTTTACCGTGGCCGTGGCGGCCAACAACCGGCTGACGCTGGTCACCGACCGCAGCGCACGGGGCGGCGCGCGCCCTGGTGTGGCCCCGCGCGCGGTGCCCGAACGTCCCCGCGAACCTTCGCTGATCGACCACGTCATCTACGTCGTGAAGGAGAACCGGACCTACGATCAGGTGCTCGGCGACCTGCCGCGCGGCGACGGCGACAGCGCCCTGGTGCAATACGGCCGTGACGTGACGCCGAACCAGCACGCGCTGGCCGAGGCATACGTCACGTTCGACCGCTTCTTTGCCTCCGGCGGCAATTCCGCCGACGGCCACCAGTGGCTCACCCAGGCGAACGAGACCGAATACACGTTGTGGCCGCTCTACTCGGGGCGGAGCTATCCCTACGATGGTACCGATCCGCTGGCGTACTCATCGGGTGGCTTCATCTGGGATGCCGCGGCCGCGCGCGGCAGGAGCGTCGAGGATTTCGGCGAATTCGCCCATGAACTCTCCGATTCCGGGGCCGCATCGCGGCAGCGCTTCATGGCGGCATATCGGGCCCGGGCCCGAGGGGATTCGTCGGCGCCGGTGCCGGTGTTCGACAGTCACGCCGACATCCCGACGCTCGACCGGGTGATGGTGCGCGACTATCCCACCTGGACCCTCGGCGTGCCCGACGTGGTCCGGGCCGAGATCTTCCTCGCCGCACCTGCATCGGTGGGAAGCGGGCGACAGCATGCCCAACCTGGTGCTGGTGCAGCTGCCGAGCAATCACACCGCCGGGACCAGCCGGGGTGGTGCACCCCCAGGGCGTGCGTGGCGGACAACGACCTCGCGCTGGGCCAGATCGTGCAGGGCGTGTCGCATTCGCGCTTCTGGCGCTCGACCGCGATCCTGGTGGTCGAGGACGACGCCCAGAACGGCGTCGACCACGTCGACGGCCACCGCTCGGTGATGCTCGCCATCTCGCCATACAGCCGGCGGGGGATGGTCGACTCGACGTTCTACAACCATCCCTCGGTGCTCAAGACGATCGAACTGATGCTCGATCTGCCGGCGCTCTCGCTCTTCGATCTCGTGGCCAGCGATCTCGGCCATGCATTCATCGGGCCCGGCGAGGCACCGGACCTGACACCGTACATGGCACTCCGGCCGCAGCAGGCGATCGACGAGGTGAATCCGCGCACGACCGGGCTGCGAGGCGCGCAGCGGGCCGCGGCGGTCGCGTCGTCGCACATGCGGTTCGACATTCCGGACGCGGCGCCGTCGGACGCGCTCAACCGGATCCTGTGGCACGACGCGCGGGGATGGTCGGCGCCGTATCCCGGCGTGCAGCACGCGCTGTTCTTTCCGATGTCGCTCGATCTGCAGGACAGTCAGCGCGACGACGACGACGGGCACCGCTGATCGACCGCGGGCGCGGCGTCAGCGAGGCCGGGCGACCGGCGACCGGTCGTACCGGGCGAGGAAATCCGCGACCGTCCGCGCGGCGCCCACGAAGAACGCCGGCATCAGCCGATCGACGGTATCACTCGGCCGGTGATAGTCCGGATGGTCTTCTTCGCCGAAGTAGACGAAGGGGATGCCGTGCGCGTTGAACGCGCCCTGGTCGGACTGATCGGTCCAGTCGTCGTTGACCGGGCCGTCCGGCTGGTCGTGTCCGATGCGGAGCGTGAGCGGCGCGCACGCGGCAGTGGTATCGACCAGGGGTCTGAGCGCTGGAAACCGGTCCGGTCCACTGGCGTACAGTTCCCCATGGATGTTGCGGCCCACCATGTCGAGGTTGACGTCGATCAGCATGCGGTCCAGCGGGACCGGCGGTGACGCAACGAATGCCGTGCTGCCCAGATCGCCTTCCTCTTCGCCGTCCATGGCGGCGAAGAGCAGCGAATGGCGCGGCGGATGCTTCATGAAGTACGCCGCCAAGGCCAGTAACGCCGCGGTGCCGGAGGCATTGTCATCGGCGCCGTTGTAGATCGAGTCGCCGTTCACCGGCGGTCCCACACCGAGATGATCGAAGTGCGCCGTGACCACGATGTACGTCGTGGAGTCGCTCGTGCCGGGGACGATGCCGACGACGTTCGCCCCCGGGCGACGTCCTGCAGCCCGGGTCGCGCCACGGGAAAGAACCGGATCCGTTCGCCGCCGGCCAGGCGCAGCCCGAGCGCGTCGAAGCGCGCCGCGATGAAATCCCGCGCCTTGGCGTTGCCGGGAGTGCCGAGACGGCGCCCGAGCATCGAGTCGTCGGCCAGGCGGGAGACGTCGCGCATCACCTCCGCCGAATCAAGCGCCGGGAGGCGGCAGGCGCCGGCGGCGGGGTGGATCTGCGCCGGCAGCGGCGCGGGAGCAAGACCGGCTCCGGCGACGAGCGCGGCAGCGAACAGGGCGCTGCGGATCATGCGAACAGCCGGGCCACGGTGTAGATCACCAATCCGGCGAAGCCGCCCACCAGGGTACCGTTGAGGCGGATGAATTGCAGGTCGTGTCCCACGGCCAGTTCGATCCGGTTCGACGCGACTTCCGGATCCCAGTCTCGCACGGTCTCGGCAATCAGGTCGGCGACCTCCTGGCGGTTCTGCTCCAGCAGCGCCGCGACGGCGCCGACGACAAAGCCGTCGACCTCGTTGCGGAGCGCGCTGTCCATTCGGAGTGCTTCGGCCACGGCGGTGAGCACATTCTCGAGCGGTTCGAGCGAGGTATGCTCGGGATCGGCCCGATAGCGCTCGGCGGCGCGCCGGACGCGGTCCCACACGGACGAGACCAGATCCTCCACCACCGGGTGGCCGAGCAGCTCGTGCTTGAATGCTTCGGCCCGGGCGATCATGTCGGGCGACGAGCGCAGCCGATCGATGAACTGCTGTACGGCGTCGTCGAAGCGATGGCGGAGGGGATGAGCCGGGTCGGTCGCGACGTCGGCGAGGAGCTTGCGCACGCCGCCGATGATCCGGTCGGCGATGGCGTCGCGGACGCCGAGCGGCAGCCAGCGGGGACTCTCCTGGCGAACCTTTTCGCGCACCGACCCCCCGCTGTCGTCGAGCGCGGTGCTGATCATCCGGGTCGCGGCGTCGAGCAGGTCCTGGGGGCGACCGTCGGCGGCGGCGACGGTGAGCACGTCGCCCAGCAGCGGGGCGAGTTGCACGGTCTCGAGTCGTGTCACGGCGCTGCGCTGCACGAAGCCCTTGACCTCGGATTCCGGCAGCATTTCGACGGCACGGGCCAGGCCACCGGCGAGTTGACCGGCCAGTCGTCGGCGGTGATCGGCATCGTCGAGCCACGCCGCGGCGCGCGCCGCCGGCTGCAGCGCCGCCAGCCGGGCGTCGAGCACCGCGCGGGAGAGAAAGTGGTTGCGGACGAAGTTGCCGAGGATGCGCCCGACCCGATCCTTCTGGGTCTGCAGGATGGCGGTGTGCGGTATCGGCAATCCGAGAGGATGGCGGAACAGGGCCGTGACGGCGAACCAGTCGGCGAGCCCGCCCACGAGTGAGGCTTCGGCCGTGGCGCGGACATAGCCGAGCCACGGAAAGCGGGAGGCAAACGCCGAAGCGGCGATGAAGACGGCGAGCGCCAGCACCAGCAGCCCGAAGGCCACCAGCTTCATGCGCCGCAATGCGGCGCGACGCTCGGCCTCGTCGGGTGGCGCGGGCGGGACGGCAACGCTCTCGCGTACCGGGCTCGTCACGGTCCGCCTCGCAGCGGCAGCGGGGACCACGTCACGCGCCCAAAGCTAATGCGGCTGGCCGGCGTGTTCCGGCCCGGCTAGTTTCACCGCGCCCGGGACAGGTGCTCGAGCGGTTGAAGAGGCACGCCTGGAAAGCGTGTAGGCGGTTCACGCCGTCTCGAGGGTTCGAATCCCTCCCTGTCCGTTGTTCCACCGGACCCCTTTCGCTTGTCGTCGGATTGTGCCAACGTTACCGATCCCTCTGACAGCGGCGCGCGTCGCCGCGAGTTTTCCCGTACGGGTGTCGTCAATGCGACGTTTCCTTCCGGCGGCGGTTGCCGCCCTTGTCCTGGCCGCGGGGCGCGTTCCCGTCGCGGCGCAAATCACCACTCCGCTCGATTCCGCCACGCTTTCGGCGTTTCGCTGGCGCAACATCGGACCGGCGAACACCATGGGCCGGGTGAGCGACATCGCCGGCATCCCCTGGCCTTCGAAGACATTCTACGTTGCAAGTGTGGACGGCGGAATCTTCAAGACCACCAACGAGGGCGTCACCTTCCGTCCGCTGTTCACCGACGAGCCGGTGGTGGCGATGGGTATGCTGGCCATCGCGCCGAGCGACACGCAGGAGGTCTGGGCGGGGACCGGCGAACCGAATGCCCGGAACACCGTGTCGCCCGGGGGTGGCATCTACAAGTCGACCGACGGCGGGCTCGACTGGACGCTGATGGGGCTGGCGGGAACACAGGTGATCGGGCGGATCGTGGTCCACCCGACGAATCCCGACATCGTGTGGGTCGCGGCGGAAGGTCCGACCTGGAACCCCAGCGCCGATCGCGGTCTCTTCAAGACCACCGACGGTGGCAGGACCTGGCGCAAGGTGCTGTTCGTCAACGACTCCACCGGCGCGATCGATGTCGCCATCGACCCGTCGAATCCCGACATCCTCTATGCGTCGACGTGGCAGCGCATGCGCGGCCCCTACTTCCTGTACAGTGGCGGCAAGGGCAGCGGGTTGTGGAAGAGCACCGACGGCGGGGAACACTGGACGGAGATCAAGGGTGGCGGCTTTCCGGCGACGATGAAGGGGCGGATCAGCATCGCCGTCGCGGCGAGTGATCCGAAGGTCGTGTACGCGCTGGTCGAAGCCGATTCGATGCCGAACCCCAAGGGAAGGCCCGGAGTCGGCACCCGGCAGGAGCTGTTGTCCGGGTTGTACCGCTCCGCGGACGCCGGCGGCACCTGGACCCGCACGGCGACCAACGACGTCCGGCCGTTCTATTACTCGCAGGTCCGCGTCGATCCGCGGGATCCCGACCGGGTCTACTGGTCGTCGACGCCGCTCAATGTCTCCACCAATGGCGGCAAGACGGTGGGCACCACCACCATCGGCGTGCACGTCGATCATCATGCGATGTGGATCGACCCGGGCGATCCCGCCCACATCCTCGTCGGCGACGACGGCGGCGTGAGCGAGACCTGGGACAAGGGCGGCAACTGGATGGTGCTCAACTCGATCGCCATCTCGCAGGTCTACGACGTGTCGTACGATTTTGCGGTGCCGTACAACGTCTGCGGCGGATTGCAGGACAACGGAGCCTGGTGCGGGCCGAGCCGGCGCAAGAGCGGGTCGATCACCAATTCCATGTGGTACACCGTCGACGGCGGCGACGGGTTCTACACCGCGCAGGATCCCACCGATTCGCACATCGTCTATGCCGAGTCGCAGGGCGGGGACATCGTGCGCGTCAACACCGCCACCGGCGAGAGTGTCAATCTTGCCAAGCCCAACGCGCGGACCCAGATCGCGCAGCTGCGCGACACGCTGGCCCTGCTGCTCGACGACTCGGCGGCTGCGAAGACGGCCGCGGGGAAGAAGCGGATTGCCGCGGTCCAGGCGCATGATCGCGAAGGATTCCGCCGCCTTCGATCTCCGGTTCAACTGGGAGACGCCGTTCTTCCTGTCGCCCCACAACCCCGACGTGCTCTACGTCGGCGGCAACCGGGTGCTCAAGTCGGTGCAGCAGGGCGACAGCCTGTATCCGATCTCGCCGGACCTGAGCTACAACGACACCATGAAGGTGCGGGTCAGCACCCGGACCACCGGCGGCATCACCAACGACGCGACCGGCGCGGAGACCTACGCGACCATCGTGTCGCTGGCGGAGTCGTATATCCGGCCCGGTCTGCTCTATGCCGGCACCGACGACGGCCGCACCTGGCTGACCCGGAACGACGGCGGCAACTGGGAGGAGCTCACGGGGCGTTTCCCCGGGCGTTCCGGCCGGGACCTATGTCTCGCGGATCGAGCCGTCGCACTTCGATACCAACACCTTCTATGTCGCGTTCGACAATCACCGCACCGGTGACTACACGCCGTACCTTTACGTCACCCACGACTACGGCCGCACGTTCCAGTCGATCGTGAACAACCTGCCGCACGGCGGGCCGAACTACGTCCATGTGGTGCGCGAGGATCCGTTCAATCCCCATCTGCTGTTCGTGGGCACCGACGTCGGCGTGCTACGTCTCCACCGACGACGGCGCGAACTGGCAGCGCTTCATGTCCGATCTGCCCACGGTGCCGGTGTTCGACCTCAAGATCCATCCGCGCGATCACGAGCTGATCGCGGCGACCCATGGGCGCTCGATCTGGATCGTCGACATCAATCCGCTGGAACAGATGACGGCCGAGAACCTCGCCGCGCCGCTGACGGTGTTCAAGACCGGCGACCGCGTACCAGTACGGTGAGCCGCTGTTCGACGGGCAATCGGTGGGGCAGGGGACGTTCCGCGGGACCAGCGCGCCGTATGGGGTGCCGATCCGCTACCGGGTGACCGGGTCGGCGGGCGGGGAGGCGCACATCGCCGTTCAGGACGTCGCGGGTGACACCGTGATCGCGCTGACCGGGTCGGCCGCGAACGGGTTGCAGGATGTGATCTGGAACTTCCGCCGCACGCCGGCTGCCGCAGCGCCGCACCCGCAGACGCCGGCCGAACGGCGCGACAGCATCCTGGCGCTGCAACGCGTCGAACGCGGTGTTCGATTCGCTGCACAAGGCGGCGTGGTCACCCGAGGCCCTCGCCCGGGTCCGGACATGGCTGACCGATCAGCAGAGCGGCGCCGGCGCCCGCGGGCGAGGGCGCGGCCGGGCGGGTTTGGCGGTGGGCGCGGCCGTGGGGCCAACCCCGGGGTATGGCAGGAGCGGCCGGGTGAGAGTTTTGCGGCGCGTGGCGGCCGGGGTGGTTTCGGCGGGCGCGGTCGGGGCGGTTACGACGTCGCGGCAGCGGGCGCCGACTCGGCGCTGGCGCAGATCGTGTCCGGATTGATTCCCCAGCCCGCCGGGCGGGGACGCGGCGGGTTCGGCGGGTTCGGCGGTGGCAATCTCACCGTTGATGCCGGTGATTATCTGGTGACGGTCAAGGTCGGGACCCACGAGGCCAGGGCCGTGGTCCGGGTGGAGCGCGCCAGCGGCAGCGGTGGCGACGAAGCGCAGGGGCTTTCCGACGACCCGAACGGCGACGATCCGTCGCACCGGTGAAGTCGGCCAAGGTCTACGACCGGGCGTATTTCGACAAATGGTACCGGAGTCGGCGCCATGCCGTCGGGCAGCGCGCCGACCTGGTGCGCCAGGTAACATTCGCCGTGGCGGCCGCCGAGATGGTGCTGGCGCAGCCGATTGCATCGGTGCTCGACCTTGGCGCCGGCGAGGGGCGGTGGCAGCCGATTCTCCGCCGTCTCGCCCCGATGCCTCCTACCTCGGCATCGATTCCAGCGAGTGGGCGGTGCGCCGATGGGGCACGGCGCGCAACCTCCGGCTCGGGTCGATCGATCAGCTCCGGCACGCTGACGTCCGCGGCCGATACGACCTGGTGGTGGCGGTCGACGTACTGCATTACCTCGGCCCGGATTCGCTGCGCCGCGCGGCGCGGCCTCGATTGCGCGGCGCACCGGCGCGGTGGCGTATCTCCCGACCTTCGTGCCGGGCGACGCGATGGTGGGCGACCGCCAGCGAATTCCAGCCGCGGCCCGCTGCCGCCTACCGGCGGGTGTTCGCGGCAGCCGGGCTGGTCGAGCTGGGCATGGCGCTCTGGACCACGAAACGCTGGGCGCGCCACCTGGCCGCGCTGGAGCGCCCCGCCGGCACGGGGATTTTGAGCCGCGTTCCCCCGCTCTTACCTTACAGCCTCGATGCCCGCCACTTCCCGACTTCTCGACGCCCCCGCCCTGGGGCGGGTATTGGCGCGCATGGCGTCGGAGGTGGTGGAACGTACCGCGGGCACCGGCCGCGTCGTGCTGGTCGGGATCCAGCGGCGCGGCGTGGAACTGGCCGACCGGCTCGCCGACCCTGATCGAGCCGGCGCTGGCCGGCGCCGCTCGCGCGCGGCACCCTCGACATCACGCTCTATCGCGACGACCTCCAGGCCATCGGCCCGCGGCCCGGTGGTGCGCGAGACGAAGCTTCCTCCCGACCTCGACGGCGCGACGGTGGTGATCGTCGACGACGTGCTCTTCACCGGCCGCACCGTCCGCGCCGCGCTCGACGAGATCGCCGATTTCGGGCGCCCGCGCCGCATCCTGCTGGCGCGTGCTGGTCGACCGCGGCGGCCGCGAGCTGCCGATCGCCGCCGACGTGACCGGGCTGGCGGTCACCACCTGCCGGACGAGCGGGTGCGAGGTATCGGTCCGCGAGCTCGACGGCGGCGACGCGGTCGACCTGGTGCGGGGAGACGCCGTCATGAGCGGCGCCGATGCTCGGCAAGGACCTGGTCGGCCTCGAGCCCCTCTCGGCCGAGCAGATCACCGCCGATGCTCGACACCGCCGAGCCGTTCAAGGAAGTCTCCGAGCGGCCGATCAAGAAGGTGCCGGCGCTGCGCGGCAAGACGATCGTCAACCTCTTCTTCGAAGCCGTCGACCCGCACCCGGATCTCGTTCGAGTTCGCCGAGAAGCGGCTGTCGGCCGACACGGTCAACGTGCAGGCGGCGGGCTCGTCGGTGTCGCAAGGGGGAGACGCTGGTCGACACCGCGCGGAACCTCGAGGCGATGCGGATCGACATGGTGGTGATCCGCCACGGCTCGTCGGGCGCGGCGCAGTTCCTCGGGACGCGGATCCGGTCGAACGTCATCAACGCCGGCGACGGCAAGCACGAGCACCCGACCCAGGGGCTGCTCGACCTGCTCACGCTCCGCGACCACTTCGGCCGGATCGCCGGGCTGAAGGTCTGCATCGTGCGGCGACGTGCTCCACTCGCCGGGTGGCGCGCAGCAACATCTGGGGGCTGACCGAAGCTCGGCGCCGAGGTGGCGGTGTGCGGCCCGCGCGACGTTGCTGCCGAGCGACATCGAGGACCTCGGCGTGCAGGTCATCCCCCACGTCGAGGACGCCATCCAGTGGGCCGACGCCCTCAACGTGCTGCGGCTGCAGCTGGAGCGGATGACGGCCGGGTTCATCCCGTCGCTGCGCGAATACAACCGGGTGTTCGGCGTCAGTGCCGAACGGCTGGCGCGGGCGCCCCGGGACCTGCTGATCCTGCACCCCGGGCCGATGAATCGCGGCGTGGAGATCGACTCCGACGTGGCCGACGGCCCGCACTCGGTCATCCTGCCGCAGGTCACCAACGGCGTGGCGGTGCGGATGGCGGTGCTCTACCTCCTGGCCGGCGGGGCCGCCGGATGGGCCGCGCGGCGGGACGGCGGGGGCCGGAATGAGGCCGATCCTGCTTCGCGGCGGCCGGGTCATCGACCCGTCGCAGCAGGTCGACGAGGTGCGCCGACGTGCTGGTGGAGCGAGGGCCGGGTCGCGGCCGTGGGCCGCGACCTCGGCAAGCCCGACGGCGCCGAGGTGATCGACGCCGCCGGGATGCATCGTGGCGCCGGGGCTGATCGACCTGCACGTCCACCTGCGGGAGCCGGGCCAGGAGGATCGGGAGACGATCGCCACCGGCGCGGCGGCGGCGGCGGCGGGCGGCTTCACCGCCATCTGCGCGATGCCCAACACCGATCCGGTCATCGACAACCAGGGCGCGGTCGGCTTCGTCGAAGGCCAAGGGCGAGGCGGCCGGAGCTGGCGCGGGTCTATCCCGATCGGCTGCGTCTCGGTGGGCCAGCGGGGCGAGCAGCTGGCGGAGTTCGGCGAGATGGTCGGCGCCGGCGCGGTGGCGGTGAGCGACGACGGCCACCCGGTGATGTCGAGCCACCTGATGCGCACCGCGCTCGAATATGCGCGGACCTTCGGGATTCCGGTGGCCGACCACTGCGAGGACCTGGCGCTCGCCGCCGGCGGCGCGATGCACGAAGGGATCGTGTCGACGCGGCTCGGCCTCAAGGGGATTCCGGCCGCGGCCGAGGAGATCCACGTCGCGCGCGACATCATCCTCGCCGAACTGACCGGCGGGCACGTCCACCTCTGCCACATGAGCACGCGCGGGCTCGGTGCGGCCTGATCCGCCGCGCCAAGGAGACGGGGCTGCAGGTCACCGCCGAGGCGACGCCGCACCACTTTGCGCTGACCCACGAGCGGTGCGAGGGGTACGACACCAACGCCAAGATGAACCCGCCGCTGCGCGAGGCGGCGGACCGCGACGCGATCCGCGCAGGCGCTGGCCGACGGCACCATCGACTGCATCGCCAGCGACCACGCGCCGCATCATTACGACGCCAAGGAGCGGGAGTTCGACGATGCGCCGAACGGCATCATCGGCCTGGAGACGGCGCTCTCGCTGGCCTGGCGCGAACTGGTCGAGCCGCGGACTGCTGACGCCGTCGGCGCTGATCGAGCGGATGAGCACCGCACCGGCGCGCATCTGGGGCCTCGCCGGCGGGTCGCTGCGGCGGGGCGCGCCGGCCGACGTGGTGGTGTTCGATCCCGCGGCGCGGTGGACGGTGGATCCCGCCCGGTTCAAGTCGCGCTCGCGCAACACGCCGTTCGTCGGGGGAGACGCTCCCGGCCGTGGTGCGGCTGACGATGGTCGGCGGCCGCGTCGTGCACCGGGACCCTGTCGTCGCGGGCCGCTGAGGCCGATCGTTCCACCAAGGAGTAGATTTCTGCCGGGGCCCGACGCGCCCCGTCCCCGATTCCCGAGCGTAGTGTCCATGACCGATTCCGTTCACGATCTCACCGCCGTCGAGCAGCTGCTCTCGGAACGCGACGCGTTGCACGGGTGGCTGGCCCGCCTCGACCACCTCGGCGGCCGACCCGCCGGCGGCGGTTCGCGAGCGGGTGCGCCACGATTACGAGCGCCGCCTCGACGAGCTGACCAACGGGCTGCGGGCACACGCCGCCACCATCGCCGGCAAGCTTCACGAGGATCGAGCCGAACACGCCGCGCTTTCCGAACGCGCCACGGCCGCACGCGAGGCGCTGGCCGAGGCCGAATTGCGCCACGCGGTGGGCGAATACGACGACGAACGATTCCAGGGCGAACGGACGCGGCACGCCAGCGACCTGCAGGCGTTCGAGCTGTCGCTCGACGCCGTCACCGAGCGGATCGCCCGGTTGGAGGAGGTGCACGCCCTGGTCACGCGCGCGCCGTCGCCGGTGCTGGAGCTCGACGACGAGCAGGCCCGTCCGACCGAAATCGAGAGCGATCGCGATTCCACCGGAGGCCGCCGAGGCGGCCGAGGACGTGATGGTGGTGACCGTCGAAACGACCATCGGCACGGAGGTGGACGCATGAGCCGGTGAGCCGGGGAGTCGACGGTCGGGATCGGCGAACTGGCGAGTCGAAGACGAGGTCGATTCGTCGCTGTTGTCGGTGTTCGAGGAATGCCGGGGCGGCGCACCGTCGCCACCGGCGCGGAGCGAGCCGGAACCGGCGGCCGAGTTCGGTCCGCTGTCGTTCCGGCCCCGCGGGACGCCGAATGCCGAGCGGGCTCGGCCGGCCGCTGCTCCGATCCGCCCGACAGGGGCGTGCCGCCGAAGCCGACGCGGCGGTGACCATTCCGGTCGGGCAGACGCCGCCGCGATTCGTCCGGCCGGGCGAGCGGCTGCGGCACGAGTCGCGCCGGGGACGGACAGCCTGCTCGATCGAGGAGATCGTCGCCTCCGGTCCGTCCGCCGAACCGGCGACGGCCCCGGTCGGCCGGACGCTGCGGTGCGGTGAGTGCGGCGCGATGAACCGACCGCTCGAGTGGTATTGCGAGAAGTGCGGGGCGGAATTGACGGTGGCGTGAACCGCCGGGCGCGCCACGGCCGGTGGGACGTCGCGCTGCTGCTGCTGACGGTCCCGGCAGCGGTCGCCGGCCAGTCCGTGCGGGGCCGGGTGGTCGACGCGACCACCGGACGACCGCTGATCGGCGCCCTGATCGACCTGCGCGATGCCGACGGCCACGTGGTGCAATCGACCATCACGCCGGCTTCGGGGATCTTCATTCTCACCGCGCCCGCACCGGGCACGTACCTGTATCGTGCCGCGGCGATCGGCTTTTCGCCGCGCGGGCCACTGATTGTCACCATCCGTGCCGGCGGCGTGACCGTGCGGCGACGTGCGCGCTGGCGCCGACGGCGATGCGTCTTCCCGATCTGCTCGCCGTCTCGCGGGGACGATACTGCGGCCGGAAGGGTCTTTCGGACGAGACGTTCGGCCGGCTGCTGGAAAGCGCCCACTCGGCGCTCGACATCATCGCGGCCACGATCCGGAGCCGCGAACTCCGCTTCACCGTGACCGAGATCCGTACCCGAACGCTGTACAGCGCGATGGGCGGGATCACCTCGGCCGACACCACCACGCTGCCGCTGCTGGCGTGGCCGGTGCAGAGCATCGACCCCGATTCGCTCCGGGTCTTCGGGTTCAGCCGGGAGGTTCGTCCCGGCGATCCCGCGACCCGCGTCTATTACGGGCCCGATCCCCGGGTCCTCTTTGCCGACTGGTTCCTCGACGGGCATTGCTTCTCGCTGGCCCATTTCAAGGCCGGCGACGACACGCTCCACGTCCGGTTCGTGCCGGCGCGAAAGGACAAACTGGTCGACATCTCGGGCGAATTGCTGCTCGACGCGCACCATCTTGCGCTGCTGCAGTTCAGCGTTCACCCACCAGAACCTCCCCGCCTGGGTGACGCCGAACGGGGCCGGTGGCGACATGCGCTTCGTGCCGTTGCCGTCGGGGCTGTGGATGGTGGCGACCTGGGAGATCTGGGCGCCGATCGAAGGGTTGCCGACGTCGTGGCACGGCCCGGAAATGGCGGGCATCACGGAGATCCGTGGCAGGGTGGCGGGGGTCGCGCGGGCGAGCGACAGCACGCCGGCGCCGGGGGGCGGCGGCTGAGCGGGGAATCGGGGGAATCGGGCGGCGTGGCGGCGCGGAAATCGGTGCCGCGGGCGCCGAAACGCAGAAAAAGGATGGGTAAAGCGTTCGATTGACTTGCAGTTTGCCTTGCGGCACCGCTCCCGCGGCTGCGATATCTGTGCGGACCTTACTCGCGGCGCAATGACCTTTCAGCTCTTCACTTTCGGCGCCCTGGAACTGCGGGCGGATTCCCTGGCCGCGCCGATCGCCGGCGCAGCGGTGCAGCCCAAGCCGCTGCTGATCCTGGCGCTGGCCGCGCTCACCCCGGGTGGGATTCCCCGGCCGCGGCTGCTCTCGGCCTTGTGGCCCGGCACCGACCGGACCCGCGCCCGGGCGACGCTCAAGCAGCATCTCTATGCGCTTCGTCGGGCCACGAACGCCCCGCGGCTCCTCGGCGGCGCCCCGCGGCTGGGCGTCGATCCCGCGATCGTTCGGGTCGATGCCCTCGAATTTGCCGTGCTGGTCGACCAGGGCCGGCTCGACGAGGCGGCGGCACTGCTCCGCGGCGAGCTCCTCGAAGGCCTTGCCGAGGCACCCGATGCCACCCCGGAACTGCACCGGCTGATCGCGGAGATCCGGGAGGAGTTCCGGCCGCGGGTGGCCCTGGTGCGTCAGGCGGCAGCCGCCCGTCGGGTGATTGCCGCCGACCCGGTCGTGCCGGTGCCGCCGCCGTCGCACGCCGAACACGACGTGCGGGCCGCCAGCCAGCGCTTCCTGCGGCAGATGGCGGCGCTTCCCGACGACCGCGTGGCGGCATATCATCGGGCGGTCGCGGCGTCGCACGACGTCATCGAAGGGCTGCATCTGGCCGAGCGCGCCGGCTGCTCGGCGGCGAAGATTACGGAGTGGGTCGTGGACATTCGTGCGGTCTGGCAGCGTTCACCGCTGGCACGGCGGATCTGTGCCGCTCCGGCGGATCGGGATGATCCGGAGATCGTCGACTGGCTGATCCATGGCGGCATCCGCGCCACCGACCCCGTCGGACATGCGCTCGAATGGCATCTGCTCGACTCGCCGCTGGCGGTCCAGGCCAGAGCCCGGGCGCGGTGGAGCGGCCGGAGGCTTGCCGAAACGGCGGCGGTGCCGGGTTCCAGGATCCTGTTCGTCGGGTGCGCCGAATCGGCGGCGATGACCGCCGCCGTCCCGATGCTGGAACGTTCCGAGGCGACGGTCTGCCTGATCGATCCCGATGAGGCAGCGCTCGAGCTCGCGCGGCTGCGATTTGCCGCCCTGGGCGAGCGCGTCGTCGCCCTCGGTGGCGACCCCTTCGGACGTATTGCCGATCTCGCGGCGCAAGGTCCGTTCGATCTCATCCTGGCCGGCACCTACTTCGACCGGCTGCCACCACGCACCGGCGCGTGGCTCGTTCCACATCTGCTTGCCATGCTGGGCCCGACCGGTCGATTGGCGCTGACCAGTCTGCGGCGCGACCACCCGTTCGGTCCGTGGCTTCGGCATGTCGCCGGGTGGGACCTGGCGGAGCGGGACCAGAATGACCTGCTGGTGCTTCTTGCTGACGCCGCGTCAACCATCGAGGTGGTCTGGGACACGGCGTCGGCGCCGTCGATCTGGCGGGTCATTCTCCGACCGACCGCCGGCTTGAGTCGACCCCGGGAACGCGCTGCCTGAGCGCGGCGCGCCCCCTTGATCTGCTGGATGCCCGGTGTAGCCGACTGGGCCGGCGGGCGATGGAGCTTCCGATCGCCCGTCGTTGGCGGCTGACCTCGAAAGGGGTGTCGCATGCGTCGATCGATTCTGCTCCTCGCCACCACCATCGGAATGACCGCAGGGTGCTATCACGCGGTCATCGAAACCGGCGAGACACCATCACCCCAGACCATCGAGAAGCCATTCGCGCCGGGGTGGATCTATGGTCTGGTTCCACCAAGCACGGTGTCGACCGCGGCCAAGTGTCCCGGCGGCGTGGCCCGGGTCGAGACCCAGTTGTCGTTCGTGAACCAGCTGGTGAGTGCGCTGACCTTCGGCATCTTCACGCCGATGTCGATCAAGGTCACGTGCGCCGCGGCACACGGGGGCTGAACGGTCGGTCGTGCGCGTGCCGCTGCGTCTGCCGGGCGGCTCACCCACCACCAGTGTGCGTTCCGCCGATTGTCGGAGGGGGCGAACGCAACACGGGGCCGGCGATCCGCCGGCCCCGTCGTCGTGATTGATCGCTTCGGGCTCAGCTCCTGGACTGGGCCAGTTTCGCCAGGCGATGCTTGGTGCGCGCCGCGAGATTCGGGTGTACCAGCCGCTTCCGGCCGGCACGGTCCAGTTCCGCCTCTGCCGCCTTGGCCGCCGCCTGGGCTTCAGCCGCCGATGTCGCGGTCCGCACCTTCTTGATGGCGGTGCGGAGCGCGGCGCGTACCGCCCGATTCCGAGCGGTGCGGGAATGGGTCTGACGCAATCGCTTTCGGGCGGACTTGATACGCGGCATAGCTCCTCGGTGCAATTGATGGAACCCGGGCCGAGACAATAGTCGGATGAGGCGGGCGCGGCAAGAGCGGCCACGTTAGGTTAGCTGGCACACCTGGCGCCGGAGCCCGAACTGCTCAGCGATTTCCTGCTTGCGCTTCCCATGCTGCTCTTTGCCCTCGTGGCGCACGAAGTGGCGCACGGATGGGCCGCCTACCAGCAGGGGGACGACACCGCCTACAAGCTCGGACGCCTGACGCTCAACCCGCTGCCCCACATCGATCCGGTCATGACGATCGGGATGCCGGTGCTGCTCTGGTTCCTGTCCCATGGCCAGTTCACGTTCGGCGGCGCCCGGCCGGTGCCGGTGGTGACCCGGAATTATCGCAACTATCGCCGCGGTGACCTGATCGTTTCCAGCGCCGGAATCATCACCAATCTCGTCCTGGCGCTGGCGTGTACCGCACTCTTCGCGGTGGTCGGCATCCTCTACCGGGCGCTGATCGGACAGGAGGGCAATACCGCCGGCACCGCCCAGCGGATGTTGGTGTGGGGGATCCACCTCAACCTGATCCTGGCGTTCTTCAACCTGATTCCGATTCCGCCGCTCGACGGCTCGCGGCTGTTCTACCACCTCCTCCCGGCCGGCCTCGGCGCCCGGTACCGTTCCATCGAGCGCTTCGGGTTTCTCCCGCTGCTGGTGCTGTTGCTGTTCGCGCCGGCGGCCTTCCTGAACACCTTGATGCTGCCGGCCTGGTGGACCGAGCGGCACCTGCTCGAGCTGGTGGTCCCCTTCGCCATCGGGACGACCTGGAACATCTTTAGCTGATGACCACGGCGACCCGCGAATCGGAAACCGGCGCACTCGACGGTGGCGGCTTTGTGGTGGCGCTGGATGGATTCACCGGCCCGCTCGATCTGCTGCTGCACCTGGTGCGCGAGCAGCAGATCGATATCGCCGATATTCCGGTGGCGCGCATCGCCGACCAGTTTCTCGCCGCGATCCACGCGCTCGGGCTCAACCAGGCGGCGGACTATCTGGAGATGGCGGGCCGCCTGATCCGCCTCAAGATCCAGCTGCTGTTGCCGCGCCCCGGCGAAGACGGCGACTGGGAAGACCCCCGGGCCGAACTGGTGCGCCGCCTGCTCGAGTATCAGCAGATCAAGGAGATCGCGCGCGAACTGGCCGGCCTGGCGGAGCGCCGGGCGCTGCGTCACGCGCGGGGCTATCTGCCGCCGCCGCCGGAGCTGCCGCCGTTGCAGGTGGAAATCGATCTCCTCGAACTGCTGGTGGCCGTCGAGCGGGTGGTGGCGGCCATTCCGTCGCCCGTGCTGCATCGCGTCATCGCCCGTCCGCTCGACGTCGAAGGCGCGGTACGACGGATCGAAGCGCTCCTGGCCGAGGAGGTGCAGTTCGACTGGCGGATGGCGCTGGGTCACTCGGCTACGATCGTCGACGTGCTCTCCGTTCTGCTTGCCCTCCTGGAACTGGCGCGACGCGGCCTCTGCCGCGTCCGCCAGGAGGGCCCCTTTGCAACCCTGGTGATTGCCCGTGAGCTCGCTCTCCCCGCTGTCGCAATTCCTTGAGGCGGCGCTGTTCGCCGCCAACCGGCCGCTGACGCTGGACGAGCTCGAAAGTCTCGATCCGGACGCGGGGGCCGCGGAGTGTCGTACCGCGCTGGACCAGTTGCGGGAACACTACGAATTCGATGGACACGCCATCGAGATCGTGGAACTCGCCGGCGGGTATCAGGTTCTGACGCGGCCGGCATTCGCGGCGGCGGTGGAGCGGGCCCAGGCCATCCAGCGCCAGCCGCGTCTGTCGGCGGCGACCCTGGAGACGCTGGCGACGATCGCCTACCGGCAGCCGGTCGGGCGCGCCGAGATCGAGGAAATCCGCGGTGTCAATTGCGGCGGCGTGCTCCGTACGCTGCAGGAACGCGGCCTCATCGAGGTCGTCGGGCGGAGTGAATCGTTGGGACGTCCGTTGCTCTACGGCACCACGCCGCTCTTTCTCGAAGTGCTCGGACTCAACGATCTCACCGATCTGCCCCGGGCCGACGAACTGGTGATCGCGCTGCAGCCGCATCGGCCGGAGGCCGACTCCGGCGACAGCGAGACGCTGGCTTCGGTCGAAGAGGGCTGATGCCCGCGATGCGGTTGCAGCGGTTCCTGGCCCGGGCCGGTGTGGCGTCGCGCCGTGGAGCGGAAGCGCTCATCGAAGCGGGCAAGGTGCGCGTCGACGGCCGCACCGCAACCATCGGGATGTCGGTCGATCCCGAGACCGCCCGGGTCACCGTGGGGCGCCGGCCCGTGCGGCTGGTGCCGCGACGCTGGGTGGCGGTCCACAAGCCGCTTGGCGTGATCACCACCGCAGCCGACGAATCCGGGCGGCGCACCGTGTTCGATCTCCTCGACGATCCGACCGGGCTGGCGTACGTCGGACGACTCGATGTCGCCACCACCGGCCTGCTGCTGCTGTCGACCGACGGCGAGGCGATCCACCGTCTCACCCATCCCCGGTATCGCATCCCGCGGAGTTACATCGGGCTGGTGCACGGCGTACCCACCGATGAGCTTGCCGCGCGCGCCCGCGGTCCGGTGAAACTCGACGGTCGACCCGTCGTCCCCCTGCGCGTGCGGGTCCGCGGCGGTCACGCCGGTCGAAGCATCCTGGAAGTGACGCTGGCCGAAGGGCGCAACCGGGTGGTACGGCGCTGGGTCGAGGCGATGGGCGGCAAAGTGGAACGCCTGGCGCGGATCACGTACGGCCCGGTCCGTCTCGGCGACCTGCCGCCGGGGCGGTGGCGTGACCTGACGCCGGCGGAGGTGCGCGCCATCTACCGCGCCATCGACATGAGCACCGAGGAGGGTTGAGTGGCGTTTCCGGTCCAGGACGTAATGGCCGAAATCCGCAAGCGGGTGGTGGGGCAGGACGCCATGATCGAGCGGCTGCTCATCGGCCTGCTTACTGGCGGCCACGTGCTGCTCGAAGGCGTTCCCGGATTGGCCAAGACGCTCACCGTTCGCACCCTGGCCGACGTCCTGCACGCCTCATTTTCACGGATCCAGTTCACGCCGGATCTGCTGCCGGCCGATGTGGTCGGGACGATGATCTTCGATCAGCAGCACCAGGCGTTCACGGTCCGCCACGGCCCGATCTTCGCCCAGATCGTCCTGGCCGACGAAGTGAACCGGGCGCCCGCCAAGGTCCAGTCCGCGCTGCTCGAGGCGATGCAGGAGCACCAGGTGACGATCGGCGGCACGACCTACGCGCTGCCCGAACCGTTCCTGGTGCTGGCGACGCAGAATCCGATCGAGAGTGAAGGGACGTATCCGCTTCCCGAAGCCCAGCTCGATCGCTTCCTCCTCAAGGTGAGGGTGGATTATCCCGACCGACCCGAGGAGCGCGAGGTGCTGCTGCGCATGAGTGTGCCGGACCAGAACATTCCGGTACAGCGGCTGGCGGAACCGAAGCAGGTGCTGGCCGCGCGGGAGCAGATCGGCGCGGTGCACCTCGACGCGCGGCTGGTGGACTATATCGTCGACCTGGTGCGCGCCACGCGCCAGCCGGCGACGGTGGGGCTCGCCAATCTCGAGTCGATGATTGCCTTCGGCGCGTCGCCGCGCGCATCGATCGCCCTGGCCCAGACGGCACGGGCACATGCCTTCCTGCGCGGGCGCGAATATGTCACGCCGGAGGACGTGCAGGCGCTGGCCCCGGATGTCATCCGGCACCGCCTGGTCCTGACGTTCGATGCCGAGGCCGAGGGACTCGACGCTGACGCGGTGTTGCAGCAGATCCTTGCCTCGGTGCCGGTGCCGTGACGTGGCGACCCGCCTTTCGCCTTCGCTGCTGAAACGGGTTCGCGCCCTGGCGTTACGGGGGCGCCGGGCCACCGACACGTTGCTGGGCGGGGAAGTCCGATCGGTGTTCCGCGGCACCGGCATGGAATTCACCGACGTCCGTCCGTACATCGAGGGCGATGATCTCCGCCATCTCGATTGGAATCTGCTTGCCCGGACCGGCCATCCCTACGTCAAGCTGTACACCGAGACCCGGGAACTGACGGTGCTGCTGGTGGTCGACCGTTCCCGGTCGACCGCCGTCGGCGATCCCGAACCGAAGGTGTCGCGGGCCGTCGAGGTGGCCGCCGTGCTGGCGCTGGTGGCCAATCAGCAGCACGACCAGGTCGGTCTGCTCGCATTCGCGGATCGCGTCGGTCCGGTCGTGCCTCCGGGACGCGGCAAGCGGCACGCGTACAAGGTGATCGAGCGGTTGTTCGCGCTCGAACCGGCGGGGCGGGGAACCGACCTCGCCGCCGCGCTCCATGCCGCCGGCGCACTGCTCAAGCGGCGCGCGCTCGTCGTCGTGCTGTCCGATTTTCTCGCCACGGGGTGGGACGTGGCGCTCAAGGGGCTCGCCGCGCAGCACGAGGTGACCGCCATCGCGCTCGAAGACGCCCGTGAGACGGCGCTGCCCGCCGGTGGCTGGGTGACGGTGGCGGGAAGCGAAGCACCCGAGGCGTTGCTGTTCGACAGCGGCGACGTGCTGGCGCGGCGGCGGGCAGAGTCGGCGGTGAAGCGGGCCCGGATGCGTCGCAGTGCGGCGCTGGCGAGTGCCGGAGTGCGCGAGGTGGTGATCCGCACCGACGGCGACTACATGGCGGCGCTCCGGACGGCGTTCGGCCGCGGCGGGCGCGGGCGATGACTGCGCAGCAGCCCCAGCACCCCCGCGTCGGCGACACGCTCACCGTCGTGATTCACGTGGCGGCGCCGGCCGGGGCGATCGTGCAGGCGCGCACCCCGGCCGATTCGTCGCTTGCCACGCTGACGGGACCGCCGGTGGTGAGCCGCGAAGGCAGCGCGGTACGGATCGCCTATCCGATCGCCGTCTGGACTCCCGGCCAGCAGCAGCTGGTGATTCCCGGGCCGATCGTGGTGACGCTGAGTGGCCGGGTCGACACGCTCGCCGACGTTCGGGTACCACTCTCGGTGGCGTCGGTGCTCCCGCCCGGGAAAGCCGTGACGACGTTGCCGCCGCGCCCCGCGCGGCCCTGGCTCCCCCGCAGCAGCACCTCCGCCTTGCCGCTCGGCGTGCTGGTGCCGGTTGCCGTGCTGTTTGCCGCGGCCCTGCAGTGGTGGTGGCGGCGGCGCGGTACGGCGCTGCCGCCGGCGCCGCGGCTCGACGCCGAACTACCGCTCGACCCGGCGCGGGTCGAGGCGTGGCTCTCCGCCGGCGAGGTCCGGCTGGTACTCGATCACCTCGCCTGGCAGGTGCGCCACCGCGACGATTTTGCCGACTGGCGCGAGCAGGCTGATGCGCTCCGGTTCGCCGCGGGCGACGCGGCGCCGCTCGAAGCGCTGGCTCGCGAAGGATGGCAGCGCTTGCAGCAGGTGGACCCGACTGTGATCGGTGTCTTCCGCCCCTGGCTGCTGCTGCTGTTGCTGGCGCTGCCGTGGTGGTGGTGGCGCCGGCGCCGGCAGGTGCCGGTGCCGGCCATCGTGAGCGACACCGCGCCGTTCAAGGAGGCGGTGCGGGGCCGGTGGCGGCTGCGGTTGCCCGTTGCGCTGCGCTCGACGGTCTACGGCGCCCTGATCATTGCCGCGGCCGGTCCGTATCGGGCCCGGCGACCGCACCACCGTCTCGGCCAACGGCATCGCCATCGTGATCGCGCTCGATATCTCGAGTTCGATGTTGTCCGAAGACTTTGCGCCGTCGAACCGCATCGAGGTTGCCAAGAAGGAGGCGGTCGATTTCGTCCATGGGCGACATGACGACCGCATCGGACTCGTGGTCTTCGCCGCCGAGGCGCTGACGGTGGTGCCGGTGACGCTCGATTACGCCGCGCTCACCAACGCGATCCAGTCGGTCCAGATCGGCGAACTCGAGGACGGCACGGCGATCGGATCCGGGCTGGCCACGGCCGTGGCACGGCTGCGCAAGGTGCCGGCGGCGAGTCGTGTCGTGCTGTTGCTCACCGACGGCGTCAACAACCGCGGCCTGATCGATCCGCGTACCGCGGCGGAAGCCGCGGCGGCGTTCGGCATCAAGGTATATACCGTCGGCATCGGCAGCGAAGGAGAGGCCCGCGTCCCCACCTCGCGGGACGAGAACGGCTACCAGTACGAGACCATGCCGGTCCAGATTGACGAAGGGCTGATGCGCAGTATCTCGCAACTCACCGGCGGCGAGTATTTCCGGGCCCGCGATACCCGCGCGCTGACAGAGATCTTCGCGCAGATCAATCGCCTGGCGCGGGCTCCCGCCAACGTGACGCGCTACTCCCACGAAACGGAGCGAACGCTGCCGTTCCTGGTGCTCGCGGTGCTGGCGCTGGTCGGCGAGCTGGTGGTGAGCGGGTGGAAGGTGGTGCGGGTACCATGACGTTCGATCACCTCTGGCTGTTGGCCCTGGCACCGCCGCTGGCCGCGGCGGTGGGCATGCTGGCGGAAGTGGTGCGGCGTCGCCGTGTCGCCGCGGCCGAAGCATGGTCGCTCGCGCTCGGCGCCCAGGCCCGGCGGCTCGGCCGGCGCACGCCGGTGGTACTGGCCGGCGCCACGTTGGTGGCGGTGGCCGCGATGTCAGGTCCGCGCTGGGGTTTTGCCAGCCGTCAGCTCGAGTCCCGGGCCCGCAACGTGGTATTCATCGTCGATGTCTCGCGGTCGATGCTGGCACAGGACGCCACCCCCGACCGGCTGGGGCACTCCGTGGAACTGGCGCGGCGGCTGCTCAGCGACCTGCCGGGCGATCGGATCGCGTTGGTCGGTTTTGCCGGAGACGGCTACCTGCTGTCGCCGCTGACGCTCGATGCCAGTGCCATCTCGGTGCAGCTCGATGCGCTCGACCCCGACATGGCGAGTGAAGGGGGATCGGCGCTGGCGGCCGGACTCGACGTGGCGCGATCGGTGCTGGCGGCAACGCACGAAGGAGGGGACAAGGCCATCGTCATGTTCACCGATGGAGAGAGTTTTGACGGTGACGCGGCGCTCGCCGCTGCGGGCCGCGCCGTGGCGCGGGCCGGGATTTCCCTGGTGACCGTCCCGGTGGGGAGTGTCGCGGGGGCGCGGATCCCGGAACCGGGCGGCGGTTGGCACAAGGACGCCAGCGGCCAGGAGGTGGTGACCGTCCGGCGCGACGATCTGGTGCAGCTCGTGACGAATGCGGCGCACGGGGTCGTCATCTCGCCCGAATCGCTCGACCCGGTCAGCGACGTGCGGCAGGCACTGGCGCGCCTGCAGGGCGCGCCCGCGGCGGATCGAACTGGGGCGCGTCCGGTGCCCCGGGCCTGGATACTGGCGCTGCTGGCCGCGGTGATGGTCATGGCGCACGCGATCACCCGCCGCAGTGCCGCGCTGGCGATCCTTTTCCTCGCCATCGGCCTGGGCCGGGCGGCGGCGCAGCGCCCGAGCACCGGCACCCGCTTCCTCGAGCGCGGCGACACGACGCGGGCCGCAACGGCATTCCTCCGCGACGCCCGGGCGTCGGGCAGCGATACTGCCTGGTTCAACTCCGGCACCTCCGATCTCGTGAGCGGCCATTTCACCGCGGCGATCGACGCGCTGCAGCGCGCCACGCTCAGCCTCGATCCCGATCTCAGGCGGCGGGCACTCTACAACCTCGGTACCGCGTACCTGCTCCAGGCCCGCCGCGACACCGCTCAGCGCGACACGCTGCTCAGCGCGGCCGCAGCGCAGTTGCAGCAGGCGTTGCTGCTCGACCCGAACGACGTCAATGCGAAATACAATTACGAGCTGGCGCGACGGCCCCGGCCGCCGGCCTCGCCCTCGTCGGCGCCGAAGCCCCGAAGCGGCGGCGGCGGCGGCGGTGGGCCGCAACCTCCGCCCCGGGGCACCATGACCCGCGCCGAGGCGGAACAGGTGCTGAGCGCCATGGAGCGGGCTGAACAGCAGACCCGCCGTTCGCTCTACCAGCGACAGGCGCACGGCGCCCCGGTCCGGGGGCCGGATTGGTAGCATTGCTCGCGGCCCTCACCGTGCTCCTCGGACAGGACACGACGGCGACGTCGGTCTCGCCCCGCGCCATGGCCCTGCTCGATCGCTTTCCCGCGCCGGTGCCGGGATCGGTGTCGGTGGCCACGCGATTCTCCACGGACACCGCCTGGGTCGGCGAACAGGTCGAACTGGTGACCGTGGCGTGGTTTCCGCGCGCCCTGCGCGACCGGCTGCGTGACCGCCCCACGCTGCGGGCGCCCGCCCTGAGCGGGCTGTGGAGTCTGCGCAGTGATGTCGTGCCGGTGCTGGCGGAATCGCGCTGGGTGGGGAGCTATTACTACGACGTCTTCGTTTCCGATCAGACCATCTTCCCGCTCGGCCCGGGTCCGATAGTTGCTCCACCCGCAGTCCTGACGTACTCTGTACCGACGTCGACCTCCTACTACGCCCCGCAGGACCGCCGGACGCTGGCATCCCGATCGGTGACCCTGGAGGTGCTTCCGGTGCCAGCGTCGATGACGGCACCTCTCGGCGCCGGACCGACGGGACACGGCGTTCGTCGTCACCTGGCGGGGCCCGGCGGGCGCCCTGATTCCGGGGGCACCGGCGATCGTGGACCTGGTGGTGTCGGGAAAAGGGAATCTGGCCCTCTGGCCCATGCCCGAGATCGCCTGGCCGAGCGGGTTGCGGGTCTATACCGAGCCGACCCAGGTGCGGCTGGCGCCGTCCAACGGGTGGATCGGTGGCGAGAAGCATTTCCGTTTCACCGTCGTGGCCGAGAGTGCCGGCGTGGTGACGTTACCGGCCGTGAGCTACCCGTACTTCGATCCCGGTTCGGCGCACGTCGCCGTCGCACGCGCGGCGGAGCTGTCGCTTCCGGTCGTGCCGGTGCCGCCAGGCACGGCGGCGCGCCAGGCGCTGCCGGTGTCGACGGGCGCCGGAGTCCCGTGGGCAACGGCGCTGGTGCAGGCGGCGTGGCCCGTGCTCCTGCTCGTGGTGATCGCGGCCCCCCTCCTGGTGCTGGTCCTCCGGCGCGAACGACGGACCAGCGAGCCCGCACCGCTCCCCGCCGAAGCGGAAGGTGAGTTGCGGCTGCTGCTCGCCACGCCCGCCGATGCGGGCCCGGAGCGCGTCGTGGCCGCGCTCCGCCATCGCGGCATCAATCGTCAGGATGCCGAGCAGATCCGGCGCTGGCTCGCGGCCTCGCTGGCCCGGCGGTACGGCCGCAATCACCCGGTGGGCCCGCCACCGCCGCCAGCACTGCAGCGCGCGCTGGCGCGGCTCCGCCGTCCCGCGGCGTTCATGCTGCTGCTGCTGCTGGCGCGCCCGCTTGCCGGCCAGACGGCAAGCGCGGTCGGCCGCTACCGCGGCGGCGACTACGCGGGCGCCGCCCGGGAGTTCGCCGCGCTGGTGGCACACGATCCCGAGGCGGCCAACGCCTGGCGCGATCTCGGCAGCGCCCGATGGATGGCCCGCGACGATGTCGGCGCCACCGCGGCGTGGCTGCGTGCAATGTTGCTTGCGCCGCGCGATCCGCTGACCGCACTGGCGTGGCGTCAGGCCGACGCGGTGCCGGCGGATGTCCGCGCGCTCGCGCCCACCGTGCCGCTCAGTCGCGACGAGCTCCTGGTGCTCGCGGTCGCGGCTCTGGCTGATGATGTGGGTGCTGATCGGCGATCCGTCGTCCCCGGCTCGCCGTCGTCTCGGCCGCCGCCCTGCTTGTCGTGGCGGCCGGCGCTGCGGCGCGCTGGCGACAACTGGCCGTCCGGGAAGCGCTGGTGCGCGCCGGGGCCACGTTGCGCGTCTCGCCTACCGAGGCCGCGCCGTCGCTGGGCGAGGTCGCGGAGTGGTCCCGAGTCGCCGTCGCCGGAACCCGCGGTGGGTGGTATCTGATCTCGACGCCGGACGGCAAGGAAGGGTGGGTGTCGCGCAATCTGATCGCCGGCATCGGGCCGCTAGATTGACTGCATGCCGGCCGGCACGGCTTCCCGTATCGCGCTCCTTCCCGACGCCGTCGCCAACCAGATCGCGGCCGGCGAGGTCGTCGAACGGCCGGCGTCGGTGGTCAAGGAGCTGGTCGAGAATGCGCTCGACGCCGGAGCGCGCCATGTGCGCGTGGCGGTGGAGAACGGCGGCAAGACGCTGATCGAGGTGGCCGACGACGGATCGGGGATGACGCGGGACGACGCGATGCTGGCGCTCGACCGCCACGCCACGAGCAAGATCCGCACGCGTCGGACGACCTGGTCGGCATCGCCACGTTCGGCTTTCGCGGCGAGGCGCTGCCCGCCATCGCCTCGGTGACGCGGTTCACGATGATCACGGCTGTCGGCGACGGCGAAGCGACCGAGTTGCAGGTGATCGGCGGCCGGGTCGAGCGCGTCGCCGAGGCGGCACGACAGCGGGGCACGACGGTATCGGCGCGGGCGGTCTTCTTCAACACGCCGGCCCGGCGGAAGTTCCTGCGCTCGGCGGCGAGCGAGAGCCGGCTGGTGTGGGACGCGGTCGCCACCCTGGCGCTGGCCCACCCGGCGATCGGCTTCGAGTTGACGCTCGACGGGCGGGCACGGTTGACCGTTCCCGACGGTCAGTCGCGGCAGGAGCGCCTCGCCGCCGTCTGGGGCGCCGACGTCGCCAGGACGCTGCTGCCGGTGAATTACGCGGCCGGCCCGGTTCGGGTCATCGGCTTCGTGCAACGTCCCGCGGACGCGCAGCCGACCGGCCGGCGCACCCAATTGTTCGTCAACGGTCGCCCGTTCCGCGACAACTTCCTGATCCGGGCCGCCGAAGCCGGCTATCGCTCCGCCATCCACCCTGGTGACCGCCCGTCGCTCTTTCTCGATCTCGTCGTGGCGCCCGACACGGTCGACGTCAACGTTCACCCCGCCAAGCTCGAGGTGCGGTTCCGCGATCGCTTCAGCATCGAGCGCGTCGTCGAGGAGGCGGTTCGTGACGCGCTCGGCCGCCTCGATGCGACGGCGTTCCTCGGTGGCGGGCCATTGCCGGCTGCGGGCGCGTGGCACGCACCGGAACCGGCCCGCCTCCCGCCTGACCTCTTTGCCCCGCTCGACGGCGCCGGGCACGGCCCGGCGGCGGCACCGGCGGCAACAGCCGACATCGCCGCGGCGTGGCAGCTGCCGCTGCTGCAACTCGCGGATACCTACATCTGCTACGAAGCACCGGACGGACTGGTCATCGTCGATCAGCATTCGGCGCACGAGCGGGTGCTGTACGAAGAGGCGATGCAGCGCCTGCTCGAGGGCGTGATGCCCGCGCAGCGCCTGTTGTTGCCGATCACGATCGAACTCACCGACGAAGAACTCGACGTCGTGGCGGCCCAGGCCGACCTGCTCAGTCGGCTCGGCTTCGAAATCGAACCGTTCGGCGGGCGCGCGGTGGCCTTGCACGGCGTCCCCAATCCCCACCCGCGGTTCGATGCCACGACGACGTTCCGCGGCCTGGTGTCGGATCTGGCCCGGGGACGCTTCGGCGGCTGGGCCAATCCGATGGAACGCCTGACCGCGACGTACGCCTGCCATGCGGCGGTGAAGGCGGGGCAGGCACTCGACGAGCGCGAGATGCGCGAGTTGCTGCTGCGGTTGTTCGCCTGCACCCTGCCGCCTCACGACGTGCATGGTCGTTCCACCATTGTGCAACTCCCCCGCGAGGAGCTGGAGCGCCGGTTTGGTCGGCGCTGAAACGCCGGTGCTGGTCGGGCCGACCGGCATCGGCAAGACGGCGGTGGCGCTGGAACTGGCGCGGGTCTGGCCGCTGGAAGTGATTTCGGCGGACTCGCGGCAGGTCTACCGCGGCCTCGATATCGCCACCGCCAAGCCGACGCCTCGCGAGCGGCGTCGCGTCCGCCATCATCTGCTCGACATGGTGGACCCCGGCGAGCGCTACAGTGCGGGACGCTTCGCGCTGGACGCGGCCGCAGCGGTCGACGCGATCCGGGCCCGTGGCCACTTGCCGGTGGTGGTAGGCGGAACCGGGCTGTACATCCGCGCGCTGGCGCAGGGGCTGTTCGTCGAGCCGCCGCTGGACCGGCCCGGCCGCGAGTCGATCGGCCGGGTTACCGGGGAGATGTCCCATACCGACCTGGTGCGCTGGGCGACGCGACTCGACCCGGACTTCGGCGGCGGGGGCGGCCGGCACCGGGCGGCCCGGACCATCGAGGTGTCGCTGTTGACCGGGCGCCCGTTATCCTGGTGGCAGCGTTCGGCGGCCGTCGCTGGTCCGATCCGACCGTGGTACGTACGCCTGACGGCGCCGCGAGCGGTGCTGCACCAGCGGATCCGGGCGCGCACCGACGAGATGGTGCGCCGCGGCCTGATGGAAGAGGTGGCGGCCGTGCTCGCCGATGGCGCCAGGCGCGACGAGCCCGGGCTCGATGCCATCGGGGTGCGCGAAGCGGTGGCGGCGCTCGAAGGCCGCTTGCCTCGCGAGCTGCTGGCTGCGGCGATCGCCACCGCCACGCGACAGTACGCCAAGCGGCAGGAAACATGGTTCCGCCACCAACTGGGAGCTGACGTGCTCGTCCTCGATGCAACCCGTTCCCCCGAGTCGATTGCCGCGGAGATCGCGGCGGCGTGGGCGCAACCGATGAAGATCGGCATCACCTGCTATCCCACCTACGGCGGGTCCGGCGCGGTGGCGACCGAGCTGGGGCTCGACCTGGCCCGCCGCGGCCACGAGGTCCATTTCATCAGCTACGACTCACCGTTCCGCCTGCGGCAGTACGCCGAGCGGGTCTTCTTCCACGAAGTCGACACGACGATGAGCCGGTACCCGCTCTTCGAGCACTACCCTTACGAACTGGCGCTGGCCTCGCGCCAGTACGAAGTCGCGCTGCAGGAAGAGCTCGACCTGCTGCACGTGCACTACGCCATTCCGCACGCGACGACCGCCTATCTGGCCCGCGAGATGCTGCAGCGGGAGCATCCGATCCGGGTGATCACGACGCTGCACGGCACCGACATCACGCTGGTGGGGCAGGAGGCGTCGTTCTTCGCCATCACGCGGTTCTCGATCGAGCGGTCCGACGGGGTGACGGCGGTGTCGCACTTCCTCCGCGAGGAGACCTACCGCGCCTTCGGGTGCGGCAAGTGCGACATCGTGATCATCCCGAACTTCGTGAACCTCGCCGAGTATCATCCCGGGCTTGCGATGCCGCGGCAATCGCTGGTGCCGCCGGATCACCGGCTGCTGGTCCACGTCTCGAATTTCCGCGAGGTCAAGCGGGTCAGCGACGTGATCCGGATCTTTGCCCGGGTCCGCCGGGCGATGCCCGCGACGCTGGTGATGGTCGGCGACGGCCCGGATCGCGCCGACGCGGAACAGGCCGCGCGCGAACTGGATGTGGCCGAGGACGTCCGGTTTCTCGGGCGACTCGATACCGTCGCGCCGCTCCTCGCCGCCGCCGACCTCTTCGTGCTGCCGTCGCAGACGGAATCGTTCGGCCTGGCGGCGCTCGAGGCGATGGCCTGCGGGACGCCGGTGCTGGCCGCTCGCGTCGGGGGCATTCCCGAACTGCTCACCGACGACGTCGAGGGCCTGCTCGAGCCGGTGGGGTCGGTCGAAGCCATGGCGCGGCGCACGATGGACCTGCTCAAGGATCCGACCGCGCCACGCGCGCATGCGCGAGGCCGCCGTGGCGCGCGCCGCCGAGTTCTCGACCGACATCGTGGTACCGAAGTACGAGGCGTTCTACCGTCTGGTGCTCGACCAATGACGGCGCCGCGGACCCCTCGCCGTCGCGCGTCTTCCTCGGCATCGTCGAAGGGGATGACCGAATTCCTGCCGGTCTCCTCGACCGGCCACCTGATCGTCGCCGGGCATCTGGTGGGCTTCACCGGGCGGCGCGCCGACACCTTCGAGATCGTCATCCAGACCGGCGCGATCCTGGCCGTCATCTGGCATTACCGCGTGCTGCTCCTCGACCTGGTGCGACGCTGCTTCTCACAGCGGGCGGAGCGACGCCTGGCCATCAACCTGATGCTGGCATTCCTGCCGGCGGCGTGCGTCGGGCTCGCTGCGCATCACTGGATCACCGCGCACCTGTTCGCGCCGGGGCCGGTGGCCGGTGCGCTGGTCGTCGGCGGGGTCATCATCCTGCTCTTCGAATGGCGTCGCCCCGAGCCGGTCACGACGGACGTGTTCGCCATCTCGTTTCGCCAGGCGTTCGGAATCGGATGCGCGCAGGTCTTGTCACTCTTTCCCGGTACCTCCCGCGCCGCGGCGACCATCCTCGGCGGCTACGGCCTGGGACTGTCGCGGCCGGCGGCGACCGAGTTCTCCTTTCTCCTCGCCATCCCGACCCTCGTGGCCGCCGGCGGCTACGAAATGGTCAAGAACCGGGCGCTGTTCCACGCCGCCGATGTGCCGATGTTCGTCACCGGACTGGTCGTGTCGTTCATCGCGGCGCTGATCGTGATCCGCGGCTTCCTCCGTTTCGTGCAGAGTCACACCTTCAACGCCTTTGCGTGGTATCGGATCGGGTTCGGTCTGCTGATCTTCGGGCTCATCGCGCTGCACGTATTCGCGTCGCGTGGCGCCTGAACTGATTCACGCCGCCGATCTGCCCAGCACCATGGACTCGGCGCACGAGCTGGCCCAGGGTGGTGCCGCTCACGGAACGGCCGTGCGGGCCGATCGTCAGACGGCCGGGCGGGGCACCCGGGGGCGCAACTGGGAATCGGCCGAGGGCGGTCTGTGGCTTTCGGTCGTGGCGCGGCCGGAGCGCACCGACGCGCTCGAGGCGCTGTCGGTGCGGGTCGGTCTGGCGGTGTGCGCCGCGCTCGAACTGCTCTGTCCGGTGCTGCCACGCCTCCAGGTGAAATGGCCCAACGATATCCAGCTGGACGGCCGGAAACTGGCGGGGATTCTGTGCGAAGCGCGGTGGGGCGGGGGGCGGTGCCAGTGGGTGGTGGTCGGCATCGGGTTGAACGTGCGCAACGTCATCCCGGCCCCATTGCGCGAGGTGGCGACCGCGCTGGCCACGTGGGTTCCCGATGCCACGGCCGACCGGCTCGCGGCGCCGGTCGCCGCGGCGGTCGCGTTTGCGGCGCGCGAGGCGGGGCCGCTCAGCGACGCCGAGCTGCGGGCGTTCGCGCTGCGCGACGTCCTCGCCGGTGCCCACGTCACCGAACCGGTGCGAGGCTCGGCGGAAGGGATCACTGCCGGCGGCGCGCTCCGGATCCGCACCGAGGCCGGACCGGTGCGGGAAATCCTCGCCGGGGTAGTCACCACGGCGTCCTGACGCGAGATTCCTGCATGCTCCTGGCTCTCGATATCGGCAACACCGAAGTCACCGTCGGGCTCTTCCGGGCCGAAACGCTCGCGGGCCACTGGCGCCTGACCACGGTGGCGGAGCGCACGCCCGACGAGTGGGCGATTGCCCTGGAAGCGTTTCTTGCGCGCGCGGGACATTCACCGGCGGAGATCCGCGCCGCGTGCATCGCGTCGGTGGTGCCGACGGTCACCGAGGCGATGGTCGAGGCGGTACGCTCGGCCATCACCACCCGGGTCGGCGTCGTCGACGCGACGACGCCGCTGCCGCTCACCCTGGCGGTCGACGAGCCGCTGGCGGTCGGCGCCGATCGGATCGCCAACGTCCTCGGCGTGCTGGACCGATATCCCGGCGACAGCATCGTCATCGATTTCGGCACCGCGACGACGTTCGACTGCGTCACCGGCGACGGGCGGTTCTTCGGCGGATCGATCATGCCGGGCATTCGCACCTCGGCCGACCAACTGGTCCGGAAAGCGGCCAAACTGGTGGCGACCGAACTGGTGCCGCCGTCCCGCGCCATCGGCCGGCGCACCGACGAGAACATCCAGGGCGGCGTCCTCTTCGGTGCGACCGACGCCGTCGACGGGATGATCCTGCGGATGCGTGCCGAATGGCCGGGCGGACAAGTGCCGCGCACCGTCGCCACCGGCGGCCTGGCCGCGATGATCGCGCGGCTGGCCCGGCATATCGACGTCGTCGACCCCGACCTGACGCTGCACGGCTTGCGCGTCGCCGCGGTCTCGCTCGAACTGTGACCGATCCGCATGCCGAGGCGGCGGAGCCGCGTCCCACGCGCGAACCCCTGGCGCGACACATCACCCAGCGGCTCTTCGGGCCGGCCGCCCCGTACGTCGTCTACCTGCGTCCCGGCGAATGGCCGGTGCTGGCGCTGCACGCCGCGTTGGGGTGGTGGCTGGCCATCGGGTTCCAGTGGCCGAGCGGCCGCGCGTGGCTCGGGATCGTGGCGTGGGTCGTCGGACTCAACGGTGGTTCTCTGGCACTCAACTCCGCGTTGGCGAATCGGCGGCGCGAATTGCTCGCTCTTGAGGACGCACCGCAGGTGCCCCGGGGTCTCACCGTGGTGGCGGTGGTGATGATGGTTGCCGGGATGGCCGTGAGCTGGCAACTCCCGGGCGGCTATCGCGAGCTCTACGTGCTGTCGTTGGGGCTGTCGCTGGCGGTATCGGTCCTGCCGATCGGGCGCGAAGGCGTCGGCGGCGTGGACTGGATCATCGTGATGCTCTGCTTCGGGGTGTTCACGCCGGTGGCAGCCTGGGCGATCACCGGCGTGGCGTTTGCCGGCCCGCGCGCCCTCGCGATCTGGTCATTCGCCCCGCTGCTTGGTGGCGTCTATCCGCTGACCCAGCTGCATCGCCTCGATGCCGACCGCGCGCTGGAGGTCCGCACGTTTGCGTCGTGGCTGGGCCAGGCACGAACCCTGGTGCTGGCGCTGCTCGGCACGGGGTTCGCGTTCGGCATGCTGGCCATGGCCGCCTGGCTCAGCGGTTGGCAGCGCGGCACCGACCTGCTCCGCTGGGCGGCGTTGCTCACCGCGGCGGTGGCGTGGCTCGTGGTGCTCGGCCCCTGGTACATGAACGGGCGCGGATGGTCCTCGCTCGATCACCGCCGTGCGCTGCACCAGGTGCTCGTGGCATGGGTCCTCACCGACATCGCGGTGATCGTCGGGTGGGGATTGTGACTGCGCCGGGTCCGGCGGGGCTTGGCTCGATCCGTGGTGTGCCGCTAATTTAGCGCGTTACCATCATCGCTCGCGGAGATCCTTCGATGGCCACCGCCGTTTCCTACGACGATTCGTTCGACACCACCGGGCTTCCCATCGTGTGGCGGGGACTCACCGTCCTGGCGGTGGTTCAAGCGGCGTGCGTGCTGGCCACTTCGATCGTGGAACGGAATCTCAACGGCGTCGCCAATCGTGGCCTGACCGCGGTCATCGTCGCCTTCGGGGCGACGTTCACGATCTTCTATCCCGGCACCCGCACGCGGCCCCGGACCATCGAGGGTATCGCCGGCGCCGCCGCCATCGGCCTCGGTGCCACCTGGGCGTTCCTGGTGCTCAACCTCGCCATTCTCCAGCCGCTCCACACCTACACCAACCGCTGGTACCAGATCGGCGGCGGATCGAACTGGTGGTACATCCCCTCGTGGTGGCTGGTCGGGACGTATCTCTCGTGGATGGGGGGATTCATCCTGGCGCACCTCGGCCGGCGGTCGGGAGAGGCTTCGGTGCCGGTCGCCATCGTGCTGCTGGCCGTGCTCACCGCGCTCTGCGGGGCCGGGGCGGCGCTCGTCCGGTTCCCGGGGGCGGGGTGGAACGTGCCGACCTTCGCTATCGCCATCGCGCCCGCGCTGCTGCTCGAAAACCTCCTGACCTGGCTCGTCGCCAGGCGGAGCTGACCGGCTCCCATGCTCTGGCGCGCCGCGCGGCTGCTTCTCCGCCTCGCGGGCTGGTTGCTGACCCCGCTGGTGATCATCCTGGCCGGCGCGTTCGGCGCCGCAGTCGGCCTCTTCATCGCCGCCCGAATCCCCGTTGAAGCCGGCCTCATCGTGTCGGTCGTGCTTGGCTTCGCGGCCGCAACGATCGGGCTGCTTTTCTGGATGAGGCTGCTGCGTCGCAGCCCGGAACTTCAGGAAGCGCTGGCCGTCACTCCGGAAGGAGTGCCCCGCCCGGAGGCGGTGGAAGAGTTGATCCATCACGAAGTTCCCCATTCCGGCGATACCCCGTGATACCGCGCACGCTGATGGCGGCGCTGGCGGGAACGCCGCTCCTGGCCGCACCGGTGGCGGCGCAGCAAGGGGTCCTGATCACGGCCGGTCGCGTGCTGGCCGGGTCGCCAGCCGAATCGAGCTGGCATCTGACCGTCGAGCACGATCTCGGCGGGCCGGTCGGGTTTGACGGCTCGCTGCTGATGCTTCCCGGAAGCCGTCCGGAACGCGGTGATCTCTACGGCGCCGGCGGCGAGCTGACGCTCTTCAGCGCAGCCCACGGGCTGCCCACGGTGCTTCTGGGCGGCGCCGCGGGAATCGGCGTCGGCCAGCAGAAACGGCTCTGGGCCAGCTGGTCGGCGGGACTGCGGATGCCACTGGTCATCGTGGGGCCGGTGCGATTGATGGCCGAGGGCCGCTGGCGCGATCTGACCATCGACGGGCGCGACGGCTTCGAGGTAGGCGTGGTCTTCGGTTACCGCGCGGACCGGCGCGGTCTGGCGCGGTCCCGGCCCGAGTCGGCCGGGCTGTGGATCTCACCGGCCACTGCCGAAATGCTGCGCGCCAGCGGGATTCCGGATGCCAAGGCCAAGCTGCTCAGCCAGGTGGTCGAGACCGCCCTCGACGAGATGGGGCAGCCGTACGTGTGGGGCGGCACCGGCGACGGCAACGGCGGGTTCGATTGTTCCGGCCTGATCCAGTACGCGTATGGCCGGCACGGCGTGCTGCTGCCGCGAACCGCCGAAGGGCAATCGACGGCGGGCATCGCGGTGCGCCGCGATGTCGACCTGCTTCTCCCCGGCGACATCCTCACCTTCTCCGAACACGGCGACCGGGTGACCCACGTCGGCCTCTATGTCGGCGACGGGCACTTCATCCACAGCGCGTCGAGCGGCGTGCGGCTGAGCCAGCTCAGCGAAGACGATGCCGAGGGCCGGCTGTGGCTCCGCAAATGGGTCGGGGTGCGCCGGATCGTGGAGTAGCGCTACCGGATCAGCGTGCCGTGCACCACACCCATCGCGTCGAGTCGCTTGATGTCGCTCTCGTAGTCGGAGTCGTTGGCGGGCACGGCGGGCCACTGGTCGATGTGATCCGGCGCGAACAGGCTCGCCATGTGGATCATCGCGCCCTTGACCAGCTCCTTGCCCGTCGGATTGTCGTACGTTCCCACCAGCCGGTACTTGCGACCCTGCTGCAGGCGGATTCCCGAGCCGGTGACACCGGGCAGCAGCCGCTGGATGGAAAGCATCCGCCCGTCGGGCCCCAGCCTGGTGTTCAGCTGCACGATCCGGCGCGGTCTGGCGCCGCTGACGTCGAAGAGCGAGATGCCGGTGCCGAAGTCATGTTCGTGCCCGCCGACGCCGATGATCCGTCCCGAGATCGGGAAGGTGAACCCCGCGGCCTTTTCCGACTTGCCGGCCGGGAGATCGAAATCGACGTCGCGCGCGACCGGATAGACCACGTCCATGTAGAGCGGCAGCACGCTGAGGGGTCGCGGCGTCATGTTGCTGGGCAGGTACTCGACCGTCATCTGCAGCGTGACGCCGGTCAGGGGATGGGCGCTCTCGTTGTCCCACATCACCAGGAGCGCCATCGGCATGCCGGCGCGCACCGGAATGCCGACGCTGGCCGGGAGATGGATGTCCTCGGTCTCCTGGCCCATGGCGATCATCCGTTCCGGCATGGGATAGAGCAGCTGGCGGCGGGCGAAGTTGACGACGTTGACGTGATGGATGAGCCGCCGCGGCAGGGGATTGCCCTTGCCATCGACGATCTTCAGCCGCACGCCGCGCGCCCAGCCGTCGACAGGCCAGTCGAATTCCAGCAGGCCGGACACCGACATCCCCGGCATCATGGCGTCCATGCCCATCCCGGTCATGCCGCCCATTGCCATACCGGGATGATTGTCGCCGCCACCGGCATCGAGGTCGTACGCGCCGGCGGTGAGAATCACCTCATGGCGCGCCGAATCGACCCGCACCGTCAGACTCTGCTTCGGGGCGGGCTGTTGCAGCGGTACGAGCGTGGCCAGCGCAAGAGACAGGGCAAACATGGTGATCCTCCATGAGTCCGGGCGATGCGGAGTACGGTGGTCCAGCCGGGAGAAAGCACGCTCGGCGTGGTCGCGCCACCGGTCCCAATATATTGTGGTGGTGACATCGGCTCCCCGTCCGAACGGTAAGTGGCACGTCCGCGCGCTGTCCCTGGTGATCGGGGTCGCCTCGTTGCCCGTCCGACCCGTCGCCGCCCAGCGCTTTCTTCCCGCCAATGTCCAGGCGTTCGAACTGCCCACCGCCTCACCGCGCGCCACCGGATTCGCCGGGCGCGTCATCAGCGCCTCCGTGGGAGATTCCCGCTTCGGCCCCGAGACCGAGGGCGACGTCGACATCGCCGAGAACATCCCGGTCTATCGGCTGACCCGGAGCGAGACGCCGTGGCTGATCGACTTCGGGGTCGGCAACGAATCGCGCTTCTCGCTCACCGATCCCAAGAGCGCGCTGATCAGCACCGACTGGACGGTGGGCTTCGACGTCTCGGGGCGGCTGGGACGCTTTCCCGTTGCCGTGCGCCTCTATCACGAATCGAGTCATCTCGGCGACGAGTACGCCAACCACTTCGCGGCGCCGCGGATCGACTGGACGCGCGAATACACCGAGGGCTGGATCGGCGTGCCCGTCGGTCCGCTGCTGGTGCGCGGCTCCCTCGGCTGGGTGTTGCACGACCAACTGGGATTGAAGCGCGGACTCGCGGAAGTGGCGGTCGATTACCGCAGCCATGCCTTCCGCTGGGGCGGCATGCCGGCCCGGTGGGTCGGCGGCGTCGACACCCAGTCGGCGGCCGATGTCGACTGGCAGTGGAGCACGTCGGCGCGGCTCGGCCTCGAGCTCGGACCGATGGTCGGACACCGCGTCGCCTTCAGCCTCATTGGCCACACCGGGCTTTCGACGCAGCGCCAGTTCTACTCCGCCAGGAGCCGCTACTTCGGCGTCGAGATCCGCTTCGACCTGTAGCGGCGTGCCGTCCCACCCCGCCCGATTAGGCGCGCGCGCCGGCGAGCCCCTTGACAGCGCCGGTCCGCGTTCTACTATTGTGCCACTGGCACTCTCATGGTGAGAGCGCCAAGCGATTGTTGCACAACAACTTACTGTACACCGCTTACGGTGGAGGTTCTGGGTATGGCAGGGGCGAGCAAATCCAAGCACCGCATCACGCCACTCGAGGATCGGGTGGTCATTCTCCCCAGCGACGAGGCCGAGACGATGCGTGGCGGGTTGTACATCCCGGACACCGCGAAGGAGAAGCCGACACAGGGTGAAGTGATCGCCGTCGGGCCGGGACGGTTCGAAAAAGGGGAGCGCGTGCCGCTCGACCTCAAGGTCGGCGACAAGGTGATCTACGGGAAGTACAGCGGGACGCCGTACACGATCGACGGTGACGAGGTCATGATCATCAAGGCCTCCGACGTCCTCGCGAAGATCGGCTGATTCACCTCACATAGACCGGAGAGAGAAGCAATGGCTGCAAAGGAACTGCTGTTCAACGTGGACGCGCGCGCCAAGCTCAAGAAGGGCGTCGACGCGCTGGCCGAGGCGGTCAAGGTCACGCTCGGTCCGAAGGGCCGCAATGTCGTGATCGACAAGAAGTTCGGCTCGCCGACGGTCACCAAGGACGGCGTCACCGTCGCCAAGGAAATCGAGCTCGCCGACGCGATCGAGAACATGGGCGCGCAGATGGTCAAGGAAGTCGCGACCAAGACGTCCGACCTCGCCGGCGACGGCACCACCACCGCCACGGTGCTGGCGCAGGCGATCTTCCGCGAGGGGCTCAAGAACGTGACCGCCGGCTCCAATCCGATGGAACTCAAGCGCGGCATCGACAAGGCCGTCGAGGCACTGGTCGCGGAGCTCAGGAAGCTTTCGGTGCCCACCAGCGGCCAGAAGGACATCGCCCAGGTCGGCACCATCTCGGCCAACAACGACGCCGAGATCGGCAAGCTGATCGCCGAGGCGATGGAGAAGGTCGGCAAGGAAGGCGTGATCACGGTCGAGGAGGCCAAGGGGCTGGAGACCACGCTCGAGACCGTCGAAGGGATGCAGTTCGACCGCGGCTACCTCTCGCCCTACTTCGTGACCGATCCGGAATCGATGGAAGCGGTGCTCGAGCCGCCGTACATCCTGATCCACGACAAGAAGATCGCGTCGATGAAGGAGCTCCTGCCGGTGCTCGAGAAGGTGGCGCAGTCCGGCAAGCCGCTGCTGATCATCGCCGAGGACATCGAGGGCGAGGCGCTGGCGACGCTGGTGGTCAACAAGCTCCGGGGCACGCTCAAGGTGGCCGCGGTCAAGGCGCCCGGGCTTCGGCGATCGCCGCAAGGAAATGCTGCGCGACATCGCCATCCTGACCGACGGCCAGGTGATCTCCGAGGAAGTCGGCTTCAAGCTCGAGAACGCCACGCTCAACGAACTCGGCCAGGCCAAGCGCATCGTGATCGACAAGGACAACACCACGATCGTCGATGGCAAGGGGCAAGAAGGACGCATCCAGGGCCGGATCGCCGAGATCCGGGCCGCGATCGACAAGAGCACGTCCGACTACGACAAGGAGAAGCTGCAGGAGCGCCTGGCCAAGCTGGCCGGCGGCGTGGCGGTGATCCACGTCGGCGCCGCGACCGAGACCGAGATGAAGGAAAAGAAGGCTCGGGTCGAGGACGCGCTGCACGCCACGCGCGCAGCGGTCGAGGAAGGGATCGTCCCCGGCGGCGGCGTGGCGCTGATCCGCGCCCAGGCCGCGCTCGACAAGGTCAAGGCCACCGGTGACGAGAAGATCGGCGTCGACATCATCCGTCGCGCCATCGAGGAGCCGATCCGCGCCATCGCGGCGAACGCCGGCGTGGAAGGCTCGATCGTGCTCGCGCGCGTCAAGGAGTCGAAGGACAAGAGCTTCGGCTACAACGCCGCGACCGATGACGTACGAGGACCTGATGAAGGCCGGCGTCATCGACCCGACCAAGGTGACCCGCACGGCGCTGCAGAACGCCGCGTCGATCGCCGGGCTCCTCCTCACCACCGAGTGCGTCGTGGTCGAGAAGAAGGAAGACAAGTCGGCCGCGCCGTGCTGCGGCCGGGTGGCATGGGCGGGATGTACTGATCGCCCGCCAGCGCGACCGGTCCGGCTGCCGAGCGCGGGGGAACATGCAACGTCATCGGGGGCTCCGGGCGGTTCGCCGGGGCCCCCGATGCGCTGTTGCCGATGGTGGTTGCCTTCACCGCCTGACCGCCGCGTTGCCCGTCGGCCGGTGCCCCGTTTTCTTCATCGGATCGCGGGGGCAACGCGTGCCGCGATCGGATTCACCGCACTGGAACAACCATGGCCACCATCGACGCCGACCGATTGCTGGAACACATCCGCGTCCTCTCGTCTGACGACATGGAGGGCCGCGGCCCCGGGTCACGGGCCGAGCCGCGGGTGATCGAGTACATCGCCGGGATCTTTGCGCGGCACGGCGCCGAGCCGGGCCATCCCGCCGGCGGCTGGACGCAGCCGGTGGACCTGGTCGGCTATACCGGTACGCCCGCAATGACCGTCACGGCGGGCGGGCGAGCGGTGTCGCTCGACTTCCCCGGCGACTTTGTCGCCGCGTCGCGCCACGACGCGCCGGTCGTCGCCGTGCAGCGCTCTCCGCTCGTCTTTGTCGGATATGGGGTGACAGCGCCGGAGTATCGCTGGGACGACTTCAAGGACGTCGACGTCACCGGGCGGACGATCGTGGTGCTGGTGAACGATCCGCCCGTCCCCGATCCGCACGATCCGACCCGGCGCGACCCGGCGATGTTCCATGGTTCGGCGATGACATACTACGGACGATGGACCTACAAGCTCGAAGAAGCGGCGCGCCGGGGCGCGGCCGGCGCGATCATCGTGCACCAGACGGAACCGGCCGGCTATCCCTGGGGCGTCGTGGCCGACAGCTGGAGCGGGGAGAACATGGACGCCGCGGGCGCGGCAGACACCGACCGGCGCGTCCTGGTCGAATCGTGGCTCACCGAGGCCCGCGCCCGGGAGCTGTTCGCCGCGGCGGGCCAGGACTTCGACCGGCTGCAGCGGGCGGCGTGCTCGCGCGAGTTCCGGCCGGTGGCGCTCGATGCCACGGTCGACTTTGCCATCAGGAACACCGTCCGCCGGCTCACCTCGCACAACATCATCGCCCGCATCCCGGGCGCCGATCCGGTGGTAGCCGGCGAATATGTCCTCTTCACCGCCCACTGGGATCACCTCGGCATCGGCCGGCCGGTCGACGGCGATCCGGTGTATCACGGTGCCATCGACAACGCGTCGGGCATCGCGGCGATCCTCGAGCTGGCGCGCGCGTTCAAGGCCGTCACGCCGGCACCACGGCGGACGCTGCTCTTCCTGGCAACGACCGCGGAGGAAAAGGGACTTCTCGGGGCGCGGTACTACGCAACGCACCCGCTCTATCCGCTGGAACGGACGCTGGCGGATTTCAATATCGACGGCATCAATCCGTGGGGACCGACCCGCGATGTGTCGGTCATCGGCCGCGGCAACAGCACCCTCGAGGATGTGCTCGAGTCGGCAGCGCGTGCGGTGGGACGAACGCTCTCGCCCGATCCGGAACCCGAAAAGGGATTCTTCTATCGCGCCGATCATTTCGAAATTGCCAAGAAGGGCGTGCCGGCGCTCTACCTCGAAAGCGGGGTGCACTTCGTCGATCGCCCGGCGGATTATGGCGCGACGAAGCGTGCGGAGTTCACGACGCACGACTATCACCAGCCGTCGGACGTCGTCAAACCGGACTGGGATCTGCGCGGCGCCGTGGCCGACCTCGAACTGCTGCTGGCCACCGGGCGCGCCGTGGCCGATGGCGCCACCTGGCCGGAATGGAAGCCGGGCACCGAATTCCGGGCGATCCGTGAGGCGATGTTGGGTGGCACCCGGGCCAGGAGCGAGCGGCAGGGAGGTTCGGCATGACGAGACTGTTGACATCGCTCATGACACTCGGTGTGCTCTCCGGTGCCGGGCGACAGAAACCGGACGGCATCGTCGGCACATGGCGGGCGGTCGTCAAGACCGAGGCGAAGAGCGGCCCGCGGGAGGTTGTCATCCGGGCCGATTCATCCGCGTCGTGGGGCAAGGAGATTGCCCGGTGGCGGCTCAAGGGCAATCACATCACCATTGCGCTGGGCGGCGAGTGGGAGACATACAACATCAAGGTGCGCGCGACGACGTTGACGCTTTCGGGCGGCGACCTCCGCCAGACGATCACGCTGCAGCGCGTCGGTCCGGCGACGCCCCTTCCCGCCGGGGTCACCGTGCCGGCTGATCCCGATTCTGCCGGGAGCTGAGCATGCCGGCGGTCAGCCGGTGCGGGTGGGGTGGAGTGGCGGCGGAAAAAGGAGTCCCTGGGCGGGAAGCCGAAGGGCGATCGGTGCCATCGGGCCGAGCTGCTCGGCCACGAACAGCGCGCCGGCGAAGCCCCGTGCCGCCAGCGCCGGCCCCACCGCCCGCCGGGCGGCATCGGGCGAGTTGCAGCGTTGGCTCAGGTGCGCCAGGACCACCGTGGTGAGCCCGTCGTGGTGCAATTCCTCGAGGAGACGCGCGGCATCGAGATTGGCCAGGTGCCCGCCGGGACCGGCGATCCGCTGCTGCACGGCCGGCGGATAACCGCTGGTGCGCAGCATCACCGTGTCGTGATTGGCCTCGACCACCAGGCAATGCCGCTCCCGCAGGAAGTAGCGAACCGCCTGGGTCGGGCGGCCCAGATCGTAGGCTACCCCGACAGCGAGGCCGTTCGGCAGGGTGATACCGAGGGCGATCGGTTCGGCAGCGTCGTGCGACGTGGGACAGGCGGTGAGGCTGAATGGCCCGATCGTCGCTGCCGTCCGTGATCCGAGGGGCAGAAAGTCGCACCGATCATCCCGGCCGGACAGCGCCTGCCACGTCCCCAGCGAAGCCGCCAGCGGAATGCGCTGCCGCGCCGCCATGCGCACCGCGCCGGCGGCGTGATCGCCGTGCTCGTGAGTGACGGTGACGGCGCGGAGCGAACCGGGATCGATACCCGCCGCGACCAGTCGCCGGTCGAGCTCCTTGAGCGAAAATCCGGCGTCTACCAGCAGCGCGCCGCCGTCGGCGTCGATCAGCACGAAGGCGTTGCCCTTCGAGCCCGAGCCGAGGACGACGAGCCGCGTCACGATGTCAGGCGGCGATGCATGGCGCGGAGCGCGGCGTCGACCGCGTCGTCGACCGGCACGTCCCGCCGCGGCAGGATGCGGCGCGCCATGGTGAGAAATGCCTCCAGTTCCAGCCGATCGACGCCGTCGCCGCCCCAGCTGAACGGTGGGACGTACTTCGGCGCTCGCGGCGGGCCGAACAGGTTGGCGCCGGCGCCGACGACGGCGCCGGTGGGCAGCAACGTGCCGATCGCGGTCTTGACATGATCGCCGATCAGCGAACCCAAGTTGGTGCGCTCGGTCTCGATCCGGGTGCCGGCGACGTCGAGGCGCACTGGTCCGTAGGTGTTCTTGAGGTTCGAGGTGATCGTGCCGGCGCCGAGATTGACCCACGCGCCGACAACCGAGTGGCCGATGAAGCCGTCATGACTCTTGTTGGCGTAGCCACTGAAGACGCTGGTGCTGATCTCGCCGTGCAGCCGGCAGTGGGGGCCGGCGCTCACCATGCGCATCGCGCCGCCCAGCAGCCACGTTCCCGGTCCGGCCCAGAACGGCCCCTCGAGCCGCGTTCCGGCCCGGATCCGGGTGCCGTCTTCGCAGACGATTGCCCCCTTGCGGGCGTCGAGCACCACGCCGGGCTCGAGTTCGGCGTTGCGCAGCGCCACCGCCTCGGGGTTGCCGAGCACGATGGTATCGGCCGGGACAGGGTCGCTGCCGTCCTCGAGGGCTGCCAGGGTGTCGGCGAAGAGCAGCTGTTCGAGGGCGGTGATCAGGTCGAAGGCACCACGCAGGACCCGTCCTTCCACCACGAGGCCGTCGCCCCGTTCGAAGGGGCCTGACCAGCGCTCGCCGGGGTCGAGCCGCCAAGCCACGGCGCGGCCGCCGTGCACCAGCCGTTTCGCGCCGGTGGCCGCGCGCATCGGCAGCTTGGGGACGAAGGTGGCGTCGACCACCCAGACCGGTCCGCTGATCGCCTCCGGAGAGACCAGGGGTGGGCCGGAAGGAATGCCGTGCGCCGCGGCGTGCGGAGCGACCACGCCGACGGCGGGGGTGGCGAGGGCCACCGACCACCGGTCGGCAATCCGCCACCCGCCGGCCCGGAGTCCGGCCAGCGGCGCGGCACCGGCGAACGGCGCCCACGCCGGCCCCGGATCGGCGGGTTCGAGAAGGATCAACCCACTCATGTCAATCGAGCTCCCGGACGGCGGGCGGCAATTCGTCCAGCGTCTTCTTGAGGGAAGGGGCGCGAGCGCGGTCGAGGATCAGGGTGCGGCCGTTGGCCTGCACCACGACGAGCTCGCGCACGCCGCTGAGCACCAGTGGCTGGCCGTCGTTCCAGACAATGCAGTCACTGCAGTCCACCAGCGTGACCGGCCCGTGCACGACGTTGCCGCGCCGGTCACGCGGTCGGACGCGCGCCAGTGCTTCCCACGTCCCGATGTCGTCCCAGGCGAAATCGCCGACCACGACGGCCACGGCCCGGCTGCGTTCGAGCACACCGACGTCGATCGAGACCTCGCGGACGTCGCGGAAGAAGCCCGCCACGTCGCCACGGTCGAGTCGCTCCAGGTACGGGGCGATCTCGTTGGTGTGCGCTTCGATCTCGCGGCGCAGGTCGGCGGCGCGCCACGCGAACAGGCCGCTGTTCCAGAGCGCGCCCTCGGCCATGAGGTCGAGCGCGCGCGCCGCGTCCGGCTTCTCCACGAACCGTTCGACGGCGCGGGCTGCGGAATCGAGGCGCTCGCCCGGAACGATGTAGCCGAAGCCGGTTTCGGGACGGGAGGGCACGACGCCCACGGTGATCAGCCGGTGGTGGCGCGACGCGGCATCGACGGCGCACGCGGCGGTGGCGACGAACGCGGCGGCGTCCTGGACGATCCAGTCGGCGTGCATCGAGAGCACGACCGCCTCGGGATCGCGGCGGCATGCTTCCAGCGTGGCCCACGCCAGCGCCGGCCCGGTCGAGGCGGCGCGCGGCTCGATGAGATAGTTCTCGGGGGGAATCGGCAGGCGCGCCATGAGATGCGGCGCCATGCTGGCTCCGGTGACCATCAGCATCCGTTCGGGGGGGACAAAGCCCGCCAGCCGGTCCACCGACTCTTCCGCGCTGGCCCGCGGTCCGGCGAGCGGGAGGAGTTGTTTCGGTCGGGACGGCGACGACAGCGGCCAGAACCTGGTGCCCGAGCCGCCGGCGAGCAGCACGGCCCACTGCACGGTTCAGCGGCCTTTCATGCCGGAACGCCCAGCGCCGGGGCGTGACGGCGAATGTCGTAGAGCAGTTCGCCGAGGTTGCTGTCGGTCGCCGCGAGCACCAGCAGCGTCGCGCCGGTCGGGAGCCGCTGCAGGATCCAGGCACCGCCGTCGCCGTCGGCCACGATCTGCACCCCCGGGCCGGTCCCGATGGCATCGCCCAGCGCGGCCAGGGCGCGGCTCGCGGTCGATGCGAGGGCCGCGATGGCGTCGCCGTCGAGCACGGCGTCGAGCGCCGACTCCACCACCAGTCCCTCGTCGGTCAACACCACGACGCCGACGATTCCGGGGCGTTCGGCCAGCGCGGCGATCACCGAGCGGAGGGGCAGCATCGACAACGTCTCCAGGAGGGCGGGGAACCGGCGAAGCTAGGTCACGGTCGGTCCTGAAGTCAAGCAACGACGGTGGGTTGCCGCGCCTCCGCGAGCGGTCTAACCTTCTCGCCATGCGGGCGTGTGGCGGACTCCTCCTGACCGTGGCGACCACGGCGATTGCGGCGTGCACCGGCAGTCAGTTGCCGGAAGCGACGCTGACCAACGCGGTCGACACCGTGACCATGGGCGCACTGGCCGGCGCGACGCTGCAGGAGCCGTCGGCGTTCGACATCACCACCGGATTCCCGGTCCGGACCGACCAGACGTCGAGCTTCGACTTCGTCTACACCATCGACGGCCAGGGCCAGCACGTCCTGATCCCGCTCCAGGCGGTGGGACTGGGATCGAACAACACCGCCAATCCCGGCCTGCAGATCGTTGCGGAATCGTTCGACGCCATTACCAGCGCCCCGCAGAACGGCTACGACACCGCCGATACCCTCGTCATCCACGTCGGTGACGTCATCGCCGCGCGGTCCCGCGTGGCGTGTTACCTCAGCGTACCACAATACGCCAAGCTGCAGATCCTCTCGTTCGACGACAGCGCCAGGACGATGCAGATGCAGACGCTGTCCGACGCCAATTGCGGCTACCGGGGTCTGGCACCGGGTCTGCCCACCAGCTGACCCGATGATCGACATCCGGCGCGTTCGCCACGATCCAGCGGCCGCACGGACGGCGCTCGCGCGGCGTGGCGACCGGTCGGCGCTGGAGCAGCTCGACCGCGTGGTGGAACTCGACGTGCGGCGGCGCCAGCTGCTGGTCGAGGTCGAGGCCCTGCAGGCGGCGCGCAACGCGCAGAGCGAAGAGGTGGCGCGACGCAAGCAGCAGCGCCGGCCCGCCGACGCCCTGCTGGCCGAGCTGAAGGCCTCGAGCGAACGGGTCCACGCCCTCGAGGCCGATCTGCGCGATCTCGAGGCGCTGCTCAACGGCCACCTCCTCAACATCCCCAATTTCCTGCTCGCCGACGTCCCCGACGGCGATGCCACCGCCAATCGGGTGGTGCGCCAGTGGGGCGACCCGCCCGCCTTCGCCTTTGCGCCGCGATCCCACTGGGATCTCGGCGCGGCACTCGATCTGTTCGATCTGGCGCGCGGCGCCAAGCTGGCCGGCTCCGGTTTCCCGCTCTTCACCGGCATGGGCGCCCGCCTGGTGCGGGCGCTGGCCAACTTCATGCTCGAGCTCCACACCGGCGAGCATGGCTATCGCGAGGTGCAACCGCCCTACGTCGTCAACCGGAGCGCGCTGGTCGGCACCAGCCAGCTGCCGAAATTCGAGGACGACCTCTACCGCACCAGCGGTGACGATCTCTTCCTCATTCCGACGGCGGAAGTGCCCGTCACCAACATCTACCAGGGCGAAATCCTCGATGGCGCGACGTTGCCGGTGTCGATGGTGGCGTACACGCCGTGTTTCCGGCGGGAGGCGGGGGCGCACGGCAAGGACACCCGCGGGCTGATGCGCGTGCACCAGTTCGACAAGGTCGAGCTGGTGCGGCTGGTGCGGCCGGAAGACGGCGCCGCGGAGCACGCCCGGATCCTGGCCCACGCCGAGGCGGTGCTGCAGCGTCTCGGGCTGCCGTATCGCGTGGTGCTGCTGGCGGCCGGAGATACCGGCTTCGGCAGCGCGTGCACCTACGATCTGGAAGTGTGGGCGCCCGGGGTGGCCGCGTGGCTGGAAGTGTCCAGCGCCAGCCTGTTCACCGATTTCCAGGCGCGGCGGGCGGGCATCCGCTTCCGGCCGGCGCCGGCCGCCAAGCCGGACTTCGTCTACACGTTGAACGCCTCGGGCGTGGCGTTTCCGCGGACCATCGTCGCACTGCTCGAAAACGGCCAGCAGGCCGACGGTTCGGTCGTGCTTCCCGCGCCGTTGGTCCCCTATGTCGGGACCGATCGTCTCCGACCACCGGCGTAGCGACCGGCTCCGCCGGCTGGCGCCCGGCGCGGCGGTCGCTGCTCGTCGCGGTGCTGGCGGGATTGAGCGTCGCCTCGAGCCTGGTGGTGATGCGTCACTTCCGGAGGGAAGCGGTGGCGGCGTCGCGCCTGTATGCCGTGGCCTTTCAGGGGCTCAACAACCCCGATCCCGGCGCCACCAGTTCGGCGCTGATCGAAGTCGGCAGCCGGGTCCGCTCGCTGGGGCTGCCGCTGATCCTGACCGACACCAGCGGCCGCGTGATGGCTGCGGCCAATCTGCCCTTCGACGCCCCGCCCGGCGACCCGCGGGTCAAGGCCTACGCCGCACGACTCGACGCCACCAATCCGCCGATCCAGACCCCCGGGGTCGGGGCGGTGCACTACGGTCCGGTGCCGGCCACGTCGCTGCTGTTGACTCTCGGCCTGCTGCAGGCCCTGACGATCGTGGTGATGGTCGCGGTGGGGTTCGTGGCCTATCGCAACGCCACGATCGCGCAACGCGATCGGATGTGGGTCGCCATGGCGCGCGAGGCGGCGCACCAGATGGGCACGCCGCTGACGTCGCTGCAGGGATGGATCGAACAGCTGCGCGCCGCGAGTCTGCCGCCGGTCCAGGTTGCCGAGTTTCTCGACGGCGACGCCGACCGGCTGCAGCGGGTGGCGCAGCGCTTCGAGCGGATCGGCAATCCGGCGCGCCGCGATCCGGTGGCGCTGGGTGCACTGGCTGAACGGGTGGCGGGTTATTATCGCAACCGTCTGCCGCGGCGCGCCAACCCGATTGCCCTGGTGGTGCAGGCGCCCAGCGCCGGTCCGGTGATCTTCGGCGATCCGGTGCTGCTGGAATGGGCGCTCGAGGCGATGGTGAAGAATGCCATCGACGCCCTGCAGGGCCGGGGCGGCACCATCACCCTCGCCGCCGCGAGCGACGGCGAGACCGCGGTCATCCGGGTCATGGATGACGGGCCCGGCGTGCCGCGCGAGATCCGGCGGTCGCTGTTCGAACCCGGCATCACCACCAAGCGCGGCGGCTGGGGGATCGGGCTGGCACTGGCGCGCCGCGTCATCGAGGATGCCCATGGAGGAACGCTGACTCTGGAACCCACGGCTCACGGCACGTCCTTCCTGATGCGGTTTCCCGCCGCCGTCGCGGCGTGAGCGGCACCGCCGACACGCTCCGCGGACTCAATCCGGCACAGCGGATCGCCGTCGAGCACCATACCGGCCCGATCCTGGTGGTGGCGGGGGCCGGGTCGGGCAAGACGCGGGTGCTGACGGCGCGCGTCGCGCACCTCATCGCGGCACACGGTGTCCGGCCGCAACGGATCTTTGCGGTCACCTTCACCAACAAGGCGGCGCGGGAGATGCGTGAGCGCGTCACACGCCTCCTCGACCACGAACCGGCCGGGCTGTGGATCGGCACCTTTCATGCGCTTTCGGCGCGACTGCTGCGCCACGAGGCCGAGCACCTCGGATTTTCGCGCCAGTTCAGCATCTACGACGAGGACGACCGGCTGGCGCTGATCCGCCGGCTGCTGGCCGAAGGGCAGCATTCGCCCAAGCTCTTTCCGCCCCGGCTCATCCAGGGGCTCATCTCGGGGGCGAAGAACCGGATGGAAACAGCGGAGGACCTGGCCGCCGGGGCGCCGTACGACCCGGCGGTCCGGGTGGCGGCCGAGATCTATCCGGCGCTGCAGACGCGCCCTGGCGACGGCGAACGCGATGGATTTCGACGACCTGATGCTGCACCCGCTCCGGCTGTTCCGCGAGCACGCGGACGTGCTGGAGCGCTGGCAGCACCGCTTCGACTTCGTGATGGTGGACGAGTTCCAGGACACCAATCGTGCCCAGTACCAGCTGGTGCGGTACCTCGGCGCGCACCATCACAACGTCTTTGCCGTCGGCGACGAGGATCAGAGCATCTATGCCTGGCGCGGCGCCGACCTGCGCAACATGAACGACCTGCTGCACGACTTCGGCGACGGCGCAGATCGTCAAGCTGGAAGAGAATTACCGCTCCACCCGGCCGATTCTCGACGCCGCCAACGGAGTCATCGCCCACAACGCGGGCCGCATCGGCAAGACGCTGCGCCCGCAGCGCCAGGGCGGTGAGTCGGTCATGGTCGTGGCGGCCGCCGACGAACGCGACGAGGCGGAGTGGGTCGCGCGCGAACTGCTGCGTCGTCACGGCGACGGCGTCGCCTGGACCGAATGCGCGGTGCTCTATCGCACCAACGCGCAGTCCCGGGCGCTCGAGGATGCGCTGCGGCGCTCCGGCGTGCCGTACCAGATCGTCGGTGCGATCTCGTTCTACGAACGCCGCGAGGTGAAGGACCTCTTCGGCTACCTGCGCCTGATCGCCAACCCGGCCGACGACGAGGCGTTCCATCGCGCCATCGCCGTTCCCCGCCGCGGCATCGGCACGTCGACGCTGGTGCTGCTCGGCCGACCAGGCGCGGGCGTGGGGACGTTCCGCTGCTCGACGCTGCCCGGCGCGGCCGAGGCGATCCAGACGCTGCGCCCCGGGCAGCGGACCGCGCTGGTGGAATTCGCGGCGACGATCGACGCGCTGCGGCGAGCGCACCGCCGAAGTCGGCGCCGGTGGCGGTGCTCGAGGAAGTCATCCGCGACCATCGACTACGAGACGCTGCTCACGGCCGAGGGCGTCGAGGGCGTCGAGCGCTGGGAGAACGTGCGCGAACTGGTCGCCGCTGCCGCCGAATGGTCGGAGGTGGTCACCGACGACGAATCCGGCACGACGCCGCTGCAGCGCTTCCTCGCCGAAGCGGCGCTGCTTGTCCGCGGTCGACACCAGCGCCGGCACGCCGGAGGGCGTGACGCTGATGACGCTGCACACCGCCAAGGGACTCGAGTGGCCGGTGGTGATCATGGCCGGACTGGAGGAAGGGCTGTTCCCGTCGGCTCGCGCGGTGGAATCCTCCGGAGGGTACGACGAGGAACGGCGGCTCTGCTACGTGGGGATCACCCGCGCGCGAGACGCGGCGATCCTCACCTGGGCGCGGGCGCGCCGCCGGGGCGGCGAACTGCGTCCGGCGCTGCCGTCGCGATTCCTGGCCGAGATTCCGCCCGGAAGTGGTCGACGAGCGGCGCACGTCGTTCGCCGTCGGCGGACTCGCGCAGCTCGGCGCGGCTGGGGACGCGACGATCGCGGCGGTCGTGGGGGCGGAGCCGCGACCGGGCGCGTCGGCGCGCACGGCCCGGTGGCCCCGGCCCCGCGATCGCCGAGCCCGAGCCGGGTAATTTCCGCTCCGGCCGACGGGATGGACGACCAGGACGCGCCGCGGTTCATCAAGGGCGAACGGGTGCGCCACCGGCTGTTCGGCATCGGGAGCGATCCTCGGGCTTGAGCGGCGACCGGCAAGGACCTGAAGGTCGCGGTCGCGTTCGACGACCCCGAGGTCGGCACCAAGCAGCTGCTGGTGGCGGTGGCGGGACTGGAGCGGGATTGGGAGAGCGCGTGACGATCGACGACGACGTGGTCCGGCACATCGCGCGACTGGCCGAACTCGCGGTCGACGAAGCGGAGGTGGCGCGGCTGTCGGCCCAGCTGGAGAGCATCGTGCAGTTCGTGGCGCAGTTGCGGGAGGTGCCGCTCGCCGGCGGTGACCGGCGAGGTCGTCGTCGGCCCGCCGTCGGTGGCGCTCCGGCCGGATCGCGTCGATCCCGTCCGCGCTCCGGCATCCGCTCGCGGACACCGCGCCGGCGTTCGAGGACGGGTTCTTCGTGGTGCCGCGGCTCGGCGGCATGGCGGCGTCGTGACCGCCGCCGACCTGGCGCCGCGAAACTGCCGAACGCCTCGACGCCACGCGCGGGCTCAACGCCGCGCTGCACTGGTCGCGGGAACAGCTGCGGCCGCGACGCCGCGGCGCTCGACAGCGCGCCGCCCGGGCCCGCTGTCGGGCATGGCGGTGGCGATCAAGGACAACATCGTCACCATCGATGGACCGACAACCTGCGGCTCGCGGATCCTCGAGGGGTACGTCTCGCCGTTCCGGCCACCGTCGTCCGAGCGCATCCGAGGCGGCGGGCGGATTGATCGCCGCCAAGGCCAATCTCGACGAATTCGCGATGGGATCGTCGACCGAGCACTCGGCGTTCGGGCGGGTGCTGCACCCGCTCGCAGCATGACCGCGTCCCCGGCGGTTCGAGCGGCGGGTCGGCGGTGCTGGTCGCGGCAGGGGTCACCAGCGCGGCGCTCGGCTCGGAAACCGGCGGCTCGGTGCGGCAGCCGGCAGCGTTCTGCGGCGTCGTCGGGGTCAAGCCGACCTACGGGCGGGTCAGCCGCTTCGGCCTCGTGGCGTTCGGCTCGTCGCTCGACTGCGTGTCGCCGTTCGGGCGGACGGTGGCCGACGCCGCGGCGCTGCTGTGCGCGATCTCGCGGCCACGATCCGCTCGACGCCACGTCGCTGCCGCTGCCGCCGCTCGCGGTCCCGCCCCGCCGGACCGACCTGCGCGGCACGGTGATCGGCCTGCCGGAGGAGTACTTCCCGGCCGACCTGCATCCCGGCGTGCGCGCCGGGTGCGACCGCGCCATCGCCGCGCTGCGCGATCTCGGCGCCGACCTGCGGCAGGTGTCGCTGCCGCACACCCGCTTCGCGGTGCCGACCTATTACATCGTCAACCCGGCCGAGGCGGCGGCCAACCTGGCGCGCTTCGACGGCGTGCGCTACGGCGTGCGCGCGGATCGGGCCGGCCGGCGACGTCCGGGCGCTCTACCGGGCCACCCGCGGCGCCGGGTTCGGCGGCGAGGTGCGGCGCCGCATCCTGGTCGGCACGTTCGTGCTCAGCGCCGGCTATAGTAACCAGTACTATAGCAAGGCGCAGGCAGACGCGGCGGCTGATCCGCGACGACTTCGACCGCGGTCTTCGCCGCCGGCGTCGACCTGCTGTTCACGCCCACCACGCCGACGCCGGCGTTCCGGGCGGGCGAGAAGACCGCCGATCCGGTGGCGATGTACCTCGCCGACATCTTCGTCTGCCCGGCGTCGCTGTCGGGCCATCCGGCGATGTCGCTGCCGGTGGGCCGGAGCGAGGGGCTGCCGGTCGGCGGCCAGCTGATCGCGCCGGACCTCGCGGAGGGGCCGATGCTGGCCGGTGGCGGAGCTGCTCGAACGGTCGATCGACGGCGCGCGCGGAGGTGGGCGGATGACCTGGGAAACCGTCATCGGGCTCGAGGTCCACGTGCAGCTGGCGACGGTCAGCAAGATGTTCTGCGGCTGTGCCGCCAGTTACGGCGATGCCCCGAACACCAACGTCTGTCCGGTCTGCCTCGGCCTCCCCGGCGCGCTGCCGGTGCCCAACGCGACCGCCGTGCGGCTCGGCGTGCGCGGCGCGCTGGCGCTCGGTTGCGCCGTGCATCCCACCAGCATCTTCGCGCGGAAGAACTACTTCTATCCCGACCTCCCGAAGGGGTACCAGATCTCGCAGTTCGACCGGCCGCTCGCCACCGGCGGCGCGGTGGTCGTCGAGCGCGGCGACGCCGAGCCGCTGGTGGTGAGCATCACGCGGCTGCACCTCGAGGAGGACGCGGGCAAGTCGCTGCACGACCGGATTCCCGGGATGACCGCGGTCGACCTGAACCGGGCCGGCACGCCGCTGGCCGAGATCGTCAGCGGCCCCGACCTGCGCAGCCCGGCCGAGGCGCGGGCCTACCTCGTCACGCTGCGGCAGCTGCTGGTCTATGCCGGCGTGAGCGAGTGCTCGATGGAGAAGGGGTCGCTGCGCGTCGACGCCAATCTCTCGGTGCACCGTCCCGGCACGCCGTTCGGGACCAAGACCGAAGTGAAGAACATGAATTCCTTCGCCAACGTGGAGCGGGCGCTGACCGCCGAACGCGAGCGCCAGGTCGCGCTGCTCGAATCGGGCGGGCGGGTGGCCCAGGTGACGCTGACGTTCAACGCCGCCACCGGCGACGTCCGGCCGCTGCGCTCCAAGGAGGAGTCGCACGACTACCGCTACTTCCCCGATCCCGACCTCCGCCGCTGGTGCTCGACGCGGCATGGATCGAGCGCGAGCGGCGCTGCTGCCGGAGCTGCCCGGCCGCGCGGCGCGCGCGCTACGAAGCGGCAGTTCGCGCTGCCGGCCTACGACGCCCGGGTGCTGACCCAGGAGCCGGCGGTGGCGCACTACTTCGAGGCCGTCGTGGCGGCCGGCGTCGACGCCGAAGACCGCCGCCAACTGGGTGCAGGGCGAGGTGCTGGCGTCGTGGAACGGCGCGGACGCGTTTCGCGGTGGCGCCGACGCGCCTCGCCGAGCTGGTGGCGCTGGTCGAGCGACGGCACGCTGTCGCTGCAGGCCGCCAAGCGGGTCTACGACGAGCTGACCCGGCGCGACGCCTCACCGCGCGTGCTGGCGGAGGAACTCGGCCTGCTGCAGGTGCGCGACGACGACGCGCTGGCGGAGTGGGTCGACGCCGTGCTCGCGGACCATCCCGGCCGAGGTCAGCGCGGTTCCGGCACGGCGAGACGAAGCTGCTCGGCTTCTTCGTCGGGCAGGTGATGAAGCGGAGCGGCGGGCGCGCCGACCCCAAGCGGGTGCCGATCATCCTCCGGACGCGTCTCGGCTCGTGACCGGCGTCGCGTCGGTCGAGACGATCCGGGCGGCATTCCCGGCGCTGCGGCGTCGCGAAGCGCGGTGTGCCGGTGGCGTACTTCGACGGTCCGGGCGGCACCCAGGTGCCGCAGGCGGTCGTCGACGCCGTCGCCGACTATCTCCTGCACCACAACGCCAACACCCACTGGGACTATCCCACCAGCCACGAGACCGACGCCATGCTGGCCGGCGCGCGGGCGACGTTCGCGGCAGTTCCTCAACGGCGCGGCCGGAGGAGATCGTCTTCGGCAACAACATGACCACACTCACCATGCACCTGGCGCGCGGGCCTGGGCCGCGAGTGGCGAGCCGGCGACGAGAGTCGTGGTGACCGAGCTCGATCACCACGCCAACGTCGCGCCGTGGCAGGCGCTGGCCCGGGAACGCGGACTGGTGCTGCGCTGGCTGCCGTTCGATCGCTCCAGCGGACGGCTGCTGGTCGACCGGTTCGCCGACGCTGCTCGGACCCGCGCACCCGGCTGGTGGCGCTGGGCGCGGCGTCGAACGCGCTTGGGCACCATCACCGACGTCACGCCGCTGGCCCGCCTGGCGCACCAGGCCGGCGCGCTGGTGTTCGTCGATGCGGTGCATCTCGCGCCGCACGTCCTGCCCGATGTGGCCGCCCTCGAGTGCGACCTGCTGGCGTGCTCGACCTACAAGTTCTACGGACCCGCACGGCGGCGTGCTGTGGGGCCGGCGTGCGCTTGCTCGACGCCGTCGACGCGCCACGACTCGAGCCGGCGCCACAGGCAGCGCCCGGAGCGTCTCGAGACCGGGACGCAGAACCACGAAGGGATCATCGGTGGGGCGGCGGCGGTGCACTGGCTGGCGGCGCTCGCCGGCATCGTCAGGGCCCGCTCCGGGCCCGGCTCGACACCAGTTATCGCGAGCTGCATCGACGGGCCGCGTTCCTGTTCGCCCGGCTCTGGGACGGCTTGCGCGGAATCGACGGGGTCACCGTGTATGGCCCGCCGCCGGATGCGCCTCGCACCGCGACGGCGGCGTTCACCGTGGCGGGCTTCCCGTCGGCGTCGGTCGCGGCCCGATTGGCGCGCCGGCGGCTGTTTCGTGTCGCACGGCGACTTCTACGCCGCAACGGTGATCGAGCGGTTGGGACTTGCCAGCCACGGCCTCGTCCGGGCCGGTCTGGCGGCCTACGCCACCGCCGACGAAGTCGATCGACTGCTCGGCGGGCGTGGGCAGCTCTGACGCGCTGAGTCGGCCGGGCCGAGCGGCAGGCCGAACTGGGCGTCGGCAACTGCTCCCGATCCACTCGCGATCGGTCCGGTGCGCGCTCCGCAGCGCCTGGCGCCGCACGCCCTTGCTGCGATTGATCGCCGCTTCGCCGTTGGGGTCGAGTGACAGCACCGGCGATCCCGGGCCCGCGAGCACCGAGCGGATGTTGTCCACCGCGCGGGCGAGATGGGCGGTGAATCAGCGCTTCGTCGAGTTCCCACCGGCTCTGTTCCCGGGCCAGCCTGCATGCCCATCTGCCACGGCCGCGAGTCGGTGAGCCGCACCATGGCGCGGAACAGTCGGCGGTTGGTGGCGACCGAGAAGATGGTCGGCGAGAGAATCCGCTCCAGATGGGCATCGGCCGCGGTGTGGTCGAGCCGGATCAGGTCGCGCGCCGCCCGCGGCACCGCTTCGCCCAGCAGCAGCTCGGCGCGCGCCTCCCACCAGGTATGGCCCATCGAGCGGGTGCTGCTGGTCACCACCAGCTGGCGCGGGCACGAAGTGGTTGTGGGCCACGACGTCGGCGGCAAGATGCGCCAGGTAGCCGGCACCGAAGGCGCGGAGCGCATCGCTCGGCGCGAGGTCGTGCACTTCCAGACCGACGTGCCAGGCGTGGCAGTGGCGATCGGCGGGGGCGAACTTCTTCGCCATGGTCGTGTCGGCCGCGATGCTGCCGTAGAGAAAGTCATAGGGAAAGGCGCGGAGCAGATCGGCCACGGCCTGCGGGAGCAGGTCGAGCGAACTCAGGATGTGCTCGCCGAGCACGACGTGGGTTCCCGGCGTCCAGGCGTAGGCGGCGTGCGGGATGGCACAGCACCGCCAGGGTCACCACCGCGAGTGCGATGACGAACTTCATGCCGTTACGGCCGCCGGCGGCGCGCCCGGGGCCGCACCAGGCGGCGGAGCTGACCGACGATGCCGATGCCGGACCGCGCGGTGTGGATCGCGGCTGCCACGTCGAGCGCCGTGTCTTCCACCTCTTCCTGCACCACATCGATCATCGCCTCGAAATCTGCCAGCCGCCGCCGCGTCCGGTTGATGCCGGCTTCGGCGTCGACCCGGACCCGGTGGACAACGTCGACGATCTGCCCCACCTCGTCCCGGGCCTGTTCGGCCACTTCGCACGCTGCTTTCACCCAGGCGCTGAAACGCCGCGAGCGTCGGCGCGAGTTCCCGGCGGAGCTCGGCGAGCTGGTGCTCCAGCCCTTCGCTGTGCTTGAAGGCGGCGCGCGCCGCGCCGGCAAGGGCGAATGCCATTGCGAGGTAACAGATGGCGATCACCAGCACCGAAATGGCGATCACCGGTCCCACCCATCCGGCCATGGGGATCGACTCCTGGAGGCGAGGGGCAGCAGGAAACCTAACGTCCCCGGCGCGGCCCGCTTGCGAGCGCCGGCCGGTGTAACGAGGTTTTCGCGATGCCTGCCCATTTCGTGGTTACCGGGGGACGCCCGCTGCACGGCACGATCCGGCCGGCCGGCAACAAGAACGCGGCGCTGCCGGTCATCGCCGCGACGCTGCTGGCCGACGGGCCGGTGCGAGCTCGACAACATCCCCCGGATCAGTGACGTCGAGACGCTGCTGGCGCTGCTCGCCGACCTCGGCGCCGAGGTGCAGTGGTCGGGGCCCAACACGGTGGTCATCGACTCCCGGCCGGTGCGCCCCAAACCACTCGACGCGGCGCTCTGCACCCGGATCCGCGCATCGATCCTGGTGGCTGGGCCGCTGCTGGCGCGGTTCGGGTCGGTGGCGTTGCCGCCGCCGGGCGGCGACGTCATCGGGCGGCGCCGCGTCGACACCCATTTCCTCGCGCTGGAGCGCCTCGGCGCGTCGATCACCGTCGGCGATCGCTATGAGATCGAGGCCCAGCAACTCATCGGTGCCGACATCTTCCTCGACGAACCGAGCGTCACCGGCACCGAGAACGCGCTGATGGCGGCGGCGACGGCCCGGGGGCGCACGGTGCTGCGCAACGCGGCGTCGGAGCCGCACGTGCAGGACACTGCCCGGGTGCTGGTGGCGATGGGTGCGCAGATCGAAGGAATCGGCAGCAACTGTTACACCATCACCGGAGTCGACCGCCTCGGCGGCGCCCACTACGCCATCGGTCCCGACCACATCGAGATCGGCTCGTTCCTCGGGCTGGCGGCGGTGACCGGCGGCGGCCGTGACCGTCGAAGGGGTGCGGGGCGACGACCTGCGCAGCACGCTGCTCGGCTTCGACCGGCTCGGCATCCGCGCCCGGATCGACGGCGACCAGCTGATCGTCGCCGCCGACCAGGAGCGGCGGGTGCGTCCCGATCTCGGCGGCCACGTGCCCAAGCTCGAGGACGGCCCGTGGCCGGCGTTTCCGGCGGACGTGATGTCGATCGCCGTGGTGGCGGCGACGCAGTGCGAAGGGATGATCCTGATCCACGAGAAGATGTTCGAATCGCGGCTCTTCTTCGTCGACAAGCTCATCAGCATGGGGGCGCGGATCGTGCTCTGCGATCCACACCGGGCGGTCATCAGCGGCCCGACGCTGCTGCACGGCAACGTGCTGTCGTCGCCCGACATCCGCGCCGGCATGGCGATGGTGATCGCCGCGCTGGCGGCCGAGGGCGAGAGCGTCATCTACAACATCGAGCAGGTCGAACGCGGCTACGAACGGATCGACGAGCGACTGCGAGCGCTGGGTGCACAGATCGAGCGCGTCGATCACTGACGAAGTCCTCCGCGACGGGGCCGGTTCCGCTCTGGGAAGTGCCGGATTGGCGGGAGCGGTACGGCATCACCGCCGGCGTCACCGGCCGCGGCGCCGGCGGCGTCCCGTTCGACCTCGGACTGGGCACCGTCCAGCCGGTCGGCGAGGTGATGGAGCGCTGGCGCGCCTTCCGGGCGGCGTTTCCCGGGTTTCCGTCGCAGGTGCTGTCGCGGCAGGTGCACGGTACCGCGGTGGCCTGGCACGACCGGCTGCCGGCGGGGTGGGTGCTGCTCGAGGGGTTCGACGGCCACGCGACGGCGTCCGCCGGCACGCTGCTGCTGGTGACGGTGGCCGACTGCATTCCGGTCTACCTCGCGGCGCCGCGCCACGCGGCGCGATCGCGCTGCTGCATGCCGGCTGGCGGGGCATCGCCGGCGAGGATCGTCGCGGCGGGGGTCCACGCTGCTCGCGGAGCGGACCGGAGCGGGCGCCGGCCGAGCTGGTCCTGCATGCCGGCGTCGGCATCTCCGGGCCCGCAGCTATCCGGTCGGGCGTGAGGTGCTGGCGGCGCTCGGCCGCGGGGCGCGGCCGCCGGGGCCGGCCCGTGGCCCGTCGACCTCCGCGCGGCGATTGCGCACCAGGCCGCGGCGCTCGGGATCGGCGCGGTCACGGTCAGTGCGCACTGCACGGCCGGGGAGGCCGGACCGATTCTTCTCCCACCGCCGCTCGGGGGGCGCGACGGCCGGATGGTGGCGTGGGCCGGCGTGGCACCGTAACGGTCCGCGGCCGGGTGCCCGTTGACCGCGAGCCCGCCAGCCGGGGTAATTTGAGCTGCTGGGGCAACTTGCGCAGTCGGCGAGGTGTCGGGTTTCCCCGACATTTTTTTGTTTGTTCCCCTTGGCCAGCCCCACCCCGCAATCAGCGCGCCGGATGGAACCAGCCCGGGCCGCCGCCGCGGGGGACTGAGGAACAGGAGACGATCGGCATGGCGACTTCCGCCGAAATGGTGTCGGCGTTCCGCGAACTGGCGAACACCAAGCAGCTCGACCGCGCGGAACTGACGGACCTGCTGCGCGACGGCATTCACGCCGCGCTGATGAAGAAGTACGGGCCGAACGTGCGGTTCGAACTGAACATCGACGAGATGCAGGGCACGATGCCGGTGACGCGGCTCCGCGCAGGTGGTCGAGACGGTCGGACGATCCCAGCTGCCAGGTCGGCGTCGAGGAGGCCCGCTTCGAGGACCCCGAGTTCGAGCCCGGCGACGTGCTCGAAGAGGAGGTGCCGTTCGAGGCTTCGGGCGGCTGGCGGTGCAGGCGGCGAAGCAGCGGATCATCCAGCGGGTGCGCGAAGGGGAGCGCAACCGGATCCGGGAGGAGTTCGCCGAACAAGGTGGGCGAGCTGCTTTCCGGCGAGATCCAGCAGATCGAGCGCGGCAAGTTCGTGATCATGCTCAACAGGTTCCGCGAGGCCGAGGCGATCATGCCCTACCGCGAGCAGAACCACCGCGAGCACTTCCACCAGGGCGACACGATCCGGGCGGTGCTGAAGCAGCTCGAGGAGACGCCCAAGGGTCCGCGGCTGATCCTGTCGCGGGGCGATCCGCTCTTCGTGATCGCGCTCTTCAAGCTGGAAGTGCCCGAAATCCAGCAGGGCATCGTGGAAGTCCGGGGGATTGCGCGCGCGAGGTGGGGAGCCGCACCAAGGTGGCGGTGATTTCCCGCGACGACGCGATCGATCCGGTCGGCGCCTGTGTCGGGCTCAAGGGGTCGCGCGTCCAGGCGGTGGTCAACGAACTCGGCGGCGAGCGGATCGACATCGTCCCGTGGTCACCCGATCCGGAGCGGTTCGCGCGGCTGGCGCTGGCCCCGGCGCGCGTCGCCAAGGTCTTCTCCGATCCGTCCACCAAGACGATCCAGGCGGTGGTCGACGAGGATCAGCTGTCGCTGGCCATCGGCCGCAACGGCCAGAACGTGCGGCTCGCGAGCGAACTGACCGGCTGGAAGATCGATCTCTACTCCAGCCGCGAGTGGCTGGAGCGCGGCGGCGAAGGGCCGCTGTTCGCGCTGCCGCCGGTGGAGGAGGAACCCGAGACGCGGGTGCCGCTGTGCGCAGCTCGAGGGGCTGTCGCCGGAACTCGTGGCGATTCTCGATCAGGCCGGCTATCACCACGCTCAAGGACGTGATCGACCTCGAGGCGCGAAGAGATCGCGCGGATCGCCGGGATGACGCCGGCGACCACCGAGGAGCTGGTCCGGTTCGTGAGCGAGCTGACCGAAGAGGAACCGGACGCCGGTGACGCGGCCCGCGCCTGAGGCGGCGGGCAGGCGCGCCTGGTGCGGTTGCTGGGCTCGGGATCGCGGCGGGCTGGTGCTCGCCGGCGTCGACGGCACGGAGGCGTTGCTGCGCCGGGGCGAGTGTCGGGCGGTGGTGGTGGCGAGCGACGCGTCGCCGCGGGCGCGGGAGAAGGCGGTGGGCACGGCGATCCGCACGGGGGTGCCGGTGGTGACCGGGACCGGACGCCGGGACGCTCGGCGCCGCCTCGGGAAGCCGCCGGTGATGATCGCCGGCATTCGTGACCGGCAGCTGGCCGAGGGCATACTCGCCTGGCAGGGACGTCGCCGGACCGACGGCATGATGGAGGGGTGATTGGTGAAGAGTAGAGTGCACGATCTCGCAGCCGAATTCGGCATTCCCGCCGAGCAGCTGATTGGCATGCTGCGCGACATGAACATCTTCGTGCGCAGCCACATGTCGGCGCTGGAGCCGGACCAGGTGGCGGCGGTCCGCGTTCGCTGGGAACGCGAGAAGCGGAAGGCCGCCGAGCGCCAGCGCCGAAGCGCAGCCGCCGCAAGGCCGCCGCCGAGCCGCCGCCGCCGGCCGCCGACGGACAGCAAGCCGGTCGCGCCGTCGCCGGACCGCCGCCGAGGTGGCCGAGCAGGAGGCCAAGGCCGCCGCCGAGGCCGAGGAGGAGGCGGCCAAGAACGCCTTCGAGATGGAGCCGCTGACCCTCGAAGTGCCGCCGACCAGCGACATCAAGCCCGGCCTGTCGCTCGAAGAGCGCGCCCGGCTGCTCTTCAAGGAGGTTCCGCCGGCGACCGAGGCGACGGCCGGAAGCGGAAGCGGCCGCCGCGCCGATCGACGCGGCGCCGCAGGCGCCGCCGCCCGCCGAGCCGGTTCAGCGCAGCCCAGCCGCGCCCCGCCGCCGGCATCGCCGCCGTGCGGCCGTCCGCGCGCCGTTCATTCCGCCGCGCGTCGCAGCGGCCCGCACCGGCGGCGGGTGCCGATTCGCGCCCCGGCCGACGCGGTCCGCCGGCGCGGCGGTGGACGCCCGCGTCCGGTGTTCTCGTCGAGCACGCCGCCGCCGCCGCGCGAGCGGCAGCCCCGCCGGTGCGCCGCCGCAGCGCATTCGGTCCCGACGCCCAGCCGGGCGGGGGCCGCAAGAAGGGGAAGAAGTCGCGGAAGAACTACGTCGATCAGGATCAGGTGCAGGCCAACATCCTCAAGACGATGCAGGGGATGCGGGGTAGTCCGACGCGCAAGGAAGAGCCGCCCCGACGAGCCGACCTACCGCGAGATCATCGCGTCGCGGGTGGCCGAGGAGAAGGAGCGGGAAAAGACCCTCATCCGCGTCAACGAGTTCATCTCGGTCAGCGAGCTGGCCGAGGCGATGAAGGTGCCGGCCACCCAGATCGTCGCGTTCGCGTTCAAGGAGCTCGGCCTGATGGTGACGGTCAACCAGCGGCTCGACTTCGACCAGATCGAGCTGATCGCGTCGGAGTTCGGCTTCCAGGCGGTCAAGGAGGAGGAGTACCACGCCGAGATCGCGGCGCCGGTCGAAGCGGAGGCGCCGGGCGACCTCGAGCCGCGGCCGCCGGTGGTGACGGTCATGGGCCACGTCGATCACGGCAAGACGTCGCTGCTCGACTACGTCCGCAAGGAGAACGTCGTGGCCGGCGAGGCCGGCGGCATCACGCAGCACATCGGCGCCTACCACATCGTGCTGCCCAGCGGTCGCGCCATCACCTTCCTCGACACGCCGGGCCACCAGGCCTTCACCGCGATGCGGGCCCGCGGCGCCCAGGTGACCGACATCGTCGTGCTGGTCGTCGCGGCCGACGACCAGGTGATGCCGCAGACCATCGAGGCGATCAGCCACGCCAAGAACGCCGGCGTGCCGCTGGTGGTGGCGATCAACAAGATCGACCTGCCCGCGGCCAACGTTGCCAAGGTCAAGCAGGACCTGCTGCAGCATCAGGTGGTGCTCGAGGAGTTCGGCGGCAACGTGCTCAGCGCCGAGATCTCCGCCAAGACCGGCCAGCGGCGTGCCCGAACTGCTCGAGCAGATCCTGCTGCAGGCCGAGGTGCTGGAGCTCAAGGCCAATCCGCACGCGCGGGCGCAGGGCTCGGTGATCGAGGCGACACTCGATCCGGGCAAGGGTCCGCTGGCCACCGTGCTGGTGCAGCACGGCACGCTCAAGGTCGGCGACAACTTCATCTGCGGCAAGTTCTCCGGCCGGGTGCGCGCGCTGTTCGACGAGCGCGGCAATACCGTCGAGGAAGTCGGGCCGTCGATGCCGGTGCAGGTGCTCGGCTTCGACGGCGTGCCGGCGGCGGGCGACACGTTCCTGGTGGTCGCCGACGCCAACGAGGCCCGCGAGATCGCCCAGAAGCGGCAGCGCCTGGAGCGCGAGGCGCAGAACCGGCGCTCGGCCCGGGGCGGCACGCTGGAGGACATCTCGCGCGCCGCTGAAGGAAGGGGCGAGCCGGCAGCTCCGGCATCATCATCAAGGCCGACCAGGGCGGGCCGGCCGAGGCGCTGGCGGACGCGCTGGCCCAGCTCGCCACCCCCGAGGTGCGGGTCGACATCGTGCTGCGCGGCGTCGGCGCAGATCAGCGAGAGCGACGTCCTCCTGGCCAAGGCGTCGGGCGCGATCATCATCGGCTTCCACGTGCGCCCCGATGCCAACGCCCGCGCCGCGGCCGAGCGCGAGGGGGTCGAGATCCGCACCTATCGCGTCATCTACGAAGCGGTCGAGGACGCCCGCCAGGCGCTGGAGGGCCTCCTCAAGCCGGAGGAGAAGGAAATCATCCTCGGCGAGGCGGAGGTGCTGGAGCTGTTCAAGGTGAGCCACGTCGGTACCATCGCCGGCTGCATCGTGCGCAGCGGCACCATCTCCCGGACCGCGAAGGTGCGGCTGGTGCGCGACGGCACCGCGGTCTATACCGGGGCGATCTGCTCGCTCAAGCGATTCAAGGACGACGCGCGCGAGGTCAAGGAAGGGCTCGAGTGCGGCATCGGCATCGAGAACTTCAACGACGTCAAGGTCGGCGACCGCATCGAGGCGTTCCGGATCGAAGAGGTCCGCCGGACGCTGGCCGCTTCCGCGGCCGAGTCGTGACGTCCGATGGCCGGCAAAGGGCCGTCCCGCCGTCCGGAACAGGTCGCCGAAGCCGTCCGCACCGCGCTCGCTGAAGCGCTGGTGCGGGGCGAAGTCCGCGATCCGCGGGTGCCGATGGTGACCGTCAGCTCGGTGGATGTGACGCGGGATCTGGCGCACGCCACGATCCGCGTCGTCCCGCACGGCTCGGAGGAGGAGCGTGCGGCGGCCCTGGAGGGGCTGCGCAGTGCCGCCGGCTTTCTGCGGCGCATCGTGGCGCACACGCTTACCACGCGAACCGTCCCCGAACTGCATTTCGAACTCGACCGCGGTTTCGAGCATGCCCAGCGAATCAACCAGCTGCTGGCCGAACTGAAACACGACCAGGAGGACGCCTGAGCGCCACCGGTGTCGAGTCCATCGCCGAGGGCGGACTGCTGATCGACAAGCCTTCCGGCTGGACGTCGCACGACGTCGTGGCGGTGGTCCGGCGGCGCCTCGGAACCCGGCGGGTGGGACACGCGGGAACGCTCGATCCCTTTGCCACCGGGCTCCTGATCGTGCTGGTGGGGAAGGCGACGCGGGTGGCGCGATTCGTCGAGGGCTTGCACAAGTGCTACGAGGCCACCATCCGCTTCGGCACCGCCACCACGACGGATGATGCAACCGGCGAGGTGCTCCGCAGCGCATCGCCATCGGTCTGGCCCGATCGGCCCGAGCTGGTGGCGGCGCTGGCGTCGTTCGAGGGTGGGTACCAACAGCGTCCGCCGGCGTTCTCGGCGCTTCACGTGGCCGGAACGCGGGCGTATCGCCTCGCGCGCCGCGGCGTGGACGTGGAACTGCCGCCGCGATTTGCCGTCGTCGAACAACTGACGCTGCTGGACTGGCGTCCGCCGGCACTGCGGATCCGGGCGGTCGTCGGCCGGGGGGTGTATCTCCGCGCGTTGGCCCGCGACCTCGGTGACGCCCTCGGCATTCCGGCCCACTGCGCCGAGCTCCGGCGCGATAGCGATCGGCCCGTTCCGGGTCGACGGCGCCGCCGCCCCGAACGACGTGGAGCCGCGGCAGTTGCTGGCCGCGGCGTCGCTGCTGCCGGAGGCGCCGCAGGAAGTGCTCGATCCGGCGGGGTGGCGCGACGTGGCCCATGGCCGCGCGGTGGCGCAGCAGGTGGCCCGGGACGGCGTCGGCGCGCTGGTCGACGACGGCGGCAGCCTGGTGGCGATTGCCCGCGGCGCCGGCGGGCTGTGGCACCCGATGGTGGTGCTGGAGACCCCGCGGTGATCGCGACCGCCGGTGCCGGGACCGTCGTGACCGTCGGCACGTTCGACGGTGTCCATCTGGGCCATCGCGCCGTGCTGGCGGAGAACGTCCGGCAGGCGGCCGAGTCGGCGCGGCAGAGCGTTCTGATTACCTTCGAACCCCATCCGCTCGAGGTGGTCAATCCGGAGGCGGCGCCACCCCGATTGACGGTGGCGGGGGAGCGCCTCGAGGCGCTGGCGACCTGCGCGATGGATCGCTTGCTGATCCTCCGTTTCGACCGCGAGATGGCGCGGCTCGCCCCGGCGGAGTTCGTCGACCAGGTGCTGCTGGCGCGCTGCGGCATGCGCGCGCTGGTCATCGGCTACGATCACGGCTTCGGCCGTGGCCGGAGCGGCGATCTCGACACGCTTCGCCAGCTCGCCGCCGCACGGGGCTTTTCGGTCGACGTGGTCGATCCGGTCCGCGTCGCGGGCAACGCAGTCTCGAGTACCACCATCCGGCGCGCCATCGCCGGTGGGGATCTGGCCGGGGCGGGGGCGATGCTGGGCCGGCGATATTCGCTGGGGGGCACGGTGCGGCGCGGCGAAAGTCGGGGGCGCCTCCTCGGGTTTCCGACGGCCAATCTGCTGCCGCCGGATCGGAAACTGCTGCCGCCCGACGGCGTATATGCGGTGGCGGTCGACACCCCGGCGGGCCGCTTCGGCGGGATGATGCATCAGGGCCGTCGCCCGACGTTCGGCGATGCCCGGCGGCTGCTCGAAGTCCACCTGTTCGGCTTCGACGGCGGGCTCTACGACCGCAATGTCCGGATCGAGTGGGTGGCGCCGCTGCGAGAGATCCGCCGCTTTGCGTCGGTCGCCGAGCTCCAGCGGCAGCTGGACGACGACCGTCAGGATGCGACCGCCCTGCTGGCGGCCGCCAACCTTCACCTTGACGCGCCGGTCCCGGCGCCCGAGTGACGATGTTCACCACGATTCGCAACCGACTGATCGTGATCGGCCTGATGGTGCTCGGCTCGATCTTCTACCTGATGCCGCGCACCTACACGGCGCGCGAAATGGGCTCCGATGGCGTGATGCACGACGTCAGCCAGAAGCACATTCCGCTCAAGTACGGACTCGACCTGCAGGGCGGCATGCACCTGGTGCTCGATCTCGACCAGTCGCAGAAGGTGTCGTCCGATCCCGCCCGGGACATCGACCTGGCGCTGACCGTCCTGCGCAAGCGGATCGACCAGTTCGGCGTGGCCGAGCCGTTGATTCAGAAGGTGGGGCAACGGATCGTGGTGGAACTCCCCGGCGTCACCGATCCCGATCGCGCCGAAGGCATCGTCAAGCGGACCGCCTTCCTCGAGTTCAAGCTCACCGACAAGACCGGCGCGTTCGAAAGCGCGCTGCCGGCCATGGATCGTGAACTGGTGCGGCTCGGCGTCAAGACCAGCGGACCGGCGGCGAGCGCCGCGCAGGGCGTGCAGGCGCTGCTCGGGAATGACACGACGAAGCAGGCGCCGACCGATACCTCGAAGGCCGCGCCGCTCGGGGGACGGAAGGGCGCCGGCACCGCGAAGCCTGCGGTCAGCAAGAGCACCGATACCGGCCAGACCGGTGCGAAGGCCGACAGCGGCGCCGCGTCCCAGATTCTCGAACAGCTCATCCAGCCCACCGCCGGCACCGGACTGGGCAGATCACCGGCGAGTACCTCGTGGCGGAGTCGGCCTATCCCCGGGTCGACTCGCTGCTGCACCTGCCGTCGATCAAGGCGCTGTGGCCGCGCGGACTGGTGCTGATGTGGTCGGCGCAGCCGATCTCGTCGGGTACCGAGCAGTACATGCTGCTGTACGCGCTGACCAGCCAGGACATCATCACCGGTTCATCGCTGATCGACGCCCAGGCGCAGGTCGACCCGCTCACCAACAAGCGGGTGGTGGCATTCGAACTCGATCGGTCCGGCGCGAGGACGTTCGGCGATCAGACCAGCCGCCACGTCGGCGACTACATGGCGATCGTGCTCGATGGGCGGGTGCAGGGGCGTCCGCCGGTGATCAAAAGCCGCATCGACTGCCGGGGACAGATCGAACTCGGCAATGCCTCGCTGCAGAGCGCCCAGGATCTGGCGCTGACACTGCGTGCCGGCTCCCTGCCGATGCCGCTCAAGATCGTCGAGGACCAGCAGATTCTCGCGTCACTCGGCGAGGACTCGATCCACGACGGCATCAAGGCCGGGCTCGTCGGCACCGTGCTGGTGGTGCTCATCATGATCGGCTACTACCGGATGGCCGGGGTGCTGGCGGTCGGCGCGCTGGCGCTCTACGTCCTGTTCACGCTGGCCGGGCTGTCCGCGGTCGAGCGCCACGCTGACCCTGCCCGGCATGGCCGGCCTGGTGCTGTCGGTCGGCATCGCCGTCGACGCCAACGTGCTGATCTTCGAGCGGATCCGCGAGGAACTGGTCGCCGGGCGCACGGTGCGCCTCGCGGTGACCGAGGGGTTCAAGCACGCCATGAACGCCATCGTCGACTCCAACGTGGCCACGGTGCTCACCGCGTTGTTCCTGTTCCAGTTCGGCACCGGCCCGGTCAAGGGATTCGCCGTGACGCTGATCATGGGTATCGCCGCGTCGATGGTCACGGCGGTCTTCGTGACCAAGACCTTCTTCCTCGTCTGGCTGGAACGCCGGCCGACCGCCACCACCTTGAGCATCTGACATGACGCGCATCTTTGCGAACGCCAATTACGATTTCATCGGCTTCCGCCGCAAGGCGATCCTGGCCACCATCACCCTGTTCGTGGTCGGCGTGATCGCGCTGTTCGCGCGGGGGCTCAACTACTCGATCGAGTTCACCGGCGGCACGCTGGTCGACTTCCGGAGCAACGTCGCCGATCGAAATCGAGGCGCTCCGCTCGGCGCTGACCAGCGAACGGCATCGACGCAGCCCGAGATCACGCCGTTCGGCGGCTCGAACGAGTGGAACGTCCGCGCCAGGGTGGGGCACTCCGCCGCGGCCGCCGGCGACACCGCGGCCTCGACCAACGCCGTCAAGCTGGCGCTCAACCAGGTCATCGGCGCCAGCAACTACACGGTCCGCAGCAGCCAGGCGGTCGGTCCCGAAGGTGGGCCGCGATCTCCGCACCAAGGCCTTCCTGGCCATCTTCCTGTCGTTCTTCGCGGTGCTCGCGTACCTGGCGTACCGGTTCGAGTGGCGGTTCGGGCTGGCGGCCGTTGCGGCCACGTTCCACGACATCGTGCTGACCATCTGCTTCATCGCCGTCATGAAGATCGAGATTTCGCTGGTGGTGGTGGCGGCGGTGCTCTCGATGGTGGGGTATTCGCTGAACGACACCATCGTCATCTTCGACCGGGTGCGCGAGAACCTCCGCAAGAGTCGCCGCGATCACCTGGTCGACATTCTCAACCGATCGGTGAACGAGACGCTGCCGCGGTCGGTGCTGACCCATACGACGGTGCTGGCGACGCTGATCTCGCTGCTCGATCTTCGGCGGGCCGGTCATCCGGCCGTTTGCCGAGGTGATGGCGTTCGGCGTCTTCACCGGTACCTTCTCGTCGGTGTTCATCGCGGCGCCGGTGCTGCTGATCATCGAGCGTCGCTGGCCCGGCGTCGACGGCCGGGGCGTCAAGGTCGCCGGGCGTCGCAGCGCGCCCGCCCGGGGCAAGACGCAGCCGGCCTGACCGTGCTGATCGACACCCACTGCCACCTCACCGATCCGGCGTTCGAGCCGGATCGGGAGGCGGCAGTCGAGCGGATGGCCGCGGCCGGTGTCGAGTCGGCGGTCGTCATCGAGAGCGTGCGCGACAACCTGTCGACCGCCGAGGTGTTCGTTGCGGCGCACCCGCGGCTCGGGACTGGCAACCGCATGCCATCCGCACGATGCGTCCCGCTGGTCTCCCGCCTGGCGGGCCGAGCTCGAGGCTGTCTGGCGGGACGGACGGTGCCACGCCGCCGGCGAGATCGGTCTCGACTACCACTACGACCACTCGCCGCGGGCTGCCCAGCGTCATGCCTTCGCCGAGCAACTCGGCATGGCTGCGACGGCCGGGCTGCCGGTCGTGATCCACGCCCGCGAGGCCGACGACGACATCGTGGCGGTCGCTTCGGGCCGCGCCGGTGGCCACGGTCGTCCTCCATTCCTTTTCCAGCGGCCCGGCGCTACGTCAGGCGGGACTCGACGCCGGGTGGTACTTCTCGTTCAGCGGCATGGTGACGTTCAAGTCGTGGACGCAGGCCGATACCGTCCGGTTGGTGCCGATCGACCGCCTGCTGATCGAGACCGACGCGCCCTAGCTGGCGCCGGTGCCGCACCGCGGCCGGCGCAACGAATCGTCCCTGCTGCCGGCCGTGGCCGATCGCGTCGCGGCACTCCGCGGGACGAGTTCTGCCGTGATCGCCGCCGCCACGACAGCCAACGCCCGCCGCGTGTTCTGGCGCGGCCGGCCGGTACCGGCCCCGTCGCCGGAACCTTCACCGATCGAGGTCGCATGAAATTCGTCACCTCCGCCGAGGCTCCGCAGGCCATCGGCCCGTACTCGCAAGGCGTGGTCGCCGGCGGGTTGCTGTTCACGGCCGGCCAGATTCCGCTGGATCCGGCGACAATGCAGATCGTCGAGGGCGACATCGCGGCGCAGACCGAGCGCGTCATGCAGAATCTCGCCGCCGTACTGGCCGGCGCCGGCCTGACGATGGATCGGGTCGTCAAGACCACGGTCTTTCTGCAGCACATGGCGGACTTCGCCGCCATGAACGAGGTTTACTGCGCGGCACTTCGGCACCCATCGACCGGCCCGGTCGACGGTCGCGGTGGCCGGGCTGCCGCGCGGCGTGCGGGTCGAGATCGAGCTGGTCGCCGCCCTCGCAGGCTGACCGTCGCGCCGGGTCGAGAGAAGCCTGGGGACGTTTCGAGTCTGGTGATTCGACCGGTCTTCAAAACCGCGTTGGAGGCGCCCAGTGCGGCTCCGGTGGGTTCGATTCCCATACGTTCCCGTGGTGTCACCGCTTGGGTTTGGCGGCTGGACCCGCCACCTTTGTCGCGATGCGCCCGCTGCTTGCAATGCTTCTGTTGTGCGGTGCGCCGCTGACGCTGGCGGGGCAGGGGGTCCCCGCGCCCGCCGCCGCGCCCGACACGATCTCGCATCACCCGCCGGGGCCGTTCAACTACTTCTTTCGGTCGCTCGCGGTGCCCGGCTGGGGGCAGGCTTCCCTCGATCGGAAGCTGACCGCCGGGCTCTTCATCGCGTTCGAAGGCGTCTCCCTCGGCATGGCGCTCAAGGCCGGCGCCGAACTGCATTATCCCCTGGCCGTCGGCGATACCGCGCTCGCCAATTCGAAGCGGGCCGAACGCCAGGACTGGATCGTACTGCTGGTGGCCAATCACCTCTTTTCGGCGCTCGAGGCCTACGTGTCGGCCCACCTTCGCGACTTCCCCACCGACCTCAAGCTGCGCGCCTTCGGCGGCCCGCGGCCCGGCATCGGTGTCACGATCGGCGTACCGTGAGCCGCCGCGATGCGCCGGTCGGCATCTTCGACTCGGGCATCGGCGGGCTGACCGTCGCGCGGGCAATCGCGCGGCGGTTGCCGCACGAATCGACGATCTATCTCGGCGACACCGCCCGGGTGCCCTACGGGCCCAAGTCGCCGGAGACGGTGCGGCGCTATGCTCGCGAGATCACCGACTGGCTGCTGGCCCAGGACGTGAAGGCGGTGGTGGTGGCGTGCAACACCGCCACGGCGCACGCGCTCGACGAGCTGCGCCGCACCACCCCGGTTCCGGTAATCGGCGTAATCGAACCGGGAGCGCGGGCCGCCGTGGCCGCCACCCGCACCGGCATCGTGGGGGTGATCGGCACGGCCGGCACGATCGGCTCCGGTGCGTATCGCCGGGCACTGCTGGCCCAACGCCCGACGCTCGATGTCGTCGAGCAGGCCTGCCCATTGTTCGTGCCGCTGGTGGAAGAGGGATGGACCGACCGCGCCGCGACGCGCACCATCGCCGAGGAGTACCTGGCCCCGCTCAGGGCCTCGGCGATCGATGTGCTGGTGCTCGGATGCACCCATTATCCGGTGCTCGCTCCGTTGCTTGGTGACATCATGGGGTCCGGCGTGACGCTGATCGACTCCGGCGAAGAAACGGCCCGCGACCTGGCAGCCGAGCTGGCGGGGCTCGATCTCGCGGCGCGCGCCGGGGCAACGGCCAGCCACCGCTGGGCTGCCACCGATGACGTGGCGCGCTTCGCGCGCGTGGCGCCGCTCTTCCTCGGCGAGGCGCCACGGACCATCGAACTGGTCGACCTCGGTAGTGAACGCCTCGTCAGCTGAACACGGCCAGCGCCGGCCCGGACGCGTCGAGCGTGGCGTACCGGCGGTCGTGGAGCCACTGGCCGGGGTTGAGGTACCAGCGGTCCGGCTCGATTTCGGTGCTGACTTCGCGGTGGGTGTGGCCCATGACCAGCGCGCCGAGGGTCGGCTCGGCTTCCAGCGCCCGTTCGGCCCACTCCGCCTGTCGCGCCGCCGCGGCAGCGATCACTTCCGGGTGCGCGGCGGCATACACCGGATCGTGCCCGAAATGATCGGCGATGCGGTGGCCCAATGCCGGCGGAATCAGGGCGAACGTGTTGATGACCAGTCGCATGTCGAGCACGCGATTGAGCAACGCCGCCAGCGGGCGTTCTTCGTGAAGGCCGTCGCCGTGCACAGCGCGCACCTGCCGGTGGCCGATCTCGAACCGCAGTTCGCGGGGGTCGAACGTCACGCCGGCTTCGCGGTTCCAGAAGGTATCGCCCCAGCGATCGTGGTTGCCGCCGACCATCAGGACCGGGAGGCGGCGGGCGAGGGTGATGATGGCCGCCGTCACCCGGATCGCGCCCCGGGGAACGGTGTGGCGATAGGTAAACCAGAAATCGTAGATGTCGCCGGCCAGCAGCAGCGAGTCACCGAGCCGCGGGACGGCGTCGAGGAACGCAAGAAAGGCGTCTTCGTCGTCCGGCGGCGCGGCGCCGAGGTGCGCGTCGGCGACGACGACGAGGCGTTGACCGATCACGGCGCGAAAGGTGGAGCATGAGCGCAGCGGAGGCAACCGGGCGCGACCTGACCACCGCGATCCGCCACCGGGTCAACTATTCCGAGACGGATCAGATGGGCGTGGTCTATCACGCCCGGTATCTGGTATGGCTCGACGTGGCGCGGACCGAACACCTGCGTCGCTCCGGCATGTCGTATCGCGAACTGGAAGCCAGCGGGTTGCGCCTGGTGGTGAGCGAGACTCAACATCCGCTACCGCCAGCCGGCACGATACGACGATCCGATCCGGGTGCGCGTCTGGGTCCGCGCCGTCGATTCACGCCGGGTGACGTTCGGGTACGCCATCGAGCACGACGACAGCGGTGAACTGCTGGCAACCGCCATCACCTCGTTGCTGGTGCTCGACGCCGACTTCGATCTCACCCGGCTGCCGGCGGAGATTGCCGCCCTGCTGCCCACAACGGGAGACCTCGTCCGCCTATGACGTTGCCGCGCCGGTGGCTGGTACTCACGGTGCTGATGGCCACGGTCTCGCTGGTGCGCCGCGGCGTGGCGCAGGCCGACCCCGCCGAGGTCGAGGCCCTCGCGCCGCTGCTGATGGCCGAAGACCAGCGGGTCTTCGACACCGATCTGTTCACGCGGTCGCTCACCAATCCCGATCCGCTGGTCCGTCGCACGGCGGCGCTGGCCATCGGCCGGATCGGCGATCGGCGCGGCGTGGCGTTGCTGCAGCCCCGGCTGGCCGATCCCGACTCGACCGTGCCGGGCGACGTCTTCTTCGCGCTCGGCCTGCTGCGCGATTCCAGCGCGGTGTCGGCGATCATCGCGCGGTTGCGCAGCCCCGATTCACTCGAGGTCACCGCTGTCGCCGAGGCCGCAACGGCACTCGCCCGGATCGGGAGTCGCGACGCCGCGCAGTTCGTCGGCGACGTCCTCGGCGGCGGCGGTGACTTGCCCGGGGCGCGGCGCAGCGGGTTTCTCGCCACCGGACTCGTCGACGCCTGGCGTTTCGGGGCTGCAGCGCCCGTCAGTGCCATCGTGCCCTTCGCGACCGACACGTCGGCCAACCTGCGCTGGCGCGCCGTACTCTCGCTGGGACGGTTGCGCGCACCCCAGGGCGGGGCCGCGGTGCTGCAGGCGGTGCGTGATCCCGACTTCCTTACCCGGGAAATGGCGGTGCGAGCGCTGACGCGCGCGTTTGCCGACACCGCCCGGCTGGCGGCCCGCGCGGTCGAGAGCGAACTCGAGCGCGCGCTCGACGACAACCAGGCCGGCGTCCGGGTCAATGCGCTGGGCGCGCTCGCCAGCTTCGCGGACTCCACCCTTTCCCGGAAGGCCGCCCAGTTGCTCGACGACCCCGACGACAACGTCCGCGTGGCGGCCGCGATGGCGCTCGGGCAGCTCGGCGGAAGCGTCGCCGCTCGTGAGCTCGATGCGCTCTTCACCCGCCGCGACACGCCCTGGGCGCTGCAGGATGCCGCGCTGGCCGCACTGGCCCGCACCGACACCGCCCGCTTTGCGGTGCGTGCGGCCGCGTGGGCCGCGAGCGGCGATTTCCGTGAGCGGACCGCCGCGCTGGCCGGATGGGGAAGCGTGCGCGGTGCCGACCCGGCGGTGTTCCGGCGCGGGCTGGCCGATGCAGACCCGCGGGTGCAGGCCGCGGCGCTGCGCACCTGGCGCGGGCGAGGGCGGGGCGACACCGCTGTCATCTCCGCGGCGAGAGCGCACCTGGGTGCGGCCGACGTCGGCGTTCGCGCCGCCGCGCTCGAGGCCCTGCGGGGAGCGCTTCCGCCCGACAGCCTGGGCGTGCTCGTCACGGCCTGGCACCAGAGCGAACCGGACCGGGAATCGGATGCGCGTCTGGCCGTCATCGCGGATCTCGCGGCGATGGCGCGTCGCGATCCGGCGATCCTCGATCGCCTTACCAACCCCGGCGATCCGGACTTCGTGGCCCGTTCGAGCGACCCGGTGGTGCGCGCCCAGGTGGCGCGAGCCTGGCCCCAGCTCGCGACCCGGTGGGGGCCGGTGGCGCCGATCGCGACCGGCTTGACGCTCGATGACTACCGGAGCATCGTGCGCGACGACATGCTGGCACCGAGCGACCCGCACGTGACCATCGACGTCGGCGGACGCGGCAGCATCGACCTCGAACTGCTGGCGCACGAGGCGCCCCTCACGGTGGCCAACTTCCTGCGGCTGGTGGACCAGCACTATTTCGACGGCGACCGCTGGCATCGCGTCGTCCCGAATTTCGTCGTCCAGGACGGCGATCCCACCGGAACGGGTGACGGTGGGCCGGGGTGGTCGATCCGCGACGAATTCAACCGCGAGCGCTACGATGTGCCGAAGGCGGGGATGGCGTTGTCCGGGCCGGACACCGGTGGCAGCCAGTGGTTCATCAACCTGAGCCCGCAGCCGCATCTCGACGGCGGCTACACCATCTTCGGCATCGTCCGGGGCAGCTACGTCCCGTTGCAGCACATTATGCAGGGTGACGTCATCCGGTCGATCCACCGGTGAGGGCAGCGATGGCCCGCGCTGTCGCGCCAGTCCGGCGGTGCCGCGGCGTGTGGCCGGCGCTCGTGGCGATCGCCCTGGGCGGTTGCACCACAGGACTGCCGAGACCGCCGATTCCGCTCGGCTTTCGTCCCGCGTCTCCTGATTCCGCCAGCCGCTGGGCCCGATCGACCCGGCCCGCCGACAGGATGCAGCTGCGGTTTCACTGGTCGTTCGACGACGGCAAGGGGGGCGGTGGCGGCGGCAACGGGATCGCACGGATGGCGCCGCCCGATTCGCTGGAGTTTGATTTCGCCGGTGCTCTGGGCATGGGCCGCGGTTCGGCGGTCGTCGTCGGCGAGCAGACCATCTGGGCCAAGCCGGAAGACAAGGTGCGCGACTTCGTGCCGAATTATCCGTTGATGTGGGCCATGCTGGGCGTGGCGGTGGAGCCAGCGGCCGATGCCGCCGTGAGCCACTTCGCCGACGGAAAGACCGAGGGGTGGCGCTATGTCGAGGGGACCGACACCATCGATCTGGTGGAAGCCCGGCAGCCGCACCGCGAATTGCGGGTCCTGGTGCACCACGCCGGCGCCGCGGTGGGCGACGCGGTGGTGCTCTTCGACAGCCTGGGGCACCCGGCGCGTTCGCGCCTGGACACCTACGGCCGCCGCACCCGGCTCGATCTTCACTTCACCCGGGTGACCCCGGTCGATTCGTTTCCCACAGGGATCTGGAATGCGCCGGATCGCCGGTAGTTTCGTCCTCGCCCTCGTCGGCGGCTGTTCCTTCGGGTTCAGCGGCGGCGGATTTCCCCCGGGAATCCGCACTGTCGCTATTGTTCCCTTCGAAAACCAGACCACCGAACCGACACTCGCACAGGAAGTGCAGGACGCGGTGACCCAGGCGGTGGTCAACCGTCTCGGCCTGCGCACCGTTGCCGAATCGCAGGCTGACGCCGTGGTGCACGGGACGGTGGTCCGCTATGACCAGGACCAGCCTGCCGCCTACCACGGCGCCGCGACCGGCACCGGCTCGCAGGACCAGGTCGTGGTGACCCGGCGTCAGGTGCAGCTCACCGTCGACGTGCAGATCGTCGATCAGAAGAGCGGTACCGCGGTGCTCGACGTGAAGGGAATGACCGTCAGCGGTGACTACGATCCGGGCCGGGTCAGCGACGGGCAGAAGAAGGCGCTCGACCTGCTGGTGGACAATCTTGTAACCGAGGCACACAAACATTGGTGACGGTGTGGCGGGACCGCCGCGGCCGCGGCGCGCTGGGCTGTCTCGGATCGCTGGTGGTGCTGGCGCTGCTGATCTACGCCGGCTTCGTCGTCGGTCCGCCGTGGATGCGGTATCAGCAGTTCCGCGACGAGATGAAGACCGAAGCCCGCTTCAGCATCTCGCTGCCCGATTCGGTGATCCGGGCCCGCCTCGCCGTGCGCGCCGATTCGCTGCGACTTCCCGCCGCGGCCAAGCGGATCGTCATCGTGCGGCGCGGTGGTTCGCCGCCGACGATCACCATTTCCGCGGCCTACGACGAACGGCTGCACCTGCTGTTCTTCGGTGAGCGGACACTGCATTTCAAGCCGTCGGTCGAGGCCACCGACTGACGATCCGCGCTGTCCAGCGCCGGCAAGGTCCGCAGCCTCGAGGCCGCCGTCGCCTGGCGGGCCGCCGCCCCCGCGCCGGTGGTGTTCACCAACGGCGTCTTCGACCTGCTGCACGCCGGCCACGTCGACCTGCTGGAAGACGCCCGCCAGCAGGGCGCGTCGCTCATCGTGGCGGTCAACAGCGACGACTCGGCCCGGACGCCTGGACAAGGGCGCCGGCCGGCCGATCGTCGCCGCAACAGGATCGGGCCCGCGTGCGTGGCGGCCGTCGGCGCCGTCGACTGCGTGGTGATCTTCGACGAGCCCACGCCGGAGCGACTGATCGACGCGTTGACCCCTGACGTGCTCGTCAAGGGCGGCGACTACGGCCCGGCATCGGTGGCTCGGCGGCGACCTGGTCCGGGCCCGCGGCGGACGCGTCGTGATCGTGCCGCTCGTGCCGCATCAATCGACTTCCCGCCTCGTGGAGAGACTCCGTGACACGACCTGATGGCCGCACGCCGTCCGCCCTCCGCCCGACGGTGCTCGAGCCCGGCGCCAATCCCTTCGCCGAAGGGTCGTGCCTGGTCCGGATGGGCGGCACGCTGGTCCACTGCACGGCGAGCGTGGAGGCCGGCGTGCCGCGCTTCAAGAAGGGAAGCGGGCGAGGGGTGGGTCACCGCCGAGTACGCGATGCTGCCGCGGGCGACAATGGAGCGCAGCGACCGCGAGCGCCACGGTCCGGGCGGGCGCACGTGCAGAAATCCAGCGCCTCATCGGTCGGTCGCTGCGCGCGGCGATGCGGACGTTCGCCTTCGGCGAATACACCATCAAGGTCGACTGCGACGTCCTGACCGCCGATGGCGGCACCCGCTGCGCCAGCATCACCGGCGGGTGCGTGGCGTTGCACGACGCCTGCGCCTGGCTGGCGGAGCGCACCGGCCAGCCGTCGACCGTTCGGTTCGCTGGTGGCGGCGGTGTCGGTCGGCAAGATCGACGGCGAGCACCGGCTCGACCTGGTCTATCTCGAGGACCGCGACGCCGAGGTCGACGCCAACGTCGTGATGCGCGAGCCCGACGCATTCGTCGAGGTTCAGGCCACCGGCGAGCACGGCACCTTCGATCGGGCCGAACTCGACACGCTGCTCGATCTTTCGCGGACCGGGCTCGACCAGCTGTTCGACTCTGCAGCGGCGCGCTATCGCCGGGTGACCGCGCTGCTGGTCGCCACCCGCAGCCCCGGCAAGATGGCGGAGTTCCGGCGGCTGCTGGCCCGCGTGGCCGATCGAGGTGTGTATTCCCGGACGATGTCGGACTTGCCGAATCTCCCGGCGAAGCGGACCTGGAACACTTCGACACGTTCGACGCCAACGCCCTCGCCAAGGCGCGCTGGTTCGCGGAGCGCTCGGGGCTGCCGACGCTGGCGGATGATTCGGGGCTCGAGGTCGACGCACTGGGCGGCGCGCCCGGCGTGCGATCGAAGCGTTTCGCAGGCCGCCACGGCGCCGACACCGCCGCGGTGGCTGCCGCCAACAATGCGTTGCTGCTGGAGCGGTTGCAGCATGTCCCCGCCGTGCGTCGCACGGCGCGCTACCGCGCCGCGCTCGCGGTGACGTGGCCATCGAGCATGCGGCACGAGCCACCCGCGGTGGTAGCGCGGGGGGCGGTCGAAGGGCGCATCGTGAGGCGGCCGGCCGGTTCCGCCGGGTTCGGCTATGACCCGCTCTTCTTCAGTCACGACCTGGGGTGCACCTTCGGCGAGGCGACGGCCGAAGCGAAGGGGCGGGTCTCGCACCGCAGCAGGGCCGTCGAGCAGTTGGCGTCGGTGCTCGATGCGTTGGCGGGTTAGATTCCGCGGCGCGGGGTGTGGCGCAGTCCGGTAGCGCGTCCGCTTTGGGAGCCGCGCCAACAAAGCTGGATCTTCGCCAGTGTGGCGTGGTTACTGGGCTTGAGACGGACAGGGTGCGAAGGTCAGGCCCGACCTTCGCACCTTTTCCGTGTCGAACCTTGCACACTTTCTTGCACACCCCCCCCGGGGTCAGGAAATGGGCCGCCGTCGCGGTGACCAGGTTCGCACAGTGTAGCGGAACGATTTTTTCGTGGACACATTTTTCGGGGAGGGTTCTTCAAGCTGCGGCGCGCTGAGGAGCCGCCGACACAGCGGCGGCAACTTCTCTCCCCTTGCCGTCCGACAGAAGCAGCCATATACTCCCCTTCGCACGCGACAGGAGTGGCCGGTGGCTGCATCCGATGTGCTTCAGGGCACGCTCGGCCTACTCGTCCTCAAATCGCTCTCGCTAGAGCCTATGCACGGCTGGGGGATCAGCCAGCGGATTCAGCAACTTTCTGCTGATGCGCTGCAGGTTGGCCAAGGGTCGCTCTATCCCGCGCTCTATCGTCTTGAGAAGAAGGGGCTTGTCAAGGGATCGTGGCGCACGACAGAGCACAACAGGGAAGCGAAATACTACGCCGTTACCGCAGCCGGGGCGCGGGCCCTGGCAGCCGAGGTTAGCGACTGGCGAAGGTTCGCCGATGCCGTTGAACTGATCATCAGTTCCGAGACAGGTCGGTAAACCGTGTCGCTCGGATCCCGCGCCATGAGCTGGCTGCGTGCGGTCCTGCAACGGCGCGACGTTGATCGTGATATGCAACGCGAAATTGCTGCTCATGTCGCGATGGAGCAGGAACATCTGGAACGCTCTGGCCTTCCGACACCCGAGGCACACCGCCAGGCCATGATCGCCTTCGGTAGTATCGAGCGACACAAGGAGGCAGTGCGGGACGAACGCGGGACACGGTTAGTCAGGCGATCTGTCAATGGACCTCCGGTACGCGCTTCGTCGGGTTCGCAATCATCCAGGCTTCGCCGCCGCGGTCGTTGGCGTACTCGCGCTCGGCATTGGCGCCACGACCGCGATGTTCAGTGCGGTCGACGCCGCCATGCTACGCCCGCTGCCGTTTCCGCGGCCGCAGGAACTTGTCGCGCTCCGCAACATTCATTTCCCATACGACCTCCGGTTCGCGCTGGGTGGCGCACCGCCCGCGTCACCCGCGCCGCGACCACACGATCCGCGGTTCGCCGAGGTCGTGGCGATGCACGAGATCTTCTCGCACGTCGCGGGATACGCGGCCGGCGCCCTGAACATCGGCGATCCGTCGCGACCGCTGCGCGCGCGCGTGGGCGTGGTCACCTCGGAATTCTTTGCGACGATGGGCGTTGCCCCGATTCACGGCCGCGCCTTTGTGCCGGAGGAAGGTTCGCCGGATGGCCCGAAGAGCGCTGTCATCTCGTACGGTCTCTGGCAGAGTCAGTTCGGCGGCAGGGACGTGGTTGGCAAGCCAATCGTCCTCAGTGAGCACTCGTTCACCATTGTCGGGATTGCGCCGAGGGGGTTCAGCTTTCCGCAACGGAGCGACCTCTGGATTCCGCTCGTCGTGCCGCTTGATCCGAATAACGCGGAAGCGCTTGGCCGCGCAACGCCGTCCGAAGTCGTCGCACGGCTGGCGCTTGGCGTGACCGCCGCATCGGCGGCCCAGCGCCTGCGACTCCGTTGGGAGCAGGATGCGAGGGAGGGGAACCCATCTCCGGAACAGCAGGCGAACAACACGTTGGTCGACGTCCGGGCCCACGGTGTGATGATCCCGCTGCGCCAAAGCCTGATTCGAGATCATGGCCACGCACTGGTGCTTCTGCTCGGTGCGACCGGCATGCTGCTGTTGATTGCCTGCGCCAACGTGTCACACCTGCTCTTGAGCCAGGTGGCGACGCGCCGCCGCGAAGTGGCAGTACGTGAGGTGCTGGGCGCGTCGCGCGGCCGGGTGATCCGCCAACTCCTGGTGGAATGCTCGCTGCTGAGCCTGGGCGGCGCCCTGCTCGGCATGGGGTTGGCGTGGACGCTCGCGGGGCTCCTGACGCGATTGCTGCCGCCGGCAATGACCGGGATCGCTCCGGTCCACGTCGACCTGCGAGTGATGGGCTTTGCAATTGCTCTCGCACTCGCCAGCGGAATCGGGCTGGGTCTGTGGCCCGCATTCGGAGTGACGCGGGCGGCGCCGGTCGAGACGATCAAGGGTGGTGGCGCGCGGGGGATGACGGCGGCGTCCCGCCGCTTGCGTGGCGTCCTCATCGCGACCGAACTGGCGCTTACCGTAACGCTGGTGATTTCCGGAGCGCTGCTATTGCGGTCGTTCCGCGACGTCATGACGAGCGACAGCGGAATGCAGACGAGCCAGGTCGCCACGCTGTCCATGGCGTTTCCGCTCGCCACGGTCAAACCGATCGGCCCGACGATCACCAACACCGATCAGCTCCACGATATCTGGGGCTTGGAACGCCAGCGGCGCCGCGTCGATGCGATGCTCGACCATCTCGCGCATCTTCCCGGGATTGCCGCTGCCGCGGCCGTAAACAACCTCCCGCTCAACGGCGAGACAGGACTTGGCCTTGAGTCCTGGCTCTATGCAGCGGGCGCGCCGCGACTGCCGGACGGAGACGGACGAGTGGCCCGTACTGCGGACATTACCGACGACTACTTTCGCGTGATGGGCATCCCGCTCCTCCACGGGCGAGCCTTTGCCCCGGGCGACGATTCCGCGGGGCTGAAAGTCGCCGTCATCAGTCGCACACTCGCCGAGCAGTTCTGGCCTGGCCTCGATCCGCTCGGCCAGCGGTTCGGGTACATGGCCCGGGACACGGATGCGGTCACCGTGGTCGGTGTAGTCGGCGACATTCGAGACCGGGGTCTCGATCAGACTCCCACGCCGCAGGCATACTTTCCCATCCGGCAATCGAGCCCGCCGCCGTTCGTCGCGCTTGTCGTTCGCGGAACGCTTGGTCCCGGGCCGTTACTCGCCGCGCTGCGGAACAGCGTGCACGCGGTGAATCCGATGCAGGCAGTGTATAACGTGCGCATGATGAACGACGTGGTCGACTTGTCGGTCGCGTCACGCCGCACCGATGCCACGCTGCTGACACTATTTGCGCTGGTGGCCTTGGTGCTCGCCGTGCTCGGGGTTTACTCCGGCACGGAGGCGGAACAGGATTTCGCCTCCTCTCTCTTAACTCCTTGCTGCGGACGGCCGCGCAGCAAGGATGTACCTTCGGTACGAGCGCGGCCGCCGCAGAAGCGCAGGGCGTGAGGCCGCATTGGAGCGTCTGTGAATCGGGCGAAGCTTCAGAAGAGCATCAGCACCCATGTGGTCCACGTCAGCCTCCAGCCGCTTGCAATCCGCCTCGATGAGCGCGGGAACGAGCTGGCGACCCTAAACGATGACTGGCGGATCGTCAGGGTTACCGACGAGATCGTTGAGATTCGCAACATCCACACGGACCACTCCATTGAGCTCGGCACCGATCACGTTCACCATTTCGACACAAATCCCGGCCGGAGTGCTCCTGGCGTCAAGTACGGGTTTCTCACGCTTACCGTCCAACTCTTCATCCAGGGACACGCAATCCACTTGAGGCCGACCCAGCCCGGTCAGAGAGTCTCAATCGACGGGAGGACGGAGCAGGATCGAGCCGCCCGCGCCCTCCTGTTAGATGAGCGGCTCGCGCGGGTGAGCGCAGACTACATGGTCCGAGGATCTCCCGCGCCGATGATTGACACGTTCGACGACCTCTCGCGGGACGAAAAGGCAATCCTGTACGACCGCGCCGTCCGGTTGAAGAAGGGCCGGCCGCCCAAGCACAACCCATATACCGAGTAGCCTCCTAGCGAAGTGCGTTCTAACGCGACTGTCTGAAAGCGCGGAGCTTCCCGGCGGCGGCCAGCCCGCAATCGAATGGCATGTCGGAGGCGTTTGTGAACACGATCAAGCGGGACTATGTGGCGGGCGCGGATCGGTCGAGCGCGGCGAGTATCCTGGCGCAGATCCCCGCGTGGATCGCGGATTACAATGCCGTCGCCCCGCACTCGGCGCTCGGCTATCAGTCACCCCAGCAGTATCGCAGCCGTCGGTCCGCGGTAGGTCTCACATGCTAGCCCAAACTGCCTCACGAAATGGGGGACAGAGCACACTTGGTTAATCCGGCGATCCGTAACGCAACGGATTGACGCATTGCGTTTGTCGCGCTACAGTGAGCTTGTGGCATGACTGCTGGTGATGAGGCCTAAGGCCAGTGTGAAGTTCCCTTAACAGGCTGCTGAAAAAGGCGTGAATCCGGTCGAACCCCGGAGTTTCTGGAGGTCTTAAACCATCACCGACGGATCGATCGCCATTCTCGGAGCAATTGTGAAGGTTGTCCTTCGCGCAGGGCGGTCCGAAAAACCTATTTCAGCAGCCTGTTAGGCAACGGTCTCTTGCGGACAGCGGAACTAATTTATGGAAGCTCGGCGAATGGGTGCGGACACGGCGATGTCCGCGTTGCTAGCAAGATCGAAAACGGGTGCGAGATCACAACGTCGGTTTGGAGACGTGCTGTGGCTCGCGGCGCTCGGGCTAAGCGGCGTTTTCCTGATCCACGTAGTAAGGTCGACATCACGAAGCCAGCTGAAACTGACGACATCTGAATTGGAACGAGCAAGACAGTTGGGCGTGTGGCTAGGCGATCCACACGCAAGGCTTCTCTTGGTTGAATTCGGGGACTTCCAGTGTCCATATTGTCGTGCCGCCTACCTCAACACCGAAAGGTGGCTGCGGCATCCGGGGCGGGCACTTCTATACGTGAACTTTCCCCTAACAATCCACCGCTACGCCGCCGCGGCGGCCTGGGCGCTTGCGTGCGGCAAGACGCTCGGCGTCAGCCCCTTGGTGTACGATCGGCTCATGGGCGATGACAGGTGGTTGATATCAGGTTCGGTTGCAACGGCCGTTACTAGCCTGCCTCAGATCACAGAAGCGGAATGGCGTACTTGCGCGCAGAATCCCGTGATCACCCAGGATGTTGCTCAAAGCATCGCACTGGGGCAAGAGATTGGCGTCAACGAGACGCCAACATTCTTCTTGAGCGAGCACGAGATTTTTCCAGCCCCTGATACTGCGGGGCTTGAGAGTGCAACCGATTCAACGTCGCTCGCCCGTTTGATTCGGTGGGTCTTTTGAGTTCGCACAGATCATTGTTTGGCTCTCGCCTCTTGCCGCAAACGAGCACGCAAGGGGCCCTGGGCAGTCGAAAATGCACGACCAGCTGCGTAGTCCAGACGGCGGGGCCCGTGCAAGTCTGTCGAATTACAGCGGGCGAGTGCGGGAGTTTGCAATGGGCGCCACTGAGCGCCCGCGAGGTTTCGGCCCATGTTATCCCATTATTGGCAGTGGCGTTTGCAGATGGCTACGTTGTTCTTGGCAGCAGCCGGTGCGACAGTACTCGTCAGGTCTCGCCGAAGTAGTGCCGAAGTGCCTTCTGCGATCCCGGGCTTTGAGGCGCGGGACCCACAATTCGCCGCGATTACCTTCGGCGAGGAAATTGATTTCGTGTTCATCGGGAGCGTACATTGTCCCTGGTCCACACGCACAGAGACAATCCGAGCGGTGCAGACTGCCATTATTGATGTGTCGCATGAGGCAGCGGCAGCCAGGGTTGGCTTTCGAGCCGTCGGTATTGCGATCGACGAGTCGCCAGCTACCGGCTTGGCCTATCTTCGTTCTGTGGGTCACTTCGATGAGATTGCGACCGGGGGGGGATGGCTCAACGCTTCAGCTTTTCCGATTGTTTGGGGCGATGCCAAGGGCGTCGGGGCGACCCCGGAAGTCGTTGTGATTGAGCGCCTGATTCAAGACACGAGCGCAACTCCCGAAGGACCGCGGCTGGTGGTGCGCGACCGGAAAGTGTTGATGCGCGCCATCGGTCTGCCGCAGCTACTCGACTGGGTGGGCAGGAATGCTCCGGTATCTATTTCCGATTCGGGGTCAGCATTGGGCGGGGGAGGGTGATTCGCACAAGGGTCGAGGCCACCAGACCCGGTCGCGCGGCACTGGGTGGCATACACATCTGGAGGCGTTATGACAGTCCAAGCGCAGGTTCAACACCGAACGCTGATGCTCGTCGTTGCGATCGTGATGGGCATCGCAACTGGAGCGGCGATTCGACCCGAAGCGATACGGGCCGATCAGGCACCAGTACCGTGCCACATGACGTATTGTTTAAACGGGACGATGTGTAAGGCAACATCGAATATCACGGATTGTGACCCCAATGGGCCAAGCGGCTGCAAGACTGATGATTGCTGGCGCCAACAGCAGTAGGTGCGGGGAGTGGCGTTGGGATGCCTGAGGCCGCTCGACACCGATAAGGGCCGGGCTCAGACAGTCCAGAGGCGGGTTGCGTCTACACTCGCCCCGACCTCGGAGCGTGGCGGTCCTGGAGAGAGAGAGGAGGGTCTGCTATCAGCCGATCTCTCGCTTGCCTTCGCGCATAGTCCAGTCTCGCGAAGCTATTGATCCGGCGTGTCGCCATGATCGCCATGCCACTGGTTACCGCAACGACTGCTGCCGCTCGGGGACAACATTGCTAGGTAGCCTACGTGTCGCGAGGTCCTTGTGGCGTCGACGGCTATTCGCCGTCTCGGCCATCGCGACAGTCGCGGTTGGAGCGTGTGTGGTGACCGCAGTGTTCGGATTGGCCGATTGGTGGCTGATTCGCCCGATTCCAGGGGTGTCACACCCGAACAAATTGATTGACATCGAATTCAAGCGCAGCCGCGATGCGTTCGAAGACATGCAGGTGTCCGATGCCACCGTTCGCACGTTGACCGAGAACATACAGGGGTTACGTGGTGTTGCCGGCGCAATACCCGTCGACGCAACCGCGACGTTGCCAGGCCAGACACCGCAACCTATCGACGGCGTTGTCGTCGACGGTGATTATTTCGGAATCCTCGGCGTAGTTCCGGATACAGGCCGCCTCTTCGCCCCCGAAGAGCTAGATCCCTCCGAGCCGGCCGCGGGGATCGTGTTGAGCCAGTCGTTCGCCAGCGAACTCTTCTCTCAACCACGCCTTGCCGTCGGGAAGATACTTCGAATCAACGACGCCGATTACCGCGTGATTGGTGTAACGGGTGGCGGTTTCCGTGGCACGGACCGCCAATACCCGGTCGACGCCTGGTTCCCCCCTGCTGCCTTTGCCCCGCTGCTTTACGATCCAGCCATGACACTCGCCCGGCCCCAGGTCACGCCGATTACCCACCTTTTCGGAAGGCTTCGCGATGGAGTTGTTGTAGGGAAGGTCGAGGCGGAACTGGGGACGGTCATGGCTGGGGTGGCGCCGCCGGATGGCTATACTGAGAACGACTTCCGGACATTCTTACCGCGGGCATATCGCGGGCTTGGCGTACCGGTGCTGGAGCGCCCTACTGTCGAAGAGTCACTGGTGCTGCTGGTCGGCATTGGTCTGGTCACATTCTTGATTGCCTGCGCCAACGTCGTCAACCTCTTCCTCCTTCGAGCTGCGGAACGCCGGGACGAGTTGTGGCTTCGATCTGCGCTCGGGGCATCAGGTAGCCACCTATTCAAGTTGCATATCACCGAAGGCATCATCATCGGTAGCTGCGGCGCCCCGTTCGGGCTCGCTATGGCCTATGTACTGACCCGAATGCTCTCCGGCGGCCACGTCCTGGCCCTAGCCCCAGTGCGGACCCTTCCATTGGATTGGCGAGTCGGGCTCTTTGCTGCGGTCGCAGCGCTGTCAGCCGGCATACTTGCCAGTGGGGTTTCTTACGGACTGCGCCGAAAGGACATCGGCGGATTGCTCGCGAGGTCGGGGCGTGGGATTGTTGCTGGCGATTCGACGGTCAGAGCCCTCTTGACCTCACTTCAAGTTGCACTCTCGGTGGGGCTTCTCATCGGGGCGGCAACGCTTGTTGCCACAGTCACCGCACTCTGGCGGATTCGCCTTGGATACGACACGCGGAACGTTTCCACGTACATGATGAGGACCAGTCGACCGGAGGACTCAGCGGATACAGATCCGGAGTCGTGGGTGAGAATCGGTCGTGAAGTGCAATCCCTGCCCGGCGTAATCTCGGCTGGTTTCGCAGCGCCCGACGCGCCACTGGGAGACCTGAGGGGAGTCGACCTTCGCCGACCGGGCGACGTGACGTGGCGGGTGCACGGTGATCTGATCCGCATCTCAGCAGGCTACTTTCGTACGTTCGGAATTGACCTGCAAGCTGGGCAGACGTTTACTGACTCGCCTGCCGGCGCCAACGCCGCAATCAACATGACCGGTGCGATGGGCGAAACCGATGGAGGTCCATTGCCGGTCGGGGCAATCGTGCTGGGTCGGAGCGTCGCACGAGCGCTTTTTGGTACTCAACCAGCCGTCGACCAACCGGTGTTGGAACGGGTGTTCAACGGAACCCGGCCGCTGATCGTCACTGGAGTGGTGGGCGATGCCAAGATCGAAGGCCTTCGCAGGGCTGCCGATCCCGTCGTGTATGAGCCACTGGTACCCGCGGGTCGCCTCGCGCTCGTTGTCAAGTCGTCATTGGATGAGGGGCACCTTCGTGAGTTGATTGGCAACATTCTGATTGCGACAAGGCCAGACGTGTACATAGAGAAGTCCGCGACGATGACTGAGCGAATTGCTGCCGAGATGCATGACGAACGCTTCTTTCTTCGCGTGATAGGGTTGCTTGCGGCCGTCGCGGTAGCACTGGCTGCCCTTGGCGTGTATAGTGTCGTGGCGTACGGCACGGACCAGCGACGCCGTGAGTTCGGATTGCGACTGGCGCTCGGTGCCACGCGGAACAACATTGTGTGGAACGTGTTGAAGTCATGGTCCACGATGCTCGTGACCGGGACGGCGATCGGCTACGTTGCAGGCTATGCCTTCGACCACCTGTTGGCACACCAGTTCACGCAAACGGCAACCTACGGTACCGCGAGTTACTTCATCGCGACTGCCGTCGTTGGTTCGGTGAGCGTGATAGCGTGTCTGGTCCCCGGCATGCGCGCGGCCCACTCCGAGCCAAACGAGGTGCTACACGCACAGTGAATGGCGTTGCGTGTCCAATCCCCTGCCGTCCCCACCCGTCTAAGAGGCGAACGGCGTAAAGGAGAGCAAGGTCGGGCTTGGGCGGTCCCCACATGGCATATGCGGGAGGCCGATGCCGTGGTCGACATTCTCCGAGGAGCGGATCGCCAGCGCCCTGCGTGAGGCCGAGCGCTCAAATCGACGTCCTTATCTCTATACCCCCGCCGGCAGCAAGCGCGCCTCTGAAAGCGCGGAGCGCAAGGGGACACATGCCCACCGGGATCGTCACCGTGACGATCCGTTTCCTGCGTCCTGCAAGCCGGCACCTCCTGGTGGCCGAGAGCAGCGAAGCTGTCTTCAGGCGCCTCTACGTGCGTTTGACGTCTCCCCGGAAAACTTGGGCAGCTTGAAACTAGAGTACATTCGCGTTTCGGTGGTCCCCACGATGGGAAAGGGAGGGGTCCATGAAGCGCTCGAAGTTCTCGGAGGAGCAGATCGCCTACGCGCTGCGCCAGGCCGAGGGCGGCACGCCCGCCGCCGACGTCTGTCGCCAGCTGGGCATCAGCGAGGCGACGTTCTACCTCTGGAAGAAGAAGTATGCCCATCTGGGCGTCAGTGAGCTGCGCCGGTTGCGACAGGTCGAGGATGAAAACCGGCGATTGAAGCAGCTCGTCGCCGACTTGACCCTCGACAAGCACATGCTGACCGAGGCGCTCAGAAAAAAAGTCTGAAGCCGGCCCGCCGCCGGGAGCTGGCCACGTGGTTCCGTGACACGTTCCGGATCAGCACCGTGCGCGCGTGCCGGCTCGCCCATTTGAGTCGGACGGGCTGGTACCGCCGGCCACAGGCCGACGATCAGATCGTGTTGCGCACGCGCATTCGCGAGTTGGCCCATGCGCGGCCACGCTTCGGGTACCAGCGCCTTCATGTGCTGCTCCGGCGTGAGGGGTGGCTGGTGAACAAGAAGCGAGTGCGACGGCTGTACCGACTGGAAGGCCTGCAGCTCCGGATGCGCGTGCGGCGCCGGAAACACATCGCCCTGCACCGCGGACCCGCGCCGGTGCCGGTCGCGGCGCAGGAGCGGTGGAGCATGGATTTTGTGCACGACCAGTTGGCCGATGCCCGGCCCTTTCGGGTGCTCACGACGCTCGATCAGTGGAGTCGCCACAGTCCGTTGCTGGAGCCGGCGTTTTCGATCCGTGGTCAGGACGTCGCGGACGCGCTCGACCGCGCGATCGGCGACGGCCCGCCGCCGCGGTCGATCACAGTCGATCACGGCACGGAATTCATGTCGCGGGCCTTGGAAGACTGGGCGTATCGGCGCGGCGTGCAGCTCGACTTCACGCGCCCCGGCAAACCCACGGACAACGGGCACATCGAATCGTTCAACGGGCGGTTGCGGGACGAGTGTCTCAACGTGCAGCAGTTCCTGTCGCTCGACGATGCGCGGCAGAAGATCGAAGCGTGGCGATGTGATTACAATCAAGTGCGACCGCACAGCTCCCTCGGGGACCTGACCCCGAGCGAATTCGTCACCCAACGTCAGGGACAACGGACCCCTGAAACCGAGTTTCTCTCGCTTTGAGCTGTATCCAAATGGGACCAACGTCACAATCGGGAGCCATCCCCGGACACGGTTCGGCGGCTCGCGTCCGAGTTGCGGCGACAGGCTCGCGAGCTGGAGGTCATGGCGGATCGGCTCGAACAAACCATCCACAACGAAGGGGGGACGAGTGTCTAGGCGAGCGAAGTGTTGGTCCTTCTCGACAGGAGAGCGGGGAGGGACAGTAACGGTCTACGAGCGAGAGCCGGGCGGGCCGCTTTGGGAGCCGCGCCAACAAAGCTGGATCTTCGCCAGTGTGGCGTGGTTTCTGGGCTTGAGACGGACAGGGTGCGAAGGTCAGGCCCGACCTTCGCACCTTTTCCGTGTCGAATCTTGCACACTTTCTCGCACACCCCTCCCGGGGTCAGGAAGTGGGCGGCCGTTGCATCACCACGTTCGCACGCACCGGCGGAGCAAATTTTTTTTGTGGGTGTTTTTTCGGGGAGGGTTCTCCGACCGGTGTTGCTTGGGCTGGATTCACGGATGGGGCTTCACGGCAGGTCGCGTGGTGTCCGTCAGCGTCTTGCAAAGCGCGGCGACATCCGGGTCCAATGGATAAGCGCGCAGGCAATCGTCCTGGCCTCCAGGGGGCGACCGAAACTGCTCGGGCGTGAGATCGGGGGCGGTCCGCAGGGAATCGGTGACGTGCTCGATCGAATCCGGCGAAATCCGCGAGCACACTATCCGATGCGCCGTCGAGTCCCCGCGGTGGTTGGCGCCGCAAACGTCCCACACTCCGGTGACCGTATTGAACCGGCCAAACACCCCGTCGGAGGCTTCCACGACCATCGTGTAGCGCCCGGTAGGCTGCCGTGCGACCCGCACGAGCGCCAACGTGGCCCCCACTCCCACCACCAGCCCAGCACACCACCACAGCGCTGCTTTCAGGGCCGGGTTCCTCGGTCGGTGGGACGGCGAATGTAGCCCCAGGGATTGCTGCGGGCCGAACTGACTCACTACCCCCTCCGGTGGTTCGCGCGGTAACTCGGTCATGGGGCGCCACGACCGCGCGTCCCCGTCGTTCGCTTGGACCGTCAGCCTCGGCCAGCAGGCATCCGCTACTTGTTGAGAATCAGCGTCACTTGAAAGGTCACCACCACTGTGCACGTTCCGGCAGAGGTGAAGCTGAAAGGCCCTGTGATCGTCAGTCGATGGTTGGCACTGTCGTAGGACCCAGAGAACTGCGAACTGCCGGGGCAGTCCCCGCCCGGGACCACAATGTTGACCGAGGGATTGTTGCCGGATGCAATCGTTCCCGTGAAGGTCCCTGTGCTTGTGAACGCGCTACTCTGCGTGCCCAGTGACAGGGTGCCGACTGCGCTGTACGTGCCGGATAGCGAACCATCCGATTGCGCAATCGTCAGACTCAGTGTCTGGCTCAACGTGTATCCCTGAGAAGTACCGGTGACCGGCCCACTGAAACTGCCGGAGATGTCGGCGTAGGTGGGCGTGGCGTTCGTGCCGGTGGCTGAGTTCGAACTGCACGCCAGGACCGCCAGTCCTACACCTGCAATGAGTACAGCCCGAATCGAGGAACGCATGGCGATCTCCTTGCAGGGGTGAAGAGTCACTCGGCGCATCGCGGCAGTCGAGCAGGTAGTTCCGATACCAGCATAGAACGTGCCGCCCGACGACGCGGTGGTACTTGGCCGCACGCGGAGGCGTTGCATCCTCCGAAGCGCCCGGTCAAGCCCTTCCCATCGGCCATTTCACCTCCAGTCCCGACAACCCCCTCCAGTTCCGACAGTCCCGACACTATAGGAAAGCTGTCGGAACTGGAGGGGGCTGATACGCCCGAACGCGGTAACGAGACATCGCAGAGAATGGTGCGCGCGCGCGGGAATCGCTCGCTGCGGTTGCATCCGCGCAACGCGAACCCGCCAATGGAATGGCGCCGCGCCGGTCTCCTTGGGGCGGAGCGCGCCCCCCCTAAACTTCGCGGGGTGAGTGAGCCGACATACGCGTATTCTGATCCCGGAGGCCCCAAAATGATTGCATCAATCGCCCGCACGATCCCGGACGGCCCGGACCTGGTGTTCATTAGTGAGATTGCGCCGGAGCTCGGCGTGTCGCCGGCCGCGCTCTTTCAATCCGCTTGCCGCAAGGAAATCACGTTGCACCGCATCGGCGGTCGCTGGGCGTGCGACCGGGCGGAGGCCGAGGCATTCGCGGCGCAGGCCGAGGCGGCACGGGACAAGCGAGCGGCCGGTCGATGAGCGATCACGTCGAGGATGCCGAGCATCGTGTGGGCGCGGCGCCAGGGAAGTTCAAACAACAGGCCCCGGGGTTGGCGCCCCGGAGCCGCGAAAGGAAGTGCAACATGACGAAGCAAACTAGATCAACGGATGATACAGTTGTCAAGGGGCCAGCAGGAGGCCCGGACGCCGATCATGAATGGATTGCGCTGGTTCCGGGCGGAGGCCCCCGGCGCGTGAAGGAAATCTCTTTGCTCGAAGCGGCGACCATGGGCTATCCGCTGGCTTACGTTTCCAAAGCCGATCTCGCCGCCGCGCTCGCCGACGCGCCGGAGGACCCATGAGCCTCTCCGCGTTGGGCGAGCAAGCGCTGTGGTATGCGGCGCTTGGCTGGCCGGTCTTTCCGCTGCGCCCGCGTCGCAAGGAGCCGCTGCCCGGGCTGCACTGGGACCGCGAGGCGACGACCGACCCCGAGCAGATTCACAAATGGTGGACGCGCGTTCCCGCCGCGAATATCGGCATCGTCACCGGCGTCAAGAGCGGCCTTGTGGTGATCGACTGCGACAGTCCCGAAGCCTATGCCCGGTTCTGCACCGCCTACGGCGACCACGACACGCCCGCGTCAATCACGGGGCGGGGGCGCCATGTGCTATTTCAGCACCCCGGCGAAACGCTCGCGAACAGCGTGGGCAAGAAGCTCGGCGAGGGCAACGACGTGCGCGGCGACGGCGGCTATATCGTGGCGCCGCCGAGTGTTCACCCGACGGGCCAGCCGTACCGCTGGGACTCCGCGCACCACCCGCTCCTGGTCGATCCCGCGCCGCTCCCGCCGCGCTTGCTGGCCGCGCTGCGTGCCACGCCTGCGGCATCGACCGCCCCCGATGGCGAACCGATGGCCGCGAGGGACATTGCCAGCCTGGCGGAAATCCCCGAGACGCAACGCAACGACACCCTGACGCGTTATGCGGGCCGGTTGCTGGCGAAGGGCCATTCGGAGACCGAGACTCTGGACGTCGTCAGAGCATTCAACACGGCCAAGTGCAAGCCACCGCTCGGTGACGCGGAGGTGCGCCGGATCGCGCACAGCATCGCGAGCCGCGAGCGCAACAAGATGCTCGGCGACGCGGAACCGATCACTCGCTGCATGTCCGAGATCCAGCCTGAGGACGTGCAATGGCTGGCGCCCGGTCGCATTCCACTCGGGAAGCTCACCATTCTGGAAGGCGACCCGGGACTCGGCAAGTCCACCGTGCTGCTCGATCTCGCGGCTCGATTGACGCGCGGGGAAGGATTGCCGGGTGATCCGCCCATCACGCCGGCCGATGTCATCCTGCTGACGGCAGAGGATGGCTTGGCGGATACCGTGCGGCCTCGCCTCGAAGCGGCGCGCGCCGATTGCAGCCGGGTCCACACGCTCGAAGGCTACAAGCGGAGCGACGGCGGAGAAGGAGAGATCGTGCTCGGTGATCCGAACAACCCCAGGAGCATGGAGGTGCTGGGACGGTTGATCCGCACGACGGACGCCCGCTTGGTCATTGTGGACGTGTTCACCGCGTACCTCAGTGGTGCCCGGGATTCGTACCGGGATCACGACATCCGGCGGGCGCTGCGCCCGCTGAGCGCTGTGGCGGAACGCACGGGTTGTGCTATGGTCTGCGTGCGTCACCTCAAGAAGAACGCCGGGGGGAAAGCGATCAATGCGGGCGGCGGCAGCGTGGCCATCGGCGGCGCGGCGCGGTCGGTCCTCCTGGTCGATCGGGATCCGGCCGATGCCGAGCGCCGCGTCCTGGCCTCGGTGAAATGCAACCTTGCTCCACCACCGGCCAGTCTGGTGTTTCGGTTAGTCAGCAGCCCGAGCGGTGCGTCATCCGTGGAGTGGCTCGGCACGAGCGACCAGACCGCCGACTCGCTGACCGAGGCCCGCGCGGACGACCAAGGGGCTGGCTCTCGGCCCAAGATCGACGAGTGCGCTGCATGGCTGCGCGACGCGCTCGCCCCCGGGGCGATGGATCGCAAAGACGTCCTGCAACTCGGCAGGGCGAACAGCTTCCCCGAGCGGATGGTCGAGCGCGCCGCTCGACGTATCGGTGCGGTCTTGAACCGAACCGGGTTCGGGAAAGCGATGCACTCTGAGTGGTCGCTGCCCGCAGTTCCGACACCGGACGCCAGTTCCGACAGCTTTTCTATAGTGTCGGGAATGTCGGAACTGGAGGGGGTTGTCGGAACTGGGGCGGCCCAGTGGGATGAGATCCTCGCCCCGGAGGAGCCCGCCTTGGCACCGGCTGGAGTCTTGGGATGAGCGGGCCGGGGATAATGCCCTCCAGAAGCGTCGAGGACTTTATCGGGGCCCAAGTGGCCACCCTCCGGGAGCGGAGCGCTCCGCTGGCCTCCTACGGGGGCCATGGGCCGGCAAAGCGCTCCGTTTGGTCGCTGCCTTCAATCCTGTCAACTGAGGCCATTCCTGCCAATTCGATCATAGAGGAAGGAATGGCAGTCGATGGCAGGAATGGACCCAGCGAGGACCACGCCGACGCCTGGCTAGCGGAGATGTTGCGGTGACTCCCGTTCCAGCGCTCGCAGACCGCTGGCGCTCCGAGGCCGAACGCCTCCGGCATTTCGGCGCTGATCTCCAGGCCCGGACGTTGGAGACGTGTGCGGCGGAGCTGGAGGCTGAGACGCGGGCGGAGCAGTTGCGCCTCGTCACGCTCCGCGAGGCGGCGGAATTGAGCGGTTACAGCTACAGCGCGCTCGAAAAGGGGGTCCGGGCCGGTCGGCTTCCCAACGCTGGCACCAAACACAGTCCCCGCATTCGGGTGGAGAACCTCCCCCGGAAGGGTGGTACCAAGATCGCGGCGGTTGCCGAGCCCGACCTAGCCGAGCTGGTCCTTGCGGCCCGCCGATAGCAGTCACATATTACGTGACACCATGACCTCCCTCCGCCGCCTCACCATTCGTGCGCTCGACACCGCGACACCCTCGGTCGAGGTGATTGCCGAACGGCTGGGGCTCTCGACTTCCGCCCTTCGACGGTATCGCCTGGGCAATCGGGAGCCATCCCCGGACACGGTTCGGCGGCTCGCGTCCGAGTTGCGGCGACAGGCTCGCGAGCTGGAGGTCATGGCGGATCGGCTCGAACAAACCATCCACAACGAAGGGGGGACGAGTGTCTAGGCGAGCGAAGTGTTGGTCCTTCTCGACAGGAGAGCGGGGAGGGACAGTAACGGTCTACGAGCGAGAGCCGGGCGGGCCGCTTTGGGCGCGTGCGTTCAAGCGGTCGCCCGGAGGCAGGAAAGGACGCTATGTCCGCGTCGCGCTACGACACCGCGACCGCGAACGCGCCAAGACGTACGCGATGGAGCAATCGGCGAAGCTGCGACAGGGACGGGCCGACTTGCTGGAAGGGAAGGTGACCCTTTCCCGCGTGCTGGCCCTGTACCTGGAGCATCGCTCCCCGCGAAAGACGGTGGGGGAACAGGCAGCCGATCGACGCAAGGCGGAGATGTGGGCTCGCGTCCTCGGACCTGACAAGGACCCGCACTTCATCACGCTCGGCGAGTGGGAGCAGTTCATCGCCGCGCGCGTGGCCGGTGCAATCGACTCTCGCGGGCTGTCCGTCCCCGAGGGCAAGCGCCGGGTCATTCGTGCCCGTGCAGTCGAGGAGAACTGCAAGTGGCTTCGCTGGGCGCTGAATTGGGCGGTTCGCTGGCGCGACACCGATGGCCGGTATCTCATGCGGGAGAATCCGCTTCGCGGCTTTGAGATGCCGGTCGAAGAGAATCCCAACCGTCCCGTCGCAACGACGGATCGGTACGAAGCCCTCCGCGCCGTGTCCGACAACGTGCTCATGGATGTGAGTTGGGACGGCGGGCGTCAACGGTCGTACCTCTCCGAACTCCTCGACCTGGCACACGGGACAGGGCGCCGCATCTCCGCCATCTGCGCGCTGCGGTACGAAGACCTGCGGCTCGACCAAGGGCCTTACGGCGCCATTCGCTGGCCCGCCGGGACCGACAAGCAAGGGCGGGAGACCACCGCGCCGATCACGCCACGGGTCCGGGCCGCGTTGGACCGCGTTCTCCGCGAACGCCCCGGCATCGGGGCGCGGTACCTCTTTCCGGGCCCCGCGAACCCCGGAGAGGCCGTCCGGGAGGATCGGGCGCGCCGCTGGCTGCTCAACGGGGAGAAGCTCGCCGGACTGCCGAAGCAGAAGGGCTCGCTCTGGCACGCCTACCGACGTGGTTGGGCCACGGCGCGCAAGCACCACTCTCTCAAGGACACCGCCGCCGCCGGAGGCTGGGCATCCACCGAGGTCCTGCTGCGCTGCTACCAGCAGCCGGACGACGAGACGATGCTTGCTGTCGTCATGGGCGGGGTGGAATTGCGGGACCGGAGGGCGGTATGAACGGCCGAGTTGACACAGTTGTTAGCACAGTCGCAGTTTTCGGCGCGCGTTGGAACGGTGTAAGTTCAAGCACAGTAGTAACAACGGGGCGTGGCGCAGTCCGGTAGCGCGTCCGCTTTGGGAGCGGAAGGTCCCGGGTTCAAATCCCGGCGCCCCGATGGCCGGTCAGTGCGGTATCGATATTCCCGAGGTGCCGTACAGATCCGGCAAGTCGCCGACCCACAACGGCAGCCGATACGGCAACGGATCGAACATGCCGGCTTCGAAGTGCACCGCCGTCTTCGGGTCGTGGTACTCGCGGGTCTGCACCAACTGTCCGCCCAACCGGATCTGGATCTCGTTCTCCATCCACCCGCCACCGAGCGGCTGGTAACCCAGGATGCGCGCGTCGAGCGGGGCGCGAGGATTCATTCCGTTGGGCTGCATCAGCCGCACCAGGATGAGGCGCTCCTTGTCCAGCCAGAACTGGTTCGAGACGGTGTCGCCGGCCAGCGCACCGACGACGATGACGGGGCGGCCCTGCCAGACCGTTTCGTGAGTCCGGTCGAGATGGAAGATCGGCCTGAGCTCGGCAATGGTGCGTTCCGGTGGCTGCGTATGGAGATCTTCGAGCAGGATGAACAGGTACGACGGTTCGATCGCGGCCTGGCGGATGTGGCCGCGCTGCATCTGGAACATCGAGTCGCCGTGATACATCAACACCCGTCCACTCAGTGCCGGCGCAATGTCGACCCGCAACCGGCCGGGAAGCTGCATGGCGTTGTACCAGGTTTCCACGGTCCCGGGTTCTGTCACCCGCTGGATGTAGGTGGCGGTGCGAAACCACTTCCCGGCATACCGGGCATACGCCGACCGGATCACGGCTTCGCCGGCCGGCTCGGCCGTGGCGGAAGGGACGGACTGGCGCCCCGGCGAGATGCTGCCGGCAGCCAAGGCCATCAACAGAGTCGAGAGCTGTCTCACCGGCGTTCCCCGCCGTTATCGTTCGTCACCCCGGAACCCTCTCGCAAAGGATTCGACCCGATGGGCATGGTAAAGGAGTTCAAGGAATTCGCGCTGAAGGGCAATGTAATGGACCTGGCGGTGGGCGTCATCATCGGTGGCGCATTCGGGAAGATCGTCGACTCCATCGTCAATGACCTGGTCATGCCTGTCGTCGGCCGCGCGCTCGGCCGGGTCGACTTCTCGAATTACTTCCTGCCGCTCGCGAGCGTGCCGGACGGCACGCAACGGACGCTGGCCGGCATGAAGGCCGCCGGCGTTCCGGTCTTTGCATACGGCAACTTCCTCACCGTGCTGCTCAACTTCCTCATCCTGGCGTTCATCATCTTCCAGATGATCAAGATGATGAATCGGCTGCGCCATCAGGCGCCGCCCGCGCCGGCGGTCCCGCCGCCGCCGCCGGAAGAAGTCGTGCTGCTGCGGGAGATCCGGGACTACCTTTCGCGGTGAATGGCTCGCGCCCGTAGCTCAGCCGGATAGAGCGGCAGCCTTCTAAGCTGCAAGTCGCAGGTTCGAATCCTGCCGGGCGCGCTCACCGGGCTCCGATCAATGGTCGGGGCCGAGGGGAACGAGCTGTCCCGAGGCGGTCAGCCCGAAGCGCGGCATGCGGAGCGTGGCGGACGGCTCGGCGACAGCCCCGCCGCCGGACGCCGCGGCCTGCGCCACCACCGATCCACCGCCGACGGGCCACGTATCGGCGGCCGCGAGATTCACGACGTAACCGAGGTCCGCCATCGAGCCGATCGTGATGCGGCTCAGCGGATCGACCAGCGGATCGATGAAACCGGTCATCAGCTCGTCGGTCAGGATCGATTCGCGCCAGTGGCTGAGCGCCGTGCCGGTCTGGCCGTTCCCCTCGACCGGCACCACGTTGCCGCTGAAAGTCGGGTCAGCGGCCCGGAACGCCGCCGCGGCCTGCGCGCCGCTGAACCAGGGCGTGGCGCTGGCGGAGTCCTGCAGCAGCCCATCGAGCCTCCAGACGGTACCGAAGCCAAGAATGTGGGCGATCTCGTGTTCGATGACGGCATCGAGCAGCCCTTCGCTCTGCACGGTCTCCAGCGTGCCGCTGTTCAGCACCATCAGCCCGAAGACCGGCAGGTGCGACGGCAGCCGCACGATGCACGGCCCGGCTTCGCCCAGGATGGCCTGGCCGGACGCGGTGTCGGGGATGTCGCGAATGTCGACCAGGATGAGCAGGTTCTTGACCGTCTCGCTGACCGCGGGTTGCACCGAATCGCAGAGTCCGGCGGCCAGGGTGAGTGGCACCGAGCCGACCGAATCGGTGATCACCTGCTGCCACTTGCTCACCGCGCGGGTGAACGCCGCGGCCACCACCGAGGTCGGCTGGGTGCCGTCGACATAGCGCACCGTGATGGTGTAGCTGCTGGCTCCGCCCGACGAGGCGGTGGGATCGGAATGGCAGGCGCCGAGGGCCAGGACCAGCGACAAGGGAACTACCGCGGCAGGGAACCGGAGGGCCAGTCGCACGAGCCACCTCATGTCGGGAAAATGGTTGCGGTGCAGCCGGCATCCCACCAGCCAGCCGGACGGGAAGATCGCATGCCCGGAGCGCACGCGGGGGAGCGATCCGCCGCAGGCAGGATCCTTCTGCCGCCGTACAGCCGCACTGAACTATAGATGTAGATTTGCGGCATCGCTCGCCGATCCGTCGGACTCCGTGCCGGAGCTGCTGCATGACCGATGACGAACTGTTCGCCTCTCCACGGTCCCGGACCGTTGCGCTGGTGCTCGCCATCTTCCTTGGCGTCTTCGGCGCCCATCGGTTCTACGTGGGGAAGATCGGCACCGGCGTCCTGCAGCTCTGCACGCTCGGCGGGTTGGGACTCTGGTGGATCTACGACGCGATTCTGATCGCCTCGGGATCATTTCGCGATGGCGAGGGAAGGCTGGTCAGTGCCTGGGAGCCGGAGGGCGAGCACCTCGTCACCGCCGGCACGGCGGCGTCGATTCTGGACGAACTCGATTCCCTGCGCGCCGAAGTGAGCGAGCTGCAGGAGCGGGTCGAGTTCACCGAACGGCTCCTCGATCGTCCCGGCTCGCGGCCGGGCCCCAGCGAATAGCGTCCTACTCACCAACCGGACGGACGGTCGCGGCGTACAGCGCTTGGGCTGCACGGCGACTCGGCGCGTCGCCGAAGATCTTTTCACCGTCAAACCGGCCGGTCTCGATGAAGACTTCCGACGTCAGTTTCCCGGCGGCGACGCTCCCCGCCAGAAAGATTCCCGGCACGTTGCTCTCGAGCGTGAGCGGGTCGAGGATCGCCCGGCCGGTATCCGGGGCGAGAGCCACGCCGATCCGTTCCAGGAGCGCAAAATCGGGATGGTAACCGGTGAGGAGAAAGACGCGGTCCGCCCGGAGATGCTCGGCGCTGCCGTCCGCGGCGACGATCTCGACGCTCCGCTCGGTGATTTCGCGGACGGCGGCTCCGAAACGGGCGGTGATCTCGCCATGCGCGACACGATTGTCGAAGTCGGGTCGCAGCCAGTACTTCACGCTCGGCGCGAACGCCGGACGGCGATGCACCAGCGTGACGCGCGCGCCGGCGCGGTAGCATTGCAGCGCCGTTTCGACTGCCGAATTCTTGCCGCCGACCACCACCACGTCGAGCCCGGCCGACCGATGGGGTTCGTCGAACCAGTGCGAGACGTGCGGAAGGTCCTCGCCCGGGACGCCGAGCCGGTTGGGATGGTCGAAGTAGCCAGTGGCGATCACCAGCCGTTCGCACCGCAGGCGTTCTTCGCCCAGCCGGGTGGTGACGCGGCACCACAGCGCACCGTCATGGCGCTCGACGTCGACGAGCCGGGTGTAGGTCCGCACGGAAATGCCTTCGGCCCGCACCACACCGCGGTAATACATCAGCGCCTCTTCGCGCGTCGCCTTGGCCCCCGAACACACCAGCGGATGACCGCCGATTTCGAGCCGCTCCGGGGTGGTGAAGAACGTCATGCCGATCGGATAGCGCACGATCGACTCGGCGATGGCTCCGGCATCGATCACGAGAACCTCGATGTCGCGGCGTTTCGCCGAGACGGCGCAGGCCAGACCGATCGGTCCGGCGCCGACGATCAGGGCGGGAACTTCGGTGATCACGGGCATCGTCTCAATATGGCACCGACGCGGCGCGACTGCGACGAAATCCGCCGTTCGACCATCGCACTCGGGACAGGACGCCACTAATCTCCAATGGTGCAATCTCCGGAACGATTCGAGGTGGAACCGCAACTGGAGCGGGGCCGGAACTGGCCCGCACTGGTGGCGAGCGCGGCGTTCCATCTCGTCGTCATCCTGTTGCTGCTCTTCGGCATTCCATCGCCCGCCGCCCCGACGCGGCACCTTCCGCCCGGCGGTCAGGCGCCGCAGCCGGTGGTGTTCGCCATGCCGCAGCGGAAACCGGCGGCCCCCCGTCCCCCTCCACCCGAGCCCAGGGCGCAACCCAAGCCGCCTCCCAGGGAACAGATCCTCGGCCCGGATTCGAAGAAGCCGGCGGACATTCCGAAGCAGGCTGCGCGGACCGCGCCGGCGGACCAGACGCCGCCGGCCACGCCCCAGCCGGCGCCCGAGCAACAGCAGCCGGCCGCGACCCCGCCGGCGGCCCCGCAACCGGCGCCTACCCCGAGCAATTCGGTGCTCCGGATTCCGCGGCCGGGAGATTATCTCGGCGGTCGCGGCATCGTGGCGCCCACGCCGTCACCATTTCCGCCGGCTTCGGCTGCGGCGCCGTCCACGGCGAGTGCGGCGCCGCGCGAGACGATGCTCGGCATGGGCCGCCTGGGCATGTCGAGTGCCGCGAAGGAACAATTCGAGAACTCGTTCGACGATGAGACCCAGGGGAGATGCGTCGATGTCCCCGACCTCGGCAAGAATCCCGACGGGTCGCCGGTGCTTGCCGCCGTCACCGGAACCGTGTATGAGGAGGACGGCATCACGCCGCTTCCGAATGCCCATCTGCAGATCATCGGCTACCCGTTCAGCACGTTCAGCGACGCCAGCGGCAACTATCGCCTGGAGTTCGATCCCAGCACCCTGGCGCACTGCCGATCGCAGTACGTCGTCGTCGATGCGGCGGGGCACAAATCGCAGACCCTGATGCTCGCGGTCGGTCCCGATGTCGTGTCACCACCGATCCGGCTCAAGCGGAAGTGATCCTGAATCGTGACTGACCCGGCGATCGTCTGGCGTCCCGATCCGGAGCGAGCCGCAACTTCGCACCTGGGCCGCTTCATCGCCGCCCGGCGCGCCGAGGGCGTTCACCTGCCGGCGGCAGGCGATCCCGGGGCGTTCGCGGCGCTGCATCGATGGTCGATCGATCACCCGGAACTTTTCTGGCCGGCGGTCTGGCGCGAGGGTGGCGTCATCGGCGACACGCTGGCGCACGGCGGGGAATGGGACCTGCCGGTGGTCGGCGCCGGCCGCATGGCGCCGCCGGATCCCGTCGCGGGCCCGGAATGGTTCACCGGGGCGCGCCTCAACTTTGCCGAAAACCTGCTCCGCTTCGACGGTGCCGGGCACGCGATCGTGGCCTGGGACGAACGGGGCCGCTGGCAGCAGTTGAGCTGGGCGGCGCTTCGCCGTGAGGTGGCCCGGGTGGCGGCCGGACTGCGCGAACTGGGCATTGCCTCGGGTGACCGCGTTGCCGGGTGGATGCCCAATATCCCCGAGACGGTCGTCGCGATGCTCGCGACGGCGTCGATCGGCGCCGTGTGGACATCGTGCTCTCCTGACTTCGGCGTCGAGGGGATTCTCGATCGCTTCGGACAGACAGCACCCGCCGTGCTGTTCAGTTGCGACGCCTACCAGTATGGCGGGAAGACGTACAGCTGCCTCGCCCGTCACGCCGAATTGCTCGAACGCCTGCCGTCCTTGCGCCACAGCGTGCTGGTGCCGTACCGGGGAGATGGTGAGCTGCCCGACGATCCCCGGGCCCGCCGCTGGGGCGACCTGTTGCACCAGTCGGCCGACTCGGCGATCGAATTCAGCCGACTTCCATTCGACCATCCCCTCTACATCCTCTATTCCTCCGGTACCACCGGTCTGCCGAAGTGCATGGTGCACTCGGCCGGCGGCACCTTGCTGCAGCACCTCAAGGAACATCGGCTGCACGTCGACCTGCGCGAGGACGAGAAGCTGTTCTACTTCACGACCTGCGGCTGGATGATGTGGAACTGGCAGGTGACGGCGCTGGCCACGGGGGCGACGCTGGTGCTGTACGACGGCGCGCCGCTGCCGGCGGAGGAACCAGGCATCCTCTGGCGCATGGCGGCGCAGGAACGCGTCGAGGTGTTCGGGACCAGCGCCAAGTATCTCGCCCTCGCCGCCAAGCACGAGCTCGATCCCGGCGCACGGAACGATCTGCGCCACCTGCGGACGGTGCTGTCGACCGGCAGTCCCCTGGCGCCGGAAAGCTTCGATTGGGTGGGCCGCGCGGTCGGACCGCAGGTGCAGGTCGCCAGCATCTCGGGCGGCACCGACATCGTCTCGTGTTTCGTGCTCGGGAATCCGATCTCGCCGGTACGCCGCGGCGAAATCCAGGGCCCCGGCCTGGGCATGGCGGTGGACGTATTCGACGAGACCGGCCGTACTGCCCCGGTCGGCGTGCCGGGAGAGTTGGTCTGCACCCGTCCGTTCCCGTCGATGCCGGTGGCCTTCTGGAACGACCCCGAGGGAGCGCGCTACCGGGAGGCGTACTTCCGGCGCTTTCCCGGCGTATGGTGTCATGGCGACTGGGCCGCCCGCACCGCAAGCGGCGGGTTCGTCATCAGCGGGCGGAGTGACGCCACGCTCAATCCCGGCGGCGTCCGGATCGGCACGGCCGAGATCTACCGGCAGGTCGAGACCATTCCCGAAGTGCTCGAGTCACTCGCCATCGCGCAGCGGATCACGACGGCGGCCGGGAGCGACGAGCGGGTGGTGCTGTTCGTTCGCCTGCGGGAGGGGATCGACCTGAACGCGGCGCTCTCGGCGACCATCACGCAGCGGATCCGGGCCGGCACATCGCCCCACCACGTCCCCAGGGTGGTGGTGCAGGTTGCCGACATCCCACGGACCCGGAGCGGCAAGCTGAGCGAGTTGGCGGTCCGGGCCGTGGTCGAGGGGCGCCCGGTGGCCAATGTCGCTGCCCTCGCCAACCCCGACGCGCTCGAGCACTACCGCAATCGCCCCGAACTGGCCTGAGCGCCAGCGCCCGGTCAACTCCGTGGGGCTGTTAGCTTTCAGCCATTGGCCTCTTCCGGAGGGCAGGGGATGCGCAACACGGCAGCCGTCGACGACCCGCCCGGCCTGACCACCACCAAGGCGCCGTTCATCGAGCAGGCCAGGGCGGAGGGGCGGCTCTACATCGATCAGCCGTACCAGCTCTATTCCGGCGCCAACCACGCGGTGTGGCGGCGGCTCTTCGCGCGCATGACCGATCGCTGGGAGCGCTACGCCAATCATCGCTTCCGGCAGGGGCTGGAGCGGCTCTGCCTCGACCCCGAGAAGATTCCCCGGCTCGAAGACGTCAATCGATTCATGCAGCCGTTGACCGGCTTCAGCGCCAGGGCGGTCAGCGGCTATGTTCCGGCGTACGTCTTCTTCGACTCCCTGCGGCACCGCGAGTTCCCGACCACCGTCACCATCCGCGACGGGCAGGTGCTCGACTACCTCCCCGAACCCGACATCTTCCACGACATCGCCGGCCACGTCCCGATGCACACCGATCGGGCCTTTGCCGACACGCTGGTGGCGTTCGGCGAGTGCGCCCGCGCGGCCGCGGAGCGGGCGCACGGGATTGCCGATCCGACCGAGCGCGTGCGGCGGATGACGAGTGTCATCAAGGCGATGGCCCGGTTCTTCTGGTTCACCATCGAATTCGGCCTGATGCGCGGCGGACGACGGCAACGGGCTCAAGGCCTACGGCAGCGGATTGCTGTCGTCGTACGGCGAAATGGCCCACTGCATCGAATCGCCCGACGTGCAGCGGTACCCGTTCCAGCTCGAATGGGTCGTCAACCAGTATTTCGAGATCGATCACTACCAGCCGCTGCTGTTCGTGGTCGATTCGTTCGACCATCTCTTCGGCGAGGTCGGGCGGCTGGTGGAGTGGGTCCGGACGGGGAAGCTGGACAACGTCAGCCCCGGTGAACCCGGCATCAGCGAAGCCGACCTGGCGTCGTTCCTCGAGGCCGGCACGACCTGACCATGGACGATCCCTGGCTCGCCGCCGACGTGGCGCCGGAAACCGGCTCGACATTCTGGAGGGACACATGACCGCAACGAAGCCCGCGCCCACGGCGCGTGACGTCCACGACACCTTTCCGATCAACGGCACGGACTACATCGAGTTCTGGGTCGGCAACGCCCGGCAGGCGGCGCTGTACTATCGCGCCGTGTTCGGCTTCCGTCTCACGGGCTATCGCGGGTCCCGAGACCGGCGTGCGCGACCGCGCGTCGTACCTCGTCGAGCAGGACAAGCTCCGCTTCGTCTTCACGTCGCCGCTGGGGCCGGAGGGCGAGATCGCCGAGCACGTGCACCGGCACGGCGACGGCGTGCAGGACATCGCCTTCTGGGTCGATGACGCCCGCAGCGCCTATCAGGCGGCCATGGCACGCGGCGCCAGCAGCGCGCAGGAGCCGACGGTGCACCGCGACGACAGCGGCGAGGTGGTCACCGCGGCGATCCGCACCTACGGCGACACCATCCACTCGATCGTCGAACGCCGCGGCTACCGCGGACTCTTCTTCCCGGGGTTCGTCGCGGCCGGCTCGCCGTACGAACCGGCCGGCACCGGTCTCAAGTACGTCGATCACTGCGTCGGCAACGTCGAGCTCGGCAGGATGAACGCGTGGGTCAAGTTCTACGAGGACGTGCTCGGCTTCACCAATATCCTCACCTTCGACGACAAGCAGATCACCACGGAGTATTCGGCGCTGATGTCGAAGGTGATGGCCAACGGCAACGGGCGCATCAAGTTCCCGATCAACGAACCGGCGAAGGGGAAGAAGAAGTCGCAGATCGACGAGTACCTCGACTTCTATCGCGGCCCGGGCGTGCAGCACATCGCCATCGCCACCGACGACATCGTCACCACGGTCCGGGCGCTCAAGAGCCGCGGGCTGGAGTTCCTGTCGGTGCCGAAGGCGTATTACGACAGCGCTCCCCGACCGGGTCGGGCCGGATCGACGAAGACCTCGCGCCGCTCGCCGAGCTGGGCATTCTCGTCGACCGCGACGACGAGGGCTACCTGCTGCAGATCTTCACCAAGCCGGTCCAGGACCGGCCGACGCTGTTCTACGAGATCATCCAGCGCAAAGGGCGCGAAGAGCTTCGGGGCGGGGAACTTCAAGGCGCTGTTCGAGGCCATCGAGCGCGAGCAGGCGCTGCGGGGCAATCTCTGATGCCGTTCTACCACACGCTCGGCACCATCCCGCGCAAGCGCCACACGGTATTCCGCCGGCCGGACGGCGGCCTGTATGCCGAAGAGCTGATGGGCCACGAAGGCTTCGTGGGCACCTCGTCGCTGCTCTATCACATCCGTCCGCCGACGACCGTCAAGTCGGCGCGCCGGGTGAAGGACATCAAGTGGTGTGCCGACGACGCCACGTCGCTGCGCCATCGCCATTTCCGCACGGCGCAGGCGCCCGCGGGCGGCAGCCCGACGCTCGACCGCACCCCGGTCCTGTTCAACAACGACGTTGCGATGCTCTGGGTGACGCCCGACGTGCAGGACAGCCACGCCTACCGGAACTCCCAGGCCGACGAGGTGATCTACGTCGTGGAGGGGTCCGGGACGCTCGAGTCGGTGTATCGGCGAGCTGCCGTTCAAGGCGGGTGACTACGTGGTGATCCACCGCAACATCACCCATCGGTGGCGGCTCGATCTGGACCGGGGCCCGCTCAAGTTCCTGGTGTTCGAAAGCCGCGGGCACATTCGCTGGCCGAAGCGCTACCGGAACGACTTCGGCCAGTTGCTGGAGGGGGCGCCGTTCTCCGAGCGCGACATCCGCCGGCCGATGACCCTCGTCCCGCGCGATGAAACCGGCGACTTCCCGGTGCTGGTCAAGCAGTACAACGCCATCAACGAGCTGGTGCTCGATCATCATCCGTTCGACGTGGTCGGCTGGGACGGCTATTTCTATCCATGGATCTTCAACATCCACGATTTCGAGCCGATCGTGGGGCGGATCCACCAGCCGCCGCCGGTGCACCAGACGTTCCAGGGCGACGGCTTCGTGATCTGCTCGTTCTGCCCGCGGCCGTACGATTTCGACCCCAACGCCGTGCCGGCGCCGTACAATCACAGCAACGTCGATTCCGACGAGGTGCTGTTCTACGCCTCGAGCGAGTTCATGAGCCGGAAGGGGATCGAGTACGGGTCGATCACGCTGCACCCCGACGGGCTACCGCACGGTCCCCATCCGGGGCGGGCGGAGGCCAGCATCGGGGCGAAGGCCACGAACGAGCTGGCGGTGATGATGGACTCGTTCCGGCCGCTCAGGGTGGCGCAGCCCGCCGAGGCGTTCGAGGATCCGGCGTACCACCAGTCGTGGTTGGACCAGCAGCACGCGGCGTTCAATCCGCCCACCAGCTGACCGGCGTGTCGTGGGGCCGGCCGCTGGCCGCGCCGGGGGGCTCGTCCCCGTGCAACTGACCGTGCGCGAGGCGGCGTCGTACTTCGGCGTCAACGAAGCGACCCTCCAGCGGTGGATCACGCAGCGCGGGTTGCCGGCGCACCGGGCGTACGAGCGCACCTACTTGAATCCGCTCGAACTCTGGGAGTGGGCCGTCGAGCAGCGGGTGCCGGTCTCCCGGGGACTGCTGGAACAGGCACGATCGGCTCCGAGCGAGCACCCCTTGCTGGCGGATCTTCTTCGGGCCGGCGGGATCTTCCACGATATCGCCGCCGCCACCAGGGAGGAGGCGCTCCGCGCGATCGTGCAGCGCCTTCCCGTACCGCCGGACCAGGACCGCGGGTTCCTGCTGCAGATCCTCGAGGCTCGCGAAGCGCTGGGCTCGACCGCCATCGGCGACGGCATCGCCATTCCGCACGTCCGCAATCCGATTGTGCTCCACGTCGAGCAGGCGTTGGTGACCTTGTGCCTGCTCCGGCGTGGTATTCCGTTCGACGCCCCTGATGGTGAGCCGGTGCACGCAATCTTCATGGTGATCTCACCCACGGTGCCGGCCCACTTGCAGATCCTGGCACAGCTCGGATTCGTCCTGCGCGACGACACGCTGCGCCAGCTGTTGCGCGCCGCCGCGCCGGCCGACGAGATCCTGGGCCGGATCGAGATGATCGAGACCAACCGCCGAACCGGGTCGTATGCCGCCATGCCAAAGCGAAACCCATGACGCTGTTGGTGGCCGCCGTCGGGCTCCTCCTGGCCGCGGCGCTGAGCGCTGCAATGACCCGTCACCGGCTCGATGCGGGCTGGAGTTACGTCGCCCTGGTCGGAGCCGCCGGTGCCGCAGGCGCGGTCCCCGCGCTGCGCGTCCTGACGGGAACGGTGCTGCCGGAACTCCAGTGGAATGCGGGAGTCGCCGGCGGTCCCTGGGTCGCCGGTCTCGATCCACTGTCGGCGCTCTTTGTCCTCGCCATTCTCGGGGCGGGGTTCGCCGGGGCGGCGTTCGGTGTCGCCTATTACGCGCCGGAGCGCGGCCACCGCGCGGTCTGGCGCAGCCACGCCACCTATGCCATGGTCCTCGCGGCGATGGTGGTGCTGGTCCTGGCTCGGTCGTTGGCGCTGTTTCTCGCGTCGTGGGAACTGATGGCGATCGGTTCGTACCTGCTGATCGTGACCGAGCACGAACATCGCGCGGTTCGCCGCGCCGGCCTGCTCTACCTCGTCGCCACGCACGCCGGACTGCTGGCGTTGATCGCAATGTTCGCCGTGTGGGCCGGCCCATCCCGTGATTGGAGTTTTGCGGCACTCGTGGCGCAACGGCCGGCACTGGCTGCCGGGACCAGCTCGCTGATCTTTGCGCTGGCACTCTTCGGCTTCGGCGTCAAGGCAGGCCTGGTTCCGCTGCACTTCTGGCTGCCACCGGCCCACGCGGCAGCGCCCAGTCACGTTTCCGCGCTGATGTCCGGCGTCGTCATCAAAATGGGCATCTACGGCATCCTTCGTCTGGTGACCATGTTGGGGCCGCCGCCGCTCTGGTGGGGATGGACCACCCTCGGCGTGGGCGCCGCGTCAGCACTGCTTGGAGTGCTCTGGGCGTTGGTGCAGCACGATCTCAAGCGGCTGCTCGCGTATCACAGCGTGGAGAACATCGGCATCATCCTGATCGGTATCGGCCTGGGCGCCGTCGCGTCGGCCGGCGGCCATCCCGGCATCGCCGCGCTGGCCTATGGCGCGGCCGCGTTGCACGTCGTCAATCACGCCCTGTTCAAGAGCGTGCTGTTCCTGGCCGCCGGTGCCGTCTATCGGGCGACGGGGACGCGCGACATCGACGCGCTCGGCGGGCTGGCCGGTCGCCTGCCGTATACCTGGCTGGCGTTCGGTGTCGGTGCGGCCGCAATCATCGGTGTCCCGCCGTTCAACGGGTTCGTGAGCGAATGGTTGGTGTACCAGGGACTCTTCCGCGCCGGGCAGGTACCCGATCCGCTGCGGCTCGCCGTCTTCGCGACGCCGGTGTTGGCGCTGGTCGGAGGGCTGGCACTGGCGTGTTTCGCGAAGGTCGCCGGCGTCGTGTTTCTGGGAAAGCCGAGGACCCGGGAGGCGGCCACCGCCGAGGAAGTGGGGCCAGGAATGCGGTGGCCCGGGTTGACGCTCGCCGCGGTGTGCGTCGCCATCGGCGTCGCTCCGGCCCTGGTGATCAGGCCCGTCCTGCTGGTGGGCATGTCGATCGCTGGCCTCCCGCCGGCGACACCTCCGGCCTCATTCGCGGCAATTGTGGCCGACACCGGGAAGATCTCCCTCCTGGCCGCAGGACTTCTGGCCATCGGCACCGCGATCTGGTTCACCCGCCGCCGCGCTGCAGCCGGCGGTGTCCGGATCGAAGAAACGTGGAGTTGCGGGTATCCGGGCGTCACGCCGAGGATGCAATACACGGCTTCGTCGTTCGCGGCCCCCCTCGTGGCGGTGTTTGGCGGCCTCGCCGGGGTGGACGAGCAGCGCGAACCGGGCCGCTTCGAGTCCACCCCGCGCGATCTCGTCCTCACCTCGTTCGTTGCGCCGGTGTGGGCGCGGATCCAACGGGCGGCACTCCGGCTCCGGCCGATGCAGCAGGGACGCCTGCAGGTGTACCTGATGTACGTCGTCGCGACCGTGATTGCGCTGCTCGTCTATCTCGCACTGGCGGCTCGCCCATGACCGGCCTGCCAACCGTCGAGGCGCTCGTTTCGCTCGCGGTGATCTGCGCGTTTGCGCCGCTGGTGCCGGGGATCGCGGCTCGCACCCGGGCGCGGCTGACGGGGCGCCGCGGGCCGCCGATCTTCCAGCTGTACGCCGACCTGTACAAGCTCGCTCGCCGCGGGACGGTGCGAAGCTCCACCGCCACCGTGATGACGCAGCTTGCCCCGGTGGTCGTGGCCAGTACCGCCATCGTGGCGACGGCACTCTTGCCGCTGGACGGCGGCGCGAGCGTCCTCGGCTTTGCCGGCGACGCGGTCGCCTTCGTCTACGTGCTGGCCCTGGGGCGGTTGACGCTGGTGCTCGGTGCGCTCGACGCCGGCTCGAGCTTCGAGGCGATGGGCGCCAGCCGGGAAGTGGCGATTGCCAGTCTGGTCGAGCCCGGTTTCTTCTTCGGGCTGGCGACCCTGACCGTGTTGACCCATCAGCTTTCGCTGACCGGGATGTCCGGCGCCGCCGGGGCGGCCTGGACGCACTCGGCGCCGGCCGTCATCATGGTCGCTGCGGGGCTGTTTGCGCTGCTGCTGGCCGACGGCGCCCGGGGTCCGGTCGACGACCCGACCACCCACCTGGAATTGACCATGATTCACGAGGTGATGGTCCTGGATCAGAGCGGGCCCGATCTCGCCCTGCTCTTGTTCGGCAGTGCCCTCAAGCTTGTGGCCTTCGCTGCCCTGATCGTGGCGGTGGTCGTCCCGCGCGGCGCCCTCTCGGCGCCACTGGCCGTTGGGGCACTGTTGGCGGGGGTCGCGGCGATCGGGGTGCTCATCGGCCTGGTGGAGGCGACGACGGCGCGCCTGCGGATGGCCACGGTACCGCTGTACCTCGCGACCGCCACGGCGTTGCTGGCCTTCGCCCTCGTCCTCGTGGTGCGTTGACGGCATGCTTCGCCCGTTCATCCAGCTCCTCTTGCTGCTGGTCGTCCTGATGGACTTCGCGGTGCTCGCCAGCTCCCGGCTCAGCGCCTGCATCCGTGCCGTCGCGATTCAGGGGCTGCTCCTGGGGTTGCTGTCGGTGGCGACGGCCGGCGGATGGTCGGTCCATGTGGTCGCACTTGCCGGCGGAACGATCGCGATCAAGGCCGTGCTGTTGCCCCGCTTTCTGCGTTGGGCGATCCGCGAGGCGTCGGTCCGGCGGGAAGTGGAACCGTTGGTGAGCTACATGGCGTCGGTGCTGCTCGGCAGCGCAGCGCTGATCGTTGCGTTCGCCGTGGCCGCGCGACTTCCCGCCGTCGGCGTATCCACCCTGATCGTCCCGGTGGCGCTGGTGACGGTCATGGTCGGGTTGATCGTGCTGATCACCCGCAGCAAGGCGATCACGCAGGTGGTGGGCTACCTGATGCTCGAGAACGGCATCTACCTCTTCGGCCTCACCCAGGTGGACGCGGGTGCCGTTCCTGGTCGAAGCCGGCGTGCTGCTCGACGTGTTCGTCGGCCGTGTTCGTCATGGGGATCGTCGTGTTCCAGATCAATCGCGAATTCGACTCGATCTCCTCGGCAAGCTGACCGAACTGCGGGAACGGTAAGGACGATGGGCGCGGGAACCTTGCTGGCGCTGATCGCTCTTCCCCGCGTTCGCCGGCACGCGCCGCGTACTTCGTACCGGCGCCGGGCGCGCGATCCGGCGCTGCTCCTGGTCGGCGTGGCGTGCTGTCACGCGTTCCTGGTGGCACTAGCTCTGGAACCGCCCGGCCGCCGCGGCCTTCGATGGCTGGCTCGCCGCCGACCCGCTCGGGCTCGCTGGTGCTCACGCTCGTCAGCGTGCTGTTCGCGTTCGCGGTCGCGCGTATACGCGTGGGCTTTCTGACCGTGGACGGCCTCGCCAGCGGCGGGTGTTCGCCACCTGCCTGCTCGCCTTTCTTGCCGCCGCGACGCTCGGTCGCGTCAGCCATCATATGGCCGCTCCTCTGGGTCGGCATGGAGGCCACGGCCCTGTCCGTTGGCGCCCCTGGTATTCTACCGGCGCCACGATCGGCGCTCGCTCGAGGCGGTCTGGAAGTACCTGATGCTCTCCTCGGTGGGCATTGCGCTCGCTCTCCTGGCCGTCTTCCTGCTGGCGACCGCTCAACCAGCCGCTCGCCGGCCGGGCCGCTGGTGCTCGACGACCTGGTGGCGACACGCGCGACGCTGGACCAGACGCTGGCTGCGAAGCCGCGTTCGTGTTTGCGCTGGTCGGCTTCGGCACCAAGATGGGGCTTGCGCCGCTGCACACTTGGAAACCCGACACCTACGGCGAAGCGACCAAGCCTGGTCGGCGGCCTGATGGCGGGCGGCCTGACCAGCTGTCGCCTTCGTCGGGCTCGGCGCGGTTCGCCGCAAATCATGGTCGCGGCGGGGCTGACGGGTTTCGTGCGGCCGCTGCTGATCGCGTTCGGATTGCCGTCGCTGGTGGTCGCGGCGGCGTTCATCATCGGCCAGCGGGACCTGAAGCGGTTGCTGGCGTACTCGAGTGTGGAGCACATGGGCATGCTGGCGCTCGGGTCTGGGGCTGGGAGGCGCCGGCGCCTATGGCGCGGTGCTGCACGTGCTGAACAACGGACTGAGGGAGGGGCTGCTCTTCCTCGCGGTCGGCAACGTCGTCCTGTCCGCGGACATCGCGAGTGTCGGCGGCGGTGCGGGGCGTGCTGCAGCGCGCGCCATCGCGAGCGGCGTGCTGCTCGTCGTCGGACTGTTCGCGGTATCGGGTCGCCCCCGTTCGGGACCTGTTCATGAGCGAGTTCGCGATTGTCGCGTGGCGCGATCCAGTGCGGATCTGCCGGTGGTTGCCGCGATCATGCTGATCCTGCTGGCGGTGATCTTCGTCGGCTCGCCAAGATGATTCTCGACTCGTGCTCGGGCCTCACGCGACGCGCGACCGCTCAACCTGGCGGGCGCGAAGCTCCCGCGGATTCTGCTCGCTCCCTGGCCTTCGCCAGCCTCGTGCTCGACGCTCGGCATCTACATTCCGGCGCCGCTGCGGGCACGCCTTGGCGCGGGCCGCAACATCACTCGGCGGCCTGCGTACCGTGACCGCCGAGCTGCTGCGGCTGACGCAACCGGCGCAGCGATTGCCGCTGGCCGACGATCCCGCGCTCACCGGCGAACGATTTGCGGCGCAGGTCATCGCCGCCGCGGTCGCCGCCGGACGGCGGATCGTCGCGCTCTTCGGCCTCGCCGAACATGACGACGCGCTGTCGGCTGCTGGCGGTCCTGGCCGACGACGCCGTGGCCGCCTGTGGCGCCACGGCGGCCGTCGTCGGGCGGCAACTCCCGCCGTTGATCGCGGGACTGTCCGTCGGCACGGCGATTCGAGCGGGAGATCGCCGAGCAGTGCGGCGCATGCTCGACGGCCTCCGCAGCTCCGGCGCCGCTGCGGCGCCATCCGCCCGATCACGCGCCGCGCGACGTGGCCTACCCCGTCGTGCGATCGAGACGCCTTCGCGTTCCCGCGCATCGCCGGCGACGAGGTGCACGAGGTGGGCAGTGGGGCCCGGTCCACGCCGGGATCATCGAACCCGGGCACTTCCGCTTTCAGGCCCACGGCGAGGAAGATCCTCGCGCCTCGATGTCATGCTCGGCTATCAGCATCGCGGGGTCGAGCGGCTCCTCGAAACGGTGCGACCGGCGCCGGGCTATCTACCGTCGCGGAGTCGATTGCCGGAGATACCGCGATCGGCGCACGCCGAGCGCGTAGTGCGGCGCCGTCGAAGCGCTGGCCCGCTGTCGCAAGACGCCGCGGGCACAGACCATCCGCGGCATCGCGCTCGAACTCGAACGGACTGGCGAACCACATCGGCGATCTCGGTGCGCTCGCCGGCGACGTCGCCTACCAGCCGGCGGCGGCGTATTTCGGCCGTCTGCGCGGCCGAGTGTCTCAACCTGCTCCTGCTGGTGAGCGGCAATCGGTACGGGCGCGGGCTGATCCGGCCCGGCGGCGTCGGAGTTCGATATTCCGCCGATGCCATGGCGGACGGAATGACGCGACCGCATCGCCCGGCTCGCG
>CAVWJI010000005.1:215000-939046 GCA_963755425.1 uncultured Gemmatimonadales bacterium
CCAGGCGCACCGTTGACCGTACCGTAATCCGACACAGGTAGGCGAGGCGAGCAGCCTCAGGTGCTCGAGTGATTTACGGAAAAGGAACTCGGCAAAATGACCCCGTAACTTCGGGAGAAGGGGTGCCGGCAGTACGTGACTGCATACCGCGGAAGCGGAGACCGGCCGCAGAGAATCGTCCCAAGCGACTGTTTAGCAAAAACACAGGAGCGTGCCAAGGCTTAGTCCACGCCGACGTATACGCTCTGACGCCTGCCCGGTGCCGGAAGGTTAAGGTGAGTTGTCAGCCGCAAGGCAAAGCAATGAGCCGAAGCCCCGGTAAACGGCGGCCGTAACTATAACGGTCCTAAGGTAGCGAAATTCCTTGTCGGGTAAGTTCCGACCTGCACGAATGGCGTAACGACTTGGGAGCTGTCTCTTCCGTAAGCTCGGCGAAATAGAAGCATCGGTGAGGATTCCGATTACCCGCGACAGGACAAAAAGACCCCATGCACCTTTACTACAACCTGTCATTGATTGTCGATATGCGCTGCGTAGCATAGGTGGGAGCCAGCGAGCCCGCGGTTTTGGCCGCGGAGGAGGCACCAGTGAAATACCACCCTCCGCTTATTGACAATCTCACTCCGACGGCAACACCGTCGAGGACCGTGGCAGGCGGGTAGTTTGACTGGGGCGGTCGCCTCCTAAAATGTACCGGAGGCGCACAATGGTTGGCTCAGTGCGGTCGGTAATCGCACGCGGAGTGTATACGCAAAAGCCAGCCTGACTGCGAGCGCGACGGCGCGAGCAGGGACGAAAGTCGGTGTAAGTGATCCGGTGGGCCCGTGTGGATGGCCCATCGCTCATCGGATAAAAGGTACGCTGGGGATAACAGGCTTATCGCGCCCGAGAGTTCACATCGACGGCGCGGTTTGGCACCTCGATGTCGGCTTGTCACATCCTGGGGCTGGAGAAGGTCCCAAGGGTCCGGCTGTTCGCCGGTTAAAGTGGCACATGAGCTGGGTTCAGAACGTCGTGAGACAGTTCGGTCTGTATCCGTCGTGGGCGTGGGAGCGTTGAGGGGCGTCGTCCTTAGTACGAGAGGACCGGGACGAAGCGACCGCTCGTGTACGGGCTGTTCCGCCAGGGGCAGCGCCCGGTAGCGATGTCGCGCGGAGATAACCGCTGAAAGCATCTAAGTGGGAAACTCTTCCCAAGATGAACACTCCTGGATCTTAAGATCCCTGAAGGGCCCTGGGAGACTACCAGGTTGATAGGCGGCAGATGGAAGGCGTGCAAGCGCTGCAGTCGAGCCGTACTAATCGCCCGTGCAGTTTGATCTCTCCCTGTTGGTGGATTCCTTCCCCCGTCACACATCCCGCTTTCCGTTGTCGCTCCAGTTTGGCTGGCGACCAGCGCGCGGGGGCCACACCCGTTCCCATTCCGAACACGGCAGTTAAGCCCCGCAGCGCCGATGGTACTGCGACCGCGAGGTCGTGGGAGAGTAGGCCGTCGTCAGCCTCCCCAAAGGCCCCGCCCATCACCCGATGGACGGGGCCTTTCTTCTCCCCGGTCCGCCGGGTACACCCGCTGCCTCGATGGGGCCCATGCGCCATTCCACCAAGCACTTGCACCCTGAGAACTGACGTGATTTCTTACCGGCGACCCCCCCGGCCGCGCCCCGTCCCATGACCGACCCCGGCACCCCCTCGGCCCCCGGACCCGGGCCGGTGAACCCGACCGCCGGCACCCGCCGGTTCGCCCGCGTCGCCCTGGCCGGCCGACCCAATGCCGGCAAGTCCTCGCTCCTCAATGCGATCATCGGCTCGCCGCTGGCCATCGTCTCACCCAAGGCCCAAGCGTCCCGCCAACCCGTCTCCGGGCTCCTCACCCTGGGCCCGGCCCAACTCCTCCTCGCCGATCTCCCCGGCCTGCTCGATCCGGCCTACATGCTCCATCACAGCATGCTCGATCTGGCCGCCGCCGAACTCAGCCAGGCCGACCTGGTGCTCTACCTCCACCCGGCACCCGACGCGCCGGCGCCCCCGCTCGCCACGCTCCTGCCGCGCGGCGCCCGTCTCCCGGCGTCAATCGTCCCGGTCTACACCAAGGGCGACCTGCTCTCCGCCGGCAGACCGCGACCGCCTGCGGAGGGCGTCGACGGTGGTCAGCGTCGACGAGCCGGCGTCGATCGCGGCGCTCGCGACGACCCTCGCCGCGCTGGCGCCGCCTCGGCGCCTGGCGCTACCCCGACGATCAGCTCGGGACCCAGCCGGTCCGCTTCTTCGTCGGCGAGTACCTCCGGGAGGCGGCGTTCGCCGTGCTGGACGACGAGGTGCCCTACGCCGTCGCCGTGGAAGTCGACGAGTTCCGCGAGACGAGTCGCCCGGTATACATTCGTGCCACCCTGTTCGTCGAGCGCGAATCGCAGAAGGGTATCGTCATCGGCCGCGGCGGCGCGATGCTGCGCGCCATCGGCAGCCACGCCCGGGCCCGGCTCGAAGCGCTGCTCGGCGAACAGGTCCACCTGGAGACCTGGGTCAAGGTGTTGCCGCACTGGCGCCGCCGTGCCGCCGCGCTGAGCCGGCTGGGCTTTCCGGTACCTCAAGACGAGGCGAAGTGAATGCCGCTGCCGCCTGAACTGCTCGAAATCCTGGTCTGCCCCCAGTGCAAGGGCGATCTCGAGTATCGCACCGAGCCGGACGAAGTCCTCGTCTGCCATCACTGTCGCCTCGTCTACGCGGTCGAGGACGACATCCCGATCATGCTGATCGACGAAGCCACACCCCTCAGTTGACCCCGTGACGACCCTCAACGAATTGCGGGCGCTGGCGGCGAACCAGGCGGCGGAGCTTGGCGCCGAATTCGTCGGCAGCGAACACCTCTTCCTGGCGTGGCTCGCCGTCGGCGGCGAAACGCCCCTCGGGATCGTGCACGCGGCCGGACTCGACGCCGACGGCTTCCGCCGGATGCTTGCAGACCGGCCGAGCCGTCGCGTGACGACCTCGAAGGCGCCCGCGCCGGACGGTGACCTCGCGACGGCGGAGGCGCCGGCCATCGCCTTGTCGGAACCCGCCGCAGAGCCCCGACCGCCTGATCGACCTCTCGACTGGTCGTCGCACGCCCGGCGGGCCGTCACGGTGGCCGAAACGGCCGCAGCCGCCGAGGGGCGGGAAGCCACCGCCGATGATCTCGGCTGGGCACTGATCCGTGAACCGCGGGGGGCCGTCGCCCGGGCGCTGGCAACCCACCAGATCAAGCCGGGGCAGTTGCGACCGGTCATGGCGCCTCGGCCCCCGAAAGGCCGGCCGGCCGGAGAGCCCGCGTCGCCGGTCGCAGCAAAGGCACCCGGCGACGAGGCGCCGCAGCCAACGGGCTCCAGGGCTCCGAAGAGCGCCGGACAGAAGCCGCTCCGTCCACCGCGCCAGCCGGTCGAGTCCGCCAGCCGGCCACGCCCCGCTGACAGCGCGGGAAGGGTCTCTGGCGAGGCTCATCGAGGCCGAGCCGACCGGAACCGCAGCGGCCGCGATCCCGAAATCGACGATATCCCCGAGGCGAGACCACCCGAGCGCCCCAGGCTGGTGCCGGCGCCTCCACCTGCACCGCCGCGGCCCGCCCGCCTGACGGCCCATTGGTGGACCCGGGTGCCCGCCACCACTCCGCTGCTTCTCGCCGTGCCGGCGGCGGCGTGGCTCGATGCCACGGGCGGGTCGGCGATGGCCGTCTTTCTGACCGCGTCCGCCGGCCTCGTGCCGCTGGCGGCGTGGATGGGCCGCGCCACGGGGCAATTGTGCGACCGGTCGGGACCGGCCCTGGGCGGCCTGCTCAACGCGACGTTCGGCAACGCCGCCGAGCTGATCATCGGGTTCGCCGCACTCCGGGCCGGCTACGTCGAGCTGGTCCGGGCGTCAATCACCGGGTCGATCCTCGGGAACCTGCTGCTGCTCCTCGGCCTGGCGCTGTTCACCGGCGGAATCCGGAGACCGGTGCTGAGCTTCAATCGCGCCGCCGCCGGCATGGCTGCTGTCATGCTCTCCCTCGCCGTGGCCGGACTCGTCTTTCCGGCCATCGTCCAGATGGCGCATCCGCGAACCCTCGGGCCGCACGCCCTGTCGGTCGGTGTGGCGATCATCCTGATGGTCACGTATCTCCTGTCGCTGGTCTTCGTCTTCGGCAGCCACCGCCCGGCGTTCGCGCTGGCGCCGCGGGGCTCGTCGCGCGGACGGCCCTGGCCCCTGTGGGCCGCCATTGCGGCGCTGGCGGTCGCGGCCGGGGGCGTTGCGGTGGCGTCGGAGCTGCTGGTGGGCGTGATCGAGCCGGTCACCCGCTCGCTCGGCATGTCGCAGGTGTTCCTGGGGCTGATCCTCATTCCGCTGGTCGGCAATGCCGCCGAACACGCCACGGCCATCGGCGCCGCGGCGCGCGGCGAGATCGACCTGTCGTTGCAGATCGCGCTCGGCTCGAGCACTCAGGTGGCGCTGATGGTCGCGCCGATACTGGTACTCGCCGGAGCGCTGCTCGGCTCGCCGCTCGACCTCGTGTTTCCGATGTTCGAACTGGCGGCCCTCGCCACCGGTGTGGTGGTGTCGACGCTGATCACCCTCGACGGCGAGTCGCACTGGATGGAGGGTGTGCAGCTGCTGGGGCTGTACGCCATGGTGGCCGTGGCGGCATGGTTCATTTGACGCCGATTTTCGGGCACCATACGTTGCTCGTGACCTCCCCGGCCCCGGAGCACTGACGTGCCTGTGCAGCGCCGTATCCTGCTCTACTGTGGTGGCGCGGGCGCATCGCCGCCGGACATGCTGGCGGGATGGGCGACCGCGAGAGACCTGGCGTTCGAGCGATACGACGCACCCGACGATGTCGAGACCCTGGTGTTGCGGGGCCGGGGCGCGGCGGTGTTCATCGACGATTGGGGGAATGATCCGGAGCGCGAAGCGCTGGTCCGGCGGCTCAAGGCCGACCCCTCAACCGCCATCGTCCCGGTGACGATCCTCACCAGAAGTCACGATCCGATGGCCGTGGTGGCGTGGTACACCGCCGGGGCCGACGAGGTGATTTCGCCGCTGTTCGAGCCGGCCGAACAGCGGGCCCGGCTCGATGCGCTGATGGTCCGCACCGAGCGCGACGTCGGGGTGCACCCGTCGACCCGACTCCCGGGCACGAACGAGATCGAGCGGGAGATCCGCCGGCGGCTCGATGGCGGCGGCCCGTTTGCGGTCTGCTACGCCGATCTCGATCACTTCAAGGAATTCAATGACCGGTACAGCTATTACGACGGCGACCGCGTCATCTTCCTCGTGTCCCGGATCCTTCACGACGTCGTGCGGGGACTGCTGGGCTCGGACGGTTTCGTCGGGCATATCGGCGGCGACGACTTCATCTTCGTGACCGCGTTCGACGATTATCCGCCGGTCTGCACCGAGGTGCTCGACGTGTTCGACGAACTGATTCCGCTGCAATACAGTGAACAGGACCGCCGGGCAGGCTATTTCTTCGGGAAGGACCGCCGCGGGCAGCTGCACCGGGTGCCGTTGATGACCCTGTCGATCGGCGTCGTCACCAACCAGCACCGGGACTTCAGCCACCCGGCGGAAGTCAGCGAGCTGGCGACGGAAATGAAGAGCTACGCCAAGACGCTTCCCGGATCGGTGTTCGTCGCCGATCGCCGCCGCGGCGAGCAGGACCTGCGGAGCGGCCCGGGGGGACGCGATGCCAGAAGTCCATGAGGTTGCCATGAACGTCACCTGTCCCGACTGTCAGACGGTGTTCCGGGTCGATCCGGCGAAGGTCCCGGAGAAGGGGGTGCGCGCACGCTGTTCGGTGTGCGGCGGCCTCTTTCCGGTGCACCGCCCGGCGGACTGGTCGCCCGCCGAGCCCGCGCCACCCGCCGCCGCCCGTGCCGGAAGCCCCGGCCCGTGCGCCAGCGCCGGTCGCTCCGCCGCCGCCGCGCTACGCGCCGCCGGCGGCGACGCGGCCGCCGGTGCCTGGAATCGGCGCCGCCCGAGCCGGTGGCTCCACCGCCACCTCCGCCAGCCGCCAGCGCCGGCGATGACCGCACCCGCCGGTGTGCCGGTGCACCCGCCCGGCGTTCCATGTCCGCGAACCGGAGCCGCCAGGTCGCGCCATGCCGCCACCGCCGCCATGCTCCGCCCGTCCCGGGGCGCGTCCGGCACCAGCGGTTCAGCAATCCGTTTCTGCAGCAGGATCCGTCGACGCGGGCGCGGCGGCTGGCGCGGGCGCTGATCTCCGATCTCGTGGTCTACTACCCCGAAAAGCGCGAGCGCGGACTGGCGGAAGGGAATCTCAAGGAGCTGTTCGCCGAGGAGATCCGGAAGAGCTGGGAGGAGTACGCGGAGCAGGTCGGCGAGGAGCTTGCCGGCGCCACGCCGTACTTCACCGAAGCGCTGAACGAAATTCTCGCCGAGGGTCGTCCGCTGTTCGGCTGAATCAGGCGGCCCGCGCGGCTATCTTACCGCCATGACCGATCTGACCGACCGCGTCGCGGCGCTCAAGCAGCGGGTCGTCGAACTTCGAGACTTTCTTTGACCTGGAACGCAAGTCGGCGCGCCTGAAGGAACTCGAGGCGCGCCAGGCCGATCCCGCCTTCTGGTCCGACGGCGATCGCGCGCGTCGACAGGTGCAGGAATTCAAGACGCTCAAGCGGTGGATCGCCCCGGTCGAAGGGCTGATCACGCGCATCGACGACGCCGCCGGGCATGGCGGAGCTGCTCGCAGCCGAACCCGACGACGCCATCGTCGGACGAACTCGTCGTCGAATTGTCGGCCGCCGAGGCGGCGCTCGACCGGGTGGAACTGCAGACGATGCTGCAGGGCCCCGACGACGGCCGCGACGCCATGCTGACCATCCATCCCGGCGCCGGCGGCACCGAATCGCAGGACTGGGCCGAGATGCTGCTGCGGATGTACGTCCGCTGGGCGGAGCGCAAGGGCTTCGAGGTGTCGGTGCTCGACCGGATGGAAGGGCGAAGAGGCCGGCATCAAGTCGGTCACGATCGAGATCCGCGGCGAATACGCCTACGGGTTTCTCAAGGCGGAGAAGGGGGTCCACCGGCTGGTGCGGATCTCGCCGTTCGACGCGCAGGCGCGGCGCCACACCTCGTTCGCGTCGGTGTTCGTCTATCCCGACATCGACGACACCATCGAGATCGACCTGCGCGAGGAGGACATCCGGATGGACGTCTTCCGCGCCTCGGGCGCCGGCGGCCAGCACGTCAACAAGACCTCCTCGGCGGTGCGCCTGACGCACGTCCCCACCGGCGTCGTGGTGTCGTGCCAGCAGGAGCGGAGCCAGTTCAAGAACCGCGACGTGGCGATGAAGATGCTCCGCGCCGCGCTCTACCAGCGCAAGCTCGAGGAGCAGGAAGCGGCCCGGGCGGTGGTCGAAGCCACCAAGACCGACAACTCGTGGGGCAACCAGATCCGGTCCTACGTCTTCCAGCCCTACACGATGGTCAACGACCATCGCACCGAACTGAAGATCGCCGACGTCCAGCGCGTGATGGACGGCGATCTCGATGCGTTCATCGAGACGTACCTGAAGCGGTTCGGCGGGAAGGCGGCATGACCGATCCGGGCACGCCGCGACACTACGTCGAGGCGGCGCGCCGCCAGAAACGCTCCGAGCTGGCCGAGCTGGGGTTGGCGCCGTACGCCTATCGCTACGACCGGACCCACCTCGCCGCCGACGCGATCGCCGAATGGAACGACGCGCTCGGCGACCACGGACCGGTGATGCGGCTGGCGGGCCGGCTGGTGGCGCTGCGGCATCAGGGCAAGTCGGTGTTCGGGCATCTCGAAGACGTCTCGGGCCGGATCCAGCTCTACTTCCGTCGCGACGAGTTGGCCGACGCCTGGGCGCTGGTGGAACACCTCGACCTCGACGACCATGTCGGCGTCGAGGGACGGCTGTTCCGCACCCGCGCCGGCGAGGTGAGCCTCTGGGTGATGCGAGCCCGAGCTGCTGGCCAAGGCGCTCCGGGCGCTGCCGCGCGGCAAGACCGAGCGGCAGGACGACGGCAGCGTGGTGGTGCACGGCGGGCTGGTCGATCCCGAGGTGCGCTTCCGGCAGCGGTACGCCGACCTGGCCGTGCATCCGGAACTGCGGCAGATCTTCGTGCTGCGGGCGCGGCTGATCGCGTATCCTGCGCGACTTCCTCGACCGGCGCGGCTACCTGGAGGTGGAAACGCCGGTGCTGCAGCCGCTCTACGGCGGTGCTGCCGCGCGCCCGTTCACGACGCACCACCACGCGCTCGACATGCCGCTCTACCTCCGCATCGCCGACGAGCTCTACCTCAAGCGGCTGATGGTGGCGGGCTTCGAGCGGGTCTACGAGATCGGCCACGACTTCCGCAACGAGGGAATGGACCGGACCCACAATCCCGAATTCACCATGCTCGAGTGGTACCAGGCCTACGCCGACTACCTCGTGATGCTGGAGATGGTCGAGGAGATGATCCACGGCGCGGTGCGGCACTGCTGCGGCAGCACGACCATTGAACGCTTCGGGGTGACGCTCGATTTCACGCCGCCTTACCGCCGCGTCAGCTTTGTCGACGGGGTGCGCGAGGCGTGCGGAGTGGACGTGCTCACCGACTCCGACGAGGCGCTGCGGAATTATCTCGCGCCAGCAGCGGCGAGCCGGCCGAGCTGGTTGCCGGGCTGCCGCGCGCCCGGCTGATCGACGAGGTGTTCCGGCATGCGCTCGAACCGGCGCTGGTGCAGCCGACGTTCGTGCTCGACTATCCCCGGGCGCTGTCGCCGCTGGCCAAGCCGCACCGGGCACGCCCCGAACTGGCGGAGCGCTTCGAGTTCTTCGTGCTCGGCACCGAGGTGGCGAACGCGTTCAGCGAGCTGAACGATCCCGACGATCAGCGGTCCCGCTTTGCCGATCAGGCGGCCGAGCGGGCCGCCGGCGACGCGGAGGCGCACCAGCTCGACGACGACTACCTCCGGGCCCTGGAATACGGCATGCCGCCGACCGGCGGCGTGGGCATCGGCATCGACCGGCTGATGATGCTGCTCGCGGGGCAGCACTCCATCCGCGACGTGATCCTCTTTCCGGCCATGCGCCCCGACCCCGACGGCCGGGTGGCCGGCGGAGCCTGACGTGGCGCGCTGGTGGCCCAGCCGCCTCGAGCGCCGGATTGCGCTGCGCTATCTCCGCGGCCAGCGCGGCACCCGCAGCGCCACCCTGCAGACGGCCGTCGCGATGGGCGGCATCGGGCTCGGGGTCACGGCGCTGATCTTCGTCCTCGGGGTCATGAACGGCCTGGCCACCGACCTGCGCGATCGCATCCTCGTGGCGTCCCCCGACCTGCGGATACTGACCTACGGCGCCGGGATGACGTTTGCCGATTGGCGCAAGGAACTCGCCATCGTCCGCCACGACAGCGACGTGGTCGCGGCGGCGCCGGAAGTCGCCACCCAGGCGCTCATCGAGAACAGCTCCGGTTACACCGAAGGCGTCTTCGTCTCCGGCGTCGAGCCGGGGGTCGGCGTGCACGACGTGACCCGGCTCGACACCACCGCGATCAAGGGCAGACTTCCGCTTTCAGACCACGCTGCCGGGGGTCGACGGCGCGGTGGTACTGGGCGCCAGGCTGGCCGATCGGCTGAGTGTCTTCCCCGGTGACACGGTGCTCGTGACCGGACCGCAGGCGGTCAGGCAGAATCGCGGACTCGGCATGCAGACGCCGCACTTCTGGGTATTCGAGGTGACCGGCATCTTCCAGACCGGCATGTACATCTACGACAATTCGTATGCGGTGATGAGCCGCAGCGGCGCCCAGCAGTTCGCCGGCATCGACTCCGCCGTCTCGGACATCGCGGTGCGCCTGAAGAGTCCGGACCTCGCCGAATCCGTCGGCGATCGACTCGAACAGCAGCTCGGCTATCCCTACCGCATCGAAACGTGGCAGGACCAGAACAGCGGGTTGTTCTCGGCGCTCAAGCTCGAAAAGCTCGCCATGGGCGCGGTGATCTTCTTCATCATCATCGTCGCCGCGTTCAACATCGTGGGAACACTCGCGATGGTGGTCACGTTCAAGACGCGGGAGATCGGGATCCTGCAGGCGATGGGACTCACCCCCCGGGGCGTCGGCCACGTCTTTCTGGTGCAGGGCGCGGTGGTGGGGTTCGTGGGAACGGGCATCGGGATGGTCCTCGGGCTCGGCGTGTCGTACCTGGTCGACCGCAGCGGGTTGATCCCGATCGATCCGTCGGTCTACTTCATCGATCACCTTCCGGTACATGTCGAAGCGCGCGACGTGGTGGTGGTGGTCGCCGCGAGCCTGCTGATTGCGATCCTGGCGACGATCGGCCCGTCGCGCTGGGCGTCCCAGCTGCAACCGGTGGAGGCCATCCGGGCGGAATGACGGCGATTCTCGAAGCGAGCGGACTGATCCGCCGGTTCACCGGCGGCGACGGGCGGTCGATCACGGTGCTCGACGGAGCCGCCCTTGCGGTCGAGCCCGGCGAGTTCGTGGCGATCGTCGGCGGCGAGCGGCGCCGGCAAGAGCACGCTGCTGCACCTGCTCGGCGCACTCGACCGCCCCCAGGCCGGCGAGATCCGCCTCGAAGGCGTCTCGTATGGCAACCTCGATGCCGACGCGCTGGCGGCGCTGCGCAACCGGCGGCTCGGGATTCGTCTTCCAGTTCCATCATCTCCTGCGCGATTTCTCGGCGATCGAGAACGTGATGATGCCGTCGTGGATCGGGGCGGGGGATGAAGGCGAGGCGCGGCGCGCGTGCCGCCGAGGCCCTGGCTCGAGTCGGGCTGGCCGCGCCGTGCCGACGCCCGGGTGACGGTGCTCTCCGGCGGCGAGCAGCAGCGGGTGGCGCTGGCCCGGGCGCTGGTGACCGATCCGGCCGTGGTTCTGGCCGACGAGCCGACCGGCAACCTCGATCCGCCCAACGGCGGCGCCGCATGCAGGCGCTTCTTGCCGAGCCGGCGCGGCGGTCGGGCACCGCCATCGTGGTGGTGACACACAACCCCGCGCTGGCCGCGCAGGCGGACCGGGTGCTGGTCCTCGACGGCGGCGTGCTGCGCCGCGCGGAGGGCGCGGAACTGGTGGGGGCGGAATGACGCTGCGAGGTCTGTCACACACAGGACGCCGTGGTCCACCTCACCCAGATCAGCGGGGATCAGGTCACGACCGTGCACCTCTGCAGCCAGTGCGCCGCCGAGCGCGGCATCGCCACCGACGCCGAGGTGGTGCAGACGCCGCTCGGCGCATTCCTGGCGTCGATGGGCAAGGGCAGAGCGGCCCCGGCCACGGCTATCGACGCGGTCTGTCCCGGATTGCGGCGCGACCCTTCAGGACTTCCGGGCATCGGGGCGAGTAGGATGCGCCACCTGCTGGATCACATTCGAAGCGCCGCTGCGCGACCTGCTCCGCCGGGTGCACGGGGCGGTGCAGCACACCGGAGAGCGATACCACGTGCCGACCGAACCGCGCGATCCCGGCAGCGATCGGCGCCGCGAGCGCGACCGGCTTCGCGACCAGCTGCGCGCCGCCGTCGCAGCCGAGCATTTCGAACTGGCCGCCGAGCTGCGGGACCGGCTCCGCGGCCTGGACGACGACGCGTGATCGACCCGCAGCCGCTCCCTGATCGGCGCCTCCGCTGGCTCGACGCCAGCGGTCCGCAGAGCACGCTGGTGCTCTCGACCCGGATCCGACTGGCGCGCAATCTGTCCGACGTGCCGTTCTGGGGACACAATGCCCCGGAGGACCGCGAGACCGTGGTCCAGACAGGTGGCCGAAGCCGCCGGCGCGACGCCGGGACTCGATCAGGCCGCCCTGTACCGCCTCGATGCGCTGCCGCGAACCACCCGCCTCTGGCTGCACGAACATCAACTCGTCTCGCGCGAACTGGCCGGGGTCGACGCGGCCGCGCGGGTGCGCAGCGGCGCCGCGTTGCTGCTCGGCGCGGGCGCCAGCGTCATGGTCAACGAGGAGGATCACCTCCGGCTGCAGGCGTTGCGATCCGGCTTCGCGCTCGACGCCGCGTACGGCGACGCCGATCAGCTCGACGACGCACTCGGGCTGCGGATTTCCTTCGCCTTCCATCCCGAGTTCGGCTATCTTACGAGCTGTCCGACCAATGTCGGAACCGGGCTGCGCGCGTCGGTGCTGATCCACCTGCCGGGGCTGGTGCTGACGAAGGAAATCGCCAAGGTCCTGCAGGGTCTGGCCCAGGTCGGGCTGACCTACCGGGGGCTGTACGGCGAAGGGAGCGAGGTCCTCGGCAACCTCTTCCAGCTGTCCAATCAGACGACACTGGGAAAGACCGAGGGCGAGCTGCTCGATCATCTCGGGCGGCTGGTGCGCCAGGTGATCGAATACGAGGAGCGGGCGCGCGACGTCTTGCGCCGGGATGCTCCGTACGCCCTCGAGGACAAGGTCTGGCGGGCGTACGGTCTGTTGCGGCACGCCCGCACGCTGTCGTTCGACGAGGCGATGAACCTGCTGAGCGGCGTGCGGCTGGGGGTCGGGATGGGCGTGTTGCCGGCGCTGCCGCTGCCGCTGTTGAATCGACTCCTGGTGACGGCCCAGGCGGCGCACGTGGCGCGCGAAGCCGGGATCGAACTGGAAGACGAAACCTTGGCAATGCACCGGGCGACGCTGATCCGCCGCCTGTTGGTGGACGAAGGGGAGCACCGATGAACGGCTACAACTTCACGGATCGGGTGCGGAAGGTGCTGCAGATGGCGCGGGAAGAGGCCGCGCGGCTGCATCACGAGTACGTCGGGACCGAACACATCCTGCTGGGCCTGATCCGCGAAGGCGAGGGGGTCGCCGCCGCGGTGCTGACGAACCTCGGGGTGGAACTCGAGGAGGTGCAGCAGAAGATCGAGGAGACGGTCAAGAAGGGGAAAGCGGCGGCGGCGGCCGGCCCCGAACTGCCCTATACCTCGCGGGCCAAGAAGGTGCTCGAACTGGCGATGATGGAGGCCCGCGAGCTCAACCACTCCTACGTCGGCACCGAGCACCTGCTGCTCGGCCTGCTGCGCGAGGAGAAGGGGATCGCGGCCCAGGTGCTGACCGACGCCGGCGTCACCCTCGAGCAGGCGCGCGCCGAGACGCTGCGGCTGCTGGGAAGCGATCTGCCGCCGGCGGTGCCGACCGCCCAGGCGCCGGGGAGCCCGCAGGCGGTGGCTCCGAAGACCGAGAAGAAGTCGAAGACGCCGGCGCTCGACCACTTCTGCCGCGACCTCACGGCGCTCGCCGCCGAAGGGGCGCTCGATCCCGACCATCGGCCGCGCCAAGGAGATCGAGCGGGTGATGGAGATCCTGGCCCGGCGGAAGAAGAACAATCCGGTGCTGATCGGCGAGCCGGGCGTGGGCAAGACGGCGATCGTCGAGGGCCTGGCGCTGCTGATCGCCAGCGGCCAGTGTCCCGACGTGCTGCACGACCACCGGGTGCTGTCGCTCGACATGGCGGCGGTCATCGCCGGCACCAAGTATCGCGGCCAGTTCGAGGAACGGCTCAAGGCGGTGATGAACGAGATCGCCCAGAGCAAGAACGTGATCCTGTTCATCGACGAGCTGCACACCCTGGTGGGCGCCGGCGCCGCCGAGGGCGCCATCGACGCCTCCAACATGCTCAAGCCGGCGCTGGCCCGCGGCGAGCTGCAGTGCGTCGGCGCGTCGACCCTCAACGAGTACCGCAAGTACATCGAGAAGGACGGCGCGCTCGAGCGGCGATTCCAGACGGTGATGGTCGAGCCGCCGTCGGTGCCGAGAGACGGTCGAGATCCTCAAGGGGCTGCGCAAGAAGTACGAGGACCATCACCGCGTCACGATTCCCGATGTGACGCTCGAGACGGCCGCCGAGCTGGCCGACCGTTACATCACCGACCGGTTCCTGCCGGACAAGGCCATCGACGTCATCGACGAGGCCGGCGCGCGCGCGCGGCTGGCGTCGCAGAATCCGCCGGCGGAAGTCGGCGAGCTCAAGGCCGCAGCTGGAGAAGGTCACCGCCGACAAGGAAGAGGCGGTGCGCGACCAGAACTTCGAGAAGGCCGCGTCGCTGCGCGACCGCGAGCGCGAGCTGCAGGGGCAGATCCGCCAGGTGCAGATGGAGTGGGAGGCGGAGCGGCAGACCCGCCGCCCGGTGATCGATCCGGAGGCGATCGCCTTCATCGTCGGCCGCTGGACGGGGATTCCGGTGACCCGGATCCAGGAGGCCGAGGCGCCGCGCCTGCTCCGGATGGAGGACGAGATCCACCAGTCGGTGATCGGCCAGGACGAGGCGATCCGTGCGGTGGCGCGCGCCATCCGCCGCTCCCGCGCCGGCCTCAAGGATCCCGACCGGCCGATCGGGTCGTTCATCTTCTCCGGGCCCACCGGCGTCGGCAAGACCGAGCTGGCGCGCGCGCTCGCCCGCTTCCTGTTCAACGACCCGGGCGCGCTCATCCGGGTCGACATGTCGGAGTACATGGAGAAGTTCTCGGTCTCGCGTCTGATCGGCGCGCCGCCGGGATACGTGGGGTACGAGGACTCCGGGACACTCACCAAGGCGGTGCGGCGGAAGCCGTACTCGGTGGTGCTGCTCGACGAGATCGAGAAGGCCCACCCCGACGTGTTCAACATTCTGCTGCAGGTGCTCGACGAGGGGCACCTCACCGACAACTACGGCCGGGTCATCGACTTCAAGAACACCGTCGTGATCATGACGTCGAACGTCGGCGCCCGCGACATCCTCAAGGGAGGCGGACTCGGGTTCCACACCGCCGAGGTGCAGCATACCTTCGAGCGGATGACGGAGACGGTCAAGGAGGAGATCGGCAAGGTCTTCAATCCCGAATTCCTCAACCGGCTCGACGACGTGATCGTCTTCCATCCGCTGGACCGGGAGCACATCGCGCAGATCGTCCACATCCTGCTCCGCGACGTGACCCGCCGGGTCGGCGAAGACGTCCGGCTGACCCCGGCCGCCCTCGACTTTCTGGTCGATCGCGGCTACGACCAGAGCTACGGCGCCCGGCCGCTGCGCCGCGCCATCCAGCGCTACGTCGAGGATCCGCTCAGCGAGCGGATCCTGGCGCACGAGGTGATCCCGGGCGACGAGATCGAGGTCGATCTCGGTCCCGACGGAGACGCCCTCACCTTCCGGGCGCTGACCGGGACCCGAGCCTGATCGAGCAGTTGGGGCACCGGTGCCGGCGGGCGACCCGTCGTGCGCTGGCTCGCCGTTCTGATGCTGTGCATCGGACGACGGGCCATGGCGCAGGGCGGCGCCGTGCCGCCCGCCCCCTCGGTGGACAGCATCCAGGTGATCGGCGCCAAGCGGTTTCCCGCCGGACCAGATCATCACGGTCGCCGGGATTCCACTGCATTCGACGGTGAATTTCCGCGACATCAGCCGCGCCATCACCGATCTCTATTCGACCGCCCAGTTCGACGACGTCCAGATCGACGACAAGGTGCTCAACGGGCACCTGATCCTGATCATCATCGTCAAGGAACGGCCGATCCTCCGCAACTGGGTGGTGACCGGGGCGCAGCAGGTTCCGGTGCATGACGTCGACGACCTGGTCCATCTCAGCAAGGGGACCGCCATCAATCGCCCGGCGGTGGCGGCGGCGCGCTTTTGCCATCGACTCGATGTACCACAAGAGCGGCTACTACGCCGCCCGGACCACGGTCGAGGAAACCGCGGTCGCCGACGGGGTCGACGTCACCTTCCACGTCGAGGAAGGGGCCCGGGTGGTGATCTCGGAAGTCCGGATCACCGGCAACACCCAGATCCCCGACAAACAGGTCGTCGCGGCGATGGCGTCGAAGCCGGAGGGGTTCTGGTGGTTCCGCGACGGGCGCTACGACGAGCGGCGGGTCGATGAAGACGTGCGCGACAATCTCCCCACGTGGTATGGCCAGCGCGGCCTGATCGACTTCCAGGTCGAACCACGACACCCTGCTGGCCAACGGCAAGACCGGCAAGGCGGTGCTCCAGCTCGATGTCGACGAAGGCAAGCCCTACGACATCGGCACCATCGACCTCCTCGGCAACAGCCGGTTTTCCACCGAGGACATCGCGGCGGCGGCCAACTATGTCGCCGGACAGCCTGATCGGCAGCGGCGCGGTGGTGGGCACCCGGTTCGACCGGACCGCGTGGGAGAACGCCACCGAGACAGGTCACCGAACTCTACCAGAACAACGGCTACATCAGCGCCCACGTCGACGCCCAGCAGGCCAAGCGCACGCTGCCCGACGGCCGCCAGCTGCTCGACCTGCGCTGGCAGGTCTTCGAGGGACAGCCGGCCGTCATCCGGAAGATCAACATCTACGGCGACGAAGTGACCCACGAGCAGATCATCCGGCAGGCGATCGTGCTGCTCCCGGGCGAGCTGTTCAACCGCGACCGGCTGATCCGGTCGTACCAGAACATCTCCAATCTCGGGTTCTTCCAGCAGCCGCTGCCGGTTCCGGACGTGGTCCCGGTCGACAGCGGCGACGTCGACATCAATTTCCGGGTGCAGGAGAAGCACACCGGCAACATCAACTTCGGCGCGTCGGTGGGCCAGGGCACCGGGCTGGGCGGCTTCCTCGGACTCGAAGAGCCGAACCTGTTCGGCAAGGGGAAGCACGGCAAGGTCCAGTGGCAGTTCGGCCAGAACATCAACGACTTCACCCTGAGCTACACCGACCCGGCGCTGTTCGACAGCCGCCTGTCGGGCACCGTGACGCTCTACGACTCGCAGCTGCGCTACATCGTCGGCGACCTCGGCGAGCAGCGATCCGGCCGGCGGCTCGGTGCAGATCGGCATCCCGTTCCTCGGCTCGCGTTACGCGCAGGTGTTCGCCAGCTACGGCTACCAGCATGTCCGCTACACCGGCGGCGCGGCCGATCTCCAGGCCGTCTTCCAGTGCACGCCGTGCACCCGGTCGACGTTGGGACTCTCGCTGCTGCACGACACCCGGATCGGCCTGCCGTTCCCGATCGCCGGGTCGATGGTCTCGGTCGCCACCGAGCAGAACGGCGGCATCCTCGGCGGCGACGGCAACTACCAGAAGGTCAACATCGACACCCGCTGGTTCACGCCGCTCGGCAGCCTGGGCGGGAAAGGGAACGGCTTCGGCGGCGGCGTCCAGTTCACGCTCGGGCTGACCGCCAAGTCGGGCTTCATCTTCGGCAATTCGGCCAACTTCTTCACCGAACTCTTCTCGATGGGCGGCGTGCAGTACGGCATCCCGCTCCGGGGGTATTCGGAGTTCTCGATCACTCCCGGCGGGTACGACCCCAACGCGTCGACCACCAATGCGTCACCGGCGTCGTTCGGCAAGTCGTTCGCGGAGTTCACGATCGAGGCCGGCGCCCGCATTTCGCAGTCGATCTACGTCGATCTGTTCTCCGACGCCGGCAACGTCTATCGGACCGCCCGGCAGTACGATCCCACCCGGCTCTACCGGAGCATCGGGATCGGCGCCGCATTAATTTCCCCCCTGGGCCCGATCGGCATCGACCTGGGGTACGGACTGGACAAGACCGACATCAACGGCCGCCCGGCCCCGGGCTTCCAGGTGCATTTCCGGCTCGGCAACTTCTACTGATGCGTGGCGCGCAACGCACCAGCCGCACGCACCGAACGAGGATGATCGGATGACACGTACTGGTTCGCTGGTTCTCGCCGCCGCCGCGGGCACCCTGCTCGTTCCGACCCACCGCGCGTCGGGCGCAGGGATCGGGGCCGGGGCGTATCGCCTACGTCAATACCCCGGCAATTCTGGCAGTCGATGCCCGACTATGCCCGGGCCGACTCGATCTACAAGGGGTACTACAACCAGTACCAGATCCAGGCGACCAAGTTGCAGGGGATCGTCGATTCCGCCGGCCAGGCCTACCAGGAGACGTCGGCGATGCTGACGCCGTCGAGCCGTGCTGCCAAGCTCAAGGCGCTCCGGACGCTGCAGGACTCGATAACCACCCAGCTCGATTCGCTGCAGTCGAAGTCGCAGCAGCAGCAGCAGCAGCTCCTCGGCCCGATCGAGGACCGGGTGCGCGGCGTGCTCGAGGGACTGCGGGCCGAGAACAACTACGACTACATCATCGACATCAACGCACTGGGCACGGCGATCCTGGCGGCCAACAAGTCGCTCGACCTGACCAACAAGGCCATCGCGCGGCTCCGCGGGACGAGCGGCACCGGGAACGAATGACCCGCCCGGCGGCGCGATCGCTCACGGCGCAGGCGGTCGCCGACCTGGTCGGCGGCCGCCTCTCTGGTCCCGGGGACGTGGTGCTCCACGGGGTCCGGTCACTGGAGCGCGCCAGCGGCGCCGACCTGGCGATGTGCACCGGCGGGCGATACCGCGACGCCCTGGAGCGGACCGGTGCCGCCGCGGTGCTGGTGCCCGAAGCACTGCTCGGCGCACCCGGGCCTGCCGACCCGGATCGTCGTCGCCGACCCGGCGCGCGCCATGGCGATTGCCGCCGGTGAGCTGTACCGGGAGCCGCCGGCGCCGCCGGCCATCGATCCGACGGTCCGCATCGGACCCGGCACCACGATCGGTGCGGGGGCGGCAATCGGGCCCCACGTCGTCATCGGCGCCGGCGTCACCATCGGCGACCGGGTCCGGATCGGACCGCACGCGACGATCGAGGACGGCGTCACCCTCGGCGACGACGTCCGCCTCGACGCGCAGGTGACGCTCTATGCCGGCACGGTGCTCGGCTCCCGGGTCTGGTGCAAGGCCGGCGCGGTCATCGGCGGCCCCGGATTCGGCTATCGTCTCCGACGCCACCGGCCACCATCGCATTCCCCAGGTCGGGCGGCTGCATCCTCGAAGACGACGTCGAGATCGGATCGAACTCCTGCGTCGATCGCGGCTCGTTCGACGATACCGTCGTCGGGGCCGGCACCAAGATCGACAACCTGGTGCACATCGCGCACAACGTCCGGATCGGCCGCGGACTGCCTCATCATGGCCTGCGTCGGCATCGCCGGCAGCACCCGCCTCGGCGACCGGGTCATCATGGCGGGCCAGTCGGGCGTCGCCGACCACGCACTCATCGGCGACGACGTCCAGGGTCGGCGGCCGGGCGGCGGTGCTGATGGACGTCGGCGCCGGGCGAGGCGGTCTCCGGGTATCCGGCGCGCCCGCATCGCGAATTCCTGCGGGGCGTCGCCGACGCTCTACCGCCTGAGCGCCCACGTCGATACGCTGGAAGCCATGGCGAAGGAGCGAGAGGATGCCTAGGAGGACGCTCGCGGGCACCGCGGAAGTGGCCGGGACCGGCCTGCACACCGGCGCGTTCACCACCGTCCGGCTCGGACCCGGCGAGCCGGGCACGGGCATCGTCTTCCGGCGCACCGATCTCGCCGGGCGCACCGGTCATTCCCGCCCGCACCGCCCAGGTGGAATCGACCGAGCGGCGCACCTCGCTGGCGATGGGCTCGGCAACGGTGCAGACGGTCGAGCACCTGCTGGCCGCGGCGCATGCCTGGCGCCTCGACGACCTGCTCATCGCCCTTGACGGCCCGGAGCCGCCGATTCTCGACGGGTCGTTCCTGCCGTGGTTCGAGGCGATCGAGCGCGCCGGCGTGGCGGAGCGTGAAGGCGATCCCGCGGTCGTGAGCGTCATGGCGCCGTTCGACGTGCGGGCCGGCGACGCGTGGTATGTCGTCGCGCCCAACAAGGGATTGCTCCTCACCGCCACCATCGAGTGGAAGCATCCGGTGATCGGGCGGCAGTCCGCGAGCTTCGACATGACCGCCGAGACCTTCGCCGACGAGATCGCGCCGGCGCGGACATTCGGCTTCATGGGCGAGGTCGATGGACTGAAGGAGCGCGGCCTGTTGCAGGGGGCGGCGCCGGGCGTGGCCGTGGTCCTGTCCGAGACCGCGGTCGCCACCGGCGAATTGCGCTGGCCCGATGAGTTCGTCCGCCACAAGCTGGGCGACATCCTGGGCGATCTGGCGCTGCTGGGCGCCCGCATCGACGCCCGCGTCATCGCCGAGAAGCCGAGCCATCACGGCAACATCGCGCTGGCGCGGGAGCTCGAGCGCCGTGCCCGCCGCACCGATCCCGACCCGGATGGACGTGCAGAGCATCATGCAGGTCCTGCCGCACCGGTATCCGTTCCTGCTGGTCGATCGGGTCGTCGAGATCGAGCCCGGCACGCGGATCGTCGGCATCAAGAACGTCACCATCAACGAGCCGTTCTTCCAGGGCCACTTTCCGGGGCATCCGATCATGCCCGGCGTGCTGATCGTCGAGGCGATGGCGCAGGTCGGCGGCATGCTGCTGATGGACAACTTCGAGGATCACGAGTCGAAGGTGGTGTACTTCATGGCGATCGACGGCGTGCGCTTCCGGCGGCCGGTGCTCCCCGGCGATCAGCTCCGCTTCGAGCTGGCGATGCTGCAGTTCCGCGGCGCCACCTGCCGCATGCGCGGCGAGGCATTCGTCGACGGACAGCTGGTCTGCGAGGCCGAAATGATGGCCAAAGTGGTGGATCGGTGAATCAGCGGATCCATCCGACCGCGCTGATCGATCCCAGCGCCACCATCGGCGACGACGTCGAGATCGGGCCGTTCAGCATCGTCGGCCCGAACGTGTCGGTGGGGCGGGGAAGCCGCCTGGCGGCGCGGGTCACGCTGGAGCGGAATGCGCGGATCGGCGAACGGGTCCAGGTCGGCGGTGGGACGATCATCGGCAGCCCGCCGCAGGACCTGAAGTACCGCGACGAGGAGACCTGGGTGGAGATCGGCGACGGCACCCAGATCCGGGAGCTCACGACCATCAACCGCGGTACGGTGGCCAGCGGCGTCACGTCGGTGGGACGCGATTGCTTCATCATGACGTACGTCCATCTGGCCCACGATTGTCACGTCGGCGACGGGGTGATCGTCGCCAACGGCACCCAGTTCGCCGGACACGTCACCATCCAGGACTTCGCCGTCGTGTCCGGTCTGGTGGCGGTGCATCAGTTCGTCACCATCGGCGCCTACTCGTTCGTGGGCGGGATGACGCGCGTCAGCCAGGACATCCCGCCATTCGTCAAGGCGGTCGGCAATCCGTGTGAACTCTACGGTCTCAATTCCATCGGCCTGCAGCGGCACGGGTTCGATACCGCCACGCTGGCGGCGCTCAAGCGCGCCTACCGCCTCTTCTTCAATTCCGATCTGAACGTCGGCCAGGCGCTGGAGCGCGCCCGGACCGACCTGCCACCCATTCCGGAAATCGAGCGCTTTCTCGAGTTCGTGGCGTCGTCGCAGCGCGGCGTCCCGGCGTGAGCGGGCGGCTTCCGGTCGGCGTCGTCGGCGTCGGCGCGCTCGGCCGGCACCATGTCCGCCATTTCGCCGCCATGGCCGACGTCGAGCTGGTCGGCGTCTACGACGTCGACCCCGATCGCGCCCACGCGGTCGCCGGCAGCTTCGGCGGCACCGTGTTCGGCGAGCTCGGCGCCCTGCTCGACCGCGTACGAGCCGTTTCGGTGGCGGTGCCGACGCTGGCGCACCACGAGGTCGGCATGGTCTGTCTCGAGCGGGGCGTGTCGGTGCTGATGGAAAAGCCGCTCGCGGTGACCCTCGAGGAAGCCGACGACCTGGTGCGCGAGGCCGACCGCCAGCAGGTGGTGTTCGCCGTCGGCCACGTCGAACGGTTCAATCGGGCGGTGCGCGCCGCACGTAACGTGCTGGACCGGCCGGTCTTCCTCGAGGGCGCCCGACTGGCGCCGTTTCAATTGCGGGGTACCGACGTCGCCGTGGTGCTGGATCTGATGATTCACGATCTCGACCTGGCCATCCACCTCGTCGGCGGCGCGCCGGCCGTCGACGTTCGCGCCAGCGGTGTGTCGGTGCTTTCGCCCCATCTCGACATGGTCAATGCCCGGGTCGAATTCCTGGGTGGCGCGGTGGCGTCGATGACCAGTTCGCGGATCGCGCGGGAGCGGGTGCGGCGGCTGCGGATCTTCCAGCCGTCGGGCTACATCTCGCTCGATTTCGCCGCCGGCACGGCGACGTTCATGCGGCTGCGTGACGGGTGGCGCCCGGGCACCGGATCGAGTATCGAGGAGATCGTCGAAACCGTGCCGCTGACGGCACCGGAGGCCGACGCGCTCGGACTGGAACTGCGCGCGTTCGTCGACGCCGTCCGCGGTCGGCCGGCCGAGATCGTCAGTGCCGCCGAGGGTCGCGCCGCCCTGGCGCTGGCGCTCGAGGTGACGGCCGCCGTGCAGCGCGCACCGGCCCCCATTCTGGGCCGATGACGGCGCGCATTCTGGTCACCGCGGGCGAACCGTCGGGCGACCTGCACGGCGGCCGCGTCGTGGCCGCGCTCCGTCGCCGGCTCCCGGAAGCCACGATCGACGCGGTTGGCGGTCCCCACATGGCCGATGCGGGCGCCACCATCCGATGTTCCCTCGACGGGCTGGCGGCGATGGGCATCGTCGAGATCGTCGACAAACTCCCGGCGCACTTCCGGCTCTGGCGGCAGCTTTCCGCCGCCTTTCGCGCCCACCGCTACGACCTCGTCATCCTCATCGACTACCCCGGCTTTCATCTGCAGATGGCCCGAGCGGCCCGACGGAACGGCATTCCGGTGCTGTGGTACATCGCGCCGCAGCTGTGGGCGTGGCGTCCCGGGCGGGCGCGGCGCCTGGCCAGCGCCGTCAATCGCCTCGCCGTCATCCTGCCATTCGAACCGGAGTTCTTCCGCCGGGTGGGGATCGAGGCAACCTACGTGGGACATCCGCTGCTCGATCAGGTCGAGCCGGGCCATCGCGACGCGGCCCGGGCCGAACTGGGCGTGCCGCACGACGCGCGCGTGCTGGCCCTCTTTCCCGGCTCGCGCCGCGGCGAGATCGCCCGGCTGTGGCCGGCATATCGCGATGCCGCCCGGCGGCTCCTCGAACGCGGCCGGTGTACCCATGTCCTGGTCGCCGCCACCAGCTGGGCCGAATACCCGGGAGCCGAGCGGTTCACGCTGGTGCGCGACCGCCCGACCCTCGTCCTCACCGCGTCCGACACCGCGCTGGTCAAGTCCGGTACCACCACGCTCGAGGCGGCGCTCGCCGGCGTGCCCATGGTGGTGGCCTACCGGCTCAATCCGGTCAGTTTCAAGGTCGCCCGGCGGCTGGCCACCGTGCGATGGGCATCGCTCGTCAATCTGGTGGCGAATCGGGCAGTGGTGCCGGAATTCTTTCAGCGGGACGTCACCGCTGCGCGGCTGGCGGCGGCTGTCGAACCGCTGCTCGACCCCGACAGCGCCGCCCGCCGTCGCCAACTCGAGGATCTGGCCGACGTGCGGCGGTTGCTCGGCACCGCCGGTGCCAGCGACCGCGTGGCGGCGATGGCGGCCGAATTGCTGGCGGCGTGAGGTGGCCCGCCTCCCGGCAGCTGGTGCGCGCGGCGGCGCAACCGGCGGTGTCGGCACTGGCTTCCACCTGGCGATTCGTGGCCCACGACGACGCCTACTGGCGCGAACTGGCGCAGTCCGGCCGGCCTTTCGTGTTCCTGCTCTGGCACGACGTGTTGCTGCCGCTGCTCTGGCGCCATCGCCGGCAGGGAATTGCCATCGTGGTCAGTGACGGGAAGGAAGGACGATACCTGGCCGATTACGCCGAGCGCATCGGCTACGGGCTGGTCTCCGGGTCGTCAAGTCGCGGTGGCACCCGCGCGCTGCTCGGTGCGATCCACCAGCTCGACGCCGGCGTGCCGGTGGCCTTCACGCCCGACGGTCCGGTCGGCCCGCGCCACGAGATCAAACCGGGTGTGGTGCGCGCCGCGCAGAAAACCGGCGCGCCGATCCTCCCGTTGCACGCGATGGCGCACCCGGCGTGGCGGCTCCACTCGTGGGATCGCATGGTGGTCCCGGCGCCATTTGCCCGGGTGCAGGTCGGCTACGGCGCTCCGTTCCACGTGGGTGCCGGCGCGGACGCCCTCGCGGCCGGCATCGAACGGTGCGGCCAGGCGCTCGATGCGCTGGCGGTGGCGATGGAGACGGCGTGAAGCGGCGCGATCGGCACCTGTTCATCCGGTGGCTGTGGACCAGCCGTCGCGTCGGCGCGCGGGCGGTTCGCACCGCGTTGTTGCCGGCGAGCGGGCTGTGGGGTGTTGCCGCGGCCGTGCGCCGCGCGGCATACCGCACCGGCATGGTGCCGTCGCGGCGCCTGGGATGCCCCGCGGTCGCCATCGGCAATCTCTCCGTCGGTGGGTCCGGCAAGACGCCGATCGCCGACTGGATTGCGGCCTACTATGTCGCGAAGGGCGTCACCCCCGGGATCCTGCTCCGCGGCGTCGGCAACGACGAGACCGGGTTGCACCGCGACGCCGTGCCCGATGCGATCGTCGTGGCCGATCCCGATCGGGCCGCCGGCGCGGTCCGCGCCCGCGCGGCGGGGGCCCGGGTGCTGGTGCTCGATGACGCCTACCAGCGGCTCGATGTGGAGCGCGACCTGAACATCTGCCTGGTGAGCGCCGAATCGTCGCTCGCCGCGCCGTGGCTGGTGCCGGCCGGGCCCTGGCGCGAGGGCTGGCGGGCGCTCGATCGGGCCGGCGCCCTCGTCATCACGCGCAAGCGCGCCGACCGCGAAACCGCTGCACTCCTCGCCGAGCGCCTCCGCCGATACCTTCCGCCGGGGGCGATCGTCGCCGTGGCCCGGCTCGATCTCGCATCGCTCACCGGGTTGGTCTCCGGCCGGGAGTTTCCGGTGAGTGACCTCGCCGGGCGGAAGGTGGTCGCGGCCAGCGGCATTGCGGATCCGGCGGCGTTCGTGGCCCAGGTCAAGGGGACCGGGGCGCTGGTCCAGGTGGCAACGTGGGAGGACCATCATCAATTCCGGGACGTGGATCTGGCGTGGCTGGCACACGCGTCGCGCCGCGCCGATCATGTCGTGTTGACGACGAAGGATGCAGCCAAGCTGCGCCACCGCTGGCCCGCCAGCATTCCCGAACCGCTGGTGGCGGGGCTGACGGTCACCTTCGAAGCGGGAGCAGAAACCATTCGCGACGCGCTCGACCGCGTCGTCGCGGGGGAACAGTGAACGGTCGAACCCAGTGGTCCGTCACGGACCGGAGTCGAACCCCATGCCGAGTCTGAAACCTCGCAAAGCACAACAGCTCATCAAGCCCGATCGTGATCGGCGATTTGCTCTCGAGGAAAATCCGTTCGAAGCGATGATGTCGCGCTTCGACGACGCCGCCCGCCGACTCCACCTGGAACCGGGGCTGTACAAGGTGCTGCGCGCCCCGGAAAAGCAGATCATCGTCTCGGTGCCGGTGCTGCGCGACAACGGCGACATCGACGTCTTCACCGGCTTTCGCGTCCTCCACAACACGTCCCGCGGCCCCGCCAAGGGCGGCATCCGTTTCGACCTGAACGTCTCGCTCGACGAGGTGAAGGCGCTGGCCGCATGGATGACGTGGAAGTGCGCCGTCGTCAACCTGCCGTTCGGCGGCGCCAAGGGCGGCGTGATCTGCGACCCCGGCACGCTCTCTGCCGGCGAGCTCGAGCGGCTGACCCGGCGATACACGGCGGCGATCATCGAGGTCCTCGGCCCGGATTCCGACGTCCCCGCGCCGGACGTCAACACCAACGAACGGGTCATGGCGTGGATCATGGACACCTATTCCATGCACAAGCGCCACACCGTCACCGGCGTCGTCACCGGCAAGCCGGTGGCGATGGGCGGCTCGCTGGGACGACGCGACGCCACCGGACGCGGCTGCCTGGTCGTCACCAAGCGGGCCCTGGAACGTCGCCACATGAAGGTGGCGGGTGCGACCGTGGCGGTGCAGGGGTTCGGCAACGTCGGGTCTACCGCCGCGCGTCTCATGGCCGACGAAGGCATGAAGGTCATCGCGGTGAGCGACAAGTCCGGCGGCGTCTACGATCCCAAGGGACTCGATATTCACGGCTGCCTGGAGTGGACCCGGGAAGGGAAACTGCTCCACAACTATCCCAAGGGACGCCAGATCACCAACGACGAACTGCTCGTGCTCAAGTGCGACGTGCTGGTCCCGGCCGCACTCGAGAACGTCATCACCAGCAAGAACGCCGGCGACATCAAGGCGAAGATCATCTGCGAAGGCGCCAACGGCCCCACGACGGCGCAGGCCGATGCGGTACTCGATCGCAAGGGGATCTACGTCATCCCCGACATTCTCGCCAACGCCGGCGGCGTCACGGTATCGTATTTCGAATGGGTGCAGGATCGCGGCGGCTATTTCTGGGACGAACCGACCGTCAACGAGCGCCTCGAGAAGATCATGAAGGACGCGTTCGACGAAGTGTCGGCGATGGCCGAAAAGCATAAGGTGAGCATGCGCATCGGCGCCTACATGCTGGCCATCGACCGGGTCGCGGCGATGCACCGCATGCGCGGGCTCTATGCCTGATGCGGCGGACGCTGCTGGCGGTGGGATCGCTCCGGCCGGCGTTCCGGGCGGCCTGTGACGAGTACCTTCGCCGCCTGGCGCGCCTGGCGCCGCTCGACGAGCGCGAGGTGCGCCAGGCGGGGAAGGCCGGGAACGTCGCGGCCCAGCGCGCGGAAGAAGGGAAGCGGCTGCTCGACGCCATTCCGGATGGCGCCGCCGTGGTGTTGCTCGACCACGCCGGGACCGCGTGGACCAGCGAAGCGCTCGCGGCGCAGCTGGAGCGATGGCAGCTGGCCGGGCAGGACCGCCTGTTCGTCGTCGGCGGCGCCGTCGGCGTCTCGCCGCCGGTGCGGCGGCGGGCCGACCAGGTGTGGAGTCTCGGGCCGCTCACCTTTCCCCACGAGCTTGCCCGGGTGATCGTGGTGGAACAACTGTACCGTGCGGCGACACTGCTGCGCGGACTGCCGTATCACAAGGGGGAAGCCTGATCCGGATCGAGTCGGTGCCGGTTCCCAGTCCCCCTGCCGTGGCGCCACGCGCCGGGGCATGGTCCGCCGAGCTCGACGCGGCGACGTTTGCCGCAGCCGGACGCGACGAGCAGCTGGCGCGATTGCGAACGCCCGGCGCACTCGCCGTCACCACCGGGCAACAACCCGGCCTGCTGACGGGGCCGCTCTACACCGTGCACAAGGCGCTCTCCGCGCGCGCGCTGGCGGCGCGACTCGAACACGCGTGGCAGCGGCCCGTCGTGCCGATCTTCTGGCTCGCGGGCGACGACCACGACTTCCGCGAAGCCAGCATCGCGCGGTGGATCGATCGTGATGGCCGCCTGGTCAGCTGGCGTCTCGCCGAACGCGCCGTCGATGCACCGCAACTCCCGATGTACCGCCAGCAGCTGGCCGGCGCCGGGGAAGGACTGGCGCTGCTTGCGGCGACGCTTCCGCCCGGCCCCCCCCGGGACACGACCGTGGCCTGGCTGACCCGCCACTACCGCGACGGCACGACGTTGCAGCACGCCTGCGGTGGCGCATTGGCCGAGTTGCTGACGCCGCTCGGGATCGTCGTGCTCGACCCGACCCATGCGGCGTTCAAGCGGCGGCAGGCGCCGGTGCTTGCCGCGGCCCTTCGCCACGCAACCGAGATCGATCAAACCCTGGCGGCGCTCCCCGATGCCGGCACCGGGATCATGGCCGGACACGGGGAGACACTGGTCTTTCTCGAGACCGGCGCCGGACGCGACCGCCTGGTCATCGATGGCGCGGGGTTTCGGGCGCGCCGTTCGGGCGAGCGGTTTGCCGCCGGCGAGTTGGAGCGCCTGCTGGCCGAAGCGCCGGAACGCTTCTCGGCAAACGTCCTGCTCCGGCCGGTCGTCGAAAGTGCCGTCCTTCCCACCGTCGCCTACGTTGGCGGCCCGGCCGAATACCGCTACCAGACGCGCCAGTCGGCGGCATTGTATCCCCGGTTCGAGGTACCGCTGCAGCAGCCGGTGCTGCGCTGGTCGGGAACCGCCGTCGAACCCTGGGCAGACCGCCTCCTGGCGCACCTTGCGGTCACCGTGCAACAGGTCGAGGAGGACGATGGCACCCTCGCCCGGACCATTCTCCGCCGCGATCTTCCGGCCGACGCGACCGAGGCGATCACGGCGCTTCGCGAACAGCTGGCCGCTGCCGGCGAAACGCTGCGCCGTTCCGGGCGCGCGGTCGACCTGGTGCTCGATCGCTCGATCACCGGACGGATCAGCCACATCGCGGGCCACCATCGACGCCATCGAGCGGACCCTGGAGCGCCACCTCAGGAAGCGCGACGACATCGCCTGGGCCCAGTACGCCCGGCTCCGGGCGGCTTTCCGTCCCGCCGACGCGCCGCAGGAGCGTTCCCTGACCGCGGCGACCTTTCTCGGCCGGTACGACCGGGAGTGGCTCGACCGCGGTGGTCGACGCGGTCGCGGCGTGGTGTCCGGCATGAGCCGACGCGGCACCTATCTCGTCTCGGCAGGCATCCTTTTCAGTCGCATCACCGGGTTGATCCGCCAGCGGGTGCTGGCGAAGTACCTCGGCATCAGCGCCGACATGGACGTCTGGAGCGCGGCGTTCCGGATTCCCAATTTTCTGCAGAATCTCTTCGGGGAAGGCGCGCTGTCGGCGTCGTTCATTCCCAGCTACGCCGAACTGCTCGGCGCCGATCGCGACGACGAAGCGCGCGAACTGGCCGGTGCGGTCCTGTCGCTTCTCGCCGTCGTGATCGCCGTCCTGGTCGCCGGTCGGCGAACTCGCCACACCGTGGCTGCTCGACCTGCTGGTGTCGCGCCACTGGCCGCCCGAGAAGCGGGCGCTGACCGAACATCTGGTACGCATCCTCTTCCCCGGCGCCGGCATGCTGGTCATCTCCGCCTGGTGCCTCGGGGTCCTCAATTCCCATCGCCGGTTCTTCCTCTCCTACGTCAGTCCGGTGTTCTGGAATGCGGCAATCATCACCGCGGCCCTGGTTTTCGGACGGACCCGGGGCAGGGAACAGTTCGTGACGGTCGTCGCGATCGGTGCGGTCGCCGGGAGTGTGCTCCAGGTCCTGGTTCAGTGGCCGATCGTCCGGCTGGTGGGCGGACGGATCGGGTTCCGTTCCTGGCGGCGGGTGGCCGAAGTGCGGACCGTGCTGCGCGCCTTTCTTCCCAACCTGGTCTCGCGCGGGGCCAATCAGATCTCGGCGTTCATCGACCTCTACATCGCCACGATGATCACCGGTAACGGCGCGCTCTCGGCCATCACCAACGCGCAGGTGCTGTACACGTTGCCGGTGTCGCTTTTCGGCATAGCGGTTTCCGCCGCCGAACTCCCCGAGATGGCGCGGGAACGCGGCAACGTCGACGAGGTGGCGGCAGCGCTGCGCGAACGGCTCAGCGGTGCCACCGAACGGCTCGCGTTCTATATCGTTCCCTCCGCGGTGGGCTTCCTGACCATGGGCGACGTGATCGCGGGAGCCGTTTTGCAGAACGGAGCGTTCAACACGGGTGACACGCGATACGTGTGGCTGGTGCTGGCCGGCTCGGCCACCGGCCTGCTGGCTTCGACCCTGGGGAGACTGTACGCCTCCACGTTCTATGCGCTCCACGACACCCGGACGCCGCTCAAGTGCGGCATGGTGCGGGTGGTGCTGACAGGGATTCTCGGCCTCTTCGCGGCGCTCGAGCTGCCGCAGCTCCTCGGGCTCGACGCCCGGTGGGGCGCCGCCGGATTGACCGCCTCGGCGGGGCTGGCCGGGTGGGTGGAATTCGCCCTCCTCCGGCGCGGGCTCTTCCGGCGCCTCGGCCGGTTCAAGGTTCCGTTCGACGAGGTGCTCAAGCTGTGGCTCGCGGCCATTCTCGCCGCCGCTGTCGCCAACAGCACCCGGCTCGGGTTGACCCACGTCGGCCCGATCACTCGCGGCCTGGTCGTACTACCGGTTGACATCGTGGTGTACCTCGCGTTGACCGCGTGGTGGAATATCTCCGAAGCCGGGCTGGTGATGCGACGCATCCGCCGGTTGCTCGAGACGGCGCGACCGGCGACATGAACGACGCCCTGCAGCGCAAGCTCGACACGCTGCCGGATGGGCCCGGGGTCTACCTCTGGAAGGACGCCGCCGGCACGGTGCTCTACGTCGGCAAGGCGGCGAATCTCCGCAGTCGTGTCCGATCGTATTTCACCAGCGACTTTGCCGACTCGCCCCGCCATCGGTTGTTGCAGGAGCGCATTGCCGACGTGGAAACCATCGTCGTTCCGAACGACGCGCAATCGCTGCTGCTCGAGAACAACCTGATCAAGGAGTATCAGCCGCGGTTCAACGCCCAGCTCAAGGACGACAAGAGCTATCCGTCGATCGCGGTGACCCTCGGGGAGGCATTTCCCCGATTGCTGGTGACTCGCCGGCGCGACGTCGCCGGCGCCCGGTACTTCGGACCGTTCACCGACGTCGGCGAAATGCGGCGCACCCTGGCGCTCATCCGCCGGATCTTCACGGTGCGTTCGTGTCGCGACGACATCCCCCGGGAGCGGCGCGAGCGACCCTGCCTCGATTACCACATCGGTCGCTGCCAGGCGCCGTGCGTCGGCTGGCAGGACGCAGCCAGCTATCGGGCCATGATCGACGAGGTGGTGGACTTCCTCGAAGGGCGCAGCGTCGACCTCAAGGCCCGGCTCCGCACCGGCATGCAAGCCGCCGCCGCGCACGAGAATTTCGAACGGGCCCGGGATTTCCGCGATGCCCTGAAGTGGCTCGACCAGATCGAGGTCCCCGTGGCCGTCGAGGTCATCGGCACCGGCGACGCCGACGCGATCGGCTTTGCCCGCGACGGTGACGACGCGGTCGGCACGCTGTTCCGGGTGCGCGACGGCAAGGTCATTGCCCGAGAACACCGATTTCTCGAGAACGTCGAGGACGACCAGGACGATCAGATCCTCAGCACGCTGCTGGTTCGCTGGTACCTCCCGATGGACGGCAAGGCGCGCCGGCTCGTGCTGCCGTTCGTGCCGGCCGATGGCGACGCTGTGGCGGAACTGCTCGCCGGGCAACGCCTGGCCGTACCCCAGCGCGGCATCGCGGCCCGGTGGCTGGACCTGGCGGACCAGAATGCCCGCCACCTCCTCGAAAGCCTCCGGCTGGAGACATTCGAGACCGCCGAGCGGGCCGACGATCCGGTGTACGCCCTCGGGCGGGAACTCGGGATGACCACGGTGCCGCGAACCTTCATCTGCGTCGACATCTCGACCAACCAGGGCCGTGACACCGTCGGCTCCCTGGTCACGTTCGAGGCCGGACGGCCGCGCAAGGCGGAGTACCGGAAGTTCAAGATCAAGGGCATCGCCCAGCAGGACGATTTCGCCGCCATCCACGAGGTGATCAGCCGCTACTTCCACCGCCGGATGGACGAGAACAGGCCGCTGCCGGATCTGGTGGTCATCGATGGGGGAAAGGGGCAGCTGAGCGCCGCCCGTGACGCGATGCGGTCGGTCGGCGTCGACGGGATACCGCTGATTTCGCTCGCGAAACGGGAAGAGGAGATCTACTTTCCGGACCGTCCGGACCCGCTGCGATTGCCGCGTCGCAGCCCCGCGCTCCGCCTGCTGCAGCGCGCGCGGGACGAGGCGCACCGCTTCGGCCTCGCCTACAATCGGCAGCGGCGCACCGAGCGGACCGTCACCTCCGCGTTGCTGGACATTCCGGGCATCGGCGCGGCGCGACGCCGCGCCCTGCTGCAGGTTTTCGGCTCGCTCGCCGGTGTTCGGGCCGCGTCCGCGGCCGAGATTGCGGCAGTGCCGGGATTCTCCGACACCATGGCGGCGCGGGTCATCGACTATCTCAAGGCGCATTGATATGGATTGGCAACTCGAATGTTCGGAATGCGACACGACCGCCTCGCCGGCCGGACTGCCGACCGTCTGCACGGTGTGCGGGCGTCCCTGGCTGGTCCGCTATCCGGACCGGCCGCACCCGCTCTCGCAGCGCGAGGCGCTGGCCGGACGCCGCGGGATGTGGCGTTATCGCGAGTTCCTGCCGCTCACCGGCGATGAATCACCGGTCACCCTCGGCGAAGGCGACACGCCGCTGCTCCCCGTGCCACGGCTCGGTGCGGCCCTGGGTCTGTCCGATGCGTGGGTCAAGGACGAAGCCGCCAACCCGACCGGGTCGTTCAAGTCCCGCGGCCTTTCGGCGGCCATCACCCGCGCCACGCTGGCGGGTGTCACGCGATTCGTCGTCCCCACCGCCGGAAATGCCGGCGTCGCCACGTCCGCTTATGGGGCACGTGCCGGTGCCTCGGTACGGGTCTATGCGCCACGCTCCACCCCGGCGACGATCCTGGCGCAGATTGCCGCGTTCGGCGCCGACCTGCAGCTCCTCGACGGGCACATTGGCGACTGCGGCAAGGCGGCGCGTCGCTACGCCGAAGAGACCGGCGCATTCGATCTCAGCACGCTCCGCGAGCCCTACCGGATCGAGGGGAAGAAGACGCTGGCCCTGGAGCTGGCGCTGCAGTTCGATTGGCGCGCTCCGGACGCGATCATCTATCCCACCGGCGGCGGGACCGGACTGATCGGCATGTGGAAAGGGTTCGGCGAACTGCTCGAGGCCGGGTGGATTCGTGGCGGCATGCCGCGCTTCTACAGCGTCCAGAGCACCGGCTGCGCTCCGGTGGTGGCGGCGTTCGACGCCGGCGCTGACCATGCGGAACCGTGGCCCGATCCGCGGACCGTTGCCAGCGGCCTGCGGGTTCCCGGACCGCTGGGAGACAAGTTGATGCTCCGCATCCTCCGCGAGACCGGCGGTGGAGCGATCGCCGTGCCGGACGCCGACATGACCGCCCTGGCGGAACTCGGGATGCAGCGGGAGGGGATCGACTTTGCCCCCGAGGGTGGCGCCGCCCTCGCCGCCGCCGCGGCCCTCCGGGGCGCCGGAACGCTCGGGGCCCGTGACCGAGTGGTGATCTTCAACACCGGGGCAGGGTGGCTCTATCGCAATCCGCGGCATTTGCCCGGCGCGGGGTGATCGAGGATATTTCCCTGAGCGCTGCACCCCGGCGCCGCCCAACCTGCGGCGCCCCATTGACGTAGCAGACGCGCGCCCCCTCTCGATGGCTGGGTGGAGGCTTGGCGCCGGGCCGATCGAGGCCCGCAGTCTTTCAAGGAGTCGTGATGAAGAAGAGCGGCCTGCTGATGCTCGCCACCGCCGTCCTCGTCGGCCCCGTGCTGGGTCAGACCGAAACGTCACCCGCCGTGGCCCGGGCCATGTCCACCGGCCGGTTCCAGAAGGCGGCGTGCAACCTCAAGGGAGATTTCCGGAGCTCCAGCGCACTGACCTACCTCGCGACGGCGGACACCATTTACGAGCCCGAGCGCAAGGCCGGGTTGATCAACCATGCCGTGGCGAGCGCGACCGGCGCAATCACCGGCGGCAACGCGACGCCCGCCGCGTGGTACTACCTTGGCCGCGCCGACCTCATGCTCGGCGACGTCCGCGGTGCCGATACGGCACTCACGAAAGCCGCGGAGCTGGCCCCGGCCTGCGCCGCCGACATCAAGGGGTATCGGCAGCTGGCCTGGAACGTCCTGGTCACGCCGAGCAGCGACCTGCTCCATCGGCAGCAGTTCGACTCCGCGATCGCGACGTTGCGGCTGGCCAACATCATTTCCCGTGATTATCCGCAGGGATTCTACAATATCGGGGCGGCCTTCACTGATACCAAGCAGTACGACAGCGCCGCCTACTACTTCGGCGTGGCGGCCGAGAAGGCGGACTCCGATCCGAAATTCGCCAGCACGCGGGACGATGCCATTTTCAATCTCGCGTCGCTCGACCAGGAACTCGGCCGGCACGCCGATGCCATCGTCCAGTTCAAGAAGTACCTCGCCAGTCATCCCGACGCCGCCGACGCCAAGCGCTCGCTGGCCATTTCGGAACGCGCCGTCGGCGACACCGCCGGGGCCAATGCCCTGCAGCAGGAGCTGGCCAGTTCGGGCAGTCTCAGCTCCACTGAACTGATGACGCTGGGGATCCAGTACTACCAGCAGAAGAAGTACACCGAGGCCGCCGACGCATTCCAGAAGGTGCTGGCCATCGAACCCGGCAGCCACGATGCGCTCTTCGACCTGGCCAACATGTACTTCGCGCTGGGCGACGGTGCCAAGCTGGTCGCCACCGCCAAAGAGGCGCTGGCCATCAATCCGCTCGGCGAAGACGACATGAAGTTGCTGGCGCAAGGGTATCGGATGGAAAACGACACCACGGATCTGCTCAAGGCCTATGGCGATCTCGCCGCCCTCACCACGGCGATCACGGTGACGCGCGTCACGCCGGGCGACTCTAGCGCCACGCTGGCGTTCACCGCCACCGGCCGCGGCGCCCAGGACGCCAGCGGTAACACCATTGCGCCCGCCCCGGTGACGCTGGTGTTCGAGTTCACCGATTCCAAGGGCAACGTCGTCGCGACCCAGGAACAGGCGGTGCCGGCGCTGCAACCGAACGCCAAGCAGGATTTCACCATTTCGGCGTCGGGCAGCGGGATCAGCAGCTGGCGTTATCACGTCAAGCCGTGAGCGCGCAGCCCGGGCGTTGATCGCGCCCGGGCTCCGAGCCAGGTTCTCGCTCGTGCGGGTGTAGCTCAGTTGGTAGAGCATCAGCTTCCCAAGCTGAGGGTCGCGGGTTCGAGCCCCGTCGCCCGCTTCGCGGCACCAGAACCCCGTCACTCCGGTGGCGGGGTTCGGCGTTCCGGCCCCCGCGGACGATCCCGCTTGCTCGCCGCCAGACCGCGGGCGCATCTTTCCGGTCGCGCACCATGAACAACCCATCGGCTTCGCTCGACGATCTTCGCCGGCGACTCGGCGACCGCTACGCCATCGACCGCGAGCTCGGACGCGGTGGCATGGGCGCCGTCTATCTGGCGCGCGATCTCTCGCTCGATCGCCCCGTGGCCCTCAAGGTGCTGCCGCCTGAATTCGCCGCCGAGGCCTCGCTGCGGGAGCGGTTCCTCCGCGAGACGCGCACCGCCGCATCATTTTCGCATCCCAATATCGTCCCGGTGCACGCCGTCGAGGAGCACGACGGATTGCTGGCGTTCGCGATGGGCTTCGTCGAAGGGGAAAGCCTTGCCGAACGCGTCGAACGCACCGGCCCACTTGACAGTCGAGCCATGGTGCGGCTCCTGCTCGACGTGGCCTACGCGCTGGCGTACGCCCACGGCCGCGGCGTGGTCCATCGCGACATCAAACCGGACAACATCATGATCGAGCGCGCCACCGGGCGCGCCCTGCTGATGGATTTCGGCATTTCGCGGCCGATCACGTCGCGTCCGGACGTGCCGGGGCTCACCCGCATCGGGGAGGTCGTCGGTACGCCGGAATTCATGAGCCCCGAACAGGCGACCGGTGACGCCGTCGATGGTCGCACCGATCTCTATTCCCTCGGCCTGGTGGCGTTGTACGCCCTGACCGGCACCAAGCCGATTACCGGGACGTCGACCCAGCAGATCATCACCCGGCAACTGACTCAGCTGCCACCGCCGGCCGCCACGTTGCGTCCCGACATTCCCCCGGCCCTCGCCGCCGCGATCGATCGCTGCGTCGCCAAGGCGCCGGACGACCGGTTTCCCACCGCTGAGGCACTCGTCGAGGCCATCGAGGCGGCGCAGCTGGCTGCGCCGGAGATCGCGCTCCCGGTGCGCCTGTTCGCGCAGGAAGTTTCGACCCTCGGCCTGGTCCTGTTCTTCCTCACCCTCTTCTGCTGGCTGTTGACGCAGGTGGTGAGGCAATCGGGACGACTCGACGTCTCGCTGCCGGTCGTGGTCCTGATCGCCGTCGGCATTACCCGCGTCGTGGAGACCTTCAACAACGCGGCCCGCCTCGCGGCACTCGGATTCACGGCTGACGAGGTGGTGCGCGGCTTTCGCCAGGTGGTCGAAGAACGGGAGGCGCACCGCCGCCAGCTCCGCGCGGACCCGGGCACCGTGGCGCGGCGTCGCCGGACGGTCATCCGGACCGCATTCCAATTGGGAATCGCCATTCTGCTCGTTGCCGGCGGCATGCTGTCCGGCACCTCCACCGGTCACGGCAAGTATCAGGTCGGGATCGGTGCCGGCATCGCTGCGGTCACCGGTATGTGCCTCTTCGGCGTGAGCGTCGTGCTGCTCCTTCGGAGCCCCTTTCGCGCGGCGCTCGGCGAACGCCTCTTCCGCCGCATCTGGCTCGGACCACTGGGACACCGGTTCATCGCGCTGGCGATGCGCGGGCGGCGAGCGGGTGCGACGATGCGAAGGTCCTGAGCGAACAGTACCGGCTTCACCCTCGCCAGCTTCAGCGACGTCCAGACCCTCTGGCTGAGTCTCCCTCTCGACGGTGGCCAGTGGGAATCGTACACGTCGATCATCGGGGAGGCGCCGAACCGTGCTCTCTACTGGGGCCTCTACGACACCGGCACAACGTCCGACCAGGGTTGGGGCTACTCCTACGACGGAGACCTCGCCTGGAGCTACTCGTTCGATGGCGACGGCTGGTCTGTCATTCCGAATCAGGACAGCCCCGACGCCGAGCTGAACGTCTGGGCATTCCGCGCCAACCAGTCGGTGACGCCAGAGCCGGGAACACTCTCCCTGCTCGCCACCGGGCTCGCCGGGCTCGCCGCGACGCGGCGGAAGAGGCACCGCAACGGCTGAGGCGAAGTGCCCGACGGCGGATACGTATGAGGCCGGCCGCAAGGCCGGCCTCGCGTCTTTCGGGCGAGCGGCCGGTCCTTGGGTCGCGATGCAGACTGACCGGAATTGCTCGGTTCCGGGCGGGGAGCCGGCTCGACCGCTGCTGCGCGACGCCAGACCCGAGGTCGAATCAGGTTGAGGTTAGCCACGCTAACCCTTGTTCAGGAATAGACATAGCCCCATATTGCCGCATGCACACCGGCTGGCTGCTCGCGCAATGATCAAGGTCAAGGAAGTGGTGCCGGGTTCGATCGGCGAGGCAATCGGCTTGGTCCCCGATGCGGAGTTGTTGACCGTCGGCGACACGCGGCTCGATGATTTCCTCGACTGGGAGTTCCTCACCGCCGAGGAAGACTTCACGCTCGTCTATCGGCGCCCCGGTGTGCCCGACGAGTTCGAAGTCAGCGTCGAGCGCACCCTCGAGGAGCCGCTGGGGGTCACCGTCGAGCCGGCCCGCATCCGGCGCTGCGCCAACCGGTGCGACTTCTGCTTCGTCGACGGCAATCCGGACGGCGTGCGCGACGTGCTCTACATCCGCGATGACGACTACCGGTTGTCGTTCCGCTACGGCAACTTCGCGACGCTCACCAACCTCAAGCCGCACGACACGGCGCGGATCATCGCCTACCACCTTTCGCCGCTCTACGTCTCGGTACACGCCACCGATCCCGTGGTGCGCCGCTGGATCCTGCGCAATCCGCAAGCAGCGGAAATCATCCCGCAACTCCGCGAACTGGCCGACCACGGCATCGAGTTCCACACCCAGATCGTCCTCTCGCCCGGCGTCAACGACGGCGCGGCGCTGGTCCGGACGCTCGACGACCTCTGGAACTTCGGTCCGTCGATCCGATCGGTCTCGATCGTGCCGGTCGGTCTCACCGAATTCAGCCAGCACGACCGGGTGCGCGAGCCGACCGAGGCCGAGTGCCGAGCGGCGATCGCGACGGTCACCCGCTCCGCCGAGCGGGCGCTCGTCGCCCGGGATACGCCGTGGGCCTATGGCGCCGACGAACTCTACCTGCGGGCCGGCGTCGAATTGCCATCAGAGGCGTGGTACGGCGACTTCGAACAGGTCGAGAACGGTGTCGGTTCGGTGCGCTGGCTGGAGCGGTGCATCCGGGAAGGCGCGGCCGGAATCGGGGACTGGAGCGGCCGCCGGATCGCCGTGCTGACCGGGACGTCGATGGCGCCGCTCATGCCACCGCTCCTGGCGTCGCTCGCCCGCGCGACCGGCGCGTCGTTCGAACTCGTTCCTGTCACGAACGCGTTGTTCGGTCCCCGGGTGACGACTGCCGGATTGCTTCCCGGTGCGGCGATCGCCGCGACACTCGCCGCACTCGAGGGGATCGACCTGGCGTTGATCCCCGGAGAAGCGGTGAATGACGCCGGGGTGTTGATCGACTCGCTCGCGCTCGAGTCGTTGCAGGCCGGGGCACCGATGGCGGTCCGGCCGTCGAAGACATTTGTCGACGCGCTGCTGGAGCCGCTCGCCGCGTGACCCTCCCGACCGTTGCCATCGTCGGCCGGCCCAACGTCGGCAAGTCGACCCTGTTCAACCGCCTGGTCGGTGGACGCGACGCCATCGTCTCGGAGCAGCCCGGCACCACCCGCGACCGGCATTTCGGCGAGGCCACCTGGAACGGGCGGCGGTTCTGGGTAGTCGACACCGGCGGACTCGTCCCCGACGCCTCCGACCTGATGGATCGGGCCATCGGCGGCCAGGTCGAACGCGCCCTGGCGGAAGCCGACCTCGTGGTGTTGCTGGTCGACGGACAGGAGGGCGTGCTGCCGGTCGACGAGGATATCGCCCGGCGGCCTGAAGCGGTCGGGGCGGGCGGTCCTGCTGGCGGTGAACAAGCTCGATTCCCTGGCGGTCCGCGACGACCGGCACCCATTCCACGTTCTGGGTCTCGGGGAACCGCTGCCGGTTTCCGCCGCCACCGGGCAGGGAAGCGGCGACCTGCTCGACGCCATCGTGGATCGCCTTCCCGAGTCGGTCGAGCCGGCCGACGAAGGATCGGTGCGGGTCGCCGTGATCGGCCGCCCCAACGTCGGCAAGTCGTCGCTGGTCAACCGCCTGCTGGGCGAGGAACGCCACCTCGTAACGCCGGTGCCGGGTACCACGCGGGACGCGATCGACTCGACGCTCCGCTACCACGGCCGCGCGCTGGTATTCATTGATACCGCCGGGCTGCGGCGCCGGGCCAGGGTCCACGAAGACCTCGAGTTCTATTCCGGGTTGCGAACCGAACGGGCGCTGGAGCGCGCCGATGTCTGCCTGCTGGTGGTCGATGCCATCGCCGGCGTGCACCATCAGGATCTCCGCCTTGCCGGCCGCGCCTGGGACGCGCGGCTGCGGCCTGATCGTCGTGGTCAACAAGTGGGACCTGGTGGAGGACAAGGACGCCAACACCGCCCGCCGGGGTGAGGAAGCGCTCTTCGCGAAGGTTCCGCTTCTCGAATTCGTCCCGTTCGTCTACACCTCGGCGCTCACCGGCCAGCGGGTGCATCGGCTGCTCGATCTGATCCTCGAGGTGGCCGACGCGCGCCAGCACCGCGTGCCGACCGCGGAGGTCAACCGCGTCCTGCAGGCGTTGCTCGACCGGGCCGCGCCGCCGCAGCGCGCCGGCGAAGCGGTCAAGCTCCTCTATGCCTCACAGATCCGCACCGGGCCGCCAACCATCGCCATCGTGAGCAATCGCCCCGACGCAGTTCCCGGAGTCGTACCAGCGCTACCTGGTGCGCGGCTTTCGCGAGGCGTGGGGATTCAAGGGCGCGCCGCTGCGCTTGCTGATCAACCGGCGCGGGAGCAAGTCGTGACGCCGGCCATCGCCGGTGCCGTCGCCGGTTCGTACCTGCTGGGGTCGATCCCGACGTCGTTCTGGGTGGCGCGGGTCTTCAAGGGGATCGATCTACGCACCGTCGGCAGCGGCAACCTCGGCGCCACCAATCTCTATCGCGTGCTGGGCTGGCGCGTCGCGGTGCCGGTCGCGGCGTTCGATTGCGCCAAGGGGGCGGTACCGGTGGCGGTGATCGCGCCGTGGGCCGGCATGAGCCTGGCCGGAGCCGCCGCGCTCGGCCTGGTGGCGTTGCTGGGCCATGTCTTTTCGATCTTCGTCGGGTTCCGCGGCGGCAAGGGAGTGGCGACGGGTGCCGGCGTGGTGCTCGGTTTCGCGCCGGTCGCGTTCGTGGCGGTGCTCGCCATCTGGGCCGCCGTCCTGCGCCTCTCCGGGTATGTCTCGCTCGCCAGCATCAGTGCTGCCATCGCACTCCCGCCGGCCGTCTGGATCCTCGAACCGTCGCGCCGGTCGCTGGTCGCGTGGTTCGCCGGGGTGGCCGCCGTGATCATCTGGATGCACCGCGCCAATATCCGCCGTCTGCTCGACGGGACCGAACATCGCTTCGGCCGGAGCACGGGGGCGCTGCCATGACCACCATCGCCGTCCTCGGGGCCGGAAGCTGGGGAACGACGCTCGCCGACCTGCTCGTGCGTAACGGGCACGAGGTGCGGCTCTGGGCGTTCGAGGCCGAGGTGGCCGACGCGATCAACCGGCGCCACGAAAACGACGTGTTCCTGCCCGGCGCCTCGCTCGATCCCCGGCTCGCGGCCAGCACGGAGCTCGGCCGACGTGGTGCCCGGCGCCGAGGTGATCTGCTCCGCCGTCCCCAGCCACGCGACGCGATCGGTCTTTACCGCCGCCGCGATGCACGTCGAGGACGACAGCCGGCTGGTCTGCGCCACCAAGGGGATCGAACCCGAGACGCTGCATCTGCATGGATGGTGTCACCCGGGAGACACTGCCGCAGGTGACGTTCGTGGCACTTTCGGGGCCGAGCTTCGCCGAGGAGGTTCATGCCGGACAGCCGACGGCGATCGTCGCGGCATCGCAGCGAGCATGCGGCGGCTCTCGAGGCCCAGCGACTCTTCTCCGGCAGGTCGCTGCGCGTCTACACCCACGACGATGTCATCGGCGTCACGCTCGCCGGTTCGCTCAAGAACTCCATCGCGATCGCCGCCGGGACTCCTCGAAGGACTCGGCCTGGGGCACAATCCGCGCGCGGCGCTGATCACGCGCGGCCTCGCGGAGATCTCGCGGCTCGGCGCGGCGCTGGGCGCCGCCGATTCGACGTTCGCCGGCCTGGCCGGCATGGGTGATCTCATCCTGACCTGCACGCGGCCCGAGTTCACGCAATCATCGCCTCGGCGTCGCGCTGGCGCAGGGGATTTCACTCGCCGAATACCAGGCGACCCACCGCACCGTCGTCGAGGGCGTCAATACGGCGCTGGCGGCGTCGCGCCTGGCCGACCGTCACGCCGTCGACATGCCGATCGCCGCCCAGGTGGCATCGGTCCTGTTCGACGGCGCGTCGCCCCGGGAATCGATTCGCGTGCTGATGGAACGCACCCTCAAGGCGGAACGATGGGCATGACACTGCCACACCCGGTCCAGGAGTTCTTCTCGATCGGCGAGGTCTGCGCGCTGACCGAGCTCAGGCCGCACGTGCTGCGGTACTGGGAGAGCCAGTTCCGCTTCCTCAGCCCGGCCAAGAACCGGTCCGGTAACCGGGTCTACAAGGCGCGCGAAGTCGAGTTGATCATGCTGGTCAAGCATCTGCTGTACACGGAACGGTTCACCATCGACGGCGCGCGGCAGCGCCTCGACCAGTACCGTCGCACCGGCGAGCTGAAGACCGCCGCCCATCAGGCGATGCGCATCGAGACCGTGCGGGAAGTGCAGGGCGCCTTGCGCCATATCGCCGCGGTGCTTGACGGCGCTGCCCCGCCGCCGCGCACGGCGCATCCCCCGGACATCGGGCGCAGGCGCTGACCACGTGCCGGCGCCGGGCTACTCCGCGGGACGCCGCGACGATTCACCGGCCAGGAAGAGGACCGAAAGTCCCAGCGCCATCCACACCACCTCGCGCACCCGGGTCAGCAACGCCGCCGACGTGCCCAGCGCCGGATCGAGTCCCAGACCGGTGAACACCAGGAACACCCCGCCTTCCTTGGCTCCGATCTCGAACGGCACGAAGAAGAGCAGGTTCGACAGGATCGACGACAGACCGGCCACGACCAGCCCGCGAACGATGTCGAAGCCCAGTCCGAAGCTGTAGAAGATGAACGCATATTCGAGCGTGCTCAGGAGCCGGCCGGTCATCTCGACGGCGAGCGCGCCGGCAAAGTGCCATCGTCCTTCGCGGTGAATGGCGGTCAGCTCGAGATCGAGTTCCTGCAGCATCGGCCGCCGCGCTTCGAGCCGTGCCGCCAGACGGCGAAGTGGTCCCAGCCGTCCGAACAGACGCCAATCCCCGTTCGAACACGCCGTCGCGATGCCGCGAGAGGAGAAACCACGCCAGGAATGACACGACGGCCGCCGCCACGGCCAGCAAGGCCAGGACCGGCGTGGTGTGCGGCAGGAGAATCACCGCCGGAACGATGGCCAGGAGCACGCTCAGCAGGTGCGCCAGCGAATAGAGGAACCGATATCCGACCACCGAGCCTACTGCCCGGTGCTGCCCCAGATATGGCACGGCACCGCTGACCTTGAGCGGTTCGCCGCCCATCGCCAGAAACGGCGTGGCATAGTTGACGGCAAAGCTGCTGACGGTGAGGAGATACGCGCGGCCGACGGTGAACGCCGCGGACCGGCGGGGGACCAGCAGCTGCCATGCGCGGGCATTGCAGAGGTAGACGATGCCCCAGAGCGGAACCAGCGCGGCGACGATCCACCCCGAGGTGGCCACGGTCCGCAGCAGCACGGCGGGGCCGCTGTGGACCACCAGCAGCACCAGCACCACGCCGCCGAACGCAAGCGATCCCACCCGGAGAGCGCGATTCATCCGAGGCGTTCGAGCACCCCGGTACCGATCGCGGCCCACCGGCACCGTCGCCCGGGTGCTTGCTGGTCAGCTCGGCGTGACACCGATGATCTCCTCGGGAACATGGTCCCCGAGAAGCTAAAGGTGCCGCGGGGCCTCCCCAAATCGGCACCCCGGGGGAATGGTCGGCTATTTTCCCGCCATGGAAATTCTGGTCGTCAACGACGATGGCATTCTCTCGCCGGGTCTGCAGGTGCTGGCGGAGGCCTGTCGCACGGTGGGCAACGTGACCGTCGTGGCTCCCGACCGCGAACAGAGCGCCCAGTCGCACGCGCTCACCATGACCCGGCCGCTCCGGCCGGTCCGGCGCCCGGATGGCAGCTGGCAGGTCGACGGGACGCCGACCGACTGCGTGGTGCTCGCGATCGAGGCCCTGATGCCGGTCCGGCCGAACGTGGTCTTCAGCGGCATCAACCACGGTCCGAACATGGGCGAAGACGTCCTCTACTCCGGCACCGTGTCGGCCGCGACGGAGGCGGTGGTGCTCGGCGTGCCGGGCGTGGCGATCTCGTTCGCCGGCCGACGTGACGATCTGATCATGGACTACGGGGAACTGGTCGCCCGGCTCGCGCGACGGCTGTGCGAACTCGACGACTTCCCCAGCAACACGCTGCTCAACATCAACCTCCCGCCGATTCCGGTCGACGAGGTCAAAGGGGTGCGGGTGGCGCGCCTCGGCTCGCGCTATTTCTCGGAGACCGTGGCCCGCCAGCACGATCCGTGGGGAAGGGAAGTGCTCTGGATCGGCGGCGGCAAGATCATCTGGACCGGCGAGGGCGATACCGACCACGCCGCGGTCGCGGCGGGATACGTCAGCGTCACGCCGCTGCAGCTCGATCTCACCAATCACCAGCTGCTGGAAACCGTGCGCAACTGGCGGCTCGAAGACTGACGTGAGCGACGGATTCGCCGGATACCGCTCGCAACTGGTGGAGACGCTGCACCGCAAGGGCGTGCACGACATGGCCGTGCTGCGCGCCGTCGGGACCATTCCCCGGCACCGCTTCGTGCCCGAATCGCTCAACCATCAGGCCTACGACGACACCGCGCTCCCGATCGGCAATCGCCAGACGATCTCGCAACCGTTCGTCCAGGCGCGCTCCTGCGAGCTGCTCGGCCTCACCGGCCGCGAGCGGGTGCTGGAAGTCGGCACCGGATCGGGATACCAGACGGCGCTGCTCTCGATGCTGGCGGAGACGGTCTTTTCCGTCGAACGCATCGCCGAGCTGGCCCACCGGGCGCACCAGGTGCTGCGCGACCTCGAACTCACCAACGTCACCGTGCTGCACGGCGACGGCTCGCTCGGCTGGCGCCCCTACGCGCCGTTCGACGCCATCGTGGTCGCGGCCGCCAGCCCGGCCGTGCCCGCGCCGCTGGTCGAGCAGCTGCGCCCCGGAGGGCGGCTGGTCGTGCCGATCGGCACCGCCGAGGCGCAGACCCTCACCCTCGTGGTCCGCGATGCCGAAGGGCCGGGTATTCGCCGCCACGCCGGTCGGCGACGTGCGCTTCGTGCCGCTGCTCGGGCGAGCACGGCTTCGTGGGGCCAGCGTGATCGAGGGACTGCGCCGGGCCATCGATTTCCTGCTCCACATCGATCGCGACCTCGCGACGATGATCCAGCAGATACGGGGGATGGACCTACGGCATCGTCTTCGCCGTCATCTTCGTCGAGACCGGCCTGGTCGTCATGCCGTTCCTCCCGGGCGACTCGCTGCTGTTCGCCGCCGGGAGCCTTGCGGCGATCGGCTCGCTCTCGCTTCCCCGCCTGATCGTGCTGCTGGTCCTGGCGGCCGTGGCCGGGGACAACGTCAACTACTTCGTCGGGCGGCAGATCGGCAGCGGGCCTTCACCCGCGAATTACCGCTGGCTCCGTCGCGAGCACCTCGACCGGACCCATCGATTCTTCGAGCGTTTCGGGCCGCGGACGATCATCCTGGCCCGGTTCGTCCCGATCGTGCGGACCTTCACCCCGTTCGTCGCCGGCGTCGGCGCCATGAAGTACCGCACCTTCCTGCGTCTACGACATCGTCGGCGGGGCCGCGTGGGTGAGCCTGTTCATCCTGGCAGGGAACTGGTTCGGCAACCTGCCCGGGGTGCGGGAGCACTTCTCCCTCGTCATCCTGGGCATCGTCGTCGTCTCGACCATCCCGATCGTGGTCGAACTGGTGCGCGGATGGCGTGACCGGCGAGCCCGCAATCTGCCAACCTAGAATCCACATCAAGTGATTCTCGATCTTCGTATCACGCTTGATTGCAATGACTTGCATGACAACGCTCTGGTGTTGTCTGAGGCGCCACGGGACGGGTCGGCCGCCAGTTCTCAACGGCAGACTGACAGTTGCCCCGCCTGTGCCTACCGATTCTGAGCATCCTTGGTCTTCGGGTCGTCCACACCGAGGGCCGCCCGGATAATGCGGCACATGTCGGCCTCGGCCCGCGCCGCCCGCGCCTCACCCCACTCCAGCGCCATACACCGCCTCCTCGCGGGAGATCGCCTGGTGCAGCAGCGTGACGGCCGCGGAGTAGTTGCCGAGATGCGAGCGCATGCAGGCGAGTTGATTCACGAGGTTCGCCCCGCACCGGTGTCGGTACTGGTGGGCAGGACGTCGAGGGCCTGTTGAGAGGTTGAGAGAAACTGCCGGGGCGGACGAAGTCGGGACCGCCTTGCCGACATCGGCAACCCCACCAGTCTGCCGCTTTCGCCGTCACGGTGACTGTGCCATCGGTGCTCAACGGGCGGTAGACCAACGGTCCGCCTTGTCTCGCTCCACGCCGGGGGCATTATTCCGGACGCGCCTCCGTAGCTCAACTGGATAGAGCAAGGGCATCCTAAGCCAGAGGTTGCAGGTTCGAGTCCTGCCGGGGGCATGGCTGCACACCGGCGACGATGCGCCGTCGCCCCGCTCCGATCGCGACGCTCTGGCGCGGCCGGGCCGATCGCCCCATTATTCGCCCCGACCAGACGCCCCATCCGGCTTCGGCTGGGGTCCATTTAGCACTCTGTTGACACGGAACGCATGGCCAAGACCGACGCCAGTCCCAATCGATCATCCGCCAAGACTGCCCCCACGGCGGCGACTCCTCTCGTGAGCGAAGAAACCCCATGGCTGACCCGGGCCCGACTCAAGGTGCTCGGGATTGCCGCAGGGGTGGTCGTCGTGGCGGCGCTCGTCGTGTGGTTCATCGTTGCTGCCGGCCAACGGAAGCAGGCCTACGCCGCCGCCGCTCTCGAGCAGGCGCGCGCCGCGGCCAGCCAGAATGACCTGGCCGGGGCGGTGCAGCAGTACACCCAGGTGTCCACCAATTACGCCGGGACCGACGCGGCCTTCGAAGCCCAACTCGGCATCGCCCAGGCCCGGCTCGTCGCCGGCCAGAACCAGCTCGCCATTACCGGCCTCAACTCGTTCCTGCAGACCAACCCGCCGCCGAACTATTCGGCGCCGGCCAACGGGCTCCTCGGTACCGCCTACGAGAACACCGGCAACTATCCGGCGGCGTTCAAGGCCTACCGGACCGAGGCCGGCGAGGCTGGCGTCGACTACCTCAAGTCCACCGCGCTGCTCGACGCGGGACGCGCGGCGAACCTCGCCGGCCAGCCCGACTCGGCGATGGCGGTGTACCAGGAAATCGTGACGAAGTACTCCAAGACGCCATCGGTCACTGAGGCCCAGGTCAGGCTGTCTGAGCTGAAGGCGAAGCAGGCGAGCTGACCGATTTATTTGGCAATCCATTCATCAGCAATGAGTTACGCCATCAGTCAACATTTTGACAAATGACGTATAAGATAGATTATGTTAAGTGCGTAGGTGGATAACAGTGGATAAGTCCTGACGTTTGTTGGCATCCCACCCCGCTCAGCCGAACCAGACCCCATGGCCGACAACCCGGCCTTCACCGCACAGCCAGGTGTTCGTCGCACCGCTGCCTTCGAGGCGCGCACTCACCGACAGCCGCAGGCCGCTGGCGGTCCGGATCGAAAGCGGCAACGTCGCCACCCCCATGGCGGCCAGCGCCGTTGCGGCGGCCACGGAGCCGGTGCCGCACGCCAGGGTTTCTGCCTCGATGCCGCGCTCGTAGGTCCTGAGCGCCCACTCGGCGCCGTTGGCTTGGCCTCCAGTATCACTTGATATCCGACTGACAAAGTTCACATTGGCGCCGCCTGGTCCCGCTCCCGGGTGGGACCGGAGCTCGCGACCCCGCCGGGGGACGTCGACTTCGTCAATCGACTCGACAACTGCCACCAGGTGCGGCACGCCGACCCGACCCAGCACGATCCGCTGCTCGCCCACCTCGGTGGGGATATCGACCGGATGCGGGAGGTCGAAATCGGGGATGTGGAGTTCGGCCATGTGACCCGGGCCGACGCACCGGGAGCGGTAGGTGCCGGCGCCGGTCTCGATGGTCATGGTGGCTGCGGGGTCGACCATTTCGAGGCGGACCGCGAGCCGGGTGGTACACAGGGCCGCATTGCCGCACATCGGCGCCGCCGACCCGTCGCGGTTGAAGTAGGTCATCCGGACTGCCCCCGGCCCCGCCGGGGTGACGAAGACCAGCCCGTCGCCCCCGATCCCGTTGCGGCGGTCGCAGACGGCGGCGATCCGGTCAGCCGACCACTCTGCCGGTTCGCTCGACCGGCCGTCGACCATCACGAAGTCGTTCCCCGATCCGGTCATCTTGTAGAACACGATCGTCATCCCAGTCTCCTGAACAGCGACTGGAGCCGGAGCCACGGGACCATCCAGATGGCTTCCCGGACGATCCTGCGGTTCATCTTGCTCCGCCCTTCGGCCCGATCGACGAACACGATCGGGAGCTCCAGCAAGGTGAAGCCCTTCTTCCACGCCCGGTAGCTGATCTCGATCTGGAAGGCGTAGCCGTTGGACCGGACCCGGTCGAGCGGCATCGCCTCGAGGACCTTGCGCCGGAAGCACTTGAACCCGCCGGTCGCGTCCGTCAGCGGCAGACCGGTGATCCAGCGGACGTACTTGTTCGCAAACCACGACAGCAGCAGGCGGCTCATCGGCCAGTTGATGACGTTCACGCCGCCCTTGTACCGCGAACCCAGCACCAGGTCGGTCGAGCGGGCCGCCTCGAGAAACCGGCCGATGTACTTCGGGTCGTGCGAGAAATCGGCGTCCATCTCGAAGACGAACGCATAATCCCGGTCGAGCGCCCAGCCGAAGCCGGCCAGATAGGCGCGTCCCAGCCCCTCCTTGGCATTGCGGTGAAGCACGTGCACCCGCTCGTCGGCGGCCGCGAGTTCATCCGCCAGGGCGCCGGTGCCGTCGGGCGACCCGTCGTCGACCACCAGCACCTCGACGCGCGGATCCTGCGCCAGGGTCAACGGGACGATCTGGGGCAGGTTTTCGCATTCGTTGTATGTCGGAATGATCACCAGCGCCCGCTCAGGCATGCGCGACCCTTTTCTGGCGGAATCCCGCGGCGGCGGCGCCCACCGCACCAAGCAACGACACCAGGCTGATCCACATCCCGAGGTGGTACGACGCGACGTCGTACCACAGGTGCACCTGCCGACTTCCCGGCGGAAGCGGCAGCGACAGGAGCGCTTCGTCACCCCGCAGCGGTGTCGCCGCCCTGCCGTCGATCGTCGCGTGCCAATCGGGGTACCAGTTCTCGGCCACCAGCAGGTATGTGGTGCGGGTGTCACTGCCGGTCAGGTCGACGGTCATCGAACCCGGTGCCCACGACGCGAGCTTTGCCGTCACTGCGGTCGGCGCCGGCGCGCTCTGGTCGGTGCTGACAGCCGGTACCGAGGTGGTGTCGTCGTAGAGCACGTACGTCCCGATCGGGAAATGCTGGTCGATCGACCGTCGGAATGATCTTGTCCGCGGCAACCTTCACGGCCGCCGGTACGACCCGCACCCACACGGCGGCGGTGTCGCGCTGGTACAGGTAGCCGGTCTGCGCGCTCCGTCCGACGGAATTCGGCATCGACACCGGGCCCTGGACCAGGTGGAAGCCGGGGAGCCCCGTGGTATCGACCGCCGTGTTGAACGTGGCGTACTCGGCACCGTAGAGCGCGAGCAGCGTTGGCGAGAGTTGATTGGTCCACTCGTTCTTGACGCCGAAGAGTTCGTCGAAGAAGCGGCTCTCCATGCCGTGGTACCCGAAGACCTGCGGAATACCGAAGACCATCAGGTTCGAACCCTGGTACACCTGATACTGATAGAACGGGCTGGGCGGCTCGCTCGCCGGGTCGTAGTCGCGGAATGGCAGCGGTGTCTGCTTCATCGTGGCCGTGATGCCGTCACCGACATAGATCTGCGAGGCCGGCGGCGACCAGCTGCCGAATTCATGCAGGATGCTCCAGTTGTCGCCACCGACGACAACGACGAGCACCAGGGCAGCCGCGAGGCCCCTCACCCGGCGCTGCTGCACCATCCAGATCGCCACGGCGCCCACGATGATCACCAGCAGCAGGCGCATCGACCCGGTCTGGAGCGCGGCGGCGTTGCCCACGACGGCATCGATCATGTGGCTGCGCACCTGATCCGGCTGACCCTGCCCCAGCGTGTTCGCCAACCCCTCGGTGACGCCCTGCAACAGCCCACCCGCGCCGAGCACGGCCAGAAAGGCGATCAGACCAGTGGCAATCCAGAACCGTCGCTTGTTCATCTTGCCCTGCATCACCCGGTCGACCCCCAGGCCGGCGAGCACGCAGGTGCTGAGCGCGACGACGTAGAAGGCCATCCCCGCCGCCCGGAACTGCTTCATGGCCGGGAGATGATACCAGAGCCGATAGAACGGCGTGTGCCCTCCGAATGCCACCAGCAGAAACAGCCCGCCGATGGTACCGAACGGGAGCAACAGCCCCTTTCGCCGTGCCGAACCGAAACCGAGTACGGCGAGGAGGATGACGAGGGCGCCGACATATTCGGTGTGATCCTTGAACGCGTTGGTGCCCCAGTAGTTGTTGAGCATGCCGTTGAACTGGGGCAGAATGGCGGTCATGAGTTCCACCGGCGGCATCGCCCAGCTGGTGGCATACGCGTAGCCGACACTGCCGCCGCCCGCTCCGCGGGGAGTGAACGGAACGCTGTGGAGCACCGGAAGCACCTCGATCATCGAGATCCCCACCCCGACGACCACCGCCACGAGTGCGGCGGCCAGCGGAATCAGCGGCGAGCGGTCCCTGGCGCGCTCCGGATCGAAGCATGCCAGCCAGAGCGTCAACAGCCCCGAGGCGATCATCAGGTAATACGCGGCCTGATAGTGCGGGGACAGCATGGCGAGGCCGATGACCACCGCAAAGCCGCCGTAGGCCGCCCAGCGGCGGTCGCGGATGGCACGGATCAGCGCGGCGAACGCCAGCGGTGCCAGCGCCGCGACGTACATCTTGCCGTCGTGGCCCGGGTTGATCTGTGAGGCCACCATGCCGGTCAGTTCGTAGCCCACGCCCGCCACCACCGCTGCGGCCCAGCCGGTCCTGAGCGTGCGCAGCAACGCGTACATCGCGAAGCCGGCCACCACCAGGTGGATGAAGAACCCGAGCGTGAGACTGATGTCGGCGGGAAGAACCCAGCCCAGCCAGGCGGTGGGATAGAACACCGGAAAGTGTCCCGGCACCGCCCACAGCGGCATGCCGCCGAAGATGTACGGGTTCCATTGCGGGATGTGCCCGGTGCTCTGTACCACCTGGGAGAAGTAGTTCCGGAAGGCGTAGCCGGCGCTGAGCTGATCGCCGCTCAACAGCACCTTGCCGGCAAGGAGCGGCCACATCAGCGACAGGTCGGCGACGAGAAAGACCAGAGCGGCGATGAGTACGGGGCGCCGCGGCTCGAACCCGGACGAAGTCTCAGACGTTGTCACGGACAGGCCTCCGACTGAGGACCGAAGGAAGGAACGGCACCGCGGCGCCGAACTGGTTGACCGTCACCACGACCCGTGACGCGATCGCCAGCGCCACCGCCGGGCCAAGCCCCAACTGGCCCCGCAACAGCGTGGTCAGCGCCAGCTCCCGGGCACCAACCCCGCTGGGGAGAAAGAACGCCAGGTATCCGATGATATACGCCGCGGCATACGCGCCGGTGGCGTCGCTCCACGACAGCGACACCGCCGGCAGGGTGCCGACCGCCAGGAGTTGCAGCGCCAACCCGTACCCGCCCCAGGCCGACGAAATTCGCCACCAGTGCCGCGGCGAGCGCACCGGGTTCGACCGGCTGCATGGCGTCGGGACGCCGGATCAGGAAGCCGATCCGCCGGGTCACCGAGGGAATGGTGAGGCCCATCACCGCGATCAGCGCGAGTCCGGCCAGTGCGATGGCCCCGATCGATCCGCCCGGCACCTGATCCAGGAGGCTGCGTCCCAGTGAACGCCAGCGCGATGACCGCCCCGGTGGCGAGCGCCACGAGCTGCATCACGATCGCCGAGCCCATCGCGGCGGCCCCGGAGACACCATAGCGTTGCGCCAGGACCCCCATGCCGGCGATGGTCCAGACCTTTCCCGGGAGGAATTGCCCCAGCGAAGCGACGGTCCAGACCCGCGCGGCATCGACGGCGCGGATCCACTGGCGCCAGCCGTGCAGAATGGCGCGCCATCCCCAGATGAGCACGGCGTACATCGCCCAGATGATGATCAGCGTGGCGGCAACGTACTCCCAATGGATGTGCCACGCGATCGGTTGCGCATGGAGCTGGGACCAATTCGTCGCGAGCCGCGTCCCCAGGAAGTAGATGACCGCAATCGCCACCGCGGCCTGGAAGACCCGCCAGCCGTGTCTACGCATGCAGCGCCCGCTCATACCAGCCAATGCATGCGCCTGCGACGAAGTCGGGGTCGAGCCGGCGCCGCCATGCGTTCCCCCGCCGCCCCCGCCGCCGTGCGGCGGTGCGGATCGTCGAGCACGGCGCGCGATCGCGTCCGCCAGCGCGCGGGGTTCCGGATCGGCGAGGCGGCCGCCGCCCGAGGGCGGCACGATCTCCGTGACGCCACCCCCGTCGCTGCACGCCACCACCGGCACCCCCTGCATCAGCGCTTCCGCCGCCACCAGCCCGAATCCTTCGCCCCGCGCCGGCATGACGCAGCAATCCGCCGTCGCGAAGATCCCCGGGAACTTCGACCGGCGGCACGGCGCCCGAGAAACGTGACGTTCCCGTTCCGATTCCCCGCGCCGGGCCAGGTCGCGCAACGGTCCCCGTTCCGGCCCGTCACCGGCGATCGTAAGCCGGATCGCCGGGCCGTTGGCGGCCGAGCAGCGCCACGGCTTCGATCAGCAGCGCAAGCCGTTTCTGGCGGGTGAGCCGGCTGATCGCCACCAGTCCGCCACCGCCGCTGACTCGGCCGGGCGTTGCATCGGCGCCAGCGGCATCGGCTGGATTTCGTCCGGGCCGACGTGCGCCCGAGGTGGGTGCGCGATGCTCGGCGGCGAGGGCGCGCGACACCGTGGTCACCACCGCGGCGCGGCGGACCACACGCCGCGCCACGATCCGCGCGGCGGCATGGCGTTCGGCGAGCCGGACATCGGTGCCGTGGCAGGTCAGCACCATCGGACACGCCGCCGGTGCGGCCATCCCGGCCGGGATCCACCAGTGCGCATGGACGACGGCTTCGCCGCCTGATGTAGTTCCTCCGGCGCGCCGGCGCGGAGCGCCTGCCGGAGTCGATTGAAGGCGAGCAGGCCGCCAACCGAACGCACCGCATCGGCCATCGTGCCGCGGTAGGCCGAGCGTCTCCTGGGCCGCGGTCCCGTAGCGGACACGTCGCACCGGCACGCCGTCGAGCGGCTCCCGCCCGCCCCGCCCTGCGTCGGCCGGCGCCACCACGCGCACATCGACGTCGCGCGGTCCGCAAGCGCCAGGGCCAGCGGATGAAGAAACGACCCGGCGACGTCGCCCGCGAAGCGGGGATAATTGTGCGTGAGCAAGACGACGCGCATCGCGTCAATCGGGTCCGCCCGACGAGAGCCGCCGCATCCACTCGCGTTGCTCTTCGCGCATCCCGGCGATCATCTCGCCGATGAACCCGAAGCCGAACAGCGCGATGCCGCTGATCACCATCATCTCGACGAGGTTGAGCAGTGGGCGGAATCCGACATCGAGACCGGCCCAGCCCAGCAGGTAGCCGAAGCGCAGCACCAGCGCCACCAGACCGGCCATGAAACCCGACGAGGAACAGCACCGCCCCGGCCACGCCGAAGAAGAGCATCGGCTTGCGCCCGAAGCGCAGCTGGAACCAGACCGACAGCAGATCGAGGACCCCGACCGGGATCCGGGTCCAGGTGAACTTGGAGACGCCCGCGGTGCGGGGATACAGCGTCACCGGCACCGAGGTCAGGCGGAATCCGTCGGCGGCGGCGATGACCACCATGAACCGGTGCCAATCGGGGCGCAGCGGCACGTGGGTCAGCACTTCCCGCCGGAACGCCTTCACCGAGTTGAGGTCCGTCACGCGCACGCCGAACAGCCAGCGGCAGAGGCCGTTGTAGACTCGTCGAGACGAAGGCCTTCTCGTACTTGCCCTGCTTGGTGCCGGTCACGATGTCGGCGCGGCCGGCGAGCAGCGGCTCGACCAGCGCGGGGGATGTCCTCGGGGCGGTACTGCAGGTCGGCCGGATAGAACACCAGGATGTCGCCGCCGCCGACGTCGGCGGCGCTCCGCAGCGCGTCGGCGATGCCGCGCTGTCGCAGGTGGGTTACGACATGCAGGAACGGATAGCGCGGCCCGAGTTCCGCCAGCACCTGCGGCGTGGCGTCGCGCGAGCCGTCGTCGACCACCACGACGTCGAACGGCACGCCGACGGCTCGGGCAGCGCGTCGGCGCACTGGCGGAGGAATTCCGGCAGATTGTCGGCCTCGTCCTTGGCCGGGACCAGGACGGAGACCCGGACGCGCGCTCATACGCGCTTCCGCATGCGGGCCGGGAGAATGCCCAGCTGGTCACGGTACTTGGCCACCGTGCGCCGGGCGATCTGGATGCCCTGTTCCTCGAACCGGTGCACGATCTGCTGGTCGGTGAGCGGCTTGGCGGTGTCTTCCTCGGCCACCATCTTCTCGAGCTTGGCGCGGATCGACCGGGCCGAGGCGTCCTCGCCCGACGCGGTCGAGAGCGCGCTCGAGAAGAAGAACTTCAGCGGCAGCACGCCCCGCGGCGTCTGCACGTACTTCTCGTTGGTGACCCGGCGACACGGTCGACTCGTGCATGGAAATCACCTCGGCGACTTCGCGGAGGGTCAGCGGACGGAGATACTCGATGCCCTTGTCGAAGAATTCGCGCTGCCGGTCGACGATGAAGTTCATCACCTTGAGCATCGTCTGGCGGCGCTGCTCGATGGCCTGGATCATCCAGGTGGCGCTGTTCATCCGCGAGGCGATGAAGTCCCGGTTCTCGGCCGTCATCTGGGACCGGTTGCGGGCGATCTCCTGGTAGGCGCGCGACAGGCGCGAGCCGCGGCACGCCGGTGTCGTTGAGGAAGACCTGGTACTGCGTTGCCGATCTTCTCCACGATGAGGTCGGGGACGATATAGGTGTCGCCGTGGTCCGAGTGCTTGAGTCCCGGCTTGGGATCGAACCGGGCCAGCGCGTCAGCGGCCTGCTGCGCGGCGTGCGGTTCGACCCCGAACTTGCGCGCGATGTCGTTCCAGCGGTGAGCGATCAGGTCCGGAAATACCTGGTCGACGAGCCGGTAAGCCAGCGATTCCGTGTCGCCGGCGTCGCGCATCTGCAGCACGAGACACTCGCGAAGGTCGCGCGCGCCGATGCCGGGCGGATCGAGCGACTGGATGACGTTCAGGGCCGCTTCGAACTCCGCCGGGGTAAACTGCGGCACCGACAACCCGGCCGCCGCCTCGGCGAGCTTGCCGTCGCCCAGCGTCTCATCGATCGCGTCCTCTTCCTCCAGCCGGAATGGATCTTCGCTGTCCTCGTCGGGCCGCCGGCGGGCGGGGTTGTTGGCGACCAGCCACTGGTTCGCGGCGGCGAGGACCTCTTCGGCGGTGCACGCCAGATAGCCATCCTCGTTGATGTTGCCGATGATCTCTTCGCAGAGCAGGTGCAGCCGAGGCGGGACCTCGAGCATCTGCAGCTGCTCGCGGAGGTAGTCGGAAAGACCCCGGGTTTCCACCGAGACCGGCTCGATGTATTGCAACGGCTCGAATTGCTCCCGGCTGCCACCGACCTCGAAACCATGGAGGAGGATCTCCTCCCAATCCACTTCGTCATCCTTCTTCACCTCCGCCTGTTCTTCCTCGGCGGTCTTCGCGGGCTGCTCCTCCTCCGGCTCTTCCAGCTCCAGGAACGGATTGTTGAGCAGTTCCTGCTGCAGGTGCTGCTGCAGGTCGAGCATCGGCATGTACAGCATGTCCATCGCCTGATAGAGGCGAGGATTGATCCGCAGCTCCTGGCGGAGTCCGGTTTGCTGGTGCAGCCCCGTCTTCATGCCGGCTGCTCCAGGCGCTGCCGCAGGCGCCCGGTGAGCGTGGGACCGAGATAGAGGGCGGACACGCGATCGTTCCACACCAGTTCGCGGACGCTCCCGGACGCCTGCACCTTCCCTTCGTGGAGGATATAGGCCCGGTCGACGATCTCGAGGGTCTGCTCCACACTGTGGTCGGTAATCAGCACCCCGATGCCGCGGCCGCGGAGAGACGCCACGATGGTCTGGATGTCGTGCACGGCGATCGGATCGATGCCCGCGAACGGCTCGTCGAGCAGCATGAACTTGGGGTCGATCGCCAGCGCCCGGGTGATTTCCAGGCGACGGCGCTCTCCGCCGCTGAGCGTATAGGCCCGCTCGTGCCGCAGCGGCACCAGCCCGAGTTCCGACAGCATCACGTCCAGCCGTGCCTTCCGCTCGGCACGCGTCAGCCGCAGCGTCTCCAGAATGGCCATGACGTTCTGCTCGACCGTCATGCGGCGGAAGACCGACGGCTCCTGGGCCAGGTAGCCGATACCGCGCCGCGCGCGGCGATACATCGGCTCCCGGGTGATGTCGTGGTCGTCGAGATGGATCTCGCCCCGGTCGGCGCGCAGCAGACCGGTGATGAGATAGAAGGTCGTGGTCTTCCCCGCCCCGTTGGGGCCGAGCAGGCCGACGATCTCGCCCTGGCCCAGCTCGATGGCGATGTCGTCCACCACCGCGCGGCGGCCGTAGGCCTTGCGGAGTCCCTCGGCGCGAAGGGTACTCACGGGCGCCTGACCCGCGGCGCGCTGGTGGTGTCGGGCGTCGAATCGCGCCCGGCCTTGGTACGATCCGCCGCCTCGAGATTGATCCCGTCGACGTGTCCCCGGGCACGCACGTCGGAGACCCCGGTCGAGTCGCCCACTCGCATCGTCACCACGATCGTATCGGCCCGGGTGTAATTGACCGCGGGGGAGGTGGTGCCGTTCTTGGTGATCTGCCGGGTGAAGTACGACGCGGCCTGCCCCATTGCCAGGATCTGCTGCAGGCGGGTCACCTGACTGCCGCCCGAATCTGCCTGGACGAACGTCGCCACCACGCGGCTCCCCCACAGCGTGTCGCGATGCGGCAGCGACGTGGTGTCGGTGCCGGCGGAATCGCGCATCAGCGTCACCGACCGCAGGCTGTCCCGGGGGTTCTGCACCAGGCCCCGCCCGAAGACACGAAGCTGGCGCAGCTCCTCGCCCGGCGTGTCGACGGCAATGGAGTCGCCGTGGACGTCGTAGCCGCTGCTGTGCATCGCGGCCCCGACGGTGTGATTCCAGGCGAGCGTCTGGTCGAGCTTCTGCCCGACGAACCCGAGGGAGATGCTGTCCGATTCGATGAGGGTGTTGCTCCGCCGGACAGCGGCGGCTCCGAAGGCCTGCAGCGAACGCAACGTGTCCTGATCGAGGTCGAGCCGGATTTCGTGGCCGGTGACCGTCACCGAGTCCGCCCCGTCGCGGCCGAGGCGTGCCGGCCGTCCGGTGAGCTGCGCCATGCCGCTCGTGCCCGAGAGGAACGAGAGCGAATCGGATCGTCCGTGCAGTGAGTCGCGATCGATGGTGACGTGGCCGCCGCCCCAGAGGCGTGACCGCCCGAAGCCGTGCAGCTGGTTGGCCGACAGGATGTAGGGCGCGGCGTGGGCCGTATCGCGGCGCACCTGGCGCGGGAAATAGCGCACCACCGGCCGCTGGGTGGCTTGCACGTCGGCGCTGTCGCGTACCCCCTTGGCCGCGCGGTAATACACGACAGCCGGCCCCCGCAGTGTCGACCCGGTGTGACGATCGGTCACCACCACGTGTCCCACGGCCTGGACCTGTTCGATCGAGAGCGTGTACACCAGCGTGTCCGCCCGCACCTCGTAGTCGGGGTCGAGATACCGCGCGTGGCCCATCAGGCGGAACACCTGATTGTTCAGGTCATAGAGCGAATCGGTCCAGAGATGCACTGGCTGGTTGGTGCACCGCAACTGGGCGTTCGGCGCCAGGGTGATGATCTTGTTGTTACCGAACAGGGATTGTTGCTGGTACACCCCGCCGGCGCCGAGCTGCAGCAGCTCGACGACGCATCGCTCCGGCTTCTGGGCCGCGGCCCGGCCGGCAATGATCGCCACCAGGACCATCCCCCAGCCGCGGCGCATCACGGCGCGCCTCCGCCACCCGGGTGCAGCACGATGCCGTTGCCGTGCTGCGCGCCCCGGGGATTGATCACCTTGATGTTCTTGAACGTCGGATCGGCCTCGAACGACGAACCGGATATGGTCTCGCCCGGCGACGTCGAGACGAACGTGGTATCCGAACTGATCTGGTCCCGGCTCTGGTCGTAGACGAGATGCTCGGTCTTGAGCACCTTGCCGCCCGGGGTGACCGCGACGACGTTGCCGCGCGCCTCGAGGCGGTGCGCCGCAATGTCGTAGTTGCCGGTGATGGCGGTGATGTTCGACACCACGCGCCCGGTGGAATCGAAGAACGTCACATGGACGCCCTTGAGATCGGCCACCTGGCGCGCCTGATAAAGCCATGCCGTGTCGGCCTGGATCGAGTCCACCCGGACGCCGTTCCGCTCGATCGCGGTGGTCATGTGTTCCATGACCTGATCGGCGCTGTCCGGCCGCGCGATGCCCGGCGGTGCGGCGCCGCGGTCGGCGCACGCCGTCACCAGCACGATCAGGAGCCACCCGGCGCGCATCATGGCGCGCTCCCGTTGGGGCCGGCGCCGGAGCGGAGGAGATCGTGCAGGTGGACAATGCCGACGATCCGGTCTCCGGCGTCGAGTACCGGCGCGGCCATGATGGCGCAGCGCTCGAGTTCACCGAGGGCGGCGGCGGCGAGGTCGGCGTCGTGCACGGTGCGCGGCGTCCGCGTCATGACCGTGTCGGCGCGGAGCGGGAAGGTAGTCGGCGGTCCGTTCGGCCAGCCGGGTGAGGTCACCCGCGGTGATCACGCCGGAAAGCCGGCCGGCGGCGACGATCGGCGCAATGCCCCGACCGTGCGCGAGCGCCACCACCACCTGCTGCATCGTGGCGTCCGGCGGCAGCGGGAATTCCGCCGGCACCATCACATCGCGCACCCGGAGCAGCAGCTGGCGGCCGAGCGAGCCGCCGGGATGCAGCGCGGCAAAATCGTCGGGCGCGAAGCCCTTCCGCTCCAGCAACGCCACCGCCAGCGCATCGCCGAGTGCCAGGGCGACGGTCGTGCTCGTGGTCGGCGCCAGATCGTGGGGGCATGCCTCTTCGGCCACGCCACCGTCGAGCACCGCGTTCGCCGCGCGCCCCAGGGTCGAGTCGGGCGCACCGGTGATCGCGATCACCGGCACCTGGCGCCGGGCCAGTGCCGCAAGCAGGCCGAACAGTTCTTCCGTTTCGCCGCTCTTGCTGAGCAGGATCGCCGCGGTGTCAGGTTCGATCATGCCGAGATCGCCGTGCAGCGATTCGACCGGATGGAGATAGCGCGCCGGCGTACCGGTCGACGTCAGGGTCGCCGCGATCTTGCGCGCGACGATGCCCGACTTGCCGATGCCGCTGACGATCACCCGCCGCACCGCCGCCAGGAGATCCACTGCCGCCTCGAAATCCGGGCCCAGGCGGTCGGCGGCGGCGAGAATCGCCTCGCCCTCGGTGCGCAGGGTGCGACGCCCCGTGGCCAGTGCCTCGTTCATCGCACCGCCTGCCCCGGGGCGAAGACCCGGGCAACGGCGGCATCGAACTCGCCGCGCGACTTGAGGAGGCGGTCGATCACCTCGCGCACGGCGCCGTGCCCGCCATCGGCCGCGGTGACATAACGGCAGACCGCTTTGACTTCGTCGCGCGCATTGGCCACGGCGATCGAGAGCCCGACGCGCTCGAGGACCGGGACGTCTGCCAGGTCGTCGCCGACATACGCCATCTGGCACCAGTCGAGTTGCTCCCGCATCAGCAGGTCGGCCACCGCCTGCTCCTTCGCCCCGGCGTCGACCTCGACCAGCCGGGAGATCTGCAGTTCCTCGGCTCGCAATGCGGTCGACGCCACGGCCCGACCGGTGATCAGCGCCACCTCGATCTCGCTGCCGCGCAGCAGCCGGATGCCGAATCCATCCTGGATATCGTACCGTTTGAACTCGATGCGCTCGCCGTGGAGCGCGCCGACGTAGGTGTCGTTGGCCGTCAGCACGCCGTCGACATCGAAGCCGAGCAGCCGGATGCGCCGCGCGATCGCCGCGTCAAACACGGACGGTCTCCCGGGCGGCGTGCCACACGTTGAGTGCCCGCGCCACGAGATCGTCGAGCTGGTCGAGCGGCCACTGGGTTGCCGCGTCGGAGCTGGCGCGCGCCGGGTCGGGGTGCGTTTCGAGGAAGAAGCCGTCGGCCCCGGCCGCGGCGGCCGCCGCGAGCAGCGCCGGAATGTGTTCGCGCTGCCCGCCGCTGGTGCCGTCGGCGCCCTGCCCCGGTTGCTGCACGCTGTGGGTGGCGTCGAATACGATCGCGGCGTGGGTCGCCTGTCGCATCCGGGCCAGGCCGCGGAAGTCGACGACCAGGTCGCCGTAGCCGAAGAAGCTCCCGCGTTCGGTCACCGCCACGTCGCGCCCACCGGCCTGGCGCACCTTTTCCACCGCGCCCGCCATCGCCTCGGGCTGCATCCATTGGCCCTTCTTGATGTTGACCGGCTTGCCGGTGCGTCCGGCAGCGCGGAGCAGGTCGGTCTGGCGGCAGAGGAACGCCGGGATCTGCAGCACGTCGACGACGGCCGCCACCGGCGCGGCCTGGTGCGATTCGTGAATGTCGGTCAGCACCGGCAGACCGGAACGTTCCCGCACGGCGGCGAGCGCGGCAAGCCCCTCGTCGAGTCCCGGTCCGCGTGCCGATCCGCCCCGGGCGCGATTGGCCTTGTCGAACGACGCCTTGAAGCACACCGGCATGCCGTGCCGGGCGCCGATACCGCCGAGCACTTCGGCGATGCGCAGCATGACGTCGGCCGACTCGACCACGCAGGGGCCGGCAATCAGGAACGGGCCCGGGGCCGAAGCGCCACTCCGTCACCGCGGTGCGCCGGCGGTTGCGGGGTGCGCGGTGTCACCGTTCCGCGCCGCGGCGCCGCTCTGGTGCCGGTGGGCCGCGCCGATGAACGCCGCGAACAGCGGATGGGGTCGGGTCGGCCGCGACTTGAGCTCGGGATGGAACTGGCAGCCAACGAACCACGGGTGGTCGGGGAGTTCGATCATCTCGACCAGCCCGCCGTCGGGCGACTGGCCGGAGAGCCGCATGCCGTGCTCGGCCAGCACGTCGCGATAGGCATTGTTGACTTCCCACCGATGCCGGTGCCGCTCGGAGATCTCGTGCGTGCCGTAGGCCTGCGCGGCCCGGCTCCCCGGCCGCAGCCGCGCCGCGTAGGCGCCGAGCCGCATCGTGCCGCCGAGTTCCTTGACGTCGCGCTGCGACGCCATCAGCGCGATCACCGGATCGGGACAATCGGGCACGAACTCGGTGCGACGACGTGTCGGCCATGCCGCAGACGTGCCGGGCGAACTCGATGATCGCCACCTGCAGGCCGAGACAGATGCCGAAGAACGGCAGCTGGTGCTCCCGCGCCCACTGGATCGCTTCGATCATGCCGTCGATGCCGCGTTCGCCGAAGCCGCCGGGCACCAGCAGGCCGTCGTAGCCCGGCGAGCAGCCGTCCCGCTTCTTCCTGCGAGACGAATTCGTCGCTGGCATACCAGTGCACGTCGACGCCGACATCGTGCGGAATGCCGCCGTGGAGCAACGCCTCGCCGACCGACTTGTAGGCGTCGTGCAGGTCGGTGTACTTCCCGACCACCGCGATCCGGACCCGGGTCGCCGGCGCCAGGATCCGGTCGACCATTTCCGCCCACGGCTCAGATCGGGTTCGCGCGTGTCGAGGCGGAGCCGATCGCAGACTTCGCGGTCGAATCCCTGCTCGAAGAACCGCAGCGGCAGTTCGTAGATGCTGGTGACGTCGGGACTCTCGATCACCGCCGTGAAGTCGACGTTGCAGAACAGCGCGATCTTGCGCTTGATCTCCGGCGCCAGCGGCCGTTCGCTGCGGCAGATCAGCATGTCGGGCTGGATCCCGACCTGCATCAGGTCGCGCACCGAGTGCTGGGTCGGCTTGGTCTTGAGCTCGCCGGCCGCGGCAATGAACGGCACCAGCGTCAGGTGGACGAAGAGCGCGTTCTCGCGCCCGACGTCCTGGCGGAACTGCCGGATCGCCTCGAGGAACGGCAGCGACTCGATGTCGCCCACCGTGCCGCCGATCTCGGTGATCACCACGTCGTGCCCGGGCGCGGACCGCTTGAGCGCCGCCTTGATCTCGTCGGTGATGTGCGGAATGACCTGCACCGTGCCGCCGGCGTACTCGCCGCGCCGCTCCTTGGCGATCACCGTCTGGTAGATCCGGCCGGTGGTCACGTTGTTCTGCTGCGAGAGCGAGCGGTCGATGAAGCGCTCGTAGTGCCCGAGGTCGAGGTCGGTCTCGGCGCCGTCGTCGGTGACGAACACTTCGCCGTGCTGGAACGGCGACATCGTGCCGGGATCGACGTTGATGTAGGGATCGAACTTCAGCATCGTGACCGAGAGGCCGCGCTCGACCAGCAGTCGGCCGAGCGAGGCGGCGGCGATGCCCTTGCCGAGCGACGAGACGACGCCGCCGGTGACGAAGATGAACTTGGTAGTGCGTTGCGGCGGCGGGTTCGTCATCGGGCTGCCTCGGCGAGGTCGCGCCACCGCACTTCGGCGGCGGCCAGGTCCTCGGGGGTATCGATGCCGGCAGGCGCGGGATCGATCGAGCCGCGCCACGCCGATCGGCAATCCGGCGGCGAGCGCCCGCAGCTGCTCCAGGCGCTCGGTCGTGCTCCAGCATGGCCGGCGGCAGCGCGCAGAAGCGCAGCAGCGCCTCGCGCCGGTAGGCGTAGACGCCGAGGTGCTGCCACCAGCGCGCGCTCGCCAGGTCGGCGGGTCGCGCAGGAACGGGATGGCGCAGCGCGAGAAGTAGAGCGCCCGCCCGGCGTCGTCACAGACCACCTTGACCCGGGACGGATCGTCGCGCAGCGCGGCATCCAGCGGAGCGGCGGCGGTGCCGATCGGGTCGCCGCCCCGCACCCGGGCAACGGCGCCGGTGACCGCGGCCACCGGCAGGAACGGCTCGTCGCCCTGGAGGTTGACGATCACGTCGTAGCCGGGCAAATTCCGGGCGCCGCGCCACTTCGGCGACGCGATCGGTGCCGCTCTGATGTTCGGGACTGGTGAGGAGCACGTCCACCCCCGTTGGCGATACCGCATCGGCGACCCGGCCGGAGTCGGTGGCGACGACCAGCCGGTCGACTCCCGGGACCTGCCGCGCACGCTCGACGACCCGGGCGACCAGGGGTGCGCCGCCGAGCAGCTGCAGCGGTTTCTTAGGGAGTCGCGTCGAGCCGACGCGGGCCGGAACCACCAACAGAACAGGCACGATACAAGCTATCTGGTGGCCCGTTCCCTGTCAAAATGCGTGCCGAACTCCAGCAGCGAATGGTAAGTAGCTGTCCAATAACGGATTAGCCGCGCCGGGCAACGAGCGAGAGGAAGTTCTTCAGGAGTTGCGTGCCGGCCACCGTTCCGATCGACTCGGGGTGGAATTGAACCCCCCGGACCGGTAGCGTCCGGTGCCGGAGCGCCATGATCTCCTCGCCGCGGGGCCGATCGCCGGACCAGGCGATGGTCTCCAGTTCGGCCGGCATCGACGCCGGGTCCACCACCAGCGAGTGGTACCGCATGGCCACCAGCGGCGAGTCGAGCCCGCTGAACAGCGGATCGGCGGTGTGCTCCACCGGCGACGTCTTGCCGTGCATGATGCGGCTGCAGCGGACCACCCGGCCGCCGAACGCCTCGCCGATCGCCTGGTGCCCGAGGCAGACGCCCAGCACCGGCACGCCGCGGGCGGCGGCGGCGCGGATCAACTCGACGGCGATCCCCGCGCGCGACGGCGTACCCGGCCCCGGCGAGACCACCACCGCATCCGGTCCGCGATCCAGGGCCTCGGCGACGGTGATCCGATCGTTCCGGAACACCTCGGGCACCATGCCGAGCTCGCCGAAGCGCTGCACCAGGTTGTAGGTGAAGGAATCGTAGTTGTCGAGGATCAGCAGCATCGGTGAAAGCTAGCCACGCGGGTGAAACTGGCGGTGGACTTTCCGGAGGTGGTCGCGGTCGACGTGGGTGTAGATCTGGGTGGTCGAGAGATCGGCGTGGCCGAGCATCTCCTGCACGCGCCCGCAGGTCGGCGCCGCCCTCGAGCAGATGGGTGGCAAAGGAATGGCGGAGCGTGTGCGGCGTCACCCGCTTGGTGATGCCGGCCCGCCGGGTCCACTTCTTGACGATGTTCCACGCCCCGACCCGCGACAGCGGCTCGCCGCGCGCGTTGAGCAGCACCCGGTTCTTCGACTCGCCCCGATCGAGTCGTGGGACGCAGCGTGTGGAGATAGACCGAGACGGTCGAGATGACGGCGCGGCCGATGGGAACGACGCGCTCCTTGCCCCCCTTGCCGAACGCGCGCACCAGCCCGTCGCCGAGCAGCAGATCGGGGAGGGCGAGGTTGCAGAGTTCGGAGACGCGCAGCCCGGCGCCGTAGCCCAGTTCGAGCAGGGTGCGATCGCGCCACGCCAGCCGTTCGTCGATCCCGGGCGCCTCGAGCAATCGCACGACTTCCGCCACGGAGAGCGTGTCCGGCAGCGTCCGGCCGCGTTTCGGCGTCTCCAGCCGGTCGCTGGGGTCGCGATCGACCAGGCCCTCTTCGGCGAGGAACCCGAACCAGGTGTGCACCGCCGAGATGTGGCGGCGGATCGTGGCGCTGCTCAAGCCCGAGGTCCTTGAGCAGGAAGACGAAGTCGCGCAGCAGCGCCGGGGTAATGGCGGCGGGAGTCCGGACTCCTCTGGTCAGGGCGAATTCCGCCAGCCGCGAGAGATCACGCTGGTACGCCGCGAGGGTGTGGGGACTGTGACCCCGTTCGAGCGAGAGATGATCCCGGAAGGCGGCGAGCTGGAACGCGGCCGCCGGGAGCCGGCGTGGTCACGCCGGCAGCACGGCGGCGATGGCGATCACCGCCATCCCCTCGCCCCGGCCGATGAATCCCATCCCCTCGTTGGTCTTGGCCTTGAGCGAGATGACGGCAAGATCGGCATCGAGCGCCTGCGCCAGCCGTTGCCGCATCGCCGCGAAGTGGGCCCCAGTCGCGGCGCCTCGGTGATCACCGTCGCGTCGACGTTGTGCACCACCCAGCCCGCATCGCGAACCCGGAGACGAATCTGGCGGAGCAGTTCGATCGAATCGGCGCCGCGGAAGACCGGGTCGGAATCGGGGAAGAGCTGCCCGAGGTCGCCAAGCGCCAGCGCACCGAGCAGGGCGTCGGCCACCGCGTGGGCCACGGCGTCGCCGTCGGAATGGCCGGCCAGGCCCATCGCGCCGGGGATCGTCACGCCGCCGAGCACCAGCGGACGGTCGGCGGCGAACCGGTGCGAGTCGTAGCCGATGCCGACGCGGATCATGCGACGGCCGGCAGCGGCTCGTCGAGGAGGGAGTAGTCCTGGCGGCGGCGGCGCGGCTCGTAGCCCGCGTCGCGGATCGATCGCTCCATGTCGTCGATCGTGGTCGCGGTAGGTCGTGCCGGCGGCGGAGACGACGTTCTCCTCCATCATCAGCGACCCGAAATCGTTGGCGCCGAACCGCAGCGCCACCTGCCCGACCTTGAGCCCCATCGTCACCCAGCTCGACTGCAGGTTCGGGACGTTGGCGCAGATGATCCGCGCCATCGCCAGCGTGCGCAGGTAGCGTCACGGCGTCGGTCTTGACCCGGTCGCTCATCGCCGGCGTTCCTTCCGGCTGCAGCGGCCAGCAGATGAACGCCGTGAACCCGCCGGTGCGCGCCTGCAGCTCGCGCACCCGGAACAGATGCTCGATCCGGTCGGCGTGGCTCTCGCCGAGCCCGTACATCATGGTCACCGACGTCTTCATCCCCTGGCGGTGCGCCTCTTCCTGCACGCCGAGCCAGTCGTCGGTCTGCGCCTTCTTCGGCGCGACCCGCTGGCGGACCGCGTCGACGAGGATCTCGCCGCCGCCGCCGGGGATGGAATCGAGCCCGGCGTCGCGCAGCTGGCGGACGACCTCGGCCACCGGTCAGGCCGAAGCGCTCGGCGAAGAACACCACCTCCGACGGCGAGAAGCCGTGGATGTGGATCGGGTGATGCCGCTTGATGTAGCGCATCAGCTCCAGGTACCACTCGAACGGGATGTACGGGTTGTGCCCGCCCTGCAGCAGGATCTGCACGCCGCCGATCGCCTTGCACTCGTCGATCTTGGCGCCGATCTCCTCGTAGGACAGGACGTATCCCTGGTCGTTGCGCGGCCGCCGGTAGAAGGCGCAGAAGCCGCAGTCGGCCACGCAGACGTTGGTGTAGTTGATGTTGCGGTCGATGATGTACGTGACCACGTCGTCGGGGTGATGCCGGTACCGCTCGGCGTCGGCCAGCGCCGCCAGTTCGAGCAGCGGCGCGTGCTCGTAGAGGTCGAGGTAGTCGCGGAATTCGCCGCTGTCGCGATCGATGGTCATGTCACGCCGCCACGAGGAAGGTGAGCGAGCCGTCGGGCACCAGCCCGTCCTGGGCCAGGCGGCCGAAGAACTCGGTCAGGCCCGCCAGGTGCCGGTACGACAGCTGATAGTCGAGGTCGCCGAGATAGGCCCGGCAGATCGTTCCGGCACGCCGGTCCGCTGCGGCGGCTTCGCGCGCCAGCAGGTCGAGGTGCGCCACGCCCCAGGCCCGCGAGGCCAGGAGCTGCGATGCAGCGCCGAGCGCCGCCGTCCGGTCCGCGTCGCGCCGCGCCGCCCAGACGGCGAAGACGAACGGCAGCCCGGTCCAATCCTTCCATGCCTGGCCGAGGTCGGCAAAGACCGGGATAGACCCCGGCCGATCGCAGCAGCAGCGCCGCGTCGCCGATCACCAGCACCGCCTCGTGCGGCAGCGACTCGAGCGCGGCGAGATCGTTCGGCTCGGCCCGGGCCGTGGCAAAGTGCGGCGCCACGTGCCACACGTGCCGGCAGAGCAGTTCGAGCAGCAGGAGCGACGTGCGGGACGACGCGGTGCGCAGCACCGTCGCGCCGTCGAGTTCGGTGACGGGGCGCTTGCTGAACAGCGCCACGCTGTGCACCGGCCCGTCGCACGAGATGGCCAGGTCGGGCAGCAGGTGGTAGAGCGAGGCGTCGCGGGCATACTCCACGGCCGAGACCACGCTCACGTCGAGCTCACCGGCGGCGAGCAGGTCGTTCAGTTCGGCCGCGGTCGCCGAGACGACCGCTCGCGGCGCGGCACGATGCCGCGGTCCATCGCGGCGTAGACCGGCGCCGCATTGATCCAGGGAATCCGCCCGAGCCTCATGCGGCGTGCACCACCGGCAGCGACGCCCGGCGACTCCCGCCGACCGGAATCGTCAAGCGCGAGAAGTCGCGACCGCACGGGCTCGTACAGCGAGTTGCGCTCCACCGGCGTCTTCCCGGCATCGCGGATCAGCGCCACCAGCCCTTCGTACGGCATGTGCATCTGCGGTCCGGGCGCCGGCCTCGTGGTAGACCCGCTCGTAGACCACCGTGCCCTCGACGTCGTCGCAGCCGAACTCGAGCGCCACCTGCGACATGAACGGCGTCACCATCGGCCAGTGGGTCTTGACGTGCGGAATGGAATCGAGGAAGAGCCGGCCGATGGCGATGTTCTTCAGGTCCTCGTATCCCGTCGTGGCGGTGCCGACTCGACCGAGTTCCTCGCCGAGTTCGTTGTGTTCGGTGTGGTATGCGAGCGGGATGTAGGTCAGGAACCCGCCGGTCTCGTCCTGCAGCTCGCGCAGCATGGTGAGGTGCTCGATCGCGGTCCTCCGCCGTCTCGACATGCCCGTAGAGCATGGTGCAGTTGGTCGGGATGCCCAGCCCGTGGGCCTCCCGATGCACCGCGATCCATTCCTGCCCCGTCAGCTTCCGGTCGGCGATCGTGGCGCGGACCGCCGTCGAGAAGACCTCGGCGCCGCCTCCCGGCAGCGACGTCAGGCCCGCCTCCTTGCAACGCCACGAGCACGTCACGGATCGACGACTTCTCGATCCGCGCCAGGTGGGCAATCTCGACCGCGGTGAGCGCCTTGATGTGCACTGTCGGGGTGGCGCGCCTTGAGGCCGCGGATCATGTCGGTGTAGTAGCTCAGCCGCAGCTTGGGGTGGAGTCCGCCGACGATGTGGAACTCGCGCGTCGGCGCGCCCTCGGCCTGCGCCGCCTCGTGGTAGACCTCTTCCAGCGAGCGGGTGTAGTGCCCGTCCTCCTTCGGCATCCGCGCGAACGAGCAGAACACGCAGGTGTTCCGGAGGATGCAGACGTTGGTGGGATTGATGTGCTGGTTGGCCGAGAAGAAGACCCGGGTGCCGTTCCGGCGACGGTTGGCGAAGTCGGCCAGCGTGCCGAGCCCGATCAGGTCGCTGGTGGCGTAGAGGGCCAGACCGTCGGCCGCGTCGAGCCGCCGCCCGGCGGCGACCTTTTCGGCGATCGGGCGGAGCGCGGGGTCGCGGAGCCGGCCGATGGCCAGATCGGGAGGTTGCGGTGCGGGACCGGTTGGCGAATCCATGGGTCCAATCTATCGGCCCCGGGCGGCGGGGGGTACCGGAAGGGGCGGTTCGCGACCGACCGGATGCCGCCTATTCCCACCCCCGCACCGCCAGCGTCGCGTTGTGCCCACCGAACCCGAACGAATTGGACAGCGCCACCCGCACCGGGCGCCGGCGCATCACGTTGGGCACGCAGTCCAGATCGCACTCCGGGTCGGGATTGTCCTGATTGATCGTGGGCGGGATCTCCCCCCGGCTGGCCACGAGGAGCGAGATGATCGCCTCGATGGCGCCGGCGGCGCCCAGGGTGTGACCGATCATCGACTTCGTCGAGGCGAACATCAGCCGGTACGCCTGCTCGCCGAACACGGCCTTGACCGCGTTGGTCTCGGCGATGTCGCCCTGAGGCGTCGACGTGCCATGGGCATTGATGTAGTCGACGTCGTCGAGGGCGATGCCGCCGACCTCCATGCACGCCCGCATCGCGCGGATGGCGCCATGCCCATCGGGCGGTGGCGACGTGATGTGATACGCATCGGCGCTGGCCCCGTAGCCGATCACCTCGCCGAGGATCGTCGCGCCGCGCGCCTGGGCACGCTCGAGCGACTCGAGCACCGCCATGCCCGCGCCATCCGCCAGCACGAATCCGTCGCGGCCCTTGTCGAACGGCCGTGACGCGCTGCTGCCGGGGCGTCGTTGCGGGTGGAGAGCGCCTTCATGTTGGCGAACGCCGAGACGCTGAGCCCGGTGATGGCCGCTTCGCACCCGCCGGTGAGCATCATGTCGGCCACGCCGTCGCGGATGAGTTCCCACGACTTACCGAGCGCGTGGGCGCTCGACGAGCACGCCGAGACGGTGGCAAAGTTCGGTCCTTGCAGGCCGAACCGGATCGACGCCAGGCCGGCGGCAATATCGGGAATGAACATCGGCACGAAGAACGGGGAGACGCGGTCCGGGCCCTTGGTCAGGAACGCTTCGCAGTTCTCCTGGAACGTCATCATGCCGCCGATGCCGGAGCCGATGATGACGCCCGCACCGCGTCGGGTCGGGCACCCCGTCGGCCAGCCCCGCCTGCGGTCATCGCCTGGTGGGCGGCGGCCAGGCCGTACTGGGCAAAGAGGTCGTACCGGCGCGACTCCTTGCGGTCCATGTAGGGCGCGGGGTCGAATCCCTTGACCTCGCACGCGAACCGGACGGCCCAGGTGCCCGGATCGTATTTGGTGATCCGCGCCGCGCCGGACGTCCCCGCCAGCAGCTGGTCCCAGGTCTCGGCCACGGTGAGCCCCACCGGGGTCACCAGGCCGAGCCCCGTGACGACGACACGGCGCATCCGCTCACTTCCCGAGTTTCTCGTGGAGATACTTCAGCGCATCGCCGACCGTGCGGAGCTTCTCCGCCTCTTCGTCGGGGATATCGATGTCGAATTCCTTCTCGAAGGCCATCACCAGCTCGACGGTGTCGAGGGTGTCGGCGCCGAGGTCCTCCATGAACGAGGCCTCCGGGGTCAGCTTTTCGCGTTCCACGCCCAGTTCCTCGACAATGATGTCCTTGACCTTCTCCTCCACGTCGCTCATCGGTCGCCTCGATTACAGGTGATAGGATGGATGAAGCCGTTCAGCCGATCATACCGCCGTCGACAACCAGCGTCTGGCCGGTGATGTAACTGCTCTGCTCTGATGCCAGGAACAGCACCGCGGCGGCGACGTCCCCGGGCTGGCCCAGGTGCCCCAGCGGAATCGCCTCCAATAATGCGGCCCGCGTCGACTCGGGCAAGGCGGCGGTCATGTCGGTCTCGATGAACCCGGGCGCGACGCAGTTGGCCAGGATGCCCCGGGCGGCGTACTCCTTGGCCACCGACTTGGTAAAGCCGATCAGGCCCGCCTTGCTGGCGGCGTAATTCGCCTGCCCCTTGTTGCCGGTGACCCCCACGACGCTGGTGATATTGATGATGCGCCCGCTGCGGCGCTTCATCATGCCCTTGATCGCGGCCTGGGTGGCCGCGAAGGCGCCGTTGAGGTTGGTCGCGAGCACGGTGTCCCAGTCGTCGTCGCTCAGCCGGATGAGCAGGTTGTCGCGGGTGACGCCGGCGTTGTTGACCAGGATGTCGATGGCCGCCGAACGCCGCTTCGACGGCCGCCATCATGGACCGCACCGACTCGGTGCGGGTCATGTCGCAGCCGAAACCGCGCGCCGCGGGATCGATCTCCGCGGCGACCCGTTCGGCCTGGGCGGCGTCGCGTCCCAGCACCGCCACCCGCGCGCCCGCCGTCGCGAGGCGCTCGGCGACCGCGCGCCCGATGCCGCGGGTGCTGCCGGTGACGACGGCCGACCGGCCGGCGAGGTCGATGGTGACGCTCATGCGGTGAGGAATTTCTCGAGGTCGGCGGCCGTGCCGAGCGGGGTGCATTGCGCCTCCGGGACGATCCGTCTGAGCAGGCCGGTCAACACGTTGCCGGGGCCCAATTCCAGCCAGCGCGCGCCGGGAAAGCGTTCGGCAAGGCCGAGCATCGACGCGCACCCACCGCACCGGCGCGGTGAGCTGATCGGCCAGCGTCCGCACCGCGTCGTGGCGCGATGCGACGAACGACGCCGTGGCATTGGCAACGATCGGGAAGACCGGCTCGGCGAACGGCACGATGTCGAGCGCCTCGCGCAACGAGTCGGCGGCCGGCTGCATCAACGGCGAGTGGAAGGCGCCGCTGACCTTGAGCGGCAGCACGCGTCGCGCGCCATGCGCCATGCACCATTCGCCGGCGCGGTCGACCGCCGCCGGATCACCGGAGATCACCGTCTGATCGGGGGCGTTGAGATTGGCGGGCACGACCGTCCCGACTCCGGCCTCGCTCGCCGCGCGGCAGGCCGCGTCCACCTGTGCTTCCGGCAGGCCGAGCACCGCCGACATCGCGCCCGGACGCGCCACCCCCGCTTCGTACATCAGCGCGCCCCGGCGGCGCACCAATCGGGCCGCGTCGGCGGGCGCGATGGCGCCGGCGGCGACCCAGGCGCTGTATTCGCCCAGCGAGTGACCCGCGGCGGCGCCGACGTCGCCGAGGTGATCGCGGATCACCGCGTGGACCGCGACCGAATGGGCGAGGATGGCGGGCTGGGCGTTGTGGGTCAGGGTGAGCTCGTCGTCCGGGCCCTGCCACATCAGCGGCGTCAACGGCTGCTCCAGCGCGTCGTCGATCTCCTCCAGCACGTTGCGCGCGGCCGGAAAGCGGTCGGCGAGATCGCGCGCCATGCCGACCCGCTGCGACCCCTGACCGGGAAAGAGGAGCACCGTCACCACCGTACCACCACGCTTCCCCAGGTGAAGCCGGCGCCGAACGCCACCAGCATCGCCACCATCCCCGGCTTGAGCCGCCCTTCCTCCTCCGCCTGCACCAGCGCCAGCGGAATGCTCGCGGAACTGGTGTTGCCGTAGCGCTCGAGGTTGACCATCACCTTCGCCATCGGAATGCCGGCGTGCTTGGCCGTCGCTTCGATGATCCGCAGATTGGCCTGATGCGGAATCAGCAGGTCGATGTCATCAGGAGCGAGTCCGGCGCGGGCGATGGCGGCGTCGGTCGAGCGACTCATGGCCAGCACCGCGGCCTTGAAGACTTCCCGGCCCGCCATCTTCACCAGGTGCTGATGCTCCTGAAGCACCTGGGGCGTCAGCGGCTCGGCCGCTCCGCCGCCGGGGATGTGCAGCAGCGGCGCCAGCGTGCCATCGGCGCCGAGATAGCTCGACAGGATGCCCCGACCATCGCCCGCGGCACGCCGGACAACGGCGGCACCGGCGCCGTCGCCGAACAGGATGGCGGTCGACCGATCCGTGTAATCCGTGATCGACGACAGCTTCTCGGCGCCGATCACGAGGATCGTTTCGGCCTGCCCCACCGCCAGCAGTCCCTGCGCCACGGTCAGCCCGTACAGCCAGCCGGGGCACGCCGCGACCACGTCGAATGCCCACGCGCGGTCAGCGCCGAGCGCCGCCTGGAGATCGCACGCCGCCGACGGGAGCCGGTGATCGGGTGTCACCGTGGCGAAGACGATGCCGTCCAGCTCGCCGGGCGTCACCCCGGCACGCGCCATCGCCTGCTGCGCGGCCCGGAGGGTGTAGCTCGTCACCGGCTCGCCGGCCGCGGCGACGTGGCGCTCGCGGATTCCGGTCCGTTCGACGATCCACTGGTCGGAGGTGTCGAGGGTGCGCTCGAGGTCGGCGTTGGTCAACAACCGCTCGGGGACGGCCGCGCCGATGCCGACGATGGCGGCGGAGGGTGGGGCGGTCACGCGGCGGAGTGCGGCGCCTGGTGCAGCGCCAGTTCGGCTTCGATGTGACCGCGGAGCCCGTGCCGCGCGGCTTCGACGGCATCGGCGATCGCGTTGCGGATGGTGCGGGGCGTCGACGCGCCGTGACAGATGATCGTCACACCGCGCACGCCGAGCAGCGGGCCGCCGCCGTATTGCGACATGTCGAGAAAGCGCAGCAGCGGCGGCAGATCGGGCGACCGCATCAATCCCGGTGCATCGCGGCGAATCACGCCGTTCACCAGCCCTCCCATCGACTCGTAGAACTTGAGCACGACGTTGCCCACGAAGCCGTCGCAGACCACGACGTCGATATGCCCGAACCGCGGGTGCGGCACGACGACGTCGCGCCCCTCGATGTTGCCGACGTAACGCATCCGCGGGCTGCTCGCGGAGGGCGCGATGGGTCTCGCGCACCACCGCCGTACCCTTCTCATCTTCCTCGCCCACATTGAGCAACCCCACTCGCGGTTCGGCGCGGCCGACCACGTCGCGCATGTAGATGTTGCCGAGGCGGGCAAAATTGATCAGTTCCCGGGCGGAACAGTCGACGTTGGCGCCGGCGTCGACGATCAGTACCGGGCCATCGGCCGTGGGACAGAGCGAGGCCACCGTGGCCCGCTCGACACCGTCGTAGAGGCCGAGAATCACCGTTGCCGCCGCCAGGGTGGCGCCGGTGTTGCCGGCCGAGAGAAACGCGTCGGCGCGACCTTCCTGATGGAGCCGCATGCCGACGACCAGCGACGATTCGGGCTTGCGGCGCACGGCGGCGAGGGGCTTGTCTGCCATGGTGATGACATCACGGGCCGCCACGACGTCCAGCCGCGACCGGTCGAGGTCGCCATGGCGCGACAGCTCCCGCTCGATCGCCGCCGGCTGCCCGATCAGGGTCACCGCGAACGTCGGCTCGAGCTCCCGAAGGGCCATGGCGGCGCCGGCGATTTCGGTGGCCGGCGCCTGGTCGCCCCCCATCGCGTCGACCGCGACGCGGATCACGGCCTGCTAGTCCTCGACCTCGAGGCGCTTCTTGCCGCCATAGTAGCCGCACGACGGGCAGACCCGGTGGGAAAGCCGCGGCGCATGGCAGCGGGGGCAGGCCTGCGTCGCCATGCCGCGCGCGTTGTGATGCCCTCGGCGCAGGCGCTTCCGGGACTTGGACAATTTGCGTTTCGGTACGGCCATTGGTGCCTCAGCTCGTCGGGCCGCCGGCCGTGCAAGCGCACGGGCCGGCATTCAGGTCTGCGCCGCAGTGCGGGCAGAGCCCCTTGCAGTCGGGGCGGCAGAGCGGAAAAGCCGGCGCCCGCAGCGCCAGCTCCTCGCGCACCGCTTCGGTCACGTCGATTACCAACGGGTCCGGCGAGAGCGCGTACACGCCGGGATCGTCCTGCAACGTCGGATCGGACGAAAACACCACGTCGATGTCGTCTTCCACTTCGGGCGTCAGGTCGGCCAGGCACCGCCGGCACTCGCCCGCCACGCGGGTCTTGAAGTGCCCCTGCCAGACAAAGTCGCCCTGCGCCGTCGGCTGCAGCAGCCCGTCGACCTGCACCGGCTCGATCAGCTGCACGTCCAACCCGGCCAGCGCGGGATCGTCCGGCCGGACGGTCCCCCTGGTCGCGACGGGACCTCCCCTGAGCCGGTTGACGTCCACCCGAAGCATAGCCATCAAAATTACCTGCTCCGGGCAAACCCGGTCAACCCGCCAGCGCGACCCCCAAAACAGCTAACTCGCGCTCCGGAAAGAAGAAAGCGATCTCCCGCCGGGCGTTTTCGTCACTGTCGGAGCCGTGCACCGCGTTCCGGCCCTTCGACTCGGCGAAGAGCTTCCGGACGGTTCCCGGCGCAGCCTCGGCCGGGTCGGTGGCGCCGATCGTCTCCCGCCAGGCCACCACGGCGTTCTCCCGCTCCAGGACCATGACGATGGTCGCGCCCGAGCTCATGAACGAAACGAGCTCGGGATAGAACGGCCGGCCCCGGTGGATGGCGTAGAAGGCCTCCGCTTCGGGCTGGCCCAGCCGCACCATCCGGGCGGCCCGGATCCGGTATCCGGCGGCTTCGACGTGTGCCAGGATCCGCCCCGCCTTGCCCGCCGAGACGGCATCCGGCTTGATCATCGCCAGGGTGTATCGACCCGCCATGGTCAGCCCCTCCGTGCGATCTTGAGCTGTTCGACCACGTCGGCCGGTCGCCGCATGACGCCGATGCCGGCCTCCTCGAACGCGTCCAGCTTCTCCTGAGCCGTGCCCGAGCTCCCCGAGATGATCGCCCCGGCGTGTCCCATCCGCCGCCCCTTCGGCGCGGTCTGCCCGGCGATGAACCCGGCCACCGGCTTGCGGACCTCGCGCCGGACGAATTCGGCGGCTTCCTGTTCGGCGGTGCCGCCGATTTCCCCGATCAGCACGATCGCCTCGGTGGCGCGGGTCGGCGTTGAAGGCCGCCAGGACAGTCGATGAAGTCGGTGCCGATGATCGGGTCGCCGCCGATGCCGACGCAGGTGCTCTGCCCCAGCCCGCTGGCGGTAAGATGGTGCACCACCTCGTAGGTGAGCGTGCCGCGACCGCGATACCAGCCCGACCGGGCCCGGCGTGCAGATCGAGCCGGGGATGATGCCGACCTTGGCCGCGCCCGGGGAGATCAGTCCCGGGACAATTGGGCCCGATCAGCCGCGTGCCGCGTTCGGCGAGAAACGGCATGACGGTGGTCATGTCGAGCACCGGCACGCCCTCGGTGATGCACACCACCAGCGGGATGCCGGCGTCAGCGGCCTCTTCGATGGCACCGCCCGCCATTGCCGGTGGCACATAGATCACCGCGCAGTTGGCTCCGGTGGCGGCGACCGCCTCCGCCACGGTGTGGAAGACGGGAACGCGGTCGTCGAATCGCTGACCGCCTTTCCCCGGGGTCACGCCGGCGACCACGTTGGTGCCGTACGTCGATCATCTGCCGGGCGTGGAACGATCCCTCGCGCCCGGTGATCCCCTGCACCACGAGCCGCGTGTCCTTGTCGATCCAGATACTCATGCCGCCTCCCGCGCCAGCTCGACCGCGCGCGACACGGCGGCGTCCATGTCGTTGAGCGCCGTCATGCCCACGCCCTCGAGGATGCGCGATCGCCTGTGCCTCGTTGGTCCCGGTGAGCCGGATGACGATCGGCACCTCGACCTTGAGCTGCCTGGTGGCGGCGACGATCCCGTTGGCGACGTCGTCGGTCCGGGTGATGCCCCCGAAGATGTTGAACAGGATCACCTTCACGCGCGGATCCGCGGTGATGATCCGCAACGCATTGATCACTTTTTCGGGATTGGACGAGCCGCCGATGTCAAGAAAGTTGGCCGGTTCACCGCCGTAGTACTTGACCAGGTCCATCGTCGCCATCGCCAGCCCGGCGCCGTTGACGACGCAGCCGACGTTGCCGTCGAGCTTGATGAAGGTGAGCCCGGCCTGTCGGGCCGCCACTTCGCTCGGCGCCTCGCCTGATTCGTCGCGCAGCGCGGCCAGGTCGGGGCGGCGGTCGAGTTCATTGTCGTCGATGACCATCTTGGCGTCGAGCGCCATGACGGTGCCCGCCGGCGTCGTCACCATCGGGTTGATCTCCGCCAGCGAACAGCCATTGGCCATGAACGCGCGGTAGAGTTGCTGCATGATCCGCTGCGCCGCCTTGACCTGGGCGTAGTCGCGGTAGAGCGACAGCGCCAGCCGCAGCGACTGGTGCGGCAGCAGGCCGTAGCGCGGATCGACCGGCATCCGCAGGATCTTCTCCGGCGTCGTGGCCGCGACTTCTTCGATGTCGACCCCACCCGCGGCCGACACCATGAAGACCGGCTTCTGCGACGCGCGATCGAGGATGAGACCGACGTAGCTCTCGGTGGCGATCTCCGCGGCCGGCACGACGAGCACCGTGCCGACCACCAGCCCCTTGATCGTCATGCCGAGGATGGCGGCCGCCCGCTCACGCGCTTCGGCGGCATTCGCCGCCAGCTTGACGCCGCCTGCCTTGCCGCGGCCGCCGACATGGACCTGGGCCTTGACGACCACCGCGCCGCCGATTCGTCGCGCGATCGCTTCGGCTTCGTCGGGCGTGGTCGCGACGTCACCGTCGGGCAGCGGGATTCCCGCGGCCTTGAGGAGGTCGCGGGCCTGATATTCGTGCAGGTTCACAACATCACCTCACCAGAGGAGAAGTCAGTCGCGGCGCAAACTAGCGGCGCCCCGCAGCGACCGCCACCGGCGTGCTACGGCGGTGGTGCCAGAATGGCCCGGAGCGCTTCGAACGCGCGGCCGAACGCCGTCAGATCGCCACGGGCCAGCGCCGAATCGGCCACCCGGAGCCAATGACGCGCTTGCGCGATGATGGCATCGTTGCCCGGACCCGCGGGCGTGACCGGCGTGCCCGGTGCGATGGCGGTGCGCCAGGCATCGACCGGCGATCGGCCGCCACCGACGCGATCGCCCACGGCGGTGGCGAGCCAGAGCAGCACCGGCGGTTGACGCGGCGCCAGCGCCAGCACCGGCTCCCACGCCGCCAGCGCGCCACCGCCGAGGTACCAGTGGACGTCGCCCGGCCGCAGCGAATCGCCCGCGGCGCGCGCGGAATCGCGGAGGTGCTGCAACTCCGGCGAAAAGCCCCAGAGGCGCTGCAGCTCCAGCGCATTCTGCGCCCGCGCTTCGGCCGACTCGTACCGCTCGAGCTCGAGTGACGGGATGCCGCCGCGGCGCGTGGCCGTCACCAGCGCCACGGGAACGCGCCGCTGGGGATCTTCGAAGAGCATTTCGCGCGCCGGTGTGCCGGACCCGACCCAGCTCGACACCGAATGCTCCGGCAGTCCATCGATGCTCGACGCCGGCCGCCGGCCGAGCGCCCAGGCCGGATCCTCGAGCACCTCCAGCTGGCTTTCGAACCACGCCGCCGGATACGGCAGATGCTGCCGCACCTCGGACGGCAATGTGCCCGCCGACTCGATCAGCGGGCCGATTGCCGCGGCCCATGCAGCCGCCAGCGAATCCGCCGCCGGGTCGAGGTGCACATGGAGTTCCGCGGTGGCGGCGTCGAGCGTGGCCACGAAGGCGGGTACCACGCCTGCGACCAGCTGGCCGCGCCAATGACCGCGACTGGCAAGCGGAAATTCGGCGATCGGCAGGACCGCCTGCACCACCCACGTGGGGCGGCCATCGACGAGCAACAGATCGGCTGGCAGCCACGACACCATCGGCAGCAGCGCACGCACCCGCTCCACCGGATCGAGATGCCAGTCGACGGCGTGTTCGCGGGTATCTCGCAGGATGCCGGGCTCCTGGCGCGCCCAGGCCAGCACGATCCGCCGCAGCAGATTCCCGCTGGGCACGGCGCCACGCATCGGGCGCCAGTCCGCCGCGCCGGGCCGGACGCGCGGATCGGCGATGCTGGTCCAGACGGCATCCCCGGGCGGTCCGCTGTCGTCGTCGCCACCGAGCCGTAACGGCGTGCGCTGCGGTGATACCGCACCGGCCGCGACGGCCAGCACGTTGACGCGGAGCGAGTCGGTGGCCGTGGGGGTGGCGACGAGCCAGGCGGGTGTCGCGCGTCCGCCGACAGTGACGGACGATGCCGTCGCGGCGAGCAACGCCCCCGCCGGATCGCTCCGCTCCACCAGCAAGGCCAGGGCGGCCTCGTCCCAGAGAGCGGTGACCCGCGGGACGGTATCCGGCAGCGGCGATTGCGGATCGATGCGGATCCCCCATGCCAGCTGATCGAAGCGTCGCACCTCCGCCTGGCGCGCCGGCGTGGGAAACGCCGTGTCGGTGAGCGCGGGCACCACGGTGTGGTCGAGCAGCGCGCCAAGCGCCATCAGCGCCCACGCACCGGTCAGGAGGCTGTGGCGTCCGCGGACCGCCCAGGCGATGCTCAACGCCGCCACACCGATGGCGACGCCGCCGAGCAGGTCGGAGACATGCATCCGCAGGGCGATGGCCGACTCGTCGCTCGGCCCGAGGGCGGCGCCGGCAACGTGCCACGGCGCCAGCACGTAGCCGACCGCGATCACCACCGCCAGCACGCCGAGCAGTACGCCGATCTGCCGGCGGGCATCGGCGTGGATCTCGAGGGCGCCGTGTTCCCGGCGCACCGCCCCGATCGCCAGGTAGAGGACGGCCGTAAACGCCAGACCGACGACGGCCAGCGTGGCGGCATACTGATACGCCAGTGTCCAGACCGGCAACTGGCTGGTGAAGACCCCTACGTCCCGCCCGAGGTACGGATCGGTGACACCGTAATGGACGCCATGCCAGGCGAGCATGAGGGGCGCGCGCCACGAGCGCGCCCCCGCGCCGGTGATCAGGCCGAGCAGAACGCCGGTGGCGACGGCGCCGAACAGCAGCAGACGGGTCGGAACGGCTTCACGCAGCTGCAGGTCACCGAGCCGGCGCGTCACCTGCACCGACGCGATGGCGCGGGCCACGAGCAGCGCCTGCAGGGCGAACCACAACGACGCCACCACGACGGCCGCCGCGTCGAGTCCGAGGCCGAGCAGGATCCAGCGCGTGACGAAGTGCGCCGGCGGGACCCGAGACCGTCGACGCCCACCACCATTCGCTGAGCCACGCGACCGACCAGCGCCCGACCAGCAGTACGACGATGATCGCCGCACCGGCCATGGCGGCCCGCCGGCGCACCCGGTTCACCGCATCAACTCCGCACGCCGTGTTCGGCCAGCCAGTTCATGACTTCCGCCTGGTTCCGGTCGCGCCCCTCGGCCGTGGTCGCCTCGAACCGCAGCACCAGCACCGGCTGGGTGTTCGACGCCCGCAACAATCCCCAGCCGTCAGGGAAGGTGATCCGCACGCCGTCGATGGTGGCCACCGGATAGCGGGCGCCGAAATCGCGCGCCGCGACCTCGACCAGACGCGAACTTGACGGCGTCATCGCAGGTCACCCGCAGCTCCGGGGTGGCGAAGGTCGTCGGCAGGTCCGCCAGCAGGTGGCGCAGTCCGCCGGGCCCGGCGGCGACGATCTCGAGCAGCCGCGCCGCCGCGAACAGCGCATCGTCGAACCCGAACCAGTCGCCGCCGAAGAACATGTGGCCGCTCATCTCGCCGGCGAGCGGCGCGTGCTCTCGCTTCATCTTCGCCTCGATCAGCGAGTGGCCGGTCTTCCACATCACCGGCCGCGCGCCGGCCGCCGCCAGCGCCTGCGGCAGGACATCGGAACACTTCACGTCGAAGATCACCGCCACGCCCTTGCCGAAGCGCCGCACGGCATCCCGGCCGAAGAGCACCAGCAGCTGGTCGCCCCAGACGGGATCGGCCGCCTCGTCGACGGCCCCGATCCGGTCGCCGTCGCCGTCGAAGGCGATCCCGAGTTCGGCGCGGTGGGCCGCGACCGCCTCCTGCAGGTCGACCAGGTTGGCGGGGACGGTGGGATCGGGATGGTGGTTGCGGGAAGGTGCCGTCACTTCGTCGAACAGCGGGACCACGTCGGCGCCCAGCGCCTGCAACGTGGCGACGGCCACCAGCGCGGTGACGCCGTTGCCGCAGTCGACGACGACCTTCACCGGCCGGGCAAGGTGGTGCCGCTCGACGATCGCGACGCGGTACGCGCCAGCAGCGACGAGTCGGCGGTGATCTGTCCGGGCGCCTCGCCGGTACGACTCGGCTGTGATCCGCTCCCCCAGCGCCAGGATCCCGTCGCCGTGCAGCGACTCGCCCGCCAGCACGAACTTGAAGCCGTTGAACTCCGGCGGATTGTGCGACCCGGTGACCTGCACGCCGCCGTCGGTGCCCAGGGCGTGCACCGGCGAAGTAGAGCGCCGGCGTCGGCACCGATGCCGATGTCGATCACGTGCGGCGCCGGACGGCCAGCATGCCGCGCGCCAGCGCCGCGGCGAAGCCCGCGCTCGATGGGCGGTTGTCGCGGCCGACCGCCAGCACCGGCGTGCCGGCCGTGCCGCTCCCAGGCCGTCGTGCCGAAGGCCCGGCCCAGGTGCTCCGCGAGCGTCCGCCGTCAGTTCGGTGCCGATGATGCCGCGGACGTCGTATTCGCGGAAGATCGACCTGGGGACCTTCACGCCGGCGCTCCTTCCTGCCGAGGACGGTCAGGGCGCGCCGAGCGTCATCCCGGCGTGGAGCTGCACCGCCTCCTGGGTGGCGAAGTTGAGCACCGCGTTGGGCCAGACGCCAAGCACCAGGATGGCCAGCACGCAGATCGCCACCGCCACCCGGGCCAGGCGCGGGAACCGGATCGTCTGGTGCGCCTGGCGGGTGCGGGTGGGCCGGAGCGTCATGGCCAGCATGACCGGGAGGTAGTAGCCGATGGAGATCGCGCTCCCGATCATCGCCACCACCGGCAGCAACGCGTCTGCCCTGGTGAATCGCCGACGCCAGCAGGTACCACTTGCCGATGAAGCCGAACGTGCCCGGGAAGCCGAGCAGCGAGAGCATGCAGATGCTCAGGCCGATCGACGCCAGCGGCCGCACGGCGAACAGCCCTCGAGATCGGTCAGCAGCACCGTGCGCGCGCCGGCCCGCTCGATCGAGGCGAGAATGCCGAAGGCGGCGACGATCGTGATGCTGTACGCCAGCAGGTAGATCAGCACCGCGGCCGTCCCGTCATCGGAATGCGCCCACAGCGCCAGCAGGAGGTACCCGGCGTGCGCGATGCGCGCTGTAGGCCAGCATCCGCTTCATCGACTGCTGCGCCAGCGCGGTCAGGTTGCCGAGCAGGATCGTGAGCGACGGCGAGCCCGGCGACGACCGGGCGCCACAGCGTCGACCGCCGCCGGAAACGCCTCGGCCAGGACGCGCGCGAGCGCCAGGAACGCCGCCGCCTTCACGCCGCTGGCCATGAACGCCGTGATCGGCGTCGGCGCGCCTTCGTAGACGTCGGGCGCCCAGGCATGGAACGGCACGGCGGCCACCTTGAACGCCGAACCCGATCAGGATCAGGCCCAGCCCGAGCTTGGCCATCAAGCGTCAGCGGGTCGTTGCCGAGCTGCGCGCCGATCAGCTCGAAGTTGAACTGGCCGGTCGCGCCGTAGGTCAGCGCGATGCCGTACAGCAGGAAGCCGGACGCGAAGGCGCCGATCAGGAAGTACTTCAGCGCCGCCTCGGCCGAGGCCCGGCGGGTGCGGTCGAACCCGGCCAGGACGTAGACCGAGATCGACATCAGCTCGAGGCCGAGGAAGAGGGTGATCAGGTCGGCGGCCCCGGCCAGCAGCATCATCCCGACCGTGGCGAACATCACCAGCGGGTAGTACTCGGGCGCCAGGATGCCCTGCCGGTCCAGCCAGCGCACCGAGAGGACCGACACGGCACCGGCGATCCAGAGCAGCAGCGCGTCGCTGGCGAAGCGGAACCCGTCGAGCGCGATCATCAGCGAGAGCCCGGCCGGATGGGCGCCACTCCACGCCAGCCAGCCGGTCGCCAGCACGCGCGCAGAGGTAGCCCGGCAGCGACAGCAACCCGACCAGCGCGCGTGTCCTGGGCGGTCGCGATGGCGCCACGCGACGTCAGAGCAGCACCCCAGCGCCCAGACGGTCAGCACCAGCTCCGGCAGCAGCGCCAGCGTGGCGCCGCCCGGCGTGGCGAGGTCGATCGGCATCAGCGCACCTCCCCGGACGCCGCGGGCATCACCCGCCGGCGAACACCGGCGGCGGGTCCGGCAGCGCCGGCGGCGGCAGGCTCGGCTGCACCGTCGACGAACTGCTGCGCGGCGGCCTCGGTGCGGCGCAGGAACGGCGCCGGGATAGAGGCCGACCCACAGCATCGCCACCAGCAGCGGGCCGATCACCATCGCTTCGCGGAGATTGAGGTCCGGCAATCCTTCGTTCTGCGGATTGGTCAGCCGGTTGAAGAAGACCCGCTGCGTCGACCAGAGCATGTACGCCGGCCGCGAAGATCACCACCGTGGCGGCGATCGCCGACCAGCCACGGGTGGCGGCCGAACGACCCGATCAGCACCAGGAACTCGCCCACGAAGCCGTTCAGCCCCGGCAGGCCGATCGACGAGAACGCCGTGATCACGAACGCCGTCGCGAGCAGCGGCGTCACCCGGGCCAGCCCGCCGTAGTCGGCGATCTGCCGCGTGTGGCGCCGCTCATAGAGCATGCCGATCATGAAGAACAGCGCGCCGGTCGACAGGCCGTGCGACACCATCACCATGATCGCGCCCTGCACGCTGCTGCACCGTGCAGCCCCAGATGCCGAGCATCACGAAGCCGAGGTGGCTGACCGACGAGTACGCGACGAGCCGTCTTGAGGTCGGGCTGCACCATCGCCACCAGCGCGGCGTAGATGATGCCGATCACCGCCAGCGATGCCATCACCAGCGCCGACGGTCTTCGACAGCGCGAATCCCGGGAACAACGGGATGGCGAACCGCAGGAAGCCGTAGGTGCCCATCTTGAGCAGGATCACGGCCAGGTCGACCGAGCCGGCGGTCGGCGCCTCGGTGTGGGCGTCAGGCAGCCAGGTGTGGAACGGGAAGAGCGGCACCTTGACGGCGAACGCCAGCGCGAACGCCACGAACAGCCACGCCCGCCCACGGCCGAGACCAGCTGGCGTGGGCCAGCAGGATCGCTGTAGGCGAACGAGTACGTCGCCGGTGGTGTGCCCGAGCTCCAGACGATCCACAGGATCGCCACCAGCATCAGGAACGAGCCGACGAAGGTGTAGATCACGAACTTGGTGCGCGGCGTAGAGCCGGTTGCTGCTGCCCCAGATGCCGATGATGAAGTACATCGGGATCAGCAGCAGTTCCCAGAACATGTAGAACAGGAACAGGTCGGTCGCCACGAACACGCCCAGCATGCCGGTCTGGAGCGCCAGCATCAGGGCGTAGAACCCGCGCTGCTTCTGGTCGATGGCCCGCCAGCTGCCGAAGATCACCAGCGGCAGCATGACCACCGACAGCAGCACCAGCAGCACCGACAGGCCGTCGATGCCGACCCGGTAGCCGATGCCGAAGTGCGGGAGCCAGGGGATGTCCGTCACGAACTGCATCGCCGGGCTGCGACGGATCGAACGCCCACCAGAGCCCGATCGCCGACGACCAGCTCCAGCAGCGCCACCGTCAGCGCGATCCACTTGGCGAACCGCGCCGGAAAGAACAGGATCAGCGGCATGCCGAGCAGCGGCAGCACCAGCAGCACGTGCACCACCCAGTGCTGGTACCCGATGGCCGCCAGGAGGGCGGTCATCGTTCAGCGCACCATGGCCCGCAGCAGGACAACCGCTCCCAGGGCGAACATCGCCACGTAGAAGGCCACCTGGCCGTTCTCCAGCCGCGATCCGAGCCACCCCAGCCCCTCGGCCAGCCGGGCCGTGCCACCGACGCCGATCCGGTCGATCGAGGAACTGGTCGACCGTCTGCCAGAGGACCCGGCGCGACAGCCACATCAGCGGCGTGACGATCAGCCGCTGGTAGAGCTCGTCGACGTAGTACTTGTGGTAGAGCACGCGCGCGAGCCCGCGTTCCGGCGGGGCCCGGTCCGGCGTCGGAACGGGACGCCGCAGCGTCACCGTCGTAGCCGAGCCAGAGCCCCATGACGGCGGCGCAGACGGCAACGACGATCAGGACCGCCGTGGTCGCCGGGCGACTGTTCCGCCGACGGCGCGATCAGCGCCTGCGCCGACGCCGGTCGCCGGGGCCAGCCAGTGGTCCAGCCAGGCCGAGCCGCCGACGAACTCCGGCAGGTTGATCACGCCGCCGACGGCGCTCAGCACGCCGAGGACCAGCAACGGTCCGGTCATGATCCAGGGCGCCTCGTGCAGATGGTCCCGCTGCCGCCGCCGGGCCGCGGAACTCGCCCAGGAACGTCATCGCGATCAGCCGGGACATGTAGAACGCGGTCATGATGGCCGCCGCCAGCGCCAGCGCCCAGCAGACCAGGTACACCGGCTGCCGCAGCCCCTGCGCGAAGGCCGCGCCGAGGATGTCGTCCTTGGAGAAGAAGCCCGACAACGGCGGCACCCCGGCGATGGCCAGGCTCGCGACCATCATCAGCCCGAAGGTCCACGGCATCGCGCGCCGCAGCCCGCCCATGTTGCGCATGTCCTGCGCGTCGACGTCGGTGTGCGATGCGTGCAGCGCGTGGTGCATGGTGTGGATCACGCTGCCGGCGCCGAGGAACAGCAGCGCCTTGAAGAAGGCGTGCGTGACCAGGTGGAAGATGCCCGGCGGCGTACGACGCCGGTGCCCACGCCGAGAAACATGTAGCCGAGCTGCGAGACGGTGGAGTACGCCAGCACCTTCTTGATGTCGTACTGGCGCAGGCCGATGCTGGCGGCGAAGAACGCCGTCACCGCGCCGATCACCGCCACCACCTCGAGCGTCCCCGGCGCCAGGGCGAAGAGCACGCCCATCCGGGCCACCAGGAAGACGCCGGCGGTGACCATCGTGGCCGCGTGGATCAGCGCCGAGACCGGCGTCGGACCGGCCATCGCGTCCGGCAGCCAGACGTACAGCGGGATCTGCGCCGACTTGCCGGTGCAGCCGAGGAAGATCAGCAGCGTGATCGACCCCACCGTGCCGCCGCCGGCCACCAGGCGCAACGGCGCCGAGCTGGGCGATGTCGGCGAAAGTCGAGCGTGCCGAGGTGCCACCAGAGCAGGAACATCGCGGTCAGCACGCCGAAGTCGCCGATCCGGTTGACCAGGAACGCCTTCTTGCCGGCGTCGGAGTTGGCGTTCGACGTCGAACCAGAAGCCGATCAGCAGGTAGGAACAGAGCCCCACGCCTTCCCAGCCGATGAACGACACCGGCAGCGAGGCGCCGAGCACCAGCACCAGCATGAACGCGACGAAGAGGTTGAGATAGGCGAAGTACCGCGCGTAGCCCGGATCGTTCCCCATGTAGCCGACGGAAAACAGGTGGATCAGCCCGCCGACGCCGGTGATCACCAGCATCATGACCAGCGGTCAGGTGGTCCACCTGCAGCGCGAAGTCGATCGAGAAGCGGGCGTGACCGGCATCCAGTGCCAGAGCACCACCTGGACGGCCGGCCGTGGGTCGTGCAGCATGGCCACGAAGATCGCGACCGCCACCGCGAAGGCGACCGCCACCACGCCGACGCCGATGACCGACACGGCCGTGCGCGCCCGCGGCCGGGCGAACGCCAGCACGCCGTTGAGCACGGCGCCCACGACCGGGGCCAGGACCGCGAGCCACACGAGGTGGATCACGCCTCAGCCCTTGAGCAGGTTGATCTGCGTCAGATCGACCGACTGCGTGTGCCGGAAGATCGCCAGGATGATCGCGAGCCCGACGGCGGCCTCGGCGGCGGCCACGGTCATCACGAAGAACACCATGATCTGGCCGCTGACCCCGTGCAACTGCGCCAGCGCCACGAAGGTAAGGTTGACGGCGTTGAGCATCAGCTCGATGCCCATGAATACCACGATCGCGTTGCGGCGGACGAGCACGCCGGCGACGCCGATCACGAACAGAATGGCCGACAGCGCCAGCGACGGACCGAGGAGCATCAGAGCTTCCTTTTCGCCAGGACGACCGCCCCGATCACCGCCACCAGGAGCAGCACCGAGGTCACTTCGAAGGGAACCAGATAAGTCTGGAAGAGCGGCGCGGCCACCCCGCCGATGGCGCCGTGGGCGGCCACCGCCACCGCCAGATTGTGCCCCTCGGGGAAGACCAGCGCCGGGTCCGGGGTGGCCACGCCGGGATAGAACTCCTGCGCCAGCCGCACCGGCGTGTAGGCCGCGAGCGCGAGCAGCGTGACGCCCAGCGCCGCGGCCAGCAGCGCCCCCGCGATCCACACCGGGCGGCGCCGCCACACGTTCGGCACCGACTCGAGATTGAGCAGCATGATCACGAACAGGAACAGCACCATCACCGCGCCGGCGTAGACGATCACCTGCAGGGCCGCGATGAACTCCGCCTGCAGCAGCACGAAGATCGCCGCCAGCGCGAACATGCGACGACACCAGCCAGAGCGCCGCCGACACGGCGTTGCTCCGGGTGATGCACAGCAGCGCCGATCCGACTGCCCACGCCGCGAAGCAGTAGAAGACGACGGTGGTGATCGTCACGCCTCACTCACCCCGCGGATCGGAGGGATCCCAGAGCGTCGAAACCGGATGGGTCTGCGCCGACAACCGTTCCAGGTCGTAGACGAACCGCTCCCGCAGATATTCGGCGTTCTCGTAGTGCACGCCGACGTGGATCGCCTCCTCGGGGCAGACTTCCTGGCAGTACCCGCAGAACACGCAGCGGAATTCGTCGATCTCGTAGATCAGCGGGTAGCGGTTCCCCTGTTCGTCCTCGCCGGGAACGAGCTTGATGCAGTTGGCCGGGCAGACCTGGGGGCACAGGCCGCAGGCGACACATTTCGACCGGCCCTGCTCGTCGGTCATCATCCGGTGCGTGCCGCGCCACCGGGTCGAGAGCCGCCAGGTGTCGGTACTGCGCTGCTCCGGATACTGCATCGTGACCCGCGGCTGCAGCATGTGCTTGAAGGTGAGCGCCATCCCCTTGAGCGTGGCCCGCACGTAGGACACCTCGCGCTCGGGACGCTTCATCACCTTCACGCCGATGGCCATCAGGCCTCCGCTCCGGCGCCGAGCGACGCCCGGCCCCTCGGACCGACGCCGCGCACCACCCGTCCCCGGTCGAACACGATGAACAGCACCCAGGCCAGCACGAGGTTCAGCCCCAGCAGGACCAGTCCCACGATGCGCGGATCGGTCCACCCCAGGCCGCGCTCGATCAGCTGAATGGCGCCGGCGATCACCATGATGTAGCCCAGCGACAGCGGCAGCAGCACCTTCCACCCCAGCGCCATCAGCTGGTCGTAGCGGAACCGCGGCAGCGTCCAGCGGATCCACATCACGAAGAAGATCCAGCAGAACATCTTGACGAAGAACGCCACGAACGTCACCAGCGTCTGCAGGGCGCCGCCCCGCTCGTCCCAATGGGTGAACGGCACGTCCCATCCGCCGAAGTACAGGGTCGCGATCATCGCGGCGATCACCACGATGTGGGCGTACTCACCGATCATGAACAGCGAGAACTTCATCGCGCTGTATTCGGAATGGTACCCCGCCACCAGCTCCGATTCCGCTTCCGGCAGGTCGAAGGGCAGCCGGTTGGTCTCGGCAAGCCCCGCGATGGTGAAGACGAAGAACGACAGGAACAACGGGGCGATGTACCACAGCCCCTGCTGCTGGCGGCTGATGATATCGCTGAACGACGCGTTGCCGCCGAGCAGCAGCACCGGCACCAGCGACATCCCCATCGCCACTTCGTAGGAGATCATCTGCGCGCTCGCTCTGAGCCCGCCCAGCAGCGAGTACTTGCTGTTCGATGCCCACCCCGCCAGCGCGACGCCGTAGACGCCGAGCGACGAGAACGCCAGCACGAAGACGAAGCCGATCGGCAGGTCGGCCATCGCGATCGGCAGCAGCCCGTGATACGCCACCTCGCCGAGCGGCCAGATGTGGGTGTCGAAAGACACCGGCAGCGGCGCCGCCAGCGGCAGCACGGCAATCAGCATCAGCGCCGGCACGAACCCGAACGCGGGCGCCAGGATGAACAGGAACCGCGAGGCCGACGCGGGCCGCGTCTCTTCCTTGATGAAATTCTTGATCCCGTCCGCGAGCGGCTGCAGGATGCCCGACGGCCCGACCCGGTTGGGGCCGGGACGGTTCTGCATCCACCCCGCCACCTTGCGCTCCATCAGGGTCAGCAGGGCCACGCCCACCATGACCATGGTGAAGATCACGCACGATCTTGACGATCGCCAGCAGCAGGAAGCCCTTCTGGTCGGGAGTCATCGCGCTGCCGCCTCGGGGAGTCCGGCCACGACCCGGCCGGACAGGCCAAGATCGCGGTAGGTCAGCCCGTCGAACGGCATCAGCATCGTGAAGGCCTCGGCGGCCGTCGCGGGCGCACTGCGTCCCGCGGCCACCAGCGACCATGCCTGGCTCGCCACCCACCACGCCGGCCGCGCCATGCCCGGCGGAGTCCGCGCCGGCAGATACCGTTGCGCCCGTCGGTCGCGATTGACGTAGACGCCCTGCTCTTCCGCCATGGTGGTGATCGGCAGCACGGCGTCGACGGTGCGCAACCGCGGATCCATCACGGTGGCGAGGTGCACCACCCGCTCCGCCCCGGCCAGCGCGGTCGCCTCGTCGTCGGTCAGGTCCGCGTCGAGCACCACCACGATCGCCGCCTGCGCCGCCGTCCGCAACGCATCACCCCACGCCGCGCCGGACGCCGAGCATCCGCGCCCCGGCCACGTTGGGTGCGCGCTCCTCGCGCAGCGCCAGATTCGCGATCCGCCCGATCGGTGCCGTCGGACCGGCGGGTGCCTGCACCGCGGCCGTCACGTCATAGCCGTCGAGCAGGCGCATCGTCCAGCCGATCGATTCGCACGAGGCGCGGCGCCCCACCAGCACCACGGCACGGCCCGCCGGCTGGCGCAGCAGCGCGGCGACCCGCTCCAGTGCCGTGTCCCAGTCGGTGGCGCGGAGTTTCTCGCCGTCACCGAGCAACGGGGCCTCGACCCGGTCGCCACGATTCATCCAGCGGTAATCGGCCCGGCCGACGTCGCACATGAAATGCCGGTTGACGTCGAGATTGGGACGGGGACGCAGGCGGACCACGGCCCCGTCGCGGGTATCGATCGTCATGTTGCAGCCCTGGGAACACCCGGGGCAGATCGACGCCGCCTTGTCCAGCTCCCAGGCGCGTGCCTTGTGGAGAAAGTCCTTGGACAGCAGCGATCCCACCGGGCAGAGATCGACCACGTTGCCCGCCCACGGATGATCGAGACGCTGCGTCGGGTCGATGCCGATGTAGGCGCGATCGCCGCGGCGATAGACCTCCAGCACCGGATCGCCGGTGACACTGTCCATGAAGCGCACGCAGCGGGTGCAGAGGATGCACCGGTTCGTCACGTAGAGGATGTCTTCGCCGAAATCCTCCACCGGGGAATAGCGCTTGGGATATTCGGTGTACCGCCCCTCGCGGCGCCCTTCCTGATAGGTGAAATCCTGCAGCTCGCATTCCCCCGACTGATCGCAGATCGGGCAGTCGAGCGGGTGGTTGATCAGCAGGAACTCGAGCACCGCCTTGCGGGCGGTCTTCGCATCGGGCGAGTCGTTGACATGAACCACCTGCGCCTCGGCGACGGCCGTGACGCATGCCGGGACGAGCTTCGGCACCTTTTCGACCTGCACCAGGCACATCCGGCAGAGTGCCGGCGACGGCAGCGACGGGTGATAGCAGTAGTGCGGCACCAGGATGCCGGCGCGCTTGGCGGCCTCGATCAGCATCGTCCCCTTCGGGACGGTGACCGGAACGCCGTCGATCGTCAGCGAAACCTGTTCGTCAGCCATCGGCTCAGGCCTCCACCATCGCGGGCACGCGGCGGCCCGCCAGGCAGGCGTCGAAATCGGCGCGGAACTTCCGGATGCCGCTGATCACCGGCGCGGCGCAGGAGTCGGCCAGCACGCAGATCGTCCGGCCGGTCATCTGCTCGCCGAGATCGAGCAGCAGGTCGAGATCGGCCGCCGTCCCCTGCCCGGCCAGGATGCGCTCGAGGATCCGCGTGGTCCACGCCGTGCCCTCGCGGCAATTGGTGCACTGCGCGCAGCTCTCTTCGGCATAGAACCGCGCCAGGCGCATGATCGCCCGCACCAGGTCGGTGGAATCGTCCATGACGATCATGCCGCCCGAGCCGAGCATCGACCCGCGTGCCACGATGCCCTCATAGTCGGTGGCACACCCCTGCACCTCCTCCGGGGTCATGATCGGCACCGACGACCCGCCGGGAATGACCGCCTTGAGGGTGCGACCGGGACGCATGCCGCCGCAGAGGTCGTTGATCAGCTCGTCCATGGGGAACCCCATGGTGATCTCGTAGACCCCGGGTCGCTGCACATGGCCGCACACCGAGATCAGCTTGGTGCCGGTGCTCTTCGGGCTGCCGAGCGACAGCCCCGCGTACCATGCCGCACCCCGGGTGAGGATCGCGGGGACAGCGGCGAGCGTTTCGACGTTGTTGATCGTCGTCGGCATGCCGAAGACGCCCTGGACGGCCGGAAACGGCGGCTTCACCTGCGGATTGCCGCGCTTGCCCTCCAGCGACTTCATCAGCGCGGTCTCTTCGCCGCAGATGTACGCGCCGGCGCCGCGATGGATGACGATGTCGTGCCGCCGGCCGGACCCGAAGACGTCGCCACCGAGCGCGCCGTGGGCGTAGGCCTCTGCCACGGCGCGCGTCATGACGGCGATCGGTTCGGTGAATTCGCCGCGGATGTAGAGGTAGGTCGTCTCGGCACGGATCGCCAGGCCGCCGATGACGCACCCTTCGATCAGGGCGTGGGGCGTCCACCGCATGATCTCGCGATCCTTGAACGTCCCCGGCTCGGACTCATCGGCATTGCAGCAGAGATAGTGCGGCCGGGCGGTGTCCTTCGGCATGAACGACCACTTCAGCCCGGTGGGGAAGCCCGCGCCGCCGCGGCCCCGCAGCCCCGACTGCTTGACCTCGTCGACGATCTGTTCCGGCGTCATCTCCAGCGCCTTGCGCAGCGCGCGGTATCCGCCGTGGGCCGTCCACCAGTCGTACCCGCGAGCCTCCGGCTGGCCGAAGTGCTCGGACAGCACGGGGTTCTCGCGCGGATGGATCGGATGCGGGTACCCCATCAGCGATACCGCGCCAGCAGTTCGGGCACCTGCTCCGGCGTCACCGACTCGATGAAGTCCTCATCGATCAGCATCGGCGTGACAAATCCGCAGGCCCCGAGGCATTCGGTCTCGACGACGGTGAATCGGCCGTCCGGACTCGTCGCGCCGAGGTCGCCGCAGCCGGTGTGTTCCAGCAACGCCCCGACGACCGCTTCGGCGCCGCAGATGGCGCACGGGGACGTGGTGCAGACCTGGATGAAGTGTCGGCCCACGGGATGTTCGTGGAACATGGTGTAGAACGTGACCACGCCGCGCACATACGCCGGCGTGAGGCCCAGCTGAGCGGCCACCTCGAGCACGGCCCCGTCCGGGATCCATCCGCGGGCCTGCTGGACCAGCCACAACGCCGGCAGCAGCACCGCCTGCCGGGTCGGGTATCTCGGGTAGAGCGCTTCAAGCTGGGCCAGCGTGTCACCGGTGAACACCGGCTGGTACGTCTCGGTTGCCTGGTCGCTCACCGATCGATCTCTCCCATGACGATGTCGACACTGGCGTTGATGGCGATGACGTCCGCCAGGAGCGCCCCTTCGCAGAGCCTGGGCAGCGCCGCCAGGTTGAGGAACGACGGCGGCCGGATGCGCCACCGCACCGGCTTGGCGGTGCCGTCGGCAACCAGATAGTACCCCAGCTCTCCCTTGGGATTCTCGATGCCAAGATAGACTTCGCCCGGGGGGACGGGAATGCCCTCCATCACCTGCTTGAAGTGGAAGATCATCGACTCCATGTCGCTCATGGCGCGCGTCTTGGTCGGCAACGTCACCCGCGGGTCGGCGATGTCGACCGGTCCCGGCTCGAGGCGGTCGAGCGCCTGCTCGAGGATCCGCACCGACTGGGTCATCTCTTCCAGTCGCACCCGGTAGCGATCGTAGACGTCGCCATGTTCACCGATGGGCACGTCGAAATCGAACTCGTCGTATCCCAGGTAGGGCCGGTCCTTGCGGACATCGTACGCCACGCCGCTGGCCCGCAACATCGGACCGGACAGCGAATAGTTGATCGCGTCGGCCGCCGACATCGCGCCCACGCCCTGGGTCCGGCCGCACCAGATGGCGTTGCGGGTGAACATGGTGTCGACTTCGCGCAGCGTGGTGGGAAAGGTGCGCACGAAGTCGCGCAGCTGGTCCTCCCAGCCCTCGGGCACGTCCGCCATCATCCCGCCGATGCGGGAGACCGAGGTGGTCAGGCGCGCCCCCGTCCAGGCTTCCTGGAGGTTGTACACCCGCTCGCGCTGCTCGAACGTCCACAGGAACGGGGTGTACGCGCCGAGATCGATCCCGGTGGTGCCCATCCAGACCAGGTGCGAAATGATCCGGCTCAATTCGCAGGCGATCACCCGCAGCAGCCGGCACCGTTCGGTGATCGTGATGTCGAGCATCGCTTCGACCGCGAGCGCCAGCCCGATGTTGTTCGACATCGGCGAGAGATAGTCGGTACGGTCGGTGAGCGGGATCAGCTGGTTGTAGAAGCGGTACTCGCCGAGCTTCTCGAATCCCGAATGGAGGTACCCGATATGAGGGATGACCCGCTTGACGGTCTCTCCCTCCAGTTCGACGACCAGCCGCAGGACGCCGTGCGTCGCCGGGTGCTGTGGTCCGAGATTCACCAGCACGTGCTCGGCGCCGAAATCCTCCGACACCGATTCGCTGGGTCGCTGCGCGACGCCGATCGGTACGTTGCGCACGTTGCCGCGCGCATCCATGACCGGCGTCGAGACCGACAGTTCCACGGTGCGGGTGGTCACGGCAACGGCCCCCGGCCACTGGCGGCAAGCCGTTCCCGCATCGCCTCGGGAAGTTCGTGGTACGCTTCGGCGACCGACAGCTCCTCCATCGAATAGTAGGCCTCCGGGTTGGCCATCAGGGCCTGCCGGGTCTGCTCGGCACGCGACCAGTGGCCGCGCAAGGGAAAGGATTTCCGCAGCGGGAAGCCTTCCGAATACGTCTCCCACATCAGGATGCGTCGCAGGTCCGGATGGCCCCGGAAGCGGACGCCGAACATGTCCCACACTTCGCGCTCGAGCCAGTTGGCGCCGGCCCAGAGGTCGGTGACCGTGGCCACGTCGAGCGGGCCGTCGGGATCGAGTGGAATCTTGACCCGCAGGTCGACGTTGCGGTCGAGCGAGCGCAACTGGTAGACCACCTCGAGCGGCAGTTCCGGATCGCGGTATTCCACCGCGGTGATGTCGGCGAGATAGTCGAATCGCTGCCCGTCGTCGTGCTGCAGCCACGCCAGCACCTGGTACGCCGCCTCGGGCGCGACGTACACCACCTGCTGGCCGCTGGTCACCAGGGTGCGCAGGACGGCCGCGCCGAACCGCGTCCGGAGCGCCGCCGCGGTCGCCACGCTCCCGGCCGGCGCCGGGCGGCGGGACGCCGTCGCGGCCGTCACCCGGACCTCGTCTGCTGCACCGAATTGCCGAAGGGCTCCGAGACCTCGTCGATGTCCCGCGGCCGGCGGAACAGGCCGTCCGGACCCACCAGATGTTCCACCCGCAGGGTCGGATCGGACAGCGATTCGCCCTTGATCTTCTTCTGGAGCAGCAGGATGCCGTACAGCAGCCCCTCCGGCCGCGGCGGGCAGCCCGGCACGTAGACGTCCACCGGAATGATGGTGTCGATGCCCTGCACCATGGCGTAATTGTCGAAAATGCCGCCGCTCGACGCGCACGCCCCCATGGAAATCGCCCATTTCGGCTGCGGCATCTGATCCCAGATCCGGCGGATCACCGGCGCCAGCTTGAACGGCAACCGGCCGGCGCAGATCAGCACGTCGGCCTGGCGGGGGGAGAAGCTCTGCCGCTCCATCCCGAAGCGGGCGATATCGAACCGCGACGCAGCGGTGGCCATGTACTCGATGGCGCAGCATGCGGTGCCGAACGGCATCGGCCAGAGCGAATTGGCCCGGCCCCAGTTGACGAGCGCGTCGAGCCGCGTGGTGATCCAGTTGGGAGAAACCGTCTCGATGACACCGGACGGCGGGGCATCGTCGGGCGGTGGGGTCAATCCCACTGCAGCGCTCCCCGCTTCCAGATGTAGACGTAGCCCACACCCAGGATCGCGACGAAGGTGGCCATCTCGATCAGCAGCATGCCCCCCAGGGATCGCAGCTGGGCGAACGCCACCGCCCATGGGAGGAGAAAGACCGTCTCGATGTCGAAGACGATGAACAGCATCGCCACCAGATAGAACTTGACCGAGAACCGCTCGCGCGCGTCGCCGATGACCGGCATCCCCGACTCGTAGGCGGCGTCCTTGACGGCGGTGGGACGGCGGTTGGACAGGAGCGTCGACGCCCCGATGATCAGCGCCGCGTTGGCGATGGCGAAGAGCAGCAGCAGGAGGATCGGCGTATAGGGCTGTAGCATGGGCGCGTCGGCCTCGTGAAAAAATTCACAACCCCGGCAAGTTAGACACTCCGCGGGGCGAATTCAACGTGACCGGGTGATCGTCCCGGGGGAGTGCAAGCCGGATATATTGGTCTCCCATGTCCATCAAATCCGACCGCTGGATCCGGCGCATGGCGCGCGACCACGGCATGATCGACCCGTTCGTCGACGGCCAGGTCCGGGAGGGCGCCATCTCCTATGGCGTCTCGTCGTACGGCTACGACATGCGAGTGGCCGACGAATTCCGCATCTTCACCAACGCGCTCTCCGCCGTGGTCGACCCCAAGCACTTCGACCAGCGCAGTTTCGTGGAATTCAGCGGCGACGTCTGCATCGTGCCGCCCAATTCCTTCGCGCTCGCCCGCTCGGTGGAGTATTTCCGGATCCCGCGCGACGTCCTCACCATCTGCGTCGGCAAGTCGACCTATGCACGGTGCGGCATCATCACCAACGTCACTCCGTTCGAACCCGAATGGGAGGGACACGTGACGCTGGAGATCAGCAACACCACGCCGCTCCCCGCCCGGATCTACGCCCGCGAGGGGATCTGCCAGGTGCTGTTCTTCGAGGCCGACGCCGACGACGTGTGCGAAACGAGCTACGCCGACAAGCAGGGAAAGTACCAGGCGCAGCGCGGCGTCACCCTTCCCCGCCTCTGACGTCCTGTCGCCGACGGGAAGGCGATAACGCGCGCGCCGGCGCGCGCGTTGCGGCAGTCTAGTTCCGCAGGGCCGCCGCCGCCGCATTGACCGCCGCCGTGGCGGCGTCGATGTGCGCCACCAGGTCGGTGATTTCGGTGCGGACCCTGGCCGCGTCGTGGTCCTGCAGTGCCTCGGCCACGCTCGGCAAGGCGATGTTGGCATAGCCGTTGTCGCGATCGGAAGCAAACACCAGGTTCTTCATGTCGGGACGCCCCACCAGCCCCTGCGGCCGGGTGAGTTGCTGCTCGACCTTGAGCAGCAAGTCGTTGACGCGCGCCTGACGGCTGGCGGGGAGCGCCCGTTCGAGCGCGCTCGCGCGCAACGCATTGAACTGACGTCCCGCCCGCGCCAGGGCGCCGGTCGCCCTGGTGAGTTCGGCGGTCTCGCCGCTCAAGCCAAGCGCGGCCGGGTCGGGGATGGTGCGCCCGATCAGCTTGCCGAGATAATCACCCAGCGCCGCGAAGTCGTACGGCACGATGTCCGCGTCGGCCAGTCGCGCCAGCATGACCGCGTCGATCCGCCCTTCGGCGGCGTGCGCCCGGTACCCCGGATCGGCGAACCGTTCCACCTGGGTGTAGGTGTCATACGCGGAGTGATACGTCCCGCCGGCACCGCCGCCGAAGCCGTAATCGAGCGAGGGAATGCCGAGTCCGTTGTAGAAGGCGCCGAAATCGGAGCCGCCGCCGAGATCGCCCATTCCGGGGATCGAGTCACCGACGGTGCCGCGGCCGCGGCGTCCGCCCTGATGGGCCCATCGGTCGAACACCGTCGTGCGGCCGGCCGGCGCCCGCACGGTCGTCGTGACGTCGCGAACCAGACCCTGGAGCGACGCGGTGCCGCTGCCGCCGAATGCCGTGCCCGAGGCCGACTCGTCCTGGTTGATATAGGCGACGGCGTGCGCCTTCAGCGACGCGGCCTGCGACTCGACCCACTCGGTCGACCCGACCAGGCCCCACTCTTCGGCGTCCCACGTGGCGAAGATCAGCGTGCGCCGGGGACGGTATCCGGCTTTGACCGCGGCGGCCCAGGCGCGCGCGGCTTCCATCACGCTCACCGATCCGGAGACATTGTCATTGGCGCCGGGTCCCCAGGCGTCACGATGCCCGCCGATGATCACCAGCTCGTCGGGAAATGCGGAGCCGCGAATGGTGCCGAAGGTGTCGTAGATGTCGTGCATCGCGGCGTCGCCGCGCTGCGCCCAGACGGCGAGGCGAACCGTCACCGTGGCGTTGCCGAGGTGGTAGGGGAACTTCATCGCCCCCTGCCAACCGGGTGGCACCTCCGGCCCGCCCATGTCCTTCATCAGCAGGGCCGCGTTGCCGTAGCCGATCGGGGTCACCGGAATCGTGGCGGTCCCGAGCGAGTCGCCGGGAATACGCCGGGCGCCGGGCGTCGACGGCCAGCCGGGCGTGGTCGGATCACCTTCGCCGTTGAAGATCGACCCCCGCTGCACGCCGTTGGCATTGCGATACGGCCCGGCTGGATACACCGCCCCCTGCCCGAACCCGTCGTCCTGCGGATCGGAATACAGGATGAGTCCCACCGCACCGTGCGCCTGCGCCTCGCGGGCCTTGATGCCGCGAAACGATCGGCCATAACGCGCGATCGCGATCCGTCCCCGGACCGCCACGCCGAGCGAATCGAGCCTCGCGTAGTCGGCGGGAAGACCGAAATTGACGTAGACCAGCGGTGCGGTGACGTCCCCGTTCCCCGATCCGCCGTTCATCGCCGGCCACTGGCCGGGCAGCTCCGTCGTCGGATCGCCCGGAATGGGCGGTTCCGAAAGGTCGAGCCGGAGGCGCGCCGGCGTGATCCGTTCGACCACGGCGGAATCGAGGTGGGGCAGGAAGACGCGGAACGTGGTGCGCGAGGTGTCGAGTCCCCACGACGCCATCTGCCGCAGGACGAAATCTGCCGTGGCGAGCTGCGCCGGCGTGCCGGCGACGTGGGGCTTGCCCGCCAGCGTCCGCGTCAGGAACCGTGCCGACGCGGTATCGGGCGATCCGCGCAACACCGTTTCCAGTCGGGCCTCGCGTGCGGCGCCCTGGGGGGTAAATCCGGTGAGGTGTTGCGCGGCCGCCGGTGCGGCGAGAACCCCCAGCGCCAACGGGATGACAGGCGACACCATGACAGGACGGAAGCGCATCGACGGACCGGCTCCGGAACGGGACGCCACAACCTAACATCGACCCGCCGCGGGCGTGACCGCATGGCCGTGCGGCCGGCTCCCGAAGGAACCGGCCGCACGCGGTCGAACGCGACCTTCACCAGCCGCGGCACCGCCCCGGCCGGCGGCGTGTCGCGTGCGGCGTCAGTTGGTGCCCGACGACTCCGTCGACTTGAATGCGTAGCCCTCCGTACACGGACTCTGTATCCGCAGCGCGGACGTGGCGGTGAGGGTCCAGCTCTCCGGATTGCCGGGCATCGGCTCCCAGCTGTTCGAGAATCCGCTCAGGGCGCTGAAGTCCGGCATCACCAACGCGTAACCCGCTGACGCGAGGTAGGTCGGGGTCGCGCTGACCTGCGCCGAATTGAAATTGGTGCCGTCCTCGTAGTCGAACGACACGTACGGCGATGCCATATCGGTCGGCGCATTGAACGTGACGGACTCCATGGTGTACGCCGTTCCGGAGCGCACGACATTTACCCCGGCCAACAGCGCCGGCAGCGTGACATTCCTGTTGCCGAAGGCATGGAAGTCCTCGAAATCGAAGCGGCTCGACGTCGGCGACTCGGCGGAGATGACCAGGGAGTGGTATTCGCCCGCAATCTGCTGAGCGGCGGGGATGCCGTAGCCGGTGAAACTGGTCGCGACCCCGGCGTCGGCCCACAGGTTGGTGCGATAGCAGGCGGCACCGGTGTAGTACGCGAGGTCGGCGTCATAGCTCTCGCCGCCAACCGGGTTGGTGATCGTGATCGTCGCCGGCATCGGCGCGAGGGAATGCGATCCGGCAAAGTCGATGGTGCCGAGATTGGCGGCACCGGCAACCGCGACACCGCGCTGGACGAAGCCGCGATCGGCGCTCGACAGTGCATCGGCCGTTGCCTGCGCATAGCCGATCAGGTCGAACGTGCCGTTCGGCACATTGCTGAAGGCGCCGCTCGGCTGGAGTCCGAGCACGCTCGCCGCCGATCCGCCCAGGCCGAGGTTGGCCAGTGACGTCGACGACGCCAGCCCCGCCACGGTGAAGCTGACGGTACTCCCGCCCGTGACGGTTGTGGTGGCGCAGAACGCAGCCGGGATCAGGCTCAGGTCGGCCCTGGTCCCGAAGTAGACGTTCGTCTGGTGAATGCCGGTGCTCGCCGTGACTGTTGCGAATCCACCGGTATTCGACGCAATCGTGACCTGATAGACATGATTGGTACCGGTGGCGACCGTCCACGAACCGCTGCCGTCCTTGTAGGCCACCCAGATCGGTTGCCGCGCCGGATCGCACACCGAATAATCGAGCGTGAGGACGTTGCCGCCACCGCCACCCGAGGTGACCGTCAGCGCGATCGTGGTCTGCGCGCTCAGCGCCAGGTACGTCCCGGTCACGGTGACCGTGTAGGTCCCGGGCGCAGCATTCGACGCAGCGGCCAGCGTCAGCACCGTGGAATTACCGCTGGTACCGGTCGGATTGAACGACGCCGTGACGCCCGACGGGAGTCCCGAGGCGCTGAACGTCACCGTCGAGCTGAAGCCGCCCGTCCGGGTGATGTTGATGGTGCTGGTTTCGTTGGCCCCCTGCGCCACCGAGACGCTGGCGGGTGACGGCGCCACCGTGAAGCCGGAGGCCGCCGTCACGGTGAGCGCCAGCGTCGTGGTGGCATCCGGGACACCGGTCCCGGTGGCGCGCACCGTGAGGTTGTAATTGCCCACGGCCAGCGCGCCTGGCACCACCACCGTCGCGGTCGAGGTCGTGCCGGTCAGGCTGGCCGGATTGAACGTGACCGTCACCCCGGACGGGAGGTTCGCCGCGGCCAGGGCCACGGTGCCGGTGAAGTTGCTGCGCGAGACGGTGATCGCCGACGAACCGCTGGCGCCCTGCACCGCGCTCACCGCCGCCGCCGAGACGTTGATGCTCGCCGTGCCCGCCGGCGTCACTGTCAACGTGAAGGTCTGGCTGGCGTCGGAGACGCCGCTGCCGGTGGCCTGAACCGTGAGCGGGTACGATCCCGTCGCCGCCGATGCACCGACGGTAACGGTCACTGTCCCGGTGGTGAGGCTCCCGTTGGTTTGGAGGGCCGACACCGCCGTGGTCACGCCGGTCGGCGCGCCCGCAACCGCCAGCGAGACGGTACCGCTGTACCCGCCACCCCGGGTGACGGTAGCGCTGAACTGGGAGGAACTGCCCTGGGCAATCGATCCGGACGACGATCCGAGGGCGAGCGCGATGGTGTAATTGTTCCCTCCGGTGGGCGGGCTGCTGCTGCACCCGGCCGCCATTCCCAGCGCCGCCAGACCGGCGACCACGAGACTCCAACGTCGTGCCGACATGGTATTCCTCCATCAGGTGCGGAACCACGCTCGCAGCACTGCGAGCGGCTGCTGCCGTGTTACGGTTGGTCGTTGGGGCCGGGCGACGCCGCGCCGGCGGTCCCGAGCCACTCCGGAGATGTCGTATGATTGCGTGCCGGCGGCCGGTCTGCCCACCCGGCGTCACGCCTGCTTCAGGAACCATCGCAATATTGACAGAAGACGACCGGATGGGCCAGCACCGACACACCGATCAGGGGAAGAAGTGACCGGATCTTTACGACGGCGCCCCGGAGGGACGCGGCCGGCGGGCCCGGCCGGATGGTTCAGGCGGGGCGGAGCGGCTCGACGCGCGACCGGTCCGACCACGCGGCGCGGAGCAGGTCGCGATTCATCCGGGCGATATTCTCGATCGAGATGCTCTTGGGGCAGACCGCCTCACATTCCCCATAACTGCTGCACCCGCCGAATCCTTCGGCATCCATCTGCCGAACCATCGCCAGCACCCGGCGATCGCGCTCCGGCTGCCCCTGCGGTAGCTGGCCCAGGTGGCTGACTTTCGCCCCGGTGAAGAGGGCGGCGGAACCGTTCGGGCAGGCCGCCACGCACGCCCCGCACCCGATGCACTGCGCCGAATCCATCGCCCGGTCGGCCTGTTCCTTTCCCACCAGCAACCCGTTCGCGTCCTGCGCGGCACCGGTGGGCGCGGTGATGTACCCGCCGGCCTGGATGATGCGATCGAAGGCGCTGCGGTCGACGACGAGATCGCGCAGCACCGGAAAGGCCCCGGCCCGCCATGGTTCGATCAGCACGGACTGGCCGTCGTGGAAATGCCGCATGTGCAGCTGGCAGACGGTGGTGGCGCGCATCGGACCGTGCGCCACGCCGTTGATCACCAGCGAGCACATGCCGCAGATCCCCTCGCGGCAGTCGTGGTCGAAGGCGATCGGTTCTTCGCCCCCGCGCGATCAATGCTTCGTTCACGACGTCGAGCATCTCCAGGAAGGACATGTCCGGGCTGATGTCGTCGGCCTGGTACGTCTGGAAGCCGCCCGCCGCCGCCGGTCCGGGCTGGCGCCACACCTTGAGCGTCAGCCGCATGGGTTGATCCCTCGCGCGACGATCCCTCGCGCGATGATCCCTCGCGCGACGATCTCTCGCGCGACGATCTCGCGGCGCGCGACGATCCCTCGCGCGACGATCTCTCGCGCGACGATCTCTCGCGCGACGATCTCTCGCGGCCTGACGGCCGCTCGGGATGACGTGCCGCCGTGCTGCAATGACCGCTGGGACACCGGCAGGCGGCACGTCACTTGTAGCTCCGCGTCGCCAGTTTCACGAACTCGTATTCCATCGGCTCGGTATGGCGCTCGGGGGGCGAATCGGCGCCGGTGTATTCCCATACCGCCGCGTGGGCAAAATGGGCGTCGTCGCGGCGGGCCTCGCCGTCGTCGGTCTGGTATTCGGTGCGGAAATGACAGCCGCACGACTCCTCGCGGGCCAGCGCGTCGCGGCAGAGCAACTCGCCGAATTCGAGGAAGTCGGCCACCCGCCCGGCCTTTTCCAGCGACTGATTGAGCGTGCTCGCGGCGCCCAGCACCCGGACATTGTCCCAGAATTCCGCCCGCAACGCCGGGATCCGCTCCAGGGCCCTGGTCAGCCCGTCGCGATTGCGCGCCATGCCGCAGTCCTCCCACATCACGTGGCCCAGTTCGCGGTGGAACGAATCCACCGACCGCGTGCCATCGATGGCCAGCAGCCGCGTCAACCGGTCCTTCGCGTGCGCCTCGGCGTCCCGGAACGCCGGATCGGACGTCGACACCGGGCCCGCCTTGGTGCCCGCGAGGTAGTCGCCGATGGTGTAGGGCAGGATGAAGTACCCGTCGGCCAGCCCTTGCATCAGGGCCGATGCGCCGAGGCGATTGGCGCCGTGATCGGAGAAGTTCGCTTCGCCGATGACGTGCAACCCAGGGAGCGTGCTCATCAGGTTGTAATCGACCCACAGCCCGCCCATGGTGTAGTGGGCCGCGGGGAAGATCCGCATCGGCGTCTGATACGGGTCTTCGCCGGTGATCCGCTGGTACATTTCGAAGAGATTGCCGTAGCGGTCACGGATCATGTCCTGCCCCAGCCGGGCGATGGCGCTGGCAAAGTCGAGATAGACGCCGCGTCCCCCGGGACCGACGCCCCGCCCTTCGTCGCACACTTCCTTGGCGGCCCGTGACGCGATGTCGCGCGGGGCCAGGTTGCCGAAGCTCGGGTACTTCCGCTCCAGGTAGTAATCGCGTTCGGCGTCGGGGATGGCATCCGGCGGCCGGTTGTCACCGCCGCGCTTCGGCACCCACACCCGCCCGTCGTTGCGCAGCGATTCCGACATCAACGTCAGCTTGGACTGATGCTCGCCGCTGACCGGAATGCAGGTGGGGTGAATCTGGGTGAAGCAGGGATTGGCAAAGCCGGCACCGCGCTTGTAGGCCCGGTATGCCGCCGTCACGTTGCATCCCTTGGCGTTCGTCGAGAGGAAAAAGACGTTGCTGTAGCCGCCGGTGGCCAGCACCACGGCGTCACCGGCAAACGACTCGATTTCACCGCTCACCAGGTCGCGGGCCACAATGCCGCGCGCATGGCCGCCGACCACCACCAGTTCCAGCATCTCGTGGCGCGGATACATGGCGATGCCGCCAGCCGCCACCATCCGCTCCAGCGCCTGATAGGCCCCCAGCAGCAACTGCTGCCCCGTCTGGCCGCGGGCGTAGAACGTCCGCGACACCTGCGCTCCGCCGAACGAACGGTTGGCCAGCTGGCCGCCGTACTCGCGGGCGAACGGCACCCCCTGCGCGACGCACTGGTCGATGATGCTCCCGGATACCTGCGCCAGCCGGTAGACATTGCCCTCGCGCGAGCGGAAATCGCCGCCCTTGACCGTGTCGTAGAACAGCCGCCAGGTGGAATCGCCATCGTTCTGGTAATTCTTGGCGGCGTTGATACCGCCCTGCGCCGCGATGGAGTGCGCCCGGCGCGGCGAATCCTGGAAGCAGAAACACGAGACTCGGTAGCCCAGCTCCGCCAGGGAGGCCGACGCCGACGCACCGGCCAGGCCGGACCCGACCACGATGACGTGGAACTTCCGCTTGTTGGCGGGCGACACCAGCCGGAGATCGGCCAGATGCCGGTCCCATTTCTCCGCCAGCGGGCCGCCGGGAATCTCCGTCACGAGTCTCATCGCAACCATCCGAGGAGTGCGGCCAGCGGAATCGTGGCGAAGCCGCCCGCCACCGCGATCGCCAGGCCGATCGCAATCACCCGCCGGCTCCGGTTCCACGCCGGCTGGTCGACGCCGAGGGTCTGGAACACGGCCCAGATCCCGTGCCAGAAGTGGAGTCCGAGTGCCAGCATCGCCACGAGATAGAACACCGCGACCGGCTTGACCGCCATGCCCTCGATGACGTTGCGCCCCACTTCGCCGGGGTGAAAGTCCGGGTGGAACGTGCCGGTGGTGAAGTGGAGAATGTGAAAGACGATGAACACCGCCAGCAGCACGCCACCCCACCGCATGGTGCGCGCGGCATAGGTCGCCACCAGCTTCTCGTGCCGGGAGTACCGCTCGGGACGCGCCGCGTGGGCGCGGCGGGTGAGCTGCCACGCCGCCAGGATGTGGAGCAGCAGCGACGCCAGCAGGACGGCGCGCACCGCCCACAGTACCGGCCCCAGCGAACGGAGCCACGCGGCATAGTGATCGAGATGCGCCGGATTGCTGAAGATGAGGACGTTGGAGATCATGTGGGAGATCAGAAACAGCACCATGATCAGCCCGGTCGTGGCCATCACCACCTTCTTGCCGATGGTGCTGGCCCAGAGCGCGCGGAAGCGGTTCACGCGCGCCTCAGACGATCGCTTGCACCGCGCGCACCGCTTCGGCGGACTGCTCCAGCGCGGCCTGCTCTTCGGGCGACAGCGGAATCTCGACCACCCGCTCCAGGCCCCGCCGACCGAGCAGGCAGGGCACGCCGCAGTAGACGTCCCGCAAGCCGAATTCTCCCTGCAACCACGCCGAGCACGGCAGCAACCGCTTGCGGTCGAAGACGATCGCCTCGGCCATCTGCACCGCGGCGGCGCTCGGGGCGTAGTAAGCGGATCCGGTCTTGAGATGCGCCACGATCTCGGCTCCGCCCTTCCGGGCGCGGTCGACGATCGCCGCGAGCTTGTCGGCGGCCAGGAAATGCGACACCGGAATGCCGGAGACGGTGGTGAACGACGTAAGGGGGACCATGGTGTCGCCATGGCCACCGAGCACCATCGCCTGGATGTCGGCGACGGAAACGCCGATGGCGTCGGCGAGGAAGGTGCGGTATCGCGCGGTGTCGAGCACCCCGGCCATGCCGAGCACGCGCTCGCGAGGGAATCCGGTCACCTGCCGCATCACGTAGCACATCACGTCGAGCGGATTGGAGACGACAATCACGATGGCGTTCGGCGCGACCCGCTTGATTTCGCCCGCGACCGCGCGGACGATGCCGGCGTTGGTCTTGACGAGATCGTCGCGGCTCATCCCCGGCTTGCGGGCGATCCCCGCCGTGACGATGCAGAGTTCGGACCCGGCCGCGGCGCCGTAGTCGTTGGTGCCTTCGATGCGCGTGTCAAAGCCCTCGACCGGCCCCGACTGCCACTGGTCGAGCGCCTTCCCCTGCGGAATTCCCTCGACGACATCGACCATCACCACCGTACGCGCCAATCGCTGCTCGGCCACCCGTTGGGCCGCGGTTGCGCCGACGTTCCCCGCTCCGACTACCGTGATCTTCTCGAACATGTCGTTTCCGAAGTTGCCAGGGGTGCCGACAAGCTAATCAGGTCGGACTCCGGCGGCAGGACGGCGCCGGCCACCGCCGGCGGCGCGCTTCAACGCGTTGCGCCGCGCGATGGCGGGCGCTGGCGGCGGGGGCGCCGGGCCGGCTTTTCCGGCCCGGGGGCAAGCCCGGCCCGCTCGGCGGCGAGCGCCAGCGTCGCCGCGACGGCGTCCGGAAGCGTGGTCCGTCCATGACCACGGTGCCCGGGAATGGTGAAGACCCGCTCCGGGTACTTCTCGCGAATCCTCTCGGGCAGTTCCAGCGCTTCGTTGCCGAAGACCAGCACGCTGTTGGCCCGGAACGGCGCCTCCGCCGGATCGTGGCCGCCACCGGCCGCGAAGTAGAGGCAGCGTTCGCGACTCATCGCGTCGCGGAAGTCGCGCCAACGGGGGTGGTGCCACCAGTCGAGTCCCTCCCATTCCGGCGGCCGCACCGCGATGAATTCGGGCCCGTCGAGGACGAACCCGAGCGGCCCGACGAGGTGCAGCGAAGCATCGACGGCGGCACAGCGTGCCGCGACCGCGCCGGTGGCGGCGGCCGATTGCGGTTCCAGAAGAGCGATGTGCAACGGCATGACCCAAGGTACACCGAAAAGCGACATCCCGCGCCGCCGGGATGCGGCGACGCGGGATGCTTCCGGTCGGAAGGTGCGGACCTACTGCACGCAGGCCGCGAACGGATCGGTCGGCTTGGGATGATCGACCACCACGCGGTGATCGAGATCCGCGACGTGCACCGCGATGTCGTAGACCAGCTGATCGACATGCGACATGTGTTCGTACTGGATGTACTGCGGCTCGTCCGTGTTCTGGTGATAGTCGGAGTGTCCGCCGGTGGTGAAGAAGACGATCGGGATGCCGTAGCGGGCATAATTGTAATGGTCGCTGCGGCAGTAGATGCGCTGCGGATGCCCGTCGGCATCCATCGAGTAGTCGAACTGCATCGGGGTCTTCTCGGTCCTGTTCACCTGCTCGACGATGTCGCCAAGCTCGGTGGAGAGCCGCCGCGAGCCCACCAGCTGGAGATAGTTGGGACCGCCGTGCAGCAGCGCGCCGTCCTTGCTGCGCCCGGTGACGTCGGTCGCCTCACCCCGGCCCTCCATGTCCATGTTCAGCTGCGCCACGATCGAGTCGCGCGGCACGGTGGGATGATTGGTGAACCACTGCGATCCCCACAGCCCCGCTTCTTCGCCGGTGTGCCAGACGAAGATGATCGACCGCTTCGGCTTGACGGTGCCTCGGGCGAACTTCTCGGCGAGCTCCAGCACCGACACCGTCCCGGAGCCATCGTCATCGGCGCCGTTCTGGATCGAATCCATGCGGGGCGGGTAGATCTGCCGGAGACTGTCCGTGAGGAAGTTGATCCGCGTCCACTGCTCGGGCGTGGGCGTCGGCCGCGGCCGGGTATCCGCCCCCTCGACCAGCGCGACCATGTTGTAGGCCTTCAGCGAGTCGTGACTCGATCGCCCCACCGATGGTGTAGCCGTTGTGGTCGTTGTGGGCGCCGATCGCCACATATTCGCCGCGCAGTCGGGGATCGGTGCCCGGCAGGATCGCGACCACGTTGCGCGTCGGCAGGGAGGTCTGCGTCACCTTGAAGGCCAGTGACACCGGCTTGCCCGCGGTGCCCTTGGCGAGTCCGCCGGCCGGGCGTGCCGAAGATCGCTTCGGCTATCGTGGGCTCGATCGTGACCCCCGCCGCCCCGAAGAAGCCTCCCCGGCCGCTGCTCGGCTGCGCCGGGTCCTCGAAGACGCCGGTGGGTCCGCCACGAACGCCGCGTCCGCCACCGAACCCGCCCCGGCCACCGCGAGCGGCAGCATTCGGATCGCGAATGGTGAGCACCTCGGCCGCCGCCTGTTCCATGTCGCGGTACGCCTGCATCGCCGCCGATGGCGGGCCGCCACGCCCGCCGCGCCCGCGGCCGAATCCGCCGCCGGCGGCGGCGCTGAGGACCAGGATCTTTCCCTTCACCGCCGACGCCGGGAGCACGTTGTCGGTGTCATTCGCGATTCCCCCGTACACCGTCGCGACGTTCGACAGCGACTTGCTGGCGGTCAGGTTGCCGGTGAAATCCTTGCCGATCAGATACTTCCTGCCGTTGACGGCGATGTACGACGAACTGTCGGTGTGGCGCTGGAAGACCGGCAGATACTGGAAGTAGCTCCCTTTGTCGCCGGCGGGCCTGAGCCCCAGTTTCTTGACCTGATCGGCGATGTACGCCGTCGCCCGCAGGTTGTCGGGCGTTCCCGACTCGCCGCCCCATCATCGAATCGTCGGAATAGATGTACAGCCGGGTCATCAGATCGCAGGCGGTGATATCGGCGACTGTCGGCCCACCCTTGTACTTCAACGGCATGTGCCCGCTCGGATCGAGCGGCGGCGCGCCGTCGGGACCGGGTTCGACCTGGACCGCCGGACACGCCTGCTGGGCGGAGAGGGGAGAGACACCGGCGCCGAGCGCGACCGCCGCGGCACCAAGAACGACACGTCGCAGGAGCACCATCTTGCCACATCCGGGAAGGAGGTCATGGGGGAAACGCGGCCCGTACCGGCGCCAAGCGTAGTGGTACGCGGTCGGACGGCCGCAGGTTGAACCGGGCCGCCGGTGAGGGCACGGATTCACCCCCCGCGGACGTGCATCTCGCGGCGCGGGTCGGCACGGAGCCGCGACAGCGGCACCAGGACGCCGCGGTCGGGCACCGGGCCCGCTGCTCGGCGCCGCGATCGGACCGCGCGCGCCAGGCGGCGCGGATCACTCCGGCCAGTTCGGCGTCGTCGGCCCCCCGCCGCAGCGGCTCGCGCAGGTCGTGGCCGCCGGCGGCATAGAGGCAGAGGAACAGCGTCCCATCGGCGGTCAATCGGGCGCGATCGCAATCGCGGCAGAACGGGCGCGGTGGTCGACGCGATGATGCCGACCGCGCCGCCGTCGGGCAGGCGGAAGCGTTCGGCCGGTGCCGCGCCCCGCGCCGCCGAGTCGAGCGACCGGACCGGACCGAACGCGTCGCGCCAGTGTCGCCAGCATCTCCTCGCGCGAGACGACAGCGTCCCGGTCCCATCGGGTCGCGCCGCCGACATCCATGTACTCGATGAACCGTCGGTTCCAGGCCGCGCTGATGCGCAAACGCGAACAATCGACGACCAGCTCGTCGTCGTTGAATCCCCGCACGACGACGGTGTTGAGCTTGACGGCGTCGAAGCCGGCACGGCTGCGCCGCGTCGATTCCGGCGAGGACGTCGCCGTGGCGGCCACTTCGCGCAAACGCCGCCATCCGTTCCGGCCGCAGCGTATCGAGACTGACGGTGATGCGCTGGAGTCCCGCGACGCGCAGCGTTCGGCGACCGGCGCGGGCCAGCAGAAGCCCGTTCGTCGTCAGCGCCAGTTCGGCCAGTCCCTCGATCCGGCTGAGCCGGTCGACGAGCTGGCCGAGATCCCGTCGCAGCAGCGGTTCGCCGCCCGTCAGCCGGATCTTCGTGACGCCGAGTGCCACCGCGATGCGGGCCAGGCGCTCGATCTCCTCGAACGACAGCAGCGACGTGCGTCGGCAGCCAGACGTAATCGTCCTCGGGCATGCAATACTGGCAGCGGAGATTGCAGCGATCGGTGACCGAGATCCGCAACGATCGCAACGGGCGATCCAGTGTGTCCGCAATGGTCATCGGGACGGATCCGCGGTTATCGGCGCCTGGCCGGACGGTCGGATCGATCCACGCTTCACTGCCATCGGCATACCGTTCGCGTTTCCAGATCGGCACTCGCGCCTTCACCGCGTCGATCACCCAGCGGCACGCGGCGAGCGCCGCGTCGCGATGCGCCGAACCTGCCGCGACCACGACACTGGCCTCGCCGATGGCCAACGGGCCGATGCGATGCGCCAGCGGCCACCTTCACCGGCCAGCGTTGTTCCGCTTCGCGGATCACGGCGGCGCACATTTCCTCCGCCATCGGCCCATACGCCGAATACTCCAGCAGCACCACGGCGCGACCGCCATGATGGTCCCGCACCGTGCCGATGAACGTCGCGATGCCGCCGTGCGACGGGCGCGCTCACCGCGCGCACCAGCCGTGCCGGATCGAGCGGATCAGTCGAGAGATGCCGCAGCCGTCCTACCCTCCGGCGAGCGGCGGCAACACCGCCACTTCGTCGCCGGCGCGCACCGGCGTGGAAGGCTCGGCGTGGGTGAGGTTGACGGCGACCAGGGGATGGCTCGGGAGCAGTGCACCGCCGGGAATGCCCCGGAGGGCGGCGATCAGGTCTTCGACCAAGGCGTCATCGGGAATGGCCACATGGACTTCGGGCGACCCGAAGAGCGTCGGCGTACCGCGCAAAGAGCAGGACCCGCTGGCGGTTCACTCGTCGTCGTCGGCCCGGGACGCCTCCGGTTCGTACTCCTCGTGCGCCACCAGGGCCCGCAACTCCTTGCTGGGCTTGAAGACCGGCACCGGCCGCGCGGCCACTTCGACCGGGTCGCCGGTGCGCGGATTGCGGGCCATGCGGGTCTTGCGGCGGCGGATCTTGAAGGTGCCGAATCCCCGCACTTCGATGTTGTGCTGATCCCGCATGGCCAGCTTCACCGCGTCGAGAAAGGCATCGACGACGCGGGCGCAGTCCTTCTTCGAGATCATCGGCCCGGACGTCCGGGCGATCGCGGCGGTCACCTGTTCGACGAGATCGGCCTTGGTCATCGCACCCCCGGGGGGACGGCGCGGGAGTGCATCCGAGCCCCCCGCCTTGGGCCGATATGTACGCCTCTTAAGTGTTGTCTGTCAAGAGGTTGCGGCGGCGAGGAAGTCGCCGAAGTGGGGATAGGCGTCGTGGGGACCGGGGGCCGCCTCGGGGTGGTACTGGACCGCAAAGAGGGGGAGTGACCGGTGCCGGATCCCCTCGACGGTCCCGTCGTTGAGGTTGACATGGGTCACCTCGAGGTCCGGTGCACCCGGAATGCCATCCGGGCCGCCCTCGACGGCAAAGCCGTGATTCTGCGTGGTGATCAGCACCCGGCCCGTTGTCGAGCTCCTTGACCGGGTGGTTTCCCCCGCGGTGGCCGTACGGCATCTTGATCGTCCGCCCCCCGAAGGCCAGCCCGAACAACTGATGCCCCAGGCAGATGCCGAACGTCGGGAGGCCGGTCTCGGCCACCTGACGGATCGTCTCGCAGGCGTAGCCGACGGCGGCGGGATCGCCGGGACCGTTCGAGAGGAAGAGACCGTCGGGCCGATGCGCGAGAATCGCCTCGGCGGTGGTGGTCGCCGGGACCACGCGCACCCGGAACCCGGTCGCCACGAGCATCCGGACGATGTTCCGCTTCATGCCGTAATCCACTGCCACAACCAGCGGACCGTCGCCCTCACCAGCGGCGTATTCGGTCGGCGTACTGGCGCGCGAGGCCAGGTCCAGCCCTGTCATGGACGGCGAAGCGAGCAGTTCCGCGCGCAGCGCGTCGCTCGGCTCGAGCCCTTCGGCGATCAGGCCGCGCATGGCGCCGCGTTCGCGGATGTGGCGGGTCAGGCGGCGGGTGTCGACCTCGGTGAGCGCCGGCACGCCGGCTTCGTCGAGCCAGTCGGCCAGCGACCGGGTGGCCTGCCAGTTGGAGTAATGAGCCGACAGCTCGCGCACGATCACGCCGCTCACCTGGGGCCGTTCCGATTCATCGTCGGTGGGCGTGATGCCGTAGTTGCCGATCATCGGCGCCGTCATCACCACGATCTGGCCGAGGTAGCTGGGGTCGGTGAACGTCTCCTGGTACCCGGTGAGGTTGGTGGTGAACACCACTTCGCCGACGCCCTCGCGGCGTCCGGCTGGCAAGCCGCCCGGCGAACCAGGTGCCGTCCTCCAGCAACACGAAGGCGGGACGCCTGGTCCCGCCTCGAGTCCCCTCGATCACGGGTTCTTCACCGGCGGCTTGGCTCCGCCTGAATGGACCGGCGGCGGTTCCCGGCGGCGGCGCCGGAGGAGCCCTTCGGCGTCGTACCGGCTGCGGGATTCGGCGCAGCGCCGCCCGGGAGGACGGTCGAGCCGCCCGGCGGCGTTCCGGTGATCGGGGCCGGCTGCGCCGCCTGCGGTACCTGCCGCAGCTGCTGCTGCACGGCGCTCCTGCCGGTCCCCGCGCTGGCCGAACTGAGGGTGAGCAGCAGCGCCAGGCCCATGAAGATGCCGGCGGTCCACCAGGTGGCCTTGGTCAGCAGCGTCGTTGCCGCACGCCCGCCAAGGACCTGCGAAGCACCGCCGCCGCCGAGCGAGGCCAATCCCCCGCCCTGGCCGGCCTGCATCAGGATCACGACGGACAACAGCACGCCGTCGATCATCATCAATGTCAGCAATACCCCACGCATGGCACACTCCTTCGCTTCGCGGACAACCGGAAAACCTAGTCGGGTCACGGCCGGAACGGCTACGCGGCGCAGATCGCCGCCCACCCCTCCGGATCGAGTGAGGCGCCGCCCACCAGCACGCCATCGATTTCGGACTCGGCGACCAGCGCGGCGATGTTCGACGCCTTGACGGATCCGCCGTAGAGAATCCGGAGGTCGGATGGCAGCCCGAGGTCGGCGAGCACCCGGCGCAGCCGCGGCATGGACCGCTGCAGCGTCGGACGGTGTTGCGTTCCGTCCGGTGCCGATCGCCCAGACCGGTTCGTACGCGATCACCAGGTCGGCGTGCGGATCCACGCCCGCCAGCGCCGACGCGCAACTGCCGCGTCACCACCGCCTCGGTCTCGCCCGCGGTGCGCTGCCGCAGCGTCTCTCCGACGCACAGCACCGCCGTCAAGCCGCCGCCGAGCACGGCGCGCACCTTGCGTTGCGTGTCTTCGTCCGATTCGCCGAACAGATGCCGCCGTTCGCTGTGCCCCACGAGCGCCGCACCGGCGCCGGCACCGCGCGCCAACGCGACCGACATCGCCCCGGTGAACGCGCCGTTCGGCTCCCAGTAGGTGTTCTGCGCGCCGACGAGGTAGTGCTCGTGGGCGGACAGTCGCCCGGCAACCGCTTCGATCGAGACGGCGGGCGGAAAGAACGCCACCGTCCGTCCGGGGCGCGGCAGATCGAGTTCCAGGAAGCGATCGAGATAGGTGCGGGCCTCGCCCGGAGCGAGGTGCATCTTCCAGTTGGCGGCGAAGAGGAAGCGGCGCGGCATCAGTTCTGGTCGAGCGCAGCCACACCGGGGAGCGTCTTCCCCTCGAGGAACTCGAGCGAGGCGCCGCCTCCGGTCGACACGTGGGTGACCTTGTCGGCCAGTCCGAAGCCGGCGATCGCCGCGGCCGAATCGCCGCCGCCGACGATCGTGATGCAGCCGTGGGCGGTGGCGGCCGCCATCGCCTCGGCCACGGCGCGCGTGCCGGCGTCGAACGGCGGCGTCTCGAACACGCCCATCGGCCCGTTCCATATCGCGGTGCCCGCGTCAGCGATCATGGCGCCGAACGCCGCTGCGCTGTCCGGATCGATGTCGTACACCGCCCAGCCGGCCGGAATTGCGTCCCGCGCGACGGTCCGGGTCGGCGCATCGCGCTCCAGTCGGCCGGCGATCACGGCGCCACCCGGCAGCACCAGCTTGCTGCCCGCTTTCGCCATGAGCGCCTCGGGCCATGTCGACCCGATCGGCCTCGACCAGCGATGTTCCGGTCTCCAGTCCCATCGCGCGGAAGAAGGTGCACGCCATCGCTCCGCCGATCAGGACGTGATCGGTCCGGGGCAAGAGGGCCTCGATGAGGTCGATCTTCCCCGAAATCTTGGCGCCGCCGAGGATGGCCACCAACGGCCGCCGCGGATGGTCGATCGCCTCGCCGAGGAAGCGAAGCTCCTTCTCCATCAGGAACCCCGCGACGGCCGGCTTCAAGCGGTGCGCGATCGCCTCGGTGCTGGCGTGGGCGCGATGGGCCGAGCCGAAGGCGTCGTCGACGTAGAGGTCGCCGAGGGCGGCGAAACGGTCGGCGAGCGCCGGGTCGTTCTGCTCCTCGCCGGGGAAGAACCGGGTGTTCTCGCCGAGCGCGACGCCGCCGCGGGGCAGGTGCCGGACCGCACGCACCGCCTCGTCGGAGGAGGGATCATCGAGAAAGACCACCGGCGCGCCGAGGAGCTGTTCCAGCACCGGCACCACCGGGCGCAGCGAGAACGCCGGGGCCGGATGTCCCCTCGGGCCGGCCGAGATGCGAGAGCAGCACGACGCGCGCGCCGTGCGACCGCAGCCACGAGATGGTCGGCAGCGCGGCGCGGATCCTGGTGTCGTCGCGCACGGCGCCATCGGGGGTGAGCGGCACGTTGAAATCGACCCGCACCACGACGCGCTGGCCGTCGAGCCGCGCCGCATCGAGCTGAGCGAGCGCGCGCGCGGTCACAGCCGCGCGCCGATGTACCGCAGCATGTCGACGCAGCGCGCCGAATAGCCCATCTCGTTGTCGTACCACGACGAGACGTGCACCATCGTGCCGTCGATGACGTTGGTCGAGAGCAGATCGACGATACTCGAGGCCCGGTTGCCGATGTAGTCGACCGAGACCAGCGGCTCGTCGCTCACCGCCAGCACGCCCTGCAGCGCGCCCTCGGCGGCGGCGCGGAACGCGCCGTTGACCTCGTCGATCGTGACGGGCCGATCCACCACGCAGGTGAGATCGACCAGCGACGCGTCGGGCGTCGGCACGCGCAGCGACACGCCGTCGAGCTTCCCCTTCACCTCGGGGATCACCAGCGCCGTCGCCCGGGCCGCCCCGGTCGACGTCGGGATGATCGACATCGCCGCCGCCCGCGCCCGCCGCAGATCCTTGTGCGGCAGATCGAGAATCCGCTGGTCGTTGGTATAGCTGTGCACCGTCGTCATGAAGCCGCGCTGGAATCCGAACGGCATCGAGCAGCACCCGGACCACCGGCACCAGGCAGTTGGTGGTGCACGATGCGTTGGAGACGACGTGATGCTTCGCGGGATCGTAGTCCGTGTGGTTGACGCCGTAGACGAACGTCTTGTCCTCGCCCTTGCCCGGGGCCGAGATCACCACCTTCTTCGCGCCGGCGGCGAGATGCCTGGCGGCGCCGGCCCGATCGGTGAAGTGGCCGGTCGACTCGAGCACGACGTCGACGCCCAGGCGGGCCCATGGCAGTGCCGCGGGGTCCTTTTCGCAGAGCACCTCGATCGTCTGGCCGTCGACGACGAGGTGACCGTCGCGCACGGCGATGTCGCCGGCGTACCGGCCGTGTACCGAATCGTAGCGCAGCAGGTGCGCCAGCGTGCCCGGATCGGTGAGATCGTTGACCGCGACGAACGTGAGATCGCTCACCCCCGCCGCTCTTGCGGCCCGGACGACGTTCCGTCCGATCCGTCCGAAACCGTTGATGCCGACCCGTGTCGTCATGCGTTCCACCTCGACCAGCCGAAGCGTCTGGTGCCGGCGCGCGCCGCCGCTTCGGCAAGGGGCAACTCGGCGCGCGCGAACGTGATCGCGGCCACATGCGGCGCACCGGCCGCAAGCAGCGCTGACGCCGCCGAACATAATGTGGCGCCGGTCGTGAAGACATCGTCGACCAGGATCGCCGGGATGCGGCGCGGTTTCGCGGCGAAGGCGCCGGCCAGATTGGCGTGTCGCGCCTCGGGGGCAAGTCGCGTCTGGGTCGATGTCTCGCGCGTCCGGCGCAGTCGGTCGGCCGCGACCGAACGCCCGGTGCGCGCGGCGAGCGCGACGGCCAGCGCCTCCGACTGATTGTACCCCCGGCGGCGACGCCGCCCCGGCGCCAGCGGAACCGGCACGAGCTCCCCGTCACCCAGCGCCGCGAGCGGCGGCACCATTGCCGTCGCGAAGCTCTCCGCGAGGCGCCACCAGCCGTGGTACTTGAAGCGGTGCACCAGCGCGCGCACGGCGGAGTCGAGCCGCACCGCGCTTCGGACCAGACGGAACCCGGCGGGCCAATCCGCACAGAGGTGGCAGGCCAGGCCGAGGGGCCGGGGCTGGCCGCACCGGTCGCAGACCGGATCGGCCAACGGCCGCCATCGGATGCGACAGAGCGAACAGACCAGCGGTTCACCGTCTTCCGTGACCGGCCGCCCGCACATCAGGCACTCGGCGGGCAGGAGCCAGCGCTCCAGCCGGGCGAGACCCTCAACCCGGAGGGCCATCGAGCGCCACCCGCATGACGTCGATCGGTGGATCGATTCCGGGAAACCAGCTCCGCCACGACGCCGCGCCCTGCGCCAGCAACATCTCGCGACCGTCGACCGCGGCCAGGCCGAGGGCCCGACACTCGTTCACCCATCGCGTCGTGCCGGTGGGGCGATAGGTCAGATCGATCGCGGCGCTCACCGCCGGCAACACGCCGGGAGCAACCGGCGGTCCGTCATCTGCCCCGAGCCCCAGCGGCGTGGCATTGATCACCACGGTGCACGCCGCCGGCTCGGCGGGCGCAACACCGATCGACGTGGCCCAGCGGAGAAACGCGGCGCCCCGTGCCGGGTCGCGTGAGCGTACTGCCAGCCGCGCCCCCGACTCCAGCGCCGCACCCGCCGTCGCGCGCGCGCTGCCGCCGGTGCCGAGCACGCACCAATCGCGGGCGCCGGGGGCAACCAGGCCGACCATGGCGAGCAGTCCGTCGACATCGGTGTTGTCGACCACGAGTTCGCCGTTGTCACCGCCGGCGAAGACGTTGGCCACGCCGAGCCGCTCGACGCGCGCGGAACGCCTGCCGGCCGCCGCCGCCGCGGTCGCTTTCCACGGCAGGGTGACGTTGCCGCCACCGCCATTGGCCGCCAGCGTGGCCATCAGTGGCGCCAGCGCCTGCTCGCCGACCTGCAACGCCACGTACATCGCGTCGAGCCCCATCGCGCGGAAGGCGGCGTTCTGGAATCGCGGCGACAGCGAGTGCGCCACGGGGTTGCCGAGCACCGCGAAGATCCGCCGCGACGGGGGCGTCATCACGGCCGCCGCTCGGCCTTGAGGCGCACCACCGCACCGGCCAGGAGCTGGTCGAGCAGTTCCGCCGTCTCGCGGTATTCCGTCACCGGCCCGCCCGCGGGATCGGGGATATCGCCGATCGAATCGTCGGCGCCGGAAAAGGCCGCCAGCGGGTAGACCTTGCCGGCACCGCCCAGGTCGGTGACGCGATGGGCGTGCGCGTCGGTCATGGTGAGAACCAGGTCCGCATCGCGGACCAGGTTGGCCGTCAGCATCCGGGCCCGGTGGGCCGAGAGATCGAGGCCGCGCTCGAGCGCCACGAGATAGGCCCCTTCGGACGCCGGGGCGCCGTCCCACGCCGACGTGCCCGCCGACGACACGACGGTGTCGGCAAACCCGGCCTCGGCGTGCAGGCGCGCCGACAGCAGCGCCGCGGCAAGCGGTGACCGGCAAGTGTTGCCCGAACAGACCATGAGAATGCGCATCAGTGTTCGCCCGCCGTGTTCACGGCGCCATCGAACCGGCGCGACGCCGCAATTCCCGGCGCGGTATGGCCCCTTCACGGATCAGCCGCGGAATCGGTCCGGTGCAGTCTACCAATGTGGACGGCGGAACGTTCCCGAGCACGCCGCCGTCGAGGATGATGAGCGTGCCCGCTGCCACCGCCTCGGGAAAGAGTGCCCGGACGCCGGCCGGTCCGGGCGCCGCGGCACCACCGGGCCGATTCGCCGATGTCGAGGTCAACGGGTGCCCGAGATCGGCAATGAGGCGCGCCACCGCCTGGTGCGACGTCCATCGCACCGCGATCCCGCCTTCGCGCCCGCGGAGCTGATCCGGCAATTTCCCCTCGCCGCCGCGCAGCACCAGCGTGAGCGGCCCCGGCCAGAACTCGCGTGCCAGCACCCGCCCGGCGCTACCGAGGACGAGACCGCAGGCATGGAGCATCGCCAGATCGCTGATCAACAGCAGGAACGGCTTGTTCTCCGGTCGCCCTTTCAAGCGCGCCAGCGCCTGAACCGCGGCAACGGTCGGCGACGATCCCAGTCCGTAGACCGTTTCCGTGGGATATGCCAGCAGTCCGCCGCCGGCGAGATGACTCGCCACGCGCGGGGCGATTTCGTCGGCGTCGCGGCCGTCGTGCAACGGAAACATCACCCCTGGTCCGCGTACCACTCGGCGAGCGCCAGGTCGTAGGTGGTGGTGATCTTGAGATTGCGCGGCGAGCCGGGGAGGAGCTCGACCGGTTCTCCCAGCCGCTCCACCAGCATTGCGTCGTCGGTGCCCCGCACGCCGTCGACGTGGCGGGCGGCGTGCGCCCGCAGCAACACGCGACGCGGAAAGGCCTGCGGCGTCTGGGCCAGCCACAGGCCGTTGCGCTCGATGGTGCTGAGCACGCGGCCGGCTTCGTCGGCGCGCTTGATCGTGTCGGCCACCGGCACCGCCGGCGTGGCGCTGCGTCCGGCTCGTGCCGCGGCGATGCCGGCGTCAATCGCCGCGCGCGGTGGAAACGGCCGGGCGCCGTCGTGCACCAGCACGATCGCGCAGTGCTCCGGCAGCGCCGCCACGCCGGCTTCGACCGAATCAGGGCGCTCGGCGCCGCCCGCGGTCACCGTCAACGAGCTCCCGAGCAGCGGCTCGAGCCACGGCGGTGGAACGGCCGCGTCAGCGGGCGGCAGCACGACGACGATGTGCGACACGTCGGGGTGCGACGCGAACGGCCGCAATGCGTGCAACAGGACGGGCGCGCCGGCCAGCGGCGCGAACTGCTTCGGCACCGGTCCCCCGAACCGGGTGCCGCTGCCGGCCGCCACGATGACCACACCGACATCACGCGGCAAGGGCCCGGACCAGCTGATGGACATGTTCCAGGCCACGCGACCGGATCCCGGGCACCGCGGTGCGCACCCGCGCCGATTGGTAGGCGTCGACAAAGCCGTGACGCGCCGCTTCCGCCAGGCGACGCTCCATGCCGCCGACGGGCCGGATCTCACCGCCAAGTCCGAGTTCCCCCAGGAACACAGCACCCGGCGGCGGCGGCTTGTCCTTGAGCGACGACACGAGCGCGGCGGCGATGGCGAGATCGGCGGCCGGTTCGTTGAGCCGCACCCCGCCGGTAACCTGCACGAAGACGTCGGACGCGGCAAAGCTCACTCCCGAACGTCGCTCCAGCACCGCGAGGATCACGGCAAGCCGCCGCGGATCGAGGCCGGTTGCCACGCGCTGCGGCGTGCCGTATCCCGATGGCGCCGCCAGGGCCTGCACTTCCACCAGCACCGGCCGGGTTCCCTCCATCAGCGCAGTCACGGCGCTGCCGGCCGCGTCGGGCGCGCGGGCTGCCAGGAAGACCGCCGAGGGATTGTCCACCGGCACCAGGCCGTGCTCGGTCATGGTGAACACGCCGAGCTCGTCGACGGACCCGAAGCGATTCTTGGTGGCGCGCAGCAGTCGGTGATCGAGGCTCGATTCGCCCTCGAAATAGAGGACGGTGTCGACAATGTGTTCCAGCGTCTTCGGACCGGCGAGACTGCCGCCCTTGGTGACGTGGCCCACGACGATCACCGCCGTGCCGCGCTCCTTCGCGAATCGCATCAGGAGCCCGGCGCACTCGCGCACCTGGCCCACGCTTCCCGGGGCGCTTTCCAGCGCGCCGGTGTAGACGGTCTGTATGGAATCGAGCACCAGGACCGCGGCCGAGGAGCGCTCCGCTGCCTGCAGGATGGCGTCGAGCTGCGTCTCGCCCAGCACGTTCACCTCCACGGCGTGGGGATCGAGACGGTCGGCCCGCAACCGCAGCTGTTCGGGCGATTCCTCGCCGCTGGCGTAGAGCACCTGGCGCCCGCCGGCCTGCAGCCGGGCCGCGGCCTGCAGCAGCAGCGTCGACTTGCCGATACCCGGTTCGCCGCCGATCAGCGTCATCGAGCCGGGGACGAGTCCACCGCCGAGCACGAAGTCGAGTTCCGCCAACCCGGTGGACCAGCGTTGCAGCTGCGCCGAGGTGACGTCGGCCAGCCGGATGATTTCCGCGGGCGGCGTGCGATGACGCGACGGCTGCCGGCCCGCCGGCGGTGCCGTGGCGAGTTCCTCGGTGACGGTGTTCCACCCGCCACATGCATCGCAACGCCCCACCCAGCGGGGATGCTGATGGCCGCACTCGACGCAGCGCCACACCGAACGCGTCCTGGCCACTCAGCCTTCCCGATCGGTGGCGCTCTCGAAGCGGGTGAACTCCTTCTGGAAATAGAGGTTCACCTGCCCGGTCGGCCCGTTGCGGTTCTTGGCCAGCATCAGCTCGGCGTGCCCTTCGATCGGCGCCCCCTTCTCTTCGGCCTTCTCGCGCAGGTCGCGGTACATCTCCGGACGGTGGATGAACATCACCAGATCGGCATCCTGCTCGATGGCACCCGAGTCGCGCAGGTCGGACAACAGCGGCAGGCGGTCGCCGCCGCGCTGCTCCGACGCCCGCGAGAGCTGTGAAAGGGCGATCACCGGGACCTCGAGTTCGCGCGACAGCTGCTTGAGCGAACGCGAGATGTCGGAGATCTCCTGGACCCGGTTGTCGGAGTATTCGGGGCTGCGCATCAACTGGAGATAATCGACGATGACCAGTCGCACGTCACTGTCTGCACGCAGACGACGTGCTTTTGAACGCATCTCCAGCAGCGTCAGCGCCGGCGTGTCGTCGATCCAGATCGGGCAGTTCTGCAGGATGCCCGCGGCGGCGGCCAGGCGGGGGTAGTCCGTGTCCCGCACCCGGCCTTGCCGCACCGCCAGGGAGTCGACCCGGGCCTCGGCGCAGAGCATCCGCTGCACCAGCGCGTCGGTCGACATTTCCAGCGAAAAGACCGCCACGCCGAAGTTGTTGTAGGCGGCATGGGTGGCAACGTTGAGGCAGAATGCCGTCTTCCCCATCGACGGGCGCGCCGCCACGATGATCAACTCCGAGGGCTGGAACCCGGCGGTGAGTTTGTCCAGATCCGCAAATCCGCTCGGCACCCCGGTGACGGCGATCCCCTTCTTGTGGAGCGTCTCGATGTGCTCCATGGCATCCCACAGCCGGTTCTTGATGCGGATGAAGCCGGCGTCGCGGCGCTGCTGCCCGATGGTGAAGATCCGTCCCTCGGCGGAATCGAGCATCTCGCCGGCGGTGGCCTTCCCGTCGTAGGCATCGCTGATGATCTGCGTCGCGGCCTCGATGAGCCGGCGCTGCACCGCCTTTTCCTTGAGGATCCGGGCGTGGTAGTCGAGGTTCGCCGCCGTCGGCACCGCGCTCATCAGCTCGTTGAGGTACGGCAGCCCGCCGGCCATTTCGAGATCGCCGCGCCGCATCAGTTCGTCGCGCAGCGTGACGTAGTCGATCACCATCGTCTGTTCCACCAGACTGCGGATGGCGCGGAAGAGCCGCCGATGCCGTTCGTGATGGAACGCGGTGTCGTCGAGCAGCTCCACGGCGCGCAGCGCCGCGTCGCCGTCGATCAGCATCGCGCCGAGCACCGCCTGTTCGGCCTCGGGACTCCACGGGACCGAGCGCCCCTGGAAGGCGTCAGCCGAGGTCGAGGAGTTGTCGCGCGATACGGAGGTCATCCCACGCCGGCCGTTTCCAGTTCGGGTTGCGCAGCAAGGCTGCGGGGTGATACGTCACCACCAGCGGTGTGCCGTTGAAACGGTGCACCCGCAATCGAAGTTCGCCCAGCGGACGGCGGCTGTCGAGCAGCGCCTCGGCCGCGGTGGTGCCGAGCGCCAGCAGCACCCGGGGTCGGACCAGCGCGATCTGGCGCCGCAGATAGGGCATGCACGCCGCGCGCTCGTCCGGCAGCGGCGTCCGATTTCGCGGCGGCCGGCACTTGACCACGTTGGCGATGAAGACCTCCGCGCGCGGCAATTCGATCGCCGCCAGCATCCTGTCGAGCAGTTCGCCGGCGCGCCCCACGAACGGGCGGCCCTGGCGGTCTTCGCTCTCGCCCGGCCCCTCGCCGATCACCATCAAGCCCGCCCGCGGATTTCCTTCGCCGGGCACGGTGTGGGTGCGCGTCTCGCAGAGCTGGCACAACCGGCAGTCGGCCACTTCGGCAGCGACGCGCTCGAGGGCGTCGCCCGGCTGCGGCAGCAAATCATTGCCGCCGCCCACCGCCAGGCCGGGTCCGGGAATCGGTGGCGCGCCCTTCCGCCATCCGCCCGGCCCATCGTCGCCCGGTGCCGGTCCCGCGCTCGTGGCGACCGGCGACGGAGGACGCGCGCTCCGCGGGGTGTCCGGAGGCGGGGCCCCCAGCGCCCTCGCGAGCGGCCGGTCGAAGAGCACTTCGTCGCCGCCGAGGTCGCGCTGGATCACCAGCCACCGCCGTACGGCGTCATCCACGATACGCCTCCACCGCGTCGAGGATGGCGTCGGCCACCTCACGCTTCGACCGGAGCGGCACGTTCACGGTTGCGCCGCGGCGGTCGATGATGGTGACGGCGTTGGTGTCGCCATCGAATCCGGCCCCCGGCACCGTCGCATCGTTGATCACCACCAGGTCGAGCCCCTTCCGGTCGAGCTTCGCCCGTCCCTTCGCCTCGGCTTCGCCGGTTTCGAGCGCGAACCCGACCACCGTCATGCCTTTCGGGCGGAGTGGCACCGTCGCGGCCAGGATGTCGTCGGTCGGTGCCAGATGCAGCACCATGTCGCCCTCGCGTCGCGGGATCTTGGCGTCCCGAGGCGACGCGACGCGATAATCCGCCGGTGCCGCCGCCATGATCAGCACGTCGTGTCCGGCGATCGCGTCGGCCACCGCTGCCGCCATCTCCGCGGTCGAGTCGACGCGCACCAGCCGAACCCCCACGGGGTCGGCTTCCGCCGACGGGCCGCTGATCAGCGTGACCGCGGCGCCACGCTGCCACGCCGCCTCGGCGAGTCGATACCCCATCTTGCCGCTGCTCCGGTTGGTGACGATCCGCACCGGGTCGATCGCCTCGCGGGTCGGCCCGGCGGTGACCAGGACGCGGAGGCCCGCGAAGCGCCCCGTCGCCCCGAGCAGCCGCGCCGCGTGCGCCACGATGTCGCGGGGTTCGGCCATCCGCCCGGGCCGCTCCGAGGGCCCTTCGGCCAGCGGACCGACCATCGGGCCGACCACGCACCAGCCACGCTGGCGGAGCGCGGCCAGGTTCTGCTGCGTCGCCGGATGGGCGAACATGGCGTCGTTCATCGCGGGCGCCACGAGCACCGGGCAGGTGGCGGCGAGCAGCGTCGTCGTCAGCAGGTCGTCGGCAAGGCCGGCGGCCGCGCGCGCCAGCAGGTTGGCGGTGGCCGGCGCGAGGATGACCAGGTCGGCGTCGCGGCCCAGCGTGACGTGATCGAGCGCCCCGCCCGGCTCCCAGATCGAAGAGCGGACGGGGCGCCCGGTGACGCCCGCGAAGGTCATCGCACCGACGAACTCGCCGGCGCCGCGACTCATGATCACATCGACGGCGGCCCCGGCGAGCGTCAGCTCACGCGCCAGCTGGACGCACTTGTAGGCCGCGATCCCCCCGGCGATGCCGAGGATGACCCGGCGGCCTGGCCACACGTCAAGCCTCGGAGCGACGCCGGCGCAACTCGCGGAACGTCAGGTCGCCGCTGACCAGCTTCTGCATCGCCAGCGTGGTCAGCTTCTTGACGCCTTCAGCGCGCTCCCAGTTGGCCACCGCGTCGCGCGGAAACTCGTTGAGATAGCGGGCGAACTTGGCCGCGACCAGCACGCCGCGGTACTTCGATCCGGTGTGCGCCGCCACTTCCTGCGGAGTGAAGATATCCATCAGTTGCTTCCTTTCATCCGGTTGCTGCGCTGTTGCGCACGATCTCGGCCGCCACTTCGCTGCGCAGCCGGTCCAGCACCACGGCGAAATCCCGCTGCCGGCTGGTGCGGCGGGCTTCGGCGTCGACAATGCCAGCCACGGCACCGACCGCCGAATCGAGATCGTTGTTCACCACCACGTAATCGTACTCCACGGCGGCGGCCAGTTCGTCGAGGGCGCGCCGCAGCCGGGCCATTACCACCGGCGCCGATTCCGTTCCCCGGGCCCGCAGCCGCTCCGCCAGGGCGGCGCCGCTCGGCGGCACGACGAAGATCAGCACCGCGTCCGGCATCGCCTCTCGCACCTGCCGCGCACCCGCGACCTCGATGTCGAGGAGCACGTGGCGCCCCGATTGCAGCACCCGGCGCACTTCGGCCACCAGCGTGCCGTAGCGGTGGCCGTTGTACCGCGCATGCTCGAGAAACTCTCCCGCCTCGACCCGCCGCTCGAACTCGGCCGACTCGAGAAAATGGTACGCGACGCCGTCCGCTTCGCCCGGCCGCGGGGCACGCGTCGTCGCCGAAACCGCGTAGCCCACGTCGTGGCGCCCGGCGATGAGTTGCCGGGCTATCGTCGACTTCCCGCCACCCGATGGCGACGACAGCACCACGACGAACGGCGTCACTCGAGATTCTCCAGTTGCTCGCGGAACCGCTCGAGTTCGCCCTTCATGAACACCACGTCGTGCGCGATCGCCGCGTCGTTCGCCTTGGCGCCGATGGTGTTGGTCTCGCGCCCCATCTCCTGCGCCAGGAACCCCAACTGCTTCCCCACCGGCCCCGGCCCGATCAGCGCCTGCCGCGCCGCCCGCAGATGGGCATCGAGCCGCACCAGTTCCTCGGTGATGTCGAGCCGATCGGCGGCAACCGCCAGCTCCTGAGCCACCCGTTGCTGATCGGCCGCCCGGCCGTCGAGCAGTTGCGCCAGATTCTCCTGCAACCGCCGCCGTTCCCGTTCCAGCCGCAGCGGCGCGCACTCGGCCACCCGCCTGGCGGACGCGCCCAGCTGGTCCAGCCGGCCGAGGAGTTCGTCGACCAGCACCTGGCCTTCCCGTTCCCGCTCCGCTCGGCAGGCCACCACGGCGCCCGCGACGATCGGCTCGATTGCCTCCCACTCGGCAGCGGCTTCGGCACCGTTTCCGGCCACGCCGACCAGATTGGCGTGTCGCGCCACCAGGTCCACGCTGATCTCGCCGGCCAGGTCGAAGCGCTCCTTCAAGGCGCGCAGCGCAGCGACGATCATCGCGGCGCGGGCGACGTCGAGCGAGACATCCACCGCGGCGTCGCCGGTCCAGCGCACGCTGACGACGACATGCCCCCGCGCAAATTCCTTGCGCATCCGCTCCCGGACGGCGGCTTCCATCGGACCGAGATCGCCCGGCAGGCGCGCCGCGAAGTTGAACCAGCGGTGATTGACGGTACGGATTTCCACCCGCAACCGCCGTCCGGATACCTCGCCCTCGGCGGCTCCGAAGCCGGTCATGCTCAACGCCACGACACGAACTCCCACTCCGGGAAAAGATTGGAAAGATAATCGCGAATGGGGGTTCCCGCCGGGGAGGAGGCGGCGGGACCGATCAGTTGGTGAACTCCCAGCGCACCCCGTAGGTGCTGCCGAGCGACGGGATGGGATATCCCGGCACCGAGCCGGTCTTGGTCGCCCGGAAATTCACCCGGTCGAAATAGGCGATGAACGGCCCCAATTGCAGCTCGAAGATCCCCCGGATGAAGGTGGCGCCCGGCAGCGGAATCGGGTTCCCCTGGCGATCGAGGCCCCCAATGCCCGGACTCCAGCTCTCCACCACGCCCTGCACCTTCAGGTCGAATATCCCGCTCGGAAAGTTCCGCAGGAATTTCGATCGCACCGTGACCGTGGAGATGGCATGCTTCGGCGGCATCGCGTCGGGCCGCGCGTTGCGCGGTTCGTAGTACACCGTCTCGAAGCTCAACCAGTTCATCGGCGTCACCCTCGCGTCGACCATCACCCAGTCGGTTCGCGGCAGGGGCTCGAGCGACGCGATCGCGGCAAACTCCGGATATCCCAGCGGCGTCCAGCCGTCGTTGCGGGCATAGCGGCCGGTCACGTCGAGCTGGCGCCAGTGCACGCCGGCGTGGACTTCCGTGTTGGTGAAGCGGTGTTCGGCATCGTCGGCCAACGACGGCGCGTCGACCCGGTGGCCGTCGCTCCACAGGCCACCGACTTCGACACCCCACGGCAGTTGCACACCAACCCGCGCCGTGGTCCAGTCGCTGCTCCGCCGGGCGCTCTGCTGCTGGCCGTTCAACTCCAGCGATCCGCTCAGCAGCCGGATCGGCGCCGCGCCGAGGGTGAGCCGCGACTCGAACGGCGTCCATTGACTGTGGGTCCAGTTGGTCCATTCCATCGACCACGTCGGACGCCGATATCCGATCACGCCGCCGAAGCTCGTGATGCCCTGGTGGATCGAATCCCCGCTCCAGAGACTGCGGAGCGCGAAGAGATCGACCTGCGGGCCCAATCCGTCGTCCCGGCCGTGCCAGTCGGCGCGAAGGTCGATGTCGGTGCGGGTGCCATTCACCGCGGCCGAGAGCGTGTCGCGGGTCGGAGTACCGAGGAGCGCGTCGCGGGAGATCGCCTCGGTGATCATTTCGGCCTGCACGCCGAGATGTCGCGAAATCGCCCAGCCGAGTTGCGCCCAGCCGCTGGTGATGTGCGAGCCGCCGCTCCCGCCGGTCGGGGCGTTGACGCCGAAATAATCCGCCGCCAGCGCCACCCCGAACCCGCTCGGATACCGTCGCTCATAGGACGCGAAGTACCGCGACAGTCCGCGGTCGCCGGTGGCGATGCCGATCTTGGTCCGCGGCGCTTCGCGGTCGTGCCGACGGGTGTAGAGGTAGACGGCGAGCATCGCCGGGTCGCGCTCGACCTCAACGCGGTCGAGCATCCCGAGCGGAAAGGTGGACGGATCGAAGGTCAGCGAATCGCGGCCGAGCGGCAGCCGCGGCATGCCGTCGACGTAATAGACGATCGCCCCGGCGCCGCCGCCTTCGTAGTTCGGCAGCACCGCGCGCCCCCACCACCCGCCCTGTTCGAGATAGACCCCCGGAATCCGCATCAGCAGTTCGCTGAGCGTTTCCGCCGGGGCCCAATCGATCGAGTCGCGCGAGAACACGATCCGCGCCCCGAGCGGTTCGAGGGAGCGGGTGCCGACCAGCGGCAACGGCCGCAGCACGACCGTGTCCTGGTGCGACGCCTGCAACAGCCGTTCGGTGGTGGTCAACGTGTCGGCCAGTCGCCGCAGCGAGTCGGCGGCCGCGGAATCGGCGGCGGTGGTGTCGCCCGCGGGGCGCACCGGCAGTTGCGCCGAGACGCCGGCGGCGCCGCACGCCACCAGGAGCAGGAGGAAGGCCGCGCCGCGCCGCACCGTCGCGTCAGGCGCGCGCGAGGACGAATTCGGCGAACAGCCGAACCGGGTTCCCGGTCGGACCCTTGACCTGGGTGGCGGCTTCGTGATCGCTGTACGCCGTGCCCGCGATGTCGAGGTGCGCCCACGGGTAGCCTTCGACGAATTCGCGCAGGAACCATCCGGCGGTGATGCTGCCCGCGGGGCGTCCGCCGCTGTTCTTGACGTCGGCGATGTCGGACTTGATCAGCTCGCGGTACTCGTCCCACAGCGGCAGCTGCCACGCCCGCTCGCCGGCCCGCGCGCCCGCCGCAAGGACCTCGGCAATCAACGCCTCGTCCGTGCCCATCACGCCGCTGGCGGTATGGCCCAGTCCGATCACGATCGCGCCGGTGAGCGTGGCGCAGTCGACGACCGCCGCCGGCTTGTACCGCCGCGCCCACGACAGCGCGTCGCTCAGGATCAGCCGCCCTTCGGCGTCGGTGTTGACCACTTCGATCGTCTTTCCGAAATGCGATCCGACCACGTCGCCCGGCTTGACCGCCGTCCCGGACGGCATGTTCTCGCAGGTCGGGATGAGTCCGATGACGTGCACCGGGGGCTTGAGCCGCCCCAGCACGTCGAACGTTCCCAGCACCGCGGCGGCACCCGACATGTCGTACTTCATGTCTTCCATCGATAGCGCCGGCTTGATCGAGATGCCGCCGCTGTCAAAGGTGACGCCTTTGCCGATCAGCACCACGGGTGCGGCGGCGCTGCCGCGGTATTCGAGCACGATGAACCGGGGGTCCTGGGCGCTGCCCTGGGCGACGGCCAGCAACGCCTGCATGCCCTCGCGCACGATGGCGGCCTTGTCGAACACGGTGACGGCAAGGCCGTGCGTCCTGGCCAGTGCTTCGGCCCGCTCGCCGAGATACGCCGGGGTGCAGGTGTTCCCGGGCAGGACCTGGAGTTCACGGGTCAGCGCCTGACCGGCGGCAATGGCGCTGCCGCGCTCGAAGCCTGCCGCGAACTCGCGATCGGCGCGCGGCGTGATGACGTCGCACTGGGCGAACGCCGGCTTGACCACTTCCGGCGGGCGCTTGAGGTCGGGATAGTGCCACGCCCCGAAGGGAAGTCCTTCCGCGAGCATCTGCCCCGCCCGGCCGGACGCCACGGACGCAAACTGCTCGCCGAAGAAGGCGAGCGTCGCGCTCGGTACCCCCATGACCCGTGCGCGCTTGCCGGCCACCATCGCCGCGGCACGGAGTCCGTCGGGCGTCACCCCCGCGGCATCCCCGAGGCCGATCAACAACACGCGCGCAATCGGTCCCGGCGGATACACCAGCGCGGTCTCGTCCTTTCCGCCGCCGAAGTCGTTCGACGCCCAACACCGGGCGAGTTCACCGCCGCACACCTTGTCGACGGCCTCGAGCGCCGGCGGCAGCGGACCTTTCGGTACCGGAAGGATCAGCAGCGGCGTGGTGAGTGCGGCCGGATCGGCGACGCGGTGAGTGGCGGCGAGTACCATGGGGGTCCCGGAGGCGGTGGAGGTGACGGACACCATCGGTCCCCGAAAAACTAACAGGCCGCGACTCGATCGCCGCGGCCGGGAAACGATGCCCGAGAAGAGACTCGAACTCTTATGGCCTTGCGGCCAGCGGATTTTGAGTCCGCCGCGTATACCATTCCGCCACTCGGGCCAGGCGCTTGCGCCGCAGCACCGACACGCCACGCGATCGAACGCACCCGGCAAACGGGCACGGAATATAGCGGGAGCGCGGCGACGAGCCACCGAACCGGTGGAACCCCCGGCATTACCGCGGCGGCGACGATCCGGTGTCCGGCGGCGGCGCAACGGGCGTCACGCCTCCGGCGCCGGGCGCGGGCGCCGGCGCCGGCCGCTGCTGCTGCAATTCGCGGATCCTCTCCAGCAGTCGGTCGTTCAGCAACTGGAACTGCCCCAGCTGCACCGGCGTGAGCACCTTCGACAGCGCGATCATCTCGTTCTGGAAGCTCACCGCGTTGGCCACGCGGTTGGCATTGAGCGCCGTGACCAGCCTGGCCACGCTGTCGCCGTTGGCGGCGATCCCGGGGCGCAACTGATCCCGGAGCGCGCTGGTGAGCACCCGGTCGGTCAGGTCGAGCTGCAGTCGGGTGCCGGCATACTCGCCCAGCACCTGCTGCACCCTGGCCACCTGGTCGGCGCTCAACCCGAGCTGGTTGCGAGCCTGCTGCATGAAGAGCTGTTCGATCTGGCGCCGCAGCCCGGCCGTCCGGTTCCCCCGTGCGCCCCGTTGCGCCACCGCCGGCGACGCCGCCACCGCGATCGTCACCAGCACCAGCGACGTCACCCGGAATACCGATTTCATCCTTCCTCCGCCCGCAGTAACTGCTCCAATTGGGTGTCGTCGAGATCGCCGAGCCGCGGCAACCCGCCGGCCGCACCGTCGTCGACCGACGCCTGCAGCATCTGCAGGACCGAGTGCAATTCGCTCTCCGACAGATCGTTCAGCTCGGGAATCAGCGGCGTGGCGGCAGCCACCGCATCGGTGGTGGCCGGCGCCGGCTGGTGCCGACGGGGAATCACGACGACCAGTATCAGCGCGGCGGCAATGCCCGTCATGACGAGCGCAACGCCGCGCCACGGAATTCGTCGGACCGCGACCCGCGGCTCCGTCCGGAGCCGGTCAAGCACGGCCGCGGCAATCCGCTCCGACGAAACCGCCCGATCGGCGTGCAGCGCGGCGCCGGTCTCGACCAGCCGCCATTCAGCTCGGCACCCGGGACAGTTCGCCAGGTGGGCCGCCTCCTCGTCGGTCCATGCCGCCCGGCCGTGCCAGACATCCGGCATCCGATCGGCCAGCTCCGCGCACTCGATCATGCGATCCATTCCTTCAGTCGCTTGACGGCATGGTGATAATGCACCCGGGCCGCGCCCGGCGTCGTGCCCAGCGCGGCGGCGATTTCCCCGTAATCCATGCCCTGCTGCACCCGCAACAGGAAGACCTCGCGCTGCAATCGTCCCAGCTTCCGCAGCCCCGACGCCAATGCACCGGCCAGTCTCGTCGGCCGCCAGTTCGCCGGCCGGATCGGCGCGGTCCGGCCGGTCGTGATCGTCGAGCTCGACGAACCGCCGCCCCTTCCGCTCGCGAAAACGGTCCCGGAGCACGTTCTGGCCGATCCGGAACAACCACCCCCGGAACGAACCATCGCCGCGCCAGCCATCGAGTCCGCGAAAGGCCTTGAAGAAGGCATCCTGAACCAGGTCTTCGACATCTGCCGTTGCCGCCCCCGATGCGGCCAGATAGCGTCCCAGCGCCACCGCGTGTCGCCCCACCAGGCAAGCCGCTGCCCGCTCGTCGCCGAGCCGCCAGGCCGACACCAGTTCCGAGTCGGTGGACTCAGGGATCGCCACCGGATTCATCCCCCCAACGACGGATTCGATCGCGCCACGTTAAGCTCCGCGTCGCCACGTCAACACACCCGGAAGGCGGAGCGACCGCACCGTCGACGCCGGTGGCGAGAAACCTCGTGTGTCGACACTGTTGACAGTGAAGACAAATGGCTGTCGAATATGTTGATAGCGGTTTCGATCTCACGTGATTTGCACGACTTCCACAGGCGACGAACATGGCCGACATCGCCGTTTTCCACAGCACCCCTGGTGATCGGTCATCGCGGTGTTTCCAGCCGCCGCCGCGAGAATTCGCTCGAGGCGTTCGCCCTCGCCGCGAGCGACTGGCCCGTCCCGATGTGATGGCGTGGAATTCGATATCCACACGACTGTGGACGGCCAATTCGTGGTGATTCACGACCCGGCCCTCCCCACCGGCGAGCCGATCGCCACCCACCCGGCCGAGCACCTCCGGCAACTCGAGCGCGGTGCCGGGCGCCACCTGCCGACGCTGGCCGAGGCGCTGCGACGTGCTGGCCGGACTGGGCGTCTTCGTCGAGATCAAGGCGCTCCCGCCGCAGTTCGGCCCGGCCATTGCGATGCCGTGCGTGCGCGCCGCCGGACGCCGGCAGTCCACGTCCATCTGCACGCCTTCGACCACCGCATCATCGCCGGCCTTCACCAGCTCGACCCGGGCGCTCTCGCTGGGCGTGCTGTCGTGCTCCTACCCGGTCGATCCGGCCGGCACAGGCCAGGGCCGCTGGCGCCGATGCTGCTGTGGCAGGAGTCGCACCTCGTCGACGCCGAGCTGGTCGACCAGCTGCCGCCGAGGACGGGCATCGGTGTCATCGCCTGGACGGTCAACGACGCGGCGCATGCGGCCGGGAGCTGGCCCGGATGGGGGTCAGCGGGCTGTGCGGCGACTGGCCGGAACGATTGCGGCCCGCCGCCCCCGAGGGGTGACGGGCCGCAGCCTGCCGATGGCCCGCCGCCGGCTAGCTGGCGGCGGCCTCGTCGACGGGGTAGACCGAGATCTTGAGCCGGTTGCGGTCGCGGCGCTCGAACCGCACCACGCCGTCGATGTAGGTGTGCAGCGAGTCGTCCTTGGCGCGGAAGACGTTCTTTCCGGCGTGGAACCGGGTGCCCCGCTGCTTGACCAGGATGCTTCCGGCCGTGACCCGTTCGCCGCCGAAGCGCTTGACGCCAAGGTATTGGGGATTCGAATTGCGGCCGTTGCGGCTGGAGCCGACGCCCTTCTTGTGTGCCATGGCAATCTCCTCAGCCGAGCACGACGTCGGTGATGCGGACTTCGGTGAACTTGGCCCGATGTCCGGTCTTGCGGCGGTAGTCCTTCCGGCGCTTGAACTTGAAGACGTAGAGCTTCCCGTCCTTGCCGTGGCCGACCACCTCGGCCGCCACCGAAGCGCCCTTGATGGTGGGCGTACCGGCCGTCACCGTGGCGCCGTTCGAGGCCAGCAGCACCTCGTCGAAGGTGACCTGGTCGCCGGGCGACTTTTCCGCCATCAACGGCAGGCGCAGCGTGGCGCCGGTTTCGGCGCGCCACTGCTTGCCCAGCGCCTTGAAGATCGCGTACATGGAAGCAAGGCCCTCTCGAAAATAGCTTGACAATTTAGCTCGGGGTCCGGGCCGCGGAGCAACGGGGACCAGACAGAGGCGCCCGGAGCCCGGGCTCTGGGCTCGGGCCCTGGGCCCTGGGCTCTGGCTGCCCGGGCCTCTTCGCTGCTACGCCACGGCATAGAGCTCGGTGACATCCCGTCCCGGCCGGCCGGGACATCAGCCGGAATTCGTCGAGCCGCAGCATCGGGTCGTCGCGGACCTCGAGTTCGAGCCCGCCCTGCTTGCCGATCGACGACACCAGCTTCGGCTCCTCCTCGAGGAGGTAGAGCGCCACCTCGGGGTGCAGCCGGATGGCCAGCCGGCGCTCCTTGTGCTCCGCGCCCGCCCGCTTGAGCGCCCGCTCCAGGCGCCGGGTGACGATCTCCGGCGAGAAGACCCGGCCGGTGCCCTTCGCAGGTGGGGCACTCGCGGGTCATCGACGCCCAGAGCGACGGGCGGACCCGTTGCCGGGTCATCTCGATCAGGCCCAGTTCCGAAACGGCGAACGCCCGGGTCCGCGCCCGGTCGCGGCCCAGGTGGGTGCGCAGTTCCTGGAGGACCCGATCGCGATTGCCCTTCGACTCCATGTCGATGAAGTCGGCGACGATGATGCCGCCGACGTCGCGCAGCCGGATCTGCCGCGCGATCTCCCGCGCCGCCTCGATGTTGGTGCGGAGGATCGTCTTCTCCGGGTCGCGCTTGCCGGTGTAGCGCCCGGTGTTGACGTCGATCGAGATCAGCGCCTCGGTCGGCTGGATGATGATGTACCCGCCGGTGGGGAGGTCGACCCGCTGCTTGAAGAGGTCGCGGATCTCCTGCTCGATCTTGAACTGGTCGAACAGCGGCGCGGGGTCGTCGTAGAAGTGCACCCGCTCCAGCAGCTCCGGGATCGATCGCCTCGAGGTACTGCGTCATCTCGTGGTACAGCTCGCGCGAATCGACCCAGAGCGCGTCGACCTTGGCGGAGAAGACGTCGCGCACCAGGCTGCGGGTCAGCGACGCCTCGCGGTGCAGCAGCGCCGGCGCGCGGCGCACGTAGGTCTGCTTCCGCTTGATCTTCTTCCAGGTGCCGAGCAGCGACTGGATTTCGCGCCGGAAGTGCTCCTCGGTGACGCCTTCGGCGACCGTCCGCACGATGACGCCGCCGGAGTCCTTGGGCAGGAGCCGCGAAACCATCTCGCGCAGCTTGGCGCGCTGCTCGCGGCTCTCGATCTTGCGCGACACGCCGACCCGGGTGGCGTACGGCATGTAGACCAGGAACCGCCCGGCGAGCGAGATCTGCGCCGTGACCCGGCATCCCTTGGTGGAGATCGGCTCCTTGATGACCTGCACCGGGAGCGTCTGCCCCTTCTTCAGGCGCTCGCCGATGTCGGGGATGGCGCGCCGGGAACCGATCTCGCGCTTGCCGCCGTCGCCGCGGCGCTTCTCGACGGCAGGTTCGGCGGCGTCGCCCGGCTCGAGGGTGGCGACGTCGTCCGCTTCATCAGGATCCTCGTCTTCTTCCGGCTCGAGCAGGTCCGAGGCGTGCAGGAAGGCGCTCTTCTCCAGGCCGATGTCGACGAACGCCGCCTGGATCCCGGCCAGGACGGCATCGACCCGGCCGAGGATAGATGTCCCCGACAGTGCGGCGCTGGTCAGGGCGATCGACCAGCAGTTCGACGAGGCGGTCGTCCTCGAGAATGGCGACCCGCGTTTCGCGGGGCGTGCCGGAAATCAGGATTTCGCGTTTCACGGAGGTCTCGGGTGCGGGTTCCCCGCCGACGGCCGCGCCACTCCGACGAAAGCCCCGGCCACCTGCGGCCGCCGCGGAGCGCACGGGACGGGGCCAGCCGGAACAGGCGGCGCCCGTCCGGTGCGATGCCGGAGCGGTCGAAGGGTTGGAGCTGTCGCATCAGGAAATGGAGGTGCGCGCGCCGTGCAGAATCCACGGGCGGCGGAACGGGTGGAACAGCATCCCGGGCAGCCGGCGGACGAACGTCGTCGCGCCCGCCATCCAGCGGAGGCCCCGGGGCTGTCGGATCAAGTGCATGAGATGGAAATGTATGGAATACAGCAACTTACGGCAACGGGCCGTAGCCCCGGGCGGTACCGGCACGCTCCGGAGGGCTACGGAAGCCGCGACCGCCTCACCGCGTGCATCACGTGCCGGCTGAGATGCACCGGAAATTGCTATCTTCGTGCGCGATGAACGTGCGACACCATCCCGTCGGCACGTTGCGAGATCCCGCTCCGGGCTCCTGCTGGCACTGGCCGCCGTCGCCGGTTGCCGCGCCGGCAACGACCTGCCGGCTCGCCCAACGTGCATCTCCGTCGTCGCCGGCGACGACCAATCGGTACCGGTCGGCAGCGTCGTGCCTGTCGCGCCAAGCGTCAGGTCCGCGACAACCTACGGGAACGCCCTCCCGGGGATCATCGTCCGGTTCGCCGTGACGGCCGGCGGCGGAAGCGTCACCGGCGACTCGACGAAGACCGATGGACGCGGGATCGCGACCGTCGGCCAGTGGCTGGTGGGGACCACCATCGGCGCCAACACACTGAGCGTCACCGCGTCGGGTATCCCGATCGCCGAAGATCATCACCGCCACGGCCGTCGCCGGCGCGCCCGCCAGCATGACGCCGGTGGGCAACGCGTCGTATGCCGCGCATCGTTTCCGGCCCGGTCGCGCCGTCGCCGGCCGTCGTCGTCGAGGATGCGTATGGCAATCCCACGGCGGGGGTGACCGTCACGTTCACCGTCACGGAGAACACCGGCACGGTGACCGGGTGCGAACGTCGTGACCGACTCGCTCGGGCACGCCCAGCTCGGGCTCGTGGACCCTGGGCAGCGCCGCGGGGATCAACCGCGTCACCGCGTCGACACCCAACGGCGTCGTCGTACGTGTTCGAAGCCCAGGGCCTCGACGGCAATGCCGACCCTCGCCGCCCAGTCGCCGACCGACCAGACAGGGTATCTCGATTTCCAGGTCACGATCCATTCCGCGCGTGCTGGTGACCGATGCCGGCGGCGCGCCGGTGGCCAACGTTCCGGTGACCTTTGCGCTCGGCTGGTGGCGGCGACGCGCACCCTGACCGGTGGCGACGCGGTGACCGACGCCAGCGGGATCGCCGCGCCAGGGCGACTGGCGCCTCGGGGCGCAGCCGTCGAGCACGATGACCGCCACGATCGCCGGATTCTCCGGCGACGCCGATCTCGTTCCATGCCTCCGGTACGTCGACGCCGTTCCTGATCGATCTCCGCTTCCTCACGCCGTTGACCCCCGATGAGCGCGACGCGTTCGTCGGCGCGGCACGGCGCTGGATGGGGATCATCACCGCGGATATCCCCGATGTCGCCGGTGTCGCTGCCGGCCGGTGCGTGCGCCAACGGGCTCTCGCCGGCGATGAACGAGACGATCGACGATGTGGTGATCTTCGCCGAGGTCGATGAGATCGACGGCCGCGGCGGCATTCTCGGCTCGTCGGGGCCCTGCGTCCGGCGCACCGGATCGGATCTGACCGCCGTGGGCCAGATGCGATTCGACGAGGCCGACCTGGCACAGCTCGACAAGAACCATCAGCTGCTGCCCGTGGTGACCCATGAAATGGCCCACGTCCTCGGCTACGGCACCAGCTGGCAGGATCTCGGCCTGGCGCAGGGCTCGGGCGGACCGCGACCCCTACTTCACCGGCGCCCAGGCATTGACGCCAATGGCGGCTGACCGATGCTGGCCTACTCCGGCACGCCGATCCCGCTGGAGAATCAGGGCCCGGTCGGCACGCGCGACGTACACTGGCGCGAGACGGTGTTCACGACCGAATTGATGACCGGATACATCGAAGCCCCGGGCGTGTTCATGCCGTTGTCGCGCATATCGATCGCCTCGATCGGCGACCTCGGCTACAAGGTGGACCTGAGCAAGGCCGATCCGTTCTACGCCAATCTGCTCGCCGCCGCGCCGAGCACGTTCGGCGTCGGCCGTGCCGCTGAACGAAGACGTGCAGCAGGCCCGCTGGCAGGTGGCGCCGAACGGGACCGATCTTCCCGATTCAGCCCTGAGGCGCTCCGGGCCGTTCCCGTGCGGCAGCGATCGCAACCCGTACACGACCGGACCGATTCGCCGAACCACTGCAGCAGCATCCGGCGGCGGCAGCGGGTGCCGTTCGCGTAAGCCACCATCCATTCCAGGCGACGCTCCGCTTCGCGCCGACGACGGCGAACCCCGCTCCAGTCGACAGGACCTGCCGCCGGACGCGGACGGAGCTCCGCTTCCAGGCGCCTTGCGCTCGCGGCCAGGCCTGCGGCGGCCCGCTGGCGGGCACCGTGATCGGCCCAGAGACGTTCGACCAGCCGTTCGTCGGGGAAGGTCGACCGCAAGTTGGCGGCGCGGCATGACGGCATCGCCCGGCTGATGGAACAGCACGCAGCGCGCCGGCTGGCCATCGCGCCCCGCGCGTCCCGCTTCCTGGTAGTAACTCTCCGGGCGTGGACGGCATCGACCAGTGCGCGACGAGCCGGACGCCCGGCTTGTCGATCCCCATCCCGAACGCGCACGTCGCCACCACGACGCGGACGTCGTCGCGCGAGGAATGCCTCCAGCAGCGGCGGTACGTTCGACCGCGGCGTCATGCCGGCATGATACGGCGCCGCGCCGACACCGATCTCGCGCAGCACGCGGGCCAACCCCTCGACCTGTCCGCGCGTCGGCGCATAGACGATCGCCGAACCGGACGACCGTCCGGACCATCACCGACAAGCCGGGCAAGACGGTCCTCGCGTCCGGACACGCGGATCACCTCGAAGCGGAGGTTGGGGCGGTCGAACGACCCCACCACGTCGAGACTGCCGCCGTCCGAAACCGAGCGAGCGCCGGATCTCGCGGCGCACGTCGAGCGTCGCGCTGCCGGTGAGCGCGAGGCACGGCGGCCTGCCCGAGCGCCCGGCGCGCCCGGCCCAGCCTGCCGATACGCCGGCCGGAAATCGTGGCCCCATTCGACGATGCAATGCGCCTCGTCGACCGCGAGTCGGGTGACCGGAACCGACCGGCGCCGCAGGTCGTCGCACAGCCTCGCGAGTCGTTCCGGCGCGGCATACAGCAGCCGCAGCCGTCCGGCGCCGCCGCGCGCCAGCGACGTCCGCCTGGTTCACCGGCGTCGACGCGCTGTGCAGCGCCGCGGCGGCGACGCCCCGCGCCGCGAGCGCCGCCACCTGGTCCTGCATCAGCGCGATGAGCGGCGAGACGACGACCGTCAGGCCCGGCTCGAGCAGTGCCGGCACCTGGTAGCACACCGACTTGCCGCCGCCGGTTGGCAGCACCGCCAGCACGTCGCGCCCGCCGAGCACGTGATGCACGATGCGCCGCTGCATCGGGCGGAAATCGGGATGGCCGAAGGTGGTCCGCAGCACGTGGCGCGCCAGGGCGAGCGAAGCCGACATGCTCGCCACGAAGCACCGGACGGCGGCGAAGAGGCGGTACCGCTCCGCCGCGACGCCCGTGCCGGAAAACGCGGATGTTACTCGCTCGGAGTCCTCGGGCGCGGCCGACGGCGTCGGCGCTCGGCCAGCCGCCAGGCCAGCACCACGACCAGCAGGGCGATGACCAACCCAGGTCAGCCGCGTGTCGTCGCGCGCCACCGCCACGACGGCCAGCGCCAGCGCGAAGAATCGTCACGGCGTTGCGCGGCGAGATCATCGGGCCAGGAACGCCGCCACGGCGCGGCGGAAGTCGGGCGTGGCCCGCGCCATCGCGTTGACGCGCGCGCCGAGGAGCACGCCGGTCTGGAAGTCCTGGCCGTCGAGTTCGATGAAGAGTTGCTTGGTCAGCGCGAAGGCGCTGGCACTCTGCCCGGCAAGGGCGGCGAGCAGCGTCGCCGGCCTCGTCGTCGAGACGGTCGTCCGGCACCACCCGGCTCACCAGGCCGATCGGCGAGCGCCTCCGCGGCGTCGACCGTCCGCCCGGTGGCGACCAGTTCGAAGGCCCGCTTCTCGCCCGCCAGCCGGCGCAACATCGTCATCACCATCGCGGGCACGAACCCGCGGGAAATCTCCGGATAGCCGAACCGGCTCGACGCCGGCCGCGAGCACGATGTCGCAGGCGGTGGCCAGTCCGGCACCGCCCGCGAGCGCCCGTCCCCGCACCACGGCCACGGTGGGCTTCGGGAATGCGGCGCAGCGTCAGGAAGACTTCGCCCAGCACCAGCGCGTCGCGCTCGTTGTCCTCCATCGGGCGGTCGGCCGACTCGAGCAGTTCGTCGAGGTCGGCGCCGGCGCAGAAGTCCGCGCCCGCGCCGCGCAGCGACCACGACCCGCACCGCTCGGCTCGAGCTCCGCCTGCGCCAGCGCGTCGGCCAGTTCGGCGATCATGGCGCGTGAAAGGGCGTTGCGCTTTTCGGCCCGGTCGAGGGTGATCGTCAGCACGCCGCCCGATGCGGCGCGGGTCACGTGGCTCACCGTGCCGCTTCCCCGGATGCGGCGCGCCAGCGCCGCCGGCACCGGGATCTTCATGCGCAGCAGCGCGGTGGAAAAGACCTTCCCCTGCGCATCGGTCTTGAGCGAGAGCGTGCCGCCGCCATCGAGCGCGCCGTGCAGCAGGAAATTGAGGGCATGGAGGTTGGGCAATTCGAAGCGCTCGACACCGCGCACCATGCCGCGGAAATGCCGCGCCACCCGGGCGACGGTGACCTCGCGCGCCAGCACCGGGTAGAGCCATGGCTCCAGCGCGATCAGCCCGACGTTGGCGGTGTCGCCCTTGTCGCCGGAGCGGGCGTGCGCCAGGCAGGCGCAGCGGCAGGCGGATGGCGGCGCTCATACCAGCTCCACGGCGATCGACGGCTCGATGCGCTCGCGCGAGACCAGCGCCGGCCAGAACGCGACGATCTCCTCCACCGGCGGCCGCCCGCCGGCGAACCCGGTCACGCTCGGCGGACCGGTCAGCACCAGCGGCGCGATCTCGCGGGTGAAGCGCTCCACCGGCTCGCGCTCCCGGGCGCGCACCCCCACCCGCAGCATCACTTCCGCCAGATCGGGACGCGGCGTTGCCGCTGAGCCGGCCGTGGGTCGCGTCGGCGCCGACGTATTCGGTGAGGATCTGGTCGAACTCGAGGCCCAGTCGCGTTCAGCCGCTGTGCGCAGCACGCGGTCAGCGGCGCGCGCCTTGTCGAGCGCCTCGGGCCACGCATAGACCAGCGTCCCCACCGCCTTGTAGCCATAGAACCACGCCACCGACACCTTCAGCTTCGGCGTCCGCGGCGTGGCCGCGGATGCCGGACACGCCGACCCGGTCCGGCCCCAGCCGGCGCAGCTGGATGGTGGTGAAGTCGGCGATGCCGTCCGGGGTGATGTACGCCGTCGGGTCGCCCATCTCGTAGACCAGCTGCTCGGTGACCGACGCGACGTTGACGACGCCGCCGGTGCCGGGATGCTTGGTGACCACGAAGGTGCCGTCGGCGCGACGCTTCGACGATCGGAAAACCGACGTCGGCCAGATCCGGCACCCGGCGCCAGTTCTTGAGCAGGTTGCCGCCGGAGCTCTGCGCGCCGCATTCCAGGATGTGTCCGGCCACGGTGCCGGCGGCGATGCGGTCCCAGTCGTCGGCCGGCCAGCCGAATTCGTGCACCAGCGGGCCGAGCGTCAGCCCGGTGTCGGTCACGCGTCCGGTGATGACGATGTTCGCCCCCTCGGCGAGCGCCTGCACCACCGGCGCGACGCCGAGGTAGGCGTTCGCCGCGCGCACCGCGGCGCGGATGTCGCGCAGCGGACGCCCGGTGTCCATGTTGGCGAAGGGTTCGCCTTCGGCACCAAGCGCGTCGAGCCGGTCCATCAGGTCGTCGCCGGTCACCAGCCCGATCCGGATCTTCGCGCCGAGACCGAGCCGGTCGGCGACGGCGCGCACCGCCATGGCGCACGCGCGCGGATTGACGCCGCCGGCGTTGCTCACCACCCGGATGCCGCGCGCGGCGATGTCGGGGAGGATCGCGCTCCATCTGCGAGACGAAGTCGCGCGCGTATCCCAGCGGCGGGATCGCGCATCCGCTGCTTCTGCAGGATCGACATGGTGACTTCGGCGAGGTAATCGAGCACCAGGTAGTCGATCGGGCCGCCGCGCACCTGGCGGACCGGCGCCTCCAGCCAGTCGCCCCAGAACCCCTGCCCCGCGGCGATCCGCACCACGCCGCGCTTCGTCACGGCGGACCGGCCCCCGCGGCGTCATGCGCCGCGGCGACGGGAAGGGCGATTTCGTTCGACCAGACATGCTGTTCGCCCTCCAGCGCCACCAGCAGCAGCACCGGCGCGTACCCGTCCGGCATGGCGAACGGCAACCTGAAGCCGGGGAAGGGTTCGGTCAGCGCGGCCTCCGGGGCCACGACGCGCAGCGGCGATCCGCCGTTGTCGAGCACGTTCGGCTGGGTGAGGTAGAAGTGAACCACCAGATCGAGTGCCCACGCGCTGTCATGCGCCGGGCACCGCGAAAGCCGGCGCGAGCAGCACGATCACGGAGTCCCCCGGGAGCTTCCCGGGCAGGTCGAGATTGGCCCGGCTCGTCGCGTAGTTGATCGGCGACTGCGCCAACTGCCGGCCGGTGCGATCCTGGAAGGTGAAGCCGAAGTCAGTGTAGTTCGACCACTCCGCGCGCGGCATGGTGGCGTCGATCTGGAGATGCGCCGCCCAGTCGGGCACGGCAATCGCCAGCCGCAACGGCGCATCGTTCGGCTCGGTCACACGCACGCGGCGTTCGCCGCCGATCAGCCCCATCCGGAACCGGAACGAATCGGGATGATCAACCAGACTCTGCGCCGTCACCAGCAGCGAGTCTCCCTGGACCGTGGCGCCGAGGCGAAGCGGCGCCTGGCGGACGATCGACCCGGGCCGAGTCAGCGGCGAGCGGCCCCGCGACCACGTCGACCTCGTACTGACCCGGGACGACGTCGTTCTCCGGCAGGTCGAACATCGCCGCCGCATCGCCGAACCCGGCCGGCGCCTCCGGTCCGCCGCGGAACGGCATTCCGCCCGGTTCATGCAGCGCCGCCAGGATGTGATCCGCCGCCTGCGAGCGTCGAGACCTCGATCTGCAACCCGCGCCCGCTGTCGGCGGGAACGAAGGTGCGGCTCACCGCTCCCGGTTGCAGCACCGCGCGGTGCCCGGCGTCGCCGGCGGCAAGATCGACCGGCTTGCGCACCGTCACCGGAATGAGCGCCAGCGGCCCGAGCGAGGTATCGGCCGCGAACACGTGAATCGCCCCGGTTTCGACCCCGGCGGAGTCCGGCGGCGCGACACGCACCGTAAAGGTGGCGCGGCCGCCCTGCACGTCGAGCGCGTCGGGAACGTCGATCCAGGCGTCGCTCCGCTCGAGCTGCACGCGGATCGGGGCGGTACCGTCGAGGCGCCGCAGCGTGACCTGCGCTGTCAGTGGCGGGTCGCCGGCGGTCAGGTACACCGCTCCGCGGCCGTGAATGGCACCCACATCGACCGCAAGCTGCGGCACCGATCTTCCCGCGGGCCAGCCAGTCCCACGCCGCGACGAGGTCGGGAAGACCGGCCCCCTGATCGACCACGGCGCCCGAGGGCAGCTGATGGGCACTGACCCGGAGCGCCTGGGCCACCGTGGCGGCGGGCACACTCCGTCCGCTGGCCTTGAGCGCCGACTCGAGCCGGGCCGCCAGCCCGGTCACTTCCGGCGCGGCCATGCTCGTCCCCTCGTCCTGTTCGTTGCCGGTCGCAAACCCGGGAACGGTGGAATACGCCACGCCGGGTGCGACGACATCGGGAGCGGCCAGTTCGCCGCCGCGGCTGGAGAACGAGGCCAGCGGCGGCGGGGCGGTATCGTCGGGCGGCACGCCGGCAAATACCAGCGGCATCACGGCGCCGACGGCCAGCACCCGCGTCGCGCTCGCCGGGAAAGCCGATCGTGCTGAGTCCCGGACCATCGTTCGACGCGGCCACGCTCATCACCACGTCGGGATGCCGTGCCAGCACCGAGTCGATCATCCGGTCGATCCGCGCCGTCCCTTCGAGTTCGTTTCCCACACCGAACGAGAGGTTCACCACCAGCGGCATGCCGCGGTTGCGGGCATACGTCACGGCGTATTCCAGCGCCTCGATCATCGAGCCGGTGACGGTGACGCCGCCGGCAGCGTCGTTCGCGATCTTGATGCCGATGACCTGCGCCCCCGGTGCCACGCCGTCGAAACCCGGCACACCGTAGATATCGTGGCCGGCCGCGATGCCGGTCACGTGCGATCCGTGACCCTCGGTGTCGAAGAAGAGATCGAGCAGCGGTGACCCCGCCGAATCGGCGAAATTGACCGCCAGGTCGATGGGTGCCGCCGCGCCGCCGTGATGCCAACCGAAATACTCCCGCGCCACGGCGTAGTCATGCACCGGCTGATCGTTGGCGAGAGTGCCGTCTTCCCCGGTGTCGGCAAACAGCTCCCAGCCATCGGATCCTTTCACCACCACGACCGGCAGGGTATCGCCCACGATGCCATTGCCGTCGACGTCGGCCTGCGGCGCCGGTCCGAGCGGCAGTTCGTACAGCGCCCCGCCCCAGATCGTGCCACGGCCGGCTACCGCCGCCACGCGCGAGGCGCCGAGCAAGCGCTGCGCTCCGACGATCAGCGTGTCGCCACGACGCTCCGCCGGCGACAGCGCCACATGGCCCTCGTGGGAGAAATCGCGCAGATCGAGGATCTTGGGCAGCGCCGGTGCTCGTGGTCAGCAACCCCGCGATGCCGGGATCGATGCCGCTGTCGAGAATGGCGATCAGCACGCCGCGCCCGTCCCAGGCGGGATGGGCGGCCGCGAACCGCAGCACCCCCGTCGTGGCGAGCGGCATCAGTCCGCGATGGTACGCTTCCTCGGGCGGGACGGAGCGCGCGGTATCGCCGGGGGCGGCGGCGGTGAGCGGTACCTGCGCCCGCGACGGGCGCGGCAGGGCGACGAGAACCAGCGCCAGCAGCGCGCCACCGAAGCGGTGCACCGCGATCAAGCGGACGTTCATGCGGGGGGGATCCCCTCGAGGACGAATGGTCCGAGGTGCGGACCGGAGTTGTGGGCCACGACCTGCAGCAGAAACGCCAGCAGCGGTCGCGTCTCTTCGGGCTTCACGATCGCGTCGACGAATCCGCGCGCCGCCGCGTAACGCGCATCGAGCTGGGCTTCGTAGTCGGCCCGCATCGCGGTGATCGCTTCGCGGGTCGCGGCATCGATCGGCTGGTGGCGCTGCTGGGCCAGCTCGATCGTGCCACCGTGGACGGCGGCCACGGCCGCTTCGCCTTCCATCACCGCCATCCGGCCGGTGGGCCATGACAGAATGAAATCGGGATCGAATCCCTGCCCCGCCATGGCGTAATAGCCGGCGCCGGAGGCGTGGTTGACGGTGAGCACCAGTTTCGGGACGAGTGCCGTCGCCATCGCTTCGACGAATCGGGCCCCCGCGCGGATGATCCCCTCGTGTTCGGCCTCGGGGCCCACCATGAAACCACTCACATCCTGCACGAACAGCAGCGGCATCCGCTCGCGGTTCGCCGTCTCGATGAAATACGCCACCTTCTCGGCACTTTCGGCGTACACGATGCCGCCGAAGCGTGGCTTCTCCCCCGCCGGCCGCTTGATCAATCCGCGTTCGTTGGCGATCACCGCCACCGGCATCCCGGCGATCCGGCCGTGTCCGCAGAGCATCTCGCGCGCGCGGTCGGGCTGGAATTCGTCGAGGGCACCGTCGTCGAGGAGACAATCCAGCAATTGACGCATGTCGTACGAGAGGCGGTGGTCGTGCGGCAGCAGGTCGTAGAGCCCGGCCGGGTCGCGCTTCGGCGCATGCGCGGCGCCGGGTGCCGCGGTCGGGGCCCGCGGGAGGCGGGAGACGTATTCCCGCATCCGGGTGATGCAGTCGGCGTCGTTGGCCGCGCGGTAGTGCGCCACGCCGCTCGTTGCGGTGTGGGCCCGTGCGCCGCCAAGCGTTTCGGCGTCGACGGTCTGCCCGGTGGCACCCTTCACGAGATTCGGGCCGCCGAGTCCCATGAACGACGTGCCCTCGACCATGAAGATCACGTCGGAGAGCGCCGGGAGATAGGCCCCGCCGGCAACACAGCTTCCCATCACGGCGGCGATCTGCGGCACCCGCAGATAGTGCCGCATCAGCGAGTTGTAATAGAAGATCCTCGCCGCGCCGTACTGCCCGGGGAACACCCCTTCCTGGTAGGGCAGGTTCACGCCGGCCGAATCGACCAGGTAGATGATCGGAATCCGCTCGCGCATCGCGACTTCCTGGGCGCGGAGGATCTTGGTGATCGTCTCCGGCCACCACGAGCCGGCCTTCACGGTGGCGTCGTTAGCCACGACGACGGCCGCGTGACCGGAAACCGTCCCGACACCGGTGATCACGCCGGCACCCGGCGCTTCGCCATCGTACCGATCGTAGGCGACCAGCAGGCCGATTTCGAACCACGGGGTTCCCGGGTCGAGCAGCGCGTCGACCCGCTCCCTCGGCGCCAGCTGACCGCGGTCGTGCATCCGCGCGATACGCCGGGCGCCGCCCCCCTGACGCAACCGGGCGGCCAGCGCCTCGTAGGCATCGGTCAGCTCGCGCAACCGTGACGGCCGGCCGGCGGCGCTGGTCACGGTGCCGTCAGGGACGGAGATGGGCGCCCGCCCATTCGTTGATATACGCGACGAGTTCGCCGGTCGGTGTACCGGGGCCGAACAACCGTCCGATCCCCTGCGCCTGCAGGGCGTCGATGTCGGCATCGGGAATGATGCCGCCGCCGGTCACCAGAATGTCGGGCCGCCCCATGTCGACCAGCAGCTGGCGGACGCGCGGGAAGAGCGTCATGTGGGCGCCGGAGAGAATCGACAGGCCGACGACGTCGACGTCCTCCTGCACCGCGGCGGTGGCGATCATCTCGGGCGTCTGGTGCAGCCCGGTGTAGATCACCTCCATGCCGGCGTCGCGCAGGGCGGCGGCCACCACCTTGGCGCCGCGGTCGTGGCCATCCAGTCCCGGCTTGGCAACCAGCACCCTGATCGGGCGGGGCAGCGGCGGAGCAGCAGGCGTCATCAATCCGTCCTCGACGGGGAAATCACTTGAAACGCAGCAGTGCGGCAAGCCCATCGACGGCCTCGGCGGCGTCGGGGGTGTAGATCACGTCGATCGCCACCCGCTGGCGCAGCGCCTCTTCGACGGCGTCGTCGATGAGATCGACGGTGGGCAGTACGTCGCCGTCGGCGCGCAGGTCGCGGGCCAGCGTCGACAGCCGCCCGGTGGCCAGCGAACGGAACCCCGGCGTCGTGGCGTCGCCGCGCACCAGCAGCAGCCGCACCTTCCCTTGCGCCAGGGCGGCGAGCGTGGCGCCGATCCCGTTGACCGCCCACCCGGTGCCGAGCGCCTCCTGCAACTCCGCCACATGCCGCGTCTCCGAGAGCCGGGCGTGCTGCGCGTGCACATCGATGGTCAGCTGGTGGACCGCCGACGCGGTGGCGTCCTTCGGCGCCAGTCGCGCCACCCCGATCAACCGGTCGGCCAGATAGCTGTGGAGATACGGTTCGAAGGCACTGGCGTCGGAACCGGTGCCCGCGATGACCAGCTGGTGGCCGGGAGACGCACGGTCGAGTTCGAAGAGCGCCCGCGCCACGCCTTCGAAGTGCCGGCGTTTCTCGTCCCGGATCCGATTGTGAAAGGTGTGTTCCCCGGTGGCGTCGCTGCGGGCGCTGGCGGCATGGTAGCGCCCGCCTCGCGTCACGGTGCTGGTCACCTTCCGGGCCACCCGCGCTCCCGCCGCCGTCACCTCCCAGATGAGCGCGCTGGCACGATCGAGGGTGACGGTGAACAGCTTCCCCAGCTCCTCGGCGCTCGCCACCAGTTCGCGCACCAGCGGTGAACGGTCGACGGCCAGGCGGGAGCGGTGCACGCGCGGCAGCGCGCGCACTTCGAACAGGCCGCGCGGTTCGCTGGCGAAGATCGCCACGCCGGCGGTCGCCGGCAGGTTGTCGGCGTCACCGAGGTAGGCGGCAATGCGGGCGCAGTCGGCGCGCACCGCGGCCTGCGCCCGTTTGTCCCAGCCGAGCGATGGCAGCGCGTACTCCAGCGACTTGATGCGGTTCTTCACCTTGGTGAGGTACTTGCCCCGGGCCCGGTCGCGCGGTTCGAGCTTGAGGTAGCACGATACCACCGGCTCGGGGCCGGGCTCGAACGCCAGCAGTGGATCCGCGTCGCGCGCCGGTCCGGCCGATCGCGTCATCCCGGGGCCGCTCAAAAGAACACCGGCTCCCGATAGGCGCCCCAGATCTCCTGCAGCACGTGGCGAATCTCGTACAGCGTGCAGTAGGCCCGGGCGCAATCGAGCATCGCGGGAATGATGTTGCGGTCCGCGCGCGCGGCCCGGCCCAGTTCGGCCAGCCGCGCCGCGACCAGTGTCTGGTCGCGGCGTTGCCGCATCGCGGCCATGCGACGCCGCTGATCCTGCTCGGCGCGTTCGTCGACGGTGAGGATCTCGAGCGGCTCCTCGCCGTCTTCGACGAAGGCGTTGACCCCCACCACCGTCCGGCGCTCCGATTCGACCTCGGCCTGGAACCGCGCCGCCGACTGCGCGATCTCGCGCTGGAACCACCCCGCTTCGATCGCCGCCACGGTGCCGCCGATTTCGTCGATCTGCGCAAAGATCGCCTCGGCCTCGGCTTCCATCTGGTCGGTGAGCGCCTCCACGAAATACGATCCGCCGAGCGGATCGGCGGTGTTCACCACGCCGGATTCGTACGCCAGGATCTGCTGGGTCCGCAGCGCAATCCGCACCGATTGTTCCGTGGGGAGCGCCAGCGTCTCGTCGAGCGCGTTGGTGTGCAGCGACTGGGTGCCGCCCAGCACCGCGGCGAGTGCCTGGTACGCGACCCGGGTGATGTTGTTCATCGGCTGCTGTGCCGTCAGCGAGACGCCGGCCGTCTGGCAGTGGAACCGCATCTTGAGCGACCGCGGATCCGTGGCGCCATAGCGCTCGCTCAGGTGCCGCGCCCAGATCCGCCGGGCCGCCCGCAGCTTGGCGATCTCCTCGAAGAAGTCGTTGTGCACGTCCCAGAAGAACGACAATCGCGGTGCAAAGCGATCGACCTCGAGGCCCCGGGCGATGCCGCGCTCGACGTAGGTGAAGCCGTTGGCCAGCGTGAACGCCAGCTCCTGGGCCGCCGTCGCCCCCGCTTCCCGGATGTGATAGCCCGAAATGGAGATCGAGTTCCAGGCCGGCGTGTGCGCGCTGGTCCACTCGAACAGATCGACGATGATCTTGAGCGACGGTTCGACCGGGAAGATCCACGCGTGCTGCGCGACGAATTCCTTCAGGATGTCGTTCTGGATGGTGCCCTGCAGCTTCGTGAGCGCCACGCCCTGCCGTTCGGCCGCGGCCACGAAGAAGCAGAACAGGATCGCCGCCGGCCCGTTGATGGTCATCGACACCGACACCTGATCGAGCGGAATGCCGTCGAACAGGGTCTCCATGTCGTCGAGTGACGAAATGGCGACGCCGCACTTCCCGACCTCGCCCAGCGACCGCGGATGGTCGGAGTCGTAGCCCATCAGCGTCGGAAAGTCGAACGCCACCGACAATCCGGTCTGGCCGCGCTCCAGCAGGAACTTGTACCGGGCGTTGGTGTCAGCCGCCGTCCCGAAGCCCGCGAACTGGCGCATCGTCCACAGCCGGCCGCGGTACATGGTCGGGTGAATGCCGCGGGTGTAGGGATACTCGCCCGGCAGTGGCGGCAGCGTCGTCGCGTCGACCGCCGTGTACGCCGGCTCGACCGGCCGACCCGAGATGGTCGTGAAGTCCGTGTCGGTCCGCTGCGGCAGTGCGGCGAGGCGGGCCTTCCAGACCGCCACGACCGCACGCAGTTGCTCGAGCTTCTCTTCCGACAGCGCGCTCTCCGCCGTCGACCCGTGCTGCGTGGCGAGCGTCGTCATACCCGCGCCCCCTCTTTGAGCGTGGCGACGATCTCGGTCGCCAGGTCGTACGGACTGATCGCGCCGGCCGCGACGTCGTCGAGCCGGGCGGCGATGGTGTCGTCGGCGCGGGTCTCTTCCCACACCCAGCGGGTCATGGCCCGATCCACCACTTCGCGGGTGCGTTGCGCCAGCCGCTTGCGGCGGCGCCGGACCAGCTCGCCGCAGGCCGACATCCACTGCCACTGCCGCTCGAGCGCGTCCATCAGCGCATCGATGCCGTCGCCGCTGATGGCCACCGTCGCGAGCACCGGCGGGCGCCAGCGCTCCGGTTCCGGCGCCGCCTTCGGCGCCGGCGGCCCCGAGCGGAGCGCGCCATGGTGCGCCGGGACGTTCCGGAACGCCCGCCCGAGGCGAAGATCCAGCGCCGTCTCCAGCTCGCGGCGCAACTTGTCCGCACCGGGGCGGTCGGCCTTGTTCACCACGAAGACATCGGCGGCTTCCATCACTCCCGGATTTGAGGGTCTGGATCGCGTCTCCCGACTCCGGCACGAGAATCAGCGCCGTCGCATCGGCGGTGCGGGTCACGTCGAGCTCGGACTGCCCCACGCCGACCGTTTCCACCACGATCCGATCGAACCCGGCGGCGTCGAGCACGTCGCAGACTTCCCGCGTGGACGTGGCGAGTCCGCCGAGCGACCCGCGCGTTGCCATGGAACGAATGAACACGCCCGGATCGAGCGCAATCGACTCCATCCGGATCCGGTCGCCGAGCAGCGCGCCGCCGGTGAACGGCGACGTCGGATCAACGGCGACCACGGCGACGCGGAGGCCCTGGGACCGGAAAGTGGCAACGACCCGCTCGGTGACGGTCGACTTGCCGGCTCCGGGCGGTCCGGTGAGCCCGATGCGCCGGGCGCGGCCGAGCTGCGGATGGATCGCTGGCGAGGAGTTCTTCGAACCCGGGACGGCGGTTCTCGACCAGCGATACGGCGCGGGCCACGGCGGCAACGGTGCCATCCTGCAAGCCGGCCACAAGCGCGTCGTCAGTCATGTCGTAAAGTAGCAGCCCGCCTTGACTTGGGGCAGAGACCGCGGCGCCGCTCACGCGCCGTCACGGTCGAGCTGGACCCGCGCTCCGCCGGCCCGGCGGACCAGCACTCGCTCCACCCTGGTCGGACTGGCCTGCAGGACGTCGAAATCGAGTCCCAGCAGCGTGAACCGGTCGCCCGCCACCGGGATCCTCCCGGCCCGCTCTGCCAGCGCGCCGCCGATCGACCGCGCCTCACGCCCGGCCACCGGGACCGCGAAATGTTCCGCCACTGTTTCGAGTCCCACCGAGCCGTCCACCTCGAGCATCGCGCCGGCCGTCGGCAGCGGTGCAACAGCGGCATCCTCGTCGGAGATTTCGCCGACCAGGGCCTCCAACAGGTCCTCGAGCGTGACGATTCCGGCGGTCCCGCCGAACTCGTCGACCACGACGGCCAGGTGCTGCCGGCCGCGTTGCATGTCGAGCAACTGGTCGCCAGCCTGCCGCGGCGCCGGCGCGAACGACACCGGTCGGAGCGGCAGTGGATCGTCGGGGCCCTGCTTGAAGAGGTCGAAGGCGTGCACCATCCCGACGATCTCGTCGAGGTTGTGGCGATAGACCGGCAACCGGGTGTAGCCGCTTTCGGTGAACAGTGCCCTCACCTCGCCGCGCGGCGCGTCCTGGGACACCGCCACCACCTCGGTGCGCGGCGTCATCACCTCACGGACCGGCGTCTCGGCGAACGCCATGACGCCGCCGATCATCATCAACTCGTTGTTGGCGATGCCGCCGCCCTCGTGCGCCAGGGCACGGATTTCGTCGGCGGGATCAGGGGAACGAGCCGGCAGCACGACGCCCAGCATCGTGGCCCAGGCGGCGAGCATCGGGACGCAGCTGCTCGACGACCCGTTCGGCACGGGTCACCGTGAGCCAGCGCGGCAGCAGATACCCGCCGAGGAGCGTCACCGGCACCACGAGGAAGAAGAGCAGCAACCCCAGCACGACGAGGGGAATGGCACTGAACACGCCGGGAATGGCCGCGCCCACCAGCCCGACGCCGAACGACGTGACGGCCGTGGCCGCCACGACCTGGCGCTCGGTGGTGGTGAGCCACGCCAGCGATTCACCCCCGCCCCGCAACCGGCGGGACACCGCTTCGGCGACCGCGGCGCGGCCGGCGGTGACCAGTGCGGAGGCGCCGGCGGTGCCGAGGAACGCCAGCACCAGGCCGGCCAGCAACAGCACCCAGCTCATGACGCCACGTCCGCGGTCCCGGACGGGACGTGATCGGTGCGCGGCGGCCAGACGGCGACACGCCGGACGCGGCGTCCCACGACCAGTTCCACCACGAAGCGCCAGTGGTCGATCGCGATCGTCTCGCCGCTTCGCGGCACGTGGCCGATCGCGGCCAGGATCAACCCGCCCACCGTCGCGACTTCGTCGTGACCGAAGTCGTGGCCCAGTTCCGCTTCGAGGTCGAGCAGCGGCACGCCGCCCTGCAGCGTGTAGTGACCGTCGGCATGGCGCAGCACCGGCTGGACTTCGTCGACGTCGTATTCGTCGTGGATTTCGCCGACGATCTGCTCGAGGATGTCTTCGAGCGTGAGGATACCGGCGGTACCGCCGAATTCGTCGACCACCACGGCGAGGTGCATCGGGCCCCGTTGGAAGTCGCGCAACTGACGGTCGAGGTGCTTGGCCTCGGGCACGAACATCGCCGGGCGGATCAGTCGCTGCCATGGTTCGCGCGACACGCCGTTGCCGAGACGTGGCAGCATGTCCTTGGCGTGCAGCACGCCCACCACCGCGTCGGGATGGCCCTCGAGCACCACCAGCCGGGCGTGCTCGCTGCGCCGCAGCGTCGCGATCACGTCGGGCTCGTCGGCCGAGACGTCGACCGCGATGATGTCGATGCGGGGCGTCATCACTTCCGACACCGTCATCTCGGACAGCGAAAAGATGCCCGCCGCCATGTCGTGCGGCACCGGCCTGCCGCCCGTCTCGTGGGGCACCGCCGTTCCGACGGTGTGCGATTCGAGGCGGGTCGCCATGGCCAGCAGCGGCCGGAATACCGGCGACACCCGGAGGGCCGCCTCGCGGGCGAACGGCACCAGTTCCGGTGCCAGCGCCGCCAGCAGGCGGGGCGCCAGGTCGCCCACGGCCCACACCAGGATCGTCACCAGGATGACGCGGATCAGGGCGATCGCCGGCGGATACGCCCACCAGTGCACCGCCGTCGCCGCGAGGGCTGCGGCCACGGTGAGCAGCGACAGATGCATGATGTGCAACATCCGCTCCGGCGCGAAACGGTCGGGACCGGTGCCGCGCGCCAGCGCCCGGGCACCGAGCTGGGCGTCGCCCTCGCCGCCCAGCGCCACCACGGCCGCGGCCAGCATGACCAATCCCGCCAGCGCGGGCAGACCGCGCAGCAGTTCGTTCATCGCAGCGCCCGGACGTAGCGTTCCTGGCGGCGCCACATGGCGCTGCCGGTCCGTGCGTTCCCCGCGGGGTGATCCCGGCCGAGGACGTGCAGCGTGCCATGCACCACGAGGCGGATCAATTCCTCCCGTGGCGTAATGCCAAACTCTTCGGCGTGCCGCGCCGCCACCCGCGGGCAGACATACACGTCGCCGACCAGTGACCCGTCGGGCTGCGGCAGGGCGAACGAGATCACGTCCGAGTCGCGATCGGCACCGAGAAACTCCCGGTTGAGACGCCGCATCCGGACCGATCCGAGAAACGTGACGGTCACCGCCGCACGCCGCCGTTCACCGGCGAGCACGCGCCGCACCACGCGTCGCACCACCGCCGGCGGCAGCCCGCGCGCCCCGCCGGCAACCGCCACCCGGGGCCGTGCCGCCGCTGCCATCAACCCGCCTGATCCTCGGCATAGGCGCGGACGATATCCTTCACCAGCCGGTGTCGGACCACGTCGTCTTCGGTGAAGTAGTGGAACGCCACGCCCTCGATGCCCGGGAGAATCCGTTCGATCTGGATCAGCCCCGAATCCTCCCGGTGCGGCAGGTCGATCTGGGTCTTGTCGCCGGTCACGACCACCTTGCTGTTCACCCCCAGACGGGTCAGGAACATCTTCATCTGCAGGCCGGTGGCGTTCTGCGCCTCGTCGAGAATGATGAAGGCATCGGCGAGGGTGCGACCCCGCATGTAGGCCAGCGGCGCGATTTCGATGACGCGGGTGTCGAGCGCCTTCTGGACCCGTTCGTGCGGCATCATGTCCTCCAGCGCATCGTAGAGCGGCCGGAGATAGGGATCGACCTTCTGCTGCAGATCGCCCGGCAGGAAACCGAGCGACTCGCCCGCTTCCACCGCTGGGCGAGCCAGCACGATGCGCTGCGCCCGGTTCCGTGCCAGCGCCTCGACCGCGCACGCCACGGCGAGGTACGTCTTGCCGGTGCCGGCGGGTCCGATCCCGACGACGATGTCGTGATCGTGCATGCGCCGCAGGTACTGGGTCTGGCCCGGCGTCTTGGCGACGATGGCGCGGCGCATCCCGGGCAACACGATGCGCGAACCGTCGCCGGCACCGGCGGGCCGCGGGGCACGCCCGTTCGCGGCAAGGTGATAGACGTCTTCCGGCGCGATCGTCTCGCCGGCGCGAGCCAGATCGATCAGCCCCTCCACCACCGGCGTGGCCCGCTCCACCTCGGCGGCCGTGCCGATGAGCGTGATGGTATCGCCGCGCTGCGACACCCGCACGCCCAGCGCGCGCTGCAATTCGGCGAAGTTGGCTTCGTTCACGCCCGCGAGCAGCAGCGGATCGGCGCCCTCGGCCGCCACGGTGGCCCGCACGTCGTCGCTCACGGGCGGGGGGACGCTGTGGTCCGGAGGTGCAGCACCGCCAGCTCGGCGGGGTCGACCGGCGACGGCGCCCCTTCGAACAGCGCCCGCGCCGCGGTCGTCTTCGGGAAGGCGATCACGTCGCGCAGCGAGGGCGCGCCGGCCAGCAGCATCGCCACCCGATCGAACCCGACCGCAAAGCCGCCATGCGGCGGGGCACCCGAGCCCAGGGCGTCGAGCAGGAACCCGAACCGCCGGCGCTGCGCGACGGCATCGATGCCGAGCAGCCGGAAGACCACTTCCTGCAGCCCCGGGTCGGTGATCCGGATCGAACCGCTTCCCAGTTCGTTGCCGTTGTACACCGCATCGTAGTGCAGCGCGCGGCAACGCCAGGGCTCGCTCTCGAGGTACGGCAGGTCGTCGGGATGCGGCGACGTGAACGGATGATGGGTAAAGACCCACGCACCCGATTCCGGATCCTTCTCGAACAACGGGAAGTCCACCACCCACAGGAACGCATGGGGCATGGCCGGCTCGACGCCGGGACGGCGGATCAACTGCGAACGCACCGCGTGCAGCGCCGGCGACGTCACCGCATCCGCTCCCGAGACCGCGAGCAGCAAGGTGCCGGGGGCCGCGTCGAGGCGGGCCACGGTGTCGGCACCGAGCGCCTTGACGCCCTGCCCGTCCCAGCCGGCGTCGGTCCGTCGCGCCCAGAAGAGACCGCTCGCGCCGGCGGCTTTCGCCGCTGCCGTCATCGCGTCGAGTTCGCGGCGCGACGCCGTCCCCGCGCCCGCGGCGAGAATCGCCCGGACCCGTCCCCCCGTTGCCACGGTCTCGCGAAGAAAGTCGGCGCCGCCCGCGGCGAGCGACCCGCTGATGTCGGTGATCTCGAACCCGTAGCGCAGGTCCGGCTTGTCGATGCCGTACCGCTCCAGCGCCTCGCGATAGGTCATGCGCCGGAACGGGACCGGTACCTCATGGCCGGCTTCGGCCCAGAGGTCGCGCAGCACCGTCTCGACGACATCGAGCACGTCGTCCTGCGTCACGAACGACGCCTCGAGATCGATCTGGGTGAACTCGGGTTGGCGGTCGGCACGCTGGTCCTCGTCGCGGAAGCAGCGCGCGATCTGGAAATAGCGGTCGAACCCCGAGACCATCAGCAACTGCTTGTAGATCTGCGGCGACTGCGGCAAGGCGTAGAACTCGCCGGGGTGAACCCGGCTCGGCACCAGGTAGTCGCGCGCCCCTTCCGGCGTCGGCTTGGTGAGAATCGGCGTCTCGATCTCGAGAAAGCCGAGGTCGGCCAGCGTGCGGCGTGCGCGCTGGGTCAGGCGGTGGCGCAGCATCAGGTTCTGCTGCAACTCCGGGCGACGCAGGTCGAGGTAGCGGTACTGCAGGCGCAGCTCTTCGGCGGCGAGCTCTTCGCCATCGCGGCGTGCCACCGGGATCGCCGGCGTAGCGGCCGGTCCCACCACCGAAAGGGCGCTCACGTGGACTTCCACTTCCCGCGTTGCCATCGCCGGATCGGGAGCGGGTTCGCGCCGGACGGCAACGACGCCTTCGACGAGCACCACGGTTTCGGGACTCGCCGCCGCGGCACGCGCCATCACGTCGACCGGTGTCCACGCCGGATCGCACGACAGCTGGACCAGGCCGGCGCGGTCGCGAAGATCGAGAAAGACGATGCCGCCCAGGTCGCGGCGACGGTGCACCCAGCCGCCGAGGCGGACCGTAGAGCCGACGTCAGCTCGCGACAGGGTTCCGCAGCGGTGGGTTCTGAGCGAGGTACGGGCGTTCAAGTGAAGTCGATAGCTCGGTTCCAGGACCTCCCAACCTAACCGCCGCGGGCCGCCGCGGGCAACAAATCCTCGGTCCGGGAACTATTGAGATGGCACCTGAAGTCGCTGATGGTAAGACCCAACGCTGCATCGACATAGCGCACTTCTACCACGTCCGGGAAGCGGCGCCAGCACCCACCGACAACGCGCCCGGTGGCGATCGGGAGCAGCTCGGTCGCTCCCGGCGATTCCGGGCGCACCGCGAACCGCCTTAGCTTTCGGCAATGCTACCGACCACCGCCGCTGACGTCATTCTGCTCGACCTGCCGCCGCAGGCCGCCGCCGGCGCCATCGCTGAGTGGGTCGCGGAGCGTGGCCTGCCGCGCTATCGCGCCGAGCAGATGCTGCAGCGCCTCTGGCAACGGCCGGTAGCCTCGTGGCAGGGTGCCACCGAACTGCCGCAGGGCCTGCGCGACGAGCTGGACCGGACGTTCCCGCTGCCCCGCATCGCGATGGAAGTGATCCAGCGCTCGAAGGACGGCACCCGGAAGTACCTCTGGGCGCTGGACGACGGCGAACGGATCGAGTCAGTGCTCATCCCGACCGAGACGCGACGCACGCTCTGCGTGTCGTCGCAGGCGGGTTGCGCGCTGGGCTGCGTGTTCTGCGCCACGGGCCGGATGGGATTCCGCCGCCAGCTGGCGGCGTGGGAGATCAGTGCGCAGGTGCGCGAACTGGTGCTCGCCGACCCGGACGACAAGCCGACCAATGTCGTCTTCATGGGCATGGGTGAACCACTGCTCAACTGGCCCGCGGTCGATGCCGCGCTCTCGATCCTCAACGATCCGCTCGGCTTCGGCATCGGGGCGCGGCACATCACCATTTCGACGGTGGGCATCGTCCCGGGAATGGAAGCCCTCGCGAAGCGGCCGGAACAGTTCCGGCTGGCGATCTCGCTCCACGCGCCCACCGACGCACTGCGCCTCGAATTGATGCCGATCGAGAAGAAATATCCGATCGCCGGGATCCTCGAAGCCGCGCGTCCGTTCCGGGAGCGACTGACGTTCGAATACGTCCTCATCGCCGGTCGCAACGACCGTGACGCCGACGCCGCAACGCTCGCGTCGCTGGCCCGCAAGTCGGGCGCGCACGTCAACCTCCTGCCGCTCCATCCCGGCGGGGCGCCGGGACTCGCGCCGAGTGCCGCGCCACGCATCCGGGCCTTCCGCGACGCGCTGCTCGATCGCGGCATCGAAGCGGCGGTGCGCCGGTCGCGCGGCTTGGACATCGACGCTGCGTGCGGGCAACTGCGCGTGGCCACGGAGGGCAAGCGGCGCGCGGCCGGTGCCCCGTGATTGGTGCCTGCCGCGCCGCACCGTTGAGGCGTTAGATTGGCGCAGCGCCGCCGCCACGACCGGCGCGCCCCGGGTGATGGAGCTCACCCCGAACCGCCCTTCGACGGCTGATGGCTCCTGCGGAATGGACGTATCGACGAGGTCGCCCGTGCCCCAGGCCCCGCCTCCGGCAGGAATTCCCTTCACGGCCGCGCAAGCGCGCCACCTCACCATCGCGCTCGACCGCGTTGACGACGCGCTGCTGCAGCTCGAAGAAGAGAGCCGCGTGTCGCGCGGCGAAACGGTCGCGACGCGAGTGCTGCGACCGCAGTCCCACGACATCGCCCCCGGCGTGATGGCCGAAGCGGCCGCGGCCGCCGCGGCACTGCGCCGTCGGCTGCGCGCTGAAATCATGTTGCTCGAGCTCGACCCGCTGCCGGAGCTGGCCTCGCGCCGCCTCGCCACGCTGCTGACCTCGGCGCGCGTCGTGCTGATCGACGCGCGGTCGGAGGAGATGGCCGCCTACGGGACGCTCCATCCCGCCGCACCGCCGGTGCTGGATCGCTGGCTGGATGAGTGGGAATTGGCCCTCACCGCCCTGCTGCGCATGCTCGACCCGGAGGCCGCCCGTGCCCCGAACGCTTGACTTCGTGCTCTCCGTCGCCGCCGGCAGCGCCCTGGGGGGCACCGCGCGCTATCTCCTCACCGCGGCCCTGCAGGAGCGCAGTTCCGGACTCTTTCCGATCGGGACGTTCGTGGTGAACGTGGTCGGCTGCGTCATCATCGGGTTCCTGATGCGGCTGATTCTCGACACCGGCGAGTTCTCCCCGACGGCGCGCGCGTTCCTCACCGCCGGACTGTGCGGCGGGTTCACGACGTTCTCGACCTTTGCGTGGGAGGCGATGGCCGCCGCCGAAGAGGGCGCGCTGCGCCGCGCCATCGTCTATGTGGGCGGCAGCGTGGTCCTCGGGCTCGGCGCCGTCTGGCTCGGCTCGGCGGCGGCCCGCATGGTGCTCGACCTCATGCGTCGCAGGACGGCGTGACGTGACGGATCAGACAACCACGGGAAGGAGCGGGGCATGAGCGGTGAACCCGGCGAACGGATGCTGATGCGGATCCATATCGGCGAGCGCGACCGCTGGCACGGCGCGCCACTCTACCAGGCGATCGTCCAGATGCTCCGCGATCGACACTATGAAGGCGCCACGGTCTTCCGTGGCATCATGGGCTTCGGCGCCAGCGCCCGGCTGCGTACCGATCGCCTCGAAGTGCTGTCCCTCGATCTGCCGATCGTGGTCGAGTGCGCCGACACGGCCGAAAAGATCGAGGCCATCCTTCCGGAACTCGACGCGATGATCGGCGGCGGACTGATCACCCTCGAGAAGGTACGGGTGCGGCTCTACCGTCCCGAACCGAAGCCCGGAGCGTAACGCCCCGCTCACCGCGCCCGCAGGTGCGCCACCAGCCAGTCGGCGATCATCCCGCGCACCGCCGCCGGAATCCGGTTGTCGCGCAGCGTGCCGTAGTCGGACGGCAGACCGGTGGGGTCCTCGAGAAAGAGATGATCGAGTCCCGGAAAGACGTGCTCGGTCACGTCGGCGTCGCCGCCGGCCCGCATCGCCTTCGCGAGCATGTCGGCCTGCACCGGTGTCACCTGGTGGTCGTTGGCACCTTCGAGAATCAGCGCCGGCACCCGCACCTTGCGGGCGGTCGGAATCGGATCATAGGTCAGGAAGTAGCGCAGCCAGGCATCCGAGCCGGCAAGCGAATCGAGAGCCTGCTGCGCGGCGTGGTACGCCGAATCACGTGACGCCGGCGCAATGGCGGAATCGCCGTCGATCGCCTGATGCTGCTGGAAGCGGATGATCTCCGCGCCGGTTTCGGCGGGCCCGGCCAGGAGCACGATCGCCTTGACCAGCGTATCCTGCACCGCCACCATCGGCGCGATCAACCCGCCCTCGCTGTGACCCAGCAGCGCCAGTCGCTTGGCATCGATTTCCGGGCGCGTCGTGAGATACCGCAGCGCCGCCTCGATGTCCTGGGCATAATCGGCGCTGGTGCCGCGGCGCCCGCCGGACGCGCCGATACCGCGATCGTCCAGCCGGAGCACCGCAATGCCTCGGCGACCCAGGGTGTCGGCGATCTGGCGGAACGGACGGTAGCCGCCGGCGAGCGGGATGTATTCGTCGCGATCCTGTGTGCCGCTGCCGGTGATCGTCACCACCGCCGGAAACGGCCCCTTGCCGTCCGGAATCGTCAACGTACCACCGAGCGGTATGCCGCCCTGGCCTTTGAGGTGCACGTCGATCGCGTGGTACGGCGCACCGGCGGGAGGGGAATAATCGATTCTGCCCAGTTTGAGGTGCGAGGCCGTTTCCGCGTCGACCCGTGTGATGATCAGCCCCAGCGACGGAATCGAGCCGCCGAGGATGTGGCCCGCCTTGTCGACGCGGAGATGTTCCACCTGTCCCGCAACGGTGAGCGTCATCGAGTCGGGGCCGATGGCGCGCATCAGGATCGGCAGGGTAACCCCGCCCGACAGCGCCCATCCCTGGTATTCCCCGCTTCCGCCGTCCCGTCTGGCCCGCATGGTGAAGCTCTCGGCCAGCGCGAACGCATTGTTCATCAGCACCGACGCACCCGGTTTCGTGGCGAAGCGCTGGACGCGCCCGCCGACGTCCGCGATCGCGCTGTCGTCGCGGAGCGTCACCGCGACCCGCTGCAACGGCGCCGCGTCGGCCGCGGCCGTGGCAGCATAGACGTTGATCGCGAGCCGGCGAATGGCGAGATCCGGGGAGATGACCGCGACGTAGTCCTGCCGGGGCTGGCCCTTGACGCTGACGCTGCCCTGCATCGTATCGCCGATGCGGCTAAAGCGATCGATGACCAGCGTGTCACCCCGCTGCGCAACGACGAACGCCCCCTGCTCGTCGGGGCTCTGGGCCGGGAGGGGGTGCACCAGCAGGGCCGGCAGCAGCAGCACGGCAAATGGCGAGCGATTCATGCGTCCCGTCCTTGGGCGTTGGGGTCGCGTTTCCACGCGAAGTAGCTGTAGACCACCGAAATGAGCGCCGACGCGATCAACCCGGTCATCAGGACGGTGAACATCGTCCCCGGCCGGATCAGGCCGCAGAGCAGCACCAGGATGCCGGTGGCCACGAAGAGGTATCCGGCCAGGCGGTGCGTTTCCCGCCAGGAAAGGTCACTCGACAACGTCCACGGCGTGCGCACGCCGAAGATCCAATTGGGGCGGACCCGGGTGAGGACATTGCCGGTGATGATGAACAGCACGCCCATGGCGATCCCGATCACGGCATTGAGCGACACGATCCAGCCCAGGTTGTAGCCGATGATCGCGACGTGGATGACGGCGAGAAAACCGAGGAGAACGTTGGCCACCAGCCAGTAGGCGGGGGCGTGCAGCGGAAAGTTGCGGCGCTTGGGATCGAGTTGCGGCACGTAGCGGAGCACCATCGCCATCACCAGCGCAATGGCGGGCAGCATGACGACCAGCGCCGTCCGCGAAGTCCAGCCGTTGACCTGTCCGGAGGCGCTCCAGTGGCTGGCCACCCGCAGCGGCAACCGCGACCACATCGCCCCACCGAACGCTGCCGCACCCAGCACGAGCAGAATACCGGGCCAGAGTTTACGCATGCCGTTTGCTCCCGTTGCGGTTGGGTCGGCCACTCCCCGGCCGGCCGGCGGACGCCGGGGCGATGTCGAGGAGGTGCTGCAGCGCGTCCTGGAAGACACTGGTGTTGAGCGAGTAGATGATCCGCTGGCCGTCGCGCCGGGAAAGCACCAGCCCGGCGTCCCGCAGCACCTGCAGGTGGTGCGACACCGACGCGAAGGCCATCGGGAAGTGCTCGGCGATCTCGCCGGCGGCGAGGTCCTCATCGCGGAGCAGGCCGAGGATCTCGCGGCGGGTGGGGTCGGCGAGGGCGCGGAACGAGCGGTCGAGCATGAGATAATTAGATAATCATCTAAGTGACGAAGCGCCAGGGGAGCACTCGGCGCCGAGACACTCAAGCCGTGAGTTGCGCCGGTCGCACTATTCCCCCCCCGCAGCGGCCTGAGCAGCACGGCGTCGACGGCGCTGACGATGGCGGTGTTGGCTCCGATCGCCAGCGCCAGGGTGAGGACGGCCGTCACCGCGAATGCCGGGCGCTTCGCCAATCCGCGGACCGCCAGGCGAACGTCGCGGGGCGGCCGGTTCGAGGATGAACCCTCGCACCGGACGGGGTCGGGCGGAATCCGTCATGACGCGGCCGTGGTCAAGGGCGGATCAGGATCCTCTCGCTCCACTCTGAGACACCCCGTTGGCCGACGGCGTTGCCCGCCCCCGCTATTCCCCCCGCAACGACTCGATCGGGTCGACGTTCGACGCCCGCCGCGCCGGCAGATAGCTCGCCGCAACGCCGATGGCGAGCAGCATCACCGACATGACCGCGAACGTGACCCCGTCGATGGCGGCGACGCCATAGAGCAGCGCGCCGAGACTGCGGGTCGAAACCACTGCCACGGCAAGTCCCACCGCGACACCGACGCCGACCACCCTCATCCCCTGCCCGACCACCATCCGCCGGACCGGCCCGGCCTCGGCACCAAGTGCCATGCGGACGCCGATCTCCCGGGTGCGCTGTGCCACGACATAGGAGAGCACGCCGTAGAGCCCCACGGCACTCAGCACCAGCGCCAGCACCGACGCAATCCCCAGCGTCAGCATCAGGAACGACAGTTGCGCCGTTGATCGCTTCGCCAGCTGCGCCATGGTGAAGACGCGATACATCGGCGCTTCCGGTGCCACCTCGTGCACCAGCGCGCGCACTTCCGGAGCGATCGTTTCGGCGAGCGGCGTCCTGATCACATACGCCGGCGAGCTGACCGCACCAGCTCCGCGGCGTGGGGCCGACCAGCGGAAGGTAGAAGACCGGCCCAGGCCTCTGCCGGAAGTTGTCCTGCAGCACGTCACCGACCTCGCCGGTCACGGTGAACCAGGTGGTATCGCCCTCCATCTCGACGCGATGACCGATCGGGTCCTGTCCGGGCCAGAGTGCCTGCGCCATGGCACGGCTCACCACGATGTGTCCCGATGATGTCGCCTCGGCGTCAGTGAACGGATGGCCGCGCAACACGGCGATGCCCATCGTCCGGAAGTAGTCGCCCGCGGTGAACGTCGCGCCGACCAGCGACGTGGCGTCCGAGCCCTGCATGGCGTCACTGCGCACGCGGATCGGGTCCGGATCCTCGTCGAGGGGGACGTTGTCGACCAATCCCACCGACGTGACGCCGGGCAGCGCGCGGAGCCGGCTCATGAATTCCATCTGGAACTGCGCGTACGTCGGGCCATCGTGCAGCGACGGGCGATCCGGTGCCATCTGGAAGGTGAAGACGTCGCGCGTATCATACCCGGGACGGACGTGCGCCAACTTGGCAAAGCTCCGCATCAGCAACCCGGCGCCGATCAACAGCACGAGGGCCAGCGCGGTCTGGCCGGCGACGAGTGCGTCGCGGAGCCAGGGACGGCGATGCGTCAGCCCGCGCCCGCCCTGGCGGAGCCGCTTGAAGTCCGCCACCGATCCTCTTAACGCCGGGCCAAGCCCGCACGCCACGGCCGAGAGCAGCGCGGCGCCGAGGATGTAGAGCACGGTTCCCAGGCCGAGGTGCACATCAGCCGATCCGCGGAATGCCGTCCGGGGCCAGGCGCACGAACACCGGCAGCACGATCGCGGCGAGGAACACCGCCACGACGCCCGCACCCGCCGCCACGACCAGCGCCTCGGCCATCTGCAGCCGGATCAGCTCGCCCCGCCCGGCGCCGATGGCCCGTCGCACTGCCAGTTCGCGCAGCCGTCCCTCGGTACGCACCACGAACAGGTTGGCGACATTGGCACACGCGATGACCAGCACGATGACCACCGCGCCGATCAGCACCCAGAGAGGTCGAGATACGTCGCCCAGGAGCTGCTGGCCGAGCGGACGGACGACCGCGTCGATACTTCGCCATGAGGTTCGCATAGCTTGGCGGGCCACCGAAGCGTTCCGGTGCCTGGCGGGCCAGTCCCGTCAGTTCGCTGGCCACGGCGCCGAGCGGAACACCGGGCTTGATCCGTGCCACCATCTGGTCACCGGCGCCGAACTGTCCCGGCGTGACATGCGGCAGGATCGATCGGATTCGGGAACCAGAGCAGCGTCCCGTCATTGGGAAACCGGAAATCCTTCCCCATCACGCCGATCACTTCGCGGCTGCTGCCCGCGATCTCGAAGCTGCGTCCGATCACGCCCGGGTCGCCGCCGAACCACGATTGCCAGAGCGCATAGCTGATCACCGCCACGCGGTCGCCGATCGTCGGCCGTCGGCAGGCGGTCCGAGAACCGGGCGGGCGCCGAGAACGGTGAAGAGATTCCAGGTGGGATTCGACATCCGGATCCGCTCGACATGGTCACCGGCGCGCAGCGTCGAGGTGAACGAATTGAACGTCGCAACGTCCTCGATCGTCCGGGCCCGTTCGCGATCCTGCACGTACAGCTCGTCTGAAATGCCGAACTCTCCCGCGGATCTCCGAACCGGGGGCCGATGCTCCCGACATAGACCAGCCGGCCCATGTGCGCGTACGGGAACGGCCGCAGCAGCACCGCGTCGACCACACTGAAGATGCCGCCGTTGACGCCGATGGCGAGGCCGAGAATGCCGACCGTTACCGCCGCGAAACCGGGCGAGCGACGCAGTCCGCGCCAGGCGTGCCGCACGTCACCGCTCCAGCCCGCATTGAATCCCTGCATGTCACCCTCGCGATGGAGATCGTTGGGACGCATCACGGTCGGCTGCGAACCGCTCGAGGCACGCTGCCACACGAGATCGACCCGGTCGATGCCGCGTAGCGGCGTTGCGACCATGCGCCCTGCCGTCTCGCGCTCATCGTCATTCCGCGGCGATCTGCGGCGCTGATTTCGGCGCCGAATTCCGCGCGAAACGGCGCGGGAAAGAGCCGCACCAGGCGGCACAGGACACGCGCCTCACGACCTCTCCGACGCGAGGCCGAGGCGCTTTTCGGCGAGGCGCGCGCTGTGCCGGAGGCGCCGCGCTTCGGCGGCCAGGCGTGACGCCCGCTGCGCGTCAGCGCGTAGTAGCGGCGCTCCAGCCCGGGATGCGGCGCCGGCGCCTCCTCGGGCTGCGCCTCGCGGACCAGGCCGTCGGCCATCAGGCGCGCCAGCACCGGTAGAGCGACCCGGCGCGCGGCGTCACGATGCCCGCGCGACTCCTCGTCGACGGCGGTCTTGATGGCGAGGCCGTAGCGCGGGCCGTCGGCGAGCGCCAGCAGCACGTGGAATTCGAGCAGGCTGAGTTCGGGCGGCAGCACCGCGTCCCATGGGGCCCCGATGGCTAATTACTCCGAGAGAGTAATTACCCCGGTCGGAGCAACCCGATCCCGAGGCACCGATGGCGCCGCCGCGTGGCCGAGCGCTAGAACCCCGGCGGCCGTTCGCCGGTGACGTTGAAGGCGCGCTCCAGCGCCAGCCCGGCCCGCGCCACCGTCCCCTCGTCGAAGAGCCGGCCCAGCAGGGTGATGCCGTGCGGCACCCGGCGCGGCGGCGAGAACTTCGGCAGCGGATGCGCCGGGATCGGGCGCCCAGTCGCTCCGCGCCTCGGTGACCTCGACGAACCCGGCCCGGAGCGTGAGCGACGGATGCCCGGTGAAGTTGGTGATCGTCAGCTGCTCGTCGCGCAGCGACGGCACCAGCAGCAGGTCGACCTGCGAAAAGATCCGCGCCATCTCGGCCGCCACCCTGCGCCGCATCCGGTCGGCCTGCACCATGTCGACGGCGGAGAGGAACCGCGCCTGGCGGAAGAGATTGGGCCACGCGTCCTTGACCTGCATCCGCATGCGTGTCGACCTCGTTGTCGAGCGTGATCTCCTCGAACGCGGCGGCGGCTTCGGCAAAGAGGATCGGCATCAGCGAATCGTAGGGCCAGTCGGGAAGCGACACTTCGCACCGGCACCATCCCGACGCGCCGGATCGTGTCGAGCGCGGCGCGGTCGACATCGGTCGCCGGCTGCTCCTTCATCCACTGCGGGAGGTAGCCGACCTTGAGTCCCTTCGACCGGCGCGGTGGCGTCGAAGTCGAGATGCGCCGGCACGGCTGGCCAGGTCGCCGGCGTCGGGGCCGGCAATGGCGTGGAGCACCAGCATCGTGTCCTCGACCGATGCGCGCCATCGGCCCCAGCTTGTCGAGCGACCAGCAGAGCGTCATCGCGCCGGTGCGCGCCACCCGGCCGAAGGTGGGGCGCAGGCCGGTGAGCCCGCAGCGCATCGTCGGGCTCACGATGCTGCCGTCGGTCTCGCTGCCGATCGCGAAGGCGACGAAGCCCGCGGCGGTCGCGGCACCCGGGCCCGCAGCTCGAACCCGAGGCGCCTTCCTCGAGCAGCCACGGATTCATCGTCTGGCCACCGAACCAGATGTCGTTGAGCGCCAGTGCGCCGAGGGCGAGCTTGGCGACCAGCACCGCGCCGGCGGCGTCGAGCCGCTTCACCACGGCGGAATCGGCCTTCGGCACGCGATTCTTGAACGGCTCCGCGCCCCAGGTGGTCGGCGATGCCGGCGGTGTCGAGCAGGTCCTTGACGCCGTAGGGAATGCCGTGCAGCGGGCCGCGATACTTCCCGGCGGCGATCTCCCGGTCGGCCAGCGCGCGCGCGCGCAGCGCGTGATCCCTGGTCAGCGTGATGATCGCGTTGACCTTCGGGTTGAGCCGCGCGATGCGGTCGAGGTAGATGTTGGTGAGCCGCGTCGAGGTGAGCTTGCGCGACTCGATCCAGCGCGACAGCTGCGTGACCGGCGCGAAGGCGATGTCGTCGTCGCTGGCGGGCAGCGGCGGCATCGGCGGTGCTGCTCCGGACGAAGCGGTCGCGGTCCGGACCGGCGGTCGACACCGGGGATCACCGGATTCCAGACCAGTGCCGGCGCGTCGGTATAGTCGAGCGCCAGCTTGCGCGGCCCGGTGCGGCGCTCGAGGTACGGCGCCATCGACTGCGCGCCACGAGTCCGCCGCCTGCTGCCGATGCGCCGGCGTCATCGTCACCTGCGCCAGCTTCTCCGCTTCGGCGAAGGTCGCGGTCGTCACCGGCGGACCCGACCCCGCCGCGGTGCCGAAGGTGGGCGGCGCGCCGGGCGCGGCGTGGCGACCCACCGCGCGGCCGGTGCCGGCGGGCGGCGTTCGATGCGGCAGGCGCCGGTGGCGGCGAGCAACGCGATCGGCGCCTTGATCAGGAACTGGCGGCGGGTGTTCATGGGCGTGCCGGGCGAGAGTGCGAACCGACAAGTGGCAGGGTGGCCTCTGCATGGCGAGGCGGACGAGGGCGGCGCCGGGGTCACGGCACGGCCCGCCGTCACCCCGGCACGGCGGCGTGCGCTCAGTACATCGGGTAGTTGTCGGAGCGGGCGTTGGGGATACGCCGCCAGCCGGCAAGGACGCCGCAAGGCGTTCGCCACATCGCACGAATTGTACTGGAAGGTCTTGTTGCCATTGTCCACCGACTCGGCATCGACGGCACGACCGAGCTTGACGTTCAGCCCGGCAACCATGGCGCCGAAAAAGCGGTTGTTGCCATTCGACGTGATCGTGCCACCGACCAGCACGAGTCCATCCCACTGGGCGTTGCCGTGAACCGTCATGTTGCCGGTCACGATCAGGATCCCCTGCCCGTCGCTGGGCAGGTTCAGGTCGCCTTCGACGAACGTCACCGGCCAGTGCGACCCACCGAGTTGCGCGCTGGTCGGCCAGCCTCCCGACGTGGGCACCGTCGTCCTGTAGTAATACGTGGGCGTGATGGCGGTCCGCGCCACGATGCCCGCCCAGTCGATCGGGAGGGAGGCGGCGGCCGTGCCGTTCGGACCTGGCGTGCCGATCGGGACCGGCGCCGATCCGGAACTTCCGGCAATCGGACTCTCCGATCCGGAATACGCCGGCGTGGTGTCGCTGGCCGAAACCGACGGCACCGCGACGCCGGGAATCGACGGCAGCGGCGCCGGCGGCACCGAACACGCGTCGACACCGCTCAGCGAGCCGGATGCCCCGTTCTTGTGCACCGGCACCAGGGACACGAAGGCCCCCGGAAAGACGATCGACGCCCCGCCCCATCGGACCAGCTGCGTCACCGTCCGCGTGGCCGCCGTGGCGTTCGGTGCGTAGCGACTGGTCGTGCTCGTTCCGCGAGAGATCAGCACCAGGGTCGTATCCGACGGCGCCAGACGCAGCGCACGGAGTGTCACCACGGCGGTCCCTCCGGCCAGGGCATAGGTCTGCAAATCCGGCAGCACGGCGGGGAGTGACGTCACCGTGGCGAGGTAGTGGTCGACGCCGCTCTCCGCGATGGCGAACGCGTCGACCTGGGCCGATGCATCCATCGCGACGCGACGTTCGATGCTGGTTCGAAGGTACGCGCCGAAGATGCCGGTGAGCAGCAGAAAGACGAGCAGAAGCACCAGCAGGAGGGCCCCACCACTGCGCGGCACTGCCACGCGACGGATCATCGGGGTTCTCACGATGTCGTGTTGAGGAAGAACGACGCCGTCGTCAAGTCGGCCTGTTCCGGCGCGTGGCGTTGCCGGACGGCATTGACGCTCTCGCCGGGGAGATAGAACTGCAGACCACGGAGGGTGGTCAGATCGGTGGGCGGCGCCGTCCGGGGCATGCGGCTTCCGGACACGTAGAACCTGAATGCGGCGCTGGCATCGAACGGCGCCACGAGTTCCGCGACCGGGGATGGATCATCGAGAAGGGCGCGCCACAGGGCGGTCCGGCCGTCCAGCGCGGGCTGCGCCGACGCCGCGAAGTAGAACCGCAGCCGGCGATACAGCATGACCGGCGTGCCGGCGGCAAGCGCCACCGTCAACTCGCCGCTCGGAACGGTCAGCACGACGACCAGGGTCCGCTGATTCGGCGCGCTGACCGGCGCCGTTTGCTCCTGGATTCCCGCGGACGCACACGACACCGGAAAGGCGCCCGAGACCACCGCGGAGCCGCCGGCTACCGGCAGGAACGTTCCGGACGAAAGCCACGCGAATCCCGAGTAGCCACCATCCGAGAAGAGCACGCTGTCGACCGGAACGAGCGCGACGGTCGCACTGGTCAGCGTCGACGCGCAGACCAGGCCGATCGCGTAGGGCGCCTTCACGGTAATCGACGATGCCGAGACCGCCTCGACCCCCCACGACGGATCGACCATTCGCACGCCGTCGACGAGCACATTCACCGCGGCGCGACCGACGAGCCGAGCCGAGCGCTGCGCTTCGGAGCGCTCCTGGAAGCGGGTGAATCCCACCATCAGCGACAAGATCGCCGCCCCCATGATGCTGGCAACGGTGATGGCGAGCACCAGCTCCACCAGTGACAAGCCGCGTCGCCGATCTGGTGTCATGGGCCGAACGGGTTGTTGCCGGCAGCGGCGGACCGCTGGATGACTCGCGACGCACCGCCGATGGCAGCCGGCCCGGTGGGCGTGACGGTGATCGTCACGGTCTGGATCGAGCCCGCTGTCACCGCGTCGATGGTGACAGTGTGGGGGAAGGGCGCCGTCGTCGTCGAATCCACCGTCGTACCATCGGGCAGGGCCCCCGGGGGAATGGCGGTGATCCGCGCCACCTCGGCGTTGATGACCGCGGCCCGGTATCCCAGTTGCCCGCTCGCGCGCGCCAGACGCGCGCCACGAACCATGAGTCCCGCAATCCCCGCCGAAGCAATCCCCAGAATCACCACCGCCACCAGGACCTCGACAAGCGTGAACCCACGACGCCGCTCCGCGATACGGACGCTCATCGACTCACCACCCGCACGACTCCGGCCGGCGAGAGCGTCACGCTTCGATGGAAGCCATGGCCTGACACGGTGATGGTAAGCGCCTGGCTTGTCGTTCCGTTGGGAAACACGACAACCGGACTGATTGAAAAGTTGACAGACTGAACCTGCAAGTCAGCCGGCGCGCCAAAGTTTCGCAGGATCCGGATGGTATCGGCGGGCGGGGTGGCGCGATCCCGCACCGTGTACCCCGGCGTTTCAGTCGCGGCGATCACCACCGGGCGTTGGCGTCTGGCGGCGAGCGATACCGTCTGATTCAGGTCGGCCGCCACGACGGCGACGGCCTCGTTCACCCGCTGGTGCTCGGTAATCGTGAGGAACTTCGGGCCCAGCACGCCAGCCAGCAGGCCGACGACGACCACGATCGTCACGACTTCGATCAGGGTGACGCCACTCGGGGCGTCGGCGGCAGCACCGAACGGGACCGCCACTCCGGCGGCGCCCATCGCGCGTTTCATGAACGATCAAGGGGCGAATCGCGTGCCATCCGCCGCGTGGCGAACCGGCATCAGACCATCGCCCGCCGCTTCAGCTGCTCGTACTGCGCCACGACCTCGGCGGCGGCGCGGTCCGGGGCCACGTCGAGCACCAGCACTCCCCTGCCCCGCAGGTCGGCAAGTGCAGCTTCACGCGCTTCGAGCAGGTCCTCGGCAGCGGCGCGATCGAAGGCGTCTTCCACCGTGACTGCGTGTCGGGTGGCGCTCCGCTCGAGCGCCGGGTCGCGCAGCGTCACGGCCAGGGGAAGGTGCCTCGGCCGCAGGGTCCCCGCCTGCGCCAGCAGCGCATCGCTCGCCGTCCGGTCGATCACGTCTGTAAAGCAGACGGTGAGGGCGCGGCGCCGGTTGCGGGCGGCGAGGTACGCGAAAGCGGCGGGATAATCCGGTTCGACGAGACGCCCTTCGATGTCGGCCAGCGCGTCGAGGATCTGCCGCAGGGCACGCCGGCCGCGCGACGGCGGCACGTACTCCAGGATCTCGTCGGCGAAGGCAAGCAGGCCGACATTGTCGTCGTGCTGCACCGCGCTGTGCGCCAGATCGAGCGCCGCGTCGATTGCCGCCTCCAGGCGCGGCCGGCCGTCGCTCTCGGCGGTGAGCATCCGGCCGGCGTCGATCAGGATCATCACGTGCTGGCGCCGCTCGTCTTCGTAGCGGCGGGCCATCAGCTTGCCACGGCGTGCCGTGGCCTTCCAGTCGATGGAGCGCGTTTCGTCTCCCGGCACCCATTCCTTGAGACTCTCGAACAGCCGTCCTTCGCCGACGCGGCGGACGTTGCGGAAGCCCGCCTCGCGACGGCGCTGCGTCTGCGACGGCAGCGCCCGCAAGGCCGCGTTGCGGAGATTGCGGATAGACGACGCCGTCCCACGGGAGCTCGCGCCGTCCCTGGCGCCACACCAGGCCCCACGGGCCGAGCACCCGGAGATCGAGCCGACCGGCGACGAGCCTTGCCACGCCGGACCGGGCTGACGATCAGCGTCTCGACGCGCTCACCGGAGGCGGCCGAGGAGCAGCATGCGGCGGAATCCGTCGCTCGCCAGGGAGCGGGGCGGCGTTTCGCGCACGGCGACGCACAGCGGACGCGATGCGGGGTTGCGCCACCGATACGTCACCGGCAGCGGCCGCCCGACGGAAAACGCCGGCGGTGCCTCCCGCGTCAGCGGAAAATGGCGGAAATGGTCGATCGATCCGATGCGCCAGGCGTCGACGAGCAGGAGCATGACCCACACCACGTCGGCGCCGAAGTAGACGGCAACCGCGCCGGGCCAGACGAACGCCAGCGGCGCCAGCACGGCCAGCGCCGCGGCCACCAGGTACCACCGGCGGGTCGGGACGATCACGTCCGCGGCGCCTCGATGCGCTGGATCAGCGACTGCACCGCGTCGTCGGCGCTGACCCCTTCGAGTTCCAGCTCGGGCGCCACCACGACACGATGCCGGAGCACCGCCGGCGCCAGCATCTTGGCGTCATCGGGAACGACGAAGTGCCGTCCGTCGAGCAGTGCCGATGCCTGCGCCATCTTGAGCAGCGCCACGCTGGCCCGCGGCGAGGCGCCGAGGGTGAGCGCCGGGGCGTCGCGAGTGGCGCGGACGACGGCGGTGATGTAGCCGACGATGGCCGGTTCGACCCACACCCGGCGCACGGCGCCGGCGCAGCCGCGCCAGTCCGGCGGCGTCGAGCACCGGCGTGATCCCGAACGTCGCCGGCTCCGATGATTCGAATCCACCGAGCACGTGCGTCAGGATGTCGCTCTCGGCCTCGGCCGACGGATAGCCGAGCCGGCTCTTGATCAGGAAGCGATCGAGCTCGGCCTCGGGGAGCGGATACGTCCCTTCGAACTCGATCGGATTCTGCGTGGCGAAGACGGTGAACCCGGGGCTCATCGGATGGGAGACGCCGTCGACCGTGGCGGCGCGCTCCTCCATCGCTTCGAGCAGCGCCGCCTGCGTCTTGGCGGGGGCGCGATTGATTTCGTCGGCCAGAACGAGGTCGGCGAAGAGGGGGCCGGGCCGGAACACGAACGCGCCACCGGCGGCCCGGCGGCGGTAGTGAGCACGCTCACGCCGGTGATGTCGGAGGGCATCAGGTCGGGCGTGAACTGGATCCGGCGGAACTCGAGGCCGAGTGCCTGGTTGAGCGAGCGGACCAGGAGCGTCTTGGCGGTGCCGGGCGGTCCTTCGAGGAGCACATGGCCGCGTGCGAGCAGCGCCAGGAGCGCCTCGCGCAGCACCTCGTCGTGGCCGAGGATCACGCGCCGCAATTCGCCCAGCACGGCGTTGGCGGATTGCGCCGCGGTGCGTGCATCGTCGGCGGTCAGGGTCGCAGCTTCTGCCAAAGCTCCTCCACGGCGCCGGCGGCCTGCAGCACACTGGCTGCGGGCTGACCCGGCGCGGTCAATGATTCGAGCGTGGCCAGCGGAGCCGCGAGTTCCGGCGACGGGTTGCGCGCCGCCAGCTGGCGCAGCCATACCCGCCAATCGATCCGCGCCGCGCATCGCCGGCGGCGCCAGCCGGCGTTGCAATCCGCGCACCAGCGCGGCGATGGCCTGATCGTGGCCGTGCGCCGCCGACAGCGCGTCGGCGAGCGCGTGCACGTGTTCCAGCGACGACCGGCGGCGACGCGAAATACCGGCCACGGCCGGTCCGAAGCGCACCGCGCCGAAGAGCAGCGCGAGCGCGCTGACGCTGACCAGCTGCCAGACGATCCATCCCCACGGCGACTCGCCGGCTCCAGGCAATGGCGGCGTCCGACGAGCGACCCGGCCGGCCGTAGCCGTGGTGGAACTCGTCGAAGATCACCTCGCGGTCGTGACCGACGAAGAGCGAAAGGGCGAACGGGCCGGCCGCCGTGTTCCGCAGCGTGGCATTGCGCAGCAGCCCGGCGTCCGCAAGGAGCAGCACGGTATGGCCGTTGTCCTTCCGCTCGAGGCGGATCGCGACCGGACCGCGCGACGACGTGAGCAGCGTCACGGTTGAGTGATACGCCGGCACCTTGCAGGTGACCGGTGCGAAATCGGCGATCCGGCTGGTGTCCCTCACGACCGGTTGGTGCGTTGCGACCAGCGCGGCATCGGTTCGTGGCGCGGGATCGCCGGTGCCGATGACCGCACCGAATCGAACAGGAAACGCTTCGCCTCGTAACCGAAACAGCGGAGCAGTGGATTGGCGCCGGTGCCGGCGAGCAGCAGGTCGGCATGCGCGCTGAAGCGGAAGATCGCGGCCACTTCCGGCGCCGAGAGCGGATGGATCGGATCGGGGTCGAGAACGACGAGCATGCCGCCCGGCGCTGTCGCCCAGGGCGGCGAGCCGCGTGGGGCGGTCGCGGAATCGCCGCGTCGCGATGTCCAGCCGCTGCAGCGCGTCGAGCAATCCCTCGGCACCGGCGGGACCGGCCACGAACGTCGACGGACGCAGGTCCGGTGCGGTCGGCGCCGGGCCCTTGCGGGCAGTAAGGGTCACGACGCCGAGCAGCACCGCCAGCGTGACCAGGCCGACCAGCACCTCAGTGCGCGTCTGCATACCGCTCCGGCTGCGCGCGCGACCGCCAGGCATCGAAATCCCCCGCGCCGATCGGCCGGCGCGCAAAGGCGTAGCCGTAGAGGTCGCCGACCAGCTCGCCGAACGCGTGCCGCTCGGCGGGCGCGACCCGGATCTCGCGGAGATAATCGCCCGGGGTCTTGCTGGGGTGGAACGTCACCAGCTCCCGGGCGTCGAGGGCCATGACCAGTGCCACGAATTCGGCCTGGGCCGCCTCGTCGTAGCGTCCGCGGGCTGCGAGGCGTTCGGCTTCCCGCCGGAACCACTCCCGATCGCGCGGCGTGACCGGTGTGGCCGGCGCCGGCACGGTCCGGGCCGGCGCGCGCACCGTCCGCACCAGCAGCCAGCCGATGTGAAGCAGGATGGCGGCGAGCACGACACTCAGTGCGATCATCAGCACTCGATAATCGACCGGATGGGCCCTGGCGAGCGCCGCAAACCAGTCGAGGATCCGCTCGAGACCGTTGCGGAGATAGGTCCACGGATCGCGGCGTGCCACCCAGTGGTACCGTGGCGCGGTAAACACGGAGTCCAGCACCCGCCGCAGCGAATCCGGCGACTGCGGCGCGGTCATGCCGACTGCGCCGCCCTGGCCAGCAATTCCAGATCGAATCCTTCCTTGCGCACCCGCAGGTCGTAATAGAGCACGGTGACGACGACGTAGAGGTAGGGATAGACGAAGACCGCCAGGACCGCCACCAGAATCATCGAGACCAGCTGGGGGTGCCCGCCGGCAAAGGTCATCAGGCCGACCAGGACGCCGATCGCGACGGTAGGGACGAGGAGCAGCAGGTAGGCAACGAAGAAGGTCAGCGCCACCTTGCCGCGGAACCCGCTGGTCAGCTGCCACGAGCGACTCATGGCAGCACTCGACGACAGCGGCTGTTCCAGCACGAGGGCCACCGCACTGAGCAGCAAGCCCGACAGCAGGATGACGCCGGGCACGATGAAGAGCAGGAATCCGGCGAGGACCACGACGATCGTCATGAACGACAACATCACCAGCCGCACCAGCACGCCGCCGGCGCGGCGCAGGGCGTCACCCGCGGAGACCGGCTGGTGAAGGTACGCGCCGGACACCATCAACGTGGTGGCGGCCGTGCCCACCGCACCCATCACGACGCTCAACGTGGTCTGCAGCAGCCACGCCCATGGATTGGCCAGGATACCGCCATGAACCTGCACATACACGGCGCAGAGGTCCGGAAGGACGCGAGAGACGAGCGCCACCAGCACCAGCGGAAAGAACATCGAACGGTACAGCCCGAACGAGACGTCGAGCACTTCACCGGTCGACAGCGGGCGCAGGGCCGGAGCGGCCATCGCGGAACTCCTCGGGCACGGGTGGGAGCGGGCGCGGTAACGCCGTACATTACTGCAAGTCGCCCTGAACGGCACCTCCCCCCAGCCGGCGAGTGGACATGGCCGAACCGCAGCCTGCCGATTATCGCCAGCATCTCGAGATCGAGACGCCCGAGCACGTCATGCTCGATTACGAGATTGCCGGGGTCGGCAGCCGCATGCTGGCGGCGCTCATCGACTTTCTGATCATCGCCGTGCTCCTGCTGGCTTCGCTGCTGGTGATCTCGGCGGTGATGAAGCTGGCGGCGTGGGTCGCGGTGATCGGGCTGCTGGTGATCTTCACCCTCGTGTGGGGGTATTTCACCCTGTTCGAGGGGTTCCGGGACGGGCAGACGCCGGGGATGAAACGGATCGGCATCCGGGTCGTCCGCGACACCGGCCACGGCGTCACCTTCGCGGACGCCGCCGCGCGGAATCTCGTCCTGCCGATCGACCTCTTCGCCGCCATCGGGGTGTTCCTCATGGCGGTGCATCCCCGGGGCAAGCGGCTCGGCGATCTCGTCGCCGGAACCGTGGTGATCCGCGATCACCCGATGGTGTCTCCGGCCCCGTCGCCGCGGGAACCGATCGAAGCAGCCGATCACCTTGGTTCGCCGCAACTGGACGACGCCGAGTTCCACCTGCTGCGCGAGTTCGTGGCGCGGTCGCCCTCGCTGCCGGCCGCCGTCCGCGAGCGCTTCACCCGGCAGATCGCGCAACGCCTCTCCGATCGGATCGCCGTCGTGGAATCGGACGAGACGGCGTTCATCGAGCGCGTCTACGCCGACGAACTGGCCCGGCGCCGGGGGCGCTTCGGCGCACGCAGCGGCGCCATCGGCCACGGCGGTGGCGCGCGGTCGGTGGCCGAGCAGCTGGTGGCGCGCAAGAGTGCGCGCTGGGCGGCGTTCGAAACACTGGCCCGGCGGATCGATCGCGACGGGCTCGATGCGCTGGCGGCGCAGGAACTTCCCGACTTCGCGGCCCGGTATCGCGAAATCGCCGCCGATCTTGCCCGGGCCCGGACCTATCACGCCGACGATGCTGTCGTGGCGCGGCTCGACCGCCTGGCCGCGGCGGGGCACAGCGCGCTCTATCGCTCGGAGCGGCACACCTGGCGGCGCATCGGGCGCTTCCTCGTGCAGGAAAGCCCCGGTGCGGTGCTGGAGTCGTGGCGGTACGTCGTGGTCGCGATCCTGATCTTCGCCATTCCGGCCGGCGTGGGGTACGCCACGCTGCGCCAGAAACCGGCGCTGGCCGACGAACTGCTCCCCGACGTCGTGCTCGAGCGGGGCGAAGCCGGCCCGACGCGCGAGGCCGCCGGGGAAGGCTACGTGGAGGCGCCGGCCGCCTCCCGCCCGCTGGTGGCAACGTCGATCATCCTCAACAACGTCGGCGTGGCCTATCGGTGCTTCGGGTGGGGCATCGTCTTCGGGATCGGCGCGCTGATCGCGGTAGCATTCAACGGCCTCTTCTTCGGCGCGATCGCCGGGTATTTCCAGAACGTCGGCCTGCTCGGCTACCTGCTCACCTTCGTGGTGGGCCACGGCCCGCTGGAGATCTTCAGCGTGAGCGTCGCCGGGGCGGCGGGGTTCCTGCTGGGGCGGGCGCTGATTGCGCCGGGCGAGATGTCCCGCAAGGACGCATTGGTGCTGGCCGGACGTCGCGCCATCCGGATGATCTCGGCGGTGACGGTGCTGCTGATCGTGGCCGGGTGCATCGAGGGATTCGTGTCGGCCAGCAGCTGGCCGCTGGCCGTCCGGCTCACGGCGACAGCGGCAAGTCTGGTCTTCCTGCTGCTCTACCTGCTGAGCGGCGCGCGGTTCCGGCGCGGCACGGCGGGCCGCGTAGCGTCTCCGGACCGCCCGGCCGCCGCGTCCCGAGTCCGCCACGACACGTCCCGTTGCCCCGCCGGCCCGACCGCCGAATACACCCGATCCGGCCCCGGCCCCGCGCCCGCCGCCACGCCCCGCCGCTTCCGGATCGGGGTCGCCTTCCCGCCAGGTTCTCACCAGGAAATCCGAATCGACCTTGAAGCGATCGGCGCTCGAGAGATGCACGGTGGTGGTCTGCCACGCTTCGGTGGGATGGACGAAGCCGTAGCGGTCGTCGGCCAGCGTCACCTTGACCGGCATGTCGAAACCGGGAACGACGTGGGTCCAGTGATAGGACAGCGTGTCACCGTCGATCCGGTACTGGAACTCGGGAATCATGGTGGTGCGGAGATATTCGTCGAAGACCTTGCCGAGATCACGACCGGCATGGCGGGAGATGTACGCCTCGATCTGGCTTCCCATCACCGTCTGGTGGTAGAAGGTGCGCTGCAATCCCCGGAGGATACTGCGCCACTTCTCATCGTCGTTCACGATCTGCCGGATGGTGTGCAACATCAACCCGCCCTTGCCGTACATGTCGCCCGACCCCTCGGCGTTCACGCCGTACGCGGGAATGATCGGCGCGTCGTTGCGTGCCCGATTCAGCAGCGTGTACGCCGCCGCCGAGTCGTCGCTGTGGTACTTGCACCCGGCATAGAGCCCTTCGGCGTAGTTCGCGAAGCTCTCGTGCACCCACATGTCCGCCTGGTCCTTGGCGGTGATGCTGTTGCCGAACCACTCGTGGGCGCTTTCGTGGATGATGATGAAATCGAACTTGAAGCGCAGCGAGGCGCCCCGGCCGCCGTAGCCATCACGGAAGCCATTGCCGTAGGCCACCGCCGACTGGTGCTCCATGCCGGCGTTGGGGACTTCGATCAGCTTGTAGCCATCCCGGTACCACGGGTAGGGACCGAACCAGTGCTCGAAACACTGCAGCATGGATTTCGCCTGCGGCCACTGGCGGTGTGCGGCGTCAAGGTGATAGGCCAGCGGCCAGAAGTCGAGGGAGAGCTTGCCCTTTTCGCCGGACAGCGTGTCGCTGTAATGCGCGTACGTCCCGGCGGCGACGGCGATGGCGTAGTTGTTGATGGGGCTGCCGTCGAACCATTCGAACGTGGTGGTGTGGTCGGGATTGTGGGTCACGCTCCGCAGTCGGCCGTTGGACACGTCGCGCATCGGGTCGGGAACGGTGAGCGCAATCCGCTGGCTGTCGGGTTCGTCGGCCTGGGTGTCCTTGTTGGGCCACCAGATGCTCGCTCCGACCCCCTGGTCAGTCGTCACGATCCAGGGGTTGCCCAGCGAGTCGTGCAACCAGCTGAAGCCGCCTTCCCACGGCGGGCGCCGCGCGATACGGGGACGGCCGTGGTAGTACACGGTGATCGTGTCGAGCGCCCCGGGGCGCTGGGGTTTCACCAGCGTCGCGAAGAACGCGTTGCCGTCACGCCGATAGGCGACGTGGCGTCCGTCCTGCACCATGCTGTCGACCTCGAGCGGCGTCATCAGGTCGATCTGCATCACCCGGGCCGGCCGGAGCACGCGGTACGAAATGCCGTTGTACCCGTCGATGGTGCTGTCCGACGGGTGAATGGCGACGTGGAGATCGTAGAACGCCACGTCCCACCAGACCCGGCCGGGTGTGGTGAACGATCCCCGGAGCGTGTCCGCGTGGGTGAAGACCGGTGCCGCCGGTGGTGCACCCTGGGCGGCGAGCGGGGCGGCGACAACGACCGCGGCTGCGAGCATCACACGGAAACGGCTCATCGGGGAGTGGTTCCTGTTCAAGACGGTCATGAAACATTGCTCAGTGGTGGGCCGGGTCAGCGGTCTGCCCGATGACCCTGCACCCAGACGCACGACTGGCGAGTCGCGACGAATGACGCACGACTCACGACCAACGACGTTCACGCCACCCGATCGCGCGGTGTCTCGCCGGCGAAGAACGCGGTCAGATTGTCGATGGCGCGCATCCCCATCGCCTCGCGCGTCTCCTTCGTGGCCGAGCCGATGTGGGGCAGCAGCACCACGTTCTCCATGCCGAGATAGCGCGGGTCGACGTGGGGTTCGCCGCGGAAGACATCGAGGCCGGCCCCGGCAATGTGACCCGACATCAGCGCGGCGATGAGCGCGTCATCGTCGACCAGATCGCCACGCGCGGTGTTGACCAGGAAGCTCCCCGGCTTCATCTCGGCCAGCCGGAGCGGGGTCATCATGCCGCGCGTCTCCGGTGTGCTCGGAGCGTGCAGCGAGACAATATCCGACTCGGCAAGCAGCGCGTCGAGCGATGGCGCCAGGTCGGCCCCGGACCCGGCGAGCCGTTCGGGTGATGCGCCGCGCGGCGTGTAGCAGAGCACCCGCATGCCGAACCCGTGGTGCGCCCGCGTCGCAACCGCCTGCCCGATGCGTCCGAAACCGATGACGCCGAGCGTCTTGCCGCTCACCTCGCGCCCGAGATGATACATCGGTCCCCACCCGATCCAGCGGCCGCCGCGCACGACGCGCTCCCCTTCCCCGGCACGCCGCATCACCATGAGGATCAGCGTCAGGGCCAGATCGGCGGTGGCGTCGGTGAGCACGTCGGGCGTGTTGGTCACGGCAATCTCGTGCGCCGCGGCAGCCGTGAGATCGATGTTGTCGACGCCGACGCCGAAGTTGGCGATGATTCGCGTTCGCAGCGGATAGGCGGCGAGCACCTCGGCGGTGAACTTGTCGGAGACCGTGGCGAGTATCCCGTCGGCCTCGCCCAGCGCCCGCTGCAGTTCCTCCGGCCCGAACGCACGATCGTCGGGCGAGCGCACCCCGTCGAAGCGATCGGCGAGGGCCGCTTCGACCACCGCCGGGAGCCGGCGGGTGGCGATGACTCGCGGACGCGACGTCACGAGGTGGCCGCCCAGGCGTCCTCGGCGGCCGCCACGCCCGACCCCGGCCGGACGGGAACGCCCATGTCGCGCAGCGCCATCTCGGCCAGGCCAAGCGCGCCGAGCAGCATCCCTTCGTTGAGGTCGCCGAGATGGCCGATGCGGAAGGCCCGTCCGCCGAGGGGCCCGAGCCCGCCACCCAATGCGAGGTCGTAGCGGGTGAAGGCGTGGGCCAGCAACGCCTTGCCATCGATGCCGGACGGCAGCATGACGGTGGTGACGGTGTTCGACGCGAAGCGCTCGTCGCGACAGCAGACGTCGAGTTGCCAGGCACCGACCGCCGCCCGGACCCCGCCGGCGAGGCGCCGGTGACGAGCCCACACCGGCTCGAGGCCTTCCTCGAACAGCATCGCGAGCGATTCGCGCAGGCCGTACAGCAGCGGGATCGACGGCGTATAGGGGAAGTAGCCTTCCGCATTCTGCGCCAGCATCGGGCGGAGGTCGAAATAGGCGCGCGGGGCCGTGTTCGACGCCACCCGTTCCAGGGCGCGCGGCGACCAGGCGGAAATGGCCAGCCCGGCCGGCATCATCAGCCCCTTCTGCGAACCGGTGAGCGCGACGTCGACGCCCCACCGGTCGTGGTGATACGGCAGCGAGGCAATGGCGGAGACGCCGTCCGACATCAGCAAGGCAGGATGTCCGGCCCCGTCCAGGGCAGCGCGGATCGCCGGAAGATCAGCGGTGACGCCGGTGGACGTCTCGTTGTGGACGACCAGGACCGCGGCGATCTCGTGCGCGGCGTCACGCGCCAGCTGCTCGCCGATCCGGTCGGCCGGGGGAGGATCGCCCCACGCCATGCTGTCGAGCCGCTCGACGCGGTAGCCGAGTCGCGCGGCAGCATCGCCCCACAGGTCGGCGAAATGTCCCGCGCAGGGAAGGAGCACGCGCGAACCCGCCGGCAGCGTGTTGGTGAGCGCCGCCTCCCATCCGCCGGTGCCCGACGCGGTGAACAGGGCGACGCGGCCGCGCTCAGCGTCGAAGAGGCGCGAGGTGTCGCGCAGCAGTGGAAGCACCAGCTGCGGAAACTGCACCGAACGGTGATCGTCCGAGGGGCGGTGCATGGCGCGGAGGACCCGATCCGGGATCTGGGTCGGGCCGGGGACGAAGAGATGAAGACGGCCTGGCATGGCGCTCGGGGTCGGAGACACGAGTAATATTGACGCAAAGTCGTGCCGAGTCACTGTGAGCGCCATGGCCCCACCCCTCCGCCTGCTCCTCGAAACCGTGTTCGACGCCGGTGTCCGCGCCGTGGATGCGCGCGCCGCGCTTGCCCGCGCGCTGCCGGCGGCGGGCGCCGCTCCCGACCCATCGCGATGCGCGGTGCTCGCCACGGGAAAGGCGTCGCCGGGGATGTCGCAGGCCCTGGTGGACTGGATGCGGGCATCCGGTTCGGAACCGGTAGTCGGCGTCATCGTGGCCGCCGAAGCGGTCGCCACGCCCCACCCCGCGCTCCGCACCGCGGCTGGCGATCACCCGATTCCCGGTCGCCGATCGGCAGCAGCCGCGACGGCGATCGGCGAGATGATCGCCGCCATCCCGACGGATGCGGACGTCCACGTCGCCATTTCCGGTGGATCGAGCGCGCTGATCGCGGGGCCGCTCGACCAGCTCCCGATCGGCGATCTCACCGCCACGTTCCGGCTCCTCCTCACGTCAGGCCTCGACATCGATGCCATGAACGCCGTCCGGAAACGGATCACACGGTGGAGCGCCGGCCGGCTCGCGGCGGCTCTGGCGCCGCGCCGGGTCTGGACCTGGCTGCTCTCCGACGTGCCTGGCGACGATCCGGCAACGATCGGGTCGGGGCCATGCAGCCCGGACCGATGGACCGCACGCGACGTGCACGCTGCGCTGCAACGGAGCGGCGTGCTGTCGCGTCTCCCCGCCACCGTGATGCCGCTACTCGAGCGAGAGACGCTCAAAGCGGGAGACCCGGCGTTCCGGAACGTCTCGGTGCACATCGTGGCGGACAACGCCACCGCCCGCGACGCGGCAGCCGCCGAGGCACGGAGACTTGGCGCGTCGGCGCATGTCGACCGTGCGTGGCTCGACGGCGAGGCGTCCGATCAGGGGCGGAGGATCGCGGCGATGATCCGCGCTGCACCACGACGGGCCGGGCTCGAGGTCTGGGTGCTGGGCGGTGAAACCACCGTGACCATCAAGGAGGCCGCCGGCAAGGGCGGGAGGGCACAGGAATTGGCGCTCGCCGCCGCGGCCGGGCTGGCGGACCTGGGTGACGACGTGGCACTCCTGGCGGCGGGCACCGATGGCCGAGATGGCCCCACCGACGCGGCCGGCGCGTGCGTCACCGGGACGACGTGGCAGCACCTATTCGACGCGGGCGTCGACGGCCAACGGGCCCTGGCCCGCCACGACAGTTACCGGGCGCTCGACGCCGCCGGTGCGCTGTGGCGCATCGGCGCCACCGGGACCAACGTGACGGATCTGGTGGTTGCCGCCCGCCGAACGCCGGCGGGGTAGACTCAGCTGCGGGCGCGGAGCGCCGCGAGCACCGTCATCACTTCGCCGTGGGCCACGGCCACATCGGGCGAGCGCTGCACGAATTCGAAATAGCGCTGCTGAAAATCGGTGCCCTCGTCGTCCGGGTGGAGCAGATCCCGGGTGGCGGTGAGCAACTCGGGCACGCGCGCCTCGACGCCAGGCGAGTTATCGTGGATCGCCTCGTCGATGACGGCGATGAGCGTGGTGAGCGGCCGGAGCCAGGCGAACCACGGGTCGTGGATGGCGAGCTGCAGCAGCTCGCCATTGCTGACCACCTGACCATTGAGGCGTTGCCACGCCACGCGCTCCGTTTCCAGGAGCGCGCGATGCAGGCGCAAGACCACGTCCCGCACGGGCCCCAGACGCGTCTCCATGATCGATGTCGTCACTGCCTCACCTCCGTACCGGCCGACCGACGTCGCCATAGTACGCCGTGACGGTCACGCCGGTTCCGCGCCGTCACGGCACGGGGCGATGGATGGAGAAGCTGTCGCCGAGGACGACGGTGAGATCGACCAGCCTGGTGGGGTCGGGCGCGTCGAGTACCGGCGCGCCGCCAAGAACGCGGGCAGCCCGGCCGGTTCCGGTCGAATCGCCGGTGCGCATCAGGATCGTGGCCGCCGGCACGCCGGGGTGCTGCTTGACGACCGTCCGGATCGTCGACGAATCCGCGTTGCCGAAATAGACGACGTCCAACCCGGCCTGACGCAGCCATTCCGTGGCCACCCGGCTGCCACCACTGACCCGGCCGGCGTTGAGCACTTCGACCGTCACCCGGTGCGGCAGTGGCGGCCAGCGACGCTCCCGCGCCGGGGAGGCCTGTATCGGCTTGCGGCCGACGGCGAGGAGGATCACCGCCGTGAGCACGCCCACGGCGGCAAGGGGAATGACGGCCCGGCGCCAGGCTAGGCGCATACCGCGTCGCGAAACGCGAGCGTCTCCGGCGGCAGCGTCCAGCCGCGACTGGCCGCGTAGGTGACGCGGCGGGTCACCACGTCGCGCAGCACTCCGTCGGGATCACCGGGAAACGCCGCGGCGAGGGCCTCACGATCGGGGCGATCGAAGCGGCGGCCCGGTTCGAGAAAATCGGCGCAATACAGCGCCCGTCCGGTGCGCCCCCAGCCGACCCATCCCACCGAATGCCAGCGCACCGCACTGAGCACGTCGACGTCGCGTTCGCCTTCGAGTTCGGCACGGGCAGCGGCCGCGGGGCCGTGACGCAATTCCACCGGCCCTTCGACGTCCGGCGCCCATCGGCGCAGCTCGGCCTCGTCGGCGTCACGAAGCGCGTCGTGGAGCCACACGGCGCGCAGCCAGCTGGCCGTCTCGCCCGGGGAAAGTCGCATGGCGGTGGCCCAATGTCGTGCCAGGGCGGCGACGCGTTCGACGTGAGCGCGGCGAGCCGCCGTGACCACGGCCCACGGCGGCAGCGCCTCGAGCGGGTCGGGGATGGACGCCGCCATGCCCGTCAGCGGCCCTGCGAGTCCGGCGTGATGCGGTTGCGGCCATCGACGTGCACGATCGCGGGGCGGAATCCGGTGCGGTCGGCGTCGTCGAGTTCGGTGAACGCCATGACGATCACCAGGTCGCCGGGTTGTCCCAGGCGGGCGGCGGCCCCGTTGAGCTGCACGACGCCGCTGTGCTCCGTTCCCGGGATGACGTACGTCACCAGCCGGCTGCCATTGGTCACGTTGACCACCTGGACTTCCTCGTATTCGACCAGGTCGGCGGCGCGCATCAGGTCTGTCGCCAGTGTCAGCGAGCCGGCGTAGTTGAGATCGGCGGACGTGACCGTGGCCCGGTGGAGCTTGGATTTCATGAGGCGGCGCCGCATCTACGCGGGTTCCTCCCCGAGAATGACGTTGTCGATGAGTCGGGTGGATCCGACGCGAACGGCGGCGGCGATGATCGTGCCACGAGCCGCGTGTGTCGCCGGCGCGAGCCGATCGGGATCCACGACGGCAATATAGTCCGGCACCAGACCGGTCGACGCGAGCGACGTCGGCGACCTCTTCCTGCAGCGTGGCGACGTCGCGCTCGCCGTCCCGCCAGCGCCGCGCCGCCGCCTGCAGGCCGCGGGGCAGCGCCAGCGCCCGAAGCGCGCGCGGTCTGGTCGAGGTAGATGTTGCGCGAACTGAGCGCCAGGCCGTCGGCGTCGCGCACGGTCGGGACCACGTGCACCGTGACGGGAAAATCGAGTTCGGCGATCATCCGGCGGATGACCACCGCCTGCTGGATGTCCTTCTGGCCGAAGCACGCGACATCGGGCGCGACGATGTTGAACAGCTTGGCTACGACGGTCAGCACCCCATCGAAGTGTCCGGGACGGACGGCCCCCTCCCAGCGCGACGCCGCGCCGGTCATCGTGACGCGCAGGTCGCGCCCGCCGCGATACATCTCCTCGACCGGCGGCGCAAAGAGCACGTCGACCCCCGCCCCCTCGGCGAGGGTCCGGTCGCGCGCGAGGTCGCGGGGATAGCGCTCGAAATCCTCGCCCGGCCCGAACTGCAGCGGGTTGACGAAGATGCTCATCACGACGATGTCGGCGGCGGCCCGGGCGGCGGCGACGAGCGCCAGGTGGCCCCGGTGCAGCGAGCCCATCGTCGGCACCAGCGCGACACGCCGCCCGGCCGCGCGGTCCGCGCCGAGCCGCGCACGCAGGGGGGCGATCGCCGCATGTTCGTCCATCACTCAGTCGAACGCGTGCGCCGCATCGGGATATTCGCCGCGCCGGACTTCGCCGGCGAACCGCTCGGCGGCCTGCCGCACCACGGGACCGAGTTCCGCGTAGTGCTTGAGGAACTTCGGCGCAAACTCCTCATTGAGCCCGAGCATGTCGTGCAGCACCAGCACCTGCCCGTCGCAGGCCTTGCCGGCGCCGATCCCGACGGTGGGAATCGACAGCGCCCGCGAGATCCGTTCGGCGGCGGCGCTGGTCATCAGTTCGAGCACCACGCAGCTCGCGCCGGCCTCTTCGAGCGCCCGGGCGTCGGCGAGCAGCCGATCGGCCGAGGCCGGATCGCGCCCCTGCACCCGGTAGCCGCCGAGGGTGTGGACCGATTGCGGCGTCAGTCCGAGATGGCCCACGACGGGAATACCCCGGTCAACGAGGGCGCGAACGGTGGGCGCCATGACGGCGCCGCCTTCGAGCTTGACCGCGTCGCAATCGGTCTCCGCCATGACGCGCCCGGCGTTGCGAATGGCGTCCTCGACGCTGACCTGATAGGAAAGAAACGGCAGATCGACGATCACCAGCGCGTGATCGGCGCCGCGGCGCACCTGCGCCCCGTGGTAGATCATCTGGTCGAGGGTGGCGCTGAGTGTCGATCGCCGCCCGCCCAGCACCTGGTTGAGCGAATCGCCGACCAGCAGGATGTCGATGCCGGCCGCGGTCAGGAGGCGAGCGAAAAGCGCGTCGTAGCAGGTAAGCATGACCAGCTTGTCACCGGCGCGCTTGCGAGCCGAGAGCTCGGGCAGGGTGAGGGGGCGCTCAGGCATGGTCCTCCAGCAGTGCAAGTTCGCGCATCCAGAAGGTACGGTCGCGCAATCCGGTGTGAGGAAGCGTCAGGTCCGCCGTGTCGCAGAGCAGATCGTCGTACCGCACCAGGTCGAGATCGAGCGTTCGCGAGGCCCAGCGCCGCCGGCGTTCGCGTCCGGCGCGCCGTTCGATCTCGTGACACGCGGCGAGCAGCGCACCCGCCGACAGCGTGGTGACCAGACGCACCATCTGATTGAGGTACGGCGGCTGCGCGAGCCCCGCCAGGGCCGCGGTTTCCTCGACCGGTGTGACGGCGGCCACCACCACGCCGGCGAGCGCGCCGAGCTCCTGCCGCGCGCGGGCAAGATAGCCGCTCCGGTCACCGAGATTGCTCCCCAGAGCCACGTAGGCCGTGACGCTCACGGCCGCGCCAGCGCCTCCCGCAGCCGTGACACGAACGCTGCCGCCGCGGCGACGCCGTCGCGTTCCAACGTCGCGACCAGGGCGCTCCCCACCACCACGCCGTCGGCAATTCCGGCCACCGTGTGCGCCTGCTCGGGCGACGAAATCCCGAAGCCGACGGCGATCGGCAGCGGCGTGGCTGCGCGGACGCGCGCCACCGAGCCGGCCAATCCGTGATCGAGGGTCGACGACGCGCCGGTGACACCGAGACGCGCCACGAGGTAGATGAATCCCTGCGCCCCGGCAACGGCCTGCTCGATCCGGTCCGTGCGGGTGGTCGGCGCGACCAGCCGGATCAGATCGAGCGGCGACTCCTGCACCATCGTTTCCGCGGCGGGATCGGCGCCAGCCGGGAGATCGGTGAGCAACAGGCCGGCGATGCCCAGTCCGGCGGCATCGCGCAGCAGCCGCTCGATGCCGTACTGCAACACCGGATTGAAATACGAGAAGAGCACGACCGGCACCGGCAGCGCCGCCGACGCGATCAGGTCGAGGGTCCCGGCCAGGGTCATGCCGTTCTGCAGGGCGCGGAAGGTCGAGGCCTGGATGGTCGGGCCGTCGGCCAGCGGGTCGCTGAACGGCACGCCGACTTCGAGCACGTCGCAGTGCTCGGCCACGGCCCGCAGCGCATCGCGCGAGGTCTCCACGGTGGGGTGGCCCGCCGTGAGGTACGGGACCAGCCCGGCGCGGCCGGCATGACGCAACGCCGCCCAGCACCGGTCCAGCCGCGATTCAGACGAAGTAGTCACCGGACACGAGGCCATACCGGTCGGGGGACGTGACCTTGACGATGGTGCGGGCGTAGGTGCCATCGGCGGCCGCCTGCGAGAGGTCGACCAGGGTGCCGGGCGGCGGGACGCGGCCGCCTTCGGCGTCGACGGCGATGCGGACCAGCGGGCGGTGCAACTGTTCCGGATCGGGGCTGGCGCCGGCCACGATGGCCACTTCGAAGGTGTCGAGGATCACGCAGGTCCCGACCGGATAGATGCCGAGGAGGTTGATGAGCGCCTTGACGAGGGTCGGGTCGTAACCGCGGCCGGGGTTGTTCCACATCTGGTGCAGCACCGCGTCGGGTTCCCACGGCTCCGGCTGGTAGCTGCGCCGCGTGGTGGCGGCGTCGTAGCCGTCCGCGACGGAAATGAGCCGGGTGTAGAGGCCGAGGCTCCGCGGGCGCACCGGCCGGGGATAGCCGCTGAGGTCGACCTTCATGTGGTGTTCGTGGGCGGCGAGAATTGCACGGTAGGGTACGTCGTGCCCGTCGCGCATCTTGAACAGCGTCAGCGTCCCGAGCCATGGATGCGACTGCATCAGCTGCCATTCGTGATCGTCGAGGGATGTCTCCTTGTTGAGCAGCCCGTGCTCGAGGCGGGCCTTGCCGATGTCGTGGAGCAGCGCCGCCATGCCGAGGTCGTAGAGCTGGATGCGGTCGAAGGCCAGCCGCTTGCCGAGCGCCACGGCGAAGATGCAGACATTGACGGAATGGGTGAACGTGTAGTCGTCGTATTCCCGCATGGTGGTGAGGCCGGTGATGGAGAGTTCGTTCTCCATCACCTGATCGACGATCACCTGCACGGCGCGCTTCAGCCGCCGGGTGCTGGGCGCCCGCCCCATGCGGACCCCCTGCACCACTTCCCGGGTGATGGCCACGCCTCGGGCGTAGGTCCGCTTGGCGCGCTCCAGTCCTTCGTCGCGATCGCCGCTCTCGTTGCCGGCGCCGGCGTCGGTGGGAGCCTCGGCACTGATCCGGACGATATCGGCGTTCTGCATCCGATGCCGGAGCACCTCGAGGCGATCCTCGGGCTCGCCGTCGCTCGGCAGGGTACCGATGGCGGAGAGAAAGGCCTGGAATTCCCGCCGGGTGACGCCGTCTTCGATGTGGAGCACGCCGATGCCGGCGTCCTTCATGAGCGAGACGAATCCGCTGAAGGCGGCGAAATTGTCGAGGCCGAGGCGCAGGCGGGTATGGTTGACGAAGATGCAGTCGTTCGAGAGCCGTACCTCGATGACACCTTCGAGCCGGCTCAACGACACCGTCGTGCCGAGGAGGTCGTCGAGGGCCCGCTGCACGGCGGCGTTTTCCAGCGGGTACAGCTTGAGGGCCCGCTGTGCGCCGTGAATCGCGATCAACAGCGCGCGGCCAGCCTGGCGCACGAGGGCGTCGTCCTGCTGCGTGGCGGGTTCGGTCACGGCAACCAATCTCGCAGCACGGCATTCGCGGCGCTCCGCACCACCGCGTCCTTGTCGCTGGTGTAGCGGTCGACCAGGAGTCGCGCCTCGAAGGTGCGGACCCTGGCCAGGCCGAAGATGGCGCAGGCGCGCACCTCGGCCGGTTCGCGGCGGCGCAGCAGCCCGCGGGGCTCGAGCAGTTCCCGCAACCGTGGCAACGCCTCGGGACCGGCCAGCGTGGCGTAGGCCTCGAAGAGCGCCCGGCGCTCGGTCCGCTCCCAGCCGTGGTCGGTGCCGTCGAAGATCAGCTGTTCCAGGCGGGGCTGCAGCCCGCCGGAACCACCCCGCTCCACCAGGACGGTCAGCGCCGCTTGCCGCACCACCCGCTCGGAGTCGGCCAGCGCTTCCTCGATGGCGTCGACCGCCGTCGGCGTGCCGAACGCGGCGAGCGCGTGCACCGCGGCGAGTCGGACGGCGTCGCTCCCGTCGTGGAGATGGGCGACCACGGCGGGCACCAGCTGGGTCTGCCCCAGCTTGCCGGCCAGCCAGACAGCCGGCACCAGGGCTTCCGGCAGGCCGGACTGCAGCACGGCCGCAAGACCCTGGGGATTGCCGCGCGCCAGCTCGATCACGCTCGCCTCGAGCGAACGGCGGAGCGTCCCGTCCAGCGTCCCGCCCAGGCGCGTGAGTACCGTCGGGAGGGCCGACGGCTTGAGTTCGCGGAGCACCTCGCCGACGTCTTCCTCATTCGGACGGATCGAGCCGTCTTCGAAGATCCGGAAAAGTTGATCGAGGATGTCCGGCTCCGACAGGCGCGACTCGAATGACAACACCGCCCGGTGGAGTTCCTCGTCGAGTCCCTGGCCCCGGGCCGAGATCACCCGCAATTCGCGGATGATCCGGGCGACGGTGCGGAAGCCTCCGGTCACCAGCTGGGTCGGGAGAATGTCCTCGAGCAGGCTGACCACTTCACGCCGGATGGCACCATCGCGCTGTGTCTCGAGAATGTCGAGCAAGGCGTCGATGGCGGCCTGCCTGATGTCGCGCCGGTATTCCTCGTCGAGATCGGTGCGGATCAGGCGCGTTTCGGCCTCGTCGAGGAAATACGGCGTCGCGTCGAACTCGTTGAGATCGACCACACCGAGCGGGGCCGGATCGGGGGCGGCACGGGCGGAGGTGACTTCGTCCCGCGCCGCGTCCCGGACCGGCGGCAGCTCGCGCGGCGCGCGCTCCTGCATGAACTCCACGCCCTCGCCGAGCACTTCGACGAACGTGTAGGAAATGAGCACGAACTCTTCGCCCCAGAGCAGCGTCAGCAGATCGTCGCCCGCATCGGCGGGGAGGAGCCGCGCCCGGTTGAGCACCTGCAGGAACCGGACGATCTCTTCGCTCTCCACGCCGGGGAGCAGCGTCAGGCGTCGCAGGCCGTCCTTGAAGAGCTGCCAGGCAATCCCTTCGCCCCGCGCGGGCTGGCGGTAGACCGGCGTGCCCTCCCAGTCGATGCCGTCTTCGAGAATGTCGAGCGCCAGACGCCCGGTCACCGTCCAGACCGGGGCGAACGCGTCAGCGAGCTGCTCCATGGCGCGGTGATAGACGGGATTGTTGGGCAGATACATCTGCAGAGCCCGCTGCGCCTTGCCGATCGTGCGCAGCAGTTCCTCGATGACCTGGACGTCCTCCTGCCCGGGAAGCGGACGGGTCGCCACACTCATGTCGTCTGGCCGAGCAGCGCTGGCGACGTGGGCGACATCCTTGTCGCCCCGGCCGCTGACGTTGAGCAGCACCACGTCGTCACCGTCCCAGCGACCGCGCGCGGCGTCGATCCATGCCACCGCGTGCGCCGTCTCGAGCGCGGGGATGATCCCTTCCAGCCTGCCGAGCAGCTGAAAGCCTTCCAGGGCCGCGTGGTCGTCGACGGCGAAGTACTCGACGCGTCCGCGGTCCTTGAGCCAGCTGTGTTCGGGACCGACGCCGGGATAGTCGAGCCCGGCCGAAACCGAATGCGCCGGCATGACCTGGCCGTCGCCGTCCTGCAGCAGATACGATATCGAGCCGTGCAGCACGCCGGGGCGTCCGGCGGAGAGCGTGGCGCTGTGCTGGCCGGTTTCGATGCCGTGCCCGGCCGCCTCGACACCGACCAGCTCGACGCCGGGATCGGCCAGGAACCCGGAAAAGATGCCGATGGCGTTCGAGCCGCCGCCGACACACGCCACCACCGTGCGGGGCAGCGCACCGGCCCGCTCCAGCACCTGACGCCGGGCTTCGCGCCCGATCACCGCCTGGAAATCGCGCACCATGCGGGGATACGGGTCGGGTCCGACCACCGATCCGATGATGTAATGCGTGGTGGTGACGTTGGTCACCCAGTCGCGCAATGCTTCGTTGGTGGCGTCCTTGAGCGTGCGCGTTCCCGATCCGACCGGCACCACCGTGGCGCCGAGGAGCCGCATGCGATAGACGTTGAGCGCCTGGCGCGCGACGTCTTCCTCGCCCATGTACACCACGCACTCGAGGCCGAAGCGGGCGCAGATGGTCGCCGTGGCCACGCCGTGCTGCCCGGCGCCGGTTTCGGCGATGATGCGTCGCTTGCCCATGCGCCGCGCCAGCAGCGCCTGCCCGATGACGTTGTTGATCTTGTGCGCGCCGGTGTGGTTGAGATCCTCCCGCTTGAGCAGAATGCGGGCGCCGACCCGGTCGCTGAACCGGGGCGCCTCCGAGAGGCGCGACGGGCGGCCGACGACGTCGCGCAGCAACGCGTCGTATTCCGCCCAGAACGCCGGATCACCGCGCATCGTGTCGTAGAGCGCGCCGAGTTCGTCGAGCGCGGCGATGAGCGTCTCGGGGACGTAGCGTCCGCCGTAGGGGCCGAACCGCCCGGCAACAGCTGTCTCAGGTGGCAGCGCGAGCGACACGAACGTTCTCCAGAAATTGGATCAGGCGAGCCTCATTCTTGACACCCGGAGATGTCTCGACGCCTGAACTTACATCGACCGCGTCCGGCCGGACGACTGCGATGGCCCGCCCGACGGTGTCGGGCGTGAGCCCACCGGCAAGCACGAAGCGTACCGGAAGCGCCACCGCGGCGCGGGCCTGTCGCGCCAGTTCGACCGGCACCGGAATCCCTCGTCCGCCGGCGCCACCGGGACGCGCCGCTTCGACGAGCAGCGCGTCGGCGGCCCGCGCGCGTTCGGTCGACGACATCGCGGGCCGCGTTGGCGGCGTCGAGCGCCAGCACCCGCCACACCTCCAGCCCGGCCGCGCCGAGCTGGCGCGCCTGGTCGATGTCGTAGCCGCCGTGCAGCTGCACCCCGGCAAGCCCGGCACCATGCACTGTCTTGAGGATCGACCCGACGGCCTGCGGTCCCGAAGACGCCCAGTACCGGGACGCCAGCGGCCGCCGCGACGATCTCGCGCGCCCGGGCCACGTCGACGAGCCGCGGGCCGCCGGCGAAGATCACACCGAGCCGCCAGGCGCCGTGCGCCGCGGCGAATGCGGCGTCCTCGGGGCGGGTCAGTCCGCAGATCTTGACCTCAACGTCCACGGCGCGGCACTCCGGTGAGCGCCGCGGTCGCGGCCGGCCGGATCAGCGGCCGCGGCCAGCGCCGATCCGACCAGCACGGCGTCGGCGCCCGCCTCGGCCGCCGCGGCGACAGCCGCGGTGCGCCATGCCGCTCTCGGCAACGGCCACGCGGTCCGGCGGGACCGCCGCCAGGAGCCGCCACGCCAGCGTCGATCGACGTGGAAGGTCTCGAGGTCGCGCGCGTTGACGCCGATCAGCGCGGCGCCGGCGGTCGAGCGCGCGGTCGAGCTCGCCATCGTCGTGCGTCTCGACCAGCGCGTCGAGGTCAAGCTCGGCGGCGAATCGGATCAGACGCTCCAGGGCATCCTGGCCAGCGCCCGGACGATCAGCAACGCGCCGGCGGCGCCGGCGCCGCGCGCCTCGACGCAGCTGCAGTTCGTCGACGATGAAGTCCTTCCGGAGCACCGGAAGCCCGCAAGCCGCGGCCACGGCGGCGAGGTCAGCGATCGAGCCGCCGAAGAAGGGGCCGTCGGTCAGCACCGAGATCGCCGCAGCCCCGCCCAGCGGCATACGCGCTCGCCGAGTGTCCACCGGGTCGAGCGCCTCGTTGATCGCCCCGGCCGACGGCGACCGCCGCTTGATCTCGGCGATCACGGCCACCGTCGACCCGCGGCGCGGCGGCGAAACGAGCCGCGGCGGCGTGCGGCGCTGCGCGGCGCGCTCCAGCGCCTTGCGGCGGAGCCGGAGCGCCGGCAGCCCGCGCCCGGGTCTGCGCGAGGATCTCGGCCAGATCGATCCGGCATCTTGCTGCTTCGGCTTCCTTTCGGGTATCGTACTTCGGGCTCTGTTCGCCAGCTACCGGAGCTTGCCGTGCCACTCACCCGCAAGCAACACGAGATCCTCGATTATCGTCTCGGGCACGATCGTCGGAACAGGGCTACGCGCCCAGTTTCGAGGAGATCGCCGAGCACTTCGGCTACCAGTCGCTCGCCACGGTGCACGAGCACCTGAGCAATCTGGAGCGCAAGGGGTACATCCGGCGCAGGGTACAACGAGAGCCGGGCCATCGAAGTTCTGCCGCCGCGCGGCAGCGTCCGGCGCCACCGAGATCCCGCTGCTCGGCACGGTCGCGGCCGGCTTGCCGATCGAGTCGATGATGACCGGCGAGGTCGTGCCGGTGCCCGACACGATGCTGCCGCGGCGCGGGCGCCAACTACGCGCTGCGGGTCCGGGGCGAATCGATGATCGACGAGCAGATCCGCGACGGCGACATGGTGGTGGTCAACGGCCGCGAGTCGGCCGACAACGGCGAAATGGTGATCGCGCTGGTCAACGGATCGGAAGCGACGGTCAAGCGGTTCTATCGCGAGCCGGGCGGATGGATCCGGCTGCAGCCCGCCAACACCGCGATGCGTCCGCTGCGCTACCAGGAACGCGACGTCCTGATCCAGGGCGTCGTGGTCGGGGTGATCCGCAAGTACTAGCGGGGCGCGGCCCTGGCCAGCAGCGTCGAGGCGCTCCCGCGCCCGCTGGTCGTGGAGCGCCTCGGTGGCCAGCTCCACCGCCTGCCTGAGGTCGGCCGCCAGCCCCGCCACCCGGATCGCGGCAGCGGCGTTGAGCAGCACGGCCGCGCGCAAGCGCCGGCGGCGCCGAGTCGGGCGCGGCGAGCAGCGCCCGGATCCGCTCGGCGTTTTCGGCCGGGGTGCCCCCTTCGAGTCCCGCGCAGATCGCGCCGTCGCCAGGCCGAAGTCGGCCGGGTCGAGACGCCACTCCGTCACCTCCCCGTCCCGCACCTCCCAGACGTCGGTCTCTCCCACCGGCGAGATCTCGTCCATCCCGATCTGCCGCGTGCACCACGATGGCGTGCGCCGGTGCCGAGCCGCGCCAGCGCCGATGCCAGGTGCGGCGCCCGGCCCGGATCGGCGACGCCCACCACCTGACGCACGGCGCCGGCCGGGATTGGCCAGCGGGCCGATGAGGTTCATGAGCGTCGGCACCCCGAGTTCGCGCCGGACCGGGGCGACGTGGCGCATGGCCGGGTGATAGGTCGGGCGCGAACAGAAAGACGATGCCGGCCTCGTCCAGGACCGCCGCGGCGCGGTCCGGCGCGAGTTCGATGGCGATGCCGAGCGACTCGAGCACGTCGGCCGATCCCGACCGGGAGGTGAAGCTCCGGTTGCCGTGCTTGGCCACCGATGGCGCCGGCGCCGGCGGCGACGAACGCGGCGGCGGTCGAGACGTTGATGGTCGTGACCGCGCCGCCGCCGGTGCCGCAGGTATCGACCAGCAGGTCGGGACGCGGGTGGGACCACGGTGCGCATGGCGCCGCGGAGCGCGCGCACCGCGCCGGCGATCTCCGCGGCGATCTCGCCCCTGACCCGCAGACCCATGAGCAGGGCCGCGATGGCCGGTGTCGGCACGCCGCCCGCCATGATCTCGTCGAATGCGGCCTGGGTCCTGCGACTTCGTCGAGCGGCCGGCCCGGCGGCGAGCCGGGCGAGCGCTTCGCGTGACGGCGCCGGCCGCGGACGATCGGAGGGGGTCGGCATCACAGCGCCAAGCGTACCGGCGCCACGTTCGTTTTGTCAATATTGACAACAGGTTACGCCGGTTGCCGCGGATCCTGCGGCGGCTATTTTCCATGGCTCAATGGAGCGCGCGTTCCTGCTCTTTCTGCAGTTCGACGGGACGGACTTCTGCGGCTGGCAGCGGCAGGCCGCAGGACGTTCGGTGCAGCAGGTCGTCGAGGAACGCTCGTCGCTGCTGGCGGCGTCGCCGGCGCCAGGCGCGTCGCGGCGGGGCGGACCGATGCCGGCGTGCATGCCGAGTCGCTTCCGGTCAGCGCCACGATGCCGGACCGCTGGACCTGCCGCCGAGCTGCTCCGGGCGCTCAATGCGACGCTGCCGCAGCGACGTCGGCGGTGCGCGAGGTCCGCGCCGTTCGCGAACGGACACCGATGCGCGGCGCGCGGCCCGCGGGCGGCGCTACGCGTACGGCTCGGCGTCGACGGCGCGGCCCGCTCGCCGTTCCGGTCGCGCGAGCGAATGGGCGCTCGGACGCCCGGTGGCTTCGCCGCGATTGCAGCAAGCGGCCGGATCGGCTGCCGGGCGCCCACGATTTCCGGGCGTTCGCGGCCGTGGGCGAACCGAAGCCGCACTACACGCTGCCGGATCAGCGAGGCGCGATGGTCGCGCGATCGACGCTGGCCGACTGGAGTTCGTGATCGCGGCCGACCGCTTCCTGCATCACATGGTGCGGATGCTGGTGGGGACGATGGTCGACATCGGGCTCGGGCGGCGCGCGGTGCGAAGACATGGACGGTGCTGCTGGCGGCGGCGTCAACGCCGGCACCAGCCCCCGGCGCCGGCATCGGGACTGCGCTTCGTGGCGGCGGAGTATCCCGAGGAGATCTATCTCGGAGATCGGGCGACATGGTAAGGCATCGGATCGAAGCGTTGCTGCTGGCGTTCGCATTGTCGGCCTGCCACCGCGCCGCGGACGCCGGCGCGCAGCAGCCCGCGACGGTGCCGCGTCGCCGCCGGCGGGCGTGTCGCCGCAGCCGATCCGGCGCCGGAACCGCGCCGCGCTCGATTCCTCGCGCCGGACGGCGATCGTGGCCGCGGTCCAGCGGGTCAAGCCGGCGGTGGTGTCGATCCGCGTCATGCTCCCGACGCCCCAGCCGTCACCATGGGACATGTTCACCGGGCCAGGACGAGGAGTCGCCCGAAGCGTTCGGCACCGGGTTCATCATCCGCCCCGACGGCATCATCATCACCAACCAGCACGTCGTCGCGAACGCGCAGCAGATCACCGTGACGCTCGCCGACGGCACCGATCTCCCGGCCGGCTGCTCGGCGAGGACCCGGTCACCGACATCGCCGTGGTCAAGGTCGAGCGCACCGACCTGCCGGTGGTCGCCGATCGGCCGCTCCAGCGACCTGATGATCGGCGAGTGGGCGATCGCCCTCGGCAATCCGTACGTCTACCTGCTCGGCAATTCCGAGCCGACGGTGACCGCGGGCGTGATCAGCGCCACCGGGCGCAACATCCTGCCGACCGGCAACAACACCGGGCTCGTATCTCGACATGATCCAGACCGATGCCGCGATCAATCCCGGCAATTCCGGCGGACCGCTCGTCAACGTCGCTGGGCGAGGTGGTCGGCGTCAACTCGTCGATCTTCTCGGGCACCGGCGAGTCGCGTGGGGCTCGGGCTTCGCGATCCCGATCGAGCGCGCGATGCGGGTGGCGAACGAGATCATCCGGACCGGCACGGTGCGGCGGGCGTGGGTCGGGCTCGAGCATCTCCGGCGGGCGCAATTCGCGCCTGGCGAGGCGGCAACGGGCTGGTCGGTCGTCGCAGGTGGCGCCCGGGAGCCCGGCGGGCCGCGCCGGCATCGCGGCGGCGACGTGCTCGCTCACGGCCAACGGGCCGCCGCTGCGGAACTTCCTCGACTGGGACGGCGGTGAAGCTCGACCTGCGACGTGGGCGACTCGGTGGCGCTGACCGTGCAGGAAGCGGGCCGGAACGCCCAGGTGCGGCTCGTCGCCGGCGATCTGCCGACGGCCGACGGCGCCAGAAGGTCCGGATCCTCAAGGATCTCGACCTGATCACGCTGACACCGGCCATCCGATGCGGAGCGGTCGATCCGCGCCGATGGCGCGGCGCGCTGGTCTACCAGATTCCGGACGCCCTGTCGGCAGAACACCGGCCTCGAAGCAGGGCGACGTGATCATCGGCATCAACAACCAGGCGCTCCGCAGCGCCGAGGAGTCGCGCAAGGCGTTCCAGAACATGCAGCCGCGGCGAGAGCTTCACGCTCTACGTCGAACGCAACGGGATGCGGGGGCATCTGGACCTGGTCTTCCAGTGACCGAGCCGCCGCTGGGAGTCGCCGCTGGCGACGCGGTACGCCTCGCCGGCGATGCAGGCGCTGTGGGCGGAGCCGCACCGGATCGGGCTGTGGCGGCGGATCTGGCTGGCGCTGGCCGAAGCCGAGCGCGAGCTGGGGCTCGACGATTCCCGACGGCGGCGCTGGACGCGATGCGGGCCCACCTCGACGACGTCGACCTCGCCGCGCGCCGCGGCATTCGAAGCGCCGATTCCGCCACGACGTGATGGCGCACATCCACGCCTTCGGCGAACAGGCCCCGGCGGCGCGGCCCTTCCTCCACCTCGGCGCCACCAGCGCCTTCGTGACCGACAACGCCGACGTGCTGATCGTGCGCGATGCGCCTGCGGCTGGTGCTGGCGCGCCTGCTGGCAGCCGCTCGCGGCGCTCCGCGAATTCGCCCGGCGCTATCGCGTCGCTGCCCTGCCTTGCGTACACCCATTTCCAACCGGCGCAGCTGACCACGGTGGGCAAGCGGGCCACGCTGTGGATGCAGGACCTGGCGCTCGACGTCGAAGCGGTGCTGCCGCTGCTCGAGACGCTCGCGTTCCTGCGCGGCTGCAAGGGCGACCACCGGAACGCAGGCGTCGTTCCTCGAGCTGTTCGGCGGCGACCACGCCCGGGTGCGCGAACTGGAGCGCCGCGTGGCCGACAAGCTGGGGATGGCCCGCGTCGTTTCCGGTCACCGGCCAGACCTACCCGCGCAAGGCCGACAGCCAGGTGCTCGACTGGCTGAGCGGCGTGGCCCAGTCGGCGTCGAAATTCGCCGTCGACCTCCGGCTGCTGCAGCACGAGGGCGAACTGCTCGAGCCGTTCGAGGCCGAGCAGATCGGGTCCAGCGCGATGGCCGTACAAGCGCAATCCGATGCGGGCCGAGCGGATCGGCGCGCTGGCGCGCTACGCTGATGGCGCTGCAGGCCAACGGCGCCGCAAACCGCCGCGGCGCAGTGGCTGGAACGCACGCTCGACGACTCGCGCCAACCGCCGCCTGGTGCTGCCGGAGGCGTTCCTCGCGGCCGACGCCATTCTCGCGCTCGTACGGCAACATCGCGACGCGGACTCGAGGTGCGCGAGGCTGGTCATCGCGCGCCACGTCGAGGGAGCAGATGCCGTTCATGGTGACGGAACGCTGGCTGATGCTCGCCGTGCAGGCCGGCGGCGATCGCCAGATGCTGCACGAGGTGATCCGCCGCCACGCCCGTGCCGCCGCCGACGGCGAGGCGCGCGGTGAAGCGAACGACCTGCTCGCAGCGCCTCGCGGCCGACCCGGCATTCGCCGCCATCGAGCGGCAGCGGCTGAACGCGGAGCTGCGAGCCGTCGCGCTATGTCGGGCGCGCCCCGCGACAGGTGGAGGAGTTCCTCGAGCGAGTTCCTCGATCCGCTGCTCGACCCGGGCTCGCGACGCGGCGACGCGCGCCGGCGCCGCCGAGGTGCGGATCTGATGCGCGCGGCGACGATCGCGGTGCCGGCGCTTCCGCTGCCGCTCTGGCGGCGGGGCAAGGTGCGCGAGGTCTACGAGGTCGGCCGCGACCGGCTGCTGATCGTGGCGAGCGACCGGGTCAGCGCGTTCGACGTGATCATGGCGGAGCCGGTGCCGGACAAGGGGCGGGTGCTGACGCAGCTGTCGGCCTTCTGGTTCCGGCAGCTTGACGCGGTGACGCCGTCCCATTTCCTCACCGCCCTGACCGACGAGATCATCGCCGAAATCCCGGCGCTGGCGGCGTACCGCGCTGGCATCGCCGGCCGCGCGATGCTGGTGCGGCGCTCCGACGCCGGTGGCGTTCGAGTGCGTGGTGCGGGGCTACCTCGCGGGATCGGCGTGGAGCAGAGTACCGGCGCAGCGGCACGCTGGCGGGCGAACGGCTTCCCGAAGGACTGCTCGACGCGTCGCGGCTCGAGCCGCCGATCTTCTCGCCGGCCACCAAGGCGGACGCGCGGACACGACGAGAACGTGCCGTTCCAGCGGATGCGCGACGCCCTGGGCGCCCGGATCGCGGACGACCTCCGGGAGCGCTCGCTGGCGCTCTATCGCGCCGGAAGCACTCGCAGCCGCCGAGCGAGGCATCATCATCGCCGACACCAAGTTCGAATTCGGCTATCGACCACTCGGGGGCTGCCATCCTGATCGACGAACTGCTGACGCCCGATTCGTCGCGGTTCTGGCCGGCGGAGGGTTACCGCCCGGGCCGGACGCAGCCAAGCTTCGACAAGCAGCCGCTGCGCGACTGGCTGGCGGCCGAGCGGCAGGCGGGGCGGTGGAACGGCGACGCCCCCCCGCCCCACCTGCCCGACGCGGTAATCGCGGCGGCGACGGATCGTTACCGCGAAGCGTATCGCCGCCTTACCGGCCATCCGCTTGCCGAGGCTGCCTGATGCCGATCGCACCCGAGGGTTGGCCGTTCATTGCCGTCGCATGGCTCGTCGCGGTGGTGCTGCTGGTGCTGCTGCCGTGGGTCGGCGTGGCGTGGCTGCTGGTGGCGATCTGGGTGGTGGCGTTCTTCCGCAACCCGAACCGGGACGGCCCGCGCGGCGACAACCTGGTGATCGCACCGGCCGACGGGAAGGTCGTGAGCATCATCGCGATCGACGAGCCGAGCGTCATTGCCGGGCCGGCGATCCGGGTGTCGATCTTCATGAACGTGTTCAACGTGCACGTCAACCGGTATCCGGCACGCGGCACGGTGACCCGCCGGGATTACCGCCCCGGAACGTTCACCAACGCCGACCGCGAGAAGGCGTCGCTGGAGAACGAGCACAGCGACATCGGCCTGGCGTCGCCCGGCGGGCCGATACTGGTCCGGCAGATCGCCGGATCCATCGCGCGCCGGATCGTGACCGACGACGGCGAGGGCACAGTGGTAACGCAAGGGAAACGACTCGGGTTGATTCGCTTCGGCTCGCGGGTGGATGTCTTCCTGCCCGCCGGCACCACGATTCTCGTCAAGGAAGGAGACGTGACCCGGGCCGGGGTCACGGTCATCGCCCAATGGAAATGAGAAGCAGCGGGACGCCGCGGCACGGCATGCGGCGCGTGGTCGTGGTGGTGCCAAGCGGGTTCACGCTCGGCAACCTGTTCTTCGGGTTCTGGGCCATCGTCTCCGGTTTCAACGGCGACTACATCCACGCCGGGTGGTTCATCATCTTCGCCGGCATTCTCGACGGGCTGGACGGCCGGGTGGCGCGAGCGTCGCAGACCGGATCGCGGTTCGGCGCGGAACTCGACTCGCTGGTCGACGTGATCTCCTTCGGCGTGGCACCGGCGGTGCTGATCTACCTCGAGGAGTTCAGCGCCGGGTCGGGATTCGCGTGGGTGCTCTGCTTCCTGTATGTCGTCGCGACGGCGCTCCGCCTGGCGCGCTACAACGTGCACGCCGCCCAGACGCAACGCACGCCGTCGTGGTTCACCGGCCTGCCTTCACCGGCCGGCGGCATGACGCTGGGCGTCTACTATGCATTCTCGCAGACCGACTGGTACCGCCAGTGGCTGGGCGGCCTGAATACCCAGCACATCGGCGTGGCCATCCTGCTCATGGCGCTCGCCGGATTGATGGTGAGCAACATCAGGTATCCCCGCTTTCCATCGGCCGGATTCCGGACGCCGGGCCAGCTGGCGGGACTCGCGGCCTACATCGCGCTGCTGGTGGCGGGACTGTACGATCCGGCCCGGCTCCTCTTTCCGATCGGTGTCGCCTTTGCCGCCTTCGGCGTGCTCCGCGCCATGGCGCTGGTGCTGGCCGACCGCGGCGACAACGGCCAGCCGCCGCTGGCGATCGCGGGCGGTGAATCGCGCGGCCGGCGGGTGGCCCGCGGACACGAGGAGAGCCCATGACGGTTCGAGTGCACGTGCGGGTGATGCCCCGGGGCGGACTGCTCGATCCGCAGGGCCAGGCGGTGGAACACGCGTTGACGGCCCTGGGGTTTGCCGGCGTCTCCGACGTGCGCGTCGGCAAGGCCATTGAACTGGGAATCGACGCGGCGTCACCCGACGAGGCCCGCGCCAGGGCGAAGCGGATGTGCGAGCAACTGCTGGCCAATCCGGTCACCGAGGATTTCGAGATCGAGGTTGCCTCGTGACGGCGAAGGTCGCGGTGATCCGCTTTCCCGGCACCAATTGCGAGACCGAGACGATGGCCGCCGTGACCCGCGCCGGCGGCGACGCCGAGTTGCTCGACTATCGCGACCGATCGCTGCACGGAGCCGCCGCGGTCGTCCTGCCCGGGGGCTTCTCCTACGGTGACTACCTCCGGTCCGGCGCGATCGCGCGACTGGCGCCGATCATGGCCGCGGTCAGCGCGCACGCCGATGCCGGCGGCGCCGTCATCGGCATTTGCAACGGCTTCCAGATTCTCTGCGAAGCGCACCTGCTTCCCGGCGCCCTGCTGCACAACGGGCAGCGGCGCTTCGTGGCCCGGCCGGTCGACGTGCGGATCGAGCGCACCGACACGGTGTGCACCGGCGCGTTCGCTCCCGGCGAGGTGATTCGGATCCCGGTGGCGCACGGCGAAGGGCGGTACATCGCCGAGCCCGCCGTGCTCCATGAGCTGGCCCGGCACGGGCAGATCGTGCTGCGTTATGTAGCGGCCGAGGGTAGCGATGCGCCGGCCAATCCCAATGGATCGGCCGACGCCATTGCCGGCATCTGCAACGGGACGGGCAACGTGGTGGGCTTCATGCCGCATCCGGAGCGGCTGGCCGAAACCGTGCTCGGTTCCGACGCCGGGCAACGGTTCTTCACGTCGCTGCTGGATCAGCTGGCGGGCACGGCGGTGTCATGACGGCGATCGCCGCCGAACCCTTTCCCGGCGAGCCGCCGGTCACCGCGGCCCTGGTTCGTGAACACAAGCTGAACGACGGCGAATACGCGGCGATCACCGCGCTGCTCGGGCGCACGCCGACGTTGACCGAACTCGGCATCTTCTCCGCCCTCTGGTCGGAACATTGTTCCTACAAACACACCAGACACATCCTCCGGACCTTTCCGACCGCGGGACCGCAGGTGGTCCAGGGCCCGGGAGAGAACGCCGGCGTGTTGCGCCTTCCCGACGGCTGGGCCGTGGCGTTCAAGATCGAGTCGCACAACCACCCCAGTGCGGTGGAACCGTACCAGGGGGCCGCCACGGGCGTCGGCGGCATTCTGCGCGACGTGTTCACGATGGGCGCCCGGCCGGTGGCGCTGCTCAATTCCCTCCGCTTCGGTTCGCTCGATGATGCCCGCAATCGGTACCTCTTTGCCGGCGTGGTGCGCGGCGTAGGCGATTACGGCAATTGTGTCGGCGTGCCGACCCTGGGCGGCGAGGTGTGCTTCGCGGCGGGCTACGCCGGCAACCCGTTGGTCAACGCCATGGCCGTCGGCTTGCTCCGGGAGAGCGACCTGGTCACCGCCCGGGCCCATGGGGTGGGCAACGTGCTGCTGGCGGTCGGGGCCCGGACCGGCCGCGACGGTATTCACGGCGCCTCGTTCGCGTCCGAGGATCTCACCGCCGAAAGCGAGAAGCGGCGCCCACAGGTGCAGGTCGGTGATCCGTTCACCGAAAAGCTGCTGCTCGAGGCGTCGCTCGAGCTGATCACCGGCCGCTGCATCGTGGCAATCCAGGACATGGGCGCCGCCGGCCTGACGTCGTCGTCCGCCGAAATGGCCGCGCGCGGCGGCGTGGGCGTCGAAATCGACACCGCCCGGGTTCCGACCCGCGAACCGGGCATGACGCCGTACGAGATCATGCTGTCGGAATCGCAGGAACGGATGCTGGTGGTGGCCGAGCCGCACCGCCTCGACGAAATCGTCGCCGTCTGCCGGAAATGGGACCTCGACGCGACGCCGATCGGCCGGATCACTGACGACGGGATGTTCCGGGTGGTCCACGATGGCCTGGTGGTGGCGGCCATCCCCGGCGGTGAGCTGGTCGACGGTTGTCCGATGTACCAGCCGGATGCACGAGAATCGGAGCGGGCCGCGGCGCGGCGCAACATTCGTCCGGGTGGTCCGACCCCCGACCCCGTGGCCGCGCTCGAAGCCCTGCTCGATGCGCCGACCATTGCCAGCAAGCGCTGGGTGTTCGAGCAGTACGACAGCACGGTACGCGCCGCGACGATGGTCGCCCCGGGAAGCGACGCCGGCCTGCTGCGTGTTCCGGAGACGGATTTTGCGCTGGCAATGACCGTCGACGGCAACGCCCGGCACGTGCTGCTCGGCCCGTACGAAGGCGGCAAGGGCGTCGTCGCGGAAGCGGCGCGCAACGTCGCCTGCTCCGGTGCCGTTCCCCTCGGCATTACCGATTGCCTCAACTTCGGCAACCCGGAGCGCCCCGAGATCTTTTTCCAGTTCGCCGAGGCGTGCCGCGGCATCGCCGACGCGTGCCGGGCCTTCGGCACGCCCGTCACCGGTGGCAACGTTTCGCTCTACAACCAGAACCCGACCGGGCCAATCGATCCAACGCCGACGGTGGGAATGATCGGGTTGCTGCCCGATGCCACGACGGCGGTGCCGAGCCATTTTCAGGCATCGGGTGACGCGATCTTGCTGCTTGGCAGGACCGATGGCCACCTGGGCGGCAGCGCCTACTGGGCCGAGGTGCTCGACTGCGTCGGGGGGCCACCACCACCGGTCGACCTGTCGGCGGAATCGGCTCTGCACCGGCTCTTGGCCGCCGGCGCCGCCGCACGGCTTCTTCGGTCCGCCCACGATCTCTCCGACGGCGGACTGGCGGTGGCACTGGCCGAGTGCTGCATCGGCGGCCCATGGGCCACGATCACCTTCGGAGCCGACATCGACCTGAAACAGCACGAAGACGAAACTTCCGACGAAGGTTGGCTGTTCGGAGAGGACGCGGGGCGAGTACTGTTGTCGTGCCGCCCGGAAGACGTCCTCGCGGTGCAGCATCTGGCCCATGAACACGGCGTTCCCTGTCACCTGCTCGGCCTGGTGGGTGGCGTGGACGGCGACATCGTCGTCCGGCGCGGCGCCAGGCACTGGCGCTGGCCGGTGCGGCGGTTGCGTGAGATCCACCTGGATGCCATCCCGCGACGGATGGCGAGGGAGCCGTAGACGATGTGCGGGATCATCGGCGTTTCCGGCGTGCCGGATGCAGCACGGATGGCGTACCTCGGATTGTACGCCCTGCAGCATCGCGGCCAGGAAAGCGCCGGCATCGTGGCCATCGACAGCGGCGGCCGGGCGCGTATCCATCGCGAAATGGGTCTGGTGGCCGACGCGTTCAGCGACGCCACCCTCCGCGAGCTGGTGGGCGACACCGCCGTCGGTCATACCCGCTACTCCACGGCCGGCAGCACGGTCCTGGCCAATGCCCAGCCCTACCTTGTCAACTATCACGCCGGCCCGCTGTCGGTGGCGCACAACGGCAACCTGGTCAACGCCCAGGAACTCCGCGAACAGCTGGTGCGCGACGGTGCAATCTTCTCCTCGAGCAGCGACACCGAGGTGCTGGTCCACTTGATCGCGCGGTCCACGGCGCCCACGGTGGAAGGCCAGCTGCGTGACGCCCTGGAGCAGGCCGATGGCGCCTATTCGCTGATCATCAGCGTCGGCCGGACGCTGTATGCGGTGGTCGACGCCCGAGGGTTCCGTCCCCTGATGATCGGCCGCGTCGGCGACGGGATGGTGGCGGCCTCGGAGAGCTGCGCGCTCGACCTGCTCGGTGCCACCGATGTCCGCGAGCTGCAGCCCGGCGATTTCGTGCGCATTGTCGACGGCAAGGCGAGCGACCTGCCGCCGCTCACTCCGCGTCGGATGAGCCGCTGCATCTTCGAGCTGGTCTACTTCTCGCGGCCTGATTCCACGGTGTTCGGCGAATCGGTGGACCGCGTCCGCCGCGAGCTCGGGCGCCAGCTGGCGCGCCACCATGCGGCAGCCGGCGCCGACGTGGTATTCTCGGTTCCCGACAGCGCCAACGTCATGGCGCTGGGGTACAGCGAAGTGTCTGGGGTCAAGCTGGAGCACGGCCTGATCCGCAATCATTATGTCGGGCGGACATTCATCAGCCCGTCCCAGGCGATGCGCGTGGCCAAGGTGCGCATCAAGTTCAATCCGGTGCGCGAAGTGATCGAGGGCCGGTCGGTGGTGGTGGTCGACGACTCGCTGGTGCGCGGCACCACGAGCCGCGGACTGGTCGAGATGATCCGGGCGGCCGGCGCGCGGGAGGTCCATCTCCGGCTCGGTTCCCCGCCGATCACCGGCCCATGCCAGTACGGCATCGACACGCCGACGCGTGATGAGCTGATCGCGGCGACCCACAGCGTCGACGAGATTCGCGAACACCTCGGCGTCGATTCGCTGGCCTATCTCACGCTCGACGAGATGATCGATGCCGCCGGCCGCGGCTCGCCCTGGTGTCACGCCTGTTTCTCGGGCGACTATCCCACGCCGGTGCAGCTCTCGCTCGGCCGGTGGCGCCACGCGATGCCGGTCACGACACTGGTCTGACACCGAACGGCCCTCTCCCCGGGCTGGAGGAGCAATGAGCGAACCGCTGGTTGGCGTGGTGATGGGCAGCGAATCGGACTGGGGCGTGATGCAACACGCCGCCACGCGCCTCGACGAATTCGGCGTGCCGCACGAGCGCCGTATCGTCTCGGCCCATCGCACGCCCGACCTGCTGTTCAGCTACGCCGCCGAGGCGGAAGCGAGAGGGCTGCGCTGCCTTATCGCCGGCGCGGGTGGTGCCGCGCATCTACCCGGCATGCTGGCCTCGAAGACCACCGTCCCGGTGCTGGGCGTGCCGATTCCGAGCAAGCACCTCAACGGTCTCGATTCGCTGTTGTCGATCGTCCAGATGCCGAACGGTATTCCGGTCGCGACGTTCGCCATCGGCGACGCCGGCGCGAACAATGCCGGACTCTTCGCCGTGGCCATGCTGGCCCGCACCGACGCGGCACTCGCCGAGCGGCTCCGGGCGTTCCGCCAGGCGCTCGACGCCAAGGTCCGCGCCACGACCCTGCCCCACTCCAGCCGTTCGTGATCCGGCCGGGCGAAACGCTCGGCGTCCTCGGCGGCGGCCAGCTGGGCCGGATGTTCACCGCCGAAGCGCGACGGATGGGCTACCACGTCATCGTGGTCGATCCGGCCCCGGACGCCCCCGCCGGCCAGATTGCCGACCGGCAGATCGTCCGCGCCTGGACGGATATGGAAGCGATCACCGAGCTGGCCGAAAGCTGCCGTGCGGTGACGACGGAGTTCGAGAACGTTCCCGCCGACGTCCTTCGGGCGCTCGCCGCCCATGTGCCGGTCCGGCCCCGCGCCGAAGCGGTCGCGCCGACGCAGGACCGGATCGACGAAAAGACCTTTCTCAACGCCGCGGGCGCCGCGACGGTGCACTGGGCGCCGGCACGCACCGCCGAGGAGGCCTCCGACGCCTGGGACCAGCTGGGCGGAGCGACGGCCGTGCTCAAGACGGCGCGGATGGGCTACGACGGCAAGGGCCAGGCGGTGGTCGAGTCCCGCGCTCAGCTTGCCGATGCCTGGCAAGCATTCGGGGGCCGGCCCTGCATTCTCGAACATCGCGTGGCGCTCGACCGGGAACTGTCGGTCATGGTGGCACGCGGCACCGATGGCGCCACGGCGACCTGGCCGGCGGGAGAGAACGTGCACCGCCATGGCATCCTGCACAGCACCGTGGTCCCGGCTATGGTAACGGATGATATCGTTCAGGAGGCGCGCCGCATTGCCCGGACGATCGTCACGGCGCTCGATTACGTCGGCGTGATGGGAGTGGAGTTCTTTCTCACCCGTGGCGGCGAGTTGCTGGTGAACGAGCTGGCGCCGCGGCCGCACAACAGTGGCCACTGGACGCTGGACGCGTCGGCCACCAGCCAGTTCGAGCAGCAAGTGCGGACACTGGCGGAGCTGCCGCTCGGCGAGACCAGCTTGCTCTCGCCCATTGCGATGGTCAACCTGCTCGGCGATCTGTGGGCGGACGGCGTCGCGCCGCCGTGGGAGCGGGCCCTGGCTGTCCCCGGCGTGCGCCTGCATCTGTACGGCAAGAAGGAGCCGCGCCCGGGTCGGAAGATGGGGCACCTCACGGCGGTGGCGGCTGATGCCGAGACCGCTCTGGCGCGAGCGCTGGAGGCATGGGAGGCGGTGGGGGGGCGATCCGCCGGGTGACGAACGGATGCGCCCGCCCATCCCGTCACTCAGGAAGTGACTGTTGCGACCTGCCGCCGGATTCGATACTGGGCGACGACGTCACCGTGGCAATTCAATACCTGAATCATGCCGCGAGCGGTGTTTCGAAAGAGCGCGCCCGTCTTACCCGGCACTGTGCGATGGTACGCCGCAAGTATCGTCGGATCGTCAGAATGACTCGCTGCCTCTCTCGCAGCGCTCAACAATGTTCCTCCGACACCGCATCATTGATGCCATTGCGTGCAGAGCCCGTCTTGCCAATCGCCGTGGCACCCGTTGAATGCATGGCAATCGAAGCAACTGGTCCCGCCAGTGCATCCGAAGACATTCCAGAACGAGTGCTGCCCGTTGGAATCGTTGCAGATATCGCAGTTGAGTTGAGTCTCCGGACTTGCCCGCACTCCGGATTGCGCTGCCGCCGCATGCGGCGCGATCACGAGATATCCCACCGCAAGCGCCGACACGATGGCGCAGATGACGGAACTGGCGTGCTTGTGCATCGGTTTGCCCTCCGGCAAATGGTTACTCTGGCCACACTGATGCCATCGGCCGATAACCGACATTGGCCAGATCGGCCTCGTCATGGCAAACGCGCTTCTTGTACGTCCACGGCAAGCAGTCTGACCGAGAGCCGGTCATTCTTGTCAGGCACCAATTGGACCAGGACATTGCCGGCGACAATTGCAGGGAAAAAGCCGGTCAGATCAACACCGCCGAGCTCTTGCCCACCGGGAAGTCGGGCGATCTCCAGCCGGAATTGAACGTAGTTGAGCTGGGCTGCCGGTGTCGTCGGCCCGCCTTCCCTTCGCCCCCGAGCGAGGCCTTCGCGGGACGGTTTCCAGTCGGGCCGGGCCCGTTCAATGAGCAGCAGGAGGTGACCGGCACCGTCGTCGCCGACACCGCGAATCAGCGGTTCAGGACGAAGCGCGTCCATGGCGCCGAGCGGCGCCGGCCCACGTTCCTTGTCCGGGAACCATGGCCATTCCAGGTTCACTGCCGCCAACGCCTTCCCGGCCAGACTCCACGCCTCGATCGACGGCCGATCCATTTCGCTAACCCAGACGCCCCCCCCATGGCGGAGCGCAGCAACCCTTGTTGCGACCGGCCACTCGAAGAGACCAGTGTCGGTCCTCCCGTCAAAGCTCGACAATCGATGGCCGTCGGGGCTGAAGTGGTGCATGACCAATCCGAACAAGTCACGCGTTCCGAACCCGGCGTTCATGACGATTCCGGAGCCGCCATCACTCAAGAACGCCTCTCCCAACGTCAGATTGGCCGGGACGGTGCGGAGGAGCGTACCATCCATTCGCACCGTCGCCCATCGACGCTCCGCCAAATCGAAGAGAGTGACGGATGAATCCTGCCCCACCGCAATTCCGGCGATCCACCGGAACTCGCCGGGTCCTTGGCCTCGCCGTCCGATGGTCCGGATCAACGCACCGCCGCTGTCGAAGACATAGACCTCGGAACCATCCGTCGACGGCCCGATGACATAGTGTCCCCCGCCAGGGGCGATCGCTACGTGCAGCAAGTGCGAAAAGTCAGTGGTGTCATTCGGCGGTCGGATCGACGCCAGCTCGGTCAGACCGACTGTGCATCCGGAACCACATCGAAGATCGGTCCGTCGGCGAACAAGGGATCCACGCCCACCCGCAACAGTGCCGGATGCCACGGGCCCCTTGCTGCCACAGGCCGCTGAACTCACCGCGATAATGGCCAACCAGGCCGCCCGGATCATCTCGTCGCCTCGTTGCGCATCGTTTCGTCCGGTCCGCCGGCGGCAATCTCCGGACAGGCGTTGATGCCCCTACGTCCGGTCCTTGGAGCGCCCCTTACGGCAGCACCAATGGTTAGCCGTGCACGCGCGAGCGTATCGTTTGATAGCCGTGGTTTCATCCCCAGGCATTTTAAGCGGCGGCCATCCGCCCCGCCAGACCCGTATTTGCGTGCTACGCATACCGGCTCACGTCAACCGCTGTGAGGGGTGTGACACCGCTGAAATATCTCGAAACATGCCGGGCGCCGACACAGCTCGACCACGAGGATCGGTGCGGCTTCACGCCGAGCATTCACCCCCAGACGCCGGTACAATCGCCGGCACCGGGAATCAATCGCGCCGAACGATACCCCGCACCACGCCGCCACCTCCTGCTTTGACAGGGCCCAATGCCAATCCGACACCGGCCTCGGCGAGCGCCTGCCCCACACGATAGGCATCCCGAATCGCGGCCACCAGGGTGTCCAATTCAGGCCCCGACAACGTGAGAAGCGCGGCGGTCTTCGCCGGTCTTGTCATCACCCCTCCGGGTTTCCCGAACGGGCAGAGGCGCCCGCCGGTCGTGCGGCCCCGGTTGCCACCCGTGGGACACAAGCGTGGCGTGCGTGGCGTGCGTGGCGTGCGTGGCGTGCGTGGCGTGCGTGGCGTGCGTGGCGTGCGTGGCGCGCGTGGCGCGCGTGGCGCGCGTGGCGCGCCGATTGATGATACCGTATGGTCGCACGACACGCAACGGTATCGGCCGGTCGTAACGACCTCCCCCCTCCGGCAACTTCACGCTCGCGGCGGTTCCACCGTGCTCAGCAGAAACGCGTAGTCCACCGCCACTTCCCGCAGCCGGTCGTACCGCCCCGACGCCCCGCCGTGGCCCGCTCCCATATTCGTGAGAAGCAGCAGCGGGGCGTCGGTGGTCTTGAGCAGCCGCGTCTTTGCCACGTACTTGGCCGGCTCCCAGTACATCACCTGGGAATCGTTGAAGGCCGTCCGGACCAGCATCGGCGGATACGCGGCCTGATGCAGGTTGACGTAGGGATCGTAGGCCCGCATCCAGGCAAACTGGTCCGGCACCGCCGGATTGCCCCACTCCTCGTATTCGCCGATGGTCAGTGGCAACGTGCCGTCAGACATCGTGTTGATGACGTCGACGAACGGCACCTGACTGAGCACCGCGGCAAAGAGGTCGGGGCGGAAGTTGACCACCGCACCCATCAGCAGGCCACCGGCACTGCCCCCTTCGATGGCCAGCCGGTCGGACGCGCTGTACCCCGTTGCGATGAGGTGCTCTGCACAGGCGATGAAGTCGGTAAACGAATTCCGCTTGTGCGCCATCCGGCCGGCGTCGTGCCAGGGCTTCCCCAGCTCGCCACCGCCCCGGATGTGGGCGATCGCCACCGTCATTCCCCGTTCCAGCAGCGACAGCCGTCCTGACGAGAACGTGATCGGATAGGGGTAGCCGTACGAGCCGTACCCGTGAAGGAGGCAGGGTGCAGTGCCGCTCGGCGCAAGATCGGCGCGGCGCACCAGCGAGATCGGCACCCGGGTGCCGTCCCCGGCGACGGCCTCGAGGCGCTCGGAGACGAATCGCGACGGGTCGTAGCCGCCGACGACTTCCTGCTGCTTGAGCAGTAATCGCTGGCGGGTGTCCATGTCGTAGTCGTAGACCGAGGCCGGGGTCACCAGTGACTGGTAGCCGATCCGGATGGTCGTGACATCGAATTCGGGATTGGCGTGAACATAGGCTTCGCGGACCGGTTCGGGGAAATCGATCCGATGGGTGGCGCCGTCGGCCAGGCGGCGCACCACGAGTTCCGGCACGCCGCGGTCCCGCTCGCTCAGCACCAGGTGGCCGGCAAAGCAATCGATGCTCTCGAGCATCACCTCGGTGCGATGGGCCACCACTTCGACGAACGTCTCGGGTCGCACGTCGCCGACCGGAGCACGGACCAACCGGAAGTTCCGGCCGGTGTCGTTGATCCGGATGTAGAAATCGTCACCGTGATGCCCCAGGTCGTACTCGATCCCGGACTGGCGCGGGAGAACCGAGCGCCACGCGCCTTCGGGGCGATCGGCTGGCAGCACGTGGCTCTCGCTGGTGGTGTGACTCGCGGCGTGAACCACCAGCCAGCTGCGGCTCCGGGAACGCCCCACCGAGACCGAGAACGCTTCGTCCGGTTCCTCGAACACCAACTGATCCTCGGCCGCGCCGAGGCGGTGGCGCCAGATCTGGCAGGACCGCTTGGTGACCGGATCCTCGACCCCGTAGAAGAGCATGGTGTTGTCGGCCGCCCAGGCCACCGAAGTCACCCGCTCGCGGGCGAATGGCAACAGGGCGCCGGTCGCGAGATCCTTGACGACCAGAGTGAATTGCCGGAAGCCGGTGTCGTCGGTGCTATAGGCCAGCAGCCGGGTATCGTCGCTCACCGCGAAGTCGCCAAGCGCCATGAACGACTTCCCCACGGCCAGCGCGTTGAGGTCGATCAGCACTTCCTCGGCCCCGGTGTCGACCGAACCGGCTTTGCGGCAATGGATCGGGTATTGCCTGCCCTCTTCGGTCCGGGTGTAGTACCAGTAGCCGTCGCGCCGAATCGGAACCGAGAGATCCGTCTCCTTGATCCGTCCCAGCATTTCGCGATACAGCCGCTCCTCGAGCGACGCCATCGGCGCCAGGAATTGGCGGGCGTAGGCATTTTCGGCCTCGAGGTATTGCCGGACGCCGGGATCGTCCTTGTCGCGCAGCCAGGCGAACTCGTCGACGAATGCTTCGCCGTGGCGCACGGCGGTGACGGGGCGGCGGGGAGCGGCAGGCGGATTCGGCATGGCACAAAATAGCGAGCCGCGGCGGGTGGCCGCGGCTTGCCGGGGACATGGAGGCGCAGGGAATCGAACCCTGGTCCGAATTAGCTTCAGAAACCGCGCCTACGTGCGTAGGCTCCGCTCTCTACGTGGCACCGGGCCGGCGCGGAGCCGTCCTTCCCGATGTTGACCTCCGGCGTTGCTCACTTCCGGCAGTGGAGGACCACCGGTCGCTATCCCGGATTTTCGATCCGATGGCGACGCCCCGGGCGGGCTTCGTTCATCGGAGGAGCGTGAAGCGAGCTAGAAGCTCAGCTTACGCAGCCATCGCCAGATCAGTGTTGGCAATTGTGAATCTTCCAAGGGGTTTATCCAGGACCTCGGACCTGGGCACGCAGCGATGACGTCTACCAACCCGTCGAAACCGATCGCCCCCGTATGTGTAAAATGTAATCACCCACCGCCGATTTGGCACCTGGGCGCCGGCACGCGATACTTTCCTGACTCCACAGGCAGAGCCCGATGATCGACTGGTCCGACTTCACCATTGACGACGCGGTGGCCCCGCTGGCCTGGATCGGCCGGGTTACCGGCCTGGTCCTGGTGATCCACGGCGTCCTCTACTGGAACGGCGACGCCCGCAAGCTGGTTACGCTGCACATCGTCCTGGGGTTCCTGCTGGCGGCGGTGCTGCTGGCGCTGGCGTTGATCGCGCTTGTCCGGGTCCTGGCCCTTCCGGTCGCACTGGTGGCGCTGGTACTGACGGTCGCCATGCCGGTCTACGGGCTGCATCAACAGTATCTGCTGCACGGGGTGGTCCACATCATCGTGCGGGCATCGCACTCCGAGGGGATGGTGCGATGGACCCACTTCCTGATCGGGCTGGCGGCAATCGGCGTGGCGGACATGCTGGCCCGGCGGATCCGCCAGGACGGCATGCCGGCCTACGCCGCGGCGAGAACGCCGTCGCGAGCGAGGTAGGCGGCGAAGATCCGCTCCGCTTCGCCCATCGATTCGACCTGGAAGAGCCGCTGGCGCAGCGCGGACGGCGCCGGGGAGTCCGCGGGTGTACCACCCGAAGTGCTTGCGGAATTCGACCACGGTCCTGCGGGTATCGCCCTGCAGCTCGACGGCCAGGCGGGCGTGTTCCAGCGCCACCGCGAATCGCTCGGCGGCGTCGGGCGACGGCCAGCGGGTCACCACCCGCCAGCAGCGCCCGGGCTTCGCGGAACAGCCACGGATTGCCGAACGATCCCCGGCCGACCATGATGCCGGCGCAGCGGGTGTGGGCGTGCATCCGGAGGGCGTCGGCGGCGGAATTGACGTCGCCGTTGCCGATGACCGGAATGTCGAGCGCCTCAACCACGGCGGCGATCTCGTCCCAGTTGGCGCTGCCGCTGAACATCTGCGACCGGGTCCGGGCGTGCAGGGTGAAGGCGCGGGCGCCGGCATCCTGCATGCGGCGCGCGATGCCGACCGGATCGCGCAGCTCCTCCGACCAGCCGCTCCGCGTCTTGGCCGTGACCGGGAGGTGGGTCGCGGCAACGCACGCCCGGATGATCCGCTCCACCTGCGCCATGTCGCGCAAGCAGCCGGACCCGCCGTTCCGCTGCACCACCTTCTTGACGGGGCAACCGAAGTTGATGTCGATGAAATCCGGCCGGTAATGCGCGGTGACGAGCGCCGCGGCCTGGGCCATGGCGTCGACGTCGGCGCCGTAGATCTGGATGCCGATAGGCCGCTCGACTTCGTCGAACTCGCAGCCTTCCAGCGTCCGGCTGATGCGGCGGCGAATGGCCTCGGCGTTGAGGAACTCGGTCAACACCACGTCGGCTCCCATCCGCCGGGCGATGCGGCGGAACGGCGCTTCCGAAACCCCCGCCATGGGGGCAAGAAAGAGCGGCACGGCCGAGCCGACGGAATAGGGCCAGGTGGTCATGCCGGAAATGTAGAACGCTGGCGTGTTGAACGGTACGCGGTGCGGGGTTAGCCTTCCCCGCGATGTCGATCCACGAATACTTCGCCCCCGGCTCGATCGGACTCGAGCTCACCGCCGCCACCAAGCCCGAGGCGCTCTCGGAACTGGTCAGTCTGCTGCACGCCGACCCGGGAGTGAGCGAGACGCTGCTCAAGGTGCTGCTGCATCGCGAACAGCTCGGCTCGACCGGGGTGGGGCGCGGCATCGCCATTCCCCACTGCCGCTCGGCGGTCGTGCCCCAGCTGCGGCTCGCCTACGGCAGGATTCCCGCGGGGCTCGAATACCAGGCCATCGACAACAGTCCGGTCCGCCACCTGTTCCTGATCGTGGCGCCGCCGCCGGAGGTGTCGAATCTCTACCTTCCGGTGCTGGGCCAGCTGGCGCAGTTCGCGAAGGCGGCGGACATTCCCGAGCGATTGATGCAGCTCGAGCGGCCCGAGGACTTCCTTGCCCTGCTCACGGAACGTGGCGCCTGAAGCTCATTCCCATTCGATCGTCGCCGGCGGTTTGGTGCTGACGTCATAGACGACGCGGTTGATGCCCCGGACTTCGTTGGCAATGCGGTTGGAAATGAGGGCCAGGACGTCGGGCGGAAAGGGAAACCACTCGGCGGTCATGCCGTCGCGCGACGTGACGGCGCGAAGCGCGACCACCTGATCGTACGTCCGCTCGTCTCCCATCACGCCCACGGTGCGGATCGGCAGCAACACCGCGAACGCCTGCCAGATCTGGTCATAGAGGCCGGCGGCGCGGATTTCCTCGATATAGATGGCGTCGGCCCGGCGGAGCAGATCGAGCTGCGGGCGGGTCACCTCACCGATGATGCGAATGGCCAGTCCCGGGCCGGGGAACGGGTGCCGACCCACCATCTCCTCGGGGAGCCCGAGTTCGCGTCCGACCTGCCGTACTTCGTCCTTGAACAGCTCTCGCAGCGGCTCGATGAGTCGGAACGGCAGCCGTTCGGGGAGTCCCCCGACGTTGTGGTGGCTCTTGATGGTCACCGACGGCCCGCCCCGCGGTGAAAACGATTCGATCACGTCGGGATACAGCGTCCCCTGCACCAGGAATTCGATCCCGGGGCCGACGGCGGCGGCTTCACGTTCGAAGCATTCGATGAAGCGGTGGCCGATCTGCCGGCGCTTCAGTTCCGGATCGGTCACGCCGGCAAGATCCAGGAGAAAATCGTCGGACGCGTCCATCACGCGGAGATCAATGCCGAGATGACGACGGAACGTCTGCTCCACCTGGTCCCGTTCGCCGAGTCGCAGCAGCCCGTGATCGACCAGGATGCAGGTGAGGCGATCGCCCACGGCCCGGTGCACCAACGCGGCCGCGACGGCGGAATCGACCCCACCGGACAGCCCGCAAATGACCCTTGCCGTCGGACCCACCTGGCCCCGGACGCGCTCCACTTCGGAGGCCACGAAATGCTCGGCGGTCCAATCCGGCGAGCAGCCGCAGATCGCGAACAGGAAGTTGCCGAGGATTTCCCCACCCCGGGGGGTGTGGGCGACTTCGGGATGGAACTGCACGGCGAACAGCCGCTGGGCCGCATTCTCCATCGCGGCGACCGGCGAGTTCTCGCTGGAGGCGGTGATCCGCCAACCCGCTGCCGGGCGCTCGACCGAATCGCCGTGACTCATCCAGACGGGCGTGGTGGCCCCGGCCGCGAATCCCCGGAACAATTCCCCGCCATCGATCCGGATATCGGCCCGCCCGTATTCGCGCCGCGCGGCACGCGCCACACGCGCGCCGGAGAGCCGCGCCAGGAGATGCAACCCGTAGCAGACACCAAGAATCGGCACGCCGAGTCCGAGCAGCGCCGGGTCGGCGGTGGGCGCACCTTCGTCGTAGACCGAGTTCGGGCCGCCGGAGAGGATGATCCCCCTGGGCGCCCAGTCGCGGATCCAGGCCACGTCGCGGGTCGGCGGGTGAATCTCGCAGTAGACCCGTTGTTCACGGACCCGCCGCGCGATCAGCTGGGTGTACTGCGAACCGTAGTCGAGGATCAGCACGCCATCCGGGTGATTCACGCGGTGTCTCCGCCAAACGGGTCCGCGATCTCGTCGCGGTACAGATCGGTCAATCGCTCGCGTGGCCGGACCACCGCCCAGCGGCCGCCGTCGATGAGCACCTCGGCGGCCCGGGCGCGGGTGTTGTAATTGGAACTCATCGCGAAGCCGTAGGCACCGGCACCGAGGATGGCCAGCAGCTGCCCCGGCTGCACCGGCGGAAGCTCGCGCTCCACGCCGAAGGTGTCGCCGGTTTCGCACACCGGTCCGACCACGTCTGCCGGTGTCCACTCGCCGTCGACGGGATCGATCGGAATGATCTCGTGCCAGGCGTGATAGAGCGCGGGCCGGATCAGGTCGTTCATCCCGGCGTCGATGACGACGATGTCGCGCCCGCCCGACCGCTTCCGCTGCACGACCTCGGTGACCAGCACGCCCGCATTCCCCACCAGATAACGTCCCGGTTCAACCTGCACGGTGCAGCCGGTGCCGGCCAGCGTCTCGCGGAGAGGCGCGATCCATTCGGCCGGTTCCATCGGGGCTTCGTCGCGGTACCGGATGCCGATCCCGCCGCCGAGGTCGAGCGTATCCGGACGGAAGCCCCGCGCCCGGGCGGCGGCGAGCACCCCGAGCAGCCGGTCGAGCCCGGTACGGTAGGGCGCCGCTTCGAGCAGCTGCGACCCGACATGCATGGCCAGCGCGCCGAGACGCAGTGCGGGCGCGTCTTCGAGCACGTCGAACGCGAGTCCGACCTGGTCGACCGGCACGCCGAACTTGAGACCACCCTTGCCGGTGGAGATGTACGGATGGGTGTCGACGGTGACGTCGGGGTTGATGCGGATGCCGACCGTGACGCCGGCGCCGTGGCTGTCGGCCAGCAACGCCAGGCGCTGCAGTTCGCCGACGGATTCGACGTTGATATGCCCCACCCCGGCGGCGATGGCGGCCAGCAGCTCGTCATCGGTCTTCCCGACGCCACTGAAGACGATCGCCCCGGGCAGGATCCCCGCCGCGAGCGCTCGGAGCATTTCCCCACCGGATACGATGTCGGCACCGGCGCCGAGCCGGGCCAGCAAACGAAGCACCGCCAGGTTGCTGTTGGCCTTGACGGCGTAGCAGATCCGGTGCGGCAGCGTGCCGAAGGCCGCGTCGAGGGCCGCGTAGCGGCGGCGGACGATGGCGGCATCGTACACGTAGGCCGGCGTTCCGATCTCTTCCGCGAGGGCGCGCAGCGAAACGCCGCCCATCCCGAGTGCCCCGTCGGGGCCGCGCAGCAATCCGGCGTCGGCGGCGGGCCGATTCAGTATGCCCGCGCCCACACCGCTTCCGTCACCGCCGGCCGCCCCGTCCAGATGCAGCGCGTCGGTTGTTCCGGAGTCTGGAACTCGGGATCGGGGAGACAGCGAATGGTCGCCTTCGTCCGCTCCTTGATCTCTGCTTCGACCGCGGCGTCTCCACACCATCCCGCGTAGACGAACCCGCCGCCGTTCTCGATGTAGTCGATGAACTCCTCCTTCGACTTCGGCGATCGCAGCGTGCCCGCTTCGCGACGGCCGCGAGCCGCTTCGAAGAGCGCCGCCTGCATGGCGTCCATCTCGGCAAGCAGCCGCGCGCCAAGACCGTCGAGCGTCACCGGCTCCTTGCCGCCGGTGCGCCGCGCCAGCATCGCGCCATTGCGGGCCAGGTCACGCGGCCCGAGCTCGAGGCGGAACGGCACGCCCCGCGCTTCCCACTCGTAATATTTCGCCCCCGGCTTCATGTCGTCGCGCAGGTCGGCCTTGACCCGGATGCCGGAGCGCCGCAATTCGGCCACCAGTTGTTCGGCGGCGGTACACGTCTGCGCCTTCTCTTCGTCGCTGCGCCAGATCGGGACGATCACCGCCTGCCATTGCGCCAGCCGCGGCGGGCACACCATGCCGGCGTCGTCGCCGTGCGTCATGATCAGCCCGCCGACCAGCCGCGTCGACACGCCCCACGACGTGCTCCAGACGTGATCGAGTCCGCCGTCGGCGGTCTGGAACTGCACGCCGAACGCCTTGGCGAAGTTCTGTCCCAGGTTGTGCGACGTGCCGGCCTGCAGCGCGCGATTGTCCTGCATCAGCGCCTCGCATGCGTAGGTGCGCACCGCCCCGGCGAAGCGCTCGCTGTCGCTCTTGCGGCCGGTGATCACCGGCATCGCCATCCAGTCGTCCATGAACCGCCGGTAGATGTCGAGGATCCGCAGCGCCTCTTCCTCGGCTTCGGCCGGCGTGGCATGCGCGGTGTGACCCTCCTGCCAGAGGAACTCGGTCGTACGGAGGAACAGCCGGGTGCGGAGTTCCCAGCGCACCACGTTGCACCACTGGTTGATCAGGACCGGCAGGTCGCGCCAGCTCTGGATCCACTTGGCGAACATCGAATAGATGATGGTCTCGGACGTGGGCCGGACCACCAGCGGCTCCTCGAGTTCCTTGCCGCCGCCGTGCGTCACCACCGCCGTCTCCGGCGCGAAGCCTTCGACGTGTTCGGCTTCCCGGGCCAGGAACGACTGGGGAATGAACAACGGGAAGTAGGCGTTCTGGTGGCCCGACTCCTTGAACTTGGCGTCGAGCGCCTGCTGCATCTGTTCCCAGATGGCATAGCCGTTGGGGCGAATCACCATGCAGCCGCGCACCGGCGAATAGTCGGCCAGCTCGGCTTTCATGATGAGGTCGTTGTACCAGGCGCTGAAATCCTTCGCGCGGGGTGTCAGATCCTTGGACGTCAGCCATGCGTCAGCCGTCTCCCCGGAGTAGTTGCCGGCATCGTTCGACGATCCCGTCCTGCGGAACCGTTTCCTGCGCTTGGGCCGCCAGATCCTTGAGCTGCACCTCGCCGCGCGCGCGATCGTCCGGGCCGATGACGACCGCCAGCCGGGCACCACGGGCGTTGGCGAGCTCCAGCTGCTTGCCGAGTCGCGCTCCCGCCAGCGCATACTCGGTACGGCACCCGCCGTCGCGCAACCGATGGGCCAGCGCCCGCGCGAACGGTCCGTCATCGGGCGTCACCGTCGCGACGAAGATGTCGACCGCCGGTGCGACCGGCCGGCACGAGGCCCCGATCCTTCAGCAGCTCGCCGAGCACCACGTCGCCCATTCCGAAGCCGACCGCGGGAAGATCGGTCCCGCCGAGTCCGCCGAGCAGCGTGTCGTACCGTCCGCCGCCGCAGATGGCCCGGAGATGTCCGCTCGGCGTCGAACAGCTCGAACACCGTGCCGGTGTAGTAGGCCAGTCCGCGAACGATCGACGGATCGAAATCGACCCAGTCGCCCAGCTCCATCTCGCCGAGCGCCTGAAGCACCGCCCCGAGATGATCCGGGCTCCGGCCAGCGAATCGCCGGCGGCATGGATCTCGTGACGCAATTCGGTGCGTGCATCGGGCTGGCGCAAACGCACGAATCCGATCCCGGGCCGACGGGATGGTGATCGCGGCCAGCTGCTCGGCCGCGCCTTCGGGATCCTTCTCCATGCGGTCCATCGCCTGGAACACCCCCGGAATGGCCTCCGCGCCCACGCCGATCCGTTCCAGCCACGATGCCATCACCTGGCGGTCCGACAGTCGTACCCGGACGCCGCCCGGTCCCAGCCCCAGCTCGCGCATGATGTCGATCGCCAGCGCGATGACCTCGGCATCAGCCAGCGGCCCCGGTTCGCCGATCAGGTCGCAGTTGAGCTGAAAATGCTCGCGGAGACGGCCGCGCTGTTGACGCTCGTATCGAAAGAGCTGGGGCAAGCGAGAACCAGCGGATCGGCTTCCTGAGCCCGTTGGCGCGCGCGGCAACCATCCGCGCCAGGGTCGGCGTCATCTCCGGGCGGAGCGCCACCTCGCGGTCGCCCTTGTCGGTGAAGGCGTAGAGCTGGGCCACGATCTCGTCGCCGCTCTTGGCGGTGTAGAGATCGAGCGGCTCGAGCGGCGGCCCGTCGTATTCTTCGAAGCCGTAGCGCGTCGCCACCCGGCGCCATGCGGCAAAGATGTGGGCGCGGAAGGCCAGATCGGCCGGGGCAAATTCGCGGAAGCCGGGAAGCCCTTTGCGCGTCATGGCCCAAAATACTGGCGCGCGGCCCGGGAGCACAGACCGGCGCGGCCCGAACGGGCGCCGGCGCCGCTCAGGAATCGACATCCATCCCGAGGGCGGCCATGACGTCGCCGACGGTGTGGAACGATCCGGCGACGACGATCGTCCCGGCATCGCGCACGGCGGCAGCCAGCGCCGCTTCGAAATCCGGCACCAGGTGCCACCTGGCGCGAGCCGGCGGGCGGGAGGGATCGGCCAGCCATCGGCGGAGCCATTCCAGGTCCCAGCGTCGGGCGTCGGCAGACGGTGCGACCGTCAGGATCCCCACGTCCACCACGTGGTCCAGTTCGACGAGCATCGCCGGCCAGTCCTTGTCGCCCAGGATCGAGACCAGCGCGTGCACCGGCCTCGGCGGCGCCAGCTCCCGGATGGCCGCGGTCAGCGCCGCCATGCCGTCCGGATTGTGCGCCACGTCGAAGATCCACCGGCCGCGGCGCTCCAGCCGCGCCGGCACTCGGTGCCCGGGCGAACGCGGCGATGATCTCGACGGTGGCCGGCGCGAGCGGTGACGGCAGCGTCTCGAGCACCGCCCGGGCCACCGCGGCATTGCGACGCTGGTGGGCACCCGGGAGCGCCAGCGCACCGGACCAGAGCGCCTCGGGAGGGACGATCACCGGCCGGTAGCGGTCGGCCGATGCGACCTGCGCCACGGCGCCGCGGCCCGCATCGAGCAACAGCGTGGCCAGTCGCGGGTCGGGTTCGCCGATCACGAACGGCACGTCCGGTTTGGCGATCCCCGCCTTTTCCGCGGCGATCGCTTCGATGGTGTCGCCGAGGTAGCGCTGATGGTCGAGCGCGATATGCGTGACGGCGCTGACCAGCGGGTCGATCACGTTGGTGCTGTCGAGCCGCCCGCCAAGGCCGACCTCGACGACGGCAACGTCGACGCCGCGGGTGGCAAAGTCGGCGAAGGCCAGCGCCGTGGTGGCTTCGAAGAACGTGGCTTCGGTGCGCTCGATCGCCGGCCGCAGGTGATCCACCCAGCCGGCGACCGCCGCTTCGCTGACCATCACGCCGTTGACGCGGATGCGCTCGCGGAACGATCGCAGGTGCGGTGAGGTGTACAGCCCGACCCGCCACCCGGCCTCACGCAGCGCTTCGGCCGTGAGGGTGGCGACGCTCCCCTTCCCGTTCGTGCCGCCGATGTGAATGGTGGGAAAGCGCTGGTGCGGATCGCCGAGGTCGGCGAGGAGCGCCCTGGTAGTGTCCAGTCCGAACTTGAGCTGCGTCGTGCGCGGAAAGAGAAAGGCGAGCGCCGCGTCGTACGAGAGGGTCAGGCCGCGTCGACCGCGCCGGTCCGGATCCGGTGCCGCTGCATGTGCCGCAGCAAACGGGTGGTGGTCTCGCGCAGCGAGGCCCGGGGCACGACCTCGTCGATCTGCCCCTTCTCCAGCAGGAACTCGGCGGTCTGGAACCCTTCGGGGAGGTCCTGGCCGATGGTCTGCTTGATGACCCGCTGCCCGGCAAATCCGATCACGGCACCCGGTTCGGCCAGGATGACGTCACCCTGCATCGCGAACGACGCCGAGACGCCGCCCGGTGGTGGGGTCGGTCAGGATGGAGATGTACGGCACGGCCAGCTGACGGAGCTGGGCGATGGCGGCCGGAGGTCTTGGCCATCTGCATCAGCGACAGCACCCCTTCCTGCATGCGCGCGCCGCCCGAAGTGCTCACCAGCACCAGCGGGTATCGCTTGTCGGCCGACGCGCCGGGCCAGACGGGCAATCTTTTCGCCCACGACCGAACCCATCGATCCGCCCATGAACGCGGAAGTTCATCACGCCCAGATGTAACGGAGCGCCCGCCGAGTCGGGCGAGTCCGGTGTAGATGGCGTCCGACGTGCCGCCCTTCTTGATGGCGGCCTGGAGACCGGTCGGCGTAGTGTTCGAATTCCAGCGGATCGGCCGAGCGGAGGTCGGCGTAGAGCTCGCGCCACGTCCCCTCGTCGGTCAGCAGCTCGATGTACTCCTCGGCGCTGAACCGCTTGTGGGTGCCGCATTCCGGGCAGACGTTCAGGGATCTTCTGGAACTTCTCCCGCAGATCGACGTGGCCGCACGGCGTCGCACTTTTCCCACGCGTCCGCGGGAATCTCCAGCTTCTGCCGCGGTGCGGTCCGGGCCTTTCGCTCCTTCTTGAACCACGCCATGACGGCCATATGCACCCCGGTTGGGCGGACGTCCGGCACGGGTCCGCGTACGCCAATGAACGTGCGGCGGGAGCCGTGGCCCGGCGCAAGGCCTTGACAGCCAAGTCATTGTCAAACTTCAACATAGCCGGCAGTCCCTGGCCTCCTCGGCGGCCCGGAATGCCAATCCGAGCGCCAGGAAGAGGGCCACGAGGAACGATCCTCCATAGGAGAAGAACGGCAGCGGGATCCCCGTGATCGGCATGATCGACACCGTCATGCCGACGTTCTCGAAGACGTGAGTGAAGATCAGGGTCCGGCGATTCCGAACACCACCAGGCGAGGCGTAGGCGTCGCCGGCGCGGCGCGCGATCCGGACGAGGATCAGCAGCAGCGCGACGAAGAGCGCCAGCGCGAGCAGCACTCCGACCAACCCGAGTTCCTCGCCGACGATGGCGAACACGAAGTCGGTCGACGGCTCGGCGATGAACCCCGAGCGCTTCTGGCTGCCGAGGGTGAACCCCGCGCCGAGCCACCCGCCGGACCCGATCGCGACCTTCGACTGGATCGCCTGGAACGCGGCGCCGGCCCGGTACGCCTCGGGATTGAGGAATGAACGGATCCGGTCCTTCTGGTAGCTGTCGAGTTTGTCCCAGACTTCGAACGCCAGCACCCCCATCGGCCGAGTTCGGCGCACATAGATGGCGATGCCCTCGAGCACGAACGGCCGCCAGACGAGGAGGAGGACGAACATCGTCACCATCCACGACGCTCCAGAGCGCGGTGCTCCAGGCCAGCAGCAGCGATATCACTGGCGAGGCGAGCAGGACCAGCAACCGCGGACCGGCACGCCGGCCCAGAACAGCACCGCGAAGAGGATGCCGGCGAAGACGATGGCGCTGCCGAGGTCGGGCTGCTTGAGCACCAGGAGTGCCGGCACGCCGGCGATGAGGATCGGGGTGACGAGACCGCGGAGCGTCTCGGGCGGTTCGCGCCGCGCGGCGAACCAACGCGCCAGCATCAGGATGGTGGCCAGCTTGGCCAATTCCACCGGCTGGCCGATCCGGACATGGCCGATGGCAAGCCAGCTCCTGCTGCTCGCCGCCGAGCCGGCGCCGGTGCCGATGACCAGCGTGACCACCAGCAGCAGGATGCCGAGCCCGTACAGCCACGGCGTGGCCCATTCCAGGATGCGGAACGACGTGCGGTAGGTGGCCGCGGCGGCCCCGGTCGCGATGACCAGAAACAGCGCCTGCTTGAGCCAGAGAAATTGCGGGCCGCGACAGCCAGAACCGGCTCGCGCCGACGTGGAGATCGGTCTGGCCCGGCAGAGTAGATCACCAGCAGGCCGAAGATCGTCAGCGCGAGCACCACCAGCAGCAGCGGGCGGTCGAGGCGACGGTTCACGGCTGCTCGCGGCGCTGCGCGGGCGTGGAATCGTGTCGGCCGGCGTCCGCAGCGATCGCCGGCGCAACGCAGCCGGGCGTGGCCCGGCCGAGATTCTCGGTCACGGTGGCGTCGTCGAGTTTTTCCGCGCGGCCGACGAGATACCGCGCGATGGTGCGCACCGCGTACTTGGCGACGTTCGCGCCGTGGATGCCCTCCTCGACTTCGATGCCCGACGACGATCCGTGGCGTCGTTGGCCGGGGCGAACGCGATGAACCACGCGATGTCCTGCTGGCCGGTGACCTGCGCCGGTGCCGGTCTTGCCGGCCACGTCGAACTCTCCGGCGCCGACTTCGTGCGCCAGGCCGAGCGACGCGGTGCCGTGGGTGACGACATTCACCATCGCGTCCCGCAGCCCGGCGAGCTGGTCGGGCGTCAGGCCGAGGTTGCGGCCGGGCAGCGGCGTCGCCGGCGTGCACCACGTATGGCACCGGCTTGATGCCGTCGCCGGCCAGACCGGCATAGAACGCGCACCATGTTGATCAGAGTCTGGGCGTCGTGGCCCTGGCCGATGGCCAGGTTCAGCACCTCGCCATTGCCCCAGCTCGAGACGCCGCGCGAGTTGATGTACGTCCTTGACGCTGGCCGGAAAGGTCGGGCGGACTTCGCCCGCCAGGTCGATGCCGGTGCGGTCGGCGAACCCCATGTCCGGGCCGTCCGCGAAGATCGCCTTCGCGCCCAGCAGCTGGCCGAGCTGATAGAAGTAGATGTCGCACGAGGTGGCGATCGCCTGGCGCAGCGTCGAGGGCGCCGTGTCCCTTGGATCCCAGCATTGCCAGACCCGGTTGCCGAACCGGTACTCGCCGGTGCACGGCTCCGGCATCTTCGAGTCCATCGTCACCAGGCCCCGCCGCAGCGCCATCGCGGCGATCGCCAGCTTGAAGGGCGACGCCGGCGGGAACTTCCCCGCGATGGCCCGATTGACCAGCGGCTTGTCGGGATTGTCGTTGCAGCGCGGCCCAGTGGTGGCGTCGATCCCGCCGACGAAATCGTTGGGATCGAAGGTGGGGTAGGAATAGTACGCCAGCACGGCCCGTCGGGGGTCATCGCCACCAGCGCGCCGCGCTTCGTCGGCAAATCGGCGCGCCACATCGAATCGACGAAGAGCTGCAGCGGCAGGTCGATGGTGGTGTGGAGGTCGCGCGCCGGCCACCGGCGGGAGCACGGCGGGCGACTGGTAATCCTGCACCGTCCGGCCGCTGGCCGTGACCTCGGCGTACCGCACGCCCTGTCGGCCGCGCAGCAGCGAATCGTATTCGTATTCCAGCCCGCGCTGGCCGACTTCCTCGCCGCTGCGCGCCCCGGGAAAGACGTTCTGTTCCAGTTCGTTCTCGCTGACCTCGCCGACGTATCCCACCAGGTGCCCGATCGCGGCGCCGGCCGGGATAATCACGGAGCGGCTCCGCTGGATGACCAGCCCGGGCAGCAGCGGCGCGATGCTCCTCGAGCGTGGCCAGCACGTCGAATTGCCCCGAGGCGAAGACCAGCGCGGGCTGGTAGCTGGCGCCCGACCAGCGCCGCACCACCGCGCCGACGTCGATGGTGTCATCGGGGACGAGCGCCGCGAGGCGGGCCAGTACCGCCCGCAGCGAGTCCTCGCTCGACGCGATCAGCTTGATCGGAATAGCCGGGAACGTTGTCGGCGATGAGCTGCCCGTCGCGGTCGAGGATGTCGCCGCGGGGCGCTTCGAGCGGAATCTGGCGGAACCGGTTCCCGGCCGACTCGGTGCCGATAATGCTGGTGCTGCAGCACCTGCGCGCGGAAGAACGCCCCGCGCGAGGATCACGAAGGCGCCGCGACGAAGACCCCGCCGGCCTCGCGGGCGCGACGCGCCGTCTGCCAGGACGTGAACGCCGTCATAGCGTCGATGCGGATTGCGAGCCAGTCGCGCAACATCACCACCAGGATCACTCCCGCGACGCGCGGTGCTCAGCGCCTGCAGCGGCGACCACACCAGGGCCTCGATGACCAGCCGGCCCGGCGGCGTCCCGCTGAGCGCCAGCACCAGCAGGTTGCGCAGCCAGGTGCCGACGAAGAACACGCCGGCGTTGACCAGCAGGTTATCCGGAAAGAAGATGGCCCGCCCCCACGAGGCACCCCAGCCACCACGGACGTGGGCCACCATGGCCGCGCCGAAACGCGCCGGCGTGAGCACATCGGCGATCAACCCGATCACCAGGCCGGTGACCGCGGCCAGCCCCGGCGGCTGGCGCATGGCCAGCAGCAGCAGCACCAGCATGAGGAAGTCCGGCTCGCCGCGACCTTCGATCAGCGACGGCCGGAGGTAGAACTCCAGCAGCAACAGCAGCGTCACCACCGCCCAGAGACGCAAGCGGGTCGGCCCGCGGCTGCGGCGGCGCCGGTCGATGATGCGCGTCGCCATCAGGGCCGCCCCGGCGCCGGGCGGGGCGCCGGTGGAGGTCGTCGTGGCGGGCCGCAGAATCAGCACGTCGGTCACGTCGCCGGGATTGGTGAATGGCACGACGCGGTAGATCCGCTCGAATCCCTGGGGATCGGTGCGCGCGCCGGTGATCCGCCCCACCACGATGCCGCGCGGGATAGACGCCGCCGTCCCCGGCGGTGTAGACGACGGTCCCCATCGCCAGCGAATCGCGCAGCGCGACGCCGTGCAGTTCCAGCACGCCGCGGTCGGGGCCGCTGCCCGGCGAGGGCGTCAGCAGCCCGCGGACCCGCCGTCGGCCGTGACGGCCGACGCGGCAAAATCGGGATCGGTCCAGGTGAGGGCGCTGCTCGAATGCGCCGCCACGCCCCAGACCTGACCCGACCAGCCCATCGGCGGTGATCACCGGGTCGAACTGGGCCACCCCGTCGGCGCTGCCCCGACTGAGCAGCAGCATCCGCGAATCGGTCGCGGCGGGACGGTGCAGCACCTCGGCGGCGACGTACGGTCGACGCCGGCGCCCGGGCCAATCCGAGCAGCGCGCGAAGGTTCGTCGTTCTCCCGCTGCAGCGCCGCGGCTCTGCTCGGCGAGCGACCGCCAGCGAATCGCGCGACTGCTCGAGCTCGGTGTACCGGAAGCGGGCGGTGCGGTCGGCGACGGCCCGGGTCTGCAACGCCACGAGGGGGCGGAACACGGTTTCGCGCAGGAAGCCGGCCACCCCCATCGCCCAGGTTCGCGGTAGCGCGAGCGCGGTCACGGCGAACAGAAGGCACAGCGCGGGCAGGAGGACAGGTCGCTCCGCGCCGTGCGCCGTGGCGCCTGGCTGGCCGCATCAGGTCACCAACACGCTGCGGAACTTCTCGAAGTCGTCGAGGATCCGCCCGGTGCCGCGCACCACGCAGGTGAGCGGATCGTCGTCGACGTGGATCGGCAGGCCGGTCTCGGCGGCGAGGAGCTGGTCGAGACCGCGGATCAGCGCGCCGCCGCCGGTCATGATGATGCCCCGATCGACGATGTCGGCGGAAAGCTCCGGCGGCGTGATCTCGAGCGCGCGCCGCACCGCGTCGACGATCGACGCGATCGGCTCCTGTACCGCCTCGCGGATTTCCTCCGAATGCACCCGGACGGTCTTGGGAATGCCGGACACGAGGTCGCGGCCCTTGACCTCCATCTCGCGCTCTTCGGCCGCGGGAAACGCCGAACCGATCTTGATCTTGATCAGCTCGGCGGTCGGCTCGCCGACCAGCAGGTTGTAGTTCTTGCGCATGAACAGCACGATCGCCTGATCGAGTTCGTCGCCGCCGATGCGGATCGACGTGTCGGACACGATGCCGGACAGCGCGATCACCGCGATCTCGGTGGTGCCTCCGCCGATGTCGATCACCATGTTGCCGGTCGGCGTCTCGACCGGCAGTCCCACGCCGATCGCCGCCGCCATCGGCTCGGCCACCATCAGAACCTGCTTGGCCCCGGCGGTTTCGGCCGAATCGCGCACCGCGCGCCGTTCGACTTCGGTGATGCCCGACGGCACCGCGACGATCACCTTCGGTTTGACGCGGAAGAAGTGCTTGTCGATGATGGTCTTGAGGAAATAGCGCAACATCTTTTCGGTGACATCGAAGTCGGCGATGACGCCGTCCTTCAGCGGGCGCACCGCGATGATCCCTTCCGGCGTGCGGCCGAGCATGCGCTTGGCTTCGAGCCCGATGCCCTTGATCCGTCCCGAGGAGCGCTCGATCGCCACCACCGACGGCTCGTTCAGCACGATCCCCTCGCCCTTGACGTAGATGAGCGTATTGGCCGTGCCGAGATCGACGGCGATCTCGTTGGCCGGGAGGAACGTGCCGAACTGGAAGAGTTTCACGGGGTCGACCGCCAGTGGGTTCGGAACGCGAAACTAAGGGGTGAGAGACGGCCCGGCAAGCGCAACATCTTGTCGCGACGGAAGTTGGATGCGGTGGCTGCACGTCCCGCAATGCGAGCGCTCACTCACGATCGTCGGTGAGCAGATGCTCAGCGCCCCGACCGCCGCCGCCCGGCAAGGGCCCGATGGCGAAAGCAGTCGACCACGTGGTCGTTGACCAGTCCCGTGGCCTGCATGAACGCGTAGCAGATCGTCGTCCCGACGAACCGGAACCCCCGGTGCCGGAGGTCCTTCGACAGAGTATCGGACACCGCCGTGCGGGCAGGGACTCGGCCCCGGTCCCGGCAGCCGGGCTGCAGCGGCGTCCCGTCGACAAAGCGCCACAGGTAGGCGGTCGAACGACCCGAACGCGTCCTGGACGCGGCCGAACGCCCCGGCGTTGCTGATGGCACTCTCGATCTTGAGGCGGTTCCGGACGATCCCGGCATCCGTCATGAGCCGCGCGACGTCCCGCGCGGCAAACGCGGCCACCCGGCCGGGATCGAACCCCGCGAAGGCCCGTCGATAATTCTCGCGCTTCTTGAGGATCGTCGCCCAGCTCAGCCCGGCCTGGGCGCCTTCGAGCACCAGGAACTCGAACAGGCGGCGGTCGTCGTGCACCGGCACGCCCCATTCGGCGTCGTGATAGGCCATGTCGAGTGGCGTGATGGCCCAGGCACAGCGGACGGGCAACGGCCTACCTCCCGGTGCTGCCGAATCCCCCTGCCCCGCGCGATGTCGGCGGCAGCTCCGCCACCTCGCTGAACCGCACCGGCTCGACCTTCTGCACCAGCAATTGCGCGATCCGGTCGCCGCGCCGGATGACGAACGGCTCCGCCCCGAAGTTGGCCAGGATCACCTGCAGCTCACCGCGGTAATCGCTGTCGACCGTGGCGGGAGTGTTGGGAAGGGTGATACCGTGGCGCAGCGCGAGTCCCGACCGGGGCCGGAGCTGCAGTTCGTAGCCTGCGGGCACGGCGACCGCGAATCCGGTCGGGACCAGCGCCCGTTCACCGGGCGCGATCGTAACATCCGCCGCAGAGGCGATGTCGAGTCCCGCCGCACCGGCGCTGGCCCGGGTCGGCACCGGCATGCCCGGCGCCGTGCGGCAGGCGGAGCAGCGCCACTTCGACCGGGGCCGGCGCTCACGGCGCTACAGGACCCGGGCGACGTCGGTCACGTCGAGTCCGAACGCTTCGGCAACGCCCGGATAGACCACCTTGCCGCCGACCACGTTCAGCCCGAGCCGGAGCGCGCCGTCCTGCCGGCAGGCGTCCTTCCAGCCGAGGTTGGCCAGCTTGACCGCATACGGGAGCGTCGCGTTGGTGAGCGCCAGCGTCGAGGTGCGCGGCACCGCACCGGGCATGTTCGCCACGCCGTAATGGAGGATGCCGTCGACGAAGTACGTCGGGTTCTCGTGCGTCGTGGGCTTGATGGTCTCGACGCAGCCGCCCTGGTCGACCGCGACGTCGACGATCACCGCTCCCGGCGGCATGATGGCGAGGTCGGGACGCGTCACCAGGTGCGGCGCCTTCTTGCCGGGCAGCAGCACCGCCCCGATCAGCAGGTCGGCGTGGCGGATCGCTTCCAGGATGTTGTAGCGGTTGGAGTAGACCGTGTCGACATTCGGCGGGAGCACGTCGTCGAGATAGCGCAGCCGGTCGAGCGAGGTGTCGAGGATGGTGACGTGCGCGCCCATGCCGGCGGCCATCTTCGCCGCGTTGATCCCGACCACGCCGCCGCCGAGAATCGACGACGTGCGCCGGGGCCACGCCGGGAACGCCGCCCAGCAGCACGCCGCGTCCGCCGAAGAGCTGTTCGTTGTATTTCGCGCCCTGCTGCACCGCCATCCGCCCGGCCACCTCCGACATCGGGGTCAGCAGCGGCAGGTGTCCGTTGGGCAGCTGGACCGTCTCGTACGCCACCGCGACGGCGCCCGATGCCATGACCGCCCGGGTGAGCGGCTCGTCGGCCGCGAAGTGGAAGTAGGTGTACATCACCTGATCCGTTCCGCATCCGCGGCCATTCCACGGCAATCGGCTCCTTCACCTTGACGATCATCGCCGCCCGGGCCCAGACCGCGTTCGGCCCCGGCGTGCGATCTCGGCCCCGGCGGCGACGTAAGCCTCGTCGGCGAAGCCGCTGCCGAGCCCGGCCCCCGTCTCCACGATCGCCTGATGTCCCTCGCGGACCAGCGCGGCCACGCCCGCCGGCACCAGCCCCACGCGATTCTCGTTGGTCTTGATTTCCTTCGGCACGCCGATCAGCATCGCAATCTCGCTTGGAGTGGAGTTCAGGCGTCCGCCGGCCCCAGCCGGACGGTCGTCATGCGTTCAGGCGCGAGAAACGTCTGCGCCAATGTCTGCCGTTGTCGGTCGCGGTCACGCCGTCGATGCGCGCGAGCACCTCGTCGACGCTTCGATACGGTTCGTCCAGTGCAGCGCATGGCTCGCCGCCCGGCTCATCCGGTTCGCGGTGCTTTCCAGCGCCAGCAGCACCTGGCCGCGGACCTGCCCTTTGGCGTCGGACAATTCCTGCTGCCGGCAGCCCCTCGGCGGCCAGGCCGGCCAATTCCGATCCGATCGCCTCGAGCGCCTGCGTCGCGGTGGCCGGCTGGGTGCCGACATATATGCCGAAGGAGCCGGCGGCGCGGTAGGTGGTCTGCCACGCGTTGACCGCATAGCAGAGGCCGAGCTCCTCGCGGACCCGCTGGAAGAGCCGGCTCGACATGCCGCCACCCAGCGCCGTCGCCAGCAGCGCCAGCCCCCAGCGGCGCGGGTCGGTGGCGTTCACCGAGTCGGTGCCGACGATGGCGTGCACCTGCTGCAGGTCACGCGCTTCGTGGCGCAGCGCGCCCCGGTTGGTCTCCGGCGGTCCGGCCGGGGCGCGCGGCGGCCGGGCGTCGCCTGCCAGCCAACCCAGTCCCGCCAGGGCGTCGAGCACCTGCTGGTGTTCGATCCGCCCCGCCAGGGCGATGACGATATTGCCCGGGTAGTAGCCGGCATCGTGCAGGCGCCGCAGGTCGTCGTGGCCCAGCGATCGCACCGTTTCGGCGGTGCCGAGGATCGAGTAGCCGTAGGGGTGAGTCGGGCCAGAGCGTCTCGCCCCAGAGTTCGCCCACCAGGTCATCGGGCGAATCGAAGACACCGTTCGATCTCCTCGAGCACGACGTTGCGTTCCAGGTCGAGGTCTTCGCGGCGCAACAGGGGACGGCGCACCAGGTCGGTCAGCACGTCGAGCGCCAGCGGCAGGTCGGCGTCGAGCACGTGCGCCTGGAAGGCGGTGTGGTCGCGGGAGGTGAAGGCGTCGAGCGATCCGCCGCGCGCCTCCAGCGCGAGGGCGATCTCCCGCGCGGTGCGCCGCTCGGTGCCCTTGAAGACCATGTGTTCGAGCAGGTGGGAGACCCCCATCGTCTGCGCGCGGTTCGTGGCCGCTGGCCGTGCGGACCCACACGCCGGCCGCCGCGGACCGCACCCCGGGCATGCGTTCGGTCACCACGACCAGTCCGTTGGCGGCGTCGGTCCGGAAGAGATCGCGGTCGAGCTCGACGGTGCGCACCGTCGCGCTCATGGCTTGGGAAGCAGCGCCTTCCGCGACAGCCTCATCCGTCCCCGCTCATCGACCTCGAGCAGCTTGACCTTGACGATGTCGCCCTTCTTGACGACGTCCTCGGTCTTCTCCACCCGCTTGTGCTCCAGCTCGCGAGATGTGGAGCAGCCCTTCCACGCCGGGCATGATCTCGACGAACGCGCCGAACGCGGTGGTGCTCTTGACCGGGCCCTTCGTAGATCTTGCCGACCTCGGGCTCGGCCACCATCGCCATCACCATCTCGCGCGCCTTCTGGCCCGCCTCGGCGCCGACGGCGGCGATGGTCACCAGGCCGGTGTCGTCGATGTTGACCTTGGCGCCGGACGCGTCCTGGATGCCGCGGATGGTCTTGCCCTTCGGCCCGATCACGTCGCCGATCTTGTCGGGCTTGATCTGGATCGTGATGATCCGCGGCGCCCACGGCGACATCTCGGGGCGGTGCGTCGGCAGCGCCTTGTTCATCTCGCCGAGGATGTGCAGCCGCCCCTGGCGCGCCTTCTCGAGCGCTTCCTTCATGATGTCGAGCGACAAGCCGCTGATCTTGATGTCCATCTGGATCGAGGTGATCCCGCTCGGCGGTGCCGGCCACCTTGAAGTCCATGTCGCCGAGGTGGTCCTCGGTGCCGAGGATGTCGGTAAGGATGGCGATCCGGTCGCCTTCCTTGATCAGCCCCATGGCCACGCCGGCGCACGGCGCCTTGATCGGCACGCCCGCGTCCATCAGCGCCAGCGAGCCGCCGCATACCGTGGCCATCGACGACGAGCCGTTCGACTCGAGGACCTCGGAGACCAGCCGGATCGTGTAGGGGAACACTTCGAAATGCGGCAGCAAGCGGCTGCAGCGCCCGTTCCGCCAGCGCGCCGTGCCCGATCTCGCGGCGGCGAGACGCCGCGCATCGGCTTGACCTCGCCGGTCGAGTACGGCGGGAAGTTGTAGTGCAGCATGAACGACTTGGTGTGCTGCCCGGCCACGTCGATGCCGTCGATCCGCTGCTCGTCGTCCGCGGTGCCGAGGGTCACGACCGCCAGCGCCTGGGTCTCGCCGCGGGTGAACAGCGCCGAGCCATGGGGCCGCGGCAGCACGTGGGCCTCGATGGTGATCGGCCGCACGGTGTCGGCATCGCGGCCGTCGACCCGCTCGCCCTTGGTCGAGGATCTGATCGCGCATCAGGCGATACTCGATCTCCTCGAAGTTCCGCCGCGATCATCGCGCCCGCGGTCGGGGAACGTCGTCGGCCAGCTTCGTCTGCACGTCCCGGCGCACCTCGGCGATCGCCGCCGCCCGTCCCGCCTTGTCCTTGGCGTTCATCGCCTTGGCCAGCGGCTTCGACGCGAGCGACTCGACCTGCGCGACCAGCGCGGCGTCCTTGCGCGCCGGCGTCCACGCCATCTTCGGGACGTGCCGCCTTGGCGATCAGTTCCTGCTGCAACTTGACCAGTTCGCGCAGGCCGTGCTGCGCCACCTTGCAGCGCCTCGACCACTTCGCTTTCGCGAGACCTCGAGCGGCCCCGCCCTCGACCATCTGGATCGAGTCGGCGCGAACCGCTCACGGTGATGTCGAGGGCCGAGAACTCCAGCTGCTGGAAGGTCGGATTGAGGACCCACTTGTCCTCGATCTTGCCCACCCGCACCGCGGCCAGCGGCCCGTTCCACGGGATCTCGGAGAGCGCCAGCGCCGCCGAGGCCGCCAAGACGCCGAGCACGTCGGCGTCGTTCTCCTGGTCGGCGGAGAGGACGGTGACGAAGACCTGCACCTCGTTCTTGAACCCCTCGGGGAAGAGCGGCCGGATCGACCGGTCGATCACCCGCGCGGAGAGGATCTCGTCGTCGGAGGGGCGCCCTTCGCGCTTCAGCCACCCGCCCGGGATCTTCCCCGCGGCGTATTGCTTCTCGCGATATTCGACGGTGAGCGGGAAAGAACGGCAGGGTGGAGATGTTGGGCGAGACGGTGACGGCGCCGAGCACGACGGTTTCGCCGAACTGGACCAGGGCCGACCCGGCGGCCTGCTTGGCCAGGCGGCCGGTCTCGATGACGAGGGGCCGGCCTGCGAACTGCGTTTCAATACGATGCACGATGTTCCTTCACGGCGGATGAGCACCCCGACAACACGACGGGCGTCCCACGATGCTCGGGTGGGACGCCCAGCAGAATGGTCACCGACGTCAGTTCCGGAGACCGAGTTCGTCGACCAGGACGCGATAGGCGTTGAGGTCGCAGCTCTTGAGATAGTTGAGCAATCGCCGCCGCGTCCCGACCATCTTCAGCAGCCCCTGGCGCCCGTGATGATCCTTGGGGTGGGTCCGGAAGTGCCCGGTGAGATCCTCGATCCGCGCGGTCAACAGCGCGATCTGCACTGCCGGCGAGCCGGAATCGGTCTCGTGGCGGCGATGCTTCTCGATGATGGATTGCTTGGCGATCATCCTGTGGATCCTGGTCATGCTGCGCTTCCGGTTCGCATTCCTCTGGTCAGCCCGCAAATCTAGGCGGCCTCGCACGGTGAGGCAACCCCGCTAAGTCGCGGCCCCGGCGTCACTTCGCCAGCAATCGCGCGATGTCGTTCTTGAACGCCAGCACCATCAGCAGCACCACCAGCACCAGGCCCACCGCCGTGACCGCCTCGCGGAGGCGGGCGGGCAGCGGCCGGCCGATGATGCCCTCGACGGCGAGGATCAGGAAGGCCCCCCCGTCCAGTACCGGAATGGGCAGCAGATTTACCACGGCGAGATTGATGGAAATCAGCGCCATGAACGCCAGGAAGCTGTCCAGCCCGGCCCGGGCGGTCTGGGCCGCCAGCTGGCCGATCAGGATCGGTCCGCCGAGTTCGCTGCTGGCCACCTGGCGGTCGAGGAAGCCCCGGATGGTGCGGAAGATCATGCCGGCCGACGAAGCGGTCGCCTGCGCCCCCGCCCCGATCGCGCCGATCGGCCCCAGCGGAACCACCCGGACCGGTGTGCGGACATACACGCCCAGCTTGCCGACCTCGGTCCCGGAATCGTTCCGTTCCGCCCTGGGGGTGACCGTCAACGTCCGGCGGCTCCCGTTCCGCACGACGTCGACGGCCAGCTTCCGGCCCGGCGCGGCCTGGATCCGGAGGACGGCGTCAGCCCATTGCGTGACCGGCGCGCCGTTGATGGCCACGATCGAATCGCCCGGCGCGAAGCCCGCTGCGGCTGCCGGATACCCCACCTCGATCGACCCCACCACCGCCGGGTACAACGGCTCCAGCGCCCCGGCGAGCTGGGCGCGCTGCACCAGCGCGTCCCGCCCGACATGCACCACCACATCGGGCGCTCCGGCGAAGGTGAAGTGGAGACTGTCCCGATCCCCGCTGCTGATCTGTTCGACGATGTCGCCCCACGACGTCATCGGTCGACCGTTGATCGAGACGATCCGGGTTCCCGGCGGGAGTGACGCCAGCTGCCGCGCCTCGGCGGGAAGTTGCGACGACAGGACGCCGCCCACCGTGGTGGTCGGATCCAGCTGCTGGCCGTTCTTCCACGCCAATCCGGTGAAGACCAGAAAGGCAAAGACGGCGTTGAACGTGACACCGGCGAGAATGATCACCATCCGCTGCCACAGCGGCCTGGCCTCGAAGACCCGGTCGGGGGGCACGCCTGCCGCCGTCCCTCCCTCGAGAACCGATGACGCGGGATCCTCTTCCCGCGACGCCATCTTGACATAGCCGCCGAGCGGCAGCCACGCGATGGCGTACTCGGTCTCGCCCCGCCGGAAGGAAAGGGCCCTGATCGGTTTGCCGATGCCGATGGCAAACCGGTGCACCCACACGCCGAACGTCTTGGCGGCCCAGAAATGCCCCAGCTCGTGCACCAGGACCAGGATCCCGAGCACCACGGCGAGAAGCAGGATGGTCGACAGGAGAGCGATCATCGCAACGCCTCCTCGGCCACGCGGCGCGCCTCGGCATCGGCGGCGCGGACCGCCGCGAGCGAGGGCATCTCGCCCGACGGGTGACGCTCGAGAGCCGCTGCAATGACGTGCGGGATCCGCCCGAACGGAATTCGTCCCGCCAGGAACGCGGCGACCGCCACTTCGTTGGCGGCGTTGAACGCCGCCGGCGCCGTGCCGCCGGCCCGGCCCGCTGCGACACCGAGGCGGAAGGCCGGGAAGCAGTCGGGACGCACCGGCTCGAACGTCAGCGGTCCGGCGCTCACCGGGTCGAAGCGGCGCACCCCGGCATCGGCGACCCGGACCGGATGGGTCAGCGCGTACAGAATGGGCAATTCCATCGACGGAAATCCGAGCTGCGCCAGCACGCTGCCGTCTCGCGAACTCCACCAGGGCATGCACCACGCTCTGGGGATGCACGACGACGTCGATGGCATCGTATCCCAGCCCGAAGAGGATAGTGCGCTTCGATGACTTCCAGCGCCTTGTTGGCGAGGGTCGCCGAATCGACGCTGATCTTGGCGCCCATCTGCCAGGTCGGGTGTCGCAGCACCTGGTCGACGGTGGCGCGCTGCATCGCTTCCGGGTTCCAGGTGCGGAACGGACCGCCGGAGGCGGTGAGAATGAGTCGTTCCGGGGCCGCATGCTGCGCGGCGCAGCACTGCAGCACCGCGCTGTGCTCGGAGTCGACCGGGACGATCTCGCCGCCGCCCTCGCGGGCCGCCGCCGTCACCAGGGCACCGGCCATCACCAGCGTTTCCTTGTTGGCGAGGGCGACGCGCTTGCCGGCGCGCAGCGCGGCCAGCGTGGCGTCGAGCCCGGCGGCGCCGACGACGGCGTTGACGACGATGGCGACGTCGGGGTGCGTCGCGGCATCGACCAGGGTCTCCGGCCCGGTCGCGACCGGCGATGACCCGTTACCCCGTGCCAGGGCGGCGTAGGCCGGGTGCCATGCCGCCACCTGGACCTGCAGCGCCGCGTCGTTGGTCCCCGCCACCAGCGCCACGACGCGGAAGGCGTCGCGATGGCGCTCGAGGACCCGCAACGTGGCGGTGCCGATCGAACCGGTGGAACCGAGAATCGCGACGCCGCGCGGCGCCGCGGCATGGCCGTTCGATCGGGCACTCAGGCCTGCCCGAGCAGCCGGTAGCAGGCCGCGGCGACCGGAAGGACGAAGTAGAGCGAATCGAGCCGATCGAGCACGCCGCCGTGGCCGGGAATGAGCGCCGACGAATCCTTGACACCCGCCTGACGCTTGAGCAGCGACTCGGCGAGGTCGCCGGCCTGGCCGGCAACGCCCAGGAGCAGCGCCATGATGAGCGCCGGCCCGATCGCGATCGCCACGCCGGCCGCCGGGAACACTCCGTAGACGAAGACCGGCGCCATCGCCATGCTGCCGAGGAGGCCGGCGATGCCGCCGGCGCGGGTCTTTCCCGGCGAAATGACCGGGGCGAGCTTCGCGCCCGCCGACAAGCCGGCCGCCGAACATCGCCGCGGTGTCGCCGACCCACGTCACCACCAGCGGGAACAGCACCAGCACTGTTCCGGCCCACGACCGGACGGGCCAGCGGCTTTCGCGGATCACGAGCAGGAATGCGGGAAGCAGTCCCGCGTAACAGACGCCGAACAGCGTCACCGCGAGGGCGTCGAGCGGGCGCTGCGCCGGCTTCCGCACCGCCAGCGCGCCGATCATCAGCACCAGCAGCCCGATGGCGGCGAGGTACGGCCACCAGGCCGCCAGCAGGGCCGCGGCGTTGCCACGGTCGAGTGCCAGCTGCACCGCGAGCGCGCCGCGCCGCCGCCGCAATCATGCCCGGACCGCGGAGCGCATCGACCGCTGACCGGGCGGCGAGATCGTACACTTCGCGGGCTCCGAGCACCGCGGCGGTCGCCACCACCAGCGCGAGCAACCAGCCGCCGACCCAGACGGTCAGGATCGCCAGCGGAATCGCGACGACCGCAAAGCCGATCCGGCGGCGCAGGTTGGCATCGAACAGCGCCGTCACGCGTTGACCCGGCCGAAGCGGCGGTCGCGGCTCTGGAATTCGGCGATGGCCGCATGGAGATCGTCGCGGGTGAAATCGGGCCAGCGCACCGGCGTCACGACGATCTCGGCGTAGGCCAGCTGCCACAGCAGGAAGTTGGAGAGCCGCATCTCGCCGGAGGTGCGGATGAGCAGGTCGGGATCGGGCCACGCGGCGGTGTAGAGTTCGGCGGCGAGGGCGTCTTCGTCGATCTGCGCCGGCTCGAGCGCACCCCGCTGGACCTGCTCGGCCAGGCGCCGCGCCGCGCGCGCCAGTTCGGCGCGGGCGCCATAGGAGAGGCAGATGTTGAGCGCGAGCTTGTCCGGCCGCTTGCGGTATCGTCTTCGATTGCGCGCACCGCGGCACGCGCCGACGGCGCCAGCCGGGAGAGATCGCCGAGCATGCGGACCGCCACGCCCTGCCGCTGCAGTTCCGCCGACTTCCTTCGCGATGTACTCCTCCAGCAGCGCCATCAGCGCGTCGATCTCTTCGGGCGGGCGCTGCCAGTTTTCCTGGCGAGAACGCGAACAGGGTCAGCACCTCGACCCCGGCCTCGAGGCATCCCTCGACGGCCTCGCGCACCGCCGCCATGCCGGCCTGGTGCCCCTGCCGAACGCGGCAGCCCCGTTCCTGCGCCCAGCGGCCGTTGCCATCCATGATGACGGCGACGTGGCGCGGGATGCGCGCCCTGCGGGCGGAGCCGGTTCGGAGCGGTGCGGCGCGGGCGTACTCAGACCTCGAGAATCTCGGCTTCCTTCGCCTTCAGTTGCGCGTCGATCTGATGGATCGCCTCGTCGGTGTGCTTCTGCACGTCCTTCTCGGCCGCGTGTCTTTTCGTCTTCGGACACCTTTTCGGTCTTCTTGATGCGGCGCCATCGCGTCGGTGCGGGCCTGGCGCACCGCGACCCGTCCTTCTTCGGCGAGCTTGCCGCAGATCTTGACCAGCTCCTTGCGGCGCTCCTCGGACAGCATCGGCAGCGGCACCCGGATGACGTTGCCCTGGGACTGCGGATTGAGCCCCAGGCCGGCGTCGCGGATCGCCTTCTCGATCGCGCCGGCGAGCCCCTTGTCGAACGGCTGCACCGTCAGCAGCCGCGGTTCCGGGGCGGCGACCATCGCCACCTGGACCAGCGGCACGGTGGCGCCGTACGCCTCGACCCGGACGACGTCGAGCAGCTGCGGCGACGACTTGCCGGACCGGATGCCGCTCAGCTCGCGCTTGGTGTTCTCGATGGCCTTGTGCATGCCCTCGCGGGCGGCCTTGACCATCTCGGGGATTGTCATCGGACGAGGGTGCCGACGCGTTCACCGTGAAGGGCACGGGCGATGGCGCCGGGCTGGTTGATGTTGAGGACGACGATCGGCAAGCTGATTGGCCTGGCAGAGCCCGAAGGCGTTGGCGTCCATCACGGCGTAGCCGTTGACCATCGCGTCCTGGAACGACAGCTCGGGAATGAACTCGGCGCCGTCGATCCTTGCGCGGGTCGGCGGTGTAGATGCCGTCGACGTTGGTGGCCTTGAGGATCGACCTCGGCCTCCATCTCGAGCGCGCGCAGCACCGCCGCCGTGTCGGTGGAGAAGAACGGGTTGCCGGTGCCGCCGGCGAAGATCACCAGCCGCCCCTTTTCCAGGTGCCGGATGCATCCGGCGGCGGATGTACGGCTCGGCCAGCGACTCCATCCGGATGGCCGTCATCACGCGGGTCTGGACGCCGAGCGTCTCGAGCACGTTCTGCAGCGCCAGGGCGTTGATGACCGTGGCCAGCATCCCCATGTAGTCGGCGGAGACGCGGTCGAGCCCGTCCCCGCTGGCCGTGGCGCCCCGGACGATGTTGCCGCCGCCCACCACCAGGCCGAGGTGCACGCCCAGCGCGTGCACGTGCTTGATGTCGTCGGCCAGCGCACCGATGACGCGGAAATCGAGGCCCGCGCCCTTGTCGCCGGCCAGGGCCTCGCCGGACACCTTCAGCAGCGCACGGCGGTAGGCGAGCGCCATCAGACATCCCCGATCCGGAAGCGGGCGAACCGGACCACCCGTGCCCCCGGCGCGCGGTCGAGCAGGTCGGCCGATGGTCACCGACTCGTCCTTGACGAACGGCTGCTCGAGCAGCGAGCGCTCGGCGGCGAACTTCCGCAGCTTGCCGTCGACGATCTTGGCGCGGATCGCCTCCGGCTTCCCTTCCTGGGCCACCTGCTCCTCGGCGATGCGCCGCTCGCGCTCGATCACGTCGAGCGGGATGTCGGCCGGCGTGACCGCGATCGGGTCGGCCGAGGCGATGTGCAGCGCGATGTCGCGCGCCAGCGCGGCGACCTCGTCGCCCTCGGCGCCGGCCAGCTCGACCAGCACGCCGACCTGGCCGTTGTGGTGGCGATACTCGCCGACGTCGCCGCCGGGCGCCTGGAACTGGGCGACGCGCTTGACGCTCATCGCTTCGCCGGTCTTGCCGGACACTTCCATCACGGCGTCGGCGATCGGTCTTGCCGTCGAGCGGTTCGGTCAGGAACTGTGCCAGGCTGACGCCGGCGGGGCTTTCCGCCAGGGCGTGCAGCACCAGCCGCTTGGCCAGCACCTGGAATTCGTCGGTGCGGGCCACGAAGTCGGTCTCGCAATTCAGCTCGACCATCGCGCCGGCTTCGCCCGACGTCTCGATCATCACGGCCCCTGCGAGGCATCGCGGCCGGCGCGCTTCTCGGCCTTGGCGATGCCGCGCTTGCGGAGCAGTTCCGGCCGCCAGGGCCATGTCGCCGCCGCGCCTCTTCGAGGGCCTTCTTGCAATCCATCATCCCCGCGCCGGTGCGGGCGCGGAGTGCGGCAATGTCCTTCGGGGTCACCGTCGTCGTGTTCATGGTCAGCGTTCGTCTCTCGGTCCGAGTGTGCCACCGCCGCCCGGGGCACAGGCCCGGCGGGCGGCGGCAGGAAAGATGGCCGGACAGTCCGGTTCAGGCCACCGGTTCGCCGCCCTCGCCGCCGGGGGCCGGCTCATGCTTCAACCGCGCCGCGATCGCTTCCGGCCGGGCCTTGCGCTTGCGCCGCGGACGCCGCTTGCGCCGATCCTCGTCGCTGGCGCCTTCGGCATCACCCGCCGAATAGGTCTCGGCGTCTTCGTCGACCGCCGACTCGCGCACCGGCATCTGCGCCCGCGCCTCGCGCACCGCGTCGCACAGCGCCGTGGTGATCAGTGACACGCTGCGGATGGCGTCGTCGTTGCCCGGAATCGGGACGGTGATCACGTCGGGATCGGCGTTGGTGTCGACGATCGCCACCACCGGAATGTGCAGCCGGTTGGCTTCCTGCACCGCGATCTTTTCCTTCTTCGCGTCGATCACCACCATCGCCCCGGGCAGGCGGCCCATCATCTTGATCCCTTCGAGATTGCGCGACAGCTTCTCGCGCTCGCGCCCGAAGAGCAGCTGCTCCTTCTTGGTGTAGTTCTCGAAGTCGCCCTCGACCGCGCCCTGCTCGAGATCGCGCAGCCGCCGGATCTGCTTCTTGATGGTCTGGAAATTGGTGAGCGTTCCGCCCAGCCAGCGCTCGGTGACCCATTGGCAGCCGGCGCTCCTCGCTTCGACTTCGACCACGGCCTTCAACTGGCGCTTGGTGCAGACGAAGAGAATGTTCTCGCCCTTGAGCGCCACTTCGCGCAGCAGGTCGGACGCGCGCTGCAGCTGCTTGAGGGTCTTCTGCAGATCGATGAGATAGATCCCGGACCGCTCGGCGAAAATGAACCGGCGCATCTTGGGATTCCAGCGCCGCGTCTGATGTCCGAAGTGGGTTCCCGCTTCCAGCAGGTCCTGCAAAGTTGGCATCGCCACGCCGTTGCTACTCCTCGTCGTCGGGTTGGTCGGCCCCCGTCGTCACCTGCCGCCACGACCCCGAAGGGCACCCGTGCGGCATCAGGCGGGGTGGGTCTCGTCGCGCCACCGCGGCGCGCCGGTGTCCTGCATTGTCACTCCTGAACCACTCCGGCCCGGTCCCTCGCGGGCCACCCTCGCGCGCCAGCGCGCTCGGGCTCCAGCACCACCCGGTCCCTCGCGCGCCAGCGCGCTCGGGCTCCAGCACCACCCGGTCCCTCGCGCGCCAGCGCGCTCGGGACGCTGATCCGCCGCATGGCCTCGACCGCTGGACGATCGAGAGGCGGATCAGCGCTTGCTGAACTGGAACCGCTTCCGGGCACCCGGACGACCGGGCTTCTTCCGCTCCACCATCCGGGGATCACGGGTGAGCAATCCCGACGTCCGCAGCTTGCTGCGGTGCTGCGCGTCGGCGGCCACCAGTGCCCGGGCAATGGCGTGGCGCATCGCCCCCGCCTGCCCTGCCACGCCGCCGCCACCGACGCGCGCCGAGACGTCGAACGCCCCGAGGGTGTCGGTGGTGGTGAACGGCTGCTGGATGTGCTGGACGAGCGAGGCCCGGGGAAAGAAATCCCCCAGCGTCCGCCCATTGACGTCCCACTTGCCGGTGCCGGGCGTCAGGTAGACCCGGGCCACGCTGGTCTTGCGCCGGCCCACGGCATGCCAGCGGAATTCGTTCGGTACGGTCATCAGCTTGCCTTCGACAGGTGCGGCACGGTCATCGGCCGGGGCTGCTGGGCCGCGTGCGGATGATCGGTGCCGGCGTACACCTTGAGTTTGGTCCGCAGTTTCTGACGCGACAGCGAATTCTTCGGCAGCATCCCGAAGACCGCCTTCTCGATGACGCGGTCGGGATGACGCGCCAGCATGTCGCGCGCCGACGTCAACCGCTCGTGGCCCATGTAGCCGGTGTGGCGGAAGTACACCTTGCCCCCGGTCGCCTTGCGTCCCGCAAGGCGGACCTTGGCGGCGTTGAGCACGATCACGAAGTCCCCGCCGTCCATGTGCGGCGTGAAGCTGGGCTTGTGCTTGCCGCGGATCAGCTGGGCGACAGCACTGGCCAACCGGCCCAGCGGGACACCCGCCGCGTCAACGACGTGCCAGTCGTGCGTGATATCGCCGGGCTTGGCACTGAAGGTCTTCATCTGGTCGACATACCCCACGAATTGTTCGCATCTCACTATCGGACACAGCTTTGCAAGATACCGGGCGGCTCGGCGACCCGTCAAGGCACGGGTCCGAGCTCCAGCAGGACCGCACCCTTCTCCACCGCGTCCCCCGCGGCGACCCGCACCGCGGTGACCACCGCGGCGCCGGCCGCTTTCAGCTCGTTCTCCATCTTCATCGCCGAGAGCACCACCAGGGGGGTGCCCGCCCCGATCCGGTCACCCACGGCGACCGGAATCCGGACCACCAGGCCGGGCATGGGGGACTTCAGCACCGTCCCGGCCGTTCCCCCACGAACCGGGCCAGCCAGGAGCCGGATGTGCCGCGCCCGTTCGTCCTCGACGGTCACGTCGCGGACTTCACCCCAGTCGATCAGGCGCCACCCCCCGTCGATCCGCTGGTCGACCGTCAGCAGCACGGCCGTTCCGTCGACAACCAGGCGGATCAGCGGCGAACCGGGGACGTGCTCGATTTCGGCGTCGATCGGTTCGCCGTCGATCGCGATCCGTTCGCCGTCGACGGTCACCTCAACCGTCTTCTCGGCGATCGTCACGAAGTACTTCATGCGCGGTCCAGCACGGCGAGCGTCTCCACGTGGGCAGTCTGGGGAAACTGGTCGAACGCGACAAGATCGGCGAGCCGGAATGCCGGCGCCAGCCGCCGGAGATCGCGCGCCAGTGTCGCCGGATCGCACGAGATGTAGACCACCCGTCGCGCGGAGCTCTGCCGGAGCGCGGCGATGACCCCCGCAGCGGCGCCGACCCGGGGGGGATTGAGGACCACGGCACCGGGTGCCGGAAGCGTCGCCACCAGATCCTCGGCCCGCCCCACGCGCCGGTCCACGCCATCCGGACCGAGGGTCGCAGCGAGTTCGACCGCCCGGGAGTCGAGCTCGACGCTGACGACGCGGGCGCCGCGACCGACCAGCGCCGAGCTGGTCTCGCCGATTCCGGCATAGAGGTCCCACACCACCATGCCGTCGACGTCGCCCAGCGCCGCAACCGCCGCCTCGCGCACCGTCTCGGCCATGCCGGGATGCACCTGTTCGAATACCGTCACCGGCCAGGGCGATGCCGCACCGGCCACGGCGCGGGCGGCACCGCCCTCCGGTTGCCACCAGACCGTGGCCGTGACGCCGCCGTGTTCGAGCGCGGCGTGAAAATCGATTGCATCCGTCCACGCGGCGTGTCCGGTGGTGATCACGATGGCGTGCAATCCGCCGGCCCGGTCGCGCCGCAGGACGAGCCGTTCCGCGTCGCGCGGCAACAGGTGGCGGGCCGGACGGACGGCGGCATGGAGTCGGCCGACCGCGGGTTCGGCCAGGAGGCACTCGACCAGCGGGAAGACGCGGCCCGCCTCGCCCAGGCGATGATAGCCGATCGCCGTCGGGGTGACGGTGAGCGTGATGCGCGTCCGATAGCCGAGGTCGGCCGCCGCCGGGCGGATCGGCGGATCGTCCCACGAAATCCGCGCCAGTCGCCGGACCGCATCGCCCACAATGGTGGCCCGGGCCGCGCGCTGGGCGGCGGCAGCGAGGTGCATCAGCTGGCAGCCGCCGCAGCGATCCGTCAGATAGTGCGGGCACGGTGGGGTGACCCGATCGGGACCGGCGACGATGATGCGGTCAATGCCGGCGTGCGCGTAGCGACCGTGACGCGCGACCGCCGTCAGCCGCACAACGTCTCCCGGCGCCGCCCGGGGAACGAACACCACCATGCCATCGGGCAGCGTCCCGACACCATCACCTCCGGCCGCAATCGACCGGATCGCGATCTCGCCCGGGTCGGTCACTGCAACGCGTCGCGCCGGGCGAGCTCGATCCAGCGGGAGGGTGCCGGGCCGGCCACCGGGGCGGCCGCCGCGCGCCGTCCGTCGCGATGCTCCTGCTCCAGCAGCGCCGCCGCCACCGCCAGACGCTTCGCGCGCAGCCGGATCGCTGTCGACGGACAGCAGATCGGCACGCCGTTCGAGAAACTGGATGTCGATGCGGCCCGCCACGAAATCGGGATCAGCGAGGAGCCGCCGGTGGAACGGAATGTTGGTGGCGACGCCGACCACCACCAGCTCGTCGAGGGCGCGCCGCATCGTGGCGATCGCGGCCGCGCGATCGGCCCCGGTGGCGATCAGCTTGGCGAGCATCGAGTCGTAATGAAGCGTCACCTCGCTCCCGGCGGCGATGCCGCTGTCCCACCGCACCCCCGGTCCGGCGGGAACATTCAGCCAGGTCACGGTGCCGGCACTGGGGAGCAGGCCGTTGGCGGGATCTTCGCTGGTGATGCGGCATTCGATCGCCCAGCCGCGGGGCGGTGGCGGGTCGGCCACCGACATCGGCAGCCCCCGCGCGATGCGGAGTTGCTCCCGGACCAGGTCGACGCCGGTGACCTGCTCCGTCACCGGATGTTCCACCTGGATCCTCGTGTTCATTTCGAGAAAGTAGAACGCGCCGTCGGCGCCGAGCAGGAATTCGCAGGTCCCGGCGCTGCGATAGCCCACCGCGGCCGCGGCGGCCACGGCGGCCGCGCCCATCCGGGCCCGGAGGGCGGGGTCGACCGCCACCGACGGCGCCTCTTCCACCAGCTTCTGGTGGCGGCGCTGGATGGAGCACTCCCGTTCGCCGAGATGGATGGTGCGTTCGTGGTCCGCCAGCACCTGGATTTCGACGTGCCGCGGACGCTCGACGTATTTCTCGAGATAGACGCTGCCGTCGCCGAACGCCTGCTCGGCTTCGCGGCGCGCGGTCTCGAGCGCGGCGGCGAGTTCATCCGGATGGCGCACCACACGCATCCCCTTGCCGCCACCACCCGCCGCCGCCTTGACCAGCACCGGAAATCCGAGGCGGGCCGCAGCCGGCGCCGCCGCGGCGCCCTCCACCGCGCCCGGCGATCCGGGAACGATCGGGACCCCCGCATCCGCCATCAGGCGACGCGCCGCGGTCTTGTCTCCCATCGCGGCAATCGCCCCGGCCGGCGGACCGACGAAGATCAGCCCGGCATCGGCTACCGCCCGGGCGAACGCGGCGCGCTCGGAGAGGAAGCCGTATCCCGGGTGCACGGCGTCCGCGCCGGATGCCGCCGCGGCGGCCAACAGCGCGTCGATGCGGAGATAACTCTCGTTCGGTGGCGGCGGACCGAGCCGGACGGCGCGGTCGGCGGCGCGGACGAACGGTGCGTGGACATCGGCGTCAGAGTAGACCGCCACCGCTTCCAGGCCCTCGTCGTGGCACGCGCGAATGATCCGCAGCGCGATCTCGCCACGATTGGCGACCAGCACCCGCTGGACGTCCCGCGCCGTCATCGCGGACAGGCGGTGATCTCGGGGAGCCTCTGGAGATCCTCGTTCGCGAAGAGCGTCGTGCACAGTTCGCGATTGCGGCGAGCCGCCATGTCGTAGACATCCCGCGCCGCCGCCGACCAGACCGATTCCGCCAGGCCGGTGCGGGCCAGCTGGAACACCGAGAGCGTGTCACGGGCCGGTTGCGAGGGCCCGGCGGCCAGCACCATCCGTACCGGGCGCCATTCCAGCGCCGGTGCGGTCAGCGAGTCGACCGCGGGGGTCAGACAGATCGGGCGCGTGGCGCCCGCGGCCACCAGCGCGGCAGGAAGCGAGGCGTTCGAATCGGAGCCGATGGCCGGGGCCATCCGATTCCGGTACCGGGCGTCCCACTGGAACATGTCGGGACGGAGGAGGATCACATCGTCCCGCGCGGACGACACCAGCCGGGTGCCCCACACCGCGGCCGTCTCGACCATCGAACCGGTCACGAGCACGCCGTTGCGCGGGCACGACGCGAGCAGGTTGCGGCCGAGTTCTGCCAGCACCGGCGGCAACGGAACATCGACCGGCGCCACGTTCCATTCTCCGTCCGACGGCCAGCCGTCGCTTTCGATCCGGGCGGTGGCGCGCTCGACGGCCACCATCACCTGATAGACGTCGGCCGAATCGGTGAGGACCTGCTGTGCCGCCTCGAACGACTGGCCGGCAAAGGCGAGCAGCGTCGGCCCCGGGGTCGGGCCCACGTGCGCGTCGCGGTGCCACCGCTGGGCGTCGGCGAGATAGATCCGGCCGAGCATCAGCCACGCCTTGCCGTCATGCGGCTGCATCGCGAGATGCCGGGAGAGCACGTCCTCGGCGTCGTCCCGCTGCCCCGCTCGCAACAGCGACTCGGCGCGCTGCAGCGCGTCGGCCTGGGTCATCGAGACCGACCCGACCGGGGTGGTCTGCGCCACGGCCAGCGCGGGAGCAGCCAGCATCCACGCGGCAATCGAGCAAGTTCGCAGTTGGAGACGTCGCGTCACAATGGAATGCACCCGTGCTTCCTGGGCGGGTTCCGGTCGCGCTTTCCGGCCAGCGTCCGCAGCGCGTCGATGAGCCGGGGCCGGGTATCCCGCGGATCGATGACATCATCAATGTAGCCGCGCGACGCCGCCGGGAAGGGGGTCGCGAACATCCGGGTGTAGGCCTCGGCCCGTTCCCGCACCTCGGCGGCGGGATCGGCAGCCTTGGCAATCTCGCCCCGATAGAGGATTTCCACCGCCCCGGCCGCCCCCATGACGGCAATCTCGGCCGTGGGCCACGCCAGGTTGACGTCGCCACGGATGTGCTTGGAACTCATGACGTCATAGGCACCGCCATAGGCCTTGCGGGTGATCACCGTGAGTTTCGGGACCGTCGCCTCGCAATACGCATACAGCAGCTTGGCGCCGTGCCGGATGATGCCGCCGTGCTCCTGCGCCACACCGGGGAGAAACCCGGGCACGTCGACGAACGTCACCAACGGAATGTTGAACGCATCACAGAACCGGATGAATCGGGCCGCCTTCACCGACGCATTGATGTCGAGCACCCCGGCGAGCACCGCCGGCTGGTTGGCGACGATGCCGACGCTCTGTCCCGCCAGCCGCGCGAATCCCGTGATGATATTGGCGGCGAACGGCGCCATCACCTCGAAGAACGAACCGCGATCGATGATGAGCTGCAGCGCTTCGTGCATGTCGTACGGCGTCGGGACGGCTGCTCCGGGCACCAGCTCGAGCAGCGCTTCCTCGCGGCGGTCGATGGGGTCGTCGACCGGAACGGCCGGGGCGGATCGTCGACGTTGTTGGACGGCAGATAGCCAAGCAGCGTACGGATGGCGTGCAGGCGATTCGGGTTCGGACGCGTGCGACGAAATGCGCCACGCCGGAGATCTCCGCATGGGTATCGGCGCCGCCGAGCACGTCCTTCGTGACGTCCTCGTGGGTCACCGTCTTCACCACGTCGGGTCCGGTCACGAACATGTAGCTCGGTCCGCGGACCATGAAGATGAAATCGGTGATCGCCGGCGAGTAGACGGCGCCACCGGCGCACGGTCCGAGGATCGCCGAGATCTGCGGCACGACGCCTGACGCGAGCGTGTTGCGCAGGAAGATGTCGGCATAGCCGCCGAGCGACGCGACGCCCTCCTGGATCCGCGCGCCGCCGGAGTCGTTCAACCCGACGATCGGCGCCCCGTTCCGCACGGCAAGGTCCATCACCTTGCAGATCTTGGCGGCGTTGGTCTCCGACAGCGATCCACCCCGCACGGTGAAGTCCTGCGCAAAGACGTAGACCAGCCGGCCGTCGATCCGGCCCCAGCCCGGCGACGACGCCGTCGCCCGGGCGGACGATCGCTCGCCATGCCGAATTCGGTGGCGCGGTGGGTGACGAAGCGGTCGACTTCGACGAACGTCCCCGGGTCGAGCAGCAGGTCGAGCCGTTCGCGCGCGGTGAGCTTCCCCTTCTCGTGCTGCTGGGCGATGCGCGACGGCACCACCGCCCTGCTTCGGAGAGGGACTGCAGGTGGTGGAGCTCGTCGAGGCGGCGGTGGGTCATCGGCGGAATACTACAGGGCGACGCCGACGGCGGAAGCGGTCGCGCGACGGCACCCGGGCCGGCGCCGCGGGACCGGTCCCGGCGCGGCGCCGACGGCGGCGGTCCCGGATGCGAAACAGGCCCGGCCGATCGGGCCGGGCCTGTTTCAGTGTCCATCCGGACGGGCGTGCTCAGCTGCGGCGGAGACGGCGCCGACCGGCACCCGCCAGCCCGGTCAGGCCCAGGGCCAGCAGCGACAGCGTGCCGGGCTCGGGAATCTCCTGCGGCGACCGCCGGCGCCAGTGACGTGATCGACGTCCTGGCTGAAGTACACATCGCAGCTGCCTGCACGACAGGAGAACGGGGCCCCGAAGGCGACATCCAGGAATCCCCACTCATCACCGTAGGGCGAATTGGGGTCGCCGGTGAGCGCGAGTTCCTCGGTCGTACGTCGCGGTCGTGTTCCATTGGTCGGGATTTCCCCTCGAAGAAGAAGAAGAATCACGACGCAGTAGTAATCGTACGGCTGGCCATAGCTGCTTCCCGGCGTACCGACCGTGGGGAACTTGGCGATGTCAAATGCCCAGGCTGGAGCTCAACGCGTCCATGGTGAATCCCGAGACAGCCGTGGCCCTGAAGGCTCCAGACGTACGGATCGATGAACAATGCGCCGTACGTATCGATGATTCCGTAGCTCTTCAGGGAGAAATAGTCGTTGCCGCTCCCGGTGCCACTGACACCGTACAATCCGCCACCCAACGCCGCCCACGTCCCGCTGCCCGAACCCCCACCGGCAAAGGTCCATGACACGTTCATGCCGACCAGGTTCGCGAACGTCATGTCGTATTGGTCGACCTGATCGACGTTGACCACCGTGGCCCCATTGGTGACGACCTGCTGGGCTGGCGCGCGAGCCGGACCGAACGCAAGCAGCGCGACGGCCGCCGCCGTGATCGTTCCGCACGCTTCGCGATACCTCATGCTGGACCTCCCGAGTTCGTGGTGTTGATTCCATGCCGCAACGCCGCATTGGCGCTCGCGTCGCATGGACACCACATGATTCCGGCATCTTCCGGGCCGGATACGACGCAATTCCAGGCGCGGCGCGGAATCCAGGCGCCGTGCGTATCATGAAAAGTGCTTCATGTTCGTTTCATTACGGCCTCATCGAGGCTGTCGCGGCCGGTCGACGAACCTCGCGCCACAGCGTCGCAACAATGCGTCAGCACCGCGGGCCGCCGGCGGTGGCACGACGCCGGTCGCGGCCCGAATGCGACGGCCGGCGCATCGAAGTGCGACGGCGCCGGCCGGCATGAAACCCGCTTCAGCGGTGACGGCTACCCGGTGACTTCGGACCCCGGGTGCCCGGAACTCCTCGTACCCTTCGACGTCATCGTCCGTCGGCGGCTCCGGTACCGGTGCCGGCGGCGGCTCCGAGCCGGGTTCCGGGATGCCGTCGGCCGGATAGTCGATGACGGCCACGACGATCCGATGATGAATCGGATCGACCTCGAGCACCCGCACGACGACCTGCTGATTCGGGACGACGGCGGTCTCCGGATCCTGGTCGGGCGCCAGCCCCATCTGCGAGGCGGGCGCGAAAGCCTCGATGTCGTCGCCGAGGTCGAGCACGATCCCCTTGTCGACCGGACGCAGCACCTTGCCCCGCATCTCGGTGCCCACCGGGAGCCGCTCGCCGATGGTGAGCCACGGATCGTCGGTGGCCTGCTTGAGGCCCAGGGAGATGCGCTTGTTGTCGGCGTCGATGTTGAGGATCACCACGTCGACCGTGTCGCCCTTCTTGACCACCTCCGACGGATGCTGCACCCGCTTGGTCCACGACATGTCGGAGATGTGGATCAGGCCGTCGATGCCCGGCTCGATCTCGACGAACGCGCCGAACGACGTCAGGTTGCGCACCTTGCCGGTGAGCCGGGTGCCGACCGGGTACTTCAGCGGCAGCACCATCCACGGGATCCTGCTCGGTCTGCTTCATGCCGAGCGAGATCTTCTCCTCCGCCTCGTCGACCTTGAGCACCACCGCCTCGATGGTCTCGCCGATGGAGACGATCTTGGACGGATGGCGGACGTTGCGCGTCCAGCTCATCTCGGAGATGTGGACCAGGCCCTCGATGCCCGGCTCGAGCTCCACGAAGGCGCCGTAGTTGGTGATCGAGACCACCTTGCCCTGCACCCGCGCGCCGACCGGATACTTCTCGGCCACGTTCTGCCACGGGTACGACTGCAGCTGCTTCATGCCGAGCGAGATCCGCTCGCGCTGCCAGTCGATGTCGAGAATCTTGACCTCGACTTCCTTGCCGATCGCCACCAGCTCGCTGGGGTGCGACACCCGGCCGTACGACATGTCGGTGATGTGCAGCAGTCCGTCGACGCCGCCGAGGTCGATGAACGCGCCGAAATCGGTGATGTTCTTGACGACCCCGTTGCGCACCTGGCCGACTTCGAGCTCCTTCATCAGGTGCTCGCGCTTGTGGGCGCGCTCGTTCTCGAGGATCACCCGGCGCGAGACGACGATGTTGCGGCGCCGCTTGTTGAGCTTGATGATCTTGAACTCGTAGGTCTGGCCCAGCAGCTCGTCGATGTTGGGCACCCGGCGCAGCGCGATCTGCGACCCGGGCAGGAAGGCGTCGACGCCCATCAGGTTCACCACCACGCCGCCCTTGATCTTCTTCATCAGAGTGCCTTCGACCGGCTGGTCGCTCTCGTGCGCCTGGCGGATCTTCTCCCAGACGCGCATGAAATCGGCCTTCTTCTTCGACAGGACCACCGCCCCTTCCTGGTCTTCGAGGTGCTCGAGGAAGACCTCGACCTCGTCGCCGACCTGGAGATTCTGGGGATCCTTGAATTCATCGAGCGGAACCGACCCTTCCGACTTGAACCCGACGTCGAGGATGACGGCGTTGTCGGTGACCCGGAGGACCTTCGACTTGACGATCTCGCCTTCGACGATCTGCGACATCGTGCCCTCGTAGAGGGCGAGCATGTCCTGGTATTCCGCGTCGGAGTATTCCTCGTCGTAGAGGTCCGGCCGGACGCGGAGGCCGTGCGGCGTTTCGAGCGTGGCGCCGGGGGCCGCGTGGTCCGCGGCGGGGGTGTGCGTATCTGTCATGTGGGATACCTGCCGGAAGCCGCGCCGGCTGCGCGCGGGTTGAGGGTGAATACCGGGATGCCGCGCCCGACGGGGTTCGGGCAAGCCATGAAAGATATCGGACGGCTATGACCGGGAGCAAGCGCCGATCGGCCATCAAGCGTGACGATCCGGTCGACCTGCTCGGCGAACGAGAGTCGTGCCGGTGTCGATCACCACGGCGTCGTCCGCCGGCGCGCAGCGGGGCGACCGGCGCGGGTCTGATCGAGCCGGTCGCGCTCGCTGAGCCGCGCCGCTTCGCGATCGAGCTTCCTCGGGACTCAACGGCTCACCGCCCTGCTGTTCCAGCCGTCGCCGGGCCCGCACGACCGGCGACGCGGTCAGGTACACCTTGAGCGCGGCGTCGCGGGAAGACCACCGTTCCGATATCCCGGCCATCGATGATCGCCCCACCAACCGACGTCGACCGCGGCCCGCAGCCGCTCGTTGACCCAGTCCCGCAGCGTCCGGCTGCGCCGCCACCCCGGAGACCCGCGCGGTGACGTCCGGTCGCCGCAGTTCCTCGTCGAGCGTGGCCCGTTCGCCGCCAGCAACAGCGAACCGTCGACCGGAGTTCCCGCCAGGCCGGCGGCGCGCGCCGCGCGCAGGATGGCCGCCGGCGTCGGCAAGCGCGCGGGTGACGGCCAGCCAGGTCAGCGCCCGGTACCAGGCGCCGGAATCGATGTGCACCATGCCGGCGCGCGCCGGCCACCGCTGCCGCCGTCGTCGATTTGCCCGAGGCGGCGGGACCGTCGATGGCCACGACCACCGGTTCGCGGCTGTCACGACCGCCCCTGAAAGAGCCCGGCCAGCGCGCGGCCGAAGCCGGGAAACGACACCGCGGCACAGGCGGGATCGTCGACGACGATCCTGGCCCGCGGCTGGGTGCCGAGCACGGCAAACGCCATCGCGATGCGATGATCGCCGCCGGTGACGACCTCTCCCGGCCAGCGGCCGATCGCTCCCCGGTGACGACCAGATCGTCGCCGTCGATCGCGGCGCGCGCCGCCGATGGCGTTGAGGTTCCTCGGCCAACAGCGCCAGCCGGTCGCTCTCCTTGACCCGCAGTTCCGCCAGCCCGCTGAAGCGGCTTTCGCCCCGGGCGCGCGCCGCCAGGCACGCCAGCATGGGGATTTCGTCGATGATCGCCGCACTTTCGGCCGCGGCGACTTCGACGGCCACGAGCGGCGACGGCGCGGCGATCATGGTGCCCCGCGGCTCGCCGCTCTGCTCGTCCGGATCGGCGACGGCGACCTCACCTCCCATGGCGGCGAGCACCGACGAGATACCCGATCCGGGTGGGATTGATCCCCACTCCGGCGATGGCGATCTGGCCGCGGCGCGCCAGCAGTGCCGCGGCCAGCAGGAAGATCGCCGACGACGGATCGCCGGGAACGTCGATCGTCAATGGGGTGAACCGGCCCGTCGGGCGGAACCGGATCACGTCGCCCTCGGTCGACACGTCGAACTGGAGGTAGCGCAGCAGCCGCTCGGTGTGGTCCCGGGACGGCGCCCGGCTGCCGCAGCGTCACCGCCACGCCGACCGGCCGCTCCCGCAAGCAGCAGGGCACTCTTGATCTGCGCCGACGCCACCGGCAGCGTCCATTCGAGCGGCTCGAGCCGTCCGCCGCGGATCGTCAAGCGGCAATCCGTCGTGGCCGCCGTCGTCGATCACGGCCCCCATCCGGCGCAGCGGCTCGGTGACCCGCCGCATCGGCCGGCGGCGCAGCGACGCATCGCCGGTGAGCGTGGCCCGGAACGGCTGGGCCGCCAGCAACCCAGCACAGCCGGGTGGTCGTTCCGGAGTTGCCGCAATCGAGCACGTCGCGCGGCGCCCGCCACGCTCCACGCCCCGTCACCGTCACCGACCGCACCGGGCCGGAGCGGCGAGATCCCGGCTCCCAGCTGGCGCAGCACGCGCGCGGTGGTGCGCGCGTCGAGCGATGTCAGTGCGCCCCGGATGCGCGACGCGCCCCGGCGCGAGGGCGGCCAGCAGCAGCGCCCGATGGGTGATGCTCTTGTCGCCGGGAACGCGGTGGATGCCGCCGACGATCGTGCCAGAAGCCATGTCGATGTTGCCGCTCCGCCCTGCGGGAAGGTGAAATCGGGTCGCGGAATCGTATCTTTCTCTCCGGGTCTCATACAATCGCAGGAGTCCATCATCGTCCCGATTGCTCCGGAGCGTCACCGAATGACGGTCCCTGCCCCGCGCTGGCCGGATGCCTGGATGGCGCCGTATCTGGTGGAGACCGGGGTGCTGACCACCGATCGACTCGAGGCGCTGGCCGCCGGCGCGTCCGAGCGGCTGTGGGACGCCACGGTGCACAGCGGCCGGGTCACCGAGCAGGAACTGGTCGCGACGCTGGCGAAACGGTTCCGCATCCCGATCGCCGATCTGGCTACCGCGGACAGCCGGTGCACCACGGTGCTGCCCGAGAGCCAGGCACGGAAGTATCAGGTGGTGGCGCTCGTCGGTGACCGATCGCGACGTCACGCTGGCCACGGCCGCGCCGTACGACCTCAGCGCCGAACAGGAGCTGGGCTTCATCACCGGCCGCAACGTGCAGTTCGCCATGGCGGCACCGGCTGCGATCGCCGAGCGCCTGGACGAGCTGTACCGCCCCGAAAACAGCATCAACCGCCTGCTGCAGGGACTGGCGCGCACGTCCCTTCCCACCGTCACGGCGGTGCCCGATGGCGAGGCGCGCGACCCCGCGCTCGACGCCCCGATGGCCCGCCTGGTGGACGCGATGATCGCCGACGCGGTGCGCAGCGGCGCCAGCGACATTCACGCCGAGATCGACGGGTCGCATCTCTCGGTGCGGTATCGGATCGATGGCATTCTCCGCGAGATCATGCGGCTGCCCGAGAAGGCCGGCCCGTCGCTGGTGCGCCGCGTCAAGATCATCGCCGGACTGGACGTGACCAACGCCATGACGCCGCAGGACGGCCGCAGCAGTACCCGGGTGGACGAGCAGGTGATCGACCTGCGGGTCGCCACGGCTCCGGTGGCGCGGCGCGGCGAGAAGCTGGTGATCCGGATCCTCAACAAGGCCAAGCTGCGGACATCGATCCCCGATCTGTCGCTGCCGCCCGATGAGGAAGCGGTGCTGATGCAGATGCTCGGCCACCGCGAAGGCATGCTGCTCGTCACCGGGCCCACCGGCTCGGGCAAGACGACGACATTGTACGCCATCCTCAACCATCTCCGCACCGGCAAGGTCAACATCGTCACGGTCGAAGATCCGGTGGAGTACGACATCGACGGCATCTCCCAGATGCAGGTGAACGAGGCGCAGGGATTCACGTTCGCCACCGCGCTCCGCTCGGTGCTGCGGCAGGATCCCGATATCGTGCTCGGTCGGCGAGATCCGCGACGGTGAGACGGCGACGATCGCCATCCAGGCCGGCCTGACCGGGCATTTCGTCTTCTCGACACTGCACACCAACGACGCCGTCTCGGCCGTCGTCCGGCTGCGGGACATGGGCATCGACTCGTTCAAGATCGGCGCAGTGCTGCGCGGCATCCTGGCGCAGCGGCTGGTGCGGCGGCTCTGCGAGCGCTGCGCCGAACCGCTCCCGCCGTCCGACGTGCCGGTCGAGGCCAGGCCCCCTGCGAGCTACACCGGCCGCTACTCGCCGCGTCGCCCGGTCGGGTGCCGGAACTGCGGCGGCTCGGGCTACCGCGAGCGGATTGCGGTGCTGGAACTGCTGCCCCGTCGAAGGCGACGTCGAGCAAACTGATCGAAGCGAAGCGCGCCGCCGCAGGCCATCCTGAACGCTGCGGCACCCCACGGCCTGCGGACCCTGTGGCAGAGCGGGCTGACGCGCTTCTGGCTCGGCATGACGTCGTACGACGAAATGCAGCGGGTGTTGGGCGAGACGCACGAGCGGGAGGAGAAGCCCGCCGCCGAACCGGTCGTGCCGATCGGCCGAGCCGGTGGTCGCACCCGCCGCGGCCTCGGGCGCCGCCATCGCCGCCGCGGCACCGCCGACGCCCGGCGACGGCGGTCCGGCCCGCCAACGGTTCTGGTGGCCGACGATGATCCCCAGATGCGGCGGTTGATCAAGACCATGTTGGAGCGCGAAGGTCTCGTGGTCCTCGAAGCCAATGACGGTCTCGACGCCCTCGACGTCATCGGCCAGCACCATGTTGACCTCATTCTCCTCGACCAGGACATGCCGCGTTTGACGGGGCTGGGCGTGCTCGAGGAACTGCGCGCCGGGCTCACCACCGCGACCATCCCGATCATCATGCTCACCGCCCATGCCGATACCGAGACCGAGGCATTCGAACTCGGCGCCCAGGACTACCTGACCAAGCCGGTCCAGCCCCGATCGCTGGTGGCTCGCGTCAAGGCCGTCCTCCGCCGTTCCGCGATGGACTGAGCCTGCCGCGCGCGTGGTCCGGCGGCCCCGGACTTGCTGGAGTTCGACCGTGCAACCTGGACAGGAGGACGTGTCATGACCGCTCCCAACGACCGGAGCGAGCTGCTTGCGGCCGCCCAGGCGGTAGCCGCCAATCCGGACAACGCGGCGGTTCCCCCGGCGGCGATGATCGAAGCACCCGCTGCGAAGCGCCGGGTCAGGCCGGCCACGATCGTGGCGTGCTGCATGGCGGGCTGGGCCGCGGTGGCGTGGGTCTGGATTGCGCAACCTGCGTGGCTGTTCGGTGCCGAAGGGACCGCCGGCCCTGACACCGGCCCAGGAGATCGCCCAGCAACGGTTCGCGGTCTATCTCACCCGCGGCCGGGTGGAGGCTTTCCGCCGCGACAGCGGGTATTACCCGGCCTCGATTGCCGCGGTCGGCGACAGCGAGGATGGCGTGGAGTATCGCCCGACCTCCAGCGGGTACGTCATCTCGTCCACGACCGGCGACATCCGCCTGCGGCTGACGGAAAAGACCAATCCCGACTCGTTCCTCGGCAACTCGCTCCAGCTGCTGAGCACGGCCGCGTCAGTAGCAGGCCGACGATGCCTTCCTGGGTGACGTTCTTGTTCGGGGAGTAGCTGTCGTCGCCGATGTAGATCCCGCAGGTATCGAGCTTCTTGTTGCTGATGCCGGGGTTGGTGACCGTCGCGTTCCATCCATCACCGGTACTCGCGCTGGACTTGTACTTCACCTTGATCACGTTGCCGGGGCTCGGCGGTGAAGGAGACGACGCCCTGTTTGGGATGCTTGGGATCCGCCTGATCGGGTCCATCGGTGATGTCCCCGGCATAGTCGCCATTGACCGAATAGAACCCCTCCTGGGCCGCCACCAGATTGCGGAGGTCCTCGATCATGCCGGTCCGCACCGCCTCCTCCCGCGTGGCGGTCAGCTTCGGAATGGCGATCGACGCCAGGATCCCGATGATGGTGACCACGATCAGCAACTCGATCAACGTGAAGCCGTCGCGACGGGAACGATTCATCTCCGACATCCTCCTCGGTCCGGGGCGGGCGGCCGATCGGGCCGCGATGACGCCGGGTGCGGGTTGGGCTGGTGGGCCGGCTGGTCCGGCCACCCGACGGCATACCCGAGAAAAGTCCGTGCCACGACGGTCCCGGAGCCCACGGAACGACCTATGCATATGGGAACGCGAGCCGAGCCACGGGGCGGCGCGGCACCCGGGTGATCCATGCGCCCCTCTTGCAGGATGCCATGGCCAATATCCTGATCGTCGAGGACAGCCCGGACAACATGCGTCTCTTCCGGACGCTGCTGTCCCTGAAGGGCCACAAGATCCATGGGATCGAAGGCGGCGAGGAGCTCTTCTCCACCGTCGGCGCCGATCGTCCCGACCTGGTGCTGATGGATATCCACATGCCCGGGAAAGGACGGCTACACGCTGATCCGCGAATTGCGGGATTCGGATTTCCGCGATCTGCACGTGATCGCGTTGACCGCCAATGCCATGGCCGGGCGACCGCGAGAAGGCGATCGTCGCGGGATTCGACGGCTACATCAGCAAACCGATCGACATCAGGCGCTTCCCGGATCAGGTCGGCGAAGCGCTCGGCGGCAAGTTCCCGGGCGCATTCTGATCGTCGCGCAGTGCTCGGGGCGGGAATCGAACCCGCACGGGGTTTCCCCCCGGGGTTTTTAAGACCCCTGCGTCTGCCTTTTCGCCACCCGAGCAAGCGCGGGGAATATGGCACCCCGCCCGGCGCCACGCCTTGTCGGCTACCTTTGGCGGCGATGCATCTCCGCCAGATCCTGCCCGCGTCGGCCCTGTTTCTCGCCACCTTCCGCGTCGGCTCCGCCCCGGCCCAACTCCCGCAGATCACCGTGCCCCACGGCATGCTGCGGATCGAGCTCGGGGGCGGCTTCTTCCCCACCGACAACATCTGGGACGACGGCACCCACCTCCCGCTGGGCAGCCTCCTGTCGGCGCCGGTGCTCGACGCCGCCGCCACGCCGCTCGCCGCAGCGGTCGACGCGGATATTGCGGCCGTGCTCGGGCACGCCGGGAGCGGCGTGTCGCTGGGCGGTGTCAACACGGTGGCCGAACAGCAGCACGGCGTCGGCAACATCGGCCTGGGATGGGCGCTGACGCGTCGCATCAGCGTGTTCGCCAACGCGCCGATCGTCTACCTCCGATCGCGCGTCACGATCCGATACGATTCGGCCGGCGCCAACGTCGGGATCAATCCGGCCGACCCGATCATCGGGACGATCGCGGGGCGCTCGCAGACGACGATGTTCTTCACCCAGTTCGATGCCGCGATCGACACGCTCGGCGTGCGCCTGGCGGCTGGCGCATACCGCGGCAACCCCGCCCAGCAGGCGCTCGCCCAGCAGACCCTAGCCAGCGCGCCAGCGGTCCGCGACGCGCTCTTCCGCCTGCTGGCCGACACCACCGGCGCAATCGCCGTGGCACCCACGGCGGGCAGTACGGACGGGCTGGCGCTTCTTTCGGCGGTTGCGGCGCTGCGCTCCACCTTCTCGAACGGCCTCGGGATCACCGGCTTCGGCACCGACCCGGCATTGCCCCAGGACACCCTCACCAGTGCCGCGTTTGCCAACGTGCTGACCTCTCCGACCGGCTATGGCCTCGGCGCGCTCGACGCCACGCCGCGATGGGCGCTGGGTGACGTTACCGCCGGCATCACGGCCCTGCTGCTCGACCGCGACTCGCTGCCCGGTGGCGGGATCGCGGTCTGGGGTGAGGCCAGCATGCGGTTCCCGACCGCGGCGTCCGTCGATGCCACCGTCCCGTTCGCCCAGGCGGCGGGCGAACCCGATGCGGCCGTGGACCTCGCGGCGACCGTCGACGGCCGCGCCGGCCGCCTCGGTATCCGCGGCACCGCCCGGTACGAAATCCAGCTGCCGTACAACGTGCAGGAAAGGATTTCCGCTCCGGGTGCGATTCTCGTGCCGGCGGCGCTGAATGCCGCGGTGCAACGCCGCCCCGGATCAGTTGCCATGCTCACCGCATGGCCGTATCTCCGATTCGCGCCGCACCTGGCGTTGACCGGCACGCTGGAATACTGGCGCAAGGCGGCCGACCGCACCGGGTACATCGCGGGCCAGTCGCCGGTCGGCGGGCTGGCGGCCAGCGTGGCCGACGCGGGGACTGCCGCCAATGCGGTGGTCCTCGGCATCGGGCTGAGCTACTCGCACAACGGCCACACGCTCGACGGCAAGACGGGGATTCCCGTCGAGGCGGGCTTCTCGGTGGAGCGGACGGTCACCAGCAGCGCCGGGCTGCTCCCCGCTCCGCTCACGACGCGCCTGTACTTCCGGGTCTACAAGCCGATCATCAAGCCGTAGTGGCGTTGAGCAGCGACAGCGCCAATCGCCGTGCCGCGTCGCTGTCGGGATCACCCAGCATGCGGGCCAACTCCAGCACCCGGTCCTCGCCGTGGAGCGTCTCGACGTCGCTGGTGGCGAGGCCGCCGCGGGTTGCCTTGGCGACGCGGAGATGCCGGTCGGCGCTCGCGGCGATCTGCGGCAGGTGGGTGATCACCAGCACCTGGTGCCGCTCGGCGACTCGCCCCAGCGCCGCGCGACCCGGGTGCCGACCTCGCCGCCGATGCCCTGATCGAGTTCGTCGAAGACCAGCGTCGGCACGGCGTCATGCCGCGCCAGCGCCACCTTGAGCGCCAGCATCAGGCGCGACAGCTCGCCGCCCGACGCGGTATCGCGCGAGCGGTCGCGCGTCGATCCCGCGATTGAGGCGGACCAGAAAGTCGATCCGCTCCGCCCCGTCGGGGCCCGGACTCTGCCAAGCGGGGCCATCGCGACGGTCAACTCCCCACCGCGCAGGCCGAGCCCGGCGAGTTGCCGGGTGACCTCGCGGCCGAGGCGCGCGGCCGCATCCGCACCGGCGCTCCGTGAGCACTGCGCCGCGGCATGCTCGCGCGCGAGTCGCGCCGGCGTCGACTCGCGTCGCAAGCCGCGCGGAGGTCGACGTCGGCGGTGTCGAGCAGGTCGAGCTCGGCGCGGGCCGCACTGACCGGTGGCGATCACCGCGTCGAGTGTCGGCCCGTGCTTCCGCTTCAGATCGTCGAGCAGGCCGCGTCGCCGCTCGACGCGAGCCAACCGCGCCGGGTCGTCGGCGAGCTCGGCGGCGTAGTCGGCCGCCCGCGCGGCGACAGCTCGTCGAGCGCGGCGTAGACGGCGTCGGAGCAGTTCCCGCCACGCGCCGACCGTCGGGGTCGGCCCGCTCGATGGCGCCCAGCGCCCGCTCCGCGCGGCGAATCGCTGCCCGCGCGCCCGCGTTCGTCGTCTTCGAGGGCGTCGAGCAGGTGCCGCGCCTGCTCGGCCAGCATCGTGGCATGGCCCAGCCGATGGGCTTCGCGGTCGAGCTCGGCATCTTCGCCGGGGCGGAGCTTCGCGGCGTCGATCTCTTCCACCACGTGGCGCAACCAGTCGGCACGGCGCCGGGCGGCGGCGTGCACGGCGTCCGGCGAGTTCGGTCGTGCCGAGTCGTGGCAATCGCTGCAAGCCGGCGTCGGCGGCGCGGACATCCGCCAGCAGCGGAGCCGCGTCGGCGTAGGTGTCGAGGAGCTCGCGCTGCGTCTCGCGGTCGAGGAGCTGCACCGTCTGGTGCTGTCCGTGCAGATCGACCAGGAGCCGGCCGATCTCGGCCAGCATCCCGATCGTGGTGGGCGAGCCGTTCATCCAGGCCCGCGAGCGGCCTTCGCTGGTCACCTCACGTCGCACCACGAGCGCGTCGGCCGGGATCGATCCCGGCCGCGTCGAGGCGCGCGCGCGCCGCCGGCGGCGGATCGTCGAACACGCCTTCGACGGCGGCTGCGCGCCGCACCCGGCCGGATGGCGGCACGGTCGGCGCGGTCGCCGAGCAGCAGCGCCAGGGCGTCGATCAGCATCGACTTGCCGGCGCCGGTTTCGCCGGTGAGCACGTTGAGGCCGCCGCCGAGTTCGAGCGTCACGTCGGCGATGGTGGCAAGGTCGCGGACGCGCAACGTCGACAGCGTCAACGTTCCCGGTCCGCGAGATCGCCCCAGCGGAGCTTCTCGCGCAGCTGGCGGAAGAATCCCGGCTGGCCCGAGCGCGCCAGGATCACGGGCTCCGGATCGGTGGCGACGTCGACCACGGCCTTCGGCGGCAGCGGTGCCGTCTCCTGGCCGTCGAACGACACCAGCAGCTCGTCGGCGGCATCGTCGATCGGCTGGATGCGAATGGTGGCGTCGCCGCGGACCACGATCGGCCGGACCCCGAGCGAGTGGGCGCAGATCGGCGTCACCACCATCGCCGCGATATGGGGCACGACGATCGGCCCGCCGGCACTGAGCGAGTACGCGGTCGATCCGGTCGGACTCGGCGACCACCACGCCGTCGGCGGAGACCGGTCCGATCGGCTCGCCGTCCATCAGCACCTGGAACCGAACCACGCGCGCGACGCCGCCCTTGTGCAGCACGACGTCGTTGAGCGCGACGTGCCGGCCGTAGGTGACGCCGCCGGGCTCGGACAGCACCGCCCGCAGCGCCGCGCGCTCGGAGAGCCTGAGCCGTCCCGCGGCGAAATCGGCGAGCGCTTCCGGCATGTCTCGCGGGCGGTGGCCGTGAGGAACCCGACCCGGCCGAGGTTGACGCCGAGGATCGGCACCCGGTGGCCATGGACCTCGCGGGCGCCGCGCAGCAGCGTGCCGTCGCCGCCGAAGGTGACGAGCAGATCGAGTCGCGCCGCGATCCAGTGCGGCGATCGAGGCGGGACAGAGGTCGGCGATGTCGTCCGATGCGCTCAGCGTCCAGCCGCGCGCGTCCGCCAGCCGGGCGATCTCCTCCAGCACGGCGGCAGGCCGGCGTAGCGGGGATTTCCGACCAGGCCGATCCGCACGGAATCAGCGCAGGGCGTCGAGGGGAAGCGCCGCGCGAACCCGCTCGGCGATGCCGGCGGCGGTCAGCCCGTAGCGAGCCAGCTGCTCCGCGCGCGGGGCCTGCGCGATCAGTTCGTCGGGCACGCCGAGCGTCAGCACCCGCACGTCCGGGATGTGACTCTGCCAGCATCCGCGCCAGCATCGCGCCGAAGCCGTTGACGACGGTCCCTTCTTCCACCGTGACGATCAGCCGGCAATCCCTGGCGATCGCCTCGAGCATCGCCGCGTCGATCGGCTTGAGAAACCGGGCGTTGACCGCCGCGGCGTCGAGCCCTTCGGCGGCAAGCATTCCGGCCGCGGCCAGCGCCGGCAACGCCATGGTCCCGACGCCGAGGATGGCGACTTCATGGCCGGGACGGAGCAAGCTCCCAGGTGCCGTACGGAATGGCGCTCGATCTCGCCGCGGCCGGCCGCGGATCGGCCGGCGCGGTGTCGCGCGGATAGCGGATCGAGAACGGGCCGTCGTGCGCCAGCGCGGTCCGCAGCAACCCGATCAGCTCGTTGCCGTCCCTCGGCGCCGTCACGGTCATCCCCGGCACGGCCAGCAGGTAGGCGATGTCGTACAGGCCCATGTGGGTCTGGCCGTCCTCGCCCACCAGGCCGGCGCGATCGAGACAGAACATCACCGGCAGGCGCTGCACCGCGACGTCGTGGATGATGTTGTCGTAGGCCCGCTGCAGGAACGTCGAATAGATCGCCACCACCGGGCGGATGCCCTGCGTCGCGAGGCCGCCGGCGAACGTCACCGCGTGGCCCTCGGCGATCCCGACGTCGAAGAACCGATCCGGATACTTGTCCTGGAAGGCCGCGTGCCGGTGCCGCTCGGCATGGCGGCCGTGATCGCCACCAGGTTCCGGATGCTCGGCGCCGAGGTCCGCGAGCGCCCGACCGAATACCTTCGTCCAGGCCGGCGGACCGGACGGCTTCTTGCGGGCTTCGCCGGTCTTCGGATCGTAGGCCGCCAGGCCGTGCCACTTCTCGCGATTCGCCTCGGCGAACGCAAAGCCCTTGCCCTTCTCGGTCAGCACGTGCAGCACGCGCGGGCCGGTCATCGGGCGGACGAACGCAAGCGTATCGCACAACTTGTTGACGTCGTGCCCGTCGATCGGTCCGAAATAGCGGAACCCGAGCTCCTCGAACAGCATGCCGGCCGAGAAGAGGTTCTTGACCGATTCCTCGATGTTCTTCGCGAACTCCACGACGCCGCCGCCGAAGAGATGGCCCAGGCGCAGCGTCAGCCGCTTGACCCGTTCGCGGAGGCGGTCGGTGCGCGGATCGGCCACGATCCGCCCGAGCAGCTTGGCGATCGCGCCGACGTTGGGCGAAATGCTCATGCCGTTGTCGTTGACGATGAGCAGGATGTCGCGATCGGAATGGCCGGCGTTGTTCATCCCTTCGTACGAGAGCCCGCAGGTCAGCGCGCCGTCGCCGACCACCGCGACGACCTTGTAGTGCTCGCCGGACAGGTCGCGCGCCGTGGCCATGCCGAGCGCCGCCGACATCGCGGTCCCGGCGTGGCCGGCGCCGAACTGGTCGTGCGGGACTCTCGTCGCGGCGGAGAAAGCCGGAAATGCCGCCGGCGGTCCGCAGCGTGGGAAAGAGGTCGTTCCGCCCGGTGAGCAGCTTCCAGGCGTAGGCCTGGTGACCCACGTCCCAGACGATCTTGTCGCGAGGAGAATCGAATTCGTAGAGGAGCGCAATCGCCAGCTCGACGACGCCCAGCGACGCACCGATATGGCCGCCGGTGACGGAGACACAATCGATCAGCCGCTGGCGCACCTCGTCGGCGAGACGCGGGAGGTCGGCACGGGAGAGCTTCTTCAGGTCTTCGGGATGGTCAATCTGGGCCAGCAACGACACGGACGCTCCTCGCGACACGGTCCTACGACGGTCTGGTCACAATATACCGCGCCAGGTCCACCAGGGATTCCGTGGCCAGCGGCAACGCGCCGAGGCATGCAACGGCCTGGACGCGATAGCGTTCCGCTTCGGCCCGCGCCGCCTCGACGCCCAGGACGCTCACGTAGGTGGACTTGGCCAGCGCGGCATCGCGCCCGGCGGGCTTGCCGAGCAACTCGGCGGTGCCCGTGGCATCGAGCACGTCGTCGGCCACCTGGAACGCCAGACCGATCTCTTCACCGAACCGCCGCAGCGCGTCGAGTGCGGCAGCCCCTGCCCCGGCGGCCATGCCGCCCAGGACCGCCGCGGCCCGGATCAGCGCGCCGGTCTTGCCGCGGTGAATCGCGGTCAGCTCCGGGAGACTCAGATGCCGCCCTTCGGCTTCGAGGTCGAGCCACTGGCCCCCGACCATCCCGCGGATGCCGCCGGCGTCGAACAGTTCGCCGGCCATCCGGCCCAGCACGCCGGCATCGCAACCGAGTGCCGCGGCGGCGCGCGCCAGTTCCTCCGCCGCGGCGGGGACGAGCAGGAAGCCGACCCGGGTCGCGCTGGCGACGTCGAACACGCGATGCGTCGTGGGGCGGCCCCGGCGCAGATCGTCGTCGTCCATGCACGGCAGATCGTCGTGCACCAGCGAGTAGGTGTGGACGATCTCGACCGCGCTGGCGATGCCGGCGATCGCCGGGCGACGTCCCGCCGGCCGCGCGGTACGCCGCCAGGACCAGCGCCGGCCGCACCCGCTTCCCCGGACTCCGCAGCGCGTAGGCCAGTGCGGCGCCGAGGCGGCCCGGCACGTCGGCCGCCATCCGCTCGGCGCATTCGGCCAGCGCGCCGTCGACCAGGGCGCGCGCCTCGCCGAGAATCGCCGGCGTCGCGGCCGCGGCGGTGTCAACCATCAAGCGGTTCGAGCCGGAGCTCGCCGTCCGCACCCGCCGGATCCTTCGAGCACCTGACGGACTCGCGTCTCGGCCGCGCCGAGGCGCGCCTGGGCGTGTTGCAGCCGGCGCAGCCCTTCTTCGAACAATTCCAGCGCCGCCTCGAGATCGAGGGAATCGTCTTCGAGCCGGCGGACGATCTCTTCGAGGCGCTTGAGGTCGTCGCTCAACGACGAGGTGTCGGTCATCGTTCCTCCACCCGGGCGGCAATGGTCCCGTCGGCCACGGTGACACCGATCCGTTGCGCCGGGACGAAATCGTCCACGCGACGCAGGATCCGGCCCGACTCGTCGCGCACGACCGCGTAACCGCGCCCCAGCACCGCCAGCGGCGAGAGCGCGTGGAGCTGGGCCGCGAGCTGGCCGAGGCGCGCCCGCGGGCGATCCACCGTCCGCTCCAGCGCGGGCATCAGCCGGCTCCGGACCAGCGGCCAGTCGGCGTTCCGCCGACGCCATCGACCGGAGCACCGCGTTCGCCAGCCGATCGCCGGTGCGCTCCAGCCGCTCGGCGCGGAGCGCGAGCAGGGTCCGCACGCTCCGCACCAGGCTCGATCCGGCGCGCGTCACCAGCTGTTCGACGTCGGTCGCGGTCCGGCAACGCGAATTCCGCCGCCTGCGACGGCGTGGCGGCGCGGACATCGGCGACCAGGTCGGCGAGCGTGACGTCGACCTCGTGTCCCACGGCGCTGATCACCGGCACCGGACAGGCCGCGATGGCGCGGCAGACGCTTCGTCGTTGAAGGCGGCGAGATCGTCCTTGCCGCCGCCACCGCGGCCGACGATGCAGCAATCGAGTTCGCGGCGAGACGCGCCACGATGCCGAGCGCGCGCACCAGCTCGTCCGGCGCGCTCTCGCCTTGCACCGCGCTGTTGACCACCAGCAACTCGATCGCGGGCCAGCGCCGCCGGGCGACGGTGATCACGTCGCGCACCGCCGCTCCGGCCACCGACGTCACCACGGCGATGCGCGCCGGAAACCGCGGCAGGGGACGTTTGCGCGCCGGATCGAGCAGCCCGTCGGCCAGCAGCCGCTGCTTGATCTCCTCGACGCGCTGCGCCTTCAGGCCGACCGCCGCCGCCGGAAGGATCTGCTGCACGTTGAATCGCAGCGCCGTCCGCTCTTCCCATACCGCGGCGCGTGCCGAAGGCGAACACCTCGGTTCCGTCGGCGAGCGGTGCCGCGAGTCGTGCGGCGGCGGTGCGCCACAGGGTGCAATCCACCCTGGCGGTCTCGTCGTGGAGCGAGAAGTACCAGTGTCCGCTGGGATACCGCTTGGCGCCGCTGATCTCGCCGCGTACCCAGATCGGCGCCGAGCCGCCCTCGACGAGTCGCTTCAGCGCCCGCGCCAACTGGGCGACGGACCAGGCCTTCTCGACCGCCGTCACGCGATGCCCGCGATCTGCCGCGCGGCCTGGAGCGTGTTGCGCAGCAGCATGGCGATCGTCATCGGGCCGACGCCGCCGGGTACCGGGGTGATGGCGCCCGCGACGGGGCGCACCGCGTCGAAAGCCACGTCGCCGGCCAGGCGGTATCCCCGGGGCCTGGTGGCGTCGGCGACCCGCGTGGTGCCGACGTCGATCACCACCGCCCCACGGCGCACGGCGTCGGCGCCGATGAACTCCGGCCGTCCCGACGGCGACGACGAGGATGTCCGCGGTGCGGCAGACGGCCGGCAGGTCGCGGGTCCGGGAGTGCGCCAGGGTCACGGTGGCATCGCCGCCGCGTCCTGGCTGGCTGAGGAGGTTGGCGAGCGGCCGGCCGACCAGCTGCGACCGGCCGACGATCACGACCTGCGCGCCGGCGATCGGGACGTCGCTGCGCACCAGCAGCTCCTGCACGCCGAACGGCGTCGCCGGCTTGAGCGCCGTGGGATCGCCCAGCACCAGCTTGCCGACGTTGATCGGGTGGAAACCGTCGACGTCCTTCTCCGGCGCGATCCGTTCGAGCACCGCCGCGGCGGGAATGTGCGCCGGCAGCGGCAGCTGACAGAGGATGCCGTGCGTGGCCGGATCGGCGTTGAGGCGGTCGATCTGCTGCAGCAGCCCGGCTTCGGTGGTCCCGGCGGGAAGGGCGACGATTTCCGACCGCATACCGGCCTCGACGCAGGCGCGCGCCTTGGAGCGAACGTAGATCTGCGACGGCGGATGTTCGCCCACGAGAATCACCGCCAATCCCGGCACGACGCCCCGGTCCCGCAACCCGGCGACGGCGGCGGCCACCTCGGCCCGCACCGCCGCGCCGATCGCGGCGCCGTCGATCAGGACGCGCGGTCACTTGGCCACGTCGGTGGCGCGCGTCTCGCGAATGACCGTCACGCGGATCTGCCCCGGATACTGCAACTCGCCTTCGATCCGCCGCGCGATCGTTTCGCTGAGCGTCTGCGCCTCCGCTTCAGTGATCCGTTCCGGTTTGACCACCACACGCACCTCGCGCCCCGCCTGGATGACCGTCGTCTTGTCGACGCCGGGATATCCGCCGGCGATCTCCTCGAGTCGGACCAGCCGCTTCATGTAGCTCTCAAACGCCTCGCGCCGCGCACCGGGCCGCGAGCCGCTGATGGCGTCGGACGCCTGTACCAGCACCGATTCGGTACTCTCGTGCGCGACGTCGTCGTGATGCGCCTCGATGCAGTTGAGCACCGCGGCGTTCTCACCGTACTTGCGGCAGACCTCCACCCCGAGCTGGACGTGGGTCCCTTCGCTTTCGTGGGTCAAGCACCTTGCCGATGTCGTGCAGCAATCCGCCCCGCTTGGCGAGCGCCACGTCCAGGTGCAGTTCGGCCGCCATCATGCCGGCCAGCCAGGCGACTTCCTTGGAATGTTCGTAGAGGTTCTGTCCGTAGGACGTGCGGTACCGCATCCGCCCGATCAGCCGGATCAGTTCCGGATGCAGCCCGTGCACGCCGACGTCGTAGGTGGCGCGCTCGCCGAGTTCCACCAGCTGCTCGTCGAGCTCCTTGCGGGCCTTGGTGACCAATTCCTCGATCCGCCCGGGATGGATCCTGCCGTCGGCAACGAGGGATTCGAGGGCACGCCGCGCCACCTCGCGCCGGATCGGATCGAAGCAGGAGATGCCGACGCTGTCGGGGGTGTCGTCGATGATCACGTCAACGCCGGCAGCCAATTCGAAGGCCCGGATGTTCCGCCCCTCGCGCCCGATGATGCGGCCCTTCATCTCGTCACTCGGCAGCGCAACCGAGGCCACGGTGGTCTCGGCGGTATGCTCCGCCGCCAGCCGCTGCGTGGCGAGGGCCAGAATGCGCCGCGCGTCGCGCTCGGCCTCCCGCCGGGCCTTGTCCTTGATGTCGCGGCCCAGCGCCGCGGCCGCGGTGCGGGCTTCGTCTTCCACCTGCTGCCGCACTTCGCGCGCGGCCTCCTCGGTGGTCAGCGCCGCCACCCGTTCCAGCTGGCGCTGCACCTCGCGCCGCTCCTGTTCGGCGGCGTCAGCCGCGGCGGCGACCGCCGCTTCCTTGCGCGAGAGCTCGCCACGCCGTTGTTCCAGCGTGCGCTCCTCGGCGCGGAGCCGCTCCTGCCGCTCGCTCGTCAACGCTTCGCGTTCGCCGAGACGCCGTTCGGCCTGGTCGACCTCGTCGCGGCGACGGTTGGCGTCGCGGGTGGCCTCTTCCTTGAGCGCCAGGGCCTCGGCGCGGGCCGCGACCAGCTGCTGGTCGCGCGCCGCGGCAACCTCGCGCACCGCCGTTTCGCGCGTGGCGATCGCATCGCGCTCCGCCGCCGTGCGGAGGGCGCCGGCGGAACGTCCTTTCGCCGCGAGCGCCGCGTTCCACACCAGCATGCCGAGGAGCACGCCCGCCACGAGGCCGCCGCCAGCGGCGGCAAGCAGGAGGGGATTCATCCGCTATTCTCCACCGGCGCCGTGCGGCACCGGATTGAAGTCACTCAGTCCCGCCCGACCGCGACCCCCGCTTGGCCGGCGGAAGCACCCGGGCCACTTCCTCGGCCAGCGCCGTGATCCGGGACGCCACGTCGGTATCGGCCTTGCGCGCCCGGAACAACTCGTCGGTCACCGCCAGCCCGGCGAGAATCGCCGCCTTGTGGCCGTCGATTGCCGGGGCCAGCGCGCGAATCCGGCTCAGTGCCTCGTCGAAATAGTCCGCAACGGCGCGGGTGTATTCCGGCGGATGTTCCGAACGGATGTGCAGGTCTTCGCCACCCACACGTACCGCAACCGACTGTTTCCCGATCCCGTCGCTCACGGCTCGCTCTCCTCACGGTCGTCGACCAGGAACAGCAGTCGCTGCTGCAACTGGTCCACCATTTCGCGCGCTCGTTCGACCCGGGTGCGCAGGTCGAGATTGTCCCGTTCGACCTCGAGCAGCCGGTCCTTCGCCTGCACGAGATCGTCACCCGGCACCATCCCGCCCTGCCCGGACAGCCCCTGCAGCGCGCCTTCGGCCTTCAGGCACCGGCGGCGCCACGCGACGAGTTCGTCCATCAGATGCTGGATCACCCGTTCCAGCTCGGCGAGCGCGGCGCGGTCAGGTGGTACGTAAGGTGACGTCAAGTTCCCGCTCCAGCGAAGCCCGCAGCCGCTGCACCGCCTGATCGACTTCGGCATCCGTCAGGGTCCGGTCGGCGGCGCGGAACACCAGGCGCACCGCGACGCTTCGCGTTCCTTCGGGCAGCGCCGCTCCCCGATATTCGTCGATCACCTCCGCCGAGACCAGCCCATGGCGGCTGCCGCGCTCGCGCAACAGCGCCACGATCTCGGCGGCGCTCCGATTCGCGCGGACCAGCAACGCCAGGTCGCGATCCACCGCCGGGTGCACCGGCAGCGGCCGGAATTGCTCGTCGACCGGTTCCGCGACAGCCACCGCGATTTCCGCTCCGAAGAGTGGCGCGGCCCACGGCGGCGCGTCTGCCGCGCACGGCGCGCACCACCCCGCGACCGTGCCGTCCTCCAGCCGCGCCACCCAGCGGCCGGCTTCAACTTGGACCGTCGCCCCGGGCTGCGCCAGAGCGGTCAACCGCTCGAACAGACCCCAGCGCGTCCCATCGATCCCACTCGGGCGGCCGGCCACCGTCGCTCCAGTGCGGTTCACGCCGGGCCCCACTGACCACGAAGGCGGCGTGCATGAATTCGGCGGGGGCCGCACCGCGGCTCTCGCGGTCGACGAAGATCGTGCCCAGCTCGAACAGCCGCACGTCGCGGATGTGCTGCGCCCAATTGGCTTCCGCCTGCGCGATCAGGCCGGGCAGCAGCTGATGGCGGAGCCGACCGTGCTCGGCCGACAACGGATTGGCGATGACCGGGCCGGCGTTGCCCTCCGCCGGGACCATCGGAAACGTCATCACCTCGGAGAGCTGCGACGCCGCAAGCGCCAGGCGCAGCCGCTCGGCCGCCGGCCACGCCGGATCGTCGCGGCGTCCCCGGGCCGGAACGCGGCGAGCGGCGCGTCGATCCGATCGTAACCGCGGATCGCGCGCAACCTCCTCGATCAGGTCGATTTCGCCCACCAGGTCGGTGCGCCACCCGGGAACGTCCACCGCGATCCGCCCGTCGTCGGGCTTGCGCACCACGGTGGCGCCGATCGCCACCAGCGCCTGCTCGATCGCGTCGGCCGGCGACCTCGACGCCGAGCACCTGCGCGACGCGCGCCGGCCGGAGGAAGATCCGCGGCGGATGGCCGGCGAGCGGCATGCAGTCGACCGTCGGGCCGTCGAGGGTTCCGCCGGCCACGGTGACCAGCAGGCGCACGCCGCGCCGGAGTGCATCGGCGGCGCCCCACCGATCGGTGCCGCGCTCGAAGCGGTGCGACGCCTCGGTGCTCAGCTGCAGCGCCGGCGCGCGCGCCGCACCCGCGCCGGGTCGAACCAGGCGCACTCGAGGAAGATGTCGGTGGTGGCATCGGTCACCTCGGTATCGCGCCCGCCCATGACGCCGGCCAACCCGATCACGCGGTCGTGATCGGCGATGACCACCGCGCCGTCGGGCACCGGGCGCTCCACGCCGTCGAGTGTCACGAGCGCGCTCGCCGTGCCCGGCCCATCCGGGCCATGACGGCCGGCCCGTGCAGCGTGGCGGCGTCGTAGGCGTGCATCGGCTGGTTGAGTTCGAGCATGATGTAGTTCGTCGCGTCGACCACGTTGTTGATCGATCGCACGCCCACCGCCGCGAGCCGCTCGCGCAGCCACGCCGGCGACGGGCCGACGCGCACGCCGCGAATCACGGCCGCGAGCAAGCGGCCGCAGCCGATCGGCGTCGTCGATCGCGACCCGCACGCCGCCGACCGCCGCCTCGTCGCTGAAACGCGCCGGCACCGGGAGATCGAGCGGCGCCTCGCCGGGAATCGCCGGCAGCCGGAACGGGATGCCGTACGATGCGGCTAGTTCGCGCGCCAGGCCCTTGTGCCCCAGCAGGTCGCCGCGGTTGGGCGTGACGTCGACCACCAGCCGGTCGTCGCCGAGGTCGAGCACATCGACGCAGCGGCGTTCCCGGCGCGGCCGCCGTGTCCAGCGTCAGCAGGCCGTCGTGGTCCTCGCCCAGCCCGAGTTCGCGCGCCGAGCAGAGCATCCCTTCGGAGACCTCGCCGCGGATCTTCCGTCGCGCGATGACCAGCCCGCCGGGCATCGTCGGTGCCGACCCGCGCGAACGGGTATTTCCCGCCGGCGACGACGTTCGGCGCGCCGCAGACCACATGGTGCAGCTCGCCCGTGCCGTCGTCGACGGTGCGTCACCCGGAGCTTGTCGGCGTTGGGGTGCGGGCCGGCACTGCGTCACCAGCCCGACCACGAACGGCGCCAGGCTCGGCGCCGAGCGGTTCGATGGCGTCGACCGGCGCGCCGAGCATCGCCAGGCGCGCCGCAACGTCGGCGGCCTCGAGCGGGCCGGCGCAGGAACGCCTCCAGCCAGCGGCGCGAGACGTTCATCCGGCGATCCGCCCGAACTGGCGCGAGGAAGCGCATGTCGCCGCCGAACAGCAGCCGGATGTCGGGAATGCCGTAGCGCACCATCGCCATCCGGTGCGGCCCCATGCCGAACGCGAAGCCGGTGTAGCGCTCGGGGTCGATGCCGCAGTTGCGCAGCACCTGTTCGTGCACCATGCCGCAGCCGAGGATCTCCATCCACCCGGTGCCCTTGCACGCCGGGCAGCCGCGCGCCGCCGCAGAGCACGCACGACACGTCCATCTCGGCCGACGGTTCGGTGAACGGGAAGTAGGACGGCCGGAACCGGACGCGCGGTGTCGCCGCCGAGAGAACCGCCGGGCAAAGTGGGTCAGCGTCGCCTTGAGGTCGGCAAAGGTGATCCCTTCGTCGACGGCGAGCCCCTCGATCTGCGTGAAGGCCGGCGCGTGCGACGCGTCGAACGGGTCCTTGCGGTAGCTGAAGCCGGGAATCACCACGCGGTGCGGCGGCGGTCCGGCGCGCATCACGCGGATCTGCACCGGCGAGGTATGGGTGCGGAGCAGCAGGCGTTCGCCGCCGCCGCCGGGCGTGCCGCGTTCCTCGAGGTAGAGCGTGTCGTGCATGTCCAGCGCGGGATGATCGGGCGGGAAGTTGAGCGCCGTGAAGTTGCGCTCTTCGTTCTCGATGTCGGGGCCGAGCGCCACGGCGAAGCCGAGTTCGCGGAAGATCGCGACGACCTCGTCGGCGATGACCATGGTGACCGGATGGCGGCGTGCCGATCCAGTCGCGGCGCGGCCGGCATGGTGAGGTCGACGCGCGCCGCCTCGGCATCGGCGCTGCGCTGGGCGAGCGCCGCCGCGGCGCGCGGCGAAGGCGGCCTCGAACTGCAGCTTGAGGGCGTTGAGCGCCGCGCCGACGGTGCGGCGTTCTCGTCGAGCGGGCAGGCTGGCCAGTTCACGGAGCTGGCGGGTCAGCTCGCCCTGCTTCCGCCCCAGCACCGCCACTTCCTCGCGCTCGAGCGCGGCGGCATCGAGGGTGGCGACCGCGGCGAGCCGGGCCTGCAACGCATCGCAGCGAGGACTGGGACAAAGGCGTCACTCCGGTCCGGAGCCTGCGCGCCGTCGGCCCAGAGCACTCGCCGCCGGGCGGCGGCTCCACGGCCTGGGCCCTGGGCGAACGGCCCCGGGGCGGGTGACGCGTTAGTTGCGCTGCGCCTTGGCCATCTCGGCCAGGCGGGCGAACGCGTCGGCGTCGCGCACCGCCAGGTCGGCCAGCACCTTGCGGTTGATCTCGACGCCGGCGCTCTTGAGCCCGGCCATGAGCCGCGAGTAGCTCAACTCGTGCGCCCGCGCCGCGGCGCCGATCCGCGTGATCCACAGCCGGCGGAAATCGCTCTTCTTCTTGCGCCGGTCGCGGTAGGCGTACGCCATGCCGCGCTCGACGTTCTCCTTGGCGGCCTTGTACAGCTTGCTGCGAGCCTGGAAGCCGCCCTTGGCGGCCGCCATGATCTTCTTCTTGCGCGCGTGGTGCGCCACGCCGTTCTTGACTCTCGGCATCGTCTCTCCTCAGGCCTGCAGCAGCTTGATGGTGCGCCGGAAGTCGGCCGAGCGACACCAGCGCCGACTTGCCGAGCCGGTTCTTCCGCTTCTGCGACTTCTTCGTCAGGATGTGGCGCTTGTTGGCGCGGCTCCGCTTGATCCGCGCCGCTGCCGGTGAGCGTGAACCGCTTCATCGCGGCCCGCTTCGTCTTCTGCTTCGGCATGTCGACGTTCCCCTGTTCGCGTCGCGGCCCGGCGGTTACTTCGGCGCCAGCACCATCACCATGTTGCGGCCGTCGAGCTTGGCGTCCTGCTCCACCTTGCCGATGTCGGCCAGCGCCGTCGCCACCCGGTCGAGCACCGCCTTGCCCAGCTCGGTGTGCGCGATCTGCCGCCCGCGGAACATCATCGTCACCTTCACCTTGTTGCCGTCGCCGAGGAACTCCCGGGCGTGGCGGGTCTTGAAGTCGAAGTCGTGGTCGTCGATCCCCGGCCGGAACTTCACTTCCTTCAGGTGGATGACGTGCTGCTTCTTCTTGGCGGCGCGCGCCGCCTTTGCCTCTTCGAACTTGTACTTCCCGTAGTCCATGATCTTGACCACGGGCGGACGCGCCATCGGCGCGACTTCGACCAGATCGAGGCCGCGCTCCTGCGCCGCCTGCATCGCCTCTTCGATCGGGAGCACGCCCAGCTGCTCCCCTTCCGCTGTCACCACCCGAACCGGCGAAATCCGGATCTGCCGATTCACCCGCACCCGACGTTCGCGCTCGAAACTGGACAGTGGACCCCCCCGTTCCTCCCGGGACACTGAAAACAGAACACCCCGCCGTATCTGGCGGGGTGTCCGAAGAAGCGCACCACGGGCCCGGAGGCCCGGATGCTTATGCTCCTCAAGACCCGGTCGCCTCTGCTGCCTGGCTCGGGGTGGAGCGGATCTCCCGCTCACTTTGACGGGGGAACAGTAGCCCCTGTACCGGGCCACCAGTCAAGGCCCGGATCGTTGCAGGGTGCGACACCATGGGCCGCCTGGTTCCGTAGACCACCTGAGTGCTGTAACTCCGGACCCCACAACCTTTTGGACTTGCCTGCCGTAGCACGCTCTGTCGCTCCCGGCTAGGCCTGGTTGTCGCGGTGTTCGCCCCACATTCCTGCCTGCCAAGGACGTTTGGTCGTGCCTGCCACTGCCAGATCTTGCCGCCGTCCCGTTCGTGCCGCGTCGCTGCTCGCGGCCCTCGGGCTTTTCGTCGCGCCAGCCGTCCGGGCGCAGAGCAGCGTCGACATCATCACCGGCACGGTGTATGACGCCAGCAACACCCCGATCCCCGGCGCCAACGTCGAGGCGTGGAGCCTCCAGAACGACGTCACCCGCCGCACCACCACCAATTCGAAGGGCCGCTACACGATCATCTTCGCCGACGGCGGCGGCCAGTACCGGATCACGGTGCGTTCCATCGGGCACACGCCGTACATCGTCAACGTCGCCCGCCAACCCGATGACGACCGGATCGATCTCGACGTACGGCTCGGTGAACAGGCGGTGCAGTTGCAGGACCTGGTGGCCGTCGGGAATCGTGCGCCCAACCTCAACGCGCTGCAGCGGCCCACGCCGGGCGAGACGTCGCGCAACATCACCGGCGAGGAGGCGATGCGGTTGCCGATCGACGCCTCGGACCTCGCCGCGCTCGCCGCCCTGGCGCCGGGGGTGATCTTCACCGCAGGGACCGACTCGACCGCGGCGACCTTTTCCGTCGCCGGCCAGAGCGCCGCATCGAACAGCTATGTCGTCAACGGCATGACGACATCAAGCTCGACGCTGCCGCAGGACGCGATCCAGTCCACCCGGGTGATCACCAACAGCTACGACGTCTCGCGCGGCGGCTTTGCCGGCGGGCAGGTCTCGGTCACCACCAAGGGCGGCAGCAATCGGGTGTCCGGCTCGCTGAGCAGCCGACTCCAGGACCAGCATCTGTCGTGGGGCGAGGGGAGCAGCAACGTCTTCACGTCCGGGCAGACGCGGCAGCAGGTGGGTGCCGGCTTCGGCGGGCCGATCACGGCGCGACAAGTTGTTCCTCTTCGGTTCGTTCCAGCTCAACCGCTCGCTGTCGCCGATGGCGTCGCTCGATCTCGCCGACCCGGCCACCCTCGGCCGCCTCGGCGCCGCGCCCGATTCGGTCGACAAGTTCATCGCCCTGGTCGGCGCCACCGGCCTCACCGCCCACGCCGGCGTGATCGACCCGAACCGCACCAGCGATCAGTTGGCCAGCACCGATCGCTTCGACTGGAACGTGGGCGACATCCATACGCTCACGGTCACCGGCAACCTGCGGCTCAATACCCAGGATCCGACGCGTATCGGTCAGACCCAGCTGCCCCAGGTCGGCGGCAATTCGCACGGCAACAGCGGCAGCCTCTCGGCCCAGCTCGTGTCGCGCTTCGGACAGTTCATCAACCAGTTCCGCGGTGGCTACTCGATCAATGACAGCCGCTCGGCGCCGTTCCTGTATGTCCCGGTGGGTCGCGTCACCAACTACTCGACGCTCGATTCCGGGCCAGGTGGCGGTCACGACGTTCGGATTCGGCGGCAATGCCGGCCTGCCGCAGCAGAGCACCACGTCACAACTGGGAAGTCACCAACGAGCTCTCCATCCTTCCGGGGGATGCGACGCACCGGATCACCGTGGGCCTGTATGGCTATGGCGAAGACTTCTCGCAGGACGCGACCAGCAACCGGTACGGCACGTACACCTACAACTCGCTGGCGGACTTCGCCGCCAATTCACCGGCGCAGTTCACCCGCACGCTGCAGCCCACGATCCGCACCGGCGGCGTCATCAACGAAGCGGTCTATCTCAGCGACGCCTGGCGGCCGCGGAGCCACCGGCCAGCCTCCGGTGGTGGCGGCAACGGCGGCGGCGGGCGACGGTGGCGGTTCGGCGGCGGGTTCGGCGGCCGGGGCGGCTTCGGCGGCGCGCGGGGGATTCGGCGGCGGCTTCGGCGGACGGGGCGGCGGATTCGGATTCGGCGGCAGCGGCGGGAGCAACTTCCAGCTGATCTACGGCGTCCGCCTCGAGCACTCGTCGTACACCGGCGCACCGGCGCTGAACCAGCAGGTGCTCGACGAGTTCGGCGTCCGCACCGATCGGCTGCCGACGCAGACGGCCATCACGCCGCGGGTGGGATTCACGTACTCGATCCCGGCGCCCGAACAGCAGGGCGCGAGTCAGCGCGGCTTCGCCCCGCCGCTGCTGACCATCCGCGGCGGCGCCGGCATCTTCCGTGGCACCATGCCGGCGACACTGCCCGGCACGGCGCAGGCCGAGTCAGGGCTGAGCAACACCGAGAGCCGAGCTGTTCTGCGTCGGCAATGCCGTGCCGCTCCCCGACTGGTCCGAATTCCTCGGCGATCCGTCGACGATCCCGAGCGAGTGCGTCGACAACGCCTCCACGCCGGTCATCACCGGCGCGCCCGACGGTCACCAGCTACGATCCGCAGGTACGGCGCGCCGGAGACCGAGCGCCTGTCACTCGGCCTGAGCCGGCGGATCACGCCGCGGGTGCAGTTCACCGTCGATGCCTCGTACGTGCGCGGCATCGATCAGGCGGCGTCTCGCGATCTCAATCTCAACGAGTCGCCGCAGTTCCATCTGGGCGGCGGGGACAACCGGCCGGTCTACGCCGACCCGACGCAGATCGTCGATTCGACCGGCGCGGTGCCGCTCTCGGCATCGCGGATCGACCCCGACTACGGCACGGTCAGCCGGGTGTTCAGCTCGCTCGAGAACGAGACCAGGCAGTTCACGTTCAACCTGTCCGGGACGACCAACAACCAGATCCAGCTGAACCTGGCGTACACGCTGATGTTCGCCCGCGACGAGGGCGGGAGCGGTGTGGTCGGCGTTTCGGCGGCGGCGGTTTCGGCGGCGGTGGCAACCTCACCGCCGGCGATCCCAACGTCTACACCTGGGCGCCGTCGGCCAACGAGCGGCGCCACAACTTCCAGGCGTCGGTCTCGTGGCCGATCACGCCGGCCATCGAGTTGACGTCGATCGCCCGGCTGACCTCCGGCTCGCACTACACGCCGATCGTCGCCGGAGACATCAACGGCGACGGCTCGTCGCGCAACGACCGGGCGTTCATGTTCAACCCGGCCACCGCACCGGACACCGCCGTGGCCAACGCGATGACACGGCTGCTCGCCTCGACCTCGGGCAACGCGCGCCAATGCCTCGAGGCGCAGCTCGGCACCATCGCGGGGCGGAACACCTGCACCGGGCCGTGGCAGCCGTCGCTCGATTTCCAGCTCAACTGGCGGCCGGCACTCTTCGCTCGCCGGCTGGCGCTGTCGATCCAGACGATCAACGTGCTCGGCGGACTCGACCAGTGGATCAACGGCCCCGACAACCTCAAGGGGTGGGGCGGCAACACCCGGCCGGACAACACGCTGCTCACCGTGACCGGCTTCGACCCCGCAACCGACCAGTTCCGGTACGTGGTCAACGAGCGGTTCGGCAACACCAGTTCGAGCGCCACCGCCATCCGCCAGCCGTTCCAGCTGGCGCTCAACCTCCGGTACGCCATCGGCTACGACCCGCGCACGCTGCAGATCCAGGGTCTCGGCCGCGGCAACGGGCGACGCAGCCCCGCCGAACTCGTCGACAGCTTCATGGTGCGGTTCCGGCGGGAGAACCCCGCCACCGCCGCCCTTGCCCGCAAGGATTCGCTGGCGCTCTCGCCGCAGCAGATCACGCAGCTGCAGGCGGTGGTCGATTCCAGCAACAGGCGGATGAAACCGGCGATCGACAGTCTCACCGCGGCGGTGGCGACGGTGCAGGCGTCGGGCTCGAGCGCCAATGTCATTCCGCTGCTTGCCAGGATCCGGCCGGTGATGCAGCAGACCGTGCAGGAACAGCGGCGGCTGGTCGCCGCAGTGCAGAAGATCCTGACGTCGGCGCAGTGGGGGCTGTTGCCGGCGGAGGTGCGCAACCCCACCGGCAACCTGTTCGGTGGCGGGAGGGGGGGATTCGGCGGGCGCGGCGGCGGCCGCGGAGGTGGCGAATGACCGCCGCCCCGTCGCCCGCGCTGGCTACGTGACCGTCACCGGCGCCGTCATCACCGCCGCGAGTTCGACCCCCCGCTCACCCGCAAGGGCGACGCCGCCCACCGTGTCGGCGTCATGCTCGAAGACCAGCCGCCACCGGTCAGCCGTCGCCTCGGCGTAGAGCCGGCGCTTGCTCTCCAACGTGCGCATCGGCTCGACGTCGTACCCCATGATCCACACCAGCGGGAGGTGGTGCGCGGTCGGAACGGTGTCGGCGGGGTAGCAGAGGGTTTCCCCGGCACTCTCGATCAGCACCACTTGATGCCACGGGACGTGTCCCGGGGTCACCATGACCCGCACGCCCGGCGCGACCTCGCCGCCCTCACCGTCGATCCAGTGAAACTTCCCGGCCTCGGCCACCGGCACGAAGTTGTGCGGCAGGTAGCTGCCCTGCGTCCGTTCCGTCGTGTGGGTGGCAAACTCGAATTCCCGGCGATGCACCGCGTACCGCGCGTTCGGGAAACTCAACTGCACCCGGTGCGCCGGATCGTCCGGTGCCACGAAGGTGTTGCCGCCGGCGTGGTCGAAGTGCAGGTGGGTGTTGAGCATGATCGCGATGTCGTCCGGCCGATGGCCGAGTCCGGCCAGCCGGTCTTCGAGCAGCGTGCGTCCGCCTGATCCGGCATTGTCGACACCATAGATGTCGTGGAACTTGTCGTTCTCCTTGTTGCCGATGCCCGAGTCGACGAGGATCAGGCCGTCGTCGTGCTCGATCAGCAGGCACCGCAGCGCCAGCGTGATCCGATTGCGGTCATCGGCGGGGATACGCCGGGACCAGAGCGGCTTGGGGACGATGCCGAACATCGCCCCGCCGTCAAGTCGCTGCCAGCCGGCCTCGATGGCGTGCACCTGCAGGCGTCCCACCATGAACGACGTGATGCCGTTCATGCCGCGACCTGGTTGACCGGCGTGCTGTGCAGCACTTCGAGGTCGGCGAGGGTGCGGGCCCCCCGCCCCCGCGCTTCGCCGAGCAGTCGCTCCAGCAGCATGCCGGTCACCAGCGCGTCTCCCGCGGCCCGGTGTCGCGCGGTGAATTCGAATCCCAGCCGCTCGGCCAGCGCGCCCAGCGAGTACGATCCCGCCGTGGCGCAGCAGCCGCCGCGCCAGCCGCACGGTGCACAACCGGGGGCCGTCGAGCAGCAGATCGCGCGCACGCTGCACTTCGGCGGCGACGAATCCCCAGTCGAAACGCGCGTTGTGCGCCACGAAGACGCGACCGGCGAGCGCCGCCATCACCTGGTCGGCCACGTCGGGGAAGGTGGGCGCGCCGGCGACCATGGCGTCGGAGATGCCGGTCAATTCGACGATGCGCGACGGAATGGCGCGGCCGGGGTTGATCAACGAGTCGAACACCACTTCGCGCCGGGTCCCGTGCACCACGACGACCGCGATCTCGGTGATGCGATCGTCACCGGAGGCGCGCATGCCGGTGGTTTCGACGTCGACGATGGCGAAGGCACACTCCTCGAGCAGCGGCGACCCTTGCGCGGTGGCCTGCAGCGCCCACCGGCCGTCGGCCAGTTGCCGGACCCGCGGATCGGCCCCGAGCAGCGCGGCGGCGAGACGCTCCGCCACCGCCGGCGGCGCCTGGGGAAGTCCGAGGACCTCGCGCGACAGTCGCGCCGCGTCAAGCGGCCCTGACCGCATCAACTCCAGCGCCCGCTCGATCAACGTCCCACCCGGGTGGGCCACCAATCCGGTCATCGGCCTCTCGATCACGAAGCGTGCTGCAACGCGTATGATAACGTCTCGAGTTCGACGGCGAGGTTGACGTTCTTCACTTCGACGCCGGCCGGAACGTGCAGCTGCACCGGCGCGAAATTGAGGATCGCGGCGAGGCCGACCGCCACGAGCCGATCGACGAGCTCCTGCGCCGGCTCGGCCGGCGTCACCAGGACGGCAATGTCGATCCCGAGCCGTGCGATGAGCTGTTCGAGATTGTCGACGCTGCCGATGACCAGATCGCCCCAGGCCGTGCCGATCTTGGCCGGGTCGCGATCGACGACCGCCACGATATCGAAGCCGCGGGCATTGAATCCGGCGTACTGCACCAGCGCCGCCGCCAGCCGCCCCGCCCCGACCAGGACCACCCGGTACCGGCGGGTGAGTCCGAGAATGCTCCGCAGCTGTTCGGCGAGCGCGGGCACGTCATAGCCGAGGCCGCGCTTGCCGAACGATCCGAAGAACGAGAGGTCCTTGCGGACCTGCGCCGACGTCGTGCCGGCCCGGTTCGCCAGCGCTTCCGACGAGATCGTGTCGGCACCCTGTTCCTGGAATTCTTCGAGAAAGCGGAGATAGATCGCGAGGCGGCGGACCGTCGAGTCAGCGATCTTGCGCGAGAGCATTTGTGAAATGTTTCACGAGCCCGGTGCGGAAGCAACTGGCCGGGCGATCAGCCCCGGGATCGGCGGGCCGGGCCGATCTCCATGGAGCACCCGGAACAGCCGGACGAATCCATCGGGGGCGACGGTCTCGGGACGGACATCCGGGACCAAGGCCGGCCGACGCGAGCATCTCGCTCGATGTTGCGATGTCACGGTGCAGCGCGTGGCTCAACGCCCGCGCCAGCCGCTTCCGCCGGTAGGAGAACAGCGAGGTCACCATCCGCCGGAACGCGACGGTATCGCCGGCGGGCAGCAGCGGCGTGCCGAGCGGCACCAGGTGCAACAGGGCGGAGTCGACCTTGGGGCGCGGCACGAACGCGCCTTTCCCGATGGTGAGCACGATGCTGGCGTGCGCGGCGGCCTGCACGCCGATAGACAACGCGCCGTAATTGCTGGAGCCGGGCCCGGCCACGATCCGGTCGGCGACTTCGCGCTGCACCAGGAAGGTGATCGCGGCGGGGAATGGCGGTGTGAGCGCCTTGGCGATGAGCGGCGTGGTGATGTTGTAGGGAATATTGCCGGCCACGAGCCAGCGCCTTCCCTGCACCGTCCAGGGCGCCACCAGCCCGGGCCAATCGAGTGTCAGGGCGTCGCCTGACGCCAGGACGAACGGCTGGTCGCTGAATCGCCGCCGCAATCCGTCGAAGAACCGGACATCGCGTTCGATGGCGACCACCGCCGCGCCACGGTCCAGCAGTGCGGACGTCAATCCACCCGGCCCGGGACCGATCTCGAGGACGATGGCGTCCGGCCCGGCTCCGGTGGCGGCGGCGATCCGCTCCAGCCACGGGCGATGGGTGAGAAAATGCTGGCCGAGCGACTTCCGGGCACGCACCTCAGACCCGCATGATCAGCAACGTGCTGTCGTCGACCGCGGCATCACTGAACCGCCCAGTTTCCGCGAAGACGCCGTCGACCAGACCCTCGAGCGAACGGCGGCGCTCCCGCTCCAGCCAGCCGATCAGCCGGGGTTCACCGAAGCGCTCACCGGACGAGTTGACCCGGTCGATCAAGCCGTCCGTGTAGAGCACCAGAAGGTCCTGGGTGGTGTGCCATGGGATGGTCCGTCGTCCGAACGCCTGGTCGGCGACCAGACCGAGTGGAGGCGCTGTCGGCGCAAGCCGCTCGGCCGGTCCTTCGAGTGGCAGGCGGAACGCGTGGATGTGTCCGGCGTTGCTGTAGGTCAACTTTCCCGCCGCCGGATCGACGATGCCGTACCAGACGGTGAGGTACATCTCGGCGGTTTCGAGCTCGTCGGCCAGCGAGTCGCGGAGCCGCGCCAGCACGTCGTCGGGCGCGGCCGACGCGTGGGCATGAATCCCGGCGGCGGCCATCACCTGCGCGGCAATCAACGCCGCCGAAAAGCCGTGCGACGCCACGTCACCCAGCATCACGCCGATGCGCCGCCGTCCGAGGCGGGCAAAGGTGTAGAAGTCCCCGCCGAGGGATTCGGCCGGCTGCGAGCGCACCGCCACCTCGGCCTCGCCGCGCAGCACCGCCGGTGCGGGGAGGAGGCGGAGCTGGAGGTTGTGCGCCAATTCGAGTTCCCGGTCCAGACGGCGGCGCTCGTTCTCGTGCGCGGCCAGGCGCGCATTCTCGAGCGCCGATCCGATCTGGGTGGCGACGGCGGCGATGAGCTTGATCTCATCGCGGGTGAAGGCGCCGCCGCCGGCGCGGTCGGCCAGTGCCAGCGTGCCCACGACACGCGGCGCGGCGCCAAGGCGAGTGTGGTGGATCGGCACGGCCACCACCTCGCCCGGCACCCAATCCGGTTCCGACCCGGTTTCGATCTGGGCGGTGCGGAAGGCACGCGCCACGACGTGGTCGGGGTGGTCGACGGGCACCGCATCCGGCACCGCGCCCGGGGACATGCCCAGCGCCGCCACCGCGCGGAGCGTCCGGTGCACCGGATCGAACACCCGCAGCGCCGCCCACCGCGCGCCGAGCACGGCGGTGATTTCACGCAGGATGATCGCGGCCACCTCGTCGACGGCGTGCGCGCGGCCGAGCAACTCGCCGATGGAATACAACAGATCGATTTCTTCGTAGCGCGACGCCAGCTCCGCGGTCAGCGCCATCGTGGCGCGGTCGCTCTCCAGCAGCTGCCGCACCACCTGCAACGCGGGACCGGCGAGGTCGTCCCGCGAAGCGCCGTCACCGGTAATGACCTCCAGAAACACGCCGTCGACATCAGGAACCGCCAGCCGCTGGGTGCGGGCGGTGCGGTGATCCGGCGCCGCGGCCCCGTCGCCCGCGCCGGTCAGCGGCCGCCACTGGCCGCCGTCGATCTGCCACAGCCGCAACGTGGCACCCACCAGCGTGCCCAGCGCCGTCAGGGCGCTCTCGATGTCGGCTAGCTGCGCGGGAGCGTGATCCAGATCGTGTTCCCTCGATCGTTGAAGGACACCTGATCGGCCAGCCGGCGGATGAGGAAGAGGCCCCGGCCCCGGGTCGCTTCGAGCACTGCTTCGCCTTCGGGAACGGCGATGCTCTCGGGATCGAAGCCGTCGCCCTCGTCGCTGACGGCCAACACGATGCGGTCCGGATCGAGGGTGAGCTCCACCGTCACCTTGAGCGTAACCTCGCCGCCGTTGCCGTAGAGCATGGCGTTCGCGATCGCCTCGGCCGCCACGGTGCAGAGCCGGAAGCGGGTGCGTCGCGACGGGCGGGTCGACGCGAAGCAGCATGCCGCGATGGTGTCGACGGTGTCGCCCAGCAGTGCCACGTCGGAGGGGATGACGAGCCGATAGCGTTCGCCGGGGCCCGGTTGACGGGAGGCGGCGGACACCGGCGACCCCATCGGTCCCTCAGTAACCGACAAGCGCGTCGGCGGCCGTCTCCGCGATCGGGAACAGCGTGTCGAGCTTGGTCAGTTCGAACAGGGACCGGAGATCTTCGTTGAGACCGGCCAGCCGCATCTCGCCGCCGGCTTCGCGGACCCGTTTGCTGATCGAGACCAGCGCGCCGAGCCCCGACGAATCGATATAGGCGGTGCGGGTGAAATCGAAGACGAACTTGCGGTCGCCGCGGTCGAGCGCGTCCTGCACCAGCTGCTTCAGGTCCTGGCGGTTGACGACGATCAACTGGCCGTCGATGCTCACGACGACAACACCGTTGGCGACTCGATTGGCCTTAAACCCCATGCGATCCGTCCTCGCGGGATTGCGGTTGCGCGCGGGCCTGCAACGCCAGCATCGCGGCGACGTCCACAATATCGTCCGGCGTGGCCCCGCGCGACAGGTCCGACATCGGCCGCGCCAATCCCTGCAGCAGCGGGCCGGTCGCCGTGGCACCGGCGAAACGTTCGGTCAGCTTGTAGCCGATGTTGCCGGCGTCGAGCGACGGAAAGACCAGGACGTTGGCGCGGCCCGCCACCGGCGACCCGGGGGCCTTCGCCGCGCCGATCGCCGGCATCACGGCCGCGTCGAGTTGCAGCTCGCCGTCAGCGGGAATCCCGGGCTCGGCGCGGCGGAACAGGTCGAGTGCGGCGCGCACCCGGTCGATGTCCGGCCCGGCGGCACTGCCCTTGGTGCTGTAGGAGAGAAACGCCACCATCGGTTCGTCGCCGATCAGCGCCCGGCGATCGTGCGCCGCGGCGATCGCCGCCGACGCAAGCTGTTCCGGGGTCGGCATCGGGATCACGGCGATGTCGGTGAAGGTGAAGAGCCGCCCGTCGGGAAGCGCCAGGTACATCGCCGCGGTCACGGCCACCGTCCGGGGGCCCATGCCGATTGCCCACAGGGCCGCCCGAATCACCTGCGCGGTGGTGTAATCCGCTCCGCCGATGCACGCATCGGCCTGGCCAAGGGCGACGAGGGCGGCGGCAAACCGCAGCGGATCGGCCGCCAGGTCGAGCGCGTGCACGGCGTCGCGCACGGCGGCGGGGCGGCGGGCGCGCAGATGGTCGGCCACGGCCGGCAGCCGTTCGTCGGCCGCGGGATCGATGCCGCCACGCCCGATCAGCAGCGGATCGGCAATCCGCAACGACCGCACCTGGTCGGCGGCGCGGCGGACGCGGTCGTCGGACGCTTCGGGGAGGGCCAGCCGGATCGGTACGCCAGAACGTGCCGCGCGGGTGCGCAGGTCGTCCCGGAAGGTCACCGCTGGTACCGTCGCCGCAGCGCCTCGGCCACGACCGGATTCACCAGGCCGGTCAACGGGCCGCCGAAACCGGCGATTTCGCGCACCAGGGACGAGGAGAGGTAGGTCAGATCGACCGCCGGCACCAGAAAGACCGTCTCGAGTTGATCATTGAGGCGACGGTTCATCAACGCCATCTGGAATTCGTATTCGAAATCACTCACCGCGCGCAGCCCGCGGATGACCATCGTGGCACCGCGCTGCCGGGCAAATTCGGCGAGCAGCCCGGAGAACGACGTCAGCTCGATGCGGGGATCGTCACCGGTGACGGTGCGGAGCAGATCGAGCCGCTCGTCGACGGAGAACAGCGGGGCCTTCTGCGGGTTGACCGCGATGGCCACGATCAGACGATCGGCCAGCGCGAGGGCGCGCCGGACGAGGTCTTCGTGGCCCCGGGTCGGCGGATCGAACGATCCGGGATAGATGGCGATGCGTGTCATGGCAGCCGGAAGAAAGTGACGGCGATGTCGCCCCAGCGCCGCGTCGCGTGGCCGGACAGCGGCGAGCGCGGGTCGTGCTCGACCGCCAAGATGCGGGCAAAGGGGCGCTGTTGCCAAGCGGCGGCCAATTCGGCGGCATCGGGAGCGGCGAACGGCGGGTCGGCCAGGACGAGGGTCACCTCCGCCGGATCGAGCCGCGCCACGTAGCGCAGGGCATCGCCGCGCACGACCGTGGCCCGATCGGCCGCCCCCAACGCCTCGATGTTCGACCGCAGGGTGGCCAGCGCCCCGGGATGCCGCTCGACAAAGGTGGCGTGCGCCGCGCCGCGGGAGAGCGCCTCGAGACCGAGTGCGCCGGTTCCGGCGTAGAGGTCGACGACGATCGCGCCGGGGAGCTCAGGGGCGAGCATCGCGAGCCACGCCTCGCGCACCCGTTCGGCCGTCGGACGGACCTCGCGTCCGTGCGGAACCGCGAGTCGCCGACCGCCCCACACGCCGCTCACGATGCGCGTCACCCGGAGGCCGCCGCCCCGATGGCGACGATCCGCGCCTGCAGCAGCGATTGTCCGTGCCATTCGTTGCGGTCGAGTCGGAACGCGACGTCGACCGGCGCGGTGAGATCGCGCGGCGCGCGGTCGGCCCAGCCGAACGCGATCGCCTCGAGACGCTGCGTTCCGGACACCAGCTGGGCCTTGAGGTGACCGCTGCCGACCGCACGCACCTCGCGCATGACGGCGTTGCGAATGCCGTAGACCGGGGCCGGATTGCCGAGTCCGCAGGGCTCGAGGTGCCGGCACCACCGCTCCAGGTCGTCGCTGACCTGGGCCAGCGTGAGTTCGAGATCGACGCGCTGCACCGGGCCGAGGTCGTCGGGAGCGAGTTGCGCCCGGGCAACCGCCACGAATCGTTCGCGGAATGCGTCGATGCGGTCGCGACGGATGGTGAGCCCCGCCGCCATCCGGTGGCCGCCGAAGCGCTCCAGCAGATCGCCGCACGCCGACATTGCGGCATGGAGATCGAAGCACTCGATGCTGCGGCCGCTGCCCCGCCCCATGCCGCCATCGAAGCCGATCAGGAACGCCGGCCGGCCGAATCGTTCCACCACCCGCGAGGCGACGATGCCCACCACGCCGGGATGCCAGCCATCGGCGGCAAGCACCAGTGCCGGGTGCGCGTCCGCGTCGCCGTATTGCCGCTCCACCAGGTCCAGCGCCTCGGCCAGGGTCCGTTGGTCGAGGTCCTGGCGTTCCCGATTGGCGGCCTCGAGCGTCTCGGCCAGCGGTGCCGCGACCTCGTCGCGATCGGCGAGCAGCAGCTCCAGGCCGGTGCGTGCGGCCCCGATGCGGCCCACGGCGTTCAGCCGCGGCGCCAGGATGAAGCCCACCTGCGAGGCGCGCAGCGTCGCCGGGTCGATCCGGCACCGCTGCATGAGCTGGCGGAATCCCGGCCAGCGACTCTGCGCCAGCACCCGGAGTCCATGCCGCACCAGCGCACGGTTTTCGCCGACGAGCGGCACGACGTCGGCCACCGTGGCGACGGCGACGTAATCGAGCAGATGGTGCGGCAGCGCGGCAGGAAGTCCGAGAGGCGCCACCAGCGCCTGCACCAGCTTGAAGGCCAGCCCGCTGCCGCAGAGCATCTCGAGACCCGAGTGGTCGTCGATCCGCTGGGGATCGATGATGGCGTCGGCGTCGGGAAGTGTGTCGCCCGGAAGATGATGATCGGTGACGATCACGCGGCGTCCGGCGCGGCGCGCGCGGCGGACCGCATCGACCGCGGTGATGCCGCAATCACAGGTGACGATCAACGACGCGCCGACCCGCTCCGCTTCGGCCAGCCCGGCATCGCCGAAGTCGTAGCCGTCGAGCAGGCGGTGCGGCACGAAGGGCACCACGCTGGCGCCGGCCAGCGCGAGGGTCCGGGTGAGAATGGCGGTGGCGCACTGGCCGTCGACGTCGTAGTCGCCGTGCACCAGGATGGTTTCACCGGCGTGGACCGCATCGACCACGATCGCGACGGCGTCGGCCATGCCGGCGAGCGTCATGGGATCGGCCAGTGCGGCAAGATCCGGACGGAGAAACGCCCGGGCCGCGGCCGGTTCGGCCAGTCCGCGCTGCACCAGCAGGGCGGCGAGCGGATCGGGGAGGGAGAGCGCAGCGGCGAGCGCACGGACCGCCTCGCCGTCGGGCGGCGCCGCAAGTCGCCACCGCGGAGCGGTCAGACGACGGCCTCGGCGAGATAGATGATGGCGCCGCACATTTCGCAGCCGTCGATCAGGATCCCTTCGGCCTGCAGCTGGCCGATCCGGGAACGCGGGATCGCGGTGAAGCAGGCGGTACAGGTGGCGTGATCGGCGGGGACGAGGACATCGCTCTTGCGCGAGCGGCGGAGGCGGTCGTACCGGGTGCGGAGAGTGCGATCGAGTCGCGCGGCCGACGTTTCGCGTTCGGCCCGCGCCGCGGCGAGCTCCGCGGCCATCTCCGCCTGGCGCGACGAGAGCTCCTCGCGCGCTGGTGCCTGCTCCGCGCTGAGCGCGGTGAGCCGCTCGGCGGCAAGCTGCACCGCGGCCCCGCGGGCCGTCGCGTCGTCGGCCAGGCGCATCCAGTCGCTCTCTTCCTGCGTCAGGATGCTGCGCCCGAGCTCGACATCGGCCAGCAGTTGCGCCGCCACGCGGGGATTGCGTTCCTGCTCGAGGCGCTGGCGGCGGCGATCGTGCTGCGTCCGCTGCGCCTCCAGCTTCTGCTCGGCCTCGTCGCGACGGCGGGCCACGTCGTCCGCGCCGCGCGCGGCGGTGTCGATGTCGTTCTGCAGTCGGGAAAGCGCGGCATCGAGTGCCGCGACTCCGGATTCGATTTCGTCGGCGCGAGCGGTGAGCTCGGCCAATTTCCTGTCCTTCTCCTGGATGTCCAGCAGCTTCGGTAAATCAGGATGCATGCGGTGCTCACTCCTCCGTGATCGGCCCGGGCGCCGCGCGCGGGGCCGGGCTCGTAGCCAGGTACAACTTAAACCGCGCTTGACCTTCCTTGCTCAGCGCGCTCCAGCGGCGGCGCAGCGCCACCGGGTCCGGCTCCGCCGCGATGTCGGCGAAGCTGCGGATTTCTGCCAGGGCCTCGAGTGCATCGACGTAGGCGCGATCCGCGTCGAAGCGATCGTCGGGGGGATCCTGTTGCATCAGTCGATCCCAGACATCCCGGGCCGCGGGATCGAGCACTGCGAGGGCGTCGCCGACCGGCGCGTCGTCGGGCAGTGCCCGCAGCGCGGCGAAGATCTGCCGGTACGCGGGCACCGCGAAGGCGACAACCGGCACTTCTCCCCGGGCCCGCGCCAGCCAGGCCGGCCGGAGCAGCAGCAGCTGCAGCAGCTTCCGCTCGATGGCGGCCCCGGGCGTCGTGGCGGCGCGGTCGATCGGCCTGGCATCACGCCGGTCCGGCGCCCCTTCGGGTGGGCGAGCGACGTGCGGGGGCGGAGTGGCCACGTTGGCCTCGGTCGCGACCGCGTCGCGCGGAATGCCGAGGCGCTCGGCGACCCGGCTGATGTACAACTCGCGCATCACCGGCTCGCGCGCGGCCCGCACGGTGGAGAGCAGCCGATCGAACGCTTCCCGGGCGCGGTGCACGTCGCCGAGCCAGCCGCGTGCGGCCAGCATCTCGAGTTTGCGGTCGAGCACATCGAGCGCGTCGTCGAGAATCGCCGCCAGCGCCGGCGCCCCGCCGCGCCGCACCAGCGAGTCGGGATCGTCGCCTTCCGGCAACGTGGCAACCCGCACCCGGATGCCGTGCGCCAGCAACACGTCGGCGGCACGGAAGGTGGCCTTCAGCCCCGGGGCGTCGCTGTCGTAGAGTACGACCACCTCCGAGGTGTACCGCTTGAGCAGTGCTGCCTGTGCGTCGGTCAGCGATGTGCCCAGCGGCGCGACGACGTGATCGATCCCCGCGAGCACGAGGCGCTGCACGTCGAAGTAACCCTCGACGAGGATCGCCTGGCCGGCCTTGCGGATGGCGTTGCGGGCGAGAAAGAGGTGGTAGAGCTGATCGCTCTTGTGGAAGATCGGCGTCTCGGGCGAGTTGAGGTACTTCGGTTCTCCCGCGCCGAGGATCCGGCCACCGAAAGCAACGACCCGGCCGCGCAGGTCGTGGATCGGAAAGAGCAGCCGGCCGCGGAAGCGGGCCACGACCGTGTGGTCCTCGCGTTCCATTGCCAGGCCGGCCTCGACCAGCACGGCGTCGGCAATGCCGAGGGTCCGCATCGCGGTGAGGAACTCGCCGCCCCGCGGCGCGTATCCCAGCCGCAATTCGGCCGCGGCGTCGAGCGACACGTCGCGCTCCATGAGGTAACGGCGGGCGCGATCGGCTTCGGGCAGCTCGAGGAGCTGGCGGGCGAACCAGCCCTCGGCCGCGTCGCAGGCCTGGTACAGCGGCTCCCGCGGATCGGGGCCGGACCGTTCGGCGCTCTCCGGGATGACAATGCCGTAGCGTCGCGCCACCTCGCGGACGGCCCCGGGATAATCAAGGCCGAATCGCTCGCGGTACCAGGTGAACACATCGCCCGAAGCGTGACAGACGAAACAGTAGTAGCGGTTCGTCTTCGGGATGACGGCAAAATTGCGATTGGTGCCGTGATGGAACGGGCACGGCCCGCGCCAGTCACTGCCGGTGCGTTTCAGCGCCACCGTCTCCTGCACGATTTCCAGCAGGTCGGCGGTGTCGCGGATCTGTTCGATCACTTCGTCGGGGATGCGTGCCATCAGCGGAGCACCGCGATGGTGACGCCGGTGCCGCCCTGCGGGCGCGGCGCAAAATCAAACGATGCCACCCGGCGGTCGTTGGTCAGCAACTGCCGCACGGCGTCTCGCAACGCCCCCGTCCCCATGCCATGAATGATGGCGAGCTGAACCCGATCCGCCAGCACCGCCGCGTCGAGCGCCGCCATCACGGCGGCCTGCGCCTCGTCGACCCGCATGCCGCGGAGATCGAGCTCCGCCGCCGCAGCGACGTCCGGGACGTCTCCGGCAAATGTGCGGACCGGCGGGCGGGCCGGCGCCGGGGCCGGCTCCAGGCTGCGCCGTGAGACCACCAGTCGCATGGCGCCCAGCTGCACCACGGCCCGGTCATCGGCGCGGAGTTCCACCACTTCACCGACGGCCCCGGTGCTGAGCCGGACCGGAGACCCCACCGTGATGGCGCCGGACATGCCCGACGACTCCGGCGCCGCCTGGTCCGGGTCGAGTCGTTCCGATTCCTCGCGGATGCTCTCTTCGACCATGCGACGCGCTTCGCGGGCCGACGCCTCGTCGGCGGCGTTGCGGGCCATGCCCAGCACCTGTTCGACCCGCTTCCGGGCTTCGAGCAGATACGCCCGCGCCTGGCGCGCCTGCTCGCGCGCCGCATCCTTCTCGCGACGTCGCAGTTCCACTTCCCGTCCGGCCTGCACCGCCGCCGTCGAGTCGAGCACCACTTCGCGATCGGCGACCACCGCGGCGCGCTCCGCCAGCGAGGCCTCGTCACGCTGCATGGCGGCGCGGCGCGCCTCGACGTCGGCAAGGAGGCGGTCGAGATCGCGCTCCGCCTGCGGCACGAGCCGCTCGGCCGTCTCGAGCACCGCCGCGTCCACGCCCAGGCGCCGCGCGATGGCAAGGCCGTAGGAGCGGCCGGGAACCCCTTTGGTGAACCGGAACGTCGGCGACAGCGTCGCGGCGTCGAATTGCAGCGAGCCGTTGACCACACCCGGCACGGTGGTGGCCAACGTCTTGAGCGCGCCGAGGTGCGTGGTCGCGACGGTCAGGGCGCCCCGCGCGGTAAGCGCTTGCAGCACCGCCATCGCAAGGGCACCGCCTTCGGCGGGATCGGTTCCGGAGCCGATCTCGTCGAGCACCACGAGCGAGCCGGCGTCCGCGCCGTCGAGTATGCCCCGGAGTGCCGCCACGTGGGCCGAAAAGGTCGACAGGTCGGCGGCGATCGATTGGTGATCACCGATGTCGATGAAGAAGTGATCGACCAGCGGCAACCTGGTCCCCGCCCCGGCTGGTGGGACGATTCCCGACTGCGCCAGCGCCGCCAGCAGCGCCAGCGTCTTGAGCAGTACCGACTTGCCGCCGGTGTTCGGGCCGGTGACGAGGAGGGTGTGTTCCGCCGGATCGAGCTCGAGATCGAAGGGCACCACGGCAACGCCGCGGGCGAGCAACAGCGGATGCCGGGCGCGGCGCAGCACCATCCCGGTCCCGGCCCCCGCCATCTCCGGAACGTCACCGCCGAGTTCCAGGGCCCAACGGGCCCGCGCCACGACCGTGTCGATCTCGACCGCCGCCGTGTGCAGCGCCGCAAGTTCCGCGGCCGCCGGCCGGACCACGGCCGTCAACTCCCGGAGCACGGCGACGACCGCGCGCTCTTCGGCGGCGACGGCCGAGCGCAGCGCGTTTCCCGGCGCGATGGCGGCGGTGGGCTCGATGAACAGCGTGCCGGCGCTGCCGGATTCATCGTGCAGGATGCCGTCGGGCCGCCGCCGGGCATCGCGCCGCACCGGAATGACGTACCGTCCGTTGCGCATCGTCACGGTGGCGCCGCCCGGCACCGCGGCGGATTCGACGCCGCGCAACACGTCTTCAAGCACTGCGACGACGCGTTCTCGCGCCACGTGGACCTCGCGCCGCGCCGCGGCCAGTGCCGGACTGGCGCTGTCGAGGAGCTCGTCATCGGGACCGACGGCGCGCTCCAGGCGGTGTTCGATGGCACGGTCGAGGGGCGGAACCACCAGTTCGACCAGCGACGGACAGCGATCACCGAGCGGCTCGAGCTGCGCCATCAGCTCGCGCCCCGCGCGCATCGTCTGCAGCAGCAGGCCGAGCTCGGACACCTCGAGGACGCTGCCCTCGACGCGCAATCGCGCCAGCGGCGCGCGCAGGTCGGGCATCGGCAAGACGTCGATGGCGCCGCCGCTCCGCAACAGCTGCAAGGTTTCCCCGACGCGGGCCAGCTCGCGGCCGATCCACCCCGCGTCCCGCGGTCGGCCGACGGCGACGCAACGCCGCCGCGCCGAGCGGACCGGCGGCGAACCGCGCGAGGTGATCGAGAATGGCCGGAAATTCCAGCGCCAGCAGCGCCGGGTCGTTGGACGGATCGGGCGCCGAGGCCGTCGTGGCCCGAGTCGCTCGCAGGCGGCGCCGGACCGGCCGCCGCCGATGTCGCGTTCATTGCTGCCCGAGCACCTCGCGAGCGATCGCGTTGATCGTGCGACCGTCTGCCTGGCCCTTGAAACGAGCCATCAGCACCGGCATCAGCGCCCCGAGGGTGGCGGCGCCATCCGCCACGGCGGCGCGCGCGGCGGCGCGCAGCGTCTCGGGGTCGAGCTCCGGGGGGAGGTACTGCTGCAGCACGTCGATCTCGAACGACTCCTTCGCGGCCAGGTCGTCGCGCCCGCCGGCGCGGAACTGCTCCACCGACTCGCGGCGCTGCTTGACCTGCTTGCGGAGTACGTCGATGACATCGGCGTCGGTCAGCGTGTGGCCGAGTTCGATTTCGCGGTTCTTCAACGACGCAAGGACCGTCCCCAGCACCAGGGTCCGGTCCTTGTCAGCCGCTTTGCGCGCCGCGATCTGGTCGGCGCGCAGTCGAGCGGCGAGGTCAGCCATTGGCGGCGCGCCCGCGACGATTCTTGCGCTGCGCGGCGTTCATCTTGCGCTTCCGTTTTTCACTCGGCTTTTCGTAGTGCCGATGCTTCCGCAGGTCGGAAAGAATGCCGGCTTTTTCGCATTTCTTCTTGAAGCGCTTGAGGGCGCGTTCGAAACTTTCATCCTCGTGGATGATGACTTCCGACATGTGCTGAAATCACCCCTCTCCGGCCCGGTCCGGGCAATTGGTACAGAACTTCGAATCCTAGACCGCGCCTGGGGATACGTCAACTCGGCCGGGTGCATCCGCGACCTGCCCCGGCCCGGTCCGGCAGGCCGTTGCGGTCGCACCGGTCATCCCGGCGGCCAGTGCATCTTCCGACCACCGAGGAGATGGACGTGGAGGTGTGGCACGGTCTGGCCTCCGTCCCGTCCGGTGTTGATCACCAGCCGGTAGCCCTCCGGCGCAAGACCTTCTGCCGCCGCGACGTCGGCCGCCAGGGCCACCAGCGGCCCGACCACCCCGGCCACCTCCGCCGGTTGGAGGTCGGCGAGCGAGGCGATGTGCCGCACCGGAATGACCAGGATGTGCACCGGGGCCTGGGGATTGAGGTCGCGGAACGCCACCGCGGCGGCGTTGCGACCAACGATCGCCGCGGGGATGGCGCCGGATGCGATGCCGCAGAAGACACAGTCCATTCACGCCTCCTCAATGGCGGTACGACGATCGAGCGTCAGCACGGCCGCCGCCAGAACGGCCGTTTCATAACGGAGGATCGACGGGGCCAGTCGCACCGCGCGGGCCGCGAGCCGTTCGCTGGCGAGCGCCTGCTCCTCCGCGGTGAAACCTCCCTCCGGACCCACCAGCCACGCCACCGGCAGCCCGCGCTCCAGCGGCGGCAACGGCGTCCCCGCGGGATCGGCGATGAGCCATTGCGCGGCGTACGCAGGCGGCGAGATCGGCGAGCATGCAGAGATCGCCAACCGTCGTGGCCCATCGGTTGCCGCTCTGTTTGCATGCCTCGCGCGCCTTGCGCCGCGCCCGCTCGACGGTGACGGGTCGAACCCGGCTCTCCACACCGGCGCTGCGCTCGGTCACCAGCGGCACCAGCACCGTCACCCCGAGTTCGGTGCATTTCTCCGCCAGCGACAGGAAGCGCTGCCGGTCGCCGGCACCGACCGCAATGATCGTGACCGGCGGTGGTGGCTGCCGGGTCACCGTGACGATCATGACGCCCGAGTCCGGCAGGCGTTTCCACCAAGCTCGCCCGCGGCCGCGCCACCAGCCGCGTCGAGCGCCTGCGACCGATTCGGCCGGGGCGGAGCCGCCGCACGCGGGCGTGGTGTTGTTCCTCGTCGTCGAGCGCCGCGGTGGCGCCGATCGCGAGGGCGCCGGGGGCGACCAGCACGCGGGGATCGGTCATCGGGCGTGCACGGCGACACTCCACCAGCCCGCGTCGCGGATTTCGTCGAACGGTTCGAACCGGTGGGGCCCAAGCGCCGGCAGCAGCAGCGTCGCCTCGGCTCTCCTCCATACCGGCAAAGATCGCCACGCCGCCAGGCGCCAGGCTCTGACGCACCGCGGGGAACAACGCGATGTTGACATCGCGCAGAATATTGGAGCAGAGCAGCGACGCCGGTCCGGCCAGCGGTCCCAGCTCGCCGGCATCACCGGTGAGAAAGGTGCAGTGAGCGGCGAGACCGTTGACGGACGCGTTGGCTTCGGCCACCGGTTGGGCCTCGGGATCCGAATCGATTCCCACGGCGTGGCGCGCCCCGAGGGCGGCCGCGGCAATGGCGAGAATCCCCGAACCGCTGCCGAAATCGAGCATGACCCCGCCGGGCTGCAGCCAGCGCTCCAGCAGCGCCAGCGCCCCGCGGGTGGAGCCATGTTCCCCGCTGCCGAACGCGGCGCCAGGATCGATGATGATTGCCGCGGTCCCCGGAGGTACCGGCTCGGAAACCCACGACGGCGTGATGGTCAGCCGGCCGAACGTCCGCGGTGCGATACCGTCACGCCACCGCACCGACCAATCGACCGTCGCTTCCGCCGAGACTGCCGCCTGCACACCGTTGAATCGGCTGGCGAGCGTGCCCGCCAGGCGGCGCGCTTCCGCCCGGGAGCTGACCATCGCGACGATCTCGTCGGGCGCCGGCTGCGACACGCCCTGCCCGGTCTGCATCACCAGCCACCCGGCGACGAGATCGGCGTCGGCGGCGGGGCAACGGACGCCGAGGCGCCACCACGGCGCCGTCACGCGCCGAGCGCCTCCTTCAGCTTTTCCCAGAAGCGACCATGTTGTTTCGGGCCGGCGGCTTCGTGCTTGGCGAGCTCGGCGAAGAGGCCGCGCTGCTCGTCGTTGAGGTCTTCGGGCGTCCAGACCGCGATGCGGACGTGCAGGTCACCCGTTCCCGACGAGCCGAGCCGTGGCAGTCCCTTCCCCTTGAGCTGGAGCATCGCACCGGATTGCGCCCCGGCCGGAATGGGGAGCCGCTCGTCGCCATAGGGCGTCGGCACGGTGGCGGTGCCGCCGAGGGCTGCCTGGGAAAACGACAACGGCAGTTCGGTCAGGAGATCGGCGCCGTCGCGCTCGAAGCGGGGATCATCCTTGACTTCGAGCAGCACGATCAGGTCGCCGTTGGGCCCACCGCGCGGGCCCGGGCCGCCTTCGCCCCGCCGGGTGAGATAGTTCTGCGAGGAGACGCCCGGCGGGATGTCGACCGTCACCACGCGCTCGCCTTTGACCCGTCCCTCGCCTCGGCACACCTCGCATGGCGTGCGAATGACCGAGCCTTCGCCGTGGCACGTCGGGCACGGACCGACCTGGACGAATTGCCCGAACATCGACCGCGCGGCACGGCGCACCTCGCCGGTGCCGTTGCATGCGCCGCACGGAATCGGCTTGGTGCCGCGCGCCGCGCCGCTTCCGCCGCAGTTGCTGCAGCTCGTCATCGACTTGATCCGAATGCTGCGACGCGCGCCGAGCGCCACGTCCTGGAGCGAGAGCCGGACGGTGACGCGCACGTCCTGACCGCGGCGAGCGTCCTGGCCCGGTGCGCCGCCCGCGAAGAGACCCTCGAAGCCGCCGAAGTCGCGCATGAAGATGTTGAGCGCTTCGCTGAGATCGAGGTGGGCGAAACCGGGCCCGAACCCGCTCGGCCCGGTCGGCGCCGAACCGAACCGATCGTAGTGCGCGCGCTTGTCGGGATCGGCGAGCACCTGATAGGCCTCGGAGATCTCCTTGAAACGCGCCTCGGCCTCGGGCGTGGGGTTGCGATCGGGATGATACTCCATCGCGAGCCGGCGATAGGCCTTCTTGATCTCGTCGCCGGAGGCCTGGATCTCGACACCCAGCACTTCATAGAAATCGGTCACTGCAGCAATCCTTCGATCAACCGCCCGGTGTGTTCCACCAGGCCGATGATCTTGTCGTAGGGCATTCGCGTCGGGCCCAGCACGCCGATGACGCCGGTCGCGCCGCCGCGGTGATACGTCGCGGTGACGAGCGTGAACGGCGCCAGGCCGGGGTCGCCGTGCTCGGCGCCGATGGTCACCGCCAATCCTTCCTCGCGGCGCCGCTCCAGCGCCTCGCGAAGCAGGTCCCGCCGGTCGGTCAGCGCCATGAGCGTGCGCATCTGCTCGGTCGACGCGAATTCCGGCTGCTCGATGAGCACGGAAGTCCGGCCCAGGACCACGGCATCGCGGCCGTCGGACACGTCGAACAATCCCTCTCCTTCGGCCAGAATGATGTCGAGGAGGTCCGCCACTTCGGGCGAGCCGGGCGCGTCGCGCAGCCGATCGGCATACGTGGCGCGGATCTCCCGCAGCAACAATCCGCCGAGGCGCTCGTTGAGCAGCCGCTCCACCTCTTCGATATCGGCGCGCGCCAGCGCCCCCGGCAGGCGGATGTAGATGGTGCGCACCGTCCCGCTCTGCAGATTGAGCACCAGCAGCATTCGATCGCCCGACACCCGCACCAGCTCCACCCGCTCCAGGACGATCGATTCCAGCGCCGGTGCGACGGCAACGCCCAACTCGTGCGTCAGGATCCCGAGGACCTGCGCGGCCCGGCCGAGCAGCAGTTCGCTGGCGCTCGCCGCCGCGGTCAGTTCGGCCTCCAGCTGCTCCCGCGACTCACGGTCCGGCATGCGATGAACGAGCGCGTTGACGTAGGCACGATAGGCGCGGTCGGTCGGGATTCTTCCCGCCGAGGTGTGCGGGTGGTAGAGGTAACCCCTGGCCTCGAGGTCGCTCATGGTACTGCGGATCGACGCCGGCGAAATTCCCAGGGTCGAACGTCGCGCGACCGTCTGGCTCCCGGCCGGTTCGGCGGTGGCGATATACGTCTCGATGACCGCTTCCAGCACGCGGCGTTCGCGTTCCGACAGCGACTCGGCATCACTCATACGCGAAAGCTAGGAATGATCGAGGGCCGCCACCAGCGCATCGAGGCGCAACCAGCCCTCGGGCGTCAGCCGGATGCGGTCGCCGGACTGCTCCGCCCACCGGTGTTCGAGCCACTGTGCCCGGGTCTCCGGGGACACCAATCCGGTCGGAAGCCCGGTCCGCGTGCGGAGTCCGAGGTAGCGCTGCTCCAGTGCGGACTGCGCGGGCTCGAGGCGTTCACATCCCTCCTGGGGCGACGAACCGGCCACCAGCCGGTGGCGGTACTCGACCCAGTTGCGGAGGTTCCAACTGCGTTTGGCACCGACGTGGGAATGGGCGGACGGCCCGAAACCCAGGTAGTCGGCGCCCGACCAGTAGGCCGAGTTGTGCCGCGATTCGAAGCCCGGGAGCGAGGCGTTCGAGACTTCGTAGTGCCGCAATCCGGCTTCGTCGAGCGCGTGGTGCCATGCCAGATACTCGGCGGCATATCGCTCATCGCCCACCGGTATCGATTCACCGCGCACCGTCCACCGACCGAGCGGTGTGCCCGCCTCGACGGTCAGCCCGTACGCCGACAGATGCTGGGGCTCGAGCTGCAGCGTCAGATCGAGATCGCGGCGCCAGTCGCGCGGCACCGCGTCGGGAAGGCCGAAGATCAGATCCATGGAGAGGTTGGTGATCCCCGCCTCGCGCAGCGATGCCACCGCGACCGGAACCTGCTCCGCGCGATGGGTGCGGTGCATCCAGCGCAACACGCCGGGGTCGTGACTCTGCACGCCGAGCGACACCCGGTTGACACCGGCCCGGCGCCACGCGGCCGCGCGCGACGCGGTCACGTCGTCGGGATTGGCCTCGAGCGTCACCTCGGCCGACGGCGCGAGCGGCTGGTCGGTGGCGATCGTCGCGATGAGATCGCCGAGGGAATCCGGCGCCAACCGGGACGGCGTGCCGCCACCGAAATACAACGTGGCAATCGGGCCGGACGCCGGCGGGGCCAGCTCGTCGCGGCGCATCCGCCATTCGCGCCGCACCGCGTCCACGTACTCGTGGTCCGGTGTTTCCGCGCGCACGGCGATGGCAAAGTCGCAATAGCTGCAACGGCGCGCGCAGAAGGGAACGTGGACGTAAACGTGCACGACGGACTCCTGAGGGAGTGCCGGGGGTCGACGGGACGCGCTAGCCGCGGCGCGGCAACCGACGGAACATGCTTCCGGGGGTCTGTTCCACCCATCCGCCGATTTCGAGTCCGCAGAGCACGCCGAGGACCGTGCCCACGGGCAGGCCGGTGCGTTCGGCGACGTCGTCGATGTGCCGCGTCCCGGCGGACAACGCGTCGAAAACCTGGGCTTCGGCCGGAGACAATGTGCACGGCGGCGGGTCGACCGGACCGCCGGCGGTCACGGCGACCGGCAGCGGGGCGCCGGCGAACTTGCCCAGGAGATCGTCCGGATGGAGCAGCGGTTCCGCGCCGTCGCGCAGAAGCTGGTTCGTGCCGGCCGACGTGGGAGAGTCGATCGGACCGGGGACCGCCATCACGTCGCGCCCCTGTTGCAGGGCGGTGCCCACGGTGATCATCGTTCCCGAGGCGCGAGCCGCTTCGACGACAACCAGCACGGTGGCGAGACCGCTGATCAACCGATTGCGGCGCGGAAACGCCCCGCGGCCCGCTCGCTCGCCCGGCGGAAACTCCGTCAACAACAGGCCATGGCGCTCGACGCGCTGGTACAGTTCGCGGTTTTCCGCCGGGTACACGACGCCGATGCCGTTGCCGAGGACGCCGATGGCGGTGCCGCCGGCGTCGAGCACGGCGTGATGGGCCACCGCGTCGAGCCCGCGCGCCATCCCGCTGACCACCACCAGCCCGGCGCGTCCAGCCGCGGCGGCGATCCATTGCGCGGCGTGCCGGCCGTAGGCACTGTGGTCACGGCTGCCGACGATCGCCACGGCCGGCCGGTCGAGCAGGGTCAGATCGCCGCGGGCGAAGAGCACGACCGGTGGATTCGGAATCGACCGCAGCCGCGCCGGAAAACCGGCATCGGCGGGCACCAGCACGGTGATGCCTTCGGCCCGGGCCTGTTCGCTGACCCGCACGGCTTCGTCGTCGCGGCAGCCCGACTTGCGGCACGCCGCCGTCGCCGAGCCCGCTGCGGCAATCAGCGCCGCCACCCGGCGGGCACCGAACGCGGGGGTGAGCGCCAACGCGAGAAAAGCGCGCCGCTCGTCGTCAGACAAGGGGTTCGTCATCGGCCGGAGCGGATTGCTGTACCAGCCGCCAGAGCAGTTCTTCGAGCGCACCGATCCCGCTGCCCGACACCGCCGAAATGGCGACGACGTCGAGCGCCTCGGGGGCGTCGACGGAAGGCAGCACCGCGCCTGGCGGGAGGAGATCGCGTTTGGTGAGCACCACGACGTGCGGCTTGGCCTCGAGCGCGGTGCTGTACTTCGAGACTTCTTCGCGCAGGCGGCGATATACCACGTCGACATCGTCGGCGTCGAGCGGCACCAGGAACGCGAGCACGCGAGTCCGTTCGACATGCTGGAGAAACTCGAGGCCCAGTCCCTTGCCGGCGTGGGCCCCTTCGATGATTCCCGGGATGTCCGCGATCACCAGCGTCCGCGAGCCGGAGAGCGCCATGACGCCGAGGTTCGGCTCGAGCGTGGTGAAGGGGTAGTCGGCGATCCGGGGCCGGGCCGCGCTCACGACCGAGAGCAACGTGCTCTTGCCGGCGTTGGGCTCGCCCACCAGCCCGACGTCGGCGATCAGCTTGAGGCGCAGCAACAACCGCCGGTGTTGCCCCGGCCGCCCCGGCTCCCACTCGCGCGGTGCCTGGTGCGTGGCGGTGGCAAAGCGGGCGTTGCCCCGGCCGCCGCCGCCGCCGCGCGCCACGAGGAGCTGGTCGCCGACGTGGAGCAGTTCGCCGAGGAGTTGGCCGGTATCGGCGTCTTCGACTTCGGTGCCGGGCGGGACCGGCAGCACCACGTCGGCGGCGGAGGCGCCGGTCATCGTCTTGCCCTTCCCGTGGCCGCCGCGCGGCGCGCGCCAGGTGACGCGGTACTGGAAATCGAGCAGGGTCGCCAGGTTGGCGACGGCGCGAACGTAGACCGAGCCGCCGTCGCCGCCGTCGCCACCGTCGGGACCGCCCTTCGGCTTGTACTTGAAGCGCGCGAACGAGCAGGCGCCGTCGCCGCCGTCGCCGGCCCAGGTCTCGACAACGGCCCGATCGACGAAGCTCACCGGCGCTCCACCGTCTTGCGCACCACGGCCCACCGTTCGGCGGCAATACGGGCCGCGTCCGGCGTGCCATAGGGGGCAGCGGCTTCGAGCACGGCGCCGATAGCGCCGGGTGTCGCCCCGACGTTGAGCGCGCCCAGCAGGTGGGAGCGGAGCTGGCGCGGCGTGGCGAGCACCGCCGTCTGGGCGATCACGCACAGTTCGCGGCGCCGGGCGTCAAGTCCTTCGCGAGCCAGCGTGCGGCCATAACCTTCGGTCACCATCCAGCGATCCAATGCCGGGTGGAGTTGCCGCACGTTGTGACGGAGCTGCTCGTAGTGATCGCCATAGACCTCCCGGCAGAGGCGCTCGCCGCGCGCCGTCCAGTCGTCGTGTACCTCGTGCCCGATGTCGCGTTCCGCTCCGGCGGCGGGCGGACCAACCTGCCTTCGCCACGCGCCGGCCGCCACCAGCGCGCGCGGCCAGCCCGTCATCAGCACCGATTGCAATACCAGTTCGTCGCCCCAGCGCACCGGCACGCCAGCGGCCAGCGCCTGCGTGACGGCACCATCGATCCGCGGCTCGTCGCCCGCCGCGATGGCGGCGGCGAGCACGACCAGTGCGCGGGTGGCGGAGTCGAGAGCGACATCGTCCATCCTGGTTCACCTCACCATTCGAAGTCGGACCGCGACAACGCGGTGACGGTCAGAGAAAGCGCAGCGCCCCTCGGACCTCGACGCGGCCCGTCACGTCGCCGCGAGTGTTGCGGATCGGCGGAGCCCGCCACCCATCGAGTCCGTCGAGCGGCCACACCTGGTCGGCCGCGAAGCGCCGGGTGAGTTGATCGAGCACGTCGACCAGCGCGAGCCCGGCCGCCCGCGTCTCGCCGTCCTCGACCTTGATCGCGATCCCCAGTCCCAGGCCGGGGAGCGCGGCACCGTACACGCCTTCCGCGCCGGTCTTGACCAGAATCCGTCCCGGCCACGCCTGCATGAGCGCCGTGTCCAGGCGATCGGCGCCGGCCACGATGTACGGCTCGCCGATCATCGCGTCGCGGATCTGGCGTGCTGCCGGTTGGGTCGAGGTCGCCAGCCGCGCGTAGGCCAGAGCCATCGCCGAGAGCGGCAGCGCCACCGCGGCCGCGGTGCACCCGTCGACTCCCCACGCCAGGGCACCTCCATCGACGCCACTCCATTCGGCGACCACGTCCGCGATCCGCCGTTGAACCGGGTGATCGAGGCGCTGATAGCCTGCCAGCGGCCAGCCGTGCAGTCGCGCCTGCGCCAGCATCGCCGCATGCTTGCCGGAACAGTTGCTCCAGAGCGGTGTCGGGGTGATGTCGTCGCGGATCATCTGCTCGGCGAGTGAAGGCCAGAGCGACGGATGACCTCCGCAGGCCAGGTCGCTTTCGGTGACGCCCACCGCTTCGAGCCAGCGCGCCGCCAATTCGCGATGCACCAGCTCGGCGTTGTGCGAACTGGCCGCCAGCGCGAGCATCGGCCGGTCCAGTCTGAAGCGCTCCACACCGCCGTCCTCGACCAGCGGCATGAGCTGGAACGGTTTGGCGGCGGACCGCCAGTAGGCCGTCAGCCCGGGGGCGCCGGCGGCCGCCACCATCCGGCCGTCAGGGCCGACGATGGCGACGGAGATCCGGTGCGTCGATTCGACCAGCGCACCGCGAATGACGACGACGAGCAGATCAGTCATGCGACGGCCCAAGATACCCGCGGCCCGTCGCGCCCGTCATCCCCGCCCCGCTACTTTCCCCGCCGTGCCAGAGGTCCTCCATCCGCCCACCCGGCATCGCCTCGTGCAGCTGCTGCAGCGTGCCCGTGCCACGCGCGTCGCCGTCGTCGGCGACGTCATGCTGGACCGCTATATCCTCGGCGACGTCGAACGGATCTCACCGGAAGCACCAGTCCCGGTCCTGATCGTCAGCGGCGAGCACGACGTCCCCGGGGGCGCCGCCAACGCCGCCGCCAATGTCGTGGCCGCCGGCGCCGCGGTCTTCCTCGTCGGAACGATCGGAACCGACCCGGCAGCGACTGGTCTCCGGTCCGCCTTGGGGGCGTTCGGCATCGCGACCGACGGACTGGTCGAGGTGTCCGAGCGCCCGACGACCTCGAAGACCCGCCTGGTGGCCCGCGGACAGCAGCTGGTCAGGATCGATCGCGAGATCGGCAATCCGCTGGCCGACCGGGACCGGGACGCCGTGCACCAAGCCGCCCGGACGGCGCTGGCCGGCGCGGGCGCGCTGCTGATCGAGGATTACGACAAGGGCGTGGTCGACGCCGAACTGGCGGCCTCGCTGCTCGCCGCCGCGCGCCGCGCCGGTATTCCGGCCGTGGTCGATCCGAAGCTGCGAAACTTCTTTTCGTACGCCGGTGCCACCGTACTCAAGCCCAATCGCCGCGAACTGAATGCGGCGCTCCGAACCGATTTCAGCGGCGACGAAGTCGATCTCGAAGAAGCCCGGATGCGGCTCGGCGTCGACCACCTTCTGGTAACCCGGGGCGCCGAGGGACTCACTCTGGTGAGCGGCGGCAATCCGATCCGGGAGACCCCGGCCCTGGCGCGGGAAGTCTTCGACGTGGCCGGAGCCGGTGACACCGTCGCCGCGTGGACGGCGACGATGCTCGCGGCCGGCGGGGACCTCCCCGAGGCAGCGTGGATCGCGAACCTCGCGGCCGGAGTGGAAGTGGGGAAGTCAGGAACCGCGACGGTGTCGGCCGACGAAATCGTCGAAGCATGGGAACTGGTGGCCGGCGACCGGTGACTTTTCCACAGTGGGGTGCGTCGTAGTTATCCACATTCCCGCAGGGCGCGATCGTCGGGACATAGGTACAAAGAAACGCGACCGAAGCCATGATGACTTCGGTCGCGTTCGTCCAGCCGTTCCGAGCCAGCCCGGGAGGCTCCACTCACTGACTGACTCGGCGACCCTACACCACCCAGCGGGGTGGTTCGGACCGATGGGCGATGAGGGACTTGAACCCCCGGCCTCGCGCATGTGAGGCGCGCGCTCTAACCAGCTGAGCTAATCGCCCGCCGAAGCGGAAGCGCATGATACCACCGCGCAGGACAGCAGACAACCCGATGGCCCCGGAGGGATTCGAACCCTCGACCTTCAGATTATGAGTCCGCCGCTCTAACCACCTGAGCTACGGGGCCGAATGTCAATTACCGGAATGAGTTACGACGCAGCGTTCGAGTTGATTGTTTTCCACAGCAGCGCCGAGGTATACCCCCCACCCCATTCCAGATCCCTCAACGCACCATGTTATCCACATCATTTTCCTCCCCGCGGGCTTCGTACGCGACGATAGAGATCGAGATGGGCATCGGTCATGGCTGCGACGGAAAATCGCTCCCGGACCCTGCTCCGCCCCGCCGCGCCCAGTTCCTCCCGCAACGCCGGGTTGCCCGCGAGCGACCGCATGGCCGCAGCCAGCCCGTCGATGTCCCGGATGGGCACCTCAAGACCGGTCACGCCTGGCTGGTTGACTTCCCGGACGCCCGAGGGCACCGCCGTGGTGATCACGGGTCTCCCTGCCGCCATCGCCTCGAGCACCGACATGCCGAACATCTCCTCGACGGTGACCGAAGGCAGCACCAGAAAGTCGGCGTCGGCCATCCGCCGCGGAAGGTCTTCGTCCGGATACTCTCCCCACCACTTGACCCGGTCGTCGATGGCGAGGGCCTGGGAGAGGGTACGGAGCCGGTTGTATTCGGGGCCGGTCCCGACGATATCAAGCCGGAGCTCGGGGACCCGCTCCAGGGCGCGGAGGAGGAAGTCGACCCCTTTGTACGGCGCCAGCCGGCCGATGAAAATGGCGCGGGGCGCCGACCCCGGCGGCGGCGGCGGCACGAGCTCCCAGCGGTGCTGATCGACGCCGAAGGGGATCACCTCGACCTTGTCCTCGAACCCCCGCAGTTCCGAGCTGAGGGCGATATGGGCCCGGCTGGGCACGACGATCGCTTCGGCGCGCCAGAGGGCGTATTTCGACGGCAGGCGGTACTTGATGGCCGGCGAGTCAGCGTGCTGGGTGACCACGAGCGGGGCCAGCGAGACCCGGCTGGCATAGGCGACGTCGGCGAGCGAGTTGGGGTGGTGGAGATGAATGACGTCGGCCCGCCTCCAGGCGGCGCGAATGTAGCCCGGGGCGAGTTCCTGGGATCCGACCGGAGCGAACGACCAGGCGCGTGTTACCGAGGCTCGGCGCCTCTTGCCGGGCTCCTGAGCGCCGAACGAGGTGATCGCGACGACTTCGGCTTCGTGTCCGCGCTCGGCCACGCCTTCGGCCAATCCCTGCACCACGCGTTCCATTCCGCCGGCACGCGGCCAGTAGTATTTCGCGAGGTACAGGATTCGCATAGATGAATCTTAACGGTCGCCGCGCCATCTTAGTGCCGTGCGCGTCTTCCTCCTCGGTCCTCAACCGCCTCCGCGCGGCGTCCTCGTGGCGCTGCCGCCGCTGGGATACGAGCCGGTCGTCGCCCGGCCCCGTGGTGAGACGACCAGCGACGGGCTGGTGCAGTATCTCCGCATCGCGGCGCGAGGAGACCCGCGCGATCCCATGGATCTCCGCTGGTCGCGCCGCCGGCTCCGGGCCGCGGTGCGCGACGTCGGCCCGGCGTTGCTGCACATCAGCGGTGACCCCTGGACGCCGACCGCGCTCGCTGGCGCCGCCGCCGGGCGCGACCTCAAGGTGCCGTACGTGGTGGTCGGGACGTCAAGCGTCGGCGGGGCCCAGGGCTTCACCGCCCGCTGGCAGGCCGACCGCGCCCGCGACGGAGCGGCGGCGCTGGCCGGAACGGTGCACTCCGCACTCGATCACCTGCTGGCTGGAGCGCGGGACGCGCGGCCGGTGGCCGTTCTCCCCAGCGGCGGCCTCGACATCCCGGTGGTCTGGGAGCTGCGGCCGGACCCGGTCGGGATCGTCTTTGGCGTCGTGGGCCGCCTCGTCCCGGAGCGGGGGATCGATCTCATCCTCGACGCGTTGGCCTCGACCTTCGGCGAGTGGCGGTTGCGGATCGTCGGCACGGGGCCCTTGCAGGAGGCTCTCGAGGCGCAGGCGCAGCGGCTCGGCCTGTCGTCGCGGGTGGAATGGCTGGGGGCGATGCCCAGCGAGCGGCTGCCGGAGTTCTGGGGTGGGATCGACGTGTTGCTGGCGCCGTCGCGCTCGACGCCGACCTGGGTGGAGCCAAGTGGGCGGCTGGTCCTGGACGCGATGGCGCGGGGTGTGGCACCGGTGGTGAGCCGGTGCGGTGCGCTCCCCGACGTGGTGGGCGACGGCGGCCTGATCATCGACGAGGACGACGGGACCGCGCTCCAGCGCGTTGTCGCATCACTCGTCGCCGAGCCGTGGCGCAGCCGCGCGGTGGGTGCCGCGGCGCGCCAGCGGGTGCTGGAGCGCTACAGTGACGGCGCGGTGGCGGAACGGATGGCGGTACTGTGGCGGCGGGTGCTCGAGGCGCAGCAACCCGGCGACTAGCGCCGGACCCGATGGCCGGGACATGGTGAAGTCGGCACGAAGCGGTTCGCGGTGGTCCTGGTCGCGCTTCGCCGGCTCAGGCGCCGTAGTACTCCCGGTACCACGCCACGAACTTCCCCACTCCTTCAGCGATGTCCGTTCCGGGATGGAAGCCGCAGTCGGCGATCAGGTCGTCGACGTCGGCCGCCGTGGAGGGCACATCGCCGAGTTGCATCGGCGCGAAGACCTTCTCGGCGGTGACGCCGAGGGCCCGCTCCAGTGCGGCGATGAGGTCCATGAGCGGCGTCGGCTTGTTGTTGCCGATGTTGTAGAGCCGGTACGGGGCGCTGCTCGTGGCCGGGTCCGCCGCCCGGGCGTCCCAATCCGGATCCGGCACCGGCACCCGGTCCGACACCCGGACGACGCCCTCGACGATGTCGTCGATGTACGTGAAGTCGCGCTGCATCCGCCCGTGATTGAAGACTTCGATCGGCCGCCCCGCCAGCATCGCCCTGGTGAAGAGAAAGAGCGCCATGTCCGGCCTCCCCCACGGACCGTAGACCGTGAAGAAGCGCAATCCGGTACAAGGGAGGCCGTAGAGATGGGCATACGAGTGCGCCATCATCTCATTGGCCTTCTTGGTCGCGGCATAGAGCGACGCCGGATGATCGACCGACTGGTGCACGGAGAACGGCATCGTGGCGTTGAGTCCGTACACCGACGACGTCGACGCGAACGTCAGATGGCCGACTCCGGTATGACGGCACCCTTCCAGCACGTGGAGGAAGCCAAGCACGTTGCTGTTGATGTAGGCGTGCGGATGGGAGACCGAGTACCGGACGCCGGCCTGGGCGGCGAGATGAATGACCCGCGGAAAGCGCTCGGTGCGGAACAGCTCCTCCATCGCGGCGGCATCGACCAGATCGATCTCCGCGAACCGGAACCCGGCATGCCGGGCGAGGCGGTCGCGGCGGGCGCGCTTGAGTGCCGGGTCGTAATACGGATTGAGATTGTCGAGACCCACCACTTCATCGCCCCGCTCCAGCAGGCGTTCGGCCACGTGGTAGCCGATGAATCCAGCCGCGCCCGTCACCAGCGTTTTCATCGGTCAGTCGCCGTTCTCGGAGGAAGATTCGGGGTCGATCAACGGTTCGATCCGCAGCCCTTCGCGACGCAGCTGCTCGCTGCGCCAGGGCTCGAGGCGCACCGTGACCGCAAGGCAGTTTCCCACCAGCTGCTGGCGCGATCACGTCGCCCACCCGGTGCAGTTGGCCCAGCTGCTTGCCGTCGGAAGGATCCAGCAGGACTCGTACCACCGGCCGGAACGCCTCGGCGCGGCCCCGCAACTCGGTCTTGAGCGGCTGCAGGCCGTCGGTGCGCATCGTGGTGGTGAAGATCGCGTCGGGATAGCGACGCGCGCGCGTGGGCCGCGAAGGCGTGCGGCGACTCGACGATGTCGAGCTTGTTGAAGACCACCAGCGTGGGCCGGTCGTCGAGGCCCAGCTCGGCCAGCACCGACGCCACGGTCCGCATGTGGTCTTCCCACTCGGGGTGCGACGCGTCGACGACGTGCAGCAGCAGGTCGGCTTCGCCGGCTTCCTCGAGCGTCGCGCGGAACGACGCCACCAGGTGGTGCGGCAGCTTGCGGATGAAACCCACCGTATCGCTGACCCGCACCCGGAGCGTGTCGCCGAGGTCGACTTCGCGCGTGAGCGTGTCGAGCGTGGCGAAGAGCCGGTCCTCGACGAAGATGTCGTGCTCGCCCGACAGGGCGCGCAGGATGCTCGACTTGCCGGCGTTGGTGTAGCCGACGAGCGCCGCGGAAAACATCGGGCCCGCGCCCGGCGCGGATGGTGTCGCGGTGACGCGCGACGTCCCGCAGCTTGTCGTGCAGCAGCGCGATCTTGCGTGCGGATCATCCGGCGGTCGGTTTCGAGCTGCGTTTCGCCCGGCCCGCGCAAGCCCGATGCCGCCGCGGATGCGCGAGAGGTGGGTCCACATGCGGGTCAGCCGGGGCAGCAGGTACTGCAGCTGCGCCAGTTCCACCTGCAGCTTGGCTTCGGAGGTCCGCGCCCGGGTGGCGAAGATGTCGAGGATCAGCTCGGCGCGGTCCATGACGCGGGTGCCGAGCGCCTCCTCGAGCGACTGGCCCTGGGCCGGGCTGAGTTCCTCGTCGAAGACCACCAGCGTCGCGCGCGGTCGCCGCGACCAGCGCGCGCAGCTCCTCCACCTTCCCTTCGCCGATCAGGGTGGCCGGGTTGACGGTGGCCAGGTGCTGCGTGAGCCGGCCCGACGACGTCGGCGCCGGCGGTGTCGACCAGCCGCGCGAGTTCGTCGAGGTGCTCGGTGATCTTCTGCGCGTCGCGGCGAGTTCTTGCGCGGTGCCGCCACCAGCACGACGCGCTCCGCGCGGGCAGGACGTCGATCAACTCTCGGATGATCTGACTCCCTGTTCGGCCCACCACTGCAGGCGTTCGGCGATCCGCCTTTCGTAGCCGAACGGCCCCGGTTCGTAGAAGACTGCGCCCGCGAGCGCGTCGGGCAGATATTCCTGCGGCGACGTAGCCGGCTCGGCGCGTCGTGCGCGTAGCGGTAGCCCGCGCCGTAGCCGAGCTCCTTCATCAGCGCGGTCGGCGCGTTGCGGATGTGCAGCGGCACCGGTGCGGCCGGCGTGTCCGCGCCGCCGTGTCGCGCGCCGCGCCCCACGCCACGTAGACGCGATTCGACTTGGGCGCGGTGGCCAGATAGACGGCCGCCTCGGCGAGCGCGAGGTCGCCCTCGGGGCTGCCGAGGAAGTGCCAGGCGTCGCGGGCCGCGAGCGCGACGGCAGCGCCTGCGGGTCGGCGAGCCCGACGTCCTCGGTCGCCATCCGGACCAGCCGGCGCGCCACGTACATCGGGTCCTCGCCGCCGGCGAGGATCCGCGCCAGCCAGTAGAGCGTGGCCTGCGGGTCGCTGCCGCGCACCGCCTTGTGCAGCGCGGAGATCAGGTCGTAGTGCTGCTCGCGGTCCTTGTCGAAGATCGGCACCCGCCGCGCCAGCGTGTCGCGAACGCCTCCGCCGTACGATCCGCCGCCGGCGCCGACGTGCTGCGCCGCCGCCTCGAGCACCGTGAGCGCCCGGCGCGCGTCGCCGTCGGCGACCTCGGCGAGCAGCGTCCCGCGCGTCGCCGGCCATGTCGCAGGTGCGAGTCGCGCCCAGCCCGCGCTCGCCGTCGCCGAGCGCGCGGTCGATGACGGCGCGCAGGTCCGCGGCGGCCAGCGGCTCCAGCACCCACACCCGGCAGCGGGACAGCAGCGCGCCGTTGAGCTCGAACGACGGGTTCTCGGTGGTGGCGCCGATCAGCGTGATGATGCCGCTGCTCGACGGCGGCAGGAACGCGTCCTGCTGGGCGCGGTTGAAGCGGTGGATCTCGTCGCAGAAGAGGATCGTGCCCCGGCCCACTCGCCGGCGGTCCTCGGCCTCGCGGAGGATCTCGCGCACCCGCGGCACGCCCTCGGTGACGGCGCTGAAGCCGACGAACTGGCGGTCGGTGTAGTGCGCGATGAGTCGGGCCAGCGTCGTCTTGCCGGTGCCGGGCGGCCCCCAGAGGATGATGCTCCCGACGTCGCCGCGGCGGATGGCGTCGCCGAGCGGCGTGCCGGGCGCGAGCAGGTCGCGCCTGGCCGACGAATTCCTCCAGCGTCCGCGGCCGCATCCGGGCCGCGAGCGGTTCCGGCGGGGTGAAGAGGCTCGGCTGGGTCATGGTCACGGGGCCGTGCGCGCCAACTCCAGCAGGCGTTCCGCGTGGTGTTGAGCGCCGGATCGCCGAGCACCGCATCGAGCAGCCGATCGAGCGTGCGCCCGATCGGCCGGACCGGCGGGAACGCCGGCGCCGATCAGGTCGTCGCCGGTGACGGCCAGCTGGCGACGCGATCGTCGCGTCGCCGCGGGCACGGATCGCCGCCGTCACGTCGGTCCAGGCTGTCGGCGCCGGGTTCGCGCCAGCGCGCCAGCGTGACGCAGATCGTCGGCGGCGTCCCCGACGCTGGCCAGCCAGCGGCGAACCGCCACCGGCGTCGGCGCTCGCCGGGTCGCGGCGGCCGCGGTCGATCGCCTCGGCGCGATGGATCTCGGCGTTGGAGCCCTTGCAGCCGGCGCCACACCGGTCCGCCGTCGGCGGCAGACGAATGCCGTGATCAGCACCGGGTCGCGTCGGCTGCGTCGCCGCGGCAGGATCGACGGCGCGCGCCGGGTCGCAGCCGACACTCGGGCAGCCACACCGCCGCGACGCCGGCTGTCGGCACCAGAGACCGACCAGCGCGTCCGACCGATCGGCTGAGTGAGTACGCCCTTGACCCACTCGTCGCGCACGCGCTCGGCGGAGAGGTGGCCGGTGTCGCCGGCCTGGCCTCGTGGCGGCGTGCCAGGTGGCCGGCGTCGATCGTGAAGGCAAAGCGCGCGGCGAAGCGGAGCGCGCGCAGGATGCGCAGCCGATCCTCGCGGAAGCGCGCGGCGGGGTCGCCGACGGCGCGGACGAGCCGGCGGCGGAGGTCGCGCGCGCCCGTCGAACGGATCGCGCCACTCGTGACGGAGCGGGTGATAGGCGATGGCGTTGATGGTGAAGTCGCGGCGGGCGAGGTCGTCGTCGAGCGACACGCCGAACTCCACCACGGCGTGGCGTCCGTCGGTCGTGCACGTCGCGTCGGAACGTGGTGACCTCGTGCAGCCCGCCCTCGTCGTCGAGCACGCCGACGGTGCCGTGCTCGAGTGCCGACGGCACGGTGCGGCGGAAAGAGCGACTGCACCACGTCGGGCGTCGCCGCGGTGGCGAGGTCGACGTCCTGGTGCGGATCGCCGGCGAGGCAGTCGCGGATCGCGCCGCCGACGCACCAGGTCTCATAGTGCGCCGCTTCGAGACGCTGGAGGATCGCGACGACGGCGCGCGGGATCGGCAGGCCCGTCGGGGAACGCCGGCTCGTTCACCGGGGCGCGGTGCCATCAGCCACACAGGACGCTGCCGCCGTTGACGTTCAGGACCTCGCCGGTGACGTGGCGCGCCAGATCCGAGAGCAGGAAGAGGATCGGCCCGGCGACATCGTCGGCCGTGGCGATCCGGCCGAGCGGAATCCCCGCGGCGATCCGCTCGCGGCCGCCGTCGGCGTAGGCGGTCGGCCGACATCTCGGTGTCGACCCACCCGGGCGCGACGCAGTTGACCGTGATCGCCGGGCGCGCACTCGATCGCCAGCGACTTGACCAGCGCGATCATCGCGCCCTTGGTCGCGGCGTAGTCGGCGTGGAAGGCCTCGCCGCGCTGCCCGGCGGTGCTGCTGACCAGCACCATCCGCCCGCCGTCGCCCATCAGTGCCGAGCGCCGCGCGGGTGACCAGGAAGACGGCGTCGAGGTTGACGCGCATCGTCTCGCGCCAGCGTTCCGGCGCCAGCTGCGACCAGCGGCGTCTCGGCCTCGGGCCAGACGCCGTGATTGGCGACGACACCGTCGAGCCCGCCGAATGCGGCCCGTGACTTCGGCGATCAGACTGGCTCACCGCGGCGGCGTCGCGTCAGGTCGCCGCCGCCGACGTAGGCGCGCCGGCCCGAGGCCACGAATGGCGCGGGCCACGTCCTCGGCGTCGGCGCGGCGGGTGTGGTAGGTGATCGCCACATCGGCGCCGCGCCCGCGGCGCAGAGCAGCGCGGTCGCGCGCCCGATGCCGCGCGATCCACCGGTGACCAGGATCCGGCGTGCCGGCGAGCGAGATCATCCGCCGTACTCCGCGGTCAGGATCGCCGCGATCTGGTGCTGCACGGCGAGGTGGATTTCCTGCACGTGATTGACGGCGGTCGTCGGGCACGACGAAGGCGTGGTCGACGACGGCCGCCAGCGCGCCGCCATCGCTACCCAGGAGCGCCGACGGTGGTCACGCCGAGCTCGCGGCGCGCGGCGTCGGCGGCCACGAGGCAGTTGGGGCTGTTGCCGGACGTGCTGTGCAGCACCAGCACGTCACCGGGCCGCGCCAGCGCCTCGAGCTGGCGCGCGAAGACCTGCTCGAAGCCGAAGTCGTTGGCGGCCGCGGTCATGACCGACGTATCGGTGGTGAGCGCGACCGCCCGCAGCGGGCGCTGCGGTCCGGCGCTGATAGCGCACGACGTATTCCGCGGCGAGGTGCTGCGCATCGGCGGCCGATCCGCCGTTGCCGGCGAAGAACAGCGTGCCGCCGCGCGGCGAGGCAGCGGCGCATGGCCGCGACGATCGGCGCCAGCGCGGCGGCATCGGCGGCGCTGCGTTCGGCGAGCAGCGCCAGCTCGCGCAGCCATGCGGCGATCGCGCTCGGTGTCGTTCATTCCGACCCCAGCAGGCGGCGCACGCCGCCCCACAGTCCGCGCCGCGCCGGCAGCGGATCGACTTCGTAGGTGCTGATGATCGTCGAGGATGGCGCGCGGGTTGGTTTCGAGCAGCAGCGTCGCCTGCTCGGCGCCGTCGCTGCTCGGTCAGCCAGTCCGAGCGCGTTGGCGACGTTGCGGTCGTCGCCGTGATTGTCGGCCGCGAGGATGTCGGCCAGCCCGGCGCGCACGATGCTGCGCGCCCGTTCGCCGCGGTGGCGCGGCAGGGTCACGGTCGTCGCGTCGACCTGGATGACCGAGCCGAGATCGCGCCAGGCGCGCACCGTCTCGACCGTGCACGACGAGTAGCGTTCCGGATGGGCCAGGATCGGCACCAGTCCGACGCGGACCACCTCGGCCAGGGCACGCGCGACGATGTTGGCCGGCACCAGCCGCGGGAAATTCCACCAGCAGGTAGCGCGAACCGCCGAGCGTCACCTTGCGCTCGGCGGCCGCCGGCGGGCATCGGCCGATCGAGCATCACCTCCGCGCCGCGATGCAGCGTGATCCCCGTCGGGACCGGCGGCGACGAGCTCCTCCCACGCCGCCTCGTAGGTGGCCGGCCAGCCGCCTCCAGGCTGCGACGCCAGCAGATGCGGCGTGCAGGCGACGTCGGTCACGCCGCGGCCGACGAAGGTGCGCAGCACGCGCACCGACTGCGCCACGCGTGCGCGATCCGTCGTCGACCCCGGGGAGCACGTGCGAGTGCAGGTCGATCATCGCGCGCCGCCCGGCTGGCGCGCAGGGCGCCGCGGCCACGTCGGCCAGCCCGCCGGGATCGGCTTCGGCGTGGCGCCAGCAGCGCCAGCGTGATCAGCGCGTCGGCGGCGAGCAGGTCGAGCGCCGCGGCGCGACCGGCGCCGGCCGTCATCGCCTGGTCGAGGGCGCGCTGCGCCGGCCGCGGCGAGGCGCTCGGCCGCGATCGCCGCGATCGCGTGGCGGCGAAGAATCCGCTCGGCCCGTGCTCGGAGCGCGGCGGGCGCGCCGGTCGGTGTGCGCGGCGAACCACGCCGCGTCGCGCGGCGATCACTCCGCCAGCCCATTCGCGCCAGGATCCCGGGAAACTCTGCGATCGCCACCTGTTCGACGTTCGGCATCGCCCGAGCGATCCGCTGGCAAATGTCGGCCGGCCGCCACCCCGGCCGCCGTATCGCGCGGCCACCAGCTTGATGAAGCCGGTTGGCGTCCTTGCCGGCACGCGACCAGGTCGTCGGTGACGGCGAACGGACAGGGCCGTCGGCGCCGTCGGGATTGAACAGCACCAGCACCGAGCGGCCTTGTGCCGGCCGCGGAACTGGTCGGCGAGCTCGCCCAGCTGGGCGCGGTCCTCGACGACCGTCGGCGTGACGAACAGCGTGACGCGGCCCGGCGGCGATGCGCCGCTCCTCGCTGCGTCCGCCGGCCTTGACCACCTCGGCCAGTTGCGCTTCGAGCTTCTCGCGCTCGGCCAGCAACGCCTCGACCTTGCGCTCGAGCTGGTCGGGCTGGGCCCGCAGCGTGTCGGCGAGGGCCCCGATGCGATGCTCGAGCTCGCGCACCCCGCCGTAGGCGCCATGCCCGGTGGCCGCCTCGATGCGCCGCACGCCCGGCGGCGACACCGGTCTGGCCGGTGAAGCGGAAGAGCCCGATCTGCCCGGACGAGCGCACGTGGGTGCCGCCGCAGAGTTCCATCGAATCGCCGATCCGCACCACCCGCACGACGTCGCCGTACTTGTCGGCGAAGAACGCCATGGCGCCCAGCTGCAGCGCCTCGGTCAACGGCATCTGGCGGATGTCGGTGACGTCGTTGGCGAGAACCAGTTCGTTGACACCGGCTTCGATATCGGCCAGCTGCGACGGGTCGATCGGCGCGTGGTGCGAGAAGTCGAAGCGCAACCGGCCGGGCTCGACCAGCGACCCCTGCTGGCGGACGTGGGTGCCGAGCTGATCGCGCAGCACCTTGTGCACCAGGTGCGTGGCGGAGTGGTTGCGCTCGATGTCGCGCCGCCGGGGCTGGTCGACCGTGGCGACGGCACGGGCGCCGTCGCGCGGCCACTCGCCCTCGAAACGGCCGGAAAGCATGACGCGCTTCTGGTCGTCGCGCCGCGCCTCCGTCACCTCGAGTCGCCAGCCGTCGCCGACCACCGTCCCGGTGTCGTTGACCTGGCCGCCGCCGCCGGGATAGAACGGATTGTCCTCGAGCATCACGTCGGTGGCGCCGCCGCCCTGGCCCGCGTACAGGACGCGGGTCTCGGCGATCGAGCGTGTCGTAGCCGACGAACCGCTGCACCGCCGATGGCGCCGCGGCGCTCGTCATGGTCGGCGAGCCCGATTCGACGCTGACGTCCACGCCGCTCAGCCGTGCCGCCGCGCCGCGCACCGCGCGACTGCGCTCGCGCTGCTCGGCCATCGACCGCTCGAACCCCGCGACGTCGACCGTGATCCCCACTCGTCCGCGATCAGCTGCGGTCAGGTCGAGCGGAAAGCCGTAGGTGTCGAAGAGCTTGAACGCCTCGTCCCCGGCGATGTGCCTTCGCGCCGGTGGCGCGGAGCTCCTCCAGCCGATCGAGGCCCGCTTCGATCGTCTCGAGAAAACGCTCTTCTTCCTGCGCGGACGACGTCGGCGATGTACGACCGCCTGGCGGCCAGTTCGGGATACGCCGCGCCCATGATCGCCACCACGGTCGGCACCAGCTCCGCCAGCGTCGGTTCCCGGCGGCCGAGCAGCCAGGCATGGCGCACGGCGCGGCGCAGGATGCGCCGCAGCACGAAGCCGCGCCCTTCGTTGCCGGGTAGATGCCGTCGAGCAGCAGAAAGCTCACCGCCCGGGCGTGATCGGCGAGGACGCGGAACGACATGCCGCTCCCCTGCGGGCCCGCCCGGATACCGGGCGCCCACCAGGTGTTCGACGCGCGCGATCAGCGGCAGGAAGAGATCGGTGTGGAAGATGTCGATCTGGTCCTGCATCACCGCGGCGATGCGCTCCAGACCGGCGCCGGTATCGACGCTCGGCTTCGGCAGCGGCGCGAGCGTGCCGTCCGGCGCGGTCGAACTGCATGAACACCAGGTTCCAGATCTCGAGGAACCGCCCCGCCTCGGCCAGCGCTTCGAAATGCTCCGCGGGAGAGCGGTTCCGGTGCGGTGCCCGGCGTCCATTCCAGGTCGACGAAGATCTCGGAGCACGGTCCGCACGGTCCGGTGTCGCCCATCTGCCAGAAGTTGTCCTTGTCGCCGAGGCCGTAGATCCGGTCGTGCGGCAGGCCGGCGATCTCGTGCCAGAGGTCCGCGCGCTTCGCGGTCGTTCGTGATGCACGGTGACGCGCAGCCGATCGGGAGCCAGGCCGAGCCACTCCTGCGAGGTGACGAATTCCCACGCGAACGCGATCGCGTCGCGCTTGAAGTAATCGCCGAAGGAGAAGTTGCCGAGCATCTCGAAGAACGTGTGGTGCCGCCGGGTCAGCCCGACCTGCTCGAGGTCGTTGTGCTTGCCCCCGGCGCGGACGCACTTCTGGCACGTCGTCGCGCGGCGGTAGGGTCGCGGATCCTGCCCGAGGAAGGTCCGCTTGAACTGGACCATGCCGGCGTTGGTGAACAGCAGCGTCGGGTCGTCCCGCGGTTCGAGCGACGACGAGGGGACCTCGACGTGCCCGTGTGCGACGAAGAAATCGAGGAATTTCCGGCGGATGCGTGCGGATTCCATGGCGGCAAGCTAACCGCCCGAGCCCGGGGGCCGGGAGGGAGCCGGGCTCCGGGCCGGACCCCGGAAGCCATACCGGCAAAACGACTTACGCTTGAAGCACCCGGTCGACGAGCTGACGCATTTCCGTGCCGCGATAGCCGCGCCGCGCCGAGGTAGGCCACCAGCCGTCGGCGACGGGCGTCGCGGGGAAGTCCGTGCAACTGCGCGGGCACGCTTTTCCACCAGGGCCCGCGGCTGCGCCAACGGATCGTCGACTGCGCCCAGGAGTCACCGAGCGCCCGGTCGATCACCTCGCGCGCCACGCCTCGCTGCGACGAGGTCGCGCCGGAGACGCGCCGGGCCGCGCCCGCGCGGCCCGTGTGATTCGACGTAGGTGCGGGCGAACGCGAGATCGTCGAGAAGACCGAGTCGTTCCAGCCGGCGGATGGCCGCGGTCGACCGCGGCCGGCGTATGGCCGCGGCGCTCGAGCTTGAGGGCGAGCTCCCGCATGCCGTGCGCCCGCCGCTCCAGCGCCGCGGAGTCCGGCCCGGAATGCTCCCTCTTCTTCGGCGGCCCGATCGAGGGCGTCGATCGCGTCGCCGCGGATTTCGTGGCCGGGAGCGAGCCCGAGCGTGGCCACGACATCGGACGGCACCGTCCAGGCCGGCCGACCCCCGACCAGCACCCGCAGACTGCCGGGGCGGCGGGGATCGGCCACGAGATCGTCGATGATCACTCCACTTCCTCTTCGTCGCTGGCGGTGACCACCACGTCGGGCACCCCCACGCCGAGCAGCTCGCGGACCCGACTCTCCACCTCCGCCAGCAGCGCCGGATTGTCCTTGAGGAAGAGCTTGGCGTTCTCCCGGCCCTGCCCGATCCGCTGGTCGCCGTAGGAGTACCACGCCCCCGACTTCTGGATGATGCCGGCCTCGCTGGCGATATCGACCACCAGGCCGGTATGCGAGATCCCTTCGTCGAACATCACGTCGAACTCGGCCTGCTTGAACGGCGGCGCCACCTTGTTCTTGACCACCTTGACCCGCACGTGCGACCCGATGACCGCCTCGCGCTCCTTGACCGGGCCGATGCGCCGGATGTCGAGCCGCAGCGAGGCGTAGAACTTGAGCGCCTTGCCGCCGGTGGTCGTCTCGGGGTTGCCGAACATCACGCCGATCTTCTCGCGCAGCTGGTTGATGAACACCACCGCGCAATTGGTGCGGTTGATGGCGCCGGCGAGCTTGCGCAGCGCCTGGCTCATCAGCCGGGCCTGCAGGCCGACATGGGAGTCGCCCATCTCGCCTTCGATCTCCGCCTTGGGAACCAGGGCCGCCACCGAGTCGATGACCACCAGATCGACCGCGCCCGAGCGGACCAGGATCTCGACGATCTCGAGCGCCTGCTCGCCGGTGTCGGGCTGCGACACGAGGAGGTTCTCGATGTCGACGCCCGAGCTTCCGCGCGTACTCGATGTCGAGGGCGTGCTCGGCGTCGACATACGCGGCGACGCCGCCGGCCTGCTGCACGTTGGCGGCAAGGTGGAGGCAGAGCGTCGTCTTGCCCGACGACTCCGGCCCGTAGATCTCGGTGATGCGACCCCGGGGAATCCCGCCGATGCCGGTCGCGGCGTCGAGGTTGATGGCCCCGGTCGGAGATGGCCGCAACCTTGACCCGGGGACGGTCGGCCCCCATCCGCATGATGGCCCCGCGGCCGATCTGCTTCTCGATCTGCGAAATGGCGAGGTTCAGCGCCTTGCGCTTGTCGGCATCCAGTCGGGTATCGTCGGAAGCGTCGGGGAGGCGGCCATGGGGAGTTCCTTGATTAGGGTGTGTTGCGACGTTGCGCCGTGAAAGCCGGAAATCATCAGGTGGATTGTTTTACTCCACCATGACAGTTGAACCAATCTACAACCGAAAACATGCCGAAGCAATAGTTCCAATGTGTAGTATTTTGCGTCCACACGATGCCCGTCATCGCCAGTTCGGACGCCATGCGTCCGCCACCACCTGCACCCGGGCCCCTGGGCCAAACCCATCGAGCGCTGCCACGTCGAACCGGTACTGGTCGCCGGGCCTGCCGTGCTTGAGGATCCAGCCCCAGGCCAGCCGCTCGATGACCCGCCGCTTGCGGGGGCCGATCGCCTCGATCCCGCTCCCGAAGCGCACGCCGCGGCGGGTCTTGACCTCGACGAAGGCCACGAGATCCCCCCGCCGGGCAATGAGGTCGATATCGTGGCGTCCCATCCGGAATCGATGGGCTTCGATGCGCCATCCCTCGTTGATGAGCCACTCGGCGGCCATCAGCTCTCCGTCCCAGCCGTCGCGGTGGCGGGGATCGGACCACTGGTCGGGAGGGATACGTTCGCCGGTCACGGGCGAGACGTTACCGGAGGTGCGGTCCCCGGACCTAACCGTCCCGACGCACGGGGGTGCCGAATAGCGCGCGCAATTTTCCGGGGACGGTCGGAACGCGGAAGGCGGGATCAGGACATCGTCGTCCCGCGGGCCACGGCGGGAACGGCGAGGCCGGGCGGACCGCGCTGCTAGACGTACTCGTCGAGCTGGTTCAGACCCACCAGGACGTCGCGGGGTTTCGACCCGTTGGGCGGGCCGAGGATGCCGGCATCGTGCAGCTGGTCGATGATCCGCGCCGCGCGCCCGTAGCCGATGCCGAGGCGGCGCTGCAGCAGCGACGTCGATCCGCCCTGATACTGGATGCACGCTTCGGCGGCCTGGCGGAAGAGCGAATCGCGGTTGCCGTCGGCATCGGCCCTGGCGTGCTCGTCCTCCGCACCTTCCTGCGCACGGATGACGGCGAGGATGTCGTCCTCGACGGTCGGCGCGACGTTCGCATCGCGCCGGGCGGCATACCACGTCATCACCCGTTCCGTCTCTTCGGTGGAGATGTAGGCGCCCTGGACGCGCACCGGCTCGCTCCGTCCCGGCGGCAGGAAGAGCATGTCGCCGTTGCCCAGCAACGCTTCGGCGCCGTTCTGGTCGAGAATGGTGCGCGAATCGACCTTGCTCGCCACCCGGAACGCAATCCGGCTGGGGAAGTTCGCCTTGATCAGCCCGGTGAGGACGTTCACGCTGGGGCGCTGGGTCGCCAGGATGAGATGAATGCCGATGGCGCGGGCCTTCTGCGCCAGCATGGCGAGCGGCGTCTCCACTTCTCCCTGCACCGTCATCATCAGGTCGGCGAGTTCCTCGACCACCACCACGATCATCGGCAGCTCGCCCTCGGTGTACGCCTCCGTCCAGCTGCTGGCCGGCGCATCCGCCGGTTCGCGCGCGATGCTCGACAGGGTGGGACGGGCGCCGGGCGGATTGAGCATCGGCTTGCCGTCGCGCACCTTGCGGTTGAATTCCGACAGTTGTCGCGCGCCATTGGCGTGCAGCAGCTCGTAGCGGCGGTTCATCTCGTACACCGCCCACTTCAGCGCCTTGGCGGCCTCGCTGTTGTCGGTGACCACCGGATGGCGGAGATGGGGAAGGTCGTTGTACATCGAGAGCTCGACCATCTTCGGATCGATCATCAGCAAACGCAGCTGGCGCGGCGTGTAGCGGTAGATGAGGGCGGTGATGATGGTGTTGATCGCCACCGACTTCCCCGACCCGGTGGCACCGGCCACGAGCAGATGCGGCATGCGCGACAGGTCGGCCACGACGGGGCGGCCCTCGACGTCACGGCCGAGCGCGATCGGGAGCATCGCCTTGGCATTGCGCCACGCGTCGCTTTCGAGCAGCTCCCGCAGCAGCACGATGCGTGGACTCGGATTGGGGATCTCCACGCCGACCGCGCCGCGCCCGGGGATCGGCGCCACCCGCAAGCGACATGGCGCGCATGCTGATGGCGAGATCGTCGGCCAGCGCCACGATCCGTCCCGCCTTCACGCCGGGTGCCGGGACCACCTCGAACTGGCTGACGGTCGGTCCCGAGGTGATGCCGGCGAGCGCTCCGTCCACCTTGAAGGTCTGCATGCGTCTGCAGCAGCAACTCGCCGAGACGCTGCAATTGCGCCTGATCGGCTTCGACCCCGCTCGAGTCGGATGGATCGAGGAGATCGAGCGGCGGCAGCGCGTCGTCGTCGTCGCGCCGGCGCTTGCCCTTCCCGCCCCCGCCGGGCTCGTCCGGTTCGTCGCCGGCGAACAGCTCTTCCTGCGCCACGTCGATCGGCTCGGGTTCCGGCTCCGGCGCCTGGTCGAACGGCATTTCGCGTCGCACCGAGGGCGCCGCCGGCGGTGGCGGCGACATCACCGGTGCCGCGGCGCCTTCGAGCCGCTGCAGCGGGTGCCACGCCAGCGTGCCGAGCGTCACGGCCGTCAGCACGACGAAGCCGGCGAGCAGGCCGCCGGCGGGTCCGATCGACACCAGGGCCGCATGGGAGAGGAAGCCTGGCAGCCAGCCGGTGAGGCGCGCTGCCGCACCCCACTGCGCCGGAGGCGGGAGATAGCTCGCCTGGTCGACGCGGAACAGCACGCCGAGAACGTACGGCACGAGCAGGATGCCGCCGGCCACCAGCATCGCGGCGCGCTTCATGTCGAGTCTCGGGAGGCGGTCGAGTCCGGCGAGTCCGAGCACCAGGCCGAGCAGCGGCACGCCGAGCGCGCCGCTGCCGAGGCTCTGCCAGAGCACCGGGCCGATGGCGCGACCGATCGGGCCGGTGAGGTTGACCGGGATCAGCGTCAGCGCGAAGAACGCGCCCAGCACCAGCCCCGCCACCGCGCCGAACCGCCGCAGCGGAACGCTCACGCGGCGCTCGGCAGATCGGGGGCGGCCAGCGTCACCCGCCGGTCGTGATAGAAGGGCAGCACCGGTGCCGAGTCGAGTTGCGACGCCGCGACGATATCGTCGTGGAACCCGAGCCGGCGCAGGTCGCGCCCGGCGCTGGAGAACGACAGCATGCGCTCGATGGCGCCGCCGTAATGCGTCGCCAGCGCCAGCGCGCCGAGGGCGGCATCGTTCAGTCCCTTGCGATGGCGCGGCCCGCCGAGTGCCGCGATGGCGAACCGGCCGGCGAGGTACGCGTCGTCGAGCCCGAAGCTGCGGTGGCGACCGGCGCAGACGATCAGCAGGTCGCCGTCCCGCTGATAGGCCGCGCGGATCCGGGCCGCGACCGCGCCGAAATTGACCAGCGCGCCGACGATCACTTCGCGCGCGCCGGCGGTGGCAAGGAGCGCCGGGGTGCCGTTGGTGGTGGTCATCACCACGGTCCGTCCGTCGACCGCTGCCGGCCGACATGTCGCGCGGCGAATTGCCGAGGTCGAACCCGTCGATCCGCACGCCCTGCCGCTCGCCGGCCAGCAGCGCGCCATGCGGGCCGACCGCCTGGGCGATCCGGGTCGCCTCGCCGGCGTCTTCGGCGATGATCACCGCGCGGGCGCCATGGTGCAGCGCCGCGCAGATGGTGGTGGTGGCGCGGAGCACGTCGACGACGACGATCGTCCGGCCGCTGACTTCTCCTGGGGCGAGCTCCTGGGGCGAAAACGCGACGTCGAGTGTCATCCCTCACGCTACTCGGGGCGGTGGCTCTCCGCCCGGAGGAGGTGCGGCTCCCGTTCGAGGAACTTGGTGTCGACCCTGCCGGCGACGAAGTCCGGGTGGCGGATGACGCGGGCCAGGAACGGAATCGTGGTGGTGATGCCCTCGAGCACGAAGACGTCGAGTGCCTGGCCGAGCCGCGCCAGCGCTTCGGCGCGATCGCGGCCGTGGACGATGAGCTTGGCGAGCAGCGAGTCGTAGTACGGCGGGACGGTGTAGCCGGCGTAGACGTGACTGTCGACGCGCACCCCGGGTCCGCCCGGCGGGTGATACGCGGTGATCAGGCCCGGGACACGGCTGGAAATTGCGGTAGGGGTCTTCGGCGTTGATCCGCACCTCGATGGCGTGACCCGACCAGCGGCGTCGCGCCGAACGACAGCGGCTCGCCGGCGGCCACGCGGATCTGCTCCTTGACCAGGTCGATGCCCGGTGACCATCTCGGTCACCGGGTGTTCCACCTGGATCCGGGTGTTCATCTCCATGAAATAGAACGACCCGTCGGTGTCGAGCAGGAACTCGATCGTACCGGCGCCGCTGTATCTGGATGGCCGCGGCGAGCCGCACGGCGGCGTCGCCCATCGTCGCGCGCAGTTCCGGCGTCATGCGCCGGCGAGCGGCGATTCCTCGATCAGCTTCTGGTGGCGGCGCTGCACCGAGCAGTCGCGCTCGCCGAGGTGGACCACGTGCCGTGGTTGTCGCCCAGCACCTGGAATCTCGACGTGGCGGGGCGCGGCGAGGTACTTCTCGACGTACACGTCGCCGTTGCCGAACGCCGACAGCGCCTCGTTCTGCGCCAGCGAGAACAGCTGCGCGAACTGCTCGGCGTCGTGCGCGATGCGCATCCCCTTGCCGCCGCCGCCCGCGGTCGCCTTGATGATCACCGGGAACCCGATCGATCCGGCGACGGCCACGCGCTTCGTCGGCGTCGTGGAGCACGTCGGCCGAACCCGGCACCGTGGGCACGCCGGCCTCCTGCGGCCAGGCGGCGCGCCGAGGCCTTGTCGCCCATGGCGCGGATCTGGTCGCCGGTGGGGCCGATGAAGACGATGTTCGACGCCCGGCAGGTGTCGGCGAACTCGGCGTTCTCCGCCAGGAAGCCGTAGCCGGGATGGATCGCGTCGGCGCCGGTCACCTCGGCGGCGGCGATCAGATTGGGGATGCGGAGGTACGACAGCCGGCCCTGCGGCGGGCCGATGCAGACGTCGTCGTCGGCAAAGCGCACGTGCAGCGACTCGCGGTCCGCCTCGCTGTAGACCGCGACGGTCCGGATGCCGAGTTCGTGGCAGGCGCGAATGACCCGCAGCGCGATTTCGCCGCGGTTGGCCACCATGACCTTGCGGAACATCAGACCGGTATCCCCGTCCGCCAGCCCGGTGAAGGTGCGATCGGACGCGCCGGATGACACCGGAGATGCGCAGCGCGAACTCGCTGGGGTGGGTGGCATGATAGACGGCGGCCTCGTAGGTGATGACGCCGTCGTGATACCACCGCATCAGCGACTGGTCGAAGGTCTGCATGCCGTAGGTGATGCCGCCCTGCGAGATCAGGTCGGGAATGTCGAGCGCCTTCTGGGTGTCGCGGATGTTGTCGGCGACCGCGGCGGTGTTGATGAGCACTTCCACGGCCGGCACCCGGCCGCGGCCGTCGGCCCGCGGCACCAGCCGCATCGAGAGCACCGCCGCCAGCGCCGTCGACAGCAGCATCCGGATCTCGGCGTGCTGGTGCGGCGGATAGAACGAGAGCACGCGCGAGATGGTCTGGGTGGCGTCGGTGGTGTGGATGGTCGAGAGGACCAGGTGGCCGGTGTCGGCCGCCTTGAGCGCGGTGTCCATCGTCTCCATGTCGCGGATCTCGCCGATCAGGATGACGTCGGGGTCCTGGCGCAGGACGTGGCGCAGCGCGTCGCCGAACGACAGCGTGTCGGTGCCCACCTCGCGCTGCGAGACGTTGGCCAGCTGGTCGCGATGCAGGAACTCGATCGGGTCCTCGATGGTGATGATGTTGACGCGCCGGTTGCGATTGATGTGATCGATGATCGCCGCCAGCGACGTCGACTTGCCGCTCCCGGTGACGCCGGTGACCAGCACCAGCCCGCGGGGCCGGAGGGCGATCTCCTCGAGCACCGGCGGCAGCAGCAGCTCCCGGACGGTGCGCACTTCGTACGGGAATGGCGCGGAAGGCGAACGCCAGCGTCCCGCGCTGCTGGTAGACGTTGGTCCGGAAGCGGCCGATGCCGGGCACGCCGATGCCGAAGTCGGCCTCTTTGCCCTCGACGAATTCCCGCATCTGCCGCGGCGTCATCAGCGATTCGGCCAGCGCCTTGAGCTCCTCGGGCTGCAGCTGCGGCATCGGCAGCACCTCCAGCTCGCCGTCGACCCGGACCGTCGGCGGCCGGCCCGCCTTGAGCAGCAGGTCCGAGGCGCCACGCTGGATCATCTCGACGATCGCCTTGCGGAACTGGAATCCGCCCGCCGTGGTATCGCCCGAGAGGACTTCGGCCGCCTGGACCGGCGGTGGCGTGGAATCAACCATTCGGATCGACGCGGTAGAGGACCTGGCCGTATTCGACCGGTGCGGCGTCCTCGACGCACACCTCGCGGACCACGCCGGCGACCTCGGCTTCGATCTCGTTCATGATCTTCATCGCCTCGATGATGCAGACCGTCTGCCCCGAGGTGACCCGCGAGCCGACCCGCGCGTACGGCTCGGCCCCCGGCTCCGGCTGGGCGTAGAACGTGCCCACCATCGGGGAGCGGATCTCCTTGAGCGTCGACGGCACCGGCGCGGGTTCGGCCGCCGGGACCGCAGCGGGCGGCAGCGCACCGGCGCCCGCCGGGACCGGCGCGGCCCCGCCATCACCGTCCCGCCCGGCTGGGTGCGGGTGATGACCACCCCGGTTCCGAAGAACCCCTTCAGTTCGACCGATCCGATTTCGGGACGTTCGCGCAGCAGCTCCGCCAGACGGCGCACGTCGCGAAAGTCGATGCCTTTGAGCCCCGGAACCTCTTTCAGGGCACGGGCCAGTTCCTGCATCTCTTCAGGCGTCATACGCGGGTCAGGTATTTGTCCTCGCGCCGATCGACGCGGATGATGGTGCCCGGCTCGATGAACAGCGGAACCTGGACGACGGCGCCCGTTTCCAGGCGTGCCGGTTTGGTGCCACCGCTGGCGGTGTCGCCGCGGATGCCGGGATCGGTCTCGACGATCTGCAACTCCACGAAATGGGGCAGATCGAGCAGCAGGACCTGGTCTTCGTGCACCAGCCCGGTGCACTCCATCCCCTCCTTGAGATACTTGAGCTGATGGGCGCCGATCATCTCGCCGGTCAGCATGATGTCGTCGAAGCTCTGCAGGTCGAGGAAGTGGTAGAACCCGCCGTCACGATACGAGTAGGTCATCGGCCGGTACGAGAGATCGACCGGATTGATGCGCTCGCCGGAGGGAAAGGTCCGCTCCAGCACCGCGCCGGTCCGGACGTTGCGGAGCCGCGTCCGGACGAACGCGCTCCCCTTCCCCGGCTTGACGTGCTGGAAATAGGTGACCTGCATCAACTGCCCGTCGAGGTCGAGCACCAGGCCGTTGTGTATGTCCGCGGTAGTCGCCACGCCCACTCCTGCTACGCGCCGAGGATGATGAGGTCTGTGCGGCCATCGGTGAGGAGGACGGGGCCATCCGGTCCGAGCCAGACGTCGTCCTCGATGCGAACCCCGCCCCAACCCTGAAGATAGACCCCCGGCTCGATCGTGACTACCGCTCCCGCCGGAACCGGCGCCTCGGCGGTGACCGCAAGTCTTGGTGCCTCATGCACTTCCAGTCCGAGGCCGTGGCCCAGGGAGTGGCCGAATGCTTCGCCGTAGCCGCGCGAGGCGATGACGTCGCGCGCCAGCGCATCGGCCTCCCGCCCGCTCATGCCGGCCCGGATCCCTTCCCGGGCCCGGCGCTGCGCCTGCTCGACCAGCTCGTAGACCGTGCGCTGTCGCTCGTCGGGGTGGCCCAGGATGACGGTCCGGGTGATATCGGAGCAGTAGCCGTCGACCTGGGCACCGAAGTCGATCACCACGAATTCGCCGGAGCCGATCGCCCGGATCGACGTGCGGCCGTGCGGCAAGGCGCCCCGGGGCCCCGAGGCGAGAATGGTCGGAAACGGATGCCACTCACTGCCGCGGCGCCGGAGCGCGGATTCCAGCCGCGCGGAGACGTCGATCTCGCGCTCGCCGGGTCTGACCGACGGGAGAATTTCCGCCAGCGCATCCTGCGCCAGGTCGGCGGCGCTGCGGATCGCGGCCACTTCGCCGTCGTCCTTGACCTGCCGGAGTTGTTCCACGATGTCCACCAGGGGCACCGGCGGCTGGCGCGTGGCGCCGTCCAGCCGCGCGGCATCGCGCACCGACAGGACATGGGATTCGATGGCGAGGGCCCGCGGCGGGTCGTCGGCCAGCAGCCGGCGCACCCGCTCCCAGAGGTTGCTTCGTTCAATCACCACCTCGGCGGCTCCAGCCACTTCCGGCGGCGCCTGCGTGGCGTACCGGAAGTCGGACACCAGGACGGTGCGATGCGGCCGGACCAATACCAGGGCCGAGGAACCGGTGAACCCGGTGAGCCACCGGATGTTGGCGAGGTGGGTGACCAGCAGCGCGTCGACATCGTGCGCCGCCAGGGAGGCGAGCAGCGCGCTGCGCCGCGCCTCGCGGCGGTCAGCCATCCCGGAGCGCCGCGACGAGTGCTTCGAGCGCCCGGAGGTAGCCGTCGGCACCCAGGCCTGCGATCACGCCGCGCGCCAGATCAGCGGTCAGCGAGTGGCGACGTACCGCCTCGCGGGCGAAGATGTTGGAGAGGTGGACTTCGATGAACGGAATCGGCGCGGCGAGGAACGCGTCGCGAATGGCGAGCGACGTGTGCGTGTACGCGCCGAGATTGACGATGGCGCCGTCGGCGTGGGTGCGCAGTTGCTGCACGACGTCGACCAGCTCGCCCTCGTGGTTGGATTGATGGAACGAGACCGTCGCCCCGAGGACGGTGGCGCGATCGCGCAGCAGGGACTCGACGTCGGCGAGGGTGCGGCTGCCGTAGATGGCCGGCTCGCGGGTGCCGAGGAGGTTGAGGTTCGGACCGTTGAGGACCGCGATGCGCAGGGTCACCGGCCGAGCTCCTTGAGCCATCGCTGGAAGGCCTCGAGGTTCTCGTCGTTGCGACCCGTCGCGGCTCCGGCGGGCTCCTGGAAGAACGCGTCGTAGGCGCTGGCGGGAGGCGTGAGGTCGGGACGGGACGCCGCGACCGACGAGAGCCAGACCGCCACGCTCCGTCCGCCGCTGGTGGCAGCGTCGTACGGCCGGGGGCGACGGCTGGCCATCTCGGCGTGGACAGCGTCCCGGGCCGACTGGAGGCGGCCGTTCGCCGGCTCGCGGGCCAGAAGGGCGTCGAAGACCTCGAGCGCGCGATCGTGGTGCCCCTGGCGGTGATACAGCACGGCCAGCGACTCGGTGAGCAGCGGCTCAGGCAGTTCCTCGTCGAAGCCCGCCGGATCGCCCGGCTCGGCGGAGTGCCCGTCGGGTCCGGGCGCCGGCGACGCGTCTCCGTCGACCGGCAGGAGCGGAGGCGCGGCTGCGGGCACCGCGGCCGCCGGCGGCGAGGGTGGCCGGGCCGTGACCGCCGTGGCCCCGGGGTCGGCGGCCGGCAGCGTGGCGCGGATCCGGGACGCAGCCGCCAGCGCCATGGGATGGCGCGGGTCGAGCTGCAGCGCGCGCGACAAGGCATCGAGCGCGCCGGCAAGATCGCCGGCGTCCCGGCGCACCCGGGCCAGCGCGACGTGACCGGGGAGATAGGCGGGGAACCGCTCCAGGCCGTCGGCCAGCACCGCCAGCGCCTGGTCCGTCTGGCGCTGTTTGCGCAAGGCGTCGGCGAGCGCCGCGAAGACGGCGCGCTCGTGCTGCGCGGTCCAGCGTCCGGCCAGCTGTTCGACTTCGGTTCCGTAAGGCATCAGCAGGAGTGTCGGTTGCGGGCGGAGGGAGGGCAACCCTAGCGCGCACTGGAGCGGGTGTCAACCACGTACCGCGGGTTGAGGAGGAACTGCGGGATCGCTAGCTTTGCCGACTCCACGGAAGGTGGGTTGACGCACGCTATGATGCAAGCATTTCGCAATGCCGCCAAGCCGGTCGTGTATCTCATCACGATCACGTTCCTCGGCTGGATGATCTTCAGCTTGAGCGGGCTGTCCGGTCAGGGCGGCCTTTTCACCAAGACTTCGGTCGGCTCGATCAACGGGCAGGCGGTTGACGCCCGGGTGTACGAGACGGCCGTCCAGAACGCCATCACCCAGCGCCAGCAGGCGACCCACGAGTCGCTCGGCCTGGAAGACCAGGAACAGATCCGCAATCAGGTCTGGGATCAGTTCGTGCAGCAGGCGCTGCTCAATTCGCAGATCCGGAAGTATCACATCGGCGCCAGCGACGCCGAGGTGGCGGACTGGATCCGCAACGTGCCGCCGCAGGAACTGCAGCAGGCCCCCGATTTCCAGACCAGCGGCAAGTTCGACCTGGCCAAGTACCAGCGTTGGCTGGCCTCGCCGCTGGGGCAGCAGTACGTGCCGGCGCTGGAGGACGAAGCGCGTCAGGAGCTGTTGCGGAACAAGCTGTTCGTCGACATCACCGCCGACGTCTTCCCGTCCGACGCCGCGCTCTGGCAGTGGTACCGCGATCAGCACGAACAGGTGAGCATGGAGCTGACGGCAATCATCGGACGGACGTTGATTCCCGACAGCGCCGTGACGGTCACCGACAGCGAGGTGACGGCCTATTACCGGGCGCACCTCGACCGGTTCCGCCGGCCGCAGAGCGCGTTCATGAGCTTCGTGGCGGTACCGCGGCGGGTCGACGCCAGCGACAGCGCCGCGGCGCTGGCCCACGCCAACGATCTCCGCCAGCAGATCGAGAAAGGGACCGCGTTCGCCGACGTGGCGCGGCAGGAATCGGCGGATACGGCGACGGCGAAGAACGGCGGCGACCTGGGAACCTTCGGGCACGGCGAAATGGCGCCGGAATTCGAGAAGGCGGCGTTCTCGCTGCCCCTGAATACCGTGTCGCAGCCGGTGCTGACCTCGTTCGGATACCACCTGATCGAGGTGACCAAGCGCACCAAGGACAGCGTCACGGCGCGGCATATCCTGGTCCCGATCGAACTGGCCGGCGCGCACCGCGCCGAAGTCGATGCGGCCACCGACACGCTCGAGCGGCTGGCGGCGGAGCGCCTCGATCCGGCATCGCTCGACACTGCGGCGCGCGCGTTGAAGCGCCCGATCGGCGCCACGGGGCCGGTTCAGGAAGGGACCCGGGTCCAGCTGGGAACGTACGTCATCCCGGACGCCGGCGTCTGGGCGTTCCAGGCCAAACCGGGCGAGACATCGCCGCTGATCACCGGCGACGCCGCGTACTACGTCTTCCGGCTCGATTCGATCCAGTCGGCGGGGACGCCGCCGCTCGCGGAGATCCGGCCCGCAGTCGAGATTGCGGCCCGGGAGGCCCGGAAAGACGAGCAGGCGCACACGATCGCCGCTGACCTCATGGCGCGGATCAAGGCCGGGGCGACGCTCGAAGCGGCGTCGGCCGCGATGCACCTGCCCCACCGGCAGTTCCCGCTCTTCACCCGGGTCAATCCGCCGCTGACGACGCCCGCGCTGGTCGGCACGGCGTTCGGGCTCACCAAGGGCCAGATGAGCGGCATCATCGACACCCCGGACGGCATCTACGTGATCAAGGTGCTCGATCACGTTCCCGCCGACTCGGCGGCGTTCGACAAGGACAAGACGTCGCTGCTGAACGAGTTCATCCGTGACGAGCGCCAGCAGCGGATCCGCTACTACCTGGCCGCACTCAAGGACGCCGCGACCATCAAGGACGACCGCAACGCGGTGCGGAAGACCAATGCCGAACAGCAGGCGGCGGCGAACAACACGACGAGCTGATCGCCGGCCAGCCGGCCGCAACGCCGACGGGCGCCCGGAGTCTGCTCCGGGCGCCCGTTCGCGTTGCGATCCTGCCGGCGCCGCCTACTGCGACAGCCGCTTGGGCTCGCCGCCCGTCGGTGCGGCCGTCGACTGCTTGACGGCGTCGCCCTCGAGAATCCGCGGCGTGCTGGCGGAGTGGTCGTCGGGGGGATTCATGAGCGCGTTCTGCGTCTCGGTGAGCGAGCGCTTGAACTCGCGGATCCCCTTCCCCATCGACGCGCCGATTTCCGGCAGCCGCTTGGCGCCGAAGATCAACAGGAACAACACCATCAACAACAGGATCTCGGTGAATCCGAATTTGCCGTCAAACATACCGGAACCTCGCCTTCAGAAGAGCGACCGCGCGGCGTAATACGCCACCGCGACGCCAATAAGGCTCAGAATGGACACATGGAGTCCCACCGGGCCCAGCGTGAATGATATCACCAGCAGGTCGACCGAAACAGGGCCGAAGCTGGGGACCACGGAATAGGTGAAAAAGCTCTTGGCGGCGCTGTCCGGAAGGAACCGGGCCATCAGCGCGGTGAAGAACCCGCCGATGACGAACCCCGTCACCAGCGTGCCGAGGTAGAACCCGGGGCGCTTCGGTCCGGCGGCCATCAGCTGCGCCGCTCCACCACGTAGGCCAACAGGGCCCGGAGGGTCTCTCGGGCCGGCGAGTCGGCGAGGCAGTTGAGATCGCCCTCGGCAGCGGCCACCAGGTCCTGGGCCCGGTGCCGGGCGCGGTCCAGGCCGCCGTGCCGGGCCACCGCGGCCACGACAGCGGCGATCCGGGCATCGGACGGCTCGGGGTCGGCCATCAGGGCGTCCAGGTTGGCGCGTTCCTCGGGGGCGAACAGCGGCAGGGCGTAGATCAGCGGCAGCGTCACCTTGTGCTCGTGCAGGTCGAGTCCCGATGGCTTGCCGGTGGTCGCCTCGTCGGCGGTGTAATCGAGCAGGTCGTCGACGATCTGAAATGCCATTCCCAGCTTGGCCCCGAACCTCCCCAGGGCCCGCCGCCCCTCGTCGGGGGCGTCGAGCGCACCGATTTCGCAGGCGCCGGAAATCAGCGACGCGGTCTTGGCCCGGATCAGGAGGTCGTAATGCTCCTCGGAAAACGCCAGCGGGTCGTGCGCCAGGAGCTGGCGCATCTCTCCGATGGTCATGTCGTTGGTGACCCGGGCCAGGATCTGCAGCGCACGCAGGTCGCCGACCCGCACCAATTCCACCACGGCGCGCGAATAGAGGAAATCGCCCATGATCACCGACACCTGATGCGAGAACAGGGCGTTGATGGTCGGCATGCCGCGCCGGAGGACGGAATGGTCGACGGAGTCGTCGTGGACCAGGGTGGCGAGGTGGATCAACTCGATCACCGCGGCGAGGGTGGCGGCGTGGGGCGAGGGGCCGCCGGAGGCTTCGGCCGCCAGGAGCGCCAGGGTGGGGCGCAGCATCTTGCCGCGCATCCGCAGCAGGTGCTGGTTGACCTCGCTGATCAGCGGGAAATCGGCTTCGATCATGCGGCGCATTTCCCGCTCGACCTGCGCCAGGCGCGGTCCGATGCCGGCCTGCAGGTCGGCGAGGGTCGGCGGCACCACCTGCGACAGGGTCATGGGGTATCTCTCGCGCTACCGGAAAGCCGCTCGTTGGCGTCTTCGAACGATACATCGACCGCCAGCACCCGCTGGTAGTACCCGACGGCTTCGGCGCGCTTGCCCTGCGCGTCGAGCGACCGGCCCAGCCAGTAGAGCACGCCGATCTTCTCCGCATCGCCCTCCGGCCCGCGTTCGACGCCGCGCAACACCGCCTCGGCGACGGCGGGGCGCCCCTGCGCAAAGAAAACCTGCCCGAGGGCCTCCGACGTGCGCAAGCGCACCTCCGGAGCGCGGAGGGCCTTCTGGAATTCGCCGATCGACTCGTCGAGGAGTCCCATCTCCTTGAAGGCAATGCCGAGATCGTAGTGCGCCTGGTGGTCTTCGACCGGCAGGTTGAGGTCCAGGGCGCGCTTGAATTCGGCGAGCGCATCGCGGAACGTGTCCTCTTCGTCGGGAGCCACATCGGGGGTTTCGGTACGCATCCGGGTGGTGCGCGGGCCGGCGTCGTCGATCACCATGGCGCCGAAATCGATGAAACCTGACGGTGTTTCGGTCTCGGCGGTCTGCGGCCCCATTGCCCGGAGCGCGGCGCGCGCGTGTTCGTTGCGGTCGTCGAGCTCGAGCACCCGACGGTAGACCGCGATCGCCTTCTCGCTGCTCCCTTCGCGCATCAGGGCGTCGCCAAGCCCCGCATAGGCGTCGCAGAGTCGGGCGGAATCGCGCATCCGGGCGGCGATTTCGACCCGCAGCTGGTAGCGCCCGATGGCGCGGGGCTCCGCCTGGATCAGTTCCGACGCCACCTGGTAGGCGTGGAGCCATTCCTGCGCCGACTGGTAGAGCTCGAGCGCCCGTTCGAGGGCGGCGATGCCCCGGGCGCGGTCGCCGTGCTCGAGGAGCGCGGTGGCGAGGACCCGCTGCCCGAGGGCGTCGCCGGGATCCGGTTCGGGAAGCTCGATGGCGGCGAGCGGCGGTGGGGCGGTGTCGATGAACGGCAGTTCCGGCGTCGCGGCCTCCGGCTCCGGCGGTGGCGCCGCCGACATATCCATCGGCGCAACATCGCCGGGGAGTGCAATCGCCGCGGCGCCGGTCTGCTCCAGGCCTTCGATCGGGCCGCCTTCGGCCTCGACCGGGGCCGCGACGCCGGATTCGAATCCCTCGAGGCGGGCGGGCGGAGCAAGGTCGAGTTCGCTCGACGCGCGATCGACGTCAACCAGGCCCTCGACGCGGTTCGTCGCCGGCAACTCTTCGGGAGCGACGGGGCCTTCGCGGGTCGGCACCAGCCCCTCGACCACGCCGACGTCTGCCCGGTCGACCCCGAGATCGGCCATGACGGTAGGCTGGAAGTCGCCGGGAATGTCCGATTCCGCCTCCACCCCGCGCCCCTGCTCGGGAGCGCTCCCCGGCGGCGGCTCGGAGGCGCGCTCGATCTGCATCGGACCAGTGTCGATGAACACCAGCCCGCTCGAGTCCCGTCGCGCTCCGTCGCTTCCCTCCTTGGCGGGCGCCACTCCCTCGCGGCCCAGCAGCTCGTCGAGCAGCCGTTCGAGGTCCTGCCATCCGCTGAAATCGACGCCGAACTGATCGAGCGCCTGGCGCGCGGCGTCGGCCTGGCCTGCCGCCGTGCTGCGCTCGAGAAAGAGGATCAGATTCTGGCGTACCTCGTACAGCACCCGCTTGCGGGCCTGGAAGCGTCCCAGCTCGAGATACGTCTGGAGATGGCCGGGATCGACGCGGAGAATCTTGCCGGAGACGGCGATGGCGTTGTTGAAGAAGCCGAGTTCGCTGTAGCGCGCCGCGGCCTGTCCCCAGGCGTCGCACGCGGCGAGCTGGTCGCCGTCCTTGAACGCCAGATCGCCGATCCGATTGAAGAGGGCGGGATCGCCGCCTTCGGACGTACCCTCCCCTTCGCGAATGGCCTGGCGATACAGCTCGATTGCCGCGCGCCATTCCTCCCGTTGTTCGTGCTGCCGGGCGGCGACTTTGAGCTGGTGCAGCGTCATGGTCCGCCGAGGTCGGAGAGAGGGCTCAAGTGCTGATCTGGCTTGAGGTTCTAAGTCTAGAACGGCCCCGACGCACACACAAGCGAGGTGCGCCCTGGAAGCATCGGCGCGAAGCCGTCCCGACTCCACCCCCGGCGCGGCGACGCCCGGGCGCGTCACGGGTTGGGATTCTGGGTGGTCTGCACCGACGATTGCCGGTAATCGGCCTTGATCACGTTGGGGAGGTTGATCAGGTAGATCGAAAAGAAGAGGGCGAAGTTGCCGTTGGGGTTCTTCACGAAATGAAAGGTTGCCCGCCAGTCGTGCAGGTCCCGCTGCAACTCGATGTCCTGCGACGCGAACTGATGCAGGGTGGCGTCGTACTGCGTGTTCCACGACACCGTCCAGAATGGCGTCGGCGAAAACGACATGTTGAGCCCGATGTTGCTCTCGGTGCCGGTGCCGATCGACGTCGGCAGCGGGAACGCGTTGAAGGTGCTGTCGAACGGCGTCGCGCCGCTGTTGGTGATGACCGGCGCCGCGGTCAGCCCGAACGGCCGCTGACCGCGAAAGCGAATAGGTGATGGTGGCGTTGAAGCCGCCGTGCGGCAGCGGCGCCCCGGCGGCCCCGCCGCCGAACATCCCGGGTCCGAACACCGGTGACGGATTGGAGAGCTGCCCCGGGCGCATACGGGCCCGGGGCCGGCGGCGCGCCCGGCGACGGCTTGCCATGCTGGTGCGCCAGCCCCAGCAGCGCCAGCAGGCCGTGAAACGTGCTGCCGGTGAGCGACACGTTGGCCTGCACGTCGGAGAGGAACGGCGAGAACTTCGCGGTGTCGGTTCCGACCTGTCCCTGCCAGAGATCGTGCGTGACGGAGAGCTGGAAGCCGGGGAGCAGATCGCTCTGCAACGAGTTGGTCAGCGCCGCGGTGGTCCAGCCGGTGCGCCCGGCGAGCTTGGCCTGCTCGAAGTCGTAGCTCAACGCCGACGTACTGAGCTGCAGCACGCGCTTGTTGGCCCACTGCGACCGGTCGCTGATGGTGTCGCCTGGCCGGGAGGATGCACCTTGATCTCCACGGTCTGCTGCAGCGACACCGACGCCCGCATCGCCGCCGGCACGCGGAGCGAGGGGAGCGGCGCGCCGGCGTCAGCCAGCGCCTTGGCATACGCCGCAGAGACGTTGGCCGCCGGCGTCCAGGTGAACTGCATCACCGGCGACAACGTGTACCGGGTCCTCACCGCCGGCCCGAGGCTGTGGTTGATGAACCCGTAGAGGGAGGGTGCCGACTGCAGGCTGGAGCTGCACCTTCTTCCCCTGCTGCGCCCACTGGCCGTTGCTGCCCGCCGAACGGAGGAACATCGGTCCCGATGTGACGTTACGTGGCGCTGATCGACGGCGTGATGTTCCACGTGCTGTGGGCCAGGACCGGCAGCGAAATGCCGGCGTTGATGTCGATACCGCTGCGATAGTCGCCGTTCCGGTAGGTGGTCACGGTGATCGAGTCGGAGTCGGTCGGGCGTGGAGAGATCGGGCTCCTTGTGGGTCACGACCTGGCGGCCGTTGACCTGCTGATCGGTGCCCTGGACCGAGGTGCTGACGGTAAATCCATGGATGTTGAAGGGCGTGTTGAAGCTCACCGTCGAGGTGCGCGACCGCCCCGTCGCCGAGACGGTATCGATGCCGCCGCTGCCGATCAGCCGCTGCGCCGGGAGCGCCACGCTGAACTGGGTCTGGTTGTTGATCGTGAGCGACGGCGACCAGCTGCTGCTCGATCCGAGGGCGATCGACTTGGGCGAAATCTGCAGCGCTGGCAGCGTCATGGTGCCCGGGCCCGCCGGAGAGCGACTGCTGCCGGTTGCCCCCCAGCGTCACCTGGCCCCACCGGAACCGCTTGGTGAAGTTGGCCGCGCTGCTGATCTGCTGCGTCGACTGGAGCGGATCGATGGCGTTGTTCACCAGCTGCGTCGTGCTGCTGGCATAATTCACGTTCAGCGTCAGCGTCGTCGTCAGGTTGAACCGCTGGGAGTGGCTCCAGTGCAGCTGCTCCGACGTCCGGCCGTGGTCCCGCTGCTCGCTGAACGACACGGAGCTCGGCTGCACGAACTGGTCCCGCCAGCGGTACTCCAGGTTGGCGCCATACTGGATGTAGCGGTTGGCGTACCAGTCGAAGCGCCCGGTCACGTCGAGGTAGTTGTTCGGCGCCCAGTAGTAGCCGATGTTGGTGATCTGCCGGTTGTAGCTGGGCACCGGCCGGACGATGTCGTTGAACCCGAACTGGGGGATGAGGATTCCGGAGTGGCGGCCGGTGCGGGTGTTGTCGAAGATGAACGGAATCCAGACCACGGGAACGTCACGGATATAGAGCACGGCCGGCCGGGCGACGATCACCGACTGGTCCACCCACTTGAGCTCGCCGGCCGAAAAGTGGTAATGGGGTTCCGGGAGGTCGCAGGAGGTGAATTCGGTGTTCGCCGCAAAGAGGCGCTTGGCCGACGAATCCACCGCCAGCGTGCCGCGCATGAACCACGTGCCGCTCAGGCCCGGATCGGTGAACGACGTCAGCGCCTGGCTCACCACCGCGCGGTCGGTGCACGTGTTCACCTGCAGCACCTGCCCCACCACGATCCGCCCCTTCTGGAAGAACTTCGGCTCCCCCTGCGCGGCGAGGCTGCAACGACTGTCGTCGTAGGCAATCTGGTCGGCCTCGAGATCGCCGTCGGCGCGCCTGGTGGCGGCGTGGCCGCCGAGGAGGATGCGGGAACGGGCGGCGTCGAGCGACGCGGTGTCGGCGAGGTAACGGGTCGATTCGAAGTCGGGCTGGTCGATCAGCGCCTGCATCAGCGCATCGGGGGCGGGAAATATCCGGGCCGGCTGGGTGGGCAGGCCGAGGCGCCTGGCGGTGCCGGTATCGATGGCATTGGCCGGCAGCGCCCCGGTCCTGCCGGTGTCGCCGGGCGCGATGGGCGGACCGGGCGCCCCGGCCGCGGGACGCGACACCGGCAGCTGGGCGTGCGCCGTCCGCGGATGCGCCAGGAACGCCAGCAGCAGCAGGGTGGTGGTCACCGCCACGTGGGAACGCTTGCGCCGCTCCACCAGGTACGAACCGCCCATCCCGATGCCGTACAGCACCAGCAGCGGCACCGTCCAGATGATCATCGAGATGGCATCCGGACTGGGCGACAGGATGGCGCCGCCGACCGCGCAGAAGAACAACGCGTACCGCGAGTACTTCACGTACTTGCGGAACGACATGATGTCGAACCACGCCAGCAGGATCATCACCAGCGGCAGTTCGCAGGAGATGCCGCAGGCAATCAGCACCTGCAGGACGAAATCGAAATACTCGTTCCAGGTGATCTGGATGTTGAACGAGCCGGACCGGTAGGTGAGCAGAAACTTGAGCGTGGGCCCGAGCGCCTCGAACCATCCCAGCAGCGCCCCGGCGATGAACAGGGCCAGGCCGGCCACCAGGGTCGGAATCAGGGCCCGCTTTTCGCGCGCGTACAACGCCGGCGAGAGGAACGCCCAGATCTGGTAGATCACCGCGGGCGAGGCCAGCACGATGCCGAAGACGACGCCCAGCTTGAGGTAGATCATCACCGGTTCCATCGGCGACAGCACCAGCAGCTTGCCACCGGTGACATACGGCGCGGCCGGGGCCGAGAGATACTCGACCAGCTTGAACTGGATGGTGAACCAGAGCCCGATGCCGACCCCGATCGCAATGGCGACCAGCGCCTTGATGATGCGGCCACGAAGTTCCTCGAGGTGATCGAGGAACGGCATTTCGCCGGTGGCGTTACGCATGGTGCGGAGGGAAAGTCGCCGTGCGACCTAGGGGTGTTGCTTCAGCCACTGGACCGCCAGATCGTACTCGTCGGCGGTCTTGTATTGGTCGACGATCCGCTGATAGAAGGCCTTGGCTCCGGCGATGTCGCCGCGCTGCTCGGCGATCCCGCCCAGCTTGTACAGTGCCGTCGGGGCCTGAGGCGAATCGGCGAAATTGCTGACCACCTGATTGTAGTAGAACGACGACGAGTCGGGCTGGTTGGTGAAGCTCTCGCCCAGCTGCAACAGCGCCTTCGGCATCAGTGACGACGTCGGGTACGATTGGATCAGTTGCCGGTAGGCCGACTGCGCGGCGTTGACCGCCCCCATGATGATGGCGCGCTGCCCCGCCGCATAGAGCGCATCGTCGGACGGCACCGCCTGGCGTGTCGAGTCGGCGCGGGTACTGTCGGCCGTGAGGGTGTCCCGCGCCGACGCGGGAACAGCTGCCGCGGCGGCGGCCGCGGCCGCCGACTCCAGGTCGGAACGGAACTGGTTCAGTTTGGCGGTGTTGAGATTCATCGACTCGGCCAGCTGCAGCATCTCGCGCCGCACCTCGGTGAACTGGCTGGCGGTTTCCCGCCCCGACGTAGCGACGCTCTGCTGCAGGTTGCTGCAACCCGTTGACGCAGGGAATCCATCAGCTGCTGCTGGGACGCGGTGATGCGGGCCAGATCGGCGGCCCGGGCGGAATCGCCCCGGGCCTGTTCCCGCTCGACCACCGCGACCCGGGTTTCGACCCGCTGCACCTGAGCCGGCGTGGCACAGGCGGCCACACCGGTCAGGGCGAGGAGCGCGAGCCGACCGCTGGTCATTCCTGGCTCGACATCGTCTGTTCGCCGGCGATCACTTCGAACTCGTCGCGCCGGTTCTTGGCCCAGGCCGTCTCGTCGTGGCCGGGATCGATCGGGTTGCTCCCGTCCCAGCGACGCGATATCGATGCGGCTCGCGTCGATCCCCTGCTGCGCCATGTAGTCCTTGGCCGCCGCGGCACGCCGCATGCCCAGTGCGATGTTGTAGTCGTCCGAGCCGCGTTCGTCGCAGTTGCCGGTGATCCGGATCCGGATCGACGGGAACTGCCGCAACAGGGCGATCTTGGCGTCGAGCTTCTCGGTGTCGCCCGGCATGAGATCGGCCTTGTCGTATTCGAAGTGGATCATGTCGGCCAGGGTGTTCATCCGGCGGGCATGCGCCGCGGCGGCGGCGGCTTGCGCCGCGGATGCGGCCTGCGCGGCGGCCTCCCGGGCGGCGCGGATCGAATCCTGGTTGGGTTCCGCCGATGCGGACGGCGGCGGCGGTGCATTGGTCACCGGCGTCGGTTGCGCCACAGGGGCCGCTTTGTGATGGCAGGCGGTCGCGATGAACGCGGACCCCAGCAAGGCAACAGCCAGGAAACGCCGAGACATGTGTGTTCCTCCGCTCAAGGGTTACTGGACGTCAACGCCCGCGACCACGCCGGCCACCGGCCGGTGCCGGGCGTCGGGATCTGCCGCGTGACGCCGGAGACGAGATCGAGCACCCACAACTGTTCGCGTCCGGTGCGGCCCGACTTGATGACGAGATGCCGCGAATCGGGGGCCCAGCTGGGGTCCTCGTTCTTGCCGACCGAGGTGCGCTGCACCACTTGCTCATTGGCGATCGTGTAGGTGAACACCTGCCGCCCCCCGTCACTCACGTCCCGCGAAAACGCAATCTGGGTGCCGTCCGGCGACCACTCCGGGTTGTACGACGCGTTCGCCGTCCCGTTGGGCTGGATGTCCGGAGTGACAAGTTGCTGCTGTTCCGATCCATCCGCGTCCATGACATAGATCTGCTCCGCGCCGGGGCGATCCGACATGAACGCGATCCGGCGACCGTCAGGAGAATAGGTAGGGTTGCTGCTATTCGCCAGCTTCCTTTCGCCCCAGGTCGTGAGCCGGTGAGCGCAGCAGAGTTGGACGATGTCGGCGACCTCGATATCCTCCGTGGGACTCTCCGGGCCGAAGAACGCAAAGGCCATCTGGTGGCCGTCGGGAGAGAACGTCCCCGGGCTGATGGAATTCCCTGCCGACGTCGTCGGAACCCGCACCCGGCTGCCGCTGGCAAGCCGCTGGATGAAGAGGGTCCAGACGGCATCGCGGTACTCCGAATACGCCACCGCGCTTCCGTCCGGGCTCCAGCTCGGATGGCCGACGATCCCGCCGGGGCGCGAGATCCGCACCAGGTTGGCGCCGTCACTGTCGATACGCCAGATCCCGTTGTCGCTGCCCCGGGTCAGCTTGAAGACGATGCGCGTCGCCGCGATGCCAATCCCGCCCGTGGCCCAGTTGACGATCTGGTCGCTGATCCGGTGAATACCGAGGCGACTGTCGCCGACGCCCGACCGATCCGCCGGCTGGGTGGCCTGCTGACTGATGCGGTTGTTGGCCACGTCGTAGAGCTGCACCTGCACGCCGTCAGGCATCGGCGTCAACAGCACCACCCAGGCCAGGCCGAACCCCGAAAAGAGCCGCGGGTCGAAGGCGCCGGCCGGCACCGTCGCCAGCGAGTCGGGCAGGAACTCCATCGTGAACCGGTCGGAAAAACCGAGGTCCCGCTCGACGATCCGGCGTACCGAATCGAGACCGGGCGCGGCGACGACCACCAGCCCGGGCTGCATCCCGGTGACGTAGTGCAGCGCCAGGCGGATGGGGTTCTGGGTGGAGTCCTGCGCCGTCGCGGATCCCGCGGCGAACAACCCGACCAGCGACAGGATGACCAACGCGCGACGGATCATTGCGGCGTCTTCGGGCTGAAGGAAAACTGGATGGGAAGAATATCATCGGTGAAGCCCGTTGGCAGCGGCCCGAATGCGTGCGCGTTGGCCGCCGACTCGATGGCGGCCTCGGCGTTGAGGTCGAACGTGTAGCTGGTCGAGTGCTTGACGAATCGGATGTCGGTCACCGATCCGTCCCGATGGATCACGAACGCAATATCGGCTTCGACCATGCTGCTGCCCGGCGGACGGGTCCAACGCTCGGCGATCCTGTTCTCGATGTTGCGGAGGTATTCCGGATACGGGAACTGGATGCCGGGTTGCGACACGGTCACCTTGTCCTGGCCGGTGCTGGGCGTCTCGCCGGGCGTCGGGGTGACCGGGGTACGGGTCACCGCGGGGGTCTCGACCGGCTTGGCGTTCGGTGGCGGTTTCGGCGGCGGCTTCGGTGTCGCCTTCGGGGGCGGCTTGCGGCGCGGCCTGGCGATCGGCGCCGTCTCCTTCTTGACGGTCGGCGTGGCCTGGGCCGCGAGATTGCCATGCACCACCTCGGGCGCCGGTGCCGCCACCAGATCGACCGCGTAGACCACCGGCGGCGTCGCCGTCCCCTTGTTGGCCAGCAGCAGCACCGCCGCCAGCAGGGCGCCGTGCGCCAGGGTCGTGCCCGCCAGCCCGATCGGCACCGTCGACACCCCGTCCGCGCGCATCGCTAGTGCCCCGTCTCCTGCTCGGCGACCAGCCCGACGTTATCCATTCCGGCGGCCTTGATGGCCGCGATGACGCGCAGCACGTCGCCGTAGGGGGCGCCCGCATCGCCCCTCACATAAACATTGTGCGGATGCCGTGCGCCGATCAACGTCGGCAGAGTGGCGCGAAACCGCGCGTAGCTGGTACCCGGGCTGTCGCCCACGGACACCTGCCCGGCACGATCGACGGTCACCATCATCGCCTGGTTGAGGTCGATCGGCCGCACTTCGCCCTTGGGAAGCCGCACCTTGACGCCGCCCGCCATGATCGGCGCCGTGACCATGAAGATGATCAGCAGCACCAGCATGACGTCGACCAGATTGATGATGTTGACCTCGGCATTGAGGTGCCGGCGGCGGCGATGCTGTCCCATCAGACCGAACTGCGCCATGCTAGAGGCGCCCCTCGCGGCCGAGCGCGCCGATGGTCTCCTGGCCGAGGCGCTCCAGCTCGCTCTCGAGGCGGTCGACGCGGCCGGTGAAGACGTTGTAGGCCACCATCGCGGGAATCGCGGCGCCAAGGCCGAACGCTGTGGCGATCAGGGCCTCGGCAATTCCGGGGGCGACCGCGTTGATCTGGCTCGTGCCGCTGTTGGCGATGCCAAGGAAGGCGTTCATGATGCCGAGCACGGTGCCGAACAGGCCCAGCAAGGGCGAGGTCGCGGCGACGACGGCGAGGAGCCCGATCATGCTGCCGGCGCGCTCGACCGAGCGTCCCGCCTCGCTCTCGATGGTCATGGTGAGGGCTTCGAGCTGGGTGAGCGAGAGGCCGCTGCGATTGACGCCGTCGCGCTGCATCGCGGCGCGGAGATCGCCCACGAAACTGTTGCTGCAGCGGAGCAGCGCCGCGTAGGGCGACCGCCCCATGCCGGCGACGGCCCGCTCGCGGTCGTCACTGGAACGGGCCAGCGCCATCGCCTCGTCGAAGGCGGCACGCCCCCGGCGGAGGCCGCGGAATTCCCACCATTTGACGGCGATGACGTACCAGGAGGCCAGCGAGAAGAGGAGACAGATGGCGACCACCACCTTGGTTTCGACGGTGGCGCCGATGACCAGCTGAACCACATTGTATCCGGCCGTGGAGGCCTCCTGCATCACCCCACCTCCTCGGTGAACCAGCGCGCCAGCGCGCGCATGCCCGCGTCGAACCCCACCTCCGGCGCCCATCCCAGCCCGCGCTCCGCCTTGGAGACGTCCAGACACGACCGGAACAACTCACCGGGTCGCGGCGGCGCGTACTCGATCGCCGGCGTCCGCCCGAGCGCCGCGCCGACGAGGCGGGCCAGCTCGTTGACGGAGGTCTCGCGACCGGTGCCGATGTTGAAGGCGGGAATGTCGAGCCGATCACCGCGAGTCACCGGCACCGTGGCAGCGAGCAGATTGGCGCGCGCCACGTCGCCCACGAAGACGTAATCGCGCGTCTGCCGCCCGTCGCCGAAGATGGTCAGCGGCTTTCCCTGCAGCAAGCGGGAGACGAAGATCGACACCACGCCGGCTTCGGACGCCGGGTCCTGGCGGGGGCCGTAGACATTCGCGTAGCGCAGTGCCACCCCCTCGAATCCGCCCAGCGTGCCGAGCACGCGGAGGTAATGTTCGCCGGCGAGCTTGCTCACGCCGTAGGGCGAGATCGGCAGCGTCGGGGTGGGTTCGGGCGTGGGAATGACCGCGGGATCGCCGTAGACCACCCCACCGCTCGACGCGAAGATCACCCGCCGCACCTTGCCGGCCGTCGCGCCGGCGAGGACGTTGGCGAATCCCACCAGATTGATCGAGGCGTCCCGGGCCGGCTCCTGCACCGACACCCGCACGTCGATCTGCGCCGCCTGGTGAATCACCACGTCGAACCCGCCGGCGGCGATGGTCGCGGAGGCCAGTTCGGAACGCACGTCGGCTTCGACGAATCGCGCCGCGTCCGGCACCTGCGAACGCTTGCCGCGGGACAGATCGTCGAGACAGGTGACCGACCACCCCGCCGCGAGATACGCCTCCGCGATGTGCGACCCGATGAACCCCGCACCACCGGTGATGAGCACCGATCCGCTCATGCCTGACCTCCGCGGCGGGCGCGAAGCGCGCCCACCGTGTCGATTCGAGTTGAACTGGTGCGGAAGATAGCGGGGTCGGCCGCCACGCTTCAGTCGGGAAGCGTGGCGCTGCGAACGACCGTGGTACCGAGGGGAATGACGGGTGCGATGACACGGGTGAGGAGTACGGTCGACGATCGTTCGCCGACGTGAATCACCTGGCCGACGGCCATCAGCTCCTCGATGGTATCGGCGGCGTTCAGGCGTGATTCGGGCGTGCTGCGCAAATCGACGAAGTCGCCGAGACGCATTCCGGCCTGACTGCCAACGTCGATGAACAGCTCGCCGCCGACCTGGGCCAGCTCCCGGGGCTCGGCGCTGCCGATGACCGTGCCGTTCGGCCCGGTGACCGGAACCGGCTTGACTTCGCCCGGATTGCTGAACGACTCCACCGGAAGCGTCAGTTGTCCGTCGCGGATCGGACCAAAGACAGAGACGACGACAGCCAGCGACTGGTGCGGAGCGTTACCGGTGACGCGCGCAATGCCGGTGGGCGTCACCACCAGCCCCCAACCGGTCGGCGCCGGCACGGTGGTGGCGAGCAGGATGCTGTCGCCCACCTGATACGCTCCACCGGCGGGCGCCCGGACACCGATGATCATCCCCTCCATGGCAAGGGCGCCCGTCTGACTGGACTGCACCTGCTGCGGCGTGACCGGCCCGAGCACCGCGCCGAACGGCATGGCGCGACCTTCGGTGAGAAATGCGGCAGTCCGCACCTCGCCGGAGCGCAGCGGCCGGTAGGGGATCTCGGTGTAGTGGGCAACCGAGTCGATCGGATGCAGCGGGCGCAGATAGGCGAGGGGATCCGCCTGCTGCTGCGCCGAAAGCGGGAGCGCGGCGGCGAGGATCAGAACCAGCGGGGTCAGGGCTGAACGCATTCGAGCACCTCTCACAATGACGCGGATGCCGATTGACCACCATGAAGCGTGCCAGCCGGCGTATGATAATCAGTCTATCGAGTATCGTCCTGCCGGTGGCAATCCGGAGGAACCCGAGAGGCGACCCGGGGCCCAGAGCCGACGGCCCACCGCCCGGAGCCGAGGAACCGCCGGGGGCCCCGAGCCCAAGGCCGAGGGCCCGGGGCCCAAAGCATGTGCGGCCCGGTACGGCATCCGCAGCGCCGTTTGCGCGGCCGAGCCGCATCCCACGGGCCCGGGGCTCCTGGCCCCGGGCGTCGTTCGCGTTCCCGGCATTCCGCGTGCGGCTCGGCGGGTGTCCGCACGATCAAAACGGCAGGTCGTCGTCCTCGGCGTCGAGCGCCTCGGGGACTTCATCGAGCGACTCGTCCTTCCGGGGCGCCGTGGCACCGGCCTTGGCCGTCCCGGCGGAACTCGCCGCGCGCGCGCCGCTCCACCCGCCACCCTCGCTGCCATCGCCCCGACCGGAAAGCAGGATGACGTCCCGCGCGGTGATCTCGGTGGAGTACCGCGTCTGGCCATCCTTGTCCTGCCAGGTGCGGTATTCGATCTCGCCTTCGACGTAGAGCTTGTCGCCCTTCTTGCAATAGCGCTCCACCAGGTCGGCCAGCTGCTGTCCCGCGCCCGATTTGGTGTTCCAGCAGATGACGCGGTGCCACGCCGTCTTCTCCTGGCGCTGGCCGTCGGCGCCCTTCCATTGGCGGCTGGTGGCGAGCGAGACCGTCGCCACCCGCGCCCCGTTCGGCGTGGTGCGCAGTTCGGGATCGGCGCCCAGGTTGCCGATCAGGATCACCTTGTTGAGGCTCTTGCTCATGGCATGCTCCCCGTTCAGTTCGTCATCAGGACCGCCGTGGACGCCCGAAGGTGCCACCGGTCCGCTCTGCGTTCGACATCATCTCACTGCGCGCCGGACCCCGATGACGCGCGTGCCGCGAGGTCGAGCCGGTAGACCAGCGCGTCCTCCGGCGGCTGTCGATAATAGCCCCGGCGGAGGCCGGCCGGGACGAAACCCTCGGCGGCATACAGTGCCTGCGCCCCGGCATTCGACGCCCGCACCTCGAGCCAGGCGGCGTGGGCCCCGCGCTGGTGCATCGCGCCAAGCAGCGCCTGCAGCAGCTGGCGGCCGATCCCCTCGCGCCGCCGCGCCGGCGTGATGGCAATCGACAGCACTTCGCCTTCGTCGACCACCACCCGGCCCAGAACGTATCCGACCGCGGTGCCGTCGTCCGCTTCGGCAATCAGCACCACGGCTTCCGGCCAACTCAACGCCTGCCCAAGCTCGCGACGGCGTCCAGGGATCGCTGAACGACGCCTTCTCCAGCTCGACGAGGGCGCCGAGATCAGCGACTGAGGCCGGACGGAGCCGGCAGCGGTTGTCCATGCGTCCGTTCCCACACCACCTGTGCTTCGGCCAGGCGGCCGTACGCCGGCTGCCACCCGGCCGGATCGGCGACCGCCGTGGTGCCGCCCGGGCACCGCGGCCAGCGCCAGCAGGGCGCGCGCGCATCCGGCAGCGCATCGGGCTCCGTGACGACGGTCGCGACCGGTGACCTCCTGCACCAGCGGCAGCAGCGCCGCCGGCACCGATCCCACCACCACGTCGCACCGACCGAAGCGTAGCCAGATCAGCCGGCGTGACGACGCGCGGCGCCGCCCGCCAGTTCGTCGACGGCCCCGCCACCGATTCGCCAGCCGCCGGCGTAGAGTTCGCCGCGAAGGGCGTCGCTCAGCGCCAGCACGGTGCCGCCTCCGGCCGGGGCATGATCCCAGGCGCGCAGCAGCAGCGACGGCGCCGTCCGCCACGCCGTCGGCCGCCGCCACGACCAGCGCCTTGGCCACGGCGGCCACCACCCGCAGCCCGGTGAACGACCCCGGACCGTCACCGGTGAGCACCAGGCCGATCTCGGCCGGGCGTGCCGTGCAGCGCGGCGACCGCGTCGCCGAGGAGCGACGACGATCGCGCGCCGCATGATGCCGCGGACCGTCGATCGAGCCGCTCGACGGTGCGTCGTTCCGTCGCGTGGCCGCGACGCGTGCAGCGGCTGGTGGCCGCGTCGATCGCCACGGTGATCACGACACCCCCAGGCGTCGGGTATCGTCGCCGTGGTACGCCAGGCGTGACCCGGCAGCTCGGCGGCGGTGCCCAGGCACCGGCGCGTTCCGGCCACTCGATCAGCAGCAGGTCGGCGGTGCCGAGCGTTTCCCAGTCGAGATCGGCGACGTCGTCGGGGCGCCGCGCCCGATAGCAGTCGACGTGGTAGATGTCACCGCCGGGCCCCGGATAGTGGTGCACCTGAGCGTACGTCGGCGACGCGGCCGTCGTCACCGAGTCCGCGGCCGCGCACGATGGCGCGCGCCAGGGTGGTCTTGCCGGCGCCCAGCGGTCCGTCGAGCCAGACGACGCTTCCCGCCGGCAGCGTGGCGCCGAGGCGCTCGCCTTCGCGTTCGAGCGCCGCGAGGTCGACCACCGCGCCGGTCATCGCCGCACCAGCCGCGGCGCGGACCGCTTCACGTCGGGTGCGGCGGCAGCCCGGAGATCGTTGAGCTGGTCGCGGAGCATCGCCGCGAGCTCGAACTCCAGGTTGGCGGCCGCTTCGCGCATCTGCTGCTCCAGGGCCGCCATCGCCGCGGCCCGCTGCGCCGGATCGTGGAGATCGGCGGGCGGCGGGCGCGGCCGGCTTCTTCGGCTCGGCGCGCTCGGTCCGCTGATCGGCGACGTGGGTGGCCAGGCGCACTTCGTCGATCGACTTCACGATCGACAGCGGCGTGATGCCGTGCTCGGCGTTGTACCGCTGCTGCAGCGTGCGGCGGCGGGTCATCTCGTCGAGGGCCCGCTGCATCGAGCCGGTGACCCGATCGGCGTAGAGAATCGCCCGGCCGTTGACGTTGCGCGCGGCGCGCCCGCAGGTCTGGATGAGCGACCGGTCGCTGCGCAGGAAGCCCTCCTGGTCGGCGTCGAGGATCGCCACCAGCGACACCTCCGGCAGGTCGAGCCCCTCGCGCAGCAGGTTGATGCCCACCAGCACGTCGAAGTCGCCGAGCCGCAGCCCGCGCAGGATCTCGACCCGCTCGATGGCGTCGATGTCGCTGTGCAGATAGCGCACCCGCACGCCGGCCTGCTGCAGGTAGTCGGTGAGGTCCTCCGCCATGCGCTTGGTCAGCGTGGTGACCAGCACCCGCTCGCGCCGCGACACGGTCTGGCGGATCTCGCCGAGCAGGTCGTCCACCTGGCCCCGCACCGGCCGGATGTCGACCACCGGATCGACGAGTCCGGTCGGGCGGATGACCTGCTCGACCACGCGGCCCCGGCTCAGCTCCAGCTCCAGATCGCCGGGCGTCGCCGAGACGTTGATCATCCGCGGCGCCAGCGCCAGGAATTCGTCGAACCGCAGCGGCCGGTTGTCGAGCGCCGACGGCAACCGGAAGCCGTACTCGACCAGCACCTCCTTGCGGGCGCGGTCGCCGTTGAACATCCCGCCGATCTGCGGCAGCGAGACGTGCGACTCGTCGACCACCACCAGGTAGTCCGCCGGGAAGTAGTCGAGGAGACAGGCCGGGCGCTCGCCTTCGGCGCGTCCGGAGAGATGCCGCGAGTAGTTCTCGACGCCGGCGCAGGTGCCGACCTCGAGCAGCATCTCGACGTCGAACGTGGTCCGCGACTCGAGGCGCTGCGCCTCGAGCAGCTTGCCGGCCGTCCGCAGCACCCGGAGCCGCTCGGCCAGCTCGTCGCGGATCAGCCGCACCGCCCGCTCGATGGTGGGGCGCTGCATCACGAAGTGCTTGGCGGGATAGATCGCGCAGCGATCGAGTTGCGCGATGGTCTCGCCGGTGAGCGGATGAAACCGGCGTGATCCGTTCCACCTGGTCGCCCCACAGCTCGATCCGCACGCCCTGTTCGTCGTACGCCGGAAAGACCTCGATCGTGTCGCCGCGCACCCGGAACGTGCCGGGCTCGAAGGCGGCGTCGTTGCGCTGGTACTGGATGCCGACCAGGTCGGCGAGGATCGCGTTGCGGCCGCGGACCTCGCCGCGCGCCACGCCGACCATCAACGCCCGGTACGCCGCCGGATCGCCCAGGCCGTAGATGGCCGACACCGTCGCGACGATCACCACGTCGTCGCGCTCCATCAGCGACGACGTGGCCCGCAGCCGGAGCGCCTCGAGATCCTGGTTGATCGACGCGTCCTTCTCGATGTAGACGTCGGTGGACGGGACGTACGCTTCCGGCTGGTAGTAGTCGTAGTACGACACGAAGTACTCGACGGCGTTGGCGGGCAGGAACTGCTTCAGCTCGCCGTAGAGCTGGGCCGCCAGCGTCTTGTTGTGCGACAGGACCAGCGTCGGCCGCCCCCAGTCGGCCAGGACGTGCGCCAGCGTCATCGTCTTGCCGCTGCCGGTGACGCCGAGGAGGGTCTGGTAGCGGTCGCCCCGGGTGAGCGCGGCCGTCAATTCGGCAATGGCCCGCGGCTGGTCGCCGGCGGGGGCAAACGGAGCGCGGACTTCAAAGGGAGGCATCGATACCCGACCGGACCATACCCGAAGATACACCGATAGCGACCGCCGAGTCGAGGGTCACCCTTCGGTCGTGACCTCCCGCCGCTCCACCGTCGCGATCCCCTTCACGCGGCGCAGCGCGCGCAGCACCTTGGCCAGGTGGGTGAGGTTGTCCACCTCGACGTAGATCGTGCCGAACACGCTGCCGTCCTTCGACTGCAGGTCGGCGCCGCGGATGTTGGTGCCGCTCTGCGAGATGGCCTGCATGGCGTCGGCATACAGTCCGCGACGATCCTCGCCGGTCACCACCAGCCGCACCGCGAACGTCTCGCCGCTCTGCTCCTGCCAGTCGATTTCCACCCGCCGGCCGGCGTCGCCGATGGTGAGCAGGTTGGGACAGTCCGCGCGGTGGATCGAAATCCCCCGTCCCTGCGTCACGTACCCCACCACCGCATCGCCCGGGACCGGCTGGCAGCATTGGGCGTAGCGCACCATGAGCCCGTCGACGCCCTGGATCTTGATGCCGCGCCCCAGCCGCAAGCGCGTCATGACGCGCCCGAACGCCGTGGCCGGCCGCTCCTGCAAGCGCGTCGGGCGGGAGATCGGGGAAGAGCGCGCGCATCACCTGGCCGATGGCGAGGTCGCCGCGCCCGAGCGAGACCTCGAGGCGCCGCGACGTCGGTGAGATTGAGCGTGCGGGCCGCCCGGTCGATGGCCTCCGCGGACGGGCGGGTCGAGCCGGCGTCGTTTCAGCTCGCGCGCCAGGATCTCACGGCCGAGCTGCGAGGAGACCGCCTGTTCTTCCTGGCGGATCCACTGCTTGATCTTGCTGCGGGCGCGCCCGGTGCGGACGTGGCTCAGCCAGTCGCGGCTGGGCTTGGCCTGCGGCTGGGTCAGGATCTCGACCGTGTCGCCGTTCTTCAGCTCGCGGTGCAGCGGCGCGATCCGGCCGTTGACCTTGGCACCGGAGGTGTGCAGCCCGACGTCGGTGTGGACGTGGAAGGCGAAGTCGATGGCCGTGGCCCCCTTGGGGAGCTGCTTGACGTCCCCCTGGGGCGTGAAGATGAAGATCTCGTCGTGGTACAGGTCGACCTTGAGGAATTCGAGGAACTCCTCGGCCGAATGGCTCTCCTGTTGCAGTTCGAGCAACTGACGGAACCACGCCAGCTGTCCCCCGACCCCGTCGGTGTCGTGCCCCTTGTACAGCCAGTGGGCGGCGATGCCGTGCTCGGCGGTGCGGTGCATTTCGCGGGTGCGGATCTGGATCTCGAAGAGCTGGCCGCCGGGACCGAAGATGGTGGTGTGCAGCGACTGGTAGCCGTTCGACTTGGGACTGGCGATGTAGTCCTTGATCCGCTCCTGCAGCGGCGTCCAGACGTGGTGGATCAGCCCGAGGGCGTGATAGCACTCCGGCACCGTGCCGACGATCACCCGCATCGCCATCAGGTCGTAGATCTCGTCGAACGGCTTGTCGCGCTTGCGCATCTTCTGCTGGATCGACCAGAGGTGCTTGGGGCGACCGCTGACCTCGACGGTGACGATGTCGGCCCGGCGCAGTTCCTGTTCGAGCGGACTCCGCAGCCGGTCGATCATCTGTTCGCGCTGCGGCGCGCTTGGCGGCGACCTGCTGGGCCAGGTACTGGTATTCCTCGGGTTCGAGGAACTTGAACGCCAGGTCTTCCAGCTCCGCCTTGACGTTGGCCATGCCGAAGCGGTGCGCCAGCGGCGCGTAGATCTCGCGGGTTTCGGTGGCGATCCGCTCGCGCCGGTCGGCGGGAAGATGCTGGAGCGTGCGCATGTTGTGCAGCCGGTCGGCGAGCTTGATGATGATCACCCGCGCGTCACGCGCCACCGACAGCAGCAACTTGCGGTAATTCTCCGACTGTTCCTCGGCCGAGGAGCGGAACGACAGGTGGGAGATCTTGGTCAGGCCGTCGACCAGCTCGGCAACTTCGCGACCGAATTCGGCGCTGATCTCTTCGGTCGTGACGTCGGAGTCCTCGACCACATCGTGCAGCAGCGCCGCACAGATCGAGGTGGTATCGACCAGCAATCCGGTGAGGATGGCGGCCACGGCAATCGAGTGCTCGACGAAGTCTTCACCGCTCATCCGCTTCTGGCCGCGGTGGGCGGCGGCCGAAAACCGCAGGGCGCGCTCGATCTGCGGCACGTCGAGCCGGTCGGCGTGCTTCGCCACCGCGGCCGCCAGGGCCGCGGGCAACTCCGTCGAGGAACCCGGCGAAACCGTTGTCATGGTATCCGGAACGTTAACCCGCCGCTCCGACGCCATCCAGACAGGCGACCCGGCCCGGGACCGTCACAGCAGGCCCGCCGTCGAAAAGGAGAGATACCGGTCGCCGGCCACGATGACGTGGTCGTAGACCGGCAGGTCGAGCATCTGGCCCGCCGCCACCATCTGGCGCGTCACCGCCCGATCCTCTGCCGACGGCGTCGGGTCGCCGCTGGGGTGATTGTGCACCAGGATGATCCCGGCCGCCGCTTCCGCGATGGCCGCCCGGAAGACCTCGCGCGGATGCACCAGCGAGCTGTCGAGCAGGCCCCGTGTCACCAGCACGTCGCGCAGCACCCGGGACCGGGTGTCGAGCGCCAGCAGGTGAAATTCCTCTACCGTCAGATCGCGCAGCCGGCCGCCGATCAGTCGCACGACATCGCCCGGTTCGCTGATCCGCGGAAGCGCGGGCCGCTCCTCACGCGCCATCCGGTTTCCCAGCTCGAAGGCGGCGAGGAGCCGGGCCGCCTTGACCGGACCGACGCCGGCGGTACGGAGCAGCTCGCCGGGTGGGCGCGCCGCGAGGCGACGCAGCGCGCCGTCGGCGGTGGCCAGCAACGACGCAGCCGTGGCGAGGGCGTCGTGCCGCCGGTCACCAGTCCCGAGCAGGATGGCGAGGAGTTCCCGGGCGGTGAGCGCGGCGGCGCCGAGGCGCCAGAGGCGCTCGCGGGGGCGATCGACGAGGGTATCGGAGCAAGCCATCGCGCGATGATGGCACCGGGGCCGCGATCACCGGCTGTCATTCCCACGCTGGCGGGTACCGATAAACGCGCGGGGCCCGTCACCGGGCCCCGCACACCTCAGATACGCCGCGACGCTCAGGCGCGACGACGACGCTTGAGGCCGAGCATCGTCAGGCCAGTCGCGAGCAGTGCCATCGACCCCGGCTCCGGGACGGTGGTATTGCCATTCGGGCCATAGAGGGCGAAGGCGTGCTCCTGGCCGTTGTCGAAGTACGATTCGGTCGAGCAGGCACCGTTCGTCAAGTCACATTCGTGGCCGTTACCCGATGTCGGATCGGTCGTCTCCCAGAACACGCTCGAGTAGGTGTCGAATGACGTCGGGCCATTATGCAAACCCAACCAATAGGTCCCGACGCCGAGCGTCTCGCTCAGGTCAAACGAGTTGAAGTATTCGTCGTACACGCTGAGAACGCCCGTGAGACCGGTCGGCGTGGTGGAAAGTGCCGTGTTGCCGCTGAAGAGGACGCTTCCCGGTGCGCCGGAGTTGTCCGAAGCGAGGACCCAGCTGACGGTTCCGTCGTAGCTCGCGGCGCCGCCCGCCTGCACGATGGTCCAGAAGTCGACTTCGCCGATGGTCGAGGTACCAGTCAGGGTGAAGTCGTCGTACTGGATCCACTCCGTCATCTCGTTGCCATTCTGCTGGTTGGGCCCACCGTTGTTGTAGATCAGCTGCGCCGAGGCCGAGCCGACACCGGCAAACGCCAACGTCATCGTGAAAGCGAGAATACGCCGCATGTGCCACCTGTCAGTTACGGGATTGCCCCTGACAAGGCAGATCTCGTGCCGAAACTATATGATATTATATTATCATCACGGCGCTGCAACTCTTGTATTCATGGGCGAGGCGTTGCCACCAACACAGCCTGATGCGGCAGGCCCACAACACCGGGTCGCGCTGATGTTTCATTCTTGCAACACCCTTGGGCCCTACCGCACCACCACCGTATCGGGACCCGAGACCTTCCCCACGTGGCAGCCGGTGGCGTCGAACACGTAGCTGGCGCTGAACGATCCGCCCGTCCCGTGTCCCGAGACCATTACCGGCTCTGTTCTGGTGCGGCTCACCTTCTGCTGATCAGCGTCGGCGAAGATCACCGCGGCACCGGAACCCGGGAACGGTTCCTGCGCCTCGTCCCAGGCCAGGCCGGTGCGCGGCACCGAGTCGTGGATGGCGAGCCCGGTCACCGGATGGCCCGCGGTATCGACCACGACGGCGGTGAGGTAGGCATAGAGCGCGGTGCAGACGCGGCCCGGACCGGTCGGCGACGCGCAGCCGGCCCCGAGCACGACCGATGCGGCGGCCGTGGCCATCGTCGCGCGGGAGCGGCGCATCAGCCGGGGCCGGCGGTCACACCGTCGCGCCGTGGCACTTCTTGAACTTCTTGCCCGAGCCGCAGGGACAGGGATCGTTGCGGCCGACGTCATTGAACTCGCCGGTCCCCGCCATGGGCCGCGCCGGGCGGACGCCCGGGCCGGTGACGCGCGGCATTGCCGCCGGCGACGGCGCGGACGGCGGCAGCGGTGCCCCGACGGTGCGCGTGGTGGCGCCACCGGTGAAGAGATCGTCGCCAGTGGGTTCGTGCGGCGCCGACAGGGTTTCGGTCACCGGGCGCGGCGGCGGCGCCTGGGGTTGGGCGCTGACCTGCACCTTGAGATAGCGCTCGGCGAACGTCGCCTGGATGTCGCGCAGGAGGTCCTCGAACATGTCGAAGGCTTCCTTCTTGTACTCCACCAGCGGATCGCGCTGGCCGTAGGCCCGGTACTGGATGGCATTGCGGAGCTGGTCGAGATCGTAGAGGTGGTCCTTCCACTTCTCGTCGAGCACCGTCAGCATCACCTGCGACAGCACCTGCAGGTCGACGTGCGGAATGTTGATCTGCCGGGAGAAGTCCTGCAGATAGGCGATCTTCCGCGCGAACGCCGCCTCGGCCTCGGTCCGGACGGCGGTGACGACCGCGTCGAGATCGGCGGTGACGCCGGGATCGAGCACGGCGTCCGGACCCACCAGAAACTGCATCAGCAGCGCCTCGCGCAGGCCGGTGCGGTCGAAGTCCTCGGGCCGTTCGGCGCCGGCGAGATAGTCGCGCACCGCGCGCTCGACGGCGGCCCGGACCATCTTGATTGCCTCCGCCTTCAGTTCCTCGCCGCGCTCGAGGGTGAACAGGCGGGTGGAATACACCACCTCGCGCTGCTGATTCATGACATCGTCGTATTCCAGCAGCCGCTTGCGGGATTCGAAGTTCTGCAGCTCGACCCGCTTCTGCGCCGACTCGATGGCCATGGTGATCATCCTGCCGGTGATCACCTCGCCCTCTTCGGAGCCGCTCTTGTCCATCATCCGCGCAATGCGATCGGACCCGAACAATCGCATCAGGTCGTCTTCGAGCGAGAGGAAGAAGAGCGAGACCCCGGGATCGCCCTGGCGGCCGGACCGGCCCCGCAGCTGGCGATCGATGCGGCGCGATTCGTGGCGCTCGGTGCCGATGATGTGCAACCCGGCCTCGTCGACGGACAGATCGAGATCTTCGCCCAGCTTGATGTCGGTGCCGCGGCCGGCCATGTTGGTGGCAATGGTGATCGCGCCGCGTTGCCCCGCCTTGGCGACGATCTCCGCCTCGCGCTGATGGTGCTTGGCGTTCAGCACCTCGTGCGGCAGGCCGCGCCGCTTGAGCTGCCGCGACAGGGTTTCGGACACATCGACGCTGGTGGTGCCGATCAGCACCGGATAGCCGACGCCATGGATCCGCTCGACCTCCTCGGCGACGGCGTTGTACTTCTCGCGCCGCGTCTTGTAGATCCGGTCGGGGTTGTCGAGCCGCCGGATCGGGCGGTTGGTGGGAATGACCGCCACTTCGAGGCTGTAGATCGAATAGAACTCGTTTTCTTCCGTTTCGGCGGTGCCGGTCATCCCCGCCAGCTTGTCGTACATCCGGAAGTAGTTCTGGATGGTGATCGTCGCCAGGGTCTGTGTCTCCCCCTTGACGGTGACGCCCTCCTTGGCCTCGACCGCCTGGTGCAGTCCGTCGGACCAGCGCCGGCCGTGCATGATCCGGCCGGTGAATTCATCGACGATCAGCACCTGGCCTTCCTGCACGATGTAGTCGACTTCCCGCTCGTAGAGCGCGTGCGCCTGCAGCAGCTTGTGGATGATGTGCAGCTGCTCGCTCTTGGCAGCGTATCCCGCCTCGATCTGCCGCCGCTCCTCGGCCTTTTCGGCCGGGCTCATGTCCAGATCGTGCTCGAGGTCGTGGATCTCCTGCGAGATGTCGGGAATGACGAACATCTGCGGATCGTCGGGCGACAACGCCGCCGAACCGCGATCGGTCAGGTGGACGGCGTGGCCCCGTTCGTCGAGCACGAAGTAGAGCGGGTCTTCGACATCGCGCTGATTCTGCTGCTTGATGGGAAGCTTGCGGTCGGCGATGTTATCCAGCTCGGTGCGCTGGACCAGCTGTTTGACGCCGGTCTCGTTGAGCAGCTTGAGCAACCGCTTGTTCTTCGGCATCCCGAGCTGCGCCTGGTAGAGCTTGACCCCCGCTGCGGCGCGCGTCTTCTCCCCGCCCAGCAACGTCTCGCCTTCGGCCACCAGGCCGCTGACCACTTCGTTCTGCCGCCGGACCAGATCGGCCACCTTGCCGTTGTAGCCCCGATAGTGGACGCTGTCTTCTTCGCCCACGGGACCGGAGATGATCAGCGGTGTCCGCGCTTCGTCGATCAGGATCGAGTCGACCTCGTCGATGATGGCATAGACGTGCTCCCGCTGCACCCGCTGGCCCAGCTCGAAGACCATGTTGTCGCGGAGGTAGTCGAAGCCGAACTCGTTGTTGGTGCCGTAGGTGATGTCGGCGCCGTACGCCGCGCGGCGCGCCGGCGACGACGGCTCGGTGTCGTCGAGACAGGCCACCGTCAGGCCGAGGTACTGGTAGACGTGCCCCATCCACTGCGCGTCGCGGCGTGCCAGGTAATTGTTGACCGTGACCAGGTGCACGCCCCGGCCGGGCAGCGCGTTGAGGTACAACGGCAGCACCGCCACCAGCGTCTTCCCTTCGCCGGTGGCCATTTCGGCGATCCGTCCGCGGTGCAGGTTGATGGCGCCGATGAGCTGCACGTCGTAGGGCACCATGTTCCACGGAATTTCCTGGCCGGTCACCGTCACGGTCGTTCCCACCAGCCGCCGGCACGCCTCCCGCACCGTGGCGAACGCCTCGGGAAGCAGTGCGTCGAGCGTACTGGCGACGGCCTCTTTCCAGGCGTGCTCGGCTTTCTGCAGCTGGGGATCGAGCGCTTCACGCTCCGCGGGGTCGGCGCAGTCGTGCTTGGCCGCCCGGAGGCGCTCCACCTCCGCCCGGAGCGGGTCGGTCCGCTCGGCGAGGATGGCGCGGAACCTGACGGTCTGGCCCCGCAGCGCGGCGTCATCGAGCGCCGTCAGGCGCGCTTCCTGTTCGCGGATCTGCGCCAGCACCGGCTGCAACCGCTTCACTTCGCGTTCCTGCCGCGATCCGATGACCGATTCAACCAGCTTCTTGATCATCCTGCCCCATTCTGATAGAGCCCCTCGGCCGCAATGTATCCCGCCACCGCCGGCGGCACCCACCCCAGCAGCGTCTTCCCCGAAGCCGCCCGCTGACGCACCGCACTCGACGATAGCTCCAGCGCCGGCACCTCGACGGTCCGATCGAAGCCCGGGGGCGGCGCATCGGCGGCGCGTCGGAAGACGGCAATCCGCGCCAGGCGCCGGATTGCCTCCGGCTCGTGCCACGAAGCAAACGTCCGTGCCGAATCGGCGCCCAGCAGCAGCACCAATTCGATCCCGGAGTGTCCCGCCGCCAGCTCCCGCAGCGTATCGACGGTATACGACGGACCGGGCCGGCCAAGTTCCCGGGAATCGGCACGAAAACCCTCGGCCCCCTCGAGGGCCAGCTCGACCATCCGGACCCGGTGCGTCGCGGCGGCGTGGTGCCTGCCACCCTTGAACGGCTGCTCGCCCGCCACGACGAACAGCACCCGATCGAGCTGCAGCGCGTCCCGCGCCAACCCGGCGACGATCAGGTGCCCGTGATGCACGGGATCGAACGAGCCGCCGAAGACGCCGAGGCGCACGGCGGAACTACCGCCCCGGCGCCGTCGGTGCCGGCCCCGACGGGCAGTTGCTGTTGACCTTGGCATTGGGCCAGTGGGCGCGATAGTAGCCGCACATGTCACGCACGTCGTCATGATAGGCGAGTTTGTGATAGGCCTCGATCAGTCCGTCGACCGCCTTCGGCGCCACCGGCGACGTGGGCCAGGTCGCGACCAGGTCCTTGAAGTAGAGGATCGCCGAATCGAACGCGTTGTACTTGAGATAGAATTTCGCCTCGCGATACTGGCGCTCGGCGAACCGGTTTTCCACCTCGGTGAGGCGCAGCCGGGCCGAATCGGCGGCCGGCGACGACGGATAGCGCGTCAGGACTTCCTCGTAGGTCGACTCGGCGTCGGTGCCGTAGGTCGGATCGAGATCCGGTTTCCGCCACAGCCTGAGATACGCGTCGCCGGCGTGGAGCAGCGCCACCTGGGCGAGCGAATCGGCCGGGAATTCGTCCGACAGGCGGCGGAACTGCTGCACCGCTTCCAGTTCGCTGCCCTGGTGCACGTAGGTGTCACCGAGATAGAGCCGGCCGAGCAGCACGCGGGCGTCGCCGGGCGACATTTCGAGTTCGACCCGATCGAACGCGACGCCGGCCTGCGACCACTTGCCGCGGTGATAGAAATCCATCGCGACCGTCCACATCGAATCGATCATCTGCGGCGTGGCCGACAGCGGCGACGGCATCGGTGCCGGCCGGTGCCGATTGCACGCCGCCGCGGCCAGCGCTGCCGTCAACGCCATCACGACGCGGCGCAGTTTCATCCGTTCCCCCCGCTGTCGGGTGCATTGCCGGCGCCGGCCGCGGCCATGGTATCGGTGTCCGCCACCGGCGGCGGGGCGAGGCGGCGCCGCGCCAGGGCGGCGATCGAATCGGTCGGGTCGGCGGCGATCGCCGCCTCCCAGGCCGTCATGGCGGCGGCGAGGTCGCCTTCGGCCATGCGCGCGTCGCCGTAACCGATCAGGGCGCGTCGCCCGGCCGGACCGTTCGGGTCGCGCTGCGCCGCGCGCTGGAACCAGCGCTCTGCCGGTCCCGGTCGCTGGTTCTGCAGCGCGACGAGTCCGAGAGACAGTTCGCACCATTGCAGGTCGACACCGACGCTGTCGCGGGTACCCGCGCCGATGTTCCGATGGAGCAGGCCATCGAGAATCGGCACCGCCTGATCGCAGGCACCCCGCGCGCGATCCGCATGCCCGAGTGCCGCCAGGAGCGGATCGGCGGCGGCGCGGTTGGACGCGGTCGCCAGCGCTGCCGGCAGGATCTCGGCGGCGTCCGCCGGCGGCAGCGCTGGTGCCTGGGCCAGTCGCACCGCGAGGCGTCCCAGCGGCCAGCCCGGCGCCACCTTGCGGATGCCGAGGATGGCGAGTGCCAGTGCGGACTGGTCGCCGTCATGCTCGGCCATGTCGGCCGCGCGCACCAGTCCGGCAGCGGCTTCCCCGGCGCGGCTCGAATCGGCAAGACCCAGCTGGGTCCACGCTTCGGCCGCTTCGGCCAGCATGCCGCCGTGGAACGCGGCATCAGCTTCCTTGGCGAGCAGATCGGGGGTGTTGCCCGCAGCCTTGTAATCGGCCACCGCGGCCGCCCAGCGCGCCTCGTGCCACGCCACGTCGCCGAGGCGCTCCGAATCCGGCTGGCTCGACCCGCATCCCGCCACGACCACCGACGCCATCAGCAGCACACCGGAGCGATTCACGACGGCGTCCGCTCCAGCATTGCGAGATAGGCATTGATCCGCTCGACGTCGGGACGCTCGGCGAGGCAGGCCTGCCAGGTGTCGCGCGCGCCGCTGCTGTCGCCCGCCAGGAACCGCGCCAGCCCGAGCTGGACGCGGGCGTCGATCCAATCGGGGCGCGCCCTGACGATCATGTCGAGTTCCTCCCGTGCCTGGAGGGGATTCCCGGCCTCGAGGAGGAGTCGCGCCAGACGCAGCCGCAGGTCGTGAAATCCCGCGCCCAGTTTCACGGCGCGGCGGTATTCCCGCACCGCGTCGGCGAGCGCGCCGGCCTCGGCGTACATCTCGCCCAGCCGGGCGTGCTCGTTGGCGAGACGCGCTGCGACGGGGCCGCTGAACCCGGCCACCGGCGGCCCCTCGGACGCCACCGCGCCCTGGAACGAGGCGGCCGCTTCGTCGGTGCGGCCCATCGCGCTCAGCACCAGGCCGCGGTGCAGCAGCGCCTCGACGTACCGGGGATTGAGCGCCAGCGCACGGTCGAAGGCGCTCAGCGCCTCGTCGGGACGATCGAGCAGGGAATAGCAGAGACCGCGGAGATGATGCACGTCGGCGAAGCCGCCGGCATCGAGATCGTCGAGCAGGACCAGCGCACCGTAATAGTCGTGGTTCGCAAAGCGCTCACGAGCGATGTCGAGCACTCCGCGGGTGCTAACGGCCATCGGCGTTCTCCCGGAAGTACTCGACCGTACGGGCCAGGCCTTCGCGCAGTTGCACCGCCGGGCTCCCAGCCCAGCACGTCGCGGGCGACGTCGATGACCGGGCGGCGCTGGCGCGGGTCGTCCGCCGGCAGCGGACGGTGCACGATCGGCGACGACGAGCCGGTGATCTCGAGCACCAGCCCGGCGAGCTCGAGGATGGTGAATTCGCCCGGATTGCCCACGTTGGTCGGTTCGGTCCGGTCGCTCTGGAAGAGCCGGTAGAGTCCCGTCGACCTCGTCGGAGACGTAGCAGAACGATCGGGTCTGCTGGCCTTCGCCGTAGACCGTCAACGGTTCGCCCGCCAGCGCCTGCACGATGAAGTTCGAGACCACCCGTCCGTCACGCGCCCGCATCCGCGGTCCGTAGGTGTTGAAGATCCGCACGATCCGGGTGTCGACGCCGCGGCTGCGATGGTACGCCATGGTGAGCGCTTCGGCAAAGCGCTTGGCCTCGTCGTACATGCTGCGCAGGCCGATGGGATTGACGTGGCCCCAGTACGACTCCGGCTGGGGATGGACGTCGGGATCGCCGTAGACCTCCGAGGTCGACGCCAGGAAGAAGCGGGCGCCGTGTTCGCGCGCCAGTTCCAGCATGTTGCGGGTTCCGGCCGAGCCCACGTCGAGCGTCTCGATCGGCAGGGCCTGGTAATCGACCGGACTGGCCGGCGAGGCGAGATGGAGCACGCCGTCGACCGCGCCGGGGATGGCCAGGGGCCGGCAGACATCGTGGCGCACGAACGTGAACCCGGCGTTGTCGTCGAGATGCGCGATGTTGTCGGGGCGACCGGTGAGGAAGTTGTCGACGCCGACCACCAGATGGCCCTCGGCCAGGAACCGATCGACGAGGTGCGAGCCGAGAAAGCCGGCGGCGCCGCTGATGACGACTCTCACGGCGTCCCCGTCCGGCCGATGCCGGCCTAGCGGAAGCCCAGCTTCGCCAGCCGCGCCGGCTGGTAGAGATTGCGTCCGTCGACGATCACCGGCGTCCGCATCAGCGCGCGCATCCGTTCGAAGTCCGGCGTCCGGTAGACCAGCCATTCGGTGACCACGGCGAGCGCGTCGGCGCCCTCCAGCGCGTGATACTGGTCGGTGGCATAGCTGACGCGATCGCCCCAGATGCCCCGCGCGGCGTCCAGCGCCTCGGGGTCGTGGGCGCGGACCGTGGCACCGGCCTCGAGCAGCGCGTCGATCAGCGTGATCGCCGGACTCTCGCGCATGTCGTCGGTGCCGGCCTTGAACGCCAGCCCCCACACGGCCACGACCCGCCCGGCGAGCGGCCCGAGCAGCCGCTCCAGCTTGGCGAACATCACCTGCTTCTGCCGGGCGTTGACCGCTTCGACGGCGTCGAAGAGGTCGGTGCGCATGCCATGAGACCGGGCGGTGTGGGCCAGCGCCTTGACGTCCTTGGGAAAGCACGAGCCGCCGTAGCCCGGGCCGGGAAAGAGGAACGCCGGGCCGATCCGTGAATCGGTCGCGATGCCGTGGCGCACCGAGAAGACGTCGGCGCCGACCCGCTCGCAGAGATCGGCGATCTGGTTCATGAACGAGATCCGCGTCGCCAGCATCGCATTGGCGGCGTACTTGGTGACTTCGGCCGACGGGATGTCCATGAAGAGGATCGGCGACCCGGTGCGCACGAACGGCGCGTAGAGTTCGCCCAGCACCGCTTCGGCCCGCGGATCATCGACGCCGAGGACGACGCGGTCGGGTTTCATGAAGTCGTCGATCGCCGCGCCTTCCTTGAGGAACTCGGGGTTCGATGCCACGGCGAATTCGCCGCTGGTCCGCTGGCGGATGGCGGCCCGCACCGTTTCGGCGGTGCCGACCGGCACGGTCGACTTGGTGACGATCACCTTGAAACGATCGAGGTGGCGGCCGATGGTGTCGGCGACATCGAGCACGTGCTGGAGGTCGGCCGAGCCGTCCTCGCCCGGCGGCGTGCCGACGGCGATGAACACCACGTCACCGTGCCGCACCGCCAGGCCGATGTCGGTGTCGAAGCGCAACCGGCCGGCGGCCGCGTTGCGTTCGATCAGCGGCGCCAGCCCCGGTTCGTAGATCGGGACGACGCCGCGGGTGAGGCCGGCGATCTTGGCCGGATCGTTGTCGGCGCAGACCACGTCATTGCCGGTCTCGGCCAGGCAGGCTCCGGCCACGAGCCCGACGTATCCGGAGCCGATGACCGTCACCCGCATCAGGGAAGCCGCGCCATCACGTGCCGGGTGTCGACGATCAGCTTGGCGGCGCGCTTGACCATCGGCCAGTCGATGTTGGAATGGTCGGTCACGATGAACACGACGTCGGCCTGGCGCACCGTCGCTTCGGTGAGCGGCACGGACTGATAGTCGATGCCGCCTTCGGAAAACCTGCCGACATACGGATCGTGGTACGACACATTGGCGCCGTACTGGTGGAGCAACGCCAGGATGTCGAGCGCGGGGCTCTCGCGCAGGTCGTCGATGTCCTTCTTGTAGGCCACGCCCAGCACCAGCACCCGGGCGCCCTTGATCGCCTTGGTGTCGGTGTTGAGCGTCTCCATGACCTTGCGGACCCAGAACAGCGGCATCTCGCTGTTGAGTTCGCCCGCCAGGTCGATGAAGCGGGTCTTGTAGTTGAGTCCCCGCATCTTCCACGCGAGGTAGTGCGGATCGATCGGGATGCAGTGCCCGCCAAGACCCGGGCCGGGGAGGAACTTCATGAACCCGAACGGCTTGGTGGCCGCCGCGTCGATCACTTCCCAGACGTCGACGCCGAGCTTGTCGCAGACGATCGCCATCTCGTTGACCAGGCCGATGTTGACGCTGCGGAAGGTGTTCTCCAGCAGCTTGACCAGCTCGGCCGCCTCGGTGGTGGTCACCGGCACCAGCGTGTCGATGGCCGGCGCGTACATGGCGCAGGCCACGCGCCGGCAGTCGGCGGTGATGCCGCCGACCACCTTGGGGGTGTTCTTGGTGTTGTACGTCGGGTTGCCGGGATCGACCCGCTCGGGAGAAAACGCCAGGAAGAAGTCCTCGCCCACCTTCAGCCCGGTGCTCTCGAGCGCCGGCAGCATGATCTCGCGCGTCGTGCCGGGATAGGTGGTGCTCTCGAGGATGATCACCTGGCCGCGGCGGAGCGTGCCCTTGACGGCGTCGGTGGCCGCGACGATGAACGAGACGTCGGGATCCTTGTACTTCGAGAGCGGCGTCGGCACGCAGATCGAGATCGCGTCGGCCTCCGCCAGTCGCGACTGGTCGGTGGTCGCCTCGAAGCGGTTCGGCCGTGCAGCAGCTCCGCCACGTCCTGTCTGCGAGACGTCCTTGATGTGCGACTTGCCGGCGTTGAGCCCGTCGACCACGCGCTGGCTGATGTCGTAGCCCGAGGACGTGGAACCCGGCCCGGCCCAGTTCCATCGCCAGCGGCAGGCCGACGTAGCCCAGCCCCACGATGCCGAAGGTGATGTCGCGCTTGCCGGCGCGGGCGATCAGATCGTCTGCGAGCGTCATGCCCTGCCTCCACTCCCTCCGTCGGGAGGGATCGCCATCGGTGCGCCACCGGCCGCGAGCGAGCGGCTGGCAGCCTCGAGCACCCGCACCACGCGGACTCCGTCGCCGGCATCGGTGCGTTCCGCCGGCGCGCCTCGTACCACGCGCACGAAGTGGGCCAGTTCGATCGGCAGCGGCTCGCCGCCGGGGACCCGGGGAATCGCGATGTCGCCCTTCCCGCAGCGTCAGCGACTCGGCGGCCGAGAGGAATGCCTCCTTGCGGTCGACGCCCTTGTCGTAGATCCGGAGTTTCTCGCGCGGGCGCCATGTCGTCGAAGACCACCATCTGCTTCGACCCGACCACGGTCAGCCGCCGCTCCTTGTGGGGGTCGAGCCACGAGAGCTGGGCATGGGCCACCACCCCGGAGGCGAAGGTCATGATCAGGAAGACGACGTCTTCGATCCCCGGCTGGAGGTAGGCGTGGCCGTGGGCCGCGACCTGCACCGGGGCCTCGCCCAGCAGGTAGAGCGCGATCGAGACGTCGTGCGGCCCGAGCGACCAGAGGGCGTTCTCGTCCGGGCGCACCTGGCCGAGGTTGACCCGCTGGGAATAGAGGTAGTACGGCGTGCCGATGGTGCCCGTCGGTGATCATCTGGCGCAACCGGTGGATGATCGGGTGATGCACCAGCAGGTGCCCGACCAGCAGCGGCACGCCCGCCTTCGCGGCCGCTTCGGCCATCGCCTCGGCGTCGGCCGACCGACAGCGCGAACGGCTTCTCCACCAGCGCCGGGACGCCGGCCCGGATCGCCTCGAACGCCAGCGCGGCGTGGGCCGGCGCCGGGGCGGCGATCACCACCGCTTCGACCCGGCTCAGCAGCTGGTCCGGCGCGTCGGTGACGAACGTCCCGGGGTACTGCGCTGCGAGCCGGCTGCGCGGGTCGCGTGGATCGGCGTCGCAGACCGCGGCCAGCTCCACGTCGGGCATCGATGCCAGCGTGCGCACGTGGTTCTTCCCCCACGCCCCGGCGCCGATCACGCCGACCTTCAGCCGGCTCACCGGTAGAACTCGCGAACCGCGCCGATCGATCTCGTCCTGCTGGGCGTCGGTCAGCTCCGGGATAGACCGGAAGCGAGATCACTTCCTTCATGGCCTGCTCGGTCACCGGCAGCGATCCGGCGCCGATAGCCGAGATCGCCGAAGCAGGGCTGCAGGTGGAGCGCCGACCGGGTAGTAGATCATGCAGCCGATCCCCTTGCCCTGCAGGTGCGCCCGCAGCGCGTCGCGCCGCTCGGCCCGGATGGTGTACTGGTGGAAGATGTGCTCGTTGGCCGGGTCGGTCGCCGGCGGCCGCACCTGCGGCACGTCCTGCGAGCGCCGCGGTGTAGCGCGCGGCGCGCTGGCGCCGCGCCTCGCTCCACGCCGCGAGGTGCGGCAGCTTGGCCAGCAGGATCGCCGCCTGGAGCGTGTCGAGCCGCGAGTTGTAGCCGACTTCGTCGTGGTGGTACTGCTTGGCGCCGCCGTGCACCCGGAGCCGCTTGAGGCGTTCGGCGAGGGCGTCGTCCTGCGTGGTCATCATGCCGCCGTCGCCCCAGCCGCCGAGGTTCTTGCTGGGGAAGAACGAGAACGTCCCGGCATAGCCGAGCTCGCCCGCCATGCGCCACGCGCCGCCGATCCGGCGGCGCGCGCCGATCGCCTGCGCGCCGTCTTCGATCACCGCGATGCCGCGCGGCGCGGCGATGGCCAGCAACCGCTCCATGGCGGCCATCTGGCCGTACAGGTCGACCGCGACGATGGCGCGGGTGCGCGGCGTGATCGCCGCGCGCGACCGCGTCGGGATCGAGGTTGAACGTGTCGGCGTCGATGTCGGCGAAGACCGGCCGGCCGCCGGCGTTGTGGATCGCCCCGGCGGTGGCGAAGAAGGTGAACGACGGCGCGATCACCTCGTCGCCGGGCTTGAGGTCCAGGGTGCGGAGCGGCAGGAGAATGGCGTCGGTGCCGCGACGCGCAGCCGATGGCGTGCTTGGCGTGCGACAGCTCGGCGATCTGCCGCTCGAGCTCGGCCACCTCGGCGCCCAGGATGAACTGCTGGCGCTCGATGACATCCATCATGCGCGGCGACGACCTGGTCCTTGATGGTGCGGTACTGCGCCTTCAGATCCAGCATCGGTACGCCCATGGCGCTACTCCCTCGGTCCGGCAAAAGTGGTCCAACTGCAAGCAGCCGATAAAGTTAGCGGCGTCAGCGCTCGGCGGGACAATCAGGTTCAGCCGCCCGTCCGACTCCTGGTAACCGGCGCCGCAGGCGGCGCATTCCCCGGCCCCGCCGCGCACCAGCAACCGCACGCCGCACTGGCACACCCAGCCGACCCGGCGGGCCGGGACGCCGACCATCAGGGCGAACGCCGGCACGTCGCTGGTGACCACCGCGCCGGCGCCGATGAAGGCGAACTCGCCCAGGGTGTGGCCGCAGACGATGGTGGCGTTGGCGCCGATCGACGCGCCGCGCTGCACCAGGGTACGGCGATATTCGTGCTTGCGGGAAATGTGACTGCGCGGATTCATCACGTTGGTGAAGACGCAGCGACGGGCCGCAGAAGACGTCGTCTTCCAGCTCGACGCCTTCGTAGATCGACACGTTGTTCTGGATCTTGACGTTGTTGCCGATCCGGGTGCCCGGCATGACGACGACGTTCTGGCCGAGGTTGCAGCGCTCGCCGATGACCGCGCCCGCCATGACGTGGGAGAAGTGCCAGATCTTCGTGCCCTTGCCGATCGTGGCACCGTCGTCGACGTAGCTGGATTCGTGTACGAAAAAGTCGGCCATGGCCGCTCCCCGCGCCCGATGATGATCCGGCCGGTGTGGCGGCGCGCGGCGCCGGCCGTCGCACCCCGACCGGTGGTCGTCCGCCGGTCCGGGAGCGGCGGAAAGATAGACGCGCACCCGGACCCGGACGCTCACCGCGGGGTGGCGATCGCCGCCGTGGCGGTCGATCACCTTGACCTCGGGCTCCAGGCGAACCCCCCACGCCGCCGCCACCCGGTCCCGGACCAGGCCCATCAGCCCGGTCACGTCGGCCGCGGTCGCGCCACCGGTGTTGACGAAGTAGTTGGCGTGCAGCGGCGAGACGACGGCCCCGCCGAGCGCGCATGCCCTTCAGGCCGGTCGCCTCGATGAACTGCCCCGCCGTGCGCGGCGCCGCCGGGTCGCGGTCGGCGGCGAGCGCCGGGATTCTGGAACACCGATCCGCAGCATGGCTGGTTGAACGGCGTGCCATCCTTGCGCCACTTGTACAACGCCTCGGTCTCGGCCTCGAGCGCCGCGCGTCCGCCGGGTGAAGCAGTACCGTGGTGGCGACCACGACGACCGCCCCGAGATGACTGCGGCGATAGGCAAACCCGGCCTCGGCCGCGGGGATGATCCGGTCGGTCCCGGTGGCGTCGACGACGTGCACCGTCTGCACCACGTCGCTCCATTCGGCGCCGTGGCAGCCGGCGTTCATCACGATGCCCCCGCCAACGCTTCCGGGAACGCCCACCATCTTGTGGATCCCGCCCCAGCCCGCGGCGCGGTGCGCTTGGCGGCGAGCGGCGCCGGCAACCCGGCGCCGAGCGTCCAGAGCGCGCCCGCCGGATGGTCGACCGGTCGAGGCCCTTGCCGAGCCGGATGACCAGCGCGTCGAGACCGGCGTCGGGAAAGAGCAGGTTCGATCCCAGGCCGAGGGCGAACCACGGCACGCCGCTGCCGGTCCGCCAGGCGCAACGCCGTCGGCGACGTCCTCGGCCGTGGCGGGAAAGAGCACCGTGGCCGGGCCGCCGATGCGGTAGGTCGACCAGCGGGCGAGCGGTTCCGCCTCGCGCACCTCGCCGGTCACCGCCGCGCGTACCGCGGCGGCGAATCGCCGGATCGCGCGCGCCCGGCGCTGCCCCGTCGCCTGCGGCCGCGGTCACGCTTCCATCGTCTCCCGGGCCAGCGCGTGCCATTCCTGCAGCGAGCAGACCTCCAGGCGCCGGCTCTTCATGCGCGATGATGGCATCGCACGCCGCGGCCGCGGCCGACATCGTCGTGGTGTACGGAATGCCGTGCTGCAGCGCCGCCCGCCGCATGGCATAGTCGTCCTGCTGCGTCAACTTGCCCAGCGGCGTGTTGACCAGCAGCTGGATCTGCCCCGACACCAGCAGGTCGATGCCGTTCGGGCGCCCCTCGTACACCTTGAACACGCGCTCGGCGGGGACGCCGCGGGCGCGGAGGTAGCGCTGCGTGCCCGCCGTGGCCAGCACCCGGAAGCCGAGCTCGTGGAAGCGCCGCGCGATCGGCACGACCGTCGGCTTGTCGTGGTCGTTGACGGTGACGAACACCGCGCCCTCGAGCGGCAGCGCGCCATCGGCGCTGGCCTGCGCCTTGGCGAACGCCATGCCGAACGAGTCGGCGATGCCCATCACCTCGCCGGTGGAACGCATCTCCGGACCGAGGCGGGTGTCGACGCCGGGGAACTTGGCGAACGGAAAGACCGCTTCCTTGACCGCCACGTAGGGCTGCAGCGGATCGTCGGTGAGCCCGATCTTCTCCAGCGTCTCGCCCGGCCATCACGGCCGCCGCCGCCGCCGCCAGCGGCACGCCGGTGGTCTTCGAGACGAACGGAATGGTGCGCGACGCGCGCGGGTTGACCTCGAGCACGTAGACCACGCCATCCTTGATGGCATACTGCGCGTTGATCAGCCCCACCACGCCCGAGCCGCCGGGCGAAGGCGCGGGTGTATTCCCGCATCTCCTCGACCTGCGCTTCGGTGATCAGGTACGGCGGCAGCACGCAGGCCGAATCGCCGGAGTGGATGCCGGCATCCTCGATGTGCTGCATCACGCCGCCGATGACGGCGTGGGTGCCGTCGCAGATCGCGTCGACGTCGGCCTCGAAGGCGTCCTCGAGGAACGAATCGATCAGGACCGGATGGCCGGGCGCGACCCGCGCCGCTTCGTCGAAGAAGCCGCGCAACTCCTCGGCGTCGTAGACGATCCGCATGGCGCGGCCGCCGAGCACGTAGCTGGGGCGCACCAGCACCGGATAGCCGATCCGCTCCGCCGCCTCGAGCGCGGCGTCGACCGTCTCGGCGGTGCCGTTCGGCGGCTGGCGCACGCCGAGTTCGCGGGCCAGCGCCTCGAACTGGCGCCGGTCCTCGGCGGCGTCGATGGCGGTCGGCGAGGTGCCGAGGATCGGCACGCCGGCGGCCTCGAGCGCCCGCGCCAGCTTCAGCGGCGTCTGGCCGCCCAGCTGCACCACCACGCCCATCGGGCTGCTCGACGTGCACGATCTCGAGCACGTCCTCGAGCGTGAGCGGCTCGAAGTAGAGCACGTCGGAGATGTCGAAGTCGGTCGAGACGGTCTCGGGATTCGAGTTGACCATCACGGTGCGGAAGCCGAGCTCGCGGAACGCCAGCGTCGCGCGCACGCAGCAGTAGTCGAACTCGACGCCCTGGCCGATGCGGTTGGGCCCCGACCCCAGGATCACCACCGTGCGGCGGTCGACGGCCGGCGCCGCCTCGTTCTCCTCGTCCCAGCAGGAGTAGAGGTACGGCGTGTTCGACGGGAATTCGCCGGCGCAGGTGTCGACCGTCTTGTAGGCGGGGCGGAGGCCGAGCCGATGGCGCAGCGCGCGGATCTCGCCCTCGCCACGCTGGATCAGGTCGCCGAGCTGCCAGTCGGAGAAGCCCATCCGCTTGAGCGCGGTGCAGCAGCGCCCGGTCGGCGGCGGCATCGTGCGCCGAGCGGGTGCGCGATCCATTCCTCCTCGGCGCCGACCAGTTCGGCGAGCTGGTGCAGGAACCACGGGTCGATGTGCGACGCGTCGTACAATTCCTCGATGGTCACACCCGCCACCAGCGCCCGCTTGATCTGGAAGAGCCGCTCCGGCGTCGGCCTGCGGATCGCCGAGAGCAGCGTGGCGCGATCGATGTCGCTCAGGCGGTCGTCGATCGGCCCGGCGCCGATCGTCCAGCCGGCGCGCCCCGTCTCGAGGCCGCGAAAGCCCTTCTGCAGCGCCTCCTTGAACGTCCGGCCGATCGCCATCACCTCGCCCACCGACTTCATCTGGGTGGTGAGGTACGGCTCGGCGCTGGGGAACTTCTCGAAGGCGAAGCGCGGGATCTTGACCACGACGTAGTCGAGCACCGGCTCGAACGACGCCGGCGTGGTGCGGGTGATGTCGTTGGGCAGCTCGTCGAGGGTGTATCCGACCGCCACCTTGGCGCCGATCCGGGCGATCGGGAATCCGGTCGCCTTCGACGCCAGCGCCGACGAACGCGACACCCGCGGGTTCATCTCGATGACCAGCTGCTGCCCGGTACGCGGGTCGACCGCGAACTGGATGTTGCAGCCGCCGGCCGCCACGCCGACCTCGCGGATGATGCGGATCGCGGCATCGCGCATCTGCTGGTACTCGCGATCGGTGAGCGTCATCGCCGGGGCCACGGTGATCGAATCGCCGGTGTGGACCCCCATCGGGTCGATGTTCTCGATCGAGCAGACGATGACGACGTTGTCGGCGCCGTCGCGCATCACCTCGAGCTCGAACTCCTTCCACCCGATGATGCTCCGCTCGATCAGCACCGAATGCACCGGCGAAAGTTCCAGCGCGCGGCGCACCATCTGTCTCGAATTCCTCGCGGTTGTAGGCGATGCCGCCGCCGGTACCGCCCAGCGTGTACGACGGACGGAGGATGGCGGGGTAGCCGGTGTCCTCGACCGCCGCGAGCCCTTCGTCCACCGAGTGGACCACGGTGCCGAGCGGCGTCGCCAGGCCGATGCGCCGCATCGCCTCGGCAAATTCGGCGCGGTCCTCCGCGATCCGGATGGCGCGTTCGGCGGCGCCGATCAGCTCGACGCCGTACCGCGCGAGCGTGCCGTCGCGCACCAGCGCCATCGCCACGTTGAGCGCGGTCTGTCCCCCCATCGTCGGCAGCAGCGCGTCGGGCCGCTCGCGCTCGATCACCCTCGCCACCCAGTCGGGCGTGACCGGCTCGATGTAGGTCCGGTCGGCCAGTTCGGGATCGGTCATGATGGTGGCCGGATTCGAATTGACCAGGATGACCCGGTAGCCCTCTTCCTTCAGCGCCCGCACCGCCTGCGTCCCGGAGTAGTCGAATTCGGCGCCCTGGCCGATGACGATGGGCCCCGATCCGATGATCAGGATCGAGGAGAGGTCAGTCCGCTTGGGCATCCATCAGGTCCTTGAGCGTGTGATCGAACGAAATGGCCGGCGCCCATCCGGTGGCGCGCCGCAAGTTGCCGGCGTCGCCGATGAGCACCGGAATATCGGCTGGTCGCATCAGACTCGCATCCTCGACCGGACGGGCGCTGGTCCCCGCCAGGCCGGCCAGCGCCGCGAAACACTCGCTGAGGCGGCGGCCGATGCCGCTGGCCACGTTGTACACCTCGCCGGGCGCCGCCGCGTCGAGCAGCGCCAGGTAGGCCCGCACCACGTCGCGCACGTCGAGAAAGTCGCGCACCGCCTCGAGGTTGCCGACCGCGATGGTCGTCCGCTCCGGTCCGGGCCGCGGCGGCGAGGCGCTGGGCCAGCGCGGGAAGGACGTACGCGGTCGACTGCCCCGGGCCGGTGTGCGGAAACGGCCGGGCCACGACCACCGCCAGGCCGGTGCGACGAGCCACCTCCGCGGCGGCGAGCTCGGCGCCCGCCTTGCTGGCGGCATAGGGCGAAACCGGCGCGATGGCCGCCGTCTCCGGGATCGGTTCGGCGTGCCCGGCGCCGTAGACTTCGGCGGAGGACACCAGCAGGAACCTCGCCGCACCGGCCCGCGCCATCGCGTCGGCCAGGGCTGCCGTGGCCCCCGCATTGAGCGCCCATGCGGCTCCGGGATCGCGGTTTGCGACCGTGTTCGAGGCGATGGCGGCGAGGTGGACGACGGCGTCCGGAACCGGTCGGAGCGCCGCGAGGCGCGCGATGCCGGCCGGGCGGCGCAGGTCGGCCGCGACCCGGCGCACCCGGCGCCCGGCGGCCCGCCACGACGCCGGTGGCGGTTGCCGCAGTTCGGTCGCGGCGACCACGTCGTGGCCGGCCGCCAGCGCGGCGTCGACCAGCCAGCGACCGACGAATCCGCCGGCGCCGGTGACCAACAGCCGCATCAGCGGCTCCGCAGCCGATCGAGATCGGCGTCGACCATCATCTCCACCAGCTCGTCGAACGTCACCTGCGGACTCCAGCCCAGCCGGGTGCGCGCCTTCGACGCATCGGCGAGGAGCACATCGACCTCCGCCGGGCGGTAGAACTGCGGGTCGACCCGCACGTACTGCTTTCCAGTCGAGGCCGACGCGCGCAAACGCCACCCGCACCAGGTCTTCCACCGAATGGTCGGTGCCGGTGCCGATCACGTAGTCCTGCGGCTCGGGGGCCTGCAGCATCCGCCACATGGCGTCGACGTAGTCGCCGGCAAAGCCCCAGTCCCGCCGCGCGTCGAGATTGCCGAGCCGAGCTCGGTGGCCAGGCCGAGCTCGATGCGCGCCGCGCCGTCGGTGACCTTGCGGGTGACGAACTCCATGCCGCGGCGGGGCGACTCGTGATTGAAGAGGATGCCGCTGACGGCGTAGAGGTCGTACGACTCGCGGTAGTTGACCGTGATCCAGTGGCCGTAGAGCTTGGCCACCCCGTACGGCGAGCGGGGATAGAACGGCGTCGACTCGCGCTGCGGCGTTTCGGTGACCTTGCCGAACATCTCCGACGAACTGGCCTGGTAGAACCGCGCGGTGGGGCACGCCAACCGGACCGCTTCGAGGATCCGGGTGACGCCCAGCGCGGTGAATTCGCCGGTCAGCACCGGCTGGGTGAACGAGGTGGGCACGAAGGACTGCGCCGCGAGGTTGTAGACCTCGTCGGGCTGCACGTCCTGGATCACCGTGGTGAGCGAGTGCTGGTCGAGCAGGTCGGCGGCGGCGATCCGGATGCGGGGGATGAGGTGTTCGATCCGCTCGTAGGAGTGGTGCGAGGTGCGGCGGACCACGCCGATGACTTCGTAACCCTTGCGCCAGCAGGATGCTCGGCCAGGTAGGACCCGTCCTGGCCGGTGATACCCGGTGATCAGCGCGCGCGGCATGGCAGACTCGTCGCAAACGGGGTGGCCGGACCGGCCGGAGCCGGCCCCGTTGTTCTTGCTCGTCCTTCCCGATATGTTTTCGGGCTTGCTGTGGCAGGAAAACGCATCGAGGGGAGACCGATGGCGCGGATCTGCACCATTTGTGGCAAGGGGCCGATGACCGGCAATCACGTCAGCCACGCCAACAACCGGCGCAAGCGGCGCTGGATGCCGAATCTCCAGACCGTGCGGGTCACGGTCGACGGGGCGACCCGCCGGGTGCGGGTCTGCACCCAGTGCCTCAAGAGCGGCAAGGTGGTCAAGCCCGCCGCGGCGTGAAAAAAAGGGGACCCGCGGGTCCCCTTCGATCGTATCCCTTCCCCGCCAGCCGTCGTCACTCCGACAACAGCTCGATCCGCGCCAGTGTCGGCGCCGTCGCCCGGGCGGTGGCCCAGCTTGAGGATCCGGATGTAGCCACCCGGCCGCGACGCGAACCGCGGGCCGATGGTCTTGAACAGCTTGGTGAGCACTCCCGGATCGGGGATCTTCCGCTGCACCTGCCGCACGCGCGTGCAGGTCGCCCCGGCGCGCCAGGGTGACGAGCTTCTCGGCGTAGGGCCGGAGCTCCTTGGCCTTGGCGGTGGTGGTGGTGATCGCCTCGTACCGGAAGAGCGACGCCGCCATGTTGCCGCAGCAGCGCGCGCTTGTGCGTCCAGGTGCGGGAGAGCTGACGTCCCTTGGCGCGGTGGCGCATGGTCAGCCTTCCTCGCCGCTGCGGCGGTGGACGGCACCATCGGCGCGGTCCCTTCCCGGATTGATGTCGGACGTCGCCGTCGACATCTTCGAAGACCATCTCGAAGTTGAGCGACTCCCGCTGCAGGAGCTCGGCGATCTCCTGCAGCGCCTTGTCGCCGATGTTCTTCACTTCCTTGAGGTCCTTGACCGAGAACTCGACCAGATCGCGCAAGGGTGCGGATGTTGGAGTTCTTGAGCGAGTTCAGCGTCCGCACCGAGAGGCCGAGATCGTCGATGGAGCGGGCCAGCTTGGCCGCCAGTTCCGATGCCGGACCGCGGCGCCGACGCCGGCATCCCGCCGGGAACCTGGGCCGCGCCGAACTCGACGAAGTAGCGGAAGTGCTCCTGGGCCAGCGCGGCGGCGTAGGCCACGGCGTCTTCCGGCGAGAGGTGCCGTTGGTCTCGACCGAGACGGCCAGGCGATCGTAGTCGGTGCGCTGTCCGACGCGGGTTTCGGCCACGGTGAAATTGGCGCGCCGCACCGGGTTGTAGATGGCGTCGATCCGCACCAGGTCGACCGGGATACGAGCGGTCGGCCGGGTGCATCTCGGCTTCGACGTAGCCGCGGCCGCTGATTGACGTACAGCTCGCAGCTGACGTCGCGATCGTCCTGCACGTGAACAGCAGGTGGTCGGGGTTGACGACCCGCGCCTGGCCGGGTTCCTGGATGTCGCGGGCGTAGACCGGGCCCGGGCCATCGTGCTTGATCATGCGCAGCACCGCCTCGTCGACGTCGTCGTCGAGCACCAGGGTCAGGGTCTTGAGGCGCTGGATGATCTGGTGGACGTCTTCGAGCACGCCCTGCACGGTCTGGTGCTCGTGCACCACGCCGTCGAGGCGGAAGCCCCAGACCGCACTCCCCGGCAGGGACGAGAGCAGCAGCCGGCGCAGCGAGTTGCCGAGGGTGTAGCCAAAGCCGCGCTCGAGCGGCTGGAGGCGGAACTCGGCGACGTTGGGATTGTCGTCCCGCTTGGTCATCTCGACCAGCTGCGGCCGGACCAGTCCGGTCAGGTCGATGCTCATGGCACGCGTTCCTTGAACTCACTTCGAGTAGAGCTCGACGATCAACTGTTCCTGGGCGTTGACCGGGATGGCGTCGCGCGAGGGAAGCTCGACCAGCCGGCCCGCCGCCTTGTCGGCGTCGACGCATCAGCCATGATACCGGGGCCCCGCGCGCGGCCTGCTCCTGCGCCGCCTTCACCACCACCATCTCGCGATCGCCGGGCGCGACCCGGACTTCGTGGCCCGGCAGGACGCGGAACGACGGGATGTTGACCTTGCGGCCGTTGACCTCGACATGCCCGTGGCGCACCAGCTGGCGCGCCGCCGCGCGGCGAGGCGGCGAACCCCATCCGGTAGACGATGTTGTCGAGCCGGCGTCTCCAGCGCCACGAGCAGGTTGGTGCCCTTGACGCCCGGCAGGCTCGACGCCCGCACGAACAGATTGCGGAATTGCGTTTCGGTCAGGCCGTACATCCGCTTGACCTTCTGCTTCTCGCGCAGCTGCTTGGCGTACTCCGACGTCTTGCGCGGGCGGCCGGCGCCCTGGCCGTGCTGGCCCGGCGGATACTGCGCGCCGCTCGACGGCGCACTTCTCGGTCAGGCAGCGCGTGCCCTTGAGGAACAGCTTGGTGCCTTCGCGGCGGCAAAGCCGGCAGGCGGGACCAGTGTAGCGTGCCATGCGTCACACCCGCCGCTTCTTGGGAGGACGACAGCCGTTGTGCGGAATCGGCGTCACGTCGCGGATCGACGCGACCTTGAGCCCGACCGATGCCAGCGCCTGGATGGCCGATTCGCGCCCGCTGCCCGGGCCCCTGCACCCGCACGTGCACCTTCCGCAGCCCGAGATTGATCGCCTCGCGGGCGCAGTTCTCGCCGGCGACCGTGGCGGCGAACGGGGTGGACTTCTTCGACCCCTTGAAGCCCGCCTTGCCGGCGGTGCCCCAGGCGAGCGTGTTGCCGTGGAGATCGGTGATCGTGATCAGGACGTTGTTGAACGTCGCCGAGATGTGCACGATCCCCTCGGACTCGACCAGCTTCTTGGCGCGCTTGGCGCTGGCGCTTCGCGCGGGCGCGGATGCGGGGGGGTGCGGGTGCGGTCATCTTACTTCTTGGTCGCCTTCTTCTTGCCGGCGATGGCCCGACGCGGGGCCCTTCTTGGTCCGGGCGTTGGTATGGGTGCGCTGGCCGCGGACCGGCAGCCCGCGGCGATGACGCATGCCGCGATAGCTGCCGATATCCATCAGCCGCTTGATGTTCATGGCCACTTCGGTCCGCAGCGCGCCTTCGGTCTTCACCGTCCGCTCGATCACCTGGCGCAGCCGGCCCACCTGCGTTGTCGGACAGGTCGCGCACCCGGGTATCGGCGGATATCCCGGTCTCGGCGAGCAGCCTGCGGCTGGTGCCCGGCCGATCCCGAAGATGTAGGTCAGGCCGATTTCCATCCGCTTCTCACGCGGGAGATCCACGCCAGCGATACGCGCCATCTTAGCCCTGCCGTTGTTTGTGCTTGGGCGTGCGGGTGCAGATGACGCGCGTGACGCCGCGACGCTTGACCACGCTGCAGTCTCGCAGATGGGTTTGACGCTCGAACGAACCTTCACGGGCAATCCTCTTGGTAATTCCCCAGGTTCCCGGGGAAGCACGGAACGATACTGGGTCCGTTGATGGGATGCAAGCCTGCCGGGGACAGCGGGTTACTCCACCGGGGCCCCGGCCAGCCGGGCAAATTCGCGGTAAGCCCCGCGGGGTCGGCAGCCGCCGTGATCGGCCGGCCGACCACCAGGTGGGTCGCCCCGGAGGCCACAGCCCGGGCCGGGTCGCCCCAGTGCTGATGGTCGCCGGCGGCGTCGGTTTCGCGCCGGATCCCGGGAACCACCAGCCGGCCGGGAGCGACCAGCGGCGCGAGCGCCGGCAGCGCCGCCGGCGAGCAGACGACGCCGTCGAGCCCGGCTGCCATGGCGCGCCCGGCCAGGCGCGCCACCTCCGCCTCGAGCCGTGCTCGCCGGTCCAGCCCACGGCGTCGCGGTAGCTGCACCACGTCGTGCGAGGTGAGCACGGTGACGCCCACCACGCGCACCCGCCCACCGGCGGCCGCCGCCGCCGCGCGCAGCATTTCGATGCCGCCGGTGGTGTGCACCGTCACCATCTCGACGCCGAGCTCCACCGCCGCGGCGACCGCGCCGGCCACCGTGTTCGGGATGTCGTGCCACTTGAGGTCGAGAAAGACCGGGTGACCGGCGTCGACCAGCACCCGCACGAACCCCGGCCCCGCCCTGGTGAACAACACCGGCCCGACCTTGACCGGGCAGCGATCGGGCAGGCGGTCGAGCAGCTCGAACGCCGCCGCCGCGTCGGGATAGTCGAGTGCCACGATCAGCTCAGCCACCGGCACGCTCCAGTTCGGCGACGATCGCTTCCGGGAGCCTCGGCCGGGCCAGCGCCGCCGTGCCGATGGCGACGAGCGATGCCCCGGCGCGCAGGAACGCGCGGACGTCATCGGCACTGCGAATGCCGCCGACGCCGAGGATCGGGAACCCCGCGAGGGCCGTCGGCGGTGCGCTGCACCGCGAGCAGCGCCAATGGCATCAGACCGGGACCGCTCATGCCGCCGCTGCCGTGGCCGAGCCGCGGACCGTCCGTAGCGGTGAGCAGGCCGGGGACGGTGTTCACCAGGGTCACGCCGTCGGCGCCGGCGTCGCGCGCCGCCCGCGCGATGGCCGCGATGTCGGGCAGCGCGGGCCCGAGCTTGGCGAAGATCGGCCGGCGCGTGGCGGCCCGGCACCGCTCGACGACATCGGCGACCTGTCGGGCATCGGCGCCGAACTCCATGCCGCCGCGATCGGTGTTCGGGCAGGAGAGATTCAGCTCGTAACCGGCGTGGCCGGGCAACGTCATCGAGCCGCGCAATCACCTCGGCGTATTCGTGCACCGCAAATCCCACCACATTGACCAGCACCGGCCAGCCCGGGGAGCGAATCGCGGCGAGCCAGGGGAGTTCCGTGTCGGCGCACGGCGGCGACGCCGGGATTGGCGAGACCGACCGCGTTGAGCATGCCGCCGCGGAACTCCGCCACCCGCGGCGGCGGGTGCCCGTGGCGCGGCTCGAGCGATACCGCCTTGGTCACCAGGCCGCCGAGGCGCTCCAGGCGGCAGACGCCGTGCAAGCTCGCGGCCGTAGGCTGCCGTACCCGCCGCCAGCAGGACCGGATTGGCGAAGCGAATTCCCGCGACGGTCCGCGCGAGCGTCACCGGAATCGCTGGTCCGGTGGCGGTTCCGCGGCGGCGGTGGTCTCGCGTTGCCGCGCCATCCACTCGACGTACGTGCCAAGCGAATCTTCGAGGTTCGCCACGTCCGGGCTGGCCCGCCCTTCGGCCAGCCGGACGTACGGATTCGACGAGTCCGCCGCGAGCCGGTGCAGGATCGCCGTGGCCGAGTCGGGAACGAGCGCGCTGCGGAGGAACATCGCCTTGGCGCGATAGGGCGAAGCGGGCCATTCCCGCTCGACGCGCTGCAGGAACCACGCGGCCAATCCCACCGCCTGGAGCGAATCGCGGGCATAGCTCGCCGCCGCGAACAGGGTCAGGTCGCCGCGCGGTGACCCCGGCGCGGTCGTGCTGTCGAGACGCGCCAGGTATTGCGCGGTGCGGCGCAGCGCGGCGGCGCGGTACGCGGCGAGATTCGCGCCGAAATCGTTGCCGCCGAGCGCGGTGGTCGAATCGATCGCGAGTGCCAGCTCGGCGGACGTGGCGACGTGACCGAAGAGCCACTGGGCGTAAAGGCCCCGTGCCTCCGCGACAACCGGACCGATCCGCAGCGTCGCGAGGCGCCGGTAGCGCGATTCCACCGCGGCGCCGTCGCCGTGGAGCGCGCCCCGCAGCGCCGCCAGCCAGAGACTGTCGCGGTGCAATGGCTTGATCTCCGGAACCGTCGTCAGCCATCCGAGCAGGGTATCGGCGCGAGGGCCGTCGCGACCGGCGACGGTGGTCACCAGTTGCATCCAGTCGACACTGCTGTCCGGCGGATGCGCCAGCGGCGCCAGCAACGCCAGCGCGCTGTCTCCGTGGTCGAGACCGAGCTCGGCGCGGGCGGCGTCGACGCGGGCCGGGGTGCCGGGAATGCCCCGCACCATCGCGAGGGCGTCGGCCCATCGACCGTTGTCCAGCAGGACCCGCGCCGAGTGTTCCCGCGATTCGGCACGGATCGCCGGGTCGCGGCTGTTGCGTCAACTGGCCGAAGATCGCCACCGCCGTCGACGTCGTGGAGCGTTTCCTTGCAGCGCGCCAGTTCGAGGAGCAACGGATCGCGCCACCGGGCGGCGGGTTCGGCCGCGAGCGCGGTTTCCAGGTCGCCGGTGGCGTCGCCACAATCGTTGGTGCGCGCCCGGGCCCGGCCGCGCAACCATTCCGCCTCGATGCGTCCCTTGCCGTGGTGCATCCGGGAGAGCGCCGAGTCGGCACGGTCGATCACCTGCCCCCATTCGTTCCGGGCTTCGCCGGGGCGCTGGTGTTTCTCGTCGTCGAGCGCCTGGCCGGAAATGAGGCGCGCCTGGTAGAGGGAATTGGACCAGCTGCAGCCGCACGCCAGCAGGACCATGATCACCGCGCGGCGCGTCATTGTCCCGCCGGCGCGGAGTCGCTGGTCTCGCGGTCGACCTCGCGCAGGTAGCCCACGATCGCGTCGGCGATCGCGCCGGCCAGCGCGTGTTGCCCTGAACCGGTGGTGAGCAGTCGCGCATCCTGCGGATTGGTGCCGTAACCCATTTCGACCAGGATCGCCGGACGCCGGGCCGTGGTGAGCACCGCGAACTCCGCCTGCTTGACGCCGCCGTTCACGCCGGATTGCACCTCCGCCAGGTGCGATTGCACCAGCGCGGCCGCCCGCGCCGACTCCCGCAGGAATTCGTTGGTCTGCAGATCCTTGAGAATGAAATTGAGCCCGTTCGGCGCTTGCTGCTTGGACGGCACGTCATAGCGCAGGGCGCTGTTTTCCATCCTGGCGACCCGGGCGGCGTCAGCGGTCCGCGCCGCCGCCAGGAAATACGTCTCGAATCCCCGCACCGCCGGTGTAGCCCGGGTGCTTCTCGAGCGAATTGACGTGCAGCGACACGAACAGGTCGCAATTGGCGCGACAGATAATCGGGGGCGCGGTCGTAGAGGCTGATGAGCGTGTCGGCGGTGCGGGTCATGGTGACGGTCACGCCCCGCTTCTGCAGCGCCGGCGCGGACCTGCAGCCCGATGGCGAGCGTCACATCCTTCTCCTGGACACCCCGGGGGGAAGTAGATGCCGGGACTCCCGGGATCGGTGCCGCCGTGTCCGGGGTCGATGGTGACGTGATGCCCCGGGCGGAGCCCGTCGGGAAATCGGGTGCGGGCTTCGGCGCCTACCGTCGTGCGCGCCGGACGATTGACCAGCGGAGCCGGCGCCGGACCGGCCGCGAGCAGCGCGGACGACGGCGACCAGTGCCAAGCCTGGCGGTCCGGATCGGCGAGGACGTCGGCGACGAACGCGAGCGGAACGAACACCGTGTCGCCGCGAGCCAACGACCGCGCCGGCAGGACGCGGACATCGTCTCCGGTGTCGACCAGCGGCGTGCCGGGCAGGAAGCGGAAATGCCCGGCGGGGGTGTCGAGCACGACCCAGCCGCTGTCGCGCACGACCGTTCCCCCGATCGCCTGCGCCAGCGGGGCGAGCGGCACGAGCGGGCCATCGCCGCGGCGGCGCAGCAACGCGATGCGGCGAGTTCCGCCGTGACGGGCGGTGACTTCCAGCGACGTCGGATCGGGACGCCGCGACGCCGCTCGCGCCGCGCTGCGCGCTGGCACCGGCTTGCGGCTGGCGGTGCCATGGCTCTGGGCCGCGAGCGTCACCATCGGCGCCATGGCCAGCAGCACCAGCGACGCGCCGATCACCGCCGCCCCCGCCAGGCCATGGTCCGCGCCACCTCGCGTTCGGCAGCCCGCCGCTTGAGGTCCTGGCGCTTGTCGTAGGCTTTCTTGCCGCGCCCCAGCGCCAGCTGGACCTTGGCGCGGCCGCGCTGGAAATAGAGCTCGAGCGGAATCAACGCCAGCCCCTCGCGCTCCACCGCGCCGATGAGCCGTTCGATCTCGCGGCGGTGCAGCAGCAGCTTGCGCGAACGCGCCGGATCCTGGTTGTAGCGGTTGCCTTGTTCATAGGGCGCGATATGCAGCTGTTCGATCCAGGCTTCGCCGCGATGGATGCGGGCGTAGGCTTCCTTGATCGACGCCCCGCGCCGGCGGAGCGACTTGACCTCGGTCCCGGTCAGGACCAGCCCGGCTTCCATGGTGTCGAGCACGTGGTAGTCGTGCGTGGCCTTGGGATTGCGCGCCACCGAAATGCGCTCGGCGTCGGCCGCCGCGGTGCGAACCATGTCACGGGGAGCCATCGACCGTAAAGTAACGGGCGGCGGAGCCGTCTGCTTGACGGTCGGCCAGCGCAAGGACTACGTTTGCGGCCCTTCGCCGAAGTGGTGGAACTGGTAGACGCGCTGCGTTCAGGGCGCAGTGGGCGCAAGCCCGTGGGGGTTCGAGTCCCCCCTTCGGCATGTCGAAGTTGCCGGCCGTCAGTACCGCGCCATCGTCGGGTCGACCGATTCGGCCCACGCGTCGACCCCGCCCGCCAGACTGCGCACCTGCGAAAACCCGGCCCGCACCAGCAGCGCTCTCGCCACCAGCGAACGCTGTCCGTGATGACAGACGGTGATCAGCTCCCGGTCGGTCGGCAGGTCGCCCAGGCGCGCGGGCAGATCAGGGAGCGGTACCAGCTGCGCTCCGGGGACGGCCCCGATCCGGTATTCCCATTCCTCGCGGACGTCCACGATCACCGGCGGCTGTGGCGACCGCAACGCCTCGGCCAGCTGCCGCGCCGTGATCTCGATGTCGCCGCCGTCGAAGTCGCGCGGCACACCGCAGAATTCGTCGTAGTCCACCAGTTCGTGAATGGACGGCTGGTCGCCGCAGACGGGACAGGCGGGATCGCGCCGCACGGCAATCTCGCGTACCTGGAGCGCCAGCGCATCGATCAGCAGCAGCCGGCCGGCCGCCGACTTGCCGATGCCGAGAATCCACTTGATGGTTTCGAGCGCCTGCATCGAGCCGACCAGTCCGGGCAGCACCCCGAGCACACCGGCCTCGGCGCAGCTCGGCACCAGTTCCGGCGGCGGCGGCTCGGCAAACACGCACCGATAGCACGGTCCGCCCGGCGTGCCGAACAGCGAGAGCTGGCCCGAGAAGCGGAAGATGCTGCCGTACACCAGCGGCCGACGCTTCGAGCACGCAGGCATCGTTGACCAGGTATCGGGTCGGGAAAATTGTCGCTGCCATCGACCACGATGTCGTAGCGCCCGAACCAGTTCCCGTCCATTGGCGGTGGTGATCCGCTCGGGGTATTGCTCGACGACAACGTGCGGATTCAACTCCGCGATGCGCCGCGCCGCCGATTCGGTCTTCGGCGTGCCGATCGCCGTCGTGTCGTGCAATACCTGGCGCTGCAGATTCGACGCGTCGACGGTGTCGCCGTCGACGATGCCCAGGGTTCCGACCCCGGCCGCCGCCAGGTAGAGCGCCGCCGGCGAACCCAGCCCGCCGGCGCCGATCAGCAGAACCCGGGTGTTCTTCAGCCGCCCCTGGCCCGCCAGTCCGACTTCCGGCAGCGTCAGGTGGCGCGCGTAGCGCAGCAATTCGTCGGGAGAAAAAGTCGGTGCAGTCATGCCGCGGCGCCGGTCGCCCTGGCCTCAGGTCGCGACGGTGAGCGGCACCAGGTCGGGCGCCGCCGGCTCTCGCTCGAGGAGCGAGGCGAGCGTGATTCCCGCGAGGAAGCCGTCGATCTGGCGCTGCAGTTCCACCCACACCGGCCGGAGGCCGCAACCGGCCTGCGGGGCACAGCGCTCCGGATCGACCTGGTGCGTGTCGCAGTTGAGATCGAACAGCTGGTGCTCGGAGGCGGTCATGACGTCGCGGACGGAAATCTCCGCCGGATCGCGCGCCAGGCGGTAACCGCCGCGCGCGCCGCGGACCGACTCCACCAGCGCCGCCCGCCGGAGCCGCAGCAGGATCTGCTCCACATAGTGGGCAGGCAGGCGCTCGACGGCGGCGATCTCGCGCGCCGCGACCGCGGCCTGGTCCAGCCTCTGCCGCCGCGCCAGGTGCAACACGATGATCAACGAATATTCGGTCCAGCTACTCACCCGCATGAACGGAAGATCGCCGCATTGGCGCCAATTGTCACGCTGCGGTCACCGGCCCGATGCGCCGGCCCCGGACGGCACGGAGTCCGGCCGCCGGCCCGAACGCCAGGGCGATCAACGCCCACCGCCATCCGAGCCGTGCCGCAGCAGCGGGCACCAGCTGGATGCTCACCACCGTGAGCAGGAAGCCCACCGAGGTCTGCAGCGTCAGGGCGGTACCGACGGCGTGCGGTGGCGCATGTTCGGTCATCAGCGCGGAGAATTGGGCCGAATCGGCGATGACGGCCACACCCCAGACCAGGCAGACGCCGATCACCAGCCACGGCGGACCGCCGAAGACCGCGGCACTGGCGACGGCACACGCTCCGCTGGCCACGAGCGCGGCACGCACCACCCGGACCCGGCCGATGCGGTCTGCCGCCCACCCGCCCCAGACGCAGCCGACGGCGCCGATCGCGACGCAGGCGAACGCCCACACGCCGATGCGGTCGGTCGGGTGCCCGGCGGCGGCGAACGATGCCGCCAGGTACGACGGAATCCACGCCCAGAACGCGTACAGTTCCCACATGTGGCCGAGATATCCGTCGGTGATGTGGCGGAGCACCGGCTGGCGCGCCACGGTGCCCGCCAGGCTCCAGGCAAACGGCCGCGCCGGGAAGGCGTGCGGGCCATCGCGATACCCGGCGGCGACCAGCACGGCGGCCGCCAGCGCGGCAATCGATGGCGCCAGCACGGCTGCGTGCAGCGCGAAATGCGCGCCCTCGAGCAGGTAGGGCATCGCCTTGCCGGCGGTGAGCGCCGCAACGACCGATCCGATCGCCAGCCCGCGGCCCGCCCGGAACCAGGTGGCCGCCATCTTCATGGCGGGGGGATACACGCCGGCGAGCGCCATTCCGGTCAGCAGGCGCGTCGCGATCGCCGCCGGGAAGGATCCCGCCAGCAACAGTGCGCCGTTGGCCAGCGCGGCGGCCACGGCACAGAGGGCGAAGTACCATCGTGCCGGAACGATGTCGGAGAGATTCAGGACGGCGGCGAGAAGCGTGCCGGCCACAAACCCCAATTGTACGGCGGAGGTGAGCCATCCGGCCTGCCCCGCCGACAGGCCGAGCTGCACGCGCAGCGTCGGCGCCACCGCGCTGCCCGCGAACCACACCGACATGCCGAGCAGTTCGGCGGTCGCGAGCAGCGCCAGCTGCCGCCAGCGCTGCGGCGCGGCGTCTAGCGTGACGGCGAACCGTCCCGCTGTCCCGGCACGCCGGGTTCGGTCATGGCACGGAGGTCGAGCACGGCGTCGAGTTCACTGCCGGGCAGGATCTGCTTCTCGAACACCAGCTGCTTGACGGTGAGTCCGCTGGCCACTGCTTCCTTGGCCAGCTTGGCGGCCGCCGCGTAGCCGATCTTCGGTGCCAGCGCCGTCACCAGCGCGGGACTCCGCTCCAGCCAGTGGGCGCACTGCTTCGCGTCGGCCGTCATGCCGCGGACACAGCGCTCGTCGAAGACCCGGAGCGCATTGGTCAGGATCATCACCGCGAAGAACGCGTTGTGCGCGATGACCGGCATCATCACGTTCAGCTCCAGCTGACCCGCCTTGGCCGCCATCGCCACCGTGGTATCGAGGCCCAGCACCTGGTAGCAGACCTGGTTGACCATCTCGGCGACCGAGGGATTGACCTTGCCCGGCATGATGCTCGACCCGGGCTGCACCGCCGGCAGCTGCAACTCCGCCAGCCCGGTGCGCGGCCCCGACGCCAGCAGGCGGATATCGTCGGCGATCTTGTTGAGGTCGAGCGCCAGGGCGCGCAGCGCGCCGCTGAAGGTGGCCACGTCGCCCATCGATTCCATCAGCTGGATGCGATCGTCGGACTCGGCGACGTCGAGTCCGGTGAACGCCCGGAGGTGCTGCACCATCAGCGCCGGGTAGGCCGGCTCCGCGTTGAGTCCGGTGCCGACCGCCGTGCCGCCGATGTTCATCGGCCTGAGCCAGCTCGCGCCGCCTGCGCCAGCTTGGCGCGATGCCGCGCCACGGTGTGCCCCCACGCGGTGAACTCCTGCCCCAGGCGGATCGGCGTCGCATCCTGCAGGTGGGTGCGGCCCGACTTGATGATGTCGTCGAACTCGCGCCCCTTGGCGCCGAGCGTGGCGGCAAGGGCGTCCAGCGCCGCGAGCAGACGACCACCAGCGCGCAGCAAGCCGAGACGGATGGCGGTCGGAATCACGTCGTTGGTGGACTGGGCCATGTTGACGTGATCGTTCGGGTGGATCGGCGTCGTAGCTGCCCCGCGGCTTGCCGAGGAGTTCGTTGGCGCGGTTGGCGAGCACCTCGTTGACGTTCATGTTGTGCGACGTGCCCGCGCCCGCCTGGTACGGGTCGACCACGAACTGGTCGCGATGCTGTCCGCCGAGCACTTCGTCGGCGGCGCGGATGATCGCGTCGGCCAGCTGTGGCATCGAGCCGGCCGGTCTCGCGATGGGTCTCGGCGGCGCAGCGCTTGATGATCGACGACGGCATCGACGAACGCCGGCAGCGGCTTCAGCCCGGAGATGGGGAAGTTCTCGACGGCGCGGAGCGTCTGGATGCCGTACAGGGCGTCGGCGGGAACCTGCATCTCGCCCAGCGGGTCCTTCTCGGTGCGATAGGGCATGGCCCAAAAGTAAGCGGGCGGGTGGACGGCTCCAGACCCCGGCACTGCCCGGCGTCGCGCCGTCAGCGGCCGGGGCGGGCGTCGACCGCTCTCACGACACCGGAGTGACCGACCGCCGCTTGGTGAGATACTTCTCCACCGCGATCGCAGCGGTGGTGGCATCGCCGACGGCCGTGGTTACCTGCCGGGTCAGCTGCACCCGCAGATCGCCGGCAGCGAACAGGCCCGGAATCGATGTCTCCATCCGGTCATTGGTGATGACGTATCCCGCCGGGTCGTGCCCGTAGTGTTCCTTGATCAGCCCCGAGTTGGGGGTGAATCCGATGAACACGAACGCACCGGTCACCGGCAGCCGGGAACGCCGCCCATCCCCCGTGTCTTCCAGCTCGAGGCCCTTGAGGCCGCCCGCGTCACCGACCATTTCCAGCACCCGCTTGTTCCAGATCACCTCGATCTTCGGATTCTCGAAGGCACGGTCCTGCAGGATCTGCGACGCGCGGAAGCTGTCACGCCGGTGCACGATGTACACCCGGGAGGCATAGCGCGTGAGGTAATCCGCTTCCTCGACCGCTGCGTCGCCGCCGCCGATGACCGCGACGGTCTCGCCCTTGAAGAACGCGCCGTCGCAGACCGCGCAGTACGACACGCCGCGGCCGGCGTATTCCGCCTCGCCCGGTACGCCCGAGCCGATTCGGCGTGCCGCCCGCGGTGAGAATGACGGCCGGGGCCACGTAGACCGCATCGCTCGAGCAGGTCACGGCGAACAGCCCGTCGTCGCGGCGCTGGATGGCGGTGACGTCTTCGGTGCGGATGTCGGCGCCGAAGTGCCGGGCGTGTTCGGCCATCCGGTCGGCGAGATCCGGGCCGAGGATCGAGATGAAGCCGGGATAATCCTCGACCTTTTCCGTGTTCAGCAGCTCGCCGCCCGGGCGCACCCCGTTCGAGCACCACGGCGTTGAGCATGCCGCGGCCGCAGTACATCGCGGCGCACAATCCGGCCGGGCCGCCGCCGACGATGATCACGTCGAATTCGAAGTCGGGTTCCGGTGTCAGCATGCCGTCACGTCGGTCAAGGGTGACTGGATCTCTCGGGGCCGAAGATACAACGCCTATTGGCCGGGCGGGTTCCCGCCGCACGGCGTGGTCTGCCACTGGAAGCTCCACTGGCGGTCGGCACGGAAATGCACCTGTGAGGCGGCGGCGCCGGGAAGCGCATGGAGCGCGCGCATGGTGACATCGGTGGAATCCGCCACGCGTGGTCCGCGGATGCAGCCGATCACGCCGTCGAGCGCCGGGCGCGAGAGCGACGTTGCGGCGCGATCCGGGTCGACCCACTCGCTGATCCGGCCCGGCGACGCGGTGACCGGCACGGTGTCGAGCGGCGCATCGACGACGATCGGCGCCGAACCGAGCGCGGGCCCGAGTGCCTGCCCGAGCAGCGCCGCCGCCGAAGGCCCGAGGGCCGGGCCAAGGTGATGCGTGGTGACGGTAATCCGGCCCAGGGCATCGACCTGCAGCGCCCACCCGACCAGCGGCCCGGCCGCCTTCGCGGGCCACGCGGCCCGCAACGATGCTTCGAGCTGACTCGCGATACCGGTGAGCGACGGCGGCGGCCCGGCGGGTTCGGCGAGCGACGCGCTCGAGGGCCGCCGAATTCGGCACGGCGATGACCTGAACCGTCGGTGTGACACCCGACGCGGCGGCAATCCGGGTCTCCAGTTCGCGCTGCAACCTGGCGGCGCCAGCGGGGGTGTCGACCGTGAGCAGCCGCACCGAGACGGTGCCGCGCTCGGCGGTCAGAGTCGACTCCACCGCCTGTGGCGCCAGCTCCTCGATCAGGTGGCTCACCGCCGAGCGCACCCGCACCTGCCACGACACCTCGTCGAGCGCCTGGCGCAGCGGTACGTAGACCGCGGCCAGAAAGACCAGCGGAACCAACAGTCGCATCGCGGGGCCGTAACGCGACCCGAACATCCGCTTCAGCCACGCCTCGCCATGCCGTGCCGCCACGATCGGTGCGCCGACCGCTCGGGCCGAGATACTGCGCCTCGAGTTCGTCGGCGTCGACTTCGTCGAAGCCCAGCGCCACGAAGCTCGCCACCGCAAAGACCAGGATGGCCGAGAAGTTGGCCACGAACAGCACCGTCGCCCCCGACGCGATCTTCCCCGATGCCGTGCCGATACCGTACCCGGCGACACACAACGGCGGGACGAGGGCGATGCCGACCGCGGTGCCGGCCGCGGCGGCGGTGGTGTCGGCGGTGCGGCGCACCGTGGTGTAGGCGGCTGCGAGCGCGCAGAGGATGGCGACCATCAGATCGAGGACCGTCGGCGCGGTGCGGGAGCTGATCTCGGCGGTCATCTGGTGGAACGGCAGCGCGAGCGTGATCAGCGTCGCCGCGCCCAGGACCACCGCCACGCTCAGGACCACGCGCAGGAACGCGCGCAGCACCAGGAAGGCGCTCCCGACCGCGAGGCCCATTCCGAGTTCCACGATCGGTCCCATCAGCGGCGACACCAGCATGCCGCCGATGACCACGGCGGTGCTGCCCAGCACGACGCCGAGAGTCGCGATGCCGGCCGCCAGCGTCAACTGAAGCCAGTATCCCGGGGCGCGGCGCGCGTTCGCCTCGAGCATGGCGATGACGGTGTCGACCCGGTGCTGCTCGTCGACACCGAAACCAGCGCCAGCGAGTGGCGCAGCCGACGCAACAGCCGCCAGATCTGGCGGGCCTGGGCCCGCGCCGCGCGGTGCGCGTCGGCCGGTTCACCCGTCATGCACCGCCTCCTTCCCCGCGCCGGGGCCCACCCGCAGCACGCCGATCGCGCCGTGACACGACGAGATCGAGCCGATCACGAGATCACCCCCCGCCGGGTGGCGCGCCAGCCCGTTCAGGAGTCGCGCGCGTCGAGCGCCAGATGCGCCGGATACATTCCGACGCCATAGGCGACGTGGCGACAGGCGAACAGCGCCGGACCGGCCGTCGGGTGCTGTTGCCCGTGGGCCGCGGTCCAGGCCGTCACGGCCTCGCCCATTTCCCAGGTGCGCGGCGCGTGGATCATCGGACAGCGCAGCGGCTCGACGCAATGCACCGGGCAGAGCCAGTCGGCGAACGAGACGTAGCGCACCCCGTCGGTGTGCAGCCGGTCGTACGGCGTGCCGAGCGGCTCGACGGCCGGCACCAGCGCCGACGGTCGCGGTCGGGCCATGCTGCGCGCGCGCGCCGCTCCAGCCAGCTCGGCCATCAGGTGCGGCATCAGCGGCGAGGGCACGATCATGTCGGTCAGGCCGTCGCGATCGCGCTGCGTCGCGAACGAGCCAGCGGTCGAGAAATGCGTCCCATTCGGCGATCACCAGTTCCCACGCCGGTGCGCTCGTCGCGCCCGGCGACCGCGCAGGCGGGATCGCGATCGACCAGCAGCACTGCCGGCACGCGACCGCACCGCGCCGTCGCGCCGTCTGCAGCTGGTCGCAGATAGAACGAGCCGTAGCAGCCGCCGCCGATGATCGCGACGTCGCCGAGCGCGATCATCGCCGCAGCAGCCGCCCGCCATCGACGACGAGCGTCTCACCGGTCACGAAGTCGCCGTGCTCGACCAGGTAGAGCATGGCGTCGACCGCGTCCTGCGGCGTGCCGAGGCGCTTGCAGCGGCGTCGTTCTCGGCAAGCGCTTCGCGCCGTGACGCGCCGTAGTCGTCGGGCACCAGCACCGTTCCCGGCGCGATGGCGTTGACCGGCACGTCGGGCGCGAGCGCGAGCGGCCAGCACCTTGGTGAGCATCACGCACGCCGGCCTTGCTGATCGAATGGGCGGCGTAGTTCGGGCCACGGCTCGAGGCCGCCGAGATCGGCGATGTTGACGATGGTGCCGTGCTGCGCGCGCCAGATGCGGTGCGGCCGCGCGCGCCAGGAGGAACGGCGCGCGCAGGTTGAGGTCGAGGATCGCGTCCCAGGCCTCGGGCGTGGTGTCCGCCACCGTCAGCGCGCTCCATCACCGCGGCGGAATTGACCAGCACGTCGAGCTGGCCGAAGTCGCTCGACCACCTGCGGCGGCAGCGCCGCCGCCGCGGCGGCATCGCGCAGGTCGGCGCCGAACGCCTCGGCCTCGCTGCCCGTTCGCGCCGGATCGCCGCGACCACCGCCGCGGCGCCGCCGCGCCGATGCGCCGTAATGCACCGCGACAGCCGCATCCCGCGGTCCGCCAGCGCCATCGACGAACTCCCGCCCGAGGCGCCGCGCGCCGCCGGTCACCAGCGCCACCCGGCCGGCGAGTTCCATCACGCTCCTCCGCGGTGGCGGGGCCGCCGTGCGCGCCAGCTCGGTCGAGCCATTCGTCCGGCACCTGTTGCGAACCGAGCATGCCGTGCGTGCCGTGCGGCTGTCGCGTTCGCCGTGCCAGTCGGAGCCGCCGGTGCGCGGCATCTCGAGCGCCAGCGCGGCGTCGGTGATCGTCGGCGACGAAGTCGCGCGTTGTGGCTGGGGTGCCGCGTCTCCACCGCGTCGACGCCCTGCTGCCTGCAACGGGTCAGGTTGGCGCGGCGTGCCGCGCTGCTTGAGGTGCGCCGCCGAGACGCACGCCGCCGCGCGCGATGCACGCGCTCGCGCGACCGTCCGCGAGGGACGGCAGCTGCTTCTGGAACAAACGCCGGGCGGCCGCGGCCCAGATAGCGATCGAACGCCTGCTGGACCGTGCCGACCACGACCGCGCCGCTGCAGGATGCGGGCGACGTGCGGGCGGCCCACCGCGCCGCCGCCGCGCTTCGCGCCGCAGTTCGTCGGACGCGATCACCATCCCCGGCGCCGGCCAGGCGATCGAGCATCACGTCGCGCGCGCGTCGGCCCGTTCGCTGCCGCGCCGCCGTGAGAAAGCCTCGAGCGGCGCGTCGCCGGGATCGAGCGAAGTAGCCGAGCAGGTGCATTTCACCCCACGGCGCCGCGACCGAGAATTCGCAGCCGCCCACCACGTCGCACGCCGAGCGTCGGCGCCCGCGGCGCGCGCTTCGGGCAGTCCGGCCATGGTGTCGTGATCGGTCAGCGCCATCGCCGCGAGCCCGACGGCGGCCGCGCGGCGCACCACCTCGGCCGGGCGGCAGCAGGCCGTCGGACGCGGTCGAGTGGCAGTGAAGGTCGATCACGCCGACCGGCCGTACCCCCCGTCGGGCGAGGTCCAGGCCGGCTGCGACTGGCCGAGCAGCCGTGAGCAGCGTGGCGTCGGTGGCTCTGGTCGAGCGCCATCTCGACCGCCTTGGCGCCGCCGCGGCGCAAAGCGGACGAACCGCCTCTCGCGGTGCCGCCGCCGGCGACCCGCCGGAATTCCAGCGACACCTCGTCGGAGCCGTACTGCGTGCGGCGGCCGCTCAGCGCCACTTCCCACGCTGCGCCGTCGCCATCGGTGATGCGTCGCGCCATGCGGACCTCAGCCCTGGTGCTCGGGGAAGTTGTGCAGCGTGTGCCGGACGTCGGCGAGGAAGCGGTCGGCGTCGGCGCCGTCGACGATCCGGTGATCGTAGGCGAGGCAGAACATGCCCCTGGTGCGGACGCCGATGGTGTCGCTGCCGTCGGGCAGCGTGATCACCGCCGGCCGCTTCTCGATGGCGCCGACCGCCAGGATCGCCACCTGCGGCTGGTTGATGATCGGCGTGCCGACGAACGTGCCGAACCCGCCGGGATTGGTGATCGTGAAGGTGCCGCGCTGCACGTCGTCCGGCGCCAGCCGCTTGTTGCGGGCGCGCTCGGCCAGGTCCTGCACGCGTGCGCGCCATCCCCAGCAGCGACAGCTCGTCGGCGTGGCGGATCACCGGCACGATCAATCCCCAGTCGAGCGCCACGGCGATGCCGACGTTGATGTCGCGGCGGTAGATGGTGTTGTCGCCGGACACCGCCGCGTTGACGACCGGGTGCTTGCGGAGGTTCTCGGCGATCGCCTTGGCGATGAACGCCAGGAAGGTGAGGTTGACGCCCCGCTCGGCGAACGACTGCTTGAGCCGCTTGCGCAGCGTGGCGACGTGCGTGAAGTCGATCTCGATCAGCGAATTGACGTGCGCCGAGACCCGCCGCGACAGCACCATGTGGTCGGCGGTGAGCTTGCGGATCCGGCTCCACGGCTCGACCTGGTCGCCTTCCCACGCCTCGACCACCGGGCCCGGCGCCACGTGGCTCGGCGTGACGCGGCGGCCGCCGTGGCGCCGCGGACCGGTGCCGGCGGCGCCGCGGCCGGAGCCGCGGGCGCCACCGGTTGCGCTGCCGGCGCGACGACGGCTGCCGGGGCCTGCTCGAGGAAGTCGAGACGTCCTGCTTGGTGACCCGGCCCGCCGACGCCGGTGCCGGGGATCGCGCCGAGGTCGAGGCCGTGATCCTCGACCATCTTGCGCACCAGCGGCGTCGAACGCCGGCGCAGCCGGTCTTCGGCGGTCTCATCGGCCGGCGGCCGGTGGGGCGGCCGCAGGCGCCCGCGGAGCCGCAGCCGGAGCCGCGCGGAGCCGGCGGCGGTGCCGCGACGCGCGGAGCGCCGGTGCCACGGGAGTCGCTGGTGCGGCCGGAGCCGGTGGTGCCGCGGGCGCGGCGGCGGTGATCGCGCCGGCCGCGGCCTCGGTGTCGATCCGTCCCACCACGGTGCCCACGGCGACCGTCTGGCCTTCGGGCACCAGCACCTCGGCCAGCACGCCGGCCTGCGGCGCCGGAATTTCGGCGTCGACCTTGTCGGTCGAGATCTCGAAGATCGGCTCGTCGCGCTTGACGGGCTCGCCGACCTTCTTCATCCACTTCGACATCGTGCCTTCGGCGATCGACTCGCCCATCTGGGGCATGATGACATCAATCCGAGCCATTCGCGTGTTCCTCCTGGCCGACTTCAGTAAGCGGCGAGCCAGCGGCTCGCGCGCACGATATCCGACGTCTGCGGCAGCACGAAATCTTCCAGCGGCGGCGCATACGGCAGGGGAACGTCGTGCGCGCCGACCCGCCGAACCGGCGCGTCGAGCCACTCGAAACAGCGCTCGTTGATCCGGGCGGTGATTTCGCCGGCGATCCCGCCGGTGACGGTGTCCTCGTGCACGATCAGCACCCGGTTGGTCTTCCGCACCGTCGCCACGATCGCGTCGTCGTCGAGCGGCGCCAGCGTGCGCAGGTCGATCACCTCGACCGACAGGCCGTCCTCGCGTTCCAGCTCCTCGGCCGCCTCGAGCGCCTTCCACACCGTCGCCGCGTAGGTGATGATCGACAGGTCCCTCCCTCGCGCGCCACCCGCGCCTGGCCGATCGGCACCACGTCGTCGCCGGCCGGCAGCTCCTCCTTGATGCGGCGGTAGAGGTACTTGTGCTCGAAGAACAGCACCGGATCGTCGTCGCGGATCGCCGCCTTGAGCAGCCCCGCGCGTCGGCCGCCGTGGCAGGATAGACGATCTTGAGTCCCGGCGTGTGCAGGAACGCCGCTTCGGGGTTCTGCGAGTGGAACGGTCCGCCGCGCACGTAGCCGCCCGCCGGTCCGCGCACCACGATCGGACACGGCAGCAAGGCGCGGTACCGCGCCGTGGCGACGTAGTTGGTGAGCATGTCGTAGGCGCACGAGATGAAGTCGATGAACTGCATCTCGCAGACCGGGCGCATGCCGTAATGCGCGGCGCCGGCCGCGGCGCCGACGATCGCCGCCTCGGAGATCGGCGTGTCGATCACCCGGCGGTCGCCGAACCGGGCCTGCAGCCCGTCGGTGACCTTGAACGCGCCGCCGTAGGCGCCGATGTCCTCGCCAAGGCAGAAGACCGCGGTCGTCGCGCTCCATCTCCTCGAACAGCCCCTGGCGGATCGCCTCGAGATAGGTGACCTCAGCCATCGTGCGTCCCCCAGCGCGCCGGGCGCTCGTGCTGCTCCACGGCGCGGACCGCATCGCCGCGATACCACTGCACCGGCTGCCGCCGGCGGATCGGCGTAGACGCCGCGGAGCGCATCGGGGCCGTCGCACGGCGGCGAACCGCTCGGCCTCGTCGGTGGCGGCGTCGACCGTGGCCCGCACCTCGTCATCGATCCGGCTCAGCGTCGGCTGGATCAAAGCCGAACTCGCCGGTGAGCCGGGCGATGTAGCGATCGATCGGGATCGTTCTCGCCGGCCCAGCGCTCGATCTCGCCCGCGGGGACGTAGCGCTGGTTGTCGTGCTCGGCGTGCCCCTTGCGCCGGTAGGTCATGAGCTCGATCAGCGTCACGCCGCCGCCGGCCCGGGCGCGGTCCACCGCGGCACGCGTCGTGGCGTAGACCTCGAGCACGTCGTTGCCGTCGGCCCGGATGCCGGCGACGCCGTAGCCGATCGCCTTGTCGACCAGCCGGGCGGCCGCCGTCTGCCGGCTGGTGGGCGTGGAATACGCGTAGCCGTTGTTCTCGACGATCACCACCAGCGGACAGCGCTGCACCGCGGCGAAGTTGATCCCTTCGTGAAAGCTGCCGGTGCTGGTGGCGCCGTCGCCGACGTACACCAGCCCGACGCGCGGTTCGTTCCGCAGCCGGAAGACCAGCGTCACGCCGGCCATCACCGGCACCATGTCGCCGAGGTGCGAGATCTGGCCGATGAAGTGGCGTTCGGTGACATCGCCGAAGTGGATGTTGAGCTCGCGGCCCCGGGTCGGCGAATCTCCCTTGGCCATGTACTGGCGGAGGATCTCGACCGGCGTCGGCGCCCTTGACCAGCATCGAGCCGAGGTTGCGGATCAGCGGTGAGATCACGTCGGTCCGCTGCAGGGCATACGCCGAGCCGACCGCGCACGCCTCCTGCCCGAGCGAACGGAACAGCCCGCCGACCACCTTGGTCTGGCGATACAGCGCCACCAGCCGCTCCTCGAGGGTGCGGGTCAGCCGCATCCAGCGATAGAGCTCCAGGAGTTGATCGCGCATCGAGTCCGGAAGGAATCGCCGTCGCCGGCGTCGCGGTAGATACCACCATGTGACTGCGGTCGCCTCGTCTCGAAAGAGAGCCAGCGCGGAAACCTCGGCGGACAGCGGAACGCGGTCAAGGCAACGCCGATCCGTGGTGGCGCTGGCTACTCCGTCAGTAATCGCCCCGCAGCACATGGGTCGGCTCGGCGATCGGTGTGGACCGTCGCCGAGAAAGTGCTTGCCCAACTTGTCGAGTTCGCTCTCACCGACCTGGTCGGTGCTGACGGTCACCAGCGTGTCGTGGCCGCCCTCCGGCTCGGCGGTGACCGTGACGGAGCCGAGCGCGCCGGCGAACGAGCGCCGCCGCGGCGCCTCGCCCGAGGGGGTGAGGCGCGGCCCGAAGAACGTCGTGGCGCGGGCGATGACCTCGTCGGGCGGCACCGGGTGCGGTGGAAATACTTCATCGGCGCGTCATGCCTCGTCCGAGTAGTCCTGGCCGAGGTGGGTGATGACATCTTCGCCCATCATCCAGCGCAGGGTGTTCTTCAGCTTGGTCTGCTGGATGAAGAGGTCGTGCTCCGGGTAGAGCCCGGGCAGTGCCTGCGGACTCTTGAAGTAGAACGACAGCCATTCCTGCACGCCGGTCATGCCGGCGCGCTGGGCCAGGTCGAAGAACAGCGCCAGGTCGAGCACCAGCGGGGCGGCGAGGATGGAATCGCGGCAGAGGAAGTCGACCTTGATCTGCATCGGGTAGCCGCACCACCCGAAGATGTCGATGTTGTCCCACCCTTCCTTGTTGTCGCCGCGGGGCGGGTAGTAGTTGATGCGCACCTTGTGGTAGAGCTTGCCGTACAGCTCGGGATAGAGCTTGGGCTGCAGGATGAACTCGAGCACGCCCAGCTTCGACTCTTCCTTGGTCTTGAACGACTCCGGGTCGTCGAGCACCTCGCCGTCGCGGTTGCCGAGGATGTTGGTGGAGTACCACCCCGCCACGCCCAGCATCCGCGCCTTGAACATCGGCGAGAGCACCGTCTTGATCATCGTCTGGCCGGTCTTGAAGTCCTTGCCGCCGATGGCGATGCCGCGGCTCTTCGCCAGCTCCACCATGGCCGGGATGTCGCAGGTGAGGTTGGGGGCGCCGTTGGCGAACGGCACGCCTTCCATCAGCGCGGCCCAGGCGTACAGCATCGAGGGCGCGATCGACGGATCGTTCGCTTCCATCGCCTTCTCGAACGCCGCCAGCGATTGGTGCGCCGGGCCCGGCACGATGAAGATCTCGGTGGACGCGCACCACACCACGACGCACCGGTCGACGCCGGTGCGCTGGCGGAATGCGCGGATGTCCTGGCGCAGCTGCTCGGCCAGGTCGCGCTTGGTCTTGCCGTGCTTGACGTTGGTGCCGTGGAGGCGCTTGACGTACTACTGGTCGAACACGGCCGGCATCGGCGTGATCGTCTCGAGGAAGTCGCGGATCGGCTCGACGTGCTCGTAGCGGTCGAACACGCCGCAGTGGAGGCAGGAGCGGTACGCGTCGTCCGGCACCGGGTCCCATGCGGCGAAGACGAGATCGTCGAGCGAGGCCAGCGGCACGAAGTCGCGGATCAGCGGCGCCCGCCCTTCGGTCCGCTTGCCGAGCCGGATGGTGGCCAGCTGCGTCAGCGAGCCGAACGGCCGGGCCAGCCCGCGCCGGGCCAGCTCCACGCCGGCGATGAAGGTCGACGCCACCGCGCCGAGCCCGACGCAGAGCACGCCGAGTTTGCCGCTTGCCGGGGCGATCGTCCGGGCCTTCGATTGAACCACGCGTTGTTCCTTTCTTACGGAATGCCGGCGTCGCCGGCGGCGTGACGGACATACACGAACCGCTGTCCGACGGTGATCAGCGACAGGCCGGTGAGAATGCCCACCACGATGGTCAGCACCAGGCCGCCGGGCCCGGCGCCCAGAATCAGCGTCGAGAGTCCGAGACCGAGAATCCGCTCGGCACGCTGCGCGATCCCCACGCGGCACTCGAGTCCGAGCCCTTCGGCGCGGGCGCGCATGTACGACACCAGCAGCGCGCTCAGGATCCCGACCATGCAGAGGATCACGGCGAATTCCCGCACCCGGATACCCGGCGCGTAGATCAGGTAGGTGGCGATGCCGATGAAGAGGGCGCCGTCGCCCATCCGGTCGAGCGTGGAATCGTAGAAGGCGCCCCACTTGGTGGCCCGGTCAGCGCTGCGGGCGACCTGGCCGTCGAGGGTGTCGAGAATGCCGCTGGCGAGCAGCAGCGCCCCGCCGGACCGGATATGGCCCAGGCCGTAGGCCACCGCCGACAATGCGATCAGGAGCGCGCCGATGGTGGTCAGGGTATTCGGGGTGACACCGAGGCGCAGGAATGCCCGAACGAACGGTGCAGTCCCTTTGTGATACACCCGGCTCGACCGACCCGTTGACCAGTTCCCCCAACGGCCCCCCTCAGACCCGTTGCTCCGCGCGCTGATGGGGCGAAAACCTAATGGCCGCACACGGCTTGGGGCAACGAATCGGCCGCGACGCCTGCTCCTGCTGTTTGTCCGGCCGGACACGACGCCGGGGCGAAGGGCCCGGCTCAGCGGTACAACAGCACGCGGTCTCGACCCGGTGTCTCGGAACGCCGGCGAGTCGGCGCCGCTCCATTGCGCCACGATGTTCGCCGGCGGCGCTACCGGCAAGCAGCGCGCGACGAAGCGCGGACCGCCGGCAAGGCGGTCGAACGACCCCCCGATGCGGATCCGGCCGGGATGGACGGCGAGCACGGCGGCCAGGAGATGGACGGCGGTGACGGGTGGGATCGAAGCGTTGCCGATCGGTCACGATCGCCGGATACCGCTGACGGCGGTGTCGGCGAACTTGGCGTCGCCGGGGTGATGCGGCGTGAACACGACGGCCTCGAGGCGCACGCCTGGCAGGTGCGCCGCGCGGATCCGCGCCAGCACCGCGGCGGTGTCGAGCCACGGCGCGCCGACATCTCGAACGGAGGATCAGTTCCCCGCCCCACCGAGAGCGCCGTCCCTTCGAAGAGGCAGAGGCCCGGATAATCGAAGAGCGCCTCGAGCCGCGGCAGATTGGGGCTCGGCGCACGGAAGGGGAGCCCGGCCTGATCGAGGTATTCGTCGCGGTGCCAGCCGTTGGCCGGCACGACGCGCAGGTCGACCGCGATGCCGAGATCCGCCCGGGCCAGCCGCGCCGCTTCGCCCGCCGTCAATCCGGTACGCATCGGCATCGCCAGCGGGCCCACGATCGAGGCGTAGGCGGTATCGAGGACATTGCCCTGCATCGCGCCGCCGATCGGATCGGGCCGGTCGAGCACCACGACGGGAATGCCGCGCGAGCCGGCGGCCCGCATCATGGCGATGGTGGTGGCGAGATAGGTGAAGTATCGTGCGCCGACGTCGGGAAGGTCGACGAGGATCACGTCGATACCGGCGAGCATCGCGGACGTCGGGGTGGTGGTGCGGCCGTAGAGGGAATACACAGGAAGGTGGCCCGCCGTCTCGCTGTCGTTGGCGACGACAGCGCCCGGCGGAAGACGGGCTTCGAGGCCATGCTCCGGGGCAAAGAGCGCCACCAGGCGGACGCCGGCCTGTTGCAGCCGCGCAATGTCGGTCACGCCGCGGGCGTCGACGGCGGCAACGTTGGTGAGCAGGCCGACGCGCCGGCCCCTGACGAGTGCCATCGAATCGCTGAGCAGCACGTCGATGCCGGGGCGCACCGGGCGGGGCGCGGTCGGACGCTGCCCGACACCCCGGCTGCCGCCGGCCAGCATCGCCATCGTCGTCCAACGCACCATCCGCCCGCTGCCGTTCACGCCCGCCCTGTCGTTGATGACCGCGTGAAAGGTGACGACGCGGGGCACCGGGTGCCAATGCGGCCGGCACGCCTGGCCGCGCCGGGGCTTGCGCCCGCCGCCCGTTCATGGCGTCATTTCGGGCGTTCCCCGCAGCGCCGAACTCGTCGCACTTGCCGCCGCCGCATCGCCGAGGCGAGATGAAACTGCGTGCCGCGTGGCTGCTGGCACTGGTTGCTGCCTGCAGCCACCCCAACACCGCGCCGACGCCGCTTCCCAACAGCCCGTCGCTCACCACCCGGCTGGACTACGCCCGGGACGACGCTCGATTCCGCCATCCGGGCGGGCGCGGCGCCGGGCGCGGTGCTGGCGGTTTCCGTCCACGGTCAGCGGATCGTCTACGGCACCGGCGAGATCGGCGTCGAGGATCCGCTCCACCCGGACGGCCACACCGACTACGACCTGGCGTCGGTCACGAAGGTGGTGGCGCTCACGACGCTGGCCATGATGGCGGTCGACGAGCACAAGCTCGCCCTCGACTCGCCGGTGGTGCATTATCTGCCCCGATTCGGCCAGGGTGGTGCCGACAAGTACCGGGTGACGGTCCGCAACCTGCTGCTGCACGACAGCGGACTGCCAGCCGACCGCCCGCTCTACACCGAAGCCAGCGACCGCGAAGCCGCGATCGAGCTGGCGTTGGAAACGCCATTGCAGTCTCCACCCGGCACCCGCTTCGTCTATTCCGATCTCGGTGCGATCACGTTGACGGCGATCATCGAAAAGCTGTACCACGAGCGCATCGACCAGCTCTTCGAAGCGCGGATTGCCAAGCCGCTCGGCCTCAAGCGCATGCGGTACCTGCCACCCGCCCAATGGCACCGGGAGATCGCCCCCACCGAATACGACTCGACCTGGCGCAAACAGCTGGTGTGGGGCACGGTGCACGACGAGAACGCGGCCCGCATGGCCGGCGTGTCGGGACACGCCGGCCTGTTCACCGATGCCGATGATCTGCTCCGATTCGGCGAATGGGCGCTGGCCGGCGCCCGCGGGGAGAAGTATCCCGGCAAGCTGCAGCCGCCGAAGGAATTCGCCACCTGGACCGTCCGGCAGAATCAACCGTTCGGTTCCTCTCGCGGCCTGGGGTGGGATACGCCCTCCGGGTTGGAGTCATCGGCGGGTCGCATCATGTCGCCCCGCAGCTTCGGGCACACCGGGTTCACCGGCACGTCGATCTGGATCGATCCCGACAACGACGCGGTGATCGTCCTGCTCACCAATCGCGTCAACCCGACCCGCAATACCCCGAAGTTCGGCGACATCCGCGGGGTGGTGGCGGACGCGGTGATGCGGTGGGTGGCACCGTGCGGCACGACGGTGGTCCTGCTGAAGCCGTTCGGCGCCGGCCGCCTGCCGCCCTACTGCCCGCGGCGCTGAGGGCGGCGTGGCCCCAACGGATTGACTTTGGCCGGGCTCTGCCACGATTTTCCCATCCGGGAACCACCCGGGAGCCAGACCATGAGTGAGACCATCGCCACACCGGTGCCGGCAGCACTTCCTGAGGGCTTCGTCCTGACGTTGACGGATCGGGCGGCCGAGGAAGTCCGGCAGTTCATCGCCTCGGAATCGGCGCCGCCGGAAACCGCCGGCCTCCGGGTCGCGGTCCTTCCCGGCGGGTGCTCGGGATTCAAGTATTCGCTGAACATCGAAGATCGCGCCACCGACGACGACATGACCGCGGAGATCAACGGCATTCGCGTGTTCGTCGACGCATTCTCCGCCCAGTACCTTTCCGGCGTCACCATCGACTACGTCTCGGCGATGCAGGGGAGCGGCTTCACGTTCCACAATCCCAATGCCACGGGCGGCTGCGGCTGCGGGAGCAGCTTCACGGCGTAGCGAGGTCGAGGATCGAGGGTCGAGGGCCGGGGGCTTCGAGATCGAAGCCCTCTTTCATTTTTCCGGCAAACATCCACGTTTAGGCCCATCCCGAACAGTGCGCCATCCGGATGGGCAGGGTTGCATGCGACCCTCGACCCTCGACCCTCGACCTCTCCACCCACGGCCCACGACTCGCCTTGTCTCCCATCAACCTCGCCGTCCTGATCGCGTACCTCGCCGCCACCCTCGGCGTCGGCCTCTGGGTGTCGCGCCGCCAGGAATCGGCGGCGGACTATTTCCTCGGCGCCCGCAACCTGTCGGCCTGGATGGTGATGCTCTCCATCGTCGCCACCGAGACATCCGCGCTGACGGTCATCTCGGTTCCGGGAATCGGCGCCCGCGGCGACCTCACCTTCCTGCAGCTGCCGATCGGCTACCTCTTCGGGCGGATCGGCGTCGCGATCTGGCTTCTCCCCGGGTACTTCCGCGGCGCCCAGGAGACAGCCTATGCCCGCTTCGAATCGCGCTTCGGCGTCGGCACCCGGCGGCTGCTCTCGCTGATCTTCCTCGTCACCCGCTTTCTCGGCGACGGCGTGCGGGTGTTCGCCGGCGCCATCCCGCTGGCGCTGCTCACCGGCTGGAGCGTCCCGGTGGCCATCCTGGTGATGGGCGTCTTCACGCTGGTCTACACCTGGATGGGGGGCCTCAAGGCGGTGGTGTGGGCCGACGTCATCCAGCTCGCCGTCTACGGCACCGGCGGCATCGTGGCGCTGGTGATCGCCGTCCACCTGAGCGGCGGCTGGCACGCGGCGTTCACTGCCGCACACGCGGCCGGCAAGCTGCGCATCTTCGACTGGCAGCTTTCGCTCACCGCGCCGTACACCTTCCTCGGCGGCCTGATCGGCGGTGCGCTGCTGTCCGCGGCGTCACACGGCACGGATCAGCTGATCGTCCAGCGACTCCTGGCGACCCGGTCCCTGCGCGACGCACGCATCGCGATCGTCGGCTCGGGGGTGCTGGTCATCCTGCAGTTCCTGCTCTTCCTGCTGATCGGCGTCGCCATGTGGACGGCGCACACCGCGCCGCCGGGCGTTCCATCCGATCATCTCTTCGGCGAGTTCGTGCTGCACCATCTTCCGGTCGGATTGGCGGGCCTGATGATCGCCGGCATTCTCGCCGCGTCGATGGGAACTCATTCGTCGGCGATCAGTTCGCTCGCCTCGTCGTTCACCTATGACCAGTACGCATCGTGGACCGGCCAGCGCGATCCGGTCAGGCTGCTGCGCGTCGGCCGGATCGTCTCGCTGGCGTGGGGATTGGCGCTGATGGCAGCGGCCCTCGGCTTCGACGCGCTGACGTCGCGCAGCGACGAACCGGTGGTGGTGCTGGCGCTGTCGATCGCGTCGGTAACCTATGGCGCGCTCCTCGGCGCCTACATCCTGGCCGGAATCGGGCAACGCGTCACCGGACGCGACGTGATCACGGCGGCGAGCGTGACCATGGGAGTCATGGTCATTACCATCTTCGCGGCCCGGCTCGCCACCCTGCTGCCGTTCCTGGCTCCCCTAGGAACGCTCGCCTGGCCCTGGTATGTGCCCCTCGGCACCTTGCTGATGGTCGTGATCGGATTCGGCTCGAGCCTGGCCCGACCGGAACGGGAGCGGACCGCGTGATCGTGCTGGCGGCGGACACCGGCGGCACGACCGCGCGGGTCGTGCTCTATCGGGGCAGCGTCGAACAGGGGCGCGCCGAGGGCCCGGGCCTGTCGATGCGACTCGGTTCCGGCGTGAAGCTGGCGGGCCTGGTGGCATCGCTGGCGCGGCCGCTGTTGTCACGCAGCCGCGCGTCGCGCGCTGATGCGCTGGTGATCGGCGCCGCCGGGGCCGGCCGATCCGCCGAGCGGGAGGAACTTCACGCCGCGCTCGACGAACAGCGCCTGGCGTGGCGGGTGCTCGTCACCACCGACGCCGAGCTGGCGCGCGAAGCGGCCTTCGAAGGGAATGCCGGCGTATTGCTCGTCGCGGGAACCGGCAGCATCGCCGTGGCACGGGACGCTGCCGGCGCGACGCGCCGGGCCGGCGGACTCGGTTGGCGGATGGGAGATCAGGGATCGGCGTACTGGATCGCGTGCCGGGCCCTCGAATCGGTCGGCGCGATGGACGATGGCACCGGCCCCATCACGCACCTTGCCGAAGCGTTGTGCGCGTCGGCCGGCGTGGCCGGAATCGCCGGACTGGTACGGTGGTCCACCAGTGCGACGACCGCAGCGGTCGCTGCCCTTGCCCCCGCCGTCCTCGCCTGTGCCACGGACGGTGATGCCGTGGCAATGGAACTGCGCCGCCGAGCCGTTGACGAGCTGGTCGCGCTTGCCCGGGCAGCGGGGGCCGGGCGCGGCGTGCCGGTGGCGCTGGCCGGTGGGCTGCTGGCGCCGGGGCGACCGCTGCACGACGCCGTGGCCGATCGATTGCGGCTCGAACCGGGCGCGGAAGTGACGACTCGCAGCGTCGATGCCTGCCGCGGGGCGTTGGTGCTGGCACGGCGCGACGGGTGACGATCACGCGGCATGCGGCGACTGCCCTGGCACTCGCGCTCACGACCGTGGTACCGTGGCGCGTGACGGCCCAGGCCCCGGTCGACACGTCAACCGCGACACTCCGTTGGCAACCGGTCGTGCTTGGCGTTGCCGTCCTGGCACTGCTCTCACCGATCGACGCACCCGTCGCCCGCGGCATGGCCGACCATCCGTCGACGACGCGCACCAACGTGGCCAACCAGCTGTCGCGAATGGGCCAGGTCGAAGTCATCGCGCCGGTGGTCGGGGGGCTCGCGCTGGCTGGCGTGATCTGGCGCGATCGCTCCCTCGAACGAACCGCCGTGCGCACGGCGGAAGGGGTTGCCATCGCCGGGGTCGCGACGCAACTCACCAAGTACCTGGTGGCGCGGGAGCGCCCGTACGCCGATCCCGATCTCGACGCGTCTGATTTCGGGTACGGTCACGCCACACCGTCGTTTCCGTCCGGACACACCGCCGCCGCCTTTGCGCTGGCGACGGCGCTGGGCGACGCCAGCGGCCGCACCTGGGCCCGGCTGGCGCTGTGGGCGGTGGCGGCGGGAACCGGTTGGGCACGCGTGGCGCAACAGGCGCACTGGACCACCGATGTGCTGGCCGGTGCTGCCGTGGGCATCGGCGCCGCGCGCCTCGCCGACGGCCGGCTGCGGATCGCGGGGATACCGGTTCCCCATCTTCTCGCGGCACCGGTGGGCACCACGCTGGGCTGGACGGTACGGCTTCCGGGGCCGTAGGCTCGTCACTCCATCTCTTCCGTGACGACTTCCTTGCCGGTGCGCAGCACCGAGTGACGGATACCGTACAACAGGTAGATCACCAGGCCGATGGCGAGCCAGACGACGAAACGGATCCACGTGACCGCTGGCAACTCGTACATCAGGTAGCCACACATCAGGATCCCGAGTGCGGCGACGACGTGCACCATCGGCGTCCGGAACGGACGGGGCCGCTCGGGCTCGAGATGCCGCAGGGCCACCACCCCGACGCACACCAGCACGAATGCGAACAGCGTGCCGATGTTGGTCAGGTCGTAGGTCTCGTTGGCATCACCGATCAACGCCCACGACGCCACGAACAATCCGGTGACCAGCGTGGTGACGTGGGGAATCCGTCGCACGGGATGGACGCGCGCGGCCCACGGTGGCAGCAGGCCGTCCCGGGCCATGCCGAAAAAGATCCGCGGTTGGCCGTACTGGAAGACGAGCAACACCGCCGAGAGCGAGAACACGGCGCCCAGCGACACGATCCGCGAGATGCTGGTCAGCCCGGTCGCCGTGAGCGCATAGGCGAGCGGATCGGCTGCCTTGCCGAGGTCGGCGGCGGGAACCATGCCGGTCAGCACCGCCCCGACGATGATGTAGATCACCGTGCAGATCGCCAGCCCGCCGAGAATCCCGATCGGCATGTTGCGTTGCGGATTCTTCGTTTCCTCGGCGGCGGTCGAAATGGCGTCGAATCCGATGTAGGCGAAGAAGACGATCGCCGCGCCCTGGCCGATCCCGCGGATCCCTCCCGGCGCGAACGGATGGTAGTTGGCGGCGTGGAGGTGCCCCAGCCCCATGACGATGAACAGGCCCAGCACCAGCAGCTTGATGGTCACCAGAATGTTGTTGGCGGTGGCACTCTCGCGCACCCCGAGCAGCAGCAGCCAGGTGATCAGCATCACGATGGCGAACGCCGGGATGTTGATCAGGATGGCCACGCCACCGATGTGGGGCGCCGATCGCAGCAACCCGTGGATCGCCGGATCGGGGGAGAGCAGCGCGGTGCGATACCCGGTGGTGAGCCAGGCCGGGAGCGTGATCCAGCCGCTGATCAGCGACTTGAAGTAGTCTCCCCACGAAATGGCCACCGCCACGTTGCCGACAGCGTATTCCAGGATCAGGTCCCAGCCGATGATCCAGGCAACGATTTCACCGAGGGTCGCATACGAATACGCGTACGCGCTCCCCGCCTGGGGAATCATCGACGCGAGTTCGGCGTAGCACAGCCCGGCAAACCCGCAGGCGGCGCCAGCCAGGACGAACGAGAGCACCAGCGCAGGTCCGGCGCCGGTCCGCACCAGGTGTCCCGCGGCATCGTATTGGCCCGCCGCGGCGGAGCCGATCGCCCCGAAGATGCCGGCGCCGATCACCGCGCCGATGGCGAGCATGATCAGATCACCGGCCCCGAGCGAGCGCAGCAGGCCGCGGTCGCTCTGGAGAGCGATCGGCTTCCGTTGAAAGAGCTGCACGGGAACCCCTTAGAAGATGACCGTCACCACCACGCTGCCGGCCACGGCGTTGCCGAGCGAATCCCGGGCCGGATGAAAACGGTAGCCGCGCATGGCGGCGTCGAACGCCTTGGCAAACTTCCGGTTCGCGATCGGCGGCCGGACAGCGATGTCGGCCACCTCGCCGGCCGCGGTGATCGAGAATCGCACTTCGACCGAATCGCCGTGCAGCGCCCTGGGGGCATTCAACGGCGGGATGATCATCTGCTGCGCGATCGGCGCCGATCCGCCGAAACCGTTGCCGTTGCCCCCGCCGCGACCGCTGCCGCTCCCCGGGCCCCGGCCGCTCCCGGTGCCCGGCCCGGCCCCGGTGCCTCGCCCGCCGCCGCTGCCACTGCCCGAACCAGCGCCGGCCACGGTGGTCGCCGGCGCCACGGTGAGCGGCGTCACCGCCGGCGGCGGCTCGTGCTCCGGCGGTGGGGGCGGCGGCACCACGCGGGGAACCGGCGTCTCCTGCGGAGGGATCACCACCGCCCTGGGCGGCGGCGGGGGCGGCTTGGCCGCCCGGAACGCCGCACCGTGCTGCCCGCCGCCGCCACCCCCGCCGCCCAGCGCCAGCCGTAGCGCGTCACCGATCGGGTTCTGCTTCTCGAGCACCACGACGGCGGTGAGACGGATCGCCAGCAGGATCAGCAGGACGTGCACCAGCAGGGACAACAGCGCCGTCCACGGACGGCGCCGCTCCGGCCGGGGGAGCGAAGCGTGGACGCGGACGCCCCCGGGGGGAGCGTCCGCGTCGGAGGGCGACAACGGCGATGTCCCGGCCGTACTCACTCTCCCTTCGTGTTGTACACCTCGATTGGTGTGAACCCGACCACTTCCACGCCGGCACCCATCGAGACGTCCACGGCATTGATCACGTCCTCGTACGTCCGGTTCAGCCCCGGCTTGATGAACATCAGCTTGGTGGGCCGGGTGTCGAAGATGCTGTGGATCGACTGGGCCAGTTGCCCCTGCGGCACCTGGGTGCCGTTGATCCACTCGCTGCCGTCATCCCGGATCTCCAGCACGATCTGGTCGCTGGACGGGGGTTGCTTGGTCCCGGTGTCGATCGGCGGAATCTGGATGTCGATCGCGGTCCGGCCCATGGCGATGACCACCATGAAAATGATCAGCAGCACCAGCAGCACGTCGATCATCGGCGTCACGTTCGGCTCGGACGTGAGGCCGCCGCCGCCGTCGGTGGACATGGCCATCGGCTACTTCCCCTTTCCCTTGTCGTCGCCCATCAGGCCGCCCTGCTTGTCGGTAATGGCCACCAGGACCAACGCGCCCGCCTGCCGCCCCTTCTCGACCGCCTCCAGGATCTTGCTGTACTTGAGGCTGGCATCCGCCTTGAAATACAGCAGCTTGTCCTGGGAGTGGCCGGCGTACATCCGGCGGAGCGAGTCGACCACGAGATCGGCCGCGATCGGTTGCTTGTCGATGAAGTAGTTCCCGTTCACGTCCAACCCGAGGGTGATCTCGTCCTTCTGCTCCTCGGCCTTGATCACGTTCACACCCGTCGGCATCGTCGCCTGGAACCCCGCCTCGAGCAGCGGGGTGACGATCATGAAGATGATCAGCAGCACCAGCATCACGTCGATCATCGGCGTGACGTTGATGTTGGCGTTGACCTTGCCGCGGCCGCTAGCTGTGGATATGGCCACTGCCGGTCACCGCTTTCTGCGCCTGGAACTCCTTGGTGAAGATCGAGCGCCCGAACTCGGCCCCCACGCTCTTGATCAGGTAGTCGATCAGTTCCTTCGAGGTGTAGGTCATTTCGACCGACAGATTCTCGACCTTGGTGGTGAAGTAGTTGTAGGCCCACACCGCCGGGATGGCCACCAGCAGGCCGAAGGCGGTGGTGATCAGGGCTTCGGCGATACCGGAACCGATCCCCGCCAGGCCGCCCGACGCGCCGCCCGCGGCCGACATCGCCTGGAACGAGTCGACGATACCCATCGTGGTGCCGAGCAGCCCGACGAACGGCGCCGTCGCGCCGACCGTGCCGAGCACGCCCAGGCCGCGCTTGAATTCGGCGAGCACGATCAGCATCTGGCGCTCCACCGCGCGCTCGGCCGAGTTGATGTCGGCGGCGGTGACGGTGGCGCGATCACGCAGCAATGGCTTGACCTCGGCGAGCGCGCCGCCGAGCACCCGGGCAACGTGCGACACCTTGTTCTTCTCCGCCAGCGCGATCGCCTGATCGAGGTTCTCCTCCTGAATGGCGCGGGAGAACTGCGGCGCGAACTTGCGCGTCTGGGCCTCGCTCTTCTTGATCCGGAACAGCTTCTGGAAGACGATCGTGAGCGAGAAGATGGACATGATGCCCAGGATTGCGACGATGCTGCGCGCAAAGAGGTGGGCATCCTGCCACAATTTGAGCAGACTGGTATTCATCGTTCAACCTCTCCATCCGAATGGTGAGCGGCCGCGACGGCGCGGCCCGTGCCACGGCGCAATCGCCGTCGTCAGCGAATCTGGAAGACCACCGTCTGTTCCACGAGCTGCTTCACGGTCTGCCCGTGCACCTTGGCCGGTTTGTACGTCGCGTGCGTGATGGCGTCGATGGCCGGCTGCTCGAACGCCTTGTTGGTACTGCTGATCACCTGTACCGACGTCGGATCGACCTTGCCGTCCGGGCCGACGATGAACCGCAACGTGGCGGTCCCCTCGATCCCCGCGGCCTTGAGCGCCGGCGGATACTTCGGCGTGGGACCGGAGATGTACTGGGCCTGCTCGTCGACCTGGCTCATCTCGTACACCACGCCCGGCACCACCGGTCCGGTGCCGCCCACCACGCCCGTCGCGATCCCGCCCTCGACACCCTTGCCGGAATAATCCTTGGCGTCGAAGTGCTCGTTCAGGTTGACGGGCGGAATGTCCGTCGGAATCACCTTGGGCGGCACCACCGTCTGGAAGCCCTTCGGCGGCGGATTGGCCGACACGATCACTTTCTCGGGCGGCGGCGGTGGCGGCGGCGGCGGTGGCGGCGGCGGCTTGATGAACGCCATCGTCGTGTCCTGCAGGATCTTCTTGACCGTTTCCGCCGCGCCGAGCGTCAACTTCACCGCCGCAAAGATGACGATGACGTGGATTACCACCGACAGCGCGAACTGCCCCGTCGATCGATCCCGCTTCGGCTTCGACTCGATCAGATTGTCAAACACTGGCACCAACCTCCGGGCGCTGGGAGCAAAAGCCCACTCGCAGATAATCTGGTCGCAGCAGTTCGCACCGCCTTCACCGCCGGATGACAATTCGATAACAAGACCATTACCGGTCTCCTTCGCTGGTGCGACCGGATTGATGTCCCGAACCGGGGGTTGGCAAAGAGACGGTGAATATACTACCGCGTCCCGGCCGACTCTGCACGCTGATCCCGCCGCCGTGCGCCTCGGCGATCCAGCGGGCAATCGCCAGCCCGAGCCCGGTGCCGGGGTGTTCGCCGGTCCGGGTGCGCGCCAGATCGGCGCGCCAGAAGCGTTCGAAGACGTGCGGCAGGTCACCGGGGGCGATGCCGATCCCGGTATCCTGCACCGTCAGCACCACGCGGTCGGAGAACTGCTCCAGGCGGAGCGTCGCCTCGCCCCCCGGCGGCGTGTACTTGACCGCATTGGTGGTGAGGTTCATCAGCAACTGCCGGACGCGGGCGGCGTCGACCGGGAGCACCACCGGCTGCGGCGGCGTCTCCACCTTGACGTGCACGCCCCGTTCGGCACCGAGGATCTCGGCGGTCTCCCCGGCGTCGGCCACCAGCGCGCCGATGTCGGCATCGGCAACGGAGAGACTCGCGCGCCCTTCGTCGGCACGGGCCAGCGTCAGCAGGTTGGTCACCAGTTCACTCATCTGATTGATCTGGCGCAGCGTTTCGTCGAGCGCGGCCACGACCTCGCCCGGCGTTTCGGGATGCGTCAACGAGCGCTCCACGCCGGCGCGCAGCACCATGAGCGGGGTCTTCAGTTCGTGCGAGGCGTCGGCGGTGAAGCGCCGCAGCGCCAGGAAGCTCTGTTCCACGCGGCCCAGCATGGCGTTCAATGTCTGCGCCAGCTGCGAGAGTTCGTCCTGGCCCGGTGGTACCGCCAGGCGGCGATGCAGCGATCGGCCGTCCTGGATCGCCTCCAGCTCCTCGATCATCACTTCCACCGGCTGCAGGGCGTGGCCCGCCAGCCAGTAGCCAAGCATCGCCGAGGCCACCAGGATCAGGGGACCGAGCAGCACCATCGAGAACAGCAGCTGCTGCAACTCACCGGTATCGATGCGCGGCTGCGCCGCAATCACCAATGCCTTGATGTGCGCACCGGCGCTGTCGACCGGGGTGATCACGTAGTGGAACGGTTCACCCGAACCGGTCAGCTGGACCGTGCCGGTGTCCTGTTCCAGCGGATACCGGTCGAGCATCTGCTGGACCCGGACCAACTGATGCGGATCGAGTTGCCGGGCCTTGGGCGAGACGTAGAACAGCCGGTTCTGCTCGTCGGACAGGAAGAGATAGGCGCCCATGCCGTCGAGGAATCCGCGCACGTCGCCCACCAGGGTATACGTGCTGTCGCGGGCGGAGCCGTACGTCGGAATGGACACGGCGATGCTGGCGCTGTATTTCGCCTGCTCGTACAGCATGCCGAGCACCGACTTGACCGCCAGATCCTGGTCGGCGGCCAGGGCCCGTTCGGCTTCGCGCGTCGCCGAGGCCCGCCGCTCCCAATACACCGCGGCGCCGAACGCCACCATCGTGCCGGTCAGCGCCAGACTGTATGACACCGCCAGCCGGAACCGGATCGACTGCATTCAGCCCCGCACGACGTAGCCGACGCCGCGCACCGTGTGCACCAGCTTGTCGCGGAATCCGGCGTCGACCTTCTTGCGCAGCCGATTGATGACCACGTCGACGATGTTGGTGCCCGGATCGAAGTGATAGTCCCAGGCGTACTCGGTGATCAGCGTGCGCGACATGACCCGGCCGGCATGGCGCATCAGGTACTCGAGCACGGCGAATTCCTTCGGCGTCAGTTCGATCGGCGCGTCCCCGCGGCGCACCAGGCGGGTTTCGAGATCGAGCTCGAGGTCGGCGACGTGCAGGGTGCGCGCGGTCAGCTGCCGCGGCCGCCGGGTCACCGCCTCGATCCGGGCCAGCAGCTCCTCGAACGAGAACGGCTTGGTGACGTAGTCGTCGGCCCCGGCGCGCAGCGCATCGACCTTGTATTCCACCGTATCCTGCGCCGTCAGCACCAGCACCGGCACCGACACCCCGCGATCGCGCAGGGTGCGGAGCACTTCCAGTCCCGAGAGCCCGGGCAGCCGGAGATCAAGAATGATCAGATCGTACGGCACGGTCGACGCCGCCCGCAGCGCCTCCTGGCCGTCGGTGACCCAGTCGGCGATGTATTGCTGTTCCTCGAGCCCGCGCTTGACGTACTGCCCGACGGTGCGGTCGTCCTCGACCACCAGGAGCTTCACGCGCCCTCCCCGGCCACGACCGGAAACGCCATCCGGAAGACGCTCCCCTCCCCCAGTTCGCTGCGCACGTCGAGCCGGCCGTGATAATCGCTGACGATGCCGTAGCACACCGCCAGGCCGAGCCCGGTGCCGCGCGTCGGGCCCTTGGTGGTGAAGAACGGATCGAAGATCTTCGGCAGCACCTCGGGCGCGATCCCGGGCCCGTTGTCCTCGAATTCGGCGATCACTTCCCCATCGGCCATCCGGGTACGCAGCACCAGGTCGCCGTTGCCACCGGTCGCGTCCGCGGCGTTGAGCAGAATCGCCATCGCCGCCTGCATCAGCCGTTCGCCGTCGCCCAGCACCGGCGGCAGCTCCGTGGCGAACTCGCGGTTGACCGTCATGCGCCGGAAGCGCTGGTGGTGCTTGAGCAGCCCGAGCGTGCGGTCGAGCAGCGCGTTGAGGTCGACCGGGGCGGTGGCACCGGCGGTGCGCCCGGCGCGGGCAAAGTCGAGCAGGCCGTCGATGATGTTGGTGCAGCGGATCACTTCGCTGTCGATCATCTCGAGGTACTCGCCGACGACCGGCTCGGCGTCCTTCCCCAGTCGCGACTGGATCGCCGCCACGCAGCCGCCGATGGTGGCCAGAGGATTGTTGATCTCGTGCATCACGCCGGCGGCGAGCTGGCCGACGGCGGCGAGCTTCTCGGTCTGGTGCATCGCCCGCTGGATGGCCCGCGTTTCGGTCACGTCCTCGCCGATCGAGATCACGTGCGTGATCGTCGATCCGCCGAGACGCATCGGCAGGCGGGAGGTGCGATAGGTCCGCGATTCGCCGCCGGCGTGCACCTCCTGCTCGCTGGCGGCGACTTCGCCGGTGGCGAACACCCGGTCGAATTCGGCCCGGAGCCCGCCCGGCGCCTGGCGGTTCAGCACGTCGAAGACCGGTTGGCCGAGCACGTCTTCGCGCCGCAGTCCCTGGGTACCGGTCTCACGCTTGCGGTTCCAGAGCACGATGTGATAGGCCCGGTCGATGACGTACAGGCCCACCGGCAGCGAATCGATGGTGAGCTCGTGCAGGCGCCGCTCGGCGGCCGGGTCGTCGCCGCCGGTTTCGAGCAGCGGGAACACCAGCGCCGGCAGGACCGTGGCGAGCATCGCCGCGACCGTTTCGAGGATCGGCCGGACTTCGGCGGGCGGCCGGGTGGTCCCGACCACCTCGAGCACCGCGGTGCGGTCTCCGGGCCACGGAATCGCCACCGCGAACGTCGCCGCCGAGTGATCGGCGCCGCCCGCGGCCACCCCGTCGTTCTGCCGCGTCCCGGCGCGCAACCGCACCTCGGCGGCCGGCAACCCGATGCGCAGGTGCTCGCAGAGGGCGCGCAGCCGTTCGGTGGGCGCGGCCGATCCGGCCAGCGCCCGCGCCGCACCGGTCACAACCGCCAACGGTGGCATTACCGGGCGCGAGGCGTCCTTGGCCAGTGGCCCCCCTTGATCCGGACTACCCCAATGCCGCGATCTGCGCAAGGAGTTCCGCGTTGTCGCGGCGGTGACCCAATTCCCGCTCCTCCCAGGCCCAGCGAACAATGCCCTGGCGATCGATCAGCACGTACGCGCGGGACGAATGAAACGGCTCCTCCAGCAGGACGCCGTACGCGCGCGAGACCGTCCGCTTGAAATCGCTCAGCAGCTCGAGCGCCATCTTCCCCTGCCCCTTGAACGCATGCAGCGTCGGAACCGAATCGACGCTGATCGGCAGCACCACGGTGTCCCGCCGGGCGAACTGCTCCAGGTCTTCGGAAAACGCATGCAGCTCCGCGCTGCAGGTGGTGGTGAACGCCAGTGGGAAGAACGCCAGCAGCACGTTCTTCTCGCCGCGGAACGACGCCAGCGACACCGGCCGGCCGTGCGTGTCGGGGAGCACGAACCCGGGCGCCGCCGCCCCGACCGGCGGCAGGCGCCCCGACCGTGGCGCGGTCAGCGGATGGCGGCGAAGCGCCCGCCGACGGCATTCCAGTTGACCACCTGCCACCACGCCCCGAGGTAGTCGGCGCGCCGGTTCTGGTACTTGAGGTAATAGGCGTGTTCCCAGACGTCGCACCCCATGATCGGGATCCGGCCGTCCATCAGGGGCGAATCCTGATTGGGAGTCGATTCGATCGCGAGCGCTCCCCCGCGGACCGCGGTGAGCCAGCCCCATCCGCTGCCGAACCGGCCCATGCACGCCTTGGTGAACTGTTCCTTGAACGCGTCGAACGACCCGAAGCTCTTCGCGATCGCGGTGGCGAGGTCTCCGCCCGGCGCGGCCGGCCCGCCCGGCGCCATGATTTCCCAGAACATGGTGTGATTGTAGTGCCCGCCACCGTTATTGCGCACCGCGGTCCGCTTCGCGTCGGGAACCTTGCTCAGCTGGCCGAGCAGTTGTTCGATCGACAGCGATGCGAGCTGCGTCTCGCCTTCGAGGGCGGCATTGAGGTTGTTGACGTAGCCGCCGTGGTGCTTGTCGTGGTGGATGCGCATCGTCTGCTCGTCGATGTGCGGCTCGAGCGCAGTGTAAGCGTACGGCAGCGGAGGCAAGGTGAACGCCATCAGTCATCTCCTGCGGGGGATCGGGTTTCAAAGATGCGCACGGTCGGCGGGAGGGGCAACGCGGGCGGCGGCGATTGCCGCCGCCGCGGGGATTCCCAGGCCGAGCATCACGCCGAGTACCACTTCATCGTGTAACACCGCCGTGACAACGGCCGCCGCGCCGGCCCCGGCGAGCATCGTCATCGTTCGGCCCCACGCCGGAGCTCGCCACAGCCGCGGCGCGTGGGCAGCGAATCCCACGGTGGCAAGCGCCAGCGCGCCCGCGCAACCGAGCGGATCCCCGCGCGTGGCGCCGAGGAGCATCACCGCGGCAAGTGCCCCCGGCCACCGTCTGAGGACGATCGCCGCCAGCGCGCCCGACACCAGGGCGGCCGAGAGCAGCGGTTGCCAGTGCGAGACACCGACGCCCAGCCCGTGCACCGCGACCGCCTGCCCCACGACGGCCAGACCCGGCAATGCCGGCGCCGATTCGACCAGCCGGTCGAACGGCCACGGCGCCGCCAGCGCCAGCAACCAGCCCAGCATCACCGCGGCGAGCAACACCTCCGCCGCCGGCGACGCCGGCGCCATCCGCTCGAACGCGGCCGCCGGAATGCTCACGTTCCCGGCAATCGTCACGGCGAGCCACCCCCACGCGGCAAGGAGCAGCGTCGCCACGACAGGCCACCAGGAAACCCAGGCACCGCGCGCCGAGCGCGGCAACCGCTCGCGCCAGGCCAGCACGGCCAGCAGCGCCGCCGCGACCAGCAGCGGGGCGAGCCACGCGGCCGCGGCCGCAGCCACCGCGAGCAGCGCGTTCACGTTCGCGGTTCGGGGGACCGGAATGCCGTGGTCGGTGGCCAACCGGTCGGCGGAGCGTGTCCCGCGAGACGGCATGGCTCCGGCCAGCATCCCGATCACCCAGGGTCCGGCGCCGACGGCGAGGCCGGCGGCGAACGCCCCGGCCCCGACGCGCGGCACGATGGTCACCAGCCCGATCGCCAGTGGCAGCCCGGCGGCGGTGGCGCGCAGCGACCGCCACGACGGCAGCAGGGTGCCAGTCAGCAGTGCGCCGACGGTGATCCCGATGAACTGCGCGTCGCCGGGAGCGGCGGCGGCGAGCTGGCGCAACGCCGCCGGGGCGAGCGTCTGCTCCCCCTGCCAGAGCGCCGCCAGTCCGAGTCCCGCCAGCACCAGCTGGCCGGCGGCGTGTCCCTGACGCCCCGGCCGAACCAGCCAGGGCAGCAGCAGCAGCGGGATCGCCAGCCAGAGCAGGACCAGTGCGGGCAGCGCGGACTCGTGGTCGGAAGGACTTAGATTGTCGCCGGGTCGCCGATACTGCAATGTATTCTCGAACGGGTCTTGCCGATGCCGCTGTCGTTGCGCTATGCACTGACTTCACCGGGCCGCGCCGTCGTGGCGCTCGAAGCCGACGACCTGCGCATCGCCATGCAGGCCACCGACGAAACCGATGCGCTCGGCGATCTGACCCGCGCCGCGGCCACGCTCCTCGAGGGCGCCGAGCATGCATCGGTGGTTCTCGAAGATGCGCCCGGCGTGCACGAATGGACGTTCGAACGGCGCGGTGGAGACGTCCACCTGCGGATCCACAGCTGGGCGGACCGCACGTCGGGAAGCGCCGACATGGTCTTTTCGCAGGAGCGCACCGTTGCCATTGCCTGCCCGCTCGCGGCGCTGGCGCGCGAGCTGGTGCTGGTCCTCGATGTACTCTGGGTCGGTCACGGTCCGGACGGCTGGTCGCGCCTTTCGCCGCGCCACGCCTATCCGCGGTCGGAGCGGCGGCGCCTCCGCCAGCTGCTGGCGGTCACGGCGCGTCGCAACGCCGAACAGTCGAACAGCGGCGCATAGCGACCGCGGGGCCCTCACCCCATCAGGAGCCGGCGCTGACCCGGTGCCGCACCGACCTCACGGGCGAGGCGTGCTGTCGTTGGCGTGTTTGACGCTCCACCCGGTCTGGGCGAGGTGGACCACGGCGGTCATCGCGTCCTGGTCGACGGACACCTTGGCGCGCGCGCGCAGGACCCCAGCGAGCTCACCGGGAAGGAGTCGGTAGCGCATCGTCCCGGCAAGGATGGAATCGATGTACGACTCGGCCAGCGCGCCGGGAGCGAGCGCCGCACCGGCGTGACGGAGGTCATTCTGCACCGCCGTCAGTTCCGCCTTGTATTGCGGCATCAGCGCGGTCCACGCGTCCGGCGACACCGGCCCCTTCGGAGCCGCCTCGCCAACGACCAACTCCCGGGTACCGAGCTCGCGCAGGAACGCCTTGGTCGCCGAATCCGATGCCTCGGTCATCACCGCTCGAACGGCCGGCGACAGCATCATCAGCCACATCCGCGTCTGGTCGGGCGAGAGCGATCCGCCGTCCCAGGTCATCATCGGTCCGGTTCCGCCGCCGGTGACCGGCTCCTGGGCCATCGTCCGCAATCGCGCCGGTGCGTCGCCCGGAACGGTCAGGTGGTGCGCCCTGGCCAGCGAATCGGAATAGATCGAATCGGCGCGCCGCGCCAGCTGCGGCCCGAGCCACTGCTTGAGGAGCGGGCGGGACTCGTCGGCCGTGGCGCGACGGTACAGTTCCACCCCGGCCGGGGAGTGCACCAGCGAGCCCAGCTCGCCGGGATGCAGCGCCCACATGGCGCCGGCAATGTTCGTCGGGATCTGCGCCTTCGACACCGGCGGCATGTAGCCACCATTGCCCCGGCCGGCGGTGTCGTCAGAGTACTTCCGCACCAGGGCGGCGAAGTCTTCACCGCCGTTGGCGCGCCGCTCCAGGTCAGCGGCCCGGCGCGCCACATCCTGCATGGTGGCGCTGTCGGGATTCGGCGGCAGCCGCAACAGCAGGTGCTGGAACACGCGCATGCGGTCGACGGTCAACAGCGAGTCGGCCTGCTTGTCGGTAATGGCGGGGCGCGCGGCTGCCCGGACCTGCCAGAACTTGAGCGCCATGCCCCGCGCGGCGTCGGGCGTGATGGCGGCGGCGATCGTTGCCGAGTCGACCAGCGAGTCGCCGTCGTGCATCGCCGCGGCCAGCAGCGTCTCGTCGATCCAGTTGCTCACCAGCACCGATGCGTTTACGGCGTTGGGCTGGGCCCGCGAGGCGAGCAGCCACTGTTCGAGCACCGTGCCGGTCAACGTCTGACCGCCGGCGGTTGCAACGGCGGCATTGCGAACCGAGTCGGCCGAAGGACCGCGACTGCAGGCCGCGAACATCACGGCCATTGCCGCCGCGATCCCGGCACGAACCGAACCCGTACGTCTCGTCGTGGACATGCTCTCTGCCGATGGCTGAGGTGATCCGGCAAGGGCGCCGCGGACGAGGCGTCCGCGCGACCCGGCGATGGAGCGGATGGGAATCGAACCCACGACCCCCTGCTTGCAAAGCAGGTGCTCTCCCAACTGAGCTACCGCCCCGAAGCGACCGTGAGGGCGAAACTTACGGCATCAGCCACCGGGCGACAAACACCGCCTGAAGAAACCTTCATCACCAATTCGGCAAGGATTCATGCACCCCACGATACCGTCCCGATACCAGACGGCACCCGCTTGGCCGCGGCCGATGCGCGACAGTCCCGCATCCCGCCCGCCGATCCCGCAACTACCGACTGGCAGGAGACACCATGACCACCCTGGCGCAGCCCAGCACCTATCACGAATGGCGGGTGAACCGGGTTCAGACGGCGCTCCGCAAGATCGCCGCCGATTGCGGCAAGGCGCGGATTCCCCGGAGCGAAACCGCGGCCCTCGCCGAGGCGCTGCACGAAGTGGCGCGTGACGTGGCAGACCTCTACTACTGCCCCGTCTGTCAGCACCCGGAGGTCTGCACCTGCGCCGACTGCCCGTTGGGCAGCCTGACGGCGCAGCCCATCAGCGCCTGATCGGCCGGCGTCACCCCGGCGATTCCGGGGGGACGCGCCGAAGCCTGCCCGGGGAGCTTCGCGGGCCGGCTCGGGCGTGCCCAGGAGTCGGCGTTACTCCCCGCCCCGACCGCCCCGCCCGGCCGGAAGCGGACCGGGTTCCGGCGGCCGCGGTAGTTTCTCGTCGCGCTGCGCGGCCAGCCAGGCGAACGCGCCACCGCCGCGGCATTGAACTTCATGTCGTCGGGTTGGAGGCGCTCGTAGACATCCTGGTTGGTGTGGTGGGTCACGTTGCCGTAGTCGAGCGGATCCTGGATGAACTGGAACCCCGGCAGACCGACCCCGATGAACGAGAGGTGGTCGGTGCCGCCGGTGTTGTTGATCGTCAGCGTCTGCATCCCCGGATCGCCGATCGCCTGCATCCATGCCGTCGAAGATCGGCCGCTCGGCCTCGATCCCCTGCAGGTAGACGCCGCGAATCCGGCCGCTGCCGTTGTCGACGTTGAAGTACGCCGCGAGGTTCTTCTGCTCCGGCGGCAGGATGGAACCGCTCGCTGTCGCGACTGCCGAAGTGCTGTCGGTGTAGGCGCGCGACCCGAGCAGGCCCTCCTCTTCGCCGGTCCAGAGCCCGATCCGAATCGTCCGCCGCGGCTGCAGGTGCAGGCTCGACAGCAGCCGGATCGCCTCGAGCATCGTGCCGGACCCGGCGCCGTTGTCGGTCGCTCCGTCGCCGGCGTGCCACGAGTCGAAGTGCCCGCCGATCATCACCACCTGATTCTTGAGCGCGCGGATCGGTCCCGGGAATCTCGCCGATGATGTTGAACGACGTCGTGTTCTGCGGGAAAGAACCGGTTCTCCATGTCGAGCTGGATGGTGACCGGCACGTTCTTCTCGAGCATCCGCCCGATCCGCCCGTACGATTCCATCGCGACGTGCACGAACGGCACCTGCGGCGCGCCCGGCACCCGCGAGGCACCGTTGTCCGTGCCGATATCGCCGTCGGTGTGCCGTGCGTCGGCCAGCAGGATGGCGCGCGACGCCCTGCTGCTCCAGCCAGCGCAGCGTGGTGGTGTCGGCAGACGTTCACCCCGCCGCGACCGAATCCGCGACCACCCCGGCCCGCCGCGCCCCGCGGCCGCGGCCGCGATCGAGTCGCTGCCGCATCTGGGCCTGGCACATGGCGGAAAGCTCCGGCGGCGGCCCCGCCACGCACCGAAGGCGCCGCGGCCGCCACCGCCGGCCGCCCGGCGCGGCCGGCTGCGCTTCCGCCATGACAGCCAGCGCCGAATCGGTGAGACGCGTGGCGGTCGGGATTGAAGTCGGTCACCGGCCGGTCGCGCGGCGGCGTCGTCATGATGAACGCGTTCCGCAGCTTGCCGGCGTACTTCGCCTTCAGTTCGTCGCTGCAGCCGGCCTGCGACGAGCATCGCGGGGCCGGTCACCGGCCCCTTGGTGCTGGCGGACCACGCCCGCGGCACCGCTTCGACGATGAACGGCATCGGGGCCGTGACCATCATCGAGAAGCGCTCATTCTCCCAGCCGAGGCCGCGCTGGCGTAGTCCACGGCTCCTCGTGGACGTTCGTCAGTCCCCACGTGCGCATCTCGCCCATCGCCCAGTCCGCGGCCCGCGACGACGTTCGGCGACCAGGTGAGCCGCGGTCCGTAGACGTCGGACAGCCAGCTCATGATGTCCATCACCTGCGAATGGTCCTTCTCTTCGGTCATGATCCGCTGCACGGTGGCGGCATCGACCTGCTCCTGCGCGGCCATGGGAGCGGCCAGGCCGAGCGCCAGGCCGGCGCAGAACGGCAGCGCGCCACGACGACGCAACCGAGCGGGCAGGCGTGCATGGGTGACATCATGCCGGACTCCATGGTGGCGTGGTCCGTTCGATCGGGGAACGACGTCGGGGGCGGACGCTCTGAAAATGCGGCCGGCGCCCCGGAATGTCACGGGGTGCGATGGCCAGCGGCCGCCGATCGCCTTGTAGAGCTGCACCGAGGCATCGAGATACTGACGCCGGGCGCCGGCGCAGGGCGAGTTGCGCCGTGAACAGCGTGCGCTGCGCGTCGAGCACTTCGAGGTAGCTCGAGATCGCCGGCGTCGTACCGGCGCTCGGCGAGCGCGTACGCGTCCTGCAGCGCCGTGGCCTGCGCCGCCTGGGCCGCCAGCTGGTCGCGGCCGGTGCGGACGCCGACCAGCGCGTCGGCCGCCTCGCCCATGGCGGTCAGGACCGCCTGCTCGTAGCCGGCGCGCGCCTCGTCGGCCCGGGCGCGCGCCGCGGCAATGTCCGAGCGTGGCCGCCCCCGCCGAACAGCGCCAGCGGGATGAAGACGCCGGCCTCGATGGTGTAGATGTCGTGGTCGTTGCCGAACAGCTGCGCCAGCGTCGGGTTCTGGTAGCCGTATTCGCCGGTGATCGTGACCCGCGGCAGCAATTCGCCCTGCGCCGCGCCGATCCGGTCGGTGGCGGCGGCCAGCTGCGCGCTCGGCGCTCTCGACGTCGGGCCGGCGGAGCAGCAGCGCCGACGGGATCGAGTCGGGGACGGCGAGCCCGGCGATCGCCGTCTCGAGCGAGCCGCCCGCCGCGATCGGGCCCGGCGGCTGCGCCCAGCAGCACCGACAGCGCGTGCTCCTGATCCGCCGCGGTGCGGGTATACTGCGCCACACTCGACGCCGCAGCCGGCCACGTCGCCCTCGAATTGCCGGACGTCGAGTTCGGAGATCACGCCCTGCGCGTAGCGCTGCCGCGCCAGATCGAGCGTGGCGCGGCGCGAGTCGAGCGTCTGCTGCGACACCGACGAGGTCTTCCCGCGCCTCCAGCAGTGCCAGGTAGCTCCCCGCCACGTCGGAGACCAGGGTCAGCACCGTGGCGCGTTCGTCGGCTTCGCGCGCCGCGACGTCCGCCTCCGCGGCACCCAGCCCGCGGCGGAGCCGCCCCCAGAAATCGACCTCCCACTGCAGGTCGGCGGTCGCGCGAATCGGCGTTGTACCTGATCGGCGGCGACGAGCCGATCACGATCCGGTTCTCGCTCCCCGATCCGTTCAGCGCCACGCCCGGAAAGAGGGCGCTGCGGGCGCTCGATTCCTCCGCGCGGTATTCGCGGATCCGCGCCAGCGCCACCGCAGGTCGCGGTTGTTGCGGAGCGCCTGGCGCACCAGCGTGGTGAGCGTCGAATCGCGCAGGATGTCGACCCACGCGAAGCCGCGGCGCCGCCTCGCACGGCTGCGGTCGATGCGGCCAGCGACTCGGGCGGCGCCAGCGACGCCGCCGCCGCCAGCGAATCGAACAGCGACGCGTCGCCCGGCCGGACCGCCGCCGGCGCCGGGACGCTCGGCGCGGTGGCCGGCACGTGCTCCGCCGGTCCGACGGCGCACGCCGCCAGCGCCCAGCACCGCGGCCATGGCGGCCACGGCGCATCACGCGTCCTCCGCCGGCACCGGCGGGCGGCGCGCGGCGCCCTTCCGACAGCCGCCGGACCACCGTGAAGAACAGCGGGATGAAGAAGATCCCGACCAGCGTGGCGCAGAGCATGCCGAAGAACACGCCGGTGCCCAGCGAATGGCGGCTCTGGGCGCCGGCGCCGCCGGCGAACAGCAGCGGCGAGACGCCGAAGATGAACGCGAACGACGTCATCAGGATCGGCCGGAACCGCTCCCGGGCCGCCTCGCGGGCCGCGTCGAGGATCGGCGTCCGCTGGTGCCGCAATGTGTTGGCGAACTCGACGATCAGGATGGCGTTCTTCGCCGCCAGGCCGATCACCGTGATCAGCGCCACTTCGAAATAGATGTCGTTCGGCATGCCGCGGATCCAGACGCCCAGCAGCGCGCCGAGGGCGCCGAACGGCACGCCGAACAGCACCGCGAACGGGATGCTGAAGCTCTCGTATTGCGCCGCCAGCACCAGGAACACGAGGATCAGGCCGAGGCCGAAGATCAGCCCGCCCTGCCCGCTGGACACCTTCTCCTCGTAGGTCTGGCCGCTGTAGGCGTAGCCGACCCCGCGCGGGAACGAAGTCCCGGTTCGATCACCCGCTCGACCGCCGCCAGCATCTGGCCCGAACTGTGTCCCGGCGACGGCGTCGCCGTGACCAGCGCCGACGTGAAGCCGTTGAACCGCGTCAGCACGCGACGGGCCGGTCTCGAACCGGGCGTGCGCCAGCGCCGTCACCGGAATCATCCGGCCGTCGGTGCTGCGGACATAGAAGTGCCCCAGGTCGGCCGGCGACTGCCGGAAGCTGCGGCGCCGCGTCGGCCTGCACCCGGTAGGTGCGGCCGAAGAGGTTGAAGTCGTTGATGTACAGCGACGACAACATCGTCTGCAACGTCTCGAACAGTGCCGCCAGCGGCACGTTGCGGCTCTTGACCGCGTCGCGGTCGACGTCGAGGTAGACCCGCGGCGCGTCGATCCGGAAGTTGGTGGTGACGCCCTGCAATTCCGGCTGTTGCGACAGTTCGTGCACGGCGGCGTTGACCTGGTCGTTGAACGTGGTGACATCCTGCCCGGCGCGGGCCTGGAGATTGAGCTCCAGCCCCGCGGTCGTCCCCAGGCCGGGGATCTCCGGAAAGTTGAAGGCGAACGCCAGCGCGCCCGGGATGCCGTACAGCTCGCCGTTCATCCGGGCCACGATGGCGTCGAGCGATCTCGTTCTTGCCGCGCCGGTCCCACGGCTTGAGCTGCGACGAACATCACCGCCGAGTTGGGCTGGCTGGCCTGCGTGAGGATGTCGAGCCCGACCAGCGACACGGTCGCCGCGATGCCGGGATCGCTGTGGGCCAGCTGCTCGGCGCGCGCCACCACCGCGCGGGTGCGCTGCAGCGACGCCCCGCTGGGAAGCTGGATCGCGACCACGAAGAAGCCCTTGTCCTCCAGCGGCAGGAACGCGGTCGGGATCCGCTGCCAGAGCACCACGATCAGCGCGAGGATCACCGCGAAGACCGCCAGCCAGGTCCGGGGCCGGCGCACGACGCGGATGCACCGCGCCGGCGTAACCGGTGCGGAGCCGGCCGAAGATGCTGTTGAACCAGCGGAAGAACGCGCCGTGGCGCGCCCGCTCCGGCGCCTCCTTCAGCAGCATGGCGCAGAGCGCCGGGGTGAGCGTCAGCGCCGTCAGCCCCGACAGGACCACCGCCAGCACGATCGTCATGGTGAACTGCCGGAACATCGAGCCGGTGATGCCGCCGAGGAACGCCACCGGAATGAACACCGCGCAGAGCGACAGCACGATCGCCACCAGCGCACCGGCCACCTGGCGGATCGCCTTGTCGGCCGCCTGTCGCGCCGGGAGCCCTTCGTCGGCCATGATCCGTTCGGCGTTCTCGATCACCACGATGGCGTCGTCGACCACGATGCCGATCGCCAGCACCAGGCCGAACAGCGTCAGCACGTTCACCGAGAACCCGAAGGCCAGCAGCCCGACGAACGTCCCGATCACCGAGACCGGCACCGCCAGGATCGGGATCAGCGTCGCGCGCCAGCTCTGCAGGAAGAGGAAGACGACCAGCGTCACCAGCACCATCGCCTCGAGCAGCGTCTTGGCCACTTCGTCGATCGACGCCGTGATGAACGGCGTGGTGTCGAACGGGATCGACCAGACCACGCCCGGCCGGGAACGACTGCTGCAGCTGCGTGAGGCGGTCCACCAGCTCGTGCTTGACGGTCAGGGCATTGGCGCCGGGCTGCAGGTAGAGCAGGAACAGCGCCGTCGGCTTGCCGTTGAGCCGCCCCTCGAGGTCGGAACTCTGGCGCCGAGATGGACATCGGCGATGTCGCCGAGACGGATCATCGATCCGTTCGGCCGGGCGCGCAGAATGATGTCGCGGAACTGGTCGGCCGTCTGCAGTCGCCCTTCGGCGGTAACCGGAAGGGTGAATTCGCGTTCCCGGCGGCGACGGCTCGCGGCCCAGCCGGCCGGCCGGGGCCGGCGCGTTCTGCTCCCGCACCGCCCCGGCCACGTCGTCGACCGTGAGGCCGAGCTGGGCCATCTTGTCGGGATCGAGGTCGAGCAGCATCGCGAGCTGGCCGCCGCCGAACACCTGCGCATCGCCCACGCCGGGCAGGCGCTTGATCTCGTCGACCAGGTACAGCGTGGCGTAGTTGGTGAGGTACGTGGCGTCGAAGCGCCCGTCGGTCGACGACAACGCCGCCACCAGCAGGATGTCGGTCTGCGCCTTGGTCACCACGACGCCGTTGCGGACCACTTCCTGGGGCAGCTGCGGCTCGGCCAGCTTGACCGCGTTCTGCACGTCCACCGCCGCCAGGTCCTGGTTGCGGGAAATGTCGAAGAACGCCTGCAGGCTCATCGTGCCGTCGCTGGAGTTCGCCGACTTGTAGTACAGCAGGTCGCGCAAACCCGAAAGCTGCTGCTCGATCGGCGCTGCCACGGCGCTCGCCACGTCTTCGGCGGTGGCGCCGGGGTAGACGGCGGTGATCCGGATCGACGGCGGCGTGATCGCCGGATAGCGGTTGACCGGCATGTAACGCAGCGAGAACAAGCCCCAGCAGGATGATCACGATCGCGATCACCCCCGCCATCACCGGACGGCGGATGAAGTAGTAGCGCAGCTCGCCGCCGGATTCCGGCGTGCCGCTCACGGCCGGGCCGCCGGCACCGGGTGCGCCACAGCGCCCGGGCGCACCTTCTGGATGCCGTCGACGATGACGCGGTCGCCGGCCACCAGCCCCGAGTCGACCAGCCAGCGGTTGCCGACCCACGCCGTCGCCACGACGTCACGGATCTGCGACCGTGTCGTCCGGGCCGAGGACGATAGACCGACGTGCGACCCAGCGACTGCTGGACCGCCCGTTGCGGCACCAGCAGCGCGCTGTCGCGGGTCAGGCCTTCCAGCCGCACGCGCACGAACTCCCCCGGCGCCAGCAGATGATCGCGGGTTGGGGAACTCGGCGCGGAAACTCTGCGGTGCCGGTGATCGAATCGACCACCGGCGCCACGTAGTCGATGCGTCCCGGCGTGCGGATCGACCGAACCGTCGGGAAGGACCGCGCGCACCAGCGCAGCGCCGCCGGGACGCAGCAGCGCGTTCCGCCGCCGGGTCGTGCCGCCATGCCAGCACCTGGTCGATCGAGGGACGGAACATGACCCGCACCGTGTCGATCTGGTCGATGGTGGTGAGGATTTCGTCGGCCCCGGTCACGCGCGCGCCGTTGACCATGTCCGCCCTTCCCACCCGGCCGCTGATTTCGGCGCGGATCGTGGCGTCGCTCAGATTCTTGTGCGCCTGGTCCACGGCCGCCTGCGCGTTGTCCACCGCGGCCTGCGCCTGTTCCGCGGCGGTCTGGGCATTGTCGACGTCGAGCTGGGCGACGGCGTGGGACGACAGCAGCGGCTGCAGCCGCGCCAGCGTGCGCCGGGCGTTGTCGAGGTGGGCCCGGGCATCGGCCCGCTGGGCCACCGCGCCGCGATACGCCGCCGCATACGACACGGTGTCGATCTGGAAGAGCACGGTGCCGGCCCGCACCTCCGATCCTTCGGGCAGCGTCTGGGAAACGATGACGCCCGAGACCGGCGAGCGCACGGCCACCTGGCGGCGCGCTTCGACCTGCCCGGCGAACTCGAATTGTTCGGCGACGCGCTCAGGACGCACCGTATCGACAGTGACATCCGGGGGCGGCGGCGCCGGCGGCACGCGGTGCGCGCACGCGGTCGCGAGCCCAAACACCGCCACGCCCACGGCGGCATGGCGCATCCGTCCGGTCCATCGGTTCATGACCACACCGCTCCATCCGCGACTGGGCACGGTCTCCTCGGGGACTGCGACACGCGCCCGCTTCGCCGGGCGCGCCTGCCTGGTACAAACGTTCATCGGGTAATGGTTCATGGGTAAACTATACCGGGCCCCGGCGCCGGCGCCACGGGACCACCGCCCGGGGCGTCCGAACCGTCGTCGCGGCCGTGCCGGACGCCCCCGGCGTTCAGGCCGCAATGATTACATACTGATGCCGGCCAGGACCAGGAAGGTCCGGGTCTTCGACGCCACGCCCGAGCTGATGTCGTGCACGTCGTTCAGTCCCCAGGTGTATCGCCCCTCGATGGTGAGACCGGTTGCCCCGCCGAGCCGCACGCCGCCGCCCAGGGCCACACCCCAGTCGGTGCTCTTGAAGGTGTCCCGGCAATCGGCGTCACCGGCGGTGCAACTCAGCCGGAACGACACCACCGGGCCGGCGTCGGCGAAGGGGGCGATGCCGGGCGTCGGCAACTGCACCTTCAACAGCACGGGCACGTCGAGATACGCCAGCCTGGGCGCGGTATTGCTGGGCGCCCCGTTGGCGGCGACGCCCTTCTGGACGTAGAGCACCTCGGGCTGCAGGCTGACCGGTCCCGGCATCAGCCCCAGCGCGACTCCGCCGGCAAACCCGGTCCGGGTCTTCCAGTCGGGACTGGCGTTCGACAACGTGGCAAACGACAGGCCGGCCTTCAGGCCGAACGTCTGCGCGGTCAGCCTCGGCGCCGCCCAGTACGACAAGCGCCAACGGCAGCGCCATTGCCTGGTTCCAGATTCGTGTCCGCATCGATCCTCCCGTGAAATGCACCCACCTAGTATTCGTCACCACGGTTCATCGTCCTGGCGCTCCCGGGCCGGTGAGCGTGGCCCGGCTCGCCACTCGGGTCATCGGAGCGGACGCTTCACCGTCGCGGGAGGCACACATCATGGCACGGGCTATCTGGCGCGGGACGCTCCGCTTCGGTCTGGTCAACATTGCCGTGGAACTCGAGCCGATCGATGCGCCCGAGCGGCTCGATCTCAATCTGCTCGACCGCCGCGACATGGCGCGCATCGGTTATCAGAAGATCAACAAGTCCACCCACAAGCCGGTGCCGGACAACGAAATCGTCCGCGGCTTTCCGGTGTCGCGCAACCGCCACGTGGTGCTGAGCGACGAGGAGATTGCCGCCGCCAACCCGAAGGCGACCCATTCGGTCGAGGTCTTCGGATTCGTGCCGGTCGGTACGGTGGGGCGGATCTATTACGCCAAGCCGTATTACATCGTGCCCCGCCCCGGCAACGAGAAGGCCTACGTGCTGCTGCGCGACGTGCTGGCCCGATCCGGACAGATCGCCCTCGCCGAGGTGGTCATTCACACCCGCCAGTACGTCGCCGCCGTGTATCCCAGCGACGATCTGCTGGTGGCGCACATGCTGCGCTACCACGACGAAATGCGGCCGGCGACGGTCATCGACCGCGATGCGCTGCGCGACGCGGAACGCGGCATCCGCCCCGCCGAGCGGCAGATGGCCGGCCGGTTGATCGAGGCCATGGAAACCACCTGGAAGCCCGAGGAACACCGCGACACCTTCCGCGATGACCTGCTCAGGCTGGTGCACGCGCGGGCCCGCAAAGGCGGTGGCCGCGCCACTCGCCAGCCGCCGCGCCATCCGGCCGGCAAGGGCGACGCGAAGGTCCTCGATCTCATGGCCGCGCTCAGGGCCAGCGTCACCGATCGGTCGCACAGCGCCGCATCGCGGCGCAAGCGGAGCGGCCACCCCCATCGCCGGAGCGCCTGATGACGCTCACGGAATATCAGCGCAAGCGCAATTTCCGGAACACGGCGGAACCGCGGGGCGCCGCGCGGCGCCGCCGCGATCGGTCCACGTTCGTGGTGCAGCATCATCGTGCCTCGACCGACCACGACGATTTCCGGCTCGAGCTCGACGGCGTGCTGAAAAGCTGGGCGGTGCCCAAGCGCGTCAGCCGCAAGGTCGGTGTCAAACGGCTGGCCGTCGAGACCGAGGACCATCCCCTCGAGTACGGCCGCTTCGCAGGCACCATTCCCGAAGGCGAGTATGGCGCCGGGACGGTCGAGATCTGGGACCACGGCACCTGGGAGCCCGACGGCGATCCCCACGAGGGCCTCCGCAACGGCAAGCTCGCGTTCACCCTCGCCGGCGACCGGCTCAACGGCCGCTGGGCGCTGGTGCGCTTTCGCGGCCGCCAGTCGGGCGACGCCGCGAAGCGGCAATGGCTGCTCATCCGCGAGCCCGCTCGGCGCCGGACGGAGCGCGACTGACATGGCGCCGGTCGAGCTGACTCATCCGGACCGGGTGCTCTATCCCGACCGTCACATCACCAAACAGGACGTCGCCGACTACGTGGCCCGTGTCGCCGAACGCATGCTGCCGCACGTCGCCGGGCGGCCGTTGTCGCTGGTGCGCTGTCCCGAAGGAATCACCCGCAATTGTTTCTTCCAGAAGCACTGGGTCGGGGCCCGGCCGTCGGCCGTGGACACCGTGCGGATCAGGGAGAAATCGGGCAGCGGCGAGTACCTGGTGATCCACGATGCCGACGGGTTGCGTGCCCTGGTGCAGTTCGACGTGCTCGAGATCCACACCTGGAGCGTGCGCGCCGATGACGTCGAATCGCCCGACCGGATCGTGTTCGATCTCGACCCCGGTCCCGGCGTGCCGTGGAAGGCGGTGCGCGATGCCGCCCACGAGGTGCGCGACATCCTGCGGCGTCAGCGACTGACGAGCTGGGTCAAGCTCACCGGTGGCAAGGGCGTCCATGTCGTGGCCCCGATCGAACGGCGGGTCACGTGGGGCGAGGTGGCCGACTTTGCGCACGATGTCGCCGATCACCTGGAGGCGCGCGACGCCAAACGCTACGTCGCCCGCGCCGCCAGGTCGGCGCGTCGCGGCAGGATCTTCGTCGACTGGCTGCGCAACACCCGCGGCGCCACGTGGGTCGCGCCCTGGTCGATGCGGGCCCGGCCGGGTGCGCCGATCTCCATCCCGCTGTCGTGGCCCGCGCTCAGCCAAACCGGGGCCGCCAACGCCGTCACCCTCCCCGACCTGGCGACAGGGCGCCTGCTCGCCGACCCGTGGCGCGACCTGCTCACCACGCGGCAGCGGCTGGCATCGTCGCCGGCCTGATCACGCCACCACCTCCCGCCATCCCTGGCGCGCGGCCAGGCGTTCGGCCGCGTCGACACCGCCCCGGACGGCGTCCGCCAGCGCCGGCCCGTCGTGCCATGCCCCACACATCGCGACACCGGGGTTGGCCGTCTCGACGGCGGCGGCGGCCGCCAGACGGCTGGCGTGGCCACTCACCGGTTGCGGCATGGTGCGCCACGGGCCGACCTCGGTGAACACCGGCTCGCTTACAATGCCCGCCACCATTTCCGCATCGGTACGCGCCAGCGCCACGAGTTCCGCTGGCGTGGCGCCGGCGGCGTCGCCGCCGAGGTGGACGGTCAGCAGCACGTGCCCATCGGGAGCACGGCCGGCGAAGAGCGCCGAGGGGAACGTCACCGCCACCGACGGCCGGTGCTCGCTGCTGGGCACCAGCACCCGGTAGCCCTCGACCGGTCGGCGCACGTCGGCGCGGCGATATCCCAGCGAGACCGCACCCATCGGCCGCTCCGGGATGGCGCCGATCGAGGTGGTCGCCGCGCCGGCGATGCCCGCCAGCAATGCCGCGGCCGTCGATGCCGGCACGGCCAGTGCCACGGCATCGAACGCCGCCGCCGATCCGTCGTCGAGCAGCAGGGTGACGCGGGACTCGGCGACCTCGAGACCGGTGACCGCGGTGCCCCGCACGATCGTCGCACCCAGCCCCGCCGCAACCGCTTCGGCCAGGCGACCCATGCCGTCGCGCGGCGCGCGCAGCCCCTCCGGACGACGCTGCTCCCGGCGCGCGCGGCGCCGGGCCTCCAGTCGCGCCCGCGCCCGTCCCTTGAGAACCGAGCCGGCGGTCAGCTCGTAGCCGACTTCCGCCGGAAAGATGTGGGCCGCCAGCAACGCGACCGGATCGCCGCCGGTCATGCAGCGCGCCAGCGGGTCGAACATCCGGACCGCAACTTCGTCGCCGAAGCGCCGCCGCGCGAATGCCGCGACGGTTTCGTCCGGATCGCCGCCGCGGGGTTCGAATCGCTCGCGCACCATCCGCAATCGCCCGCCCAGCGACAACAGCGGTGACTCGATCAGTTCAGCGATCGATCCCGGAATCGGCACCGCTTCGCCGCCCACCAGCACGAAGGTCCGTTTGACGGCGGGGGCCGGATGGGCCCAATCGATCCCGCCTCCGGCCTCGACCGCGTCCTGCACGGCGGCAGGAAGCTCGCCGATCAGATGCGGCCCGCATTCCGCTACCCAGCCGTCACGTCGCACGGTCCGGACCGCGCCGCCGATTGCCCCCTCGCGCTCGAAGACGGTCACCGCCACCCCGAAGCGCCGTAACCGGGCAGCGGCGGCGAGCCCGGCCATCCCGCCACCCACGACGGCCGCGGTCGCCATCCTCACCGGCGGGCTTCCCGGCGGCCGGTAACGAACAGGTATCCGCCGGTGGACCTCACCGTCGCGGCACGCCGCCCCGGAGGTTGCTGCGAAGACGCCACAGCGGTTCCGGCCGATCCTGCTAACACATTGAATCGCAAGCAGTTAGATTTTTTGTTCGGCAACAATCGGTGGTTTTCCGCTTGTGTCGCATTGGGCAGGATCGTAGCTTACAGTCCCGCAGTGGCGGTGACGCTGGTCTGTGCATCGACGAAGTTCCACCCGAGCTCCGTGAGGACGTGTGGCAACTGAAACGCTCCAGTCCCAGGTGGCGCTCTTCGACAAGTGCCGGAACTATACCGCCGCCCGCGAAGTGCAGGCGGCCGGGCTTTATCCCTACTTCAAGCCGATCTCCGAATCCGAAGACACGGTCGTGGTCGTCGAAGGGAAGAAGCGTCTCATGCTGGGCTCGAACAATTATCTCGGGCTCACGCATCACCCCAAGGTACTCGAAACGGCGGCGAAGGCGTTGCACCGGTACGGGTCGGGTTGCACCGGATCGCGATTCCTCAACGGGTCGCTCGACCTTCACGAACGACTGGAAGCGGCGCTGGCGGAATTTGTCGGCAAGGAATCGTGCATCGTATTCTCGACCGGATACGGCGCCAATCTGGGGATGATTTCCGCCCTGGTCGACAAGGGTGAGAAGATCTATCTCGACAAGCTCGATCACGCCTGCATCGTCGACGGGGCACGTCTGGCCTTCGGCGAGACCTACCGGTTCCGTCATGGACACCTGGGCAAGCTCGAGCGGCTGCTCGAAGAGAACACCAGTGGCAAGGGCACGTTGATCGTGGTCGACGGCGTCTATTCGATGGAAGGCGACATCGCCGACGTGCCGGCGCTGGTCCGGATTGCGCGGCGCTTCGGCGCCGCCCTGGCCGTCGACGATGCCCACGCGCTTGGCGTCCTGGGCCCCCACGGCGAGGGGACCGGCGCACACTTCGGCATGCAGGCCGAAGTCGATATCATCTGCGGCACGTTCTCGAAGTCGCTAGCGTCGGTCGGCGGATTCGTCGCCGCCGACGAGTCGGTGATTCACTATCTCAAGCACCACTCGCGGCCGTTCATCTTCACCGCGTCGCTGCCGCCGGCCAACACCGCCGGTGTGCTGGCAGCCCTCGAAGTCATGCAGCAGGAACCGGAGCGCCGCACCCAGCTGTGGGCCAACACCAGGCGGCTCCGCGACGGCTTCGTGTCCCTCGGCTTCGACATCGGTCCGACGCAGACGCCGATCATCCCGGTGCTGACCGGCCCGATGGACCGCACGTTCCTGTTCTGGCGGAAGCTCTATGACGGCGGCGTCTTCACCAACCCGGTGGTACCGCCGGCCGTGCCGCTCGAGCAGTGCCGTCTCCGCACCAGCGTCATGGCGACGCACAGCGACGAGCAGATCGACTTCGCCCTCGAGACGTTCGCCCGCATCGGAAAGGAGCTGGGGGTCATCGGATGACTGCCGCGCCGGTCACCATCCGGCGCGTCGAGACCGAGAAGGACCTGGCTCGCTTCATCGACCTGCCGTACCGATTGCATCGGCGGGACCTGAACTGGGTTCCGCCGTTCAAGGCCGAGGTCAAGAAGCTCCTCGACCGCCGCGCCAATCCGTTCTTTGCCCACGCCGAAGCCGACTACTTCGTCGCCGAACGCGACGGTGAGGTGGTGGGCCGCATCGCCGCCATTCACAACCGGCTCCACAACGAATACCACCACGACCGGGTCGGATTCTTCGGCTTCTTCGAGACCATCAACGACTTTCCGGTGGCCAGGGCCCTGCTGGATGCCGCCGCCGACTGGGTGCGGCAGCGCGGCCTCGACACCCTGCGCGGGCCGATGTCGTTCTCGGTCAACGACGAATGCGGCCTCCTGATCGAAGGGTTCGAGATGCCCAACTCGATCATGATGCCACACAATCCGCCCTACTATCTCCCGCTGCTCGAGACCGCCGGATTCACCAAGGCGAAGGACCTGATCGCGCTGCAGGGGGGATCGCTCGAGGCGCCGGTCACGCCCCCGGAACGCACCGGGCGCGCGGTCAACCTCCTCAAGCAGCGCTACGGCATCACCATCCGGCCGCTCAACATGAAGCACTTCGCGGCCGAGGTGGAACTGGTCAAACAGCTCTACAATGCCTGCTGGGAAGACAACTGGGGTTTCATCCCCATGACCGACGCCGAGATCGATGCGTTGGCCAAGGCGTTCAAGCCGGTGGTCATTCCCGAGCTGGTGCCGTTCGTCGAGAAGGACGGCAAGGCGATCGCGTTCGGCCTGACCCTTCCCGACCTGAACGAGGCGCTGCGCACCAACCGCAGCGGCGGCATGTTCCCGGCATCGCTCACGATGTTGTGGAAGCTCAAGATGAAGAAGCTGACCCGCTCGCGCATCCTGCTGCTCGGCGTGGTCCCCGAATGGCGCGGCAAGGGGATCGACTCCGCGCTCTACCACTGGATCTGGAGCAAGACCGCCGAACGGGGCATCGGCTGGGGCGAAGCGAGCTGGCTGCTGGAAGACAACGCCGGCATCATCCAGGGACTGACCAAGGCCGGCTTCACGCCGTACCAGACCTTCCGCATTCTCGATCGCGCCGTATGAACGTGCTGGTCACCGGGGCGACCGGCTTCGTCGGCGGTCACCTCGTCGACCAGCTGCTCGACCGCGGCGACCAGGTCACCGCCCTGGTCCGATCGCCCCCCAAGGCGGCTCGACTCGCCGAACGCGGGGTTCGTCTCGTCGTCGGTGACCTGGGCGATCCTGCCGCGCTCGCCGCCGGCGCGGCCGGGCAGGACATCGTCTACCACGTTGCCGGGCTGACCGGAGCACCGACCGAGGCCGGGCTCATGGCCGCCAATCGCGACGGCACGGCGCAACTGGCGGCCGCCGTGGCGAACGCCGCGCCGGGAGCGCGCGTCGTGCTGGTCAGTTCGCTGGCCGCGGCCGGACCGTCGCGCCGCGGCGCGCCGCACGCCGCCGCCGACGAACGGGCACCGGTCACCGCCTATGGCCGCAGCAAACTGGCGTCAGAGGACGCGCTGCGGCGCAGCAACGTCCCGTTCGTCATCGTCCGGCCACCGATCGTGTACGGCCCGCGCGATCGGGATGGCCTGTACGACATCTTCCGCGCGGCGCGCCTGGGGATCGGACCGATCTTCGGCGACGGAACGATGGAGCTGTCATTCATTCACGCCGCCGATCTCGCGGCGGCGCTCCGGCTTGCCGGCACGCATCCGGATGCCGCCGGCGCGACGTTCTATGCGTCGCATCCCGAGAGGGTCACCTCGGCCGAGCTGCTCGATCTGATCGGCCGCCAACACCAGGGTCCCCTGCACCGCATCCGGATTCCGCGATGGACGGCGGGCGCGGCCCTGGCCGTAACCGGCGCCTGGTCGCGACTCACCGGTCGGCGCACCATCCTCTTCCCCGACAAGATCCACGAACTCTTCCAGGAGGCGTGGACCGCCGATCCCGCCAGGTTCACCGCCGCCACCGGTTGGCGCGCAACGTGGGATCTCGAACGGGGACTGGCGCACACCGCGCAGTGGTACCGCGAGCACGGCTGGCTGTGAACCGACCGCGACCGCAGTGGCGGCTGGCCGATCGCCTCATCGCCGGGTATGGCGTGCTGGTGGCCGTGGTGGCGGCGACCCGGCTGGGTCGCCCCGGGATGGCGTGGATCCTGGCCGCGCATCTCGCGTTGCCGTTCCTGGCCTGGCTGGCGGTGCGAGCGCCCGACACGCCGTTCGGCCGCGCCCTCAAGGCGGTCTATCCGGTAATCCTCATCGTCGGCCTGTACAGCGCCATCGACGTGCTCAATGGCTTCGGCACGACCCGTACCGGCGACGCCGTCATCCAGCAGATCGAAGCGCAGCTCTTCGGCGGCCAGCCCAGCCGCGACTGGTGGCGAGCGCATCCCAGCGAGTTCTGGTCGACCGTGTTCTACGCCACGTACCTGAGCTACTACCTGCTCGTGCCGTTGCCGGCGATCGTGTTCCTCGCCCGCCAGCGTTACCGCGAGCTGAACATGTACATGAATGGCCTGATCGCCACGTACCTGGTGTGCTACGTCGCCTACATCTTCTTCCCGGTCGCCGGGCCGTACTACCAGTTCCCCCACCCCAGCGGAGCGTTCGTCGCCAACCTTCCGGCGCGCCTCGTCTACGGCGCGCTCGAACGCGGCAGCTCCTTCGGGGCCGCGTTCCCGTCCTCGCACGTGGCGGCGACGGTCGCGGCCACCGTCGGCGCGTGGTACGGCAGCCGGCGGCTCGGCCTGGTGATGGCCGTTCCGGCGGCGATGCTCGCGGTGGCGGTGGTGTACTGCCAGATGCATTACGCCGTCGACAGTCTGACGGGATTGGTTCTCGGGCTCGGCATTCCGTGGCTGGCGCGGCGCGCCGGCGAGGCATGATCGCGCCGGAAACACCCCGGGGGGCCGTCCGCTCCCGCGAACCGCCCCCCGGGGACAGCCCGTCGACCGACCCGGTCGACGGCGCCGCAAACCGCTACTGCGTGACGGTGATCTGTCCCTTCATCCCCATGGCCTGATGGGGGATGCAGTAGAACTTGTAGATCCCGACCGGAGCGCCGGCGAACGAGATCGAGACGTCCTGGCCCTCGGGAATCATCGCGGTCGAAAGCGGTGCGGTCTGGTTGGGAATGGCGGCGTTCAACACGGCATCGGCGCCCGGAGGAATGCTGTCCGGAAAGAAGGCGACGTCGTGCATCTGCCCGGAAACGCTCTTGAAGTCCACCTGATCGCCAACCTTGATGGTCACGGTATCGGGCACGAACTTGTACGAGTTCGGTCCCTCCTGGACCATCTGGATGACGTGGGTGGTGCCACCCGACGCCGCCGGCGCGGTGGTTGCAGCCGCTCCGGTGGATTCCGGAGCTTCGGCCGCCTCGGTCTTCTTGCCGCCACCGCAAGCAGCCATCAATACCGCCGCGCCAGCTACCATCGCAGTCACACGCATGCTCGACTCGCCTCTCATCCCGGCTGAAGTTGGTCCTGCCCCGCCCCAGTGGCGGCTCGCGCGCCATACCGCTGTTCGCGCGGCACAAGGATAACAAATCGCCCCGACACGGCGGTAGTCCGATGGCGCCGGGCACCGGGACGACTACCTTCCCCCGGGCATGAAGCGTCACCCACCACCTTTCTCACCCGGAACGGCATGACTCCACCACGCTGCCAGCGTCTCGGCCGCCAATGTGCTGCGCTCGACGTCACGCTGCGCGTGGCCGCACTGGAGGGCAACGAAGATCACGATGCGACCTGGCTTTTCGGCCACGTCGAACGCATCAGCTTCGGGGCCACCCACGAACACGACGACGAACTGTGGGTCCGGGCCACGATTCACGTCCCCTGCCGCCATCTCCAGGCCGGGGCCGACGGCCAGCCGTCGCGTTGCGCCGCCCACGGCTTCACCGGCCGGGTGCCGGCGGTGCGCCGGCGGGAAGTGCCGCGACGCCTCGGCGCCGATCGCTTCACGGTGGTCGATCACAAGCGGCTGGTCCCCCGCACCCTGCCCCGCAAAGGCCGCCGCCCACTGCCCATGGCGCCGGGAAGCAACCCGTGCGCCGACGCGCGCTGCCAGACCTCCGACCACACGCTCCACGCCGCCTGCTGCCGCGACCTGCAGACCGAGATCCGCTGCAGCACTCGCCAGCCGCTGCTCGAAGCGCTGATCCGCCATCGGAAGTCGCCGTACCTGTGCCGAGTGAAGCGTGAAGAGGATCACCTGCTCGTCGCCGAAATCCTCTCGGCCTGCGGATATCTCGGCGATGACGGCGTTGCGTGCGAACTGCACGGCCGGGTCCGGCCCGACGGGCGGCCCGCGAAACCGCTGCTATGTTCCGAATGGCCCGAAAAACGTTCCGGGCTGCATGTGGGGTGCGCGTACCGGAATACCCGCCTGAAGCTCTAAGCCGTTGTAGCAGTTGGTGTTGCATCGGCTGTGCATGCGGCGGGCCGGCCATCGTCCCCCACACGAACCCCTGCGGGAAGACTCATCAGGCATGGAGGGCCACGATGGCGTTCGACCTCGAGGGCCTGTATCGCACAACCTACGACGCGGTGGTGCGCTTTCTCTACCGGAAAGTATGGGACGCCGACCGCGCCGAAGATCTGGCGCAGGAAGTCTTCATGCGGGCGCTGAAACACGAACCGGAGAAACCACGGTCGTGGGTCTTCGCGGTGGCCGCGAACATCGCCCGGGACGAAGCGCGCTCGGCCATTCGCCGCCGCAAACATCTGGTGCTCCTCACCCAGGAGCCGAGCGCCACGCCGGCGAGTTCACCGGACATCGAAGAAGGGCTCGACCGGGAGGAGCAGGAAACGGAGGTCCGGCGGGCGCTTGCCACGTTGACGCCGCGCGACCGCGAAGTGCTGCTGCTCTGGGACGCCGGCATGTCGTATCCCGAGATCGCCGAGCAGACCGGGTTGGCAGTCGGAGCCGTCGGCACGACGCTGGCTCGGGCGCGCAAGCGCCTGGTGGCCGCGCACGACGTCATCGAGACTCATCAGGAGGACAATCGTGCGTCCGCACGTACCTGAAGAAGAACTGCACGCCTACGCCGACGGCGAACTATCGCCGGCGCAGCGCGCCGAAATCAGCGAGCATCTCCTCGGCTGTCTGATCTGCCGGGCGCAGTATGCCGAGGTCGACGCACTCCGGGTTCGTGTCAAGGCTCTTCTCGAACGTGCCGTGCCGCGGCGCGGCGCTACCGTCTCCGCCGGCTCGATGGCCCGACGGTCCCCCCTGCTGGGTCCGGCGGCGGTTGCCGCCGCCGGGCTGCTGTTCGCGACCGGGGCGTGGCTCGCCACCGGGCATGGCGGCGGTGCCCCGCAGCTGGCGGGGGCGTTCGTGACGCCGACCCTGGTGGCCAGCGGCGCCGATCAGTCGTCGGCCGTCAATGCGGGACCCGCGACGGTCCTCCGGCGCAACCTGACCCTCGCCTCCCGGACCGGCCTGCGGCCGGGCGTCATCTTCGGGAACACGCCGGTGGCCATCCGGCCCGGGCCGCAATTCAATCGGGCCACCGAAGTCGACCCGGTCGAATCGGCCGACTGGGATCCGGTGAGTCCCGACACGGCGATCGCCGACGGCCAGGGTTCGTTCACCAGGCTTTCGGGAATGCCGGTCACCGCCATCCGGGTTCATCACACCGACAGCGGCGTGCGGCCGACGTTCATGGTGCGCCAGCAGCTGCCGGACGGACGGTCGGTCTGGGTGCTGGAAGGACCGGAAGACGATATCGGCGATGTGAGCCAGACGCTGGAGGCGACGGGGCTGTCGCTCAGCATGCCACTCCGGGCACGGCCGGATTATCTCGACAACGCCGCCGGTCCGGCGCACACCATCAGGATGGTGATGATCGCGGCCTACCTGTCGCCGGATTCACTCAACACCCTGGCGGGTCACCTGCAGGCCCACTGACACCCACAGCGCACACCCGTCACCCGAGAGCCCTCCCGGACGTATCCGGGAGGGCTCTTGCCGTTCAGCTGGTGCTGGGAAAGTGCTTGCTGGCTTCCCGTTCGAGGGCGATCATCGCCAGGCGCGGCGAGACCATCGGATAGGTTCGCGCGAACCAGCCGTAGCTGAGCAGGAACAATCCGACGAAGCCGATCGTGGAACCGAGTTCCGGCAGGCCGATCACCGGGCCGGAAGCCTGGGTGATCGACGGCATCACGATGAGGTAGCGCTCCAGCCAGAGCCCCGCGAACGAGATCGTGGCAAACATCGCCAGCGTGAACGGCGCCTTCTTCGGCGCCACGCCGATCAGTCCCCCGAAGGGAACCACGAAGACGGCGAGGAAGACCGCCGTGCCGATCGGCAGCCACGGTCCCCACAACCGGGCGAACACGAACCCGGTTTCCGCCGGCAGGTTGCCGTACCAGATGACCAGGAATTGCGCCCACAGCAGGTACATCCAGAAGACGGTGAACCCGAAGCAGAGCTTGCCGAGATCGTGGCGCTGCTCGGCCGAAATGAATTCGCCGAAGCTGGTATTGCGCAGCGCATAGACCACCAGCAACGCCTGCAGCATCAGCGCCGCCAGCCAGGCCCCCATGAAGAACCAGCCGCCGAAGAGATTGGAATCCCAGTGCGGCTGCAGCTCCATGACGGTATCGAACCCGACGTAGGTCATCACACCGGCATAGACCGGCGCATACGCCGCCGCCAGCCGGTAGAGCAGCGTGTGATTGCGGTCGGCATCGTAGCCCCGCAGCATCCGCTCATAGCGGGCGCGACGCGCTCCCGTCACCCGGTCCTTGACCAGATCGAGATCGGGAAGGAGGTCTCGCCGGATGAGCCAGTACCCGAGCAGGAAGAGCCCGCCGATACCGACCACGAGGCGGGCCGCGATCCAGGTGTGCGCCAGCCATGTGGCCTTGCCGGGTGTCAGCGTGGCGCGGGCAACGTCCATGTCGCCATAGATGGCGTGATAGCCCACGGTCAGCACCAGCACCAGCCCGAGCAGCGAGACCGGAATGAACGCCGCCGCCGCCTGCGACAGCCGGAGAATGACGCCGGACCATTTGGCGCCGACGATCTTGTGGACCGAGGTGATGCCGATCGATGCCGCGGTCACCCCGGTCCAGAACACCCAGTTGACGTGGAACATCTGCCACGCGCGGGTCCCGTTGCCACCCAGCACGGCGACAACGAACAACGCCCACCCGACGATGCTCAACACGGCTCCGAGCGGAACGAACGCGGGGAAGTTCCCGGCGACGCTTTCGCTGGCCAGCCGGTCGGGCGCGGCGGAGAGATCGCTCACGGGTGGCCTCCGCCCGTCGCGGCGGGAGCGGCCGGAACGGCGGTCGCGGCCGGCGCGCCCGGCGCCGGGCTCACCGGGGATCTGGCCTGGAGCTGGCGCAGATAGTCGACCACCGCCCAGCGTTCATCGGGGCGGACGATCTTGTCGCCGTATTGCGGCATCCGTCCGCGGCCGTACCGGATCATGCTGTAGAGGTAGCCGTCGGTATAGTGGCGCGCCTGTTCGGTCATCAGCGACAGCGCCATCACGCCCAGCCTGGACGCCGGCGCGTCCGCCAGCCCGGTATAGCCGTGACACGCCGAGCAGTAGGTGTTGAACAGCAGTTCGCCGCTGCGAGCCCCCGGCCCCGCCGGCGTGGTCGGGTGCTTCAGCTTGTTGGCCACCAGCGTGTCGAATCCGAACGACATCGTCGCCGGATTGCCCACCCGCCAGTCGGCCTCGCCCCCGCCGAGCGGAATGGCGCCCTCCGGCGTGTTCCGCGGCACGTCCGCGCTCTCGTAGGGATGGACCGCGGGTGAGTAGATCATGTGGTCGAACCACGGAATGTTGTGCATCACGTCGTCGGGCGACGGGATCTGGTTGTAATAGAAATTGCAGCCGCCCACGCCGAGGACGAGCAGTGCCAGCCAGCTGTTACGCGTCACGGACCACCTCGACGGAACCGTGTTCCCGGAAGGTCTGCTCGACGGCGCCGGCGCGATCCGCCGCGCAGGGAACGAAGATCCCGATGCGGTCGTCGCTGAATCGCGGCGAGTAGGGCCGCCCCTTGAGCGACTTGCGCATCGAGAGAATGACGATGCCGGCCACGGTGCTCAGTGCGCCGAGAAGCACGGTGAGCTCGAAACCGATGGCCACGTAGGCCGGCACCGGGGCGATCGCCTTGCCGCCGGTCAGCAGCGGCCAGTCGCGCGACATCCAGATGGTGATGCCGAAACCCGCCGCGGTGCCGATCATGCCGCCGATCAGCGTGAAGAACCGGACCGGCGACACCGGGTCGCCGATGGCCGCCTCGATCTCGTGGTTGGGCGGCCGCGGTGTAGGCCGTGAGGTCCGTGAACCCCTCGGCCTTCAGGGCGCGGATGGCAGCGCACGCGGCGTCGACGTGGTCGAACTGCGCCAGCACGCCGGGCAGCGTTGCCAGCCATCAGTGCGCCTCCCGGTGAGGCCGCGGCGCGGCCATCGGGATCAATTCCTTGACCTCCTGGATCGCCACGATCGGGAAGTTCTTGTAGAACAGCGTGAACCACAGCCCGAACCAGCCGAACGAGCCGGCCAGGATGCACCAGTCGGCCCAGGTCGGATTGATCCGGCCCCAGGCATACGGGATCGTAGTCATTGGCCAGCGACACCGCGATGATGTCCCACCGCTCGAACCACATCCCGATGTTGATGAAGATCGAGATCACGAACAACGACGTCAGATTGGTCCGGATCTTCTTGAACCAGAGCAGCTGCCCCACCAGCGCGTTGCAGATGATCATGATCCAGCCGCCCCACCAGTAGGGGCCGAACGCGCGCAGCCAGAACGTCGTCTGCTCCACCGGGTTGCCGCCGTACCAGGCGTTGTAGTACTCCATGCTGTAGGAGTAGAACATGATGCAGCCGGTGAGCAGCAGCAGCTTCGAGAGGTTGTCGAAGTGGTAGTCGGTGATCATGTGCTCGATGCTGGAGCGCCTTCCGCAGCGGGATGATCAGCGTCAGCACCATCCCGATGCCGGAATAGATGGCGCCGCCGACGAAGTACGGAGCGAAGATCGTCCCGCGCCAGCCCGGGATGATCGACATCGCGAAGTCCCAGGACACCACCGAGTGCACCGACAGCACCAGCGGCGTGGCGAGCGCCGCCAGGTAGAGATAGGCACGTGAGTAATGCCGCCACTGCGAATCGGCGCCGGTCCAGCCGAGCGACAGCGCGGCGTAGATCTTCTTCCTCCACCCGCTGACGTGGTCGCGCACCGCCGCCACGTCGGGCACCAGCCCGATGACCAGGAAGGTCGCCGACACCGTCAGGTAGGTCGAGATCGCGAAGACGTCCCACAGCAGCGGCGACTTGAAATTCGGCCAGAGGAAGCGCTGGTTGGGATACGGGAATCAGCCAGTAGAAGATCCACTGCCGGCCGATGTGGATGATCGGGAACAACCCCGCGGTCATCACCGCGAATACCGTCATCGCCTCGGTGGACCGGTAGACCGCGGTGCGCCACCGCGAGCGGAACAGGAACAGGATGGCCGAGATCAGCGTGCCCGCGTGGCCGATGCCGATCCAGAAGACGAACGTCGTGATGTACACCGACCACATGATCGGCGGCGAGTAGCCCGCCAGCCCCAGGCCGTACTTGAGCAGCGCGGCGAACGTGCCGAAGCAGAGCAGGACCAGGGCCGCCATCGATCCGGCGAGGATGTAATACCCGGTCGTCGGCTTGTCGGTGATGGTCCGGACCACGTCACGGGTGACCTCGGCGTGGGTCTGGGTCGGAATCCCCGGTTCCTGCGCAATCACCGCCATATCAGTCCCAGCTTCCGGTCTGCGGGCTGCGGTCCGTGCAGCACCTTGGCGAGGTAGGTCACCTGGGCCTCCACGTCGGTGTCCTCCAGCATGGTGTAGCCGCGGCTGTCCCGCTTCCACGCCATCAGCGGCGAATCGTCGCTGTGCTGGTTGCCGAAGCGGATCGCGCCCGACGGACACGCCTGCTGGCACGCGGTGACGATCTCGCCGTCGCGCACGTCACGCTGCTCCAGCAGCGCGTTGAACTGGGCATGGCGGATCCGCTGGATGCAGAAGGTGCACTTCTCCATCACGCCGCGCGCCCGCACGGTGACCTCGGGATTGAGCTGCAGGTTGAGCGGCTCCGGCCACGCCGCGTCGTTGTACTTCAGCCAGTTGAAGTACCGGACCTTGAACGGGCAGTTGTTGCTGCAGTACCGGGTGCCGACGCAGCGGTTGTACACCTGGCCGTTCAGGCCGTCCGGCGTGTGATACGAGGCATAGACCGGGCAGACCGGCTCGCACGGCGCGTTGTTGCACTGCTGGCACATCACCGGCGCGAAGCGCACCGCCAGCGGCTCGCCGTCCTCGCCGCCTTCCCAGTACCGCTCGATCCGCATCCAGCTCATCTCCCGGCGCTTGAGCACCTGGGCCTCGCCCACGGTCGGGATGTTGTTCTCGGCGTAGCACGCGGTGACGCAGGCCGAGCAGCCGGTGCACCGCGACAGGTCGACCGCCATCCCCCACTTCGGCTGCTCGGTGGTCGTAGTCGCCGTGCTTGCTGCGGGCATCGACGACCTGCGGCCCACCCGTCGATCGCCGTCCGTTCGACCGCGGTGTTTTCCTCCACCGCCGGGTTGCCGGCGGCCTTGTACGCCTCCTCGGGCGTGAGACCCTGCGCGGCATGCTCGAGCGACATCGCCTGTACCATGCCGCGGCCCGAGTTGCCGCGGATTGCCGTCGCAGCGCGCCAGCTGTCGGTAGTCGCCGGTCAGCGCCACCGACACCCGCGTGCCGACGTACGGGAGAAAGCCCTGCCCATCGGCGGAACCGATCAGGTCGAGGGCGTTGACGCCCCGTCCCTTGGCGTAGCGGCCGTACTCGGTGTGCCCCAGCCCGAGCGGCATCGCCAGCGTGTCGGGACGGATGCCGGCGTAGACATAGACCGATGCCCGGATGGTGCCGTGGGGCGTGGTGAGCGCGACGATCTCGCCGTCGCGCACGTCCACCTTCGCCGCGGTGTCGGGATGCATCTCGACCCAGGATTGCCAGGTGATCTTGGTGATCGGATCGGGGTTCTCGAGCAGCCAGGGCTTGTTGGTGCCGCGCCCGTCGAGATACATCGCCGACGGATACGGCAGGAAGACGTAGTCACCGGCGCCATCGAATGCGGTCGGTCGCGTTGACGGTCAGCGCCCCCGCGGCCAGCGCCGGGACCACCGGGGCCGGGGCCGGGTGGAACACGCCGCCCTGCCCCACCGCATCGCGCCATGCCGCGTCGAAGTCGGCCGGGCCGACCTTGAGGATCTCGTCGCGCCACACGCCCTTGAGGTGCGCCTCGAACGACGGCGCAGTGAACTTCGCCGCCGCACCGCCGGCCGCCTTGGCCACCTTGAGCAGCACGTCGCCGGTGTGCATCCCCTCGAACACCGGTTCGACCGTCGGCTGCATCACGCCGGCGACACCGACCCGCGACCGTTGATCGTCCCAGCGCTCGAGCGCGTGGAGGTTGGGAAGGATCAGGTCGCATGCCGCCGCCGTCTCGTCGAGAATCGGCGCCGTCGACACCTTGAACGGCACCTTGGCGAACTGCGCCGCGAACGTCCCGGCCTGCGGCGCGGCGTAGAGCGGGTTGGCGTCGTGTACCAGCACCACCTGCAGCTGCCCCGACCCCATCCGGTCGAACAGCGCCAGCAGGTCGCCGTAGCCGCCCGACGGCGGCGCGTTGACCCCGAAGTGCACCGTCTTGCCGACGTTGCCCGCCGCCACGTTGAGCAGGTTGACCGCGTGACACAGATCGACAGCGCCGCGATGCTGGCCGCGACGCCGCCGGCGACCGCGAGCGACGGATCGGCCGAGGCGAAATCGTTGGCCATCGGGTGAGCTGCGCGGCCGTGAGGCCGGTACGCGAGGCCACCGCATCGGGAGTAAAACTGGCGAGCGCCCCGGCAAGTGCCGCGTTCCCTTTGGCCCTGGCCACCGATTGCGCCATCGCCAGCGCCACGAACGTCTCGGCGCCGGACGGGACGCTCACCCAGTCATCGGCGTTCGCGCCGGTGAGCGACATCCGCGGCCCGACGTAGACCAGTCGGGACATGGTGCCGTCGTGGAAGCCGTGCGCGTCGGCAAAGCCGCGCTGCTGTTCCACCACCGGTCCCCAGGTGTCGAGGAAGTCGGCGCCGAACGACACGATGTGTCGGCCGCAGCAAAATCGTAGCTCGGCAGTTCACTGAGGCCCCAGGTGCGCCCGTTGGCCAGCCGCTCCGGCTCGCGGTCGAACGGCTGATACGCCACCACGCTGCCACCCAGCGCGGCGGTGAGATCGCCCAGCAGCGCGGTGAAGGTCGACGGACCGTACCCGTTGATGACCGCAAACTTCCCCTGCGCGGCCGTCAGCCGGCTGGAGAGCCGCGCAATCGCGTCGTCCCAGGTGATCGCATCGAACTCACCCTTGGCGTTGCGCGCCATCGGCCCCTTGAGCCGGTCGGGATTGTACAGCGCCTGCAGCCCGGCCTGACCGCGGGAACAGAGCCGCCCGGCGTTGACCGGATGATCCGGATTGCCCTCGAGCTTGATCGGCCGCCCTTCGCGCGTCTTGACGTGCAGGCCGCAGCCGGCGTCGCACTCGGCGCAGGTGCTGGCGTACCACGTCGGCTCGCCCGGAACCTGCTGGTCCGACTGAACCAGGTACGGCACCAGCTTGCCGACGCGCTCGGTCGAGCACCCCCGAGGGCCGCCACCCCGGCACTGGTGACGCCGAGCACCTTGAGGAAGTGCCGCCGGTCGACGCCGGTCGCGTCGCTGTCGTCGGCCATGGCCGCTCCCGGATCCCGAGGTGGCGTGCTCATCTCAGTAGTGACACGTGCTGCAGTCGCGCGAGATGCCGCGCTGCATGTGGCACGTGATGCAGAAGCCCATGTTGTTCACGTTGTTGACCTTGTAGACCTGCGGCATGCGCGACACGTTGCCGTGGCAGGTGGCACACGCGTCCTGGCCCAGCGCCAGGATGTGCAGCATGTGGGGGAAGTGGACGTGACGCGCCAGCAGATAGATCCGCGTCCATTCCACCGGCTTCTTGGAGAAGAACGCCGTGGTCAGCTTCCGGATTTCGACCTTGTTCGCCGGCGTCGACCCCGGAACGTACATGTGGCAGCCCATGCAGGTCTGCAGGCTGGGAATCCCGGGCTCCAGCGAGAAGCTCGCCGTGTAGTGGCAATACTGGCACTGCATCTTGAGCTGGCCGGCGTGGATGTCGTGCCGGAAGAAGATCGGCTGGCGGGGTCCCTCGAGTTTGCCGGTATCGGCGCGCGCCAGCGTGACGCCGTTCCCTGCGGGCTGCTGGGCGTTGGTGGTGCGGAAGCCGGCGACGAGCGCCGTTGCTGTGACCACTACGCCAAGTCCCACGAGGTACCGCGTTCGCATATCCTTGATCGACCGTCGCGAAGAGAGAGGTCAGGGGCTTGTGAAAGATTTCACGATAACGTTCGGCCAAAAAAAAGAGCGGCGCCGGGCGTCGGGCGCAAAGCTAGTGGAACGAAGGAGTTGGTTCAATAGTCACCCCCCGGGGCTCCCCTCCCGGTCCGGGGCGCGGTCGTCCCGCCGCGCAAGATAGTGGCGGATCTCCAGCGCCACACCGCGCAACAGCGCCGCCTCGCGGGCGTCGAGCCCGGCGCGGAAGAACACCTCGCGCCACGCGCGCATCACCAGCGCCGGCTGCCGGGTCTTGAAGAACTCGATGTCTTCCAGCGCCCGCTGCCAGTCGGCAAACATCGCCTCGACCAGCTCGTGCGGCGCCGGCTGCGAGACGTGACGCGGTGGCTTGAACGGCACCGAGTCGCCGCCCCGCGCGATCCAGGTCTCGTAGCACTGGACCGCCACCGCCTGCACCAGGTTGAGCGAGGTGTATTCGGGGTTGGCGCTGATGGTCACCAGCGCGTCGCATCGGTCGAGTTCGTCGTTCGACAACCCCTTGTCTTCGCGGCCGGCGAGCAGGCCGACCCTGCCGCCCGCGGTGCGCTCGACGAGCGTGGCTGCGGCGGCCCGGGGGCGCAGCTGGGTCCGTTTGGCGGTGCGTTCCCGGCCGGTGAGCGCCAGCACGTACGTGAGGTCGGCGATCGCCTCGTCGAGCGTGTCGTGCACCGTCATCCGGTCGAGGACATCGCCGGTGTTGTGCGCCACGCCTTCGATGCGGTAGAAGTCGACGTGGACATTCCGGGGCCACCAGCCGGACGGTCTCGATACCGAAGTTCTTCGCGACCCGGATGCATGACGCGAGGTTGACCAGGTCCTGGACGGCGATCAGCACCAGCACCGGTGCCGTCGACGGATCGGGGGCGGTCATCCCCGCAGTTCGACGCCGGCGGCGCGCTCGGCGGCGCGGATCGGATCGAGATAGTCGGCCTGCTCGCCGAATTCGGTCCGCAACCGCCGGTATTCCTCGCGCGCATGCGCCAGCACCGGATCGGCCACGCCGGCCGACGCTGCCACCTGGTGCGCAATGCCGATGTCCTTCTCCAACAGGGCGAGGCGGAAGAGGCGGGGCCACGCGCCGGTCAGCACCCGCTCGGGCACCAGCGCCTCACTGACGAACGAGCGGCCGCTCGACGCATTGAGGACCGCCACCGCGGCGCGCGGGGCGATGCCGGCTCTGGCCAGCGCCACCAACCCCTCGCCGACGGCCAGAATGTTGACGGCCAGCAGCGCGTTGTTCACGGCCTTCATGGCGTGGCCCGAACCGACCGGCCCCATCGCCACGACCTTGCCGGCGAACGGCGCGACGACCGCTTCGGCGCGCTCGATGTCTTCGGGCGAGCCACCGCACATCACCGTCAGCCGGCCCTGCCGGGCGAGCGGCGGACCGCCGCTGACCGGAGCGTCGACGAATCCCACACCGTGTTCCGCCAGCCGGGCCGCGATCCGGCGGGACGCCTCGGGGTCGCCGGAGGTGCAATCGACCAGCAGCGCGCCGCGGGCCAGGCCGGCCATCAGCCCGTCGGGGCCGTCGAGCAGCGCCTCCACCTCGGCGGAAGTCGGCAAGCACGTGATGACGGCCTCGGCACCGTCCGCCAGCGCGCGCGGCGTGTCGGCGACGGCCGTGCCGCGGTGCTCGGCGGCAAAGGTGCGGGCGGTGGCGGTGGTGCGGTTCCAGACCGTCAGCGTGTGGCCGGCGGCGCAGCGCGCCGCCATCGGGGCGCCGATGGCGCCGAGTCCGGCAAATCCGATCCGCATGATCTCTCCGGCAGGCAGGTGGACTACAATGTAGGGCATGTCCGTTCGGATCATGCACCTCGATCTCGATGCCTTCTTCGTCGAAGTCTGTCGCCGGCGGCGATCCGGCGCTGCGGGAGATCGACCTGCTGGTGGTGGGCGGTCGGCGCGACTCGCGCGGCGTGGTACAGTCGGCGAGTTACGGCGCCAGGGCGTTCGGGGTGAAGTCCGGCATGCCGATCGCCCAGGCGGCGCGGCTCTGCCCCGCCGCGACATTCGTGCGGGGTGAATTCACCGAGTATCGCCGCGCGTCGGAGCAGGTCCGGGCGGTGCTGGTGCGGTTCGCCCCGCTCGTGGTCATGACGGGACTCGACGAGGGATACCTCGACTTCAACGGCACCGACCTGCTCTATCCCGACGTCGCTGCTGGATCGGGCGGAAGCGATTCGCCACGCCGTGTCGGCCGAAGCCGGCCTGGATTGTTCCATCGGCATCGGGCCGAACCGGATGATCGCCAAGATGGCCAGCGATTTCGCCAAACCGCGCGGCATCTGCGAAGTCCGGACCGGATGGGAACGCGGATTCGTGGCGGGCCTGCCGCTCGCGGCCATCCCCGGCGTGGGACCGAAGACGGCGGCGCGGCTGCCGCGGGGCACGGACTCATCGCCGTGCACCAGATCCAGGCATTCAGCCTCGATCAGCTCGCGGCGAGGATCGGGCGCGACGAGGCGCTCCTCCTCAAGCGGCGCGCCGATGGACACGGTGGCACGGTGCTGCATGCTGCTGGCGCGCCGAAATCGGTGAGCCGCGAGACGACGTTCGCCCGCGACGTCTCCGATCCCGCCGAGCTCGACCGCGTGCTGCTGCTGCTGACGTCACGGGTGGCGAGCCAGTTGCGGGCCGAAGAACTGGTGGCCGGCGCGGTGGTACTCAAGCTGCGGCACGGCGACTTCACGACGGTGACGCGGCGGACCACGCTGGCCGAGCCGACGGCGCTCGACGCCGAGCTGCTCGAACCGGCCCGCGCGCTGCTCCAGCCGGCGTTCGGCGCCGCACGCAGCCGCCGCCAGGGGGTGCGGCTGCTGGGGATCGCCGCCGTCGCGTTGCGCCCGGCCGAAGCGCCCGACCTGTTCGAACCGGCGGCGCGCACCCGCCAGCGCCGGGTCGCCGCCGCGGTCGACCGGGTCCGGGAACGCTTCGGCACGGGTTCGGTGGCCAGCGCCCGGCTCATCGGCAGGCCGCGCCGTGCCGACGCCGCCCGTGGATCGCCCGGCCGTCGCGACTAGCTTTCACAGCGCGTGAATCTTCGGATGGCGGCCGGCCGTCCGATACCAGCGAGATGGGGAGCGGCCATGGCAACAGCCGAAGGACGCACGGTGCCGTTCACCGGACCCGAGGCGATCGACGCCACGGTCCTGGAGACGTTTCCCGTACGACGGACCCGAGCAGTTGGTCGAGACGACGACCGATGAATTCACCGCGGTCTGCCCCTACAGCGGGCTTCCCGACCTCGCCGTCCTCACCGTCCGCTATGTCCCGTCGGCGGCGTGCGTGGAGTTGAAGAGTCTCAAGTACTACCTGATGAGCTATCGCAACGTCGGCATCTTCCAGGAACACGCCACGGCGCGCATCGCCGAAGACCTGCAACGCCTGCTGCAAGCGCGTTCGCTCACCGTCATCACGCGCTACAACGTGCGGGGCGGGTTCGAGACGACGTGCAGTGTGACGCTGGGAGCATCCCGCTAGCCTCTCGCCGCCGGAGGACGACAGGTGAGTCCGGCCATCGACACGCGCTTTCTCGCGTTGCAGGAACTGCTCCTCGGCCGCTATTCGCTGGAACGCGAACTCGGGCGCGGCGGCATGGGGACCGTGTATCTGGCGCGCGACGTGGTGTTGGATCGTCCGGTGGCGATCAAGGTGCTGCACGCCGGACTCGCCGCGCAACCCGAGGCGCGGGCGCGGTTTCTCCACGAGGCCCGGACCGCGGCACGGCTGGCCCATCCCCACATCATTCCCATCTTCGCTGTCGAGGAGCACCGTGACGCGGTGTTCTTCGTGATGGCGGTGATCGACGGCGAAACCCTCGGTCAACGGATCCGTCGGCGCGGTCCGATGCACCCCGACGACGCCGGACGGGTGCTGCGCGAGACGGCGTGGGCGCTGGGCTATGCGCACAGCCATGGCGTGATCCATCGCGACCTGACGCTCGAGAACATCCTGGTCGAGCGGGGTACGGAACGGGCCGTGCTGGCGGACTTCGGCATCGCCACCGAGCGCGACATGCCCGACGCGCGGCAGTTGTTCGGCACGCCGGCGTACCTGGCGCCCGAAGTGATCCGGGGCGAACCGGCGTCGGTGGCGAGTGATCTCTACGCGCTGGGCTGTGTGGCGTTCGCGGCGTTGACCGGGCGAACGCCGTTCATCGCCGACACACCGGGGGAACTGCTGGCCAAGCAGCTGGTGCAGGAGCCACCGTCGCTGGCGCCGTTGGCTCCCGGGGCCTCCCGCCGACTGGTGGCCGCGGTCGAATCATGCCTGGCCAAGGATCCCGACGCGCGCCCCGCCGATACCGGCGCGTTGCTCGCCGTGCTCGAACGCGCGCCGGAGCCGGTGGCGATCGCGCCGCCGCTGCGATCCTGGTTCACCCGCTGGGAACGGATCAAGCCGGTCTACGCGCTAGCCGCCCCGCTGCTGGCGGTGCAGAGCTGGGCGCTGATTGACGGATACTTCTCGTCCGGTGTCAGCGGATTGATGGTCGCCGCGTTGATCAACGCGGCGCTGACCGTCACCGTGATCCCGTTGGCGATCCAGGTCGTGTTCGAACGGATCGAACTGCGCCGCCTCCGCCGTTACGGCTTCGGCATCGCCGACATCCGCGCGGCGTTCCCGCACTGGCACGCGGAACGCACGGCGGCGCGGCGCCGTGAGGCGATGCCGTCTCTGGTCGGCCGCGTCGTGACCGATCTGACCGTCGTCGGCGCCGTCACCATCCTGGGATCGGTGCTGCTGGCATTTCCCCTGCTGCACCTGCTCACGCCGCGTGAGGCCCTCTTCTACAACGTTCGCACCCTGATCGACATGCTCTCGTACGTGTACCTGGGGACGCTCATCGGCGTCGGAATCGGGATGCTGGTCCCCGGATATCGGCCCAGGCCTGATGGACGGCTGGCGCGAGTCATGAAGGAGTTCTGGAACTCCCGCGGCGCGGAATGGCTGGTCCGGCTGGCGCAATTCAGGCAACAGGGAACGCTTACCGCGGGATCGACCTTGCACCGCAATACCGAACTGGTCCTGGGGCTCGCGGTCGATGACCTCTGGAAGGTGATACCCGAGCCCACCCGCGAAGCACTCGGCGACGTGCCCGCTCTTGCGCACTCGTTGCAACGCTCGGCGGCCGAATTGCGCGACTTGATTGCCCGGCTCGAGGAAAGCGAACGCGACCTCGCGGCCCAGGGCGAATCGGTGCCGGACCTGGCGCCGCTTGCGGCACGCCTCGGCGCCCAATACAAGGAGGCGATCACGGCGCTGGAACAATTGCGCCTGCAGCTGCTGCGGCTCCTGGCCACTCGCGAGCACACCGTGGAACTCACCCGCCTGCTCACCACCGCGCGGGGACTGGACAGCCAGTTGCAGCGCGCGGTTGCCGGGCATGCCACGGTCAATCGGATCCTCGGCCGTTCGGGGCGCGGCATGATCGCCCACGCCAGCGCGCCGACTCCGACGCCGGCCTGACCAGTGGACGACTCGCGGCTCCAGTTCGTCGCGCTCCAGGAGGCGCTGGCCGGCACGTGGTCCCTGGAATCGGAACTCGGCCGGGGCGGCATGGGAACGGTCTACCTCGCCCGTGAGGCGGCGCTCGACCGTCCGGTCGCCATCAAGGTGCTTCACCCCGCGCTGGCCGAACGCCCGGAACAGCGGGAGCGCTTTCTCCGTGAAGCGCGGACCGGCGCGCGGCTGTCTCATCCCCACATCGTCCCGATCTATGCCGTCGGCGAGACGGCCGGATTCATCTATTTCGTCATGGGCCTCGTCGACGGCGAGTCAGTGGCGGATCGCCTGCAGCGCGAGGGTCCACTTCCGTCGGCCGAGGCCGAACGGGTGCTGCGCGAGATCGGCTGGGCGTTGGCCTACGCGCACGCCGCAGGGATCCTCCATCGCGACATCACCCTCGACAACATCCTGGTGGAACGCAGGACCGGACGAACCGTCCTGGTGGACTTCGGCATCGCGACCGAAACCGAGCGCGCCGGCGAGGCACCATTGCTGGGCACCCCCGCGGTCCTGGCACCCGAGCTGATTCGCGGCGAGCCGCCGTCGCCACAGTCCGATCTGTACGCGCTGGGCGTCGCGGGATGGGCGGTGCTCGCCGGCCGCTATCCGTTCGTCGGCGACGATACCACCGCCGTCCTTCTCGCCCACGCCACCGCCCCGATCCCCTCACTCGCGGCCGCCGCGCCGGCCACGTCGCCGCGCGTGGTCCGGGCCATCGAACGGTGCCTGAGCAAGGAGGTGGCGCAGCGCCCTGCTGACGCGGAAGCGCTGCTGAGCGACCTCGCGCGGCCCGGCGAACGACGGACGATCGCGCCGGCGCTCGAGCGGTGGGTGACCCGTGGTAGCCGGATCCGTCCCCTCTGGGCCTTTGCCTGCTCCATCTTTGCGGTGACCACCGCCGACCGGTCATTGTGGTTGTGGTCGGGTGGGTGGCATCTGCAGTGGGATCTCATCGTCCCACTGGTGACGTACTTCGGCGGCGCGTCGGCCTTGCAGATGGCGTTCGAAGTCCGTGAACTGCGCCGTGTGCAGCAGGCCGGATACACCGTGCTGGACGTCCGATCCATCCGCCGAATACCCCCCAGCGACGCCGGGAGTCGCGATGCGACGCTGGTCATGCGCCTGGTGCGCGCGTGCATCCTGACCGGGGTCGGATTCTTTGCGGTCGTTGTCGTCGTGATCAACCCGCATTATCGCGTGCTCTACGACATCTTCGGCCGCCCGTGGCTTCACTTGGGGAAACACATCGCCGAGGTTGGAAAGTGGCTCTGGCTCGCCCTGTGGGCAGCGATTGGCGCCAAGCTGATACTCGCCTCGCCGACGACGAACGCCGGACCGTTCGGCCGCCTCGCCGACCGCTTCTGGAACTCCCGCTTCGCCGCCTGGATCGCGAAGCTCGCCAGCTGGGGACTGTCCCGCGGCCAACCCGCCGAACACACTCTGCACCGCCCCACCGAGCTGGTGCTCGATCTCGCCATCGATGAACTCTGGGCCGCGCTTCCCGACGGCAGCCGCGCCGAATTCGACGCAGTGCCGGCGCTGGCCGACGCGCTGCGGGAGCGAGTCGGCGAGGCGCGCGAACTGCTCCAGCACCTCGACCGGCCCGGCATGCAACACAGCACCGAAACCGATTCGATGCGCGAACGCCTCACCGAACGCCAGCAGGCGGGTGTCCGCGCGCTGGAACAGCTGCGGATCCAGCTGGCGCGACTGGCTGGCCACGCCGCGCCCACCGGTGAGCTGACCAACCATCTTCGCGCCGCCCGCGGCGTCGAAGCGGGCCTGCTCGCCGAACTGGGCGCCGATGCCAACCTGCTGCGGCGGCTCAACACGTCGCGCCGCGTCACGCCGCGAACGCTCACGCCGACACCGACGCCGCGACCGACGTAACATTCAGGCGCCGTGACGGGACACGCCCGTCCCGTTTGCCCGGAGGCCGCGATGCCCGAGCCGAACCGCCCCGCCCATTCCGCCGATGAAGCCCGCGCCGTCGCCGAGGCGGCGCGCGAGACCGAGTGGCGCAGCCCGTCGTTCGTGCGACGGCTCTTCGAAGGCAAGCTCAGTCCGGAGCTGATCGTCCCCTTCCCGGCACCGTCGCCCGACGACGTCGCCCGAGCGCAGCCGTTCTTCGACACCCTCGAAGCATTCCTCCGCGAACACGTCGATCCCGACCGCATCGATCGCGAAGGGAAGATCCCCGCCGAGGTCATCGAAGGCCTCCGCCGGATCGGCGCGTTCGGCATCAAGATCCCGCGCGAATACGGCGGCCTCGGCCTGTCACAACTGATGTACACCCATGCGATCGGGTTGGTGACGTCGTACGACGGATCGCTCACCGCGCTGCTCTCGGCGAGCCAGTCGATCGGCGTGGCCGTCCCGTTGCAGCTCTTCGGCACGGAGGAGCAGAAGCGCGGCTACCTGCCGCGCATCGCCCGAGGCGCCATCTCCGCCTTCGCGCTCACCGAACCGCAGGTCGGCTCCGATCCCGCCGGCGTCGCGACGCGCGCGGAGAAGTCGGCGGACGGAAGCCACTGGGTGCTGAACGGCGAAAAGCTGTGGTGCACCAACGGCCCGCTGGCGGAGGTGATGGTGGTGATGGCGCGGACCGGGGCGAAGATCTCGGCGTTCATCGTCGAGACCGCGTGGCCGGGCGTCGACAACCACCACCGGCTGCACTTCATGGGCCTGCGCGGCATGGAAAACGGCGTGGTGCGGTTCACCGACGTGCGGGTGCCGGCGGAGAACCTCCTCTGGGAAGAAGGCCGCGGTCTCAAGCTGGCGCTCACCACGCTCAACACCGGGCGGCTGACCCTGCCGGCGTCATGCGCGGCGGCCGCCAAGCGCGCGCTCGAGATCTCGCGGGAGTGGGCCGTGGAACGCGTGCAATGGGGCAAACCGATCGGCCAGCACGACGCCATCGCGCAGAAACTCGGCACCATGGCGGCCGATGCGTTCGCGATGGACGCGGTGTCCGATCTGGCGTCGCTCCTCGCCGACCAGGGTCGCACCGACATCCGGCTCGAAGCGGCCATCGCCAAGCTGTGGAACACCGAGATCGGCGCCCGGATCGTCGACGACTGCCTGCAGATCCGCGGCGGCCGCGGTTACGAAACCGCCGACTCGCTGCGGAGCCGCGGCGAGCGGCCCGATCCGGTCGAGCGCATGTATCGCGACTACCGCATCAACCGGATCTTCGAAGGGTCGAGCGAAATCATGCGCCTGTTCATCGCGCGCGAGGCGCTCGACACCCACCTGACCATCGCCGGCGACCTCGTCGATCCGAAGGCGCCGCCGGGACGCCGCCTGAAGGCGCTGGGGCGCGCCGCGATCTTCTACGCCTGGTGGTATCCCAAGCACTGGATCGGCTGGGGGTGGTGGCCCCGCTACGCGCGCTTCGGCCCGCTGGCGCGCCACCTCCGCTTCGTCGATCGGCGCTCGCGGCGGCTGGCGCGGACGCTGTTCCACGCCATGGTCCGCTTCGGGCCCCGCCTGGAACAACGGCAGTCGATCCTCTTCCGCCTGGTGGACGTGGGCGCCGAGTTGTTCGCGATGACCGCCACCATCAGCCGAGCGATGGCGGCGCGCGACGCCGGGCACCCCGATGCGATCGCGCTCGCCGACGTCTTCTGCCGGCATGCCCGGGCGCGGGTCGGGGCGCTGTTCAGCGCGCCGTTCGGACCCGACGAACCGGCCACCTACCGGCTGGCCCAAGCGGTGGGGCGAGGGGAATTCGCCTGGCTCGAAGCGGGGATGGTCCGCGCCGCGGCCGGCAGCGCGACTCCCGGTATATCTTCAGAGCGCGACAGGGCACCGCAACCGGCAATTCGCTAAGCGCAGAGGACTTCCGTGGCAAGCGACACACTCACCATCACCGACAACCGGACCGGCAAGGCGTACGAGGTCCCGATCACCGACGACACCATCCGCGCCATCGACCTGCGCCAGATCAAGGTCAAGGACGACGATTTCGGGATGATGACCTACGACCCGGCGTTCATGAACACCGCCGCGTGTCGGAGCGCCATCACCTTCATCGACGGCGACCATGGCATCCTGCGCTACCGCGGCTATCCCATCGAGCAGATCGCCGAGCAGGCGTCGCTTCCTCGAGGTGGCGTACCTGCTGAACGAAGGCGAACTCCCCAACCGCGCCCAGCTCGACAAGTGGATCGAGGACATCCGCTACCACACCTACGTCCACACCAACATCATCAAGTTCCTCGAGGGCTACCGGTACGACGCCCATCCGATGGGGATGCTGCTCGGCATCGTCGGCGGCCTGTCGACGTTCTATCCCGACGCCAAGAACATCGCACGACCCGCAGAACCGCTACATCCAGCGGGTCCGGCTGCTGGCCAAGCTGCCGACGCTGGCGGCGTTCCTCTTCCGGCATTCGCGCGGGCTGCCCTACGAGTTCCCCCGGAACGACCTCGACTACATCGGCAACTTCGTCAACATGACGTTCAGCATCGGCGGCAAGCACGAGCCCAACCCGGTGCTGCAGCGGGCGCTGGAGATCCTGCTGATCCTCCACGCCGACCACGAGCAGAACTGCTCCACCAGCGCGGTGCGGGCCGTCGGATCGTCGCGGCGTCGACCCCTTCTCGGCGGTGTCGGCCGGGCATCGCGGCGCTGTACGGGCCGCTGCACGGCGGCGCCAACGAGGCGGTGCTCCGGATGCTCGACGAGATCGGCACCAAGGACCGGATCCCGGCGTTCATCGAGAGCGTCAAGCAGGGTCACGGGCGGCTGATGGGATTCGGGCACCGGGTGTACAAGTCGTACGACCCGCGCGCCAAGCTGATCAAGAAGGTCGCCGACGACGTCTTCGCCCAGACCGGGCTCAACCCCAAGCTCGAGATCGCGCTGGAACTGGAGCGGATCGCGCTCAGCGACGAATACTTCATCAAGCGGAAGCTCTATCCCAACGTCGACTTCTACTCCGGCCTGATCTACCAGGCGATGGGCTACCCCACCGACTACTTCACCGTGCTCTTCGCGATCGGCCGGCTGCCCGGGTGGCTGGCGCAGTGGGAGGAGATGATCAACGACAAGGAGCAGAAGATCGCCCGGCCGCGGCAGGTGTACATCGGCGCACGGCGAGCGCGACTTCGTGCCGATGGCCAAGCGATAGTCGTACGGGCATCGGTCATGAGCTCGTGAGCAGATCCTCGAGCGATCGGCTCACGCCTCATGACCGAACGACGCGCGGCTACGTCCCCCTCTTCCGGCAGATCGCCCTCCAGGTACGTGTACCCCTCCAGCCCGGCCACGAAATCCGCGATGAACGCGTTGGCGTCCTGCCGCTTGAGGTGCGCGGCCGCGGCCACCTTGCGCCGGAACGTGGTCAGCAGGTCCGACGCGTGGAACTGCACGTAGGTCAGCACCTCGGTGACGGTGTCGCCGTGGACCAGGTCGGTGACCTCGTAGCCGTGATCGGTGAGCCGGACGTGCACCGCGTTGGTGTCGCCGAAGAGGTTGTGGAGGTCGCCGAGGATCTCCTGGTACGCGCCGGTGAGGAAGATGCCGAGGATGTACGGCTCATCCTCGTGCCAGCGGATGCAGCTCCAGCGACGGCTTGCCCTTGCGGCCGCCGGCGAAGCGGTCGATGACGCCGTCGGAATCGCAGGTGACGTCCTGGATGCGTGCCCCGCCGGGTCGGCATGCTCGCCGCAGCCGGTGGATCGGCATGATCGGGAAGAGCTGGTCGATGGCCCAGTTGTCGGGCAGCGACTGGAAGACCGAGAAGTTGCAGAAGTAGCGGTCGACCAGCGGCCGTTCGAGATGGCCCGCGAGTCGGGGTAGGCGGTGCGGTCGTCGCCGATCGGCGCCGCCAGCGCGTTGAGCGTGGTGAGGTAGAGCTGCTCGGCGTCGGCCCGGTCGCGCAGCGAATAGACGCCGCTGGCGAAGTACTCCTGCGCCCGCTCCTTGGCGAAGACGGCGTCGTGGAACGCTTCCTCGATCCGGTCGACGGTGAGCGTCGTCGAGGTTCTCCTGCATTTCCAGCAGCAGCGGCTGCGCGTCGGCGACCGAGCGACGCACGCGCCGCGGCTCGAACTGCGACTCGACAGTCGATCACGTTGACCAGCAGCAGCGAGTGGTGCGCCGTGACGGCCCGGCCCGACTCGGAGATCAGCGCCGGCATCGGCACGCCCGTTGCTGCCGGCAGATGCCGCCGATGGTGTAGACGACGTCGTTGGCGTACTCGCGCATGGTGTAGTTCATCGACGCGCGGGCCGCGTCGGTGCGCGAGCCGTCGTAGTCGACACCGAGGCCGCCGCCGACGTCGACGTGGGTCACGTCGAAGCCCATCTTGCGCAGCTCGACGTAGTACCGGCCGACCTCCTCCAGGCCGGCCTTGACGTAACCGGATGTCGGTGATCTGGCTGCCGAGATGGAAGTGCACCAGCTTGAGCAGGTGCTTCTTGCCGGTCCGCCTCCAGCGTGTCGAGCAGCCGCACCAGCTCCACGCGCCGAGAGCCCGAACTTCGACTTCTCGCCGCCGCTCTTGGCCCAGCGCCCCGACCCCTCGGTGGCGAGCTTGATCCGCACGCCGACCGTGCGGCTCGACGTCCATCTCGGCGGCCACCTTGAGCAGCACGTCGAGCTCGCTCAGCTGCTCGAGCACGATCATCACCGTGTGGCCCAGCTGCTGGCCGATCAGGGCGAGGCGCATGAACTCCTCGTCCTTGTAGCCGTTGCAGACGATCAGGTGTGCGCGGTGGACTCGTTGAGACCCAGCACCGCCATCAGCTCCGGCTTGGAGCCGCACTCCAGCCCCACGCCGTGCGGCGTGCCGAACTCGACGATCTCCTGCACCACGTGGCGCTGCTGGTTGACCTTGACCGGGATAGACGGTGGTGTAGGTTCCCTCGTAGCCGAAATCGTCGATGGCGGCCTGGAAGCGGCGTGGCCAGTTCGCCGATGCGCGACTGCAGGATGTCGGAGAAGCGCAGCAGCAGCGGCAGCCCGACCCCCTGCGCGCTCGAGGTCCATGGCGATGTTGTACAGGTCGACGCCGCGCGACGCCGATGCCGTCGGGGTGCACGGTGACGTGGCCGGCCTCGTTGACCCGGAAGTAGCCGAGGCCCCAGCCGCGCATGTTGTACAGCTTTTCGGCGTCGCGGGTCGTCCACGCAGGGCGGCCCGGTGCGGGCTCGGCACCCGCCGGAATGGTATTCGGAGCGGTGGTTACGGCCATCGGAAACTCCTCGCGGTGGAACCCGGCATCCTGCGGAACAAGTTTAATGGTCGCTGGCGGCAGAGGGCAGCGGCCGGAAGGGGGAGGTCAAGACAGTGAGATGGTCCGTGCGCGTCCTGCGCGTCGGTGAAACCGAGGTCCGCCTGCACGTCACCCTGGCGCTGCTCCTGGCCTGGTATGCCTGGACCGGGTGGCGCACCGCCGGCACCGCCGGGCGCCATCGCCGCCGTCGTGTTCATCGTCCTCCTCTTCGTCTCGGTGTTGTTGCACGAGTTCGGACACATCCTGGCGGCCCGCCGCTACGGGATTCCCACGCCGGAGATCCTCCTCTCGCCGATCGGCGGCATCGCCCGGATCGCCCGCATGCCGGAGAAGCCCTCGCAGGAACTCGTCGTGGCGCTCGCCGGGCCGCTGGTGACACTGCTGATCGTCGTGGTGGGCCTGGCGGCGTGGAGCGTCTCAGGAGGGTCGTTCGGCACCTTCCTTGATTCCGCTGGCGCGGGCGAACTATGGGCGATGGTGATCCTCACCAACGGATTCCTGCTGGCGTTCAACCTCCTGCCGGCCTTCCCGATGGACGGCGGCCGGGTGGTGCGCGCGTTGATCGCCTCCCGCTGGGGGTTCCTGCGGGGCACGCAGGTGGCGGCACGGCTGGGCCAGGTCGTGGCGGTGGTGTTCGTCGTGCTCGGCATCCGCGGCAATCCCATTCTGCTGCTGATCGGCTTCTTCGTCCTGACCGCGGCCGAAGGCGAGCTGCAGATGGCCCGCCGCCAGGCGCTGCTCCGGCAGATGCAGTCGCAAGGGATCGACGTCACCGATTATCGCCTGCCGCCGGGTGCCCACCCTCCCGATGCCGGGTGATCGCGGTCGCGTCGCCATTGCCGGCGCCAGCGGGTTCCTCGGACGCGGGCTGACCGCCCGGTTGCAGGCACGCGGCTACAGCGTCCTCCCCCTCTCCCGACAGCCCGCCCCCGGGGTTGTGACGTGGGATCCGGCGCGCGGTTCGCTCGACCCCGGGGCACTCGACGGTGTCACCGCGATCATCAATCTCGCCGGCGCCAATATCTCCCGCGGCCGATGGACCGACGCCCGCAAGCGTGAACTGGTCGCCAGCCGGCTCGATGCCACCTCACTTCTCGTCCGGACGATCGAAGCCATGCCGCACCCGCCGGAGGTCCTCGTCAGCGTATCGGGGGTCAATTACTACGGCGACCGCGGCGACGAACTCGTCGACGAAGACTCACCTCCGGGCCGAGACTTCCTCGCCGATCTCTGCGTGCGCTGGGAGCGGGCGGCGGCGGCGGCGCGGCAGTCGCGAGTGCGGGTGGTGCTTCCCCGCGTCGGCGTCGTCCTCGACGCCGGAGAAGGTGCGCTCGGTCGCCTCCTGCCGTTCTTCCGTGCCGGACTCGGCGGCCGGGTCGGGTCCGGCCGGCAATGGATGTCGTGGATCGCCATCGACGACGTTCTGGGCGCCTTCGTTCACGTCCTGGAACATCCGGTGGAGGGGCCGGTGAATTTCGTGGCGCCGTGTGCCGTGCGGAACCGGGAATTCACCGCGACCCTGGCCAGGGTCGTGCATCGGCCGGCGGTGATTCCCGTGCCGGCGCTGCCGCTGCGCCTCGTATTCGGTGCGGTGGTCGACGCGGTGCTGCTCGCCGGCCAGCACGTCGAACCGTCCCGGCTTGCCGCCACCAGATACGCCTTCGAGTTTGCCACCCTCGAACCGGCGCTCGGCCACGTCCTCGGCCGCGGGTAGTTCCCGCCGCGCCACCGCCCGGCGGCGCTTACGTTTCTGCCATGTCCACTGTTCGAGCACCCGGGTCGCGCCCGCCGGGGCCGGGGCCGATCCCGGCGATCGTGCTCCTTTCCGGCGGGTTGGACTCTGCGGTCACGCTGGCAATCGCGCGGCAGCAGGGCTTTGCGTGCATGGCGGTGTCCTTCCGCTACGGACAGCGGCACGGCGTCGAACTCGAGGCCGCCGCCGAGGTGGCGCGGGCGTGTGGGCGCGGCCACGCACCGCGTGATATCCATCGATCCGGCGGCGATGGCCGGCTCGGCGCTCACCGGCGGTCCGGCGGTGCCCAAGGACCGGCACCCGGAAGCGATCGGCGCGGACATTCCGGTGACCTACGTCCCGGCGCGGAATACGGTTTTTCTCGCGCTATGCGCTGGCGCTCGCCGAAGGAGTCGGCGCACACGACATCTACCTCGGCGTCAACGCCGTCGACTATTCCGGGTATCCCGATTGCCGCCCCGAGTTCCTCGCGGCGTTCCAGGCGGCGGCGCGGCTGGGAACCCGGATCACCGATCTGACCCTTCGAGCGCCGCTGCTGCGGCTGACCAAGTCGGAGATCGTGGCGCGTGGCGCCGAACTGGGCGTCGACTTCGCGTTGACGCGGAGCTGCTACGATCCCGACGCCGTCCGGTGCCGCCTGCGGACACTGCGACGCCTGCCTGCTCCGGTTGCGCGCGTTCGCGGCCAACGGCCTGGCAGATCCCGCGCCATACCGGGCGGGGGCGCGATGACGTATCACGTCAAGGAACTGTTCCTGACCGTTCAGGGCGAGGGCGCGCAGACCGGACGCCCGGCGGTGTTCTGCCGCTTTGCGGGATGCAACCTCTGGACTGGCCGGGAAGCGGATCGGGCCCGGGCCGTGTGCACCTTCTGCGACACCGATTTCGTCGGCACCGACGGACCCGGCGGCGGCCGCTTCGCCGCGGCGGCGGAACTGGCCGCCGCGGCGGAGGCGACGTGGGGCGACGGACCGGCTCGGCGTCGGCCGACTGGTGGTGTGCACCGGCGGCGAACCGACGCTGCAGCTTGATGCCGCATTGATCGACGCGCTGCACGAGCGCGAACTTCGAGATCGCCGTCGAGACCAACGGCACCCGGGCGACGCCGGCCGGGGTCGACTGGATCTGCGTCAGCCCCAAGGCCGGGGCCACGCTGGTCCAGCGGGAGGGTCACGAACTCAAGCTGGTCTATCCCCAGCCGGGTCTCGATCCCGAATCGATTCCGCACCCTCGGGTTCGCCAACCTGCTGCTGCAGCCGATGGACGGGGCGACGCGGTCGGCCAACACGCGGGCGGCGCTGGCGTACTGCCGGTCTCATCCGCGAGTGGCGCCTTTCCCTGCAGACGCACAAGTTTCTCGGCCTTCGATGAGCGGCGGAATGCGCGGGTACAGCGATCGGATCAACCATGCGTTGGCGTTTGCCGCCAAGTACCGCGCGCCGCACGCGCCGGCGGCGGCGGCGATGAGCTTCCACGCCCACCCGGCCAACGTCGCGGTCATCCTGGCCCGGCACGACGCGGACGAGGTGACGCTGGTGGCGGCCGTGCTGCATCACGTGCTCGAAGTGACGCCGTACATCGATCAGCGCGACCTGGAGGCGAAGATCGCCGAGAAGTTCGGGTCGGTGGCACTGGCGGTGGCCCGCGACGCCGCCGAGCCTCACTGGGACGAGCGCGGCGCGCCGCTCGGCTGGGCACAGCGGAAACGCGAACTGCTCGGCCAGCTGTTACTGATGTCGCCGCGCGCCCTCGACATCTGCTGCGCCGACGAAATCCACCAATGCGGCACCGCCATCGGGGTCGTCGACCGGCTCGGTGCCGAATATCTCGGTCCGCACGGACTGCCGCACGGTCCGGGGGCGCTGAGCTGGTACGACGACGTCCTCGACGCGCTCGACCGCCGCGACGAATGGCCCGATCGCGGCATGCGGCTCGAACTGGCCGAGTTGCGCCGCTCGCTGGCGGCGATGCTGGCCCGTGACGGCCAGCGCTGACGGCGGGCCGGGTATTTTGTCATCATGACGGTGAATGTTCCGGCGGACATACAGCGGCGACTCGATGCGACCTTCGACGGCCGCTTCCGTCTCGAACGCGCGGTGGCGGCGTCTCCCGAGCGGCTGCTGTTCTGCGCCCGCGACCTGCTGCTCAAGCGCCTGGTGTCTTTGCGGGTCAGCATCAACCGTTCGGAGACAATGGTGCGCTGGTTCCTCAAGGAGGCCGAGGCGCTGGCGCGGCTTGATCACCCGGCCATGCGCCACGTCTACGAGGCGGCCGTCCTCGACGATCTGGCGCTATCGGGTCGGGAACTGGATCGAAGGCGAGAGCCTGGCCGAAGCCATCGAGCGTGGTCCGCGACCGATTCCCGACGTGCATCAGCTGGCGCGCGATCTGCTGAGCGCGCTGGAACACGCCCACGCCCACGGCGTCATCGTGCGGCGCATCGTGCCCGCGTCGTTGCTGCTCGACGCCAGCGGCCGGGGCACGATCACCGACCTGCGCTACTGCAATCTGACGCTCGCCGAACAGCCGCCGGGCGAGATGCTGACCGGCCTGCCGTTTCTTTCGCCGGAGGTGCGCGCGGGACAGCCGGGCGATCCGGCGAGTGACGTCTACACCGCTGGCGCGATCCTCTACCTCACCGTCACGGGATCGCCGCCCCCGGCCGACACCGCGGAACTGGCCCGCCCGAGCGCACTGCGGCCGGTCGTCCCGGCCGCACTGGAGCGCGTCATCGTGCGCGCACTCCAGCCGGAGCCGTGGCGCCGCTTCATGACCGCGGCGGAGATGCGGGAGGATTTTGCCGACGCCGCCGGTACCTTCGAGACGGTAACGGTGAATCTTGGCCCGTTGCCGGCGGAACCGGCGGAAGGCCCGCTCTGGGAAGCGCGGCTCCGGCGGGCCCTGGGCGACGACTACGAACTGCTGTCGCTGCTGGGCCGCGGCGGGTTCGGCCTGGTCTACCGCGTGCGCGACCTGCACCTCGAGCGCGAGGTGGCCCTCAAGGTGCTGCACCCGGAACTGACCCAGGATTCCGAGACCGTTGAACGATTCCGGCGCGAAGCGCAACTCGCTGCCCGGCTCAACCACGCCAACATCGTGAACATCTACGACATCGGCGGCCGCTCCGGCCTGCTGTGGTACACGATGGAGATCGTCGAAGGACCCAACCTGGCGCAACTCGTCGAGCGCGACGGGCCGCTGACGCGTCGACCGGACGCTGCGGCTGCTCCGCGAGGGACTGTCGGCGCTCGGGCACGCCCACTCGCTCGGCCTGGTGCACCGCGACATCAAGCCGGAGAACATGCTGCTGGAGCGCGACGGATCGCTGCGCATCACCGATTTCGGCCTGGCCCTGGCCCTTCGCGGCGCCGGCCGGTTCGGCGGCGCCACGTCGCAGAGCGGGACGCCCCAGTTCGCGTCCCCGGAACAGCTGCTCGGCGAGCAGGTCGACCAGCGCACCGATCTCTATTCCCTCGCGGCGGTGGCCTACTTCGGACTCCTCGGCCGCGCCCCGTTTCCCGGCGGCACGGTGGAGCAGGTCCTCGCCAAGCAGACCACCGACGTGGTCCCCGACCTCATGGCCGAGCGGCCCGACGTCGGGCCGGCGCTGGCGCAGGTCCTGGAGCGGGCGCTGCGCAACGACGTCGATGCCCGCTGGGCGTCAGCCGGGGAATTCCGCAGCGCGCTCGAGGAAGCGGTGCAGAAAGGACTGCGGCGCAAGGGGAGCGACCTGGCGCGGCTGGCGGCGAAGATTCTCGGGACCTGACTACTTGTGCCGGTAGACGACCCGGCCACGGGTAAGATCGTACGGCGAGAGGACCACGCTCACCCGGTCGCCTTCGAGCACCCGGATCTTGAACTTCGACATCTTGCCGGCGGCATAGGCGAGAATGGTGTGGCCGTTGTCGAGCAGCACGCGGTAATTGCGGTCCGGGAGCACTTCCTGGACCACCCCTTCCATTTCGATCCCTTCTTCCTTCGCCATTGCCTCTCCGGTTACGGGTATCTCGGGGCGCGCGGCGCGCGCCGGAACGCCGGGGAATCTGCTCCGGCGTCAGGTGCCGCGCAACATGACGGTCAGCTCGCGCCGACCAGCGTGCCGCGCAGGGCGCCCATTTCCTCCTCGACCATCTCGACCAGCTCGCCGATCACGGCGGCATCGAACGTCAGCCGGACCCCGGCCTCGCGATAAAGCTCGGGGAGCGATCGGGTCGCACCCAGCGCCAGGAAGCGGCGGTAGGCGGCGACGGCCTCGACCGGATCGCGACGGGCGTTGCGCCAGACCTGCAGCGCCCCCAGCTGCGCGATGCCGTACTCGATGTAGTAGAACGGGTAGATGAAGATGTGCAGCTGCCGGTACCAGCGCGCCACCCGTTCGGCCTTGAGGCCGGACCAGTCGACGGCCGGCTCGTACCGCCGCCGGATGTCGAGCCACGCCTGATCGCGCGCGGCGGCGTCGGCGCCGTCCGGGTGGGTGTAGATCCAGGTCTGGAAGGCGTCGACCGACGCGATGTGCGCCAGCGAGAGCAGGATGTCCTCGAGGTGCTCCAGCTCGACCGAGCGCGCGTCGGCTTCGCGGTAGTACCCGGTGGGTTGCGCCAGGTAAGGCGAGGCCAGCAGTTCCATCGACATCGACGCCAGTTCGGCGGACTCCGCGCCCGGATGCCGCTGCCAGATCAGCGGCCGGGCGTGCGCCGCGAAGGCATGGAAGCAGTGTCCCGCTTCGTGCAGCAGCGTGGTCACGTCCTCCGGCACGCCGGCGGCGTTCATGAAGACGAACGGCCGACCCCGGGCGTGGAGCGTGTCGCAGTAGCCGCCCGGCGCCTTGCCGGCGCGTGATTCGAGGTCGAGGAGCCCTTCGGCCATCATGGTGCGGAACTCGCCGCCCAGCACCGGATCGACCGCGGTGAAGATCCGGGCGGCGGTCTGCTGCAACTCGCCGATGGTGCGGTAGGGCACCGGGGGCGCGTCGCGCCACGGGTCGACCAGCAGGTCCCAGGGACGCATCGCCGTCAGCCCGAGGCGCTCGCCGCGCGCCTCGAGTGCCCGCGCAATGGCGGGACCGACCGTGTCGGCGATCGCCTCGTGCAGCCGTTCGGTATCGGCCGGGGTGTAATCGAAACGACACTTGGCCGCGAACGTGTAGTCGCGGAAATCGGCAAACCCTGCCTGACGCGCGATCCGCTGGCGGCGGTCGACCATCTGATCGAACAGCGCGGCGAGCTCGTCGTGCGCGGCGACGTACGGTGCATGATACGCACGCCACGCCGCCTCGCGCACCGAGCGGTCGCGGTCCTTGAGGAACGGCGCCAGGCGTGGCAGCGGGACCTGCTTCTCGTCCCACACCGCGGTCATCGTGCCGGTCAGCTGCTGATACTTCGCGGTCAGTCCTTCGACCTCCGCCACCAGCGGCACGTTCTCTTCCCGGAAGATCTCGATGGCGGTCCGGAAACGGCGCAGCGTGGTCTGCAGGTCGCTGCGCGACGTGCCGGTGGCGACCAGGCGCTTCGCCAGCGCGACCTCCGCCTCTTCCTGCCGCGGCATGATTTCGGTGGAGAACCGGAGATGCGCCGCCTGCTTGGCGGCGTCGGCGGTATCGATGGTGTAGGCGATCATCGCCAGCGATGCCGCTTCGCTCACCAGCTCGTCGAGCCGCGACCAGTACGCCAGCCAGGGTTCCAGGGTGCCGGCGTCCAGGGCGACGTCAGCCAGGGCATGGTAGTAGGGCGCAATCGCGTCCCAGGTGGCGTCGGCAAAACCGGCGCTGGTCGGCGGCAACGGCGCGAGGGTCGACAGGGGGTCGGTCATCGGTCCCGGAACGTCCACGAAAAGGTTAGGGTGCCGGCGCCATCGGCGCGGGTGCCGGTCGAACATATCGAAACGCCGCCCAACTCACCAGCAAGACGATCGCGCCGCCCAGGAAGAACGGCGAGCTGATCCCGATCCACTGGAATGCCATCGTGCCCGCGATCGGCGCAATGACCCGTGCGATGCCCGGCAAAGGTCTGCGCCACCCCCATCGTGGTACCCAGTTCCGCCGGATCGGTCGCGTGCGACAGCAGCGACGTGATGGCCGGGAACATCAACGCGGTTCCGATCGGCACGAACGGAATCACCACGATCAGCACCCAGACGCTCGGCACCAGCGGATACAGCAGCATGCCCGCGGCGAGCAACAGCATCCCCAGGCGCATCGACCAGGTCTCGCCGATCCGGTCCACCACCGGCCCGAGGAAGAACGAGCCGCATCAGGAACGACAGCACCCCGTAGTAGACGAAGAAGTACCCGATGGTCTTTTCGGTGATCCCGAACCGGGCCCCCAGCCAGAGGGCCAGCACACTGGTCAGCAGGGAGAATGCCAGCATCCCGGTGCCGTAGATCCAGATCAGCCGCTCGGCCTGCCCGGAGCGTTGTTTCAGCACGGTCCATGCCGCATGCCAGACCGGCTTCCGGCGGGCCGGCGGCGCCGGCCGCGACGGGGTGGCGGGACTCGGGCAGCCATTTCCACGCCGCCACGGCGTTCAGCGAGGCACAGGACCGCGGCGAAATACCCCGGTGCCTCCCGGCCCAGGTGGGTGGCCAGCGAGCCCACCGCCGGGCCGATACTGACCCCCGCGTTGGTGGCGGCCGAGAGCCACCCCAGCGCCCGGGCCCGGTCCTTGGGGTCGACCGTGTCGGAGACGTAGGCCTGGGCCACCCCGGTCGTCCCGCCGCCGGCCCCTTGCACAATGCGCGAAAGGAACAGCAGCCAGAGCGCGTCGGCAAAGCCGAACACGAAGAACGCCAGGGCCGACGCCGACAGCCCGATGATCAGCGCCGGCCGGCGGCCATAACGGTCCGAGACCCGTCCCCAGATCGGGGCCGCGACCAGTTGCATGATGGAGAACGACGCGATCAGCCACCCCACCGCGGCGTCCGAGGCGTGCAATCGCAGGGCGTAAAAGGGAAGCAATGGGAACACCATTGCGAACCCGAGCATGTCCACGAAGTTGCAGCCGATCAGCACACCCAGCTGTCGCGCCTGGGCGCTCTTGCTGCGGGTGGTGCGCTGGCGCCGTGGTCACGGGGCGCGCTGCTGCCGCGCGGCGACGCCGGGGCCGCCGGCGGGCGCCAGCCGCGCCGGATCAACTCGCCAATGCACGCAATGACCGAAATCATGAAGGCTCCGGAACCGGACGCGAGCGCCACCACCGCCGGGCCGGCACGGGCCGGTCCACGCAACGGGAGGGGAATGGTAACCGGGGTCCGCCACCGGTCGGCGCCCGGCAGACCGTCGACCGGGTCGGCGACGGACCGGGCTCCGTCGCCGGCTGCGCGCTCCCGGCCCGAGGCAGCGCCACTCAGTGCGGCGACGCCGACTGGCCGAGGGCGAGCAGATTGGCAAAGAGGCGCCACGCCCCCGGAACCACCGCCGGCAGCTCCCGGAAGAACGAGAGCCCGGTGTAAATGGCGGTTCCCTTCCCCACCTGCGCCACCAGCAATCCGCTCCGCAGCGGCGGATCGTCGGGATCGTGGGTCTCGATCAGCGGGTGCCACCGGGAATCCCAGCCGGCGGGAAAATCGAGTCCGCGTTCCTGGATCCAGCCGTCGAAATCGGCCGGACCGATCCGGTTGGGGCGGGTGAAGGCCGGGCTTGCCGGGACGAGCAGGGTCACCGGGGCGGTTTCATCGGTGACGCGATTCTGGGTCGGTCCCGCGATGGTCAGCGGCACCGGTTCGAATCCGGCGCGGGTGTACGGCGACTGCTGATACTGGATCAGCAACGTTCCGCCCGCCGCCAGCCAGCGCTATCAGGCGCGGATTGGCCCGTTGCAGCGACGAGTCGGCTTCGTACGCGCGCGGTCCGATCACGATCACCTTGTACGCCGCCAGTGACCGCTGTTCGAGCGCGTCGCCGGTGAGCACCTTGATCGGCAGTCCGGCGCTCTCGAGCGCCTCGGGAACGCGGTCGCCGCCGCCGCGGACGTATCCGATCGTGCCGACCTGCGGAAACCGGATGTCGCTGACGACGACATCCGCCGTTGCCGGCCTCGCGATGTTGCGATCTTCGATGTGCGAATAGCGGATGCGTTCGACACCGATCGTGAGCGTGTCGTGACCCCGAACCGCCAGCGCCGAGAGGTGGTACGTGCCCGGCGGCACGCCGGGCGGCGGACTGACCGTGAACGTCGCGTCGCCCCGGGCACCCGGGCGGGAGAGGGTCACCGTCTGCGGCGGCGCCACCCGCCACCCGCGCGGCGCCCGCAGCGCCACCGTGGCGGCCGTGGAATCACTGGTCATGTTCTGCAGCGAGACGGTGAACGTGCGCGTGGCCTGTCCGGCGGGCCAGAGCACGCGACCGGGGGCAAGATCGACCGTGATCGGCGGCACGATCAGGATCGGCCGCCGCTCTTCGCCGATCTGGGGATTGATCAACCGCGCCTGCACGGCACGCCGGGCCAGCAGCGTCACGCCGCGGGCCGTGGTCACCTCGAATTGCGCCGAGAACGGCGGAGCGAACGGCAGCCCCCAGTCGGCCGGATCGCCGCTCCACTGGTACATGGCGCCCCGCCGCGGCAGGCGGAGATAGTAGGGCGTTGACGGCGCCGCCTTCGGGTCGACCCGCACCTCGGGCCGGCAGCGATAGAGCGTGCCCGGCGCCACCTGGTGCTTCACGCCGCAGTCGCCGGGCGAGACATCGAAGCCGTCCCTTGGCAGCAGCCGTGCCATGACGTCGACCGGACCGGTGCCGTCGTTCCAGACCGTCAACGTCACCGGCATCGTCTCGCCCGGAGTAACCTCTTCGTTGGAAGTCGTGGCGTCGAGCACCACACCCGCTTCGATCAGCCGCACCGCGGCCAGGTCCGAGTCGTCGGCCGGCGCACGCTCCGGCGCGATGCCGGCGAACAACGACGTGTCGGGTCCGGTGATCCCCGGGGCGACCGCCATCAGCCTGGCGCCGACTTGCGATGGCCCGAGGTCTTCGCCGCGTCCCTGCCCCTGGGAACGATGTTGCGCCCGGCTCTCGGCGGCGATCTGGTGCAGCGTGAGACCGACGGCCGGATCGAGCGCCCCGCCGTCGAAGAGCAGCCCGTTCGCCGTCCCGCGCCATGACGAGAGATAGAACTTCGACGGCTGCCACGGATCGAGCCCTTCCTGGCTCTTGAGCTCGGGAAACCGCGTCGAGTCACCGGCGTCGCGGAACGCCTCGGGGGCGAGCAGGCCCGCCGCCTGATGGTGACCGTGGCCGTCGGCCGGGGTGCCGCTCCAGACCGAGATGATCACCTGGGGGCGGAACCGGCGGATGACCCGCACCATGTCCTTGAGGATCGAATCGCGGTTCCAGAAGCGGAACGTTTCCGTGGCGGTCTTGGAGAAGCCGAAGTCGTACGCGCGAGTGAAGAATTGCGCGCCGCCGTCGACGTGCCGCGCCGCCAGCAATTCGCCGGTGCGCACCACGCCGAGGGCATCGTCCAGCTCGGCGCCGATGATGTTCTGTCCGCCCGAGCCGCGGTTGAGCGACAGGTAGGCGGTATGGATCCCCATGCCGCGGCTGAGAATGGTGAGCAGCTCGGTGTTTTCGTCGTCGGGATGCGCGCCGATCATCAGCACGCGGCGCCAGTTGCCGGCCAGCAGCCGTTCGTGGGCCAGGCGCACGGCACCGCCGGTGCCGGCGCCCTGCTGGGCCGTCGCGGTGGCGGGAAGGGCTGCCGTCGCGAACAGGACGGCGAGGCGAAGCGAACGGAAGATGTCATGCCCCGTGATTCTGGTCAGAGGGATCGTGATCGACGGAGGAGTCGGGAGCGTCGGGATCGCCCCGGCTCATCCGGAGGATGCGGCCGGATGCCGGGCGCGTTCCCGCCCGAGCGCGAACGCGAGGACGAAGGCGATCAGCGCCGCGACCAGCAGCGTCTGGCCGGCGCCGGCACCGGTGCCGTGGAGCAGCAGCAACATGCCGAGCGACACGGCGACGGTGCCGATGCCGCGGAGCACTTCGTCGAGATTGCGCCAACCGGTTTTCAGGCCCCAGTGGATCGCGCCGATCAGGCCGACGACGCCCAGGGCCAGGATGCCATACCAGATCCAGATCCAGTATCGCTTCCCGATGATCATCAGCGGCTCGGCGGCGAGAGAACGGCGTGCGGGCCGGCGGCGGCCCGAGATACGGTAGCCACCACGGCGCTCCGGGCCAAGGGGTCACCCCGATTCCGCCCGGCACGCCGGACACGGGCACAGCCGGCGCAGCTCACGAAAGGTATAGATCCCGGTGGCGTGCCCGTCGCTCCATTGCACCCGGATGCCGTAGGCACCGACCAATCCGATCGCCAGCGCGTCGACGGCGGCGGGGACCGCCCCGGGGTCGAGCAGCTGGCGGCCGGACATCTCGTCGACGCACGCGGCGCAGGGACATGCCAGGCGCAACGCGCGCGCCGCGAACCGGCCGACATGCCCGGCGCCGTCCCAGTCGATCTCGATCGCGCCCGACGTGCGCCGGATGGTCCGCGGCATCACCATCGCGCTATCCATGGCCGCCGCCCCGCCGCCGGGAGGCGATTAGGTTCCGGGTCTGCTGTGATCTTCTGCGAGGCAGATGCGCCATGACCGAGCGTGATCCATTCCAGTGTCGCACGACACTCAAGATCGCCGATCGCACCGCGACGATCTACTCCCTGCCCCGGCTGGAACGCGACGGACTGACCCGGCTGAGCCGGTTGCCCTATTCCATCCGGGTGCTGCTCGAGAACGTCCTCCGGCACGCCGGCGGCGAGTTCGTCACCACGGAACAGGTGCGGGCGCTGGCGGGATGGACCCCGGAGACCGCCGGGAAGACCGAGATTCCGTTTCTCCCCGCCCGGGTGGTCCTCCAGGACTTTACCGGCGTGCCATGCGTCGTCGACCTGGCCGCGATGCGGGATGCCATGGCCGACCTGCAGAGCGATCCGGCTCGCATCAATCCGGTCGTACCGTGCGACCTCGTCATCGACCATTCCGTCCAGGTGGACCACTACGGCACGGCCGATGCCTTCCGGCTCAACGTGGCGCTGGAGTTCGAACGGAACGTCGAACGCTACCAGCTGCTCAAGTTCGCCCAGCGGGCCTTTCGCGACTTCCGGGTGGTACCGCCGGGAACCGGCATCGTGCATCAGGTCAATCTGGAGTACCTCTCGCCCTGCGTGCAATTGCGGCCGGAGAACGGCGAACTGACCGCCTTCCCCGACACACTGGTCGGGACCGATTCGCACACCACGATGATCAACGGGCTCGGTGTTCTTGGCTGGGGCGTCGGCGGCATCGAAGCCGAGGCGGTGATGCTCGGCCAGCCGTACTTCATGCTGATGCCGCAGGTGGTGGGGATGCGCCTGGTGGGCAAGCTGGCGCCGGGGTGCACCGCCACCGATCTGGTGCTCACCGTGACCGAACGGCTCCGCGAGCGCGGGGTGGTCGACAAGTTCGTCGAGTTCTACGGCCCGGGACTGCACCACCTTCCGGTCGCCGACCGCGCCACCATCGCGAACATGTCGCCGGAATACGGCGCCACCTGCGGCTTCTTCCCGGTCGACCGGGAGACCTTGACCTACCTCGAGCGAACCGGGCGCGACCGTGATCAGATCGCGCTGGTCGAGGCCTACTGCCGGGCGCAGCAACTCTGGCATGAACCCGACGCGCCCGCGCCGGTGTTCAGCGACCACCTCGAGCTCGACCTCGGCACGGTCGTGCCGAGCGTCGCAGGACCGAAGCGGCCCCAGGACCTGGTCCCGCTCACCGATCTCCGCCGCAGCTTCGCGTTCGCGCTGCCGGGGTTGATGCAGCCCACCGTGCCGGCGGAGCGCCGCGAAGCCGGCGCAGGCGGCGATCGAACGCTGGAACAACGAGGGCGGCGCGGTGCCGGCCACCGCCCCCCGAGCGGCGACGCGGTATTCGTGCGAAATCGACGGCGAGGTCCACGAGCTGCACGATGGCTCGGTGGTGATCGCCGCGATCACCTCGTGCACCAACACGTCCAATCCCTCGGTGATGATCGGCGCGGGGCTGCTGGCGCGGAATGCGGTCGCCAAGGGCCTTCACGTCCGCCCCTGGGTCAAGACGTCGCTGGCCCCCGGGTCGCGCGTGGTCACCGACTACCTCGATCGCGCCGGACTCTCGGACGACCTGAACGCGCTGGGTTTCCAGACCGTCGGATATGGCTGCACCACCTGCATCGGCAACAGCGGACCGCTGCCGGAGCCGGTCGCGGCGGCGATCGAGGAACATGCGCTGGTCACGCGCCGCGGTACTCTCGGGCAACCGCAACTTCGAGGCGCGGGTCCATCCGCAGGTACGCGCCAACTATCTCATGTCGCCGATGCTGGTGGTGGCGTTTGCCCTGCTGGGGCGGGTCGACGTCGACATCACCCGGCACGCACTCGGCCTCGGCGCCGATGGCAAGCCGGTGTTCCTCGCAGACATCTGGCCCACCCCGAAGGAAATCGCCGACACGGTGGCCGAGTGCGGTGCACGCCGACATGTTCCGCCACCAGTACCGTTCGGTCTTCGACGGCGACGACGAGTGGCGCGCGCTCAAGGTGCCGGAGGGTTCGCGCTTCGCGTGGGATCCGGCATCGACGTACGTGCGCCTGCCGCCGTTCTTCACCGGGCTCGCCCCGAAACCGGCGCCGCTCACCGACGTGCGGCAGGCGCGGGTACTGGCGCTGCTGGGCGACTCGGTGACCACCGATCATATCTCGCCGGCCGGCGCGATCCCGAAGAACGGCCCAGCAGCCGCGTACCTGCGTGAGCACGGCGTGGCACAGCCCGACTGGAACACCTTCGGCGCCCGCCGCGGCAATCACGAAGTGATGATGCGCGGCACCTTCGGCAACGTCCGGATCAAGAACCAGCTGGTGCCCGACAAGGAAGGCAACTGGACGATGCACTTCCCGAGTGGCGAAGTGATGAGCATCTACGATGCGGCCATGAAATACGCCGCAACCGGCACACCGCTGGTGTTGCTGGTGGGCAAGGAGTACGGCACCGGGTCGTCACGCGACTGGGCCGCGAAGGGCACGGCGCTGCTCGGCGTGCGGGCGGTGATCGCGGAGAGCTACGAGCGGATCCACCGCTCCAACCTGGTCGGCATGGGCGTGTTGCCGCTGGCGTTCGAGCCGGGAAAGAACGCCGCGGCGCTCGGATTGACCGGCCGCGAGGTATTCGATATCGCCGGCATCGCCAAGGGACTCGAACCCGGCGGCACCGTGACGATCACGGCCACTGATCCGGACAGCGGCAAGATGACGGAGTTCCGGCGGTGGTGCGGCTCAATTCGGCGGTGGAGCTCGAGTACCTGGCGAATGGCGGGATCCTGCCGCGGGTGGTGCGGTTGATGGCGGAGCGGAGCAGCTAGCACCCGATTCAGGGCCGGCGTTCGAAGACGAAGGTCGGCGATCCGATCGGCGTCCCGCCGTATGTGGCCTCGCGCCTGATGCGGAGCGTGCCGTCGCGCGCCAGCACCCACGAGTCGACCTGGACCAGTTCGCTTCCCTGGGCCATCGCCGTACTGCGGACCACCAGCGTGTCGCCCTGCCACGCCGCCGTGGAGGTTGTTTCGACCTCCGTTCCGATCAACGGCAGCGTGTTCTTCCATTCCCGGCCGCCCCAGCCCCAGACCATGTGCGAGGGAATGGTGTCGCCGTTGGTGGCGAAGGTGCGCCGGTCGACGACGACCGAGTCGCCGGATTGCCGCACGGTGTAGACGGCACCCGACGGGGTGAACGAGCTGGCGTCGCTGCGAGCGTGATCCAGCACCCAGACGCCGCTCAGATCGGGATGCGCCACGGCCTGCGCCCGCAACGAAGAAGCCGCGACGGCGCAAAGCACCATCGCGGCTCCCCACCGCACGGCGGCGATGGACGTCACGCCACCAGATCCTTCAGCTTCTCACCGGTCTCGCCTTCGCGCAGCCGCACCAGCGCGCGGTCGCGCAACTGCCGGATCCGCTCGCGGGTCACGCCCATCATCCGGCCGATCTCCTCCAGCGTGCGGGGCTGGCCGTCGTCGAGGCCGAAGTAGAGCCGCAGCACCTTGGCGTCGCGGGGCGGCAGCGAATTGCAGCGCCGCCTCGATGTCGGCGCTCTGCGAGTTCGCCATCGTGTGGGCGTCGGTCTGCTCCTGCTCGGCCAGGGCGAAGCGCTCCATCCGCTCGTTGCCGTCGCCGTCGCGGGTGGGGTGATCGAGCCGCACCGCCTCGGTGTTGAGCGACGAGAGCGACCGCACCGCCTCTTCGGTCAGCCCGGTGGCGCGCGCCAGTTCCTCGGTGGTCGGCATCCGGCCGAGCTTTTCCTTGAGCAGCGTCGTCGTCTTGCCGAGGCGCGACAGGTCGGCGGTCCGGTTGAGCGGCACCCGCACCGGCCGGCCGTGCCGGGCGATGGCCGCCTGCACCGCCTGCCGGATCCACCACACCGCGTACGAGATGAACTTGACGCCGCGATCGGGGTCGAACTTCCGCGCCGCCGTCATCAGCCCGAGGTTCCCCTCGCCGATCAGGTCGACCAGCGGCACCCCGCGGTTCTGGAACTTCTTGGCCACCGACACGACGAAGCGCACGTTGTGCCGCGCCAGCCTTTCCTGGGCCAGCAGGTCGCCCTGGAAGGCCCGGCGGGCCAGCGCCATCTCCTCTTCCCGGTTCAACAGCGGCACCCGAGAGATCTCGTCGAGGTACAGATCGAGACTCTCGCGGCCCTCGTCGACCGCCCGCGCAATCTGCGCCGGGCGGAGCGACCGCCGCTTCCCACGGGCTCGAATCGTCACGTCGCTGCTCCTATCCCTGCTTGCCCGCGCACCCGCCGGCCCCGACCGGCCTGATCCGCTAGGCTCCTGTGAACGGCATCGCATAAAACCGGGGCGAAAATACGCTCCGGGCCGACATTGTGCAAGTGCGTCAACAACCAATTGTGAAACAAAGAGTTAATTACCGTGGCGCTCGTGAAACACCCCGCCGCTCCCGCCCGATCTACCCCCGGAACGTCATCGCCGGCCCGCTCGTTCCGCGCCCGGCCGCTGCCTTTCACCCTTCGATCCCTATCCGTGTAAGACGCCCGGGGTGACCAAAGGGTGACAAGCGCCCCGCCGGCACCGGGCATCGCGCCACCCGGCCGGCGGGGGGAAGGACCGGGGAGCGGGTCAGAGCGCCTTGATTTCGCTCACCAGCCGGGTCAGCGACGCCTTCGCGTCGCCGAACAGCATCGAGGTCTTCGGGTCGTAGAAGAGCGCGTTCTCGATCCCGGCGAAGCCCGGCTTCATGCTGCGCTTGAGCACGATGACGCTGCGCGCCTTGTCGGCATTGAGGATCGGCATGCCGTAGATCGGCGAGGAGGGGTCGCTGCGCGCGGCCGGATTGACGACGTCGTTGGCGCCGACCACCAGCGCCACGTCGCATTCCGGGAACTGCGGATTGATTTCGTCCATGTCGAGCAGCTTGTCGTAGGGCACGTTCGCTTCCGCCAGCAGCACGTTCATGTGCCCCGGCATGCGGCCCGCCACCGGATGGATGGCGTACTTCACGTCGCCGCCCTTCTTCTCGATCAGTTCGGCAAGCTCCTGCGACGGCGTGCTGGGCCTGGGCCACCGCCAGCCCGTACCCCGGAATGATGATGACGCGGCCGGCGTAGCCCAGCTGCAGCGCGGCGTCCTCCACCGAGATGCTGCGGGCGGTGAGTCCTTCGGCGGTGGCGACCGCTCCCGCGGCCGCCTCGCCGCCGAACGCGCCGAAGATGACGTTGGCGAACGAGCGGTTCATCGCCTTCGACATCAGGATCGACAGCAGGAAGCCCGACGCGCCGTCGAGCGCGCCGGCGATGATCAGCACGTTGTTGCCGATCGCGAAGCCGGTGGCCGCCGCCGCCAGGCCGGCGTAGGAATTGAGCAGCGAGATCACCACCGGCATGTCGGCGCCGCCGATCGGCAGCACGATGAGCACGCCGATGACGAGCGACACGCCGATCATCGATCCAGAACGACCATCGGACTGGCCGGGCTGCACCACCAGCCACCCGCAGCAGTCCCACCACGCCGGCGAACAGCCCGATGCTCATCGACGTTCTGCCCCGGCCAGGTGATGGGCCGCCCGGGGATGAGTTCCTGCAGCTTGCCGAACGCCATCACCGATCCGGTGATGGTCAGCGCGCCGAGCAGCGTCTCGAGCCCCAGCGCGATCATGGTCCCGTGATCGATGCCCGCCCCGAAGCCGCGCACCACGAACTCGTCGATGCCGACCAGCGTCGCGGCGGCGGCGCCGAAGCCGTGCGAGATGGCGATCTGCTGCGGCATCGCCGTCATCGGCACCAGCGGTCCCCATCGGGATGCCGATGATCGTCCCGATCACCAGCCCGATGACGATCCACTGGTACGACACGATGCCCTGCTGGCAGAGCGTGCCGGCGATGGCGAGCAGCATCCCGAGCGCCGCCTGGTTCATGCCCCGCCGGGCCCGATCGGGGTGGGACAGCGACCGCAGGCCGAGGATGAAGAACACCGACGCGGCCAGGTAGGTGACCTGGGTGAACAGTTCGCGATAGTTCACGGATTGCCGCCCGATTTCGGCTGCCGGTCGCGCGTGGCGGAACATCTTGAGCATCCGGTCGGTGATCACGAACCCGCCGACGACGTTGACCATGGCGCACGCCACGGCGATGCAGCCGAGGATGTTGCTGACATGGCTGTTGCCGGCGCCCGGCGGCCACCAGCGAGCCCACCAGCGAGATGCCGGAGATCGCATTGGTGGCCGACATCAGCGGCGTGTGCAGCAGCGGCGGCACGCGGGTGATCACCTGGTAGCCGAGGAAGCGCGGCCAGCACGAAGACGTACAGCTGGATGATGGCGGTAGGGTTCATGCGGTCGATCCCGTCGGGTTGGGGCGGGCGGGCCGGGACGGCTCCACTCCCTCGAACAGCACGCACATCGCGCCGGTGATCTCGTCGCCGAGGTCGAGCGACAGCCGCCGTCGCCTGGTCAGGTGCTGAATCAGCGTCTGCACGTTGCGCGCGAACATCTGCGACGCGTGGATCGGCATGGTGCTCGGCAGGTTGAGCGGGCCGAGGATGGTGACGCCGCCCTGCCTCGACCGTCTCGCCGGGACGGGTCAGCTCGCAGTTGCCGCCGGTTTCCGCCGCCACGTCGACGATCACCGAGCCCGGCCGCATCTGCGCCACCATCGCCGGCGGTGATCAGTCGCGGCGCCGGCTTGCCCGGGATCGCGGCGGTGGCGACGACCAGGTCGCACTCGCCGATGGCGCCGTCGATGGCCGCCAGCACGCGGCGCTGCTGTTCGTCGCCGAGTTCCCGCGCGTAGCCGCCGGCGGTCTCGGCCTCGGCGGCGATCGCGTCCGGCGCCGAGGAACTTCGCGCCGAGCGAGCGCACGTCGTCGGCGGCGGCCGGCCGCACGTCGAAGCCGGTGACCAGCGCGCCGAGCCGGCGCGCGGTGGCGATGGCCTGCAGCCCGGCCACGCCGGCGCCGAGGATCAGCGCTTTGGCCGGCGCCAGGGATCCGGCGGCGGTGGTGAGCATCGGGAGGAACCGCGCCAGCGACGCTGCGCCGAGCAGCACCGCCTTGTAGCCCGCGACCGTCGCCTGCGACGACAGCACGTCCATCGACTGGGCGCGAGTGATCCGCGGCACGCGCTCGAGCGCCAGCAGCGTCACCCGGCGGCGCGACAGGGCGTCCCGCGTTTCGGCGTCGAGCACGCCGGCGAGCGCGATCAGCACCGTGCCTTCCCGCAACGACGCCGCTTCGTGCGCCGCCGGGCGCTGCACCCGGCAGACCAGATCGGCCGAGCCCGCTTCGGCGGCCGTTCCGATCGCGGCACCGGCGGCCTGATACGACTCGTCCGATGCGAACGACCCCGGCGCCCGCACCGGACTCGACGATCACCGCCGCACCGCCCTTGACCAGCTTGCCCACCGCATCGGGGGTCAAAGCCACACGACGCTCGCGGGGAGCGGTGTCCCTGAGCACGCCAATGCGCATCGCCAACGGTGCTCCTTGTTGCAACGTGGATCCGCCCCGGCGAATCGCGGGACGCGCAGCGAAGCTATCGGGCAGCCGGTGGACTTTCAACGGCGAGGCGGTGACTTTCTCCCCGATGCGCGATCGCGCCACTGCTTTTGCACCAGGATCGGTCGGGAATGTCGGGCCGGGACTCGACATTCTCGGGCTCGCCGTTGCGGGAGCCGGCGACGAGGTGACGATCGAGTGGAGCGGCGATGCGGGTCTCCAGGTCGCCGACCCCGGGCACCCCGAACTGCCGCGCGATCCGTCGCGCCATGCCGCCGCCATCGCCGTCGGCCGCCGTCTTCGAGCGCCTCGAGCAGCCGCGCGGCGCGCGAATCACCGTGCGCAAGGGACTGCCGCTCGCCGGCGGCCAGGGCGGCAGCGCGGCGTCGGCCGTGGCGGGCGCAGTCGCCGCCAACGCCTTGGCGGGCGGAGCGCTCGGCACCGCAGCCCTGCTCGAATGCGCGCTGGCCGCCGAGGCCGTGGTTTCCGGGCGTCACGCCGACAACGTGGCTCCGTCGCTTCTCGGCGGGCTGGTGCTGGTGCGGTCGCTCGATCCGCTCGACCTGATTGCCGTGCCGGTGCCGACGGACCTGCTGGTGGTGCAGGTCCATCCCGCCCAGCGACTCGCCACACGAGACGCCCGCGCCGTGCTCCCGGCCATGGTCCCGCTCACGGTGGCGCTGCAGCAGGCCGCCAACGTAGCCGCCATGGTCGCGGCGGCAGCCGCCGGCGACCTGGCACTCCTCGGGCGGGCCCTCGACGACCGCATCGCCGAACCGGCGCGCCGCGGACTGCTCCCCGGCTTCAGCGCCGCCCAGCAGGCCGCGCGGGACGCCGGCGCGCTCGGCTGTTCGATCAGCGGCGCGGGACCGACCGCGTTTGCATTGGTCGACAGTGTGACACGCGGCGAACTTGTCCTGGCGGCGATGTCGGCGGCCTATGCCGCGGCCGGCGTCGCCGCGACCGGGCGCGTGGCGGAGATCGATCGGCAGGGAGCCCGGCTCCGGTGACCGCCACCGCGTGGCAGGGCTGTCAGCAGTGCGGCACCCGGCTGGAGTTGTCGCATGTTGCGCTGCGCTGCCCGACGTGCGGCGGGTTGCTGGCCGTCGAACACGCTGATCCGCCGGAGACGCGGCGGCGCACTCCGGGGCCGGTTCGACGATGCGTTCCGCCGCGAGCTGCCCGGCACCGGGTCGGGTGTGTGGCGCTATGGTTCGATCGTTCTCCCCGCTACACCGGCAGAGATCGTCTCGCACCCCGAAGGGAACACGCCGCTCCTGCGCCGCGACGTGGTCGACGACTGGACCGGCGTCGCGGGAATGCTCCTCAAGCACGAAGGGCAGAATCCCACCGGCTCGTTCAAGGACCGCGGGCATGACGGTGGCCGTGACCCAGGCACGGCGCACCGGCGCGCACCGCGGTGGCGTGCGCTTCGACCGGCAACACCGCCGCGTCGCTCGCCGCCTACGCCGCCCAGGCCGGACTTCCGGCGGTGGTGCTGGTGCCCGACGGCCAGATCGCGGACGGCAAGCTGGCGCAGATGCTGGCATACGGCGCCATCACGCTGCTGGTCGACACCGATTTCGATGGCTGTCTCGCACTGGCCGAAGCCGGCGGGGCGCGAACTCGGCATCCAATTGCTCAATTCGATCAATCCGTTCCGGCTCGAAGGCCAGAAGACCATCGTCTTCGAACTGCTCCAGCAGCTCGAGTGGCAGGCGCCGGACTGGATCGTGGTCCCGGCGGGCAACCTCGGCAACACCGCGGCGTTCGGCAAAGCACTGGCCGAGGCGATGCGCTGGGGACTCATCGACCGGATGCCGCGCCTGGCGGCGGTGCAGGCCGCCGGCGCCGCGCCGTTCGCCGCGGCGTTCGCGCGGGGCTTCGACCGGCTCGAACCGGTCGTGGCCACAACCCGGGCCAGCGCGATCCGGATCGGCGCACCCGCTTCTTATCGCGCGCGGCGTCGACGCCATCCGGCAGACGAACGGCCACGTCCTGGCCGTCAGCGACGACGACATTCTCGCCGCTAAGATCGTGGTCGACCGGTGCGGAATCGGATGCGAACCGGCGAGTGCCGCAGCGGTGGCCGGGGCGCGGGAACTCCGGCGACTCGGCGTGATTCAGCCCGGCCAGACGGTGGCGGCGGTCCTCACCGGCCACGTCCTGAAGGATCCGGCGGTGCTCGCCGAGATCCACCGCACCGACGATTCGATCGCGCCGGCAGGCGCCAATCCGCCGCGCCGCGCCGCCGCCACGATCGCTGCCGTGGCGCGCGCCCTGGGCAGCTTGCTGCGCTGAACGCGCCTCGCTGCCCGGCGCCCGACCGCGCGACGATGACCGCTTCCCGGGCGACGCCGAGCGTCCGTCCACCCCCCGGGCGCGGCTGACGTGACCGGGCCGGACCCGCGCTATCATTCGGCGACCGGAATGCGGCACCGCCCGCGCGCGGCGACTCGAACGACCCGTTCAGCGACAGGATCGACAGCATGGCGGACCAGGCGGCAACGCAGCGGATGGTGCCGTTCGCCGCGGCGGCGTGCGCGGCGCTCGTCGGATACGACATTGCCGGCCACTCCGCGCGCGACTCGATCTTCCTGTCGCTGGTCGGCTCCCGTTCCCTCCCGCCAGCCACGTTCGGCGCGGCGGTTCTCACCATCATTGTCGCCACCATCGCCTCCCGGCGGATGCTGCTCACCGATCCGGCGCGATTTCTTGCGCGCGCCATGGTGTTCAGCGCCATCGCCTGCGTGGTCGAGTTCGCGCTGATCCCGGTGCTCCCCCGGACGATGGCGGCGGTGGTCTACATGCACTTCACCGCGGTCAACGGCCTCTTCATGGCCGGTTTCTGGATGGTGGTGTTCGAGCGGCTCGATCCCCGCGCCGTCCGACGGTCGGGGACGATGATCTGGGGCGTCGGAACCGCCGGCGGCATCGCCGCCGGGCTGACCGGCGTGCTGATCGCCGCGACGCATCACATCGAATGGATGCTGGTCCTGCTCGCGGCGATCAACCTGATCGCGGCGATCGGCCTCCGGGGCCTGCGGGCGGAATCGCAGACCCAGGCGCTGGTCGCCGATCGACTCCCCACCGCGATGATGACCCCGGCGGCGATCCGTCATCCCGCCTGGAACATCTTCAAGCGGTCGCGCTACGTCCGGGTGCTGGTCGGTCTGATCATCTTCTGCGGCATCGCCGAAACGATGATCGACTACGTATTCATGACCCGGGCCGGCACCGGCTTCATCCGCGGCGCGCCGTTGCTGCGGTTCTTCTCGCTCTATTACACCGGGGCCGCGATCATCACCCTCGGCCCGCTGCTCTTCCTTTCCGACCGGATGCTCGATCGGGACGGCCCGTCGGTCACCGGCGCCACGCTCCCCGGGGCGCTGCTCTTTTCCGGCATCTTCGCGCTCTGGATGCCGGGACTGGTGACGTCCGGCATTGCGCGGACGGCCGAAATCGTCCTGCGCAACTCGAACTTCCGGGGCGCATTCGACCGGATGTTCAATGCCATCCGGCCAGCGGAAAAGCGTCCCATCAAGACGCTGGTCGAGGTGACCTCGCTGCGAATCGGGCGCATCATCGCGGCGGTCGTGACCCAGGTGGTCCTGCTGACGCTGCCGCGCCCCGTGCTGCTGCCGGCGCTCACGATCTGCATGATGCTCGCCGCCGCGGTGGCCCTGCTGCTGTTCCGCGGCATGAACCGGGCAAGCCTGGAGGCGCTGCAGCAGAACCTCGTGGCCCGGTCGCACCGGGAGACGCGGCTGCCGCACGAGCGCTTTGCCACGACGATGTTTCCGGTCGCGGTGAATGCCGACGGCTACAGCACCGGCCTGTTCGACCCGGCGCTCGACGCGGTGCCGGACGATCCCCACGCCCGCCGCCGGATGGAACTGGAATCCCACGACGCGCCGCGGATCATCAGGGCCCTCGCCACGCCGCTTCCGGTCGAGCTGGTGCCCGCGGTGATTGCGTTGCTCGGCCGCGACGACGTCACCCGCGCCGCACTCCGCGCCCTGCAATACGCGCCGACCGCCGCACTGCCGCTGCTCCACGCTGCCCTGTTCGACACCGGGCTCGATCTGGCGGTGCGGCGGCGGCTGCCGTTCGCGATCGCGGCCCACCACACCGCGGAGGCTCGCGATTCGCTGCTTGCCGGGCTGGCCGACGAGCGGTTCGAGATCCGCAGCCGCTGCGGTGTCGCCCTGGTCCACCTGGTGGAAGCGGAACCGTCGCTGGCGCCACCGCGCGACATGATTCTCGGCGCCGCGTTGCAGGAGGTCGAAGTCGATCGCGATGTCTGGGAAGGGCGGGCGTTGATCCCGCTTCTTCCCGGCGAAGAAGCCTACACCGTGCTCGGCGAAGTCCTGCGGGAACGCGCCGACCAGAGTCTGGCTCACCTCTTCTCGCTGCTCAGCCTCATCCTTCCCGCCGGTCCGCTCCGAGCGGCGTACCGCAGCCTGCAAAGCCCGGATCCGCACCTTCGCGGCACCGCGCTCGAATACCTCGAGCAGGTCCTTCCCGAAGAGGTGCGTCAGGGATTGTGGCACGTGCTGGAGCAGACGGAACACGGCCCGCCTCACGCGACGCCCGAGCAGGCGATCACCGATGCCGTGCGAGCCCGGCAATCGATGGAGTTCCGACTCGACACGTTGCGCGGCGGTACCCCGCCGGACGGTACTGATGAGGAACCGGTTTGACCGCGGCGCCGGCGCCGTTCGAACGCAGCTCAGCGGTCCGCGCCATTGCCCTCTTCGAGGCCGGGAAGGGACTGCTGGTGCTGCTGGCGGGGACCGGCATATTTCTCTTCGTTCACCGCGACGTCCAGGCCGTGGCCGAACGGCTGGTGACCCATCTGCACCTTGACCCGGCCAGCCGGTATCCGCGGATCTTCCTCAAGTTCGCTGGCGAAGCCTCGCCGGGACGGCTGCGGCTGCTGGCGATCGGAGCGCTGGTCTATGCGCTGGTCCGCATTGCGGAGGCCATCGGCCTCTGGCACGACCGCAGCTGGGCCGAGTGGCTCGGTGTGGTCACCGGCTCGATCTATCTCCCCTTCGAGTTGGCGGCGTTGATCCGCCACCCGGGCACCGAGACCCTCGTGACCCTCGGCGTCAATCTCGTGGTGGTGCTGGTATTGGCCCAGCGCCTGCAGATCCGGGCGCGGGCGCGTGCCTGAGCCGGCCACCGCCCGGCAGACCGCCGCGCCGTTTCCCCGGCGAACGGCGGTGCTGGTGCTGGCGGTGCTGACGTTCATCAATCTGTTCAACTACCTCGACCGCTACGTCGTGCCCGGCGTGGGCGACCTGCTGAGCTCGGCGCTGCACCTCACCGACAAGGAATTCTCGCTCCTCACCACCGTCTTCTTCGTGGTGTACGCGTTGGCCGCACCGCGTTTCGGACGACAGGGCGACACCGCGTCACGTCCGCGGGCGATCGCGTTCGGGGTGGCACTCTGGAGCGTTGCCACCGTGCTCGGCGGCCTCGCGTCCGGGTTCGTCTCGCTCCTCATCGCCCGCTCGCTGGTGGGCGTCGGCGAGGCCGCGTACGCGTCGATCGCACCGAGCATGCTCGCCGATGCATTTCCGGCCGAACGCCGGGGCCGGGTGTTCGCGGTCTTCTATGCCGCCATTCCGATCGGCAGCGCGCTGGGCTACATGATCGCCGGATTCATGGGGACGCATTTCGGCTGGCGATCCGCATTCTTCGTGGCCGGTGTGCCGGGCGTGTTGCCCGCGCTCTGGCTGCTCCGCCTCCCCGATCCACCCCGCGGGGCGCAGGACGGCCCACCGCCGCGCCACGCGGCTCCGACCGGGCGCGGCCTGGCGCACTTTCTGGCACTCTTCCGGAACGGCCCGTACCGCGCCACCGTGCTCGGCTACGCCGCGTACACCTTCGCGTTCGGCGGCCTGGCGGTGTTCATGCCGATGTTCCTCTCCCGGGTGCGCGGCGTGCCGCTGAACGTGGCGGATCAGCAGATCGGCATTGCCGTGGTGGTCACCGGATTCGTCGGCACGTACGCCGGCGGCTGGCTCGGTGACTTCCTGCTGCGCTATACCCGGAACGCGTATCTCCTCATGTCGGGCGTGGCCACCCTCCTTGCCGCGCCGTGTGCCTGGATCGCCCTCACGTCGACCGACCATGCCGTCTACTACGCCTCGCTGGTCGCCGCCGAGCTGCTCCTGTTCCTGTCGACCGGCCCGATCAATTCGGCAATCGTCAGCTACGTCTCGCCGACCGAACGCGCCACCGCGATGGCGTTCAGCATCCTGCTCATCCACCTGCTCGGCGACGTGCCGTCGCCGTACATCGTCGGCGCCATCTCCGACGCACGCCGCGCCGCCGGCGCGACGCCGGCGGCCGGCCTGCAGATCGCCGTCATGGTGCTCCCGGTGGCAATCCTGATCAGCGGAATGGTCTGGACTGCCGCGGCGTTCACCCGGTCGGCGCACCGCGTCGGTCCGCCGGAACCCGTCGGGACCTGACGCAGATGCTGCGGCGACTGCTGCGGGCCATCGGGCACCTCTTCTTCCGCCGGATCGCGGTGGTCGGCAGCGAACACGTGCCCGCCACGGGTCCGTTGTTGTTGGTCCTCAACCACCCCAACGCGCTGGTCGATCCGGTGCTGCTGCTGGCCCTCTGCCCCCGACCGGTGGTGTTCCTCGCCAAGGCGCCGCTGTTCCGGATGCCGCTGGTGGGAACCGTGGTTCGCGCCCTCGGCTCGATTCCGGTCCATCGCCGGCAGGATCACGCCGACATGACGCGCAATCGCGAGACCTTTGCGCGGGTATGGTCGGAGCTGTCCCGCGGCGGTGCCGTCGCCCTCTTCCCCGAAGGGACCTCGCACGACGATCCGGCCTTGCGGCCCTTCAAGACCGGCGCCGCCCGGCTGGCACTCGGCGCCACGGCGATGGCGAAGCCTGGCACGGCGGTCGTGATCGTCCCGGCCGGACTCTACTACACCGCCAAGCGCCGATTCCGGAGTTCCGTGCTGCTCTCGTTCGGGCGCCCGATCGCCGTGCCCGCCATCCGGCCGGGTGCTGATGGCGAGCCGCCGGCCGAGCCGGTCCGCCGCCTCACCACCGACCTCGAGCGCGCCATGGCGGACATCACCCTCCAGGCCGATCACCACGACGCCCTGCGATTGGTGACCCGCGCCGAGCGCATCTTCTCTTCGGCCTCCGGCGAACGGCCCGGACTTGTCGATCAATTCGCCCTCCGGCGGCGCTTCCTGGCCGGATATGCCCAATTGCGGCGCCGTGAGCCGGACACGGTCGAGGCCGTCGAGCACCGCCTGGCGCGCTACGAAGCGGAGCTTGTCGAGGCCGGCCTCGCACCGGAAAACGTCACCGACGGCCCGATCCGACTGCGCCGGGTGATCCGCTACACCTCTCGCACCGTCGGTCTCGTGGTCCTCCTGTCGCCGCTCGCGCTGGTCGGCCTGATCATGCATTTCCCGGCGTATCGGCTCACCGACCTCATCGCCGCGCGGTTCGGTGCTCGTGATCCTGACGTCGAGGCAACGGTCAAGATCGTTGCCGGCCTCGTGCTCTATTCCGGCACATGGCTGCTGGCGGGCGTGCTCGCGTGGCACTGGTGGGGCATCGGGTTCGGGGCCGCCGCACTCGCCGCCGGCCCTGTTGCCGGGGCCGCGGCGCTGCGCGTGCTCGAGCGGCTCGATCGCTTCGTGGGTGCCGTGCGGGCACTTGCGCTGGCCGCGTTCAGGCCGTCGGCGTATCGCCGGCTCCTCGCCGACCGGGCGCAGATCCGCGACGACATCCTCCGCTTTGCCGAACGGCTCCCCGCGGACTGAACCGGGACGCCAGCGCCCGATTTCGCATGCGGAGCGCCCGGGACTCGACAACCTCCCCGGTCCGGTCTTTGTTTCGTCGCCATGCAACACCTCTCTCGCCGCCGGTTTCGCTGCATCCTCGCCGCCGCCTCGTGGTGGCTTGCCGCGTGCCACGATTCGACGATGGTGCTCACCGGCGTGGTCACGACCAACGACGTGGTGGTGTCCCCGCAAGTGGGCGGCCAGCTGATGAACTTCGTCGTCACCGAGGGCGACTCGGTGCATCGGGGCGAACTCCTGGCCACGATCCGTCCCGACGAACTCCGGGCCGATTCCGCCTACTACGCCGAGACGGCTGCAGGGGCCGCGGCGGCTGTGGGCGCGGCGTCCGCGTCCCTGCGCTATCAGCAGCAGCAGACCACCAACCAGGTCCACCAGGCCGGCGCCACCCTTGCGGCGGCCATGGCGCAACAGGTCGCCGCCGCGTCCGATGCCGAGCTGGCGGACTCGACGCTGCAGCGGACCGCGGCGCTGCTCAAGCGCGGCTTTGCAGCACAGCAGGATCTCGACCAGGGGCGTACCGCGGCGCAGGCGGCGCATGCCCGCCTCGAGGCAGCGGCCCGCCAGGTCGATGCGGCCCGCGCCGGCGTGGCGCTGGCCCAATCGAACGCCGAACAGGATTCGGTGCGTTCGAACGAGCTGCAGTTGGATGAGCACCAGCATGCCGCCGCGACCGCTCAACGCCGCGCCGCACAGGCCCGGCTCGACTACACCGAGCTGCGGGCGCCGATCGACGGCATCGTGGACGTCCGCGCAGCGCGTCAGGGAGAGGTCGTCACGGCGGGGCAGCCGGTGGTGACCCTGGTCAATCCGGACGATCTCTGGGTCCGGGTCGACGTCGAGGAGTCCTATATCGGCGACGTGCGCCTCGGCGACACCCTGACGGTCCGCCTGCCCTCGGGCGAACGACGCACCGGCACGGTCTTCTTCCGCGGCGTCGACGCCGGGTTCGCCACGCGGCGCGACGTGTCACGCAGCAAGCGGGACATCAAGACCTTCGAGGTCCGGATCCGGGTCGACAATCACGACCGCCGGTTGGCACTCGGCATGACGGCGTACGTGCTCTTTCCGGTCCGGCACTGATCCGTGCCGGCGGCGATCGAGGTTGCGGACATCGTCAAGCGGTTCGGTGACTTCGTCGCGGTCAAGGGGATCTCCTTCGCCGTGGCCGATGGCGAGATCTTCGGGCTGCTCGGGCCGAACGGCGCCGGCAAGTCGACGCTGATCCGGATGCTCACCACGCTGCTCGAGCCGAGTGGCGGCAGTGCCCGCGTGGAAGGGTTCGACGTCATGACCCAGGCCGAACAGGTGCGGCGGGTGATCGGCGTGATCCCCCAGGCGCTGACCTCCGACCCCGAGCTGAGCGTCGCCGAGAATCTCACCATTTACGCCAAGCTCTACAGCGTCCCCCGGCAACGGCGCGAGACGCTGATGGCCGAGCTCCTCGAGGCGGTCGAGTTGACCCAATGGGCCGAGGCGCCCGTCAAGAACCTCTCCGGCGGCATGCGGCGACGAGTGGAGATCGCCCGCGGCCTGATGCACGAGCCGAGCACGCTTTTCCTCGACGAGCCGACCACCGGACTCGATCCGGTGTCGCGCACCGCGGTGTGGGAAATGCTGCGACGCCTCAAGGCGTCCCGGGACCTGACCATTCTGCTCACCACGCACTACATGGACGAGGCTGACCGGCTCTGCGATCGGGTGGCGATCGTCGATCACGGTGAACTGAAGGCGCTCGATTCCCCGCTCCGGCTCAAGGCTTCGGTGCCGGGACAGAACGTGCTGGACGTGTCGTTCCGTGGGGCGCCGGATCACTGGATGACGGCGCTCGCCTCGCTTCCCGGGGCGGAGGAGGTGCAGGGCGACGCCCATCTGGCCCGCATCGTGTCGCAGAACGGCCCGACCACGACCATGGCATTGCTCGACCGGGCGGCGCGCGACGGTGTCACGGTGCAGTCGCTGTCGGTGCAGAGCACCACGCTCGACGACGTCTTCGTGCATTACACCGGGCGCGCGCTCCGCGACGAGCTGCAGGAGCCGTCGGTGGCGTCGCGGCTCGTGATCCGCCGCTGATGGTCATGGGCCGGATGTTCGCGATCGTCGAACGGGAGCTGCGCCGCTTCCGCCGCAGCCCGACGCTGATCTTCATCTCGCTGGTCTTCCCGATCGTGCAGCTGGTGGTGCTCGGCTACGCGTTCGGGGGCAATCTCCGTCACCTCCGCCTGGCCGTGGTGGACCAGGACCATCACGTCCCGGCGCTGCGGCTCCGCGAGCTGGCGCAGGCGGTCACGGCAAACGCGGCGACGTTCTCGCTGATCGATTACACCGACCCCGGCCAGGCCGTCGCCGACCTGCGGAACGGCCGGATCAATGGCGTGCTGACCATTCCGCCGGAGTTCTCCCGCCGGGTGCTGGCGCACGACGATCCGCGGGTGGCCCTCATCGAGGACAACACCGACAATTTCGTCGCCGCCTCGCTCGGCGGGTCCCTGTCCGGCGTCGTCGCCGCCAGCGGGCAGCCCGACACCGCCGGACGCCGCGTGCCGCAACAGGCCACACTCGATGTCGTCGAGCTCTACCCGTACGTGCCGTACGTGCAGTATCTCCTGCCGGGCTCGATCGTGATGTCGATCTTCATGATGGTGATGATCGGCGGCGGCATCATCTTCATCGACGACAAGGCCCGCGGCCTGCACGAAGGCTATCTGGTGACGCCGATCACCAAACTGGAACTGATCGCCGGGTTCAATCTCTCCGGCACCATCAAGGCGGTGCTCGCCGGAACGGTGCTGCTGCTGGTCGGGTCCGTCATTGCCGGCATTCCCGATCCGTTCGCGCCGCTTCGCCTGGTCCGGATGTTCGTCATGATCACCTTGACGGCGTTCGCGCTGATCTCGATGATGTTCCTGTTCATGGTGCGGGTCAACGATCCCCTGGTGCCGCGGGCGACATTCGGCGTGCTCAACACCCTGCTCTTCTTTCCCAGCGGCGCGGTATATCCGCAACAGGGCTTTCCGGCGTGGATGCGGGTTATTGCCGCCGTCGATCCGTTTACCTATGCCGTGCACGCCTTCAAGAGCCTGCTGTTGAAGAACACCGGATTCGTGGCGATCCTGCCCGATATCGCGTATCTTGCGGCGTTCTCGCTCGTTGCGATGACGGCCGCGACGCGCCTGTTCCGCCGCACGCTGTAGCGCCCCGCAGTTCGCCGCGCCGTGCAGCCCGGCGGCGTCCGGTCGTCTCCCGGCGCAAGGTTCCACGCCCACGGGGAGCCGCCATGTCCGGTGCCCGATTCCGCCTCTTCGACTGCGGCCTGGTTCGCCAGGCGACCGGGTCGTCGTGCAGCAACCTGCGGGAGTTGCTGGGCGCGGTGCGCACCGCGCCCGACGGGGTCATCGAACACCACATGATGCGGTGCGTGCTCGAGAACGATTTCGAACTGCACGAATTTCCCAACGACTTCGCCCGCTGGTGCTGGAACGCGCTCGGTGATCACGCCCTCGGCGAGGAACTGGGCCTGATCGATCCCTACCGGCACGCCACCATTCCGGCGCTCCGCGCCACGCTCGAAGACACGATCGACCGCCAGCTCTGGACCACCGACGCGACCTATGCCGCGCGGCCGGGACTGGACCTCCACCTGGTCGAATCGCGCCTCGTGGCCTACGACACCGGCGAGCGGCTGGCGACACCGCGCGCGCTGCTGGCCGCCCTGCCGGGCATGCCGGTCCGGGCGCTGTTCTATCACGTGCACGAGGCCCGCCGCCGCACCGAAGGGCGCACTGACGACTTCTCGGCCTGGCTGGAAAGCGCCGGCGCCGACCTCGCGCTGGTCACCGCGATCCGGCACGTCGACTTCTACTTTCTGAATCTCGATCAGCTCCGCAACGAACTCATCCAGATCGTGCAGCAGCATCTCGACCAGCCGGCCGCCGCCGCGGCCGGAGCGCCGGCATGACGCTGCTGGACCAGTACGCCGACGTCGTGGGCCGGCAGAACGTCGACCGGCTGCGCCAGCTCGCCGAACCGCTGGCCGGCAAGCGCATCGTCCACCTCAACTCCACCCGCCTGGGCGGTGGCGTGGCCGAGATTCTCGGCTGGACCATTCCGCTGCTGCAGGAGCTCGGCATCGAGTCGCACTGGGAAGTGCTGCAGGCGCCGCCCGAGTTCTCCCGCGTCACCAAGGCGTTCCACAACGGCATGCAGGGGCTGGCGGTGCGGCTCCGGCCCGAGGACTTCGATCTCCATCTCGAGGTCAATCGCGCCAATGCCGCCACGCTCGACCTGGCCGGCGACATCGTCTTCGTGCACGACCCGCAGCCGATGTACATCCCGATGTTCGCGCCACCCGGCACGGCCCGCCGCTGGATCTGGCGCTGCCACATCGACGCGTCGCGGCCCGATCGCCGGGTATGGCGCCATCTCGCGGCCGCGCTGCCGGCCTATGACGCCACGGTCTTCTCGATGCCGGCGTTTGCCCGCGCGCTGCCGCGGCCGGCCTTCGTGATCGCCCCCTCGATCGATCCGCTCTCGAACAAGAACTGCGACCTCCCCGAAGCGGAGCGACTTGCCACCCTGCAGCGCTGCCAGATCGACCCCGATCGCCCACTCCTGCTGCAGGTGTCCCGCTTCGACCGCTTCAAGGATCCGATCGGGGTGATCGAGGCCTTCAAGCTGGTGCAGCCCTACTACCCCGAGTTGCAGCTGGCGCTCGTCGGCGGACCCGCCGACGACGACCCGGAAGGACCCGCCGTCTTCGCCGAGGTGCAGGAACTGGCCGGCGACGACCCCGACATTCACGTCCTGCTGCTCCCGGCCGACTCGCATCGGGAGATCAACGCGCTGCAGCGCTCGGCGATCATCGTGCTCCAGAAGTCGCTGCGGGAGGGCTTCGGACTGACGGTGACCGAGGCACTGTGGAAAGGCGTGCCGGTGATCGGCGGCGCCACCGGCGGCATCACGCTTCAGGTGCACGATTACCAGACCGGCTTCCTGGTCTATTCGCCCGCCGGCGCGGCATATCGCATCCGGTACCTGCTGCGCTATGCCGACAAGCGGCTGCGCATGGGGCGTACCGGGCACGGCTACGTGCAGGAGCACTTCCTGCTGATCCGGCAGCTGCGCGAATCGCTGCAGATGCTGTATTGTCTCGACCGCCCGCTCCGTCCCACCATCGTGGTCGGTGCCATCCGATGAGCAACGGCGAAGCACGGCAGATGGCGCGGTCGCTCCGCACCGCGGTGATCGTCGCCGTGTGTTTCGGCCTGGTGGCCGCCGGGACGACGTGGTACCTGACGGTCCGCGATCGGCACCGCGACCTGGCCGAAGTGGACCAGCACAGCCGGGAATTGCTGCGGACGATGACGGCGCCGACCGCGGCCGCGCTGGCGGGCTCGGACAGCAGCGCCCGCGCCGTTCTGGCCGATCGGGTCGAGGGCTACGGGCGCATCGTCGGCTTTGCGGCGTACCGCCCCGACGGGCACCTGGTGGCGGCCGGCCGGGCCATTCGCGACATGGCCGATACCCTGCCCCAGCAGTTCGATACCACGCTGGCCACACGACCGTCGGTCGTGTTCTCGACCCACTGGCAGGGATTGCCGGTGCGCATCCTCGTCACCCGGGTTTCCGGGGCCGGCGGCGCGGCGCGCGGCATGCTGGCCGTGGTGCAGGACATTTCCTACATCGACGATCAGGCGGTTCAGCGGCTGACGGCGTCCGCCGTCTGGATCCTGATGTTGATGCTGCTGGTGGTGATGTTCATCGCGGCGGCGACCTGGCTCAGCTACGATCGCCAGCTGCACAAGCTCGCCGAGTGGATGCGCCGGCTCCGGACCGAGAACGTGCCGGAATCGCCGCCGCCCGGCCTGCCGAATCCGCTGTTGGTCAGCGAAAGCACCCGGCTCGCCGCCTCGCTCCGCGCGGCACGTTCCGTGGGACTGTCGGAGTCGGAAGCAACGGTGCGGAGTGAGATGGTCTGGACGCGCGAACGTCTCCGGGCCCACGCCGTGGCGTGTCTCCGCCACGGACAGCTGGTGGTGATGAGCAATCGGGAGCCGTACCTGCACGAACTCCGTGACGGCGAACCGGTGTTGACCAGACCGGCCGGTGGCCTGGTATCCGCCCTCGACCCGGTGCTGCAGGCATGCGGCGGGCTGTGGATCGCGCATGGCGCCGGCAGTGGTGACCGCCAGACGGCGGATCAGTTCGGCCATATCACCGTTCCGCCGGACGCGCCGTGCTACACGCTCCGCCGCGTCTGGATGACGAAGGAAGAAGAGCAGCGCTACTACTACGGCTTCGCCAACCAGGGGCTGTGGCCGCTCTGCCACCTGGCGCACGAACGGCCGATCTTCCGCGCCCCCGACTGGGACGCGTACCGTGGCATCAATCAGCGCTTCGCCGACATCGCGCTCGACGAAATGGCGCAGGGTGGCGGCATGGTGCTGGTGCAGGATTACCACCTGGCGCTGGTGCCCCAGATGATCAAGGCGCAACGCCCCGATCTGCGGGTCGGCCTCTTCTGGCACATCCCGTGGCCGCATCCCGACGTGTTCCGGATCTGCCCGTGGCGGGCAGAGATCCTCGCCGGCATGCTCGGCGCCGACCTGGTCGCCTTCCACCTTCAGCAGTACTGCAACAATTTTCTCGATTCGGTCGACCGGATGATCGAGGCGCGGCTGGAACGCGATCGCTTCGTGGTCAGCTACGGCGGTCATGCCACCGCGGTCCGCGCCCTGCCGATCAGCGTCGATGAAACACTGCCGTCGGCACAATTGAGCGGGCCGCTGGCGCGTACCCTCGAGCGTTACCGGCAGAGCGGCGTCGAGATCGCGGTCGGCGTCGACCGGATCGACTACACCAAGGGGCTCCCGGAGCGTTTCCGCGCCATCCGCCGCTTCTTCCGCAAGTACCCCGAATTCGCCGGTCGCTTCTCGTTCGTGCAGCTCGGCGCCCCGAGCCGGACGCACATTCCGCGGTACCGCAACCTGGTGACCGATCTCGAATCGCTCGCCGACGCCATCAACCGTGAATTCGGCAACGAACGGTGGCAGCCGATCCATCTCCTCGTCGGCCAGACTGATGGCGCTTCGGTCCGCGCCTACCTCCGCCTGGCCTCGGTCTGCATCGTCTCGTCGCTGCACGACGGCATGAATCTGGTGGCCAAGGAATTCGTGGCAGCCCAGTCGGGAGGCAGCGGGGTGCTCATTCTCTCCGAGTTCGCGGGGGCGGCACACGAACTCCCGGACGCGCTGATCATCAATCCGTACGACATCGAAGGCTTCGCTGACACGATCCGGACCGCCATCGACCTCGAGCCCGACGAGCGGCGGGCGCGGATGCGACGGATGCACCGCGCCGTCGAGGAACACAACGTCTTCCGCTGGGCGGCCGATCTCCTCACCCAGCTCGCGGCCACCGAGCCCGGCAGCGCACTCCCGATCCCGCCGTCGGGAGCGGGTCCGCCCCTGGCCGGCCAGCTCGTGGCGCCCGCGGCACCGGCCGGATCGGTCGCCGAGGTGGCACACCGGGCGTGAGGCAGGGTTTCGATGCCGCGCTGGCGGCGATTCGCGATGCGCGACGCGCCGCCCGATCGGTCCTCTGGCTGTTCGATTACGACGGCACGCTGACGCCGGTCGTGGCGCATCCGTCGCTGGCCACGCTGTCGCCGGCGGTGCGGGCGTCCCTCGAACGACTCGCCCGACGCCCATCCCACGCCGTCGGCGTGGTCAGCGGTCGGTGTCTCGCCGACTTGCGCCAATTGGTCGAGCTTCCCGCTCTCTACTACGCCGGCACCGGCGGCATGGAAATCGACCTGCGCGGTCGCCTCGTGCAGCACCCCGATGCGCTGCGGATCGGTTCTCTGATCGAGCGCATCGCCACCGCGCTGGATCCGCTCGAAGCCGATTGGGAAGGGACCTGGGTGGAGCACAAGCCGCTGGGGCTCACGGTGCACTGGCGCAATCTCGCGCCGGCACGTCATGACGAGTTCCGGCGCGCCGTCGCGGATCGGCTTGCCCCGTGGCGCGACGCGATCCGGACCTTCGCCGGGCCGATGGCCACCGAGGTGCTGGCCGGCAACGGCTGGGACAAAGGCACCGCCGTCGAGCAGATCGCGGCCGACGCCGGTGGTGAACCCCTACTGGTGATCTACGCCGGCGACCAGGACAACGACCGCCACGCCTTCGAGATGGTCGCGTCGCGCCGTGGCGTGACCATCGGAATCGGTCCGGACGCGCCGGCCGGAGCCACCGTTTCGCTCGCCGGTCCCGGAGTCCTGCATCGCGTCATCGACGCGGCGGCCGGCTGAACGGACGTTCTCCCCCAGAACGAACAGCGCGGCCTCTGGGGCCGCGCCGTTCAGATCGTGCCGCCACGACGTCAGGTCAGTGCGGCCGGGCCTTGCGCGCCGAATCGATCGCGGCATGCAGCACCGTATACGATGTCGGGTCGATCTCGTTGAAGCGCGGCTCGACGTAGGAGATGGTGCCGTCGGGGCGGATCACGAAGACCGCCCGCTTGCCGGCCACGCCATACGCCTTCGCCACCACGTGCCCCGAATCGCTCAGGAAGCGGAACGGGAACCGGGCGTCGTGGGCCCATGACGCCTGCGCCTCGGGGCTGTCGCCACTGATGGCCAGCAGCACGACACCCTTGCCGTTGTTGAAGAGCTTCGCGTACTGATCACGGTACGCGTCCATTTGAATCGTTCACCCACTGGTCCGGACCTTGAAGAAGAACGCCAGGACCACCGTCTGCCCGCGGAAGTCCCGGAGCGCTGCCGGGATCTTGCCGACGCCGGCGGCGGTGCTCACCGGCAGGGTGAAGTCCGGGGCCGACTCCCCGACCGCGGGCACGGCCGGCTGCGTCTGCGCCGCCAGGCCCGCCGGGACCGCCAGCAACGCGGCCGCTGCGACCGCGGTCCAGTTACCCATCATCGTCATCCTCCCCTGATGGTGCGAACGACCCACCGAGCCTGCCGGCGGCGTCAGTTCCAATGTACAGCGCCCTCCCCTCCGGGGCGAATGGCCCCCCCGTCACGCCCTTCGCGGCGCTGCTATCTTCGCCCACCATGACCGCGCAATACATCTTCACCATGCGGGATCTCCGCAAGATCGTCCCCCCCAACGCGAGATCCTCAAGGGGATCTACCTCGCGTTCTTCCCCGGGGCCAAGATCGGCGTCATCGGGCCGAACGGATCCGGCAAGTCGTCGTTGCTGAAGATCATGGCGGGCGTCGACCACGACTTTCTCGGCGACGCGAAACCGGCCGACGGGGTCACGATCGGCTATCTCCCGCAGGAGCCGACGCTCGACCCGACGCGCGACGTGCGGGGCAACGTCGAAGTGGCCCTGCAGCCGATCCGCGACCTGCTGACCGAATTCGAAACCATCAGCGCCCGCTTTGCGGAGCCGATGGGTGACGACGAGATGCAGGCGCTGCTCGACAAGCAGGCCGCGGTGCAGGACCGGATCGACGCGGCCAACGCCTGGGAGATCGATCGCATGCTCGATGTGGCGATGGACGCCCTCCGCCTCCCGCCGGGCGACGCCGAGGTCGGCACGCTCTCGGGCGGAGAGCGGCGCCGCGTGGCGCTCTGCCGGCTGCTCCTCTCCAAGCCGGACATGCTCCTGCTCGACGAGCCGACCAATCACCTCGACGCCGAATCGGTGGCGTGGCTGGAGCGGTACCTCAAGGAGTTCCCGGGGACGGTCGTCGCCATTACCCATGACCGGTACTTCCTCGACAACGCGGCCGAGTGGATTCTGGAACTCGACCGTGGCGCCGGCGTGCCGTGGAAGGGAAACTATTCGTCGTGGCTCGACCAGAAGGAGAAGAAGCTCGCCGTCGAGGAAAAGCAGGCCTCGGCGCGACGCCGGACGCTGCAGCGCGAACTGGAGTGGGTCCGTCTGTCACCCCGGGCCCGTCAGGCCAAGAGCAAGGCGCGCATCTCGGCGTACGAATCGCTGCGGGCCGAAGAGGCCGACGCCGACGTGCAGGGTCACGAAATCCTGATTCCGCCGGCGCCCCGGCTCGGCGACGAGGTGGTGATCGCCCGCGGACTCCGCAAGGCGTTCGGCGACCGGCTGCTCTTCGACGGCCTCGACTTTGCCCTGCCCCGCGGCGGCATCGTCGGCGTGATCGGCCCCAACGGGGCCGGCAAGACCACGCTCTTCCGGATGATCGTCGGCCAGGAACACCCCGACGGCGGTGAGCTCGTCGTCGGGTCGACAGTGGAGCTGGCCTACGTCGACCAGTCGCGTGAAGCCCTCGACCCGGCCAAGTCGGCCTTCGCCGAGATTACCGGCGGGCTTGATACCCTGCAGTTCGGCACCCGCAGCGTCAACGCCCGTGCCTACTGTTCGTGGTTCGGCTTCCGCGGGGCCGACCAGCAGAAGTCGGTCGGCTCGCTTTCCGGTGGCGAACGCAACCGCCTCCATCTCGCCAAGCTGCTCAAGTCCGGGGGCAACGTGCTGCTGCTCGACGAGCCGACCAACGACCTCGACGTCGATACGCTGCGCGCTCTCGAAGACGCCCTGCTGACCTTTTCCGGCTGCGCCGTCGTCATTTCGCACGACCGCTGGTTCCTCGACCGCATCGCCACCCATATCCTGGCATTCGAGGGTGATTCGGAAGCCGTCTGGTTCGAGGGGAACTACCAGGAATACGCGGCGGACCTCAAGAAGCGGAAAGGCATCGCGGCCGACCAGCCGCACCGCATCAAGTACCGCAGACTGGCGCCCTAGGTCCGGAGAACGGAACATGACGGCGACCTTGCTGGTCGTGCTCGCCGGCGCAGCCGTGTACCTCGCGGCCCACGTCGTCTTCGACTGGGTTGCGCGCCGCTTCCTCATCGTCTCGGCTGCCGAATACCTCGCCATCGGGATCCTGCTCGGCCCGCAGGTGACCGGGGTCCTGAGCGCCGACCTCGTGGGCCGGTTGGCGCCGGTGGTGACGCTGGCGCTGGGGTGGATCGGAACGCTGGTCGGTACGCAATTCGACGTCCGGCAGTTGATCGCGACCGCGACCCGCCCGATCCGGATCGCCTGCGTCGAGTCGGTGATGACCCTGGCCACGGTCGGGGGACTCGAATTCCTCGTGCTCCGCTGGTCGCCCGGCGCGAGCGACAGCGGGCCGCTGATCGCCGCCGTCGTGCTGGGCGCGATGGCGGTGGCCTCGAGCAGCGCGGGGATTGCGGTCCTCTCGCCGGCGCTGCGCACCCACGGCGTGCTGGTCCAGCAGCTGGAAGATGCGGCACGGTTCAACGCCTTCGTGGCCATTGCGACCTTCGGTCTGCTGGTGAGCATCCACCACCCCGCCGTGCCGGCGAACCGGCCGCTGACGGCCACCGAATGGGCCGTGGTGTCGGTCGCGATCGGCGTCATCGGCGGTTCGCTGTTCCACGTCTTTCTCGGCGACACGACCGACCCCGACCGGCTCTTCGTGGCCCTGGTCGGCGGCATCGTGCTGGTCAGCGGCGCCGCGACATATCTCCGCCTCTCCGCGCTGCTCTCCGGGCTGTTCTTCGGCATCATCCTGATCAACACCAGCCGGAGCGCCGAACCGCTGCTCGCCGCACTGACCCGGATCGAGCGGCCGCTCTACTTTCTGCTGCTGCTGATCGGCGGGGCCATGTGGCGCCCGGGTGCTGCCGGCGTGCTGGCCCCGGTGGCGATGTACCTCGCCGCGCGCTGGGCCGCCAAGATCGGCTCCGCCCGCCTGGCCGCCCGGCTCAACGGCGCGCTCCAGGAACTCGGCCCCAACTGGGGCCGCGCCCTGCTGGCACAAGGCAGGGTAACGCTGGCCATCGGCGTAAGCTATCTGCATCAGGAGAACGCCCCGTTCGGCGAGGTGGTGTTCACGGCCGCGGCGGCGTCGGTCCTCCTGACCGAATTCCTCTCGGCACGACTGGCGTTGTCGGTGGTCAAGTCGGGCGGCGAAAGCGCCATTCCGGGGAACCACCCCGGTTCCGCACCCGTCGCGCCCAATGACCTGCCCGATCCGGCCGACATCGACGCGGTCCCGGGGGCCTGAGCATGCGGCGACTGGTCGTGCTGACGCTGTTGCTGGTAGCCATGTACTTCGTGCTGCCACTCGGGACGCCGGGGTTCGGCTCCGAGGCGCTGCTGGCCCTCGGCCTCCTGATCCTCGGCGCGTATGCCGCCGGCGAACTCGCGGGCGCCGCCGGCATCCCGCAGCTGGTGGGATACATTGTCGCCGGCATGGTCTTCGGGCCGTCCGCCCTCGGGATCGTGACCCCGACCGGCGTCGCGGAACTCGCCCCGGTCAGCGCGCTCGCCATCGCCCTGATCGCGTTCCTCGCCGGTTCCGAACTGCGGTGGCGCGACCTGCGGCAATCCGGCGCGGCGATGCTGCGCATGGTCGCCGGCGAACTGGGCGTGACGTTCATCCTGATCACCGTGGTGCTGGTCGCCATGCACAGCTGGGTTCCGTTTCTTGCCAACGGCAGTCGCTGGGAAGTGCTGGCCCTGAGTCTGCTGTTCGCGAGCATCGCGGTGGCGAATTCGCCGGCCGTGATGCTGGCCATGATGACCGAAAGCGGTGCCGAAGGGCCGTTGACCCGCACCGCACTCGGCGTGGTACTGCTGAGCGACGTCGTAGTTGTGCTCATGCTGACCGGCGTCCTCGCCGTCGTCCGGCACGTCGTCCCCTCCAACGGCACCACCGGCGCTGTCCAGGTCGGCGCCGTCGCCTGGGAGGTTACCGGCGCGGTCGGTCTTGGCATAATCCTGGGCGGCCTGGTGGCCCTCTATCTGCGGTTCGTTCACCGGGAGCTGTTCTTCTTCGCAATTCTCGTGACCCTGTTCGGATCCGAAATTGCCCGCGTGCTCCGCGTCGAACCGCTGCTGATGCTGATCGTCGCGGGCTTCGTGACCGAAGCGCTCTCGCCGGCCCGCCATGGAGCTGCGTTGCGCCAGGCGATGGAACGCGCGGCGGCGCCGGTCTTCGTGGTCTTCTTCGCGTTGGCGGGAGCCGGCATCGTCCTCGCCGATCTGGCCGCGCTTTGGCCCCTCGTGCTCCCGCTCGTGGTCACGCGCGGCGTCGGCATCTGGTGCGGGTGTTTCGTGGCCACGCGACGTCTCGGCCGTGGCGCCACCGAAGGTGGCCGTGTCGTCGCGCGTTACCTCTGGACCGCGCTGATTCCACAGGCCGGCGTAGCGATCGGGCTGGCCACGATCGTCCGCGAGGCCTACCCCGACCGGGGCGGCCAGATGCAGTCACTCTTTCTGGCCATGGTGGCGGTCAATCAGCTGATCGGGCCGGTATTGCTGCGCCGTGCCCTCACCCGGAGCGGCGAAACTGCCGCCTCGTCGCCGCCGCTCGGGGCTCCTGGACTGACCGCCGCGAGCGGCGGCTGACGCACCCGATTGCGCGCGGGCGCAATCCGACGCGGCCGGCTAGTGTTTCCCCTCGAGCTGTGTCGCGTAGCGGTCGAGATCGTCGTAGCCGATGACCGGCACCGCCAGCGTGACGCTGCCGGCGTGCCGGAAGTGGAGCGTGAGCATCAGCGAGTCGCCGCGCACCAGGTTGCCGTGCAGGCTGTCGAGCATCACGTGCATCACACCGGGCCGGAGCACCACCGAATCGCCCGGCGGGATCGCCAGCTCCATGACCGGCGTCATCGGGCCTGTGGCCGAGGTCCCGTGCAGCATCGCCATCCCCGCCATCGGACTCGCCACGCCGTCGAGCGTGTCCGCACTCGTGCCGTGATTGATGATGCGGAAGTAGACCGGCGCCGGCGCGCCCTTGAACGGCTGCAGCGCCCACGGCATCCGCACCGTGACCGATCCGGCAGAAGCCGACGCGTGGTCGATCCGGTCGAGCAGCGGACGGCCGGCGCAGCCGGCCAGCAACGCCGGCACCAGCAGCAGATGCCGGCCGGTCACCGGCTGGTGATGGCGCCGGTGGCGCGGTGGGTGCCCGGGCCGTCGAGCAATCGGACCGGGGTGTTGTCGCGGTTGACCTGTTGTCCGGGTGCCATCCGCCGCTCGGCAGGAGAGGGTTCGTGGTGATACACTACAGGCATGGTGAGTCCGAAGCAAGACGGCACCCCGGCGGAGCCCGCGAGCAATGCGCATCCTGCTTGTTGAGGACGACGTCGAGCTCGCCGGCGTGCTCGCCGCCGGCCTTCGGGAGCATGGCGACGACGTGATCCGCGCCGGTACTGCCGCCGAAGGCCGGATCAGGGCGCTGACGGACTGTTACGATGTCATCGTGCTCGACGTCATGCTCCCCGGCGGCTCCGGATTCGAGCTGTGCCGGACGCTGCGCCAGCGGAAGGTGGCGACCCCGATCCTGATGCTCACCGCCCGCGATGCCGTCGATGACCGCGTCACCGGGCTCGACGTTGGCGCCGACGACTATCTCACCAAACCCTTCGCGTTCCGCGAACTCGTCGCCCGGATGCGCGCCCTGGCCCGTCGCCGGCTGCAGCTGATGCCCGGCGCGGTGCAGGTCGCCAACCTGTCCGTCGATCTCGGCAGCCGCCGCGTCAGCCGCGGCTCCGCCCGCATCGAGCTGACAGCCAAGGAGTTCGCGCTGCTCGCGTTCTTCGTGCTCCACCGCGACGAAGTCGTCGACCGCGGTGCGATCACTGCGCACGTCTGGGACGAGAATCATGATCCGTTCACCAACGTCCTGGAGGTGCTCATCCGCCGCCTCCGTCGCAAGATCGATGACGGCTTCGAGCCCAGGCTGATTCACACCGTCCGCGGCGCCGGGTATCGATTCGGCCTCTGATGCCCGCCTCTTCCGCGCTTGCCGCACCGCCGCTTCGCCGCCTCCGCCTTCGCTTGACGGCGTGGTATTTCGGCACGCTCTGCCTCACGCTGGCGCTCCTGGGCGGGGGATTGTTCGGGGTCATCCGGCGGCAGTTCACGCTCCAGCTCAGCACGTCGCTGCATCAGGCCACCACCGAACTCGAGCGCGCGGCGAGGATCCGCGAACAGGAAGCGGGCGCCGAGGGGCGGGTCGTGGATGCCGTCGACGAACTGCACATCCCCGACCGCACCCTCTACCTCCTCGACACCCTGGGACAGCCCGTCAAACCCGCCGCCGCCGACCGGTGGATCCGTGTGGCCGCTGCCGAGGCGGCCACGCGCGGCGAACTCGACGCCGGCCGTCGCGTGCAACATGACCGCTGGCTCCGGTTGCACGCCGAGCGGTTCACGCTGGCCAGCGGGACGCCGCTGGTGGCGGTGGCCGTCGCCGATCGCGTCGAACTCGAGGACCGGTACGCGTCGCTGATCACGGCGTTCGGCGGTGCCGCGCTGGCGGCGCTGCTCCTCATTGCCATCGGCGGCTGGTTTCTCGCCGGCGTCTCGTCGGCGCCGATCGAGCGCACTGTCGAACGCATGCGCCGCTTCATGGCCGACGCCGCCCACGAACTGCGGACGCCGGTCACCGTCCTCCGGACGCGGGCCGAAGTGGCGTTGCAGCAGCCCCGCGATCCGGCCAGCTATGTCGCCGCGCTCCGGGGTATCGAGGCCGAGAGCCAGCGGCTGGGACGTATCGTCGACGATCTGCTGACCCTGGCCCGCGCCGATGCCGGCGAGCGGCCGGTCGAGCGCCGCCCGGTCTACCTCGACGACATCGCGATGGACGCCGCCGACGCTGCCCGCGCGGTGGCCGAAGCGAAAGGCGTCCTGCTGTCGCTCGATCAATTCGAAGAGGCCGCCGTCGCGGGTGATCCGGAGTTTCTTCGCCGCCTCGTCATGATCCTGCTCGACAATGCGGTCAAGTACACGCCGGCGGGCGGGCGGGTACGTGTCGAAGTCGGCGCTTCGCTCGGGGCGGCAACGCTCGTCGTGACCGATACCGGAATCGGCATCACACCCGATCAGCTGCCGCATGTCTTCGAACGTTTCTACCGCGGCGATCCCGCGCGCCGCCGGGGCACGTCAGAACGCGACGGGGCCGGTGGCGCCGGACTCGGTCTCGCCATCGCCCAGTGGATCGCCGCGATGCACGATGCCCACATCGACGTCGCGTCCACGGTCGACGCCGGCACCGTCGTCACCGTACGCTTCCCGATTCCCGCCGCGAGCTGACCGGCGCGCCGGGACCGCGCGCTGGCCATCCGCGATCACCGCTGGTCGGGCTCGGTCCGCGCGTCACGCACGCCGGGGTGGACCACCTCCGCAGGATGCAGCGCCTGCCGATCACTCAGCGCGGGCGCGGGGACATGTCATCCCGGTGACAGGTGGCTCCCATTATGGTTCGCGGTCGATGACCAACCGGTTCTGGACGCGCTTGGCGCGCTTCGCGGGCGCGACGCTCGCCACGTTGATCCCGGCCGTGCCGGTCCTGGCGCAGCAGCCGGTGCCGCTCACCCGCGCCGCCGCCGTTGCCGCCGCCTTGGCGCACGGCCCGCAGCTCGCCGTGGCCCGAGCCGACACCGCGGCGGCCGCGGCGGCATTGATGACGGCACGTGCCTTCCCCGATCCGCTGCTCACCGGCAGTTACAGCAAGGATTACCCCAACTACCACCTGTTGGCCGAGTATCCGCTCGATTTCATCTGGGTACACCATACGCAGGTGGCCTCCGCCGAGGCGGCCAGTCTCGCCGCCCGGTACCGCTTCGATCTTGCCCGGGCGAACCTGGCGCTCGGCGCCGACACGGCGTACACCCGCGCCTTGGCGACCCTGGCCCACCTGCACCTCTCCCGCCGGAATGCCGCCGACGCCGACAGCCTCCGCCGGATCGCCACCGCGCGCCGCAACGCCGGCGATGCCAGCGATCTCGACGTCGAGCTGGCCACAGTCGTGGCCGGGCAGCAGCAGAACATTGCCGCATCCGACTCGCTGGCGATGATGTCGGCCCTTCTCGATCTGCAGATGATCATCGGGTTGCCAGCCGACCATCAGGCCGTCGTGCTCACCGACTCGCTGCTCGCGCCGCCGGCGGCCAGCGATCCCCCGGCCGATTCCACGGTCACGCTGCCGATTGCCGGTGCCGAGGCGTCGCTCAGCTCGGCGGCGCTCGCGTTGCGCGCCCAACACCGCGGTGTCTTCGGCGTCCCGGCGCTCACCTTCGGATTCGACGTGGGCAACCCCGCCACCGATCAGCAGGGGCTGCTGCCGACGTTCGGGCTGGCCATTCCGTTGCCGCTGTTCAATCGCAACCGCGGGCCGATCGCCCAGGCCGACGCGGCGCTGCAGCGCGCCCGGGCCGAGCTCGACCTGGCGCAGATCGAAAGCCGCGCCGGAATCAGCCGCGCCGAACGCGCCGTGGCCTCCGCGAGGGGCCGGCTGGCCCGCGACTCGCTCCTCGTCGTCTCCGCCGATCGCGTCGCCGGCATGTCGCTCACGGCCTATCGCGAGGGAGCCGTGCCGCTCGCCAACGTGCTCGAGGCCGAACGAAGTGCGCGCGATATCCTGGCGCAGAACATCGACGACATCGCGGCGCTGCTCGTGGCCGACGCAACGCTTCGTGCGCTTACGCTCACCCCGGGTTCGGGAGGGATTCCATGATGGCGTCACGGAGCGATACGCGGCCCCACCGTCAGCTCGCCGCGCTGCTCATCGCTGCCGGCCTGATGGCGGGGTGTCACGGCGGCAGCAGTGACGATTCCGGCGGATCCGCATCCGTACCCGCTGTCGTCGGGGCCCGCGTCCAGGCGGCCGCGACGCGGCCCTTCACCGAGACCGTCGCCGCCATCGGGACCGTGGTGCCCCAGGCGGAGCACGTGGCGGTGTTGAGTGCTCCTGTCGCCACCTGGGTGGCGAGGATCTTCGTCAACACCGGACAAGTGGTGCGCCGGGGCGATTCCCTGGTGGCGTTCGAGACGTCGACCTTCGACGCCAACCTGCAGAGCGCTGACGCCGCCTACCAGGCGGCGCTGCAGAATCGCGACCGGGTCCAGCGCCTGGTGCAAGAAGGCATCGATCCGCAGAAGGATCTCGATCAGGCCGAGGCCGACCTGGCCCGCGCCGCCGCCGACCGTGTCACCGCGCGACAGGCCGCCAGCCTGGCAATGATGCGCTCGCCGATCGACGGCGTCGTGCTCGACATGAATGCCACCCTGGGCGCATCCGTCGATCCGGCTCAGCCGCTGGTCGAAATCGCCGACCCCGACCACGTCGACGTGATGTTCGCCGTCTCCCCCGATGCCGCGGGCCAGATCCGCCGTGGCGATTCGGTCCGGCTGCACGCCGGAAGCGCCGTCGGCTCGACGTCACTCGGTATCGGCAGGGTCGTCGACATCGGCGGCGAGATCGACTCCGCCGGCCGCACCCTTCCGGTCCGCGTTCGCGCCGGCGGCGGCGCCGCATTGCGGCTCGGCGAGACGGTCTTCGGCGACATTGTCACGGCACTCCACCGCGATGCCGTGGTGGTGCCCACCGAAGCGCTCGTTCCGCAAGGTGACGGCTACGAGGTGTTCGTGGTCGACGACAGCAACGTGGCGCATCAGCGGATCGTCGTCACGGGGGGCGCGCCGATTCACTGGTCGAGATTGTTTCAGGTCTGAAAGCCGGAGAACGCGTCGTGACCTATGGTGCCTTCGGCGTCGTCGACAGCGCCAGGATCGTTCCGCCGGGGGCGCCGGCCGCCGGTAAGGGCACGCCGTGAGCCAGACGCCGCTGCTCGAACCATCCGCACCACGCCCCGGATTGTTCGACGTCCTCGCGGACCAACGCCGGTTCGTCTACCTGCTGGTGGCGCTGCTCAGCGTCGCTGGGATCTGGACGGCCACCCAACTGGCGTCAGCGATCTATCCTGAACTGACGTTTTCGCGGATCACCGTCGTCGCCACGGGCGGGGCGCTCGGGTCGCGCCAGATCCTGTTCGATGTCACCCGGCCCATCGAAGAGGCCACCAGCGTCGTGCTCGGGGTCAGCCGGGTCAACTCCCGCTCGATCCGTGGCGGCGCCGAGATCAACCTGACGTTTGCGCCCGGCACCGACATGCTCAACGCGCTCCAGCAGGTGCGGGCGCGGGTCGATCAGCTGCGCTCGACGCTGCCGCCCGGGATCAATGTCGAAGTCGAACAGCTGACCGCATCGCTCTTTCCGATCCTGTCGTACAATCTCGAGGGCGGCGATCCCGCCACGCTCTACGACATCGCCCGATACCAGATCCGGCCGCTCATCGTGCGGGTGCCGGGCGTGGCCCGGGTCGATGTGATGGGCGGTGACATCCGCGAGATCGAAGTGATTGCCGACCCGACCAGACTGGCGGCACAACACCTCACCTACGACGATCTCGCCAATGCCATCCGCCAATCCACCACCGTCAATGCGGTGGGACGCCTGCCGATGGACTACCGCCAGTATCTGATGGTCACCACCACCGAGGCCCACTCGATCGACGACATCGCCAATGTGGTCGTGGGGCACGGCCTCCGGGTGCGCGATCTGGCGCGGGTCGTGCCCGGTACCGAAGACCACACGCGCATCGTCACCGGCGACGGGCGGCCGGCCGCGCAGATCAGCGTCACGCGTCAGCTCGGCGGCAACTCCGTCGCCATCGCCGACAGTATCGCGGCCGTGGCCCGCAGCCTCGCGCCCACGTTGCCTCCGGGAGTGCACTTCAAGCCCGTCTACGACCAGGCGGCGCTGGTGCGGGCCGCGGTCAAGTCGGTTCGCGATGCCATGCTCATCGGCGCCGGGCTGGCGGTCATCATCCTGCTGGTCTTCCTGCGCCACGCGCGCATCACCGCCATCAGCGCGTCGTCCATTCCGCTCACCATGGTGATCACCATCGGCATCATGGCGCGACTGGGGCAGACCTTCAACCTGATGACGCTCGGTGCGATGGCCATCGCCATCGGCCTGGTGATCGACGACGCAGTGGTGATCACCGAGAATATCGTCCGACATTTCCACCTCAACCCCGACCGCCGCTCCGCCGTACGCGATGCGGTGCAGGAGCTGATCTGGCCGGTCACCACCTCGACCATCACCACCGTCGTGGTCTTCCTGCCGCTCGGCCTCCTCACGGGCGTCGAGGGACAGTTCTTCCATGCCTTGTCGATCACCCTGTCGATCGCCGTCCTGATCTCGCTGCTGTTGGCGTTGACCCTGATTCCGCTGTTGAGCGCCCAGTACCTCACCGCGGCCGACGAACCCGAGGCCGGTGAGGCGCGGCGGGGCCCGCTGGCGCATTTCGAACGGTGGATCGATACCCTGTCGGAGCGATACGGGCGCTCGTTGGCCACCGTCCTGCGCCACCCGGTCCGCGCCATCGCCATCGCCTGCATGCTGCTTGCCGCCGGGATCGTGGTGCACCAATTCGTTGGCACCGGCTTCCTGCCGGAAATGGACGAGGGAGCGTTCATCTTCGACTACGTCATGCCGGGCGGCACGTCGCTCGCCGAGTCGGACCGCGAACTGCGGATCGTCGAGCATATCCTCGCCACCACCCCCGAAGTCGTGGCGACCTCGCGCCGCACCGGTGCGGAACTGGGACTGTTCGCCACCACCCAGAATACCGGCGACATCGCCGTCCTCCTCAAACCGCAGAGCGAACGCAGCCGTACGGTGTTCCAGATCATGGATGACGTGCGTGGACGCGTCGCCGCTCAGGTGCCGCGGATGCGGATCGATCTCACGCAGATTCTTTCCGACATGATCAACGACCTCGCCGGCGCGTCGCAGCCGGTCGAGATCAAGCTCTACGGGTCTGATCTCGACTCCCTCGAGACATACGCGCGCTCGATTGCGCCCGAGCTGACCAACGTCAATGGCGTCGCCGACTTCTACGACGGCGTCAGCGAGCCGAGTGAAGAACTGGCCATGTCGATCGACGCCGCCCGGGCCAGCCGTGCCGGCCTGACGCCCGAAGGGCTGAGCCAGCAGGTCTCCGGCGCGCTGCTCGGGGCGGACGCCGGCGTCATCCGGCTCCAGGACCGCTCGATCGGCGTGCGCGTGCGCGCACCCGATTCGGTCCGATTCGATCCGCAGGCCCTCGCCGCACTGCCGATTCTGCCCGCCGGAGCGATGACCCCGGCGCCACTCGCGGCCTTCGCCACGTTCACGCCCACCGAGACCCGTGCCGAACTGCTGCGCCAGAACCAGCAGCAGATGATCGACGTCACATCCGATCTCAGCGGCCGATCGCTGGGCGCCGTGATGAAGGACGTCAAGGCGGTGCTGGCGCAGCACCCGGCCCCGTCCGGAATCCGCGTCGAGCTCGCCGGGCAGTATGCCAGCCAGCAGCAGGCGTTTCGCGCCCTGCTGTTCGTCCTCGCTCTGGCCGCGCTCAGCGTCACCGCGGTGATGGTGCTGCAGTTCCGCTCGTTCGTCGAGCCGCTGGTCATACTCCTCGCCGCGCCGCTGTCGTTTGCCGGCGCGTTCACGCTGCTGCTCGTCACCGGCACGGCACTCAACGTGTCGAGCTTCATGGGCCTCATTCTGCTCATCGGGCTCATCGTCAAGAACGGCATCATCCTGCTCGATTTCACCCATTGGCAGATGCGCGCCGGCCTGCCGCTCGCCGCCGCGTTGCAGGAGGCCGGCAAGATCCGCCTCCGTCCGATCCTGATGACCACGTTGTGCACCCTCTTCGGCCTGCTCCCGCTGGCGCTTGGCTTGGGAGCGGGCAGTGAGTTGCAGAAGCCGCTGGCGCTGGCGGTCATCGGCGGATTGGCGCTGTCGACACCGATCACGCTCTATGTCGTCCCCACGCTGCTGGTCGCGATCCGCGGCGCGGATCATACCGAACGGAACCACAGCTGATGCATTGCCGTACCATTCCCCATCCTGAAGGTCCGGGAGACCAACCATGACACAGATCATCCGCCTGTCGTTGACCCTGGGTACCGCGATGGCCGCGCTTGGCGGGCTGCCAGCGGCGGCCCCTGCCCAGGGATTCCAGGTGCTCCACAAGTACAACATCGGCGGCGAAGGAGCGTTCGACTATCTCAACGTCGACCCCGCCTCGAACCGGGTATATGTCACCCGCAGCAGTCACGTCATGGTGGTCGACGGCGCCACCGGCAAGGTGGTGGGAGACATCACCAGCACTCCCGGCGTGCACGGCGTTGCCTTTGCGCCCAGGCACGATCGGGGCTTCATCACCGATGGCGGTGACTCCACGGTGACGATGTTCGACATGAAGTCGCTCAAGGTGATCCAGCGCATCGAGGCCCACACCAGGGGTCTTGACGGCATCGCCTACGACGACGCCACCGACCGGATCTTCACCATGAACCACAGCGGCGATCCGGGCAGCACGCTCGCCATCGACGCCGCGACCGGTGCGGTGGTGGGCAAGGTGATGCTCGACGGCGCGCCCGAAGGCGGAGCCCCGGACGGCAAGGGGAAGATGTTCATCAACATCGAGGACAAGAGCGAAATTCAGGTGGTCGACACCAGGACACTCAAGGTGATCGCCACCTGGCCGGTGGCGCCCGGTGATGGACCGGGCGGCCTGGCGCTCGACCGGACCAACATGCGACTCTTTTCGGCGTGCCGGAACAGGATGACGGTCGTGATGGACGCGACGAACGGAAAGGTCGTGGCGCAGATTCCCATCGGGCCCGGTCCCGACGCCATCGGGTGGGATCCGTCGCAGAAGCTGATCTACACACCGGGCGGCGGCGGCTTCGGTCGCGGGGCGCAAGGCACTCCACCACCCGCTGGCACCATCACCATCGCGCACCAGGATTCGCCCGACACGTACAGCGTGCTGGCCACCGTGAACACCATGCAGGGCGCGCGGACCATCGCCGTCGATCCCCTGCGTCACCGGGCCTACACGTTCACGCCCGAGTACGGACCGCCACCGGCCAATGCGCAGCCGCCGGCCGCGGGCGGGCGCGGCGGACGGCGCGGATTCAATCGGGGACCGATGCTGGGAGCGTGGCTGTTCGTCGTCGGGAAGTAGAGGCGGTAGTAGCAACGGGGCCATGGGCGCGGCGCCCATGGCCCCGCGAACAGGACTCGGCGCGGCGGGCGATCATTGGCGCCGAGTCCCCCGGGCCGGCGAGGCTCTCCAGCAGCGCACCGGCGCCGGCCATCCCGGTGGCGCCGTAGAGGATCACGCTCATCGTGAATCTCCCGGCGCACGCCCACCGGGCACGCAAGCTGTGCGACCAGCCGTGGCTCGCACGCCATTTCCGGCCGGCGTCCCCGCACCCGGACGACGGCATACCGGATCATGCGACCATGCCGAAATCTGCTCCAGCCGGGCACCGATTCCGCCGATTGATCCGGCCGCAGCTCGACCGGCGGCAACCGCGAGCAGCCACTCCGTTCAGAGCAGCCCGTTGAACCCCAGCACCAGCCGCCAACCGGTCGGCGCGCGCAGCCCCCGCGCCAGATCGACCCGGATCAGGCCGTCCAGAAAGCTCCCGCCAACGCCCGCGTCGACCAGCGCCCGTCCACGGCTGAATCGCGCGCGTTCCCCCGCCCACCCGGCGTCGCCGAAGAGCACCAGCCGCGCGGCCGGCTCTCCGCGCGCCAGCTCCACCCGCGAGAACCAGAATGCCGGACCGGTGATGGCGCCGCCGGCATATCCACGCAACGTCGCCGCACCGCCCAGCTCGGTGAACGACTGCACCGGCAGCGTCCCCACGCTGCTGCCACCCGCAACCGAAACCGCCGCACTCCACTTCCCCGGCGGCGTGACGAACACGCGCACCGTGGCCGAACCCTTGCCGAAGTCGAAATCGCCGGTGGCGCCGGAAAGATCCAGCTCGGTCCCGAACCGGAGCGTCGCCGACACGATGTGCTGGCCCCGTAGTGTCACCGCGGCGCCGGCTTCCGTGGCCGAGTCGGCGACGATGTTGGGGCGGAATTGACGGTCGGCGTCGAACAGGTGTGGCAGCGACGCCTGCGTCGAGACGAAGGCCGGCGTCTGTCGCTCGTAGCTCAACCGCACGTTCCACCGCCCCGTGACAGCGTCACCGATCGTCGCCTCGGCGCCGAGGGTGCGATAGTAGTTGCCATCGTCGATCTGGAACAGCAGGGCCTCGGCCGAATTGAGGGCCCCGAACGGCGCCACGTCGGGGTTCGCGGCCGCAAGCCGCCGGTACCCGGTCAGCGCGATGCGGGTCGCCTGCGTAGTGCGCTGCAGCGACAGCTCACCGTTGACGACGTGATCGGCAAGACCGTATCGCCCGCTGCCGAGCAAACCCAGCTGGCCCACATCGAGCCGGCCCCGCGCTTCGAGCGACAGCGCCTCGATCCGGTTGTACCGGGCATGCGAGAGGAGCGCGCTCACCCCGTGGGGAAGCTCCACCCGCTCGTCCCACGGGCGGGGCGGCAGTTGCTGCAGCGCATCGCCGAGGTGTCTGATCTCGTCTTCCGAAATCATGTCGCCCATCTGCAGCACCGGCGCGCCCAGCTCGGGGCTGGTGAGCAATGCCGCGGTGTCGGTCGGCACGATGACGGTGAGGCTGGAATCGCGCCGGACGCGGGGCCGGGTGGTGTCGCCACGATCGCGCACCCGCCTCCGGCGATACCGCCCGCTCCCCGCCGGACGGAACGTGCTGCTGCTGTCGCGCGGCGTCCCGCCCTTCACCGCGTAGTCGTCGTATGTGCGCTCGATCCGGAGCGGGACGTTGAGCCAGCTCCCCATGGTACCGTACGCGTCGATGGCCACGAAGCGCGGCATCCACCAGCGTTGATCGTAGAGACCGTATTCGAGCGTGATATAGCGCGCGTCAGCGTGTACGTCGACGAACCCCGGGACATCCTTCATGTCGCCCGAATCGGCGTCGCGCCGCAGGTCGAACGCCCGCGCCGGACGGTAGACGATCCGGACCAGGGCGTGCGAATCGGCGTCGAACCAGAGTGTTCCGGCCATCAGGCGGTAATCGGCGCGGCGTGGCGTGACGTGCAGGGCCACGATGTGGACCCGCTTGCCACTGGAGAGCGCAATCGTCGTGGTGTCGCCAATGGCGTAGCGGTAATCGGACTCCGCGCCGTTCCGGAGCGGGTAGATGACGCCGGAATCGCGCGGCGACGCGCCGATGACCCGCAGATAGTCCTGTGCCGGGTCGATGACCAGGTCGGCGATGTCGCTGCGGAGGTCCTCCGGCACCCGGAGCTGGCGCGAGGCGATCGGTACACCCTGACGCGCGCCAAGGACCGTGACGGTGGTGATCGAATCGCGGCGCCAATCGATCTGCGCGGCAAGTTCCTCGTGGAAGACCATCCGGTCGCGCATCAGGGCGTGCATCCCGACACCGATCCGCTCCCGGACCGTGGCGGTGTACGACGTCACCAGCGCTTCGTTCCGATCACGCGCCGCGCGTGCGGCGCGGACGAGCCGTGCCGTGGCGGAGTCGGCGTACGCGTCGGGCGGAATCGACCGGGTGGTCGTGTCCTGTTGCGGAAGGGCAACGGCAAGAAGCAGCGCGATCGCGACCACTCGGGCTCCCGGGGGAGGAGATGGGACGCCCCTATTCTATCACCATCCTCCATGGCAGCGGTGAAACGGGCGGCGCGCCCGCTTACCAGATCCTTGGCACCAGACTGTCGGGCCGCACCATCGGGTCGCCGGCCTTGCAGCCCCATGCCGCGCGGAACTCCGGCATGTTGCTGAACGGTCCGTTCACGCGCCACTTGGCCGGGGCGTGCTCGTCGGCCGACACCAGCATCCGCGCATATTGCGGCCGGTCGAGTTCGCGCCACACCTGCGCCCAGGCCAGGAAGAAGCGCTGCTCCGGGGTAAAGCCGTCGATCCTGGTGCGCGGCCCGTTGCCGAGCGCCTTTTCCATCGCGGCATAGGCCACCGTGAGGCCACCGAAATCGGCGATGTTCTCCCCCTGCGTCAGCTCGCCGTTGACGTGCGTGGCCGAATCGAGCACGGTGTAGCCGTTGAACTGCGCCACGACTTTCCGCGCCTGCACGTCGAAACGCGCCGCGTCCTGCTTCGTCCACCAGTCCTTCAGGTTGCCATTCTTGTCGTACTGCCGGCCCTCGTCGTCGAAGCCATGCGTCATCTCGTGGCCGATCACCGCGCCCATCGCGCCATAATTGACCGCATCGTCGGCGGTCGGACTGTAGAACGGCGGCTGCAGGATCCCCGCCGGGAAGACGATTTCGTTGAGCAGCGGGTTGTAGTATGCGTTGACCGTCGGCGGCGTCATGCCCCATTCGGTCCGGTCGACCGGCTTGCCGATCTTCGCCCAGTCCCGCGCCACTTCGAAGCGGTCAGCCGCCATCACATCAGCCGCGTATTCGCCCGGACGGATCGTCAGCGCGGTGTAGTCGCGCCACCGGTCGGGATAGCCGATCTTGCGCGTGTACGCGTCGAGCTTGGCGAGCGCCTGGGCCTTGGTCGAGTCGCCCATCCACGTCAACTGCCCGATCCGGTCATGAAGCGCGCTGACGAGGTTGTTCACGATCGCCACGGCACGCGCCTTCGCTTCCGGCGGGAAGGCCTCCTTGACGTATTCCTGCCCGAGGAGTTCGCCCAAGGCACCGTCGGTGGCTGCGGCGCACCGCTTCCAGCGCGGCAGCAGTTCCTTGGCGCCGGAAAACAGCTGGTTGAACTTGAAATTCTCCGCGACGATCGCGGATGTCAGGGTCGGCGCGGCGTCGTGCAGGGCGCGCCAGCGGAGATACGCCTTCCACTCCGCCACGGGCGCGGACGCGAGCATGCCGTCGACTGCCTGGAAGAATGCCGGCTGCCGGACGTCGATCGCGGTGATCGGCGGCGCGCCCTGCGCAGCGAAGAAGGGCTCCCACCTGAAGTGCGGCGTCAGGCGATCAACGGCGACCAGGTCCATCTTGTGATAGTTGGCGTTCGGATCGCGCAGCTCGGTTGGCGACTTCGACGCCTGGGCCAGACTGGTCTCGAACGCCAACACCGCCCGCGCCTCGGCGGCCGCGCTGTCCGGCGCATCGCCGGCGAGCTGGAACATCCGACCCATGTGCGCCACGAACTCGGCGCGGATGTACCGCGTGGCCGAATCGTTCTTGAAGTAGTAATCGCGGTCGGGAAGCGAGAGCCCGCCTTGCCCAAGGTCGGCAATGACGGCCGTGGCGTTCTTCTCGTCCTGGGTGGAACCGTTGCTCCATGGTGCAAGGCCGTCGCTGTGTTCCAGCGCCGCCAGCGCCGGCACCAGATCCGCCGCCGTCCGGATGGCCGCGACCTGTGTCAGCACCGGCGTCAGCGGCCCGATGCCGAGGCGGTCGATGGCCGCGGTGTCGAGGCACGCGGCGTAGAAGGCGCCGACCTTCCACGCGGTGGTGTCGGTGCCCGGCCCGTTGCCCGTGGCAGACTTCGCGTCGCGATCGAGGATGACGTGGACGACGTCGGCGTTGTGATCGTCGAGCGCGTAGAACGACCCCCACGACGGATAGGCGGACGGAATGGTGTCGTGCTTGAGCCACCCGCCGTTGGCGAATTCATAGAAGTCGGTGCAGGGGGCGCAGGTCGTATCGAGATTGGCGCGGCTGAGTGCCGGCGCCGCGACCGGAGCCTTGGTCGGGCGAACGGCCTGACAGGCGCCGAGTGCGGCAACCGCGACGACGGACAGCACGACGAGAGAACGGCCGTGACCATTGCGCACAGGTGTCACTCCAGGATGGCGGGAACGGTGGCGGAACCGCAGCCGGACAGCAGCGCGACGACCGCGCTCACGGCGGCAAGAAGATGACGGTCGGTCACGGCCGGCGCAAGCTGCGATCCGGTCGCAGGCGATAGAGACCGAGGAACTGGACACCGGCGGAATCATGCCCGCGGAGCAGCACTCGGTCATCATCGATGAATCGCGGCGTGAAGGTCGCCGCCAGGGTGAGTGACGCCACCAGATGACCGCTGGGGTCGACGACCAGATAGGTCTGTGGATCGTCGCCCCGCGGCTCTGCCACCGCGATCCAGATCCCGCCCTGTGCGGTACCATAGAGGGCGTCGTAGAACGGCAAGTTGTCTGCAAACTTCAGTTGACTCCTGAAGCGCGCATTCGCGTCGCGGGCGTCTGGTGTGTCTCCGGGGCCCGATCCGTCGATGAACGCGTGCCGATCAGCCCGGCTGACGGGCCGCGCGCCGATGGCCACGCGCAGCCTCCGAGTCAAAGTTCCGGCACCACTCCATTGATCAATCTCGAAACCGTCGTTGGTGCCCGTCTCGAGCCGGCCACCGGACACGGCCGCGACGGTCGTCTTGCCGAAGACGACGTAGGTGTCGATCAATCCGCCCTGACCACCAAGCCGATATCGCGCCTGGCCCGGGAGCGTGAGGAACGTCGTGGCCACGGCGCCATCCGGTGCCAGTCGACTGATGGTAAGTCCGGTGCGGTATGGCCCGCGCCTCTTGTTCCCGGTCATCTCGGTTACCGCCAGCAGACCGCCGTCGCGATCGAATCCGATCTGACCGGTCAGGATATCGAACCGGATCGCCAGACGCCCGCGATGTTCGCCGGTCATCGCCCAATGCCCGTTCCACGTGGTCGTGACGAACTGAGACCCGTGGCCCCAGATCGTGATCAGTGTGTCGCCGCGAACGAACAGACTGGCGCTCGTCCGGTTCGGGAACTCGCCCGGGCCATTCCCCGTCCGGCCGAATGCGGTGATCGGACGCCCCAGCGTATCGAAGACGTGAACGTGAAATCCCGCATCGGTGCCAACCAGCAACCGGCCGTTCGACGAGATGACGGCGCTGGTGATGTGACTCAGTTCGCCGGTCGAATCGCGCGAGCCACCGACGATGGCCAGCGGTGAATCCAGTGCAACGTGCCAGACGGGCAGCGTGCTGTCGGGCGCGGGAATGGTGACGATCTCCACCCCCGCACTGTCGGTCACCGTGCGGACCGTGGTGGCGGGGCGGTGCGAACACGCGCCGACGAGGAGAGCCAGCGCAACCCGACCCTGACCGTTCATCGGCGCCGCACCTCCCACTCGTCCCGGCAGATGGCGTACACCGCCACGTCCTCGAACCGGCCCCCTTTGCGAATGTGCTGCCGGTGGATCCCCTCGAACGCCATGCCGAGTTTCTCCATGACGCGCCCGGACGCGGGGTTTCGCGTCATGTGGTGGGCCTGGATGCGATGGAGCCCGAGGGCGTCGAAGCCGAAATCGCGCACCGCTGTGGCCGCTTCGCTGGCATAGCCCTTCCCCCAATCGGCCCTGCCGATCCAGTAACCCAGTTCGCCGCGGAGGTACTGCTCGTTGATTTCCAGCGCGACAGCGCCGATCAACACGCCATCGCACGTCAAGGCGAACGTCGCCCGGCGTTGATCCGCCCACGCCGGACCGTGGCTTGCGATCCACTCCTCGGCCATGCCGTCGGGATACGGGTGCGGAATGTGGAGCGTGGTGTCCGCAACATCGAAGTCGCCGGCCAGCTTCTGCACGGTCGCCGCGTCGGCCATGTCGAACGGCCGGAGGACGAGCCGGGCGGTCGTCAGCGTCGGCAGGGACGACTTGGCCATGCGTTCACCGGGACGGGATGAATTCGCGGCGGCGGACGCGGAACGCCGACCAGTCGTCGTCGACGTCACCGGGCTGATTCAGGATCGGCTCGAACGACGCCGGCGCACCGAGCACCACGATATCCGATTGGCTCTTCAGTTGAAGTTTGGCTAACACACCTGGCAGCGGCATGAAGTTCAGAATCTCCGATCATCGATGGTGGTGGCACGATCCGGTCATCCGCTGGTCACTGCGATGGCCCACCGAATAGATACCCGCCGCCGGGGCATCGGGCGGGGGTGAACCCGCACAGTGCCGTCGCCCCTTCACCGCGTAGTCGCTGCAACTCACCCGTTCTGGAGCCCGGGACGACGGCGTAGGCCTCCTGGGCCATGCCGTCCTCGAATACGCCGGTGCGCTGCAGCACAAAGCTCCCCGCCTTGCCGTCCAGCGTCCCACGATCCACTCCAGCCCGACGAACGATGGCCGAACCGTCGCCCGGTACACCATCAGGTATTCGACGTGTCCCTCGCCGACGATGTCGCCCTCGAAGGTCTTGGTGACAGCGGCCCGCGTCATCTTCGGCAGGCCCGGCGCCTCACTGTACGGCTGCTTCGTCCCAGCCCGTGACGGTGAATCGGGCATTGGCAGTGCGTGCCATGTCATGCCTCGGGTTCGACGTCGTATGACGGAAGTCGGTGGAATCCGAGACCGGGCCCATTCGGGCCGTCAACCCTGCCAGCGGTCGAGCGCGACGATCTGGACCAGATTGCCGCAGGTGTCGTTCAGCATGGCGATGGTCGAGCCGGTCACCTTGGTCGGCGGCATGGTGAACTCCGCGCCCCAGGGCCTTGAGGCGATCGTACTCCCGCTGGACGTCGTCGACGAAGAACATCACCGCCGGCTGCCCCTGCTCGAAGAGCGCCTGCTGGTAGGCCCGCGCCGCCGGATTGTCGTTGGGCGCCAGCTGCAGCTCGATGCCGTCCGGCTCCTCGGTGACGCAACGGTGAGCCACCGGTACGGCCCGTTGCGTGTAATCCGCCTTCTTCACGAAGCCCAGCACGTCGGTGTAGAATCGCAGCGCCTTCGCCTGGTCGTTCACGTAGATGCGTGGTGACCTTGATCTTCATGGCAAGTTCCTCCCGTCAGTGGACGTGGAGTCGGCCGATGAATCGACGCCGAACTGCTCGGCGTACCCGCGCGTTCAGCCGCTTGCCAGCCGAACTTCATCGCATCGCCGCCGACGATGCGGCCGATCGGGTGGCCCGCCAGCGAACCGGTCGAGCACATCGAAGCAGATGTGCCAGCCGGCGGCGCCCATCGCCACGAACCTGCGACCGATGTTGTGCCAGAGCGTCAGGCGCGTCCCGCCGGCCAGCGGCTCCAGCTCCCACCGCATGTCGTTGGCGCCCCAGCTGAACTCGAGCAGCCGCGGCGCCTGCGCGCGCGCGTGACCCTCGACGCCGAGACCTGCGGCGTGGGCGAGCCCACGGTCGAAAGCGTCACCGGCCCGGTGGTGCCGAGGTTGCGATCGGCGTCGAACGGCGCCCATTCGCGGAGCTGTGCCGGATCGGTCAGCGCGTCCCAGACCATCGCCGGGCGGATGACGCAGCTCCCGGACGAGCACGAGCGTCCACCGCTCCCCTTCCTGGCGGACGCTGGCGCCGCCGGCCGGACCCGGTGCGTAGCTCTCCCGGCCGGTCATCGCTTCCGTCGCTTCCGGGGGGACTTCTCCATCCGATCGAGGTGGCGCTCGAGCGCGTCGACGTGGCGCGGACCAGAACGCCGGAAGGGATCGAGCCAGGCATCGACCTCCATCAGCGGTTGCGGGTCTGATCCGGTAGACGCGCCGCTGCGCATCGACGCGCGCCTCCACGAGCCCGGCTTCCCGGAGCACCCGGAGGTGTTTGGAGACCGATGGCTGCGGCATCCGGAGGCGCTGCTCGATCTCGCCGACCGACCGCTCCGATGACACCAGCAGGTTCAGGATGGCACGGCGGTTCGGTTCCGCGATCACGCCGAAGGCAGATTCCATGTCCCAGTATATACCCCTACGAGTATATGCTGTCAAGCCGGCGGACGAGGCCGTTCGGCCCGGGCGACGATCGGCGCCAGGCGCGCGTCGAGCGCGGGGGCGAGGCTCTCGGCGAAGGCGCCGGTCAGATGACTGTCGTCGTGATACACGAGCTGGCCGTGCCACCACACCGGACAGGTGGTGACGCCGCACAGGTGATCAGTCATGTCGATCAACGTGACGCCCGGAATTCCGTGGACCGCCGCCTGGGTCGCCTGCAATTCCGCCGGAGGCACCACGACATCACGCCGCATGCCGCACGCTGAGCCGGGGTACCAGGTATGGCGCAGGGCACGCTCGATGCAGGTCGGTACGTCGACCGTCGGGATCGGTGTGTCGCGAAGCCATGCGACCTGTGCCCCGCTCGCCACCAATGCCGCCAGCGTGCGGACAATTCCCTCGCGCCACTGCGGCAGGGAAAGGCCGCTGCCGCGGAGCGGCTTGCCGGAGACCTCCAGGTAACCCGACGAACTCGCCGCCACGACCACCGCAGGTCGGAGCGAGTCGATGCGACGCACCGCCGCCGCCCGCCATGCGTCACAGGCGCGGACGAATCGGGCCGAATGATCAGGAACGTCGACCGCGACGGCGGGACATCCCGACTTGACGATCGTCGTCAACCGCCAGCCGTGCTGCCCGGCGATTCGCTCGAGCGGGTTGAACCACTGCATCGCGTGGGAATCGCCGAACAGCACGATGCGAACCGCGGACGACGTGTCGCCGAACTCACAGGTCGTCACCAGCGGTGAATCAGTCTGCGGCAGGCACCGGGCCCGCGGAATGCGGGAAATGTCGAACTGCGCTTCGGCCGCGACTTGGCGCAAGGCCGGACTGTCCGCCAGCTGGCCGGCAAACCATATCGCCAGCATCGCGGCACCCAGCGAACCGAGTGCCGCCGTCGGCGCCATGGCGAGCGCCCGCGAACCGCGGGAAACCAGCGCCGGATGATATCGGATGGGGTTCTCGATCAACACGAGACTCGCGGCCGCGACGCCGAGCGCCAGCGTGACCGCCACGATCCGGCCGAGCGGTCCGATGCCCGGGAAGAGCGCCGCGGCAAACACCAGAAACGGCCAGTGCCACAGATACCACGAGTAGGACACGCTGCCAAGACGCGGCAGCGGTCCCGAGCGGAGCAGCCCGGGCATACCGCCGCTGACCAGCGCCTCGCCACCGACCAGCGCGAGACAGGTCCCGACGACGGGACCCAGCGCCAGCCATCCCGGGAAGTGCGGGCCCTCGGGGATCAGCGACCCGGAGAGAAAGATCAGGATCAGCCCCGCGACCAGCAGGCTCTGCCAGGCCCGTCGCGGGAACCGTGCGCCGCCGGCCGGCAGCATGCTGGCCAATCCGCCGGCGCCGAATTCCCAGCCGCGCGCCGGCAGCTGGTAGAACGCAAAGGTCTCCGTATTGGCGGTGGTCCAGACGCACACGACGAATGACACCACGGTCACGACGGCCAGGATCGCCAGCGTGGCCCGCTTCGATCGGCGGCCGCGCGTGCCCAGGAGGATCAACAGCGGCCAGAACAGGTAGAACTGTTCTTCGACGGCCAGCGACCAGGTATGCAGGAACGGGTTGGTCCGGACGTCTGCCGCGAAGTAATCCGCCGCATTCCGCCCGAAGAAGATGTTGCTCATGTACACGGCCGCGCCCCGCCCTGCCCGCGCTGCGCCCAGCAGTTCCTGCGGGGCGAGGATGAGCATGCCGACGCCCAGGGTGACCACCAGCATCACCACGAACGCGGGCAGGAGTCGCCGGGCGCGACGCGCGTAGAATCGGAACAGGTCGAGACGCGCCGTTCGCCCGGCTTCGGCCATCAGCAGGCTGGTGATGAGGTAACCGGAGAGTACGAAGAAGACGTCCACACCCACGAACCCGCCGGCGAACCCCGGCAGGCCGCAGTGGAAGCACACCACCAGCAACACGGCGATGCCGCGCAGCGCTTCGATGTCAGGCCGGAAGCCCGGCCCGCCATGGGTCGGTACGTTCGAATTCACGGGAGCGGCGCTCTCACGCGCCGGGCCATACGCCCAACAATCGGCGGACCAGAACCAACTGACCGACGTGGTATGCCGTGTGATCCGCCGCCAGCACGATCTCGCGGAAATAGCTCTGGTCCGTGCCGGTCGGCACCCGCGCCGTGAGCTCCGTCCGGCGACTGACGGCGAGTCGTTCCAGCGCTCGGCGGTCGCGACGGTACCCGGCGATGCTTCGCTGCCACGCCGACGCGTCCGGTGGTTTCGGTGCCGCGGGCCAATAGTCCTGCGGCCACTGCTTTGGCTGGTACCGTGGGCCGCAGAACTCGAGGATGTCCGCCTGCGTCAGGCGGATGTGCTCGACGAGCTGCCACGCCGACTTCGGCAGCTTCGGCGGCACGATTCCGCGGGCTCGTACCGGCAGGCCCGCGACCGCGTCGTCGAATGAGACATGGGCGTCGGACCAGGCCAGCAGTTTCGCGAGCTGGAGACGAACGTCGGTCACGGGTACCTCGCCAGCGATCCGGGAGTGATGGGCGGGGGTGAGCGGTTGTCGAAATGGGACATCATCGCAAGTGACGTCGTGTGACCGATTCCCAGCACCATAGGAGCCGGAAATGAAAGGTCCATTTCTTGCGCCATGTCCGGTAGAAATCGGCAATAGAGCCGACCCCGCCTGAAATACGGCCTGATGTGTTGTAGAGTCGGGACGCTTTTCGTGGCAGATTTACCACATTGTCGTGTTCTCGCGACAATGTCATGCTGATCATGGTCACTGAGCTTCGAGACCCCTGGCGATGCTGGTCCACCAATCGCGGACGAGGATTCCATGCCGATAAGCAAGCGCAGTGCAGGCGCAATCTGTACCGGCCTCCTGGCTGCGGTGGTCCTGGCGGCCCCGGCCCGGGCACAGACGCTGTTCTTCAACGGGAACCCGGACGGTGTCGATGGCTTGACCAGCGAACAGGACTTGGCCGTCAACCAGTCCATGGTCTACGACAATTTTGTCGTCACGGGCTCGGACTGGCTGGTGACGGACCTCTACGGGTATTTCCAGACCAACCTGAACGTCTCGTCCGCAGCGTGGGAAATCCGTTCCGGGATCAGCGAAGGGAACGGTGGGACCCTTGTCGCCTCGGGAACATCTCCGGCCACCCAGACCGACGCCGGCTATTCCGAGTTCGACCTGGAGGTCTACGACATTGGTATCGCAGGCCTCTCACTCGACCTCGCCCCGGGTACCTATTGGATGGGCATATCGCCGATCGACATCGTCACTGACGGAGGGCGCGCGTTCCTGGCCACGACCAGCGGCTCCGGAAGCATCAATGCCGACGCGGACCAGGTCTCGTACTGGAACAGCAGTTCCTTCGGCGCCAATTTCGCTTCGACCGATGGCGAGCTTGGTTTCCAGACCGACTTCTCTTACGGCGCGCTCGGCACCGGCAGCCCGGTCCCGGAGCCCTCGACGATGGCCCTGCTGGCGACCGGCCTGGTGGGTATGGCCGGTGCCGCTCGCCGGCGTCGCAAGGCCTGAGCACTCCGCACACCCCGCACGCACCTGAACCGGCCGGCTTTCGGTGAGAAAGCCGGCCGGTTTGCGCGGCCCATCCGGGCCGCGGCCTCCCCAGCGGTCAGAGCCCGGTCTTCGCCTCCATCGCCTCGGGGTACCGATCGCCGTGCACCTCGACGGTCCTGGCAAGTTCGCCGAGTTCGCGGAGATCGCCCGCCGACAGTTCGATCGCGGTCGCGCCGATGTTCTCTTCGAGGCGGCTGAGCCTGGTGGTCCCCGGGATCGGCACGATCCACGGACGCTGGGCCAGCAACCATGCCAGCGCGATCTGCGCTGCGGTGGCATGCCGGCGGGCTCCGATCCCGGTGATCCGTTCCACCAGCGCCTGATTCGCCTTGCGGTTCTCGGGCGTGAATCGGGGCAGATTGTTGCGGAAGTCGGTGCTCACGAACGGCGTCTTCTCGTCGATCGCGCCGGCGAGAAAGCCGCGCCCCAGCGGCGAGAACGGCACGAAGCCGATACCCAGCTCCTCGAGCGCCGCGAGCAGCCCCCGCTCGGGCTGGCGCCACCACAGCGAATACTCGCTCTGCACCGCGGTCACCGGCTGCACCGCGTGGGCCCGCCGGATCGTCGCCACGCCCGCTTCGGACATGCCGAAGTGCCTGACCTTTCCCTCACGGATCAGGTCCTTCACCGTCCCGGCGACGTCTTCGATCGGCACCGCCGGATCGACGCGGTGCTGGTAGAAGAGATCGATCACATCCGTCCGGAGGCGTTTCAACGACGCCTCGGCGACTTCACGGATGTGCGCCGGCCGGCTGTCCTCACCGGTCTGCCGGCCGTCGCCGGTGAACTGGAAGCCGAACTTGGTGGCAATCACGACCCGGTTGCGCACCGGGGCCAGGGCTTCGCCGACGATCTCTTCGTTGGTGTACGGCCCGTACGCCTCGGCCGTATCGAAGAACGTGACCCCGCGATCGACGGCGGCGCGCACCAGCGCGATCATTTCGGCACGCTCCGGGAAGCGGCCGTACCCATGGCTCATCCCCATGCAGCCAAGACCGAGGGGGGAAACATCGAGCGTACCGAGTGTTCGTGTCTGCATCAGGACTCTCTGCTGCAATCCGGCCCGGGATGGGTCAGTGGTCGATCGATGCGAGCCGCGCCAGACGTGTCGTGAGGCGCCTCGTTGCCTACCGGCCGGAACCCCGCCGGTACCGGCCTCCGCCACGACCCTTCCGGGCGCCACTCCGCGCCGCCGTCGGCGCTGCGTGCGCCGGGCCGGAGCGTTGGGACTGACTGGCCGCCCCCACATCGGTCGGTCGCTTGCTTCGTTGCTGCGAACGCTGCGCGCGCATCGCCGCGAGGCGCTCGGCGAGCGGAATCTCGAGCTTCCCCTCGGGCTTCGCGTTGTAGTCGAAGTCGGGCACGGTCACCCGCGGGCAGGCGCTTTGCCGACCGCGCGCTCGATGTCGCGCAGGAGTCGGCTCTTCCTCGGGCGCGATGAAGGTGAACGCGTCACCCGTCGTCTCGGCGCGCGCCGTGCGGCCGACGCGATGGATGTAGTCGTCGGGCGTCGCGGCACGTCGAAGTTCACCACATGGCCGAGGGCCTCGATGTCGATGCCGCGCGCGGCGATGTCGGTCGCCACGAGGACGCGGTACTTGCCGCTCTTGAAGCCGGCGAGCGCCTCGGTGCGCTGGGACTGCGAGCGGTTGCCGTGGATGCGCTCCGCCTTGATCCCCGTGCTTGACCAGCTGCGCCTGCAGCCGGTTGGCGCGGTGCTTGGTGCGCGTGAAGACGAGCGCCTCCTTCATCATCGCTGCGCCGGAGCAGGTGCAGGAAGAGCGCCGACTTGAGCTCCTGGCGGACCGGGTAGATCGCCTGCGTGATGCCCACCGCCGGCGCCGACTTGCGCTCGAGGTTGATCGTGACCGGATCGTGCAGCATCTCGCGGGTGAGCGCCGCGATCGGCGGCGGCATCGTGGCCGAGAAGAAGAGCGTCTGCCGCTTGCGCCGGCAGGTGGCGCAGCACGCGGCGGATGTCGGGCAGGAAGCCCATGTCGAGCATCCGGTCGGCTTCGTCGAGCACGAGGTATTCGATGCCGCGGGAGCTTCGCGTACGGGTGCGCGGAAGTGGTCGAGCAGCCGGCCGGGCGTGGCGATCGAGCACGTCGACGCCCTGGCGGAAGGCGTGTTCCTGCGGCCCCATGCCGACCCCGCCGTAGACGGCGGCGGCGGTGATCGGGGTGTGGGTCGGCGATCTGGTTGAGCTCCTCGAGGATCTGCGCGGCGAGCTCGCGGGTCGGGGTGAGCACCAGCGCGCGGGTCGTCCCGCGCGGCTTGTCGATAGCTGGTGCAGGATCGGGAGCAGGAACGCGGCCGTCTTGCCGCTTCCGGTCATGGCGCAGGCGAGGACGTCACGGCCCGCGAGCGCCGGCAGGGATGGCGTCGGACTGGATCGGCGTGGGTCGGGTGAAGCCGAGGTCCTTGAGCCCCCGGATGAGGGCGGGATGCAGGTTCAGGGCGGAAAACGGCAGGTGCAGCCTCGAGTCTGGTGAAATGGTCTGCCGGAAAGTGGCGCAATACGGGCGAATGCGCGAGGGGGCGCTGTCCATCGAGGGTCGTCTCGAAATCGAAGACCCGGCCCGCCACCAGCGGTTCGGCAAGAGGGTGCCACGGGATCACGGAAGCGGATTCTCCTCCCACGATCCGTACATCGGATTCGGCACGAGGAAATACGAAATGCCGAACTTGTCGAATGCCGAGTCGGGGGAGAAACGAACATCCTGACCGTGGCGCGGAAAGTCCTCGATGTTGTCGCCCACCCAGACGATCACCCGCATCGGCGGCAGCGAGGGCGACGCGGTACCGTTCGCGATTGCCTGGAAGCGTGGATTCTTGTCCGACACACCGTGGGGCGCACAGAGCACGAGGTCGGCAAGGACACCGACGCGCGCCAGCGTTCGGCGGGTCTCGGGACACACCGCCTCGTCGCGATTGGTGACGATGATGACATGGCCGCCGAGCGCTCGCGCGCGCGCGGTAAACCCGACGGCGCCGGGCAGCGCTGTCGCCGCGTTGCGTTCTACCCACCCCATCCAGCTCTCGGAGGTGTACCCGAGCCCGAGCCGGGCGCGCTCCTGTTCGTATGGCGAATTGTCAAGCGTCGTCTCGTCGCCGTCGAGCACCACGGCCCAGCTCCCGGCCGGCAGCCCCGACGCGCGACGCTCGAGCTGCATCGTCGCCGCGCGGTAGACTTCGAGGAAGATCGCCCGATGTTCGGCGGAGGCGCGTGACCAGCGTACGCTCGCCGGGACCGTGTCCGGGACCGTCGGGCGTTGCGCAGGCGACACCTGGCGCGGCACCTCGCGCGGCGCGCAACCGACAACGAAGGCCAGGACAATCAGATGATGGGGACGCATGGCAGGATGCACCCTGGCGCTCCGCCAAGTGCTCCGCGCACCGGCTCGGCCCATGGCGGCGCTGCGTGGGTCGGGGACAGGTTCCTCGCCGGTGGCATCCTCGACCACGGCCCGGCGAGCCGGCTCCTGGTCACCCGCGATGATCGACTGCCGTCAGACCACAGCGGCCCCCAGGTGCTTTCGGCGGCGCCGGGCAAACCCCACGAGGACCGGCAACCCGGTCGCCAGCAGGGCCATGGAGCTCGGCTCGGGAACGACGCTTTCCGGCATTTCGCCACCCCAGTAGTTGTAATCTACCATTTGCGGAACAAGGAACGTCTGCACCTGGTTGCCGCTGAGGTCGTACTGATAGATGTTCCCGGTTTGGTTCTGGGCGAACCAGAGCGTGTTGGTCGAGGATTCGAACGCCAGCGCGGCCGCGTTGGTGATCCCGGTGCTGAACGTATTGAGAAGGGTGCCACCGGTGGTCATCTGGTACAGGTTGCCGGAGAAATCGAGCGCAAAGAGATCTCCGACGGAACTGGCGAAGGTGACGCCGGTCGATCCCAGGGAACTGATCTGCGTCATATTGCCGAATTGCAGGTCCCCGGCATAGATACCGTTGGCCCCGGAACAGCAGCGAGCGGCGTAGCTGTGTGTGCCATCGGTGCCGCCGTCCAACAGTTGATCCACTGATTGGCCGCCGTTGCTGTACGTCGTACCAGTCGGTGTGCCGTTGGCATCGTATTGCACCGCGGCGCTGCCGGAGCGATTTGCGACCACGAAATCCGAACCGGTAAACAGCAATGGATACATCGGATAGCCATTCACCGGATCGAGCGTATACGTGGAGGTCAGGATCCCGCCCTGCAGGATGAATCCGGTGTTGGCATCGCCGTCGTTGATGTAGTACTTCGTGCTCTGCGCCTGGGCGGCGGTTGCGGTCAGCACCAGGGCGGCCGTGAGGGCAAGGCGCTTCATACTTCTCCCGTTCGGGCCGGGCCCGGAAATGGGGTTCACCGAAGAGCGGTTTGCTCAGGGCCAACAGACGGCGCGAGACAGACCCAGAACCCGACCGTCAAAGCAAGAATTGTTCCCACCAGGCACGATTGCGCAAATCATTTTGTGACAACGGATTCGGCTCGAACAATGCGCCATCGTTGCCGCCCCGGAATGATGTGGGCGCGCTACAGGTGTTGCGCCTCCCCGACCGAGACCTGCGATTGGCAATCGATCGGGCGACGCGACGCCGACGATTCGATGGCCAGGAAGCCGGATCCCGGCGCTACCTTCTCTGGATGATCCTGTGGCCGCTGCTCGTCGTCGCCGATTCGTTGATCCGTCCCCTCGGTGCGCTCCCCGCCGGCATCACCGCCGGCTGGACGTCGACACTGCGCGGCGAGCGCTTTTTCTACCAGAGCGCCCACCCCACCGCCCACGCCTCGCTGCTCGTGCGGTCGGTCGACAGCACCGACGACGCCCGCTGGCTCACCGCGCCGGTGACCGGTGGCCCGGACGCCGTGCGCCACATCGCCTTCCTCGCCGCGATGGACGTCACCGACGCCGGCCAGGCGCCGGTCCGGTTCTGGATGACGGTCAACGGCCACCGTTTCGCGCTGCCGCAGCCGGTCAGCACCGCGGCGGCGTGGAACGTCAACGGCGTCGACGGGATCGCCCTGCACTTCCGCCGCCTGATGACCGACAAGTACGGCGACGTCCACGGCATCTTCACCCTCGACGTCCCGGCCGCAATCGCGCCCGCCGGCCGGCCCGTGACGCTGCAGGTCCAGGGTGAGGACGCCGGCCGCCAGAGTTGGTTCATCCTCTACACGGTCTCGCTCCGACCGACGATTGCGGCGCATGCCGAGCAGTTGCTGATGCACGGCAGCGGCAGCGCACGGCAACTCGTGCGGCTCGACGCGTGGGATCCGTTCGACAGCGCCGATGTCGTGGTCCAGGTTCCTGGCGCGCAGCCCGACACTCAACGGCTCGGCCGCGGCGCGACCACGTTCCGGGTTGCGGTTCCCGCCGTCCGCCGACCGACGACCACCACGCTCACCGTGCGCGGACGTGGCGTCGTGGTGACCTTCCCGAGGCTCCCACTGGCACCGGTGGTGCCGCGCGAGGTCTACCTCATCGACCACGCCCACCTCGACATCGGCTACACCGATCTGCAGCCGGCGGTTCAGGCGAAGCACGAACGCACGCTCGACAGCGCGATCACTGATATTCGCGCATCCGCTGGCAATCCGCCGGGCGAACGCTTCCTGTGGAACGAAGAGGGGCTCTGGCCGCTCGAGCACTACCTCGACTCGCGACCGGCGGCCGACACCGCGCGGCTCCTCGCCGCGGTGCGCCGCGGCGACCTGGCGCTGAGCGGACTCTACGCCAACCTGATGACCGGGCTTTCGGGCGGCGAGGAGCTGATCCATCTCCTCGACTACGCGCGCTATCTGCGAACGGTGCAGCACCTGCCGGTCACGATGGCGATGACCAGCGACGTCCCGGGCTCCACCTGGGGGATGGTCCCGGCCCTCGCGCAACAGGGCATCAGGTACCTCTCCAGCGGCCCCAACGAGGGCGACCGGATCGGCTACGCGCTCAAGGCGTGGGGCGACAAACCGTTCTGGTGGATGGGGCCGAGCGGGCGGGATTCGCTGCTGGTGATGTTCGCCGGGCGCGGCTACTCGTGGGTCTTCAACTGGCCGGCGGGTCGGCTCCGGGTCGAAGACGCCAACGTGATGAGCGAGTACATGGATACGCTCGTGGCGCACCGCTACCCCTGGTCGATCGTGCAGGTACGGGTCGCCATCGGCGGCGACAACGGGATCCCCGATGCCCGGCTCGCCGGCGAGGTGCGCGCCTGGAATGCGCGCTACGCCAGTCCGCGCCTCATCATCGCCACCCTGCCGCAGATGTTCGACTCGATGGCGGCCCGGTATGGCTCGAAGCTCCCGAAGATCCGCGGCGATCTCACCGGCTTCTGGGAAGATGGCGCGGTGAGTTCGCTCCGCGAAGACATCCTGACCCGCGAGAGCGCGGCGCGGATCGTCGAGGCCGGTGCGGTCGCGGTGCTGCGCGGCGTGCGGTTGCCGACCGCGAGCGTCGACTCCGCGTGGGCCGACGTGCTTCTCTGGGACGAGCACACCTGGGGCGCCGACCAGAGCATCAGCGACCCCGATGCGCCGAAGAGTGTGGCGGAGTGGCGGTACAAGCAGCACTTCGCCGTCGCGGCCGATTCGGCGAGCCGCGATCTCGCGGCGCGCGCCACCGCACCTCGCGACCAGGTGGGCGGGATCGCCGTCTGGAACACCCATGACGTGGCGGCGCACGACATGGTCATCATTCCAGATTCACTGAGCAGCGCGTCGGATGGATTTTCGGATCAGCGCGGCCGACCGGTCGCGTCGCAGCGTCTCCGCGACGGCGGTATGGCGATCCGCGTCGATCTTCCGCCGATGCAGCCGACCTGGCTCTTTGCCGCGACAATGACGCCGGCAACGGCCGGACCCGGACCGACGATCGCGCCGGCGCAAGCGGCGGCGGACTCGCTCTGGAATGGCCTCGTCGTGGTGCATGTCGACCGAAAGACCGGGGCCGTGTCGAGCGTACGCTGGCGCGGGCACGAACTCGTCGACCGGAAGCGGGGCGGGTGGGGACGGTACCGCTATGTCGCCGGATTCGACACCAGTCGCGCACAGGACGCGTACAATACCAGAGTTGCTGTCCTCGACACGGGACCGCTGGTCGCGACGCTCGAGGTCACCAGCGACGCCCCGGGGGCGAACGCGCTGGTGCGCGACATCACGCTCGACGCCGGCAGTGACGCCGTTCAGATCACGACGCATCTCGACAAGGCGCTGGTGCGGACCAAGGAGGCGGTGCATATCGCCTTCCCGCTCGCCGTGCCGAAAGGCACTCTGCGCATGGAGCAGGGCTGGGCGATCGTCCGCCCTGATGTCGACCAGGCCGTCGGAGCCAATCGCAACCTCTATCCCGTGCAGCGCTGGCTCGACGCGAGCAACGCCGCCTTCGGCGTGACGATCGTAACGCCGGATCTCCCGCTCTGGGAGTTGAACGGCCTCACCGCCGAGGCATTCGACCAGCCGCAGGGGCGCGAGGCGTGGCTCACGCACTCACTCCCGGGCACCGAGTTGATCGCGTACGCCATGAACAACTACTGGCACACCAACTACAAGGCCGATCAGCCGGGGCCGGTGACGTTCCGGGTCGTGCTGCTGCCGCACGGGCCGTTCGACGCGGCGCAGGTAACCCACGCCGCCCTGGCGGTGACCGAACCACCGCTGCTCAGCCGCGAGACGGCCCGCGCCCCGGTCGAGGCCCGCCTGCAGGTGAACGACAGCCTGGTCGTGTCGAGCCTGGCGCAGCCCCGCGATGGCGACGGATGGATGGTGCGGCTCTGGAATCCCGGAACGGCCGCGGTGACGACGACCATCGTATCGCATGGAGACGGCACCGGACAGGCATGGATCTCTTCGCCGGCCGAGGAGCGGGGCCAGGTGATCCGGGGCGCCATCACCGTCGCCGGCCGGGGCGTCGTGACCATTCGCATCGAGCGTTGAAGCACGTTGACGTTCTCCCGATCCGCTCCTCGTGCACCGACTTGGACAACAGCACGATGCCCCGTTGTGACACCCAGCCGAGGATCGCCGGCGCGACACTCTTCTTGTGTCTGGTCGCGATGGCCTGCAAGGTCGGATTCTCGAAGATATGGTTCCGCCCCTCCGCAAACGGTGCCCACGCCTCGGTCTGCACGCTGTTGGCCCAGAGAAACCGCTGTGTGTCGATCCGCTGGTTGAAAGGGTTCGCCTCGACCTGGTTGATGGCCGGCGTCACGGTGTTATGCAGCATCAGGTCCATGATCCGGTCGGGCTGGAAGTTGGCGACGCCGATGGCATTGATGACGATGTTCATGGACGTACGCCGTTCTGGGGCCAGGGCATCGCCACGAATACTTCCATCGAGAGGATGAACACCACCACCGCGAAGACGACGATCAGCAGCAGCAACGACGGGAACGGCGTCATGAGGGCTTCGGATCACGTAAGATGACGAACATCCTGATCAAGCGAGCAGGCAGCGAGGATGGTGCCTCGGGAGCGCCGTCGGCGCGAGTCTGGTCAGAGCGATCCTCCTACACCCTCAGCGAGCACCGGAATCCCCTACCGGCGTAATACGACTCGGCGCCGTTGTGATAGACGAACACGGTGTCGTACCGCCGATCGCAGAACAGCGCACCGCCAAGCTTCCGGATCCTGGCCGGGGTCTGCACCCAACTCGACGTTGTAGTGTCGAACTCGCCCAGTTCCTGAAGCGTTCGGTACTCGTCCACGGTGAGGAGCACGGCGCCCATGGCGGCGGCCATCTCGACCGCGCTGCTCTTCGGCTTGTGCTCCTTCCGCGCGTCAAGCGCCTGGCGGTCGAAACACACGCTGCGGCGTCCCGTGGGGCTCTGCGCCGAGCAATCGACGAAGAGGTATTCACCGGTCCCCTTGTCGATGCCGACCACATCGGGTTCGCCACCGGACTGCTCCATTTCGTGGAGTGGACCGAGCCGGCTGTCCTTCGCCTCGAGTCTGGCCAGGACCGCTGACCATTCGAGGCCGGCGTGGCGGTGCTTGTGCGCATCGAAGCGAGCCTGCAATGTCTTGAGCAGGATGTCGCGTTGCTGGGCGGTGAGCGCTTTGGACTTGGACATCCGGCGATGATTCGGGCTCGGGGTCGATGAAGGTCAAACCTTGGGGTCGCGGCACCGGATGCCCGCGGAATCTACTGCAGGGAAACGAGTGCGCTCACCCGCCCCCCTTGGCGCCGCCCGGCCTGAGCGACGGCCGCTTCACGTGCCAGCGCTGGCGCAGACGCACCGAATCGAATCCGAGGTAGTCGCCAGCGGACAGCCGGGTTCCTTCCCACCAGCTCGAAGCGGATCGTGTGCTCGCCAGGCGACAGGGTGTAGCTCCCCAGGTAGATGTCGCGCACCTCGAGGTCCGCCGCGTAGAAGTCGCGCGGGGTCCCGTGGGATCCCAGTCGGGGTAGTCGGCGAGCGAATCTGCCGACGTCGCCGTCCACGAGGATGCGCCAGCGGCCGTAATCCGGCGCGTGGGTCATGCGCAGCACCAGGCCCTGGAGCTCCGCGGTGTCCACGCGGAACGTCACCTCCAGCCAGGCGCTGTCGGTGGCGGGCTGGAAGAAGATCTGCCCGTCACCCGTCCAGTCGTATCCCTTCTGCAGCGCCACCGTCCCGGGGGAGTGGCGGGCGCTCCCCACCATCGCCGACCCCGGAATGGCGTGGTCCAGGTCCGGAAAGGTGCGCCCGGCGAGGTCCGGCATCGGCTCCCGCGGCGGCGTGGGGCCCAGCTGGTACCAGAACGCCACCGTGGCGATGTCGTCCTCCCGGGGCACGTGGCCGTCGACCTTGCCGGTCTCGGTCTCGTCGGCGGACATCCATCCGGTGTGCTCGAACGTGAAGCGCAGCGACTTCGTGAATCGGATCGGGTCGACGATGTGCCAGCGGTACATGGTGGCGCGCATGCCGAGGTCGCTGGGATCGGCGCTCAGGTAGGTGGTCCCGAAGTAGGGCCAGCTGTTCGGGTCGAGCCCCCACGCCTGCAGGAAGTAGTCCTCGGTGCCGGTGCCCTGGATGGTGGGACGCGCGTCGCCGTCGACATAGATGCGCGCATCACCCTCGCCGAACCAGTACGGCGAGCGGGCCTGCACCGACATCACCGTGCCGACGTAATGGCCCTCGCCCTTGGTATCGAGCAGGACGTAGTCCTTGTTCTTCTCCTCCGGAAAGGAACGCCGGTACTCGGCGTTGAAGTACGCCGTGCCGGCGGGGAGCGAGTCCACCTTGTTGTAGTCGATCTGGTAGTAGAAGCTGCGCACCGGTCTGGCGCCCTGGTTGGTCACCACGATGCGCGCGTGGTGGCGGAACGGCATCTGCCAGAACGAGTTGTACGCGTCACCGCCCTGCACCTGGATCGGCACCGAGCGCACCTCCTGGCGGAGTCCGAAACCGGCGGCAAAGAAGTCGCCGAGCGGCGCTTCCACGGCGGGCTGCGGGTTGCCGTCCCAATAGATGCGCAGCGCGATCTCGTCGGGAGCGGCGGCGCCGTTCGCCGCCAGCCAGCTCGGGCTGCGCCTCGGCGAACGTGAGCCAGATGTGGGTGATGACCCCAGGGCCGGCGATGTCGGCCAGCACGGCGGAGTCGCCGGGCTGGATGGCGGTGATGCGGTCAAGGTTGCTGTTGAAGTCGGGATCGGAGGACGTCACGGCGTGGCTCACGCCGGGTTGGATGCGGGTCAGCGCCGAAAGGCCTCCCGCGTCCTGCGCCGGGAGGGCAAGCGGGGTGAGCGACAGCGAGAGCGCGAGAGTCGCTGTGAATCCAGCGAGGGCCGGTAGGCGGGCGTGCTCGTGGGCGTCCGTGTTCATCACAGTCCTCCACAGCAATCATACTTCACACCGAGCCAGCGCGCTTGCACCCGCCCCGCCGGAGGGGCCTGCCAGTCGCCACACGGACCAGGAGCACGTCGCATCATCGTGACCGCGCTTCCGTCATCGGTCGAGGCCCGCCTGCAGGTGAACGACAGCCTGGTCGTGTCGAGCCTGACGCAGGGCCGCGATGGCCACGGCTGGATGGTGCGGCTCTGGAATCCCGGAACGGCCGCGGTGACGACGACGATGGCATGGCACGGGGCCGGCACCGGGAAGGAGTGGATCTCTTCGCCGGCCGAGGAGCGGGGCCAGGAGATCCGGGGCGCCACCACCGTCGCCGGCCGGGGCGTCGTGACCATTCGCATCGAGCGTTGAAGCCGGCAGGTTCCGGCGGCGATGCGCTTCAGGGATCCCGGCGATGGACGTGATGTCCTGCCACGCGCCGGCGCACCACCAGCTTGCGCAGTTCCTCCACCCAGAGCACCAGGCTCCCCACCGCCCCCAGCTCCAGCACCTCATTGAGACCGAATGGGACCGTGTGAAAGACCCGGCCGAGCGGGGACCAGAACACCACCGCCAGCTGCAGCAGATTGCCGGCGACCAGGCCGCCGAGAAGCCAGGGGTTCCTCAGGATGCCGAGCGTGAACGCTGATTTCCGCTCGGAGCGGCAGTTGAGGACGTTGAACCACTCGCAGATGACCAGGAGCGTGAAGGCCTCGGTGCGCACCTGTGCTTCCGGGACACCGGCACCGAGACGGATCACGTACCATCCCAGCGTCGATGCCACGATGGCCGGAACCATGAACACCATGCGGGTCAGCAGCGTCCGCGTGAGCAGCGGCTCCCGCGGAGAGATCGGCTTGCGCCGCATCTCATCGCCCTCGGCCGGCTCCATGATGAGGTTGATGGTGATGAGCCCTTCGGTGATCAGGTTGTTCCACAGAATCTGCACCGCCGGGAATGGCACGGGATAACCCAGCAGCATCGCCAGCAGGAGAATGGCGACTTCTGCTGCGGAGGTGGAGAACAGCAGCAGCACCACCTTCTTGATGTTGCCATAGACGACCCGCCCTTCAGCCACCGCCGCGACGATGGTGGCGAAGTTGTCGTCGCCGATGACAATCTTGGCGGACGCCTTGGCGACGTCGGTTCCGGTGATCCCCATCGCCACGCCGACATCGGCCTTGGCGAGCGCCGGAGCGTCGTTGACACCGTCCCCGGTCATGGCGACGACTTCGTGCCGCTGCTGGTAGGCGCTCACGATGCGAAGCTTCTGCGCCGGATGGACCCGCGCAAAGACCGAGATGCCGCCGATGCGCGCCGCAAGCTCGGCGTCCGACATCGCCTCCAGCTCGCGTCCGTCGATCGCTTCGTCGCCGGCCTTGGCGATGCCGAGCGCCTCGGCGATGGCCGAGCCGGTCGCCTTGTGGTCGCCGGTCACCATCACCGGCCTGATGCCCGCCTCGCGGCACTGTTCGACGGCCTCCTTCGCCTCGGACCGTGGCGGGTCGATCTCCCCGAGGAGCCCGAGCAGTGTCACCCGCCCCTGCAACGCGTCGAAACCCTCATGAGCGTCGATTTCGACGCCATGCGCCGCACCGATCGCCAGGACACGCAACGCCCGGGCACCCATCCGTTCGGCAGCACCGAGCATCAGGGCTCGCGCATCCGGGTTCGACACCCCGCCGGCGGCTCCGTTCTCCCCCGGCGCAGCACACAGGGCCAGCACCACCTCCGGCGCGCCCTTGATGAACACCAGTGGGCCTGACGGCGTGTCGTGCTGGGTCGCCATCATTTTCGCCGCGGGATCGAACGGGATCTCGGCGCGCCTCGGCCGCTGCCTGCGCAAGACATCGGGAACGATCCCGCCCTTGATGGCGACGGTGAGGAGCGCGATCTCGGTGGGATCGCCGATCGGCTTCCAACCCTTTCCGGGCGCGTCCGGCTCCTGCAACCGGGAATCGTTGCAGAGAACGGCGGCTTCGAGCAGGGCACGCAGCTGCGGGTCACCCGGATCGATGTCGCGGTCATTCTCCAGCAGTCGTCCGTCAGGTTGGTAGCCGGTTCCGGTGATGGCGATCGCCCGGCCGTCCGGCAGCCAGAGGGAGGTCACCGTCATTTCGTTGCGCGTGAGCGTTCCCGTCTTGTCACTGCAGATGACCGTCGTCGAACCCAGGGTTTCGACAGCCGCCAGGCGGAGCACGATCGCCCGACGGCGTGCCATTCGCTGCACGCCGACGGCAAGCGCGATCGTCATCGCCACCGGGAGGCCCTCGGGAATCATGCCGACCACCTGGCTGATCGCCACCATGAGGATCTGCCCCAACGGGATGCCGCGGATGACGCCAATCGAGACCACCACGGCGAACATGATGGCCGCTGCCACGATGATCTGGCGGCCGAATTGCGCGATGCGCCGCTGCAGTGGCGTCTCGGGCTCGGTCGCGGTCGCCGCGAGCGTGGCGATGTGGCCGATCTCGGTATCGAGTCCGGTGACGACGACCACGGCCCGCCCCCGGCCTGCCGTGACGTGCGTCCCGGCGTAGATCATGTTCTGCCGGTCGGCCAGCAGCGTGTCCACGGCCAGCGGTGCAAGGTCCTTCGCCACCGGCAGCGATTCGCCGGTCAGGGCCGCCTCGGTGATCTGCAAGGCCGCAACCCGCAGCAACCGTGCGTCGGCGACGACCGCGTCTCCCGCCTCCATCACGATCACGTCTCCCGGGACGATCCGGCTGGCGTCGACGATCATCTCGGACCCGCCGCGGATCACGCGCGCCTTGCGGATCGCGAGGGTGCGAAGCTCCCGGAGCGATCGCTCGGCCCGTCCCTCCTGGAACGAGCCGATCACGGCGTTGAGCAACACGACAGTGAAGATGACGGTCGCATCGCTGACGTACCCGAGGGCCAGGGCGATGCCAGCGGCCGCGAAGAGGAGGTAGATGAGCGGACTCTTGAATTGGCCGACGAAGACCGCCGCCAGGGAACGCCGCCGCGATTCCGGAAGGGTATTTGGTCCGAGGCGGACCAGCCGCCGGGCCGCCTCGTCCGGAGCGAGGCCCCGGTCGCCATCGGTGCCCAGCGCCGCCACGAGATCGTCAACGCGCAAGGCGTGCGCGTTGACCTGCCCCGGCAATGGAGGACCAAGGCTATCAGCGCCCTCGGACCTCACGGCTCGATGACGAGCGGGGGGCGCCCGCCGCGCCGCCGGAGCCAGTTGATCGACCGAAGCACCGGGCCGCGGGCAATGATCCAGTGCTCGAGGCGGTGCTTGCCCGGGAAATCCACCAGCATCATTCCGGCCAGGATCGTCAGGATGCCCTGGCCGGGGAGGACGACGAGCACGAGGCCGACGAGCACCAGCGCGCACCCGAGGACATTCTTGCCGATCAGGAGAGCGGCCCGAGCGAGCGGATGAACATCATTCCACGGCCTGGATGGCTGCCTGGTGCGCGCATAGTAGTCAGCGGGCAGGCGCGCCAGCACGAGGGGCCCGGCAATCAGCCCGACGACGGCCGTCGCGGCCGAAAGCGCGGCCATCCACCACAACAGCGCCGCGTGCGCCAGCATCCAGTCACGCATGCCGCCACGTCCTCTCTTTGCCTCTCGCCACGGCGACGAACGCGGCAATTGTCCGGCGCGACGGTGAAAGTCACGGCGCCGCCGCTCGTGTTGCCCGTTCGGAGGGCGGGAACCGCGCATCGTTCCATCCCCCGGCCGGGCATACCAAGCTATCATCATTGCAACTCGGGAGCGCGGATGACGGAGCGGTGGCAGCATCGCGGAATAGCGGTCGTGGCGGGGGCATTGCTGCTCGCCGCGCCGCCGGTCGCGGCGCAGGGCCACGCGAAGCGCGTCGCCCCGGGGGGAATTCCGGTCCGCTTTCCCGAGGGAACAGCGCACGGCTTCCTCGACCTGCGTTCGGCTGCGGGCGCGGACCTGGCGGCGGGCGACCTGCTGCAGTCCACGCACGGGGCGACGGTCGAATCGCGCCTTGTCTTCCACTTTGCCGATGCATCGGTATTCGACGAGACCGTGACCTTCACGCAGCAGCGCGTCTTCGAGATGCAGACGTATCATCTCGTCCAGCACGGACCTGCCTTCGCGACCGACATCGATGCGACGCTCTGGCGTTCCGGACGGTACGATGTCAAGGCACGGGCGCACGCCGGCGGAGAGCGGAAGGAATATCAGGGGACCATCGAACTCCCGCCTGACATCTCGAATGGCCTGGTCATCACCATCGCCAAGAACCTCGCACCCGGCGATACCGAGACCGTGCACCTGGTCGCCTTCCTGCCCAAGCCGCGACTGATCGAGCTTGCGTTCGTTCCGTCGGGAACGCAACTCGTCCGGGTGGGTCAGCACCAGGAGACGGCGGTGCGTTTCGTGCTCAAGCCGAAGCTCGGCATGCTGACAGCAATCGTCGCGAAGATCCTGGGCAAGATGCCGCCGGACAGCTACGCCTGGATTGTCACCGATGATGTTCCGGCGTTCGTCCGGTTCGAGGGACCGATGTATTCCGGGCCGGTATGGCGGCTGGACCTCACCAGTCCCGCGTGGTCACACCAGGTCGACGGTCAGCCGGCTGGCCGTGCCGAGGCCGACGGCGTTGATCATTGATCGACGGGCGGTTGCCAGAGTTCTACCTTGTTTCCTTCCGGGTCGATGACCCAGGCAAACCTCCCGTACTCGGATTCGTCAATCTTCTCGAGCACGTTGCAGCCTTCTTCCTTCAGGACCCTGACCAGAGCGTGGAGGTCGTCCACTCGGTAGTTGACCATGAAGGTCGCCGTGCTGGGCGCAAACTGGCCACTTTGCGCCGATGCAATGGACCAGACGGTTGTTCCCGCAACGGGCTTGCCGTCATCGTCGGTCCAGCTGAAAGCCGTGCCGCCCCATTCTTGGACATCGATTCCGAGGTGCCGCTTGTACCAGGCCTGCAGGGCCTCGGGATCCTTGGCCTGGAAGAAGATGCCGCCGATGCCAGTGACTCGTTTCATTGAACCTCCGACGTCTGGTGGTGGTGGTGAAGAGTGACTTGTCCGCGGTCTGACAACTGGGCGCGTCGGTGCCCCGGTGGGTGGCGGCGGGGCGCCGTCCGCACCTCAGGTCACCTCATCCCGCTCGCTGCGCCGGGTTGACTCGCCCGCCACGACCAGCAGCGCGCTGGCCAGGTGGCGGCCGTGCCAGCTAACCGACGTTGCCCACGAGGCGCCCGATCATCGCGGTGACACCCATCGCAACGGCACCCCAGAAGGTGACCCGCAGGGCCCCGCGCAGCGGAGCGGCTCCACCCAGCTGCGCCGCCACGGTTCCGAGCAGGCCCAGCAAGAAGAGCGTTGCACCAATGGTCACCGGCACCACCGCGGTGATCGGGAGCAACAGGACCACCAGCACGGGCAGCGCCGCGCCGGATGCGAACGAGGCCGCCGACGCCAGCGCCGCCTGCAGCGGTCGAGCCAGGCTCAACTCGGACAGTCCCAATTCATCGCGAGCATGCGCACCCAGGGCATCGTGGGCCATCAACTGCGTGGCGACCTCGGCGGCCAGGGGCGGGGCGAGCCCGCGGCCCACATAGATGTTGGTGAGTTCCGCGTGCTCCGCCACGGGCTGCCGGGCAAGTTCCCGCCGCTCCCGCGCAAGGTCGGCCTGCTCGGTGTCGGCCTGGGAGCTGACAGAGACATACTCGCCCGCGGCCATCGAAAGGGCGCCCGCGACCAGGCCGGCAAGCGCGGTGAGGAGCACAGGACCACGCGCCTTCTGAGCCGCCGCGACGCCGACCACGAGACTGCTGGTGGAGATGAGACCATCATTGGCGCCGAGGACCGCGGCGCGGAGCCAGCCGATATGAGCGGTGCGATGGCGTTCGATATGGACCATGCGGAAGCGTACGTCGGGAGGGAGACTTCCGCCATCCGATGGCCTGCGCATCGGCGGCGGCCGCGTCCTCCCCGAATGCGTGGGGCCGGGGCGAGGGCGTCGGCGCGCTCACCCGGAGCCATGGTGTGGCAATGAGCCCGGGGGCACGGGTCAGGGAAAATCCCCTGATCGTCAGGTTTCGTCCGACTGCCCCGCCACCGATGCCGACCTAGAATGCTCCGGAGTGCAGGAAGCCTTCTGCATTGGCCGTTCAAGGGAGTGAGAGACCATGCCTTCGATCTGCAAGCAGGACGCTGCGCCGCGACTCACAGGTGCTCTTCGGCGGGGCTGGCTGCTAGTCGCCTGCGGAATGCTGTTCAGTGTCCTCCCGGTGCCCGACTTGGCTGCCCAGGAAGGCGCTCCCGCGACGTACACCGGAACTCGTACCACCGCTGACGAAGTGTATGCGCTCAAGGGGTGGGCTGGTGCCGTGACCGACGGCGGCAACAAGACCTTCGAGACTGATCTGTCCTGGACTATCGCGGCGCAGCCCGCCGGCGATTTCCGCTATACCTACCAATTCCTCAAGACCCGCGGGCCACGTCTCGGCACCTTCGGGCTCGAGTTGCCCGCGTGGTGCGCTGGCGATGCCCTCTCGGCCTGTATCGACCTGGGCAGTCTCCAGGCAATCATCATCGAGCTGCCCGGAGCGTCGTTCACGACGACGGCCTCATGGTTTGACTTCGCGGACGCACAGGCCGATCTCGTGCCGCTCACGATGAATCCGTTCGCCGGCGTGCGGTTTGACTTCACCGACTTCGCCTCCGGCAACGAAGGGGGCGGCGGAGGCGGCGGTGGGGGTGGCGGCGGCGGCGGCGGCGGGGGCGGCGGCGGGCAGCCACAGCTCACGTGGCAGCTGTCATTTCTCTCGCCACTCGCGCCGGCGTGGGGCAGCTTCTTCGCCTCTCCGTTGCTGACGGGCGACGACGAGGGGAGTGGCAACGGTCAGGGTGGCGGCGAGGACGAGGGAGGGGTGCTCGCCGGCTGTCCAGTGGATTACGGACTTCCCGCGGGAACGACGGAAATTCCCGGCCCGCCCCGCGCCTACAATTGCGGCGCGTTCTATGTCGGACTGCTGGACAACGGCGCTTGGGTCGCGACGCCGACCGATGTCGTGCCGGAACCGTTCACCTCGACTCTGCTCGCAACCGGCCTGGTCGGCCTCGGCCTGTTCGGTCATCGGCAACGCCGCAGGACATGAGGGCGAGAAGCGGGACGCGGCTGGTTCGGCCGCTCGTCGCCGCGGCGCCTTCCCGGGTCCACCTCTGCCGCTCGACCCCCTCTTGCACGCCGGATCCGCCCGCTATATACTGAACCATATGGTTCAGTTTTCGCACGCTCGCCTCGACTCCTCCTTCGCCGCGCTCTCGGACCCGACCCGACGCGGCGTGCTGGAGCAGCTCGGACGCTCCGATGCCTCGATCACCGACCTGGCCGAAAAGTTCCGCATGACGCTCACCGGAATGAAGAAGCACGTCGGCGTCCTGGAGCAGGCCGGGCTCGTCACCACGGAGAAGGTCGGCCGGGTGCGGACCTGCAGGCTCGGTTCGCGCCGGCTGGAGGAAGAGACGGCCTGGCTTGAGCGGTACCGCCAGCTCTGGGCCGCGCGCTTTGATGAATTGGATGCAATCGTCGAAGAACTCAAACGGAAGGAGACAAGCGATGCACGCAGGAAGTGACAGCGGGTCCACCCCCGCAAAGCCCCGCACGACGGCAGAACGGAAGTCCGAGCGGGAGGTGGTCGTGACACGGAGCTTCAATGCCCCGCCCCGCGTCGTGTTCGACGCGTGGACCAGGCCGGAGCTGTTGCTGCGATGGTGGGCACCGAAGTCGCTCGGGGTGTCCTTCGTCTCCTGCGAGGCCGATGTGCGCACCGGGGGAACTTACCGGTTCGTGTTCAAACACCCGGCGTCACCGGAGCCGATGGCGTTCTTCGGCAAGTACATCGAAGTCGTGCCGCCCTCCCGACTCGTCTGGACGAACGACGAAGGGGGCGACGCGGGAGCCGTCACGACGGTGACGTTCGAGGAGCGCGGTCCGGGGACCCTGGTCATCATGCACGACCTGTACCCCACGAAGGAAGCGCTCGACGGTGCCATCGCGACCGGCAGCATGGGCGAGTTCAGTGAATCGTTCGAGCAGCTGGACGACCTTCTCGTCACGTTGGGTGCCAGCGCGGGATGATCATGACGTCGTCGATTTCGCAGCCCGGCGATCACGCCACCCGCAACGCGGTCATCGGATTCATCCGAGCGAAGGGTTCCAGGCAGGACGGAGGCCCGGCAGCAGGCCTCAGGCCAGGTACCGATCGTAGACAGCCCGATATCCGAGAGCCTCGGCGAGTCGGCCCAACGTGGCGCTCAAACCGAGCTGCAGCGGGATCGGCACCACGGCATCGAATGCCCCATGCTTCGTCAGGGTCCGGATCGTTGCAGCTGCCTGCAGCGGGTTCTTCGGGATTCCGTTCTTCCCGATCCGACCCTCACGAGCCAGTCCATTGATGGTCGCAAATGTGCCCAGCACGTCGTCGACGGCTTCCGGGGTCGACGCGCCGAAGTCGTTGGTGTGCCGGTAGATCATCACGCCGGATCCGGTATTCCAGGGATGGACGTGCGCGACTCCCGGCGGCATCATGATGGTCTCGCCGGTCCGAAGGGTGTCCACGGCGGTCCCCAACCGATAGCTCGCCGTCCCCTGCAGTATCTCGAAGGTCTCCGTCCAGGCCCGATGTACGTGCGCCGCCACCCAGGGTGCTGCACCCTCGGGACAGTGGACCTCGGTTACCCAGCCGCGGCCTGCGGTCTCCCGGGCTCCGTGCACAACGACCAGGCGGGTCTGCGTGATCGGATCCGTGGTCTCGAAGCCCGGACTGATCATCCAATCGCTCCTGAACGGGAGGACCCGTCTCGAATCGCCGCTTCAAGAATAGCGACGTTGATGTTGCCGAGTGTCGTGAACTTGATTCAGTAACCCGTCACGCTCGCGTTGCCGAGTTCATCGGATGAGCCGCAATGTAGTCGTTGATCTCCTTGTCCACCTTCATGTGGCGCTCCGTGGCTTGACACTTCCTCGTAGCGTCGCGTCAGGCGCCGTCGCCTCTTCCCTTCCGCCGCTCCGCCCAGCGGTCCTGCTTCACCCTGAGTTGCACGATGCGCTTGATCAGGTCGTACGGAATGGGCTGGTCGAGCGGAAACCTGAGATTGCCTTTCGGTCCCGCGTAGGGCGAGAGCGCCTTCTTCAGCCTGGCATCTCCAGCCACCGGCGGGTAGAGGCCGATGTGCGTCTTGAAGGCCGCGAAGTACACCAGGATCCGATGCAGCCGGAACGCTGGCATACGATAGCTGATCAGTTCCTGCGCGCCGGGCGCAGCCGCCGCGACGGTCTTCCGGATCCGGGCCAGGATCGGCTGCACTGCAATGGGCGAGCCGGCGATGTACTCATCGATGCTCTTTGGAACCGTCTTTCGCATCGCCATGACGAAGACCTCCCGGACTCGGTTCGATGGCGCCGCCAGACTTCGCGCGCGTCTGCGGCGCCCGCGCCATCTCGACTTGATGAGGTTGTCAGACAGCCGTGATGGCGAGTTGCGTTCCGGTGCGTCGGAATCGGCGGTACGCCGCGTAGAAGAGCGCGGGGCAGTACCCCAGGACCATGACGGCGGCAAGGACATAGAAAAGGTAGCGATACTCCGGCCGGAAGAAATCCTCGAAGGTCCAGCCGTGCGGCAGTTGTCCCGTCCGCTGACGCTCCAGGGCCTGCATGCGGACGAACAGTGCCGAGGCACCGCAGGTCCACAGCGCCTGGAACGCTCCGATACTCAATACCACCCCGCCGAGCACTGACCGCGCCAGCAGGGTGAAGTACGGCACGGTCAGCAGGGAAATCAGCAGCGCACAATCGAGAAGCCAGATCGCGAGATCATTCCGGACCCCTTGGCGCTCCAGCAGCGGGACGAGCGCGAGGGGGAGCAGCGCGACACCAGCCAGGCGTACGCTCGCCTGCCATTCTTCCGGGTCCGCCCGGCAGGGAGCGGGCGGGTGCTCCGCGCGGAACAGCCGGGGAGAGAAGACGAGGGCCACCATGATGGAGGAGCCGAACCAGAGGCCCACAAAGACCATCGGAACGCGCCCGCCAATCGTGCGCCATTGGTGGGCGCCGAGAACCATGGCGATGGTGAGCAGCCCGGCCCAGAGGAGGCGGCGCTTCAGCGCTGGCGTCGGAGTCATGGGAATGGGAAAGATACTGACCCCGGGATAACAGGCCCGTTGCCTGACGACGTTGCGCGCCTGCGGCGATCCTCGTCCCAGCAGCGCATGAACTCGCATATCCGTCGACCCCCCAAGTCAACCCGCTCGAACAGCCATCAATGAGGCATTCGCGAAGATACTGCTGGATGGTGTTCGCCCCACCGCCAATGCGCACGTCCATTCCGCCGGCCGCCTCGCGTGCCCTTTCAAGCGCCTCGCCTGACGGCCGCGGTTCACTGGCGGCGGCCAGGACGGCGCCCAATGGCGCCTGAGAAGCGGCGGCCGGCCGCAAGTGCAACCGCGTGTCAGGCTTCATGCCGGCTCCGGAGCGCCGGTGCACCGCGTCGGGCAGCCGGGCCAATGCGTGCCGCGATATCGCCCCAGGACGGTGCCGACGCCGACGACCATTCGAAACACGAACGTCTGAATAACCGGCGGCATCACCAGAACGGTTTGAGTTCGCCGATGGCGCAGGGCGAGGTGGGCCAGATAGAAGAGCGGTGGCCGGTTCGCCGAACCGGCGTTCATGACTTCAAATACGGCTTGAAGGTAGCGGTCCAAATCTACTGCTGGCCGTGTATAGCCCTCGAAGGCTAGCGGTTGATCCCCGTCGTTCCACCACCGATGCGGAACCCCGTGGGGAAGCCGGACGATTTCACCAGGCCCGAATGTCATCCGGTGACCGTCGACTTCCGCTGTCAATGTTCCGGCTGCAATCGACCCCTCTTCGTCCTCGAGATGATGAATGTGTAACGGTGGGCCCGGTCGATGTGCCGGCAGTGTGCCACGAAGTCCGAAGACTGTCTCTCCGCCGCGCTTCTCCCGGCGAATCTCCAGAACCTCGCCGGTGTGTCGATTGGTCAGTCGGAGGGTCGTCGGACTAGTCGTCATTGCGTTCTCTCGCCGTGCTCCATTCGGTCGGCAAGCGACCGCAGCGCGAGCGCTTGGACCCGGGCAATGGCGTCGGGTCGCGTGATGCCATATGCCATTACGCCGGGAAGATCGCTGATCTCGGCAATCCAGCGGCCGTCCGCTTCCTGTTCAATTTCGAGATGGAGCACCATGGGAACTCCTGGTTCCGGACCCATCAAATCTACCACAGGCTGCTGTTGCGCTCTAACGGCTTGCGCTTCTGCGGCGAGGCCGGGTGAGGCCGCCGCAGTCCTCCATCACAATCATAGCGCGGCGGCCGAGCCGCCTTGGCCTCGTCGGCAGCAAGCGCTCCTCTGAAAGCGCGGAGCGCAAGGGGGTACACGCTCCAGACGACCGTCGCGCACGGCGGCCTCTCCTGCGTGGACCCGGACATCAAGCCAGCACTCCTGCGTGGGCGAAGGACAGCGAAGCTGTCTTCAGGCGCCTCCACGTGCGCAGCGGCACAGGAGTATCGTTCGAAGGAGGTGGCCCAATCGTGTTACCGGGCGCGTCGTCGACTACCCGACGGACACCAGCGCTTGGCTACCGGGCGCACCCCCCGGCCCTCATGCTGCTGCAACCACTCCTCGTACGGCCACGACTCCTTCAGCATCCAGTACAGATAACAGCACACCTTGCGCGCCGCCGCCACCAGGGACTCCCGGCCCCATCGACCGTGCCGTGGGACGTCTTGTCGCCGGAGCTCCGCGTGCTCGGCACCAAGCCGGCGTACGCGGCCAACTGGTGACTCGACGCGAAGCGGTCAATCCGGCCGATCTCCGCGAGCAGCAACAAGGCGCCGAACGGCCCGATGCCGGGCACGGTCTGCAGCCGGTCCGCGGCCGCATCCTGGGCCACCGACTTGCGAATGCGCTGATCGAGCCGCTTCACGCGCACATCCACCGCATCGATCAGCTCAAGCAACAGATCGACCTGGATCCGCGTGATCTCCGGCAACGGCACCGCCCGCAACCACGCGCGCCCCGCCTTGCCGTACAGATCGGTCACCAGGCAACGGCAATTCTCGGCGGTGAGGTACCCGTGCAACCGATTCTTCATCCGGGTCCGCGTCCGCACCAAGTACGCGCGGCCCCGCAGCAGCTTGCGCCGCGCCAGCACCTCGGCATCCGGCACCCACACCGTCGGCAGCAGGTGGGTCCGCGCCAGCTCCGCCAGCTTCCGCGCATCGATCGGAGCGGTCTTGGCCCGCGCCTGCCAGATCAGCTTCACCTGGTAGGGATGCGCCGCAACCGCCGCGTACCCCGCCATCGTCAATCGCTCGTGGAGCCACGCCCAATACAACGTCGCTTCCATCGCCACGGTCACCGGCCTGGGCAGCGGGGCCTCATCTGCCGGCAGTCGCCGGTGCTCGGCCACGATCACACCCACATCATCCATCGCACACGCCGTGATGTAGCGCTTGTGCAGATCCAACCCGACCCACGTCATCGGAGTCTCCTGAAGGCGACCGCTGAAGGTCACGCCCGCATCGGCACTCCGCGAGTCCCATCGGAGCCGCCGCCGGGCAGCTCCGCGCTTTCATATAGTCGTTAGGTGGCCGCCTTGACGTCATGACGTCATAACGCTAGTATCCAGCCATGCCAGCTGCCAAGCGCGCAACCGTCTACTTCGATGAGAGCCTCCACAAGGCCCTCCGCCTCAAGGCGGCCGAAACCGACCAGACCATTTCGGACCTGGTGAATACCGCCGTCCGTACCACCCTGCTCGAAGATGCCGAGGATCTCGCCGCCTTCCGTGAACGGGCCAGGGAGCCAACCGTGGCCTTCGAGGATCTGGTGCGCGACCTGAAGCGTCGTGGCAAGCTATAGCCTTGTGATCCGGCGCTCCGCCGGCAAAGAAATCGAGGCCCTCCCGCCCAAAGACCGACGGCGCGTCGTCACCAAGATCCAAGCACTGGCCGCCAACCCCAGGCCAGTCGGGTGCGAAAAGCTCAGCGGCGAGGAGAAATACCGGCTGCGGCAAGGGGACTCTCGCATTCTCTACGAGATCGTCGACCGAAAACTCGTCGTCACCGTGGTGAAAGTCGGCAACCGTCGCGACGTCTACCGCTAGTCGCGGCATTCCCTTCTCGGGCCACCTAACGCCCTGCAAATCAGCTGCGAGCGCGCTTGCGGCGCAGCCGCATGGTGCCCGCGCTCGCTAGCTGCATTTGCTTGTTAGGTGCCCGCCAATACCGCGACCTCTTCGGTCAGTCGCCGGCCCAGACGATCCCGCTCGGTCTCAAGATCGAACCGTGCCTGGAGATTGAGCCAGAACCGGTCGCTCGTGCTGAAATACCGGGCGAGACGCAGCGCCGTATCCGCGGACACCGCTCGCTTGCCATGGACGATCTCGTTGATGCGGCGTGGAGGGACGCTGATATCCCGCGCCAGGCGATACTGCGACAACCCCAGCGGCTCAAGGTACTCCTCGAGAAGCACCTCGCCGGGATGAATTGGGGCCAGCTTACGGTGCGCCATACCTGCTCCTAGTGGTAGTCGACGATCGCGACCTCGTGGGCATCGCCATCGCGCCACCGAAAGCAGATGCGCCATTGGTCATTGACTCGGATGCTGTGCTGGCCCGCGCGATCGCCGCGCAACTTCTCCAACCGGTTCCCGGGAGGGGACAGCAGGTCCGCCAGCGATTCCGCCGCGTCCAGCACCACCAGCTTGCGAAGCATCATCCGCTGCAGCGACGCCGGAAACCGCCGCACCGGTTCTCGACCGAAGACGCGCTCCGTGTCCCGGTCGGCGAAGCCCCGAATCATGCCAGATAGTAACGCATAACGTTATTAGTGTCAAGAAGTGCCGTGGGCAGCCTAACGCCAGCTTCTGCCGCGAGCGGACCGCCGTGCACCCGCCCGGCCGCCGATCACCGGTCCGCTCGTCGGCAGCAAGCAGAGTTAGGCGGTCACGTGAAATATGCGCTCGAATGATCCGCCCTGCACGATCCGGTGATGGCATTTACGCCGATCCGGTCGACGCTTCGCGCTCCTCGCTCGGAGTGCGGGCATGGCCGTCGCGACCCCGGCGGCTCTCGGCGTCTACCAGCCACGACGCCCGCAGGCCTCGCCGCTGTTTCGGTTGGTGCAGGATCATCTGCGTGGCCTGCAGACGGTCTACGACGAGCGCTTCGCGCACGAGTACGGCCCATGGCGCCCGGTCATGGGGGAGGTGGCGGACAAGTTCCTCGCCTGCGGAGTTCTCGCGCACAGCTTCGCGCGCATCCGCTGCGACGACTGCGCTCACGAGTACGTGCTCGCCTTCTCCTGCAAGTGTCGCTACTTCTGCCCCAGCTGCCACGCCAAGCGTCTCGCGATCTGGACGCAGTGGCTCGACACCACGCTCCTCGCGCGTGTGCCCCACCGCCAGGTGGTGCTGACGCTTCCCAAGCGGCTCCGGGCGTATTGCCTCTATCGTCGGCGCCTGCTGGGTGACATCGCTCACGCCGCGGCGGGCACCGTCACCGCCGCCATTCGCACCCTGACCGGCGAGGGTGATCTCGCAGTCGGGATCGTCGCCTGCCTGCAGACCTACGGCCAGCCGCGCATCCCTCGAGGCCGGGGTAGCTTCCAGGCGGCCCGATTCCTATTCAGATCGATTTCCCCCGCAAGCCGGATGCGCCGGACCGCTCAGGGGGCGTGGTGTTCCCGGCCCTGGAAGGCGAGAAAGTCGTGGATGGCGGCAAGAGCTTCCGGGTCCTTCGTGACCATGCGCACCTCGCCGCCGCGCGGCAGGTCGCGGTACGTGTAGGTGATCAGCGCGCGCCTGGCAGCCATCACCTTCGCGCCGGGAACTTCCTGCAGGTGCACGAACGCGGGCGCGCTGAAGTCTCCCTCCGAGAACGCCTTCGCGATGCCTCGCAGGTGGAGCCGGATCTGCGCCACGCCGGCGCTGTCGTCCACGTCCCGTTGCAATTCGATGCGACCGCCGTCGCTCCGGGTGTCGAATTGGTGGGTCGACGTGTACTGGTCGACACCCATCGCCACCTTGCCGCGCTGCTGCATCGCCGCAAAAGCACTGTCCGGCCCCGCCGAGTCGTCGCCCATCGAGGCCATCATCGCGGAGTCGTGCATCATTCCCATGCCGCGACCAGCTCCACCGCCCATCGAGGCCATCATGGCGGAGTCGTGCATCATCCCCATCCCGCGGCCAGCTCCGCCGCCCATCGAGGCCATCATCGCGGAGTCGTGCATCATCCCCATCCCGCGGCCAGCTCCACCGCCCATGCGCGCCATCATCGATTCATGCATCGCCGCCATGCCGCGTGCCACCATGTCGTCCACCTCGGCGGCGTGCCGCTGCAGCGCGACAACTGTGACGGAATCATCCGAAGTCTGTATCACAGCGATTCCGCGGGGCGTGGTGTCGATCCTGGTCCGGATCAGGGCATGATTGCGATAGATGGTATGCAGCGCCGGCGATTCCATCGGCGAGCCGGGGTCGTCGCCGGCACCCACCCGCCGGACCATCGAGGCGACATGCGCCCGGAGGAGCGCCGCCAGCCGCGGATCGGCTGATTCCGTCACCGTCCTCGCCCCGTTGTTCAGCGTCGTCACGACGCGGGTGATCCGGTCGTGCCCCATCATGAGTTCGTGCACGACCTGCGTCTCGGCCATTGTCGCTGGATCCATGGACCATTGCCATGCCGGCGCCCATGCCCGTCATTCCTCTGCCCTGCGCCTGCACGGCCGCTCCCGCAAGCGAGACGCCGATGAGTCCCAACAGGCCCGCCCGGTACGGTGAACGCATATTTCCTCCACCCATGGTCGCAACGATACTGGTTGGTGGTGCACTGGTCCCGCCCCAATCTCGAGTCCCGGTCCTGAAGGTACGGTGAGGAGGAGGTGAAGACGTCGTCGTGGTCGGTCGCCACCTCAATCCCGAACCGTCGCTCACCACCCCGGGTGCATCGTCGCGAGGCCGCCGCGACCCGAGCCCTTTACGTCGTCTCGTCGCTCATGCTCCTCGCCACTTCTCTCGCTGCCCAGACCCCCGCCCACTGGCCCGTCGCCGCGAAGCCGGTCACCATCATCGGCATCGACGACGGCACACCCGAGCAGGAACTCGACCATGTCAGCGGCGCGATGCGACTCCCCGACGGCCACGTGGTGGTCGCCAACGGGAAGCCGCTCGAGCTTCGCGTCTACGACGCAACCGGCAGGTTCGTGAGAGGCATCGGCCGCCGCGGCGACGGCCCCGGCGAATTCCGCGGGCGCACCGACTTCCTCCCCGCCGGCAGCGACTCGAACCTCGTCTACGATCAGGGCTCTCGACACGTGTCGAGCTCTTCGGCCCGACGGGTACGCTCCTCCAGCAGTGGCCGCCAGCACCGGACGGCGCGCCTCGCGGCCAGATGCTCATGACCAATGCCGCCATCGGCCAGATGATTCCGGCGCGCTACACCCACTGCTTCCGGATGCTCACCACGGACCTGCCGCGCCTCCCATCCTCCCGACTCCGCGAGATTTTCGCCGATGGCTCGGGCCGCTTCTGGGTAGAGCGGCTGACCTATGACCGCGCCGCGAAGTCCGTGACCTATCGCTCGGACAAGGCCGAGGGGCCGACGGCGGGCACCGAAACGCTCGATCCGAGAGCGTTCCTCGCGCGGGTGCTGGTCCACATCCCGGACAAGGGAACGGTCACCACACGCTGCTATGGCTGGTACGCCAATCGGCCCCGCGGCATGCGGCGCCAAGGGGAGCCGGCGGCGGCAGAGGCGCCCCTCGCCATCGTCACCACGCCCCGGCTCGCGCCCACCGAGGCCACTCGCCGTTGGGCCGCGCTCCTGCGACAGATCTTTGAGGTCGACCCGCTCCGCTGCCCCACCTGTCACGGGACCATGCGGATCGTGGCGGTCATCACCCAGCGGTCGGTGATCGATCAGATCCTGGCGCACCTTGGCACCCGCACCACTGCCGCGGCACGGAGCCCGCCGTCCCCTCGGGCGAGCACGGCGTGGGGCGCGGCGCGACGACGCACGGCCACGCCGGCGTCCTGACCGACGGTGACCTCGCAGCACCGACTGTCACCCCGGCCACCCGGTCGGGGACCGTCGGCGTGCGCGGTGTTCCCAGAGTAGGCGCCGCCAGCCGAGCACGCCCCCGCAAAAGCGGACCGGACGTCCCAACCGTCGAGCAGACCCGCGGAACACTCCGGTCACCGCCGCCGACGGCCAGCCGCGCATCCCTCGAGGCCGGGGTATCTTCCAGGCGGCCCGATTGATATTCCTATTCAGATCCGCTGCTTCGCGAGAAGCAGCTGCCGATTCCGGACGCGGTCCGCCTAGCGACCGAAGTGGCCGGTGCACTCGACTACGCCCATCGCCACGGCGTGATCCACCGCGACATCAAACCGGAAAACATCCTGCTGCACGACGGCAGCGCGCTGGTGGCCGATTTCGGCATCGCGCTCGCCGCGAGCACGTCCGGCACCCGGGTGACCGAAACCGGCATGTCCCTCGGCACGCCCCAGTACATGAGTCCCGAGCAGGCGATGGGCGGCCGGGAGATCACCGCCCGCTCCGACATCTACGCGCTCGGCGTCGTCACCTACGAGGTGCTGACCGGCGAGCCGCCGTTCTCGGGAGCCACGGCCCAGGCCATCGTGGCCCGGGGGGTGACGGAGAATCCGCGGCCGCTCATTGCACAACGCCGGACCATCCCGCGCAACGTCGAGGCCGCCGTGCTGACCGCGTTGCAGAAATTGCCGGCCGACCGGTTCGCCAGCGCGAGGGCGTTCACCGAGGCACTGGCTGACCCGACCTTCGCGGGGCGCGCGGGGGCGCGGGCCATGCCCGGCAGCAATTCGGGCACCGGCACGTCCCGCCGCACGGTGTTCGCCGCGCTAGCGTTCGCTTTCCTCTGCCTCGCTGCGGCGATCGCCAGCCGGATTCTCCCCAGGCCGGCATCGCCAGTCAGCCGGCAGCGGGTGACGCTGTGGGAACACTCGCTGCCGCCGATGCTCGACGGAGGCAGCGTATACGATGCGAGCCAGGCCGCTATTGCGCCGGACGGTTCGAGTATCGTCTTCGTTGACTCGACCGGCACCACCCTCCACCTGATGCGCAAGGTCCGGGGCGAGGCGGCCGCGACGGCGATACCGCACTGGTGCCGATCCTGGTGGACCCGAGCCTGACGACGCAGATCGCGCTCTCACCGGACGGGCACTGGATCGCGTACGCGGGCGATGCGACGGGGCGGCTGGAGATCCATGTGTCGCCGTTTCCCGAGGTGACCTTCCGGCGGCTCATTTCGCGGAACGGCGGCATCGAGCCGCGATGGGCGCACAACGGCCGCGAATTCTTCTACAAGAGCGACGACACGATGATGGTCGTGGCGATCGCGCCCGGACCCGGTGGCACGCTCGTCGCGGGATCCGCCAGACGGCTCTTCCCGCTGAAGGAGTACCGGACCGCAACGAACCGTCAGCAGTACGATGTCGCGCCCGACGATCAGCACTTCGTGATGATCCGCGACCTGCCTGCCAACGGCGGCGACCTGATCTACGCCGAAAACTGGTTGCCCGAGCTGCTGGCGAAAGTGAGGCGGTAAGAGGTGTCAGGCAGGGGCCTCGACAATCGTGGCGATTCTACCGCGGCCGGGCCGTCACGGTGGCCGGCGGACCGCGCCCCACGACCGGAACCAGGCTAGCCGCGCGGGGCGAGCAGCGCCATGACACCGGAGCGGCTGCGGCCCGAAACCAGCGCCGGCTCCTGGTGGAACCAGAGCGGCCAGGCGCCATCGTCGAGGGCTTCGCGCACCCGGGCGACCGCACTGTCAGGCCGCCCCATGAGTGCCGCCAGCCGGGCGCGATAGGCGCTCGCCGACCAGCCCACGCGCGCGACCGGCTGCGCGGCGAGCCAGCGATCGAGCGAGTCGGCCAGGGCGATGTCGCCGCGCTCAGCCGCCAGCGCGGCGAGCTCGCCCTGCGCATCGACGTTGCTGGAATCTTCCGACACCAGCTGCCGGGCGATCTGCTCGGCCTCGGCATTGGCGCCGGTCAACTCCAGCGACCATGCCGCCACCAGACGCTCCTCGAAGGTCGATCGCTCCGCGGGCGGGCGATTCCGATACCATGTCACGGCACGCATCGCGGCTTGCCGCGCCGCAACGGTGTCGCCGTGGAAGGCGAGCTCGCGCGCGATCCAGGTAGCGACCCATGCGGGCGTCACGGTGTACTGTGGGCGGCCATCGGTGTACGGCGCGAGTCCGAGGTCGCTCACGGTCTCGACCGGGAGCGCGAGCGCACTGTCGAGGAGTGCCAGAGCTTCGGTCGGGTGCGCCATGCCGGCCAGCGCCGAACCGCGCAGCCAGATGCGGGTGAGCGGCGCGCCGCGCGACATGTGACCGGCGGCGGCTAGTTCGTCGCGATAGCGGCCGAGGACGTGCAGCGCCTGGGCGATCCCGCTCCAGTACGCGAAGTGGGTCGTGTCGGTGCTCCACCCCAGGTCGACAGCAGGGTTGACGCGGTCGAGGAGTCCGAGCGCGCGCTCCGGCCGATTGGCCCAGAGCGCCGCGGCGGCGGCGGACAGCTGCGCGCTCGAATTGCCCGGCTCGAGGTCGGCGCGCTCCAGCGTCAGGCGCAGCATCTCGTCGTTGCGGCCGCGGCACCGCGCCTCGGTGATCCGCAGCGTGAGCTGGTTGTCGCGGTCGAGCGATCGCGCCGGAGTATCGAGCACCGACGCCAGCGAATCGACGAGCGGGCAGTCGCCAGAATTTGCCGCAGCCACCGCTGCGGCGATCGCAGCCGCGGTGAATACCGTGTCACGCTGCACCGCGCGCAGGAAGAGCGATTCGGCGTGACGACCGTCGCCGTGCCAGTAGGCATCCCAGCCGTCGACATAGTCGCGATAGGCGTCGAACGGCGGGATCTCGCTCGAACCGAGGCTCTGTGTGGCGTGCGCATCGACCGTGGCGGCGAGGGCACTCATCACCCGCGAACGCAGTTCGTCGAGCCCCGCGACCGGCGTGCGCGTGCTCGAGAGGATCGGCCCGACCACCCGCACGATGCGTCCCGAGCGCACGTCGATGATCGATGCCTGGAAGACGAGGGTGTCTCCGGTGCGATAGTAGTTGCCGGAGACCACGATCGCCGCACCGGTACGCCGCGCGAGGGTGACCGGATCGGCGGTGCTGCCGCCGGCGGCGTGTCCCTGGACGAACACCGCCTGCGGATCCGCGACGTCGACGAGCTGCGTCCGCACGAGACCCTGCGCCAGCCAGTCCTGCGTCATGCGGCCGAGGGACTGGAGGGTGGAGTCGCCGGTACGATTGGTGAAGACGGCGACGAGGACGCGCTTGCGCGCCGCGGTGCTGGGCGATCGTGAACTCATCGCGCGTGCCACGATCACGCCGGCCACGATCACGGCGGCCGCACCGACCGCGATTGCGACGCGCCGCCGCAACGGCCCACGCATGGCTGGATGCTCATCCCGGTCGCCTGCGGCGGCGATCTCCGGATCGGGTGCGGCCGCGCGAGTCATGGCGGTCACCACCGGTAACGCCGGTGGGACGGCTCCGGTCGCATCGCCTGGCGAGCCGGAATCGTTCGCAGCGCGAGGCGGGTTGGAAGAGGTGCCGCGACCCGAACCGCACGGTGATCGGTCGCGACGGGAATGCCGCTCCTGATGCGCGCGGCGAGCGCCGCGCTCTCGGCGCTCGGTTTCGCGTCGAACTCGGCCGCCAGCCGCCGCGCGAATGCATCGTAAAGACGAAGGGCGCCGCCGACGTCGCTCCCGCCATGGAGCAGCGTCATCGCTCGCCGCAGGCAGCTTTCATCGCCCGGCGCCAGGGCGCAGGCCCGCTGCGCCCAGTGCGCGGCAGCGGCGATGTTGCCGGCCCGCTCCTCACGCTCGACCAGTGCCCGCGCCGCGCGCATCACGAGGTCGGTGACCCGCATCCGCTCGCGTGAGAGCCAGTCCTCGAATCCCTCGCCGGCATCGGCAAAATGGGTTCCCGCCAGCAAGTCGCCGCGGTAGCGGTCGAGCACCTCTTCGTAGCGCCCGACGGCGAAGGCCTCGGCGAGCCGGGTCACGTCGCAGGTCAGCATCGCCGGATCGATCGCCACGGCGTCGTCGCCGCGGGTGACGATCACGCCATCGCCGAGGGCCTCGCGCAGATGATAAATCGTATTCCGTAGCGCGCGCCGCGCGGCGAACTGATCGAGGTCGGGCCAGAAGATGGCGGCCAGGGTATCGCGGCGGTGATAGCCGTTGCTGCCATCGAGCGCCAGGTAGGCGAGCAGCGCAAACCGCTTGGGCTGCGCCGGCAACGCGGCGAGCTCCCGTCCATCCGGGCCACGGAGGGCGTGCGGCCCAGCAGACTGAGCTCGAGCATGGAGGTTCGAAGGTAAGTCTCGCGCCGTCGCCCGGCAACAAACGGTGGAGCGACGGCTGACAAACGCCGGCACGATACGTTGGACCCGAACCTGATCGCGGAGGTCATCGTGTCGAATGCTCCTGTGAGCCGAATGATCGGGCTCGCCATCATCCTGGGCGGGCTGGCAGCCTGCGCCGGTGCACAAGGGATAGCCGATTCCCACGACCCGTGCTCCCTGTTCTGCGGCGGCCGAGGCGGTGCCGTACGTCGGTCCGCTTGCCACGCCACCCTATCGCGCGAGCGACGGCGCCGCCGATGCCCAGGGTGATCAGTGCCTGTATCGCGGTACCGACGGGCGCGCAGGTCACGATCCGCCCCGACTGGAGCGGCGGCGGGGCCGAGGCCGGCGCGGCGGTGCAGGGGGCGGCCGGCGCACTTGGCTAGCGCGCTGGCGAAGGGCGGGCGCCACCGGGATGGACACGATGGCGCACCGGGTCGTGAAGGCCGAAACCTCGGGCCCGTGGGACCGGGCGACGTGGATCCCGGGCGGGTCGCTCTTCGCGTCGAAGGGGACGCGGTCGGTCGCAGGTCGATGTCAGCGGGGCGAGCGGGCAGGAGCAGCGATGCGCTCGCCATCGCAACAATCGTGATGCCGCGCTTCGATCATCCGCTCTAGTATGACGGCGCCAAGGCGGTGGCACTGGTGCCGAAGCCGCCGGCACACCCCGCCAGCGCATGCGATTTCCTCCCGCGCGCCGATGTCGAGGCCGCGATCGGTCCGCTCGACGGCGACCCGAGGTCCGACGACGCCGGCAAACATCGTGCACATGATCGCGTGAGCCACGCCGCAGGGCGAGCGCGAGTATCCGGTCGAGTTCATCTGGCAGGGTGGCCGGCAGAATTCGCGATGCTCGAACACATGATGGCGACGGTCGGCGGCGTGATGGGCTTGCCGTCGAGCTCGCCGATGGACACGCATGCAGCCGCCGCCGCAGATGCAGGCGGTGATCGGCGGGATGATGAAGATGATTGGCGGAACCGCCGCCGACGGCAAGGCGCCGGGCGCCGCCGCGACGATCGGCTTTCGGACCGACACCACGCTCGCGGGGCCGTGGGAACAGGCTGCGCTGCTGCACGGCATGCAGCTCATCGCGGTGCGGCACGATGTCTTCGTCGGAACGAGCCTCGAGTCGGCCGACTACGAGAAGGCAAAGGCGCTGCTGGCCGCGATCTGTTCGCGGCTCTAACGACACCACTCAATACTCTGAAGCGAGGAACCCCATGAAACTCCAGTTGACGCAACGGACTGCGGTTGCCCTGACGCTCGCCCTCGTCGCTACGGTGGCCTGTTCCGGATCGAACACGACCGGGGACAACAATGGCAATCCCAACGGAGGCTGTACCATCACATTGAGCGGCCCGCAATCGGGCTCGCCAGCCTGTTCGAATTTCTCCGCGGTGCTCGATCGGGGTGAGAACCGCACAGGATTCACCTTCAGCTCGACGAGCGGCGCGACGACGCTGACAGTCTCCGTCAGCGTGGCTGGCGAGCCGACCACCGGAACGTTCGGAAAGAACGCCGGAGCGGATGGCGTCCTCATCCTCAGGAACGGCACCAGTGAATGGGGAGCCGATAATGCGTCGGGGACCTACTCTGTGACGATCACCTCGGTGAGCCTGACCCAGACGACGCCAACGCTCAAGGTCTATACGGCCCACGGTACGATGGCGGCAACGCTGGCCCCGGTCGACGGGACACCCGCCACCGGTACCGTCACACTCAACGCCACCTTCTAGGAGCTTCCCATGCCCAGCATCATGCCAAGAGCCGTGGCCGTTGTCGTGCTCGCGTTCGGTGCGGCTTGTGCAAAGGATGGTCCATCCGCGGCGGCACAATCGGGTGGGTCACCCGCCGCAGCCAGCACGGCGAGCTTGGGAAGCGCCTGCAAGCGGAAGTTGCTGACGGCCGAGGACGTCGCCGGCATCCTCCACGCGCCGAGCACCACCGCGGAGGTCCCGGGTGATAACGGCAGCACCTGCAGCTTCACGACGGCCAGCTATGCCTCCCTCACGGTGACCATCCGACCGGGCATGGGGAAGGCCTCGCTGGCGATATGGAAGAGCGGGAAGATGCCGGTGAGCGGTGTGGCGGAGCAGGGCGTCGGTGACGAGGCCGTATGGGTGGAGCAGTTGCACGAGGTCGTGGCGGAGAAGAACGACCTGCTCTGCGACATTCAGGTCGGTGGACTCGACCGGAACGCCACGGGCGCCTCGCTCGCCGACCAGCGACGCGCAGTGGGCGCGTTGTGCAACAAGATCTTTGCGGCGGTCCGGTGACGGAACGACACGACAAACATTCCACGCATGGAGAAGTCCCTGATGGCATCGTCACTTCGCTGCTTGATTGCAGGTCTGCTGCTGGTCGCGCCGCCAACGGCCCCGGCGCACCCGATCGTCCCGCGGCCACCGCTCGTCGCCCCGCGCACCCGCGTCTATTACATCGCGGCAGATCCGGTGGCCTGGGATTATGTCCCGGGCGGCCGCGACGACATTGCCGGAGTCCCGTATGCCGATTCGGCCTTCTTCGCCAAGGCCAAGCCGAGGGCGGTGAGCACCATTGTTCGCGCGATGCGAGCGCGCAGCGCGCCGGCCAGTCCTTGCGACGTGATCACCGCCGCCGACGTAGCCAGTATCCTGATCGCGCCGGCGACTCGTATGCCAGGCGTCGACTCGGTAAGCTGCATGTATCAGACACATACCCATGCCACCGTCCGGATCGGCGTGGCAAGAGGCGATGACGAGAAGGGCGCGTGGATGCTTGCCACGACGTACAACGCCACGAAGACTCCGCTGACCGGTGTCGGCGATGAAGCCCTGTACAACCCCGACGGAACCACGCTCATCGCGCGCGAGGGCGACACCTCCTGTCGCGTGGACGTTGTGGGCTACGACAACGCCACCGCCATGGACGACATTACCACAGATCGCGGCGCAGCGCTCGCGCGGAAGCTCGGCGCGTTGTGCAAGACGCTCCTTGCCTCGCACTGAGGAGCAACGCGGCGACGCGGTGATCCACGACGTCCGGAGCTTCACATGACCCGAAGATTCGCAGCTGTCCTCTTCTTGTCGATCTCGCTCGGCTTCCCGGCTCGCAACCTCGAGGCACAACAGGCCAAGCCGGGGAAACCACCCGTCGCACCAGTGCGGTCCGTGACGGACGACTATTTCGGCACCAAGGTCGTCGACAACTACCGCTACTTCGAGGACTTGAAGAACTCTGAAGTGCAACAGTGGATGAAGGCGCAGGCGGACTACACGCGCCGGACGCTGGACTCGCTGCCCGGCTACGCGGCGCTGCTCGAGCGCGTCGACGACCTGACTATGTCCTATCCGGCGGCCGTGAGCGGCGTGCAGATCGTCGGTGGGCGCTATTACAGCCTGCGCAGGCCGCGGGGCGCGCAATCGCCCAAGCTCTATGTCCGCGATGGCCTGAAGGGCGCCGACCGGTTGCTGATCGATCCGGAAAAAGGTTCGACCGGTACGCACGCGCACCTGAGCATCGATGGGTATCGCCCTTCGCCCGACGGCCGTTACATCGCCTACCAGCTCGCGGCCGGCGGCTCCGAAGCGGGCGTGCTGCACATCTACGACGCGCCGGCCGGCAAGGATTTGCCGGAAACCGCGGACCGCGCTGGCGGAACCGTGGGATGGCGCGCCGACAGCCGTTCGTTCTTCTATCCGCGCGACCAGAAGATGGAACCCGGGATGCCGAAGAGGGCGACAATCGAGAACGGCCGCGTCTACCTGCACCTGCTCGGCCGGGCGTTCGACGACGACCCACCGATTTTCGGTCGCGGCGTCGCCGGCACGCCAATCGCGATGACGTCGATCGAGGGCGCCGAGATCGTCACCGCGCCGGGCTCGCACTACGCCATCGCCATCGTCTCGCCCGGCACCGACCCGCGCCTTCGCGTGTATGCGGCGCGGGTCGATGCCATTCGCGACGGCAAGGTCGCATGGCGCGCGGTCGCCCCGAGTTATGACGATCAGTACATCGGCGGCGACAACCGGCCCTTCGTCATCGCGCTTTGTGGCGACACGCTGTACTGGTTATCGCGCAAGGGCGCGCCGCGCGGCGACATCCTCAAGCTCGATCTGGCGCACGCCGACTCCAAACAGGAGGTGGCCGTCCCGCAGGGTGATCTGCCGATCTCGGCCGTCTATGCGGGCCGCGACGCGATCTACTGGCGCGTCAACGACGCCGGCGCCAACAGCATCCATCGTCTGCTGCTGGGGAAAAACGCAACACCGGAAGGATTGCAGCTGCCATACGCAGGCGACGTGGCCGACGTGAGCACCGACGCCACTGGCAGCGACGTGGCCTTGCTTACCTTCAGCTATCTGAGCTCGCCGACGTATCTCGGCATCGATCCCCAGACCGCGGTACTCAGCGACGACGGCTTGCAACCAGCGGGACCTTACGACCACCCCGATGATCTGACGGTCGAGGAGGGGCGGGTGAAGAGTTGGGACGGCACGCTGGTACCCCTGTCGATCGTCCACAAGAAGGGCATGACGCTCGACGGCAACAACCTCACGGAGATCACCGGCTACGGCGCTTACGGCATCAGCACCTCGCCGTTTTACGTACCGGCGATGCGCGCCTGGTACGACCGCGGCGGGATGATCGCCTTCGCGCACGTGCGCGGCGGGGGCGAACTGGGCGAGGCGTGGCACACGGCCGGCTTCCAGGCCACCAAGCCGAACACGTGGAAGGACTTCATCGCCTGCGCGCAATACTTGATGGATCACCATTACACCCGCCCGGCGAAACTGTTCGGTCTGGCGGGGAGCGCCGGCGGCATCCTGATCGGGCGGGCGATCGAGGAGCGGCCCGATCTCTTCGCGGCCGCGGTCGCCGATGTGCCGGCCGCCGACATGCTCCGCACCGAAACCACGCCGGGCGGTGGGTTCAACATTCCGGAATTCGGCAGCGTCACGACCGAGGCCGGCTTCAAGGCGCTGTACGCGATGAGTCCGTATGCGCACGTGCAGGACGGCATCAAGTACCCGGCTGTGCTGATCACGACGGGCATCAACGATCCGCGCGTCGCCGCATGGGAGCCAGCCAAATTCGCCGCGCGCCTGCAAGCGGCGACCACGAGCGGCAAGCCGGTGCTGTTGCGCGTCGATTACGACGCCGGGCATACCGGCATCGACGCGACGCTGCGGCAGCGCGAACTGAACACCGCCGATGTGTACGCCTTCGCGCTGTGGCAGACGGGCGATCCGGCGTTTCAGCCAGGCAGACAGTGACAGCCGACGCACGTTCGCGATGCCGCTCACGATCGCCTATTCGAAAGGGATGAGGCCATGAACACGGGCATCGCGCGCATTCCCGGAGAACAGGTCTACTACGTCGCCGCGGCGGCCGGAATCATCGTCGTCGTGCTGGCGGGTTTCAGCGTCGACTTCGATCTGCTTGCCGACATGAGCAGTATCAGCTGGCTGGTGCGCGTGCACGGCCTCGTGATGCTCACATGGATCGCGCTGTTCTTCGTGCAGACGGTCCTGGTGGCTCGGCATCGCGTGGATCTGCACATGCGCCTGGGAATCTTCGGTGCCGCGCTGGCGTTACTGGTCGTCGTCCTGGGCGCTTTCACCATTGCAGTCGCCGTGCACCTCGGCGGCCATCACATGCCGCCCGGCGCGCTACCGGCGGTGTTTCTCGCCAACGGCTGGGTGGAACTCGCCATATTCGCCGCGTTGACCGGCACCGGCCTCGCGTTGCGCCGGCGGCGTCCCGACGCGCACAAACGCCTGATGCTGCTGGCGACGAGTTTGTTGCTCGATGCCGCGCTGTCGCGCTTCATCGGCGTGTATACCCACTGGACCCTTGATAGCGGCACGGCGCGCGACTGGTTGATGCTGACGTGCATCGTCGTGGATGTTGTGCGCACCCGCCGCCTGCATCCGGCCTTCGTCATCGGCGGTCTTGCCGTTCTCTCCACCGAGTACATCGCCGGCTGGCTGGCCGGCACCACGGCATGGTCGGAATTCGCGACCCGGATCATTCGATGACGCCCACCTCATCCCTCACGGCCACCGCTTCCTCTTCGCAGCGACCCACGAAATACGAGATCGCCATGCATACCGCTACGCGCATCGCATTACTCGCCGCCAGCGCGCTGGTTTGCGCCGGTGCTTCGGCGTTCCAGCTTGACGGCCAGGTGGCGCAGACGCGCCCACCCGCCGCCCCGGTCCGGCCGGTGACCGACGACTATTTCGGCACCACGGTCGTCGACAACTACCGCTATTTCGAGAATCTGAAGGATCCGGAAGTGCAGCAGTGGATGAAGGCGCAAGCGAATTACACCCACGCCGTCTTGAGCGCGCTTCCCGGCCGCGAACGTTTGCTCGCACGAATGCGACAGCTCGATTCAGCGGAGCACGCCGAGATACAGAGTGTATGGCGGCGCCCGGGCGATCGATACTTCTACGTGAAGCAGCTCGCCGGCGAAGACGTCGCCAAGCTGTACGAACGTCACGGCCTCGCTGGCCCTGAGCGATTGCTCGTCGATCCGGCCACGATCTCCCTCGCTCCCTCGAATCAGGGCCGGGGACCGAGCACGATCGAGGGAGTCGAGATCTCCGACGACAGCCGATACGTCGCCGTCGGAATCACGCCGGGCGGTGCGGAGCACGACACCGAGCTGCACATCATCTCGGCTGCATCGGGGACCGAGACGGGTGACGTCATGTTCCACGTGGCCGGAGGCGGCGTTGTATCGTGGCTGCCAGGCAACCGCTCGCTCGTCTACACCAGAGATCAGGAACTTCCCCCCGGCGCACCACAGGCCGCCATGGAACAGAAGGGTCGCAGCTATCTGCACGTGTTGGGAACCGACGTGCGGCAAGACCGCGCGGTGTTCGGCCACGGCGTGAGCCCGCGTATCACAGTGGACTCGACGTACGCCGCAAGTGTGAAGGTTGCTTCGCGGTACGCCCTGGGATTCATCAACAGCGGAGTTTCGCCCAACAGCGAGATCTACATTGCTCCGGTCGATGCGATCGGCAAACCGGACGTGCCGTGGCGCAAAGTTGCCGGCCTCGCAGACGAGGTCACCGACGTTGTCGTGCATGACGACGAGATGTACCTGCTCAGCTTCAAGGACGCCTCGCACTATAGGATTCTTCGCACCGATGCCCGGAACCCCAATCTCGCCACTGCCCAGGTAGTAGTGCCGGCGAGCAGTGCCATCGTGCAGGCGATGTTCATCGCCCGGGACGCTCTGTATGTGCAGGTGATGGGGGGTGGAGTCCAACGCGTGCTGCGCGTCCCGTTCGGGCCGCATCCCCGACCCGCGTATCTATCGCTGCCGCTCGCGAACCTCGCCTACCCGATCACTGATCCGCGAGTGCCGGGCATGCTGATATGGCTGGGGACCGCAACGACGGCGGCTGACATCTTCGCTTACGATCCGGAAACACGGCGGTTAGCCGACACGAAACTGCAGCCCGAAGGACCCAACGACAATCCATCGAACATCGAATCGGTCGAGGTCAAGGTCAGGAGCTACGACGGCACCATGGTGCCGCTCACCATTGTGTATCCGAAAGGACTCGAGCGCGACGGATCGCATCCGGCCCTGCTCACGGGCTACGGCGCCTACGGCTACTCGTCCAATGTCGGATTCACCCCGTCGCAACTGGCCGAGTACGAGCTCGGCGTCGTGCGGGCCACCTGCCACGTGCGCGGTGGCGGCGAGTACGGCGAGGACTGGCACCTGGCTGGAAAGGGGCCCACCAAGCCGAACACGTGGCGCGACTTCATCGCCTGCGCGGAGTATCTGATCGCGCAGGGCTACACGTCGCCGGCACACCTAGCCGGAGAAGGGGGAAGCGCCGGCGGGATCCTGATCGGCCGGGCGATCGAGGAACGTCCCGATATCTTTGCCGCAGCGGTCGCCGACGTGCCGCTGAGCGACGTGGTCCGCAGCGACACCACGTCGAACGGAGGGCCGAATATCGCCGAATTCGGCAGCACGAAGACGGAAGCGGGCTTTCGCGCGCTCCTTGCGATGAGTCCCTACGCGAACGTCAAGGACGGCGTGAAGTATCCTGCCGTTCTGGTCACCACCGGGATCAATGATCCACGCGTCGACTCGTGGCAACCGGCGAAGCTCGCCGCGCGCCTGCAAGCGGCGACGGCGAGCGGAAAGCCTGTGTTCCTGCGAGTGGATTACACCGCTGGCCATGGCGTCGCCTCGTCTTACGAACAGGCGCTGAAGCAGGCCGTCGACACATGGAGCTTCCTGCTCTGGCAATTGGGCGATCCGGCGTTTCAGCCGCGCGAGCCATGACGCGAAGATGCAGTGGCGACGCGGACCCGAGCGTCCAGGTGAACTTCCGTTCGGCGCGACAGATCCAGCGTGGTCGCCTCCGTTGCCGACGCGTCACGGCTCGCCACGTGCGACGAGATGGACGCGTCACTTACGCCAGGAGCTTCACATGACCCGAAGAATCGCAGCAGTCCTCTTCTTGTCGATCTCGCTCGCCTTCCCGGCTCGAAACCTCGAGTGCCAACAGGCCGCGCCAACGAAACCGCCAGTCGCGCCGATCCAGCCTGTGACCGACGACTATTTCGGCACCAACGTCGTCGACAACTACCGCTGGATGGAGAATCTGAACGACCCGGAAGTTCAGGCCTGGTTCAAGAGTCAGGATACCTACGCGCGCGCGACGCTGGCCAGCATTCCGGGCCGCGACACATTGCTCGCCCGCCTGCGGGAACTCTTCACGTCCCTCGCGACAAGCGTCATCGACGTCCAACGTGTTCCCGGCGACCGCTACTTCTATCGCAAGCTTCTCGGCGGCGAACGCGTACCGAAGCTGTACATGCGCACGGGCTTGAGCGGCGCGGAACGGCTGCTCGTGGATCCCGACAACGGCGAAGTCGCACCCGCGAACCGGCGCAAGGGACGGAACGTCCTCGCGTACGTCGCCATCTCTCAGGATGGCAAGTACGCGGCGGTGGGGATTATGCCGGGCGGGTCCGAGAACGATACCGAGATCCATGTCGTCGACGTCGCGACCGGTCATGAAACTGGCGACGTCGTGCTCCGTGCTTGCTCTGTACCCCGATTCGACGAGGCACTTTGGGAAGCGTAGGTTTACTTCCCATGGGAGGGTCGTCGAATGGAAACGCATGCCCGGAAGGCCGATGGTCGCCGGATCTTCACCCCGCAGTTTAAGCAGGAGCAGGTAGCCCGGGTCGCTCGCCAGGAGCTGACGGTCTCGGAATTGGCCCGAGAACTGGCCGTGGCCCCGCAGCTGATCAAGCAGTGGCAGCGCCTGAGCGCCGAGGGGAGCACGGCCGCGGTGACGGCGAACGAGGAGGTCGTGCCGGCCAGCGAGCTGCGGGCGGCGCAGCAGCGCATTCGGGAGCTGGAGCGGGCGCTCGGGAAGAAGGTGATGGAGATCGAGATTCTCCAGGCGGCGCGTGAGGAGGTAAAAAAAAGACCGCGCTTCTACACCGGGTCCAGGCGATGACGGGGCGGAAGATGGCCCTGATCAGTCGCGTGCTGGGGATCAGTCGCGCCTGTGCCTATCGGACGAGCGCCGGTCGGCCGGCCCGCTACGCCACGGCCGAGGATCGCGTCGTCACGGCGCAGATCCGCGCGATCATCCGCACCCGGGCGTCGTACGGCGCCCGTCGGGTCCAGGCCCTGGTCAATCGCGAGTTTGCGACCAGGTATAACCTGAAGCGCATCCGCCGCGTGATGGCGCTGAATGGCTGGGCGCTCCCCCGGGCGGCGCGGCGCCGGACGGGGCGGGCGCACCGGGGCCGGATTCAGCGCGACGTGTCCAACCAGCGGTGGTGCAGCGACGGGCTGGAGATCGCCTGCTGGAACGGCGAGCTCGTGCAGCTCGCCTTTGCGCTCGATTGCCACGACCGAGAAGCCTTGGCGCATGTCGCCGTGCCCCGCGATCTGCTGGCGACGGACATCCAGCAGCTGATGACGGCGGCCGTGGCGGCCCGCTGTGGTGACCGGCCTGCGGAGTCGATTCAGTGGCTCAGCGACAACGGCAGCATCTACACGGCGCTCGACACGCTGTGCACGGCCGAACGGCTGGGGCTGGTGCCGATCACCACGCCGGCGGCCAGCCCGCAATCGAATGGCATGTCGGAGGCGTTTGTGAACACGATCAAGCGGGACTATGTGGCGGGCGCGGATCGGTCGAGCGCGGCGAGTATCCTGGCGCAGATCCCCGCGTGGATCGCGGATTACAATGCCGTCGCCCCGCACTCGGCGCTCGGCTATCAGTCACCCCAGCAGTATCGCAGCCGTCGGTCCGCGGTAGGTCTCACATGCTAGCCCAAACTGCCTCACGAAATGGGGGACAGAGCACCTTGGCGTACCTCAAAAACGCATCCGCGCAGCGAGTCTCGAATGGCGCTGGTGACCTGCATCTGGTCGCACCCGGATCGAACCCAATCCTCAATGACCCGCCGTTGAGGCCTGAGACCCAGATGCGCAAACTCGATGCGGCCGTCAAGCGTGAGCCTTCGTGGCTTGCTTCGCGTGACATCCCTCACCTCATATGACCAGGAGGAGTCCTCCTTCGAGAGTCCAAGCTGGTGTTGCAGCAGCAACCTGAAGACGTTCTCCAAGCCGTTACCGATCTGCCTGTAGAGCGAGGTCATCCCGCCGGCCGCCTTGTGGGCAGCGTATAACAGCGGACTGTCGAGCCCGAGCCAAGACTAGAGCAAATCGGCGCCATACATTGCCCTGAACTCATCTAAGCTGACTGGCGTCCCGCGCCCCAGCTTCGGCCGATACGCCTTGCACACTCGGATCCTGTCCAACAGGAAGTCCAAGTAGAGTCGATCATTGGTTTCACTCAAGAACAAGCTCTCCGGCGAGGAGTCGAGTGGGCACGATTCGAGGGAGCACCGCGCCCGGAGCGCGCGCGTGGGAAATGTAGGCGCAAAGGGACGCTAGTGCGAAGCAGCCCAACGGCTCTGCGCTTCTGCGGCGGGGCCTGCCGAGGCTGCCGCCATCCTCAAATCAATTCAACATCGGCGGCAGCCGCGGCGCCCAGGCACCGTCCGCAGCAAGCGCCTGTTAGGCCGAACCTCGTCTACGGAACTCTTTCCCAGGCTGGGCTCGCGGCCCCAAACGCACCACCGAGGAGGGCGCCGCCGAGCGCACCGATAAACGTCACCTGTGAGCCAGACGGCCCGCAGTCGGCCGCGTCACACAACGATCGGAATCCGGCGGCCACCCCGCCGAGCGCGCCACCAATAAGACCGCCAATGAGCGCGCCGATTCCAAGATGGTTGCCGCGTTGCACCTCAATCTTGTCCATCCCAGCAAGCAGCACTCGTCGAATCTCGCTTGAGTCCAGTGGGCTCGATGCAGGGCCGGCCGGGATATCGGCACATAATGGCGGAGTCATTCCGGGACGCAACGCGTCGAAGCAACCCACCGTCAAGGTACCGACCGGAGGGGGCTCGATCGAATGTGTCCCACTGTCTAGCGGCATTGCCGCGGCACCTCTTGGGCGCGAACGACCGGACCGCAAGCAATGCTCAACGCGATCATGGTTCGGAGAAGGGTACGCATTCGGATCTCCGTGTTTCGGCCTAACGTCCTGCGCTTCTGCGGCGGCGACTCCGCGGCCCGCCGCGAGGCCTCTCCAATGTAAGCGCCACGCCCCAAGCCGGGCCCGCGGCCCGGAGCGCCGCCGCCGCCCGCAGCAAGCGCGTGTTAGGAGGCGAGCCGTCCGCTGGAGCGCAACTCGACAGGGAGCCAGCGCCACCCCGATGTTGGCCAGCGTGCCGCGCCGCCCACCGGACTTGACCTTGGCGGGGCCGCGCAGCCAGATGCCGGGGCCCCGCGCACCGATTCCGGCCTGCGCGCAAGAGTCGGGTGGATGGCTGCGGCGGCCCGCTTTCGAAGACCAACGTCCGACCCGTGCGCACGCCGCAGCTATCCACCGCCGCCCGTGCGGCCCCGCCTGCGGTGGGATGCTGATTGCGCGGCGCGCCGACCGCGTTGCCGACCGAAGGCCCCGCACCGACGCTCGACTCGCACGCCCCCAATGTCCTAGTGTTCGTGTGCGCGAGCCCGCCTAACGGCTTGCGCTTCTGCTGCCGGGTGTGTGGCGGCGCGGCGCAGTCCTTACGATCAAATCATACCTCACGCCGCGCCGCCACGCTTGCACCCGGCCAGCAGCAAGCGCGTGTTAGATGCCGCCCCCTTGACACCGGGATCCTACCTGTACAGCTTTCCTGTACACTATCAACGGAGCAGCCAAATGGCCGTCAAGACATCCTATAGCCATGCCCGCGAGAATCTCGCGACCCTCTGGGACGAGGTTGAGGACTCCCGCGAGGCGGCCGTCATTCAGCGGCGTGGCCATGAGGACATGGCACTCATTCCTGCCGACGAGCTATCGAGCTTGCGCGAAACCGCCTACCTGCTCCGCTCCCCGGCAAATGCCGCGCGCCTGCTCGCCGCGCTGACGCGTGCGCGGCGCGGACGAACGAAGCCCACCGACTTGGCGGCGTTGCGTCGCGAACTGGGTGTGGCCTCCTGAGTTCTCGCACGAAGCCCGCTCGACGTGCCGTGCTCCAGGACGAATGCCTGGAGGACCTGCGCTATTGGGTGGATACCAACCGGAAGACGGCGCTGCGTGTGCTTGACCTCATGGAGGCCGCCCTTCGCGACCCATTCGACGGAATCGGCAAGCCAGAACACCTAAAACACTTCGGCGGCAACGTTTGGTCGCGCCGAATCAACGAAGCCGACCGGCTGGTGTACGAAGTATTCGCTGATCGCATCGAATTCCTGCAAGCCCGCTACCACTACGACTGACGTGGGTGACGGCATAACGACTCTGCGCTTCTGCTGCGAGGCCAGGTGAGGCCGCCGCATTCCTTCATCACAATCGTAGCGCGGCGGCCGAACCGCCTTGGCCTTGCCAGCAGCAAGCGCGTGTTAGACAGCAATCGGGATGATCCCACCCCTCGGAGGGAGGGTAATTGAAGCCCCTGGCCCGCCAGGTACACAAAAACGCAGAAAACGGTAGATTTGCCCCGTTGCTGAAGTGCGGTGTTGCTCATTTCCGCTACCACGGGGTCCGCACTAATGGCGAAAACACTCTTCAATCCAAGCGCTTGCATGCGCCCACGTGGCGCTCCGGCTCTGAATTTTCAATTCGGCAGCTGTATTGCGCTATGGCCAGACCGTAGAGACCGTGCAATCGCGATGCAGGCATTTTTCTGCCGCCTTCAGTGAACGGAACCCTCGGGCGAGGCACCGAACGTCTTGAGTCCATGCTTATGCATGCCAATTTTAGTTCGATGGTAGGCGAGTTCACGAAGTCGAGCATCCCAAAGTTCTCGAAGCGCCTGGCTGCCATCCGGTACCACAATCGACACCTGAATTGGTACCGGCATGCAAGTCCCGAATGACATGCTTCACACGGTCGTGAAGCTATCGAGTCAAGGAAGCCGTTACCTCACAGGCTCAGGGTCATAACGCCGAGGATACCACTGGAATCGTGTTTTCGTTCGACAGTAACCGACCCGTTGATGACAACGAAGGCATTCCACCAAAACCATTCAGATTTGTTCAGGTCGCGGCAGGTTTGTTGAAGAAAAGCGACTGGAAGTTTGCAGGTAGATCGGACACGAGCCGGAGAACGATCACTGCGACAGTCAATCGCGACGCATGCCAGCGAATGATCCTGAATCACATATCGAGATGTGCAGGATAAGGCGAACAAACGAAGCTCAAGCCCGAGACTTGCCTCATCACGTGCTCTCGACTGAAAGGCCGGCCAGGGCTGGATCGGTGGCGGGCGCCACCGGAAAGAACTCTGGGTTTACGTGGATGCCGATGCTCTCCAGCCCTTGGGTTTTTGCAGCAGCAACTGTTGACCCAGATCCCATAAAAGGATCGCAAATCGCGCCAACGCCGAGCGGTAGCGCGGCTCGCACCAGCTGGCGCATTAGAGACTGCGGCTTCAGGCGCGAGTGCTTGGTGAGGCTCCCGCTCTCGGCGCGCAGGTCGTTCAGAGCGAATCACATCGGAAAATGGCGATTCTGGAGAGGAGCGCCGAAGCCCACCGGTTTGATACTCGCGCAAGCAATCAGCCACGGTCATCCCCGGGGGAAGTGGCTTCCTGAACAAGCCCCATGGCTCATAGGCTCCTCTCGGCATCGAGCAGACCTCTGGATACTCAAGTTCAGCGCCCTTGGGTTTGTCCCCACCACGCAGCGTGCCAACGAGGCGGATGATCTCGCCCCGGAACTCTAACCCTCCTGATGCAATTGCTTCGAAAACGAGTTGCGAGAGGAAGGCGTTTCCCGCAACGAAGACGTGTGCACCCGGCCGGAGGCAACGGAGCAACAACTTCGACGAGTCTGCGAAGAAAGTCCGCAGCCGGGCACGCTCTTTGGGGTTCAGTGCAGTAAATCTCGGGAGCGGCGCGCGCTCGTGTCCATCGAACGAGGGCGGGATCCGCCAAACCCCTCCCGTCCGGAAGCGCATAGCGCCGGTGATCAAGGTCATACTCAATCACACCGTAGGGAGGGTCCGTCAGATGCGTTGATCGAGTCGGAGGATCCGCTGAAGCGAGTCGAAACGTCGGCTTGGACCAAGAGCGAATGTCGGCCGACTCTCTTTGAGGGATAGTCGAACCCAAAGGACTTTGTGGTGTTGAACTTCGGGGCAGAGGCGGTCATTGATCAAAGATAGTCGCAAGCCGCAGGTTGAGAGTGACCCGATTAACGCGGGAGGGATCGAGCCAACGCGACACCAGAATCGTGGCCTGAGCCGGATTCACTTTGGTGTCTAACGCATCGCGCTTCTGCGGCGGCCGCGCTCGTACCGAAGGTACATCCATGCTGCGCGGCCGCCCGCAGCAAGCGCTAGTTAGACGGCGGTCTCGCCCCTTCACCCCGCGCGAGCACCGACAATGTTCAGCGCGTGCAAGATCCAACCATAGAGTGCGTCCATTGCGCTCGGGATGAAGGCGAACAGGACAAAAGCGACCACCGCCACCATATAGTAAACGGTTGTTCCAGTTTCGTGCGCCGTTGTCCATTTGGAACCAACAGCCTCGCGCTCATGAGATGCGAACCACCCCAGCGGTGTGCTCGCCCAGAAGAACCCCGCAATCCAATAAAGCCAGTGCACGCTGGCTTCCGGTCGATTCATGAACCGGACCGCAAACGCGACACAAACTGCAGACCAGAAGCCCCAATAATAGAGCTGAAAGGCTCCGGCAATCGCGGCCACTGCCACACTTCCAAATGTTGCCATCTTGCGTGCTTTCGACACTAGCACCAATGGTGAAAGCAGGGCCGCAATCCCGAGAGAAAAAGCGAAGATTGCGGCGAAGGTTGCTAGCAGCATCATGAAATTGAACTTGAGGAAATTCACGTGAGAGCTCCGTCGGTAGTCGCACCGAGTGACCGGCGTGCCTTCCGTCGCCGTCTAACGCCTCGCGCTTCTGCGGCGGCGCCACCTCGGCCCGCCGCGAGGCCTCTCCAATGTAAGCTCTACACCCCTGGGCCGGCCCGCGGCCGGGAGCGCCGACGCCGCCCGCAGCAAGCGCCTGTTAGGAGGCGAGCCGTCCGCCGGGGCTCAGCTCCACAGCGATCCAGCGCCACACCGATGGGGGCCAGCGCGCCGCGCCGTCCACCGGACTCACCCCGGGCGGGGCCGCGCGGCATGATCCCGAGGCGCCGCGTACGGGACTGAACTGGTGCGCAAGAGTCGGGTGGATGGCTGCGGCGGCCCACTTTCGGACACCAACGCCCAACCCGGGCGCACGCCGCAGCTATCCGCCGCCGACCGTGCGGCCCCGCCTGCGTTGGGATGCCGCCTGCGCGGCGCGCCGACCGAGATCCGCACCGAAGACCCAGCACCGACGCTCAACTCGCGCGCCCCGATTGTCTTGGTGTTTCTGCTCGCGAGCCCGCCTAACGTTCTGCGCTTCTGCGGCGGCGTCCACCTCGACCCGCCGCGAGGCCTCTCCAATGTAAGCTCTACACCCCTGGGTGGCCCGCGGCCGGGAGTGCCGCCGCCGCCCGCAGCAAGCGCCTGTTAGGAGGCGAGCCGTCCGCCGGGGCTCAGCTCCACAGCGATCCAGCGCCACACCGATGGGGGCCAGCGCGCCGCGCCGTCCACCGGACTCACCCCGGGCGGGGCCGCGCGGCAGGATCCCGAGGCGCCGCGCACGGGACTGAACTGGTGCGCAAGAGTCGGGTGGATGGCTGCGGCGGCCCACTTTCGGACGCCAACGCCCCACCCGTGCGCACGCCGCAGCTATCCGCCGCCGACCGTGCGGCCCGGCCTGCGTTGGGATGCCGCCTGCGCGGCGCGCCGACCCAGATCCGCACCGAAGGCCCGGCACCGACGCTCAACTCGCGCGCCCCCGTTGTCTTGGTGTTCATGTTCGCGAGCCCGCCTAACGCCCTGCGCTTCTGCGGCGGCCGCGCTGGTACCGAAGGTACATCCGTGCTGCGCGGCCGCCCGCAGCAAGCGCTAGTTAGGTGGCGACTCGTGCCGGGCCCCTAGCAGCCCAGGCCGTCGATGATGGCCGTGTACCCGTTCACCGGTACCATCCAGCTTCCGTTGTCGCGAATCGCAATCAAGTCCAGTCGCGTCTCGCTCCGCGTCCACTTGCCGCGGCAACGACGCATCGTCCCCACCGTGTAAGACGTGAGCAAGGAGTCCCCCCGCACGACAATCGGACTCAATCGAATGTACTGCGACTCCGTGTCCGTCGAAGCCATCGGCCGCCCGTGCAGCACTGTATACAGGCCGCTTCGTACCGCGCGCCATACGGGTACCGTCGAGTCAGGAACGGTGATGCGCCACGGCCGCTCCTCCGTTGCGAAGACACCCGCCGCGATCCTCCACGACAGGTCTTGCACCACGCGGACCACGACAATGCGGGCCGCCGCGCTGTCGGGGACATCGACCGGGGGTGACGACACAACCTGGCCGGGCGCGGGACTCGCGCCGAGCATGCCCGCGACGATTCCGGCAATCAGGATGGCGGATCGCATGGCACGACACCTCCTTCGACCAACGCCCACCTAACGACTCTGCGCTTCTGCGGCGGCCGCGCTCGTACCGAAGGTACTTCATTGCTGCGCGGCCGCCCGCAGCAAGCGCGTGTTAGAGCGCTGGCCTACAGGTCCTCCGGCCTCAAGCCCGTGTGCCTGGCGATACGGACCAGCATGCGGGGCCCGATTTCCTCACCATCATGGAAGGCGAACACGAAATCCGGCCAACCTTCCCGCTCGAGAGTGCGGTGGCTGCCGGATTCACGCTTGACCTGCCAGCCAATCCGCCGCAACCCGGCGAGGACGCGCCGCGCCTTCGCCGCCCCCCACGAGGTCATGCCGGCTTGAAGGCCAATTGCAGCAACTCCGGCACGGCTTCGCCGTGTTCCATTCGATCAGCAAGCGAGCGCAGCGCGAGTGCTTGGACCCGAGCGACGGCGTCCGGACGCGTCACGCCGTACGCCATCACGCCGGGAAGGTCGGTGATCTCGGCAAGCCAGCGGCCGTCCACTTCCTGTTCGACTTCAAGATGGAGCACCATATGGACCCCCGATTCCGGACATCTCAAATCTACCCCTGGAGATCGTAGCGCTCTAACGTTCTGCGCTTCTGCGGCGGCGATCACCCGGGCCCGCCGCGAGGCCTCCCCAATGTAAGCCCTACGCCCTGGGCTGGCCTGCGGCGGGGAGCGCCGCCGCCGCCAGCAGCAAGCGCTTGTTAGGCAGGTCACCAATGGCGGCGATTACTGGCAGAACCGGTTCGAGTGCCGATGCCCGTCGCCCCCGAGCAGGTTGATCTGCCATTCCGCGCGGGTCGGCTCGCTGCACCGGCCGACATTCCACCCGACGAGAACACCGAAACGCTGCGCCCACAAACGGACAGCGCCCAGTGAGAAGAGATGTGATTCCTCGTCGAACTCCAGGAGCACGCGGTCGCCATCGGAGCCAGGGACATACTCGGCCAGGACGGCACACTGGTTGTCGAGCTCATGCTGCATTACGGCGCGGCGCTCGCCGTTGAGTTCCTCGAACAGGACAAGGCAGACCACCCCTCGCACGGTCGTCGGTGCGAGCATGGCCGGGCATGGGAGCGCCGCGAGATACGCCGCCACCTGGTCCCGCGGCACAATTCGGGGAGCGGGCAAGAAGGTGTACGAATCACGCCGACGATCGGCATTCCCTTTGGGGTGTGCTTGCTCATCACGTGGGCGAGGGGTTCCTGAAAGCGGAGCATCGCAGCGGCGAGCTCAGCGGCCTCAAGTGACAGATCATCATGAGCGAGTGCTGGAGCAGCCATGGCTCGGTCCCTCCACAGAACGGCGTGACACTGCCTAACGACTCTGCGCTTCTGCGGCGGCGGTCAGCCGGGCCCGCCGCGAGGCCTCTCCAATGTAAGCCCTACGCCCGTGGGCCGACCCGCGGCCGGGAGTCTCGCCGCCGCCCGCAGCAAGCGCGTGTTAGGCTGCCGGGCCGGCGCTTGACCCGAACACCTCCCCATCAATTTGGCTCGTTCGGTCGTATGACGCGAGGTATGCCAATCCGAACTTCAACGACTTGTGTTCGAGGAGTATGACTTCGGCAACAGCTCGTGCCACGTGGAAGGCCCATCGAAACAGCCCGTGCGACTGCAACTGCTCGATCCAGATATAGTCATCGTCGCGTCCAGTGCTCTGCAGCAGGTCTCTCGTGCGTAGTTCAGCAAGGTATTCCGGCGTGCCGTGGAGCGTGCCTGCCGGCCGGTGAGCGGGGTGCAGGATCTCATTTCGCACTTCGCTGAGCAGCTCAATGTCCTTGGCCAGGGCATTCTCGAGTTTGTAGTGGCTCGCCACGAAACGGAGTTCGTTGCCACTGTTCGCCAAGTCCGCCAAAATCGATCGCCGCTCAGCCTGCCCGCTGAAGACTCCAACATTGGCTTCGATAAGAAGGCACCGAAGCGCCGACACGAGCATCGGTATCCCGGCGAGTGCGTATGGTGAGCAATTTCCGCCGGCTCCCGCGGCGTACCGCGCCGAATGTTCATAGATGAGATATGCAGCACGCACAAACGACTGCGACGATGTGCCCCACGAACCCGAAGCGTGGGCAATGGTCCGTGCCGCCCGGCTCTCACGCCCGATCCGCGTTCCCATGCTACCTCGGCAAGTTCATTGCAGCCTAACGCCCTGCGCTTCTGCGGCGGCCGCGCTCGTACCGAAGGTACTTCATTGCTGCGCGGCCGCCCGCAGCAAGCGCGTGTTAGAGCGCTGGCCTACAGGTCCTCCGGCCTCAAGCCCGTGTGCCTGGCGATACGGACCAGCATGCGGGGCCCGATTTCCTCACCATCATGGAAGGCGAACACGAAATCCGGCCAACCTTCCCGCTCGAGAGTGCGGTGGCTGCCGGATTCACGCTTGACCTGCCAGCCAATCCGCCGCAACCCGGCGAGGACGCGCCGCGCCTTCGCCGCCCCCCCCACGAGGTCATGCCGGCTGGAAGGCCAATTGCAGCAACTCCGGCACGGCTTCGCCGTGTTCCATTCGATCAGCAAGCGAGCGCAGCGCGAGTGCTTGGACCTCGAGCGACGGCGTCCGGACGCGTCACGCCGTACGCCATCACGCCGGGAAGGTCGGTGATCTCGGCAAGCCAGCGGCCGTCCACTTCCTGTTCGACTTCAAGATGGAGCACCATATGGACCCCCGATTCCGGACATCTCAAATCTACCCCTGGAGATCGTAGCGCTCTAACGACTCTGCGCTTCTGCGGCGGCCGCGCTGGCACCGAAGGTACACCCGTCCTGCGCGGCCGTCCGCAGCAAGCGCGGGTCAGGCGCCACGCCAAGCCGACTGCTAGATTCTATTGGTCCGCATTCGTGACGGCCGACCATGCAATTTACCGCCGTCTTCCAACAGGCGCCCGAGGGGTACACCGGCTTTGTCGAAGAGCTCCCGGGGGCCAACACCCAGGGTGGCACGCTGGATGAGGCGCGGGCGAACCTCCGCGAAGCCGTCACATTGGTGTTGGAGGCCAATCCCGAGATCGTCGACCGCGCCTGGTCAGGTCCGATGTACTGCGTGAACCCTTGCTCCTCCCGGTGCGAAGCGGCGCGATCTGATCCGCAACCTGGAGGCAAACGGCTGCCGCCTGCTTCGTGAAGGTGACAGCCATTCTGTTTATTGGCACCCTGTCGCGCGAAAAGTGTCCACGGTTCCGCGCCACCGAGAAATCAACGACGGCCTCGTAAAGAAGATCTGCCGGGATCTCGAAGTGCCCCTCCCATGAGCGCCTAACGACCTGCGCTTCTGCGGCGGCCGCGTCAGCGCCGAAGGCGTTCAATCTACTGCGCGGCCGTCCGCAGCAAGCGCATGTTAGGCGGCCTCAGTGCGCCGTTCCGGTCAACACGGCTGCTCGGGCGCGTGGATAATCGAGCACAAGTGTGACATACTTCCAAGCTGATCCGCCGAGTGCGCCGTCGACCGGCTTGTCCATATACTGCGCCATGAATTGGCGAAAGGTGGGCTGCGCGGCAAACCACACCGGGCCGATCTGCTGGCCTCCCACATCCACCTTGGGCACCTGAATCATATCCATGAATCCATTGAACGCTGCTGCGTTGCGAACCACCTGCCAATTCGGATGCTGAGAGTGCCACCGATCGAAGACCGACTTGTCGATGAAGCTCGCAGCTCGATGGCGCGGCTCGCCTGTGCCGATAACGCGCCACGCGCTATCGGTGAGCGTCACCCATGCCCCGGTGTCGACAAGAAAATCGAGAGATTCGCCGGCGACGCTCGCCGTGATCCGTGGAAACTGCGTCGTCCGCTGCCCAGTCGAGTCAACCTGAAACCCCAGTGGTACCCAGCATCGAATGGTCGACGTATGGGCGGGTGCGGAGTCGTCAAAATACAATCGGCCGTGTGGGTAGTCGATTGTCCACACTCGACCCGCGAACCAGTAAGCGCCGAGCCCACCGTCGACGCGAAACTCGGGGTCTTCCTGACGTCGCGATGGAATGACGCGTACCGGGCTCGTGTCGGCGGGCGTTGGATCCGCGTGGAGCATCATGAGTGGTAGCGGAAACGTCGAATCACCGATGGTGCCGGGGACATACACCCCCCGCACGGTGTCTCGGGCGCTGACAATCAATCGAGGGTCAAGCCCGAGCCGAGGCACCGCCTCTGGAAACAGAATGACCGGACCACCGGTGTCGAGGTAGAATCGCATTGTCTCGCCGTTGTTCAGATGCCAGCGAGCGAACAAGATATCAGCGACGATATCCGTGGGCACGTGGCGTCCGTGCGGCGCACCAGAGCAGGTAGGAGCCGGAGATCCCAACTGGAAGCTTGATACTGCTAGTGCGAGCGCTACGGTGTGCATGCCTTTGGACCCCCACCCACGAAGTCGGTCTGACCGATTGGTTCCGGCTGCCTAACTAGCAAATATACCCCGCGCCCCACCGCCTTGCCTGCCCCACAAACCTACGTAATCCGGAAGTGCTGCAAGATTCACCCGCCCCCTCACCCGCCCCCACCCAGCAGGTCCGCCGGACTCCGCACCCCCAACCCGCCCCGGTTGAGCACATGCGTGTACCGCATCGTCGTACTCACGTCCCGGTGCCCCAACAGCTCCTGCACCGTCCGGATGTCGTACCCGCCGGTCAGCAGGTGCGTCGCAAAACTGTGCCGCAAGGTGTGACAACTCGCCCGCTTGGCGATCCCCGCCCGCCGCACCGCCGCCGCCATCGCCCGCTGCATCGCCGACTGATGCAGATGATGCCGCCGCAACCCGGTCGTGCCATCAGCCAACACCTCGACATGCCGCCGCCCCGCCGGAAAGACCCACTGCCAACTCCAGCTCTCCGCCGCCCGCGGATACTTCCGCGCCAACGCGTCCGGCACCGCCACCCGCCCGCCACCCCGCGCCAGGTCGCGCGCATGGACCGCCCGCACCCGCTCCAGGTGCCGCTTCAACCTCGGCACCGCCACCGCCGGCAACGGCGTCACCCGGTCCTTGGCCCCCTTCCCCCGCCGCACCACGATCTCCATCCGCTCCAGGTCGAGATCCTTGACCCGCAACGTCAACGCCTCGGTGAGCCGCAACCCGCTGCCGTAGAGCAGCACGCCGATCAGCCGGTACACCCCGCCGAGCTGACCGAGCACCTGCCGCAACCTCGTGCGCGGTCAACACCACCGGCAGCCGCTCCGCACTCCGGGCCCGCGGAATCCGGCCCTTGAGCCGGAGCGGCCGGTCGAGGACGTCGCGATAGAGGAAGAGCAACGCACTCAGCGCCTGGGTCTGCGTCGACCCCGCCGACTCCGCGCCCCTCCCGCAGCCAGGTCAGGAACGCCAGCACCTCCGGCTCGGCCATCTCCCGGGGATGACGGCGACGATGGAAGCCGGATGAAGCGGCGGATCCAGGAGAGATAGGCGGCGCGGGTACGCGGCGAATAGCCGCGCAGCGCCATGATGGACTGCGAGCGCTGCAGCAGTCCCGGATTGGGCTGCGAACCGTCGGGCCGCGCTTCCATTCGGCCAACAGTGCCACCGATTCGTGCCGGAACACTCCCACCATCACGCGGCACGGCACGAAATAGCGCGCCACCCCTCTCGGCGCCCCCGCAAACCGTCCATTCCCCAGTCAGTCCGCCACTTTGGCGCAGCCGGCCCCGCCGGACTCCCCTGTGAACCGGCCGGAACTCCCCTGCCACCACCCGGAACTCCCCTGCCACCACCCGGAACTCCCCTGTCATCGCCCGGGACTCCCCTGCGATCCACGAGGACGACGGTGACGGCGACAAGGACGATGCTCCGAGCGGCCATGACGAGGGTGTCAGCGGCATGGACAACGCTCGGCACGCCAATGACGACGCTGCGGCTCGCCCGCGCGACACTCTGACCCGCTCGCGCGCCCCTGTGAGCGGCAAGGACAACGCTCCGAACGCAATTGACGACCCTCTGACCGGCTCACGAGCCCCTGTCAGCGGCAAGGACCACGCTCCGTGCGCAATTGACGACACTGTGACCGCCGCGCGCGACCCTGTGAGTGGCGACGACGACGGTTTCAGCGCGTCACACGGTCCGGAAGGCGTGGTGGATGCTACCCGCTACTTCCCCCGCACCTTGGCCCGCAACTCCGGCCACCAGTGCTCGACGTACACCACCCGCCCGCGCGCATCGGTCGGCAGGTCCCGGATCATCACGAAATGGCGACCGTCGGGCGGCAACATCGTATTGCTGCCGGTTCCGCGCGGTACGATACCCCGCGATCGAGAACAGCGTCCGCGCCGTGCCGGTGTTGAGCCCCGGACCCGGCCCGATGGCGACGCTCATCATCTGGCCGTTCGATTCGTAGAACAGCTGCCGCCCGTCGCTCGACCACCGCGGTTCGCTCGCGCCGTTGGTCGAGACCTGCCGAGTCGTCCTGCCATCCGGGAACGACGTGACGTACACCTCCCGCCGCCCGGTGGTCTGGTTGACGTACGCCAGCCACTTCGCGTCGGGCGACAGCGCCGCCTCGACCGAGACACCCTTGTCGTACACGACCGAATACAGCGTCGTGTCGCCGTGCATCCGGCGCGCGTGGATGTTGGAGTGCCCGCCGGCTTCGTCCGAGCGGACCACCAGCCATTGCCCGTCGCGCGACAGCTCCGCCTCCCAGAGGCCATAGGTGTAGTGCATGACGAGCGCGGGCGGCGCCGAACCGTCGACCGGTACCATGAAGATGTCGTAGCCGTCCTCGTTGAGCCCGCCCTGCATGTTGGACGAATACGCGATGCTGGTCCCCGCCGGATTCCACGACGGCCGCCAGTTGACCGATCCGCTGTCGGTGAGCTGCTGCCGGCGTGCCGTCGGCGTGCCGGAGCCAGAGCTCGGTGGTGCGACCGCTGATGCTCACCGCCACGCTGCGGCCATCGGGTGACAGACCGGGATAGTTGAAGTCGGCAACCCACCCGGAATCGAGTGGTTCGGCATGACCATCCGCGTCGACCCACATCAGGCGAGCCGGCTGACCGCCGCTCGCGCCGGTCAGGAACAGCAGCGTGCCGGACGCCGACATCGTGAACGTTCCCGGGACGACACTGTCGATGACGGGAATCGCGCCCCCTCTGGCCACCATCCGCTTCGGATCGAACGCCTCGGCGTAGAGCCCACCGCCGCGGTCGGTGTAGAGGAGTTGCCCGGTCGGCGCATACTGCGGCCCGACCGCGCCGGCCACCAGGAGCCGGGCACTGTCGGCGGCAAAATCGAACACGTAGGCACCCGATCCACTGCTGCAGTTGCCGGAACACCCGGTGAACAACACGCCCCGGCTGCCGGGAAGCGGCGCGAGCGTCAACATGAACAGGCGCCGCCGGGAACTGTCCACCACCACCCGGCGGACCGGCCCTCCGTTGCCGGGGATCCGACTCAATCCGACGTGGGTATCGAAATAGACAATCGATCCGTCATCGAGCCACGCGGCCGACGGATACTCCGGACTGGCATCGGTGGCGAGCGTGATCGAACCACCGCCATCCACCGGCACCTTGCGGATCCTGCCGTCGGTGGTGACATACCCGATCCAACCGCCGTCGGGCGAGAAGAACGGCGATATCGCGCCCTGGGTGCCATCGAGCGCCACCGGATCGGTCTCGTCACGGCGCTTCCGGAAGAGTTCGAGACCGCCGCCAACCGAGTCGGTGAACACGACCGTCGACCCGTTCGGCGAGATCGCCGCCTGCGTTCCCTCGTGCTCGATTCCCGGCGAGAGGAACGCCGCCAACGAGTGCTGCCAGAGCGTGACACGCTGCCGGCTCACCGCCGGCGCCGCCGGATGGCGCAGCCACCCCGCGACGGCCAGCGCCAGCAGCACGAAGATCGCACCGAACAGCATCACCGGGCGCCCGCGCCGAGGCGCTGACCCGGCGGCCGGTGCCGCGAGCCGGTGCGTTGCCGCCACTGTGGTGAATTGCGGGTTGGCGAGCGCCTCGGCGAACTCCCGGCGCGCTCTCGAAGCGATCGGCCGGGAGCTTCTCCAGCGCCATCAGCACCGCCGCCTCGACATGCGGCGGAATCGTGTGGCGCTGGGCGATGAGCGATCGCGGCGCCTCCGTCACCACCTTGGCGACGATCGCCTGCGCGGTCGGTCCGGTGAACGGCGGCTCGCCGACCAGCATCTCGTAGGTCACGGCACCCAGCGCGTAGACGTCCGACCGGGCGGTGATTTCCCGCTCGCCCATCGCCTGCTCGGGGCTCATGTAGTGCGGCGTCCCCAGCGACATGCCCGTTTCGGTCATCGCGGCTGTCGGCGGTGCTCACCGCCAGCGCGATCCCGAAGTCCGCCACCAGGGCGTGCCCGCCGTGGAGGAGGATGTTCTCCGGCTTGATGTCGCGATGGATGATGCCGTGATCGTGCGCGTACTGCAGCGCGTCGGCCACTTCGGTGGCGATCCGGACCGCGTCGCCGATCGGCAGCTGGTGTTCGCCGTTCGATCCGGTCGCGGAGCGAGACACCCTCCACGTACGGCATCACATAGAAGAGGGTGCGTGACCCCTCGCCGCGCTCGGGATGCCTTCGGTCACCTCGCCCGAATCGTGCAGCGGCAGGATGTGCGGATGCTGCAGGTTGGCGGTGGTCTTGATCTCGGCCAGGAACCGCTCGGCGCCGATGACGGCGGCGAGCTCGGGGCGGAGCACCTTGATCGCCACCTTGCGATCGTGCTTGACGTCGCGGGCGAGGTACACCGTCGCCATGCCGCCCTGGCCGAGCTCCCGCTCGATGGTGTAGCGGTCGGCAAGGCTTGCCCTGAGGCGCTCAATGGACACGGTGAACTCTCGGAGCGGGGGCGCCGAACGGGGTTGCCCTGAGGCGGTCGACGTTGCTCATCACTCTCCCCGGGGAAGACCGGTGCTGCGGTCGCCCGGAAACTATGGCCGTTACCGCAGATCGCCGCTATTCATGCCATCCACTGTGTCATCCCGAGCCGCGAGGCTCGGGATCTGCGCGCCCACCCGCCTCGCTCCCACTCACCCACCCGCCCCCCGACCGCTACCTTCCCGCGATCCCATTCGGAGCCAATCCATGTCGACTCGCCCGTTCGGCGCCATTGCGCGCCTGGCGCTCTTCTCGACCCTCGCCCTCGTCGCAGCCCCGCTCGCTGCCCAGCAGCCGACACGGCATCGGAAACCCTCGAGCGGCAGCTCCCTTCCGTCGACAGTCGCCGGGGCAGCTCAGGATGATCGCCGACAGCATCCTCGCGGTCGAAGGCTACGTCACGCCACCCGAGCCGATCCGTCACCTCGTCATGGCGCCGCGCGAATCGATCGTTACCTACACACGGCGTCGCCCGCGTCGCACGCGTACCTCATCCATCGCCTCAGCGACGGCCTCCCCACCCTCGCCCGCCTCGGTCGGCCCCACTACAACCTCGGCGGCTTCCAGGTGGACCGCGGCGGCAATCGCGCCCGCACCATGACCACCAACAGCGGCACCGGCTTGGACCTCTACCAGTGGGGCACCGGCAAGACCACCCACGTGATGATTCCGGCCGGAGCACGGGTGAGCGACGCGGCATTTTCGCCCGACGGCTCCACGCTGGCGTTCGTCGCCGACTTCGACAACGGCACCCAGATCTGGCTCGCCGATCCAGCCACCGGCAAGTCGCGCCCGCTCACCAGCGGCACGGGGTTGCTCGCCACCTACGTGCAGAACTTCGAGTGGACCGCCGACTCGAAATCGATCGTCACCGTCCTGGTACCCGACGGCCGAGGGGCGGAGCCGACCGAGAGCGCCATCGCCGACCATCCGCTGGTGCGCGTCAACGACGACCGCAAACTCCACACCGAGTTCTTTCCGTCGCTGCTCGAGTCGCCACAGGATGAAGCATTGCTCACCTACTACACCACCGGCCAGCTGGCGATGATCAACGTTGCCACCCGCAAGGTGCAGAAGATCGGTGCCCCGGGGATGATCGAACGCCTCGACGCGTCGCCCACCGGGCAGTACTTCCGGGTGACATACCTCGACAAGCCGTTCACCTACATCCTGCCGGTGTCGAGTTTCGGCAATCACGAAGCGATCATCGACCAGAGCGGCAAGCAGCTGGCGACACTCGACACCCGCGAGATCCGCCTGCAGGACCGCCCCGCCGACAGCACCGGCGCGGCAGCTACGGGCGGCGGGCGCGGCGGCGCCAACACCGCTGCCAACGGCCGCCGCAACCTCACCTGGGATCCGGTGAGCGGCGGACTGCTCTTCGTCGAGTCGGAAACGCCACCAGCCACCTCGGCCGCCACACCCGCCGCCCCGCCCAACGGCGGCCGCGGCCGCGGCAACGACACCACCCGCGCCCGGCGCGACCACGTGGTGGAATGGCTGCCGCCGTTCGACACCAGTGCCGCGTCGGTGCACACCATCTACACCTCGCGCACTCCGATTGCCGGCATGCAGCTGAACGCTGACGGCACCATCCTCTTCCTCGACGAGAACACCGGCGGGATGAACCGCAGCATCGCGGTGTTCCGTGATCACCCCGACAGCGCGTTTACCGTGATGTCCACCCGCGCGGCCGGTCGCGGAGGACGTGGGGCTGGCGGCGCCGCGTTCGGCGGACGTGGCGGACGGGGTGGCGGATCATCACTCGTCACCACCGACAGCAGGTATGGCTTCGCCGCGGTGCTCACCTCCGACGACCACAAGTACGTCTACACCGAGCGCGTAGCGGCGAACAACGCCGAACGCTCCGACTCCACCGCGGCCGACAGCACCGCCAGCGACACGACGGTGACCCCGGCATTCGTCGACCGGATCGACATCCGCACCGGAACGCGCGAGCGGATCTACGAAACGAAGAGCACCACGCCGGAGAACATCGAGACGCCGCTCGACGACGATTTCGGCAAGATGCTGGTGACGCGCCAGTCGGCGACGGTGGTGCCGCAATCGTACGTGGTCGACACGAAGAGCGGCGAGGCAAAGCAGCTCACCGACAATCACGACGTGATGCCCGAGATGGCGGGGCTGATCCACAAGCACATCGTGGCTCGCCGCGCCGACGGCTACACGTTCAAGATCGCGGTGACGCTGCCGGCCGACTGGAAGCCGGGTATGCGTCTCCCCGCCCTCTTCTGGTTCTATCCACGGGAATACAACGACCAGCAGGCCTACGACCGCAGCACCACCACCGGCGGCGCTGCGGCCAACCGCTTCCCCACCGATGGCCCGCGGACGATGTCGTTCATCACCTTCGCCGGCTACGCGCTGGTGGAGCCCGACGCGCCGATCTTCGCCGAGAACAACCAGCTCCCCAACGATCACTACGTCGACAACCTGCGCGACGATCTCTACGCCGCGATCGACGCGCTCGACACGCTGGGGCTGATCGATCGGACGAAACTTGCCATTGGCGGCCACAGCTACGGCGCGTTCAGCACCGCGAATGCGATGGTGCACACGCCGTTCTTCAAGGCGGGCATCGCCGGCGACGGCGACTACAACCGCAGCCTCACCCCCACCGGCTTCCAGAACGAGCGGCGCGACCTCTGGCAGGCGCGCTCCACCTACATCGAGATGTCGCCGTTCTTCTTTGCCGACCAGCTCAACGGCGCGCTGCTGATGTACCACTCGCTCGAAGACCAGAACGTCGGCACCAATCCGGTCAACTCGATCCGGATGTTCCACGCGCTGCAGTCGCTCGGGAAGACGACGGCCCTCTATATGTATCCCTACGAGGACCACGGCCCGGTAACGGCAGAGACCGACCTCGACCAGTGGGCGCGCTGGGTGGCGTGGCTGGACAAGTACGTCAAGAACAGCGCGGGCACCGCGACGGCGCCGGCGACGGTGTCGGAGCCGAAGGCGGGTGGACGGTAGGTCTGTCATCCCGAGCGCAGGCGAGGGATCTCAGTGCTGGCCCGCCGCGGTGTCATCCCGAGCGCAGCGAGGGATCTCGATGCCAGGCATTCACGGGGCTCCGTTGACGGGTAGAGATTGAGATCCCTCGCTACGCGGGCGCTTTGCGCCCGCTCCGCTCGGGATGACACGTTCCGCTGCGGCCGTTAGAATCTCAGCAGCTCCCTCGACCCCATCCTGACCCGCGCTCCTCGAGGACACTGTGCGCCTGCAAATCCTGCTGCCGCTCGCCGCGATCCCCCTCTTCGTCGTTCCACAGGCTACGCCGAGCATCGGAACGGCACAGCCGGCCTCACACAAGGCATCGACGCCAGCCCCCGTCCCGCTCGGCTATTTCCGCTTTCCCGCCCTCGCCGGCAACGAGTTGATCTTCACCGCCGAGGGCGACCTCTGGCGGGTGCCGATCACCGGCGGCGTGGCCCAGCGGCTCACGACGCACCCGGCCGAGGAGACCCACGCCGCGATATCGCCCGACGGGAAGACGCTGGCCTATTCCGCCGCGTACGAGGGTCCGACCGAGGTCTACACCATGCCGCTCGCGGGCGGCGTGCCGACGCGGCGGACGTACGAGGGGGCGACGCCACCGTGGTCGGCTGGACGCCCGACGGGAAGATCCTCTACTCCACGCAGCACTTCTCGACGCTTCCCAATACCCAGCTCGCCACGATCGACCCGGCCACGAACGCCACCACGGTCGTGCCGCTGGCCCAGGCGAGCGACGGCGCGTACACCGCCGACGGCGCGCTGATCTTCACCCGGCTGCCGTTCCAGGGGAGCCACACCCGGCTCTATCACGGCGGCACCGCGCAGCAGCTCTGGCGCTACGACCGCGGCGCAGCCGAAGCGGTGCCGCTCACCGGCGACTACGCCGGCACCAGCAAGAACCCGATGATCTGGCAGGACCGCGTCTACTTCCTGTCCGATCGCGACGGCACGATGAACCTCTGGTCGATGAACGAGCACGGCGGCGAGCTGAAGCAGCTGACCCACAACACCACCTTCGACGCGCAGTCCGCTTCCCTCTCCGACGGCCGCATCGCCTACCAGCTCGGCGCCGACATCCACCTCTACGACATCGCCTCGGGGCGCGACCAGGTGGTCCCGATCACCCTCGTCTCCGACTTCGACCAGACCCGCGAGCGGTGGGTCAAGTCGCCCACCGAATGGATCGGCAGCTCAGCGCTGTCGCCGAACGGCGATCGCATCGTCTTCACCGCGCGCGGCGACGTGTTCGTGGTGCCGGTCAAGCAGGGCCGGATCGTCGACGTGACGCCCACCGCCCGGGTGCGCTACCGCGACGCGAGCTTCTTGCCCGACGGCAAGTCGCTGCTGACGCTCTCCGACCAGAGCGGCGAATTCGAATTCTGGCGGGCACCGGCCGACGGCATCGGGTCGAGCACCCAGCTGACCCACGGTGCGACGGTGTTGCGCTGGGCCGGGGTGCCGTCGCCCGACGGCGCGCTGGATGGCGCACTACGACAAGAACCTCGAGCTCTGGCTGCACGACATGAAGCAGGGCACCGACCGGAAGATCGCCACCGGCACGGTGGGCGACTTCGGCAACCTGTCGTGGTCACCGGACAGCAAGTGGCTGGCGTATTCCGCGCCCGATTCCAACCAGCTCACCCGGCTCTACCTCTACAGCATTGCGAGCGGCCGCATCACGCCGCTCACCAACGACCGCTACGACAGCTCCGACCCGACCTGGAGCCGTGACGGCAAGTGGCTCTACTTCCTGTCGAGCCGTCATTTCGCGTCGCTGGTCGGCGGGCCGTGGGGGTCGCGCGCGCCGCAGCCGTTCTTCGACCGCCAGGAGATGATCTACGCCATCCCGCTGCAACCGGGCGAGCGCTCGCCATTTGCCCCGGCCGACGAACTCCACCCCGCCACACCGGCAAAGGACACCAGCGCGACATCGTGGTGCCGACAGCACAACCGGTGGCGCGCCCACGGTGACCATCGACCTCGACGGCATCGTCGACCGCCTCCAGCCCCTTCCGGTCGCGCCGGGGAACTATTCGTCACTCGCCACCGACGGCAAGCGGCTCTATGTCATGAGCCGCGCCACCGATCCACCGCGCAACGCCGCGCTGCTCACCATCGCGATCGACAATCAGGGGAAGAAGCCGGCGACATTCCTCGATGGCGTCAGCGACTACCAGTTGTCGCTCGACGGCAGGAAGGTGATGGTGCACAAGGGGAGCGACTGGTACGTCTTCGACGCCGGCGAGAAGGCGCCGACCGACCAGGCGTCGTCGAAAGTCGACCTGTCGAAGTGGAGCTTCGACCTCGATCCGCGCCAGGAGTGGCACCAGGAGTTCATCGACGCCTGGCGGATGGAGCGCGACTACTTCTACGACCGCAACATGAACGGCGTCGACTGGAACGCGATGCGGCAGCGCTTCGAGCCGCTGGTGGACCGGGTCACCGACCGCGACGAGCTGAGCGACATCCTGGCGCAGATGGTCAACTCGCTCGAGTCCCTGCACATCTTCGTCTACGGTGGCGACCTGCGGAAGGGTGACGACGACATCGTCCCCGCCACCCTCGGCGCCCGGTTGAGCCGCGACGAGGCGGCCGGCGGCGTGCGCGTAGACCACATCTATCGGACCGACCCCAACGACCCGGGCACCGAGTCGCCGCTGGCGCAACCGGGGGTGGCGATGCACGACGGCGACGTCATCGTCTCCGTCAACGGCGTGCCGGCGCTCTCCGCCCCCGACATCGGCGAACTGCTGCGCGACCAGGCCGGACGCCAGGTGCGGCTGCACGTCAAGAGCAGCGCCGACACCGGCCGCGACGTGATCGTCACCCCGATCACGCCGGGTGCCGACGGCGACCTCCGCTACGCCGAATGGGAATACACCCGCCGCCAGACCGTCGACTCGGCCAGCCACGGCGACATCGGCTACGTCCACCTCCGCGCCATGAGCACCGGCGACATCAACCAGTGGGAACGGGATTTCTTCCCGGTGTTCGACCGTTCAGGGCTGATCATCGACATGCGCCACAACCGCGGCGGCAACATCGACAGCTGGATTCTCGGTCAGCTGCTGCGGCAGGCGTGGTTCTTCTGGCAATCGCGCGTCGGCATACCGTACTGGAACATGCAGGAGGCGTTCCGCGGCCACATCGTGGTGATCACGGACCAGTTCACCGCCTCCGACGGCGAGGCGTTCAGCGAAGGATTCAAGCGGCTCGGTCTCGGCAAGGTGATCGGGATGCGCACATGGGGCGGCGAAATCTGGCTCTCGTCGAGCAACCGGATGGTCGACGGCGGCATCGCCACCGCCTCCGAGGACGCCGTCTACGGCCCCGAGCGGAAGTGGCTCATCGAGGGACACGGCGTCGACCCCGACATCGTCGTCGACAACCCGCCGCACGCCACGTTCCAAGGACAGGACGCGCAACTTGCCGCGGCCATCAAGGAGTTGCAGGCGGAGATCAAGGCGAACCCGGTGACGGTCCCGCCGCCGCCGGCCTATCCGGATCATGCCGCGGGAGGACACTGAAGAGGGACCTCAGGCCCCGTCATCCCGAGCGAAGCGGGCGCAAAGCGCCCGCGTAGCGAGGGATCGCAATGCCGCCGTCCACGGAGCTCCGTCGATGGCGGAGATTGCGATCCCTCGCCTGCGGCTCGGGATGACACGGTGAGGCGCGGCCGCTGGCCGCGCTCCCCTCGGGATGACAACGCCCCTTTCACGGCTTCTCGATGGGCATCCGAACCGCGTTCCCCCACTCCGTCCAACTGCCGTCATAATTGCGCACGCGGGGGTATCCGAGCAGATAGGTGAGCACGAACCACGTGTGGCTCGAACGTTCGCCGATGCGGCAGTAGACCACCACGTCGTTGGTGGAGCGGAGCCCGGCTTCGTCCTCGTAGATCCGGCGCAGCCCCGCGGCGTTCTTGAATGTCCCGTCGGGTTCCGCTGCGCGCGCCCAGGGAACATTTTTCGCGCCCGGAATGTGACCGCCACGGAGCACGCCCTCCTGCGGATACTCCGCCATGTGCGTCTTCTTGCCGGAGAACTCGTCGGGCGAGCGGACGTCGATCAGCGGATTGTGGCCGCCCACATGGGAGAGCACGCGTTCCCGGAACGCGCGGATCCTGCGATCGTCGCGTTCCGGCGCGACGTAGGCGGATGGTTCGACACGGGGCATCTCGGTGGTCATCGGCCGTCCTTCCTGCTCCCACTTGGTGCGTCCGCCATCGAGAATCCGCGCGTCGGGAAAGCCGAACAGCTTGAACACCCAGAACGCGTATGTCGCCCACCAGTTGTTCTTGTCGCCGTAGAACACGACGGTCGTGTCGTTGCCGATGCCGAGGCGGCGGAGCAACGCTTCGAACGTCGTGCGATCGATGTAGTCCCGGGTGATGGAGTCGTTGAGGTCGTCGATCCAATCCACCTTGAGGGCGTGCGGGATGTGCCCGGTGGCATAGAGCAGGATGTCCTCGTCGCTCTCCAGGATCCGCACGTCCGGATCGTCGAGATGCTCGGCCAGCCACCCGGTGGAGACGAGCGCCTCGGGATGGGCATAGCCGCGCTGGTTCATCGCCGCATCGGCGGGAGTTGCACTCATCGGTGTTCCCTTCCTTCCCTCGACCGTGGACCCTCGACCCTCGACCCTCTCCCAGCCTAACCCCGCACCGACGTCCGTCCAACCTTGCATGTCGACCCGTGACCGACCTCTTTCCGGCACCCGATTTGCCGGATAGCGGGAAACCACCGATATCGTCGAACGCCGCCCGCCTCCCGGGCCGGCGAACCGGAGCCGTGGATGACCGATTGGCGTAACAAGATTCCCCCGCTGCCGCCCCGGCTGGAAGGGCTGGCAGCGCTCGCCGTCAACGTGGCGTGGAGCTGGCACCGCCAGGCCCGCGCCATCTTTCGCCGGATCGACCAGACGGTCTGGCGCGACTCGCATCACAATCCGATCGTCGTGCTGCAACGTGCGGCACCGGATCGGCTCGAGCAGCTGGCGCTCGACCTCGACTTCTGCGCCCACTACGACGCCGTGATGGAGTGGTTCGACGCCGAACGGAACAACACCGTCGGCTGGTTCCGCGATCATTTTCCCGGCATCGCCATCGACCGCCCGGTGGCGTACTTCTGCGCCGAGTTCGGGCTGCACACCTCGATTCCGATCTACTCCGGTGGACTCGGCGTCCTGGCCGGCGATCACTGCAAGACCGCGTCGGACCTGGCGCTGCCGTTCGTCGGGATCGGCCTCTTCTACAAGAAGGGCTATTTCGACCAGCGCATCCGTCCCGATGGCTGGCAGGAAGACTCCGACGTGCAGGTCGATCCGGACACCACGCCGCTGGTGCCGGTGGCCGGACCCGACGGGGCGCCGCACGTCACCGTGCTGGACGCGTTCGGTCGGAAGATCCACGTCGGCGTCTGGACCATGACCGTGGGACGCTGGCCGCTCTACTTCCTCGATACCGATCTCGACCAGAACGACCCCGCCGACCGGATGCTCACCGCCAAGCTCTACGCCGGCGGTCTCGCCACACGGCTCCGCCAGGAATGGATCCTCGGCATCGGCGGCGTACGGGTGCTGCGCGCCCTGGGAATCACCCCCGGCGCGTGGCATGCCAACGAGGGCCACGCGGCATTCATGTTCCTGGAACGTGCCCGCGAACTGACCGCCGCCGGCACGACGCTCGATGCCGCGATCGCCGGCATCCGACTCCGGTCGGTATTCACGACCCACACGCCGGTCCCCGCCGGGCACGACCAGTTCCAGCAGTCCGAGGTGGAAGCATGCGCCGGAGAGGGCTTCCTCGCCGATTTCGGCACCGAAGGGCAGCGCGTCCTGGCGCTCGGCCATCCCCGCACCGGCGGCGGCGCGTTCGACATGACCGTCTTCGCGGTCCGCATGGCCGGACACGTCAACGGCGTTTCCCGGCGTCACGGCATCATTTCCCGTCAGCTGTGGGGCGACCTCTGGCCCGATCGTCCCCTCGAACGCGTCCCGATCGACGCGGTGACGAACGGCGTGCACCTCGCGACCTGGATGGCGAACGCCATGATGCGGCTCCTCGACCACCACCTCGGCGCCGACTGGGGTATCCGCCTCGACGACGCGGCAACCTGGGACGCCGTCCTCGGCCTCGACGCCCGGGAGTTGTGGCATACCCACCAGGACCTCAAGGCCGAACTGCTCCGCTACCTCCGCGAAGACGCCCGCGGCCGCTGGACCCGCACCTGGCGCGAGGCGGCCCAGGTGGTGGCTGCCGGCGCCCTCCTCGATCCTGACGTGCTGACCATCGGCTTTGCCCGGCGGTTCGCGACGTACAAGCGGGCCAACCTCCCGTTCCGCGACCTCGACCGGTTGCGACGGATCCTGACCGATCCGGAACGTCCGGTACAGCTGGTCATCGCCGGCAAGGCCCATCCCGAAGACGACCCCGGCAAGGAAGTGCTCCGCTCCATCTATCATTCCACTAGGGACCCGCTCTTCCAGGGCCGGATTGCGTTCCTGGAAGACTACGACATGCACCTGGCCCACAAGCTCGTGCAGGGTGTCGACCTCTGGCTCAACCTGCCCCGTGTGCCGTTCGAGGCAAGTGGAACCAGCGGCATGAAAGCGGCGCTGAACGGCGTGCCGCAGCTCAGCACGCTCGACGGCTGGTGGGAAGAGGGCTTCACGGGCAAGAACGGCTGGGCGATACCCCAGGCCCCGCCGGAAGAGGACACGGATACGGCTGACGCGGAGCAGCTCTACGCTCTTCTCGAAGGGGAAGTGATCCCGATGTGGTACGACCGGGACGAGCACGGCGTGCCCGGTGCCTGGGTGGAGCGGATGCGGGAGGCGATCCGCGTGGCCGGCCGCCGCTTCACGGCGCGGCGCATGCTCCAGGACTACATCGAGCGCTACTACGCGCCGATTCTCCGCGGCGACCCCTTCGTCGACGATCCGCCGACCAGCCAGAGCCCGTGAGCGACGCCGGCCGCCTGACCCTCCCGCCCATCGACGGCGCGGCACCGATGCTGGTGCATCTCTGCGCCGAGTATTTCCCGTACGCGCGGGCGGGCGGGCTGGCGGAGGCGGCGTGGGGGCTGCATCGCGACCAGCATCGCCGCGGGCTGCCGACGATGGCGATCATTCCGCTCTACCGCACCGCACGGCGCTTCATCACCAACCTGCAGCCCGTCGGTTCGCCGATCTCGCTCGACCTCGGCGGGCGCGTCGAGACGTTCCAGCTCTGGCGCGAGGAGAACCCCGCGTCGGGAACGCCGATGCGCTTCCTCGAGCACGATGGGTTCTTCGGGCGCGACGGCATCTACGGCGACAAGGCCGGCGATTACCCGGACAATCACCGGCGGTTCGCGGCGTTCGCCGCGGCGGCGGTGGCCGCCCTGCCACTCATCACCAGCGGTCCGGTGGTGCTGCACGCCCACGACTGGCACGCCGCCTTGGCACCGGTCTATCTCCGCACCTGGTGGCGCGGTCAGCCATGGTTCGATCGCATCCCGACGGTGCTCTCGGTGCACAACGGCGGCTATCAGGGTCACTTCGGCCCGGAGATCCTGCCGGAGATCGGACTGCCGTGGAGTCTCTTCACCCCCGACAAGCTGGAGTGGTACGGCAAGGTCAACTTCCTCAAGGGTGGATTGACCCACGCCGACTTCGTGACGACCGTGAGTCCGACGCACGCCGTCGAGCTGCGCACCGCCGACGGCGGCTTCGGATTGCAGGAGGTCTACCAGTGGCTCGGGCCGCGCTTTACCGGCGTGCTCAATGGCATCGACCAGGATGTCTGGAATCCGGCACACGACGCCGACATCGCCGCCGCCTTCTCCGGTGACGATCTCTCCGGCAAGCGGGCCTGCAAGGCGGAGCTGCAGCGACGCTTCAACCTCCCCGAGAACCCGTTCGTGCCGCTGGTCGGGCTGGCGGGGCGGATGGTGACGCAGAAGGGGCTCGACATCGTCATCAACAACCACGGTCTCTTCCACCTCGCGGCGCAGTATGTCTTCCTTGGCAGCGGCGAGGCGCGCTACGAACAGGCGCTGGGGGCGCTCCGCGCGGCGATGCCGAACCGGGTGGGCGTCGAAACCCGGTTTTCCGACCCGGTGGAGCACCAGGTCATCGCCGGCGCCGACCTCTTCATGATGCCGTCGCAATACGAGCCGTGCGGATTGACCCAGATGCGCTCGCAGCGCTACGGCACCATTCCGGTGGCCCGGCGCGTCGGCGGCCTGGCCGACACCATCGATGATGGCATCACCGGATTCCTCTTCGACGGTTACGACGAGCGCGCGCTGGTGGGCGGGATGTGGCGCGCCATGACCGAACACCGCTCGCCCCGCGCCTGGCACGACATGCAGCTGCAGGCGATGGCGCGCGACTTCGGCTGGGACCGCGTGGCGGAGCGCTATCTCGAGATCTACGTCCGGGCGATCGCACACGCCGCCGGACGCCGGGTGTGAGCTTCCGCTTCGTCCTGCCCCTCCACAGTCATCTGCCGTGGGTCCTGCACCATGGCCGCTGGCCGCACGGCACCGACTGGCTCTGCGAAGCGGCCCTCGACAGCTATATCCCACTGCTGGCGATGCTCGACTCCCTCGAGCACGATGATGTTCCCTCGCCGCTGACCCTCGGCATCACGCCGATCCTGGCCGCACAGTTGGCCCATCCCACGTTTGCGCGCGAACTCGAGGATTACTTCGACACCCGGATGGCGACGGTGGCCGACGCGCCGGCATCGTTCGCCCGGACGGGCGACGACGCCCTGGTGCCGCTCGTGGCATTCTGGCGCGAGCATTACGCCGGGCTGCGCCGCGTCTGGGAACGGCACGATCGCGACCTGATCGCCGCCTTCCGCCGCCACGCCGAGTCGGGGCGGATCGAGTTGATGTCATCGGCGGCGACCCACGGTCTTCTCCCGCTGCTGGCGCGGGACGAAAGCGTGCGGTTGCAGCTGCTGGCGGGACGGGCCGAGCATGTCCGCCGTTTCGGCGAGATTCCGCGGGGCTGCTGGCTCCCGGAATGCGCCTATCGGCCGCGCGGGCGGTGGCAGCCCCTGCCGGACGCGCCGCTCATGCGCGACCGCCCCGGCATCGAGACGCACCTGCAGCACGCCGGCTACGGGTGGTTCGTGGTCGATGCCCATCTTCTTGACGCCGGCCCGGTCTGCGATCCGTACGGCAACGAACTCCCTGCGCCCCTGGAGCCACCGTCCCGCTCGCCGTATCGCGCGTATCCGGTGGCGTATCCGGCACGCGGGCGGCCGCTCCACGTCCTGGTGCGCGATCCGGAAGCGTCGGCGCAGGTGTGGAGTCGACACGGCGGCTATCCCGGCGACGGGCGGTATCTGGAATTTCACAAGATCCGCTATCCCGGCGGCCTCAAGCTCTGGTCGGTGACCGACCCGCGCGCGGCCCTCGGCGACAAGGGGCGCTACGACCCGGAGCTGGCGGCCGAAGCGGCCGCGATGCACGCTGGGCATTTTCACGAATTGCTCGACGAGATCGCCGGGCGGGCGAAGGCGGCGGACCGGGTGATCACCGCGCCGTTCGACACCGAACTCTTCGGCCACTGGTGGTTCGAAGGAGTCGAGTTCCTCGATGACGTCTATCGCGGGTTCACCGCCGACCACGCGGTGACGCCCGCCACCGCCAGCCGCGTGGTGGCGTCGGCCCCCGCCGCGCGCAGCTCGATCGTCCGCCTCGGCACCGGATCGTGGGGCGCCAATGGCGATTTCTCGATGTGGCTCAACCCGGGCACGGCATGGACGTGGCAGCGGCTCTGGCCGCTGGAAGAACGGTTCTGGAACGCCGTCCCGGCGGCGCTCGACCGCCCGGAGCAGATTCCGGTGGTGGAGCAGGCCGCGCGGGAGCTCCTGCTGGCGCAATCGTCCGACTGGCAGTTCATCATCTCCACCGGTGCGGCCGGCGACTATGCCACGCAGCGATTCAACGAACACTGTGACGCCCTGGAGCAGCTGGTGAGCGGACTCGAGCAGCCCGATACGGACATCGACGCGCTGCGCACCCACGCCGCCGCGCTGGAACAGGTCGACGGCCCGTTCGCCGATCTCTTCGGCGCCGTGGCCGCGGCATCGGACACCGTCGCTACCAGACACGACTGATGCGTCGCTTCGTCGTTCACGCCCATTTCTATCAGCCGCCGCGCGAAGAACCGTGGCTGGAACTGGTGCCGCGCGAGCCGTCGGCCGCGCCTGATCACGACTGGAACGAGCGGATTACCGCGCAGTGTTACCTCCCCCTCGGCCGCGCACCGGTGCTGGACGCCCAGGGGCGGGTGATGCGGGTGGTGAACTGCTACGGGTGGTGTTCGTTCGACGCGGGACCCACCCTGCTCCGCTGGTGCGACGACCACGCGCCCCACGTGCGCGAGGCGATGCGCGCCGGCGATCGCGATTCACGGGCGCGCTGGGGATTCGGCAACGCCGTGGCGATGCCGTATCACCATCTCATTCTTCCGCTTGCCTCCGAACGCGACCGCGTCACCGAAGTCCGTTGGGGCATTCGCGACTTCCGCGAGCGCTTCGGCCGCGACCCCGAAGGGATGTGGCTTCCCGAGACGGCCGTCGACACGCCGTCGCTGCAGGTGCTGGCGAACGAAGGGATCAGGTTCACCGTCCTGGCACCGCACCAGGTGACGTCGCCGCCGCCGTTCGGTCGACCCGGCCTGTGGCGCGCTCCCAATGGAAAGACGCTGGCGATCTTCGTCTACGACGGCGGCTTGTCCCACGAGCTGGCGTTCGGCGATCTCGTGCGCGACGCCGACCGGTGGTACCAGGCGATGATGTCCGTTCCGGAACCGGGCGACACGAAGCCGCTGATCGTCTCGATGGCCACCGACGGCGAGACCTTCGGACATCATCACCACTTTGGCGATCTCGGGCTGGCGGCGTTCATCGAGAAGAGCACGGCGCAGCTGGGCAACTTCGCGTCCCTGCTGGCGCAATATCCGCCCGTCACCGAGGTGACGCTGGTGGAAGACACCTCGTGGAGCTGCGTGCACGGGATCGAGCGGTGGCGGAGCGACTGCGGCTGCAACACCAGGCCGGGGACGTCGCAGGCGTGGCGCGCGCCGCTGCGCAACGGACTCGACACCCTCTCCGATTCGCTGCACCAGCTGGCGGTGCAGAACTGGCCGACCGACGCGGGCGAGCTTGGCACGGCGCGCGACGCCGTGGGCGGCGATCTCTCCGGTGCCGCGCTGCTCCCTGCCTCGGCGCGGCGGTGGCTGGAGATCGAACGCGAGGCGCTGACGATGTTCTCGTCGTGCGCCTGGTTTTTCGACGACATCGGCGGACTCGAACCGCAGATGATGCTGCGCCACGCCGCCCGGGCGCTCGATCTGCTGCCGCGCGGCATGGCCGCTCCCCTCGAGGCGAGACTCGTCGCGACGCTGGCCGGAGCGAGGAGCAATGATCCGGCGGTGGGCGACGGCGCCCGGGTCTGGACGCGCGACGTGCTGCCGTTCACGCGGGGCGTGGCCCGCCTGGCGGCGGGGCTCGCGGCACTCCGCGACCTGGCCCCCGATACGCTCGACGACTTCGCGCTGCACAGCTTCCGCTGGGACCTCGACGGCGACGTTATCGTGACCACGCACCGCCGCACCGGCATCGTGCTCCGGTGGATGGCCAGCACCACCACCATCGGCATCGTCCCACTCGCCGCGGCCGTCACCCCGGTCGAGGCGGGCCACGAGCCAGGCGGCGACCCGTATCGGGTCGAATTGCACGACTATCCCGATCCCGCGCGGCTCCTCCTCCGCGAGGTGGCACGCCCGATGGTGTTCGACGCCACCTTTTCGCCCGCCGATCGGCTGGCGGTAGCCAATGGTCTGCTCGATGCCGCCACCGCGCGCGACCGGGCCGTGAACGGCGCCATGGAACTGATCGCGCGCGACGGCGTCGAGGCCGCCGACATCGTGATGCACGGCGTGCTCGACCTCTTCGACCTCGACCTGGTGCCGTTCCCCGACGCCCTCAGGGCCCGCGTGTTCCGCCGTCTGGCGCCGCTCGCACCGGGCGCCGCCCGCCGGACACTCGCCGAGCGTCTCCGGCTGGCGCTGCCGGAACGGACCGCGCCGTGAGCGGCTCGCTGCGGTTCTGCTTCGGACTGCATCTCCACCAGCCGGTGGGGAACTTCGACTCGGTCTTCGAGGACCACCTCGACAATGTTTACCGCCCGCTGATCAATTCGCTCCTCGATCGGGATATCGCGCCGATCGCGCTTCACGTGTCGGGCCCGCTTTGCGACTGGCTCGAGAGTCATGCCTCGCCGTTCATCGACGACCTCGGCCGCCACGCCGAATCCGGGCGGTTGGAGATGCTGTCCGCCGGCTACGACGAGCCGATCCTGGCCGTACTCTCGCGCGACGATCGCCGCGAGCAGGTCGAGCGGCACCGGGAATATCTGCGGCGCCGCTTCGGCGTCGACGCCCGCGGGCTCTGGCTCACCGAGCGGGTGTGGGAGCCCTCGCTGGCGGAGGATCTGTCGCGCTCCGGCATCGAGTTCGTCCTGGTCGACGACCGGCATTTCCGCGTCACCGGCTTTGCGTCGTCCGACCTGCATTCCCACTACACGACCGAGTTCGGCGGCTACCGCGTTCACGCCTTCCCGATCGACGAGCGGCTCCGGTATCTCGTGCCGTTCCGATCGCCGGAAGAGCTGGCCGAGTACTTCCACGCGCTGCGGCAGCAGGGGGCGGCGCTGGCGGTGCTCGCCGACGACGGCGAGAAGTTCGGCGGCTGGCCGGGGACGAGGAAATGGGTCTACGAAGACGGCTGGATGGAACGCTTCACCACGATGATCGCGGCACTACGCCACCACGGCGAGATCATCCTGTCACGCTTCGACGAGGCGCTGGCGGCCACCCCGTCGGGCGGCATGGCGTATCTCCCGTCGGCGTCGTATCGCGAGATGGAGGGGTGGTCGCTGCCGCCGGAGCCGGCGCGCGCGCTGCTCCGGCTGGAGGAAGCGTGGGGCACCGAGCGGCTCGCCGGCGTCGAGGGCGGACTGCTCCGGGGGGGCCACTGGCGCCATTTCCTCGTCAAGTATCCGGAGTCGAACCGGATGCACAAGATGATGATGGCGCTGTCGATGCTCTGCCGCGAGCGGAGCGACCCCGCGGCAGCGCGCCGCGCCATCGGCCGGGCCCAGTGCAATGACGCCTACTGGCACGGCGTCTTCGGCGGCTTGTACCTGCCGCATCTCCGCCACGCCGTGTGGGCCGAACTCGCCGCAGCCGAAGCGGTGCTGCGCGAGGGCGAGCGGCCCACGGCGGAGGAATGGGACGTCGACGCCGACGGCAATCTCGAGCTGTGGGTGCATAGCACTGCGCTGAGCGCGCTCGTCGCGCCCGCTCGCGGCGGCGCAGTCGAGGTGCTCACGGCATTCGCATCGCGGCAGAACTACGCCGATGCGCTGACCCGGCACCGTGAGGCGTATCACGGCGAAGCAGAAGAGCGTCCCGAGGGCAGCGCGACGGCCGAGCCGTCGCGCGACGTCGAGGGCCTGCCCCGAGCTTGTCGAGGGGGACCTCCCAGCCAGTCCGGGCCTGATACTGAACCCGTCCAGGCGTCCGCCCCTTCCATCCACGACCTCGAAGGCGACCTCCACGATCGCCCGCCCCGCGATACCGAACCCCGCGCCTGGTTCGTCGACCGGATCGTCGCGCCCGACATCACCCGCGATGCCTTCGTCAGTGGCACGGTGCGCCCGATCCACTCCTGGGCGTCGACGCGCCTCGCCGCCGACTGGCGGGTCGATGGCGACGACGTGGTGGTCACGCTCACCGAAACGCATTTCACCAAGGAGCTGCGCTTCTCCGCCGACCGGGTGCACTGCCGCTGGACCTGGGACCCGGGCCCGGCGCGGTACGGCGCGCTGCCGGGAAGCTGGTTCACCACCGAGATCTCGTATGCCGGCGAGGTAACGTTTCCCGACGGCATCGAGGTGTGGCGCTATCCGATCGAGACGATGTCGAAGAGCGAATCGGGCTTCGAGCGCACCGTGCAGGGGACGGCGGCGGTGCTGCGCTGGCCGATCGCGAACGGGAGCGCCGAGGTCACCGTGGCCCTGCGCTGATCAGCGGCGGACCAGCACGTCGATCGGCACCCGGAGCACCAGCCGGTAGGAGATCTCCCAGCGGGTGTTGAAGAACGCCACGCTCCGCAGGTTGTCGATGTTGTGGAAGCGGAATTCGGCGTCGAAGGTCACGGTGTGGTCGATGACGGTGCGGCGGATGAATCCCACCTCGGTGTAGACGCGGTGCGCCTGGTAGAACGTGGTGTCGTAGCCGGTGGAGTTGTAGTTGTTGTCGCCGGCGTCGGCGCTGTAATCCTGCCCGATCCAGTGGATCACGAACAGCTGCGCCCAGTTCCCGGGGTGATCGACGGCCCGGAGATACGTCCCGTGCCCGTGGTCGGGGCGCCCGGCGGGATAGAACGGGTCGATGTGCCCGGTGCTGAACATTTCCCATGCCGACAGCGCAATCGGTCCGAACGTCGCCACCGAATCGTGCAGCGTGGCCCCGAACGCCTCGACGTGATTGTTGGTCACTGGCACCGGATTGAACAGCTGTCCACCGCGATGATACCAGAGCTGCTGCGCGCCCACCGACAGGTGCGGCCCAGGTCGCCGCGCAACACCGTCCCCACCTCGAACTGCTCCCGCTGCGTCGGCGTGTTGAGCTTCTGCCAGTTGATCCACACCTCGCCGTGGAAATGCGGCACGTTCTCGATCCACTGGCCGCCGTATTCGATCGGCGTGGTGAGTTCGCGGGTGGTCACCATCAGCGGCTCGAGCAGTCCGTGGCGATCGACCGTCTCGAGCGTGCCGAAGACGCCCAGCGCGTGCGCGGTCTGGTAGCGGAAGGCCAGCACCGGCTTGAGCGAATCGGTGAAGTTGTCGGAACCCCAGCGGCGGTCGGCAAAGAAGCCGATGCGGAGGTCGGTCGACGGCCCGGGCCGGGCCGAGAGATATGACGTGACCTGGCCGCCGAGGATCGTCTCGCCGACGCGGTACGGGGTGAAGAACTCGGTGTTGTCGCCGTAGAGCGTGGCGCCGGTGTGCCATTCGAGGTGCTGGGCGGCGAGCGGACCCGGCCCGAGCAGCGCCACGGCCAGCGCCACGGCAAACCCGGGCGCCGCGCGGCCCGGCGGCCGCCGGCGGCGCGGCAATTCCCCGCCCTGATTCCCGAGCGCATGCACTATCTTAGTGCCGACATGTCCAGCGCGCGCGTGGTCCGGGTCGGTCTGGTGCAGCAACAGGTGGGGAGCAACGTGCACTCCAACCTGGCGCGCACCATTGCGGCCATCGGCGAGGCGGCGCGGCAGGGCGCGCAGCTGGTCTGCCTGCAGGAGCTGTTCAGCTGGTACTACTTCTGCCAGCGCGAAGACCACGACTTCTTCACGCTGGCCGAACCGGTCCCGGGCCCGACCACGGACGCGCTCGGCGCGGTGGCCCGCGACCTCGGCGTGGTGATCGTCGCATCGCTGTTCGAGAAGCGCGCCGAGGGGCTCTATCACAACACCGCGGCCGTCATCGATGCCGACGGCAGCTACCTCGGCAAGTACCGCAAGATGCACATCCCCGACGATCCCCAGTTCTACGAGAAGTTCTACTTCGCCCCCGGCGACCTCGGCTTCCGCGTCTGGGACACGCAGGCCGGGCGGCTCGGCGTGCTGATCTGCTGGGACCAGTGGTATCCCGAGGCGGCGCGGCTCACGGCGCTGCAGGGTGCGGAGATCCTGATCTATCCCACCGCGATCGGCTGGCTGCCGGCGGAGAAGGACGAGTTCGGCGAGCGGCAGCGGTCGGCGTGGGAGACGATGCAGCGCAGTCACGCCATCGCCAACGGCTGCTTCGTCTGCGCCATCAACCGCACCGGTCACGAGATCCTCCCCGGCAGCAAGGCGGGCGACAAGGGCATCGAGTTCTGGGGCCACTCGTTCGTGGCCGACCCGAGCGGGCGGATCCTGGTGCAGGCCGGACAGGACGAGGCGGTGATCGTGGCCGACTGCGACCTGGCGCAGGTCGACACGGTGCGCACCCACTGGCCGTTCCTGCGCGACCGCCGCATCGACGCCTATGACGGGATCACCAAGCGCTTCCTTGACTGAGACACCCGCCCAGCGCGGCTTCCGGATGCCCGCCGAGTGGGAACGCCACCGCGGCACGTGGCTGTCGTGGCCCCACAAGGAAGCGTCGTGGCCCGGCAATTTCGATCCGGTCCCCGGCATCTTTGCGCGCGATGGTGGGCGAGATCGCCGCCGGCGAAGAGGTGCACATCAACGTTGCCGGCGCCGCGATGGAGCAGCTGGCGCGCGCGGTGCTGGCGGGGAACGCGGTGCCACTGGTCAACATCTTCTTCCATCACAATCCCACCAACGACGCCTGGTGCCGCGACCACGGACCGATCTTCGTGGAGCGCACCGTCGACGGCCGGCGCGAGCGAGCTGATTCTCGACTGGGGCTACAACGCGTGGGGCGGCAAGTATCCGCCGTTCGATCTCGACGACGCGATCCCGACGCGGGTGGCCGCGGGAACTCGGCATTCCGGTCGAGTCGCCGGGGATGATCCTCGAAGGCGGATCGATCGACGTCAACGGGCGCGGCACGCTGCTCACCACCGAGGCGTGCCTGCTCAATCCGAACCGCAATCCGGACCTGTCGCGCGAGCAGATCGAGCAGCGGCTGCGCGACAATCTCGGCGTCGAACCATTCTCTGGCTCGGCGACGGCATCGTGGGCGACGACACCGACGGCCATGTCGACGACCTCACCCGGTTCGTGGATCCGACGAACGGTGGTGACGGTGGTGGAAGACGATCCGGCGGACGAGAACCACGAGCCGCTGGCGGAGAACCTGGCGCGGCTGCAAGGCGATGCTCGACCAGGACGGCGAGCCGCTTGCAGGTGGTGACGTTGCCGATGCCGCCGGCGCTGTATTACGACGGGACAGCGGCTGCCGGCGAGCTACGCCAATTTCTACATCGCCAACGACGTGGTGTTGCTGCCGGGGTACGACGCCGAGCGGGACGAGGTGGCGCGGGCGGTGCTGCAGGGGCTGTTCCCGACGCGGCGGGTGGTGGTGATGGACTGCACGGCGCTGGTGTGGGGGCTGGGGGCGTTCCACTGTCTCACGCAGCAGTGGCCGGGGTGAGACGCGGCTCGTCGGGCGAACGTCAGGAAATCGCGATGCTGTAGTACATTCGTCGCCAGGCCTTCACCCGTCTACCCCGCCCCGGAGATCTCGATGCCGGATGGCGTTCGCCTGAGCCGTTGCGGCGGCCCGTTCATCGTGCTGGTCGGCCTGGCGTGCAGCCATTCCTCGCCGGTCAGCGTAACCGACCCGGCACGTCTCGGCCCGTTCGGCAGCGGCACCGACGTCCAGGTGACCTTCAATCCCGGGCAGGACTACTGGCCGGCGTACACCGAAGATGGCGGGGGGGTTCTCTACCAGTATTCGCAGCCCGGCCGCTTCGACGATGACCGCTGTATCGGTCTGCTCCCGGCGGCTGGCGGCACTCAGATCTGGCATCTCTGTGACAATCGGGTTTCGCAGGTCGATTCGGCCAATTCCTTCTCGGCGTACGCCCTCGGGATGACGGGCGACTGCTCTATCTCGAAGCGGTCTCGCCGGTCCATGCGGAAGTGCCGTTCGAAACATCGCTCTGGCTTGCGGATTCGGCGCAGCCCTTCCAGCGCCGCCTGCTGGCCGCCCTGCCGATGACAATCGGCGACGGCGTCGTCGACTGGCTGAGCGACGCCGAGTGGACCGGACCGACAACATTTCTCGCCCTCGCGCAGCGGCTGAGCGGCCAGCCGCACTGTCGCTTCTGCACGGGCGACGACACGATCTACACCGGGTTGTACGTGGTGTCAGGGACCGTCACAAGCGGCGGTGTGACGCTTGCCAGGGTGCCCGGTACCGACGGGGCGACGGAGTTCAGCATGAGCGCCAGCCGCGGCACCATCGTCTTCTCGAAGGCCGCCGACCTCACGATCTACGAAGTTCCGGCCGCCGGCGGGACCCCGGCGACGAACGGATCGGTGCCGGCCGGCCCGGGGCGCACCATCCTCGGACTCTCGTGCGTCGGCCCGCGCTGCGTGGCCACGACTAGCGCCGTGAGCGCCCCGGTGGGCGGGCCGGTGACCGCGAACTCCGGGCTGCTCTGGTCGGTCGACCTCACCAGTCAGGTGGTGAGCCAGATCGGCGAGCCAAGCGAGAACATCCTGTGGGCAAGCGCGCAATTGGCACCCGATGGACATGACGTGGTGCTCCAGGCGAACGGCGCCCTCGGCAACCAGCGATTGACCAGCAACCCCGGGAGCGACCTGCATCTGCTCAAGGGCGTCTTGCCATAGCCGGTTGTGCCCATTCTCCACCGCCGTTATCGATGAGGCACCTCCTTCAACGCGGTGTCCGGTGAGCACTCCTGTAATGCGACTGACCCGCCTTCTGATGTCAATCGGACTGACCTCGGTGCTGGTTGCAACCGGGGCAGCGCCAGCGGCGGCTCAGGGCGTCACGGGCCGCGTCGTCGACTCCGCCACGGCCGCGCCGATCTACGGCGCCATGGTGGAGCTGCAGGACAGCGCCGGCCGCGTGCTGCGCGAGGTGCTCACCACGGCGAGCGGAGGTTTCGCCCTGGCCCCGCCGGTTGCCGGCGTCTATCGGTACCGGGTCGCAGCAATCGGGTACCGGCCCCGCCCCGCCGAGCGGCTCGTGGTCACCGCCGGCACCGACGTCGGCACCATCGCGCTTCCCCGCCTGGTCGTCACCCTCCCCGACATCGTGGCGCGCGCTGACCGCAACAGCTGCAGCGAAAGCCCGGCGAGCGATCCGATCCTGGCCCGCCTGCTCGCCAGCGCTGACAACGCCCTCGAGATGATGGAGGCAGCGGTCTACACCGGCCGGCTGGCGTTCAGGGTGGAACTCGTACACTCCACCGCGAAGACCTACGGGAACCACACGGTGACGCAGAGCGACACGAGTTATCAGCCGATGGTCGTCGTGGCCGATCCGGAGCCTCGACCCCGACTCGCTGCGGCGGTTCGGCTTTGCGCAGCGAGCTATCGAACGGCGGCGAGATCTACTACGGCCCCGATGCCGCCGTGCTCTTCGCCGACTGGTTCATCGCCGAGCACTGCTATTCGGTGGCCGTCCGGCACGACTCGGCCGGCGAAACGATCGACGTCCATTTCGAACCGGCACACCCGCGGCACGCCGACATCGCCGGCGATCTCATCCTCGATCCCGAGTCGCTGGCACTCCGGGCGTTGAATTACTACCTCGTGCACCTGTCGTCGGCGGTCAAGGACAGTACCGTCGGTGGCACGATGACATTCCGCGCCCACGCGTCGGGACTCTGGGTTCCCTCGGCCTGGGCCATCTGGGCGCCGATGAGGCCGGGCGCCCGGGTGGCAGTCGGGGAGAAACGAGAATTCGGGGCGGGTCATTTCGGTGAAGGCGGATAGTTCAGAATAGGAGGGCGCCCAGGGCCGCTTCTTTGCAACCCTGAAACATCCCCCACCATCCAATCCGTCGTGACTGCCAACGCGATGACCCTGACCACGCCGTTTCCTGCCGTGCCTGCCGTCGACGCCGAAGCGCTCGACGTCCGTCGTGCTGCGTCGGGCGACGAGCGCGCGTTCGAGCGGCTCTATCGCCGGCACGTGGCGCGGATCCACACGCTGGTGCGGCGGATGGCGAGGGCGGAGGCGGCTGACGAACTGACTCAGGACGTCTTCGTCCGCGCGTGGGACAAGCTCGCGACGTTCCGGGCCGAGAGCGCGTTCGGCACCTGGCTCTATCGTCTGGCGGTGAACGTGGTGCTGACCCGCCGCCGCAGCGACCGACTGGAGCGCGAGCGGTTCCTCGACGACGACACGGTGCTCGAGACCCATTCGCACCGCAGCGCCGCGCCCGGGCTGGCCATCGATCTCGACGCGGCGATCGCCGAGCTCCCCGAGGGGGCACGGCAGATCTTCGTGCTGCACGACATCGAAGGGTGGACGCACGAAGAGATCGCCACGCAACTCGGCCTGGTGCCGGGGACGTCCAAGTCGCAACTGTCGCGCGCCCGCGCCGCGCTGAGGAGAATGCTCGATGCCCGCTGATCACGACGAGCTCGACCCGCAGCTGGGCACGGCGGTGGCGGCGCTGCGCAACACGCCGCCCGACGGCGACCTCTGGCCGGGGATTTCGCGGCGGCTGCATCCGCGGAGACCGCGCGGCACGATCGTGCTGCCGTGGCCGGCGGCGCTGGCGGCCGGCCTGGCCCTCGCCGCCCTCGGTGCGGGTGGCGTGCTGCTGGTACGGCGCAGCGCGTTGCCGGGGTCGCCATCGGCGCGCCAGGCCGTCGCCGCGGCGCCGGTCGGAATGGCCCCGGCGGTCGCCGCCGGCTATTCGGCGGCCGACACCACGCTGCTCAAGGCGATCAGCGATCTCGAGCGGGCGGTGCGCGCCAATGCGTCCCAGCTCGACCCGGGCGCGCAGACGGCGCTGCAGCAGAGCCTCGGCGTGGTAGACCAGGCGATCGCGCAGGCACGGGCCGAACACCGCGCTGCGCCGGACGATCCGGTCACGGCCCGTTACGTCACCGCGATGCTGCGGAAGAAACTCGACGTGCTGCAGACCATTTCCCAGTTGACCGCAAACCGGTCCTGAGGAGCAGAACCGATGTGGATTCATCTCGTCTCTCTCGCGTTCCTGGCGCATCCCGCACCGGCGGACACGTCGTTCCACCTCGCGCGCGGCGCCAGCATCGAGATCCGGGCGCAGGACCGGAGCATCGACATCCACATCGGCCGCGACGACCTGGTAACGGTGCGTGGCGCCGCCGTGAGCGGCAGCCCGGGATCGCTGCAGATCCGCGGCCGCCAGCACGGCGACGGTGGATCGTCCGACGACGGGACGATCGACGTGACGGTGCCGTCGTGGGCCCGGCTGACGGTGAACGCCATCACCGGCGACATCACCGTCGACGGCGCCACCGCCCAGCTCGACGTGAGCACCATGCAGGGCGACATCACGCTCACGAAGGGTGGCGGTCTGGCCACCGTGGAATCGGTCAGCGGCAATGTGAACATCAACGGCTTCGAGGGGGCGCGGCTCAAGATCACCGCCACCAACGGCGACATCGCGGTGCGCGACGCGGCGGCCGCGATTCACGCCGAAAACGTCAACGGAGACGTGCGGCTCACCGGGGTCCGCTCCAGTGATGTCTCCGCGGCAACGGTCAACGGCGGCGTGACCTTCGGCGGTCCGCTCTCCCCCACCGGCAATTACGAGTTCACCAGCCACAACGACGACGTGACGCTCTATCTCCCCGCGGACGTCAGCGCCCGGATGACGATCTCGACCGCGAACGGCGATCTGGTGAGCAACGACATTCCCGGCACCACCTCAGGCGCCCGCGCCGACAACGGCAGCGAACACACCTTCGTGGTCTCCTACGGCCGGGGCGAAGCGCGAGTCACCGTCGATGCGTTCAACGGGGATATCGTGATCAGGAAGGGGCCAATGAAGCAGCCATGAGCCGTGAGCCCAGCGGCCGAGTAAGCGTGCGCCCGGGCGCGCTTGCTTGACGGTCGGGCTCGGGGCTCTGGCCTGCTTCATGAGAACTTCGGCGGTCGCATGAGGTGCGCGTTACTCGCCGTCTGCCAGGCGTGCATCATCCGGAGTGCCAGATCTTCCCGATACAGCTTCGCGATGAACGAGATCGACTGCCACGCACCGGTGTCGCTCACTGCCACCGGGCAGACCGCCTGCGGATGACCTGAAAGGTTCGTGGCGGCGAGGGTCTGGCCGCCGGTGTTCGCGACGACGATCACGTCGAAACCGTGGAACAGGGCGTCGAGCTTCTGGATCAGCAGCGTGCGAGCGCGGTTGGCCTGCACGTAGTCCACTGCCGAGACGAAATGCGCCGACCGGAACGTGTTGGGCCAGGCGCCGGCGTTCTGCAACACCATCTGGTCGACGGTGTTGTCACGGGTGATGGCGTCGAACGCCGCCGCCGCCTCGACATCGAGCAGGAACTCCATGGTGCTCGCCGCCGGATCGTTGGGCCACGACACCATGGTGAACCGCGCCCCCTGCCTGGCGAGCGCATCGAGCACCGACTTGCTGGCGTTGTAGCTCGCCATCGGGTTGAAACCGCGGCCCCCGCCACCACCGCGGCCACCGCGACCGGCAAAGCGCGTCGTGTCGGGCGGCGTGAGCAGGTTGTCGAGCACGCCAATGCGGATCTTCGACAGCGGCAGCGCCGGATCGAATGCGAACGGCAGCGAGCGTGCCGACGGATCGCGCGGATCGGCGCCGTGCAGCGCCGCGAACACCAGTGCCAGGTCCTGCGCGTTCCGCCCGATCGGCCCGGCCTTGTCCATCGTCCACGACAGCGCCATGGCGCCGAAGCGCGACACCCGGCCGTAGGTGGGGCGGAGTCCGCTCACGCCGCACCGGGTCGACGGCGAGACGATCGACCCCAGGGTCTCGGTGCCGAGCGCGAACGGATAGAGTCCGGCCGACACCCCGGCGGCCGACCCGGCCGACGAGCCGCTAGAACCAACCTGGGTGTTCCACGGATTCTTCGTCTGGCCGCCGAACCAGGTGTCGTCCTGCGCGAACTCGCCGAGCGAGGTCTTGGCCACGAGCACCGCGCCAGCGTCGTCCAGCCGCTCGACCACGGCGGCGGTCATGTCGAGCATCTGGTTCTTGTAGATCGGCGAACCCCAGGTGGTGGGGTAGCCGGGCACGGCAAAGAGGTCCTTGGCGCCCCAGGGAATGCCGTGCAGCGGTCCGCGGAACTTCCCCTTCTTCGCTTCGGCGTCCATCCGGTCGGCCTGTTCCAGCGCGCGGTCCTTCGTCGGCGTGATCACCGCGAGCAGCTCGCCGTTGTAGCGATCGATCCGCGCCAGGCAACGCTCCACCAGTTGCCGGGAGGTGACGTGTCCGCCGCGGAGCAGCCGGCCCAGCGTCACCACGTCGGCAAACGCCCAGTCGGCCTCGGTCTTCGGCTGGACCAGCGCCGGCATGGGCGGCCGGCGCGCCGGGGCCACGATGGGCTGTGGTTCGACGGTCTTGCCGATCGGGACCGGATCGAAATGGAACGCCGGAGCCACCCAGTTGGGGAGCGGAATGGCGTGGAGCCGCTCGTAGCTGGTCAGGCCGCGCTGCAGGCTGGCCAGCATCATCTCCCGGTCCTTCTCCCGGAACGACAGCCCCAGCACGGCTTCGGCGGCGGCGATCTGGTCCACGGTGAGCGGGTCGATGACAACCATGGCCCCCTCGGGGGCATCCAAGGAGACGTCGGTCCAGAGCTGTTCGGGGAGACGGGCCGGGATTCCGGCCACGGCGCAGAGCCCGAGAAAGCTTCGACGGTCGATCACGGTAGACATGAGCTGCTCGCGGAGACGATTTGGCCGGGGGACCCCCGATCAATCTGCGCTTGAACCCGGCTGGTCACAATCACCAAGCCATCAGACCATGAGGATGACATGTCGCGCAACAGACTGCTGACCCTGCTCCTGGCCTCGGTATTGATCCCGGGTACCGTGGCTGCCCAGAGCTACCATTTCACGCCGCAGCTGGGACGGAACGACCGGCTCGACCTCAGCAACGTCAACGGCGATATCATCGTCGACCGGTCGAGTGGCTCGACCACGGATGTGACCGTCGACAAGGTGGTCAAGCGCGGCAACGGCGACCTGGTGTCGGTGGTGATGGAGAAGGGCAGCAACGAGGTCCACATCTGCACCGTCTTTCTTTCCAGTGCCAGCGACCATGGCGCATGCGGCGAGTCGCACCACGATCGCGGCGACCACAATGAAGTCGAGGTCACCTATCACGTGCATCTGGCGGCCGGGGTCGGACTCGACGCGGGCACGGTCAACGGCAGCGTGAAGGCCACGGGCATCGACGCGGCCAACGGGCTGCACTCGGTCAACGGCAACGTCGATTACAGTGGTGCCCCGCCGGCATCGATCGGGACGGTCAACGGTACGGTGACCGCCACATTGACCCGGGGGACGTGGAATGGCCGGATGACGGTCGAAACGGTCAACGGCGACATCAACCTCACATTTCCCGCGGACCTCTCGGCATCACTGAACGGCAGCTCGGTCAACGGCGGTGTTTCGAGCGACTTTCCGGTGACCATCCAGGGCAAATGGGGGCCGCGGTCGTTCAGCGGGAAAATCGGCAACGGCAACGCGGAACTGCATGTGACGACCGTCAATGGGAGCATCGGGCTGCACAAGAGCTAGGAGATGAAACGAACGGCCGTGCCCGCTGCTTACCTTCCCTTCATGCCGTCCGACCTCTTTTCCGCCGCCGGGCTCATCCGGTGGCGGCGCCACCTGAACGAGTCCGACCTGTTCCGCCGTGAGGCGGCGACCTGGTCGGGGCGTCTGCTGCTGGTGGAGGACGACGGCGCCACCGCGGAACGGCTGTCGTGGCTGGTGGTCGAAGGCGGGCAATGCACCGAGGCGCGCCCCGCCGAGGCGGAAGACGAGGGGGAGGCCGACTTCGTGCTTTCGGCGGCCCCCGTCGTCTGGGAGGATCTCGTCGCCGGGCGCACCACCCCCGCCATGGCGGCGATGGTCGGCCGGCTGTCGCTCCGCAAGGGGAGCGTCCTGGCGCTGGTTCCGCACGCCAGAGCGGCAGCGGCGCTCCTGGCCGCCGCGTCGGAAGGAGAATCCTGAGGTGGCATACGTCGATCTCGAGGTGCGCGACGGCACCGCGATGCGCGCCTTCGTCGCACGGCCTGACGGGCCCGGACCGCATCCCGGGATCATCGTGTTGCAGGAAGCATTCGGCGTCAACGCGCACATTCGCGACCTGGCGGGGCGCTTCGCCGCGCAGGGCCATGTCGCAATCGCCCCCGAGCTCTATCACCGAACCGGCCCCGGACTCGAGGCTCCGTATACCGACTTCGACGTCATCCGCCCCCACATGGCGGCAATGACGCTCGACGGTCAGCTCGCCGATCTCGAGGCCGTCCACCAGTGGCTTGTGGCCGAACCGCGGGTCGATGCCGCGCGGCTCGCCGCCATCGGTTACTGCATGGGCGGCCGGGTGGCATTCCTTGCCAACACCGCACTACCGCTCCGGGCGGCGGTCTCGCACTACGGCGGCAGCATTCCGTCGCTCCTCGACCGTGTCGCCCGGCTGCATGGCCCACACCTGTTCCACTGGGCCGGGAAGGATCGCCACATCCTTCCGGAACAGCGGATCGAAGTGACCGATGCACTCCGCAACGCCGGCAAGCCGTACGTCAATGTCGAATTCTCCGATGCCGATCACGGCTTCTTCTGCGATGCCCGCCCGAGCTACCATCCCGATGCCGCTGCGGGAGTCGTGGGCGCTGACGCTGGCCTTCCTGGCGCGTCACCTGAGCAGCTGACGCCGGCGGGCCGGCGCGCCCTGCCGTCGCGACGCCGTTCGACTACAATTCCGCCGGTCCCCCGCCATTCTCCTCCGACACGGCCTGTCCGATGCATCCCATCCGTTCCGCCGCGACCGCGCTCCTCGTGGCCGCGCCCCTGGCCGCTCAACGCCCGCACCTGACCACGCCCATGGAGGCGATCGGCCACGAGGTGGGAGCCGATTACTTCCTGCCCACCTACACCCAGCTGATGGCGTGGTGGCAGAAGCTGGCGGCCGAATCGCCGCGGATGAAGCTCGACACCATCGGGTTGACCGCCGAGGGGCGGCCGCAGCTGATGGCGATCATCACGTCGCCGGCCAACATGGCCAAGCTGGAGCAGTACCGGCAGATCAGCGCCACGCTGGCGCGGGGCCGGGTCGATTCGGTCACCGCGCGTCGCCTGGCCGCGACCGGCAAGTCGATCGTCTGGATCGACGGCGGGCTGCACGCCGACGAGGTGCTCGGCGCCAACCAGCTGCTGGAACTGGTGTGGCAGATGGTGTCACGCAACGACGCCGAAACGCTGCGGTTCCTGAACGACGACATCCTTCTCGCGGTCCAGGTGAATCCTGACGGCATGCAGCTGGTGGCCGACTGGTACATGCGCAACGCCGACTCGCTGGCGCGGCGCACCAGTGGACTGCCGCGGCTGTATGAGAAGTATGCCGGGCACGACGACAACCGCGACTGGTATCGCGCCGCGCTGCCCGAGACCCAGAACGGCGAGAAGATCCAGTACCTCACCTGGTACCCGCAGATCATCTACAACCATCACCAGACCGGACCGGCCGGTTCGGTGATCTTCATGCCGCCGTTCCGCGACCCGTTCAACTACGTCTTCGACCCGCTCATTCCCACCTCGCTCGACTGGGTGGCGATGGCGATGCAGCGTCGCTTTGCGGCGGAAGGGAAAGGCGGCTTCGTCAGCAAGAACGCGTCGGACTATTCGACGTGGTGGAACGGCGGGCTGCGCACGGCGGGGTACTTCCACAACATGATCGGCATTCTTACCGAGGCGATCGGCAACCCGACGCCAGAGACGATTCCGATCGTGCTCGAGCGTCAACTGGCCGACGGCAATGGACCGATGCCGGTGCAATGGGGGCCGTGGCACTTCCGTCAGTCGATCGACTATTCGATGACGGCCGACCGCGCCATCCTCGACCTGGCGTCGAAAAACCGTGAGAGCCTGCTGTACGACTTCTGGATCATGGGGCACCGCGAGATCGCCCACGGCCGCACCGACAGCTGGACGACCACGCCCAGGACGATCGCGGCGGCCGATTCGGCGGCGGCCAAGGTGATGGCGAACGCGCCGACCGGGCGCGGCGCAGCCGGCGGCGGGGGTGGCGGACGTGGCTTCGGCGGCGGGCGCGGCGGCAACGTCGCGCTGCAACAGGCCTACGAGTCGGTGCTGCGCGATCCGGCGCGCCGCGACCCGCGCGCCTACGTCATTCCATCCGACCAGCCGCAGTTCGGGCAGGCGCTCGATTTCCTGCAATCGCTGGCGTGGGCGGGGATCGAGATCGACAAGGCCACCGCCGATTTTGCCATCGCCGGCACGCACTATCCGAAGGGATCGTTCATTGTCCTGGCGGCGCAGGCCTTCCGGCCCCACGTCCTCGACATGTTCGAGCCCCAGTGGTATCCGATGGACCTGGAATATCCCGGCGGCCCGCCGAAGCGCCCGTACGACGTCGCCGGGTACACGCTGGCATATCAGATGGGGATCTCGTTCGATCGTATTCTCGACTCGTTCCCCCCTCCGCCGATGGAGCAGGAGCCGCTCGGCAAGGTGACGGCGGACCCCGCCGCGTTCGACGCCACCGCGAGCGGCTGGCTGCTGTCACCCGCCTCGAATGACGCCTTCCTGGCCGTCAACCGGCTCGGGAAGAACAATCTCCCGGTGCAACGTCTTGCCGACGGCGAGTTCCTGGTGCCGGCAAGTGCCGCCAGCGCCCGGATCGTCGGCGAGCTGGCGCGCACTCGCGGTCTGGTGGCGCGCACCGCCCCCGCCGGTACCACCGGCACGGCGGTCAAGCCACTCCGGATCGGGCTGTGGGACCAGTATGGCGGATCGATGCCGGCCGGCTGGGCGCGGTGGATTCTGGAGCACTACGACGCGCCGTTCACCCGCGTGTTCGCACCGCGGCTCAACGCCGGCAATCTCGGGAAGGACTTTGACGTGCTGGTCTTCCTGGGCGGTATCCCGGGCAGCGGCGTCGGACGCGGCGGACGCGGGTTCGGCGGGCGTGGCGGCGGACGCGGCGGCGCCGCGGGGAACATTCCGGCGGAGTACCAGGACGAAATCGGCAGCATGACGGTCGACACCACCGTGCCGCAGATCAAGGCATTCCTGGAACAGGGCGGCACCGTGATCGCCATCGGCGCCGCCGGCACCAATCTGGCTCAGGATCTCGGCCTGCCGGTCGAGAATCAGGTGGAAGGGCTGTCCAACGAGAAGTACTACATCCCCGGTTCCGTGCTGCAGGTGGCGGTCGACACCACCCAGCCGGCCGCCGCCGGGGGTCACGGCGTGATGGACGTCTTCTTCGACAACTCGCCGGTCTGGCACCTGGGCGACAACGCGGCGACGTTCGGCATCCGGAAGATCGCATGGTTCGCCGAGCCGGACCCACTCCGCTCCGGATGGGCGATCGGACAGAACTACCTCAAGGACGGCGTGGAGATGTTTTCGGCAGCGGTGGGGCGCGGCACAGCGTACTTCTACGCGCCCGACGTGACGTTCCGGGCACAGCCCGAAGGGACGTTCCGGCTCCTGTTCAACGTGATGTACGGAACGCCGGGCGCGGGGCACTAGCCGGCAGCGGCGCTCCTCAATCGCCGAACGTGACGTCGATGCGCACTTCGATGTGCTCGTTCATGCTGAGGATGCCGAGCATCTTCTTCAGGCCCCCGATGCCGTAATCCTTGACGTCCATCGGGGTCCGGCCGCGGAACCGCACCATCCCGCCGGTGCGCCAGGTCCACCCTTCCACCGTGGCCGGCCGGGTCGTGCCGTGGATGGTGAATGTCCCGTACAACGTCACGGCGGTCGAATCCCCTTCGGTCGTGCCGGGCGAGACACTGTCGAGATCGAAGCGCATCGTGGGGTACTTGTCGATCTCCAGCGACTTGGCCATGTCGCGATCGCGGTGACCGTTGTGCGTCGACAGCGTCGCGGTGCGCGCTTCGACCACTCCCCGGACCGACGCGAGCTCCGTGGCACCGGTGATCGACCCGGTGACGCTGTCGGTGACGCCGGTGAAGGCGCCCAGAGACGCCTTGGCGTCGAATGCCAGGGTGCCGTGGGTCACGGCGGCATCACCATGGCGCTGCGCGACCACCGGCATGGCGAGCAGCGCCATTCCCAGCACCGTGAACGGCGCGATCCGTTTCATCGTCTTCCTCATTTCAGCGGCATCCGCAGGACGACCCGCCCGATCACCGGGTCGGACAATGTGGCGTAGAGTTCGGCCGTGCCGGTGAGTGGCCCGAACGGCGCGGCAAGGCCGGCAAAGAGCGCGACGCGGGTCATGTCGACGTCGACCCGGGTACGATCGGTCGCGCCCGCGGCGTTGGTAAAATCCACCTGGAACCTCGGTCGCAGGACGGTGAAGCCGACTCCGCCATACGGTAATACCCGCCCGCGATGCCGGCCGATGGATGCTTCCACGCCGTAGAGGCCGGGACGCCAGCTGTCGTCGGAGCGCATGCCGCCGTAGCACTCACTGGTCGGATCGGCCAGCGCCGCATCAGGGCAGGTGACCGGCGCGTGGAGACTGCCGAACACCGCATCGGCGCGCAAGCCGAGTACCCACGAGGCGGACAACGGCACCACGCGTCCCGCCGCGACGCCAAAAAGGTCGGCACGTACCTGATGGACGGTGACGGGGGGGATCCACGACACTTCCACGACCACGCCGGCGAGCGCGATCGCCAGCCGGGGACGGACCACGGCGGCGATCGGGTGGGCGTTCTCGGGTCCCTTGCCGGGACGGCAGATCGTCGGCGTGGCGAGGGTATTGCTCACCCTCGGCAGGTCGGCCGCTTCCAACCCGACACTCACGCCGGATGGCGTGCCGGGAGACGACGCGGCGGTGAAGACGATCGGCACCGACAGCGCGGCCAGGGTGCGTGCCTCGTGCGAGCCGCTACCGGGAAGGCAGATGCCCTGCGCCAGGGCTGATGACATCGGTGCCAGGAGCAGCGCCAGTGACGCCCGCGTGGATCGGCTTCGATTCCTGATGGCCATGGGTCCGGAACCCTTCCCGCGATGGCGGCGGATGACGCCCGGAACATGACTGATCCGCGTCACGGCGCGCCCGGACGGAGATCAACGTCTCTCCCGCCGCGACGAACCGAACGATGGCGACGACGAATTCCGGCCACGCTGCGGCGGACGCTCCGATCCGCTATGCTAGGAGTCGCCGCGCCGGTCCCGGCGGCGCGTCCGGAAGATGACGATCGAACCGGGGGGCACCCCCGAAGGAGACGGACGTATGTCGCGACTGGGAATGGCGCTGACGTGGCTGGGCCATTCAGCGTTCCATCTCCGCCCTGAACCTGATGGCCCGGTCATGCTGATCGACCCGTGGCTGGGCAATCCCCGGGCGCCGGCCAACGCCGCCGAACTCGCGAACCAGGCGGAGATCATTCTGCTCACGCACGCGCACGCCGACCACATCAGCGGCACGGCCGACCTGGCGAGACGGACCGGGGCTGTGGTGATGTCACTGCTGGAAGCGACGGCCGAGGTGGGGGCGGACGGCGTGCCGGAGAGCCAGCTGGTCGGGTTCAACATGGGGGGCGCGGCAACGGTGAAGGGCGTCACCGTGACGCTGACCCAGGCGATGCACTCGTCATCGCTGTCGGCCAGCGACGGCAGGGCGCGCTCCATTGGCGAGCCGTGCGGGATGGTGATCGAACTGCCGAACGGTACCGTGATCTACAACACCGGTGACACGGCGGTCTTCGGCGACATGGCGCTGATCGCAGCACTGTATCGCCCCACGGTGCTGATGCTGCCGATCGGCGACTTCTATACGATGGGACCGCGCCAGGCCGCCAAGGCCTGCGAGCTGGTCCAGCCCGAGTGGATCGTGCCGCAGCATTACGGCACCTTCCCCGCCCTGTCAGGCACACCGGACGCGCTCCGCAAGCACCTGCCGGTGGGAATGAAGGATCGCGTCCTCGCGCCGCCGCCGGGCGAAACCATTCGCTGAATGGATCGACCCATGGCCTCGATCGCGATCCTCGGAGTCCCGCTCGACCTCGGCGCGTCACGGCGCGGCGTGGAAATGGGGCCATCGGCGGTGCGGCTGGCCCGCATCGCTCCGCGGCTCGAAGCACTGGGCCACACCGTCACCGACACCGGCGATGTGCAGGTGCCGACGCGCGAGACGCTGGGGGCCGACCACGGGGTGGAGTTCCTGCCGACGATCACCGCGGTGTGCCGCGAGGTTGCGACGCGCACCGCGGCACTGGCGCGCTCGGGGGCCATTCCGCTGGTGCTGGGCGGCGATCATTCGCTGGCCGCCGGGTCGGTGGCCGGCGTGGCAACGGCGTTCGCCGAACGGCACTTGAGACTGGGATTGATCTGGCTCGACGCGCATGCCGATGTCAACACGCCGGAGAGTTCGTTGTCGGGGAACATCCACGGCATGCCGTTGGCGCACCTGCTGGGGCACGGCGACCCGATGCTGGCGTCGCTCGCCACCCCGTCGCCGGCGGTTCGTCCCGAACACACCGTCATCATCGGCGCGCGCGATCTCGACCCCGCCGAGCGGGTTCACGCGCGCGAATACGGCGTGGCCATCTACACCATGCGCGATATCGACGAGCGCGGGATGCGCGGCGTGTTGTCCGAGGCGATCGCGCGGGTGAGCGACGGCACCGACGGCCTCTATGTCTCACTCGATCTCGACTTCGTCGACCCGCAGGAAGCGCCCGGCGTCGGCACGCCGGTCCGCGGGGGGGCGACGTTCCGCGAGGCACACCTGGCGATGGAAACGCTGTGGGATACCGGACGGCTGGCGGGCATCGATCTGGTCGAGGTCAATCCGGTGCTGGACCGGGTGAACCACACCGCCGAGCTGGCGGTGGGGCTGATGGCAAGCGCATTCGGACAGCGGATTCTCTGACCTTTGTTGCATGGTGCAACAGCCCGCGGGGTAGCCGAACCTGTCGGCCGACACTACTATCTGCCGTTCCTCATACGCTTTTCACCTTGACGCCGAGCCCCCGTGCCGTTCTTCCGCGGACGCCTTCGTCTGTTGCCGACCGTTGCCGCCGCCGGGGTGTTGCTGGTGGGCGGTTCGCGGCCGGCCGTGGCGCAGACCCCGCAGTTCACCAGGCACGAGACACCATTCAGCGTCATCTCGCGCATCCTGTTGCGGAAGCCGCTGCAGGACTCGGTGGTGCATCTGGCCGTGTCGCAGGTCGGACTGGCGTATCGCTATGGCGCCAAGCTGCCCGGGAAGGCGTTCGACTGCAGCGGCCTGGTGCAATGGGTGATGTCGAAAGTGGATCTGGTGGTTCCGCGAACCGCCCGGCTGCAGTCCACCGCGGGCGTGCCCGTGCCGCGGGATCGCTCGCAGCTGCTGCCCGGCGACCTGCTGTTCTTCGGCCGGGGCGGCGTCATTTCGCACGTCGGGATCTACGTGGGTGGCGGGCGTTACATCCACGCCGCCAACCGCAAGTTGGGGATCGTCGAAGCGACGCTGCCGACCGGGGTGGCGGCCCGGACCTGGTGGCGCAGCGTCCGCCGGGTGATCGATCCGAACGCGGCGACGGTGGTGGGCGTGTCGCGCGATTCGCTGGTCTCGAGCAGCTGAGGATCACCCGACGGCCGTGACGCATCCCTCCGCATGAATCCCACGCCGGCCGACTGGGCGATCGTCGTCGCCTCCATCATCATCTGTTTCATCCCGGCGCTGTTCTACACCCGGAAGGCCGGGTCGAGTACCGCCGAATTCTTCACGTCGGGGCGCGCCGCACCCTGGTGGCTCATCGGCGTCTCGATGGTCGCGACGACGTTCAGCACCGACACGCCGAATCTCGTGACCAATTTCGTCCGCACCGGCGGTGTCGCCAGCAACTGGCAATGGTGGGCGTTTCTCCTGACCGGGATGGCGACGGTCTTCTTCTTCGCGCGGCTCTGGCGTCGCACCGGGGTCCTGACCGATCTCGAGTTCTACGAAATCCGCTACAGCGGCCGGGCGGCCTCCGTCGTGCGCGGCTTCCGGGCGGTCTACCTCGGCCTGTTTTTCAACTGCTTCATCATGGCGACGGTCAATCTCGCCGCAGCGAAGATCGCCAACATCGTGCTGGGCTGGCCGATGCTCAAGACGCTGGTCATCTGTGCCGGCCTGAATGTCCTGTTCGCCGCGATCTCGGGGCTCTGGGGCGTGCTGGTCATCGATTTCATCCAGTTCGGCGTCACGATGACCGGCGCATTCGCGGCGGCGTACTTCGCGCTCAAGCAGCCACAAGTCGGCGGGTTGAGCGGACTGGTCGCCCATCTGCCGGCGCGAACGCTGAATCTGGTTCCTGATTTTTCCGATTGGGGTCTGACACTCTCGTTGTTCATCATTCCCTTGACCATCCAGTGGTGGTCGGTGTGGTACCCCGGCGCGGAACCCGGAGGCGGCAGCTATATCGCGCAACGGATGCTCGCGGCCCGGTCGGAGCGGGACGCAATGGGGGGTACGCTGCTGTTCAACGTGGCCCACTACGCCCTGCGGTCGTGGCCCTGGATCGTGGTCGCCCTGGCCTCGATCATCATCTTCCCGACGCTCGACTCGATCCGCACGGCGTTCCCGAACGTCAACCCGGCGCTCGTCGGCCATGACATGGCCTATCCCGCCATGCTGAAGTTCCTGCCGCACGGATTTCTCGGACTGATGATCGCCGGCATGGAGGCCGCATATCGGTCGACCATCATGACCCATCTGAACTGGGGATCTTCGTACCTGGTGCACGACTTCTGGCGGCGATTCGTCCGCCCGGGCCGCAGCGAACGGCATTACGTGCTGGTGGGCCGCATCGCTACCGCCGTGCTGATGGTGCTTGCCGGCGCGCTGGCGTTCACGCTCAACACTGCCGAACAGGCCTTCCAGCTGATCCTGTCGATCGGCGCCGGAACCGGATTGATCTATCTGTTGCGCTGGTTCTGGTGGCGGATCAACGCCTGGTGCGAGGTGGCCGCCATGGTCTCCTCCTTCGTGGTGGCGGTGTCCTTCTTCATTGCCGGCAAACTGGGCGCCCCGGTGCCGGCCGATGTATCGTTGCTCGTGACCGTGGCGGTGACCACGATCGTATGGGTGACCACGGCCATGCTGACCCAGCCAACCGATCGCGAGACGTTGGTCGCGTTCTATCGCAAGGCCCGGCCCGCCGGTCCCGGCTGGCGGGAGATTCGCGCCGTCGCCGGACTCGAACCGTCGCCCGATTCGCTGCCGCAGGCATTCCTGGCGTGGGTGCTCGGGCTGCTGACCGTCTACGGGGCGCTGTTCGGCACCGGGTCGTTTCTCTATGGCCGCATCGGACCGGGCGTCTTCTGGACCGCCTCGTTCGTGGTGGGGGGAGTCGGGTTGCTCCGTATCGTACCCCGGATGTGGCGAGGCGCCGCGACATCGTGAGCCGCGCGGCCACCGCCGCGGTGCTCCTCGCGGGCGGGCGGGGATCGCGAATGCGCCGGCCCGATGCCGGCGTCCGGCTTGACCCGGCGCAACAGTCCGCCGCCGCCGCGGGCTTCAAGGTGCTCGTGCCCGACGCCCTCGGCCGCCCCTTCCTCGACCATGTGTTGACGTCACTCGCCGAGGCGGGAATTCGCGATGTAGCGCTCGTGGTTCCCGCGGAACACCGCCCCATCTTGGCGCACCTGCGGCTGCACCCGCCGCGACGGCTCCGCATCACACCGGTGGTGCAGCCCGAGCCGCGCGGCACGGCTGACGCCGTCCTGCTGGCCGAGCCGTGGACTGCCGGTCGCGACTTCCTGGTGCTCAACGCCGACAACCTCTATCCGAAGACGGCCCTCGAGGCGCTGGTGCAGCTCGGCGCGCCGGGGTTGATCGCATTCGAGACCCGAGCGCTCACCGTGGGGAGCAACATCGAGCCGCAGCGGATCGCGGCCTACGCGATCATCAAGTTGCGCGCCGATGACACGCTGGAGCGATTGATCGAGAAGCCGACCGCGGAAGAACTGCGGGAGGCAGGCCCCGATCCCTGGGTCAGCATGAATCTCTGGCGGTTCGAACCTGCCATTTTCGCGGCCTGTCGCGACGTGCCCCCGTCGTCGCGGGGCGAAGTCGAGTTGCCGCAGGCGGTGGATCTCGCGGCACGGCAGGGCATGCGGCTCGTGGCGGTGCGCCTCGCGGCCGGTGTCCTCGACCTCTCCAGACAAGCGGATATCGCCGCGGTCGCCGAGGTGCTGGCAGCACGCGAGGTGGCGACGTGAGCCGCACGGTGGCGGACGACGTGGCATCGCTCGGACTTTCGAAGACAGCCGCGGCGATGGCCCTGCGCCGGGCCACCCAGACGGAGACGGCGTTCCGGCGGCAGGCCGGGGACCCATCGCGGGCCATGAGCTGGTGGGTGCCGGGCCGGATCGAGGTTCTCGGCAAGCATACCGACTACGGCGGCGGTCGGTCGCTGCTCTGCGCCGTGGAGCGCGGCTTTCACGTGCTGGCCGCACCGCGCGCGGACCGAGTGGTGCAGATCATCGATGCATCGAGCGGCACACCGGTGCCGCTCCGGCTCGATCGCGACCTGCCGGCGCGACCGGGACACTGGACGGATTACCCCGTCTCGGTGTTGCGCCGGGTGGCGCGCGACTTTCCCGATGCGGACGTGGGCATGGACATCGCCATCCGCTCGTCGCTCCCATCGGCGTCGGGGTTGTCGTCGTCGAGCGCATTGGTCATCGGCGTGTTTCTCCCCCTCGCCGCGTTCAACAATCTGGACCAGACGGCACCGTGGCGCGCGGCGCTGACGTCGGCCGAATCGCTGGCCGGCTATCTCGGCGCGGTAGAAAACGGCCGGGTATTCGGTCCGTTCGGCGGCGACCGCGGCGTGGGAACACTGGGGGGAAGCGAGGATCATACCGCGATCCTCTGTTGCCGGCCGGGGATGTTGTCGCAATACCGATTTCTTCCGGTCACGGCTGAGACCGCAGTGGCGCTGCCGCGAGGATGGATCTTCGCCATCGCCTCGTCGGGCGTCCATGCGCCCAAGGGGGGAGCGGTCCAGGAGCGGTACAACAACCTCTCCCGGCAGCTGGCGACAATCCTGGACCGATGGAATGCGGAGACGGCGCGGGATGATGTCTCGCTGCTCGATGCACTGCAGAGTGACGACGACGCCCGCGACCGGCTCGTTGCCGCGCTTGAACACGCCGGCCAGGGCGCGCTGGTGGAGCGCCTGGGGCAATTCGCCGACGAATGCCGGACGATCATTCCGGGTGTGGTCGCCGCGCTGCATACGGGGGACATCGCGACGGTGGGCGCACTCGTGGATCGCTCGCAACAGCTGGCCGAAAAGACCCTGCTGAACCAGATCGCCGAAACGGTCCACCTGGCTCGATCCGCGCGGCGGCATGGTGCGGCCGCCGCGTCGGCATTCGGCGCGGGGTTTGGCGGGAGCGTCTGGGCGCTCGTTGCGGAGGGGACCGCTCCGGCCTTTCTCGAACAGTGGCGGACCGATTATCGATCGGCGTTTCCCGCTCGACGGGACCGTGCCGAGTTCTTCCTTTCCCGCCCCGGCCCGGGTGCCAGCCCGCTGGGCGGCGGATTCCAACCCCGGGAGCCCGGGACGCCACGCGTCCGCCCTTGACTCCGGTCCCGGGCGGGCTATGCTGCTGGCAGTGAATCTCCCGCAGGACAACGCATGACGCAACTCACCCGGGAATGTCCGACGTGCCACACGCCGCTCCCCGGCATGGCGGCTTTCTGCTATGTCTGCGGGACGGCTACGCCCGTCGGCACCTACCGGGCAAGCGGCCAGTCGGTGGTGATCGGCAAGTCGGGGATCGGGCCGGCCGACCTGCTTCGCAAGCTGCAGCGGGCGCTGGGACCGGGCTACGAACTGGCCGACCGGATCGGGGCCGGCGGGTTCGCCGAGGTGTTCAAGGCGCGTGATCTCCGGCTCAAGCGCGACCTGGCCGTCAAGGTTCTCCGTCCTGACCTGGGCCTGTCCCCCGACCTGCTGCAACGATTCCGTCGCGAAGCGGAAACGATCGCGACGCTGCGCAATCCCCATATCGTCCCGGTGTACGACATCGGTGAGGCGGAGGGATTGGCGTTCATCATCATGCCGTTGATTGCCGGCGAGAGCCTGCGCGCCGTTCTCGACCGGGAAGGACCGATGCCTCCCGCCGAGGTGAACCGGATCCTGCGGGAAGCGTCATCGGGACTGGCGGCGGCACACGAAGCCGGCGTGATTCACCGCGATATCAAGCCGGAGAACATCATGCTCGAGGGACGCGACAAGCGCGCCCTGTTGATGGACTTCGGCATTGCCAAAGCGATCGTCGGGGCCAGTGGTGAAGATGGCGACCCGGGAGCAACACTGACGACGACGGGCATCATCATTGGCACGCCGCAGTACATGAGTCCGGAACAGGCCTCCGGCGACAAGAAGATCGACGCCCGCACCGATCAGTACTCGCTCGCCGTGGTGGGCTACCGGATGTTGAGCGGTGTCCTGCCGTTCCAGGGCGACTCGACGCGCGCGGTCCTGTACCAGCAGCTGGTGGCGGAGCCACCGCTGATCACGACCCAGGTTGCCGGCGTGCCGCCGGCACTCGCCGAAGCGATCCGTCGCGCCATGTCGAAGGAACCGGCCGACCGATTTGCCGACATGCTGAGCTTTTCGGCGGCACTCGATGCGGAGGTTACGCCGAGTCTTCCCGCGGCACCGGCCGTGACGGTGCCGATGCCGAAGCTGCGCCGGCAGAAGATGATGGCCGCCGGCGCCGGCGGCCTGGTGTTGCTGCTGCTCATCTGGCTGATCGCGCGTCCGCGACCACCGGCCAAGATGATGATTCCGCTCGTGACGATCCCGGCGGTCACGGCACAGCTCCCGCCGCCGCCCCCGCCGTCGCCGCCACCGGTGACCCCGGTGGCGAGTCGCCGCGGGGGGACGCCCGACCGTCCCTCATCGACCGCGCGCGATCACTCCGGCGCGACGACGTCCCGGGCAGCGGCGGCCAGGCCCGTTGCCCCGGCGACACCAGCCTGTGCCACGGCGGTCAGTGCATCGAATTGGACGGCCGCCCTCCCGGCGTGCACCGCGGAAGCGAGCCACGGCTCGGCCGTGGCCGAACGGCTCCTCGGTACGATGTACGACAAGGGAAACGGCGTGCCGGCGGATCCGGTCAAGGCGGTGTCCTGGTACCGGAAAGCGGTGGCGAGCGATGCCGAAGCGCAGTTCCTGCTGTCGCGGCTGACCGAGTTGGGTCGGGGCACCAATCAGAACAGCGACGAAGCCACCGCGCTGCTACGGGAGTCGGCGGCCGGCGGTTACCTCAAGGCCCAGCAGACGCTGGCGTACCGCCTCGAAACCGGCAGCGGCATTCACAAGGACGAGACCGAAGCGGCACTCTGGTACCGCCGCGCTGCCGATAAGGGCGATCCGTTGTCCCAGGAGAAGCTCGGCGAGTTCCTGGCGCGGGGACGCGGCGTCAGCAAGGACGAGAAGAAGGCCGCGGAATGGTTCGCGAAGTCGGCCAACCAGGGCGACGCCGAGGCGGCGTATCAGCTTTCGCAGATGTACTTCAAGGGGCACGGCGTCGGCCACAGCGATTCGCTGGGGATGGTCTGGCTCAGGCGGGCTGCTGCCAAACACCAGCCGGACGCCGCCAAGGAATTGATCAAGCGCGGAGGTTAACCGTTGTTCCGTCAGTCGGGACGGCGGGATTTGAACCCGCGACCCCTGCAACCCCATTGCAGTGCGCTACCGGACTGCGCTACGTCCCGATTCCCGGCATGCGCCGGGCGAGCGGCAATGATAGCGGGTCGGGAGATCGATGGTAAGGGCGCGGCCCGGCGCCGATGAGTGCCGCGCTGCATGCCCTGATCGACCCGGGCAGCGCCGGCGAACCGGTGCTGCTGCTGCTCCACGGCGTGGGCAGTGACGAAAGGGATCTCAACCCGGTGGGCCGCGAGCTGCTCCGACACGGCTCGGTGGTGTCGGTGCGGGCGCCCTTTCCCGGACACCCGTGGGGGTATGGTCCCGGGCACGCATGGTATCGATTCCAACCTGACATGCAGCCGGTCGCGGAGACGTATGCCGCCGGCGCGGCCGCGCTCGCAGCGTTCATCGACGAACTCCCGGCGCGACTCGGGATGAGCCCCGGGCCCCTGATCCTCGGTGGATTCTCGCAGGGCGGCGCGATGGCGCTCGACTACGCGCTGCGACACCACCCGACGGTACAGGGAGTCGCGATCTGGTCAGGGTATCTCCTCGACAACGACGCGCGGTTCCGTGGCGCGCGACCCGCCGGGTTGCGCGCGTTCTGGGGCCACGGCAGCGCCGATCCGATCGTGCCGTTCGACTGGGCGGAGCGCGGATGGGCAGCGCTCCGGTCCGCAGACGTGGTGCTCGACGCCCACCGGTACGAGCGGATGCCACATACCATCTGGCCGGCGGAGATCGAAGACTCGCGGCGATGGCTCGCCGGGTTGGGGTAGCACACGACAAAACGCAGCGCCGGAATGGGCGCTGCGAAGCGGTGGGAACTCTGCATCACGTTGGGGAGAGCCACTGGTCGGATTTGAACCGACGACCGCTCGATTACGAATCGAGTGCTCTACCCCTGAGCTACAGTGGCAGGCTCTGCGCGATGCCCTGGCGCGGATTCGAACCGCGACGCCTTGCGGCACTACCCCCTCAAGATAGCGTGTCTACCAGTTTCACCACCAGGGCGTGGCGGCAGAGTATAGCGGGCGCGGCGAGCAGGGTCAACGCGGCCAACGTCGCCTGTCGCACCGCCATTGCGGAGGCGTCGGTACCGGCGCCCCGCAACGACGGCGTTCCGCCGATCTCACCAGCGGTGGTTGGTCTGCAGCGTCAGCGAGACACCGAGCAGCAGCACGCGATCGGTCAACGTCGGCTGACCCGCCGAGGGAAAACTCCCCTGATAGAAATCGATGTCGGGGCCGATCGACGCGTAACGACTGAGCGGGATGTCGAAGCCGACGCCGAGGTTGAACGCAAAGCCACTTTCGGTGTTGGACTTGGTCCCGTCATTGAAGTTGGTCCAGTCCCAGCCGTAGCCGAGCCCGCCCTTGAGATAGAACCCGGTACGCAGCGCCGGGTAGAACTGGCCGTCGAGCAACAGCTGGCTGCTGTGTTCGGTGTACGGCCCGTTGCCGCCCGACCATCCCATGAACTCGGCCCCGACACGGAAGGACGGATTGGGAGTGCCACCGATCCGGAAGGCCAGCGCCGGGCTGGTGATCGGATCGCGCCAGGTGCCGCTGGACGGCAACGGGTTGCCGTCGGCGTCGAGCACGGCGCAGGGAACATCGCTGTACTTGCATTGCTCCCGCCCCGCGCCGAAGACACCGGTAAAGTAGAAGCCGCCGCGCATCGGCGACGGGGCCACTTCCACCAGACCGCGATCGCGCCGACCGGCCTGGGCGTCGACCTGGGTCAGCAGGCCTGCGCCCACGAAGACCAACATGAGCGAGATGAGCGTGCGTCGCATCGGGTTTCTCCTTGACGAGTGCCTGGGTGCCGGCGAGTGCCGGATGTCCCGTTCATGGTGACGGACTGGCTGCTCATCGGCACACTGCGTGCCATGCCAGTATCTTGTGATTCGTCAATACGTTGCGCGTTTCAGGGTCGTTTCGCGGACGGCCCTGGTGTCCTACTGGAGGGTCACTGGTGTCCCGAAATCGACACACTTTCGTGATCGGGCTCCTGGTCCTGGTCGCGGTCGCGGCCCTGGCCCTGTGCCGCTGGCAACTCCGCCGCCTGAGCCAGCGAAAGGCGTCGAACGCGGCGTTGCTGGCCTCGCGCAGTCTCCCGCCGCTCGATCTGTCCGCCGCCAACGGAATCCCCAGCTCCCTCGACGGGCGCCGGATCACGGCCCGGGGGCATTTCGATCGGCTGCAGGTGCTGCTCCGCGGCCGGGTCGAAGACGAGGTCACAGGGCTGCAGGTGGCAACGCGCTTCGTCGTCGACCGCACCGGGAACGCCATCTGGGTGCTGCGCGGCTTCGTACCGTCGCCCGATGCGGTGACGCCGCCGGATTCCATCCCTGCACCGGAATCCGGGACGGTCGTGGTCACGGGGCTGGCGCTACCGCTCCCGTCGGCGGCGCCGGGGGCACAACCAGTGGTGTTTCACGGTGACACCACGTGGAGCAGGCTCGATTCGGTGACGTTGCGGCGCCGCGACCCGCAGGCCCTCGGGGTCTACCTGCTGCTCAGCGGCGATTCCACCGGACCGGGTCGACTCGAGACGATTCCCCCCGAACCGCTGAGCAACGGACCGCATCTGAGCTATGCCATTCAATGGCTGCTCATCGCCGGTGGCGCGCTGGGGTTCGGCGGACTGATCGTGGTCCGATCGCGACGTGGCCCCGGCGAGCGGATCCTGGCTCCGTAACCGCACCAGCGCATGCCGATGTGCGAATTGCGACGCGCCAACCGTCAACGGTTCGAGCGCCATGCACCGCGCCGCCCATCTGTTCGCACGGGCATCCCGGGGCCGCGCGGTACTTCTACCGACGAATCACTCCGGCCCCCCGCGTGGCGGCCTGACCCGAGGAGTTGCGCGCGATGGAACGCAATACCAGACAACGTGGAGCCATCCGCCGCGCGTTCCAGCGTGCCGGACGGCCGCTGAGCACCGACGAAGTTCTGGCCCAGGCCCGGGCCGAGGTGGGCGGACTCGGCATTGCCACCATCTACCGGAACATCCGCACGCTGGTCGACGACGGGTGGTTGACGTCGATCGCGCTGCCCGGTGAGGTGCCGCGCTACGAGCTCAAAGGCAAGGAACACCACCACCATTTTCGTTGCCGGCGCTGCGCCCGCGTTTTCGACGTGCCCGGGTGCGTCGGCACGCTCGGTGACCTGACGCCACCCGGGTTTCACATCGACGATCACGAGATCGTGCTGTACGGCCTCTGCGCGGAGTGCGCCGTCGACGAGGGGTGACTAGATTGGGCGCGTGGCGATCCTCTACCCCGTCATCCGGGGCCTCATCTATGCCGCGCTGCTGCTCACCATCGGAGTCCGGGTCGCGATCCGCGTGATCGCGGGTGTTCACCGCGGCAGAGACGACGTCTGGCATCTCGAGGCCGATTCGCGCCTGGCGCGGGTCCGTCTTCACGTCGCCTGGATGCTGCCGGTCCTGATCCTCGTCCGCGGTGTCTGTCAGGTCATTGTCTTTGCCGGTTCTGACATTCCCATCACCGGTGACGTCGTTCACGGGGCCCTGCTCGAAGGTGGTTGGGGTCACGCCTGGACGCTGCAAGTGGTGGCCGCCGTGCTGTTGTCGGCCGTGGTGATCCTGCGTAGCGGTCGTTGGCGCACGCCGGATCTGGCGCTGGTGGCCGCGGTGATCTGGGGCCAGACCGGCATGGGTCACGCGGCCGAGCCCATCTGGCCTGCCGATCTTGGCCGGGTCACCGATGCGACCCATCTCGTTGGCGGCGGTCTCTGGCTGGGAACGCTGGCGGCTCTCGGGCTCGCCGTGCTGCCCGTTCTGCGGGGCCACGCCCGGATGCCGGCGCTCTACGGTACGATCCGCCGCTTTTCGACCATGGCGCAGATCGGCGTGGGGCTGATCATCGTCTCCGGCGTCGTCGCGGCGTTGCGGTATGCCGGTTCCGTGGGGGTGCTGGTCCACTCGACGTGGGGCCAGTTGCTCCTGGTCAAGATTCTCTGCCTGGCCGGCGTGCTGACACTCGGTTGGTGGAACTGGCGGGTGGTGACGCCGTCGCTGGGCGAAGCGCTGGCGGCCGCCCCGGCGCGCCTGCGACACGCGGTCCGCCTGGAGCTGTTGCTCGGTGCGGTCCTGCTGGCGATCACCGCGGTCCTGGTGGCGTCACCGCTCCCCGGCGGTCGTTGATCAGCTTACATGCGCCGAGACCACCGGATTGCGCGGTACCGGGGACGACTCGGGGGATTCCGGACCGCCAACCCCCGCTTACCTTGCTTCCGATGACGGCGGAGACTCTGGGAGCGTCGGTGCACGCGCTGGCGCGGGCCCACCGGATACGGCTGGAAGCATTGCTATCGCCGCACGGCCTGCATGCCGGGCAGGACCTGCTGCTGCTGGCGGTATGGCACGAACCGGGAATGCGGCAGCGTGACCTCGCCGCGGCCCTCGGCATCGAGCCGCCGACGGCGACGCGGATGCTGCAGCGCCTGGAACGGAGTGGCATGGTGGAGCGGCGACCCGACGCCCATGACCGGCGCGTGATCCGGGTGTTCCCCACGCCGCGATCGCGGCTGCTGGAGGGGGCGGTGCGCCGCGCGTGGTCGGAGCTGGATCAGCGGATCATTGCTGCGCTGGGCGACACCGACGCCGACCGACTTCGCCGGCTGGCGCGCGGGGCCGCCAACGCGCTGGCCGAGCGCGGCTGACCGGCGACGTTAGCCGTCGTCCCGGGCCGCATCGAGCGCGCCGGACCAGGCGCCGCATGACGGATTCCCGAGTGGCGGACGCACGGCATTGCGATCCCATCCGAAGAGGGCACTGCAGGCCGGACCACACACCGCGCCCTGGCAGGCGCCCATTCCCAGCCGGGTCCACAGCTTGGCCTGACGTTGACTCCATTCCGGTTCCACCGCGCGGCGGGGCACGTCTTCGCAGCGGCAGAGGATGGTATCAGCGTCGGCCAGTGTGAGCAGTTCGGGGCGCAGCGCAAACGTCCGCTGCAGCCGGCCGGCAAATCGGCGTCCGGCATTGCGGCGTCGGCGGCATGCCGAGTCGACCGTGGCACCGGCAGCCATCCGTCCGGCGATTTCCCCTTCGGCGCACGCCGCCGCGTCGCCCTTGACACCGGTGCATTCACCGGCGGCCCAGATGCCGGGTACCGTCGTGGCCTGATCATCGTCGACCTGAACGGCGTCACCACGCACGCTGCACCCCAGCAATTCGGCGGCGTCAGTGACGGGCACGAGTCCGGCGCTGGCCGCCAGCCAGTCGCACGAAAACGACCGGACGCGGTTGCGGTCGCGCACCACGACGGTTCGCACCCGGTCGTCGCCTTCCGCCCGCATCACCCACGCGCCGGCGTGAAATGGCGTGCCAGCAAACGCCCGCCGATACCGCGCCGCCTGCATGAGCTTGTCCGGCTGGCGCCACAGGGCGGTACCGAAAGCAAGCAACGCGCCCCGCCCTGCCTGCTCGGCCACCAGCAGAACATGCGCTCCGGCCCCGGCCGCAGCCGCCGCAACGGGGAGCAGCAGTGGACCGGTGCCGGCGATGAGAACGCGCTGCCCGGCGATGGACAGGCCGCTCTTGATGAGCGCTTGCAGCCCGCCGACACCCAGGACACCCGGCAACGTCCATCCCGGAAAGGGAAGAAACCGCTCGCGAGCGCCATTGGCGATCACGACCGACCCGGCCTGCTGCACGTCGACGCGACCGCGGAAATCGATGAGCAGCTCCCGGGGCGAGGTGGCATCGACCAGGCGCGCCTCGGACGCCATGACGACGCCCGCGGCGCGCACGCGCTCGAGTGCACGCCGCGCAGTGGCCGGAAGTGCCTGCTCGTCACGATGGCGCCAGATCTGTCCACCGGGGCGTATCCCCTGGTCGATCAGCAGCACGCGCCGACCGCTTTCGGCGGCGGCCGCCGCGGCGCTGAGCCCGGCCGGTCCAGCGCCGATCACGACGACGTCAGCGGGATGACCGCGACGCGGCGTCAACCGGTCTCCACGTGCATGCCGTCGCGTACGGGCACGAGGCAGGCGCGGACATCACGGACCCCGTCGACGGTGAGGCGGCATTCGAAGCAGGACCCCATGCCGCAGAGTGGCGCGCGCGGCGCACCGGCAAGATCACCGCGGAAGCGGGTGGTACCAGCGCCGAGCAGGGCCGCGGCCAGCGTGGCGTCACCCGAAACGTGGCGAGGCACCCCGTCGACGACGATGGTCACGTCGAGCATCAGGCCGCCTCGTCGAGCGCCGGCATGGCGCGATCGGGGCGGAACGGTTCCGGATCGCACGGCGGCGCGGTGCCGAGCAGGCCGGCGGTGATCAGGTCAGCGGTCCCCGGAGCCATCGTGATGCCGAGTCCTTCGTGCCCGGCGGCGATCCACAGACCGGGGAGCGACGGCCAGCGCCCGATGAGCGGGAGCTTGTCGGGCGTCGCCGGCCGGAAACCGGTCCAGGTGCGCACGGCGCGGGCGTCGCGGAGGGCGGGGACGAAGTCGACGGCACGGTCGAGCATCGTCGCCAGCAGCGACCGATTGATACCGGGATCGAACCCGACCAGCTCGCGCGACGATCCGATAAGCAGTTGCCCGGTACGCCGGGGCTGCACGTTGAACGCCACCGAGGCGCCACCGAACGTGTGGGCGCTGTGCAGATAGCCGAGTTCGACCAGTTGATGCCGGACCCAGCCGGGACGGCGGTCGGTGATGACCAGGTGGCCCTTGCGCGGCACGATCGGCAGTCCGGGGACGAGTCGCGGTGCGTGCACCCCGGACGCAATGACGACGGCGCCCGCTGGCTGTCGGGAGCCATCGCTGAAGACGACTTCGTGGGCGGCGATGGCAGCGACCGCGACGCCAAAACATTTCCGGGCTCCCCGGCGCTCGGCCGCGTCGGCCCAGAATCGCGCCACCGCCGGCGGGTAGCAGACGCCATCGTCCGGCACGCGGAGCGCACCGGGCAGATCGGGCCGCATGCGCGGTTCGATTTCGTGCAGTGCTTCGGATTCGAGGAGCTCGGCGGCGACACCGGCGGCGCGGTACGCGGCCTCCTTGTGGCGTGCCGCCACGAGTTCGGCACCCGAGGCGGCGATCCAGAGAGTGCCGCAGTGCTCGTATTCGGCGTCAGCGGGGAGCGTCGGAGCGGCGGCGACCCAGCGCCCACGTGAATGGGCGCAGAGCGCGAACTGCGCCGGCGAATCGTCCATCACCACGACATGGCCCATCGCCGCGCCCGAGCTGCCGCCACCGGGGAAACCGGCGTCGACCAGCGTGACGGAGACACCGGCCTCGGCCAGCGCCAGCGCGGTGGCCGCCCCTACCACGCCGGCGCCGACGATGATCACATCGGGGGCGCTCGGCATGGCTAGGCCAACCCGAAGCGGAACGGATCGTCGGGGTCGAAGCGCAGCGTGGCGCGTCCGGTGACGTACGCGCGACCCTGGATGTGCGGGATCAGGCTGTCGCCTTCGGCCTCGAGCCAGCCGGTGAACAGCGACCCGACGATGCTCTCCTGCCGCCAGCGCTGTCCCAGGGCCAGCGCACCGTGCGCGTGCAGCGCCGCCATCTTGGCCGACGTGCCGGTGCCACACGGCGACCGATCGTAGGCCGCGCCCGGACAGAGCACGAAGTTGCGGCGGTCGGCATCGCGGCGGCGCGGTGGACCGTAGAGCTCGATGTGATCGATCGGCTCGCCACCGCGGCCCGGTGACGCCGCTGGCGGTCAGCGCGTCGCGAATGGCGGTGGTGATGCGCAGCAGCTCGGCGCGGTGATCGAGATCGAGCGACGGTTGCTCGACCTGGGTCAGGAAGAACCAGTTGCCGCCCCAGGCAACGTCACCGGTGATCGCGCCGAGACCGGGGACGTCGACCGTCACCGCCGCGCGATGGAGGTACGCCGGGACATTGCGAATGGTGACGTCCCCCTCGGGCGAGAGCACGGCGCTCACCGGACCGACCGGCGTGTCGATCGCCACCGGACCGGGATGCACCCGCCCGAGATGCTCGAGCGTGCGGACCAGCGCCGATCAGGCCGTGCCCGCACATGCCGAGATACCCGACATCGTTGAAGAACACGACGCCGGCCGCCGCGTCGGGTCGCTCCGGCGGCGTGAGGAGCGCGCCGACGATGGCGTCGTGGCCGCGCGGCTCGAGCACCACCGCGCGGCGCAGGTGGTCCTGCGTGGCGCGCATGGCGTCGCGGCGTTCGGCCATGGTGGTGCCGGCGGGAAGCGGCCAACCGGCGATCACGACGCGGGTCGGCTCGCCTTCGGTGTGGGAGTCGACGACGTCGATCGGGGTGACGGTGTTCACCGGTGCGCCACCGGGCGCGAGGCCAGCCGCTCCCGGATCATCGCCAGCGCCATCTCGCGTTCGGCGCCGGCAATCGGCAGGCGTGGTGCGCGCACGCGCTCGCCGCCGAGGCCCACCTCGGCCTGCACCAGCTTGATGAGCTGCACGAACTTGGGGACCGTATCGAGGCGCAGCAGCGGCAGGAACCACTCGTAGAGTCGCCGGGTCTCGGCGGCACGCCCGGCGCGGGCGTGCTCGAAGAGCAGGACCGATTCCTCCGGCAAGGCGTTGACGAGGCCGGCCACCCAGCCGCGCGCTCCGGCGGCGACGCCCTCGACGATGGCGTCGTCGAGTCCGACGAAGATCGCCAGTCGATCGCCAAGCAGCGCGCGGATCGCCGTCACGCGGCGGACATCACCGCTCGATTCCTTCACGGCGTGGAGGTTGGCGTGCCGCTCGGCCAACGCGCGGATCTGTTCCGGGAGAAAATCGGTGCCGTAGGCGATCGGATTGTTGTACAGAATGCACGACAGCGGCGTCGCGTCGATCACGGCGCCGACGTGGGCCTGCGTTTCGGCCCAGTCACCCTGATAGACGTACGGCGGCAGCACCATGAGGCCGCTGCAACCGGCGCCGGCGGCGGCCCGGGCGAGGCCGACCGCGTCGTCCGTCGAGAGTGCGGAGATGCCCGCCACGACCGGGACGCGGTCGCCGACGGCCGGTGACGCAACTGCGCAGGACGGCCACCTTCTCCTCGAAGGTCAGCGTGGCGGCCTCGCCGAGCGAGCCGAGGGGGATGAGGCCGCGGCACCCGGCGGCCAGCAACCGCCGGGCGTGACCGATCAGGAACGGATGATCGATGGTGCCGTCGGCCTGGAACGGCGTGGTGATTGCCGGAAAGACGCCGGCCCAATGCTCGGCGGTCATCGTCGCCATCGGTGGTCCTCAGCCGTGAATCTGGATGGTGCGGATTTCGGTGTAGAACTCGCGCGCGGCGCGTCCCTGCTCGCGACCGCCGGACGACGAGCCCTTCGTGCCGCCGAACGGAGCGTGGGGATCGACGCCGGTCGTGTCGCCGTTGACGCGGACCAGCCCGACGTCGATCCGGCGCAGGTACGCCAGCGTGCTGTGCAGGTTGCGGGTGAACAGCGACGCGGAGAGCCCGAACGGCGTGTCGTTGGCCAGCGCGATGGCGTGGTCGAGATCGTCGGCGATCAGCACGCCGAGGACCGGACCGAACAACTCGCGGCGGGCGAGCGGATGCTCGGGCCCGTCGAGGCGCACCGCCACGCGGCGCGAACCAGTTGCCGCGCCGATACCGGTCGTCGGCCGGCAGCTCGCCGCCGAAGAGCCTCGGCAGCCGGTGCCGCGGCGAGCTCGCGTTCGATGCGCGCCTTCGACTCGGGGGTGATCAGCGGGCCGACGGCACAGGCGGGATCATCGACCGGCCCGAGCTGGAGGGCGGCCACCGCGTCGCGGAGCCGCCCGAGGAACGCGTCCTCGACGCCGCGATCGACGATGACGCGGCTGGTGGCGGTGCACTTCTGCCCGGCGTAGCGCATCGCGCCGGCGGCGGTGAGCTGCGCCGCGCGATCGAGATCCGCGTCGCGCCGCGACGATCACGACATTCTTGCCGCCCATCTCCGCCTGCGCCCGGAGATTCCGCTGGGCGGCAGCGGCCGACACGCGGGCTCCGACCGCCTGCGACCCGGTGAACGAGACGGCGCGCAACAGCGGATGCTCGATCAGCGCGGCACCGGTGGTGCCGTCGCCGTACACGACGTTGAAGACACCCGGCGGGAGGCCGGCTTCCCGCGACGTTTCGGCCAGGAGATGACTGACGTGCGGCGAATATTCCGAAGGCTTGAGCACGACGGTGTTGCCGAATGCCAGCGCCGGCGCCGCCTTCCAGAGCGGGATGGCGAGCGGGAAGTTCCACGGCGTGATCAGCCCGACCGGACCCGAGCGGATCACGGAGCGTGAACTGCAGGGCGTCGGCGGCCTGGGCGGGGATCACCTCGCCGAGTTCTCGCACGGCTTCGCCGGCGTAATAGCGGCAGATGACCGAAGCGCGCGCGACCTCGCCGCGGGATTCGGCGATCGGCTTGCCGACTTCCCGCGCCATTTCCCGCGCCAGCTCGTCCGCGCGCGCGGCGATCGCGGCACCCCACCGGTGCAGCACTTCGGCCCGACCGGGACCGGGCGTGGCGCGCCACCCCGGGAATGCGGCGGCCGCGGCGTCGAGGGCGGCCGCGATGTCGTGCGGTGCCCCGACGGGAAAGCGGACGACCAGGTCGTCCGGATCGGAGGGATTGCGGCGTTCCCGAACGGCGGCCCCGGTGGCTTCGCGGAAGGCGCCCCCGATGAGGAACGGGATCGGGTCGCCCGGACGGGGATGCCCCGTCGCCGACGCGTCCGCGTCCGTCACTGGGCGCGCGTGAAGATCAGCTTCTTCTCCACCTTCTGACCGTTGGACTTGAGCGTTTCCCGGACCTCGAGGGTTGCGCCGTCCTTCCTGACCCGAAATTCGCGATTGATCGACGCCGAACCGGGGACATCCCGCTGCAATTGGAGCGTCGCGCCGGACCATTCGGCCTCGGATTCGAGCATGCCACCTTCCATCAGCGCTTCCTGGTGAGTCTTGCCGTTGGTGACCCAGGTGCTCGACTGGCCGTCGCCGACAAGGGTCACACTGGTATCGTCGGGGCTGATCTGGAGCGTGGCCACGGGAACCATCTCGATGACGACGTAGGCCATCGCGGGACTACGGTCCATGGAAGGGCTGCGTGAATCGAACACGGAGCCGGTGTCGGTGGCGCCGCCACCTCCGCCTCCGCCCCCGCCGCCGCCGCCCCGGCGGCCACGACGTCCCCCGCCCCCCCCGCCCCCTCCGCCGCCGCCCGGAGGTCCGACACTGCTGGTTGCGGGCGCGAAGGAGCCAGCGCGGCGGCGAAGCAACATCATCGGGTCGCGGGGAATGGTATCGCTGCGGCTCTGATCGAAAGTCCACGTCCCGGAGAGCGCCTTGAGCGCGGCGGCGGTCGGTTTGTCCTGGGCGCGCGCCGCGGCGGGCAACATGACGCATGCCAGCACGGCAATCCACTTGTCCACCGCGACTCCTCCCCTGATGGCAGCCCGGCAGGATGGCTCCTGCCGGACCTGCGCACCGTGATGCCCCGACCAGGACTCGAACCTGGAACCTACTGATTAAGAGTCAGCTGCTCTACCAATTGAGCTATCGAGGCGGATCTTCCGGCATAGCCCCAACGGGAATCGAACCCGTCTTTCGACCTTGAAAGGGTCGCGTCCTGACCGATAGACGATGGGGCCCTTCGCGAGCCGCGGCGGTCATAGCGCTAACGGGATTCGAACCCGTGTTCCAGCCTTGAGAGGGCTGTGTCCTGGGCCTCTAGACGATAGCGCCATACGACGTGCATCCGACCGCCGCCCACCCGCGAAATCGGCCGCGGATCGGCCACGGATAGCAGGCCCGGCAGGAATCGAACCTGCAACCCCCGGTTTTGGAGACCGGTGCTCTACCAATTGAGCTACGGACCTTCGCGCGGCCCGGCAGGGTGCCTGACGGGGATTGAACCCGCAACCTCCGGAGCCACAGTCCGGCGCTCTAACCAATTGAGCTACAAGCACCACGCAACCGCGAGCAGCCAAAAATGGGTGGCGGCGCTGGGAGGGTCAAGCGCCGCGCGCTTCACACCGGCTCGAGCGTGCGGGTGGGTTGGCCGCCCCGCGTGGTCTGGACGACGGTGGCGGCGGCAATCAGCGCACCGCCGGCGATGGCGAGTCCCGTCGGGACCTCGCCCAGGACGAGCCACGCCCAGAAGGGGTTGAGGGCGGTTTCGACCAGGAGCAGCAGCGCGCTGTCGAGTGCGCCGATGTGCCGCATGCCGTGGGCGAGAAGGAGATACGCCCCGGCAATCTGGAACGCGCCCAGGTAGCTGATGATCCCCCACGCCAGCAACGGCGGGTGCCCCACCGGCAGCGTCAACGGGAAGACCACGACGAAGGCGGTGATGTTGCCCAACACCACCGCGGTGAGTCCGCCGTGCTCGGTTCTGGTGTCGCGGCCGAGCCACCGCAACCCACAGAGCAGCAGCGCGAAACAGATGCCGCTCACCGCGGCGAGGACGTCGCCGGCAACGGGATGGGGCGCCGTGCCCGACGCCCGGTCGGCACCGAGAAAGACGAGGATCAGCCCGGACAGCACGGAGCCGAGGACGGGCAGATCCCGCCACCGCACCGGTTCGTGCAGCAGCCACGGTCCGAGGAGCAGCAGGTACAGCGGCGCGGTGGACTGCAGGAAGATCGAATTGGCGCTGGTGGTGAGCCGATTGGCCAGCACGAACGTGATCAGCGTCGCGGCGTATGCCAGTCCGACCAGCGCCGGCCGCCAGCCGAACCCGCGCCGCGCCGCCGGCACCGCGACGAGCAGGGTGAGCGCGGCGATGCCGGACCGGAACGAGGCCACCTGCCACGGCGTCAGTGCGGCGGCCTTGATGCCCGCACCCCCGGTGGAAAAGAGCAGGGCCGCGAGCAGAATCCGGGTTCGGGGAGACATGCGTGATAATAGCGCGCGACGATGCAGGCGACTATTGGTTTACCATGTCCGACGCCATCGATCGAGCACCGCGTCTGGCGCGCTACGCCGTGGCAACGCTGGTGGTCAACTTCTTCGTGATCGCCTGGGGAGCATGGGTGCGGGCCAGCGGTTCCGGCGCCGGCTGCGGCAACCACTGGCCGACGTGCAACGGCGAAATCATTCCCCAATCGCCGACGCGGCACATGCTGGTGGAGTTCATCCACCGGGTGAGCAGCGGCATGGCCCTGATCCTCGTCGCGGGGTTGGTGGTATGGTGCTGGCGACGGTTGCGACCGGGCCACCCTGCGCGACGCGCCGCCGCAATCTCATTGGTGCTCATGGGCGTCGAAGCGGGCATCGGCGCCGGACTGGTCAAGTTCGAGCTGGTCGCCCGCAACGCGTCGGTGGCCCGGGCGCTCTCGCTCGGGGCCCATCTGGTCAACACCCAGCTGCTCCTGGCCGCCATCGCGCTGACGGCGTGGTGGGCCGACGGCCGCCCGGCCGTGTCGTGGCGGGCGTTCAGTCGCGGACGGTGGTGGTTCGTCGCGGCCGCGGTCGGACTGCTCGGGGTCGGCATGACCGGAGCGATCGCGTCGCTCGGCGACACGCTCTTTCCGGCGCGCACGTTGGCCCAGGGGATTTCCCAGGATTTCGACCCTGCCGCTCAGCTGCTGCTCCGGCTCCGCATCTGGCACCCGATGCTGGCGGTGCTGGTCGGCGCCGGGGTCATGGGGCTGGCCCAGTCGGCGGGCCGCCGCATCGGCGCGCCGATCGCCGCGCGCCGCGTGGTGATCATGGTGCTGATCCAGTGGGCCATCGGGATCAGCGCCCTGGTGCTGCTGGTTCCGGTGCCGCTGCAGCTGCTGCACCTGATCAGCGCCGACCTCGTCTGGCTCAGCTTCGTGACGCTGGCGGCGGTCTGCTTTGCCGATCAGGCCGGCAGCACCACGCCGGCGACGAGCCGCGCGGCGTCGGTGTCGAACACCGTTCCCGGCTCCTTCACCGAGATAGCCGACGGCCCGTTCGAGCGCCCACGGCGGCCGGAAAGGCCGCGGTGCCCGCAACGCGCAGTACACGGCACAGGTACCGATCAGCCGGCTGGCCCAGTGCGGCGTCGCCTGGAACCGGCGCACCGGGTAGCCGGTGCCATCCGGCCGCAGATGGTGTTCGTAGGCCACCACCGCGCCGAGTTCCAGGCCCCGTCCGCCCTGCAACAGTAGCAGGTGGGCCCCGTTGATGGTGTGCTGCTCGACCTGGGTCCGTTCCGTGGCGGTGAGCCGTTCCCTGCCCGGCCAGCGCGAGGGGAACATGCGCCATGCCGACATCGTGCAGCAGCGCAATGACACCCACCCGATGGCGTCCGCCCCGATCGATGCCGCTGGCCGTCGCCGCCGCCATCACGAGCAGTGCCGTGTTCAACGCATGGAGCGAGGCATAGCGGCTGCTGTCCGGCGTGGCCGCCTGGGGCAGGGGATGTTGATCGAGAGCACCGCCGAGGATCCGCACGATCGCCTCCGCCTCGGCCCGTGCCACGCGCTGCTCGGCGGCCTCGTGCAGGACGAAATCGACGGCGTCCAGTTCCTCGGAGAAATCGAGCACGTCGGCGACGCCGCCGCCGGTGAGGATCGCCTCGGCGTCTTCCCCGCCGGCATCGCTTTCTTCGCCGGTCCCCTGCACCGCCACCGTGCCGAACACGATGCCAGCCACGGGCTCGGTGTCGGCGTCGGCGCTGACGCCGCTCGTGATCCGCACCATGAGGCGGGAGAGAAACGCCGTGAGGCTTTCGAGGGTCGCGGCTTCGTTGATCTCGAGGCGCTGCACGCCGGATTCCGCAAGCCGACGTGCCGGCTGCCAGTTCCGCAGTTCGTGCAAGGGGCGTCCGTCGTAGACCGGCGCGTCACCGAGAAAGAGGAAGACGGGCTGCTGGTCGACGGCGAGCAGCTCCTGCAGCGCCTCCCACAGGTGCCGGATGCTGCGCGCGGCAGCGGGGTGCCCGGGTGCGTACAGCGTCATCGTCGACAGCGCCTGCGCCAGCGCGTGGAGAAATCGGACCGCTTCGCTCACGTTGCACCGCCGATCGCGGCGCGGATGTCGCCATCGGACGAGCGCGCGGCGAGCTGCAGCGCCGCCAGGACGGGCCGATGATTCGGCCAGCGCCGCGCCAGCACCTCCAGCGCCGCCAGCATTGCCGGTGAGCGCGGCAGCAGGCGCTGGCGCCGGAAGAGTCCGCGTCGCGCCCGGACCAGGTTGAGCAGCTGCGGCACCACCAGCGGGTTCTGACTCTCGGCGACGGCGCGGATCGCCTGCAACCGGAGTTCGTCGTTCGGGACCGCGAGCACGGCGAGCACCGGCGCGATCAGGGCCGGTGGGCATTTCCCGCCGATGGCGGCCAGCGCAATGCGCCCGAGCGATTCCTCGCCGCTTTCCAGCGCCTCGGTGATCGCGCGGTGCCGCGCCCCCGGCTGCCGCACCAGCACGCGTAGCGCCTCCTGGCGGACGCGCAATTCGGGGTGAACGAACGCGTCGAAGATCGGTTCGAGCCGGGTAATGGCGGGAAAGTGCGACAGCACCGACAGGATGTTGCGCGCCAGATACCACGGCGCGTCGCCGAGCCGCTGCAACAGCGGCGCTTCGGCGGCCGGGCCGATGCGGACGAGGATAGGTCGAGCAGGCGGCGGCGCGTGCCACGCTCGGACGCGGACGAGAGCGCGTCGAGCAGCGGCGCGGTCGCAGCGGCGCCGGAGCGCAGCGCGACCCGCTCGACCAGCGCGAAATCGGGCGTCGCTTCGGCGAGCAGCTTTTCGAGCAGGCCCGGTTCGAGCACCGCGGACGCGATGGCATCGACCGTCGCCGCATCGTTGTCGGGGTGATCGAGCAGCTGCAGGACTTCCAGCAACTGGCCACGATCGGAAAGCCGCGCGCCAGCCTCGAGTACCGCCGGGACTCGGCAGCGCCAGTTCGAGGCCGATGGCGACCACTCGCGCCGGCTCCAGCGCGAGCCGCGGGTTCGGCCTCGTCGTCAGCGCCATCGACGCCCTTCCCAGGTCTCGATCAATCCCAGCACTTCGGTGGCAAAAGCTCCGGACGCGGGCGTATCGCCGGCCCCCTCACCGCCGGCCAGCTTGCCCAGCATCCAGCGGAGATGCTGCGAGATCGGTTCGCCGTCGGCTTCCGCCACCGATTCCAGGAGCTGCAGGAGCAGCGCCGGTGGCACCAGTTCGACGGTCTCCCGCACGAACCGCCGTCGCGACGTCGACGACGGCGCGGCGGCGACGACGCGCGTGGTGGTCGGTCGGGACAGCGCCGACAGCACGTCGACGAAACGACGCCGGGCCGATCCCGAGGCGCGATCGCCCCGCGCGGCCAGCGCCGTCGAGAACGACACCAGCGCTTCGAAGACGCGCCGCGCCCCTTCGGCGCCCTGCGCGGCGCGCTCGGTGATCGCCTCGGCCAGCTGCGCCGGGGTGGGCGCTTCGTCGCCGGCCAGCCGGCGTCCGAACGCCGCCTCGACGAGGGCCATCCAGAACACGTCGTCGAGTTCGGCATCGACGAGCGGGATCGGCAAATCCGAGGACATCGTAGGTGAGCGGCTCGATGCGGATGTGCTGCAATCGCATGCCCTCGCGGCCGAGCGTCTCCTCGGCATCGTGGGCGGCGATCGCGGCGACCATCGAGGCGACCTCGATTGCCGTGGCGCCATGGGATATCTGGATGGTGCCGAGGTTCTTGCGGTGCAGCCGGGCGGCGAATTCGCGGAACAGGCCGGGGAGCGGTTCGACGGCGGTGCCGTCCAGCAGCAGGCCCCGCGGCGTGATCCCGAGTGCCAGCGAGTCGCGGTCGGCCATCGCGGTGCGCAAGCGGTCCGCCAGCGCGGCGGCACTCTCCGACACGAAGCGGTGTCCGGTCGGATACATCGCCGCCTTGCCGAGGGCGTTGACGAATTCGCGGAGCACGGCGTCGATGCCGCGCGGAAGCGGTGCCCCGCCACTGCGTCCGTGGAGGTTCACGGCTCCGCGCCCAGGCGCCAGGGCCGCGCCGCAGTCAGTGCTCCGACCACCCAGAACGCCTCACCGTCCCACCAGTAGATCGCCGACTGCGCCCACTTGCGGGCCCAGGCGACGACGTCCGCCTGCGACCACGCCAGCGCCACCCCCGATTCGACATGCCGCCGGTCGGGCGATACCCCGTCGACGCGCACGTAGCGCTTGCCGGCGGCATCGAGTTCTGCGAGGAAGCGGACCAGCAAGGCGCCGTTCTCCTGGGGGGACATCCGCTGTCCACGGGGATTGCAGGGGGTGACCACGCCAAACGGACCATCAAGACCGCGGGCCGCCAGCTGCGCGCGCTGCGACGCGTCCGGTGGGCGGGCGAGGTCGACCTGCAGCGACGGCGGGCCCGCAAACACGAGGGTCGTCTCGCCGTAACCGGCCCAGCCGGGATCATCCTCGGGACGCATCGTGTGCCGCGGTGCGCCGCCGCCGTTCAGGAACCGGTGCCCATGTTCTCGACCAGGGCCTTCCCGAAGGCGCTGGTCGACAGTCGGGTCGCACCCGGCATCAGCCGCTCGAAATCGTAGGTCACCCGCTGTTGCTCGATGGTGCGCGACAGCGCCCCGACGATCCGGTCGGCTGCTTCCGGCCAGTCGAGGTAGCGGAGCATCATCTCGCCCGAGAGGATTACCGAGCCGGGGTTGACCATGTCCTTGCCGGCATACTTCGGGGCGGTGCCGTGGGTCGCCTCGAATACCGCGTGCCCGGTGACATAATTGATATTTGCGCCCGGAGCAATGCCGATGCCACCCACCTGCGCCGCCAGCGCATCGGAGAGATAGTCGCCGTTGAGATTGAGGGTGGCAATGACATCGTAATCCCGTGGCCGGGTCAGCACCTGCTGCAGCATGGCATCGGCGATGACGTCCTTGATGATCAGCCCGCCGGGAAGCACCTGCCACGGTCCGCCCTCGTGATCGACCGCACCGAATTCCTCTCGCGCCAGCTGGTAGCCCCAGTCGCGGAATCCCCCCTCGGTGTACTTCATGATGTTGCCCTTGTGCACCAGCGTCACGCTGCGGCGCCCCTGCGCCAGGGCGTACCGGATGGCCGCGCGGATCAGCCGCTTCGAACCTTCTTCCGACACCGGCTTGATGCCGATGGCGCTCGACTCGGGAAAGCGGATGTTCCGGACGCCAAGCTGGTCCTGGAGAAAGACGATCAGCTGCCGCGCGGCATCGCTTCGCGCCGGAAATTCGATCCCGGCGTAGATATCCTCGGTGTTCTCGCGGAAGATCACCATGTCGACGGCGCCGGGGTCCTTGACCGGCGAGGGCACACCCTCGAACCAGCGAACCGGCCGGACACAGGCGTAGAGATCGAGCTGCTGTCGCAGCGTCACGTTGAGCGATCGGAATCCGCCGCCCACCGGCGTCGTCAGCGGTCCCTTGATGGCCACCAGATAGTGCTGGATGGCGGCAAGCGTGTCATCGGGCAGCCACGAGTCGAAGCGCTCCTTCGCCTTCTCGCCGGCAAACACCTCGAACCACGCGATCCGGCGGCGGTTGCCGTATGCCGCCCGGACGGCGCCGTCGAGGACATACCGGGCCGCCCGCCAGATGTCGGGGCCGGTGCCGTCGCCTTCGATGAACGGGATGATGGGGACATCGGGCACCGTGAGCGCGCCGTCATGAACCGTGATCGGTTCGCCGTCGGACGGCGGGGCGAGGTGGGCAAGGACCGGGGCCTGCGCGGTTCGAATCGGCATGCCGGAAAGATAGCGACCGGATCAGGCGTCGAGCAGATCGTCGAGGACCTTGTCGATGGCCTCCACCACCTGACCGGAGACGATCCGGGTCAGGACGTCGACCGTCTCGAGTGGCAGACTGGCGGGGTGTTTGCGATCGCGCTGGAAGCGGACGATGTGCCCCAGCAGCACCGCTGCCATCGGCGCGTCCGGCACCGCCTCGTCCTGGGCCCGCGCCTCGGCCACGACCCGCTCGTAGTCCGACGATGGGACCGATGCCGCCCACGGTGGCGCCTCGTCGTCACCCTCCTCGAGCGGTTCCGGCGGCATCGGCACGATGGCGTACAGCTCGCACCGCAATCCCGGGTCTTCCTCGCGGGCGGCCAGGACCAGCTGGCGCGGACCGTCGAAGAGACGGTGACGCTGGAAATAGTCGAGCGTCCCGGGCGGCACCGCGCAGCGGGCCACCAGATTCCCGCCCAGATACGTCGCAAGACACCGCATGTCGGCGGGAAGCCGCTCATCGGCGATTTCGCGCACGTCGATCGGCACCGGCCGATCGGTCCCCGCCAGGGCGCTGGCCGGGCGGAGGGCGTCGTCTTCAGGCTGTGACGCGAACGGATCGTCCGGCGGCATCGCGTGACCTCCCCTCTGTCCCAATCTAGTCACCCGATGCGGCGGTATGTTTGACGCCGAGCAATGGACACGATCGATTCTGCGCCACCCGTGCCCGACGGCACCGCCTCCACCTGGCCGCCCCGGCTGGCCGCGCACCTGCTCGGTCTCGGCCTCACGACCGCCACGCTGATCGCCTTGCCGGTCGCGCCCAGTGACCTCGACCGCTTCCAGCTCCCCAAGGAAACGGTCACGCACCTCACCGTGTGGCTGGCCGTGTTGCTGGTACGACCGCTGCCGGTCCGGTCACTCCGTCCCGCCGTCCGACTGGCCCTCATCGGAATCGTCGCCGGCGCGGCGCTCTCGAGCATCGGAGCGGTCAACGGCTGGCTGGCACTGCGCGCGCTGGCGCTGACGATCACGGTCGTGGCGGCATTTCTCACCGCGCGCCGGCTGGCGGATCTCGGCGAGACCGGCGTGCTACTGGCATGGTGCGCCATCGCCGCCATCGTCGGCGCCGCGACCGGGCTGGTACAGGCATACGGCGTCCACAGTACGCTGTTTGCGCTGGTGCGTATTCCCGGCGGTACGTTCGGCAATCGGAATTTCATGGCGCACGTCTCGGCGCTCGGCGTGCCACTCCTGATGTATTGGGTCGTCCTGGCGCGGCGTCCGGTGCACGTCGCCCTCGCCGCCGGCGGCATCGCGCTCGTTGCCGCCGCGGTGGTCCTGTCACGCTCGCGCACCGCGTGGCTCGGCGCGCGGTCGGAACGGCAGTCCTCGCCGCGACGCTGGAGCGGGCCCGCCGCCGCGGCCGCTTCGCGGTCCCGCGGCACCGCGTCGCCGCGGTCGCGGCGGCGCTGCTGGTCGGCGTGGCCGCCGCCATTGCATTGCCGAACCACCTCTCCTGGCGGTCCAGCTCGCCGTATACCGACACCCTCGCCCGCCTCGCCGACGCGCAGGACGGATCCGGACGGGGCCGCCTTCTCCAGTATCGCCATTCGCTGCAACTGGCCGAGGCGCACCCATGGCTCGGCGTCGGGCCGGCAAACTGGCCGCTGCGCTACCCCGAAGTCGCGCCGCCAGACGATCCGTCGTGGAGCTATGGTGATCCGGTGCCGTTCAACCCGTGGCCGAGCAGCGATTGGGTGGCACTGCTCGCCGAACGTGGCATCGTTGGCGTGGCGGCGGTCGTCCTGCTCGGTTTCGCCATCGGGTGGCGCGGTGTCGCGGCGGCGCGGCAGCGCAACCGCGAGCTGATCGCCGGCGCGGTGTTGCTCGCTTTTCTCGCGACGTTGCTGGTCGAAGGATCGTTCGACGCGGTGCTGCTCCTCCCGGTGCCGGCGCTACTCGCCGCCCTCGCGGTCGGAGCACTGACCGCCGCGGTCGATCCGGTGGTGCCCGATGCGGTGCGGCACCGCTCGCCGTGGTTGAACACGGCGTTGCTCGTGGCGGTGGGAATCGGCGCGCTCCGGAGTTGCGAGCAGACGGCAGCGTATGTCGTGGCGGGAAGCGGCGGATCGACGGGCCGGCTGGTGTGGGCGGCCCGTCTGGACCCGTTCAGTTATCCGATTCGGGTGGCGCTGGCGCGCCGGCTGCCGTGCGACCTCGCCGCGCCGCACATCCGCGCGGCGATTCGCCTCGCGCCCGAATGGCCGGCGCCGGCCGCCGAAGCGCATCGCTGCGGCATCACCCGTCAGCGCTCACCCCACTCGGCCCAGCTGCCGTCGTAGATCGCCATCGGCGGCCCGAGCCCCTCGGCGTTGTCGGCACGCAGCACTTCGAGCGCCAGCGCGGCGGCAGCGGCGCTGGTGCCCGACCCGCACAGTGCCACGATCGGACGGGACACGTCCACGCCGTGAGCGGCAAACAGCCGTCGGAGCGCCGCTCCGCTTCGCATCCGGCCGTTGTCGGGATCGGTCAGCTCCTGATAGGGCAGATTGACGCTCGTCGGGATGTTGCCGCGCCTCACGCCGGGACGGGGTTCGTCGACTTCGCCCCGGAACCGGTCCGGCGCCCGGCAGTCGGCAATCTGCGTCGCCATGGGGTGCTGCACCATCGCCTCGACGTCGGCGCGGTTGCGCACCAGGGCGCGGTCGATGGCGGGAATCGGGTAACCGGTTGGCGGCCTCCGTGTGACGCCCCGCTGCACGGGACGCGTCTTGGCTGCCCACGAACCGAACCCCCCGTCGAGCACGGCGACGGTGTGATGACCGAAGACGCGAAACATCCACCAGACCCGTGCGGCGCTCAGGTTCACGCCGCTGCCGTCGTAGCAGACGACGCGATCGGCGGGACCGATTCCCATCCGCTCCATCGTGGCAGCGAAGTGCGCCGGTATGGGCAGCATGTGGGGCAGCCGGCTGTCGGGATCACTGGCGGCGTCGAGATCGAACCGCAGCGCGCCGGGGATGTGCGCCGCGCGGTATTCGGCCTCCGGGTCACGACCCATCGACGGCAGGTACCACGAACAGTCGAGCACGACGAGATCGTCGGCGCCGAGCCGCGCCGCCAGCCAATCCGCCGAAACGAGCGGAGGCATGGTTGGGCCGGAACTAGATTGCGGCAGTGGATTTCTCCGGGTTGTGACCTCATGGTCTTTGATACCGTCATCAGCCGCTTTCAGTCGGCCGACCGGAACACGCGCCTCGAGGCCCTGCTCGACTATTCCCGACGCCTGCCGGCGTTGCCGCCGGCGCTCGAGGAAGCCGGCGGGACGGGAGACGCATCGCGTGGAGGAATGCCAGACACCGGTCTTCCTCTGGACCGCGGTCGAGCACGGCACCATCTCGCTCCACGCCGACGTGCCGCGGGAATCGCCCACCGTGCGAGGCTTCGTGTCGCTCCTCATCAGCCGACTGGCCGGGCGGAGCCCCGCCGATGTCGCTGAGGTTCCCGACGATCTCATCGATCGGCTGGCTCTCGGAGAGACCCTCGGCATGATGAGGACCCAGGGCCTCTACGCCATCCTGAGGCGGATCAAGCGCTCCGTGGCCGAGGCCGCGGCTGCTTCGGACCGCGGCCGCTAGCCGGATCGCGCACCCCCAAAGCTGCTCTCGGGGACCGGGAATCAGTAGCCCGGGGCCGCCGCGGCTGCCCGAATCGTTGACAGTGGGGATGGACCGACGCCGCACTTCACCGCCCCGGCGCGGCGGCAGGACGATTCCGGCGGGTTCCTCGGCGCTCCTCGGTCTCGGGCCCGAAGTTGTTGCCCGGACGTGACCTCCGCCTGTTGCTCCGACGAAACCCGCCGCCGCCCTCGACCGTTGAACAGGTGTGGCACGAAGTATGATGCCATGATGCGGAGCGCGGCGGAATCTGGCCACGGCCGAGGGCGCAACAGTCCGGCGTGTCAGCCGGACGCGTGGCAGAATGACGCGCCGATGACAGGAGGTCATCGCCATGTTCGGTGATTCGATGTTCGATGAAGAGGAGCGGCAGCGCCGCGCCGAAGAAGGTCACGACGAGGACGAATTCGCCCCCGACGAAGAGGTTCAGGACGACATGATGGCGGCTGGCGGTCTCGACGAGCGCCTCCGGCGCCGTCAGGCGGTCGCCCAGCTCCTGCGCGAAGTCGGCGGCTGCTGAAGCGGCCGGCTACGGCCGCAGGTGCGCGGCGCCCGTCAGTTCCTCCCCGGGATTGACATAGCGATCGAGGGCCTGGCGGTATTGTCGGTCATACAGCGCCCGGTAGCGCCCGCCCAGCTCGACCAGTTCGTCGTGGGTTCCTCGCTCGACAATCTCGCCGTTTTCCAGCACCAGGATCTGGTCCGCTGAAATGATGGTCGACAGGCGGTGCGCGATCACGAAGGTGGTCCGACCCGCCCGGAGGCGAGCCAGCCCCTCCTGGATCAACGACTCGCTTTCCGAATCGAGCGACGACGTGGCCTCGTCGAGGATGAGGATCGCCGGGTCGGCCAGGATCGCTCGCGCAATCGCAACCCGCTGCCGCTGTCCACCGCTCAGCTTGACGCCGCGCTCGCCGACGATCGTCTGATAGCCCAGCTCGAACCGGAGGGCGAACTCGTCGCAGTGCGCGACCCGCGCTGCCTCGAGCACTTCCTCGTCGGAGGCATCGGGCTTGGCGAAGCGGATGTTCTCGAGAATCGTCCCGTCGAAGAGGAAGTTGTCCTGCAGCACGATGCCGAGGGTCCGGCGATAGTCCCGGAGCCGCAACGACCCGAGGTCGCGGCCGTCGACCAGGATCGTTCCCGAGTCAGGGTGATTGAACGCCATCACCAGCGAGACCAGGGTGCTCTTCCCTGATCCGCTGGAGCCCACCAGGGCGGTGGTGGTACCGGCCGGGGCCTCGAACGAGATGTGCTTGAGCACCGGAACGCCCGGCTCGTAGCTGAACGTCACGTCGTCGAACCGGACGTCGCCGGTGATGGTGGATACCGGCTGACGGTCGGCGTCGTCGGCATCTTCCGCGGCCCAGGCGCGCAGTTCCCGGATCCGGTCGAGCCCGGCGAAGGCCTCGCTGATCTGGGTGCCGATCGAGGCGATCTGGATCAGCGGGGCCGCGACCATGGCCGTCATCGCGAGGTACTGGACGATCCCGCCGGTCGTCATCCGCCCGGCGAGATAGTCGTGGCCACCGACGAGAATGATGATCGTGCTGATGAGACCGACCACCACCGTCGACAGCGCACCGGTCGCCGAGATGCCGGTCATGGTGGCGGCGACGTTGCGCAGCAGCCGGTTGACGCCGCGCGCGAACGCCAGCCGCTCGCGGCGCTCGGCGGTGTAGGCCTTGACGACGCGGATTCCCGAGATGCTCTCGACCAGGCGGCCGGTCACTTCGGCGTTGATCTGTCCGCGAATCCGGAAGATCGGTCGCAGCTTGCGGAACGCATACGCCATCCCGCCGGCAAATCCCGCCAGCAGCACCGAGATGATCGCGGTCAGCCGCCAGTTGAGCACCAGCAGGACGGCGAACGCCCCGATGGCCGTGATCGTACCGCCGATCAGCTGCACCAGCCCCGTGCCGACGAGATTCCGGATCCCCTCCGCGTCGGTCATGACCCGGGAGACGAGCTGCCCGGTCTGGGTGGAATCGAACGCGCGGATCGGAAGCCGGATGAGATGCGATTGCACCGCGCGGCGCATTTCGGTGATGGCGCGTTGGGCCGCGACCCCGAGGATCTGCGAGAGTCCGAAGGAGGTGGCCGCCTGGACCAGTGTCGCAGCCCCGATCACCAGCGCCAGCACGCGCAGCGGTGCCGCGTGGTGCTGCGTCAACACGTTGTCGAAGAAGTACTTGGTCGACAGCGGCAGCACGAAGCCGGCCCCGCGATTGATCAGCATCAGGACCAGCCCGATGCCCAGGCGGCGGCGGTGCTGCCAGACCAGTTCGCGCGCCTCGCGCCAGACGGCCGCGCTGGAGAGCTTGGGCTTCTTCTCACCGTCGCCGGCTGCGCCCCGCCGGGCGCCGGCGCCCGGCCGGAACGTTCCCCGGAACGTCACAGTGCTCCGTCCGGATGCCGCGGCGATGAAACCGTTGGCGCGAATGTCATGAGCCGCACTGCTCCCCGGAACGTGGTGGTCTGGACCCTTCCCGGCGCGAGCCGGAAGGATGGATCATAACGCCGGACAGCACGGAATCGTTCCGAATCGTGTCATCGACTGACCGCCGCGCCGCGCCGCCGGGGGGATTTGCGCCGGCGGGACCCCCGGCACGGCATACCCCGGAAGGGGCGCTGGATACGCACCACCCACCCCGGACGTTGGGTTCGCCCTCCCTGATACACCGGATCAACTTTTGCTCCGGACCCGGCGTAACACCGGCCATGGTGCGACGCGGCGCTTCCGCCGTGGCCGCACTACGACACAATGATACCGGACATCGACATGCCGTTGCGGCACCTCGCCCGCTTTGCGGGCGCCCTGACCATCCTGAGCGCCCTCGGGTCGTTCGTGCCGGCCCGGATGGTCGCACAGGGCAGCGACGTCGACATCATCGTCGGCACCATTCGCGACAAGTCGGGCAGCCCCGTGGCCGGCGCCAAGATCGAGGCGACCAGCATCGAGACCGACGTGACGCGCACCACGACGACCAAGGCGAACGGCACCTACCTGATGCAGTTCTACCAGGGAGGTGGCCAGTACCGGATCACGGTGAGCGCGATCGGCCACACGCCATACATCGCCAACGTCACGCGGCAGAGCGATGACGACCGGATCGACTTCGACGTCACGCTGGGCGAGCAGGCGATCAAGCTCCAGGACGTGGTCGCGACCGGCGACCGGCGGCCCAATCTCGATCAGCTGAACCAGCCGGGCGTCGCCGCCTCCGAGCACAACATTTCCGGCGAGCAGGCGATGCACCTGCCGATCGACGCGTCGGACCTGTCGATGCTGGCGGCCCTGGCGCCGGGGGTCATCTTCACCGCCGGCACGGACTCGACCAACTCCACCTTCTCCGTCGCCGGCCAGAGCGCCGCGTCGAACAGCTACGTCGTCGACGGCGTGACGACCACCAGCACGTCGATACCCCAGGACGACGTCCGCAACACCCGCGTCATCACCAATACCTATGACGTCTCGCGCGGCGGATTTGCCGGCGGTCAGGTATCGGTGCAGACCAAGGGCGGCAGCAATCGGGTTTCCGGCTCGCTGAGCAGCCGGTTGCAGGACCGGAATCTGGCCTGGGGCGCCGACCAGAGCAGCGTGTTCAACGCCGGCCAGACCCAGCAGCAGATCGGCGCCGGGTTCGGCGGTCCGCTCCAGCGGAACAAGACGTTCCTGTTCGGCTCGTTCCAATTCAACCGGAGCCTCAACCCGATCGCGTCACTCGACCTCGCCGATCCGGCCACGCTGACCCGGCTGGGCGCAGCGCCCGATTCCGTGTCGAAGTTCATCTCGCTGGTCAATGCCACCGGATTGACCCAGCGGGCCGGCGTGATCGATCCCAACCGGACGATGGACCGCTTCAACGGGTCGCTGCGGTTCGACTGGAACATGGGCCAGGTCAACATCGTGACGATGTCGGCCAACGTCGGGGTCAACTCGCAGGAGCCGCAGAACATCGGCAGCACGCAGCTGCCGCAGGTCGGCGGGAATTCGACGGGGCACAATGCCGGGCTGAATTTCATGCTGGCGTCGCGCTTCGGACGCTGGGTCAACCAGTTCCGGACCGGCTTGTCCTACACCACGTCCAGCTCCGATCCGTATCTCTACACGCCGTCGGGCCGCGTCACCGTTCAGTCCACGCTCGATTCGAGCCAGATCGCGGTAAGCAATCTGAGCTTCGGTGGCAACGCGGGGCTGCCCCGGAGCAGCACGAATCGCTCGGCCCAGGCGATCGATGAACTGTCGTTCCTGCCCGGCGCGGCAACCCACCGCTTCCTCTTCGGCATCGACGCCAGTGCGCTCGACTTCAACACCAGCACGGCCAGCAACCAGAATGGCACGTATACCTACGCCACGCTGGCGGATTTCGCGAACAACATTCCGTCGTCGTTCACCCGGACGCTGCAGCCGAGTGACCGGACCGGGACACAGTACAATGAAGCGATCTATCTGAGTGATGCCTGGCGTCCGCGGTCCAGCAGCAGCCGGGGCGGCACGACCGGCGGGGGCGGCGGCGGCGGATTCGGCGGTGGCGGCGGCGGGTTTCGGTGGGCGCGGCGGCGGGCGGGGCGGGTTCGGCCGCTTCGGCGGCGGCGGCAACACCCAGTTCCAGTACGGCATCCGCGTCGACCACACCTCGTACAGCGGTGCGCCGGCGCTCAACCAGGCGGTGTACGACGAGTTCGGTGTCCGCACCGACCGCCTGCCGAGCGAGACCTACATCTCGCCCCGGATCGGATTTTCGTACTCGGTCGCATCGGCGGAGCAGAACGGCCAGAGCCAGCGCGGTTTCGGACCGCCGGCGTGGACGTTCCGGGGCGGCCTCGGGATATTCCGCGGCACCATGCCGTCGACCCTGCCCGGTACGGCCGCGGCCCAGTCGGGCCTGGCCGGCGCCCAGACCCAGATCAACTGCGTCGGCGCGGCGGTTCCGGTTCCGGACTGGAGCGGGTTCGCCGCCGACCCATCGACCATTCCGACGGAATGCCTCGAACAACGAGTCGACCCCGGTCTTCACCGGCACGCCGACGGTGACGACCTACGCCGCCAACTACGGCGCGCCCAAGACGGAGCGGGCATCGCTCGGCCTGACCCGACGGATCACCAACCGCATCACGTTCAACGTCGACGCGTCGTACGTGCGGGGCATCGGCCAGGCGGCGTCGAAGGACCTCAACCTCAACCCGACGCCGAAGTTCGAACTCGGCGGCGCCGACGGCCGGCCGGTCTACGCCGACCCGACCCAGATCGACACCATCAGCGGCCAGGTGCCGCTGTCGGCGTCGCGGATCGACCCGAATTTCGGCGCGGTGAGCAACGTCTTCAGCTCGCTCTCGAACGAGACCAAACAGGTCACGTTCAACCTCTCGGGGACCACCAACAAGCAGATGCAGCTGAACCTCGCCTACACCTACATGCAGGCCCGCGATCGAGGGCGGCGCAGGCGGCGGGTTCGGCGGCGGGTTCGGCTCGGCGACGACCAATGGCGATCCCAACGTCTATACCTGGGCGACGTCGAGCAATCAGCGCCGGCACAACATCCAGGCCACGGTGTCGTGGCCGATTACCCCGGCGTGGGAACTGACATCGGTGGCGCGGATCACGTCCGGCTCGCCGTACACGCCGATCGTGGCCGGCGACATCAACGGTGACGGATCGTCGCGCAACGACGAGGCGTTCATCTACAATCCGGCGAACACCAGCGACACCGCGGTGGCCAACGGCATGAACCGGCTGCTCAGCGAGACATCGGGGAATGCGCGCAAGTGCCTCGAGGCGCAGATGGGGCAGATCGCGTCGCGCAACAGCTGCGTCGGCCCGTGGTCGCCGTCGCTCGACCTGCAGGTGAACTGGCGGCCGTCGATGTTCCAGCGCCGGCTGGCCGATCTCGCTCTCGACCTCCAACATGCTGGGCGGGCTCGATCAGCTGATCAACGGCGTCAACAACCTCAAGGGGTGGGGCGGCAATTCGCGCCCGGACGCAACGCTGCTGACGGTCACCGGATTCGATCCGTCGACCAACCAGTTCAAGTACGTGGTCAACGAGCGCTTCGGCAATACCAGCGCCGCCGCGACGTCGCGCCACGCCCCGTTCCAGCTGCTGGTGTCGCTGCGCTACGCCATCGGCTACGATCCGCGCACCATGCAGATCCAGAGCCTGGGGCGGAACAGTGGCACCGTGGTGCAGGACATGCTGAAGCGGCTCCGCGATTCGGTGCCGAACCTGGCGCGCCAGGTGCTGGCGCGGTAGGATTCGCTGGTGCTGACCAAGGACCAGGTCACCAAGCTGACCGCGGTGGCGGATTCGGCCGACGCCCGGCTGCAGCCGATGCTGCAGCAGTTCCAGGACGTGCTCACCAAGATGGGCACCAACATCGACTACATGAAACTGGCGCAGCAGACCGGCCCGATTCAGCAGGAGTTGCAGACGGAAGTGACCGATGGCCGCGACCAGGTGCGCCAGATCCTGACCGCCGTGCAGTGGTCGCTGCTGCCGGACAGCCTCCGGAATCCGCCGCGCGGCGGGGTCAACCTGCTCCGCCCGGGTGGGCGCGGTGGTCCTGGCGGCGGCGGAAGAGGTGGATTCGGCGGGCGCGGCGGCGGCGGAGAACTAGCACCGCGCTCCCGGACACGACCCGGCCGGATGGGCTCCACGCTCATCCGGCCGGGTTGCGTTGGTGCCGTCGCCAGGGCCGTCGCGCTACTTGACCCGCTCGATATAGGCGCGCTCGCGCGGATTGACCCGCACCCACTCGCCCTGCGAAACGAACTCCGGCACCTGGATGGTGATGCCGTTGCTCAACTTGGCCGGCTTCGAGCTGGCGGTCTTGGTGGCAGTCTTCATGACCGGTGCGGTTTCCACCACTTCAAGCTCCAGCGAGCCGGGAAGCTGGAACGAAATCGGCTTCCCTTCGAGCCAGGTGGCATCGAACGTCATCTCCGGCTGCATCCACGCGGCGTCGTCGCCCACGAGGTCCGGATCGAGGCTGAACTGTTCGTAGGTGTTGGCGTCCATGACGTGCACACCGTTGGCGTCGGCATAGAGCACCTGCATCGCGCGGGTATCGAGGCGCGCCTCCTCCACCGTCTCGGTCGCCGAAAACCGGTGATCGAGCGACATCCCGGAATTGAGGTTGCGAAGGCGAACCTGGACGAAGGCCCGCAGGTTGCCGGGCGTCCGATGGGTGAAGTCCATCACCAGGTGCGGCTTCCCCTCGTAATAGATGACCATCCCCTTGCGGATATCGTTGGCTTTCATCGCGACTCTCTTCCCGAACGCGGTTCCGGACCGGGCCGGTGCCCGGACCAACCTGGTGTGCTGTCCCGGATATTTCTGCCCACTCGAGCGCCGGGGCGGCCCGCCGCACGGCGGCACTCCGCCCCGGAGCAGGGGTGCGCTGCCTTGTCGCCGCGCCCGGGACAGCGGACGCCTCGGCGCGCTCGATATCGCCGCCACTTCCGGCACAGACCACCAGGCCGGGGCCAATAAACTACCGGCACCGGGGGCGGGGCAAGGCAGGATTTCGCGCGGCGGCCTCAGGTTCGCGGCGATCCCCCGGGTCCGGCAAGATGCTCGCGTACGGTCCGCAGCAGCTGGTCGCTATTGAACGGCCTGACGAGCACGGCCGCGGGAGCGACTTCCGGTGCCATCACCGGGGCCATCGGGTCGATCACCAGGATGAGCTGGCTCCGCGAGCTCGTCCGCCGGACGAGTTCGTCGAACCGCTCCAGTTCCGGGCGCTAGCGGCAGCCATCGGCGATGATGAGGCGGACGCATCGGCCCGCAATGCCGTGCAGCAGTTCCATCGCGGCGCCGCCGTGATCGGCCTCGAGGACGCCGAATCCGGCCCGCCGCAACGCGTGGGCGATGTTGGTCCGGCTCCAGGCGTCGCCATCGACGACCAGGATCGCCTCGGGTCCGTCGGCATCGGGCCGCCCGCCCACCGGCTCCCGGGCCGCCGGCAGGCACACCGTCACCGCCTGCACGCCTGCCGGGCCGTCCGTCCCCGCGCCTGCCCCGGCGACGATCACACCGCCGACGCGGCGCACCACATCGCGCACGGTCGAGAGACCGAGGAGCGACCCGGATTCCCGTGACTCCGCGGGCGCCTCGCCGAGCAATTGCGCCAGGCATTGATGGTCTTCATGGCCGCGGCTGTCGCGAATCTCGATCAACGTCCAGCTGCCGGCCGGGATGACACCGCGCGCGAAATGCCTGGGCGCGGACAAACACGCGGCGACGCATCGCGACGGCGATCGTTCCGCCAAGCGGCAACGCGTCACGTGCGGCCACGACGAGATTGAGGACGATCTGCTCGAGCTTCCTCGGGCAGCAGCGCTGCCCAGGCGCCTCGCGTCTCCAGCGGCGAGCTCGAGGCGGATGAACGGTCCCACCAGCCGCTGCAGCAGCGGATAGATCGCCGCCAACGTCGCGTTGACATCACAGGTCCGGCTCGGCGACGGCACCGGGTCATCGTGGGGAACCATCGCGGCAAGGCGACGCAACGTATCACGAACGAACTGCAGACGATCGGCCATCGGATCGCCGGGCAGGCAGGCGGCGATCGATTCGCCGAGCGTCGCGCCCGCCGCCGTCACCATCGCTTCGATGTCGGCGGTCCACGATCTCCGCCCGGCGGCGCGTGCGTCCGGTCCTGCGGCGCTGGCGCTGCGCAGGCATGGCCCCGTCGATCGATATCCAGCTGGTCACTGGCGTCCCGTCCTTGATGGTAATCGGCGCGACGAACGGTCGCCGCCATCGGTGTCACCGACAGGAACGCAAGCCGTGGGCCGCCAATGCCGTCCCCGATCTGAACGCTCAAGTTGTTTCAGGACAATCGTGTTAGAACGAAGAAGCCGGGAGCGACCCGGCTCCCGGCTTCGACTGCGGACTTGGTGCGACGGTGTCGCGCCACAACTGATTCGCGGCTACTTCGCGGCGCAGCCGGCGAAGAACGCGGCCGAGACCGACCGAAATGACCAGCGTGATGATCGCGACGAACCAGGCCGCCCCCTTCGACGTCTTCTGGGTGATCTGCACCCCGACCGCAGTGAGGAACGCGCCCCAGAGCGTGAAGGGATTGATGCCACCCAGCAATCGCGTCAGCCCCGGCCCGGCGTGCGGGGCCAGGAGGTCGAGCCCGAGCGGTGGCATCAGATCCGCCGGCGCGTGCACATTGCTGACCCCGGTCGCCAGAGCACGCCGAAGCACGACGATCTGGTAGATGATGGAGGACATGCCGGCGTAGAACTCCATCGAGGCGAGCGTCCGCCAATTGGCTTCGCCGCCCACCAGCGAGACCAGGACCCAGAGAATGCTGGCGCCGATGGCGATGACGAGCAGCACGCCGATCGGCGCGAGGAACGGCCCGATCGCCGTCAGCGTGTGCGCCGTCGCGGCGGCACCCGGGTTGGCTTGCACCGCCGCCGCCAGCTGCGCCGCCGTGGCGGCCTGACGATACGGCGCCATGAGCAACCCGAGGATGATCGCGATCGCCGAGTACGCGATGAACGGCAGCAGAAACGGCCGGCGTTCGCGAACCCGCTCGAACACCGCCGCGGGTTCGTAGATGACACGGAAGAGATCGACGATAGCGTTCATCCCGACTCCGGGTTGGGGACGTGGTTCCGGCGGACCAGCCGGCCCACGATAATTCCTTCCCGGGCTCGGGAGCGCAAGCGCACCGGAGCGCCGGCGCGCCCGATGGCACCGCCGGCGGCATCCGTTCGGACGGAGCAGCAGACCATGGCAACCTATCTCGTGACGGGCGGCGCCGGATTCATCGGATCGGCGCTGGTAACGGCAGCTGATCCGGGACGGTGCCGAGGTCGTCGACGCTCGACAAATCTGACCTATGCCGGCAATCTCGATTCCCTGGCCGACGTGATGGACCATCCGCGCCATCATTTCGTCCGGCTCGACGTCTGCGACGGGGCCGCGCCTGCGGGAGGTGCTCGGCGCGCTACCGACCGGACGGCGTCTTCCATCTCGCCGCCGAGTCGCATGTCGACCGATCCATCGACGGACCGTCGGCCTTCATCGAGACAAATGTCAACGGCACCTTTACGCTGCTCCAGGAAGCGCGGCGGTACCGGCAGCAGGCGGACGAACCGCAGCGCGATCACTTCCGTCTGGTCCACGTCTCGACCGACGAGGTGTTCGGATCGCTCGGCGCGCGGGGCCGGTCCGACGAAGCGAGTCCATATCGCCCCAGCTCACCGTATGCGGCAAGCAAGGCGGCCGCCGACCACCTGGCGCGGGCCTGGGGCGTCACATACGGCGTGCCGGTGATCGTCACGACCGGATCGAACACCTATGGCCCCCGCCAGTTCCCCGAGAAACTGATTCCGCTGGCGATCGAAAAGGCGCTCGCCGGTGAGGCGATTCCGGTCTACGGCGGCGGCGAGCAGGTTCGCGACTGGATCCATGTCGACGACCATGTTGCGGCGCTGCGCGCCGTGATGACCCGGGGCGTACCGGGACCGATCATACGCCATCGGAGCCCGCAATCCACGGTCGAATCTCGACGTGGTGGGGACCGTGTGCACCGTGCTCGACCGGCTGCGCGCCGATCCGGCCGGTCCGCACACGCGCTGGATCACGTTCGTTGCCGACCGTCCCGGGCACGATCTGCGCTACGCCGTCGACCCGTCCCGGCTGGAGCGCGAGTTGGGTTGGCGAGCGGCGGTCGATTTCGACCGCGGCATCCGCGAGACCGTGCAGTGGTACCTCGACAACCGGGCCTGGGTGGCACGGGTCACCAGCGGGAAATATCGCGGCGAACGGCTCGGTCTCGACACCGATTGCTAGCCCGATGGTCGGCCGCGCCACTTCGCAGATCGCGCGGGCCTCGCTATTCTCCACGGCACTCGGCCGCCGCGCGGCGTCGCGATGCGTGATCCCGTTCGAGAGACCAGTCGAATCATCCCCGTCCACACATGGATATGAACCGCCAACGGATTCTCCTCACCGGTGCCGAGGGCCAACTGGGTTGGGAGCTGGCTCGGACGCTGCCGTGTCTCGGGGAGGTCATCGCGCCGAGCCAGTCGGAGCTCGAGTTCAGCCGCCGCGACGCGTTCCGTCTCTCGCTCCGCGACATCCGCCCGGATATCATCGTCAACGCCGCCGGATACACCCGGGTCGACGAGGCGGAACGCGAACCGGCCGTGGCGCATCTCATCAACGCCGAAGGCCCGCAGTTGCTGGCCGATGAAGCCGCGCGGCTCGGCGCCACAATGGTGCACTTTTCGTCCGATTATGTCTTCAGCGGTCACGAAGGACGGCCCTATACCGAGCACGACGCGCCGGCGCCGATCAACGCCTTCGGCCGCAGCAAGGCGGCGGGGGAGCGCGGCGTGCTCCGCAGCGGCGCGCCGGCGTACATCTTCCGGCTCGGCTGGGTGTTCAGTCTGCGCGGGCCGAACTTTCTGAACACCGTGCGGGCCGCGGCCGGAACGGCCGGCGAGCTCCGCGTGATCGACGACCAGCACGGCACGCCGACCTGGGCCCGGCTTGCGGCCACCATGGTGACCCTGGCGCTCGACGAGGTCGTGCAGGCCCGGCGCCATCGGCGCACGGTGCCACCCGAGGGGATCTACCACCTCGCCGCGCCGGGCTCGACGACGTGGTATGCGTTGGCGGAGGCGATCATACGCGGGCTGCCGCCTGCGGCGAACGGCGAACGGGCCCGCCTGGTGCCGGTGAGCTCCGCCGAGTTCGGGGCGTCGGCACGCCGCCCGCCAACTCGGTACTCGACTCCACCCGCTTCACCGAGGTCTTCGGCACGACGTTGCCGCCGTGGCAGGAGCAGCTCGCGCTCTGCCTGGCGGAGGCGTAATGGAGACGCGCACGGCCCAGAGGTGGCCCCGGGCGTCAGTCGGAGACCTGACGGCGGCGCCCAACGGCTCGGAAGGGCGGGGCGGCCGTCTGGCGGGCGCCCATCGGGCACAGCCCCGCCCCGTCGTGCCGGTCAGTGCCGGAGCCGGATGGGCCCGGGCGCGGATTGACCGACCGGGAGCCGCGCCCTACCTTCCCGGCGCTGAAGGCAATTCCCATCCCTGATACCGAGCCTCGTTGTCGGCGCCGCGCACGACCGATCAATCGCTCGTGCTCGACGACCCATGCTCACTCCTGACCGATGGTATCGCGATCGCTCGCGCGGTCTGCTGTGCATCCGATGTGAACGCATCCCGGCCGTGAAGGAAGCCGCATGAACCGATCCGGTGGGCTCGTGACGAGCTGCGCGATCATCGCTCTTCCCGCCATCCTGTCGGCCCAGGAGGCGACCCTGGAGATCTGCAACAAAGGCCCCATCGCCATCAACGTCGCCTACGCGGCCCGGATCCAGCTGTTCATCACCGGCTATCGATGGGAGACCAGCGGCTGGTATGCCGTGGATCCTGGAGCGTGCAAGGTCGTGTACGATGAGGACTACGCCGACGCCGGTCCCATCACCCCGCAGTCCGGCGCGCGCATCGCGCTGGTTGCGCAGACCGGCCCGACCTGGCGGGCATACCACAGCAGCGAGGTTGACAAGCACAGCTGGATGCAGTCCGGCACCGGTCAGATCTGCGCGGATGTCGGCGCGAACAGTGGATTCAGATACAAGGAACCCGCCGGAGATCCGGCGGCCGATTGCAGCGACGGCATGTTGGTTCCCGTGGCCTACGATTTCATGCCGACCGGGCCGGGCGAATACTCCTATACGACGAACTGGCACGGAGGACTCCCCTCGGTCGCGATCGGCAAGACAGCGCCGTCGACCGACGTCGCCGCCACTCCCGCTCCCCCGCCCGCCGCCGCGCTCGCCGCCGCCCCCGGCGGCGCGTCGATCACGTACCTCTGCTCGTCGAATGATCCCAGACAATCGGTGGTTTATTTCAGCGATATCTTCGACTTCCCCGATGCCGGCTCGGAAGCCGACAACTTCGTGACATTCGAGCTCATCAAGATCGATTTCCAGCTTTACCTGATCGACAAGTACACCTACTCGGGCGATGAAGGTCAGGTGGGCTGTGTCTACGCGTCGGACGACCCCAACGCCGGCGCCGTGGCGGCCGCCAGGAAGCAGAGCATGGAGGCGGACGTCAAAGCCGCGCACAAGCAGGTTGTCGAGACCGGCTGGAAGTACAGCCGGCCGCAAGCCGCAGCCGATGCTGCCGACCAGGGCGCCACGCGGGCCGATCTCGAAGCGCTAAATGCCAAGGGCCGGGCGGCCCTGCTCCAATGGGTGCGCGAAGACTTCACGGCATACCTCGACGCATCCAGGTCCGGTTTCGACGCCTACAAGAGCGGCGACGTGATACTTTCGCAGGGTTATCGCATGTGGACGTCGAGCGAGAAACCGGCGGCGGCACGGGGATGCTGGGTGATTCAGGGAGACTCGACCAGCACGTTGTCGTGCGCCATCCCCGTGGACAAGAACCTTGGACGAGCGTACTACGACGCACTCACGCAGGATGTCGCCGCGTCACTTCCCGCCGACTGGGCCGCGGTCGCCGGAGCGCCGTTCGGGGGCAATCTGCCCAGCGCCGGCTATCGATCGACCAGCGGCGCACACGGCGAAGTCTGGCTGGTCGAAACTGCAGGCGGCGAGTATGAGGTGAACTTTCAGCTCGTCTCCGCCCCGACCGGACAACAGCCCGTCAAACCGTCCGATGACGACCCGATCGGGGCGGGCGGCTTCATCGGACGGCCGACGGCGCCCCGGCCGGATTCGACCGGTGGTCGCACGCGACGCTGGTGACCGCGCGCGGGACCTGGCCGAGTACGTCGATCCGGGTTCGCCAATCGAGGGTGCCGGGTAGCCTGCTGTCGAGCGTGATGGTGAAGGCCGTCACGCCGTGAAGTGCGGCTCCGCCCGTCGCCGGTAACCACTTCTGCGGGGGTCGTCTGCATGCGCGCTGTCATCCGTTCCATTGTCACCCTCGTGGTACCGGCGCTGCTGGCGCGGCCGGCCCGCGCCCAGCAGCGCGCCGACTCCATCGTCACGATTGCACTGGCACCTGCCGCGCCGACACACGCGCGAACGGTGCGCTGGAGTCCCAAGGGTGAAACCGTGGCCCTGGCCGAGACCGAGGGGATGTTGACCGGCTCCTTTCCGCTCGGCGCCGCGGGCACACCGCCGGTTCGGGTCCGACTCGGGCGAACCGGCGGCGACACCCACTACAACACGCTATGGATCGACGCCAACCGCAACGGGCGGTTCGACGCGGGCGAGGAGCTGGTCACCACGCCGACCCTGACCCGTGGTGAGTGGTGGTCGAACTTCGACACGGTGGTGGAAGTGCCGGTGTCAGCTGCGCCGGGCCACGCGGCGACGACGCGTCCCTATCCCCTGGCGCTCTGGTACGTGGAAGACACCCTGGAACCGACCGCGCCGCCGACCCTGCGCTGGTCCCGCCGGGGGTGGTACGCGGGCACGGTGGCAATCGGCGGCCAACCGGCATACGTGCTGATCACCGAATACCGGATGGACGGTGTGTTCGATCAGCGCGACGCCTGGGCGATTGCGCGGGATTCGGTCTCGATCCTGAACCCCGACGTCCGCATGCTCGACGAACACGCCTGGCTCGACAGCACCACCGCGTACCGCCCCGTCCGGATCGACCCCGACGGCCGGTCGCTGACCCTTGCGTTGGTGCACCCGGGGACGACCGAAGCGGAAGAGATCGCCAAGAAGGACATCTACCTTCCGGACCGCAACGTACCGCGCGCGGCCCAGCCGCTGGCGTTCACGGCCGATTATGCAGGCGCCCTCGCGCAGGCGCGCCGCGAACACAAATGGGTGCTGCTCGATTTCGAGGCGGTATGGTGCGGGCCGTGCCACACGATGGACCAGCTGGTGTTCACGGCGCAATCGGTGGTCGATGCCGCGCGGGACGTGATTGCCGTGAAGATTGACGGTGACGTGCGGCGCGATCTCAAGAAGTCCTGGCGCGTCGACGGTTACCCGACCCTGGTCCTCCTCGGCAGCAACGGGAAGGAGATCCGGCGGGGGGTCGGCTACCAGAGCGTCAAGGAGACGGGGACGCTGCTCCGTCGCTGAATCGGGGTTATTCTCCACCATCCGACACGCCCGTCTCCCCCGCCCCGCGGGCGTTTTCCGTTGCAGGCCATCTCCATGAACCGGATTCGTCCCCTCGCCTCGTCCGTCGGCGCCCTCGTGGCCGCCATACTGGTATCGTCCGCCGTGTTCCGCCCGGTGCCGTTGACCGCCCAGCAGGTTGATCCGAGCGTCTTTGCCGGAATGCGCTGGCGATCGATCGGCCCCGACCGGTCGGGCTACGTCGCCGCTCCGGCCGGCGTCCCCGGCGATCCGACCACGTATTACCTGGGCCTTCCGGAGGGCGGTGTCTGGAAGAGCAGCAACGGCGGCACCACCTGGGAACCGATCTTCGACAGTGAACATGTGGCGTCGGTCGGCGCGGTGGCGGTGGCGCCGTCGAATCACCGCGTCGTCTACGTCGGAACCGGTGACCGATCGGGCTGGTCGTTCACGCCCGGCAATGGCGTCTACAAGTCGATCGACGGCGGCCGCCGCTGGACCAACGTGGGGCTTCGCGGATCCGGGTACATCGGCGCCATCATGGTCGACCCGCGCAACGCCGATATCGTGCTGGTGGCGGCGCTCGGCGGCGCTCCGACTGGTCCCGCGGCGGCGAACGCCGCCGCCGACCGCGGCGTCTTCCGCTCGGTAGACGGCGGCCGGACCTGGCGACATGTGCTGGGCGGCGAGAGCGGGGGTGCGTCGGACCTCTCGTACGATTACGACGACCCGGCGGTGATCTACGCCGTGACGCAACCCGGCTTCGGCGGTCGCGGTGGTGGGGGCGCTGGAGGTCGCGGCGGGCGGGGGGCGGCCGCTGCCGCGCCGCGCGGCACCGGGGTCTACAAATCGATCGACGAAGGTGTGACCTGGACGGAGGTGAGCGGCCGGGGCCTTCCGGATGGAGCCGCGCGGCTTCGCCATCGCCGAAGCGTCAGGGACACGCGGACAGCGGGTGTATGCGGAAGTCCGCAGCGGCGGCCGCGGCGGACCGGGAACCGCGGGGACCGGGCTCTACCGCACCGATGACGGCGGCCGGTCGTGGGCGCTGGAGACGACCCAGCTCGCCAGCGCCGGTGGGAAGATCTACGCCGACCCGCAGCATCCGGACGTGGTCTACCTGGCGGGCACCTCGCTGTACCGCTCCACCGATGGCGGGCACACCGTCGCCGCCTACCTCGGCGCGCCCAGCGGCGATGACATCCGCTTTCTCTGGATCGATCCGACCAACTCGCGGCGGATGATCGCCGGCGCGGATCAGGGCCCGACCATCAGTGTCGACGGCGGCCAGTCCTGGACGCGGTGGTACAACCTGATGGACGGCCAGTTCTACCGGGTATCGACCGACAACGACTTTCCCTATCACGTCTGCGGCCCGCAACAGGATTCCGGCACGGCCTGCGTCCTGAGCCGCAGCGATTTCGGCGAGATCCGGCCCGACGACTGGTATCCGGTCGGAGGATTCGAGGACGGGTTCATCGTCAGCGATCCGCTCGACTCGCGCTACCTCTACACCCAGGGCTGGTATCACGTGCTGCGACGCTTCGATCGCGTCACCAGCCAGGTCACCGTGCTCTACACGCCTGCACCGGACGATCGCTTCGGCGGGGCGCCGCCGCTGGCATTCTCACCGCAGGATCCCCACACGCTCTACATGGGCGCACAGTACGTCCTCGCGTCGAGCGACGGCGCGCGGACCTGGCGTCACATCAGCCCCGACCTGACGGCCGCCGTCAACGCGCAGGCGACGCCGGGGGGAACCGGCGTCGCGGCGGGCGCCGGCGGCGGTACGATCCAGGCGATGGCACCGTCGCCGGTGGCCGCCGGGTGAGATCTGGGTCGGGACGAACACCGGCGTGGTCCAGCTGACGCGCGACGGCGGCAGCACGCTGGAGCAACGTGACGCCGCCGGATCTGCCGCCGGGCGGGATCAACGTCATCGACCCGTCGCACAGCCACGACGGCACCGCCTACGTCGCTGTCCTCTCGCGCGACAGCCATCCGCACATCTATCGGACGTCCGACTTCGGCGCGCACTGGGAGGAGATCGTGACCGGCCTCCCGGACGGCGCCGCGGTGCGCGTGGTGCGGGAGGACCCGGTCGACTCGCAACTGCTGTACGCCGGCACGGTCACCGGCGCGTTCGTGTCGTTCGACCGCGGCGACCACTGGCAATCGCTGCAACTGAACCTTCCGACCACGGTGGTGAGCGACCTCACCGTCCACGGTGCCGACCTGGTCGCCTCCACCTACGGCCGCGGCTTCTGGATTCTCGACGACGTCACGCCGCTGCGGCAGGCTGGAGCAGGCGCGCACCGCCGACGCGGCGTACCTCTTCCGCCCCGACACCGCGTCGCGCATCCGCTGGGACAACACGCAGGACACGCCGCTCCCCAAGGAGACGCCCACCGGCAAGAATCCTCCCGAGGGCGCGATCCTCGACTATTACCTCGCCAGGCCGGCCCTCGGGCCGATCACGCTCTCCATCGTCGATGGCGATGGCCACGTGGTGCGGACGTATTCCGACGTCGCCCCGCCAGCCGATACGCTGATGCCGAACGTGCCGGCGTACTGGATCCAGCCGCCGACGGTGCTGTCGCGCGCGCCCGGCGAACACCGCATCGCCTGGGACCTGCGGTACGAGACACCCGACGCGCTGCCGTTCGGCTACTACGGGACGCTGCTCGACTACACCGAGTACACCCTCAACTGGCACGCCATTCCCGGTGAGACGCCGCAGCGGCAGCCGGTGGGGCCGATGGTGCTGCCGGGCAACTTCACGGTGCGCCTCACCGTGAACGGCCAGACCTATTCCCAACCGTTGACGGTCACGCCGGATCCGCGCGTACCGGTCTCTCCAGCCGGGCTCGCCGCGCAGCTGGCGCTGGAGCAGCGGATGGTGGCGGGGCTCCACGCCAGCGCCGAGGGATTCCGGCACATCGAGGCACTACGCTCGGTGCTGGCGCCGATCGTGGCCGGGAATGGCGACGCGGCACTCAGGTCGGCCGCGGCGTCGCTCGACTCGGCCGTGGAGCGGCTGGCGAACGGCCCGGGCAGCTTCGCGTTTGCCAATCGCGACCTGGCGCGCGAGTTGACCGACATGGTGGTGGGCGACATCGATCCGACGCCGAGTGTGAGCGCGGCCCCGGAGCGGAGCTGCCAGTCGATCGCGGCGGCTCGTCAGGCCTTCGACGATCTGCAGCGGATGCAGGGTGCCGCAATCGATCGATTGCTGGCTGGCCATGGCGCCCCGCTGGTGCATTGGGATGTGCCCGATGATCCACCATGCGGGCGCTGACCGGTCCCGGATCGGCTCCTACTCGTACCGCAGCGCCTCGCCCGGATCCAGGCGAGCGGCACGCCGTGCCGGAATCCATGCTGCGAACATCACCACGATCGCGAGCCCGGCACCGACGGCCGAAACCACCGGCATGCCAGGGCGCACCGCCCCGACGTCGAGCGTGTCAATCAGCCGAGTCGAGAGCAACGCCGCCGGCATGCCGATGGCCAGACCGGCGGCCCCGAGCAGCGCACCCTCACGGACGATCAATCGCATCAGCGCCCGAGCGTCCGCGCCAAGTGCCATCCGGATGCTCAACTCGCGATTCCGCTCGACCACGGACTGCGACAGCACCCCGTACAGACCGATGGTTCCAAGGGCGAGGGCCACGATCCCGAAGACGATCACCCACAGCGTCACCATCCGGCGCTGCCACAGCGATGCTTCGATGTGCTCCGACATCGTCGCCCCGGCGTAGGTGGGCAGCATCGGATCGAGTCCGGATACGATGTGGCGAAGGGCATTCAGCGCCGCCGGTGGTTGCGAACTGCTGGCAATCAGTGTCACCCGACCGTCGTAGTGCTGCGCAAATGGAACGTAGAGCACCGGCGGCGCAGGCTCGGTGAGCGAACGCCAACGGGTGTCCGCGGCTACGCCGACCACCTCGAGCGGCGGCCCGGCCGCGCCAATCCACGGTGGAACCACGAGCTGCTGGCCGATGGGATCGACCCCGGGCCAGGGCCGGTGCGCCAGCGCCTCGTTCACGATCGCCACTCCGGGGGCGCTGTCGCGATCGGCGGGTACAAAGTCCCGCCCGCGCAGCAGCGGAATGCCGAGCGTTGCGAAGAAGTGCGGCGCGACGACGGCGTAGGCGGGTCGGATACCAAGCTCCAGTTCTCGCCCGTGGAAGATGTCGGGCGGCGGCACGTCGCCGGGATGGAAGACCGATACCCCGCAAATACAGTCGGTGGGAGGGATACCGCCGGTGCCGACGCTGACCGAGCGGATACCCGGTGTGGCAGCCGCGCGCGAAAGCGCCGCATCGAGCAGGGCGGCGCCGGCCGCCGGCGCATAGCCCTGCATCCCGAGATCCACCGAGACCATGGCTGCATCACGCGTCTCGAAACCGGGAGGTGCGTTGACGACCTGGTAGAGACCGACCAGGAGCGCCGCCGATGCCACCAGGATGACGAAGGAGAGGGCCACCTGGCCCGCCACGAGGACGCGCTGCAGGCGCGACCGCCGCGGCGCGGCACCGCGTCCGCCCTCCTGGAGTACGCTCATCGGCGATAGCCCGGCAGCCCGCAGCGCAGGCAGGGCGGCCACCAGCAGACCGGAGAGGATTGCACTGCCGAGCGCGAAGCCGAGCACCGGAAGATCGAGGGTCACGGGCAGCTGGTGGAATACCGACGACGATGGCTGCGTGGCGGTGGCGACACTCGCCAGGGAGATGGCCACGACCAGGCCGAGCGCCGTCGCCGGCAGCGTGAGCGCGAGTCCCTCGACCAGCGTCTGCATGACCAGGCGTCGTACGCCGCCGCCCAGCGCCAGCCGGGCAGCCATTTCACGGCGCCGCGCGTCGAACCGGACCAGCAAGAGCCCGGCCACATTGGCGCATGCGATGAGAAGCACCAGGGTCACCGCGCCGAGCAACAGGCGCATCGTCCCGGCGAGTTCCACGCGATCGTCGGGGTAGAGGCCAAGTCCCTTTGCGACCTCGACGTGCCGGTCGGCATCGGTCAACGGGTAGGCGCCCGCCAGCCGGGCCGACACCACGGCAAGTTGTGCCCCCGCCTCGGCCAGCGTCGAGCCCGACCGGAGGCGACCGAAGATCTGTATCCATCCCGCCGCGCGGTCACGCTCGATGCCGGTCGAGAGCTGTGGCATGGCAACCGGCCGGGCGGCGAGCGGCAGCCAGAGATCCATGGGCGCCCCGGTGGCCGTGCCGGCGAATCGGCCGCCGGCAACGCCGACGATCCGGAACGGCGAACCATTCACCCGGATCGTACCGCCCACGATATCGGCGGCGCCACCGAATGCACTGCGCCACAACGCCTCGCTCAACACCGCCACGCGGCCTTCGCCCGGGGCGCCGCCGTCGCGCGCGTCGAGGAGGCGGCCCAGAAGCGGGGTGACGCCGAGCGTGGAGAAATAGCTGTCCGTCACGAGGTCGGCCCGCAACCGGACGGCGGGACCGCCGCCGCCCGGATCCGCATTGATGCGGCTATCGACGTGTGCCGCGAGCGACTGGAACGCCGGCGCGCCGGCGGCGTAGTCGTCGAAATCCGGAAGACTGAAGTTGTCGTAGCTGCCGGAGGGCTGAATGCGGGAGAAGGTCACCAACCGCGCCGGATCGCGAACGCCGGCCAGCGGCCGCAACAGCACCGCGTCGACGATACTGAACACCCCGGTCGCGCCGCCGATGGCAAGGCCGAGGGTGACCAGTGCCGTCAGGGTGAGCCCCGGCTGTCGCCGGAGACCGCGCACCGCGTGGCGGACGTCGCGAATGACCGTGTCGAACATCACACCCGGCCGGCCGTCGCGCACTGCCTCCTTGACCTGGTCCGTGCCGCGCAACTCGAGCAGCGCCGCCCGCCGCGCCTCGGCCGGCGAGAGTCCGGCTGACTGCTTCTCGGTGATCAGCAACTCCAGGTACGACGCGATCTCCTCGTGCAGGTCCCGTTCCGCCCGTGCCCGGCCGAAGGTGTGGCGGAACAGATTGTGAAGCCTCGATGGCAGCGACACGTCGCGCCTCAGCCCGCCTCGAGCGCAGCCGCCATCGCCGCGGCCACCCGGCGCCACTCACCGGACTCACGGGCGAGTTGACGCTCCCCCGCGGCGGTCAGTCGGTAGTACTTCGCCCGCCGATTGTTCTCCGATGCTCCCCATGACGAGCGCACGGCACCCGCCGCCTCGAGTCGATGCAACGCGGGAAACAACGACCCCGCCCCGACCTGGAACGTGCCCCGCGAGATCTGCTCGATCCGCCGCGCCACGCCGAGCCCGTGGAGCGGCTGCAGCGATAGCGCCTTGAGGACCAGCAGATCCAGCGTGCCCGGCAGCAGATTCGGCGACGGCCCGTCCGGCATCACCCCCCCTATCGATTGTCGATATGACAATCTGCCACCACTCGTATCGACTGTCAACAGGAGCGGACGACGGGGCCGGTGGCGACGGCGCGGCCTCGTTGCCGCGGTGGTTTCGTGGCTATACTCCATGCACCCCGATCGCACCCCTGCCCCGCTGTTCCCGGAGATGCCCGCCGTGCGTGCATTCGCTTCCCGTTGCGCCCTCGCTGCGTCACTGATCGCGGCACCAGCCGTTCTGGCCGCGCAGGCCCCCGATCCCACCGCCGCGCTGCACTGGCGCGAGATCGGCCCGACCCGTGCCGGCCGTGCCCGCGCGGTCGGCGGCGTGCCGAGCCAGCCGAACGTCTTCTACGCCGGGTTCGACAACGGCGGCGTCTGGCGCAGCACCGACTACGGTTCCAACTGGGAACCGATCTTCGATCACGAGCCGACCGGCTCGATCGGCGCCATCGCCGTTGCGCCGACCAATCCCGACGTGATCTATGTCGGCACCGGTGCCGGGATCATCCGCCCCGACCTCGCGGTCGGCGACGGCATCTACAAGTCGACTGACGGCGGCAGGAGCTGGACCCACCTGGGCCTGCGCGAATCGCAGATGACCGCGATGATCGACGTCGACCCGACCAACCCCGACCGCATCTTCGTCGCGTCCCTCGGCCATCCGTACGGCCCGAACCCCGAGCGCGGCATCTTCCGTTCCACCGACGGCGGCCAGACGTTCCAGAAGGTGCTCTACAAGGACGAGTACACCAGCGGCAGCGACGTGCGGATCGATCCGAAGAACCCGCAGATCGTCTACGCCGCACTCTGGCAGCAGCAGGAAGGCTACAGCGAAAACGTCTCGTTCAAGGGCGACAGCGGCGGGATCTACAAGTCGATCGACGGCGGTACCACGTGGACGCAACTCACTGGCGGACTCCCCGACGTGCTGCAGGCCAACCTCGCGATTTCGCCGAGCAATCCGGACATCATCTACGCGACCATCGCCATGTCGAACACCGGCGGCGGGCGCGGCGGGCGGGCCGGTGGACGGGGTGCCGCGGGTAGCGGACGAGGCGGGCGCGGCGGCGGTGGCGGCGGATCGGTGGCGCTGTTCAAGTCGACCGACGGCGGCGCGCACTGGACCATCACCGACGCCCAGACCGCGCTGCAGGGCGAACAGCCGATCGGTTCCGACCCGCGGCCGCTCGCCCGCATCGGCGGTGGCGACCTGCCGACCGTGACGATCGACCCGAAGAATCCCGACGTGGTGTACGTCTGCTCGACCGTGCTGTGGCGCAGCGAAGACGGCGGCGGCACGTGGACCGCGGTGCGCGGATCACCCGGCGGCGACGATTACCAACGGATCTGGATCAACCCGAACGACAACAAGATCCTCGCCGTGGTCGCCGATCAGGGCGCGGTCATCTCCGCCAATCGCGGCATGTCGTGGAGCAACTGGTACACCCAGCCGACGGCCGCGGTCTATCACGTCACCGCGGACAACGCCTATCCCTACGATCTCTGCGGCGGGCAACAGGACTCCGGTTCGGCCTGCGTGGCGAGCTTCGGCAACGACGGCGAGATCACCTTCCACGAGTGGCACCCGGTCAACATCCAGGAATACGGCATGGCGGCCCCCGATCCGCGCAATCCGCGCTGGGTCTTCGGCGGGCAACGCACCGGCGTCTCGCTCTTCGACCGGGAGACCGGCCAGACCACATCGGTCGGACCAGACCTGTCGGAGCGCGGGCCGAACAACGACCCGTACAATCGCAACGTCCGCACCATGCCATTGATCTGGTCACCGGTGAACCCCGACGTCCTCTACTATGCCTCCGACGTCGTCTGGAAGACGATCAACCGCGGCCACAGCTGGACCCGGATCTCGCCCGACCTGGCTCGCCAGACCTGGGCCGTTCCGGCCAATGCCGGCAGGTATGCCGAGTGAGCGTGAACCCCGGCCCGCAGGGAACCATCACCGCCCTCGGCCCCAGTCCGCGCACCACGGCGGTACTCTGGGCCGGGACCGATGACGGCAACGTGCAGGTGACGATGAACGGCGGCACGTCGTGGAGCAACGTCACGCCGCCGAGCGTCAAGCCGTGGACGCGGATCTTCAATATCGACGCGGGCCACTTCGGTTCGCTGACCGCCTACGTCGCCGCGAACACCATGCGCCTCGACGACATGGATCCGCATTTCTACCGCACCCACGACGGTGGCAAGACCTGGACGGAGATCGACAACGGCATCGACCCGGGCAACGTCGCGAACGCCATTCGCGAGGACCCGCACCAGCAGGGATTGCTCTATGCGGCCACCGACGCCCAGGTGTGGGTGTCGTACGACGACGGTGATCACTGGCAGTCGCTGCGGCTGGACATGCCGGCCATTTCGGTGCGCGACATCGAGGTGAAGGACGACAGTACCTGCCTCTGCTCCGACCTGCTGGCGGGAACGCACGGCCGTGGTTTCTGGATTCTCGACGACATCACGCCACTGCGGCAGATGGCGCAGGCGCGGGCGGCCCAGGCCTCGGGCAATGCCTACCTGTTCAAGCCGGAAGTCGCGGTGCGGAAGCACTTCGCCACCAACGACCCCACGCCATGGCCGCCGGAGCTTCCCGCCGGGCAGGACGCGGCACCGGGAGCGCCGATCGATTACTACCTGCCGTCAGACGCCAGGCTGGTGAAGCTGGAGATCATCGACTCGGCCGGGCGGGTCGTGCGCTCGTATGCCAGCAACGTCGACACGCTCCGCAACCCCGATCCCGGACGCGATCCCGCGGCATACAACAAGGTCTGCCAGCGGACCACGAACGCTCCGGATTGCAGCGTGCCGCTGTACTGGACCGGTCCATCGACCGCGCTTTCCCCACGGCCGGCGTCCATCGCTACAACTGGGACATGCACTATGACCCGATTCCCGGCGTGGCGGGGGGACGGGGCGGCGGGATGAATCCGGTGCCCCACACCAGCTATTCCGCCGCCAGCGCACCGTGGGCCTCGCCGGGGCACTACACGGTCCGGCTGACCGTTGACGGCCAGAGCTACACGCAGCCGCTGGTACTGAAGATGGATCCGCGGGTGCAGACACCGCGGGTCACCCTGATGGCTGTCGCCTCGGAGGTGAACGCGATGTATTTCGGCGCCGTGCGGGCGCACCAGGCGTACCAGCAGGCCAGGGCGCTGTCGGAGAAGCTCGGCCAGGAAGGAAAGACGGCGCTCCAGGCGCGGGTCGATTCGCTCGCTCCCGCCCCGGCAGCCGGCGGGCGTGGTTTCGGTCGCGGCGGATTCGGTGGGCGCGGCGGGTCGGCGGTGCGGCGGCGGGGCCGCCGACGCTCGACGGCGTGGCCGGCCAGTTGGTCTCGGCGGCGTCAGCGATGCAGACCGCCGACGTCGCACCGACCGCGGCGGAAGCCGATGCGGCCGCCAAGGCCCGCGCGTCGCTGGCCGCCGTGATGCAGCGCTGGGCGGCGCTCAAGGCGGCTGCCGGGTCGTAAGGTTCCCAAAGGAGTCGGCGGTGCGCCACGGGCGCATCGGCGCGATCATCGATCGCGCTGATGCGCCCGCGGTGTTCTGCGACAACTCAACCGGTCAGGAGCCGTTCCGTCCGAATGCGAGCCAATCCTGCTCGCCATGCCCGGCGGCAATGACCCGATCCATTTCGGTGGCGATGCCCGGCATCACGTCGAGCCTGGTCCCGGTGGCTCGCGCCGACTCCAGCATCAACCGCACATCCTTGCGAGCCATTGCCAGCGTCCAGCTCGGTTCGTCCAGATCCTCGTGCAGCATCCGCCGGGTACGGGCGGGAATCATCGCGCCGGGGTTGAACCACGCCATCATCCCGGTCACATCGTCTTCGCCGATGCCGTTCGATCGCGCAAAGCGCAGCACGTCGGCCACGCCTCCCATCACGGCAATCAGGAACATGTTCCCGGCCAGCTTGGTCGCGGCGGCCCGCGCGGGCTCGGGGCCGACATATTGCAACGATCCGGTCATCCGCTCCAGCGACGGCTTGAGCCGTTCGAACAACGCCTTGTCGCCCGAGGCGAGCATACGTCCCGTACTCTCGAGCGCGTTCTTGGGTCCCATGAAAACGGGAGCATGTTGAAAGGGGAATCCACGATCGGTCCACCGTTTGATCCGCTCGGCGGTCGATGCCGGCAGCGTGGTGGAGTGATCGATGATGACGGTCCCTTGCGCCAGTCCCGGCAGCGCCTCTTCCAGTACCTGATCGACGACGGCGTCGTCGCGCAGCGTCACGTGAACCCGGGAGGCGCCTCGCACGGCGTCGGCCACGTGATCGAAGGCGCGGGCGCCATCGGCTTCGAGCGCCCGGGCCTTCGACGTAGTGCGATTCCAGACCTGCACCTCCTCGCCGTGGCGCCGCAGCGCCTTGACGAAGTTGCTGCCCAGCAGACCCGTTCCCAGAAAGGCGATCATGACCACCCCGACTTGCTGCCGTTCGTCATGGTTGCGCGGCCAGGCTGTTCACTGCCCCCACGAGCAGCTTGACCCTCGCCGGGTCGCTGGACATCCCGCCCTGCTTGCCGAGTTGTGACGCCAGCTGCTGCAGCGCCCGGCGGCGACTCTGGCCGGAACCCTTCTCGGCATTGGCGAGCGACGTGCGCGCGGCGGTAATCTGCCCGGCCGCGAGCCCGCCGTTGCGTTCCAGCTGGTCGAGATAGGCGCGTGCCAGCGCGAAGCTCGCCGGCCAGCTGATGCGTGCTGGTCCTGCACGTTCAATTGGTCGAGGTGCACCGTCTTCGCCGCGTCGATCTCGTTCTGGCTGAGCAACGGGCTCGGCGTCAATTCGAGGATGTCGAGTCCGCGGGCGATCTCCGAGAGCACGATCACGCCGTTGTACCAGTAGGCCGACCACGAACCGCCCATCGCCAGCCGCGTCGAATCGACCGGGCCGCGGTCGAAGAAGGCGATCTCCTTCGGGTGCTCGGGATCGGTCCAGTCGAACACCGACACGCCGCCCTGATACCACGACTGCACCATGATGTCGCGGCCCGGGATCGGGATCAGCGAGCCGTTGTGCGCCACGCAGTTCTCGAATGCGCGGTCTGCGGCGCCGGCATCTTGTAGTAGCTCTGGAACTGCAGCTTGCCGTCGGTCGATGCGTGAAGATGGCGTCGGCGCCCCACTCGTGCCGGTCGGTGGCGCGGCACTTCGGCGCGCCGCCACCGCCCCACTCGTCGGAGAAGAGCACCTTGGTGCCGTCGTTGTTGAACGTCGCCGAGTGCCAGTAGGAGAAGTTCGAGTCGGACGACCGCGTCGATCCGGACCGGGTGCGCCGGATCGCGGATGTCGAGCAGCAGCCCGTAGCCGGCGCAGGCGCCGCCGGCCAGCCCGATCGCCGGATAGACGGTGATGTCGTGGCACTGGTCCGGGCCCGCGCGGCGGGCCGCCGGCGCCGACCATCTTGTCGATGATGCCCTGCAGTGCGGCGCGGAGCGCGGCGCTGTCGGCCGCCGTCGGCGCGCCGGTGCCGTTGCGCGCCTTCACCACGCTGTCGAGCATCGGGTTGACGAAGCCCGGCGGCAGAATGAAGTGCTGGCCGAACGACGTCGGCGACGAACGCGCCCGGCCTCGGCGGGCCGAATCGAGAGCCGGCCAGCTCGGTCGGCGCCTCGCCGTGGGTCGGCGGCGGCGCGAGGTCGTTGAAGATCCGCGGCGAGCTGACGATCGCGGCCTGTTCGGGGTGCGCCAGCGGCACCTTGATCACTTCGATCCGGAAGCGCGCGGAGTTGGGGTCCTTCTCCGGGTCGGCGCTGGAACACCCGGCCAGCTCGTTGGGCGAGCGCACGCCGGCCTGAGCCCGAGACGTAGATGTAGACGTCGTCGGGATCCTTCGGGTCGGTCACCAGCGTGTGGGTGTGCGACCCGCGGCAGGTCTGCACGTTGGCGATGTACCGCGGGTTGGTGATGTCGCTGACGTCGAAGATGCGAACGCCGCGCATCCGCATGGTGCTGACCGTGTCACGCACTCCCTCGGCGCCGCAATCGAGCCGCCCCGACGGCGCCTCGCTCGAGACGAACATCAGGTTCCGGTAGACCGACACGTCGTTCTGCGACGCTGGGCAGGCGTACGACCGCGCCAGCACCGGGTGCGACGGGTCGGAGATGTCCCAGATCAGCGGGCCAGCGTAGTTCCCCTGGATGGCATACTTGCCGCGGAACGCCAGGTCGGAATTGGTCTGGCCGAGGAACGGCGCCGGCGCCCGCGTGTTCGACAGCAGCCGCATGTTCCACGATGCCGACGCGGCCTCGGCCACGATCATCCCGGTCGAGTCGACCTTGCCGCCGTGCAGCCCCACCCGCGGGTCCGGCTGCGGCACCCTGCCCGACCACCGTCCGCCGGTGCGGCAGCTACCGGCCAGCACAACGACCACGCCGCTGAAAATGCATCTCGTCCAGTGTCGCATCGTCATTCTCCAGGCAAAGTGAGCAACATCCGCAACATCCGATTGATTTCGGTCGTCTGGTCGGCCTGAATGTCGTTGGCCAGCTTGAACATCTGCTCGTCCTGCCCCGCGCCCGGCGTGGCGAAAAGCTGATCGACCATCACCAGGGCGCCGCGGTGGTGCTGGATCATGAAGGTCAGGAACAGCCGGTCGAACTCGGGGCCGCGGGCCGCGTCGAGCTGCTTGAGCTGCGAGTCGCTGAGCATCCCCGGCATCAGCATCTCGGTCTCGACCCCGTTCATCATCATCTTCATCGGTACCGGCCTGGCCTCCGGCACCGGCTGGTGCCGGTCGCGCAGCCAGTTCTGCATGATGCTGATCTCGTCCGCTGGGCGTTGATGATCCGCGCGCAGAGCGTCTGGACCGTCGGCGCTGGCGCCGTGGCTCGGCGCCCACCGCGCCATCACCAGCGCCTGGGCGTGGTGGCTGATCATCCCGGTGATGAAATCGATGTCCGCCTGCGTGTACGGATAGTGCCCCGGATACTGGCCGGTGGATCCCGCGGGCGCCGGTGCGCCCTGGGCGCGCGAGTCCCACGGCCGGGACGAGCAGGACCGTGGCGAGAACGGCGGCATTCCATGGCATGGCTGCTTCCTCCGGCCGGCGGCGTGTGCCGGCCTACCATACTACCGGCCCCGGGCGCCGCTGGAAAGCGACCCCCCGGGTCGATCTCGAGTGCGCCACCCGGTGGTGGGCGCCCTATTGGTGCGACCGAAGCCGGCGCAGTTCGCGCTCCAGCCACCGCCGCACGGCCCGCTCCGTACTCTGCTCCAGCGATGCACCCCATCGGGTGATGTTGTGCCACGCCGGGATGCGCAGCTGCAGCGGTCCGCAGTCGTCGCCCGGCGGCACCGTGCCATCGAGAAAGACTTCCTGCCTCCCACAGCCGAAGTCGGCCTCGCTGCCGGGATCGGGCACGTAGCCTTCGGAAATGCCGTCGGGGACGTCGAACGCGGGCCAGCCGCCGGCAGGAGTGACGGCGTCGAAGACGCTCGCCACGATCGGCAACGCCGCCGTGGCCCCGGGTACGCGCAGGCTCCGGCCGTCGTCGTACCCGACCCACGCCCCGACGACCAGCGACGGCGAATAGGCCACGAACCAGGCGTCACGCCAGTCGTTCGACGTGCCGGTCTTGCCGGCCACGCCGCCGAGCGATTCGTCCTCGTCGAGCGCCCGCCCGGTGCCGCGCGTCACCACGCCCTCGAGCGTCGACGTGACCAGGTAGGTCACCGCCGAATCGACCACCTGGCGCACCTCGGGCACCGCGAGTCCGGCAGCGAATCGCCGTTGCGCGTCACCCCGAGAATGCTCCGGGTGGCGGCAAGACCGCCATCGTCGGCGAGCACACCATAGGCGCGCGCCAGCTCCAGCAGCGTCACTTCCGAGCTGCCCAGCGCCAGGCTCGGCACGGGACGGAGCGGCGACGTGATCCCGACCTGCTTTCCCATCGCCGCCACCCGATCGGGACCGACGGCAAGGCCGATCCGCGCGAACGGGACGTTGAGCGACTGTTCCATCGCGTCCCGGAACGTCACCGGCCCTCGGAACTGCTGGTCGTAATCCATCGGCTGCCAGACGCCACCCGGCGTCTGCACCGTCAACGGATCGTCGTCGAGCACCGACGCGAGGGTGAACGCCGGCATGTCGCCGCCTTGCCGCTGCAGCGCCGCCAGCGCCACGATCGGCTTGAACGCGCTCCCCGGCTGGCGCTCAGCGTCGGTGGCGCGGTTGAACTGGGAACGGCTGTAGTCAGTGCCGCCCACCATGGCCAGGATATCGCCGCTGCGCGGATCGAGCGCCACCACCGCCGCTTCCGCGCCGCGCAGCCCCTCGCGCCGGAGAGCGCTGGCGACGGCGCGCTCGGCATCGCGCTGCAACGTCCGGGTCGAGCGTGGTGTACACCGACATGCCGCGACGCGGCAGATGACCGAGACCGGAGGCCACGAAGTCGCGGAAGTAGCGGCCGTCGATACTCGGCATGGGATGCGCGCCGGCGGTGATGGCGCTGCGTTCAGCGCGCCGGGCCGCGTTGTCCGTGATGCGATGCTGCGCCGCCATCAGCTCCAGCACCATGTTGCGACGCTCCCGTGCCGCCGAGGGGTGGCGGTCGGCGTCGTAACGGTTGGGCGCGCTGATCATCGCCGCCAGCTGCGCCGCCTGGGGCAGCGAGATCCGGCGCACGTCCTTGCCGAAGTAGAACCGTGCGGCCGCCCCGACCCCGCGGATCGGCCGGACGCCATCCTGGCCAAGGTAGATCTCGTTGAGATACGACTCGAGAATCTCGGCCTTGGAGTAGCGTGCCTCGAGCACCAGCGCCATCGCCGCTTCCCGCAGCTTGCGGATCGGCGTCCGGTCGGCCGAGAGATAGAGGTTCTTGGCAAGCTGCTGGGTGATGGTGCTGCCACCCTGCACGATCGATCCGGCCCGCAGGTTGGCGATGAAGGCGCCCACGATCCGGCGGAAATCGAGGCCGTGGTGCTGATAGAACCGCTGGTCTTCGACTGCCAGTATCGCCTGCACCAGCTCATCGGGAATCTGATGCAGCGCGAGGGGGATCCGCTCCTCCACCGGCCCGTCCGTCAGCGATCCGATCGGGACCGGTGTTTCGGCCTCATCACTGTTCAGCGCCGAGACCGGCCGGGTGTAGATCGTGGTGGGGAGACGGCTCGCCGGCGGAACCAGCCGGGCGCGGACGATCGCCTCGGCCGCCACGCCGAGGATCAACGCCGCCGCCCCGATTCCCGCCAACCGGAGCACCGCGCGGGGGGTGATCTTGCCCGGAAGCGCCTTCCACGCCGCCTTGCCGCGTTCCGCGAGCGCCTTCCAGTCCATCCTGTTGCCTCCCGGGGTCGCCTGTTAGACGCCTGACGGGCCGGAAGCGTCACCGGTTTCATCCTGCAACGAGCCGGCCTCCTGCGGCGTTCGCTATTCTTGACCGATGCGCTTTCGACCGCTCGGCCGCACCGGCATCGACGTCGCGGTGGTGGGGTTGGGTACCTGGCAGTTCGGCGGGGAATGGGGACGGGACTTTTCCCAACGAGACGTGGACGCCATTCTCGACGCCGCCGCTGACGCCGGCATCAATCTGATCGACACCGCCGAGTGCTATGGCGACCATCTCTCGGAACGCCTGATCGGGGATTACCTCGCGCGCCACGACCGCGCGCGATGGACCGTCGCCACCAAGTTCGGCCACTGGTATTCCGGCTTCCGGAACCGCCGCGACGACTTCTCCGTCGCCGGTGTTCGAGAGCAGCTGGAGGCGTCACTCACGGCGCTTCGTGTCGACGCCATCGATCTCTACCAGTTCCACTCCGGTCCCGATGACGCGTTCGGCAATGACGCGCTGTGGGAGATGCTGCACGAACGCCAGCGCGCCGGGGTCATCCGCCACCTCGGCGCCTCGCTCAACATGCGAACCGAACGCCAATCTGCCGAGGCGGCCGCCCGCGGCGTCGAAGTGCTCCAGGTGGTGCACAACCGCATCGATCGCCGCGCCGAGACGCTCCACTTCCCGTCCGCCCAGCGGGACGGTCTCGGCATTCTGGCTCGCGTTCCGCTCGCCAGTGGCCTTCTGTCCGGGAAATACCACGCTGGCGCGCGATTCCCGGCCAACGACGTCCGCAGCGGCACCGCGCCGGACGTGATGGCAAAGCGGCTCGCCGAAGTCGAACGGATCGCGCGCACCGAAGTGCCGGCGGGCGTACCGATGGCCCAGTGGGCCATTGCGTGGTGCCTGGCGAATCCGCTGGTATCAGCGGTCATTCCCGGCTGCAAGAGCGTCGAACAGGTGCGCACCAACGCCGCGGCCGCCGATCTCGACCTGGACGGATCGCCGTCTTCGCCTTGACACCACCGGAGCGGCCGAACGACGCGACGACGCGTTCGCCCCCCGGCGCCGCCCGAGCCCGCGCGGCGATTGCGCGTCCCGATCCCTGGCGGCACTTTACCGCCACTTCCGCTCAGAACTCGGGCCGGTCCGCCGTTTCGAATTCGTCGAGGTGCGCCATGATCCGAACAATCCGCCGGCTCTCGTTCACCATCCCGTTCACCGGAGCGTTGGTGCTGGCCGCGGTCCGCTCCGGCACCGCGGCGGCCCAGGATTCCGCCACCGGCCGTGCCAGGCCGCTGCCCACCATCGAAGCGAAGACCGCCGGCATGCGGAAGCTCGACGGCTTCTTCCCGCTGTACTGGGACGCCGACGCCGGCACGCTGTACATGGAGATCCCCCGTCTCGACACCGAAGTGCTCGACATGGACGGGCTGGCCAGCGGGCTGGGCTCGAACGACATCGGGCTCGATCGCGCCGCCGTGACCGGATCGCGCGTCGTCCGGTTCGAGCGGGTGGGGCGCAAGGTGCTGATGGTCCAGCCCAACCTGAATTTCCGCTCGTCCAGCCACGATCCGGCCGAAGTGGCCGACGTGCGGGACGCCTTCGCCTCGTCCGTGCTGTGGGGCTTCGACGCGGTGGCGCAGAGCGACAGCGGCCAACGCGTGTTGGTGTCGATGAACGATTTCCTGCTGCACGATCCCGCGAACATCGCCCAGCGGCTCGGCCCGGGCAGCTACAAGCTCGACGCCGGCCGCAGCGCCGTCTCGATGGCGATGACGCAGAACTTCCCCGAGAACACCGAGATGGAAGCCGAGCTGACGTTCGTGCTGCAACCGGGAGGACGCGGCAACACCGGCGGCGGCATGGCGTACTTCGAGGGCGTGGGCGCGGTGTCTGCCACGCCGGACGCGGCCACGCTGCGGCTCCACCACTCGTTCATCCAGTTGCCCGACACCGCCGGCTTCACGCCGCGCGCCTACGATCCCAGTTCCGGGCTACGGGCCGTTCTGCGTACCAGGATTACTCCGCGCCGCTCGATTCCATCCGCTGACGAAGCGATTCATCACCCGGCACCGCCTGGCGAAGGTCGATCCGTCCGCCCCGATGAGCGATCCGGTCAAGCCGATCATCTATTACGTCGATCCCGGCACGCCTGAACCGATGCGTTCGGCGCTGATCGAGGGCGCCAGCTGGTGGAACCAGGCGTTCACGGCGGCGGGATATCGCAACGCCTTCCAGGTCAGGCTGCTCCCGGCCGGCGCCTCACCGCTCGACATCCGCTACAACATCATCGACTGGGTGGACCGCTCGACGCGCGGCTGGAGCTACGGCGGCGGCGTGATCGACCCGCGCACCGGCGAGATCCTCAAGGGAGTGGTGACGCTCGGCGCGCTGCGGGTGCGGCAGGACTGGCTGATCGCGCGAGGCGCTGTTGCAGCCCTACACGACGGGCACGGAGCAGACCCCGCAGATCGAGGCCTGGGTCCTGGCGCGGCTCCGGCAGCTCGCCGCGCACGAAACCGGCCACACCCTGGGCCTCGATCACAATTACTACGACAGCGATTCGGGGCGGATCAGCGTGATGGACTATCCGGCACCGCTGCTCATGCTCAAGCCCGACGGCACCCTCGACGCGTCACGGGCCTACGCCACCGGGATCGGCGCGTGGGACAAGGTCGTCGATCGACTACGGGTACCAGGACTTCCCGGCCGGGACCGACGTGCCGAAGGCGCTGACCGCGATTCTCGATTCGGCCTACGGCCACGATCTCCGCTACCAGACCAACCAGGACATCGACGTCAATCCCCGCGTCGACCAGTGGTCGAACGGCACCAATGCCGCCGCCGAGCTCGACCGGATCATGGCGATCCGCCGCTCGGCGCTGCGGACATTCGGGATCAACGCCATCAGGCTCGGCACGCCGCTGGCGCAGATCGAGGAAGCGCTGGTGCCGCTCTACATGTACCAGCGCTATCAGGTCGAAGCCGCCGCCAGCGTCCTCGGCGGCATCCACTATACCTACACGCTGCGCGGCGATGGCCGGCAGGCGTTCCGCCGCGCCAGCGGCGCCGAGCAGCGGGCCGCACTCGTCGGCGTTGATGCGCGTGCTGCAACCGTCGGCGCTGGCGCTCCCCGATTCCCTGCTCCGGCTGATCCCGCCGCGTCCCGAAGGATTCGACATGACGCGCGAACTCTTTCCGCGGAACACCGGAATGGCGTTCGACGCGCTGACACCGGCGGTCGTGGCGGCGCAGCACCTGGTCGGCATCCTGCTCACGCCCGACCGCGCGGCGCGGATGGCCGAGCAGCATGCGCTCGATCCGACGTTGCCGGGGCTGGATGACGTGATCGACACGGTGGTGGCAACAGCATTCGGTGCGGCGGCAGCGACGCCCTACCAGGCGGAGATCAAGCGAGCCGTCGAACGGGTGGTGGTCGATCAACTGACCATGCTGGCTGGCAGTGCGCCGATGGCCGACGTCCGGGCCTTGGCGAACTACGCGCTGCAGCGACGGCTCACGGTGCTTTCCGCCCCGCCGACCGGCGACCCAATGTCACGCGCCAATACCGCAATTGCTGACGGGAGACATCCGGCGGTTCCTGAACCGCCCCGCCACACCCGCCGCGCACGTCGCGGCGCCGGACGTGCCACCAGGTGCTCCGATCGGTGAGCCCGCGATGGATTGGCTCCGCCTGCTGCCAAGCGACGGGGGCTCGGCCGGCGGGTACTGGCAGTAGCGCCCGGGGGGACTCAGCCGGTCTGTTGTTCGAGCCGCGCCGCGGCGGCCGTCCAGCGGCTCAGGGCCGAGTCGAGCTCGGCACGGACCCGCTCCCGTTCGTCCGCCAGACGACGCCAATCCCCGATACCGCCGGCGTCCTGATAGATGGTCGGATCGGCCAGGCCGGCTTCCAGCCGGGCCAATTCCACCTCGAGCGTGGCCACGCGCTGTTCCGCATCCGCGACTTCGCCCTCGAGCTGCCGGCGGGTGGTCGCATCGGTCACGGCCGCGCGCCGGGGCCGCTCGAGCGGTGCCGCGGCGCGTAACGCCGCATTCGCCCGGGCATTCACCACGGCGGCCGCACGTTGGCGCGCCGCGCGATCGGCTTCCCACTCGTCGAACGTCCCGGGGTAGTCACGAACCCTGCCGTCTTCGATCGCCCAGATCCTGGTGCACAGCGAGGTAAGCAACGCCCGGTCGTGCGATACCATGAGCACGGTGCCGTCGTACCCGGCGATCGCGTCTTCCAGCGCCTCGATCGATTCGACATCGAGATGATTGGTCGGTTCGTCGAACACCAGGAGGTTGGCGTGCTCCAGCATCATGAGCGCCAGCGCCACCCGCGCACGTTCGCCGCCCGACAGCATCCCCGCCTTCCGCAGCACCTCGTCGCCGCTGAATCCGAAACGTCCGAGGTGGCCCTGGATCTGGCCGCGAGTCCACATGCCGCGCCGATGCGCGATCAGGTCGTACATCGACGTATCGGGGTCGACGTTCGAGAGATCCTGGCGGTAGAACGCGATCTCCGCACCGGGCATGATCCGCACGTGGCCCGACGCGGGCGGCAGTTCGCCAAGAAGCGTGTGGAGCAAGCGTCGACTTGCCGGCACCGTTGGGTCCGATGAGTCCCACGACCTCGCCGCGGCGCAGCGTGCCGCTCCACGGCTCGGTCAGCGGACGCCCGTCGCGCGCCACGACCAGCCGGCTGGCCACCAGCAACTGATCGCCGCCGCGCGACGCCGCCTCGAACGCCACGGACATCGCCTCTTCTTCGCCCGGCGGAGCCGTCAGGCGTTCGACCCGATCGAGACGCCGCCGCCGCCCCCTGGCCTGCGCTGAGTTGCCCCCCGCGATGTTCCGGCGGATGAAGTCCTCTTCGGCCGCGATCTTCGCGTCCTGCTTCCGGAACGCACGCTGCTGTGCCAGGCGTCTCTCGGCGCGCTGATGTACGAAGGTGTCCCAGCCTCCATCGTAGGCGGCTGCCGTGCCGCCCTCCAGATGCAGCGTGTGATCCGTCACGGCCGCGAGGAAGGCGCGGTCGTGCGAGATCAGCAGGACCGTTTCGTCGGAATCGTGCAGGTAGCCCTGCAGCCATCGCGTGGTGTCGAGATCGAGATGGTTGGTCGGCTCGTCGAGAATGAGGAGATCGGCTGGTGCCACGAGCTGCGCCGCGAGCGACAGCCGACCCCGTTCACCGCCCGAGAGCGCCTCGACCGGCCGGGTGCGTGCTTCGTCGTGATCGAACCCCAGCCCCGACAGGACGGCGTCGACCCGGGCGGCGGCGGCGTACCCGCCGGCGTGTTCGAAACGCTCCTGGTCTGGCGCATACCGGTCGAGCATCGCGCCGGTCACCGCCTCGCCGGCGGTGCTCATGGCATCGAGCTGCCGCTGCAGATCGCGCTCCAGCGCGAAGAGATCGGCGAAACCCGCGGCGGCTGCCGCCCATACGGTCTCCGCCCCCGCGAGCTCCCGGTACTGATCCATGACGGCGATCCGCAATCCCGTCGCGCGCGATACCGTGCCGGAATCCGGCTGGCGGAGGCCCTGAACCACGTCCATCAAGGTCGTCTTGCCGCTGGCGTTCCGGCCCACGATGCCCCAGCGGTCGCCCTGCTCCACGACGAACGTCACCCGCTCGAACAGCGGGACACCGCCGAACCGGACCGCCACGTCACTCACCGAGAGAATTGCCACACCACCTCCGCCGGACGGCCATGATAACACGGTCGAGGCGGAAACGGGGCGCGGCAAACGCCGAAGGGGCTGCTGTGCCCGCAGCCCCTTCAGTGCCCCATCGTCAACTGCGACTGTGGCTCGTCAGCTCCGTCGGCGGCGCGAGCGCAATCCACCCAGACCAATCAGCCCCGTGGCGAGCAGCGCCATCGAGTCGGGTTCCGGAACTTCGCTCGTGGTAACGTCGAACGCAGGGGCCTCGTCGCTCGGGAAGGACGACCAGCTGGTCCCACCATCGGACGAAGTGGAAACACCGGTGAATCCCTGGTCGTTCCAGTTCCAGGCCCACCAATCACCACTGCTCGCGCCAGGCGCCAGCTCGACCCAGTAGGTATCGCCCGAAGTGAGGCTCGGCTGAGCCACCGAGTTGAGGGCAAAGATGTCCGGACCGAACGATGCCGAGTTGACCACCCACGATTCGAGAACCGCAGCGCCGCCGATGGTCGACCCATCCAGAAAGTAGACGTCCAGCGGACTCGTCAACGGCTGAAAGGCTGCGAATCGGATCTGCGACAAGAGCGCGCCAGTGGGTCCGGCATAGACGAAATCCGACGCGATCTGGTACCCGCCGTAATCCGGGCTGCTGACCGTGTGGCCGACGCAGCAGTTGTAGGTGTCACCAGCACCAAAGGTGCTGAACACGGTCGTCTGCGCGCTCGCGGTTGCGGCGATCAGGCCGAGCGGGGCCATCACGCTGGCCAGACGGTAACGCATTGAGTTCTCCTTGGGATGACGACGGGCCGGGAAGAATCGAGGGTTCTACCGGATATTTCGTGCCGAGCCGTGGCCGTTGCGGAACGCCCGTCTGGCCGGTCCGCATATCTGCCGGCGGGTCCGAGTGTGCAGCGTTGCCGCGACATCGTGCCGGACGCACGCGACACGTGGGGTGGCCGTCCCGTGGCCATCGGGTAACTTCGTTGGGATGATCTCCCAGCTACGTGTCAGGCCGCTGCGGCTTCGATCCCTCGGAGTCGCCGCCATCGGCGTTCTCGCCACGTTGTCCATCGGGTGCGCGACACCGAGGCCCGTCGCCACTCCGACTCCCGGGCATGTCGACTTCGGCGCCGCGAAAGCACTGATTTCGCGCGTCGTCCCGGGCCGCAGCGGCAACTTCGTCGTCGCCGCGATCCCGGACAGCGCCGGCCGAGACGTGTTCGAGGTGGCCTCGCAGGGCACGAAGGTGGTGCTGCGCGGCTCGTCCGGCGTCGCAATCGCTTCGGCACTCGACTGGTACCTGGAGCACGTCGCGCAGATGAACGTGGCGCTGCCGGTGCAGCCGATCGAACTCCCCGATCCGTTGCCGGCGGTTGCGCAGCCGGTGCGCATCACCACGCCGTATCGCCTCCGCTACTTCTTCAACTACTGCACCTTCTCCTATTCGATGGCGTGGTACGACTGGAACGACTGGCAACGGACCATCGACTGGCTGGCGATGAAGGGAGTCAACGCGCCGCTTGCGGTGACGGGCGAAGAAGGCGTCTGGCGCCAGGTACTCACGCGATTTCGGATTCAGCCGCCAACAGATTGCGGCCTTCCTGGTTGGTCCCGCGTACCTCCCATGGGGATGGATGGCGAACATCGACGGCCTCGGCGGGCCGCTCCCCGACAGCTGGATCGACAGTCACGTGGCACTGGAGAAGAAGATCCTGGCGCGCGAGCGTTCGCTCGGGATGACCCCGATCCTGCAAGGCTTCACCGGCCACGTGCCGCAGTCGATCACCGCCGTCATCCCCGGAGCGAAGATCCATCAGACGGGCGACTGGTCGGCCGGATTTCCCGGAACCTGGTTCCTCGATCCGTTCGATTCGCTCTTCCAACGGATGGGGAACGACTTCATCACGCGGCAGCAACAACTCTACGGCACCGATCATTACTACGCGGCTGATCCCTTCAACGAAATCGATCCGCCATCGAACGATTCATCGTTCCTAGCCGCGATGGGCGGCGCCATCTACCACGGCATGACCTCGGCGGACCCGAACGCGATCTGGGTGCTGCAGGGCTGGTTCCTGGTGAACTCGTCGAAGTTCTGGAAGGATCCGCAGGCTTCGGCGCTGCTCGGCGCCGTCCCCGACGACCGGATGGTGGCGCTCGACCTGTGGGGTGAACGCGTACCGGTCTGGAAGGTGCGCCACGCGTTCTACGGCAAGCCGTGGGTGTGGAACGTGCTCTACAACTTCGGCGGTAAGGTGAGCGTGGGCGGCGACCTGCCTCACATTGCCGCCAATCTCGACAGCGTGCTGGTGAGTCCCGACAAGGGGAAGTTCGCCGGTATCGGGATGATGATCGAAGGGTTCGGCAGCAATCCGATCGTCGAGGACTTCGTGATGGATCAGGTGTGGCACGACAGTGTCCCCGACGTCCCGGCGTGGACGCATGCCTGGGTGACACGTCGGTATGGTTCGGACGATCCGTCCGCCTGGAGCGCCTGGCAGATCCTCCTCCGCACCGCGTTCAGCTCGCCGGACCAGACCGGCAACTTCCTCGCCGAGCGGCCGCAATTCTATCTCAAGGGGCGCGCGTATCGCACCGGGCCGATTCCCCCGTACGATCGCGCCACGCTCGCTGCGGCGCTCGATTCGCTGCTGGCCGCCGCGCCGCGCCTCGGCGACGACGACAATTATCGCTACGACGTGGTGAATCTCACCCGGCAGGTATTGGGCGAACTCGGACTGCCGCTGGTCGACAGCGTCCAGGCGGCGTACGAGCGAAAGGACCGCGATGCGCTGCTGGCCAACGAGGGCCGGGTCGACGCGCTGTTAAGCGACATCGACACGCTGCTGGCAACGCGCCCCGAATTCCTCCTCGGATCGTGGATCGCGGACGCCAGGCGCTGGGGTTCGAACGACGCCGAGCGCCGGCTGTACGAATGGAACGCGCGGAACATCATCACGCTCTGGGGGCCGCAGTGTACCGAGGGCCAGAACGACGACCTGAACCAGTATGCGTTCAAGGAATGGTCGGGGATATTCGCGTCGTATTTCCTGCCGCGGTGGGAGAAGTTCTTCACGGCGCTGAATCGGTCACTGGACGCCGGTGTGCCGTTCGACCGGGCGCCCTTCGCGGCGGCGGCGTGCTCATGGGAGCAAGCGTGGTCGCACGACACGACGCGTTACCCGATCGCGCCAGCGGGAGACCCGGTTGCGGTGGCACAGCAGCTGTGGGCCAGTTGGCGGGGCACGGTTCGCTGATTCGCCGGAATGCGGGACGAGACGAAATCGCCCTGGCCGGCATCCAGAGTGAGCCCCAGGTTGCCCGCCGCCGCCCCGTCGGCCCGGCGATATATTCCTGCGGGTAGTTGCAACCCGGAACACCATCCACCAACCGTGCACCCAGGACCCGCCATGTTGAATCGCGCCTCATTCTTCACCGTTGCCCTCGCGCTCCTCCCGTGCGTGGCCACCGCGCAATCCTCCCCCGTCGCCGACGCCTTCCGTGCCAACGAGGCCGAGATGGCCAAGAACCTCGTCGCCGCCGCTGAGACAATGCCCGCCGCCGACTACGGCTACAAACCCACCCCGGCCCAGATGCCGTTCGGGCAGGTGGCCACGCACCTGTCGCAGGGGAACGACCTCTTCTGTGGCGCGATCGGCGGCATGAAAGCGCCGATGCGCAGCAAGGTGGCGCCCACGGATAGCAAGGATGTGCTGGTGGCGCGGCTCAAGGAGACGTTCGCGTTCTGCGACCAGGCGCTGGCCAAGCTCGACGACTCGAAGCTGGGCGAGGAACTGCCGATGTTCGGCAGCAAGATGACGCGCGCCGCGATCATCATCATGACCGCCGGCGACTGGGAGGATCACTACAGCCAGTGGTCCAACTACCTCCGCCTGAAGGGCCTCCTGCCGCCGACCGCCAAGAAACCGTAATTCCGGGCGATAGCACCGCTGCGGTGCGCCGCGAGCCGGCGGCGCACCGCACGGCGGAGCCATCCCGCCGGCTCCGCGGTTGCCGTGCACGCCCGCCCGCCGTCGACGTCTCCCCAACGTCACCAACCGGGGGGCGACCATGCTGGGCTGGGCCCTGTTGTTCCTGATCGTTGCCATCATCGCCGGGATCTTCGGTTTCGGCGGCATCGCGGTGGCTTCGGCGGGGATCGCCAAGATCCTGTTCTTCATCTTCATCGTCCTGCTGATCATCTCGCTGGTCATGCACATGGGACGCGGCCGGAGGATGCCACCACTCTGAAGCTGGCGGCGCCGCACCGCGTCATTGGTGCCATCCATGCTTCGAGGGTAGCGTTGGATCGGCACGGCGGCGACAGGCCGCCGCGCCGACCGCCGCTTGCCCGACCGTCATTCCGGCATGCCGCCGGCACATCCCGGATTCCGGCGGCGTAGTACCTTCTTACCGGCAGGCGGCTCCACCGGCCGCTGACCTCCTCGTTACAGGACGACAACCGTCATGTGCGGAATCGCCGGGTACCGGCGCCGCCACGGCCAGCCCGCCGAGGCCGGAGCGGTCACCCGAATGCTCGACCGGCAGCGTCACCGTGGTCCCGATGACCGCGGCACCTGGTGCGCCGGTCCGGTCGCACTCGGCCTCGACCGCCTCAGCATTCTCGACCTCAGCGAGCACGGACACCAGCCGTTCGTGACGCCGGACGGTACCGGCGTCGTCGCCTACAACGGCGAGGTCTACAATTGGCGGGACCTCCGCCATGCCCTCGAGGCCGAAGGCGTTCGCTTCACCTCGCACTGCGATTCCGAGGTGGTGCTGCACGCCTTGCACCGTTGGGGACCGGAGACGGCGATCCCTCGCTTCGACGGCATGTTCGCGCTGGCGTATTTCGACCGTCGCAACGACGCCCTCTGGCTCGCCCGGGATCGCACTGGCATCAAGCCGCTGGCCGTCGCCGAAGCGGGGCCGGTGGTCGCGTTCGCCTCGGAAGCGAAAGCCCTCTTTGGCCACCCCGACATCCCGTGCCATCCCGACCTGCACGCCCTCGTCACGCAGGTCTATCTCGAACGTCTGGTGGGCGGCTGGACCCCATTTGCCGGCGTCCGCAGCGTGGTTCCGGGGACGATGATCCGTTTCGGCCCGACCGGGTCGGAGACCCTCACCTGGTTCGATCTCGAGCGCGATGTCGACATCGACCGGATTCTCCGCAGCGCACAGCAGCCATTCGCGGCACAGGTGGAGACGTTCCGCCAGCTGCTCGAGCGGAGCGTCGCACTCCATCTGCAGAGCGACGCCCCGCTGGCGGTGATGTGCAGCGGCGGCGTGGACTCGTCGCTCACCACCGCCATTGCCCGACGGCACAAGCCCGACCTCGTGGCGTTCGTCGCCGACGCGGAGGGCGTGCATCCGTCGGAAGCCGACAAGGCCCAGCGCGTCGCCGACCACCTCGGCGTCGCCCTGCAGCGGGTTGCCATCACCGACGCCGACTTTCCCCGCCTCTGGGCCGAAGCCGCCTGGTACAACGACACGCCGATCTACTTCCAGCAGAACCCGCTCGCCCTGGCGGTGAGCCAGGCGGTGCGCAACGCCGGCTTCAAGGTGCTGGTCACCGGCGAAGGATCCGACGAACTGTTCATGGGCTACGACTGGCAGACCGAGGTCGGACGGATGTGGCGGCTGCGGCGGATGCATGGACGGCTGATGCCGGACACGGCGCTCACCCGGCGGCTGACGCAATGGTTGCAGTGGCTGGTGCCGTTCGACCGTGCCGCGATGGCCGAGGAGCCGTTCGAGCATCGCGGCACCCTCGGCAAGGCGCCGGCCGGCGCCGAACTCGTCATCGATGGCGGAATGCGCCGCGGTCGGGCGCGGTCGCTCTTCGCGCGGCTCGACCGGATCCCCGACATCGGCGACCGCGGCATGCTGGCCCGGCAATTCGATGACGTCTATCACCACCTCCGCGTCCTGCTGGAAAGCAATGACCGGATGACGATGGCCGCGTCAATCGAGGCGCGGGTGCCGTTCCTCGAGAACGACCTGATCGACTTCGGCCTGCACCTGGCGCCAGAATCGAAGTCCGGCCGCGGGCAGCGCAAGCGGGTCGTCAAGGCGCTGGCCGAGACGCTCCTGCCGCGGGACATCGTCCACGCCCCGAAGGTCGGGTTTGCCGTGCCGGGACGATTCCTGAGCGGCTACGAGGACGTCGTCAGGGGCGGCCTCGTGCCGGAGTGGTTCAAGTGGGGAAGCCGGGAGATGCCCCGGATGCTCGAGGTGATGCGCCGCGAACCGATGCTGGGCCGCAAGGTGATCGGGATGGAGCTGTGGGGCCAGATGTACTTCAACGGCCGGTCGCCAGAGGAGATGGCGGAGCGGCTCAGGAGTGCCCGGGGCGCGACGGGCGATTCCGGGCGCACTGAACCCCGGAGGCCCGCCCCGTGACCCCCGATCCTGGCACTGTCACCCGATCATTCCTGACACTGCTGCTGTATGGCGTGGTCATGTTCGGCAGCCTTGTGGCGTTCGTGACATGGCTCCACGTTCGACGGCTTCGCCATATCACCGGGTTGAGCACCGAGCCAGGTGCCGATGATGAGCAGGCCGAAAATGTCCGACACGCCGCCGCGATGGTCCGGCGCGGCGCGCGGTCCGTTCTGGTGCTCACATTCATTGCTGGCGGCATCGTGACAACGGGATTCGTTCTCGCTCTGCGCGACATCAGTGTGCAGTCTCACCCGGCTCTGGCCATCGTGATCGCCGCAACATTCGTGATTGGCCTGCCCATCCGCGCCTTCATTATCCGTCGCTGGTGGCGCCGAGCGCTTGCCGACGGTGCCGACCCGGTGGTGCTGATGCAATTGGCCGAAGAAGCCGGCCTCGCGGCACGAAACGACAACTGGATCGGCCGCTGGCAGCGGCGCACCTGGTTGCGACTGGCGTCTGGCGAGCGGGTGCCGGAATGGTACGAGCGTCGAGACCCGGACCGGACAGCGGCGCGAGTGCCACCGGCAACCGACGAGCCCGGCAAGCCGTGATCCGGACGTTGCGCACCGCACCACCCCGCTTGACAGCAGCCGCTTTGCGCCACAACCTCATCGTCCCTCCACCTGCTCCCACCCGCTGGCTCACGCCCCGCTTGCTCCGGGCACGAGGTTCTGATGCAATGGGATACCGGTAACATCGCGTTCATGCTGGTTTCGACCTCCCTGGTCATGCTGATGACGCCGGGGCTGGCGTTCTTCTACGGCGGGCTGGTGGGGCGGAAGAACGTGCTGACGATCATGATCCAGAGCTTCGTCTCGATGGGCGTCACGACGGTGCTCTGGGTGGTGTGCGGCTACTCGATGGCGTTCAGCGGCAGCTACGGCGATCCCGCCAATCCCGACATCGGCGGCGTGATCGGCAACTTCCACATGGCATTCCTGCATGGCGTCACCGCCACGACGCCGTTTCCCGGGTCGCCCACCATTCCCGCTGGTGGTGTTCATCGCCTACCAGATGATGTTCGCCCAGATCACCCCGGCGCTGATCACCGGCGCGTTCGCCAACCGGGTCAACTTCAAGGCCTACCTGCTGTTCCTGGTGGCGTGGCTGCTGCTGGTCTATTTCCCGGTGGCGCACATGGTCTGGGGCGGCGGCATCCTGCAGCACGCCGGCGTGCTCGACTTCGCCGGCGGCATCGTGGTGCACGCCACCGCCGGGTTCGCGGCACTGGCGGCGGTGTTCTACGTCGGCAAGCGGCGTGTGGCCGACGCCGGGTTGCACAGCATTCCGCTGGTGGCGCTCGGCACCGGGTCTGCTCTGGTTCGGCTGGTACGGCTTCAACGCCGGCAGCGAGCTCAAGGTCGATCCGGTCACGTCGCTGGCGTTCCTCAACACCGACGTCGCCGCGTCGTTCGCCGCCATGACCTGGCTGGTGCTCGCCTGGACCATCGAGAAGAAGCCCAAGTTCGTCGGCCTGCTCACCGGCTCGATCGCCGGGCTGGCCGCGGTGACGCCGGCGGCCGGATTCGTCACCACGGGCACCGCGGTGTTCATCGGCGTCGTGGCCAGCGTGATCTGCTACGCCGCCATCTGGTTCAAGAACCACGAGGGATGGGACGATGCGCTCGACGTCTGGGGGGTGCACGGCGTCGGGGGCGTGGTGGGCGTGATGTCGCTGGCGATCTTCGCCGACGCCGCGGTCAATCCCGCGGGCGGCACCAACGGGCTGCTCCTTGGCGGGACACACTTCTTCGTCGTGGAGAGTCTGGCGGTGATCGCCGCCGCGGCATACGCCTTCGCCTTCACCTATGTGATGCTGAAGGTGATCGACGTCGTGTCCGCGGTCCGGGTCACGGCCGAACAGGAAGAGATCGGGCTCGACCAGACCCTGCACGGCGAGCAGGCCTACATCTGACGGGCTGACGCATTCAGCGCCGCCGCCGGATCGGTCACTTCGCGCTTGAGGCCGCGGTGCGCGTCGAAGATCCGGCGGTGGGCCTGATAGGACCACTCCCCACCGCGGACGTAATATTCGGCCACCCACGCCTGCAGTTGGTCCAGCATCGCGTCCTGCTCCTGCTGCGACGCGTACTTTGCCGGCTCCCACGGCCGGCGACGGTTGTTGGCAAGACACGCTTCACGGCCGGGATTGAGGAAGACCAGTTCGGTGGCGCAGTGCGCGGCGCGCTCGACGAGGTCGCCATAACACCCTTCGATCAGCCAGCGGTGATGTTCGGCCAGAAACCGGTCAAGATCGGCCGCGACCGCCGATGCGTCGCGTTGCACGGCAACCTGCCCCCGCTCCCAGACGATCGCGTCGAGGTCAAGGTGGGTCAGCGCGTGGGCTCGTGCCAACGCATGCGCATACGTGGACTTGCCGGAGCCCGAGTTGCCAAAGACCAGGATGCGCATCGACCGGCTCCCTTGTCACCGGTGGGGGCATCGCCAATGATACGCGCCAAGCACGGCAATGACCGGCGGCATTACCTTGTAGCAGGTCACTCGGGGTTCGGGGGCTCGACGACGATCACGCCGCGTATCCTGCTCGTCCTGGTTCTTCCCGCCGCCGCGATCGGCGCCTGGTTGCTGCTGCCGAGTCCGTTTGCTCACGGCATCATCATCGGCCTGGTCGTGGCCGTCGCCGCGTTGGCCCTCGGCATGACCATCCTGATCGCCGGGGCGAAGCGGCACGCCAGCGCGGCGGCCTGGGATGGGGTTGATGTGATAGCATTCATTCGCGGTCTTGCGACGAGGCCCATGATGTGAACCAACGGAGCTGATCACGATGCCCGACCTGATCAAGCACTTCGACGCCGAATACCGGCGCTACAAGACGATGGCGGAGAAAGCCCTCGCCCAGGTGCCCGACGGCGCCCTCTCGATCCCCGGCCCCAATGGCGGCAACTCGCTCGCCGTGATCTGCTGGCACGTGGCCGGCAACCTCCAGTCACGGTTTACCGACTTCCTCACCAGCGACGGCGAAAAGCCCTGGCGGAACCGGGAAGAAGAGTTCGCCGCCCGGAGCGTCACTCGTGACGAGCTGAACGCCAAGTGGGAGCTGGGCTGGGAGACGCTGCTGCACACCCTCGCCGGCCTCACCGATGACGACCGCGGCAGGTCCATTACGATCCGCGGCACGCCGATGGCGGTGTCGGAAGCGCTGCTCAGGTCATTGGCGCACGCCAGCTACCACGTCGGCCAGATCGTGACCGTGGCGCATGCCATCCAGGGAAGCGAATGGAAGTACCTCACCATCGCACCCGGCGGCTCCGCGGCGTACAACGCCGACCCGACGTATGAGAAGCCGATGGACTTCGTCAGGAACAAGAAATAGCCAGGCCCCGCACGCCGAGTCCGACATGCGGGGCCCTGGGCTCTGGGCGCTACTTCATCCCCCCCGCCGACACGACCCGCGTCTTCCCGCCCACGATCGGAATCGTGAAGTATGAATGCGCCAGGTCGACCGTGAGCTGCGTCCCCGGCTTGGGCCAGAGGGTGAACTCGCGGTCGCTCGACATGATCATCACCGCCAGCTGCTTGCCGGCCGGGAATGAACTCGTCGTCCGGTTCGAGGTCGAACGTCATGTCGTAGAACTTTCCGGGCACCAGCGGCACCCCCGGCAGCGTCGACTCGTAGTTGCCGCCGTGGGTGAGCGACCTGTAGTTCTGCGGGTCGGCCCAGCCGCGGGTGATCAGCCCCACGTGACTCGACGATCCCGCGCCGGGCCGAGTCGTACGGCAGCATCACCAGCCACACCGAGAGGTTCGCCGCCGGCTTGCTGAGCGCGAGGCGGAGCGTCACCCTGCGGCGTCCCGGAGATCTGCACCGTGTCGGTGAACGGCGCCGTGGCGTAGATCAGGCGGTGGTCGGAGTGCGCCGACAGGGCGTAGTCGCTGCCGGTGGAATCGACGTCGTCGAACAGCGACTCGGTGCCACCTTTGGCGGCGTCGAACGACAGTCGGCCGACACCGTTGCCACCGCCGGCAGGGTGGAACTCCACCGGCACCGAACCGGGAATCGGGAACGACGCGAACGGCGTCGGCGGCACGTTGAGCCGTCGGACCCCCGAACCCGCGGCCGCCACGGCCCCGCCCCGGCCGCGCGCCACGACCGGCGGTGGTATCGACTGGCTCCGGATGCGCCGCCACGAACTCCCGCAGCGAATCGAGCCGACCGGGTGGCCTTGGGGTCCTGCATCCCGGCGTCCTGCACGATCCACACCGGCGGGTCCTTCTCGACGCCGTTGTCGACGCCGTACAGGTAGTGCGAGAACCAGCGATTGACCATCTCGGCCGGCGGGTTGCCGCCGTGGCCGCCGGTGTGCAGGTAGATCGACACCGGCAGGTGGTCCTTCTTCATCTCGTTGTAGATGCGGACGCTGTGCTCGGGCACGACGTTGTAATCGTTGAAGCCGTGCGCCAGCAGCACCGCCGCCTTGATGTTCTTGACGTGCAGCAGCAGGTCGCGGTTGAGCCAGAACTGGTTCATGTCGCCGGTCTGGCGGTCCTGGCCGTTCTTCCCGGCAAAGATGCCGTTCTTCCAGATGCTGTCACAGCGAGCGCGGTTGGCGGTGTCGCCGCTGGCGATGAAGTCGTAGAGCACGTCGACGTCTTCGCCGAGGTAGCCGTCCGGGCGAGCGCACCAGGCCGTTGGTGCGGTAGTAGTGGTAGTAGGTGGTGTTGGGCGACACCGGAATGACGACCTCGAGGCCCTTCGGCGCCTGCGTGGCGGCGGCGAGCGGCAGCGTCCCTTCGTACGACGTGCCCATCATCCCGACCTTGCCGGTGGTCCACGGTCGCCTTCACCTCGACGTCGCCGGTCTTGGTGGTGTATCCCTTGGCTCGGCCGTTGAGCCAGTCGATCACCGCGGCGGGCGCTTCACGCTCCGGATAGTCACCCACGGTGGGGCAGCCAGCCGAGAGGCCGGTGCCCGGCGCCTCGTTGTGCACCACGGCAAAGCCGCGCGGCACCCACTCCTTGACCAGCGCCATCGAGATCGTGTCGCGCGGCGACTTGAACGGCGGATTGTTCATCTTGCCGCGCGGCGGCGGCACGGTGCCGAGCTCCACCTGCACGTCCCAGTTCACCTGCGGGCGGCCGGTGCCGGCGTAGTACGGGCTCGATCCCATGATCACCGGCACCTTGAGCCCTTCGGTCTCGGTCTGGCACGGGCGGGAGACGTCGACGTGCACCCGGTCGGGCTTGCCGTCGTGATCGGTGTCGAAGTCCGTCTGGACCCAGAGGTCCTGGTGGATCCACTTCGACGAATCCTCGAACGCGGGCACGATCTGGGCCTGGCCGTCGACGAAGACGGCGTGGGCCTTCGCCGGCGCCTGCGCGCCGATGGCGGCGGTGAACACCAGCGACGCGGCAATCGGGACCGCGACGTACCAGCGCGAGCCGGGGAGAGTGCGGGGCATGAGCGACCTTCAGCTGAGACGATGAAAGGGGGGCGAGCGACGAAACTTAGGGGGCCGTTCGTCATTAGTCACGTGTCGTGCGTCGTGAGCGAAAGGCCGCCAGAGTCGGGAGCCGATGGCCCCGAAACCGAAGCTCGGTCTGCGTTGGCCGAATATGGCGGAGGGGCGGACGAGAGGGACTCGCAGCGAGCCTGCCCCGAGCATTGTCGAGGGGCTCAGCGGAGCAGCTCGCCAATGCCCGACCCAGTACCGCGAGCGTGGATCGCGGAGCGTCGGAGCCAGAGGCCCTCTCGTCCGCCCCCTCTCGAATTTCGCCAAGAACTCCTGACGAACACCTTCCCCAAACGAACCGCGCCGCTCCCCGATGATGGCAGAAGCGGCGCGGGACCACGGTCAGCCCGAGACGGTCGCTCGGCTGACGCCGGGCTTGAACCTAGGCGATCACCGCAAGGCGACCGTTTGCCCAGCTCAGGCTGACGGTGGATCTGGGACTCGACAAGGGATCACCTCCTTCGTTGCACGTGGGACATCGGGCGGACACCAACAATTTGCATCGATACTGCATCGTAGCAAAGGGGCCGCGGCGGGTCATGCCGCCGGGGCGCGGAACAGCACGACCGCCAGCGGCGGCAGCGCCACGACGATCGAATACGGCTGTCCGTGCGCCGGCACCGGCACCGCTTCGGCGCCGCCGGGATTTCCCTGCCCGCTCCCGCCGTACTGCCGGCCATCACTGTTGAGGATTTCGTCCCATTGGCCGCTGAACGGCACGCCGATGCGGTGGTTGCTGCGTGGCACCGGGGTGAAGTTGCACGCCACCACCACCCGCTGGCGCGGCTCGTCGCCGCAGCGCAGGAAGAGGAGCACGCTCTCGTCCATGTCGTGGGGGTCGAGCCAGACGAATCCCCGCGGATCGCAATCCAACCGGTGCAGCGCCGGCACGCCGCGGTAGCAGGAGTTGAGATCGCGCACCCAGCGCTGCACCCCCTGGTGTTGCGGGTACTCGAGCAGGTGCCAGTCCAGACTGCGGTCGTGGTTCCACTCCCGGCCCTGGCCGAATTCGCCGCCCATGAAGAGCAATTTCTTTCCCGGCTGCGTGTGCATGCAACCCAGCAGCAGTCGGAGGTTGGCGAATTGCTGCCAGCCGTCGCCCGGCATCCTGCCGAGCAGCGAGCCCTTGCCGTGTACCACCTCGTCGTGCGACAACGGCAGGACGAAGTTCTCCGACCAGGCGTACAGCTGTCGGAAGGTGAGCAGCCCGTGATGAAAGCGGCGGTGGATCGGGTCGTGGGCGAAGTACTGCAACGTGTCGTGCATCCACCCCATGTCCCACTTGAACCCGAATCCCAGCCCGCCGAGGTACGTCGGCCGCGACACCATCGGCCACGCCGTCGATTCTTCGGCCACCGTCATCGTCCCCGGCCGGGCCGCGTACGACGTTTCGTTGAACCGGCGCAGGAAGGTCGACAGCGTCGAGATTCTCCCGGCCGCCGTAACTGTTCGGAATCCACTCACCCGCCTTGCGGCTGTAATCGAGATAGAGCATCGACGCCACCGCGTCGACCCGCAGTCCGTCGGCGTGGAACTCTTCCAGCCAGTAGCGCGCGCTGCTGAGGAGAAAGCTGCGCACCTCGAGGCGGCCGTAGTTGAAGATGAACGAGTTCCAGTCGGGGTGAAGACCCTGGCGCGGGTCGCCGTGTTCGTAGAGGTGCGTGCCATCGAAGTAACCGAGGGCGAACTCGTCGGTCGGAAAGTGCGACGGCACCCAGTCGAGAATCACGCCGATTCCCGCCTGGTGGAGCCGGTCGACGAGGTACATGAAGTCCTGCGGCGTGCCGTAGCGACTGGTGGGCGCAAAATATCCGGTCGTCTGGTAGCCCCACGAGCCGTAGAACGGATGTTCCATCACCGGCAGGAACTCGACGTGGGTGAATCCCATCTCGCGGAGGTACGCCGGCAGCTGCTCCGCCATCTCGCGGTAGGTGAGCGACCGGTCGCCGTCTTCGGGCACGCGCCGCCACGAGCCGAGGTGCAACTCGTAGATCGAGGTCGCGTCGGCGAGCGGCGCCGCCGTGGCGCGCTGCGCCATCCACTCCGCGTCGTTCCACTGATGGTCCGGTGCCCACACTATCGAAGCGGTCCGCGGCGGCGTCTCGGCGTAGACGGCAAAGGGGTCGGCCTTGTCCACCTGATAGCCGTCGTGCCGCGACGCAATGTGATACTTGTAGGCACTGCCCACGCCGATGCCCGGAAGGAATCCCTCCCAGATCCCCGACGAACCATGAGCGCGGAGCGGATGACTGCCGGTATTCCAGGCGTTGAAGTCGCCGATCACGCTGACGCTCGCCGCCGAAGGGGCCCAGACGGCAAACCACGTTCCCGACCGGCCGCCGACCCTGGCCGGGTGCGCGCCGAGCTTTTCCCACAACCGGCTGTGCGTGCCCTCGTTGAAGAGATGCAGGTCCTGTTCACCCAGCGGCGACGGCTCGTACCATACCGATGCCGGACGCTCGACCGCGGTGCCTGCCCCAGTGCGTTCATTCATCACGACATTCCTCTCCCCCGCAACTCGACCGGGCCGCCTGTTGGCATAGCAGTATACGGAAATGCCGAGCCAGTTGCTCGGAACGAGGGCACGGGCCGGAGTGCGTCGCTCTCGGACAGAGGGGTACACCGGCATCGGGCGGGTGGCACCTGCCCCGCGCCCGATTCGACCCGACCCGCCCCGCGTCTCGCGCGTTCCGGCTCGGCTGACATCGGTTCAAGGCCACGTTTCCGCGGCGGCGACCCCGATTCCACCGCCCCTGACCTCCGTTGCATCGCTTCCGGACCCCGTTTCCCCGGTCGCGGAGGCGACTTCACGCCGCCCGATCGCGGGTGCACGCGCCTGGGGTATCGTTGCATCGACTTCGGGAACGATTTCACCGACTTCGGAGACGCTGACATCGACCGCGGGGGCGCTGACATCGACCGCGGGGACACCGATATCGACCGTGAGGAAACCGACATCGACCGCGGGGACGCTGACATCGACTGGCGGGAGACTGACATCGACTCCGGGGACCCTGACATCGACTCCCGGGGAGTGACACTGACTGCGCGACCGCTGATATCGAGTCCGGGCCTGATTGAAGCGGATTGCGCGTGGTGTCCAGAAATCAGGACAGAGTGTCCTTCCAGCAGGACACTCGCTGGTGACACCGGTGCCCGTCGCGCATCTCATACGCTGCGGCAGGTCGATCGCCGAAGTGCCGCGCTGACAACGTGATGCACAGCATCACGCGGCGCGCAATCTGTGCCGTGTTACCCTGGCACGCATTTCGCCCATGCGGGCAGGCGCCGACGGCGCTCCGGGTGCCAGCCGGCACGGTTCCCTTCTCGATTCCCCTGACGTGCTGGTCCGGTGCCCGGATCGCCGAACCGCGGATGGAAAGGAGCTGTACCATGGAAGCCACGATTCGCAGGGTGCTGGCGATGGCGGCACGGGCCGTGGAATTCGCCACCGCGCATCCCTCCACCGACAGCGGCTTTCGTCGCCGTGATGAGTCGTCTCAACAACGACCTGGCGCGCAGCGACCAGCTGGCGCTGCAGGAAAGCGACGGCCGGGTGGCCGAGCAGACGGCGGTGCGGCGTCACCGGCGAGCTGCGGACCACGACGCTGGCGCCGATGATGCGGCATCTCACCGTGGTGGGCGACCTGGCGGCGCAATCCGATCCGACGCTCGCGGGACGGTTTGCGCACCCTGTCACACGGGTCCCGAACAAGACGTTCATCACCGCGGCCAGGTCGATGCTGCAGGCGGCGACCGATCAGAAGGACGCGCTGCTGGCGGTGGGGCTCGGTGACAAGTTCCTGGACGAGTTCGGTCAGGCGATCACCGAGTTCGACACCCAGGTCGGCAATGGCAACTCGGGACGCCGCCAGCACATCGGCGCGCGGGCGGACCTGCTGGCGGTGGCCGACGACGTGTTGCAGCAGATCCACGTGCTCGACGGGCTGATCCGGTCGGAGTATCGCAACGATCCGGAGCTGCTGGCGGCGTGGACCAGTGCCAGGAACGTGGTGCGGCCGATCAGGGCGGGACGGCCGAGGAAGCCTGCCCCAGCATCGGGGCCGGTCTCGGCACCCGCCCCGGCGGTCCAGCCGGTGGCGGGGCCGCAGGCGAGCGGCGGTGATCAGGCGGGCGGGAGTGGTCCCGCTGGCGGAGATCTGTCGCAGGGGAGTGACCAGGAATCGAAACAGGCGGCGTAGTCTGGCCGCGAGGTGGAAACAGTGAGGGGGCGGGTTCCGGAAACGGCCCGCCTCCGAGCCGTGCCTATCGAAGTCACGACAGGCGAATGCGACCGGTGTCATCCCGAGCGCAGCGAGTTCCTGGAAAGGGCCGCGCGGGGTGCCGTCCAACCGTCGGCGCGGAACTCGCGCGCGCCGTGAAGGCGGCGATCGCGCTCAGCGAGCAAGCGCGCTGCCCAGACAGCCGCGACTCCTCTGGCCGGCACGCCCGCGCGGCTCCGACCCTCGAATTGCGAATGATGATGCCTCCGAAAGACGCGAGGTCAGTTACCCGAGCGTCGAAGGGGATGACCATCCCGCGCGCGAACCTTCCCCACGACCCCATACACCAGCACCGCCACCACCAGCGCCGACATCCCGCCTACCGCGGCCAGCCCCAGCGTCCAGGTCAACCCGTGCCCCGCCCCGCGCGCCGCGTTGGCGACGGCGCTGGCAATGGTGACGAGAACGAGGATCCCCAGTTCGCGCAGGCGCCACGCCAACTGGCCCGGAGGAATCGTCCGTGCTGCCGGAGGCTGTTTCGCCACCCAGTGCCAGAGCACCGCGACGACCACCGCGATGCCGACCACCGAGCTGGCGTACTGCAGGATGGCGTACCACGGTGTCATCCCGGCGTGTCCGAGCGACACCGGCGTGTTCAGCGCGGGAAATTCCCGAACACCCCAATGGGACTCGTGGGTAAAGCTGTCCCACGCGCCGTGGCTCAGCGCGCCCAGGAGGATGGCGAGTGCCGCGGCGGGGAGGAGGTGCCACGTTGGTCCCGGCGCGACCCGGTCGGCGGCGGCCGTTCCCAGCCCCGGCGGCAACAGGCGGACCAGCGCCGGACTGATGACGGTCCGGAACATCCACCACGAGACCAGCCCGGCGGGGAGGCAGTACTCCACCAGCCCGGCGGGAGGATGCCAGCGGCCGCCTGCCGGCGAGAGGCGGACCAGGTACTCGAAGTCGGGGGTCATGGTGCCGATCACCAGCGCCGACATGGGGAGAGCCAGCCCGATCGGGCGCACCAGCCGGTCGATCAGCGGCGCGGCGGCCGCGGGGGCGGGGGTGAAGGGCATCGCGAGAAGGTAATGATGCACCGGCGGCGCGGATCGCTCGGCCCCGACGGTCCCATTGGGCTGCAATAGCTTCCAGCACCGCATTCACCACGTCTTCTGTTCGGGGTGTGCCACAGGTAGTTGTCGCGACGCCTCAGCGACGCCCCTATCGCCCCGTTTGTCCGGCCTTCAGCGTCTCGGGTACGATCCACCTGGCGGGATGATCGAACTGGCGGGAAACCGCTGCCTCGCACATTGTGCCCCATTGTACGATGTGCAGCAACCAATCAACCGCCGGGCGGTCTGGACGTCGAGTGCCCGGCCAGGCATCGGTTTCGTCACACGTCAGCTGGGCCCCCCTCCCCTTGACAACCCCGGCCGCGGCGGTCTGTTCAATTCGTTGCCCGATACCCTTGAGCACCTCCGCACCCTACTTCACCCAGCCTACCGCGTCGAGCGCATCCTCGGCAGCGGCGGCATGGCCACGGTCTACCTCGCCCACGACCTGAAGCACGACCGCCCGGTCGCCATCAAGGTGCTGCGGCAGGAACTCTCCATCGAGCTCGGCCGCGAGCGCTTCCTCCGCGAGATCCGGATCGCGGCCAGCCTCAACCACCCGCACATCCTCCCGCTGCACGACTCCGGCGAGGCAACCTTTGCCTCCGACGACGGCAGCGGCCCCCGGACACTCCTCTATTACGTCACGCCATATATCACCGGCGAGACGCTTCGCGACCGGATCACCCGCGAGAAACAGCTGAGTGTCGACGAGGCGGTACGGATCGCAGGGGAAGTGGCGTCGGCCCTCGCGTATGCGCACGGGCACGGAGTCATTCACCGCGACATCAAGCCGGCCAACATTCTGCTGTCCGACGGCTATGCGCTGGTGGCCGACTTCGGGCTGGCCCGCGCCATCACCAATGCGCGCGCGAGTTCGGCGATCACGCGCGGCGGTCTGACGATGGGCACACCGGCGTACATGTCGCCGGAGCAGGCGAGCGGCGACGCCACGCTCGACGGCCGCAGCGACATCTATTCGCTGGGGTGCGTGCTCTACGAGATGCTCGCCGGCGATCCGCCGTTCGTGGCGTCCAACCCCGGCGGCATTCTCGCCCGCCACGCGGCGGCGGCGGTGGTGCCGATCCGCCGGCTCCGGCCCATCGTACCAGCCGCAGTCGACGGCGTGGTGCGACGCGCGCTGGAGAAGGTGCCCGCCGACCGCTTCCAGGACGCCGGCGAAATGTTGGCGGCGCTGGCGGGGGAACGTGTCCCGCCGCGCGCGTCGGAACGTCGCTCGATGCTCGTCCGGACCGGCTTCGCCGTCGCCTCGATTGCCGTTGCCGCACTGGCGTGGCTGGGATGGCGAACGCTGCAACGGTCCGGCCACGACACAACGGTCGAGACGGCACGCGCCGCCTTCGGACGGGGAATGGAGGCGGTGAACGCGTGGGACTTCGATCACGCCGACAGCGCCCTGACCGAGGCGCTCGTGGCCGACACCGGCTACGCCCGGGCCGCCGTGTGGCAGGCCGCGGTGCGCGACTGGAACGGTATTCCGACGGGGCGCTGGAGCGCGATCCTCGACGATGCGATGCTCCACCCGGCCACGCTCGACGCACGCACCGCGGGCGTGGCGCGTGCACTCGGGGCCGAAGCCGATGGCCTGTGGCCACGGGCGTGCGACGAATGGCGCCGGCTGGCCGCGGCCGGCGGTGACTTCGCCCTCTGGTACGGACTTGCCACCTGTCTCGGTCGCGATCACGCCGTGATTCCCGACAAGGGGTCGCCGTCCGGATGGCGCTTCCGGGCCAGCGCGCAGGAAATCGTCGACGCGTACCGGCACGCGTTCGAACGCCTGCGGAGCGCGGCCGCGCCCGCGTCGACGCCCGCGTTCGACAACATCCGCGAACTCTTCTTTGTCCGGGGCAATCAATTGCGCATGGGGACGACCGTGCCGGGCGACAGCACGATGCTGGCGGCGGCCGAGTGGCGCGGCGATTCGCTGACGTTCGTCCCCTGGCCCGCCGATCTGGTGATGAACGGTGCACCGCAGACGCGTCCCACCACGCAGCACGACGCGGTGATTCGCCAGCAGCGGGCCGTGATGCAGCTGGCGGCGGCGTGGCTGGCCGCGGACCCGAACAGTCCGGACGCGCTCGAAGCGGTGGCCAACGCACTGCAGCTGGAAGGCGATCGCGCCGCCATCGATTCCCTCCGCCGCGCCGGCCGTCTGGCGCGCGACCCCGCTGCCCGGCTCCGCATCGCCACCTCGGAACTCTGGTTCGCGCTGACCGCCGCACTCCCGGACGATTCGCTCGGCCTGCAACGCATCGAAGCACTGGCCGACTCGTTGCTGCAACGCACTGATCCGACCGACGCCGAGCAGCTGCAAGGGATCGCGGCGCTCACCGGCCGCGCGACGCTTGCCGCCGAGCTGAGCGGTCGAGTCGGTCTCGGCGCCGACGCCACGGCGTTGCCGGCGATCGCACAGGACGGCCCCGCCCTTCTCGTCTACGCCGCCCTCGGCGGGCCTGCCGACAGCGTCCGGCGCCTGGAACAATCGGTGACCGAGGCAATCGCCAAGGCGGCACTCGCGGCCGACCGGCCACGCATCACGGAAGTGTGGCTGGGACGGGCCGCGCGCATCGCGTATCCCGACACCCGGTTCGACGAACTGCAGCAACTGGGAAAGGGACGCGACGGACTATTGGCCGCGGAGGCGGCGCTCGACCGCGGCGAGACCGGCCCGCTGCATGAATACCTCGCGATGCGCGCCCGGACCGACGCCGAGACCAGCCCGCCGGAAGCGGTCTTTGCCGAGGCGCGGCTGCTCCTCGCCGCCGGCGATACCGCCGCCGCCACCGCGTGGCTCGACCGGATGTTCGCGGCTATGCCGCGGCTCGACCCAGTGATGCTGTCCCAGGTCGCAAACGCCGCGGCCGTCGTGCGCGCCATGGCGTTGCGCGCGGACCTCGCCGCGCGGGCGCACGACGCGGTTCTGGCGGCGCGCTGGGCACGCCCCGTCGTCACGCTCTGGCAACGATGTGATCGCTTTCTCGAACCGACAGTGCGCCGAATGGCGCAACTGGCGGGCATGTCAGGCCGTCCACCCAGGAGTTCATGATGCCACACCACACCATGCGTCACGGCGGGCCGCTCGTGACACTCGGATGCGCCGCCGCGACGATGATCGCCGCGTCGGCATGCCATCCGCCGAAACAGGTGCCCCCGCCGTCGGGGCCACCGGCGATTGCCGCGTCGTACCGGCCGGAATGTCCCATCGACTCGATCGCCGTGCGGCTGCGTGGCGACACCGGGGCGGTCGAGAAGTTCACGACGCTGGCCGTGGCCGGACACGCCACGTTGATCCCGGAATTCAACGACTGCCAGCGCTTCCCCAACACTGCCGTCAACGACTACGGCCCGCTGGTGGCGATCTTCGCCAGCGAATCGCTCAACGCCACCATCGTGGAAATCGGGAAGCGTGCCGCGGCGCACAAGGCGGATCGCGCCCTCTCCGTCGCCATCGTCCTCAGTTATGACGGCCCCTACCGATCCTCGGCATCCAGCAGGGATTCAACTGCCTGTACATGGCCGTCGACTCGACGAGGCGCGGCACGGCCTACCAGGCGTGGATGGTGCCGGTGACGGTCGACAGTGCGTGCATCAAAGCGATGGTACCCGCGCAGCTCGCGGTCATGCCCAATGCGACACGCCTCGACGTCAGGCCGCGTGACATGGGCCCGCAGTACCACGTCGGCGATTACCCGGAAGTGGCGCGCTGGGACTGGGATCGCAGCGGCAATCACCAGTACATCGGCATCGGGTGCCGCGACGAGTGGTGCGAAATCGGGCGCGACTTCCAGGCGTCACAGAACTACGACAATGGGTCACTTCCCCCGCACAACCGCCGCGCGATGCAGATCAAGGGCTGGTACGACGAGGAGTATCTCGCGGTCAACAAGCCGGGTCCGGCAGGGTCCGGGCTGGTGCCGAGCCGGATGGTTGGCACCATCGTACCGGCGCCGGGACTGGATACGTTGACCACGGACGCGTATTTCACCGGCGTCTGGCAGCCCGTGGCGGAAGTCTGGATCAACGCACGGGTGGGGCCGTATGCGCCGTATGCGAAGAAGTTCAACTTCGTCCGCACCAAGGCGCCGGGGAAGACGGTCTACAATGCCATCGCGATGTGCACCGGAAGCCGCACCAGCTGCAACATCCCGGCGGGCGAGGCACTGTCGTGCGACGTGAGCGGCGGCGCCTGGTTCGCGCGAGTCCAGGCGGCCGGAACCAGCAAGGTGACCTATCTCTGTGTCACCCATCGCACCCACACTGACGCGGAACTCCTCAAGCGCATCGCGGGCGTGGTCCGCTGGCGGTGGAAGACGACCGACCAGGGGGCCTGGATCGCGTGCCCGAATGGGTGCTGCGAAGTGGTCGGCGAACAGTGAGTGCCGCGGCAGCGAGTCAGCGGAAGAGTGCCGCCAGGTCGACCTCGCCATCGGTGGCAAGATCCGGGTGCCGCCAGGTGACGCGCTCGCGCGCCACCACGGGCAGCACCACGTCCGGCGTCCAGACCTCGACCGCCTGCTGCTCCGCGTCGACCATCCAATACTGCGGAATGCGCTGCTCCTGATAGAGCCGTCGCTTGGTGAAGCGATCGGCCCGGAGACTGGACGGCGAGAGCACCTCGATGACGAGGTGGAGCTGGCGAATGTCCGACCATTCTTCGGCATACCGGGCAGACCACTGGTCGAGGACGAAAAGATCGGGCTGGACCAGGGTGTCAGGGCCGAACGAGATGTCCGCGGGCGACCAGAGGACTCCCTCGATGCCGTTGGCGGCCAGGTAGTTCCCGATTGCCAGATAGAGGCGCCCGAGGACAAACTGGTGGACGCGCCGTGGCGCGGGCGTCACCAGCAACTCCCCGTGGACGGTCTCGTAGCGGTTGCCGTCGTCGGGGAAGTTGCGCACCTGTTCGGCGGTGTAGTACTCGCTGAGGGGCATGGCCATAGTATCGCCTCGGCAATCCGGGAGGGACAAGTGAGCATGCCCGAACATGGCGCCGATCAGGCGGCTGCGCGGACGCCTTCGAATGCCCGTGGGCACTAGAAAACGCGAGCCCGGAGAAACCGCAAAGCGAGTAGCTTATGAGCCGTTCCCGACGGCAAGTCTGACCCCCGCCGGAGCCCGCGATGCCCCGAAGCGAAACCCCGAAACACGCGCCGCCGATGACCGTGGCGCAATTCCTGAAGGCGCTCTCGCCCGAACGTGCCAAGGAAATGGCCGCGGTCCGCGCGATGATCAAGCGCAACCTCCCGAAGGGGTACGAAGAGGTGGCGCGGCCGGGGGATCGGTGGGTCGAGCTCGCGACATGGGCGAAGCGGCGATGAGTGCGACGGGCCGCCCGATCATCGCTGGTGATCAGGCCCCGCCCCGCTGGCAGACCCTTCTGGCCTTCGGAATCGTCTACTTCGTCTGGGGCTCGACGTTCCTCGCCATCCGGATCGGCGTGGAGCACGTGCCACCGTTCCTGCTCGCGGCCATCCGGTTCAGCATTGCCGGTGCGGTACTTCTCGTCTGGATGCGCGTTCGTGGCGAGCCGAGCCCCACTCGACAACAATGGACGTCGGCGTTGATGCTGGCGGTGCTCATCTTCGTGCTCGACTACGGCCTGCTGTTCTGGGCCGAACAACGGGTGCCGTCGGGGGTGGCCGCCGTGATGATGGCGACGATCCCGGTGTTCATGGCACTCTCCGAGATCATCATTCTCAAGACCCGCCGGTTGACGATCACGCTCGCCGTCGCGTTGCTCATCGGTATCGCCGGCGTTGCCGTGCTGGTGAGCCCCTCGCTGCGTCTGGGCGGCACACCGATCGACCGGAAAGGTGCCGTCGCGCTCGTCGTCGCGGCCATCAGCTGGTCGATCGCCGCCGCGCTGACCCGCAAGCTTCCCCTCCCCGCGTCCAAGGTGATGAGTTCCGGCGTGCAGATGTTCACCGGCGGCGTGCTTCTCGCCATCACCGCACTCCTGCTCGGTGAGCTGCGGGGATTCTCGATCGTGACCGTTCCAGTCCAGGCCTGGTTGGCACTGCTCTACCTGATCGTGTTCGGGTCGATCGTCGCGTTCACCGCCTATGTCTGGCTCATCCACCACGAATCGCCGACCAAGGTGGGCACCTACGCCTACGTCAATCCCGTCGTCGCAGTCCTCCTCGGTTATTTCGCCGCCGGCGAACCGTTGGGCGTCCGCACCGTCGTCGGGGCCGCGCTGGTGCTGGTGAGCGTGGCGGTGATCACGTTGCGGGTGTAGCACAGAGATCGGAAAAGGAGCCCAGGGCCGAGAGCCCTGAGCCCTGAGCCCTGAGCCCTGAGCCCCGAGCGCGGAACTCGGCCTGCTGAACGGCGAGTCCTTCTGTTCGGCGGGGGCTCAAGCCGAGGGGTCACGCCAGCGCCGTCCCCTGCCCCTTCGCCTGCTTCTGCTGGTCGATGAAGTCGAGCACCAGCTGCACCTTGGCCGGCGACATGGTGCGCGTCAGCGGCATGTTGAGCGTGGTGAAGAATCCCGGCGACCCGGGAATATTGAGCCGCTGCTTGATGAGCGCCCCGTTCTGCACGATCGAGTCGGCCAGGTTGAGCGGAATGTACTTCGACATGGCGGGATAGATCAGCGAGTAGTAGCGCAGCACGTTGGCGTACACGTCGTCCCACTGCAGCGGCCCCTTTGCATAGAGCGCGGAGAAGTCGTCGGCGGCGTAAACGCGGATCGAGCTGTAGTTGCACGTCGACCACGCCGGCACGCTGGTCACCCATCACCGTCGTGTCCATCTGATAGTTGAGCACCGTGGCGCCGCTCTGCGGCGCCGAGATCGGGAACTCGAACCAGTCCGTATACCCCTGCCCCGCGGGAATCGTCACTGGCGATGGGAACGTCAGTATCCCGGGCGATTCCGGGCCAACCGTCTGATTCGGCCGTGACCCGTCGGCGCACTGGGCGGGCGCGGGAGGCTGGATGATGTTGGCGTACTCGACCGGGTAGATCACCGTCGGCTGCGTGGTCGGGCCACCGCGCTGGAAGACCTTGAGGCGCACCATCTGGTTGGTGGCATCAGGCGCCAGGTAGAGCGCCCGATCGTCGGTGACCACCCGGATGACGGTCTCCTGCACCAACATGACGCCGGCGTTGAGCGCGCTCGTCGCCGCGCCCTGGATCACCAGCGTCCCGGCGTTGATCATCGGCGCCAGGGACGGATCGAAGGGGATGTCGACGATGCCGCCGAATCCGTCGTAGAGTGCGTAGGTCCCGAGGCCGTAGTTGATCGGCGCAATCACCTGCGCCGGACCGCCGGTGACCGGGACGACCGCCAGCACCACGTCGCCCACGTTGGCCATCTGCTTCGGCGCGGTGAAGCCGCGTGCCGTCGGGGTCTGAGGGCCGTCGGGGTTGCGGAATCCGTATTTCGGAAAGGTCTCGATCAGGTCGAGCGAGATCACCGGGGCCGACGGCTGCACCTTCGCCGCCACATTGCCGATCAGCGCAGGCGGCCCGGCCCACGGTTGCGTCGCGCCGCCGATCGGCGTACTGGCGCCGCCGCCCGGTGGCTGCCAGTTCATGACCGGCCGTGGGTATGGCGCCTGCAGCTTGCGTCCCGCCGGTTCGGTCTCGGGTTCGCCGTTCTGCCACACGCCGATCGTGCCCACCAGGTAGCCGAGCGCGGGATTGTCGATCGCGTTCCCCTGCTGGAAGGTGGCGTAGAGCGTCTCGTCGGTGAGCTGCGGTTCGACCTCGTAGCAGCGGAAGCGGACGACCAGCCCCGCGGCCGCGCGCGCCGCGCTGAACAACGTCGCGAGTCCGGGTGACGTGCTGTTCACCGTGGCCGGGAGCGCTGATGCCGGAATCGCGAACTGCATCATGCAGCCGATGCCGACGAAGTTCTGTTCGCCGCCGTAGGTGCCGACGGTGCTCATGAAGTTGAGCCAGTTCTGGTAGGCCCGCGTGTCGTAATTGATCTGCGTCACGATCTTCGACGCGTCGGTGCCTGATGGGCCACCCGAACCGAGCTGCAATCCCCCGATCCACAGCTGGGTGGTGACGAGGCCGGTGGAGTCGAGATCGCACAGGATCGGATCGCCACGACGCGCCGGGTCGCCGGTGACGCTTCCCAGAACCATGACAGCCTGGCCCACCAGCGGATCCTGCGCGGCCGTCGTCAATTGATCCGACGCCTGCGGGCCGGTCACCACCGACGTCACCACGGTGTCGTCGAACGCCGTGAAGTGATCGCCGTAGAGGTTCCACCCCGACCGGATGAACGCGCTGCAGCCGTTGATGTTCGCATTGGACATCGTGACCTGCTGGCGCAGGTAGGCGTAGATCTGGTCGTCGGTCATCCCCGCCAGCGTCGCACCCAGCGAATCGATGTCGCGCTCGACGATGGCGGGCATGACGTCGTCGTTGTTGGCCGTACAGGGGTTGGTGCGGAAGACGCCCCGGAAGTTGATGCGCGGATAATCGAGGATGCTCATCGGGCCGCCTTGAGCGCGTGCGCTTCGGCGAGAAGGAAGGAGAAGTCCGACGACAGCTTTCCCGACGCGGTCTTCGCGGTGTAGTGGCAGTTCAGGCAGCTGCTCTCCGCGACGTACGTCTCCATCGTCGTGTTGGCGAGCAGGCCCGGGGTGGGGTTGCCGGCCGGCCGCTGCGGGGGCGTCTGCGGCCACTGGATGTCGACCAGCTCGTAATACTGGAACGGCGAGGTGAGCACCGCCTTGCGCAACGCCGCCCGCCAGAGGGGATCGGCCTGTTGAGCCGCCATGCCGATGTTGACGCGACGCGTGACCTGGGTCGGAATGCCGGTGGGCCGGCCGTTCTTCTCGGTGCTCTGGTTGGGCACGCACTGCGACGGCGGGCAGGCCGGATTGTTGAACGAATACGGCAGCGTTCGCACTCCCGGCGCCGCCGCGGACCCGGGCGGCGTGAACGGCGGCACGTTGTCGATCTGCTCGAACGTGGCCCAGGTCCATTCCGGCCGGCTCGCCGTCTTCTCCGCGATGTGCAATCCGACCAGTCCGACCTCGCTCTGGATGCAGCTCGGCGGTTGCATCCCGGACGCCGGTGTATAGATCCACGCCGCGCGGCGATAGAAGCGCGACCGGATCTGTGGCGTGTCGGAATCGGTCATTTCACGCCACGCGGCCTTCACTTCCATCACGCCGGCAGGAAACTGGATGACCGCGGCGCTGTCCTGACCCTGGGTGTTGTAGTAGGCCCTGCCGAGGATGTTGTCGAATTCCACCTTGTTCAGGCGCACATCGAACCGCACCAGGTTGCCGTGCTGGTCGGTGAGCGTTCCGCCGACGGCTTCCTTCGCCCGTCGCATCGCCTCGTTGTCGCTGTTACCGGGCACCTTCGTGACGCGCCGCAGTACGTAGGCGCCGAGCTCGGCACCGGCGCTCCGGCAGGCGGACGGAAGGGAATCGCCCCGCTGGTTCCACCCGGCGGGTTTCCCGCCATCGGGCAGGAACACCTCGCCGGGCGACTTCCAGGTATTCCACACCACGTCACCCCCCTGACCGATCTTCTTTTTCCAGTCCGGGATGCCGCGCTGGCCGGGGAGCGCCGGCCAGTTGACCGCAACGAACGATCGCCAGGCGAAGTTGACGGCATCGGCCTGGGTGGGGTTGGGCGGCAGGTCGGTCAACGGCGTCGGCGAGAGCACCGGGCTGGTCGCCTGGGGCCGGCCGGGCGTCGCCAGGGCGACCTCTCTCGCGCAGGCCAGGGCAGCGGCAATCGCTCCCAGGCCGAACAGGAGGCGAACGGGTGTCCGGTTCATGCAGGGGCCTCTGACGTGGTGGCGTCCGGTGCCGGAGGTAGCGCCCGGGACGGCGGTGTGGCGCCCGGCGGCTCGGGCCCCGTTGGCGGGTCAAGGATCGATCAATCGTACGGAGCGGCCAACCCTTTGGGAAGAGGCCGGTTGCGTGCGGCGGGCCGGGGCCGCATACTCAGGAGTTTCCGACCTCTTTCATGTTTCCTCCGCGAATTGCCCTGGTCACCGCATGGCCGATCTGATTGAAACGGCCGATCCGACGGGCGCGGCGCCGTGCGAGTGACGGTCCGGTTCGCCAGCATCGGCATTGCTCTTCTCGTATATCATCTGGCGCCGCTCGAGGCGCAGCGGGACACCAGCCGCGCTCCGGTGCTCGATCCGCTGGTGGTCACCGCCGAGCGGACCGGTACGCCACTCGGCGCCTCGACAGCGGCGGTGACGCGGATCAGCGGCGCGGACGTGGCGCGCATCCCGGGTCCGACCCTGGCCAGCGCGCTGGAACGCGTGCCGGGTTTCGCCGTGCTCGACTTTGACGGATCGGGGCGCGATCCTCAGCTGGTGGTGCGAGGCTTCTACGGAGGGGGCGAGGCGGAGTATGTCGTGGTGCTCGTCGATGGCAGGCCGATCAACCAGCTCCAGACGGGGCTCGTGCCGTGGGATGCGCTGCCACCGCCATCGGCGGTGCAGAGCATGGAGGTGGTGCGCGGCGGCGAGTCGGCGCTCTACGGCGACGCCGCGTTGGGTGCCGTGATCAACGTGATCACTCGCGGCGGCGCGTCCGCCGCGCCGGTCCGATGGGAAGGGAGCGCCGGCGCCTTCGGCTCGTGGTCAGCCGATGCCGATGCCACCGCGGCGGTCGGGGGTCACGACGTCACCGCATCGGCCGGCTTCGACCGCACCGGCGGATTCCGGGCGCACGGCACGCGCGACGCCTTCCGGGCCCGGGTCGACGCGCCGCTGGTGTCGAACCCCGGCACGACGCTCACCCTCGGACTGCGCTCGTTCATTCGCGCCTACGACGAGCCGGGCCCGCTGCTCGACTCGTTGCTGGCGCAGGATCGGACCGCATCCGGCGCGCTGTTCCGCTTCGACCACACGCACGACGCCAGCAATGCGGTGTCCCTCACCGGCGCGCGCCGCCTCGGCGCCCGGATGCGGTTTACCGCTTCGCTCACGGGGGAATGGCGCAACACCGACGCCGTGCAGACGCTGGCGCTCGCGCCGGGATATGGCGACACGCAGCAGCGCCGCGCCGGCAATCAGCGCGCTGACGCCTCGGTGCAATTCGAAATCGACGGCGGTCCGCGCTCCGGCGATGGCCGGCTGGTCATCGGCGCCGAGGCCGGCCGCGGGACGCTCGACTCGCGATACTACGCGGTGCAATCGGGCGGCCAGTCGGATTACCTGGCATCGACCGGCACGCCGGGGCCGCTCGATGCCAGCGGCACGAGCGCCCGATCGGCCGCGGCACTCTACGGCGAGTACAGCATCCGGCTCGCCGCGCCGGTACGGCTCCTGATCGGGTCGCGTTATGACTGGCTGCGCGACACATTCGACCCCCGCGCACCGGATAGCGGCAGTGTCGTGGTCGCATCGCACGGCGCGTTGTCTCCCCAAGCGGGGCTCAACATCACGTATCACACCAGCACCACCGGCAACGGCAGCGTCTATCTCACGGCCGGACGCTCGTTCAAGGCGCCGACGCTGGACCAGCTGTTCGATCAGCGACCGATCCCGGTGCCGTTTCCGCCGTATTCCTTGACGACATCGAACCCGCTGCTGCGTCCCCAGAGCGGCACCAGCGTCGAAGCGGGACTGTACCAGGACAGGCGCTCGTCGTCGCTGGGGATTTCGGCATCGCTGAGCATCTACCAGATGGACATGAAGGACGAGCTGGATTTCGACCTCCAGACGCTGCGCTACGTCAATATCGGCTCCAGCCGTCATCGCGGGATCGAGGCCGGGCTGGTGCTGTCCGGCCCCGGAGGCACGTCACTCTTCGCCAACTACGCCCTGCAGGCGGCGCGATCGGAGAGCGGTGACAACGCCGGCAGGTATCTCAAGGCGATTCCCCGGCATACGCTGAGCGGCGGCGCGAGCATCACGCTCCTCTCCCGCCTCGATGCCAGCGCCATGGTCACGACGATCGGTGGGGCGTATATCGACGATGCCAACACGATCGCCCTGCCGGCGTTTACGCGCGTCGATGCCCGCGCGTCGTATCCCGTTGGGGCCGTCCAGATCGTGCTCGAAGCCCGCAACGTGTTCGATGCGCACTACAACACCACCGGCTATCTCGACCCGTCCGGGTCGGGCAACGCCTACTTCTATCCGGCGGCCGGCCGCGCGGTATCGGTCGGATTGCGAGGTGGCTGGTGATCGAGCTCGCCGGGTACGAGGTCATCGCGACACTCCACGACGGCGCCGTCTCATCGGTGCATCGCGCCCGCGGGCCCGAGGGCGACGTGATCCTCAAGTGTCTCATGGCGCCCTACCCCACCGCACTGCAGCTCGAGGCGTACCAGAGCGAGTTCGACATCCTGTCGCGGCTGACATCGCCGGGCGTGCCGAGGGTGCATGCGCTGCGCGAAGTCGGCAACGGCCGGGTGCTGGTGCTGGAGTCGGTGCCGTGGCCGACGCTGCGGTGGGCCCTGCAAGGCAAGCCGATGCCGGTGAAGCCGTTCCTCGACTTCGCGCGGCAGATCGTCCGCACCCTGGGCGAGGTGCATGCGGCCGGGGTGATCCACAAGGACGTCAACCCCGACAACATCCTGTACGACCCAGTGACCGGGGCGGTGCGGCTGATCGACTTCGACATCGCGACCGCGCTGTCGGTCGAGCATGCCGACGCCGGCGAGGTGACCCAGCTGCGCGGCAGCCTGCCCTACGTGTCACCCGAGCAGACCGGACGGATGAACCGGCCGCTCGATTCGCGGTCGGACCTCTATTCGCTGGGCGCCACGTTCTACGAAGTACTCACCGGCAAGCCGCCGTTCGAGTCCGACCATCCGATGGGTGTCCTGCACGGCCACCTCGCGCGCAATCCGCGGCCCTTGACCGAACTCGTCCCGATCCCCCCGGTGTTGTCGGCGATCGTGCTCCGGCTGCTCGCCAAGTACGCCGGCGACCGGTACCAGACTGCCGCCGGGCTGCTGCATGACCTCGAGGCCTGCGACCGGCAACTCCGCGAGACATACACCGTGGCCGAGTTCCCGCTGGCCCGCCATGACTACTCCGATCGCTTCGAACTGCCGGCACGTCTCTACGGGCGCGACGAGGAACTCCGGATGCTGCTCGACGGATTCGAGCGCGTCTGCACCGGCCAGACCGGCGTCCTCATGGTGGCGGGGTACTCCGGGGTCGGCAAATCGTCGCTGATCAACGCAGTGCATCGGCCGCTGGTGCGCGAACGAGGGCGCTTCGTCGAGGGCAAGTTCGATCTCTACCGGCGTGACAAGCCGCTCAGCGCCCTGGTGCAGGCGTTCCGGGCCCTGGTGGTGCAGCTCCTGGTCGAGGGCGACATCGATCACTGGAAGCGGGAGCTGGAACTCGCCCTGGCCGGCAACATCAGCGTCATCGCAAAGGAAATTCCCGAGCTGGTGCACATCTTCGGCCCGCTTGATCCGCCGGCCGATGTGGGCGCAATCGAGGCCCGCAACCGGCTGCATTTTGCGTTCCAGCGCTTCGTGGCGACCGTGGCGCGGCGGCAGTCGCCGCTGGTGATCTTCATCGACGACCTGCAATGGGCAGACCAGGCGTCGCTGGAACTGATCCGCGCAGTCCTCACCAACCCCGAGAGCCAGTACCTGTACTTCCTCGGCTGCTACCGCGAGAACGAAGTCGAGGCGAATCACCCGCTGCTGGCCACGCTCGACGCCGTGCAGCAGGTCCACCCGGTCCAGCGGATCACCTTGCCGCCGCTGACGCGGGAGCATCTCCGGCAGCTGGTGGTCGACGCGCTCGCGGCCTCGCCGGAAGAAAGCGCACGGCTCGCCGACATCCTGCTCGAGAAGACCGCGGGTAATCCGTTCTTCGTCGGCGAATTCCTCCGGGAGCTGCATCGCGCCGGCCTGATCGTACGCGACAACGAGCGCGGCGAATGGGTGTGGGACGCCGGGCGTATCGTCGAGCAGCGCCCGACCGACAACGTGTCGCAGCTGCTGGCGGAGCGGCTGAGCCGCCTGCCGGACGAGACCCGTGACGTCCTGACGGTCGCGGCGTGTCTCGGCGGGACCTGCGAAGAGGCCACCCTGCTGGCGTTGCTCGGCACCGACGCGCGCGATCTGCAGGCCCGACTCCGGCCGGCGATCGCCGAAGGCGTGCTGCAGCGCACCAGCGGCACCGCGGGACGCGCCGCCCGGTACCGGTTTGCCCATGACCGGGTGCAGCAGGCGGCGTACGCGCTGATCCCGGAGGCCGGCCGGCCCGCGCTGCATCTCCGGATCGGGCAGCTGCTGCTCGAGCAGTTCACCGGTGCGCGCCGGGCGGGCCGCCTGTTCGACATCGTCGACCACATGAACGCCGGCCGCGCCGGGCTCGACACCGCTGCGGCGCGCCGGGAACTCGCGGCCCTCAACCTCGAGGCCGGCACGCGCGCCAAGGCGTCGGCGGCGTTCGAGCCGGCGCTGCGCTGCTTCACGGTCGGCATGGAACTGCTCGGCGACGGCCCGTGGGACGCCGAGCCGGAGTTGGTGCGCACCCTGTGGCTGGAGCGCGGCGAACTGGAGTTCCTCAACGGCAATCACGACGCATCCGGGGGCTACCTCGCCGAGTACATCGAGCACGCTCGCACGCCGATCGAGGCGATGGCGGGCTACGCCATCCGCATCGCTTCGCACAACGCGCGCGGCCTGTTCGTCGATTCGATCGGCATCAGCATCGAGGCGCTCGGACGCCTGGGCATCGAACTGCCGACCGACCCCGACGAGATCGGCCGGGTGACCGGGCAGCAGCTCGGCCTGATCCGGGAGCGGCTCGCCGAGCGGTCGATCGAGAGCCTGATCGACCTGCCGGCGATGCAGGACCCGACACTGATCGCGGCCCTCCGCATCCTGGTCTACATGACGTCGACGGCGTACATCGGGTATCCGCAGATCTATCCGCTGATCGTCGCCAAGCAGATCAACCTCTCGATCGAGCACGGCAACTCGCCGCACTCGTCCGTGGCGTACTCGTCCTATGCCGTGCTCAACTCACCCGGCGGGCTGGGGGACCTCGACACCAGCTACCGGTTCGGCGAGCTCGCGCTCGCGATGCTCGATCGCGAGGGATCGTCGGAGAACACCACCAACATCAACTTCGTCTTCGGCACGTTCGTCAATCACTGGCGCAACCATGTTTCGACGAGCCTCGGCTATCTCGATACGGCGTGCTCTGCGTCGCTCGAGATGGGTGACTTCGAATACGTCCGCTACTCGGCGACGTTCGCCGCGTTCTATGCCGTGCTGATGTGGCACGACCTCGCGGCCGCGCGCGCGGCCTGCGACCGCCGCCGCCTGATGTTGCAGAAGATCCGCCTGGAAGCGGCGTCCGGCGCCTTCATGCTGGCGCGGCAGCTGGCGCTGACGATCTCCGGCGAGACCGACCCCGAGCGTCTGAGCGGACCGGATTTCGACGAAGGCCGCGCTCACGAGGAGTGGCTCCGGCACAACGACTTCCTGTCGTTATCGTGCCTGGCCATCTCGCGGCTCATTCTTGCCGGCCTGTATCGGCGGCCGGATGCGGTCGACCTGGTCGACCAGGCCAAGCCGTTCATCGTGGCCAACACGGGAATGTTCCTGCTGGCGGAGTATCACTTCGCGGCGGCGCTGGCCTTCACGTACGCGGCCCGAACGTCACCCGAGGGCGCCGAAGGCCTTATCGCCCGGGCGCGCGAGAGCGTGGCCCTGCTCGAGGCCTGGGATACCAAGGCGCCGGTCAATTTCCGCCACCGCGTGCTGCTGGTGCAGGCCGAAATCGCGGCGTGGCGCGGTGAGGGCGTGGCCGATGTGATCCGGCTCTACGAACAGGCCGGCGCCGCGGCCCGGGCACACGGGTTCCTGTTGCATGAAGGCCTCGCGTATGAACGCGCGGCAGATTTCTGTGACACGATGGCGCTCGACCGCTTTGCCGGATCGTACCTCGACGATGCGATCTACGCCTTTGACCGGCTGGGCGCCCGGCCCAAGGCCGACCTGCTCCGCCGCCGCCGCGGTGACGCGCCGCGCGAGGCGCGGCAGGGCGCCACGACCCGCGGCACCTTTCCGCTCGGCACCATGCGTGGCCTCGAACCGGAGAGCTTCCTCCGCGCCGGCCAGGCGATCGCCCGCGAGATCCGCATGGATGCGCTGCTCGCCGAATTGATGAAGATCGTGATCGAGACGGCCGGCGCGGAACGCGGCGCGCTGATCCGGATCACGCGCGCCGGACCTCGCGTGGCGGCAGTGCGCGAGGTCGAGTCCGACGCGGTACTACGGTCGGACACGCCGCTCGAGGAACACGGGTGGATTGCCGCGGGCGTGATCCGGTTCGCGCTCCGGACGGCAGAGCCGGTGGTGCTGCGCGACGCGAACCGTGAAGGCGCATTCCAGGACGACGCCGCGATCCGGGCGTCCGCCGCCCGGTCGGTACTGTGCATCCCGATCGTCCATCAGGGACGGGTCGAGAACCTGCTCTACCTCACCAACAATCTCTCGACCGGCTCGTTCACACCGGACCGGATCGAGGGCCTGTCGCTGCTGACGGGCCAGATCGCCGTGTCGCTCAAGAACGCCGAACTCTACGAAGAGCTGGAAGCCCGGATCGAGGAGCGCACCCGCCAGCTGGAAGTGCGCAACCGCTTCATCCGGCAGGCCTTCGGCCGGTATCTCAGCGACGACGTCGCGTCGGCGTTGCTCGAATCACCCGAGGGGCTCACCCTCGGCGGTGAGCGCCGGCAGGTCACGATCCTCATGGCCGACCTCCGGGGCTTCACGCCGCTGACGGACCGACTGCCGCCGGAACAGATCGTCAATATCGTCAACAACTTCCTGGGCGAGATGACGGAGATCATCTTCCGCTACCAGGGCACCATCAACGAATTCATCGGCGACGCCATCCTGGCCATCTTCGGCGCCCCGCTCACGCTGGCCGATCATGCGGAGCGCGCCGTGGCGTGCGCGGTGGAAATGCAGGGCGCCATGGCCCACGTCAACACGATGAATCGCAAACTGGGCCTGCCCGCGGTCGAGATGGGCGTCAGTCTTCACACCGGCGAAGTGGTGGTCGGCAATGTCGGGTCGGAGAAGCGCGCCAAGTATGGTGTGGTGGGGCGGGCCGTCAACATCGCCGCGCGCATCGAGTCGTACACCGTGGGCGGCCAGATCCTCGCGTCGGAGCGGACCCTCGCGCTGGTGCCGTCGCCGGTGAGCACCGCCGGGGAGTTCGTGATTCACCCCAAGGGGATTGTCGAGCCGCTCAAGGTGCTGCTGGTGACCGGGATCGGTGGCCGGTTCGGACTGCGCGTGCCCACCCCGGACGCCGTGGTGACGCCGCTGGAGCGGCCGCCGGAAGTGGCCGTCGAAGTGCTGGGACCGGAGCATGCGAGCGGCGGCTTCCGACCCGCGTCGCTGGTGGCGCTGTCGTCGTCAGCCGCCACGCTGCGCACCGACGTTCCGCTCGACGTCTTCGCGAATCTGCGCATCCGCGTGCCGATCGAGGGAACGGAGGCGCCGTACCTCTTCGCCAAGGTGTCGTCCGACGACGGCGACGGTACCTTCTCGATCCGGTTCACGTCGGTCGCGCCGGAAGCGCAGGAATGGCTGGACTGGATCCGGCGCGGTGAGACCGAACCGCAACTTCCCAACTCGCAAGGAGGATGACATGGACCCGTTGGCAACGGCCAAGGCACTTTACGCCGCGTTCATCGCGCACAACATGCCCGGCATCATGGCACTGCTCGAGGACGACATCGAGTGGACATCCTTCGGACCCGGTATGGCGCTGGCTGTCGGCGACTTCAAGGGGTTGAAGGGCGTCGCCGACTTCTTCGCCAAGCTGATCGGCCCCGAGGGCCAGCAGGTCGACACGCTCTTCAAGCCGATGCTCTATTTCGTGGGGGGCGGCACGGTGCACGTGATCGGGATCGAGACCGGCACGCTCACCAGGTATATCGACAACGGGAAGCTGACCGGCAAGCCGTTCTACAACAATTTCGATCACACCCTCTGGTTCGGCCCCTCGGGCAAGATCAGCCGGTTCCGCGCCAACTACCAGCTGGCGCTGACGCCGCCGCCGTCGTGGCCGCCGACATCGGGCGAAGCCGCCTAGGCGTCGGCAGGCAGGCTGTCGGCCAGCCGGGAGAGTTGCTCCAGCTGTGCGGCCGGTAGCTCGCCCTCTTCCGCGAAGGCGAAGCCGACCACCGCGCGCACGTCGCCGTCGGCTCCCAGCACCGGGAGCGCGACGGCGGCCTGCCCCGACACCAGCCTGGCCATCGGATTGATCTTCCCCGGCGGTTCCGTCTGCAGGTTGCAGGTCTGGACCGGCTCGCGCTGCACCTGGGCCATCCCCGCCATCCCCTTGCCATGGGGCACGTGGCGCACCCGGTCGAGCACCGGCGGCGGGATGTTCACGGCCGCGGCGAGGTAGAGATCGCCGTTCCGCTGGACGTGGACCGTGCCGGCGATCGATCCGCTGGTCCGGATCGATGCGTCGAGCCAGCGCTGCATGTCGGGGTTCATTTCATCGGACACGGGCGTCTCCCTCACGGGGGTCGGGCAGGCAAGCTGACGCCCGGGGTCCGGCTCGTCAAGCACGGGCAGCGGCCGGCGGAAGGCATGGGCGCGGGCCGGTGCTGGCCCGCGCCCGATCGGTCCGATAACTTCGAGTCCCGTACCGAAGGAGCCTGCTTGAGCGATGCCGTCGAGGCGCTGCGCCTCGAAGTGCGCGACCGCTACGCCATCGAAGAGCAGATCGGCCGCGGTGGCATGGCCGACGTGTATCGTGCCATGGACCTCAAGCACGGCCGCCCGGTGGCCGTCAAGGTGTTGCGCCGCGAAATCGGCGACGCGATGGGCGCCGACCGCTTCGCGCGCGAGATCGAGATCGCCGCCCGGCTGCAGCACCCGAACATCCTGCCGGTCTACGATTCGGGCGAGGCGGCGGGGACGCTGTTCTACATCATGCCGTACGTCCCGGACGGATCGCTGCGGACCCGGCTGGACCACCGGCGCACGATCCCGCTGGCCGAGGCGATCGACATCGTGCGCGAGGTGGCGGATGCGCTGGCGTTCGCGCACCGCTGCCAGATCGTCCACCGCGACATCAAGCCCGAAAACATCCTCTTTCTCGCCGATCACGCCGTCGTCGCCGATTTCGGCATCGCCCGCGCCATCGAGTCGCTGGGCCAGGAGCGCCTCACGCTGGCCGGCTACGGGCTCGGCACGCCGGAATACATGAGCCCCGAGCAGGCGTTCGGCGAAGCGGACATCGACGGGCGCAGCGACATCTACAGCCTGGCGTGCGTGGCCTACGAGATGCTGGCCGGCGATACCGCCCCACACCGGCGCGTCGGCGGTCGCGATCCTGCAACAGAAGGCGACGCAGCCGATGCCGTCCCTCGGCCGGGCAGCACGCCGACCTCGCCGCGCTCGACGCGGTGCTGGCCCGCGCCATGGCTCCCGACGCCGCCAAGCGCTACCCGTCGGCGGTCGAGTTCGCCGGCGCGCTGCGGGACAGCGCCGCCGGCGCCGCGCCGGCGGCAGGCCGGCCAGCGCCGCCGAACGGAGCGCGGCACGTCGATCGTGGTGCTGCCGTTCACCAACGTCAGCGGCGGCCACGACGACGATTACCTCAGCGACGGCATCACCGAAGAATTGACCTATGCGCTGTCGCGACTCGCCCGATCTGCGCGTGGTGGCGCGCACGTCGGCGTTCATGTTCAAGGATCACGGTGACGACGCGCGGACCATCGGCCATCGCCTCGGCGTGGAGCACCTGCTCGAGGGCACGATGCGGCGCGCCGGGAAGCCGGCTGCGGATCACGGCCCGGCTGATCGACGCGCGCCACCGGCTACGAGGCGTGGGCGCAACGCTACGACCGCGAGTTCACCGACGTCTTCGCGGTGCAGGACGACATCACCAGCGCCATCGTGCATGCGCTGCGGCTCCGGCTGCTGGCCGAGCCGGTGCCGCGCGGGCCGGTGTCGACCGGGAACCTGCTGGCGTACCAGCACTTCCTCGAGGCGCGTTTCGAGTGGAACCGGCGCACCGAGACCGGCATGCAGAAGAGCCTGACGCTGGTGCGCCAGGTGATCGAACTCGACCCGTCGTTCGCCGCGGCGCATGCGGCGCTGGCCAATTCGTTCGTCACCCTGGCGATCTATGGCCAGATGGCGCCGGGCCTGGCGATGCCGCCCGCGCGCAAGGCTGCCGAAGAGGCGCTGCAGACTCGACCCGGCGGAACCCGGCTGCGCTGGCGGCCCGCGCTTGCGTCCGTGCCATGTACGACTGGGACTGGGCGGGTGCCGAGGCCGACTTCCGGCTCGCGGTGGCGCAGCAGCCGCAGGCGTCGACCGCCTATCAGTGGTATGCGCATGAACCTGCTCGTGCCGCTCAAGCGGTTCGAGGAGGCGCGCCAGCAGCTGGAGCGGGCGCGCGAGTTCGACCCGCTGTCCTCGGTGGTCGCGTCGAGCTGGGCGCTGATCCATTACTTCGAGGGCGATTACGGACGCGCCATTGCCGAACAGGAACAGTTGCTCGCGCGGGATCCGGAGTTCGGCATGGCGCACTTCTTCATCGGCCAGGCCAGCATCGCCGCGGGAGACGCCGGAGCGCGGCGTCGAACATCTCCAGCGCGCCATGACGCTGGTGGGCGAGAGTCCGGAAATCGTCGCCACGCTGGCGGTGGCGCGCGCGGCCACCGGCGACGTCGCCGCCGCGCGCGAGATTGCCGCAACTCTCGACGCCCGATCCCGGTCCGAGTACGTCTCGCCGGTCTTGCTGGCGCAGATCCACACCGCACTTGGCGAGACCGACGCCGCGCTCGACGCCCTCGATCGCGCCGTCGAGGTGCGGGCGACCGACCTGGTCTGGATCGGCGTGCGACCGACGTTCGACGACCTGCGATTGCACGAACGATTTCACGCGCTGGTCGAGCGGATCGGGGTGGCGCCGGCGGCGATGGTCGTGAGCGACGGCTAGCGGTTGGCTCACGACTCACGCCTCACAACTCGCGACTATTGTTCATGCGGCCATGACTTCCGCCGTCCCCGAATCCGACGAATTCCAGCGGTCCCTCCTCCAGGCCATCAACAATGCCTCGCCGGACGGCATCCTGGTCGTTGACGATCACGGCATCGTCGTGTCCCACAATCGCCGGTTCATGGAGATCTGGGACATCAAGGAGGGCGAGATCGACCCCACCAGGCCGGCCAATGCGATCGGCACGCGCGACGAACCGATCCTGGCCTCGGTGCTGCAGCGGGTCCGGGACAGCGATGCGTTCCTGCGGCGCGTCCAGCTGTTGTACGCCAACCCCGACCTTGACGACCACTCCGAGATCGAACTGGTCGACGGCCGGACGATCGAGCGCCATTCGACGGTGCTTCGCGGCGCCCAGCGCAAGTACCTCGGCCGCGTCTGGTATTTCCGTGATGTGACGGGCTACAAGCGCATCGAACGCGAGCTGCGCCGCCTGGCTCGCCACGATCCGCTCACCGGCGTGATCAACCGCGGGTATTTCGACGAGCGCGCCGAAGAGGAATTCGACCGGGCGAAGCGCCACGATGAGCCGGTGGCGATCGCGGAGATCGACATTGACTACTTCAAGCGGATCAATGACCGCTATGGACACGCCACCGGGGACGACTTGCTGAAGGCGGTATGCGACGCGGTCCGCGGGATGATCCGCAAGACCAATCTCTTCGCCCGGATCGGCGGCGAGGAATTCGCCGTGCTCCTGGTCGACTCGCCCATTGACGGGGCGGTGCGGTTCGCTGAACGGCTCCGCGAGCTGGTGGAGCAGACCACGATATCGGTGGACGGACAGCCGGTGTCGTGCACGGTCAGCATCGGCGTGGCGGCCCGGCACCCCGACGACGCCTCGGCCGAGGATTGCCTGCGCCGGGCGGATGCGGCGATGTACCGCGCCAAGGAGAATGGGCGGAACCGGGTCGAGGTGGAGCGGTAGGCCGCTCCATTCCCGCCCACGGTCACTGCGGCCGCGGGCGGCGCCGTTGTGGTCGCTCATGGCGCTCCCGTCGAGGACGCCGCTGACGGTTCACCGTGACAAGGAGCTGTCGATGTCGACCGGCCAACCCACCGCACCCGGCCATCGGCCGGGAGCGCCGGAGTCCCCACCCGGCTCGGCCGAGTCGTCGCCGCCCCCTCCGGGACACCGCGGCGATGTGGCCTTGGAGACCGCGGCCCCTTCGGCGTGCGCGACGGACAGGAAAACGGCGCCCCAGTCCTCCTGAGGCGCCTTTCCCGTTGCAGGTGCCTGTCGGCGGCTACGCCCGGTTCGTCGCCCGCCGCTTCCTGATCCCCGCCCCGCCGAGCCCCGCCAGCCCCATTGCCAGCAGCGACAACGTCCCCGGCTCGGGGGTTACCGCCTGATCCGGTTCGAAGTTGAACACCGTCGGCGCCTCGCTGTTGAACCCGTACGCGATGTTGTCCACCGCCCCGTCGTACTGCGTACCCGGATAGCCGTATCCCAGGAACGGATCGAGCTCCGTCACCTGACCAGTGCCGCCGTAGCAGTCGGTGTTGAACTGCGCCAGCGTCTCATATGCATTGGCGTAACCGCAATCCCCGGTGCCGCTCCCCGTATACCAGAAGGTCCCGTTCAGAATGTCCGAGCTGTTCCACTGGTCCATCGGCACCCCGCCCGAGTATCCGTTGTAGGCCGCTTCCCAGACGAAATAGTGGCCATCACTCATCCCCAGCGCGAACGCCGGCGAGGTGAAATCGGGGGTGGTCGAGCTACTCGACGTCCACCAGTCGAACGAGAGCGCCGAGAGGGTCGACAGCGGCGTCGCCGTGAAGTCGTAGTACCAGTCTGCCTCGCTGTTCCCCTCGTCCTGCAGACTGATCTCCACCGACCCGAGCCCGAGGTCGGGGTAGGTCGTGGTGATCCCCGAGAACGCTCCCGTCCCGGGGTCGGTCCCCGTGGGGCCGTAATACGTCGCCGACTGCCACCCCTGCAGGTTGGATGGGGTCACGATCACGGTCTGACCCTGCACCGGGGACGCCAGGACCGAGAAGGCCAGAAGGGCCGCGAGAACTGCACCACCGGTACGGAAACGCATATCGGACTCCCTGGAATGGACGAGAATGGTATTCCCCTGTCACTCGACGCTTCCGGTCGGCGCCAGGGGGCGGTGGCGCCGAAAGGGGCTGGGGAATTCGCGCGAATGCCACCATGATACCTGCGCCCCGTTACATCGCCGTTATTGTGGCGCCGATGCCGCGAAATCACGGCCCGGTTGTTGCATCGGCGCATCGGGTGTTACACCGCGCTCACCAAGCAACATTGCCGCCCACGTAACCATCGGGATCCTTACCCTTGCCCCTCACGATCCCACGCCACAAGTTCACCACACCCTGTGACAACGCCCTCCCGCACCGGCCCCCACCTCGTCACCCTCGGCCGCCTGACGCTGTCCGGCGCCGACGAGGGGGCCACGGCGATCTCCGAGTCGTCCACCAAGCTCCTCGCCATCCTCGCCTACCTCGCCTGCGTGCCGGGGCGGCGGGCCAGCCGGGACCAGCTGATCGACCTCTTCTTTGCCGATTCACCGCCCGAAAAAGCCCGCAACAGCCTGCGGCAGACCATCTTCAAGCTGCGTGACGCCCTGGGCCCCGCCGGCGTCGTCAGCGGATCCGGCCACGACCTTGCTCTCCAGGCCGACCTCACCACCGATCGCGACGCCTTCTGCGCCGCCCTCGACCAGGGCGACCTGGCCGGCGCCATCGATCGCTACGGCGGGCCCTTCGCCCCGGGGTTCGTCTCCGTGGGCAGCGCCGGGTTCGAACACTGGGCCGACCAGGAACGCGACCGCCTCCACACCCTCTTCACCAACGCCGCCGAAGAGGTGGGCCGCGACGCGCTCCGACGCGGCGAGGCGCGGACCGCCATGCACCTGGCGCAGCGGATGCTGGCCTACGATCCGCTCGACGAACGCGCCTGGCGGCTCCGGCTCGAAGCCGAACGCCTCGGCGCCAGCGCCGTGCACCTGGCCGCCAGCATCCAGGAGCTGCATCAGCGCTTCACGGCCGAAGGACGCGATCTCACGCCGCGCACCGCCGCGATCGTCGCCCTGGTGCAGCTGCCGCGGGAATCGGACGCCGGTGACGCCCACGGCGCCAGGCTGGCGGCCGAACTGGTCGGACGGCAGCGGGAGTTCGCTCAGCTCCACGCCGCGTGGCGCGAGGCGATAGCCGGCCACGGCACGCACATCCACATCACCGGTCGCGCCGGGCTCGGCAAGACGCGGCTGCTCGGCGACTTCGCGATCCGGCTCCGCACCGAATCGCGCCGTGTCGTCTTTGTCCACGCCACGGCCCACGAACGAACGCTTGCCTGGACGGCGCTTGGCTCGCTCGTCGATGCCGCCACCGAGCTTCCGGGCGCCACGGCGGTTTCTCCCGCCGTCCTGCCGATCCTGATCGGCCTCCGCCCGACGATCAGCGGCCGGTTCCCGGGCGTCGCCGCCGCGCCAATCGCCCCCGGCGACGAATCCGAGCGGCTCCGGTCCGAGGCCGTCGAAGACCTCCTTCGCGCCATCGCCGGCGACGGCTCTGTCGCCCTCCTCCTCGACGACCTTCACTGGTGGGACGCCGTCTCACGGCGAGTGCTGGAGCGGCTTATCGATCGCCTCGGCGCAGTCAACCTGCTGGTCGTGACCGCCTCGCGCCCCGGCGAAGGAGAAGTCATCGGGCCGAGCGGCGCGGCGCCGCTGGCGCTGGCACCGCTGGGGTCTGGCAATGTCGTGGCACTGATCGAGAGTCTCGGCGACTGCGATCAGGGAAGTGCCACCATGCTGGCGCACGGGCTGGTCTGCGCCACCGACGGCGTCCCGTTGCTGGTGCTCGAGGCGTTGCGCCTCGGCATCGATCGGCGGCAGCTGGCGCTCGACGCGGGGCGGTGGGAGATCCTTGCGCCCACCGAATTCGTGGCGTCGCTGCACCCCGGCTCGGTGCTCGCCGAACGGATCCGGGCGTTGACGCCGCGACAGCGGGAAATCCTCCTTCTCGCGGCGACGGCCGAAGCACCGATCAGCGCCGAACAGGTGCGGGTGCTGGTCACCGGTGCTGACGAGCGCGATCTCCTCTATCTCGAACAGCACGGCATGCTCGCGCCGCGTCGCGGGCGGTGGGTGATGGCGCACGACGCCATCGGTGAGACGGTGATCGCGCTGGCCGATCCGGCGGCGCGGCGCGGCGCGCACGTGCGTGCCGGCGCGATCTGGCGTGACGAACCGCACGACGACGCGGCGCAACGCGAGGCGGCGCGGCACTTCCTGGCCGGCGACGATCGCAAGGCGGCGGCGCAAGTCGCGACGGAGTGGATCCGGGGGCGGCGCGCCGATGGCGATCGCCGCCGCAGCATCGACCTGCTGGCCGACCTCCTTGCCGCGACGCGAGACGATCCGCGTGTCGGCGCGGTTCAGGGGCTCCTCCCGCGCGCGGTGCGGCGGCGGCCGGTGCACCCGGCGTGGAAGCCGGCGGCGGGAGCGGCGGTGATCTTGGTGCTGGCGGCGGCGTGGTGGGGGTGGCGCGCCCCGGCGGACCCGATGCGGCATGTTCTCGTTGTCGCTGATTCGAGCGGCATTGTGCGGGGATATGACGTCAGCTGGTCACCGGTGGATACCGGCAAGGTCATACGTGTGCGCTCGACACGACTTCCGGACGACCTGCGTCGCGCGGCCGTCGCGAACTCCATCCCGGTGTTTGACCCATTCGACACCATGTGGGTCGCCGAGACTGAGACCGATACCAACGGTCCGACGGAACTGGTCCTCCATACCCGCCACGGTCATCGCGATCTTGCGCCGGCCCCGGGCGACGATGTTGCGCCGTCCTGGTCTCCCGACGGCCGGCAGATTGTCTTCGCCACAACCCGCTACCCCGACGGCGGCGGAACGTTCGATCTCGCCATCGTGAACGTGGTAACGGGTGCAGTCAGCCGCCTGACATCGACATCAGACATCGAACTGACGCCGGCGTGGTCGCCGGACGGATCCCGGATTGCGTTCGTCCGGGTACCCATCGCGCTCGGACCGGCGAATCTCTGCTGGATAACGATCGATGGGTCATACGATCACTGTCGCGCAGAGCCCGGCGCAGTGATTCACCTTTCAGGCTGGCTCAACACAAGCACCGTACTGTTCGGAAGTCACCGCGGAACACAGATCTGGACGGAGAATATCGATTCGGGTACTCGCGCTGAGATCGGCACCTACGCGAATTGGCTGGCATCGTCCATCGCACCCGACCGGCAATGGATCGTCACATCCGCCGGTGCCAAGTCGGACTCGGCGCAATATCTCGATTTTGAACCGTATTACGCCGAGGCCCCCAAACGGCTTCTCCGCACACCGGTCACCGGCGGAGTGCGCTTTGTTGTCTGGCCGGAACGTGCTCCAGGCAACTACGTCGCGCGAATCACCGTCGGCCCGACGGAGAACGTGATTCCGGGCGGTGCGCCGTACCGTCTTCGCGCCGTTGGCCACGAGGTAAATGGCGACACGACAGCGATGCCGCGCACGAGCCTGAGTTGGTCTTCGTCCGATAGTACAACGGCAACGATCGACCAGGCTGGCGTCGTGACGCCGCGGCGGGACGGCGCGGTCACATTCACGGTGACCGATGGCGGCTGGCGCACCGGGACCATTCACATGGCGGTCGTCGGTCAGACGGTTTCGCGCGTGCTCCAAGAGACATGGGACAATTCGTGGCACACACGGTGGACACTGTTCGGCGATCCTCGGCCGTTGATCACGTCAACGAACGGAACCCGCGCGTTCTTCCCGAACGGCGACGACACCTATTCGAGCGGCGCATATACCACGCGCCGATTCGACGCTCGCCACGGCCTGGCAGTGGATGCCAGGATCCGCACCCACATTACCCGTGCGCTCTGGCAGCAGCTCCAACTGGTTCTCGGACGCATCGTTGGTTTCGGCCACGACAGTGCGCCGGGCGCCACCGGTTGCTCCTTTCGATTTCCACCGAACGAGGGCGGCGCCGGGAGCGACCTGTTCTCATTCGACGGCAGCCTGGTCCATCGGGCAAACAGCGCAATCCGGAACGGCGCCTGGTATACCCTCCGGATCCAGCTCTTCCCGGACGGCACCTGCGGGCTCGCCATCAACGGCCACGTTGCGGCTCACGGGACGACACACTACGATGTCGCCCGCCCGATGGCTGTGATCATCAACGCCCAGACGTACCACGCCGGCATCTTCGTCGGGCCGCTCACCGTGTGGGAGGGGATACCGCCGGGTGTGGACTGGACCCAGCCGGCAGTGGCGGCGGATTCGGGGTAGCGGCCATTATTCCTGATGGACTCCGACGGGACATTGCCGGCATGGGCCGGGTCTCGGCTCCGCATTGCACCCCGCCACCCGGCGTTCCTGACCATTTCCCCTGTCCCCTCGAACCGCGCCGCTGATGCCCGCCCCTGACGATACCCTCTCCGACGAGCTCCTCGACCACGTCCTCGAACGTTTCGGCTTCGCTGCGCGACCCGACCCGACGCTCGCCGGTCTCCGCGCACTCTTCGCGGCGTGGAATCGGCGGGTCCCTTTCGACAATGTCCGCAAGATGGTCGCACTCCACGAGGGCACATCGGGCCCCCTCCCCGGCGACGATGCCACCGGGTTCTTCACCGCCTGGCTCCGCGACGGCGCCGGCGGAACCTGCTGGGCGGTAGCCGGCGCGCTGCATGCTCTGCTCACCTCCGTGGGTTTCCGGGCCGAGCGGGGCGTTGCGACAATGATGGTGGCACCGGGCATTCCACCCAATCACGGCACCGTCGTCGTGCGCATCGACGCCGCGCGCTACGCCGTCGACCCGTCGATCCTCCACCACGAACCGCTGCGCCTCGATCACGGCGCACGCATCGAGCACGGTGCCTGGGGCGCGGCGAGGGTGCGGGCCGATGGACACGAGGTGATCCGGTGGCGGCCGCCGCGGCGCCCGCAGGGGCTCGATTGCCGCATCGACCGGCTCGGCGCCGACCGCGGGCATTTCGCTGCACTCCACGAGGCAACCCGCCGCTGGAGTCCGTTCAACTTCGAGCTCTACGCCCAGACCCACCGCGGTGACACGATGATCGCGTCGGTGAAAGGGCACCGGATCGTGCGCGACGCCAGCGGCGCCGAGTCCGAGACGCCGTTCGAGGGCACGGAGCGGCTGCACTGGCTGGTCGACGAGCTGGGGATCACGGAATCGCTCGCGGTGCGCCTCCCGCCCGACCGCGCCACGCCGCCGCCGCCGCCGCCGCCCGTGGAATGAGGGGGCGGCAGGCTGGTCGACGGCCACGCGGCACTATGATAGTCCATGACAGGGATTATGATATTCCCCGAAGGTGATTCCGCTCTCCCCCGGAGCCCCGATGCAACGTATGCCAGTGTTCTTCATGATCGCCGCCCTCATCGGCTGCTCGAAGAGTCCCACGTCGAGCGGGAATCCGGGCGGGACCGATACCACGTCGTCGACGCCGCCCTCCGACGCGGAGTGTGCCGCCCGCAACAACAACACCGAACCGAAGCTGGTCGAGTGCATCCAGTCGCAGGCGCTCTGGCAGCACATGATCGACCTGCAGGGGATCGCCGATGCCAATCCCGGCCCCGACGGTCACCCGTCCCGCAGCGCCGGCGAGCCGGGCTACCTGGCATCGGTCAACTACGTCGCCGGCCTGATGCGCGCGGCCGGTTATCGCGTCACGATCCAGAACTACACGCTGGCCTACACCGGCTTCGCCAGTCCGCCGTTGTTCAGCGAAGTCTCTCCCACCGCGACGACGTACGCCGTTGGCACCGACTTCGATGCGGCGTTCGCCGGCAGCGGCGAGGTCACCGCCCAGGTGCAACCGGTGGGCGGCATCCTCGATTCCCCCGCCGGCCACGCCGACGTCGGCCAGCGGCTGCGCGTCGATCGACTTCAACGGCTTCGTCGCCGGCCGCGTCGCCCTCATTCAGCGGGGCACCTGTTCGTACGATCAGAAGGCGTCGCTGGCTGCGACGGCCGGCGCATCCGCGGTAATCATCTTCGACGAAGGGAATCCGGGACGGACCGGGCGCCGGCGGGTGCAGCGGCGTCCATTCAGCGGGCATCCCGGTGATCTGCATGGCCTCGTACGAGGTCGGCGCGAGTCTTTACCAGCAGGCACAAGTCGGGCCCACCACGGTGCACATCCGCGTTCACACCGTGAATGATCCCGAACGCGCCGACTACAACCTCATTGCCGACTCGCCCCACGGTGACACCAATCACGTCGTGGTCGTCGATGCGCACCTCGACGCCATCTACGGCGCCGGGATGCTCGACAACGCCTCCGGATCCGTCACCACGCTCGAGATCGCGCTCAAGATGGCGAACACCCCCACCCGCAATCAGCTGCGCTTCATCTGGTTCGGCGGCGAGGAACTCGGACTGAACGGTTCGTTCCACTACACGGAGGCGTTGGCGCCGAGCGAGGTGGCGCGGATCGTGTTCGACGTCGACGCCGACGTGACGGCCACACCCAATTACGTCTATGCCATCGCCGACCCGACCAATTCCAGTGGGCGGAAGAACTTCCCCGCCAACGTCGTTCCGGCGTCGGGGGTCGGCAACAACTATTTCATCAGTTACTTCAACCGCGTCGGCCTGCCGTTCGAAAGCCGGAGCAACGACGGTACCGATTCGTATGCCTTCGCGCTCATCGGCGTGCCGAACACGGGTATCCTGACCGGTCAGGACTGCTGCAAGGACGGCAGCGACGTGGCGATCTTCGGGGGGTACACCGGCAATTACGAGGGGACCGTCCCGGGCACCGACGGTGGGTGCGTCGACCGACCGTTTCTCTGGTGCGACAACCTCGCCAACAACGATTCCAGCGTGCTGACGCGGGTGTCGAAGGCGGTGGCGTCGGTGGTGTTCAACCTGGCGAACGACACGAGCATCGGCGGAACGGGAAGCAATGGGGCGGCACGAACAGGGCGGGCCATGGGGAGCACTAGTCGGTCGTCGTTGATGACGCGTCGTTAGCGGGCGCGAGCGTCGCTCCGAGGCCCTCGCGCCTCAGACCTCACGCCTCTCACTGGCGCCTGCTTCCAGGTCTTCCGCGTTTTTCTGTCCACCCCCGCTTGCGGCGCCGGCATCTGCTCCCATTCTTGTCGCCATGCAACAGCCACCGGTCGCCACCATCGGGTACGAGAAGCGCTCGCTGGCCGAATACATCGCCATCCTCCAGTCGGCCCACGTCGGCGTGGTGATCGACGTCCGCGAGACGGCGTGGAGCTACAAGCCGGGATTCTCGAAGAAGGGTTTCTCCGAGGGGCTGGGCCAGGCCGGCATCGGCTACATCCACGCCCGGTTCGCCGGCGCGCCCAAGGCGATGCGACCGGAGGGGGCAACGCACGCCGAGATCATCGCGCGGTACCGGGAACACCTGGCGGCGTCTCCTGACATCGTCGACCATCTCGACCAGTTGATCGGGGAATGTGTCGCGCAGGGCAAACGCGTCGCGCTCCCCTGCTTCGAGCGCCTCCCCGCCGACTGCCACCGGAGCGTGCTGGCCGACGAGTTGGCCGAACGGAAGGGCTGGAGGATCGAGCACCTGGGAGTAGACGATTGACACGCCGACGGGCGAATTGGGTGGGGGTTCGCGGCTGAAGCCGCGGCTCGACAGCCGTCGCGTCGGCGACGCGCCCTCGTCACAACGGTGGTTTCGACGACGTGCGCATGTAAGGGTTTTCCCTCTCCAGATACCGCTTTTCCCGATACAGGCACGCGTCTGAGCGCCATACGTTTCCCGCCGATTTCATTCGTCGGGGAGATGATATGCGCGTCGTCCGCCTGGTGTCGCCCAACCGTGATGCGTCGCGGCGCGTCGCATCAGTTCGCGCGTTTGTCCGTCTCGGGCTTGCGACCGTGTTTGCCGGCGGGTGCAGCAGCCCGGGCCCCTCCGGGCCGCCCGCCGGAAACAACGTGCTGGCCGTGGTATCCGGCGACGGCCAGCACGCGCGGATAACCCGTGAGCTCCCGCTTCCGATCGTGATCGAAGTCCGCAGCGCCAGCGGTACGGCCGTCAGCGGTGCTGCGGTCACGTTCACGCCGAGCACGGGGAGCGTCAACGCCGCCACGGCGACGTCCGACACCAACGGGCAAGCAAGCGTGCGCTGGACGCTCGGCCTGGCCACCGGAGCACACGCGCTGACCGTGCGGTTTGCCAGCGGCGCCGGGCCGACGCTGACCGTCAACGCCACCGCTGATCCCGCCACCGTCGTCCAGATCCAGGTCCTCGACGGGGACCGGCAACAGGCCGTGGTCGGCACCGCGGTCGGAACGGCGCCGAGCGTGATGGTCCGCGACGCTCAGGGCAACCCGATGCCCGGTATCGCGCTCCGCTTCGCGGTGATGGCGGGCGCCGGCGTAGTAGGGTCGACCACCGCCACCAGCGACGCCGCCGGAATCGCCACACCCGGCAGCTGGACGATGGGAGCGGTACCGGGGAGCAACGTCGTGAGTGTCACGCCGGTGGCGAGCGATGTCGTGGCCGCCAGCCCGACCTCGTTCTCGGCCATGGCCGTCGCGCCGGGCGGTGTCGTCTCGTCGCCGGTCCGGAGCATGACGCTGAATACGGGCGCCGCCGCGAGTTATCGGGATAGCGTGACCGGACAGACGTTCGTCTTTCCGAACGGCGCGCACGGTGTACTCGACGTGGCTCGGGTCCTTGCCGGGCCCGCCGTGCCGCTGCCCGACGTGACGCAGTTCCGTGCGGCGTTCTCGGGTCCGGAGCAGGTAGAGATCGCGGTGGCGAGCCCGCCTGGTGGCGAAACGCAGGCGTTCCAGTTCGGCGACGACTTTACCGCGGCGACCGTCGGGCCGATCACCGATCGCTGGTGGGGAATGGCCCGCTCCCGCGAGTCCGGTGACTCGGTGTTCTACCTCCTGAAGGCGGGGACCGGTGGCAGCCTCCTCGCGCCGCTCCGCGATCCGGTGCGAATCATCGGCCCCGGCACTCCGCCGGGCCGACCGTTCGGGGCGTTCGCGCTGGGCCCGGTGGCTCCGCGGATCAGCGCCTATGCCGTGGTCGGGCTCCCGGCCGGCAGTTCGTGGACGCCGCTCATCACCGGCTACCGCGCCACGGTCCAGCAGACCGTGGACTGGTGGCTTGCCACGCTCCCGGTGGCCGACGCATCCCGGGCGCGCGCGGCGATCACCGCCCACGAACCGCTCTCGATCACCGTCGGCATTGGTGTCGGATCGGCGTACGACTACGGCGTCTCGTCTTCCGGATGGCGCCCGCTGCTGACGTTCGACGACCGGATACCGGCCGAACGCGAGAAGATGGTGCGCCACGAAACCGGCCACTACCTCGCCCACATGATGCTTGGCGATGCAGCCTACCTGACGCTCACCAACAACGGCCCGGTCGCGGTCAATCACGCACCGGGCGAGGTTGCCCGCGGATTCCGCGGGTCGTTGGGCGAGGAATACGCCTACGCCAGCCAGTTCTTCATGATGGGCACACTCGATGGCTACGACCTGCGCTCGCTCGCGCCGTCCAACAACGTACGTGACATGATGCTCGATCTCTCGCCGGCGTCGGTGGACTTTCCGTCGCTCGAGGGCTTCGGCGCCACGATGCTCGCGGCGGTGACGCGCACCGGCACCGACACGATGGTCTACGACTTCTGGGCGAGCGGATCGCGGACCCGGAGTCCGGCACTCGACATCAACACCACCTCGGTCCTGGGCCTGCTGGCCAAGGGTCCGCAGAACCCGAACGAACTGCGCGTCCTGCTCTCGACGCTGGTCGAAGGTGACGAGGCGCTGGCGGCGGTGCTCGAGCCGATGGGCTGGAGCTACTGGGGATCGGGGCGGGTGGTGGACGGGACGGGACATCCCGTGGCTGGCGCGTCGGTCAGCTCGGTGGTGAAGGTCGGCGACACGGAGTACCGGACCCTCGCCAGCGCGCTCACCGGCAATGACGGGGCGTTCGTCCTGCGGCGGATCTATCCCGGCACCTCACTCCTGCGTGTCTACCAGCAGAACGGCGCGCGGATCGATTCGACGGACGCCGCGATGTTCACGATCCCATGGGAAACGGCCACGACCACGCCGCAGTCGCTCGGCGACCTGGTGCTGACCGGACTCCCGGCATACAACGACATCGCGGTCTCGGTGAGCGGCTTCAGCAGCACGAATAGCGCCGGCGCCGATCCGTGCCCGTCGAAGTTCTACCTGGCGAACGAGCTCTACGGCGGCGTCTGGAACAGTACCACGCGCTTTCCGCTGTCGTGGAGTGGCAACCACTTCACTGCCAACGGCAGTGTCGACTTCACGCTACCGGCCACCGACGGCGCGTACTCGACGCACGGAACGGGATCGACGTCCGTGGCTGGTACCGTCGATCGGGTCACCGGGGACTCCGTCTGGATCACGCTGACCGGGTCCCAGAGCACCCGCGAGGAAACGCTGATGCCCGGCCCGACATGGACGCTCGATCAGCTGATCTCGTCGTCGTTCACGATCGGCAGCATCGGCCTGGCCCGCAACGGGGCATCGCCAGCGACCTATACCGGCAACGTGCAGGGCGCGGCGGCGGCCGTCGTCATCGGGGGCGCGACCGCGTCGTACTTCAACCAGAGCGCGCTACTCCCGACGTTTCACCCGTATTCCTGCAACGGATACTCGTTCAACCCGCTCACCGCCGAGGTGCAGGTCACGCTGCGAGTGGTGAATCCGTGAGGGAGATACCCCGCGTCACGACCCGGTTCCGAGCCCGTCGATCCGATACCCCAGTGACCGCACGGTAACGATGTGGCGCGGCCGGGCCGGGTCGGCCTCCAGCCGCATCCTGAGCCGCGACACGTGGGTGTCGACGGTGCGGGTTTCGGTGTCGTCAGCGTAGCCCCAGACCGCCCGCAGCAAGTCGGTGCGGGTCACCACCCGCCCGCCGGCGGCAAGCAACGCCTCGAGCAGCTCGAACTCCTTGGGCCGCATCGCGACCGGCACGCCGGCCCGATACACCTGCCGCTGGTCAAAATCGACGCGGATGTTGCCGAAGCCGTCCGGCCGGCCCGGCCGCGCCTGACGGTGCCATTCGAGCCACGCCATCGCGCGCTGCACCGCATCGAGCACGCGGTCGTCGTCGAACGGCTTGAGCAGGTAATCGAAGGCGTGCACCGCAAACGCCTTCACCGCGTAGTCGTCGAACGCCGTCACGAAGATCACCGCCGGCCGGAGCTCCGTCGGCGTGTGGGCGAGTACCTCGAAGCCATCGAGGTCCGGCATCTGGATGTCGAGGAACACCAGGTCCGGGGCCGATTCGCGGATTGCGGCCACCGCCCCGCGGCCGTTGTCGCACTCGTCGATCCGGCCGACCAGAGGCGACCGGCGCAGGACGCCGATCAACCGCCGGCGCGCGAGCGGCTCGTCGTCGACCACCAGCGCCGAAAGCCCGGTGCCGGCATCAGGAGCGCGCACGACGTTCCCGATCCACGTCCGCGGTGTGGTCGGCAGCGTCGGCGAAGTCATCGCCTGCCGCGGTGTCGGCCGGCAGGTCGATCGTCACCACCGCCCCGCCCCAGGCGCTCGTCCCGAGCGTCAGCTGCTGCCGCGCGCCGTATGCCTCGGCCAGCCGCGCCCGCGTGTTCCCCAGCCCCTCGCCCTCGGCCGCATCGGCTTCGAACCCGGGACCGTTGTCCGCCACCGCCAACCGCACCTGGTCGCCCCGCGCCTCGACAGCGATGCCGACCCGCGCCACCGGCGCGCCCCCGGCAATGGCGTGTCGCACGGCGTTCTCCACCAGGGGCTGCAACAGCAGCGCCGGCACGTTGACGTCGCTGGCGTCGGCCGATGCGCTGACGTCCACCGCCAGCCGTTCACCGAACCGCAGCTGCTGAATGGCGAGGTAATGCTCGACGAGCTCCAGCTCCTGCCGGAGCGGCACGAACGGCGACCGCGTGCGCCGGAGTGTGAGGCGGAGCAGGTCGGAAAGCCGGGCGATCATGGCGTTGGCGGCCGCCGGTTGGTCGAGCACCAGGGCGGAGATGGCGTGGAGCGTATTGAACAGGAAGTGCGGTTGGAGCCGCAGCGTGAGCGCATCGAGTCGGGCGCGCCCCAGTTGCTGTTCGAGCACCGCTTCGTGGCGTTCACGCGCTGCTGCCCGCGCCGCTTCCTGCTGCACGTGTCCGATGGCGAGGACCACCCAGTACAGCATCGAGTCGGCGATCGCCCAGAGCGCGAAGAGATCGAGCGTGCGGGTCAGCAGCGAGCCGGCCTCGGGCCATGGAAACCACGGGAGATAGATCTCGAAGACGAGATGAATGGTGAAGACAAGCACCGCACTCGCGGCGACGTGCACGAGGAGCCGCCTGGGCCAGCCCGGGCCACGCAGCGGGAACCGGCGGCCCAGCCACAGAATGAGCGGTGTGAATGCACCCCAGAGGACGGTTTGCGGCAGCTGGAGGGCAAAGCCCATCCAGAGCGGGATCGGCGTGCCGCGGATCGACGCGGAAAGATCCTGCTGCAGCGACGCGATGACGCCGTAGATGGCCCAGCCGATCGCGAATCGCCAGAATAGGCGCCGCCGCGAAGGGACGGACGCCGGATCGTCAATCGCCAGACCGGTCCCGGCTGCGCCGGTGTTTCGCTGTAACAAAGTTGGCACATTCTCCGCCTTCCACCGCACCGCGAACATCCCGAACTTGACACCGTCACCCGGCGTTGCCGCGTCACGCGGTGCGCGCCCGACGCCTCGCTCCACCCGCTCGACGACCCCCTGGCCCCTCCCGGAGGTGACGTGACGATCGCATTGTTATCGGCCCTGGCACTCGGCGCGCCGCCAGTGCGCGCCCTGCAGGCGCCAGACACCGCCAATCTTATCACCACGCTCGGCCGGGACACGATCGCATGGGAAAGCTACCGGCGCACGGCCACGGCGCTCGTGGGCGACATTGTCCTCGCCACGCCGCGCCCCATC
>CAVWJI010000006.1:0-474619 GCA_963755425.1 uncultured Gemmatimonadales bacterium
TAACCGAGCTCTGCTGCCGGACCGGGGCCTTAGAGACCGTGTCACGACCGCAAATGAGAACCCGCAGTGGAGTAAGACCGTTGATCTCTCCAGAAAACAGCCCGCGAATTGGTGTTAGCCCCGGGCGTAAGAGGCTGTTACGAAACTCTTTGCCGATGATTGCGAACGTAGCTTTTGTTCCACTTTGCCCGCGGCGCGGGTGGTGCAGACCCGTTCAGAGGTGGGGTATGCAGCTGAGTTTTGGCGATTTTGTCCCACCGGAGTCATGGCACGACGAGTTTCGTAACAGCCTCGTAAGCCCGGGGTAAAGTGGAAAAAATGTCAGAGCCGCGTAGCGGCGACACCACTCGCGGCACAGTCTCTGAAGCCCTTCCTGAAAACACGGCCTTATTCGCGGGCCTGAAGGCCCCCGCTTCCAACGAAGATCGGCTTTTACCGACAGCGGAAGCTGAGGCACCGGTTTAGCGTTAAAAAGTGCACTCAGGCCTCGGCCGCTTTGTCGGCCATCAGGGAGCGCACTTTGGCCACGAAGCCCGCAGGCCCCTCTTCCTGGCGGATGACTTCATCGGGACAGTCGGAGTGCAAATAGACGTGGTAGCCGGTCATGACGGCGACGGCCAACTTGGGATTGTTCTGTTTGATCTCCTCGCACAACTCCATCGCGGCGTTGTGATCCTTGTCGGAATCCACGATGACGAGATCGCAATTCAGCTCGCGCGCCTTCTCTCGAGCCTGTTTCACCGTGTACACGATATCTACCGAGTAGCCGTTCGCGCGGAGGAGCAGCCTGCGGCTCTCGACCAGGTAGGGGTCGTCCTGGATAAGAATGATGTTAGGCATTTCGTTCACAGGGCGTGGCCATTCGATTCGATTTTCATGGCAGTGATGGTGGTTATTTTACTATCGGCGGCCCGATGCAACGGTCACTTTAGAGCAGGTCCACCATTGACGTATCCCCAACTGTGATCGCGCAGAGTGGCGCTCAGCGTCACGGCCCGACGCATGGACACCGTCGTCGGCAGACCTTGCGCCAGGAGCAGGACCATCCCGCCGAAAAGCAGCGTGTTGGCCACATAGTTCACCCCTTCGACCACCGGCGCGGTTCCGCGGGCCATCAGCAGGATCGGCAGGTAGAGAAGCAACATAAACAAAGCCATCAGCGTGCCCACCGTCATCGCGCCGATTCGAGCATGCCCGTTACAAGGGTGCCGCCCGCCGGCGATCACCATGATCGCCCCGGTAAGGCACGCCCAGAGCGCAGGAGCTAACCACGCGGGCATCAACTTGGGCAGGGGAACGCCGGGGGCGAAGTGGGGATGCAGGATGTTTTCTATCCCGAAGAAAATGAGAGTAATGGCAAGGATGACCCCGCCAACCAGCACAGCCCAGTTCACGCCGTGAGCACGCCGGCCCGAAGCCATGGCTCCGGCGAATGCCAGGGCCCCTCCACCGAAGGAGAGGTCGCGGGCCGCGACGGCCCAGAGAATTCTGCTCCCCGGATGGGCGATCACGTTCGGCAAATGGATCATCAGCACAAACAGGAAAAACATGATTGCCAGCAGCGTCGACGCAGGCGCACGCATTTCTGCAAGCTGAGGCTGAGAGCCGCGGCGAACAGCGCGCACCCGACCAGATAGGCCCAGAACAACCGTCCCGGCATCCAGACAGGAACCGCCTGCATGAGAGATCGAGGACCTGCCAGGTGCTCGGCCCAAAGACCGCCAAGGGTGTGGCTACGAAAACGCGGCCCAACGGGAGCAGCTTGTCCGCTCCGACGGCAGCGGATAACTCCTTCCTGTTTGCAACCAGGCCGAGCACGAGAAAGACGATGAGGGTACACACGGCGAAAACGCGAATTCTGACAGCATGGACAACTCGTTCCTTGCCCGCCCGCAGGATTTGACGCTACGTCCAGATCCAGGACACAGCCGCCAGTGCAGTTGCAGGGTAGCGTATACGCTTCAGCGGTCTGGGAGAAGCTCGGTGCGACCTGTATGCGGCACTGACGGGAAAAGGACAGAGATGGTGTTGCTAAATCTGCCGTGATTCCGGCACCCCGGCGAAGTAGCGCACCACCCGCCAGGCGATCGTGAACGCGACGCCGAGAAAGAGGGTCCCCACGGCTCCGAGGAGCACGCCGCGGCCCGGAATGGCGTCGACCGGGCGGCGGCGCAGCCGGGCCCAGCTGCTGCGCCATTTGGGCGACGTCAGCGTCACCAGCCCCGGCTGCACCGGGGCGGTCATGCTACCCGAGAATGGCATCGAGGTCCTGTTCGACGTGACCGCCGGTGAGGCGCAGGAACAGCTCCTCCAATCCCGCCTGGCGGGCGTCGGCCGCGGCGCGCAATTCGTCGAGCGTCCCGCAGGCGATCAGCTCGCCCTGCCGGATGATGCCGATGCGGTCGCACATGCCCTCGACCACCTCGAGCGTGTGGGTACTCATCAGCACCGTGCCGCCGCGTTCGACGAAGCGGCGGAAGATCCGTTTCAGCAGCCGGGCGCTCTTGGGGTCGAGCCCCACCATCGGCTCGTCGACGACGATCACCTCGGGACGGTGCACCAGCGCGCTGGCGATGATCAGTTTCTGGCGCATGCCGTGGCTGTACGATTCGGTCGAGTTCGTGTCTTCCAGTCGGTGAGTTCGAACAGGCTCGAGCAGTTCGTCGATGCGGTCGTTCGACCTCGGCGCCGTCCTGACCGAACAGCGCCGCGGTGAACCGCAGGAACTCGGCGCCGGTGAGCTTGTCGTACACGAAGGGCCGGTCGGGGATGAAGCCGAGCTTGGCCTTGGCCGCCATCGGCTTGCGGGTCACGTCGATGCCGCCGATCTCGATGGTGCCCGGCGCTCGGCGACGAGGATGCCGGCGATCATCCGCATCGTGGTGGTCTTCCCGGCGCCGTTCGGCCCGAGAAACCCGAACAGTTCGCCGCGGCGGATCTCGAGGTCGATTCCCTTGACGGCCTCGAATCGTCCGTAGCGCTTGGCGACACCGCGCAGTCGAATCATCGCGTTCCTGTTCCGGCGGGAACGCCGGATCAGTCGGGCATTGGCCACGCAGCGGCAGCAGGTCGTCGCGCGAACTCGAACCGGCAAAGGCCAGGCGGATGAGATTCGGTCGGCGCCGGGACGAGACCGCGTACGGGATCGACCGCGAACCATCCGCCCCGCCCGCCGGGGTTCCACACCTCCGCCCAGGCATGGGTGTAGAGCGTGTCGCCGATCACCGCGACGCCGGTAACGTATCGGGCCGGCACGCCGGCGGCACGAACGGTCGCCACGAAGAGCCGGGCGATGCCATCGGGGCGGCCGCGGCGGGTAGCCAACGTGCCGAGGGCGTCCTGCGGCGCGCCGGCCGCGGTGTCGACCCGCACCACGTGCCGGATGGAATCGATGATGGCACGCAGCGTCGTTTCCTCGGGGATCATGCCGTCGAACGGCCGGGCGAACAGGACGATGGCGTGCGCTTCCGCCTGGATCATCGGATCGTCGGGGACGTTGCGCGCACCGATCACGACCGATCGTTCCGGCTCCGGACTGGACCAGGATCGGTATCGCCGGTGACCGACTGGCGTCCGCCACCGAGCCGCGCCAGCAACGCGGTATCGACCGGGGTGCCGTCGCGGTGACTCGCCAGAAAGCGCCGCGGGGCGCTGCCGGTGTCTGCCACGGTGGATCCGGTGAGCACGCCAAGCGCCGGCATCGCTGCGATGATCGCGGCGGGATCCGCGGCCGCACGCCGTTGAAAGCGGCTCACGGCAAGGTCGAAATCGGTGCGCACCCAGCTCAGGCCGAGCGGCGTCTGCCGCCCGACGATGCCGCCGCGGTGGTCGATCCACAGCCGGTACGGACCCGACGGACCGTCCACTGATGATCGCGACGGTGCGGGCCGACTCGCTGGTGCGCCGGAACCCAGCCCTCCACCGCATCGGTGCGGGAACTGTCGACGTACACCATGGTGGACTCCGGGCCGGCGACGACGACGCTCTGCCGGATGCCCGGTGGCCACCCCTCGGCCAGCGGCAGCGTCCGGCTCCGACCCGGCGCCGCGGCGCCCGAGAGCGCCAGCCGGTAGCTGAGCGCGGCGCGGGGCACGGGATGCTCGGCGACGGTGACCTTGCCCAGGGCCAGCCGCTTGCCGGTGATCGATCGCGCCACCAGGGTGTCGTTCGAGGCTGGTCACCGACCAATCCACCTGACCGCCCCGGACTGCTGTAATGGGCAGTCACCGATTCGAGGCCGAGGGTGGCGCTGAGCCGGGTCTGCGACCGCCAGGTGCTGCGGACCGGGTGCCCGCCGCGCGGCACGTCGAGCATTTCGGTCTCGACGATCTGGTAGCCGGGCGAGAGGGTGTCGAGGGTGATGCCCGCGCTGCCGACTTGCACTCCGCCGGCGTAGACCGCGAACCACGCGCCGCCTGGCGCCAGCCGGAGGGCGGCCTCGGTCGGACAGGCTGGCCGCCTCGGTCCTGGTGCAGCTGCGCGCCAGCCGAGCCAGCCGAGGCTGGCGCCCCAGGCGAGCAGCACGCCGATGGCCAGCAGGGCCCGCAGCGAGGGACGGTAGAGAATCAGAGGCATTCGGGCCCTACTCCGCAAAGGACGGGCCGCGGCCAGGCCCCGCCGGTTGCTCGCGGTTCGGGCTCGGTCTTACCATTCCAGGCTATGCCGGAAGACGAGTCACCTGGTCGTTCGCGGCGCCCGCGAACACAACCTGAAGAACATCACGGTCCGCATTCCCCGCAACGCGTTGACGGTCATCACCGGGCTGTCGGGGTCGGGGAAGTCGTCGCTGGCCTTCGATACCATCTACGCCGAGGGGCAGCGGCGCTACGTCGAGTCGCTCTCGGCGTACGCCCGCCAGTTCCTCGGGCTGATGGAGAAGCCCGACGTCGACGCCATCGAAGGGCTGTCGCCGGCGATCTCGATCGAGCAGAAGACCACCGGCGCAGAATCCCCGGTCGACGGTCGGCACCGTCACCGAGATCTACGATTACATGCGCCTGCTCTGGGCGCGGGTCGGCACGCCGCTCTGTCCCAACGACGGCACGCCGATCGTGCGCTCCAGCGCGGGGCAGATCACCGACACCGTCCTGGCCTGGCCCGAAGGGACGCGGATCGAGGTGCTCGGCCCGATGGTGCGGGGCCGCAAGGGCGAGTTCAAGGAGCTGTTCGACGACCTGCGGCGGCAGGGATACGTGCGGGTCCGGGTCGACGGCAACACCGTCGACCTCGGCGACGTGCCGGCGCTGCATCGGCGCCAGAACCACGACATCGCCGTGGTGGTCGACCGGCTGGTGGTGCACGCGGCGGATCGCGCCCGCCTGGCCGACTCGATCGAGACCGCGCTGCGGGTCGCCGACGGCGTGGTCGAGGTCGTGCGGCACGGCGCCGGGCGGGGACGGGCGCCGGAGTCGCGACTGTTCTCCGAACGGTTCGCCTGCCCGGTGTGCGGGCTGTCGCTCCCCGAACTCGAGCCGCGCCAGTTCTCGTTCAACTCGCCGTTCGGCGCCTGCCCGGCGTGCCACGGCGTCGGCACGGCGCGGATTCCGAGCGCCGACCTGGTGCTCGGCGACGCGCGGATCTCGATCCTCGAAGGCGTGGTCCTCCCGTGGGGCGAACCGAGCGGCTATCTCCGCAAGGTGGTGCTTCCCACGCTGGCACGGACGTTCCGGTTCGACCTGAACGCGCCATGGGGGGCGCTCGCCGGCGACGTGCGGCAAGTCCTGCTGCACGGTGCCGCCGGGCGCAAGCTGCGCTACAGCGCCGAAGGCGGCCGCGGCCGCGAAGTCGAAGGCGAGTGGGAGGGGATCCTCGCCAACCTGTCGCGCCGCTACCGTGAGACCAGCAGCGACGCGGTGCGACAGGATCTCGAGGCGTACATGGTGGAGCAGCCGTGCCCGGCCTGCCATGGCAAACGACTCCGTCCCGAATCGCTGTCGGTGATGGTGGCTGGGAAGAGCATCGGCGACGTGGTCGACTTCCCGATCGACGAGGCGGTACGCTTCTTCGAGGCAGTTCCGGTCGGGCGCGGCATCGCCGGGGCCGTCGATCCGGACATCGCGGTCCCGATCCTCAAGGAAGTGATCGACCGCCTCGCCTTTCTGCGCGACGTGGGACTCGAATACCTCACCCTCGGGCCGGTCGGCGGGAACGCTGTCGGGCGGCGAGGCCCAGCGGATCCGGCTCGCCACCCAGATCGGCTCGCGGCTGGTGGGCGTGCTCTACATCCTCGACGAGCCGAGCATCGGGCTGCACCAGCGCGACAACGCGCGCCTGCTGGAGACGCTGCGCGGCCTGCGCGACCTCGGCAACACGGTGATCGTCGTCGAGCACGACGAGGACACCATTCGCGGCGCCGACCACATCATCGATCTCGGGCCGCGGGCCGGGCGCTTCGGCGGCGAGGTCGTGGCCGAGGGACCGCTCGACGACGTGATGGCGCAGCCGCGACTCGCTCACCGCGCGCTACCTGCGCGGCGAGCTGCGCATTCCGGTGCCGGCGGTGCGCCGCGCCCCGCGATCCGGCGCGGCAGCTGCGGATCGTCGGCGCCCGCGAGAACAACCTCCGCGACCTCGACGTCGAGTTCCCGCTCGGCGATGTTCGTCGCGGTCACCGGCGTGTCGGGCTCGGGGAAGTCGACGCTGGTCACCGACATCCTCTACCAGGCGCTGGCGCGGCATTTCTACCGCGCCAAGGTCGTGCCCGGCGCGTTCACGCGGATCGACGGGCCTCGACCTGCTCGACAAGGTGATCGACATCGACCAGTCGCCGATCGGGCGGACGCCGCGCTCCAATCCGGCCACGTACACCGGCCTGTTCACGCCGATCCGCGAGCTCTTCACGCCAGCTGCCCGAGGCCAAGATGCGCGGCTACGGGCCGGGGCGGTTCTCGTTCAACGTGAAGGGCGGGCGCTGCGAGGCGTGCCAGGGCGACGGGCTGGTGAAGATCGAGATGCACTTCCTCCCCGACGTCTACGTGCCGTGCGAGGTCTGCAAGGGGAAGCGCTACAACCGCGAGACGCTCGAGGTGCGCTACAAGGGGCGGAGCATCGCCGACGTGCTCGAGCTCACCGTGGCCGATGCGCTCGACTTCTTCTCGGCCCAGCGGCGCATTGCCGAGAAACTGGACCTGCTCAACGACGTGGGGCTGGGCTACCTCCACCTCGGCCAGGCCGCCACCACGCTCTCGGGCGGCGAGGCGCAGCGGGTCAAGCTGGCCACCGAGCTTGCCAAGCGCGACACCGGCCGCACCCTGTACATCCTCGACGAGCCGACCACCGGGCTCCACTTCGAGGACGTCCGGCTGCTGCTCGACGTGCTGCACCGGCTGGTCGGACAAGGGGAATTCCGTCGTCGTGATCGAGCACAACCTCGACGTGATCAAGACCGCCGACTGGATCATCGACCTCGGCCCCGAAGGCGGCGAGCGCGGCGGGCGGATCGTGGCCGCAGGGGACGCCGGAGACGGTGGCCGCCGACGCCGGCGTCGTATACCGGGCAGTTCCTGGCGCGCGTGCTGGCCGCCGGGGGTGACGTCGCAGCGCGCCCGCGGAGGGGGGTAGATTGTCAGGGCGGGGCTTTCCGGAGGAGCGCATGACGACAGAGGCCATCGTCGAGGTCCTCGGCTTCGCCAACGGGCATCGACCAGCCGGTCCGTCTCATGCTGCGCGACGGCACGGAGGTGGTCGGCGTGCCCTCGATCGGTGGACATCCATCCGCCGCCAACGAGGTGTTCCTGCACCCCGAGGGCCGATGACGACACCGAGATCGGCGTGTCGCTCGCCGCCATCGTTTCGGCGCAGCTGGTGTAACGCGCATGGTTTCGCTCCTCGACATCATCGGCCCGGTCATGGTGGGTCCGTCGTCGTCCCACACCGCCGGCGCCTGCCGGCTCGGGACTCATCGCGCGCGCGCTGGTCGGCGGCACGCCGGACACCGCCAAGGTCGAGCTGCACGGATCGTTCGCCCGCACCGGCGTCGGCCACGGCACCGACCGCGCCATCGCCGGCGGGCTGCTGGGCTTCTCGCCCGACGACGTGCGGCTGCGCGAGTCGCTCGGAGCTGGCCGAGCAGGCCGGCGTCGCGATCACCTTCGAAAACACCAAGCTGCGCGGCGAGCACCACCCCAATACGACGCGCATCACCGTCACCCGCGACGGGCGCCGCGCCGCCATGGTCGGCTCGTCGATCGGCGCCGGGCGCGATCGTGGTGACTGCGATCGACGGCTTCCCGGTGGACGTCACCGGCGCCTATACCACGCTGGTCGTGGTGGCGCACGACGAGCCGGGGATCGTCGCGCGGCTCGCGACCGCGCTTGCCGAGGACGACGTCAACCTGGCCACGATGCGGGTGTCGCGCCGCCAGAAGGGCGGCGACGCGATCCACATCTACGAACTCGATTCGCCGCCCGACGCCGACACGCATCGCGCGCCTCCGCGCGCTTCCCGCCGTGAAGACGCTGCGGGTCGATCGACCGGGTGGCCTGATGTTCGACGCCATGCTCGACGCCGTCACCGCCGCCGAAGCCGCCGGCGATCTCCCTCGGCGAGCTGGCGCTGCGCACCGAGGCCGAGGAAGGCCTCCGCAGCCGCGGCGGAAGTCGAGGCCGGGCTGCAGCGCGCGCTCGACGTGATGCGCGGTGCCGTCGAAACCGGGCCTCACCGGCGATCTGCGCAGCGTTTCCGGGCTGGTCGGCGGCGACGCCGCCCGAGCTGGCGCACGCCCAGCGGTCCGCTGGCCGGCACGGTGTTCACCGATGCCCTGGCCGCCGCGCTCGCCGTGCAGGAGGTCAACGCCGCGATGGGCGTCATCGTCGCCGCGCCGACCGCCGGCGGGGCCGGGCGTGCTGCCGGGCGTGCTGCTCGGCCTGGCGAGGCACCGCAGGCTCCAGCGACGCCGAGCTGGTGCGCGCGCCTCGCCGCCGCCGGGCTGATCGGCGCGGTCGTCGCGGTGCGCGCCTCGCTCTCCGGCGCCGAAGGCGGCTGCCAGGCCGAAACCGGGGCCGCCGCCGGGATGGCGGCGGGCGCCGGCGTCGAGCTCCTCGGCGGCACGCCGCGGCAGGCGATGCACGCGGTCGCCCTCACCATGCAGGGCACGCTGGGCCTGGTCTGCGATCCGCTCGGCGGACTGGTGGAGGTGCCCTGCGTCTACCGGAACGCCACCGGAGCGGCGATGGCGCTGGCCGGGATCGAGATGGCGCTCGCCGGGGTCGAGTTCCCGATCCCGGTCGACGAGGTCGTCGACACGATGGGGCAGATCGGCCGGGAGATGGACGTCCGCTACCGCGAGACCGCCGGCGGCGGGCTGGCCGCCACCCCGACCGGCCGGCGGCTGGCCCGGGAGCGGCTGGTGCAGCTCGAAGCCGCGGAAGGGGAAGTTGAGCGCAGCTGTTTCCTGTTGAAACATTGTCGGGTCGATCGCCGGCGTGAGGCCGAACATCGGACCGTATTACCGGGGAGACGGCAGTGGAAGACATCCTGGCGATCCTGCTCATTTTCGGTGGCGGCGTCTGTATCGCGCTGGCGTTTTCGCCGTTGGGCCGGGCGCTGGCGGACCGGCTGCGCCACGGCAAGACGCCGCCGGTGGTGGACATCGACCCGGCGGTCTACGCCGAGCTCGACCAGCTGCGCGCCGAGATGAGCGAGTTGCAGGAGCGGGTCGACTTCGCCGAACGGCTGTTGGCCAAGCCGGGATCTCCGGAGCTCCCCGGCGACAGGGAGCGAGCCATGACGAACGGGACCTTGTCGGTGATGATCATCTTCGGCGGCGCGCTTGCTGGTCGCGTTGATCGCGGTCATCGCGCAACAGCGATATCGGGCAGTCGATTGCCGACGCGATCCGCCACAACAGCGGCGCCAACGAAGGGCGCTGCGGTGCGGCGGGAGCTGGAGCAGATGCGGGGCAGCGTCGACCAGCTGCAGAGCGACATGGACGGATTGCACGCCCAACTGCGGTGAGGCGCAGGAGCGGCTCGACTTTGCCGAGCGGTTGCTGGCCGAGCGGCACGACGCGCGCCTCGAAGGGCCGCGAGCGTGATCCGGCGTGCCTGGTGGCAGCGTCCGGTCACGCTGCGCACGGTGTTCTGGGGGGCGGCGGCCGCGCTGCTGGGAAGCGCGGCCGCGCGTGACGGGCGGGACCTCGCCCCCGGGATTCTGCTGGCGGTCGGCGCGCTGATCATGCTGGCGTTGTTCTTCGCGTTCAGCGGCGCGGCGACGGCGTCGGGTGACGCTGTCGTCGATCCGGCCGTGCTGCCGTCGCGAGACCGCCTCGACGAGCTCGAGGCGCGGCTTGCCGACCAGGCCATGCTCGAGCAGCGGTTGCTTGAACTGGAAGAGCGGCTCGACTTTGCGGAGCGATTGCTGGCCGAGCGCCACGATGCGCGCATCGAAGGGCCCGGGGCGTCATGAACGGCAACGAGTTGGTCCTCGGCGCGCTGGTCTTCGGGTTCTTCTTCCTGCGCCCGGTATTCCGGGCGTGGGCCCGGCGGGTGGACAGTGGCGGTGACGTGCACGCGTTGCGGGACGAGCTGGCGCGACTCGATGACCGGGTGGCTCAGTTGGAAGCGGAGAACGCGCGGCTGCTCGAGGTCGAAGAGCGGCTGGACTTCGCGGAACGACTGCTGGCGCGCGGGCAGGAGCCGGCTGCCGGTGACCTGGCAACAGCGACCGACGGAGCGAGGTGACGACCGTGGATTTCGAAACCGTCATCAAGATGCTGTTCGAGGCCGCGGGAATGGTCTTCATTCCGGTCGCGGCAGTGGCCGCACTGGCGGCGATTCGCGTGATCTGGAAGCGCGGTTCGCAAATGCACGCGGATTCCGGTGAGCTGCGAAGTGACCTGGACGCCCTGCGGTCGCGCCTCGACGCCATCGAGCAGCGCGGCCTGACATCGGGCGAGGTGGACGCGCAGTATTCACGCCTCGCCGAACTCGAGGAGCGAGTCGACTTTGCCGAGCGGCTGCTGGCGCAACAGCCGGGTGGTGTCGCGCTGCCGCCGCCGGGCATCCGCCATGCGTCACCGCCGAACGGGAGTCCGGTGTCATGAGCAACAATTCGGTTTCGCGGTTCTGGGGCGTCGTGGCTGTCCTCGGCCTCACCATGCCGGCGCTGCTCTTCCTGGCCTACACGATGGATGAGGCGGGTCGTCAGAACCCTCCGATCGTGCCGGTGTTCGGGCTGGTCGCCGTCGCGGGGATGTATGTCGCGGTGGTCCGGGGCCCGATCGGGCGCGGCATCGGCCGGATGCTGGAAGGCCATCCGGGTGTCGACGACCAGCTGGCGGGCCGGGTCAACCAGCTCGAAGCAGCAGAACGCCGATCTCGTCATGGAGCAGCAACGCCTGATGGAGGTCGAGGAACGGCTCGATTTTGCGGAGCGGCTGCTGGCGCAACGCGGCGCGCCGATCACGCCCCGGCCTCCGGAGGTGAACTGATGGCGCGCGATCGCAGCAACGAATGGATCGGGTCGATGTTCGTCGGCCTCGGGATGGGTGCGGTCGGTGTAGCCGGTGCGCTCGCCTGGGTCACCAGCGCCATCGGTCCGGCGTCGATCCCGATCTGGGCGATCGCGGCGTGGGGCGGGATGATGATCTTCCGCGGGCCGTTCGGGAAGGCGCTCGCCACCCGGGTCGGTGGCCACGCCGTGGACGGTCCGGTGGAATTGCCGCCGGAACTCTACGGCGAGCTGGACGAACTCCGCGCCCGGTTGGGTGAGCTGGAGGAGCGGGTGGATTTTTCGGAACGACTGCTGACCCGGGACAAGTCGGTGGAAGGGTTGCCGGCGCCGGGAGCATAGCCGCGCGGGGCGGGGCAGTCGGCACATTACGTTTCTTCGACAGGGACGACCATGACGACACGCGACGACGTCCGCTCCTTCCTCGACCGGCTCGACATGCCGGTCGAGCCGGTGGCGGACGACATGTGGGTGGTCCGCACACCGGAAGGCGCCGAGCTGGTGGTGAACTACGCCCCGCCGATGCTGCTCATCCGGGTGCGGGTGATGCCCCTCCCCGCCGATGCGGCGCGGGCCGGCCAGTTGAGCCGCCGCCTGCTGGAGTACAACGCCCGCGACCTGGTGCACGGCTCCTACGGCATCGAAGGGAGCGACGTCGTGCTGAGCGACGCGCTCGAACTGGAGAATCTGGACTTCAACGAGTTTCGCTCGAGCGTCGACTCGCTCACGCTCGCCCTTGCGTCTCACGTGAGCGCTCTGGCGCCGTTCGGGGAGAGGTAATCCGCCATGGGGATACTTGACCGGTTCACCACCATGCTGCGGTCGAACATCAACGACCTCATCTCGCGGGCCGAAAATCCCGAGAAGATGCTCAACCAGTTGATCGTCGACATGCGCAGCCAGCTCGACAAGGCCCGCCAGCAGGTGGCCCAGTCGATCGCCGACGAGAAGAAGCTCGAGGCGGATTCCATTGCGATGGGCAAGCAGGCCGAGGACTGGGAACGCCGCGCCATGCTGGCGGTGCAGGAGAACCGCGACGATCTCGCCAAGCAGGCGCTGGTGCGATACAACGAAGCGCTGCAGGGGGCGCAACAGCTGCACGAAACCTGGGTCAAGAGCAAGCAGGAGACCGAGGCCCTCAAGGCCTCGCTGCGCCAGCTCAACGACAAGATCGAAGAGGCCAAGCGCAAGAAGAACATCCTCATCGCCCGGGCCCGCCGTGCCGAAGCGCAGCAGCGCATCCAGGACACCCTGGCCGGCATGGGCGACAAGAGCGCCTTCGAGTCGTTCGAGCGGATGCAGGAGAAGATCGAAGCCAGCGAGCGGAAGGCGGTGGCGTCGGCGGAGCTGCAGCAGGAACTCACCGGCGACACGCTGCAGCGGCAGTTCGAGCAGCTCGAATACCACGGCAGCTCCGACCAGCAGCTGCTGGAGCTGAAGGCCAAGATGGGCCTCATCGCCGGCGGCAAGGGCGAGGCGCCCAAGCAGATCGGTCAGGGGCAGCCGGCTCCCGCAGACGCCAAGGCGGTCGAAGACAGCGGCACGTGACGTCGGATCGGGTCCTGATCCTCGCCGACGGCGATCTCGGGCCGATGACGTCCAAGACCGCCAACGCGATCATCCGGTATCACCCCGATCGCGTTGTCGCCGTGCTCGATCATCAGTTCGCCGGGCGCACGGTGGGCGACGTCCTCGGTTTCGGCGGCGCCATTCCGGTCGTGGCCACGATGCGGGCGGGGCTGCGCTACCGCCCCACGATGGTCTCGATCGGTATCGCGCCGATGGGCGGGCGGCTGCCGGCGGCGTGGCACGGCTGGCTGCTCGAGGCGCTCGCCGCCGGGTGCGATATCCAGAGCGGACTGCACACCTTCCTCGGCGACGATCCCGACCTGGCCGCCGCCGCCCGCGCCGCGGGGCGCACCATCGACGACGTGCGCCGGCCGCCGGCCGACCTGCCGGTGGCATCGGGGCTGGCGCGCGACGTCGACCCGCTGGTGGTGCTCACCGTCGGCACCGACTGCAACGTCGGCAAGATGACCGCCCAGCTGCAGCTGGTGGAGCAGCTCAACGCCCGCGGGGCGCGCACCCGGTTCGTCGCCACCGGCCAGACCGGCATCATGATCGAGGGGTGGGGCATCGCCGTCGACGCGGTGGTGGCGGACTTCGTGGCCGGCGCCGCCGAGTGGCTGGTGCTGCGCGGGGCGGCCGATGGCCCGGCCGACGTGCTACTGGTCGAAGGCCAGGGAAGCATCAACCATCCGGGTTACAGCGGCGTCACCCTGGGGCTGCTGCACGGCTCCTGTCCCGACGCGATGATCCTCTGCCACCACGCCGCTCGCCGCACCATCGGCGATTACCGCTATCCGTCGGGATTTCCGATTCCGCCTCTCGCCGAGTACGTTCGCTGGTACGAGTCCGCCGCCGCGATGGTGCACCCGTCCCGCGTCATCGGGATCGCGCTCAACACCTACGACATGGACGAGCCGGCGGCACGAGCGGCGTGCCGGGCCGCCAACGACGAAACCGGACTTGTCGCCACCGACCCGGTGCGGTTCGATGCCGCCCCGCTGGTCGACGCGGTGCTGGCTGCCGCGCACCGCCGGGCCGCCCGGAAGACGGAGTAACCATGCCTCACATCACACCCGCCCACTGGCACGTCATCATCAATCACGCCCCGCTGGTGGGCGTCCCCGCGGCCGCCATGCTGCTGGCCTGGGGCCTGCTCTGGCGCGAGGAAGCGGTGCTCCGTGTTGCGCTGCTTGCCGCCATTCTGGGGGCGGCGAGCGCGTGGCTCACCGACTACACCGGCGACGGCGCCAAGCACGATATCCGCGCCGAACCGTGGGCCACCCGGGCGGTGATATCCGCCCACGAACACGCCGGCGACAACGCCATGATCGTCTCGCTGGTCGCGGGTGCGGCGGCGATCGGGACGCTGGTCCTGGCGCGCAAGAAGACGCCGGTCCATCGCGGCGCCGCGATGGGGGTGCTGGTACTGCTGCTGGCCGCGTCCGGGTTTCTGGGCTGGGCCGGTTGGCAGGGCGGCAAGATTCGGCACACCGAATTCGGGTTGACGCCGCCGGCCACCAGCCAGACTGGTTCACAGCCCCCGCCGTAAAGCGGTACATTCACGGCACCTCCTTCCGGGCCGGGTCGATGTTCCCTGCCTTGGCGCTGTTGTTCCAGGCGCTGCCTGTCCAGCAGTTCCCGATGGTGCCGCCGCCGGGCTCGACTCCCGATGTGGCGCCGGCGATCCGCGCGGCGTGCCCGGCGGGCCGCGGGCTCGACCGCGCCGGGCTGCTCCGCTACGAACTCCGGCGCGCCGACTCGGCCGCCTCGCATCCATCTGCCGGGAACTGGACCGCACTCGGCTGTGCGCGGGCGCTGTTGTGGGAGGACGGCGCGGTGAGCCACGACGGGCCGTTGATGATTACCGGGGACTCATGGGCGGCTGGCGGCATCCGCGCCTTGCTCGAGGCGCTGCAACAGCAGCCCGCCGATCCGGCGGCGTCCGGTCGCGCTGCTGGCGCTGGATGATGAAGACGATCTTGATGTGCTCAAGCCGCTGGTGACGGCGGCGCTCGGCCGCGCGGTGGCGGGCGGCGTGCATGACGCCGGTACGCTGCGCGGGTGCAGCTACTTCGGGATGGACGCCGGCGACACGGCGGCGGTGCAACGCTGTGCGACGATGGCGCTGGCGACCGGCGAGGACTCGACGTGGCACGAGCTCGCGCTGACGCGGCTGGCGTTCCGTGACGCGGACACGGCGCTCGGCACCCAGCGCTTCCTGCGCGCCGTCGCGGCGGCCCACGACACTGCATCGCGCGACGAGATCACCTGGCAGCTGCAGTGGTTTGTCACGCCGGACGAGGAACAGGAGTGGACTGCGCTGACCGATTCGGCGCGCGCCAACTGGGTGCGCGACCGGCTGGCATCGCGCGACGTGCGCGACGGGCAGCCGCCGGGGGCGCGCTTGGCGGAGCAATTCAAGCGGCTGGACTACGTGCTGGCCAATTTCCGGCTGCATCCGGCGCGGGTGATGGCGAAGACGTTCGGGACGCTGGCCGCGACGCCGTTCAATCGCTTGCCGGATACGCTCGTCATGGGAACATGCGAACCGGGACTGATTCCAGCCCAACCGTACCGGTTCTATCGTCGTTGGGAAACGGACATCGACGATCGCGGCGTGATCTGGATGCGGTTCGGAACGCCCGAGAAGCGAATCCGTGCAGTCCCGCACTGCGACCTGCCAGCCCCGATTGTACCGGGTGTTGACACGTTCGGACGGCATGCGAATGGCGGGAGCGCGCCAGACAACGCCCGGGAGGTCTGGCTCTACGATCTCAACGGACAGGAGCTCCTGCTCAATTTCGAAGGCGAAGAATTCGGTGGCACGGTTGAAGCGACTCGCCTCGTGACCGGCGTGCTGGGTAGCTACATGTGTGATGTTGATGTCAAACGGTGCAATCTCAACTCGCTGTCTCAGATGAACGCGATTGCGAGAACCCGGCGCGGTGACGAGGATCTCCTGTCCCCAGAGGCCGTCGAGAGGTTGCGTGAGGAGGACGCACACTACGTCGCCACCGCCACCACCACCGACGACAACTCGCCGCGCGGCCTCGTGCCGATCGAAACCATCGCGCACCTGCACCGGCTGTGGGATCCGGTCACCGGTGAGCGCCTGGCGCTGGTGACGTACGCGCTCAAGTCCAGGGACCTCGCCATCCAGTACAACGACTCGATGCGCACCGCGGTGGTGGACCTCTCCATCCGCCAATGGGCGGCGAGCCGCGGCACCTGGAACGACACGACCATCCCCAAACATCTCCGGCTGCCCGACACCACCCTCAAGCGCACCCACCTCACCGGCTTCGTGCTGCTGCCGTCGAGTCCCGGGGTGACGTCGTGGAGCCTGGTCGCGACGCAACCCGCCGGGCGGCGCGGCATCTCCTACGACGTGAGCGGCGATTCGCTGGCCAGCGGTCCGTTGGCGCTGTCCGACCTGGTGATCGGGGCCGCGAGCCAGGGGCTGGTCTGGGACAATCACGGGGCGAAGATCACGCTGGCCCCGCTCGATGCGGTGAATCGCACCGAGCCGATGTCGCTGTACTACCAGATTCGCAGCACTGTGGCACGTCCTCAGGCCACGACCAACTTGGCGCTGTACCGCATCCGGGATGGCCGAGTGGCCGATTCGGCGGCGCTGCAGGTGGTGCTGGAAAGCCCGCTGCCGGCAGGGATCAGCGAGACGGCACCGCTGGTCGATGTCTCGCGGCTGCCGAAGGGGAGTTACCGGCTCGACGTGCGGCTCACCGACGGCGCCGCGACCATCCGGCGCAGCACTGTCCTGAACGTGGATTGATTCATGACCCGCCGCATCGGAGTCCTGTTCACGGCACTCCTCGCGTTGGCACCGGGCGGGCTGCGCGCGCAATCGATCATCGGTCGTCTGGTCGACAGCACGTCGCAGGTCCCGGTGGTCGGCGCGCTGGTCGAGTTGCGCAGCGGCATCGGCGTCCTGCTGACCCACGCCGTCACCAGCACGTCGGGCCAATTCGTGTTGGGGGCACCGGGTGCCGGGACCTACCAGCTGCGATTCGCGGCCATAGGTTATGCGCGCCATCAGCCGATCGACCTCACCGTCGATTCCGCCGGTGCCGTCGTTGCCGACATCCGGCTGGTGCCCGTCGTGGTGTCGCTTCCCGATGTCGTGGCCCTGGGCGGCAAGCGGGAGTGCGGCAAGTCGGGGATGGACAATGCCATGTTCGCCAGCTTGCTCGACGGCGCGCAACAGGCGCTGGAAGTGATGCAGGCCACCGTCGAGTCGCGCGACGTGGGGTTCGACATGACGATGATCCACCGCCGGATCACCGGCGGCAACCGGCCCGACACGGTGGCCGATTCCTCCGTCACGACGATGCGCAGCTGGCCGGTGCAGAGCATCGCGCTCGATTCGCTCGAAAAGCATGGTTTTGCCCGCCCGATGTCGGGCAAGGAAGGCACCGGGTGGGTGTATTACGGCCCCGATCTGCAGGTGTTGTTCTCCGACTGGTTTCTGACCGGCCATTGCTTCACGCTGGCCCGAGCCGCTGCCGGCGACAGCGCCCTCCGGCTCCGGTTCGAACCGGTCCACCACTCCCGCAACGTCGACGTCATGGGCGAGATGGTGCTCGACCGCCAGACGCTGGCACTGGAGCAGCTGTCGTTCAGGCACATTGACTTTCCCTTCGGCTCGCTCGACGGCGCTTCGGGCGGCAAGCTGTCGTTCCTCCGCGTGGCCTCGGGCTTCTGGATCCCCGTCGACTGGACGCTGTGGGCGCCAATCGCGGTCCCCAGCCGCAACATCCCGCGCCCCTTCATCGGGACCCACGGAACGGCAATGAGCCAGCCGTCATTGCTCGCCCCGGTCAGCGCCAGCGGAGGGACGATGACCGTCGTCGGACGCGTCGAGACCAGCAGCAAGCTGGTCAGGGTGACCGTCGCGCATCAGTGATGCGTTTGTTGGGTCCCCGTTGCGGCGGATTGAGGCTGCACCTGCCGGCGACGGCGGTATTTCCATGGCATGCGCCGCCGACTACTCCTGCTCGATATCGACCCTGGACCTTCGCTGGTCAGCTCTGCCGGTCGCGCCGCCCCGCTGGTGGTCCTCCCGCTTCCCGGCGGGCGTGCGGCGGCGGCCGTGCCGCTGTTCGACGAGACTCCCGAAGAGGCACTGGCGGCGCTGCTGGCCGACGGCATCGCCATCCGCGGCTCCCGCGTCATTGAACTCTGACCGTCCGGCGGTGCGACGTTGACCGCCTTCCCCGGCGCCAGCACCTTGGTGGCATGACGCACCTCCTCACCGCGCTCCGGTTGACCCTGGCCGACGTCGTGACCCTCGGCCTGATCTGGGTCTTCGCCTGGGTCGCGTGGCAGGTCGTGAATCTCGTAGGGCGCCGGATGGTCGTGGCGGCCACCACCGGCGAGCATCCCACCGCATCGCGCGAGCAGCGCGCCCGGACAGCCAATCTGCTCCTTCGCGGCGTGGGGCACATGGCGATCGTGCTGGTCGCGATCGCCGGGACCCTGGGGGTGTTCAAGGTCAATCTCACGCCGGCACTGGTCGGCACGGCGATCCTCGGCCTGGCGGTGTCGATTGGCGGGCAGGGGATGGTCAAGGACCTCATCGCCGGGTTCTTCTTTCTCACCGAAGACCAGTTCGGCGTGGGCGACATCATCGACGCCGGCGGCAAGTCGGGTGTCGTCGAACGGATGACGTTGCGGCTGGTGATGCTCCGCGACCTCGACGGGACGCTGCATATCGTGCCCAACGGGCAGATCACCACGGTCAGCAATCACACTCGCGGCTGGGCGCGCGCGGTGGTCGACGTGGGGGTGGCGTATGGCGCGGACATCGACCACGCCATCGCCGTGCTGCGTGACGAGGCAAACCGCTTCGCCGCCGATCCGGCGTGGATCTCCCGCTTCGATCAGGCTCCCGACGTGATCGGGGTGCAGAGTCTCGGCGAGAACAGCGTGACCGTGCGCGTGCTGCTGCGCACCAGGCCCGGCATGCAGTGGGAGGTCAACCGCGAGTTTCTCCGCCGGGTCAAGCTCCGGCTCGACCGCGAGGGTATCGAGATCCCGTTGCCCCAGCACGTGGTCCATGTCCGCGGCAGCAACGGGTTGACTCCCGGACAGACCGGACAGCGAACGGTACCGGAAAAGCCCTGATGACACTGCGCCTCTACAACACGCTGACGCGGCAGGTCGAGCCGTTCACGGCACTCGCGCCACCCGACGTGTCGCTCTACACCTGCGGGCCGACGGTCTACAACTACGCCCACATCGGCAACTTCCGGACCTTCGTCTTCGAGGACGTGTTGCGGCGCTGGCTCGAGGCGAGCGGGTTCCGGGTGCTGCACGTCATGAACCTCACCGATGTCGACGACAAGATGATCCGCGGCGCGCTGCAGAACGGCGGCACCATCGCCACCCTGGCGCAGCCGTTCATCGAGGCGTTCTACGCCGACCGCGACTACCTGCGGCTCCTCCCGGCACACGCGTATCCGCGCGCCACCGGGTACATCCCGCAGCAGATCGCGCTGGTGTCCGATCTCCTCGCCAAGGGGATCGCGTACCGGAGCGACGATGGCTCGGTGTACTTCGCCATCGATCGCTTTCCGGCGTACGGCCGGCTGTCGCACCTCGACACGCGGGAGCTCCGCACCGGCGCCAGCGGGCGGGTCAACGCCGACGAATACGCCAAGGAAGACGCCCGCGACTTCGTGCTCTGGAAGGCGGTCCGCCCCGAAGACGAGCAGGTCGGTGCCGCGTGGGACGCGCCGTTCGGACGGGGCCGTCCCGGCTGGCACCTCGAGTGCTCGGCGATGGCGCTCGATATCCTCCGCGAACGCCTCGGCGCCGACGTGCTCGACATCCACGCCGGCGCGGTGGACCTGATCTTTCCGCACCACGAGGACGAGATCGCGCAGAGCTGCGCCTATACCGGCGAGGCGCAGTTCGCGCGCTGGTGGATGCACGGCGAATTCCTCACCATGGCCGGCACCAAGATGTCGAAGCGCTTCGGCAACATCCTCACCGCGCGCGACCTGCGCCTCGAAGGGATCGACGCCGGCGCGGTGCGGCTGCTGTTCGCCACGACGCACTACCGGCAGAAGCTCGACTTCACCGACGAAGCGCTCGCGGCGGCGCGCGAAGGATCGCGCCGGCTGGGCGAGTTCGCCGCGCGGCTCGGCGAAGCCGCCCGCGGAACATCGGCGATCCCCGGGAGCGACGCGTTCGATCAACTTGCCACGCGGTTGGATGACGAATTCGCCGCGGCGATGAACGACGATCTCAACACGCCGCGTGCGCTCGCGGCGCTGTTCGAGGCGGCGGCAGAGGGAAACCGGCTGCTCGATGGCGGCGGGGTGCCGAGTGACCGGATCGCCACACGTTGGGCCCAGGCGACTGGTGTGTTGCAGGTTCTTCCATTGGGCGGCGGCCGGGTGCGGGTCGGCGCGATGAGCGCGCGCATGGGAGGGAGCGGGTCACTTTCAGGCACGCTGACGGCGATGGCCGCCGAGGAATATCCGACAGACGCCGGGCACCAAGCGGAATGGGCGGCGGCCTGGGCCTCGCGCCGAATCGCCGCCAAGCAGGCGCGCGATTTCGCCGAGGCCGACCGGATTCGTGCGCTTCTGGCGGAGCACGGCTGGGAAGTCCGCGACAACCGGGACGGCACGGCCACTGTCCAGCGGCGGTAGGCGATCGGCTCGACCAGGCAAGCGGGCGAGAGGGCCTCTGGCTCCGCGCTCCGCGATCCACGCTCGTGATACTGGGTCGGGCGTTTGCGGCGCGCTCCGCGAAACGTCGCTGCGAGGCCCTCTCGCCCGCTTGCCTTCGCGCCTGACGTATCCTGCCGGCCAAGCCCGAAGTCCGGCCCTGGGTCCTGGGCTCATGGCTCACGGCTCATGGCTCACGGCACGGCTCATGGCTCATGGCTCATGGCTCACGGCTCATGGCTCACGGCTCACGGCTCACGGCTCACGGCTCATGGCTCACGGCTCATGGCTCATGGCTCATGGCTCATGGCTCATGGCTCATGGCTCACGGCTCATGGCTCATGGCTCACGGCTCACGGCTGCTTCCCCGTTCTAACCGCCACTTGCGCCCCGACTTGCGGCGCCAGTATCTTGCGAGTCTGTCGGGGCACCGGGCTTTTTCGATGGGGTCCGGGGGTTCGCTGACGTAGCTCAATTGGTAGAGCACCCGATTTGTAATCGGGCGGTTGTGGGTTCAAGTCCCGCCGTCAGCTCCAGTGAGTGAGGCGCCGAAGGGGTCGGGGCAGGTTGGGCAGGACTCGGTGGGGTGGCCGAGTGGTTAATGGCAGCAGACTGTAAATCTGCCGGGCTTCGCCCTACGTAGGTTCGAATCCTACCCCCACCATTCGGCCGGTTTGGACAGTGGGCAGCGACCGCGGGTGTAGCTCAGTTGGTAGAGCATCAGCCTTCCAAGCTGAGGGTCGCGGGTTCGAGTCCCGTCGCCCGCTCTGTGGCTGGATGCAGGATGCACGAGGGCCGCGGGGTCCGGAGCCCTGGGCACCGGGGGACAAGGCTCGCGTAGCTCAGTCGGTAGAGCACATCCTTGGTAAGGATGAGGTCACCGGTTCGATCCCGGTCGCGAGCTCTTCACGGCGGGGGTGGCGAGGCGGGGACCCGCCAGAAATCAGCGCCGGGCAACCGGATCGATCCGGGCCCGGCGCGTTGTGTCGGGGAGATGGCAGGTCGAGGGTCGAGAGGTCGAGGGCGGAGCGGTCGAGTGGCGAGGGCGTTGTCCCTCGACTGCGGCGGAACCGGACCACACGAGGACGCAGCGACATGTCGAAGGCGAAATTCGAGCGGACCAAGCCGCACGTGAACGTCGGGACGATCGGGCACGTGGATCACGGGAAGACGACGTTGACGGCGGCGCTGACGAAGGTGTCGGCGGACAAGGGGTTCGGGACGAAGTACGTCTCGTACGACGAGGTGGCGAAGGCGTCGGCGTCGCAGGGGCGGCGGGACGCGACGAAGATCCTGACGATCGCGACGAGCCACGTGGAGTACGAGACGCCGGCGCGGCACTATGCGCACGTGGACTGCCCGGGGCACGCGGACTACGTGAAGAACATGATCACGGGGGCGGCGCAGATGGACGGGGCGATCCTGGTGGTGTCGCGCGGTGGACGGGCCGATGCCGCAGACGCGGGAGCACATCCTGCTGGCGCGGCAGGTGAACGTGCCGAGGATCGTGGTGTTCCTGAACAAGTGCGACCTGGTGGACGACGCGGAGCTGCTGGACCTGGTGGAGCTGGAGGTGCGGGAGCTGCTGAGCCAGTACCAGTTCCCCGGGGACGAGGTGCCGGTGATCCGGGGCAGCGCGATCAAGGCGATCGAGGGGGACGCGGGGTGGGTGGCGAAGATCGAGGAGTTGTACGCGGCGCTGGACAGCTACATCCCGGAGCCGGTGCGGGAGACGGAGAAGCCGTTCCTGATGCCGGTGGAGGACGTGTTCTCGATCACGGGGCGGGGGACGGTGGCGACGGGGCGGATCGAGCGGGGCCGGGTGAAGGTGGGGGAGGAGGTGCAGCTGGTGGGGTTCGGGGCGGAGAAGAAGACGACGGTGACCGGGGTGGAGATGTTCCGGAAGCTGCTGGATGAGGGGGTGGCGGGGGACAACGTGGGGTTGCTGCTGCGGGGGATCGAGAAGACGGACATCGAGCGGGGGATGGTGCTGGCGAAGTCGGGGAGCGTGACGCCGCACACGAAGTTCGAGGCCGAGGTGTATGTGCTGAGCAAGGACGAAGGGGGTCGGCACACGCCGTTCTTCAAGGGGTACCGGCCGCAGTTCTACCTGCGGACGACGGACGTGACGGGGAACGTGGAGTTGCCGGCGGGGGTGGAGATGGTGATGCCGGGGGACAACATGGCGATGACGATCGAACTGATCACGCCGGTGGCGATGGACGAGGGGCTGCGGTTCGCGATCCGCGAAGGCGGCCGGACCGTCGGCGCCGGCGTCGTGACCAAGATTCTGAAGTGACCGCGCGGCAGACCGTGCGGTCATCCCGAGTGCGCCGCACGAGGGATCGGTTCGGGGTGAGAGGGGTCGATTGATGGACGAACCGGAAATCGAGCCGTCGGGCGGTGTGGTCGCCAGGGCCGCGAGCGTTCGCGACTTCCTGGTCACCACCCGCTACGAGATGGACAAGGTGAGCTGGCCACAGCGCGACGAGCTGCGCAAGGCCACCCAGGCGGTGGTGATCGGTTCGCTGGCGCTGGGCGTGATGATCGGGCTGCTCGATTGGGTGTTGCAGAAGATCCTGGTCGACGGCGTCGCCCTGCTGGCCCGGTGACGGGAGTCGCGGTGGAGTATCGCTGGTACGCAATCCAGACGACGGCGGGCCATGAGAACAAGGTCCGCTCGCTGCTGGTGCAACGGATCAAGGACGATCCGCGTCCCGAGAGGACAGAAGCTGGTGGCGCAGGCGCTGGTCCCCACCCAGGAAGTGGTGGAGATCAAGAACGGCAAGAAGGTCACCGTCGAGCGCAAGCTGTACCCGGGCTACGTGATCGTGCAGATGGGGATGAGCCAGGAGGCGCTGCACCTGGTCAACTCCATTCAGGGCGTGATCAAGTTCGTCGGGACGGCCAAGGCGCCGATGCCGCTGCGCGAGGACGAAGTCAACCGCCTCCTCGGCATCGCCGAGCCGGAGGCGGAAACGGCCCCGAAGGAGGAGATTCCGTTCCTTCCCGGGCAGGCGGTGGAGATCATCGAGGGGCCGTTCTCGGACTTCAACGGCGTGGTCGAAGAGGTGCTGGCCGACAAGGGGAAGGTGAAGGTGTCGGTGTCATTGTTCGGTCGGCCGACGACGGTGGAGCTGGATTACCTGCAGCTCCGCGGTCATTAGGATCCTGACCGGACAGGCAGGTAGTCGATCCTGAGCGCCGCAGGCGCGAAGGATCGGCCCGCAGCGACGCGATCCCTCGCTGCGCTCGGGATGACCGGCGGATCCCGGCGACCGCCCCGGCTCTCGGCGGCAGGGCGAGTGAGCCCGAAAGGAGTGGTGAACGGCGCATGGCAAAGAAAGATCCAGGCCATGGTGAAGCTGCAGTGTCCCGCCGGCGCGGCCAATCCCGCGCCTCCGGTGGGCACCGCGCTGGGCCCCCACGGGGTCAACATCATGGAATTCTGCAAGCAGTTCAACGCCCGGACGCAGTCGCAGGCGGGCATGGTGATCCCGGTGGTGGTCACGATCTATCTCCGATCGGACCTTCACCTTCATCACCAAGACGCCGCCGGCGGCCAATCTCCTGCTCAAGGAGGCCGGGATCGAGAAGGGGAGCGGCGCGCCCAACCGCACCAAGGTGGGGAAGGTGACGCGCGCCCAGCTCAAGAAGATCGCCGAGATCAAGATGGCCGATCTCAACGCCTCCGACCTCGAATCGGCGATGCGGATGGTCGCCGGTACGGCGCGGTCGATGGGGCTGGAGGTGGCGGACTGATGGCCGCCGGCAAGCAGTACCGCGCGGCCGCCGCCAGGCTTGAGCCCGGCCGACTCTATTCCGTGCCCGAGGCGGCGGCGCTGGTCAAGCAGACCGCCTACGCCAAGTTCGACGCCACCGTCGACGTCGCGGTCCGCCTCGGCGTCGATCCGCGCCACGCCGACCAGGTGGTCCGGGGCACGGTGGTGCTGCCGCACGGCACCGGCAAGAAGATCCGCGTGCTGGTGATCGCCCAGGGCGATCGCGCCAAGGAGGCCGAGGCGGCCGGCGCGGACTTCGTCGGGACGGAGTACCTGCAGAAGCTCAAGGACGGCTGGCTCGACTGCGACGTGATCGTGGCGACGCCCGACGTCATGGGGCAGCTCGGTGCGCTGGGCCGGATCCTCGGTCCGCGCGGCATGATGCCCAACCCCAAGGCGGGGACGGTCACGATGGATGTCGCCAAGGCGGTGCGCGACATCAAGGCCGGCAAGATCGAGTTCCGGGTCGACAAGACCGGCAACCTCCACGCCCCCATCGGCAAGGTGTCGTTCAGCGAACAGCAGCTGGCCGACAACCTGCACGCCCTGCTGGAGACCATCGTCAAGGTCAAGCCGTCGGCGGCCAAGGGAACTTATCTCCGCTCCGCCACCGTTTCGGGGACGATGGGCCCCGGCATCAAGCTCGACATGGCGGGGTACCGATGAGCAAGACGCGAACGGCAGGACGCGGTGACGGACCTCTCGGCGCGGATCAAGGCCTCGCCGACGCTGTTCGTGACGGATTTCACCGGCCTCGACGTGCATGGCGATGACCGAGTTCCGCCGGCGGCTCCGCGCCAACGGCGCCGCGCTACGTCGTGGTCAAGAACACCCTGGCCCAGCGGGCGCTGGCCGACAACCAGATCTCGGCCCTCGACGAGCACCTCACCGGGCAGACCGGCCTGGTGTTCGTCGGCGACGATCCGATGGCGGCGGCACGGATCATCGGCGAGTTCGCCCGGGAGCACGAGCGTCCCACGGTGCGCGCCGGTTGGATGGACGGAAAGCTGGTGGCCACGGCGTACATCACGCGCCTGGGTTCGATTCCGCCCCGGGAGACGTTGCTGGGGCAGTTGGTGGGTGGGTTCAACAGCGTGCTCTATCAGGTGGTTGGTGCGCTCGAGGCGCTCCGCGAACAGCGGCAACCGGCCGATCAGGCCAGTTAAGGACACGGAGAACACTTACATGGCGACGATGCTCAGCAACGACGAGATTCTCGAGGCAATCGGACACAAGACCGTGCTCGAACTGGCCGATCTGATCGAGGCGTTCAAGACGAAGTTCAACGTGACGGTGGCGGCGATGGCCGCGCCGGCCGGAGGCGCCGGAGCCGGTGCCGCCGCCGTGGTCGAGGAGCAGACGGAGTTCACCGTCATCCTCAAGGCCACCGGTGACAAGAAGATCAACGTCATCAAGGTGATCCGTGAGGTCACCTCGCTGGGGTTGAAGGAAGCCAAGGATCTGGTCGATGGCGCGCCCAGTACCGTCAAGGAGGGCGCATCCAAGGCCGAGGCCGAGGAGATGAAGAAGAAACTCGAGGATCAGGGCGCGACCGTCGAGCTGAAGTGATGCGAAGCGTCATCCCGAGCCGCACCGCGGCGAGGGATCCTGCTTCAGTCACTTACAGCGAGACGGCATGACGACTCGACGCGAGTACAGCACACCGATGACGACCTTCGGCCTCCGCAGCATTGCGGAGGCCGGGGCGGCGCCGTCGCTATTTGTCGTGAGGTGGGTCCATGCCTGACACGTTGCCCGTAATCTCGTTTTCGACCGTGCAGCCGGGGATGGACATGCCCCATCTGCTCGATATTCAGACCAAGGCGTTCGACTCGCTGCTCGTCCCCGACAACCTCGAGGGCGCCCGGCAGGACGTCTCGCTGGAGCGCGTCTTCCGCGACCTGTTCCCGATCGGCGACGTCAACGGCAAGTACTCGCTCGAATTCGTCTCCTACTCGCTGGGCGAGCCGAAGTACACCGTCGAGGAATGCATCGAGCGCGACATGACCTACGCCGTGCCGCTGCGCACCAAGCTGCGGCTCGACGTGTTCGAAGAGGTCGACGGCCAGCGCCGGCTGAACAACGCCATCGAGAAGGAAGTCTATCTCGGCGAGCTGCCGATCATGACGCCGCTGGGCACGTTCGTGATCAACGGCGCCGAACGGGTGGTGGTCTCGCAGCTGCACCGCTCGCCCGGGGTGGTCTTCGAGGAGGACATCCATCCCAACGGGCAGCGGCTGTTCAGCGCGCGGATCATCCCGTTCCGCGGGTCGTGGGTGGAGTTCACGATCGACATCCACGACGTGATCTACGTCCACATCGACAAGAAGAAGAAGTTCCCGGCGACCGCCCTGCTGCGGGCGTTCGGCTACGGCCACAACGCCGAGATCCTGCGGCTGTTCTTCGCCGAGAAGGACCTCGACATCGCCGGCCGCGCCGATTCGCGCCAGGAACGGCGCGAGATCGTCGGGGCGATGCTGGCCGCCGACGTCCCCAACCCGGAAGATCCCGCCGGCGAGCCGCTGGGCCACCTCGGTGACGAGCTCACCGTCGACCGGCTCCAGGCGATGCGGCACGTCGGCGTCAAGCACGTGCGCGTCTTTGCCGGGTACACCGTGCTCGACCTCCGCGAGGAAGAGCAGCCGGTGTCCAACCGCGACCGCAGCAACCACGTGCTGGCGTTCGCCGCCGCCGATCCGGCCAGCGGCGAGGTGCTGGCCGACGCGGGCGACGAGTTGACCGACAAGCTCCGCCAGAAGCTGGAAAAGGCCGGGGTGCACAAGGTCGAGATCCTGCTCCCCACCAGCCGGGGCGAGTCGCCGCTGATCCGCAACACGCTGGCCAAGGACCCGACGCACTCCGAGCAGGAGGCGCTGGAGCAGATCTATGCCCTGCTGCGCCCCGGCGACGCGCCCAATCTCGAAACGGCGCGCCAGCAGATTCAGAAGCTCTTCTTCAATCCGAAGCGCTACGACCTCGGGCGCGTCGGCCGCTACAAGATCAACCAGCGGCTCCGGCTCAGGATCGATCCGAACCACACGGTGCTGACCGAAGAGGATTTCATCGCGATCATCCGCTACCTGATCGATCTGCACGACGGCCGCGGACAGACCGACGACATCGACCACCTCGGCAACCGCCGGATCCGGTCGGTGGGCGAGCTGATCGCCAACCAGTTCTCGGTCGGTCTCTCGCGCATGGCGCGGCTGGTGAAGGAGCGGATGAGCATCAACTCCGATCCGGAGAAGATCTCGCTCGACGACCTGGTCAACGCCCGCACCGTCTCGGCGGTCATCCAGGCGTTCTTCGGGTCGTCGCAGCTGTCGCAGTTCATGGACCAGACCAATCCGCTGGCCGAACTGACCAACAAGCGCCGGCTCTCCGCGCTCGGTCCGGGCGGCCTGACGCGGGAGCGCGCCGGCTTCGAAGTCCGCGACGTGCACTACTCGCAATACGGCCGGATGTGCCCGATCGAGACGCCGGAAGGTCCGAACATCGGCCTGATCACGTCGCTGTCGACCTACGCCCGGATCAACGAGCTCGGCTTCATCGAGACGCCGTACCGGCTGGTCAAGAACGGCCGCGTCACCGGCGAGCTGCACTGGCTGTCGGCCAGCGAAGAAGAGGAGTTCGCGGTGGCGCAGGCCAACGCGCCGCTCAACCCGGATGCGGCACCTTTGCCGACCAGCTGGTGCTCTGCCGCCGCGGCGACGATTACCCGCTGCTGCCGCCGTCACGGATCGACTACATGGACGTGGCGCCGGAACAGCTGGTGTCGATCGCGGCCGCGCTGATTCCGTTCCTCGAGCACGACGACGCCAACCGGGCGCTGATGGGCTCGAACATGCAGCGGCAGTCGGTGCCGTTGCTCTTTCCCGAGGCGCCGCTGGTGGGCACCGGACTCGAGGCCAAGGTGGCCAACGACTCCGGGGCGGTGATCGCGGCACGGCGCGGCGGCACCATCACCCGGGTCACCGCCGACGAGATCATCGTCGACGCCGGGGCGGCGGGCACCAACAAGGCCCAGCCGCTCGGCCGGCTGGCGCGCATCGACCGCTACCGGGTCAAGAAGTTCTGGCGCACCAACCAGGACACCGCCATCAACCAGCGCCCGCTGGTGGCGCAGGGCCAGAAGGTGGCCGCCGGACAGGTGATCGCCGACGGCGCCGGGACCGAGGCGGGCGAACTTGCCCTCGGCGCCAACGTGCTGGTGGCGTTCATGCCGTGGTACGGCCACAACTTCGAAGACGCCATCGTGCTCTCCGAGCGCCTGGTCAAGGACGACGTCTACTCGTCGATCCACATCCAGGAGCTCGAACTCCACGTCCGCGATACCAAGCGCGGCCAGGAGGAGATCACGCGCGAAATCCCCAACGTCTCCGACGAGTCGCTGGTCGATCTCGACGAGCGCGGCATCATCCGGATCGGCGCCCACGTCCAGCCCGGTGACATCCTGGTCGGGAAGATCACGCCCAAGGGCGAAACCGAACTCTCGCCGGAAGAGAAGCTGCTGACGGCGATCTTCGGCGAGAAGGCCAAGGACGTGAAGGACTCGTCGCTCAAGGTGCCGCCCGGCATGAAGGGCACCGTCATCGACGTCAAGATCTTCTCCCGCGTCGAAGGACCGGTGGTCGACAAGGATCGCGGCGAGCGCATCGGCGACGTCCGCCGGCACGAGGCGGAAGAGAAGGCGCGCATCACCCACGCCATGATCGACGAAGTGGCGGAATTGCTCGAAGGGCAGGACGTCGGGCTGATGTTGCGCGCCGGCACCGTCGAAGAGTTGCTGCCGCAGGGCACCACGCTCGGCAAGGCGGTGCTCCGGGACATCGACCTCGGCGACGTCGATCTCAAGACCCTGCGTGTGGCCGACAAGGCGGCGAACGAACGTATCCGCGTCACGCTCGACGCCGCCGCCGCCGAACGCGCCCGGGTCGAAGAGAAGGCCGAGGATCAGATCGACAAGATCCTGCAGCCCGACGAACTCCCGCCCGGCGTGATCCAGCTGGTGAAGGTCTATATCGCCGAAAAGCGGAAGATCTCGGTGGGCGACAAGATGGCGGGCCGGCACGGCAACAAGGGCATCGTGGCGCGGGTGGTGCCGGAGGAGGACATGCCGTTCCTTCCCGACGGCACCCCGGTCGACATCGTGCTCAATCCGCTCGGCGTGCCGAGCCGGATGAACGTCGGCCAGATCCTCGAGACCCATCTTGGCTGGTGCTGCCGGATTCTCGGCTTCAAGGCCAAGACGCCGGTCTTCCGCGGCGCCGAGGAGAGCGAGATCGGCGTGCTGTTGCGGCTGTCGGGCCTGGCATGGGCGTCCCAGGCGATGCGCCTGAAGGCCCAGGCGCCGGAGCCGGACATCGCCACCATCGAGGCGCTGGTCCATGATCTCAAGGGCGCGTCGCTCGACGGTGCCACCATCGACGGCACCGGTATCGAGGCGCTGGCGATGAAGGGCGCGTCGAAATCCACCACCGGCCTGGCATCGGAAGTCACCGCGTTCCTCGCGGCGGCGGCCGGCGAGCTGGCCGGGCACGCCCGGGAGCAGTGCCAGACCGAGGTCGCGGTGCACGACACGCTGATCGGCGAGGCGGACGGCAAGTCGAAGGTGCTCGACTCGGCCCGCAAGGCGGCGCAGGAACGCGCCCGGCTGGGCGACGCCGAGCTGCTCGAGGCCATCGGTCTCGACGGGTTGGCGGCGATGCTTGGCGCCAGGCCGTCGCTGGCCGTCGCGGGCAAGGCGGCAGATCAGTTGATCCGCTATGCCGGATTGACCCCGGCCGGCAAGGCGCGGCTCCGGGATGGACGCACCGGGCAGGAGTTCAAGGGCGACGTCACCGTCGGCACCATCTACATGCTCAAGTTGAGCCATCTGGTCGACGACAAGATCCACGCCCGGTCGATCGGACCGTATTCGCTGGTGACGCAGCAGCCGCTGGCCGGCAAGGCACAATTCGGCGGCCAGCGCTTCGGCGAGATGGAAGTCTGGGCGCTGGAGGCGTACGGCGCCGCGCACGTGCTGCAGGAGATGCTGACCGTCAAGAGTGACGACGTCAACGGCCGCAGCCGGGTCTACGAGGCGATCGTCAAGGGGCAGAACCTCCCCGAACCGGGGATCCCCGAGTCGTTCAATGTGCTGGTGAAGGAACTGCAGGCCCTGGGACTCAAAGTGACCCTGGGCGTCACCGCCGAAGGCGAGGAGTGAGGCGGATATGATCGATTTTCGCAGCGGACGGGAGCCGAAGAGCTCCACGTTTGACTATATCGCGGTGCGCATCGCGTCGCCGGAGGAAATTCGCGGTCCACGCGATCCCAAGGAGCGCGAGCGCCTCGAACTGCAGGGTCAGCGCTACTGGTGGTCGTGGGGGGAAGTCACCAAGCCCGAGACCATCAACTACCGGTCGTTCAAGCCGGAACGCGACGGCCTGTTCTGCGAGCGGATCTTCGGTCCGGTCAAGGACTGGGAATGCCACTGCGGCAAGTACAAGCGGATCCGCTATCGCGGCGTGATCTGCGACCGTTGCGGCGTCGAGGTGACGCTGTCGAAGGTGCGGCGGGAGCGGATGGGCCATATCGAGCTCTCCGTGCCGGTGGCGCACATCTGGTTCTTCAAGACGCTGCCGTCGCCGATGGGCAACCTCCTCGACATCACGTTGAAGCAGCTCGAGCGGATCATCTACTACTCCAGCTACGTGGTGCTCGATCCCGGCAAGCAGGACGTGGAAGACAAGCAGCTGCTCGACGAAGACGAATACCTCACCCTCCGGCTGAAGGCTCGCGAGGAGGGGGACACCGCGTTTCGCGCCGACATCGGTGCGCCGGCGGTGCGCGAACTGCTCAAGCGGATCGACGTCAAGAAGCTCGCCGAAGAGCTGCGCGCGTCGGTGGCGGTGGAAACCAGCCAGCACCGCAAGAAGCAGATGCTCAAGCGGCTCAAGATCGTCGATGCGTTCCTCGGCTCGGGCGATGCCGGCGACACGCCGAACGATCCGGCGTGGATGATCATGGACGTGATCCCGGTCATTCCGCCCGATCTCCGGCCGCTCGTGCCGCTCGACGGCGGACGCTTCGCGACCAGCGACCTCAACGATCTCTACCGGCGGGTGATCAACCGCAACAACCGCCTGCAGAAGCTCATCCAGCACCGCGCGCCGGAGGTGATCCTGCGCAACGAGAAGCGGATGCTGCAGGAAGCGGTCGACGCGCTGTTCGACAACGGCCGCCGGTCCAAGGCGATTCGCGGCCGGGGCAAGCGGCCGCTGAAGTCGCTGTCCGACATGCTGAAGGGCAAGCAGGGCCGGTTCCGCCAGAATCTGCTCGGCAAGCGCGTCGACTACTCGGGACGTTCGGTGATCGTGGTCGGGCCCGAGCTCCGGCTGCATCAGTGCGGCCTGCCCAAGACGATGGCGGTCGAACTCTTCAAGCCGTTCATCATCCACAAACTGGTGGAGAACGGCATCGCGGAAACCGTCAAGCGCGCCAAGAAGATCGTCGAGCGCGAAAGCCCCGAGGTCTACGAGATCCTGGAAGAGATCATCCAGGACCATCCGGTGCTGCTCAACCGCGCCCCGACGCTCCACCGTCTCGGCATCCAGGCGTTCGAGCCGAAGCTGGTGGAGGGGAAGGCCATCCGCATCCACCCGCTGGTCTGCGCGGCGTTCAACGCCGACTTCGATGGCGACCAGATGGCGGTGCACGTGCCGCTGTCGTTCGAGGCGCAGCTCGAAGCCCGGCTGCTGATGGTCTCGAGCAACAACATTCTCAAGCCCTCCGACGGCCGGCCGATCGCCGAACCGTCGCAGGACATGGTGCTGGGCTCGTACTTCCTGACCAAGTTGCCCGCCGGGTTCGAAGAGGAACTCCGGGTGGCCGGGCCGAAGATCGACGAGGTCAAGGCGCGGCTCTGGAAGCACGCCCCGTTCCACAGCAGCATCGCGGAGCTGGAGATGGCGCTGCTGCACGGCACCGTCGAACATCAGAGCGCCATCGAGTTCTGGTTCGTGCCGCCGGCCGACTCGGCCGAGCCCCGGCCGCGCTGGATCAAGACCACCGTGGGCCGGGTGCTGTTCAACAACATCGTGCCGCGCCGCGTGGTGGCCGAACTCGGCTTCCGCGACGAACTGATGAAGAAGCGCCAGCTGTCGGAAACGGTGCTGCAGAGCTACCGCCGGGCCGGCCTCAAGGAGACGGTGGAATTCCTCGACCGCCTCAAGCGCTTCGGGTTCGAGTTCGCCACCGCCGGCGGCATCTCGATCGGCATCGAGGATCTGGAGATCCCGGCCGAGAAGCAGGAGCTGCTCGGCGAGGCACAGAAGCGCGTCGAACGGTTCCAGAAGGCGTACAACACCGGCCAGATCACCTTCGGCGAGCGGTACAACAAGGTCATCGACGCCTGGACCCACGCCAACAACGACGTGGCCGAGGCGATGCTGAACCACATGCGCATTTCGCGCGGCGGCTACAACCCGGTGTTCATGATGTACGACTCCGGGTCCCGCGGCTCGCGCGACCAGATCCGCCAGCTGGCGGGCATGCGCGGCCTGATGGCCAAGCCGCAGAAGAAGCTCACCGGCGGGATCGGCGAGATCATCGAATCGCCGATCAAGTCGAACTTCCGCGAAGGGCTCACCGTGCTGGAGTACTTCATCTCCACCCACGGCGCCCGGAAGGGCCTGGCCGACACCGCGCTCAAGACGGCGGACGCCGGTTACCTCACCCGACGGCTCTGCGACGTGGCCCAGGACGTGACCATCACCGAGGAGGATTGCGGGACGGTGATGGGACTCGACATGTCGCCGCTGAAGGAAGGTGAAGACGTCATCGAACCGCTCCGCGACCGGATTCTCGGCACCGTGGCGGCGGAAGACGTCACCGACCCGCACGAACTCGACGAGTTCGGCGATCCGCGCCTGCTGGTGCAGGCCGGCGAGCTGATCGACGAGGAGATCGCGCAGCGCATCGACGACGCCGGCATCGAGCGCGTCCGGATCCGGAGCGTGCTCACCTGCGAGTCGAAGCGCGGCGTCTGCCGGATGTGCTATGGCCGCAACCTGGCCACCATGGAGATGGTGGACCTGGGCGAAGCGGTCGGCATTCTGGCCGCGCAGTCGATCGGCGAACCGGGGACGCAGCTGACGCTGCGGACCTTCCATATCGGTGGCACCTCGTCGCGCATCGCCGAAGAGGCGGAGCGGCGGGCGCGCACCGACGGCCTGGTGACCTACACCGACGACCTCGAGTGGGCCGACGTGCCGGTGGAGTACGAAGACGGCGTCAAGTCGTCGATCCGGATCGCGCTCACCCGCGAGACCGAGTCGGCCACCGAAGAGACCAAGGCCGGCATCGTGCGTGGTGGATCCGAAGGATCCCAAGCGACCGCTCAATCGCTACCCGGTGCCCGAAGGCGCCCTGATCCAGGTCAAGGAGCAGGACGTCGTCAGCAAGGGCGACAACGACAAGCGCGGCATCGATCCTCTACACCTGGGATCCGTACAACGACCCCAGCATCATCAAGGTCGACGGCGAGCTGCGCTGGAAGGACCTGGTGCCGGGCGTCACCCTGCGCGAGGAGCTTGACGAAGGGACCGGACTGCGGTCGGTGGTGGTCATGGCCGATCCCGACCGGGAACTGCATCCATCGGTGCTCGTCTATCAGAGCAACCGCAAGGACCCGCAGGAATACACCCTGGCCGAAGGGCGCCCGCATCATTCTCGGCTCGCCCACCGATCCGGTGTCGCGCGCCATGACGTTGCCGTCCGAAGCCAATCCGTGGTCGGAACACTTCAAGGTGGTCGAGCGCCCGATCAACGAGGCGTGGCCCGGCAAGTCGAAGAAGGAGAGCAAGGACAAGACGGTGTTCCTCTCGCCGCCGGTCAAGGTGAGCAAGGGCGTGACCATCACCAAGATTCCGCGCCAGGCGTACAAGACGCGCGACATCACCGGTGGTCTGCCCCGGGTGGCCGAGCTGTTCGAAGCCCGGCGGCCGAAGGATCCGGCCACGATGTCGGAGATCGACGGCATGGTCAAGTTCGGCGAGATCAAGCGCGGCAAGCGGGAGATCTTCGTCCACCCGACCGATCCCGAAGGGATGCCGCTCGAGGGCGCCGAGGCGCGCGGGTACGAGGTTCCGGCGGGCAAGCACCTCCGGGTGCACGAAGGCGACCGGGTGCGCGCCGGCGACCGCCTCACCGAGGGGCCGGTGTCACCGCACGAGATCCTCGGCATCAAGGGACCGCGCGCGGTGCAGGAGTATCTGCTCAACGAGGTGCAGGAGGTCTACCGCCTGCAGGGCGTGCGCATCAACGACAAGCACATCGGCGTGATCGTGCGCCAGATGCTGCAGAAGGTGCGCGTGACCGATCCGGGCGACACCACGTTCCTCGACGGCGAAACGGTCGACCGCCAGAGCTTCCGCGACGAGAACGAGCGGATCCTCAAGCGGAAGAACAAGCCGGCCACGGCCGAGCCGGTGCTGCTGGGCATCACCAAGGCCTCGCTGACGACGCAGTCGTTCATCTCGGCGGCGTCGTTCCAGGAGACCACGCGGATCCTGACCGACGCCGCCATCCGCGGCGCGCGCGATGACCTGCGCGGGCTGAAGGAGAACATCATCATCGGCCACCTCATTCCGGCGGGCACCGGACATTACCGCTACGTCGATCTCGAGATCGAGCCGCCGGCGGGCTTCGAACCGCCGCCGCCAGCGCCGGAGCCGATCGAGGAGCCGTTGCTTCCCGACGCGCTCCTGGCGGTGGTGCCGGAGGAAATCGAGGCGTAGTCGGCTTCACCTCGGCAGATGACGATCGGTGACAATAGCGGGGCCGGGAACTTCCTGGCCCCGCGCTGTTGTGTGTCGGCCGCACGGCAGCATCTCGACTGCGATGAATGGCCGGCTGGCGGGCTGGCTGGTTGGCGCAGCGACGCGCCGTCGTCGTCGCCGCTGATCGTCGCCCCGTTTCCTGCCTCGCGATCTCGGTCGAGACCCGCACCGGTGCACCGTGGCTTCGCGGAGACTGTGGGGATCGCGCCCCAACAATGTTGGGCCGTCACAACGTCGCGACATCGGTATCGGGTGTTCCCGGCAGCAGGGCTGGCGGGCGTGCTGATGAGCGACACGCGATTCTCACCTGCTGGATCGGCCTGTCAAGTCATTCAGTATCAATGAGTTGCCTTGTCAGACCTGCTGTTGCATCCGTGCAACGTACGGGCAGGGTCGCCATGCTGTTGGGGCGCCGCACTCTGGCATCAGGTTTGCTTCGGAGGGGGGTGACCTGCACGGCGCTCCGTCAGGCGATCCGGAACCACACCGTACTCGAGGAGTTGTATGCGCGTCGCGTTGAATCGTTCGACCCTGGCGGGACTGGCCTTCGCCGCCGTCGTGGGCATCGCCCTGCCGGGCAGTGCCCGGGCACAGGTGTTCAACTTCGGGACCTTGAACGGCACCGGCAACCTCGGCACCTCCGAGGTGTTCACGCTCACAGGTTGGGGGAGCGTGACGGTCACGGCGAGCAACGGCTACGACCTTTGGGCCAAGAATGACGGCCCGGGCGAGTCCGGCATCGGTGTCTGTCCGGCCCAGAAGCTGTACAAGACGTCGTGCTATGGCAATAGCGACGCCGAAATCGGCAACGGCAAGGGCTATATCACCGTGGACTTCACCGGCCTGGACGCCGGAGTGGTGCCGATCTCGTTCGAACTTGCGTCTGTGCAGAGCAGCCCGCCGCCCGGCGATGCGTACAGCTATCAGGTCGGCGGCACCTGCGGTTCGCTCGGTGCGGGCGGCAGCGGCACCGGCCCGAACGATGGCGAGCCGTATGTGTTCGGCTCGCTCGCCAGCACTGACGGCTGCCTGGAGTTCGACCCGGTGGCTACCGTAAGTTACAAGTGCTTTTATGGGACCTATCCGAACTGCTATCTGAACAAATACGAGATCAAGACCAAGTACGACAACGGCGACTATCTCCTGCAGTCGCTGACCGTCGAGCAGGGCGGCTCGCCGCCGACCGAGGTTCCGGAGCCGGGCAGCATGGCGCTCCTCGCCACCGGCCTGGTCGGTCTCGCCGGCGCAGCCAAGCGGCGCCGCCGCAGCTGAACGAACCGTACCACCGTCATACACCACCGCCCCGACCGCCGATGCGATCGGGGCGGTCTGGTTTTCCCCGCCTTGATCCTCGGCCATCCCGGTGCCCGCCCGCCACCCTGCCAGCCAGCCCGCGACCCTCGACCCATGACCGCCATAGCCCACCCGACCCACTACCGAACGACAAACGCCCATTGACCCCGCCCACACCGAACCCCTATAATTACCGGCTCCGCATGACCAGGGGTTTCCCCTGGCCATGATGATGTTGTCACACGAGTCAGGGACCGATGCCGACGACCAACCAGCTGCTGCGCCACGGGCGGAGCAAACCGACCTACAAGGGGAAGGCCCCGCATCTGCAGCGGAATCCGCAGAAGCGCGGCGTCTGCACCCGCGTCTATACCACCACGCCCAAGAAGCCGAACTCGGCGCTGCGCAAGGTGGCCAAGGTCCGGTTGACCAACGGCATCGAGGTCATCGCCTACATCCCCGGCGAAGGCCACAACCTGCAGGAACATTCGATCGTCATGATCCGCGGCGGCCGGGTGAAGGACCTTCCCGGCGTCCGCTATCACATTCTGCGGGGCGCGCTCGACGCCGCCGGGGTCAACGACCGCCGCCGCAGCCGTTCGAAGTACGGCGCCAAGCGGCCCAAGGCGGCCGGGAGCAAGGGCAAGTGAGCCGCCGCAAGAACGCCGTCAAGCGCCCGGTGCCGCCCGATCCGCGCTACGACTCCCAGACCGTGTCGAAGTTCGTCAGCAACCTGATGAGCCAGGGCAAGAAGTCGCTGGCCGAGGGGATCTTCTACCGCGCCATGGACCTGATCGAGGAGCGCACCGGCCAGCCGGGCGTGGCGGTCTTCAAGCAGGCGGTGAACAACGTCAAGCCGGCGGTCGAGGTGAAGAGCCGCCGGGTCGGTGGCGCGTCGCTGCAGGTGCCGGTCGAAGTGCGGCCCGAGCGTCGCACCGCGCTGGCGATGCGCTGGTTGATCTCGTTCGCCCGGCTCCGGGGTGAAAAGACCATGGCCGAACGGCTCGCCGCCGAGCTGATCCTGGCGTCGAAGGGCGAAGGCAACACCATCAAGAAGAAGGAAGACACGCACCGGATGGCGGAAGCCAACCGGGCGTTTGCGCACTATCGGTGGTAGCGGGACGGCATCGAGGGATCCCTCGCGCCGGTGGCGCTCGGGATGTCTCTGCGGGACACATCGGGATCACGTGAGTCGGGGCGGCGCCCCGCCCACCTCTGGTCCTTCGGACAAATCGCCGGGATTCTCCAGGAGAATCCCCGTCGCGGGGTTTGCGCCCCGGACGTGGCGCGGAGCGAGACCGCGGGCAGCCTGCCCGGACCGGTCGCCCCGCTTTTTCGCTGAGGGCAGTGCGGGCGGGCGGACGATACCGCCGTCCCGGGTACCTCCAGAGGGTGAACGGAACGATCATGGCGCGCGAAACACCGCTCGAACTGTACCGGAACATCGGCATCATGGCCCACATCGATGCCGGGAAGACGACTACGACCGAGCGCATCCTCTACTACACCGGCAAGAACTACAAGATCGGTGAAGTGCACGACGGCGCGGCCACCATGGACTGGATGGAGCAGGAGCAGGAGCGCGGCATCACCATCACGTCGGCGGCGACCACCGCGTTCTGGAAGCGGCACGGCGAGAGCGACAGCGAGGGCAGCGGCCCCGAGTATCGCATCAACATCATCGATACCCCGGGCCACGTCGACTTCACCGTCGAAGTGGAGCGTTCGCTGCGCGTGCTCGACGGCGCGGTCACCGTGCTCGATTCGGTGGCCGGGGTCGAACCGCAGACCGAAACGGTCTGGAAGCAGGCCGACCGCTACCGTGTGCCCCGCATCATCTTCGCCAACAAGATGGATCGTGTCGGCGCCAACTTCGATCGCTGTGTCGCGATGATCCGCGACCGCCTCTCGCGGCGCGCCTATCCGATCCAGCTGCCGGTCGGCACCGGCGAGACGTTCACCGGCCACATCGACGTCATTGCCCGCAAGCAGTTCGTCTTCGACGACGAGTCGCTCGGCAAGACGTTCACGGTGCTGCCGGTGCCGGAGGAGTTCCGCGCCGCGGTCGAAGCGGCACGGCACGCGGCCATCGAGGCCGCGGTGGAATACGACGAGGAACTGCTCGACAAGTATCTCCGCGAAGCAGGAACTGACCGACGACGAGATCCGCCGCGCCATCCGCAAGGCGACCCTGGCGCTGGAATTCGTGCCGGTGCTCTGCGGCGCGTCGTTCAAGAACAAGGGCGTGCAGGCGCTGCTCGACGCGGTGATCGACTATCTGCCGGCGCCGGTCGACGTGGCCGCGATCGAGGGTCACGCCCCCGGCGGCGACGGCGAGATCGTCGCCCGTCATGCCGCCGACGGCGAGCCGTTCTCGGCCCTGGCGTTCAAGATCATGACCGACCCGTTCGTCGGGCGGCTGACCTATTTCCGCGTCTACTCGGGCAAGCTCGAAGCCGGCAGCTACGTCTACAACGTCACCAAGGACAAGAAGGAACGGGTGGCGCGCCTGCTGCAGATGCACGCCAACAAGCGCGACGAGATCGGCGAAGTGCTGGCCGGCGACATCGCCGCCGCCATCGGGCTCAAGCGACACCCGCACCGGCGACACCCTCTGCGACGAGGACAAGCCGGTCGTGCTCGAGGCGATGAAGTTCCCCGAGCCGGTCATCGCCGTGGCGATCGAGCCCAAGTCGAAGGCCGACCAGGACAAGCTCTCCATCGCCATGCAGAAGCTGGCCGAAGAGGATCCCACGTTCCGGGTCCGCTCCGACGCCGAAACCGGGCAGACGATCATCTCCGGCATGGGCGAGCTGCACCTCGAGGTGCTCGTCGAGCGGATGAAGCGGGAGTTCAAGGTCGAGGCCAACGTCGGCCGTCCGCAGGTGGCGTTCCGCGAGACCATCACCCGCCGGGTCGAGGACAGTCGAGGGGAAGTTCATCCGCCAGTCGGGCGGCAAGGGCCAGTACGGCCACGTGGTGATCAACGTCGAGCCGGGCGAGGCCGGCAAAGGCTTCGTCTTCGTCGACAAGATCGTCGGCGGCGTCGTCCCGCGGGAATTCATCCGGCCGTCGGAACAGGGGATGCGCGAGGCGCTGGAGAACGGCGTGCTGGCCGGCTATCCGATGGTCGACGTCAAGGTCGAGCTGGTGTTCGGCTCGTACCACGACGTCGACTCGAGCGAAATGGCGTTCAAGATCGCGGGCTCGATGGCGGTCAAGGAAGCCGCCCGGCAGGCCGGGCCGGTCCTCCTCGAGCCGATCATGAACGTCGAGGTGGTGACCCCCGAGGACTTCCTCGGCACCGTCATCGGCGACCTCTCCAGCCGCCGCGGCAAGATCGGCTCGATGACCCAGCGCGGCGAGTCGCAGGTGGTCTCGGCCCTGGTGCCGCTGGCGGAGATGTTCGGCTATTCCACCGACGCTCCGCAGTGCACCCAGGGGCGCGCGGTGTACACCATGGAACCGCACCATTACGAGGAAGTCCCGAAGACCGTGGCGGAACAGATCATCAGCAAGGCCGGGAAGTAGCAACGTCGGACGCAGCGACGGAGCGGACCGCACGAGGACGGGACATGGCGAAGGCGAAATTCGAGCGGACGAAGCCGCACGTGAACGTCGGGACGATCGGGCACGTGGATCACGGGAAGACGACGTTGACGGCGGCGTTGACGAAGGTGTCGGCGGACAAGGGGTTCGGGACGAAGTACATCTCGTACGACGAGGTGGCGAAGGCGTCGGCGTCGCAGGGGCGGCGGGACGCGACGAAGATCCTGACGATCGCGACGAGCCACGTGGAGTACGAGACGCCGGCGCGGCACTATGCGCACGTGGACTGCCCGGGGCACGCGGACTACGTGAAGAACATGATCACGGGGGCGGCGCAGATGGACGGGGCGATCCTGGTGGTGACGGCGGTGGACGGGCCGATGCCGCAGACGCGGGAGCACATCCTGCTGGCGCGGCAGGTGAACGTGCCGAGCATCGTGGTGTTCCTGAACAAGTGCGACCTGGTGGACGACGCGGAGCTGCTGGACCTGGTGGAGCTGGAGGTGCGGGAGCTGCTGAGCCAGTACCAGTTCCCCGGGGACGAGGTGCCGGTGATCCGGGGCAGCGCGATGAAGGCGATCGAGGGGGACGCGGGGTGGGTGGCGAAGATCGAGGAGTTGTACGCGGCGCTGGACAGCTACATCCCGGAGCCGGTGCGGGAGACGGAGAAGCCGTTCCTGATGCCGGTGGAGGACGTGTTCTCGATCACGGGGCGGGGGACGGTGGCGACGGGGCGGATCGAGCGGGGCCGGGTGAAGGTGGGGGAAGAGGTGCAGCTGGTGGGGTTCGGGGCGGAGAAGAAGACGACGGTGACCGGGGTGGAGATGTTCCGGAAGCTGCTGGATGAGGGGGTGGCGGGGGACAACGTGGGGTTGCTGCTGCGGGGGATCGAGAAGACGGACATCGAGCGGGGGATGGTGCTGGCGAAGTCGGGGAGCGTGACGCCGCACACGAAGTTCGAGGCCGAGGTGTATGTGCTGAGCAAGGACGAAGGGGGTCGGCACACGCCGTTCTTCAAGGGGTACCGGCCGCAGTTCTACCTGCGGACGACGGACGTGACGGGGAACGTGGAGTTGCCGGCGGGGGTGGAGATGGTGATGCCGGGGGACAACACGGCGATGACGATCGAACTGATCACGCCGGTGGCGATGGACGAGGGGCTGCGGTTCGCGATCCGCGAAGGCGGCCGGACCGTCGGCGCCGGCGTCGTGACCAGGATCCTGAAGTGAGCGTGCGGCGCCGCCGTACGGTCATCCCGAGCGCGCCGCGCGAGGGATCGGGGCACGCGGGACAAGGAGCGGAGTGATGCCAGGAAAGATTCGCATCCGGTTGAAGGCGTTCGATCACGTCGTCCTCGACCAGGCGGCGGCGGATATCGTGCGGACCGCCGAGAAGACCGGCGCGCAGGTGTCCGGGCCGATCCCGCTTCCGGTCAAGATCGAGCGGTGGACCGTGTTGCGCTCGCCCCATATCGACAAGAAGAGCCGCGAACAGTTCGAGTTGCGCACCCACAAGCGGCTGCTCGACATCAACGATTCGCGGCCGCAGACGATGGACGCGCTGACCAAGCTGGATCTGCCGGCGGGCGTGGACGTCGAGATCAAGGTCGAATAGCCATGAGCACCGGATTGATCGGCCGCAAACTCGGCATGACCCGGCTGTTCCGCGAGGACGGTACGGCGGTGCCGGTGACCGTCATCGAAGCGGGTCCGTGCCCCGTGCTGCAGGTGCGTGATTCCCGCGCCCAGCTCGGCTGGGGCCGCAAGAAGACGCCACGCACCACGCGGGCGGAACTGGGCCACGCCAGGGTCGCCGGCCTCGACTACGCGCCGCAGGTGGTGCGGTCGTTCCCGCTCGGCGGCGGCGACGTGGCGCAGGGCGCCACCGTGACGGTCGCGATGTTCGCCGAAGGCGACATGATCAAGGTGACCGGCACCACCAAGGGCCGGGGCTTCCAGGGCGTGGTGCATCGCCACGGCTTCGGCGGCGGTCCCGCCACGCACGGCAACACCCGTCACCGCAAGCCCGGTTCGATCTCGCCCGGTACCGATCCGTCGCGCGTCATCAAGGGGAAGCGGATGCCGGGCCACATGGGGGCCGAGCGCCACACCGAACTGGGCCTGCAGGTCGTCAGGATCGACGCCGACCGCAACCTGCTCTTCGTCCGCGGCGCCATTCCGGGCGCGCGCAACGGCATCGTGACCGTCGCCAAGCAGGGAGGGAAGAGCCGCCATGATTGAGGCTCCGCACTACAGCGCCAGCGGCAGCCGGCACGCCCACGCCGTGGCCCTCCCGGACGCGCTGTTCGACGGGACGGTCAACGAGGACGTGCTGCACCAGACCGTCAAGGCGCACCTGGCCAACCAGCGCCAGGGTACCGCCAAGACCAAGACGCGATCGTTCGTCTCCGGCGGCAACCAGAAGCCGTGGAAGCAGAAGGGCACCGGCCGGGCGCGGCAGGGATCGACGCGCGCGCCGCACTGGCGCGGCGGCGGCACGGTATTCGGTCCGATTCCGCGCAGCTACCGCCAGGACGTTCCCCGCAAGGTGCGCCAGCTGGCGCGCCGCTCCGCGTTCAACGCGCGGGCTCGCGAGGGGCGCATCCACGTGATCGACGCGCTGGCGTTCGACGCGCCGAAGACCAGCATGCTGGCCGGCCTGCTCGCCAGGCTCGCCCTTGACGGCCAGCGCACCCTGGTGCTCACCGCCGGCAACAAGCCGGCCGTTTATCTCAGCGGCCGCAACATGCCGTTCGTCGACGTGCTGCCGTTCGCCGATGCGTCGGCGTACGACATCATCCGGGCCGAGGCCCTGGTGATCGAGCGGGACGCACTGGGCGGTGAATTGCCCGAGACCGCCGGGACGGCGGGCGGGCCGGAGTCGGCTGGAGGCGCCAGGCCACGCCGCCGGAGCGCCGCCGCCGCAAAGGCCCGGCCGAAGGCCGCCAGCAAGGCGAAGACCAGCCGGGCCGCCGCGCCCCGCAAGGCGGCCGCGCCGAAGGCCAAGGGCGCCGCGCCGAAGAAGAAGAAGGGGAGTGACTGATGGCCAGCCTTCATGACGTGCTGGTGCGGCCGCTGATCACCGAGAAGAGCTCGGCGGCGTGGCAGGACCGGCAGGAGTACGTCTTTCAGGTGCACCCCGAGGCCACCAAGCACCAGATCCGCGAGGCGCTCAAGGAGCGGTTCGGTGTCACCGCGGTGGCGGTGCGGACCATGCAGGTGCGGCGCAAGGCGGCGGCGCGCGGGCAGAGCCGCGGCGTCACCGGGCGATGGAAGAAGGCCATCGTGACATTGCAACCGGGCGAGACGTTGCCCGTTTTCGAGAGCTGACATGGCCATTCGTCCCTACCGGCCGATGACGGCCGGCACGCGCTTCCGCTCGGTGTCGGGTTTCGACGAGCTGACGCGCGGCGAACCCGAGAAGAGCCTGCTGGAACCGATCCGCAAGTCGGGTGGCCGCAACAATCTCGGCCATCTCACCTCGCGCCATCGCGGCGGCGGGCACAAGCGGATGTACCGGCGGATCGACTTCAAGCGGGACAAGTTCGGCGTTCCGGCGCGCGTGGCGGAGATCGAATACGATCCCAACCGCACCGCCCGCATTGCGCTGCTGGTCTACGCCGACGGCGAAAAGCGTTACATCCTCCACCCGGCGGGTCTCAAGCAGGGTGATACCGTGATGAGCGGGCCGGGCAGCGACGTGCGCGTCGGCAACGCCCTGCCGCTCGGCGAAATGCCGCTCGGCACGAAGGTGCACAACATCGAGCTCAAGATGGGCAAGGGCGGCGCCATGGCGCGGTCCGCGGGACAGGGAGCCCAGGTGGTGGCGCGCGAGGGCGAGTACGTCACGCTGCGGCTCAAGTCGTCCGAGACGCGGCTGGTGCACAGCCGCTGTCTGGCGACCGTCGGAGAAGTCGGCAACGCCGAGCACGAGTTGCTGTCGGTCGGCAAGGCGGGGAAGACCCGCTGGCTCGGCCGGCGGTCGAAGGTCCGCGGCGTGGCGATGAATCCCGTCGATCACCCGCTGGGCGGCGGGGAAGGCAAGACCTCCGGCGGCCGGCCGCCGGTGTCGCCCTGGGGCAAGCCGGAAGGGACCAAGACGCGGAAGCGGAAGAAGCGGTCCAATCGACTCATCGTGCGCGGCCGGAAGCGCGGGAAGGCGACCAAGTAATGGCGCGGAGCATTCGCAAGGGTCCGTTCGTGCAGCACGCGCTGCTCGACAAGGTGGCGGCCCTGAACGCCAAGAACGAGAAGCGGGTCATCAAGACCTGGAGCCGGGCGAGCACCATCGTGCCCGAATTCGTCGGCCACACGTTCGCCGTGCACAACGGCAACAAGTTCATTCCGGTCTACGTGTCGGAGAACATGGTGGGGCACAAGCTGGGTGAGTTCGCCCCGACCCGGCTGTTCCGCGGCCACAGCGGCAAGCTGGTGGTCGACAAGAAGGCGAAGGCGGTCTGACCATGCCGAGTCGTGCCATCCAGCGCGGGGTGCGCCAGTCGCCCCGCAAGATGCGGTTGGTGATGGACCTGATCCGCGGCAAGGACGTCAACGAGGCGTACGCCATCCTCCAGTTCAACAAGAAACTGGCGGCGCGGCAGATCGCCAAGACGCTGCGGTCCGCGGTGGCGAATGCCGAGCAGCAGGCGCTCAACACCAACGAGCCGTTCGACGTCGACACCCTCGTGGTGGTCGACGCGCAGGTCGACATGGGACCGCCGCTGAAGCGGTTCACGGCGGCGGCGCAGGGACGCGCCACGCCGATCCGGAAGCGGACGAGCCACGTGCGGATCACCGTGGCGCCGAAGGAGACGAAGTAATGGGCCAGAAGACACATCCGGTCGGATTCCGGCTGGGCGTCACCAAGCAGGCGCTGTCGCGCTGGTACGCGGCGTCGAAGGACATGCCGTCGCTGCTGGCCGAAGACCGGCTGATCCGTGACTACATCCAGCGGCGGCTGGGGCATGCGGCGATCGCCGAGGTGCATATCGAGCGCAAGCCCGGCAAGGTGACGATCACCATCCACACCGGGCGGCCGGGGGTGGTGATCGGCAAGCGGGGCGCCGAGGTCGACAAGCTGCGCGAGGAGATCGCGGTGGTGCTGCAGCGCGAAATGCACAGCAGCCGCGAGGTGGCGGTCAACGTCGAGGAGATCAAGCGCCCCGAGCTCTCCGCCAAACTGGTGGCGGACAACATCGCCGCCCAGCTGGTGCAGCGCATCTCGTTCCGCCGCGCCATGAAGCGTGCGGTGCAGAGCGCGATGCGGATGGGCGCGCAGGGCATCCGGGTGCGGGCGGCGGGGCGGCTGGGCGGGGCGGAGATCGCGCGGGTGGAGGGGTATCGCGAGGGCCGCGTGCCGCTGCACACGCTGCGGGCCGACATCGACTACGCCACCGGCACCGCCAAGACCACCTACGGCACGATCGGCATCAAGGTGTGGGTATTCAAGGGCGAGCTGGTCGAGGACGTGACCGGCAAGACGTATAGCACGGGGGCCTGACCACCATGTTGGCACCGAAGCGGATCAAGTTCCGCAAGACGTTCAAGGGTCGCACCACCGGCATTGCCACGCGTGGCAACACCGTGGCGTTCGGCCAGTGGGGCCTGGTCAGTCTCGATCCGGGCTGGATCACCAGCCGCCAGCTCGAAGCGGCGCGGGTGGCGCTCACCCGCGAGATGAAGCGCGGCGGCAAGGTCTGGATCCGGATCTTCCCCGACAAGCCGATCACCAAGAAGCCGGCCGAAACCCGCATGGGGAAAGGGAAGGGCAACCCCGAGGGGTGGGTGGCCGTGGTCAAGCCGGGTCGGATGATCTTCGAAGTCGACGGGGTCGACGAAGCGCTCGCCCGCAAGGCGCTGGCGCTGGCCGACGCCAAGCTGCCGGTGAAGACGCGTGTCGTGCACCGGCTGGAGGTCTGAGCCATGAAGGGTCTGCAATCGGCCGAATTGCGGGAGCTGCCCATCGATCAGCTCGAGGCCAAGCTGGCCGAGCTGCGCGACGAGGAGTTCCGGCTCCGGGTGCGCTCCGCCACCGAGTCGCTCGAGAACCCGATGCGCTTCCGGACCTTGCGCCGGGATACTGCCCGGATCCTGATGATCCTGGCCGAACTGCGCCGCAAGGCGTGAAGGGGAGAGCAGGGCGATGACCGACGAGACGACAACCGCGGCCAGCCGCGCCGCGCGCAAGACGCGCACCGGCGTGGTGATCAGCGACCGGATGCAGAAGACCGTGACGGTCCGACTCGACCGCCGGTTCGCGCACGCGAAGTACGGCAAGCAGGTGACGCGAAGCACGCACGTCAAGGCGCGTAACGACCATGACGCCAAACCCGGCGACACGGTCCGCATCATGGAAACCCGGCCACTGGCCAAGACGGTCCACTGGCGAACGGTCGCGGTAGTCGAGCGGGCGCGCTGAGCCCCGGAGGAGACTGCAATGGTACAACAGGAAAGCATGCTGCGGATTGCCGACAATTCCGGCGCGCGCAAGGCCCTGGTGATCCGGGTGCTGGGCGGGTCGAAGCGGCGCTATGCGTCGCTCGGCGATCGGGTGGTGGTGGCGATCAAGGACGCCATTCCCACCGGGCAGGTGAAGAAGGGCGATGTCGCCAAGGCCGTCATCGTGCGGACCGCCAAGGAGGTCCGGCGCAAGGACGGGTCGTACATCCGCTTCGACGAGAACGCGGCGGTGCTGATCGACGACCAGGGCGAGCCGCGGGCGACGCGCATCTTCGGGCCGGTCGCCCGCGAGCTGCGCGAGAAGCGCTACATGAAGATCGTCTCGCTCGCGCCGGAGGTGCTCTGACATGAAGCCGCTGGTCTATCGCAAGGTCAAGCGGGTGCGGCACAAGCCGCCGGTCCGGGTCAGGCTCCACGTCGCCAAGGGCGACCTCGTGCAGGTGATCTCCGGCGACGAGAAGGGGAAGCGCGGCACGGTGCTGCGCGTCTTTCCCAAGACCGGCCGGATCGCCGTCGACGGGCTTGAATCTCGTCAAGCGGCACCGCAAGGCGACGCAGACCACCGAAGCGGGAATCGTGACGTTCCCGGCGCCGATGGCGCATTCCAAGGTGATGCTGATCGATCCCAAGTCGAACGAACCGACCCGCGATCCGCCGGCAGAAGGACACCGACGGGATGGTCGAGCGGATCGCGGTGCGGTCCGGTGTGCGCGATTCCGAGGAAACGGTAACCATGGCCAAGACACCCGACGAGAAGGCTGCGGCCCCCGCCGCGAAGGCTGCGGCCCCGGCCGCGAAGGCCGCCGCACCCGCCGCGCGCAAGAGCAGCTCCCGTCCTGCCGGCGGCCGCGGCACGGCCGCGCCGGTCGCCGGTCCGGTCGACGCCGCGCCCCGGGCGCGGGTCGGCAAGCCGCGGCTGCTGGGGTATTACGAGGAGACCGTCCGGCCGCGCCTCGCCAAGGAGTTCGGATTGAAGAACCCGCACCAGGTGCCGCGGCTGAGCAAGATCGTGCTCAACGTCGGGACTCGGCGAGGGCGCCGAAGAACCCCCGGCTGGTCGACGCCGCGGCCGAAGAGCTGGCCCAGATCACCGGGCAGAAGGCGGTGATCACCCGTGCCAAGAAGGCGATCGCCAACTTCGGCCTGCGGGCGGGGCTGCCGATCGGGGCCGCGGTGACCCTCCGCGGCGCGCGGATGTACGAGTTCCTCGACCGGTTCATCTCGCTCACCGTGCCGCGCATCCGCGACTTCCGCGGGCTGCCGACGCGCAGCTTCGACGGCCGCGGCAACTACACGTTCGGCATCAAGGAACAGACCACGTTCCCGGAAATCGATTACGACCGGGTGGAACATATCCACGGCATGGATATCACCCTGGTGACCACTGCAGACCGTGACGATCTGGCCATGGCGCTGCTCCGCGAGTTCGGATGGCCGTTCCGCGGCGAAACTCCGCGCGCCCTGCGCGTGGCCTGAGGAAGAGACGGCAGAATGTTGACGATCGTGAGCCGGAGGGACGGCAACGCATGAGCATGACGGATCCCGTGGCGGACATGCTGACCCGCATTCGCAACGCCTGCTCGGCGGGGCAGCGCCGGGTCGACATTCCGGCGTCGAAACTGAAGCACGAGCTGGCGCGGCTGCTGCGCGACAACCACTACATCGCGGACTACAAGGTCCTCGATGAAGGCCAGGCGCGGCACGCTGCGGCTCTATCTCAAGTACCACAACGAGCTGCCGGTCATCCGCGAGCTGAAGCGGGTGTCCTCGCCGGGGCTGCGCCGCTACGTCAAGTGCCGCGATCTCCCGCGGGTCAAGAACGGCCTCGGCATCGCCATCGTCTCGACCCCCAGGGGGCTGATGACCGATCGCGAGGCGCGCACGGCCAATCTCGGCGGCGAACTGCTCGCCGTGGTCTGGTAAGGAGAGGCGATGTCGCGCATCGGCAGGAAACCGATTCCGTTCGGCACCGGCGTGACGGTGACCGTGACCGGCAATGCCGTCACGGTCAAGGGGCCGAAGGGCACGCTCAGCCGCACGCTGCCGGCGGGTATCAGCGCCGCGGTCGACGGCAACATCGTGACCATCACGCGGGCCAGCGATCATCCTCGCCACAAGGCGCTCCACGGGTTGTCGCGGACGCTGGTGGCGAACATGGTGCAGGGCGTGAGCCAGGGCTACAGCCGTGCGCTCGAAATCCAGGGCGTCGGCTACAAGGCGGAGCCAAAGCCGTACGGCATCAACCTCGTCGTCGGCTTCTCGCACCCGGTGCCGGTCAAGGCGCCGGCGGGCATCAAGTTCGTGCGTCGCCAGCCCGACCGAGTTGCGGATCGAGGGGATCGACAAGGAACTGGTGGGACAGATGGCGGCCGAAATCCGCAACATCCGTCCTCCCGAACCGTACAAGGGCAAGGGCGTCCGCTACGTCGGTGAGCGCGTGCGCCGCAAGGCCGGCAAGACGGGAGCGAAGTGATGCGGACGATTCATGGACCGAAGCGGCGCCAGGACCGCCGGTACCGGCGCCACCTCCGCCTGCGGCAGCGGGTGCGTCGGCACCGCCGAGCGGCCGCGCCTGGTGGTGTACCGCTCGCTGAAGCACATCTACGCCCAGCTGGTCGACGACGACCGCGGCATGGCGTTGCTCGGCGTCACCGACACCAGCGACGGGCATGGCGCCGCGACGGGCCGCCGGCAAGGTCGGCCACGGCGCGCGCGGTCGGCAAGCTGCTGGCCGAGCGGGCCCAGGACGGCGGGGATCGCCAAGGTCGTCTTCGATCGCGGCGGCTATCAATATCACGGCCGGGTGAAGGCCGTGGCTGAAGGCGCCCGCGAGGGCGGATTGGAGTTCTGATGGCGGACGAAACACCGACCCCGGCGACGCCGGAGCAACCCGCCGCCGAAGCGCCGGCGGCGCACCGCACCGCGCGGGCGCGGCCAGCACGGTGGTCAGCACGGCGGCCAGCACGGTGGCCAGCGGCGGTCGGCGGGGTGGCCGCGGCGGCCGCGGCCGCGGCGGCCGTCGCGACGACCGCAGCGAGGGCGCGCGGCGAGTTCATCGAGAACGTGGTCGTCGATCAACCGCGTCGCCAAGGTCGTCAAGGGCGGCCGGCGGTTCTCGTTCAACGCGCTCGTCGCCGTCGGCGACGGCAAGGGGAAGGTCGGCGTCGCGACCGGCAAGGCGAACGAGGTCGCCGAGGCGGTGCGCAAGGCGGTCGAGGCCGCCCGGCGCACGCATGGTGGAGCTGCCGCGCACCGGCACCACCATCCCGCACGAGATCATCGGCGAGCACGGCGCCGGCCGGGTGCTGCTCAAGCCGGCGGCCAGCGGTACCGGCGTCATCGCCGGCGGACCGGTGCGCGCGGTGCTCGAGTGCGCCGGCATCACCGACATCCTCACCAAGAGCCTCGGGCTCGAACAACCCGCACAACATGGTGCGGGCCACGATGGACGGGCTGAGCCGGCTGGTTTCCGCCCGGCAGGTGGCGCGCGAGCGTGAATCGACGTCGACACGCATCGGCTACCGCGCCCGCCAGGAGGTGTGACGATGGGACGCAATCCTGCCGTCGGACGCCAGGGACCGGCGCATCACGCCGCCGTGATCCCCGCGGAATCGGAAGCGAAGCGCCTGCGGGTGCGGCAGATCCGCTCGTCGATCGGCCGGGCCGAGACGATGCGTCGCACGCTGCAGGCGATCGGCCTGCGGCACCAGCAGGCCACCGTCGACGTCGAGAACACCGCCGACGCTGCGCGGCATGCTGTACAAGGTGCGCCACCTCGTCGAGGTGACGCCGCTCAAGGGACGCTGACATGACCGACGACGACCAAGCACCAGCCGATCACGCTGGCCACGTTGCGCCCCGCCGCCGGCTCGCACCGCGGCCGCCGGCGCGTCGGGCGCGGCCCCGGCTCCGGGCTCGGCAAGACCTCCGGCAAGGGCCACAAGGGCCACAAGGCCCGGACCGGCGGGTCCACCAATCCCGGCTTCGAAGGCGGCCAGATGCCGATGTACCGGCGGCTGCCCAAGCGGGGCTTCACCAATCCGTTCAAGGTGACCGCGCGCGCCGTCAACCTGCGCGACCTCGAGCGGGTCAGCGGCGACGAGATCACGCCCGCGACCCTCGCCGCCGCGGGACTCGTCGCCGAGGCGGGCGACGCCGTCAAGCTGCTGGCCACCGGCGAGATCACCCGCGCGGTGACGGTGCGCGGGGTGGCGATCTCCGCCGCGGCCCGCGCCAAGATCGAGGCGGCCGGCGGCCGGGTCGAGAGCGAATGACCAACCCCAAGGTCCCCGGTTTCGGAATCGATCCGGAACTCAAGGACAAGCTCCTCTTCACGTTGCTGGCGGTGCTGATCTACCGCGTCGGCGCCCACATCCCGTCGCCGATGGTCAACGTGCAGGCGCTGCAGGACTTCATCAACAATTCCGCCAATTCCGGCGCGCAGACGCTCTTCAGCCTCTACGACGCGCTCGGCGGCGGCCTGTCGCGGGCCACGATCTTCGCCCTCGGCATCATGCCGTACATCTCCGCGTCCATCGTCTTCCAGCTGGGCGGCGGCGTCATGCCGACGATCAGCAAGATGCAGAAGGACGAAGAGGGGCGGAAGAAGCTCACCCAGTGGACCCGCTACCTGACGGTGGCGATCTCGTTCTCGCAGGCCTACACCTTCACGCTGTTCGTCGAAGGGATCCCCGGCGCGGTGCCGAACCCGGGCTTCTTCACCCGCGCCATCATGGTCTCGACGCTCACCATCGGCGCCATCTTCATCATGTGGCTCGGGGAGCAGATCACCGAACGCGGCATCGGCAACGGCATGAGCCTGCTGATCACGGTCTCGATCCTCGACCGGGTCTGGCCGTCGCTGCTGCAGCTGGGCGATTCGATCCGGGTCGGCGCCGTGACGCCCACCGGCGCCATCGTGCTGGTCGGTGGTCCTGCTGGTGATGGTGACGGCAGTGGTCGCGATGACGATGGCGGCGCGGCGGGTCCCGATCCAGATCCCGCGCAAGGTGATGGGCCGCGGCCGCATCCGCGAGGGGCAGAAGACCTTCATTCCCATCCGGCTGATCACCGCCGGCGTGATGCCGATCATCTTCGCCCAGACCGTCATCATCGTCCCGGCCACGATCGCCCAGTTCACCCACATGGAGTCGCTGCGCGTGGTGGCCGATTTCCTCGCCGTCGGCAGCTGGTCGTACAACATCCTCTTCGCGCTGCTGATCGTGCGTCTTCAGCTACTTCTACACGTCGATCATCTTCAATTCGGTCGACCTGTCGGAGAACCTCAAGAAGCAGGGCGCGTTCATCCCCGGCGTCAAGCCCGGCGCCGCCACCGCCGACTACATCGACGGCGTGCTCGGCCGGATCACCTTCCCGGGGTCGATCTTCCTCGCCATCGTGGCCATCATCCCGATCGCGGCCGCCAAGGCCGTGGGCGTCACCACGTTCCAGTTCGGCGGCACGTCGATCCTGATCGTGGTCGGCGTCCTGCTCGACACCATCGCCCAGATCGAGCAGCACCGCACCCTTCGCAAGTACGACGGCTTCATGCGCTCGGGGCGGATCAAGTTCCGCGGGCGCCAGAGCCGGTACGGGATGTGATCGGCGATCTGCTGCTTCTCGGCCCGCCGGGGGCCGGCAAGGGCACGCAGGGCGCGCTGCTGGCGAAGGCTCTGGGCGTCCCGAAGGTCGCCACCGGCGACCTGCTCCGCGACGCGGTGGCGCGCGGTACCCCGCTGGGGCGCCAGGCGCGCGAGGTCATGGAAGCGGGACACCTGGTCAGCGACGACATCATCCTCGGCATCGTCCGCGACCAGCTGCAGCACCCCGACGCGGCGCGGCGGCGTGGTCTTCGACGGCGTCGTGCGCACCATTCCGCAGGCCGAGGGTCTCACCGCCATCGAAGCCGGGCTTGGCCGCAGCATCGACGCAGGTGCTGCTGTTCGACGTCGACGACGCCGAACTGCTGGCGCGGCTGGAGCGGCGCCGGCACCTCGAGCGCCGCGCCGACGACGATCCGGCCGCGGTGCGCGACCCGTCTCGAGGCGTATCGCCGCCAGACCGCGCCGGTGATCGCCTGGTTCGAGGCGCACGGCGGTGTCACCCGGATCGCCGCCACCGGCACCGTCGACGAGGTGGCCGGCCGGGTCCGGGAAGCGGTCGAGTGCGGACGGGCGCGAGGCGGCCGTGATCACCATCAAGTCGCCGCGCGAGATCGACACCATGGCGCGCGCCGGCCGGATCGTCGGCGACACCCTGGCGCTGATGCGCCGGATCGTCGCACCCGGACTCTCCACCGAAGATCTCGATCGCGAGGCCGAGCAGTTCATCCGCTCGCACCCGGGGGCGACCCCGTCGTTCCTGGGCCTGTACGGATTTCCCAAGACGCTCTGCGTATCGATCGACGACGAGATCGTCCACGGCATTCCCTCCGCCCGACGCGCGTGCTGGACGAGGGCTCGATCGTCTCGGTCGACGTCGGGCGTCTGCATCGACGGACTGCATGCCGACGCCGCCACCACGATTCCGGTCGGCGCGATCGCTCCCGAGGTGCAGCGCCTGCTCGACGTCACCCAGCGTGCGCTCGGCGCCGGGATCGCCGCCGCGGTCGCGGGCAATCATGTCGGCGACATCGGCCACGCGGTGCAGACGGTCGCCGAAGGCGCCGGGTTCGGCGTGGTGCGCGAACTGGTCGGCCACGGCATCGGCACGCGGTTCCACGAGGAGCCCCAGGTCCCCAACATCGGCACGCCGCACCGCGGGCCGCAGCTGCGTCCGGGGATGACCCTGGCCATCGAGCCGATGATCACCGCCGGCAATCCGGCCACCCGCACGCTGCGCGACAAGTGGACCGTGGTCACGCAGGACGGATCGCTGGCGGCGCACTTCGAGCACACGGTGGTGGTGGAGGATGGCGACGCACGGGTCCTGACGCGGCCGGGATGAGCGGTCGGGCGGGAACGATGTCGCGCTGGGCAGCGCAGGCCCGGGTGCCGCCGTTCCCTCAGCCGCCGCCCGGGCCGCTGCCTGCGGCGGCACCAGCGCCAGTAGCCACTCGCTGGATCGCCGGATTGCCCGCCACCACCCCACCGCGTGCCGGCCGCGCCGGGGTTGCCGTCGAGGTCTGTCGCCACGCCGCCGGCTTCCCGGATCAGCAGCAGTCCCGCCGCCACGTCCCACGGCGCCAGGGTCAGCTCCCAGAAGCCGTCGAGTCGCCCCCGCGCCACGTCAGCCAGGTCGAGCGCCGCCGAGCCGGCGCGCCGCACGCCGCTGCTGCCGCGAAGCGCCTGCGGCAGGATGGCCAGGAACCGGGGCATCTCGTCCGGTGTCTTGAACGGGAATCCGGTGCCGATCAGCGCCAGCCGCGGCTCGCGGATGTCGGACACGTGCAGCCGCTCTCCGCCCAGCCACGCGCCGCCGTCGCCGCCACGCCGACGCAACAGGTTCGGGTCGGGACGTGCAACACCGCGCCGGCCACCAGCTCGCCATCGACAGCCGCCGCCGATCGACACGGACCAGCCGGGATAGCCGTGGAGGAAGTTGGTGGTGCCGTCGAGCGGATCGACGATCCACACCAGGCCGGCGGCGTCCGCCGTCGTCGGGCGCGAGCTCCTCGCCGAGCACCCGCGCATCGGGCTCGGCGCGGAGCAGGTCGTCGCGGATCATCGCCTCGGCGGTGCGATCGATGCTGGTGACGAAATCGGACGGACCTTTGAGCGACCACGCCGCGGTCGGCGGACGGGGCACCCGCGCCAGGTAGGCGGCCGCCCCGCACGCGGCACGTTCGGCCAGTCGGGCCAGCCGCTCGGCATCGCCGCTCATATTGCCGCCTCTCCGGTGGGCAGGTAGCTTGCCGCCATGCCGCGCATCTTTTCAGGCATCCAGCCCTCGGGCGAACTGCACATCGGCAACTGGCTCGGCGCCGTCCGCAACTGGGTGGCGCTGCAGGACCAGTACGACTGCATCTACTGCATCGTCGATCTGCACGCCATCACCGCGCCGTACGATGCGTCGCGCCTGGCGGAGCGCACCCGCGAGATGGCGGTCGGGCTGCTGGCCGCCGGGATCGATCCGTCCCGCTCGGTGCTGTTCGTCCAGAGTCACGTGCCGGCGCACGCGCTCCTGGCGTGGTTCCTGACCACACTGGCTCCGCTCGGCGAACTGGAGCGGATGACGCAGTACAAGGATAAGTCGCAGCGGGTCGAATCGGTGCCGGCGGGGCTGCTCTGCTATCCGGTGCTGATGGCGGCCGACGTGCTGCTGTACCGCGCCGACGCGGTGCCGGTGGGCGAGGACCAGGTGCAGCACCTCGAGCTGACCCGTGAGCTGGCGCGGAAGTGGAACGCGGAGTTCGCCGGCGAGTTCCCGGTGTTTCCGGAGCCGAAGGCGATGCTGACGCCGGCCCGGCGCATCGTCGGGCTCGACGGCCAGGCCAAGATGTCGAAGAGCCTCGGCAACACCATCGGCATTCTCGAGCCGCCGGAGCAGATCTGGCAGAAGATCCGCCCCGCCATGACCGATCCGGCCCGGAAGACCCGGCACGACCCGGGAACGCCGGAGGTCTGCAACCTCTACGCGCTGCACCAGCATTTCTCGCCGCCCGGGACGGCGGCGGAGGTGGCGGTCAACTGCCGCACCGCCGGCTGGGGATGCGTCGATTGCAAGAGGGTGCTGGCGGACAACATGGCGCGCCACGCTGGCGCCGATCCGCGAGCGCGCCGCCACGATCTGGCGCCGACCCGGCCGCGGTGACCGCGACACTGGCCGAGGGCGCCGCGAAGGCACGTCGCCTCGCCGGCGACACGATGCAGATGGTCACCACCCAGATGGGATTCGCTCCGGAGAGACCATGACCACGTCGCCGATGCTCACCCGGGTGCTCAAGGCCGCCATCCAGCGCGGCGCCTCCGACGTGCACGCCAAGGCAGGTGACGTCTTCCGCGCCCGCGTCGACGGCAAGCTGGTGCCGCTCACCAAGCAGCGCCTGACGCCGCAGCAGACCGAGGCGTTGGCGGCGATGTTCGCCAACCTCTCCACCGACGATCCGCGGCTCGTCACGCTGCGCGACTTCGACTGCTCCTGGGGCGTTGCCGGCGTGGGGCGGTTCCGGGTCAACATGTCGCGGCAGCGCTCGTCGTTCATGATGGTGCTGCGGGTGATTCCCTTCTCGGTGCCGACGCCGGAGTCGCTCGGGCTGCCCGAGACGCTGACCGCCTTTGCCGAGGCGCCCGACGGGCTGGTGTTCATCGCCGGGCCTGCAGCGGATCGGGCAAGACGTCCACCATCGCGGCGATGGTGCACCACATCAATCGCAGCCAGCAACGCGAAGTGCTGACGCTCGAAGACCCGATCGAATACCTCCACCGCGACCTGTCGAGTTCGGTGGCACAGCGCGAAGTCGGCACCGATACCGACGACGTCGCCTCGGGGCTGCGGGCCGCCCAGCGCCAGGACCCCGATGTGATCGTGATCGGCGATCTGCGCGAGTCCGATGCCATCGACCGCGCCATCCGCGCCGCCGAATCGGCGTGTCTGGTGCTCGCCGCCGTGAGCGCCCCCGACCTGGTCTCGGCGCTGCTGCAGCTGCTGGCGAGTTATCCCGCGGACGCCCGGGAACTGGCGCGGATCCGATTGGCGGTGGCGCTGCGTGCTGTCGTCGCCCAGCGGCTGGTCACCAAGGGCCGGAGCGGGCGCCAGCTGGTGGTGGAGTGGGTCGAGGCCACGCCGGCGCTGCGGGAAGCCATCAGCAGCGGCGGCGACGCGGCGGCGCTCAAGCGCGCCATCGACAAGGCCACCAGGGACGGCAAGGGCGAAACCGTGACCCGCCCCGCCGGCGACGCGGTGGACGCCGGTTCCGCGGAACATTAGGTTACTGGGGAGTCGAATGACACGGCCCCGTCAGGGGCCGTTTCGTTTGCGGGACCAGCGCACCTCACGGTCCGACCGGAGCCGTCCGATGTTCGACCAGAATCACCATTGCGTAGTCGTCGTCGGCGCCCAGTGGGGCGACGAAGGCAAGGGCAAGCTCGTCGACGTGCTGGCCGAGCAGGCCGACATCGTCGTGCGCTATCAGGGCGGCGCCAATGCCGGCCACACGGTCGTGGTGGGCGATCGGCAGTTCGTGCTGCACCAGATCCCGTCCGGTATTCTCCATCCGGACGTGCGGTGCGTCGTGGGCAACGGCGTCGTGCTCGATCCGGAGACATTCTTCGCCGAGGTCGACGCGCTCGCCGCCCAGGGAATCGCGCTGGCCGGCCGCCTCTTCGTCTCCGAGCGGGCCCACCTGGTGATGCCGTACCACAAGCTCCTCGACCAGGCCAGCGAGAAGCAGCAGCAGATCGGCACCACCGGGCGCGGCATCGGTCCGGCGTACGAGGACAAGATCGGCCGTCGCGGCGTCCGCGTCTCCGATCTGTGCCGCGCCCCGGACCTCCACGTGCTGCTGGCACCCCGCGTCGAGCGGGCGAACGCGCTGCTCGCCATGATGGGCGCACCGGCGCGCGCCGATCTCGGCGGAGCATGTCGCCCAGGCGACGGCCTTTGCCGCCCGGCTCCGGCCGTTGATGGCCGACACCGGGCTCCTGGTCTACCGCGCCCTCACGGACGGCCGCCGGGTCCTGCTCGAGGGCGCGCAGGGGGCGCTCCTCGACGTCGATCACGGCACCTACCCGTTCGTGACGTCATCGAACACCACCGCCGGCGGCGCCGCGATCGGGGCCGGCATCGGTCCGACCGCGATCGACGGCGTGCTGGGCGTGGTCAAGGCGTACACCACCCGGGTCGGGCAACGGGCCGCTCCCGACCGAAGCCGCCGGGCCGCTGCAGGCGCGCCTCCGGGAGCTCGGCAGCGAGTTCGGCGCCACGACCGGCCGCCCCCGGCGCTGCGGCTGGTTCGACGCGACCGTGGTCCGCTACTCGGTGCGCGTCAATGGACTGACCGGCCTGGCCGTGACCAAGCTCGATGTGCTCGACGGATTCGACGAGATTCCGATCGGCACCGGGTATCGGCTGGACGGCGACGGGTGCGCCGAGATGCCGAGCGACATCGCCGAACTGGAGCGGGTCGAGCCGGAATACGAAACACTTCCCGGATGGCGGCAGCCGATCGGTGATGCCCGCCGCCTGGCCGATCTTCCCGCCGCGGCCCGGCGCTATCTCGATCGGATGGAGGAACTGGCCGGTGCGCCGATCCGCTACGTCAGCGTCGGGACGCGGCGCGATCAGATCATCGCGGTGTGAACTGGTCCATCAGCCGTGGGTCGTGTGTCGTTGGCCAGCCCCGCGACGATCGAGCTGACGACCGCGACCAACGACTCGCGCCTATTGCGCCTGCAGCCGCCGGAAATATTCCCCGATCGTCATCTGGTTGAGCCACACCGGATCGAGCTCGTAATAGCGGTTGGCGGTGAACCGGCCGGTGGTGGGGAAATAGGGCGGGGGATCGATCGCCCCGCACCGGTCGTAGGTGTGGGCTTCGGCCCAGCCGTAGCGATTGGCCCCGTAATACGTCGCGTCATCGACCCGGCCTTGCGCCAGGCCACCGGTAATGCGGACGCAACCGTTGATGGCGGTGCCGCAACGTTCGTTGATGGCCGAAATGTCCCAGCCGGACGTCGGCGCCGACGGTTCGGCGCCGAGGCTGAGATAGTAGGAATAGTTGAACGGCGAAGCCACGCCTTCGCCCAACCAGTTGCCGTCGGCGCTCCCGCTCCCCACCGCCATGAAGAACATGTTGTCGTTGGCGTCGCCGGTGTCGTCGAAGCCGCCGAAAACCCTGTTGTCGACGCGGAACGGCGTCTGCACGCTGTCGTCTTCGATCACCACGTTCTTTGATCGCGATGGCTCCGAGCATGTCGCCCTGTTCGCTGCAGTCGGTGCCGGGCGGGATGGTATAGAGCAGATCGTCGTCCAGCACGATGTTCCCGGTGCTCACCACCGTCACCGCGTCCGCGCAGCTGCCCGCTCAGCGCCACGTCACCGGTCACGAAGATCGACGCCCTTGAAATCCGGGTTGGCGCCGAGCGGAATGAGATACGACTTGTCGCCGGACCGGACCCCCGAGAGCGCCGGCCACGGCCCCGAATTGCGCCGCCGCCACCAGCCCAGTGCGGTGCCGGGGGCGTCGGTAACCGTGGAATCGGGCGTCAGCGTGTCGCCGGTGAGGTGCGGGAAGAGATGGGGATCGCCCCCCAGGAAGCAGCGCCGGGCGGAGCTCGACAGCAGGGCACGGACCGAATCGACATTGCCGTAGGTGGCCCAATCCTGGGCGGCGGTGTGGAAGCTGACGTCGCCGGCGATGTCGCGAACCGCGCCGCAGTTCGGTGACATGATGTTGGGGTCGTGCACGCTGTCGGTACTGGCCGGCGTCACGTCCCACCGTCTCGCGGTCGCATACGCCAGCGTCGAATCGGTCGCATTCGCGCAGGTGGTGTGATGGGCGATCCAGACCCGCATGAAGCCTTCGTTCCACTCGATCTGCCCGTCGCCGTTGACATCGACCGGCACGAATTCGATCCGCACCGCCGGGCTGGCGGACCCGGTGGTGGTGCAGGGCGAGGCGATGTCATAGTCGCCGCCGACCGCGTCGCCATCCTGCGCGTAGGCCTGCATCAGGCCGATCCGGGCCGGTGTGGGCCAGGGCAGCGGCGAGACGCCGACCTGCACCCCGTCGGTGTACCGTCCCGACGACTGGTTGGTGATCGACGTCACGACATCGACCGGGCCGCCGAACAGCGTCCCCGATCCCGACGGGCACCCCGCCTGCAACACCACCTTGTTGTTGGAGTAGACCGGGCCGTCGATCGACTCGTCGCAGGTGTACGCGGTCCCGCTGCTCCAGTTGTTGACCGCCACCGCGTACTTCGACCACGAGTCCTGGGTCATCAGTAGCCGGCGGACGGCACCACTGCCACGCTGGTCGGAGACCACCGAGACGGCGCTGGCAAAGTTGCTGCCGTACTGCCCGGCGGTGGCGGCGCCGCCGGTCCGCCCGCCCGTCCGGCCGACGTACAGCCATCGCTGCACGCCGGGGAGTGGCTGGCCGAGGGCGTTGAGCACCGGTGCGCCGCTTTGCAGCGTGGTGTAGCCGCTGTCCGGCAGGAGCGAATCGAACACGCCGTGATTGATCGAGTCCCTGATGATCTCCAATCCGCCGTTGGCCGCGGCCTGCAGGGCGGCGTCGCGTGACGTGAGATGCGTGGTGAGTTCGGCGTTCGATGCCAGCAGCACGGCGCCCAGCGCCATGGCTGCGATCGCGATCGACACCATGATGGCCATCAACAGCGCCGCGCCGCGCCGGTTCCGCAGCACCTGCTCCAGAGGCCTTATCGACCCGGGTCCGTTCATGATGACGGGGTGACGTTGAGCGTGGTGATGGTGGACTGCGCCGGGGTGCAGTCTTCGGCGGCAATTCCGAACAGATACGGCGTGCCCGGCGTGTTGCCGGCCACTTCCACCGAGTACGACGACTGGCCGCTCTCGGCCCGGACCACCTCGACCGGCCCGCCGGCCGTCCAGCTCGTCGCCGACGCCGGCCGGCGGTAGAGGATGTACTGATGGATGTCGTGTTCGCCGCCGTCCTGGTCGGCCGAGGCGTTCCAGGTGAACCAGAGGCGGCCGCTGCCGTGCGCCGTGTCCACCACGCTGAGCACGGATGGCGCCAGCGGCTCCCGCCCGCACACCGTCGGCAGCGCGACGCCGTTGTTGGGCACTTCGACGACGGTGCTGATGTCGCGGTCGCGCTCATCGGCGCCGGTGCGGCCGTTGTCGAGCCGGAAGTTCATCCGCACCGCGCGCACCGAATCGGGTCGGACATAGGCGGCGCTGTCGGCGGCCGAAAGGCCCGCCACCAGCGTGCGGCGGATCAGGGGAATGTCGCCGCCAGGGACGGGAATCAGGGAGTCTCCGCCGCTGGTGGCGCGTCGCATCAGGTACTCGAAGAACGGGCGACCGTCGGGATGCGGCAGGATGTTGCGGGCAATGACTTCCGGTTCGCCGCTGTTGACCCGTTGGTAGAGCACGTAGTCGTCGCTGCGCGCCGTGGACGCGTCGGGCGCGAAATAGAGCATGTACGTCTCGGCCGGCGAGGCCGCGCCGTTGGCCTGCAGCCAGGTTTCACCCGGATACGTGTACGCCGGCGACGAATTCGGGATCACCGTGGCGGCAGCCGCGTCCCACGCCTCGGTTTCGCCGGCCGGTGCGTCGGGATTGAAATACGCGGCCCATCGCATGTCGGTGGTGTCCGACTCGACGTAGTCGCTGTTGAACGCGAGCACGTTGCCGGCACCGTAGACCAGGATCGGTTGCCCGGGCGTCGTTCCCGCCCCCATGGTCCGGATCAGCCGGGCGCTTCCGTCCATCGCCGTGCGGGCGTTCTGCACCATCTCCCATCGGTCGATGTTGGCCCGGAACGAGGAGCTCTGCGACTGGAACAACGACCACGCCGCGGCTGTGATCGCCAGCAGCATGGTCATCGCGATCAGCAGCTCGACCAGCGAGAACCCCCGGCGCGCCTCGCGGACCGGATTCACGGCGCGGCGACCACCGCGGTGATGGCGACGGTGTCCTTCATCGCCGGATCGGTGACCTGGACGGTGATGGTCGTGCGGTCCCGGGCCGGCGAGCCGGACTGGTCGCGCACCACCGTGGTGGTCCGATGCATCCGGGGATAATCGGGAAAGCCGGTGGTGTCGGCGCCGGCGCCGTTGCCGTAGAGCGCAACCAGGTCGGGGTAGCGCGGGTCCGCGCGGATCAGCTCGAGGCGCTGTTCAGCGATTCCGGTGGCGACCACCCGCAGGGCGGAGTCGCCGATGGCATGGGAGAAGTTGGCGGAGAAGCGCGCGACACCGGTGGCGACGACCACCAGGATGACGATGGCGATGAGCAGTTCGATCAGCGTGAAGCCGGTGCGGCCTGGGGTCAGTTGGCCTGCTTCCAGCTCCCGGTTGCGTAGGAGTACCACGTCACCCGTCCGGTTGCGCGAGAGACTGCCACGGCACGGCAGTGCTTGCAGCTGGGGTCGTACCCCGGACCGGCGATGTAGAACGTGCCGCTCCGGTTGGCCGACCCGTCGCGACGGAAGGTCAGGGCCGTGAGCGCCGTCGGATCTTCCGCCAGGGACAGGTCGGGGGCCGACCCCTTGGCAAAGATAAAGTTGTGGTCCAGCGGATAGGTAACCACCCGCTCACCGGACTCGACCACGTTGTCGTCGTTGGCGTCCTCGTGAACCTGCATCCTGGCGCTGTCGGGGAGGTTGATCCGGACGTTTTCCTGCAGCGAGACCGCCCGGCGCTGGGCCAGCGCCAGGTCGGCCATGACCCCCCGGGAGACGGCATCGGCCCGGTAGCGGGTCCAGTCCAGCCGCGACGCGGCAATCCCCGAAAGAATCCCGATCATGACGATCACGATCAGGAGTTCGATGAGGGTGACCCCGCGCCGGCCCCAGCCGGCCCGTCGCGCACGCCCATGGGCTGCCATGATGCCAATCATAACCATGCTCCCCGGTCGCTGCTGTCGGCGCGGCCGATGCCGGTCCCGGGCCGGCGGTCTGCAGGGTCGCCGGTCGAACCGTTCTCCCGGAACCCCCGCCGGGACGCTCCTGCCGGGTCCGTCGCTATTGGGCCTGCAGCCGGTCGAAGTACGAGGCGATCGACATGTTGCGCAGCCACACCGGATCCACTTCGTAGTACCGGTTGGCGATGAACCGCCCGGTCGTCGGGAAGTACGGCGGCGGGTTCACCGCGCCGCAGGCGTCGTAGGTGTGCGCCTCGTTCCAGCCATAGTAGCCTGACCCCCAGTAGGTGGCGTAATCGACCCGCCCCTGCGCCAGGCCGCCGGTGACCCGGACGCAGCCGTTGGTGCCCGGATCGGCGATGGAACACCGCTGGTTGATCGCCGAGATGTCCCAGGTCGCATTGGCAGACGACGGTTCACCACTCAGCATGCTGTAGTTCGCCGTGCCGTCGCCCGGGCCCACGACGCCTTCGCCGTACCAGTTGCCGGTGGATCCGCCGCTGCCGGCGGCCATCAGGAACATGTTGTAGTTCGCATCGTTGGTGTCGTCGAACCCGCCGTAGATCTTGCCGGCGACCCGGAACGGCGTCTGCAGGTCGTTGTCTTCGATGACCACGTTCTTGGTGGCGATCGCCCCGAAGATGTCGCCCGTGGCGGTGCAGTTGGTGCCCGGCGGGTTCTGGTAGAGCAGATCGTCGGCCATCACGATGTTCCCGGTGGCGAACACCGACACCCGGCCGCGGAGCCGTCCGCTCAACGCGACATTGCCGCGCACGAAGATCACGCCCTTGAAGTTCGGGTTGGCGCCGAGCGGGATCAGGTAGGCGGCGTCGCCGGGGCGCACGCCGCTCAATGCGGAATAGGTCTGGTGCCGCTTCTTCCACCAGCCGAAGACCTGCGTGATCGTCGAATCCGGGGTCAACGTGTCGCCGGTAGCCCAGGGAAAGAGCCGCGGATCGCCGCCGAGGTAGCAGCGGCGGGTGGCGTTGGTCGACAGCAGGCTCTGTACCGCCCGCCGGGCCGCGCCGGCGTTGCCCGAATCGGCGTAGGTACCGACATAGACGCTGTCGGCGGTATGGAATTCGAGCGTGTCGCTGCCGTGAATCGATGCTTTCGCCCCGCAATTGCGGGAGTACATGTTCGGGTCGGCGTTGGTGGACACGGCGTTGTTCGTCAGGTGCTGCGGCGTCGACGTGGTGCCGTCCATGTACGGCCAGCGCCGCCCGGTGGCATACGCCAGCGCGGTATCGCTGGTGGTGCTTCCGGAGTAGTTGGCGACCCAGACCCGCATGAATCCCTCATCCCAGTCGATCACGCCGTTGCCGTTGACGTCAACGGTCACGAATTCGATCCGGACGCGGGGCATCGTCGGGTTGGTCGAGTCGGCAGAGATATCGTAGTCGCCGTCGGCCGCGTCGGCGTCCTGGGCGTACTGCTGCATCAGGTTGATGCGGGCCGCCGTGGGCCATGGCACCGGCGAGACGCCGGTCTTGTAGCCCTGGGTGAACCGCCCCGACGACGCGCCGCTGATCGACCCGACGACGTTGACCGAACTGGCGAAATAGGTGCCGCTTCCCGAGCCGCAGCCGGTCTGGAGAATGAGGCCGGTGTTGGAGAAGAACGGGCCGTTGACCGATTCGCCGCAGCCGTACATCGAGCTGCCGCTCCAGTTGTTGATCGCCACCGCGAACTTGGACCACGATTCCTGCGTCATCAACAGCCGTCGCGCCGCCACGGCGCCGCTGCGGTCGCTGATGATCGAGAGTCCGCTCGCGAAGTTGCTGCCGTACTGTCCGGCCGTCGCCGCGCCGCCGGTTCGCCCGCCGGTATGGCCGACATACAGCGACCGGGTGATGCCGGCGATCGTGCTGCCGCTGGCGTCGGTCACCGTGGCGTTGTCCGCCAGCGTGGTATAGCCGCTGTCGGGCAGCAGCGAGTCGTAGACGCCGCGATTGAGCGAATCGCGGATGATGGCCAGGCCGCCGTCGGCCGCGGCTTGCAGCTCGTTTTCGCGGGCGGCGAACTTGGTCGTGATCTGCGCCCCGGACGACATCATGATGCCGCCGAGCGCCATCGCCGCAATCGCGATGGAACAGATCAGCAGCGCCATCAATACCGCCGCACCACGGCGGTTCGTGACCCCACGCAACCTTGTCATGCCCGGACTCCTGATGTTCACGGCCCTGTACTCGCCGTGATGTTTTGCGACGTGACTGTCGAGACCGACGGCGTGCAATCCTGGGCCTCGACGCCGAACGTGTACGCGGTGCCGGGGACGTTGTCGGAGATCTGGACGGTGTACGTCGCCTGGCCGCTCACCACCCGGACGACTTCCAGTGGATCGGACCACACCGTGCTCGTCGCCAGCCGCCGGTAGAGGATGTATTGCAGCACGTCATGCTCGCCGGCGTCCTGGTCGACGGAGGCCGGCCAGGTCAGCCAGATGACGCCGCTGCCCGGAATGGTATCCACGGCCGTCAGCGAAGCCGGCGACAGCGGAGCCCGGCCGCACACCGTCGGCAGCGGAATGCCGTTGTTGGGGACCTGGACCGTGGTCGACATGTCGCGGAAGCGCTCGTCACTGCCGGTCTTGCCGTTGGTGAGGCGGAAGTTGAGCCGCACCGCCCGCACCGAATCGGGCCGGACGTACGCCTGACTGTCGCTGCTCGTGAGCCCGGCGGTCAGCACCCGCCGGATCAGCGGCAGGTCGGCCGACTGCACCGTGATCAGCGTGTCGCCGGTCGAGAGCGTCCGCTCCATGAGATACTCGAAGAACGGCCGCCCGTCGCCGCTGGCGAGGATGTTCCGCGCCACGATCGTGGGCGTGCCGTCGTTGACCTGCTGATAGAGGACGTAGTCGTCGGACCGCGAGGTGGTGGCGTCGGACGAGAAGTAGAAGATGTACGTCTCCGCCGGCGAAACCGAACCGTTGCCGAGGAGATAGGTGCTGCCCGGATAGGTGTACGCCGGGGCCGAGTTCGGAATCACACTGGCGTTCGAGGCCGACCACGCCTCGGTCTCGCCCGAGGGCACATCGGGATCGAAGTAGGCCGCCCAGCGCATGCTGGTGGTGTCGGCTTCCACGTAGTCCGTATTGAAGGCCAGGACCGACGCGGCGCCGTAGACCAGCACCGGCTGTCCTTCGGGCGTTCCCGCCCCCATGGTGCGGATGACGCGCTCCGACTCTTCCACCGCGCCGCGTCCGTTCTGCGCCATGTCGTAGCGCGCTTCGTTGGCGATGAAGGACCGGCTCTGGGACCGGAACAGCGAGGCGACGGCACCGCTGAGCGCGGCCATCATGATCATCACGATCAGCAGTTCGACCATGCTGAAGCCGGCGCGAGGCCGGCGGGCGATCGGGGCTCTGGTAGGCGGCATCATGGACTCGCGATGATGGCGGTGACGGCGACGGTGTCCGTCAGGCCGGGATCGGTGACGCGCACCGTGACGGTGGTGCGGTCCCGCGCCGGCGTGCCGGATTGGTCGCGAACCACGGTGGTCTTGCGGTGCATGTAGGGATACTCGGGGAAGCCCGTGGTGTCCGCCCCGGCGCCGGTGCCGTAGAGCGACACCAGGCGGGTATACCGCGGATCAGCGCGAATCAGCTGCAGACGGTCGTCGGCAACGCCGGTGGCCACCAGCCGCAGCGACGAATTCCCCATGCCTTGCGAGAAGCTCGATGCGAACCGCGCCACGCCCGTGGCGATGATCACCAGGATCACCACCGCGATCAGCATTTCGATGAGGGTGAAGCCGCCCCGTTTCGCCATCACTCGACTCGCTGCCACCAGAGGGTGGCGATGAAGTCCGAGGTCACCGCCGCACATCGCGGGGTGGCCGTTGCCGGGTACCGGCGCGTCAGCGCGCCTCCGTCCAGCCCGATCACCCTGTTTGGAGCAAAAATCCTGCCGATTCGATCAGTTCAACGAACTATCGCAATGACAAGGACTTGCCTATCATGGGTGTACAAGGATCAGTCGCATTCATGCCTCACCCGGTGCCGTTACGGCCCCCAATGGAGCAGGATGCGTGACCGGATTACGTTTCCGGCCCCGCCCCCCGGGGCGGACCTCAACCCCAGCCAGTATCGCCCGATGCCTGATGCGTCTGTAATGGAAAAACTGGTCTCCCTGGCCAAGCGCCGCGGCTTCGTCTTCCAGTCCTCTGAGATCTACGGAGGGTTGGGCTCGGTCTGGGATTACGGCCCGCTCGGCGTCGAATTGAAGCGGAACATCAAGGACCGCTGGTGGCAGGCGATGGTCCGGGCCCGGGAGGACGTGGAGGGGCTCGACGCCGCCATCCTGATGCACCCCCGCGTCTGGGAGGCATCCGGGCATGTGGCGGGATTCACCGACCCGCTGGTCGATTGTCGCACCTGCAAGGGACGCTTCCGGGCCGACAGACTGGCCGACGCCCGTTGTCCCCAGAAGCCGAGCAAGATCCCCGGTCAGCACTCCACGTGCGATCTGACCGCCCCCCGGATGTTCAACCTGATGTTCAAGACCTTCATGGGGCCGGTCGAAGAGAGCGCGGCGGTCGTCTATCTCCGGCCCGAGACGGCCCAGGGTACGTACGTCAACTATCTCAACGTGCTCGGTTCCGCCCGCCAGCGCATTCCATTCGGCATCGCGCAGATCGGCAAGGCGTTCCGGAACGAGATCACCCCCGGCAATTTCATCTTCCGGACCCGCGAGTTCGAGCAGATGGAGATGCAGTTCTTCGTCCGCCCGGGCACGGACGAGGAATGGTTCGAGCGGTGGCGCGCGCTCCGCATGGCGTGGCACGAAGAGCTGGGTCTCGATCGCTCGCGGCTGCGCTGGCACCAGCACCAGGCCGGCGAGCTCGCGCACTACGCCAAGGCGGCCTACGACATCGAGTACGAATTCCCGTTCGGCTGGCAGGAGATCGAAGGGGTGCACAATCGCACCGATTTCGATCTCGCTCGGCACCAGGAATTTTCCGGCAAGAAGCTGGAGTACTTCGACCAGGCCAGCGGCGAGCACTTTCTGCCCTACGTGGTCGAGACGGCGGCCGGCGCCGACCGGGTGACGCTGATGGTGCTGGCCGACGCCTACCGCGAAGAGACCGTCAAGGATGAACGGCGCACCGTGCTGTCCTTTCACCCCGCCATCGCGCCGATCAAGGCGGCGGTGCTGCCGCTGGTGAACAAGGACGGCATGCCGGAACGGGCCCGCGAACTGTACAACGATCTCCGTCCGGCACTGGCGGCGTTCTTCGACGACGGCGGCGCGATCGGGCGCCGCTACCGGCGTCAGGACGAGGTCGGCACGCCCTGGTGCATCACCGTCGACGGCGAGACCGCCACGACCGGGACGGTTACCATCCGGGATCGGGACACCATGGCGCAGGAACGGGTAGCGATCACCGCCGTGCGCCGCTGGCTGGCTGACCATCTCCGTGCCGATCAGTAATCGCACGCCGCGCACCACGCGACGGACCCCACTGACCCCGACGAGGCATCGCCATGGTTTTTGAATGCACTACCTCGCTGGCACCGGCCGAAATCGTTGCCCGGGCCAAGCGGTTCTTTGCCGAGCGGGTGCCGAGCGTGGCCGTGTTTCCGGAGCGCGAGGGCGACGGCTATCTGCTGCTCCGCGGCCAGGGCGGCGAAGAAGTGGTGATCGTCGCGATGGCGCGGGAGGGAGGCACGTTCGTGCGCGGATCGACGCTGTTGTTCGATCAGGCCATCGACCGGTTCTTCTCGACACTGCCGGTCAGCGGCGACCTCCCCGGGGTCAACGAGGTGGCGTCGTGAACGTCCCCCTGCCGGTCCGGGTGCGCGTCATGCCGCTCTGGGAAGATGTGTTGTTCGATCTCGCGCCGGAGACGCCGATTGCCGATATCAAGCGTCAGGCGCTCGCTCGCAGTCACAGCGGCGCCGAGCCGGAGGCGTTCCTGGTGAAATTCCGGGGCGCCGAAGTCCGCGACGAGCACCGCACCCTTGCCGAAGTCGGCGTGCCGCCTCACGGAGCGCTCATCGTCATGCGCCGCCGCCGTACACCGGTGCGCTGACCGGGAAGGCGCCGCGGTGCGCGTGATCACCAGCGCCGCCTGTCTGGCGCACGATCCGGGGCCGGGCCATCCCGAGCGCCCCGATCGTCTGGCGGCGGTGTTGGCGCGGCTTGCGGCCGACGGCGTGACGGTCCGTGACGCGGCACCGGCCGCTCGCGAGCTCCTGGGCCTGCGCCACGATGCGCGCTATCTCGATCTGCTGGCCGCGACCAGTGCCGCCGGCGGCGGCATGCTCGATCCCGATACCATTGCGAATCAGTATTCCTGGGACGCCGCGCGGTTTGCCGCTGGCGCCGCGCTCGAAGCGCTCGAGTACGCGTTGGCCGGCACCGGTCATGCGTTTGCCGCGATCCGGCCACCCGGGCACCACGCGCTGCGCGACCGCGGCATGGGTTTCTGCTTCGTCAACCACATCGCCATTCTGGCCGCCGTGGCCCACCAGCGTGGTATCGATCGGGTCCTGATCGTCGACTGGGACGTCCATCACGGCAACGGCACCCAGGCGCTGGTGGAGGCCGAGCCGTCGACCCGCTTCGTTTCGATGCACCAGTATCCGTGGTATCCCGGCACGGGGGCAGCCAGCGAACGAGGCTGCGGCAATTGCTTCAACGTGCCGCTGGAGCTGGGGCGGAGCGCCGAGGCGTACGTGGCGGCGCTCTGGGATGCGGTGGTCCACGCCACCGACCGCTGGACCCCCGGCCTGGTGCTGATCTCGGCGGGCTACGACGCAATGCTCGGCGATCCGCTGGGCGGCTTCACGGTTGAGCCGGACGATTTCGCCACCTGGACCACACGGCTGCGTGAGCGGTTCGCCGCCGCACCCGTCGTGGCGCTGCTGGAGGGGGGCTACGTTCCCTCGCGCCTGGCCGACGGCGTGCTGGCTACCGTCCGGGCCCTGGTGTAAGCTCCCGCCACCCCCGGATCGGCTGCATCGCCCGGGCCGGTCCCTCGACCCTCGTCCCTCGACCCTCGAGCCCATGACCCCGCTCACCCTCACGACCGAAGTGCTGACCCTCCACACCCGCCACCGCTTCGTGATCGCGCGGGGTGGCGAGAGCGAGTACCGCACCATCATGGTGCGGATCACCGACGGCGACGGCCTGGAGGGTTGGGGTGAAGCGGCCGCGTCGCGCTTCTACGGCGAGTCCGTGGAGACCGTCGTCGCCGCGCTCGGTCATTACGCGCCGTTGCTGGGCGACGATCCGTTCCAGCTCGACGCCGTCGAGCGGCGCCTCGAGGTGGCGCTCGGCGGCAACGCGGCGGCGCGCGCCGCGATTTCAGCGGCGCTCCACGATCTGGTGGCCAGGCGGCTGGGCCTCCCGCTGTGGCGGTACTGGGGGCTCGACGCCGCGCAGGCGCCGCGCTCCACCTTCACCATCGGCCTCGATACGGCTGAGGCGATGCGTCGGAAGGTCGAGGAGGCCGCGGACTATCCCATCCTCAAGGTCAAGCTCGGCACCGACGACGACGTCGCCATCCTCCGGGCGATCCGCCAGGCGACGGACCGCGAACTGCGCGTCGATGCCAACTGCGCCTGGACGGCGGCCCACGCCGTCGCGATGCTGCCGGTGCTCGCCGAATTCGGCGTCACCGTGCTGGAACAGCCGGTGTCGGCCGGCGATCTCGACGGTCTTGCCCAGGTGCGCCGGCGCGCCGCCATCCCGATCATCGCCGACGAGAGTTGCGTCGTCGCCGCCGACATTCCCGCGCTGGTCGGCCGGGTCGACGGCATCAACATCAAGCTGGCCAAGTGCGGGTCGCTGCGCGAGGCGCTGCGGATGATCGCCATCGCGCGGGCGCACGCCATGACGGTGATGGTCGGCTGCATGATCGAGTCGTCGCTGGGCATCACCGCCGCCGCGCACCTGACGCCGCTGGTCGACATCGTCGATCTCGACGGCGCGGCGCTGCTGCGCGACGACCCGTTCCGCGGCGCCACGATCGCCGGCGGGCAGGTGGTGCTGCCGGCCGGACCGGGGCTGGGCGTCACGCGACGATGACCGATCGGTTTGCCCAGGTGGCGCTGCCGCTTGCGCTCGCCGAACCGTACACCTATCGCGTCCCGCCATCGCTGGCCGATCGTGCGCTCCCCGGGGCGCGCGTTGTCGTTCCGGTGCGGCGGCGCGAACTGGTCGGGGTCGTCACTGCGGTCGACGTGCCACCGCCGGCCGCCGTCGCCCGCGATCTTCTCGGCGCGCCCGATGCCGACGTGGCCGTGCCGCCGCCGCTGCTCGCGCTGGCTCGGCAGGTGGCGCACTACTACGGCGCGCCGCTCGGGCTGACGCTGCGCGCCATGCTCCCGGGCCCGCTGTGGGGCCACTCGCAGCTCGAAGCGGAACTCGTGCCGGGTGGCCCGACCGCCGTGGGCGGTACCGCCGAGGCGGTGCTGGACTGGCTCGTCGAACGGGGGGGACGAGGCGACCTCGCCGCCGCCGCCCGCGCTTTCAAGCGGCCGCTGTGGGACGTTGTCGATCGCCTGCAGCGGGTCGGCGCGATTGCGGTCCACGTCGTGCCGCCCGACACCAGCGGCAACGTCGCCACCGTCCGGGTCGTTCGCCTCGCCGGCGATCCCGCTGCCGCTGCTGGAGCGGGAGCAGCGCTTCGCGCGGGCGCCGGCGCAGCGCCGGGTCTACGAGACGCTGGAACAGCGCGGCGGCGAATCGCCCGTCGGCCGAGCTGTTGCAGGCGGCGGACGCCAGCGCCGGCGTGCTCACGGCGCTCGAACGCGGTGGACTGGTGGTGCAATCCGACGAGGCGGCGCAGCGCGACCCTTCGCCGCGCTGCCGGTGACGCCGGCGCCGGCCTTGTCTCCGGACCAGCGCCGCGCGGTGGAACGGCTCGACGCGATGGAACCGGGCGATGCGATGCTCCTGTTCGGCGTCACCGGTTCGGGCAAGACGCTGGTGTACCTCGAACGTCTCCGTCACGCACTGGCCGCGGGGCGGGGCGGGCTGATCCTGGTGCCCGAGATCGCGCTCACGCCGCAGACCGTCAGCCGGGTGCGCGGCGTCTTCGGCGACCAGGTGGCGGTGCTGCACAGCGGACTCTCCGACGGCGAGCGCGCCGACGCCTGGCGGGCACTTCGGCACGGTGAGCGGCGGATTGCCGTCGGCGCGCGCTCGGCGGTGTTCGCGCCGGTGCCGTCGCTCGGCGTGATCGTGGTCGACGAGGAGCACGAAGCGACGTACAAGAACGGCGAGACGCCCCGGTATCATGCCCGCGACGTGGCGGCGATGCGTGCCCGTCTCGAGGGTGCGACGCTCGTGCTCGGCTCGGCCACGCCGTCGCTGGAGACGCTGGACCCGCAGCGCCGCGGCGGCGCAGATCGTCCGTCTTCCCGACCGGATCGACGCCCGCCCGATGCCGCCGGTGCGCCTGGTCGACCTGCGCCACGCCCCGACCGTTCGCGGCGTGGCCGGCCCGCCGTGGAGCGAAGAACTCGACGTCGCCGTGACCGCCACCCTGGCGCGCCGCGAGCAGGTGCTGCTGCTGCTCAACCGCCGCGGCTGGGCGGCATTTCTGCAGTGCCGCGATTGCGGCGACGTGTTGCAGTGTCCCAACTGCAGCATCTCGCTCACCGTGCACCGCCATCCGGAGATGCTGCGCTGCCACTATTGCGACTATCGCGAACCGCTGCCGTCGGCCTGCCCGCTCTGTGGCGGTGTCACCATGCAGTCGGTTGGCGCCGGGACGCAACAGCTGGAGCGGTTGGTCGGCGGCGCGCTTTCCCGAAGCACGGCTGGCCCGGATGGATCTCGACACCACGTCGGCCAAGTGGTCGCATCACCGTATCCTGGATCGCGTCGCGCGGGGCGAGGTCGACATCCTGCTCGGCACCCAGATGATCGCGAAGGGGATCGACTTTCCCCAACGTGACGCTGGTCGGCGTCGTCGACGCCGACACGGCGCTGCACCTGCCCGATTTCCGCGCCGCCGAGCGCACCTTTCAGCTCACCGCGCAGGTGGCGGGACGGACCGGCCGGGGACCGAAAGGCGGCACCGTGCTGGTCCAGACCCGCCAGCCCGATCACTCCGGCGCTCGCCTTTGCGGTCGAGCACAACGTCGAGGGGTTTCTCGCCGCCGAGTCGGCGGCGCGACGCTCGCCGGCCTATCCGCCGCATACCTCGCTGGTGCACGTCGTGGTGACGGGTCCGGATCAGGCCGCGGTCGAGGCGCGCGCCGCGGCGCTGGCCGACTGGAGCATCCGCGTCGTGGCCCGGCACGGCGCTCGAGGTGACGGTCCTGGGGCCGGCTCCCGCGCCGATCGAGCGGATCCGGGATCGATGGCGCTGGCATCTGATCCTCAAGGGGACGCCGCGCGATCTGGGGCGCTGGCTCCGGGCGGCGGCGCGCCTGGTCGGCGGCGGGCGCGGCGAGTTGCGGATTGCCGTCGACCGCGACCCCGTCAGTCTGCTCTAGGGTCGGCGCCCTTTCATCGCCAGCCGGAGCGGCCTAGGTTTCCCGCCCGATGCCGTGGCTTCCCGATGTGACTCGACCGCCGTTCGTCACCGCGCCGGTGGCGCGTTTCGTCCCGGCGCCGGCCGATGGCGTGCTTCCCGAAGGGTTCTTCTCCACGTCCAATCTCCCGACGTACGTCCGGCTGGCGTCGGGGTGGCAGGCTCCCCAGCGGCCCCGGATGGATTGTGCCGTGGCGCTGCGCGGCAGCGCGCTGGTCGCGGCCGAACCGCGCACGGTGCGGCAGGGCGAACCGGTGCTGGTGGCCCGCGACGAACACGGGCGCGAAGGCGTCGTGGTCTGGGCCGAGGGATTTCTCGGCGAAGGACACAGCGGCAACGAATTCGCGTTCATGAGCACGCGACGTCTCGCGCGAACGGCCGGTGAACTATGACGATCTGGCGCGCCGTCTCGGCGAGCAGAAGCGGGAAGGTGGCTATGTCATCTGGGTCACCGGCCCGGCCCTGGTGCACTCCCGCGCGCGCGGCGACTTCGAGTGGATCATCCGCAACGGCTTCGTGCAGGCCCTCCTCGCCGGCAACGCGGTGGCGGTGCACGACATCGAAGCGGCGATCTTCGGCACCACGCTGGGTATGGATGACAGCGGCCATGCCACCGTTGGTGGCCACGGGACGCACATGCGCGCCATCAACGCGGTCCGGGCCGCCGGATCAATCGAAGCCGCCGTCGCGTCGGGCCTGATCCGATCCGGGATCATGCACGCCCTGGTGACGGCGCACGTGCCGTACGTGCTGGCGGGGTCGATCCGCGACGACGGGCCGTTGCCCGGCGTGATCACCGACGCGCGCGCCGCGCAGGACGCAATGCGCGAGCACACCGTGCGCGCGACCGGCGCCGTCATGATCGCCACCGCCCTTCATGCCATTGCCGTCGGCAACATGCTCCCCGCATTTCACACGCATACCAGCGACGGGCACCCGGTACCGCTGATGACGATCTGCGTCGACCAGACCGAATTCGTGGTGCACAAGCTGCGTGATCGCGGCACCCATCAGGCCTTCGGCGCCGTCACCAACGCGCAGGATTTTCTCCGGATTCTCCGTCTGGCGCTGGAACAATGCTGAGTCATGAACCGCTGGCGCCGGGCGAAGGGCCGCACTGGGACCGGCTGGCGGCGTGGCTCCGCGATCAGCTTCCCGCCCGGGACATCGACGGGATCTGGGTGTTCCGTATCCTGCGCCGCGACCAGCGCGACTACGGCACCGCGGTACTCAGCCGGGTCGACGGCGAGCGGCGCCGCATCTACACCGCCAGCTTCGTCGCCACGGTCAAGGGCAAGCAGCGCGGCGGGTTCGAACCGGTCCTCGAGGAAATCGGCAGCGGGCCCCTCGAGGCGTTGCACGAACTGTTCGCGCTGGTGCCGGTTCGCAGCGACGACGAAGAGCCGCCCGGGCCGGTCGAGATCGCACGCTGGTTCCCGCCGGAGCCGGCCGCCGCCGCCGCCGTCGCCGCCGATGTCGCCGCCGAAGCCGTCGCCGGGGTCCCGCCGGCCGATGCCTGACCCGTCGGCGGCCGACGCGCTGTTCGAGCGCTTTCGCCGCTGGCTTCGCGACCGTCATCTGCCCGTGACGCAACAGCGCGACCGCATCGCGCGGGCCGTCTTCGAGAGCAGGGAGCATCTCTCCGTCGAGGCGATCGGCCGCCGCGTGGCCGCCGGGGGCCACGCGGTCGGCACGGCCACGATCTACCGGGTGCTCGACCTGCTGGTGGCGAGCGGGCTGGTGCGGGTCCACGACTTCGGCGAGGGATTCCGGCGCTACGAGAGCGTCGAGCCCGACCGGCAGCACGGGCATCTCATCTGCGTCCGGTGCGGCGGCGTGACCGAATTTGCCACCGAGCGCTTCGAGCGACTGCTGCCGATCGTCGCCGACGAATACGGATTCCAGCCCCATCGCCACCGGGTGGAGGTGCTCGGGCTCTGTCGCGCCTGCCGCAGCGTCGACCTCGGGTCACCGGCGGACGCCGCGGCGGCGCCGGGGCCGCTGACGCCAGCCCCCACGCCGTCCGCGGCGGGGGCCATGCCGACCGATACTATAGTAACAAGCGGTACAGCTGAGCGTCAGTCGCTGTCGAAACTCTCCTCCAGCTCCTGGCGCATCAGCAGCGACAGGTAGCGGCCGCCGCCCGCCACCAGCTCGGCGTGCCGGCCCCGCTCCACCACTCGACCCGCCTCCAGCACCAGGATCTCGGCGGCATCGCGCACCGCCGAGAAGCGGTGGGAAACGATCAGCGCGGTGCGGCCTGCCATCGCGTCGCGCAGCGCCGCCAGGATCTCCGTCTCGGTATGGGCATCCACCGCGCTGAGCGCGTCGTCGAGCACCAGCACGCCCGGGTCGCGCACCAGCGCGCGGGCGATCGCGGCGCGCTGCCGCTGGCCGCCGGAGAGGTTGATCCCCCGCTCGCCCAGCATCGTGTCCCAGCCGTTCGGCAGATCGGGCAGCGCCGCGTCCAGCCGCGACACCGCCGCCGCGCGCTCCAGCCGGCCGTCGTCGGGCGAGCCCGAGCAGCACGTTGTCGCGCAGCGTCTCGGAGAAGAGGAAGGTCTCCTGCGGCACGACGCCCACGGTGCGGCGGAGGTCGGCCAGCGAGAGATCCCGGAGGTCGACGCCGTCGATCAGGATCCGGCCCCGATCCGGGTCGTAGCTCCGCGCCAGCAGTTCGACGATCGTCGACTTGCCGCTGCCGGTGGCGCCGACCAGGCCCAGCGCCTCGCCGGCCGCCACGTCGAACGAGACGTCCTGCAGCACCCAGCCGCGGTCGATCGCCGTCGGGATACCGGAACCAGACCTGCTCGAACGTGACGCGGCGCGCGCCGGCCGACGGCGGCAGCGGCACCGGGTGTGTCGGGTCGACGGGGTCGCGGCGTCACTCGGAACATCGCGTCGACGCGATCGAACGCGGCGTCGCCGCGCTGCAGCAGCGAGATCGCCCAGCCCAGGGCGATCATCGGCCAGACCAGCGTGGCGAGATAGAGCCCGAACGCGACGAAGCCGCCGATCGTGATCCGCCCGGCGAGCACGCCCTGGCCGCCGAGCACCAGCGCCACCACCGCGCCGGCGCCGGCCAGCAACATCAGCAGCGGGTCGAACAGCCCCTGAATGCGGGCCAGCGCCATGTTGCGCTGCTGATACCCGGCGTCGAGTGCGTGGAACAGGCCGGTTTCGGCCCGTTCCTGCGCGTACGCGCGCACGATGCGCAAGCCGGAGAGGTCTTCCTGCACGAACGACGAGATGTCTCCGAATTGATCCTGCACCGCCAGCGAGCGGCGATGATACTCGCCGCCGAGCACGATCATCACCAGCGGCAGCCCGAACGTCGGCAGGAGCGCGAAGAGGGTCAACGACGGCGAGATCATGCGCCATCATCGGCAGGATCATCAGCGTGCGGACCGTCGTGTCCACCAGGTACATCACGGCCGGGCCGGCCGCCATGCGCAGCGCCAGCAGGTCGTTGGTGCCGCGGGCCATCAGGTCGCCGATCGGATGGGTCTGGTAGAACGGCGCCGACAGCGACATCAGATGGCGGAACAGGTCGTCGCGCAGATCGGTCTCGATCCGTCGCGACGCGCTGTTGAGCGTCTGCCGCATGCCGAAGCGGAGCACGCCGCCCCCAGCGCCAGGCCCACGATCCACGACACCGCGGCCGCACGCCGCCCCGCGATCCGGCGACGAGCGCGTCGATGCCCTGCTCCACGAACCGCGGTCCGAAGGTGGCCAGGAGATTCGATCCGACGAGGCAGCAGAAACCCGAGCAGGTAGGCGCGCGGCATAACGGCGGAAATAGGACCGGAGCCCGTGGAGCGCGCGCATCGGCGGGGAATGTAGCCGTGAACGCGGTCCGTCACGGACAAGGAGGCGAGATCATGTCACGTCGTACGGGATGCTGGTCGTCATGTCCCTGCTCGTGGCCGCGTGTGGCGGCCGCAGCAACGTCCGCCAGCGGCGCCGATCCGTCGCCGCGGCAGCCGATTCGCTGGTGCCGATCGCCGACGTTCCCGCGTCGGCGACACGCTCCGCGGCGGCGCCGCGCCGCGCCGCGCGTTCCGCCGCCGCCGCTGCCGCCGCCCCCACCGCCGCCGCCGGCGCCGCGGTGGCGCCGTCGCATCCACTCCACCCCGTGCCGCAGCCGAACCGCCGTGGCCGAAACCCCGCCGGCACCCGCCGCCAGTCCCCGAACCGGCCACGCCCGTCGATGTCACGCCCGCGCCGGTTGCGCGGCACGCCGTCATCGCCACCGGCACGCCGATCGAGACGACCGCCATCGACTCGATCCACTCCCGCGTCACCCGCGCCGGCGATCAGGTCCGGTTGCGGGTGGCGCAGGATGTCAGCGACGACGGCCACGTCGTCATTCCGGCCGGTGCCGTCGTCACCGCCGTGGTCGACGACATCGCGCCGGCGCCGGAGCGCGGCGCCAACCCGCGCCTCGCTGCTGTCGGCGCGGAGCATCACGATCGACGGCACCACCTATCCGCTCGACGCGGCGATGTCCGACTACCAATACGAACTCAAGTCGCGTGGTGTCGGGCCGAGCGAAGTGGCCAAGACCGGGGCCGGCGCGGTGGTCGGCGGCGTCCTCGGCCGACTGATCGGCGGCAACAGGACCGGAACCGTGGTCGGTGCGATCGGCGGTGCCGCGGCCGGCGCCGCGGTGGCGGCCAGGACGGTCGATCGCGACGTCGTCGTGCATGCCGGCAACGCCGTCACGTTGACGTTGCGGCAGGACTTTGCCCGGTGAGCGTCGCTGTCGCCTGCTCGGTGGCGGCCGCGCGCCGGTGGCGGCGCACGCGACCGCGCCCGGAGCGCCATCCCGGCAGCGCCTTCGTCCCGACGCTGAGGATGCACTCGAGTCGCGCCGTCGGATCGTCGAGCTCGACCGCCCAGTCGTCGGTGCCCGCGATCAGGACCAGCCCCCGCACGCCCGCGTTCCAGTGGGTAATGCATCGCGTTGAGATCGGCGGGATAGCGATGGGTCGTCGGCGGCGTAGCGCTTCGCGAGGTCGAGCAGGTTGTGCAGAGTCGGTCTTGAGCCGGGCCGTTGCCACGCCGGTCGGCAAGCGGTCGTCGCTCGGCGGCGGCGTGGTAGCATGGATCGACGACCGGGCGGCCCGGCGCTGTCATCGTCACCGGCCAGACTTCGACCCGTTCGACGTCGTCGGCGTCGCGCGCCAGCACGACGACGGCTCCCGGCGCCACGTCGAGCAACCGCGTAGTGCGCCGGCAGCGCTCACGCGGGCCAGCAGCCGCCCCTTGACATCGTAGACGCCCAGAACGGTCGCCCCGACGTGCGATCACCCAGAACCGGCCGTCCCGGTCCGGGAACGACTTCCGTGAGCGGGCCGTTGCCATGATCGGGGAGGCGATCGACCAGCGCCCGTACGCAGGCGAACGGAACGTCCGTACCCGCGCGTCGCGAAGACGTGCCGGTACAGCAGCAGGTCGAGCGGAGACGGCCGCCGTCGCCGCCCTTGACTTCGCGCAGCAGCTGTCCGGACGGCGCTGAACCACTCCCAGCGGGCGTTGCCGCTGGTGTAGGCCAGCAGCGAATCGTGCCCCGCCGGCGAACACCATCACCTGGCTCCGGAACTCGCCCGGGCCCGCGCCGCCGCGGCCAATGGTGCGGATCAGGCGCCCCGCAGCGTCGAAGAGTCGCAGCGCCAGCGGATCGCCGTTCGCCACGGCGACGTCGCCATCCGATAACCGGTGCGCGCTGCTGACACCGGCGAGATCACCGCCCCGGCCGGCGTTGCTGCCGCCGATGACCGTGGTGGGGCGGGGCGCAACGACCCAATCGGCCACGGGGCTCTGGGCGGCGAGCGCGGCCGGCGAAGTCGTCGCGACCATCGTGGCGGCGAGCGCGGCGCGAAACGCTCCGGGTGCGGGAGCGATGGGATCTCTCAATATCCCGCGGGTCTTCCGTCGTCCCGCGGGTCGCTGACCCCCTGCCAGCCGGCCGGCGTGCGGATGATCGCCTGCACGTCGCCACCGCCGCTGAACGTCACCGTGTGCCCCATGGCGCGCAGCGAATCGATGACCGCGTCGGGTGAACCCGCCGCGTTCGAGTTCGATGCGGTCCGGCAGCCCCTGATGGTGCAGCCGCGGCGCCGCGACGGCGTCGGGGAGCGTCATGTGATGGTCGATCACGTTGCTGATGACGTGATAGACCTGGGTGATGATCGTCGAGTCCGCCCGGCGTTCCGACCACCATGAACAGCTGGTGGCCGGGGTCGAGCACGATCGTCGGCGTCATCGCCGAGAGCATCCGCTTGCCCGGCTTGATGGCGTTGATCTCGCCCTGCACCAGCCCGTACATGTTCGGCTTGCCCGGCGCCGAGGCGAAGTCGTCCATCTCGTCGTTGAGGAGGAAGCCGGCGCTGGTCACCGGCCACCGCCGAGCCGAACTTGTTGTTGAGCGTCGTGGTGATCGACGACGGCGTTGCCGTCGGCGTCGACGATCGAGTAGTGGGTCGTGTTCGGGCCCGTCGTTCGTCGGCTGGGTCGGAACGGCGGCGTCGGGCGTGGCGTGATCGGGGTCGATGGTCTGCGCGCAGCGCTGTCGGCGTAGCGCCTTCGAGAGCATGTCCTTCAGCGTGCGGCATCTTCACGAAGTCGGGGTCGCCGAGGTAGGCGTTGCGGTCGGTGAAGGCCCGCCGCATCGCCTCGGCCTCGCGGTGCAGCAGCGCGGTCGAGCCGAAGGGCGGCAGCGGCCCGAAGCCCTCCATGATGTTGAGGATCTCGCCAGCGTGGCGCCGCCGGACGACGGCGGCGGCATCGAGTAGATGGTGTAGCCGCGGTAGTCGATGGCGATCGGTTGCGCGCCACTTGGCGCGATAGTCCGGCGAGGTCCGTCGCGGTGATGATGCCGCCGTCGCTGCGCATCTCGGCGACGATCGCCTGCGCCACCCAGCCCTTGTAGAAGCCGTCGCGCCCGTGGTCGCGGATCGGCTCCAGGGTGTGCGCCAGGTCGGGCTGCACCAGGCGCGTGCCCGGGCGCGGGCGCCTTGCCGTCGACCAGATAGTGGGCCGCGCGCCGCCGGCGGAATAGCGCGCGAAGGCGATCGCGCGTGCGACGCAATGGCGCGCGCGTGGAACGAGTCGACGACGTAGCCGTCGCGCGCCAGCGCGATCGCCGGCGCGATGTCGCGCGCCAGCGGCAGCCTGCCGAACCGGCGGTGCGCCTCGAGCAGCCCCGCCACCGAGCCCGGGACGCCCACGCGCGAGGGCGCCGTTGATGCTCTGGTCGGTCAGGTGGCCGCGCGAGTCGAGGTACATGTTGCGCGTGGCGGCGGCCGGCGCGGTCTCGCGATAGTCGAGCGCGTAGACCTTGCCGTCTGGCGGCCGGAACACCATGAACCCGCCGCCGCCGATGTTGCCCGCCTCGGGGTGCACGACGTCGAGCGCGAAGCCCGACCGCGACGGCGGCGTCGATCGCGTTGCCGCCCGCGGCGAGGATGTCGCGCCCGACGTCGCTGGCGATCGGGCTGCCGGTGGCGACCATGCCGTGGGCTGCCGCGTGGCCGTGGCGGCCTGTCCCATGTAGGGCCAGGTTCCGGGGATCTGCGATCGTTGCGCCCGGGCCGGTGCGGCGCGCGCCGCGGCGAGGATGCCGACGATGGCCAACCGGGTGCACGGCGCGGACGGGACGGCATGACGCCTCGATGCCGAGAGGGTGCTCGCCGGCTCGGGGTCGCCGCCGGCGCGGGTTCGAGTAACTTACACGGCCGTTTCCGCATCGCTACTTGCCGCGCGAGTCCCGTGATGAACGACGCCGTTTCCGATGGCGAACACCACGCCCGTCACGACCCGGCGCTTCGGGCACCGAGCGCCGCAATCCGCGCACGGCCGAGATCGACGGCTACGATGCCGGCGCAACTGGTCGACGTGATGTTGCACGAGGACGCCACCGTGCCCGCGGCCGTGGCGCACGCCCGCCGCGCGATCGTCGCCGGCATCGAGTGCATCGAGCGCGCCTTTCGAGACGGCGGGCGGCTCTTCTATGTCGGTGCCGGCACGTCCGGGCGGCTCGGCGTGCTCGACGCCACCGAGTGTCCGCCCACCTTCGGCACGCCGCCCGGCATGGTGCAGGGGATCATCGCCGGCGGCGCGGCCGCGCTGGTCCGTTCCGTCGAAGGCGCCGAAGACGATGTCGGCGCCGGCGCGCGCCGCCATGGATCTGCACGGGGTCGAGGCCAGCCGATGTCGTCGTCGGCATCGCGGCCAGCGGGTCCACGCCGTTCGTCCGCGCCGCACTGGGGCGCGCGCAGAACCTCGGTGCTGCCCGGGTGCTGGTGACCTGTGCCGTGCCGCCGGCGCCGCTGGTCGAGATCTGCGACGTCGTCATCCAGATGGACGTCGGACCGGAAGTGGTGACCGGTTCGACGCGGCTCAAGGCCGGCACCGCCACCAAGATGGTGCTCAACATGCTGACCACCGGTGCGATGGTGCGGCTCGGCAAGACGTACGGGAACCTGATGGTCGATCTCCAGGCCACCAACGCCAAGCTGCAAGGACCGCGGCGAGCGGATCGTGATGGAGATTCTCGGCGTCGAGCGCGAGGCGGCGCGGGCCGCCATCGAACAGGCGCGGGGGAGTGTCCGGACCGCGATCGTGATGCTGCATGACGGGCGTCGACCGTGACGCCGCCGAGGCGCGGCTGGCCGCCGCCGACCGGCGACTGCGCGCCATCATCGGTCCGCCGCCACCGGTGTCGCGGATGACGCTCGCGCCCGAACTGATCGTCGGGTGCATGTCGGGGACGTCGCTCGACGGGGTCGACGCCGCGGTGGTGCGCATCGCCGGCCCGGGCGCCATGGAGTTGCTCGGCATGGCGCACCGGCCCTACGAGGCCGCCGAACGGAGCCGGATCGAGGCGGTGCTGGGCGGCGCCGGTCCGGCCGAAGCCGCCCGACTCCATGCGGCCCTCGCCGAATGGGCCGCCGACGCCATCGACGTGGCGCTCGAGCTGAGCGGCGTGCGTCCCGATCATCTCAGCGCCATCGCGTTTCCCGGCCAGACCATCTGGCACGAGCCGCCGCTGGTATCGTGGCAGCTCGGCGAACCGGCGGTGCTCGCCGAACGGTTCGGCGTCCGTGTCGTCCACGATTTCCGGTCCGCGCGATGTCGCGGCCGGCGGCCAGGGGGCGCCGCTGGTGCCGATGGCCGACGCACTCTGCTTCGGCGCCGCGGGATCACCCGCGCACGCTGCTCAACATCGGCGGCATGGCGAACGTCACCTGGGTGGCGCGACGCGGCGATCTGGAGCGTGTCGTCGCGGCCGACACCGGCCCCGGTGTGGCGGTGATCGACGCTGTGGCGCGCCTGGTCGACCCGGCGCTGCCGTACGACGTCGACGGCCGGCTCGCCGCGCAGGGAACGGTCGACACCGGACTGCTGGCCGAGCTGCTCGACGATCCGTGGTTTGCCGCAGGCACCGCCGCGCAGCACCGGCCGCGAGCGCTTCGGGGCCCGATTTGCGCGCGAGCTCTATCGCCGCCGGCCCGGCGCCGATGGTGTGCGCACCGCCGTCGAGCTCACCGTCGAGAGCATTGTGCGCTGCTGCGAAACGCATCTGCCCCCGGCGCCGGAACTGGTGGCGTCGGGCGGTGGCAGCCGGCATCCGGTGTTGCTGGCGGAATTGACGCGTCGCTGCGAGGCGCGCGGTGTCGCGCTGCGGATGTTCGACGAACTCTTCTTTGCCGGCGAGGCGAAGGAAGCCGCGGCGTTCGCCCTGCTGGCGTGGCTCACCGTCCATGGGCAGCCGGGAAACGTCCCCGGCGCCACCGGCGCCGCGGGGCCGCGGGTGCTGGGCGCGATCACGCCGCCGTAGCCGTCAGGTGGTGAAGTAGAGCGCCAGTGCCAGAATTCCCATCCCCACCGCCAGCCAGAACAGCACCTTGCCACTGGGCGCCCCTTTTCGGGGCACCGGTAACGTCCCGACGGCAGCCGCCGGTGGACGCGGAGCGGGAACCGCCGGCATCGCCAGCGTCGACTGCAGGGCCGGGCGACTGGTGGTGGGAACTTCGTGGTATCCCGGCGGCTCGGGGAGAGCCGCCGGCAGGCCATCGCCGGTGAACCGGGCCACGATGACCGTGATGTTGTCGGGGCCGCCGCGTTCGTTGGCCATGTTGACCAGATGCTGGCACATGATCGCGATGTCATCCGAGTCGCGCACCACCTGCGCAATGTCATCGCGGCGCACCACGGTGGACAGCCCGTCACTGCAGATCACCATGATGTCGTCCTGCTGCAGTGACTGCCAGCTCAGATCCACCTTGACCAGCGCGTCAGGTCCGAGCGCCTGCAGGATGATGTTGCGCCGCTCGCTGGCCTCCGCCTGCTCTTCGGTGAGCTCGCCGACCTCCACCAGGCGCTGGGTCAGCGACTGGTCGCGGGTCAGCTGCCGGGCATCGCCGTGACGCACCAGGTAGGCCCGCGAGTCGCCGATCTGCGCCAGGTAAAGGCGGTCGCGCCAGACGCCGGCCAGCGTGGCGGTGGTGCCCATGCCCCGCAGTTCGGGGTGTTCCCGCGCGTAATTGTGAATTTCGACGTTGGCGAGTTCCACCGAGCCGCGGAGTCGCTCCGCGAACCGTTCCGGTGTCAATTCGGTATCGGTGCGCCAGACGTCGACCAGGTAGCGGTGGATCGACGCGGCGGCCATGTCGCTGGCCACCTCGCCCGCCGCGGCGCCGCCCATCCCGTCGGCGACCAGGAAGATCACGCCCTGCGGGCCGATCTCGTACTCTTCCCGGCGGGTGACGCGCACCGCATCGGGGGTCGCCAGATCGGCCACGAGGAACGTGTCCTCGTTGTGATCGCGCGTCCGGCCTCGATCGGTGATAGCGTAGAAGGCAGCGCGAATCTGGGGCGTGGCCGGACTCCCGAAGAGGGAACGGAGCGTCCAAGGAGCGCCGGGAAGATAGGAACCGACTCCGGCACCGGCAACCCGAAGAGGAGCTAAGTGATGCGATGGCGTGAGCTTAGGTGGACGGTGCCGGCCCTGCTCGTCGCGCTCGCCGCCAGATCCGGCGCGGCGCAGGCGCGAACCGGCGGTCTTCCCGCGGTCCCCGTCGTCCACGGACCGCTTGCCATCGCCGTGGCGTACCCCGATTCGGGACGGGTTGCCGCCACCGATTCCACCTTCCTCTACGGCACCGTCGGCGACGGCCGCGCCACCCTCACCATCGACGGCCAGCCGGCGCGCGTTGCCGCCAACGGCGCCTGGATTGCGTGGATTGCGCTGCCGCGGGACTCGAGCTTCGTCCTCCATCTCGTTGCCCGTCGCGGCCCCGACAGCGCGGTGGCGTCGCTGCCGCTGGCTCGTGCCGGCTGGGTCCGGGCCACGGGGGCCTGGGTCGATCGCTCGTCGTTCGATCCCGTGGGCACGGTCTGGCTTCCCGCCGGCGAAGCGCTCCCGATTGCGGTCCGCGCAGCCGCGGGCGCCTCGGTCCGGCTCATTCTCCCCGGCGGTGGCGCCATCGTGCTGCACGCCGACTCGATCCGGCCCCCGGTGCCGAGCGGCATCCGGGATTTCGACCGCAACGACACCAATCTGGTGCGCCCGGTGAGTCGCGACCGGTACGTCGGGGTGTTGTCCGGAGCGCTCGATCCCTCGTCCGCCCCCGACTGGCTGGCGCCGTCGGCCGCCGTGAGCCCCGGTACGGCGACGCTCGAAGTCGCATTTGACGGCGACACCACGCGCACTCCCTGGCCGGTGCAGGTCACGCGTCTCGCGACCCCGCCGGTGAGCGTCGTGCTCGACGACGATCCGTCGAATCGTGGCGGGACCGACCGCCTGACCGTCGGCCGGGCCATGCCAGGCGGCACGTACACCTGGTTCTTCCCGCTTGGCACCAGCACCCGGGCGGATGCTCGTATCGGCGACCTGGTGCGGCTCCGCCTCTCGCGTGCCAACATCGCCTGGGTTCCGGCAACGGACGTCCACGCCGCCGGGGTCCGCGATGATCCGCGTGCCGCGGTCCTCGGCACGCTGACGCTCACCGCCGAGCCGTTCGGAACGGAACTTCGCATCCCGCTTTCGCGTCCTGTTCCGATGCAGGTGGTCGAACACCCCGACCGGCTGACCCTCGTGTTCTACGGCGCCACCAGTGATGCCAACTGGACCCGCTACGGTGCCGGGCAGCGTTTCGTCCGGGTGCTGACCTGGGAGCAGCGTACCGCCGACGAGGTGGCGCTCGACGTGACGTTCGACCGCCCGTTGTGGGGGTGGAGGAGCCGGGTGGACGGGACCGATCTGGTGGTGGACTTTCGTCGTCCGCCGGCGGTCGATGCGCGGCGGCCGCTGGCGGGGCGCCTGATCGTCGTCGACGCCGGGCACCCGCCGGGAGGCGCCTGCGGACCAACCGGACTCTGTGAACCGGAGGCCAACCTCGCCGTGGCGCAGGTGGTGCAGCAGCGGCTCCGCGCGCTGGGCGCGCGGGTTGTCATGACGCGAAGCGACAGCGCCCCGGTCGGCCTCTGGCCGCGAGTCGCGCTGGCCGACTCGGTGAACGCCGACCTGCTGGTGTCGATTCACGACAACGGGCTGCCCGACGGCGTCAATCCGTTCACGAACAATGGTACCAGCACCTTCTTCAATCACCTGCAGGCGCTCGATCTGGCGGAGCAGGTGCAGACCGGGCTGGTGGCGAATCTCGGTTTGCGGGACCTCGGCGTTTCCCGCGGCGACCTGGCGCTCTGCCGCCCGACGTGGTATCCGGCCATCCTCACCGAAGGGTTGTTCATGATGATGCCGGCCCAGGAAGCGGCGCTGCGGACGCCGGCGGGACGGTCCCGCTACGCGGCGGGAATCGTCGCCGGGATCACGGCGTTCTTCCGGGACGTCGGCCGGGCGGTGTCAAGGGCCACGGCGGTTCGTCGTCTCCCGTGAGGGTGGTTTCCGTGCATTCATGGAGCAGCGTCGACACGATGGTCCATTCCCCCCGAACCGGACGGGTGCTCCGGCGCGGTCTGGCCGTGGGAGCGACGGCGATGGTGCTCGTCGCGCGGCTCGCCGCGCAGGGGCCTGCGCGGCGCGACTCGCTCGATGCGTTCCGCGATTCGCTCGCCGGCGTGAACGATTCGGTTGGGTTGCGCGGTCTCGAGCGCCGGCTCATTGCCACCGTCAAGCACCCGCCGCTCTACCAGCCGCGTTCGGGCGCTGACTCGGCGCGCGCCGCGTCGCTCCATCTTTCCATCGGATTCGTCGAGCTGCGGCTGGGTGACGTCGGCGGCCACGAGCATTACGACGGCGCCGCCAGCGAATTCCAGTGGGCTGCCGAGCTCGAGCCGAAATGGCCGTTCCCGCCGTTCGGGTTGGGTCTCGCCGAACTGGGGGTGGGTGACTACAGCAATCCCCTGCTGCACGGCCTGCAGACCATGCTCGGTCGCGACGCGTTGACACGTTCCGCCATCGACTTTGCCCGCAGCGCCGAGGCCGACCCGGCGTTCGTCGAGGGGCTGGTCGAGTTGAGTGCCATCGCGCTGCGGCAGCGCGTCAACGTGCGGCTCGACGTTGCCCTCGCGGCGCTGCGGCGCGCCGGGCGAACCGCGGCTGGCCGGAATCCCGCCGTGTTGCTGGCGCGATGCCGGGTCGAGCGCGCCGTCGGGTCACCCGATTCGGCGCTCGCGGCGGTCAACGCGCTCCTGGCGCGCGATCCCGACAACGCCGAGGCGCTGCTCGAACTGGCCCGGACGAAGTTCGTGCGCGGCGACGTGAGCGGCAACGCGCCGTGGTATCGGGGGTTGCAGCTGGCCGATCCGGCGGTGCTGGCGCAATACCGCAGCGACCTCGCGCCGGTGCTTCCCGATTCGACGCTGCGCGCGTTCCGATCGGCGTCGAACGACGGACGGGTCGCGCTGATGCGGTCCTTCTGGACCACCCGCGACCGCGAAGGACTGCACCGCGACGGCGAACGGCTGATGGAGCACTACCGTCGGCTCGACTACGCCGAACGGAACTATCTCCTCGTTTCGACGACGCGCCACTACGACATCGTGGAGCGGTATCGTCCCACCGCGGCGGAATTCGACGACCGCGGCGTGGTCTACATTCGCCAGGGCGCGCCCGACGATCGCCGCCGGCTCGACATTGCCGCGCTGCCCCCCAACGAGACCTGGGCTTACCACCGCGCCGGCGGCAACCTGCTGTTCACCTTCGTGGCGCGCCACGGCGTCGACGACTACCGCCTGGTCGAGGGCCTCTTCGACGTGCTCGGCAACGATGACGCCGTGGCCCTCGCCGGCACCGGCAACATTCAGGGGGACCAGCTGGGCCCGGCCGGATCGTCGTTCATGGGCCGGCGCGCACTCACCGCCCAGGCGGCGGAATCGCTGTCGCACCTGACGCGCGACGCGCAGTTGTCGGCGACCGCCGCGGCGCTGCTCCGTTCCCGCGTCGGGCTCGATCCGATCTATCAGCAGTTGCTCACGTCGGGGAAGGGATCGGCCCCCGGCCTCGAAGCCGCCGAACGCAGTCTTGGCCGTCGCAGTATCGCCGTCGGTACCCGCTCCGACAGCTGGCCGCTGCGTTATCCCCGGGCGCTTGACGCGACGGTCTCGATCCTGGCGGTGGGCGCCGATTCGGCCGGGGCCCGGGTGCAACTCGCGTTCGCCATTCCCCGGACGGCACTTCCGGCGGCGCTGTCCGCCAGCGGATCGGCGGGCAGCGTCACCGTCCGGGCCGCGTTCCTGGGGCTCGACGGAGCGCTGACGGCGTCGATCGACACCGCCGTCGCGCTCCCGCCTGCCGGCATCACCGGTCCCGAGCTGTTGGGCCGGGTGCCGGTTGTCGTTCCGCCGGGCACCTTTGCCGTGCGCGCCGCCCTCGCCATCGACAGCAGCGGCGATGTCCTGCCGGTCGACACGGTACAGGTCGCCTCGCCGATGGGCCCGGCGCTGGGGCTGTCCGATCTGGCGCTCGGGGCGCAGCGCGTGCCGCTCGACTGGACCACCGCCCGCGGCGACACCGTCTGGCTCGATCCGCACGACCGCTTTGCGCTCAACGACCCATTGCAACTCTATTTCGAGGTGACCGGGCTGGTTCCGGGATCGACCTATCGCACCCGGCTCGACATCCGGCAGCGTGAAGGGGGATGGGGTGTCTGGCGCGCCATCCGCAATTTCTTCGGTGGCGGGCCGCCGCACATCGCGATCAGCAGCGAACAGACCGCGCACCATGTCCTCGAGCCGGTGCGTCGCGATCTGTCGCTGGCCAGGTTGAAGCCTGGCGACTATCAACTCGAAGTGACCGTGACCACGGCTGGAGGCGCCAGGGTGGTTGGACGCCACGAGTTCCACATCGTACCATGACGGCGCACGGCAGGATCGCGGCGCTCGGACTGGCGCTTGCCACGGCGGCCTCCCCGCTGCCCGGCCAGAGCCCACCCGACCGCAGCGCGCTGCATTACTTCCGCGATTCCCTGGCGGCGATCTCCGACAGCACCGCGCTGCTGGCCGAGGAACGCCGCGGCATGGCCGCGGCGCGCGCCGACCGCAATGACGCCATGCTGCACCTCCGGCTCGGTTTCGTGGCGCTGCGGCTCGGCAAGCTCACCGGGGAGACGGGGCACTACGGTGACGCCAAGACCGAGTTCGACTGGGCCCGCGACCTGGAGGGCGGATGGCCGTATGCCTGGTTCGGCGCCGGGCTGGCATCGCTGGAGCAGGTCGCCGCCGAACCGCAGTTTGTCGTCAATCTGATTGCGCTCTTCGGGACCAATCCGTTCAGCGAAGCCCACGACGACCTGGTGCACAGCGCGCAGCTCGAACCGGCGTTTCCCGAGGGGCTGGTCGAGGTGGCAGACGTGGCGCTGCGAGGTGGAGAGGAGTCGTCACTCCGCGCGGTGCTGGCGGTCCTGCGCGGAGCGGCGGCGACACCGGCGGGCGAGACGGCGTCGGCGATGCTGGCGCGGATCGACGTCGAGAACGACATCGGCGACCCCGATTCGGCGCTGGCGCTCGCCGATCTGCTGCTCCACCGCGATCCGGACAACGCCGCGGCGCTGCTCGCGCGGGCCCGCACCACCTGGTTCATGGGACGCACCACCGGTGCCGCCGACTGGTACCGCGGTCTGGCGCTGGGCGACAGCGCGGTGTGGCGGAGGTATCGCGCCGATCTCGCCGTGCTGCTCCCCGATACGATGCTGGTGTCGCTCGACCAGGCCGCGCCCGCCGAACGCGTGGCGCGGATGCGCCGGTTCTGGGCGGAACGCGACATGCTCGGCGCCGGCGCCGACCGGCTCGCCGCCCATTACCAGCGCCTGGAATACGCGCTGGACCACTACGCCGAATCGCTGGCACGGTGACCCGCGCGACGCCGCCGCGTCGCTCGACGATCGCGGCGTCATCTACGTGCGGCATGGTCCGCCGGACGAGAAGACCAGTCTCGATCTCGCCGGCGTGCCTCCCAACGAATCGTGGCGGTACGGTCAGGGCGCCGACGAACTGGTCTTCCATTTCCTGGCCGCGAACGGACACGCGCCGTACCGCCTGGTGCCCAGTGTGCTCGACATCCTTGCCGCCAGCGGACAGGCGCGCATCGGGCGGCTCGACACCGGCGACCAGTCCCGGATCGAGACCTATGGCGCCGGACTGATTGCGCAGACCGCGCAGGAACTCCTCCAGTCCCGGGAGTCGCTCAGCCCGATCTACCAGCAGATGCTGGCGCAGGGTATCGGCGGGGCGCGCCATCTTCAGGCCGAGGAGCGCGCCACCGGCCGCCGCGACGACGAGATCGGACTGCACACCGACAGCTGGCACAACGGCTTCGAACTGCCGCTCACCGCCGACGTGCAGTTGGTGACGACCGCCGACGCCGCTGGTGCCCCCGCGCTACACGTCGCGTTCGCCATTCCCGGATCGGCACTCGTGCCGCGCCGCCTCGGCGCCCGGTGGTTGTATCTCGTCCGCACGCGCGTCGCGGTCCTCGGAGCCGACAGCGCAATTGTCGCCTATGTGGACACCACCCGCGGGATTCGTTACCCCGGGGTGGATCGCCCCCGGCGCCCAACTGCTCGCTGACGTGTCCGTTCCCGTGCCGCCCGGCGACTACTCCGCCGCGGTCGCACTCGAATCCGCGGGGCGCGGTGCGCTCGTGCCGCCGGAACCGATTGCGGTCGCCGCGCTCGACGGGTCGCGCCTGGCGCTGTCCGATCTCTCGCTCGGCGCGCGGAACGTCCCGCTGTGGTGGACCTCGCCCCGGGGCGATACGTCGTGGATCGCCCCGTCGGCCGCCTTCCATCGCGCCGCCGGGATGCTCCTCGGATTCGAGGTTGCTGGCCTGCCGGCCGGGGCATCGTACCGCACCGAGTTGACCGTCGTGCGCGTCGCGGGCCGCGATGTCGCCAGGCAGCTGGCGAGTGCCACGCTGCGTGGCAAGTCGATGTTCCGGCTTGCCCTGTCGGGCGTGGCGCCCGGCGGGTTGATCGATACCCATCGCGACCTTTCCCTCGAAAAGCTCGGCCCCGGCGACTACATTCTGGAGGTCGCGATCACGTCGCCGGCCGGGATTCGAGCCGTGCGACGCCGCCATTTCACCGTCATCAAGTGAAGCTTCTCCGCCTGCTGGTGGCCTTCGTCGCGCCAGCGCTCGTCATCGCTCCGATATCGGCCCAGGCGCCCGCTCAGCGGTCGGCGCTGCAGCGCCTGCGCGACTCACTCGATCTGTCGCGGGACACCGTTCCGCTCCTGGCGCTGGAGCAGCGCACCATCGCCACGGCGCGGGTGCATCGCGACGATCCCCTGATCCACCTTCGTCTCGGTTTCATCGCGCTTCGCCTCAGCGATCTGGGTGGTGGATCGTCGCACGCCGACGATGCCGCCGGCGAGTTCGACTGGGCCAGCGACCTGCGGCCGCAATGGCCCTATCCCTGGTACGGCATGGCGCTGGCGGAGTCCCGGCTTCCCGACCACGCGCACCAGTTCGCCGGCGGCTTGTGGACCATGCTCGGTCTCGACCGCGATACCCGCGTCGGCAACGCGTTCCTCAGGGCCATCGAGGCCGATCCCACCTTTACCGACGCGGTCCTCGGTTACGCCGAGACCGCTCGCGAACAGCAGATCGGCGCGCCCCTCGCCGAGGCGCTTCGCGTCGTGCGCCACGTCACGGCGTCACCGCTCGGCTGGGATCCCCGGTTGCTCCTCGAACGGGGCCGTCTCGAACGGCTGGTGGGGAATCCCGATTCGGCCCGCGTGGCGTTCCAGCGCGCCCTGCTGCTCGGTTTCGACGACGCCACCGCCGAACTGGAGCTGGCGCGGACGCTCCCGCTGACGGCCGACACCGTCGCACACCGGGCCGGCGGCGGGACGCCGGTCGAAGACGCCTACTATGCCGCTGCGATGTCGAACGCGCCGGCCATCGTGGCACAATTCCGGCACGACATCGCGCCGGTACTGAGCGATTCGGAACTCGACCAGTTCGATGCGACCCAAGGTGCCGGGCGCGTCGCATGGCTGCGCCGGTTCTGGGAACGGACCGCGGCCAACGACCTGCGCACCCCGGCGGCGCGGCTGGCCGAGCATTTCCGGCGATGGAATTACGCGCTGCAGCATTTCCGGTTGCCGCCATTCCGCCGGTCGTATCTGTCGGGCATCGAGATCTATCAGAGTGGTAACGACGAGCTGGACGATCGCGGCATGGTGTGGTTGCGCCAGGGCGCCCCGACGTTCCGCCTCGTCTGGCCGACATCACAACCCCGCCGCGCCGTCGCACCCGCGCTCGTGCCGCACGCCGGTCTCGCGGCAACCGAGGCGGCGCTGCACCTGAGCAGCGATTCGCTGGCCCGGCTGGCGCCGCTGCTGACGCCGGTCGTCGAGGCCCCGGGCCCGATGTTCGACGCCCAACCCGATCCCGACGAAGGGAGCTACGGCAACGAAACGTGGCGCTACCGCCGCCCCAACGGCGATCTGGTGCTGCATTTCATCGCCCGCGACGACCCCGCCGACTATCGCCTCGTTGCCAGCGTGATGCAGCTCGACGTGTCCTTCGACGCCATGCTCCAGGCGGAGCGATTGATCCCCGGCCTGGCCGAACTGCTCGCCGCCGGTCCGATGATCCGCGCCCATTCACTGGACGAAGACCGTATCCGCGGCACCCGCGCGATCGCCGCCGCCACCCGCACCACGTCCTGGCCCCGGAACTACCGCGTCGTGCTCGGCGGACGGGTGCAATGGCTCACGGCGGGCGAGCGCGACGGCGAACCGCTGGTGCACATCGTCTACGCGGTCGACGCCGAGGTGTTGCACGCCCTGCCGATCCTGGCACGGACCGGCCGGATTCCCCTCGATGTCCGCGCCGAAATGCTGGACTCGGCGGGCATGCCCGTCGCGACGCTCGACACCGTCCAGCGAGTGCCCCGGCCGGACAGCGCCAGCCGGCTCATCGCCATGCATGCGGTGATGGAGGTGCCGCCCGGATGGCACGCAATCCGGTTCGGGGTCGAGGCCGATCCGCTGGTCGGGGCCGTCTATCCACCGGACTCGCTGGTCGTCCCCGACATCCACTCCGACACCCTGGCGATGTCCTCGCTGTTGATGGGCGTGCCGCATCGCTCCCTGGGCTGGGAAGTCACCCCGGGCGACACCGTCTGGCTCGATGCCACCAACCAGTACTCCCCGCACGACACCATCGCCGTCTATTTCGAGGCATACGGGACGCGGCCCCGCGGCGGGTACACGGTGCGCTTCACGATCCGCCGCGTCGAACGGGGCCTGCTGGCCAGGCTCTTCGGCCACCATGGCGACGCGATTGCGCTGAGCCAGCGGGTGGCGGTCGCCGGACCGGAAACGGCCGTGCGGCGGGACTTCGATCTGGCCGGTCTGGCCCCGGGCACCTATGCCCTCGAAGTCGCGATGTCAGGGGAGGGCCGGGTGGTGGTGCGGCGGCGGGGGCTCGTGGTGCATTAGCGGTTTTGTGGAAAACTCAGCGACGTGATAGATTTGTGATGTGGATTCTTCCGAGCCCGATCCCTGTTGGCAGTTTTCGGTGATTGCCTCGTCGTGCAGCGGCCCGTAGCTTGGAACTCCTCGACGACGATCCCGCCCGGTCCCCCGCTCGTTCTCCGGTCGCGCCGTCGTGCAGTCGCGCGGTACCGTCGGTCCCGCCGACGACACCCCCGAACGTCACCTTTTTGAAGTTGTGGTGAGGCCCCCATGGAAACGTCTCATAACCGGGGCGCGGTAGAGCTGTCGCCCAACGCCGTCACGGTCCTGGAAAAGCGTTACTTGATCAAGGACGAGTCCGGGCGGCCGGCGGAGAAGCCCGAGGACCTCTTCTGGCGGGTGGCCGCGACGGTGGCGGCGCCGGACGCCAGGTACGGGGCGTCGGCGGGGGCGGTGCGCGAACTGGCGCGAGGCGTTCTACGACGTGATGGCCACACGGCTCTTCATGCCGAACTCGCCGACCCTGATGAACGCCGGCCGGCCCCTCGGGCCAGCTGTCGGCGTGCTTCGTGCTGCCGGTCGACGACACGCTGTCGAACGGCGACAGCGGCATCTACGACACCCTCCGGTCGATGGCGCTGGTGCACCAGTCCGGCGGCGGCACCGGCTTCTCGTTCTCCCGGCTCCGCGCCAAGAACGACATCGTCCGCTCGACCATGGGGGTGGCGTCCGGGCCGGTGTCGTTCATGTCGCTCTACGATTCGTCCACCGACGTCGTCAAGCAGGGGGGAACCCGGCGCGGCGCCAACATGGGCATCCTGCGGGTCGACCACCCCGACATCCTCGACTTCATCGCCTGCAAGGACGACATCACCCGGATCACCAACTTCAACATCTCGGTGGCGGTGACCGACGCCTTCATGGACGCGCTCGCAGCCGACGCGCGAGTACGACCTGGTCGATCCGCGGACCGCACCAGGTCACCGGCCGGCTCCGTGCCGCCGAGGTCTGGCAGCTGATCGTTCACGGCGCCTGGAAGACCGGCGAACCGGGGGTCTTCTTCATCGACCGCGCCAACCACTACAACCCGGTGCCGCATCTCGGGTCCTACGAGGCCACCAACCCGTGCGGCGAGCAGCCGCTGCTGCCGTACGACGTCTGCAATCTCGGTTCGATCAACCTGGGCGCCTTCGTCACCGAGTCCGGCGGCATCGACTGGGAGCACCTCCGCCGGGTGGTGCACCTCACCACGCACTTCCTCGAGAACGTGATCGACGCCAACAACTATCCCGCTGCCCGAAATCACCGAGCTGGCCCAGCGCATCCGCCGCATCGGCCTCGGCGTCATGGGGCTGGCCGACCTCTTCGTCCGCGTTGGCGTGCCCTACGATTCCGACCGAGGCGGTCGACCTCGGCCGCGAGTTGCAGCAGTTCGTCGACGACGAGGCGAAGAACGAATCGGAGCGGCTGGCCACCTTGCGCGGCGTCTTCCCGGAATGGGAGCGGAGCATCTGGGGCCCCGACGCCACCTGCGCCCGCGACGCCGCACGGCAACCGGATCCGCCCGATGCGCAAGCTGCGCAACTGCAACGTCACCACCGTGGCGCCGACCGGCACGATCTCGATCATCGCCGGCTGCTCGTCGGGGATCGAGCCGCTCTTCGCCGTGGCGTTCATGCGCAACCAGGCCGGCGTGCTGATGCCCGACGTCAACGACGACTTCGTGGCCATCGCCCGCCGGGAAGGGTGGTACACCGACGACCTGATGCGGCGCATCGCCGAAGCACGGCCACATCCACTTCGACGAAGTGCCGGCGAAGTGGCAGCGGGTGTTCGTCACCGCCAACGAGATCGCGCCCGAGTGGCACATCCGCATGCAGGCGGCGTTCCAGGAGTACAACGACTCGGCGATCTCCAAGACGTGCAACTTTGCCCATGAAGCCACTCCGAGGAGTACGTCGAGCAGATCTACCGCCTGGCCTACGATCTCGGCTGCAAGGGCGTCACGGTCTATCGCGACGGGTCCCGCGACATGCAGGTGCTCTCCACCGGCACCACCGCCCGGAAGGTGGCCGAACAGGCCACCAGCAGCGGCAAGTCGGAGGCGCGCGCCGACCTCGCCGACGATCACTTCGTCCGAGGCCACCGTCGACGAACGCCGCGTCGCCGCGGCCGACCTGGCCTCGCAGCTCGCCGAAGCCGAAGCCGAGAATCGTCCGGCTGCACCAGCTGGTGCACGAACTCGAGAGCGAGAACCTGCAGCGCCGCCAGAAGCGCTCCCGGCCCGAGCTGCTGCGCGGCGCCACCCGGCGCATCGCGACCCCGCTCGGCGACCTGTACGTCACCATCACCGAGGACGACAAGGGGCAGCCGTTCGAAGTCTTCATGTCGCTCGGCAAGGCGGGCGGCGCGCTGATGGCCGATGTCGAGGCGATCGGCCGCCTGATCTCGCTCGGCGTTGCGCTCCGGCATTCCGCTCAAGGAGATCCACCGCCAGCTGCGCGGCATCTCCTCCGATCGCGCCATCGGCCTCGGGTCCCAACAAGGTGATGTCGGTGCCCGACGCCGTCGGCATCGCCCTCGAGAAGTACGCCGCCGACAAGCAGGGGGTGCAGCAGGACCTGCTCGGCACGTCGTCCGCCATGACCGACGAGCCGAGCGACGAGGCGCCGGTCGAGGTGGCACCGCGCCTCGTCACGCAGGGCAATCAGGAGCTGGTGATCGGCGACCGGCAGGAGCCGCTCGCCGGCGCCTGCCCCGATTGCGGGTCGCAGCTCGAATTCGCCGAAGGGTGCGTCAAGTGCCACGTCTGCGGCTTCAGCGAGTGCGGCTGAGGGGCGGGTCGGCCTGACCCGGGCGGAGATCGCCAGGGTCATGTAATTGTTGGACCACTGTCCAACGCACGAAGGGGGCATCCGGCTCGCGGCGGGTCCCCCTTCGTTGCGTCTGCGGACTGGCGGTGGTGGATTCGTACTCCGGGCTATAGCCCTCCGGCGCCACGCATAAGGTGGTTGCAGCGCGTAATGCTTCCGTGACACGGAGGCTGTACTGGCTTGCGCCATCATTGCTTCCGGAGTACGTTGGCTCTCCGCCACGCCACGCCACGCCACGCCACGCCACGCCACGCCACGGATGGTCTGGTGGTGCCCGAGATGGGGCCGCGGCGAGGAGGCGCCAATGGGAATGGTTCACGACGATCCGGGCTCCGAGGGGAGTGATCGACGGGCTGGAGCCCGGGAGCGGCTGCGACGCCTCCTGGTTCGGTCGCAAGCCAAGCAACAGATCGTCGCGCGCATCGCGGAGGGCCTGCATAACGGCCAGATCGCCGAGGCCATCGGTCGGACCGAGCACAACGTCCATTCCCACGTCCAGCAGGTGTACGACACCGTCGGGGTGCACAGCCGGGTTGTTCTGGCGGGATTGTTCCATCAGCTTCGTGAGCGCGGCGACCGCTCCTGAGCCTTGTGGACCACCCGAACGGGTGGATCCGGATCGCCTCGCGGAACATCACCCGTTCGGGCGATGCGCGGACCGGTTCAAACGTCGACCTTGTTGGCGGTACTTCCAGAACGTCAACCGTCAACAATCGAGGTCATCATGAAGCGGGTCCAGTCGTGGCTGCTCTGCGCAGCCGTCGGGGGCATCGCCGTCATTGCGGCGTGCCAGAGCGCGCCGACCACAGCGATGGTCAAGCCGACATCGACTAGCGTGCGCCCACCGTGCGTGCTTGGGTGTTTCGCGAACGTCGAAGTTGACGCTCCCACGGATTCTGAGGAGGTCGGGAGGGGCGAATTCTACCTGATCTTCAGCGTCACCAATCTTGCGGATACCGCCATCGATATCGTGTCGGAGGCCACCACGAATTGCCCTGGCGGTGACATCGTTCAAGACTACGAGTGGGCCGGCAACGCGACAAATCCGGCCGAGCTGGTTCTTGATGGAAATGAGACCGCGAGCGACACGGCCGCGTTCTCTGCGGGGGGCGCCGGTCCGTGTTACGTTGGAATGACCGCAGGCAATGGCTTCGCTGAAGTGAAGGTCGTTTCACCCTGACGTCTCGAATCGGCCCCCGGCCCCCGGCCCCCGACCGCGCGGCCAGCAGCCGCACGGCACAAGACTTTGTCGGCACATGGCCTGACCGCCTGTCTCGTGCCGACTCAGGTCTCGGAGTCCCCAGGATGACGCTGCGACACGGTCTGGAACCGAGGCGTATGCTGGCAAACATTCGCCGCCTGAGCGGCTTCGCCGCGGTCCTGGGTTGTGCAACCGGGGTCGCGGCCGTGTCGTCCTGTCATTCAGCGGCATTCGGCACCACGGATTACCTGATGGATACCGTCCGGACGCGGGGGGCCATGGAGCTGCTGACAGCCGACTCGATGACCGCTGAGCCGTCGTGGAGTCCGGACGGGAAGGGTATCGAATACCAGTTCCGTCTCCGGCCGCCGCTGATGGGTGATATCTGGACATTTCGGAAAGTCGGCATCCAAGTCGACACCCTGCTGCTCGACAGGCAGGACTGGTGCACAGGGTTGCTCCCGGCGAGCGGCGGGAGCCGAGTCTGGACGCTGTGCGACACGCGTTTCGCTCACTGGGACTCTACCGACGTCTTCAGCGCGGTCGCCGTTGCTCCTGACGGTCGGCTCATCTATCAGGAGGCCACCGGGCGTGTCGACTTTCCGCTCCCCGTTGGCTACCACATCGAACTGTGGCTGGCTGATACCGCGCGTCCATTTCAGCGGACCCGATTGCTCACCTTGTATTCGGATTCGGCCGGCATCGCGCATTCGCAACCGGGCCAGATCAACTGGCTCGACCGCCTGGCGTGGGGCGGCCCTGATCGGTGGATCGCGATGGGTTACCATCTGGACCCTGACAGTACACTCACACCGCTCGGCCTGGTCGTCGGGTCGATTGCGCAACCCGATGGCGTGCCGATGTTGATATCCGGAACGGCGGAAGCACGGCGCTTCTCGACCATCCCGGGTTCCGGCGATCTTGCCTTCATCGACGCATCATCGACGATCTATCGCGCGTCGTTGACCGCCGGATCTGCCGTGACACTCGCAACCATACAGGACTCGAACGCCATGGCTCTGGACATTTCTTGCGGTCCGGCGACCTGTCGGATCCTCACCCAGCGGGTGATCGATAGCGTCGATGCCCGAGGCAAGCCGATACCGGCGGTTGTCGAACACGTCTGGTCGGTTGAAATTGCCAGCGGCGCCGCGTCGTTGACCAGCACCTTCGTAGGTACCCGTGCCTTCGATCAAGCGAGCCTCGCCCCGACGGGCAAGGCAATCGCCGGCCGGTCTGGAAGTGAGTTGTACCTGATTCCCCAATAGCGAGCCCCCGTTAGATCTCCACCCGCCGCAACCGCAGCGCGTTCGTGATCACCGACACCGAACTGAACGTCATCGCCGCACTCGCGATGATCGGACTCAGCAGCAGCCCGAAGAACGGATAGAGCACCCCCGCCGCCACCGGTACCCCGATGGTGTTGTACCCGAACGCCCACACCAGGTTCTGCCGGATGTTGCGCATCGTCGCTTCGCTCAGGCGCCGCGCCTTGACCAGCCCGGCGAGGTCGCCGCTCACCAGCGTGATTCCGGCGCTCTCGACCGCCACGTCGGTGCCGGTACCCATCGCGATGCCGACCTGCGCCGCCGCCAGGGCCGGCGCGTCGTTGACGCCGTCGCCCGCCATCGCCACGATCCGCCCGCTGTCGCGCAGCCGGCGCACGATCTCGCTCTTGCCCGCGGGGAGCACACCGGCCTGAACGTCGTCGATGCCCAGCGTCTTTGCCACGGCGCGGGCGGTGTCGGCGTGATCGCCGGTCACCATCACCACGGTGAGCCCGGCGCGGTGCAGCGCTGCAATCGCGTCCGCCGTCGACGGCTTGAGCGGATCCTGCACCGCCAGCAACCCCGCCAGCTGCTGGTCCACCGCCAGGAACATCACCGTCGCGCCCTCGGCGCGGAGCGCGTCGGCGCGTGCGTCGGCGGCAGCGACGTCGACCTGTGCGTCGTCCAGCATGCGGCGGTTGCCGAGCAGCGCCCGACGGCCGTTCACCTCGCCGCGCACGCCGCGCCCGGTGACCGCTTCGAACCCGTTCACCGCCGGCGGCGTGACGCCGGCCTCTCGCGCGGCCGCCAGCACGGCTGCCGCCAGCGGATGCTCGCTCCCCTGTTCCAGGCCGGCGGCGATCCGCAGCAGCTCGTCCGTCGACGTCCCCGCCAACGGCTCGATGGCGGTCACTCGCGGCTTCCCCACGGTGAGCGTCCCCGTCTTGTCCACCACCACTGTGTCGACCCGCTCCAGGATCTCGAGCGCTTCGGCGTTGCGGAACAGCACCCCTTCGGTGGCCCCCCTGCCGGTGGCGACCATGATCGACATCGGCGTGGCGAGCCCCATGGCGCAGGGGCAGGCGATGATCAGCACCGCCACGCCGTTGACCAGGCCGTGCAGCAGCCGGGGGTCCGGGCCGGCAATGCTCCAGACGACGAACGTGACCACCGCACAAAGCACCACCGCCGGCACGAAGTACGCCGACACCCGGTCGGCGAGGCGCTGGATCGGCGCCCGGGTGCGCTGCGCCTCGCTCACCAGCTGGACGATGCGCGCCAGGTACGTATCGCGTCCCACCCGCTCGGCCCGGAACAGCAGGGAGCCGGTGCCGTTGATGGTGCCACCCGTGACGCGGTCGCCGACCGTCTGCGCGACCGGCATCGACTCGCCGGTCATCATCGATTCGTCGACGGTGCTCCGTCCGTCGGTCACCACGCCGTCGACCGGGACCTTTTCGCCGGGACGGACCCGCAGCGTCCAGCCCACCTGCACCTGCTCCAGCGGCACGTCGACCTCGCTGCCGTCGCCGCGGACCCGCCGCGCCGTGGTCGGTGCCAGCTTCAGCAGCGCGCGGATCGCCCCCGATGTGCGGCTCCTCGCGCGCAGTTCCAGCACCTGGCCCAGCAGCACCAGCGTGGTGATGGCGGCACCCGCCTCGAAATACACCGGCACCGTTCCCGCCGCCGTGCGCAGCGTGGCGGGGAACAGCGGCGGGAAACAGCGTCGCCACCAGGCTGTAGAGATAGGCCACGCCGATGCCCATGCCGATCAGCGTGAACATGTTGAGGTTCCGCGACACGATCGAGGCCCATCCCCGCTCGAAGAACGGCTTGCCGCCCCAGATCACCACCGGCGTCGCGAACACCAGCCCGATCCACGGCCGCAGCGCCGCACCCGACGTCGTCACGAGATCAGTCCGACATCCCGGCAACGATCACCGGAATCGTCAGCGCCGCGCAGATCCAGAAGCGCCGGGTCATGTCGACGAGTTCCGGGATTGGGTCCGCTCGTCGGCGGTGACCGTCATCGGTTCCAGCGCCATGCCGCAGATCGGGCAGGGGCCGGGCGCATCGCGAATGATCTCCGGGTCCATCGGGCAGGTCTACTTCGTGCCCGCCGGGACGGGCTCGGCGGGCTTGGCGGGCTCGACAAGCTCGGCGGGCGCGGGGGCCGGCGCCGGCGTGAGGTACTTCTCCGGGTCGGCACGGAACTTTGCCGCGCATCCCGCGCAGCAGAAGGAGTACCGCTGACCGGCGTATTCCTCGGTGCGCCTTTGCCGTGGCCGGGTCGACCATCATGCCGCAGACCGGATCCTTGACGGGCGGCGAGGCAGCGGCGGCCATCGGCAGCGCCCCATGGTGATGGTCGCGGTGTTCGTTCATTCCGTGTCTCCGGTCGATCGGGAATGTCTTCACTATAGCAGGAACGCCGGCGGGTTCCCCAGGGTCTCCGTGAAGCTTTCTTCACGACGCCTTCAGCAAACTTTGCGAGCGCCGGACTGATACTGCCCGGCGCAAGAGAGAGGCCGACGATAATCATGGTCATGAACCGGACGCACAATCACCGCCATCGCTCGCCACGGTGGAGAATCGCCGCAGCGGCGCTGGCGGTGGCGTTCGTGCTGCCCAGCGTTCCGCTTCCGGCGTTTGCGGCCGAGTCCGGGTGTTCGTCGATGCAGGCGCAGCCGATGGCCGGCATGGCGGTATCGATCGGTGCGGCGTCGTCGTGTCCGACCCGGTCGTGTTGCGGGCCGGCGGTGTGCTGCGCCATTGCCCCGGTCGTGCCAACGGCTCCGCTGACGACCCAGTCGGGCACTTCCGATCCGGTTCAGGTTATCCTCGGCCAGCATGGGTTGCTTGCCGGTCATTCAACGAGCGGTCCGCCAACACCCCCCCCCAACAACTGATTCCTCCCGCCTGAGGGCGGGTGACGCGCTGCCCGGATCGGCCGGGCCGCGTCTCCGACACGTGGACACCGGTCGCAACATGTCACCGGTGATGTGGGGGATCAGATGCATGTCAGATCACAGCACGCGTTGCGCCGGATCGTATTGGCTGTCGGGTTGGTGATGCTTGCGCCCGGACGCCAGGTCGGTGCCCAGGCGCCGCCCGCCGACACCTTGACCCTGCGCGACGCACTGGCAATGGCCCGAACAGCCAACCCGATGCTCCGCGCCGCGGAGGCGTCGGCTGTGGCGGCTGACGCCCGCATCGGCCCTGCCGGCGCGCTGCCTGACCCGCAATTGCAGATCGGCGTGATGAACCGCATGGCGTCGGCGTTCGGGTCGACGATCGGACCCGATGACGATGAACCAGCTTCAGCTGATGCAGGCGGTGCCGTGGCCGGGAGTGCTCAGTGCGATGCGGTCGGCCGCGCGCCATGCCGCAGCGGCCTTCAGCGATGACGCCGACGAGACCGGCCGGACACTCGCCACGCAAGTCCAGGCGGCCTACTACGGCGTCGCGTATGCCGACCGATCGCTCGGGGTCATGCAACACACGCTGCACCTGCTGCGCGATTTCCGCGAAGTGTCCACGACGATGTACGCCGTCGGGACCGCAAGTCAGCAGGATGTGCTGCGCGCGCAAGTCGAAGTGGCACGGATGACCGGGCAGATCACCCGCGAAGCCCAGGACCGGGTCGCCGCCGCGGCACGCCTCAACGCCCTGCTGGGCCGGGACGCGACCGTGGCGATCGGCCCGGTCCGGCTTCCCGAGCCCGGCGACGTCGACCTCCCGCCGGTCGACACGCTCATCGCATGGGCCGTGGCGTCCCGACCAGCCCTCAAAGCCAGTGACGAGCGGGTGGCGGCCGCCGATGCCGGCTGGCAGGCGGCCCGGCGCGCGCAGTTTCCGACGGTGGAATTCGGTGTCAGCTACCAGGCCCGGCCGGAGTATCCCGACATGATGAGCGTCATGGTCGGCGTGAACCTTCCGGTCTTCGCCGGTTCGAAGCAATCGGCGCAACGGCGCGAAGCGGCCGCTACGCGCGACATGGCGCGCGCCGATCGCGCCAGCCTGCGCGATGAAACGATCGCCCAGCTGGTCGAAACCCGGGCTCGCGCCGAGCAGGACCGGCAGCTTCAGCACCTGTACGAGAGCGGCATTCTCCCGCAGGCCGAGGCCGCCGTCGCGGCGTCGCTGGCTGGATACCGCGTTGGCCAGGTGACGTTCATGCAACTCATCGACAACCAAATGACGGTCAACCAGTACGACATCGAGCGGTACCGGCTGATGGCCGACTACCACCAAGCGGCGGGCGCGCTCGAGGCGCTCGCCGGACGACCTCTGGAGGCCCCACAATGAAGACGACCTGGCAGGTATCGATAGCGGCCGCGCTGTTCGGCGTGGCTTGCCACCCGGCGCCCGATACCCGCGCAACCGCAGCTGCCGATCCCGTCCCGGCGATGGTGATGGCTGCCGACACCGCCACCGGAGTCGACCAGATCCTGGCCCGCGACTCGGTCTACCTGACCATCGCGCAGGCCCGCTCGATCGGGGTGCTCTACACCGCGGTCACGGCCGGTCCACTGTTGCGGACCGTCCGCACGGTCGGCCAGGTCACGGCCGCCGAACCGGACCTGGCCGACATTACGTCGAAGATCGACGGTTACGTCGACACCTTGTACGCGGACCAGACCGGGGCAATGGTGCATCGGGGTGACCCGCTCCTGACGCTCTACAGTCCTACCCTGGTTGCCGCCGAACAGGAATTGTTGACCGCCGACCGGCTCCTTGCCGATCAGGACAGCTCCGATGTCGACACCTGGCCGAATGCTCGGGAACTGGTGGCCGCTGCCCGGCGCCGTCTGGCCTGGTTCGATATCTCGGCCGACCAGATCGCCCGGATCGAACACACCGGTGAGATCACCAGGACCCTAACGTTGCACGCCCCGTTCGACGGCGTCGTCCTCGACAAATCCGTCGTCCGGGGCCAGACGGTCACGGCGGGCATGAAGTTGTACCGGCTGGCGGATCTCTCGACCGTCTGGGTCGAGGGTGAGGTCTTCGAGCAGGATCTGGCCACCGTGCGGGTGGGCACGCCGGCCCTGGTTCAGGTCGACGCCTATCCCGGTCGCACGTTCCGGGGCATGGTCAGTTTCGTCTCGCCGACCGTTGACGAGCAGAGCCGCACCGGGCAGGTCCGGGTGGCCCTGACCAACCGCGACGGCGCGCTCCGGCCGGGGATGTTCGCCACCATTCTGGCGAGCGCCGACATGGGTGGCGCGCTGCTCAGCCTGCCGGCCGAAGCGGTGGTCCAGACGGGACAACGCAATCTGGTGTTCGTCGCGGGGCCGAACGGCATGCTGACCGCGCGGGCCGTGACGATCGGACAGCAGGCCGGCGATCGACTGGAGATTCTGCGTGGAGTGGTGGCGGGCGAGCGGGTCGTGGCGTCGGCCAATTTCCTGGTTGACGCGGAATCCCGTCTGGGCAGCGGCGACGCCACGGCCGCCATGCCGGGAATGGATATGAGTGCCGCCGCGCCGGCCGCCGGTGCCCGATGATCGCGAAGGCGATCGCGTGGTCGCTGCGAAACCGCCTGCTGGTATTGCTGGCGGCGGCGGGGCTGCTCGCGGGCGGCATCTGGGTCGTTGCTCGCACGCCGGTGGACGCCCTGCCGGATCTGTCCGACGTGCAGGTCATCATCCAGACCGATTTTGCCGAGCAGGCGCCGCAGATCGTTGAAGATCAGGTGACCTACCCGATCGCATCGGAGATGCTGAAGGTTCCCGGCGCGCGAGTGGTGCGCGGGTACTCGCTCTTCGGGACGTCCCTGGTCTACGTGTTGTTCAACGATGGCACCGATCTCTACTGGGCCCGCTCCCGGGTACTCGAATATCTCAACGGTTTGCGCCAGCACTTGCCGGCCGGCGTCGATCCCGTACTCGGGCCGGACGCCACCGGCGTCGGCTGGGTATTCGAATACGCCCTGCAGAGCGACTCCCTCGACCTGGCCCAGCTGCGTTCGCTGCAGGATTGGTCGATCCGCTATCAACTCACCGCCGTCCCGGGCGTTTCCGAAGTGGCGAGTCTGGGCGGATTCGTGAAGCAATACCAGGTCGAAGTGGATCCTGAGAAGCTCCGGGCCTTTCGCATCCCGGTTACCCAGGTGGTGCACGCGATCGGCGCGCACAACGCCGACATCGGGGCCGGCGTGATCGAGATGGGCGGGCGTGAATACATGATCCGCGGGTTGGGGTACCTGCAGACCACGGACGACATCGGCAACGTCGCGGTCGGTGCCACCCCGGCGGGTACCCCTGTTCGGGTGGCCGACGTGGCCACGGTCGTGATCGGCCCCGCCCCGCGACGGGGGGTCGCCGATCTCGACGGCCGGGGGGAAGTGGTGGCGGGCATCGTCATCATGCGGTTCGGCGGCGATGCCCTGAAGACGATCGACGCCATCAAGTCCCGTCTCGCCGAGATCCGGCGCACCCTGCCGCCGGGAGTGCATCTCACCCCCGTGTACGATCGGTCGGACCTGATTCACCGGGCGATCGCCAATCTGAGCCGGACGTTGTTCGAGGAGTGTCTGATCGTGGCGGCGGTCTCGCTGCTGTTTCTGCTGCACTTTCGCTCGGCTCTGGTGGCGATCGTGACGTTGCCACTCGGGATCGCGGTGTCCTTCCTGGTGATGCACGGCATCGGTGTCGGCGCCAACATCATGAGCCTGGGCGGCATCGCCATCGCCATCGGCGCCATGGTGGACGCCGCGATCGTGATGATCGAGAACCTGCACACACAGCGCGAACGCGATCCGACCCGGCCGATCTGGGATGCGGTCCGGGAGAGTGCGTCGCGCGTCGGGCCGCCGCTGTTCTTCTCGCTGCTGATCATCGCGGTTTCGTTCCTGCCGGTCTTCACGCTGGAGCAACAGGAGGGTCGGCTGTTCAAGCCGCTCGCCTTCACCAAGACCTTCGCGATGGCCGGGGCGGCGCTGCTTTCCATCACGCTGGTGCCGGTGCTGATGGGCTACCTGGCCCGGGGACGGATCCGGCCCCAGGAAGCCAATCCGCTCAACCGCTGGCTGATGCGCGGCTACCGGCCCGTGATCGAGGTGGTGTTGCGCCATCCCGGCAAGGTGGTGCTGGCGGCGCTGATCGTGTTGGCGGGGACGGTGGTGCCATGGCGTCAGCTCGGGTCGGAATTCATGCCGCCGCTCGACGAGGGCTCGCTGCTGTTCATGCCGACGACGGTTCCCGGGGTATCGATTGCGCAGGCCCGCACCATCATGCAACGGCAGGATTCGATTCTCGCGTCATTCCCCGAGGTGGCCTCCGTCTTCGGTAAAGCGGGCCGCGCCAACACGGCGACCGATCCCGCCGGACTGGAGATGGACGAGACGACCGTCGTGCTGAGGCCGCGGCAGACGTGGCCCGGGGGCCTGACGACGGCGCAGCTGATCGACACCCTCGACCGTGCGACCCGGATGCCCGGTGTCACCAACGCCTGGACCATGCCGATCAAGAATCGGATCGACATGCTGGCCACCGGAATCCGGACGCCGGTGGGGATCAAGCTCTACGGGCCGAATCTCGACACCCTGCAGCAGTTGGGCGAAGCGCTGGAGCGCATCGTGCGGCGGGTGCCCGACACGCGAAGCGTGTTGTCGGAACGCAACGTTTCCGGCTATTACATCGATATCCGGCTCGACCGCGCCCAGGCCGACCGATTCGGGATCAACGCCGGCGACGTGCACGCGGCGCTGATGGCAACGGCGGGCGGCGTCACGGCGGCCACGACGGTGGAGGGCCGGGAACGCTATGACGTGGTGGTCCGGTATCCCCGCGAGTTGCGCGGCGATGTCGACCAACTGCGCCAGCTCGTGATCGCCGCTCCGGGCGGAATGCAGATTCCGCTGAGCCAGGTCGCGACGGTTCAGGTGGCGCAGGGCCCGATGACGGTCAAGACGGAAGGAGCGGTCCCGGTCACGACCGTCACGATCGACATGTCGCGCAGCGACATCGGCGGCTACGTGCGCGACGCCCAGCGCGCGGTCGCGGCGGCACTGACCCTGCCTGTCGGATACCGTCTGGTCTGGAGCGGCCAGTTCGAATCGATGCAACGGGTCAACGGGAGATTGCGGGTGGTGGTGCCGCTCACCCTCGGCCTGATCTTCCTGTTGTTGTACCTCAATTTCGGCAACGTGTCCCAATCGTTGATCGTGATGCTGGCGCTGCCGTTCGCACTGATCGGCGGCATCTGGTCGCTCTGGTTTCTCGGGTACAACGTCAGTGTCGCCGTATGGGTGGGATTCATCGCGCTGGCCGGCGTCGCCGCGGAAACCGGGGTGGTGATGCTCATCTATCTCGACGAGGCGTTTCACCAGGCCAACGTCCAGGGCGAACTGGCCGGGCCGGGGGGCCTGACGAAAGCGGTGGCCGACGGTGCGGTGCAACGGCTCCGGCCCGTGATGATGACGGTGACGGCGATCATCGCCGGCCTGGCGCCGATTCTCTGGAGCTCCGGCACCGGCGCCGACGTCATGAAGCGGATCGCCGCGCCGATGGTGGGTGGCATGCTGACGGCCACCGCTCTCACGCTGGTGGTGCTCCCGGCGCTGTACCTGCTGTGGCGCCAGGGGCAGATCCGGCGGCGCGTGGCTCGGCGCCCGGCGTCTCCTTGACGCGACGGCCTCACGATGCCACGTTCAGCGCCATGCTGCGCCATCATCGGGGTCTGCGCCGGACGCTGGCCGCCTTCGCCGCCATCAGCGTGCTGATGCTGCCGGTGGTGCAGTTGGCACATGCCGACGTGATGGCCCGAATGGGCATGGGGCACTGCCACGCCGGGATGGCCATGCCGGCGGGCGCCGACATGTCCGGCAACGCGGGCGCAACACCCGGTGCGCCCGGTCATCCGGCGAATCATCACGGCTGCTGCTGCGATTGCTGCAGTTGCTGCGTGGAGACCGTGGTGCTGCCGTCCGCGCATTCGATCGGCGGGTTGCAAGTCGCCGCGCCGGTGCTCTCGCCTCTGGCTCGCCGCATCCCGGTCGCCACACCGCAGCTGGTCGATCATCTCCTTCCGTTCTCGCAGGCCCCACCGCCCTCCGCCTGACCGCACCCGGCGCACGCCGGGACCAACACCACATCGCTGGTCCGTCTTCATTGGTCGCGGAGGCCAATCGTGTCGTTCCGTCTGTTGTTCGCGGCACTGGTGTGCACGCCAGTCGCCCTGGTCGCGCAGTTGCCGGCTCCGCGGGACACCGCCAGGTCGCCGGGGGACACCCTCACCCATGCGCCGGCGACCATGCAGGCCATCACCGTCACGGCGGGCTCGACGCCGCGCGAGACGCCCCTCAACGTGATCCGGATCACTCCCGCCGTGATCGCCACCACCCAGGCCACCGACAACTGGGATCTGCTGCGCCAGACCGCCGGCGTCGAGATCCACGAACAGGGGCAGGGCCGGGATTCGCGTCGGATGCGTCGATCCGCGGGTTTTCGTCCGATCATTCCACCGACATCGCCCTCTGGGTCGACGGCGTCCCCATCAACGAGCCGGTCAACGGCCACGCCGAGGGATACAACGACTGGAGCCTGCTGATGCCGCAGGCGGTGTCCTCGATGGAGGTCATCGAGGGGCCGACCAGCGCGCTCTACGGCAACTTCGCCATGGCCGGCGTGGTCAACGTCCAGGAACGCGAGCGGATGAGCGGTGAAGCAGTTCACACTCAACGGCGGCGCCAACGGTCGCGTCGACGGGACGTTCTTCACCGGTATCGACAAACCCGACACCGGCCTGGTGCTCGGCATCCGCGGCATGCGGGACGGCGGCTGGCGGCCCAACAGCGAGCAGCACCTCGGACAGTTCTACGGCCGCCTGGTGCAGCAACTCACCCCGGACGTGGCACTCGACCTCGGTGCGCCAGTTCTACGGCGCAGGGTGGGATTCGCCCGGATTCCTTACCGTCGATCAGTTCAAGGCGAGTCAGTACGACAACGTCTCGAATCCCACCGACGGCGGGATCAAGTGGCACGGCCTGGAGCGCGCCTGGCTCCGCGTGGTGCACGGCAGCTCGATCGTCTGGCGGACCACGGCGTACAGCACCCAGGGCGATTGGAACTTCTACCTGACCATTCCGCCGGAACCGGGCTCCGGCGAAGGGTCCGGCAGCCAGACCCAGGAGATCGATCACCGCATCGGCTATGGCGCGACCAGTGCGCTGACCTGGATCGGGGAACGCACCGAAGTCACAGTCGGGGCGGAGGGGCGGCTCGACCGGTCGGACTATCGACGGTGGTTCACCACGAATCGCACGGAAGACTCCGCCGATGCGCTGATCAATGCGCGGCAGATTTCGGGCGCGCTCTTCCTGCAGACCACCGAGGACCTGGGCCAGCACGTCCGGTTCTCGGTCGGCGCACGCTACGACGCGCTCGATACGCGGGACGCCCCCGTCGGCGACACCGTCGCCAGCGCGTCGCACGGGATCTTCTCACCCAAGCTTGGCGCGCTGGTCCACGTCCCCCGGATCGGCGACGTCTATGCCAACGTCTCGCGGGGCTTCCGCAGCACCGACGGCGTGATCGAAGACCCGACGCTGCCGTTCATCACCGAATGGGCCTACGAGGCCGGCCTCCACGCCGTCATCCATCACGTCAACACCAGTGCGGCGTTCTTCCGCACCGACGTCAGCAACGAGCAGTCGTTCGATCCGGTCCTGCTGACGACCACCAACGGTGGCAGAAGCCGGCGTCAGGGGGTCGAACTGACGCTCGGCGCCACGCTGGGTTCGGTGGCCCGGTTCTCCGGGCGCTGGACCTTCACCAACGCGAAATATCTCGACCAGCTGACACCCGGACGGTGCCAATCTCGCCGACACGCCGGTGGCCAATACCGCCAAGTACGTCGGCGACCTTGCCCTCGACGTGGGCCCGGTGACGGCGCCGTGGGCGGTGCGGTTCACCAGCGACGTCCTCGGCCCCTACACGCCGTTCGACGAGCCCGGGGTCGAGCTGCCGGCGTACGCGCTCTTCCATGTATCGGGCCGGTACATTCTCGGCGCGCAACACCACGCTGCGTCTCGGCGTCCGCAACATGTTCGACAAGAAGTATCCCGAACTGCGGGCCGGAGGGTTCGTGTCGCCGGGCCAGCCCCGGGCGGTCTACGGCGGGATCGACTATACCATGTAACGCTTCCGCAGTGGCGTGGCGATGCTGGATGGCGTGGTGTGTGCAAGAGGCGTATCTTCGGAGCACCGATGCCATGCCATGCCATGCCATGCCATCCCGGCGCCCGGCGAGTCGTCGGCGCTGGTGACTCCGGAGGTGCGAGTGGGGTTCGAGCGAGGCAACCCGAGAGGCGCAACCGACGAGTGGAGGGAGGCGGTTGAACGACTTCGGACGCTCCTGCGGCGCTCGGCGACCAAGCGCCGGATTGTCGAGTTGCTCGCCGATGGACGCCACAACAGCGAGAGGTAATGTCCCTAAAGCTGTAGAAAAGTGAAATCGGGTGCATCCTTGTCGGTGAAGTCCCTTCACCACGGGCTGTTGAAGCAGCCCTTTCCGACGAGGAGTACACCCGATGCTGGACGATACGCAGTTGGCAGTGCCGGCGCTAGACATGCCGGTCGATGGGCTGAGTGTGCTGGTGCGCCAAGCAGTGCGTGGCGCGATCGAGGCCGCAGTGGAGAGCGAGTTGACCGCGGCCCTGGGGCGGGCGGCCTGGGAGCGGGCGGCGGCGACGACGGGGTATCGCCATGGGACGATTACGCGGACGCTCGTGACGAGCGCTGGGCCGGTCGCCTTGACCGTCCCGCGGGGTCGGCTGTAGCAGGCGGATGGCTCGACGCAGGAGGGGCGCAGCGGCGTGTTGCCGCGGTACGGGCGCCGGACCGCCGTGCTCGATGCCACGCTCGCGCGATTGTATGTCAGTGGCGCGAGCACGCGCGATCTGCGGCGGGCCCTGGCGCCGCTGTTCGGCACGACGGCGCTGTCCAGGAGTGCGGTCTCGCGCGTGGTCACGCGGTTGAAGGGCGAGTACCAGACGTGGCAGCGGCGATCGCTCGCGGACGACGCGATCGCGTACCTCTACCTCGACGGCCAGCGGCATCGCGTGCGCGCCGATGGGCACGTGACCTGGTGCTCGGTGCTGATGGCGCTCGGCGTGCGGAGGACCGGGGAGAAAGTGGTGCTCGCGTTGCACGTGGTGGGCGGCGAGCAGACGGCGGCGTGGCAGGCGTTGCTGGACGACCTGACGCATCGCGGGTTGGCGCGGCCCGAGCTGGTGCTCAGTGATGGCAGCAAGGGCGCGGCAGCGGCGTTGGCGGCGACCTGGGCGGGGATCGCGCATCAGCGCTGCCTGGTGCACAAGCTCCGGAATCTGATCGCCGTCGTGCCGCGGCCGCGGCGCGGGGCGGTGGTGCGCGACTTCCAGACGATCACCACGGCGAGGCATCCGGCGGCCGTCCATGCCGCGTTGGCGTCGTTTCGGCGCACGTGGGCGCTGAAGTGGGGTGCGGTGGTCGTGTCGCTCGACGAAGCGGGTGAGGACTTGACGGCGTTCACCGCGTTCCCGGTCGCGCAGTGGCGCTGCTTGCGGACGACGAACGCGATCGAGCGGATCTTTGGCGAGTTCAAGCGGCGGACGAAGACGCAGGGCGCGTTTCCGACCCCGGACGCGATGCTGATCGTGCTGTGGGGGACGCTGGCGACGGGCGGGATGCGGCTGCGGAAACTGCACGGCTACCAGACGATGAGGAACACCACGCTGCCGCGCGCAGCGTAACCGGGGAACCCGACAGGATCACCCAAACGAATTTCTACAGCTTGCGGGACACAACCCAAAGTCCAAGGCGCAGCGGTTGTTTGGTCAAGCCCTCCGAGCCCCCACGGATAACACGGTCGCGCAAGCGCAATGGGCTGAGCGGCATCTCCCGTCGCTCAAGTTGCCGCCGGACATGTGGGACCGGCCGAGAGTGTACGAGGCGCTGGCATGGGAGAGATACGAATCAGCTCAGTGGAGCGATGCGCTCAAGTCGATTCACAATTGGCTTCAGGACGAATCATTTGCGTCGCGCCCCGCGATAATGGGCACTTTCGTGTCGGCTGTTTTGCTGGAAGACTACGAGACGAGTGCTCGGATTGCCCGCATCGGTCTATTGGCGAATCCCGATCAGCAAGTCTTGCGCAATAACCTTGTGTTCGCACTCGCCAGCGCAGGACGCCTTGATGACGCGGAAAGAGAAGCCTTGAAGGTTAAGCCTAACCACCTCACTGAGACAACAGGCCAGGTCGCTTGGACGGCGACGCGAGGCCTATTGGCGTTTCGGCGGCGCAGACTGGAAGAAGGGCGAGCGCTGTACGCGCAGGCGCTGGCAGGGAGTGTCTCGCATCCGCAGAGCCACGCACTTGCGGCGGCGTTCTTAGCACGGGAAGAAATCATTGCCCGGACCACGGAAGCAACGTTGGCACTTCAGCAAGCCGAAGATGACGCAAAGTCGCTCGGCTCAGCAGCTGTTAACTACCTGTTTGAACGTATTCGCAACCTGGTCGCAACCCTGGACGGCTTACACATATAGCAGCTTCGGGATGCACCAGGTGATTGGGGGTCACGTCAAGAACACCGCACTCATTTCGGACCATGTTCCCGTGCCAATCGACCGAGACCGGACAGTAACAAATACACCGGTCCGCTAGCCAGTATAGACGACCAAAGCAGCACCGGATGGACGGCGGTTGAACCGGAATAGAATACCACCAATGCGAGCAGCGCCGCTAGCGTGGCAAATGCTATGATCACCGTCGGAAACGGCCGAAGGCGCTGCTGCTCCGCGCGCCGCAAGTGGTCCACGGCAAGGCTTTCAACGGGCAAGAGCAGTACCATTGCCAAAATCTCAATCCATGACAGCGCGAGCCCGAGTCCGAGTCTGGCAACCAGGAGCAGTCCGGCGGTCATGACATATCCGATTAGGAAGGCCCGAAGGGTCAGAGAGGTGGTTCCGCTTCTCTGTACAGCGAAACGGGGTCGGTTAACTGGACGGGCGAGCATCAGGCCGCTGCCCGAAGTGACAGCGGGGTGAAGTACGCTTCATCCGGGGTCTGATCCGCGAGACTCGAGTGCGGTCGAGCCACGTTGTACTGCGTAAGATACCGCCCGATCCCGGCCTTGGCTTCCGACACGGAGGCATACGCGTGCAAGTAGACCTCTTCGTACTTGATCGACCGCCAGAGCCGCTCGACGAAGATGTTGTCGCGCCAGCAGCCTTTGCCATCCATGCTGATCGCGATGTGGTGCTTCTGAAGGAGTCCAGTGAAGTCGGTGCTGGTAAACTGCGCGCCTTGATCGGTGTTGAAGATCTCGGGGCAGCCGTACGTCGCGATCGCGTCCTCGACCGCATCGATGCAGAAGCTCGAGTCGAGCGTGATCGACACGCGCCAGCTCAGCACCCGCCGCGACGCCCAGTCCATCACGACGGCCAGGTAGATGAAGCCGCGCGCCATCGGGATGTACGTGATGTCCATCGCCCAGACCTGATTGGGCCCGCTGATCGTGCGCCCGCGGAGCAAGTACGGAAAGATCGGATGCGCGCGATGCCGGCGGCTGGTGCCGGGCTGGGGGGCGATTGCCGTGATCGCCAGGCGGCGCATCAGCGTCGCGATGTGACGCCGGCCAACCTCGACGCCCTCGCGACGGAGCAGACGACGCAGCAAGCGCGCCCCCGCATATGGAAACTCCAGATGCAGCACGTCGATCCGCCGCATCCGCGCGAGGTCGGCGTCCGAGACGGGCCGTGGCGTGTAGTACACGCTCCCACGGCTGATGCCCAAGGCTGCCGCCTGCCGCGTGATCGGCAAGGGGTGGGTCCGGTCAATCATCGCTTGGCGCTCGGCCACCCGGCCTTGGCGAGCGCGCGTTCCAAAAAATCGTTTTCCGGGGTCAGCTCGCCGATCTTGGCGTGCAACGCCTGGACATCGACCGGCGGATCGACGGCCCGTCCCTCCGCGAACACGGTGGCGGCACCGGCGAGAAACTGCTCGCGCCATTGGCCGATTTGGTGCGGATGCACATCGAAGCGCTGGGCCAGCTCCGACAGGGTCGCTTCACCACGAATGGCCGCCAGCGCGACCTTCGCCTTGAAGGCCGGGGAATGATTACGACGGGGACGACGGGACATAAGAAGAGCTCCAGAATCGAGGGACGAAAGATCGTCCGTGGAGCCCGCCTGTCCAGCTACCCGACCTGTTCAGAATTGCGGAGCCACCTCTACCGGCGGCGCGTGCCGCCGAGTGTGCCGGAAAACAGGGACGGTTCATGCAGTTCCATGATGCGGTATTTTCGGAACAAGACTCCTTGGGTCGGAAGAGCTTTGCCGCCTTTGCGAAGAAGGCCGGAGTATCTGATCTAGATGGGTTCACCAAGTGTGCTGATTCTCAACTGATGGACTCGATCATCGATCGGGACGCTGCAACAGCTGAGCGACTCGGCGCAATGGGGACTCCGGCGGTCATAGTCAATGGCATATTGTTCGGCGGAGCCCCGACGGAGCCCGTTCTCGACAGTATCGCCCACGCAATCGTCACGAAGGAGGCCGCCGTCAAGTGAGGTCTCGATCCTGGGTCGGGCTGGTGCTGGCCGCGGTCGTCATCTCGGGGCGTGCGCACGCCCAAGCGGCTGAGGTACGGGACAGCGACGGCATCCGGTTGGTCACGGTGCCGTCGTTCGTTCTATCGGGACCAACCACGCCGTTGGGTAGAACTCAGGTGGACCTCGGAGGCCTGCATGATACCGCGGCGTTGGAATTCGACAGCAGGAACCCGACCCTGGGCGGCGTGATGCTTGGTGACGGGCGTATTGTGGTCGCGGACGATGTGCACCTGAAATACTTCAACCGGCGCGGGACGCTGCTGAACATGGCGGGCCGCGCCGGCGGCGGCCCCGCGGAATTCAGGCAGATAAGCCAGCTCTGCGACGTCGGCAACGGCAAGGTGCTGGCTTTCGAGGCGAATGGCAATCGGGTGACGCTGTTCGACTCGACCGGCAAACTGATTCGTACCATCCCGGTGCCAGGTATCAGTGCGGGTTCTGGCTGCTTCTCCGACGGTACCTTTCTCTTCCGTCCGTGGAAGCAACCCGAAGGAATGGCCAGTGTCGATCCTCGGTCGTCGTATTCGCACATGACCCTGAGCGGAGTGGTCGAGGACGGCCCGGGGCGCATTGTGACTGGTCCCCCGGAATATGGAATCCCGGCGGTCACGATTGGCGTCATCGTTGCGGCAACGAAGATCTATGTCGCGGATCCGGGCAGGTCAGAAGTCCGCCGATTCCGGGTTGACGGACATCTCGACGCGATTCTTCGGTCAGTGGCCCCCCAGGAGCACTTCACGGATCAGGACCTGAAGACGGAAATCGAGAAGCTCATCCCCGGTGGCGCCCGGGCCAATCCGGGTCTCGCCCGCGAATTGGAAAACGAACCGCATCTTCCCTTTTGGCCGGCGTTTGATCAGCTCATGGTCGATACGGCCGGCCGACTCTGGATCGAGGACTATTTCAACCGGAAACCACGCGGTTGGAACGTGTTTGACTCACTCGGAAATCCCCTCGGTCGCATTCTGGTGGACTCGCTGGCGCGTGGGCGAGGCGAAATCGTTGGTATCGATTCACAATCAGTCGTCGTGCGATGGTACGATTCCGACGGCGCGCCTCACCTCACGTGGCGACGGCTCCCCAGGTTTCCAGCATCGCACTGAGCGGGTTCGCAGGGCTCGGGGCCATTGCATGGAGCGGCGAGGTTCAAACACGGTGGCGGTGGCCCACACCGCCGTCGCGATCCGTCCCGCTGTCACCATGCCGGTCCGGCTCGTTATATCTGATCAGTCCGTCATCTCCCGGCTGGCCGGAGCCTGCATGGCCCAGGATACACGCCCACCCCATCACCCCCGGACGCCCGCGTCGCCGTCACGACGCGGGCCGGGCCGGCGGCCCATCGGCCGGCTTGCCATATTCGTTATAGTCGCACTGTGTCCAATGCGACTTCGCGGGCAATCGCCCGCCGAGTCGGCGGCGCTCGCCGCCTGGAACGACTCCCTCGTCGCCGCCACCACACCGCATGCCATCACGACCGTGGCCCGGCGCGCCGGCGACGGGCCTGGCGTCGAAGGCCTGCGCAAGGCGCTGCTGGCGCTGCGCCGCGGCGAGCTGGCGCTCGACCGGGCCCAGCTCGACCAGGCGCTGAGCGTGGCGACCTGGGTGGGCAACGTTCACGCGCGGTGGGCGTGGCCCAGGTACATCACGGCACGGGCCGCTCTGGTGATGGACACTGCTGGCTGGTATCCGGTAGCCGATGCGGGCATGACCCCCGGCGAGACGTTCGAGGATGTCTTCTGGCAGAACGTGCTCGCCACGTTCGACCGTGATCCCGGATTTCCCGGTCTCGACCGATGGATCCTGCCCTATCTCGTCGCCGGCGGCGATCGCCTGCTGCGTCCGGACCAGATCGCGCTGGTGCGCCGGCCGGTGTTCCGCGCCGATCCCGATCCGGATGCCCTCCTTGTGTGGGGGAGATATCTCCGCACCGAACGCGACTACGACAGCGCACTCACCGTGTTCGATCACGCGCTGGCCCTGGGCGGCGACACCATGCGGCTCGACCTCGAGCGGGCCCGCACATTGCGCGCGCTGCACGATTCCGCCGCCGCCGTCGCGGCGTATTGGGATGGTGTCGGCCATCTTACCTCGATCGGGCGTCGGTTCTATCGCTTCGACCTCGCCTGGCTCGTCGGCCGGGATTCGCTCACGGCATTCGATCACCTGCCGGACGACTCCGTCGTGGGGTGGCTGCACCGTTTCTGGCACGAACGCGCCACCGCCGGTCTGATGTCGCCCGTTAGCCGCGTGAGTGAACAGCTGCGGCGCTGGGACGTGGCATACGCGCGGTATCGCGCGCGATCGCCGTGGCGGCGGGAGATGTACCACGATGTCGATCTCTTCTTCGACAACGACGACTGCGTCCATCGCGCCGCCGATTTCTATCGCGAAGCCTGGGCGATGGCGCCATCGCTTCCGGGGGATATCCGGTTCGCGGGAATGGCTCCTCGATCAGCGCGGCGTCATCTATCTGCGGCACGGTGAGCCGATGGAACGGATCGGTGGTATCGATCCGCGCCTCGGTGCCGAGGATCTTGTTGATGGCCCCGATCCGGACGGCGCCGATACCTCTGCCGTGTGGTCGGAATGGGACAAGGGCGAGGTGGTCCGGGCTTTCGATGTCGGCCCCGTCAGCCAGGGGCCGCCGCCGCTGGTGCCGTATCACATGGCGGTGGGCCAGCCGGAGTCATGGGTGTACATCATCGGCGGCGACTTGCGCCTGCTGAGTTTCCGCGGCAGCGATGCCATCGGGCAGTATGACGCGACCACATTGGCCAGCTATCCCGCCTATTCCCCCGGCGCGTGGCTGCAGCTCTCCGGAACCCTCCAGGTCTACCACGATGCCGGGGCACTGATCGCCGACCGGCTCGAACACCCACTGCGTGGTGCGGTGCCGACGCTGCCGACCTGCTGGAAACCGATCCAGGCTGCCATCGTCCGCGCCCGTGCCGATGCCGACTCGGCCGTCCACAACGACACCGACGCGCCGCCGATCCTGTTCCCATGGGCATTCAACAGTGCGATGTTCGCGTTGGGCCGTGCCAGCGACCAGACAGGTGAAGCGCTCGTCGTCGTGGCCATCGGCGGCGATTCACTCCACGCCGAGCTGTCGCACGATGGCGGCGTCGTCTATCCGGTGCATCTCCGTGTCTCGGCATGGAACCACAAGACCGACCGCACCGTCCTGGTCGACACCACCCGGATGATCGCTACCCGCCGGCCGCTCGCGCCTGGTGAGCGGCTGGTGCTCAGCCAATCGATTCCACTCGGCGCCGGTGACTGGGAGATCGCGCTGCTCGCCACGGAGGAGAATCTGCAGTCGGGGGCGTACACGCTGCGGCGGGACGTTCGGGTCGACCGCGGTCCCGGCGTGACGCTGAGCGACCTGGTCACGGGAGTCACCGGCGCGCCGTCGTGGATCGCCCCGGACGGCAATCCGTTCCCGATCAATGTTGCCGCGACGTGGACCCGGGGCAGTTCCATCGAGCTCTTCTACGAAGTTGGTGGGGTCGAAGCCGGCGGTTCGTATCGGACCACCGTCGAAGATCACCCCGCTCGAGCCGGCCCACGGGCCGTCGCTTCGCATTGCCACCGGCGACCGGAGCACGGCGCCAATGAACTTCGTGCGCCGCGCCGTCGGCACCGACAAACTCGTTCCCGGGACCTACCGGATGACGGTGACCATCCGGGCCGGGGCTGGCAATCACGAGGCGAGTCGCACCACGACGTTCACGCTCGCCGCGCCCGCCGGAGCACGCTGAGTTTACCCGCTGCACGGTCCGGCCGGGCGACGCCGAGTCGGGCCTCCGGCGCTGCGCCACGGATGAGCTGGCCGGCGACGGCAACCCTTCACGGTGCATCCGTGTCTGACGAAGCGGAGTCACTGTCCGATTCCGGGACGCCGTTTCTCGGGATCGCACAACGGGTGCCTTTCCCGGGGTCGGCGGTGCGCGCCAAACTATTGCCGCGACTGACGTTGGCTGCGGCGGTCCGCGGCATGACCATTGCCAATCAGAGGGGCGCCGGATGTTCCACTGGTGCAACCCGATTCGAGGAGTCGTCGTTGGATATTGCCCGTCCTCCGAAGAAGAAGACCGGTCGCTACATCCTCTGGGGTGTCGGCGCCATCGTGTTGCTTGCCATCATGTGGGGAGTGCGTCAGCTCAAGCCGGCGGCGCCGTCGCTCGACCGGTCGGCGGCGATCATCGATTCGGTGCGTCGCGGCGACATGGTGCGGGAAGTCCGCGGACCGGGGACGCTGGTGCCGGTCGACATCATCCAGGTGCCGGCACAGACCGGTGCCCGCATCGACAAGCTCGAGGTGCAATCGGGCCAGGTGGTCAAGGCGAACGATGTGCTGCTCGAGATGTCGAGCCCCGACGCCGAGATCCAGGCCATCCAGGCCGACCAGTCTCTGAGCCAGGCGCAGTCGGCGCTGATCACCACGCGGAGCCAGCTCCGGCAGCAGATCCTGACGGAACAGAACACCGTGGCCACCACCAACACGGCATACGTGCAGGCCATTCAGAACGCCGCCGCCGCAGGATACCCTGGCGCGGCGTGGACTGGCGGCCAGCTTCGATGTCGCCAACGCTCACGCGTCGGCCGCCGAACTGACCGAACGGCTCAAGAACGAGAAGCAGCTCCTCACCATCATGCAGGAGTCGGCCGACTCGCAGGTCTCCGCGCTGGAGACGAACGTCAGGGAACTGAAGGGCATCGCGGACTTCTACCACGCCAAGCTGGCAATCGCTGACGTTGCGCGCTCCCGGGCCCGGCGTGGTGCAGGATCTCAATCTGCAGCCGGGGCAGTACGTCACCGAAGGCACGCTGTTGCTCAAGATCGTTCAGCCGGGCAAGCTCAAGGCGACACTGCAGATTCCCGAAGCCCAGGCCGCCGATGTCCAGCTCGGTCAGTCGGCGTCGATCGATACGCGCAGCAAGGGCGTCATTCCCGGCCACGTCTCCCGCAAGGATCCCTCGGCCAACCAGGGCACGGTGGGCGTCGACGTCGCGTTCGACGGTCCGCTGCCGGCCGGCGCGGTTCCCGACCTCAGCGTCGACGGCACCATCGAGATCGAGAAGCTCCACAACGTGCTCTACACCGGCCGGCCCGCGTACGGATCGCCCACCGGCCTGGTCGGACTGTTCAAGCTCACCGACAACGGCCGCTACGCCGAGCGGGTGCAGGTGCTGCTGGGCAAGAATTCGGTGACCTCGGTCGAAATCCAGCGCGGGCTGAATGCGGGCGACAAAGTGATTCTCTCCGACATGTCCGAATACGATGGCGTCGATCGGGTGCGGCTCAAGTGACATTCTCAAGGAGCGGGCAATGACCAGTGCTGGCGAACCGTTGATCCGGCTGCAGGGCATCAAGAAGGTCTTCTACACCGACGAGGTCGAGACCCACGCCCTCGCCGACATCCACCTCGAGATCGGCCAGGGCGAATACGTCGCCATCGCCGGCCCGTCCGGCTGCGGCAAGACGACGCTGCTCTCGATCCTCGGCCTGCTCGACACCCCCACCGACGGCGAGTACATCCTCGACGGCCGACCGGTCGCCGGTCTCGACGCTGCCGACCGCGCGCGGGTCCGCAACCGCCAGATCGGCTTCATCTTCCAGGCGTTCAATCTCATCGGCGACCTCACCGTCTACGAGAACGTCGAGTTGCCGCTGACCTACCGGGGCATGAGTTCATCCGAACGCAAGGAGCGGGTCCACGCCGCGCTGGAGCGCGTCGGCATGGCGCACCGGATGAAGCACTTCCCGGCGCAGCTCTCCGGCGGCCAGCAGCAGCGCGTCGCCGTGGCCCGCGCCGTGGCCGGCGACCCGGCGATCCTCCTCGCCGACGAACCCACCGGTAACCTCGATTCGGTCAACGGCGAGGCGGTAATGGACCTGCTTCGCGAGCTGCACCGCAACGGCGCGACGATCTGCATGGTGACCCACGATCCGCGCTACGAGGCCCACGCCGATCGCAGTATCCACCTCTTCGACGGTCGAGTCATCGACGAGAAGACGGCCGTGGCGGAACAGCTGCCGTAAGAGCGGCCCGGAGCCCGGGGCCGAGGGCTCTGGGCCATGGGCGCTCTTCCGGGGCCTGTGCGCCTCTTTTCCGAGGACACGATCCATGCGCAAGGACCTCCGTTTCGCCATCCGCCAGCTGCTCAAGCAGCCGGGCTTCACGCTGATGGTTCTCCTCACGCTGGCGCTCGGCATCGGCGCCAACACCGCGATCTTCAGCGTCGCATACGGCGTGCTGCTCCGGCCGCTGCCGTATCCCGATCCAAGCCGCATCGTCGGCGTCACCGGCGTCTACGGCACGGCGCCCAGCCTGATCGGCGTCACCTGGTCCGAGGCGCAGTTCTTCGAGCAGCACAACACGGCGTTCTCGTCGCTCGCCGCGTCCACGTCGGTCGGGTTCAACCTCATGACCGCCACCGAGGCGGATCGTGTCGATGGCCTTCGCGTGTCGGCGCCCTACTTCGACGTGCTCGGCGTCCATCCGCTGCTCGGCCGGACCCTCACCCCGGATGAGGACCAGATCGGCGGTCCGGACGCCGTGGTGCTGAGCTATGGTGTCTGGCAGCGGCTGCTCGGCGGCGAATGCCGGAGTGATCGGCACGGTGGTGCGGCTCGATGGCCAGCCGTTCACCGTCGTCGGTGTCATGCCGGCGGGATTCCGGTCGCAACCCGCCGCCGACGTCTGGACTACGCTGGCGCAGGCGGCGCGCACCCTCGGCGGCGGACCAGAATCTCGAATTGATCGGACGCCTCAAGCCCGGTGTGACGGCGGCGCAGGCCAACGCCGCCATGAGCGGCCTCACGGTACCGTACCGGGAAGCGTTTCCGAATATGGTGTCGAGCGACTACACGCCTCGGCGCCGCGCCCGTGGCACGATCTGGTGGTCGCAGGACGTGCGCACGCCGGTGCGCATCCTCTTCGGTGCGATCGCGTTCGTGTTGCTGATCGCCTGCGCCAACGTTGCGTCGCTCCTGCTCGGCAAGGCGGCCGCGCGCCAGCGTGAGCTGTCGGTGCGAATCGCGCTCGGGGCCTCGCGCGCGTCAGGTCATGCGGCAGATGCTGGCCGAGAGCATGCTGCTCGCGCTCGCCGGAGCGGCCCTGGGACTGGTCGTGGCGACCTGGGGTCTGCATCTGCTGCTGGCGGCGCTGCCGAGCGATCTCGGCGGCGCCGCGATCGGCGTCAACGGGTGGACCCTGGGATTCACGGTCGGACTGGCGCTGCTCACCGGCGCCGTGTTCGGAATCGGTCCGGCGTGGGCGGCCACCGTCGCGGATCCGCAGGCCGTGCTGCAGGCCGGCGCGGCGCGCACCACCGGCACCCGCGGACAGCACCGGGTGCGCGACGCGCTGGTCGTCACCGAGGTGGCGCTGTCGTTGTTGCTGCTTGCCGGCGCCGGGTTGATGATCCGCACCGTCGGCAATCTTCTGCACGTCGATCCGGGGTTCGACGCCGGCCATGTTGCCTCGGCCGAGTTCTGGCTGACCGGCACCCGCTACGCATCGACGGCAACCGTCGGCCAGCTGTATCAACAGCTGATAGAGCGGGCGGGAGCGGATTCCCGGCGTCACGTCGGCGACGGTGGTCGAGGCCGGGTCGCCGCTGGAGCGAGGCGGCAACGTGCCGATCTGGCTCGACGGCCAGGTAATCCGGTCGCAGTACGGCACCGATTTCCGGGCCGTCACGCCGGGGTACTTCCACACCCTCGGCGTCGCGGCGCGGGACGGGAGGCTCTTCGGCGCGGCAGACGGCGCGGCGGGGCAGCCCGTGATGCTCGTCAACCAGAGCTTCGCGCGGCAATTTCTCGCCGGAGGCGCCGTCGTCGGGCGGCAGATGCAAGTCGGCGGGACCGATCAGCCGCTGCGGTTTGTGCTCGGGGTGGTCGGCGATGTCCGATCGTTCATCGGTTCGCCGCGCGCAGCCAACGGTATTCATTCCCCAGGCCCAGACGCCGATCGCGTTCACCCAGCTCTTCGGTGGCTGGTTTCCCGTCCACCTGCTGGTGCGCACCAGTGGCGATCCGGCGGCGGCAGTGGCGCAGCTGACTCGGGCCATTCACGATGTCGATCCGCAGATTCCGGTGGGGCGCGCTGCGGCGATGTCCGGTGTCGCTGGCGGAGTCGCTGGCCTTCCAGCGTTTCATCATGCTGTTGCTGGGCGTCTTCGCCGCCCTGGCCGTGGTGCTCGCCGCCGTCGGCATTTACGGACTGATTGCCTACGTCGTGGCCCAGGGCACGCGCGATATCGGCGTGCGCCTGGCCCTGGGTGCCAGCGGCCGCGACGTGGTGCGCGGTGTCATGTGGCGCGGCCTGGCGCTGGCGTTGGCTGGAACGGCGCTGGGCCTCGTCGGTGCCGCCGCGGTCACCCGGCTGTTCCGCAATCAACTCTATGCGGTGAGCGCCACCGATCCGGTCACGCTGGCTGCCGTGTCGCTGCTGTTGATCGCGGTGGCGGCGGTGGCCTGCTGGATTCCGGCTCGCCGCGCGGCCGGCGTCGACCCACTGGTCGCGCTGCGGGTGGAGTAGGTTCCGCATCACGCGTCTTCAACGGGAATCCTGCCCATGATCGCGTTGCACGACGTCGAAAAGAGCTACCCGATCGCCGGCGGACGCAGCTACGTGCTGCGCCGAGTCTCGCTCAACATCGCCCGCGGCGAGTTCGTGACCATCATGGGGCCGTCCGGGGCGGGGAAGTCCACGCTGCTGGCGATCCTCGGCATGCTCGACGGCGCCTGGACCGGCGAGTACCAGCTGGAAGAGCATCCGGTGCACCGGCTCAACGCCAAGCAGCGGGTGGCGCTCCACAAGCAGTACGTCGGCTTCGTCTTCCAGCAATACCACCTGCTCGACGACCTGACGGTGGCGGAGAACCTCGACATTCCGCTGTCGTATCGCGACATCAGGAAGTCCGAGCGGCAGGCCATCGTGGCCGATACGCTCGACCGGTTCGGCATCGTGGCCAAGAAGGACCTCTATCCCAGCCAGCTCTCCGGCGGGCAGCAGCAGCTGGTGGCGGTGGCGCGCGCGCTGATCCACAAGCCGACGCTGATCCTCGCCGACGAGCCGACGGGCAATCTCCATTCCGCGCAGGGCCGGGAGATCATGGAGCTGTTCAAGCAGATCAACGCCGCCGGCACCACGATCATCCAGGTGACGCACTCGGAGACCAACGCGGCCTACGGGAACCGGATCATCAATCTGAAGGATGGGTGGATTGTTACGGGAAGGGCGCCCAGAGCCCATGGCCGATAGCAGAGGCGCCCTGGGCCCTGAGCCCATGGCCTCAGGTGCGAAGTCGGCGCGCGTGTGCCAGGATCCAGAAATCACCGGACTACCGTTGGCGCCGAGTTCGACCTTAGGGGCTCTGGGCTCATGGGCGCCTCTCTCGGCTCATGGGCTCACGGCTCAGGATGCACGAGGATCACCTGATGCTCAATGATCTTCGCCTGACTTTCCGCTCCCTCCGCCGCGCGCCGGGCTTCGCCATGGCGGTCATCGGCACGCTGGCGCTCGGCATCGGGGCGACGGTCGCCATCTTCAGCGTCGTCGACGCCGTGGTGTTCCGGTCGCTGGGCGCTGCGCGATGCCGACCGGCTGGTCGAAGTGGAAGCCGTCGACCACCAGATCCGGCGGGATCGAGCAACAACTCTCGTTTCCCGATTTCCGCGACCTTCGCGCCTCCAACCAGTCGTTTACCGCGATGGCGGCGTTCCGCTACTGGCTGTTCACCGTCGGCGGAGGTGATCACCCCGAGGGCGTGATCGGCATCTGGACCGGCGACTCGCTCTTCCACGTCCTGGGCGTCAGGCCGGCCCTGGGACGCCTGCTGCCGGCCGGCGCCGAGCGGCAGGGGACGGCGCTGGAGGCGGTGATCAGCTACCGGCTCTGGCAGCGGCGCTTCGGCGGCAAGCCCGGCGTCATCGGCAACACCGCCGACATCGATGGGCGGCCGGTGACCATCGTCGGTGTGTTGCCGCGGGACTTTTCCTTTCCCGACGTGATCGGCTCGGACGTCCCGCTGCCCGCGCGCGACGCCCGATCTGTTCATGCCGGTGGGCGACGAGCCGTGCGTACGACCTCGATGCCCGGGGCAACAACAACTACTGGGTGTTCGCGCGCGTGGCGCCGGGCGTGACGGCCGGGCAGCGTCGCCGGCGATCTCGGCCGCGTGGCCGGCCACGCTGGCGCCATGACTATCCGGACCAGGACGACCAGCCGCGGGTTGACACGCGGTGCCGCTCAAGCAGCAGGTCGTCGGCGACGCCGCCACGCCGATGAAGGTGCTGTTCGGCGCGGTGGTGCTCGTGCTGCTGATCGCGTGTGCCAACGTCGGCGGGTTGCTGGTGGTGCGGAGCGCTGGTCGCGCCCGCGAGCTGGGCATCCGCACCGCGCTCGGCGCGTCGCAGGCACGGCTGGTCCGTCAGTCGCTCGGCGGAGAGCCTGGTGCTGGCCGCGTATCGGCGGTGGCGTCGGCCTGCTGCTGGCGGTGTGGGCCACGCGACTGCTGGCAGCTGGCGGCGCCCAACACCATCGCCCGGATCGGCGACGTCGGGGTGAACGCGCGAGTGGTGCTGTTCGCGATCGGCGTCACCATCGTCACCGGCCTCGTCTTCGGGCTCGCACCGATCGTGCAGCAGCGCGACAGCGGCCTGGCGACGCGACTCCGCCAGGATTCGCGCGCCGTCAGCGGCACGGTCTCCCGCCGCCTGCGCACCGCGCTGGTGGCGGGCGAGGTGGCGCTGGCCCTGGTGCTGTTGACCGGCGCCGGCCTGCTGGTGCGCAGCTTTGCCCGGCTCGCGTCCATCCCGGTCGGCTTCAACGCGCCCAACGTGATGACGATGTTCACGATTCTGCCGCCGAACCGCTATGGCACCGACGCGGCGCTCCGCCGCTATCACGCCGACGTGCTCGCGGCGCTCGACGCCGTCCCGGGTGTGACCGCGGCTGCCGCGATCAACACGCTGCCGCTCACCAACCTCGGCAATTCGACCGATATCCAGGTCGTCGGCCAGCCGCCCCCGGGTCCCGGCGAGCATTTTCAAGTCGATTACCGGTCGATCGCCGGCCCCTATTTCCGGGTGATGGGGATTCCGATCGTGGCCGGGCGCGATTTCGGACCCGGCGATACCGCCGGCGTGGCGCAGGTCGTCCTCATCAATCAGGCCGCCGCCCGGCGTTACTTCCCGGGCGAGAATCCGCTGGGACACCAGTTCCGCGTTCAGGACGGCGACGATTCGGCGCGGACCATCGTCGGCGTCGTCGGCGACGTGCATGGTATTGCGCTCGATTCGGCGGCGCAGTCCGGAGGTAAGCTTTCCCGTGGCGCAGGATCCCCAGGCGATCGTCTCGCTGGCCGTCCAGACACGCGGCGATCCCCGTCGGCTGTTGCCGGCGATGCAGCATGCGCTGGCGGGCGTCGATCCGGAACAGGCGTACTACGCCGAGCGCACCATGGATGATCTCTGGCGGCGTCGCTGGCCGCCCGTCGCTTCGATCTCGAGTTGCTTGCCGGATTCGCGCTGCTCGCCATCGTGCTCGCCGGCGTGGGGCTCTACAGCGTGATCGCCTTCTCGGTGGCGCAGCGGGTTCGCGAGATCGGGGTGCGTTCCGCGCTCGGCGCCGACCGCCGACGCATCGCGGCCATGGTCGTCGCCGAGGGACTCCGGGTCGGTTCGATCGGACTCGCAGTCGGTCTGTTGGGCGCGTTGCTTCACGACCCGGCTGCTCCAGGGCATGCTCTACCGCGTCGGTACCATCGATCCCGCGACGTATGCCGTCGCCCTGGTTGCGGTGCTGGCGGTCGTGTTGTTCGCCTGCTGGGTCCCGGCGCGCCGTGCGGCGCGGATTGATCCAATGGAGGCGTTGCGGGAATGAGAGCGCCCCCGACCCATGGCGCGGACCTGCGCCCAGGGCCGTGAGCCCATGGCCCCGGATACGAAGCTCGGCGTGAATGCCCGAGATCAAGAAGTCATCGGACTTACCGTTGGCGCCGAGTCCGTCCTTCGGGGCCATGGGCTCAGGGCTCAGGGCGTACTTCCCGGGCCATGCGCTATCGGCCATTTCGAGGAACGTAGATGTTCAACGATCTCCGCCTGACCCTCCGCTCCCTCCGCCGCGCGCCGGTCTACACCACGACCGTCGTGCTCACGCTCGCCCTCGGCATCGCCCTCGCCACTGCCGCGTTCTCGCTCGTCGACGCGGTGCTGATCCGGCCGCTGCCGTTCGGCGATGCCGGCCGGATCGTCACCCTGTCACAATCGAACGGCTCGACCGGCGGCACACCCGTTTCGTACCCCAATCTCCGTGACTGGCGCGATATGGACCGCGGTGGATCGTTCGTCGACCTCGCCTGGGTGCGCGGCCGCGGTGCGACACTCCACCTGGCCGATGGCGATCACACGGTGCTGGCGTCGCTCGTGTCGCCCGGGTTCTTCGCCGTGCTGCAACCGCGCGTCCTCCTCGGCCGGTATTTCACCCCCGCCGAAGAGGACGCCGGCGATCCCGTCGCGGTCATCACGCAGAACGTCTGGCGCGACGAGTTTCACGCTGACTCGAACGTCATCGGCCGCCCCATCACCGTCGACAACGCCACCTTCACCATCGTCGGTGTCGTACCCGGCTATCCGGCGGTGTACCCCGACTGGACCCAGATCTACCTCCCGGCCGAGGCGTTCATCGCCACCGAGACAGTGTTGAACGCGCGCGACTTCCACGCCGACAGCCGCGCCATCGGCCGGCTCCGTCCCGGTGCCACCGTCTCGCGTGCCCGCACCGAGCTCACCACCGTCGCGGCCCAGCTCGCGACGACGTATCCCGCGGCGGACGGCCCCTGGCCGGCGGTCGGGGTTGCACCACTGCGCGACGAACTCCTCGGTGATGCCCCGTCGAACCTGCGCCTCCTCACGGTCGCGATGGCGCTGGTGCTGCTGATCGGTTGGGTGAACGTGACCAACCTGTCGCTGGTGCGCGCCTCCGGGCAGCTGCGCGAGCTGGCGATCCGCACCAGTCTGGGGGCGTCGCGGATGCGCCTCGTCGCGAGGCTCGCTGCGGAGCACCTCCTCCTCGCCATCGCCGCACTTGCCCTCGGCGGGATCGCGGCAGGGTGGCTCGTCGGCGTGGTGCGCATCTTCGCGGGCGGAGCGCCCGGTTCGGCCGACATCGCCGTCGACGTCCGGGCATGGGTCTTCGCCGCAGCGGTGGCGCTGGCGTCGACGGTCGTCGTCGCCGCGCTGCCCGCTGTCCGTCTCACGCGCGCCGATCTCGGCGCGCCGCTCACGGAGGGCACCGGGCGCTCCGGCTCGACGCGGCACCAGCAACGGGTACGCGCCGTGCTGGTCGTGAGCGAACTGGGGCTCGCGCTGACGCTGGTGATTTCCGCCGGCCTGCTCGTCAGGAGCTTCTGGCGGCTGAGCCGGGTCGATCCGGGCTTCGACACCCACGGTCTCGTCGCGATCGACTTTTCGCCGCCCGCTCACCGCTACGACCAGCCCGCCCAGGCCGGCGCGTACTACGGCCGGATCCTTGCGGCGGTGCAGGCGACCCCCGGCGTGTTGTCGGCCGCGCTCACCAACCACATGCCGCTCAATGGCGCCTCACTGCCCACGGATGTTGCCGTGGCGGGGCGGCCGAGCGATCTGCAACGGGATCCGCAGGTGCTGTTCCGCACGCTGTCGCCGGAATACACCGGCACGCTCGGCATCAAGGTGATCCGCGGCCGCAACTTCACCGCGGCCGATCTCACCTCCGGTACGGCGGTGCTCGTCAATCAGACGTTCGTGAAGGACTATCTCCCGGGCGCCGACCCGGTCGGTCGCGCAGTGATGCTGCACAAGTCGGCCCAGGGCTATCCCGATCTGGGCCAGCCGCTCCCCGGCGTCATCGTCGGCGAGATCGCCGATGTGCACCACTACGGACCGCAGATTCCGCCGTACCCCGAGATCTACATCCCGTACACGCGTAATCCCTGGAGCCACATGGTGGTGGTGGCGCGCGCCCGCGACGGTGACGCCGCGGCGCTGATTCCGTCGCTGCGCCGTGCCATGCTGTCAGTCGATTCGTCGACGAGCGTCTCCGGCGGTGTCTTCGGCGGCTTCGCGGTGATGGACGACGTGCTGCGCAACGACCTCTCCGGGTCCCGCTTCGATATGTACCTGCTGGGAGGGTTCGCGGCGTGCGCCCTGCTGCTGGCGACGATCGGCGTGTACGGCCTGACGGCCTACGCCGCCGCCCAGCGCACCCGCGAGTTCGGCATCCGGATGGCCCTCGGTGCCGATGGCCGCAGTGTCATGCGACTCCTGCTCCGCTCCGGCCTGCGACTGATCATGGCCGGCGTACTGCTCGGACTCCTCGGCGCCGCGGCGCTCACCCGCATCGCCGCCAGTCTCCTCTTCGGCGTCACCCCCGGAGATCCATTGACGTTCGTCGTCATGACCGGCGTGCTCGTGTCGGCGGCGGGTATCGCGTGCTACCTGCCGGCGAGGCGCGTGGCGAGGATGGAGCCGGTGGAGGCGTTGCGAGAGCAGGCGTGAGGCATGAGCCTTGAGGACGTGGGTCGAGTCAGCGCCCGCTGTCCGAGCTCATCATGTCCTGGGGATCAGCGCGGAGAGCATCCGCTGAATTTCGGCGATTTGCTGGAGAAGCGTTGCCGCGGTGTCTGCCGCAAGCAAGCCAAGGTCGCGGGCGACGAGCAGATGGCTTTCCACCTCGCGGGCGGACCCTTGGGCCATGTGCAGGAACCGGAGCCGGTCGCGATGCGTGGCGCGTCCGCCCCGCTCCGCGATATTTGCGCCGATCGACACCGCCGACCGTCGCAACTGCGATGTCAATCCGAACCGTTCGCCGGCTGGAAAGGTCGCGGTTGCCCGGTACGTGTCCAGCACCAGTTGGTGCGCTCGTTGCCACACCTTGAGGTCTTTGAAGTCGCTCACCGCGCCTCCGATCCCGGTTGGCTGAATTCTGGCGAGGGAGCGATGGGCTCCACGTACCGATTGAACGCATCGCGGAACTTCGCGGCGCGCACGCTGATGTCGCTTCCAAGCCCACGGCTTACGGCTTCTGCGACCCACCCATCCTCCACCTCACGCTAGCTTTCCACCATGCCCCCCCGCCTCCTCCTCGCCGACGACGACCGCGACGTCCTCGAGGCCCTCCGACTCCTCCTCGGCGACGAGGGCTACGCGATCGAAACGGCCACCTCGCCGGCCGGCGTGCTCGCCGCCGTGGCCGAGCGCGACTTCGACGTCGTGCTGATCGACATGAACTACACCCGCGACACCACCAGTGGCAGCGAAGGACTCGACCTCATCGGCCGGCTGCAGCAGCTCGACGCCAGTCTGCCGGTGGTGGTCATGACCGCGTGGGGCAGCATCGAGGGCGCGGTCGAAGCGGTGCATCGCGGCGCGCGCGACTACATCGAAAAGCCGTTCGACAACGCCCGGCTGCTGCACGTGCTCCGTACCCAGATCGAACTCGGCCGCGCCATCCGCCGCGGCCAGCAGCTGGAGAGCGAAAACCTCGCGTTGCGGGCCGAAGGGGCGCCTGATCTCATTGCGCAATCGGCGGCGATGCAGCCGGTGCTGCGGCTGCTGGAACGCATCGGCCCTTCCGACGCGAGCGCGCTCATTACCGGCGAGCACGGCACCGGCAAGGAGATCCTGGCGCGCTGGCTGCACGCCGCGTCGCCGCGGGCGCCGCGACCGCTCGTCACGGTCAATCTCGGCGGCCTCTCCGAAGGGCTGTTCGAGAGCGAAATGTTCGGGCACGTCAAGGGCGCGTTCACCGACGCCAAGGCCGAGCGGGTCGGGCGGTTCGAACTCGCCGATCGCGGCACCCTGTTTCTCGACGAAGTCGGCACGCTGTCGCTTCCGCTCCAGACCAAGTTGCTGCGGGTGCTGCAAAGCGGTGACTTCGAGCGGGTCGGGAGTTCCAAGACGCGCCACGCCGACGTCCGGGTGCTCGCCGCCACCAACGCCGATCTCCGCACCGAGGTGACCGCCGGACGGTTCCGGGAAGATCTCTTCTTCCGGCTCAACACCGTCGAGATCCACCTGCCGCCGTTGCGCGAGCGCCGGGAGGACATCCCGCTGCTCGCCGGTCATTTCCTCGACCAGTTCGCCCGGCGCTATCGCCGCCAGCTCACCGGTTTCAGCCCCGACGCCATGCGCGCCATGCTGGCCTACCGCTGGCCCGGCAACGTCCGCGAACTGGAGCACGCCGTCGAACGCGCCACGCTCCTCGCCGAAGGCGAACAGGTCCGCGCCGTCGATCTCTCGTTCGGCGCGGCGGCGGCGCCCGCGCCGGCCCTGGAAGAGATGAGCCTCGAGGAAGTCGAACGGCTTCTCGTCACCAAGGCGCTGGCGCGCTACGGCGGCAACGTGTCGCTCGCGGCACAGGCACTGGGATTGTCGCGGAGCGCGCTGTATCGGCGGTTGCAACGGCATGGATTGTAAGAAGACAGCCGTGAGCCATGAGACTGGCGGCGGGGTCAGCGTGCCCGGGCCGGCGATCTGGATGCACGCTCGTGATCGACGATCGGGGCTCACGGCTCAGGGCTCACGGCTGATCTGATGCCCCCCTCCCACGAACGCCGCATCACCCTGCTCGCGCTCGCTGCTGGCGCGCCGGCGCTGGCGGTGGCGCTGCTGTTGCTGTGGACCGGATCGTTCGCCTCCCGCACGCAGTGGACCGTCACCATCGTGCTCGTCGTCTTTGCCATCACCATCACCGTCTCGATGCGCGAGCAGGTGGTGCGTCCGCTGCAGACCTTGTCGAACATGCTCGCCGCCATCCGCGAGCAGGACTACTCGCTCCGCGCCCGCCGCTCCCGCCCCGACGACGCCCTCGGCCTGGCGATGCTGGAACTCAACACGTTGATGAACGAACTGCGCGAGCGCCGCCTCGGCGCGTTGGAGGCCACCGCGCTGCTGCGCCGCGTGGTCGACGAGATCGACGTCGCGGTGATGGCGTTCGATGACGACCGCGCGCTCCGGCTGGTCAACGCCGCCGGCGAGCGCATGCTGGGACAACCCGCCGAGCGCCTGCTCGGCCGGAAGGTGGACGACCTCGGGCTGGCACCGGTGCTGTCAGGCGACGCGCCGCGCCTCATCGAACTCGAGATCGGCGGCCATCGCGGGCGATGGGAACTGCGCCGCGGCGCGTTCCGGCAGGGCGGACGTCCGCACCAGTTCGTGGTGCTCGCCGACGTGACCCGCGCCCTCCGCGAAGAAGAGCGGCTCGCCTGGCAGCGCGTCATTCGCGTGCTGGGTCACGAGATCAACAACTCGCTGACGCCGATCCGTTCGCTGGCCGACCGGATGCGGCAGCTGCTGGCGCGCGAGTCCGGCCCGGACGGGCTGCGCGACGATCTCCGTCGCGGGCTCGACGTCATCGCCGCGCGCTCCGAGGCCCTGACCCGCTTCATGGGGTCATATACCCGCCTGGCGCGCCTCCCGCCGCCGCGCCTGCGGCAGGTCGCGGTGCGCGCCTGGGTGGAACGCTCGGCCCGGCTCGAGACGCGGATGCCGGTCACGATCATCCCCGGGCCCGATGTCACCCTCACCGCCGATGGTGACCAGCTCGACCAGCTGCTCATCAACCTGATCGCCAACGCGGTCGACGCCACGCTCGATACTGGCGGTGGCGTGCGGGTGAGCTGGGCCGCCGCCGGCGGCAGTTTCGAGCTGCTGGTCGACGACGACGGACCGGGCCTGCCGCCGTCGGCCAATCTCTTCGTGCCGTTCTTCACCACCAAGCCCGGCGGCACCGGCATCGGGCTCGCGCTGTCGCGCCAGATCGCCGAGGCGCATCACGGCACGCTCACGCTCGACGACCGCGCCGACGCGCACGGTTGTCAGGCCCGATTGACGCTTCCAGTTTAGACACCCATGGCGCTGATCCGTACCGCCGCCAGCCGGTCGCGCGAGAGCGAAGCGTTGCTCCGGGAAGTGGCACCGCTCCCGGCGGCGGAGGTGCTGGCGCGGCTGGCGTCGCGGAGCGACGGGCTGCGCGGCGACGAAATCGCCGAACGTACCGAACAGTTCGGACCGAACCTCGTCGCCAGCGAGAAGCCGCCCACGTGGTACGGCGAACTGTGGCACGCCTGGAACAACCCGTTCAACTACATCCTGGCGATTCTCGGCGTGCTGTCGGCCGTCACCGGCGATCGGGCCGCGATGGTCGTCGTGCTCACCATGGTGGCGTTGAGCACGTTGCTCCGCTTTGTGCAGGAGTTCCGCTCGACCCGCGCCGCGCTGGCGCTCCAGGCGATGGTGCGGACCCGTGCGACGGTCGTCCGCGTTCCCGACGTCGTCGAGGCCGCCGCTCCGGTGGTCCGCGGCGCCGAGGTCGACATCGCCGCTCTCGTGCCCGGCGACATCGTCCAGCTCACCGCCGGCGACATGGTGCCGGCCGACGTCCGGATCATGGTGTCGAAGGATCTCTTCGTTTCGCAATCGGCGCTCACCGGCGAATCCGCTCCCGTGGAGAAGCGCGACGCGCTTCCCGGCGATGCCGCGGCGGTCACGCCGGCCACCCCGCTCAGCGAACTGCCGACCGTGGCGTTTCTCGGCACCAACGTCGTCAGCGGATCGGCCACGGCGGTCGTGGTGGCCACCGGCTCGCGCACCATGTTCGGCGGCATTGCGCGGAGCCTGCTGGGGCGGACCCCGCCAACGGCGTTCGATATCGGCGTCAACCGTATCAGCTGGCTGCTGATCCGGTTCATGCTCGTCATGGTGCCGTGTGTCGTGCTCATCAATGGTTTGGCCAAGGGACAGTGGCTCGAGGCGTTCCTCTTCGGCGTGGCGGTCGCCGTGGGGCTCACCCCCGAGATGCTTCCGATGGTGGTGACGGCGAACCTGGCCAAGGGCGCGGTGTCGATGTCGCGGCACAAGACCATCGTCAAGCGCCTCAACGCGATCCAGAACCTCGGCGCGATGGACGTCCTCTGCACCGACAAGACCGGCACGCTGACGCAGGACCGCATCGTGCTGGAGCACCACGTCAACGCGGCCGGCGAAGAAGATGCCCGCGTCCTGGAACTGGCCTATCTCAACAGCGCCTTCCAGACCGGGCTGAAATCGCTGCTCGACGAGGCGGTCCTGCTCTTCTGCGACCGCTTCAGTCACCTGCACGGTGACGAGGGATACGCCAAGCTTGACGAGATCCCGTTCGACTTCACCCGCCGGCGGATGTCGGTGGTGGTGCAGCGCCGGCGGGGTCCCGCGACGCTGATCGCCAAGGGCGCGGTCGAGGAACTCGTGGCGGCCTGCACCACCGTGCGCGACGGCGATGCCCTCATTCCGATGACCGAGGGGGCCCGGCACGTGGTGCTCGATCTCGCCCGGGCGCAGAACAACGACGGCTTGCGGGTCGTCGCCGTCGCCTACCGCGAGTTTCCCGATGTCCGCCGCGCCTGGGCCGCCGCCGACGAGTCCGACCTGGTGCTCGCCGGCTTCATCTCGTTTCTCGATCCCCCCAAGGAGACGGCCGCCCCCGCCATCGAAGCGCTCCGTTCGCAGGGCATCGCCATCAAGATCCTCAGTGGTGACAACGACCTGGTGAACCGCAAGGTCTGCCGCGACGTCGGGCTCGACCCGGGGCAGGTGCTGCTCGGCTCCGATGTGGCCAAGCTCGACGATGCCCAGCTCGCCGAGGCCGCCGAGCAGGCCACCGTCTTCGCCAAGCTGTCGCCGGACGAAAAGGTCCGCGTCGTCCGCGCGCTCCGGAGCAGGGAACACACCGTCGGCTTTCTCGGCGACGGCATCAACGACGCCGGCGCGCTGCGTGAAGCAGACGTCGGCATCTCCGTCGACACCGCGGTCGACATCGCGCGCGAGTCGGCCGACATCATTCTGCTCGAGAAGAGCCTGCTGGTGCTCGCCTACGGCGCCGCCGAAGGGCGGCGGACCTTCGCCAACATCACGAAGTACCTGAAGATGACGGCATCATCCAATTTCGGGAACGTCTTCAGCGTGGTGATCGCCAGCGTCGCCCTGCCGTTTCTTCCCATGCTCCCGATCCAGCTGCTTGCCCAGAACCTGCTCTACGACATTTCGCAGACCGCCATTCCGTTCGACCACGTCGATCCGGAGTACCTTGCCGTCCCGCGGCGCTGGAACGCTGACGACATCGGACGGTTCATGATCCGCATCGGCCCGCTGTCGTCGGTCTTCGATCTGCTGACGTTCGCGGCGCTCTGGTACCTGTTCAGGGCCGACACGCCGGCCCGGCAGGCCTTCTTCCAATCGGGATGGTTCGTCGAAGGGCTGCTGACGCAGACCCTCATCGTCCATGTCATCCGCACCCGCCGGGTTCCGTTCATCGCGAGTCGCGCCGCCGCCCCGCTGCTGTTGACAACGGCCGCGATCATGGCGACAGGCATCGCCCTGCCGTACACCCCGGCGGGGCGCGACCTGGGGATGATCGCCCTGCCGGCGTCGTACCTCCTGTATGTCCTCGCCTGCCTGATCGGCTACACCGTGCTGGTGCAGTTCGCCAAGGGCGTCTATATCCGCCGGTACGGCCGCTGGCTCTGAACCGGTCGCGCCCCGCTCGGCATCCATATATTCCGGCCGACTCCTGCGCGCCGACTCTGCCGGCGAGGCCGTCTGACTGAACCGCGTCCGGACCACACCGTGCTGGTCATCGACGACGAACCGCAGATTCGCCGCGCCGTCGTCCACGCCCTCGAACCCGCCGCGCGCGTCCTCGAAGCCGCGACGGCCCGCGAGGGACTCGCACTCGCCGCCGCCTCCCGGCCCGACCTGATCGTACTCGACCTCGGGCTCCCCGACCGCGACGGCACCGACGTCTGCCGGGAACTCCGTGCCTGGACCGCCGCGCCGATCCTGGTGCTGTCGGCCCGTCACGCCGACGAGGAAAAGGTCCGGCTCCTCGATGCCGGCGCCGACGATTACGTCACCAAGCCGTTCAGCACCGCCGAACTGCAGGCGCGGACCCGCGCGCTGCTGCGCCGCGCCGCCGCGGGTGCCGGCGGAGAGCCCGCCGTTACCATCGGCGATCTCACCCTCGACCGCGCCGCGCGGACCCTGCGCCGGTCGGGAACACTCGTACATCTCACGCCGATCGAGTGGGAACTGCTCCGGGTGCTGATGAGCAACGCCGGCCGCACCCTCACCCATCGCCAGCTCTTCCATGACGTCTGGCGCGGCCGCCAGTTCGGCGATGCCCAGCAGTACCTGCGGGTCCAGGTGGCGCACCTCCGCCGCAAGATCGAATCCGATTCGCTCCGGCCCCGGTACATCGTCACCGAGCCCGGGGTCGGGTACCGGTTCGCTGCCGCCGGCGAACTGACCGCCGCGCCATGACCGCCGCCGCCACCGGTGCCCGCGCGGAACGCTGGTGGCTGTGGGCGGGGGTCACGTTCGCGGTCACCGTGGCGCTGCTGTACCTCCGGCCCGAGCTGGAAAAGACCCACATCGCACTGGTGTACCTGTTGCTGGTCCTCGCGGGCAGTGCTCGCGCCGGCTACCGCGTCGGGCTGGCGCTCTCTGTTGTCTCGTTTCTGCTCTTCGACTGGTTCTTTGTTCCGCCGTACAACACGCTGTTCGTCCGCAACACGATCGACTGGTTCGTGCTGGCAACGTTTCTCATCGTCAGCGTCGTGGCCGCGCGGCTGCTTTTCCGGCTTCAGCGCGAGGCCGATGCCGCGCGCCAGCGCGCCGCCGAAATCGACCACTTCGCCGCCCTCGGCGCCGAGACGTTGAGCGTGGCGCGCGCCGGCGATGCGCTCAGCGCCATCGCCGGCGTGATCCGCTCGACGCTTGGTATCGCGGCGTGCCACATTCACCTCGCACCGGGTAGCGTCGACGCTGCCCCGCCGCCGGCCGGCATGCTGGTGTCGTGGGTCGCGGCGCACGGACTGGCCGCCCTGCGGCTCGACGACGACACCACCCGGCTCACCGACGCGACCGAGCTGGGCGAGGTGCCGCTGGAACACGCTCGCGAGGCCTATCTTCCGCTCCGCGTTCGCCAGGAGACTGTCGGCGTGCTCGAGCTCACCGGCGAGGGCGGCCTGATGCTCTCCGCCGCCCAGCGGCGTTTCGTCGAGGCGCTCGGCTACTATGCCGCCCTTGCCGTCGAGCGGATGCGGCTCGAAGCCGCCGCCGACCGCGCCGCATCATTGCGCGAAGCCGACCGGCTCAAGAGCGCTCTGCTCGCCTCCGTCTCGCACGATCTTCGCACGCCGCTCACCACCATCAAGGCGCTCGCCCACGAACTGGCGCCGGACGGCCGGGCGGTGGTGATCGAGGAAGAAGCCGACCGGCTCAACCGCCTGGTCGCCGACCTGCTCGATCTCTCCCGGTTGCAGGGCGGCGCGCTGCCGGTGGCCGCCGAGCTCAACGCTGTCGACGATCTGGTCGGCGCCGCGCTGCAGCGGGTTTCGCACGCGCTCGGGGGCCGCGTCATCCGCACCACGCTGGCCGACGGCGGGACGATGCTGGTCGGCCGATTCGACCTCGCCGCGTCGGTGCGCGTTGTCGTCAACCTGCTCGAAAACGCTCACCGCTTCGCCCCGACGGGCACACCGATCGACATCGAAGCCCGCCGAGACGGCGCCATGATCGCGGTCAGCGTCGCCGACCGCGGCCCCGGTGTCCCCGACCCCGACCGCGAGCGGATCTTCGAACCGTTCGTCCGTGGCGGCGACGGTGGCGCCCGTCCCGACGTCGGCGGCGCCGGGCTCGGGCTGGCCATTGCCCGGGGGCTGGCGGAGGCTCAGGGTGGAACGCTGCGCTATCGCCCCCGTCCTGGTGGCGGCGCCGAGTTCACGTTGTCGCTCGCCGCCGCCGATCTCCCGGCATCGCTGCCGATTTAACGACTTCTTAACGCCACGCCGCGCGTCGTTTGTGCGGTCTTCGTGCCTCGTCCGGTATCATCCCGCCCGGTGCATTCCGGGAGGCTTGGGTGGTGGATCTCGCATATGTCGTGGGCACGGTGCTGTTCTTCGGCGCCATGTTCGCCTACGTCCGTGGGTGTGCATCGCTGGGACGCCGCGGCGCGTCCGAGGAGCAGCAGCCATGACGCTCGCGTCCGCAATCGCGCTCGTCGTGGCGGCGGCCACGCTGGTCTACCTCTGGTGACACTCCTCCGGCCGGAGAAGTTCTGACATGACCGCCAACGGCTGGCTGCAGATCGCCTTCTACGCCGCGTGCCTGTTGCTGGTGACCCGGCCGCTCGGGCGCTACATGGTGCGCGTCTACGACGGTTCGCTCGCAATGGCTGGCGCCGGTGGAGCGCGCCATCTACCGGCTGGCCGGCGTCGATCCCGACGGAGGACCAGCACTGGACGCGCTACACCGGCGGCGATGCTGCTCTTCTCGCTGGCCACCATGCTGCTCACCTACCTCGTGTTGCGGCTGCAGCACGTGCTGCCGCTCAATCCGCAGCATCTCGCCGCCGTGACCGACCGGCAGGCGTTCGAGACCGCGGCGTCGTTCACGACCAACACCAACTGGCAGTCGTACGGCGGCGAGACGACCATGTCGTACTTCTCGCAGATGACCCAGCTGGCGTTCCACAACTTCGCGTCGGCGGCGGTCGGCATGGCGCTGCGCCGTGGCCCTGGTGCGCGGCATCGCCCGCCACAGCGCGGGCCGGCTCGGCAACTTCTGGGTCGACCTCGTGCGCGGCACGCTCTACCTGCTGCTGCCGCTGTCGCTGATCGTCTCGCCTGGTGCTCGTGCAGCAGGGCGTCATCCAGAACTTCGCGCACTACGTCGCGGTCACGACGCTCGAGGGCGCGAAGCAGGTCCTCGCGATGGGTCCGGTCGGCGAGCCAGGACGCCATCAAGCAGCTCGGCACCAACGGCGGCGGCTTCTTCAACGCCAACTCCGCGCATCCGTTCGAGAACCCCACGCCGCTGGTCGAACTTCGTCGAGATGTTCGCCCTGCTGGCGCTGGCCGCGGGCATGGTATGGATGTTCGGGCGCGATGGTGAAGAACCGCAGCACGGCTGGGCGGTCTGGGCCGGCGATGTTCGTGCTCTTCGCCGCCGGCGTGACCACCGCCTACTGGGCCGAAGGGCGCGGCAACCCGATCCACGCGGCGCGCGGCGTCGACGTCACGCCGGGCGGCGGCAATCCCGGCGGCAACATGGAAGGGAAGGAGGTCCGCTTCGGCCTGGCGAACTCCGTGCTCTGGGCCACCGCCACCACCGACGCGTCGAACGGCGTCGGTCAACGCGATGCACGACTCGTTCACGCCGATCGGCGGCCTGGTGCCGCTGGTGAACATCCAGCTCGGCGAGGTGGTCTTCGGCGGCGTCGGCGCCGGGCTCTACGGCATGATCGTGATGGTCATCCTCACCGTGTTCATCGCCGGACTGATGGTCGGCCGCACGCCGGAATACCTCGGCAAGAAGATCCAGGCGCGCGAAGTCCAGATGGCGATGCTGTACGTGCTGGTCTTCCCGGCGGCGATCCTCACCCTGACCGCCATCTCGGTGCTGGTGCAAGCCCGGGCTGGCCGGGCTCAACAACAGCCGGGCCGCACGGCCTGTCCGAGATCCTGTACGCGTTCTCGTCGACGGCCGGCAACAACGGCAGCGCCTTCGCCGGCCTCACGGGCAGCACCTACTACTACAACACGCCTGCTCGGCCTCAACACGCTGATCGGCCGCTTCGCGATGATCGTGCCGATGCTGGCGCTGGCCGGATTCCTCGCCGAAAAGAAGGCCGCGCCGGAGTCGGCCGGCACGCTTCCCGGTCACCACGCCGCTGTTCGTCGTCGCTGCTGGTCGGCGTCATCGTGATCGTCGGCGCGCTGACGTTCTTCCCGGCGCTGTCGCTCGGCCCGATCGTCGAGCACCTGATGATGCTGAAGGGACGGGCTGTTCTGATGCCTGCCACCAAGCGCCCCCTCTTCGATCCGCCGATCGTGCGCCGCGCCATCCGCGACGCGGTCGATCAAGCTCGATCCGCGCCACATGGTGCGGAACCCGGTGATGTTCGTGGTGCTGATCGGCAGCGTGTTCACCACCGTCGTCCTTGCCGCGACATCGCCGGCGGGCGCGGCGATGTCGGCTTCACGCTCCAGATCGCGCTCTGGCTCTGGTTCACCGTGCTGTTCGCCAACTTCGCCGAGGCGATGGCGGAAGGCCGCGGCAAGGCGCAGGCCGACACCCTGCGCAAGAGCCGGCGCGAGACCCAGGCCAAGCGGCTCGCCAACCGCGGCCCATCCCGAGCAGTTCGTCGCGGTCGCCGCCGACCAGCTCCGGTCCGGCGACATCGTCGTCTGCACGCCGGGCGACGTCGATCCCCGGCGACGGCGAGGTGATCGAGGGCGTCGCGTCGGTCGACGAATCCGCCATCACCGGCGAATCGGCGCCGGTGATCCGCGAGTCGGGCGGCGACCGCTCGGCCGTGACCGGCGGCACCGCGGGTGCTCTCCGACCATCTCATCATCCGGATCACCGCCAATCCGGGCGAGACCTTCCTCGACCGCATGATCGCGCTGGTCGAGGGCGCCTCGCGCCAGAAGACGCCGAACGAGATCGCGCTCACCATCCTGCTCTCGGGCCTCACGATCGTCTTCCTGTTCGCGGTGGTCACGCTGCAGCCGTTCGCGGTCTATTCCGGCGGCGCCGTGGCCGATGCCGGTGCTGATCGCGCTGCTCGTCTGCCTCATTCCCGACGACGATCGGCGGCCTGCTCTCGGCCATCGGCATCGCCGGCATGGACCGGATGATCCAGCAGAACGTGATCGCCACCAGCGGCCGCGCGGTCGAGGCCGCCGGCGACGTCAATACGCTGCTGCTCGACAAGACCGGCACCATCACCCTCGGCAATCGCCAGGCGGTGGAGTTTCTCCCGGTGCCGGGCGTCACCGCGGCCGATCTCGCCGACCGCGCGCAGCTCGCCTCGCTCCCCGACGAGACGCCCGAAGGGCGCAGCATCGTGGTGCTCGCCAAGGAGAAGTTCAACCTCCGCGGACCGCGACCGTGAGCGAAACGCCGGATCACGCCCAGATGACGTTCGTGCCGTTCTCCGCGGCGACGCGGATGAGCGGCGTCGACATGGGGTCGGTGGCGGTGCGCAAGGGCGCCGGCGACGCCGTCGCGCGCTGGGTCGGCCGAGGGCGCCGGCGCGGTGCCCGGCGGGCTGGAATCGATCGTCGAACAGGTGGCACGGCAGGGCGGCACGCCGCTGGTGGTGGCCGAGCGCCGCGACGGCGCCACCCGCGTGCTCGGCGTGGTCTACCTCAAGGACATCGTCAAGGGCGGCATGCGCGAGCGCTTCGACCGCCTGCGCGCCATGGGCATCCGCACCGTGATGATCACCGGCGACAATCCGCTCACCGCCGCCGCCATCGCGCACGAGGCGGGCGTCGACGACTTCCTCGCCGAGGCCAAGCCGGAGGACAAGCTCGCCCTCATCCGGCGCGAGCAGCAGGGCGGACGGCTCGTGGCCATGACCGGCGACGGCACCAACGACGCGCCGGCGCTGGCGCAGGCCGACGTCGGCGTCGCGATGAACACCGGTACGCAGGCGGCGCGCGAGGCCGGCAACATGGTCGACCTCGATTCCAACCCGACCAAGCTCATCGAGATCGTCGAGATCGGCAAGCAGCTGCTGATGACCCGCGGGTCGCTGACGACGTTTTCCATCGCCAACGACGTCGCCAAGTACTTCGCCATCATCCCGGCGATGTTCGCCGCGACGTATCCGGCGCTCAACGCGCTCAACATCATGCGGCTGCATTCGCCGCAATCGGCGATCCTGGCCAGCGTGATCTTCAACGCGCTGATCATCGTGGCGCTCATTCCGCTGGCGCTGCGCGGCGTGCGGTATCGCCCCGCGGGCGCGGCGGCGATTCTGCGGCGCAACCTGTGGATCTACGGCGTCGGCGGCATGCTCGTGCCGTTCGCCGGCATCAAGCTCATCGACATGCTGCTCGTCGCGCTCCGGCTGGTGTGATCATGACCAAGAAACTGGTCCGCCCCGCGATCGTCCTGACGCTGCTGCTCTGCGTCATCACCGGTGTGCTCTATCCGGCGGTCGTCACCGGCCTGGCGCAGCTGCTCTTTCCGCGCCAGGCCAACGGCTCCCTCGTGACGGTGAACGGCCGCGTCGTCGGCAGCGCGCTGATCGGCCAGCCGTTCACCCGTCCGGAGTACTTCCATTCGCGGCCGTCGGCCGCCGGGAACGGGTACGACGCCACCGCGTCGGGCGGCACCAACAAGGGACCGACGGATCGCAAGCTCGCCGACACGCTGATCGCCGGCGCCATTGCCGACGTGGTCACGAACGACGGCGCGCGCCGCGGCGCAGATTCCGTCCGACATGGTCACCAGTTCCGGGTCGGGGCTCGATCCCGACATCTCGCCGGCCAACGCGTAGCTGCAGGTGGCGCGGGTGGCGCGGGCGCGCGGGATGGACAGCGCCGCGGTGCGGGCGCTCGTCGACCGGCACGTCACCGGCCGCCAGTTCGGTTTCTTCGGCGACCCGCGGGTGAACGTGCTGCTGCTCAACATCGCCCTCGACAGCGCCGCGCATGCGAGGGGAGCGAGCGACAATGCGAACTGATGCGCAAGCCGGCCGATCCCTCGCTCCGCTCGGGATGACAGACCACCGTGTCATCCCGAGGGCGTGCAGCGCCCGAGGGATCGGCCGGCCGTCATGGCTGCTGGTCCTCTTCCCGCTGCTCGCCGCCGCGGCCCGGCTTCCGGCCCAGGCCAATGACTCGACCGCGTTGCCGGTGACATTCTCCGGCTACGTCACGACGAGTCTGACCAGCAGCAATCACGCCGCTGCGTCGAGCATCGTCGGCCGGCTGTACGGCCGGCGCCAGAACGAATTCATGCTCAACGTCGGCAACCTCACGGTCGATCGTGCCGCGCCGACGGATCGCTTCGGCGCCGGTGCGCACGTCGAACTGTTCTTCGGGCAGGATGCGGAAGTCATCAAGTCCAACGGTCTCGATCTCGGCGCCGACGCCGATATCTGGCAGGCCTTTGTCACGCTCAACCTGCCCGGGTCCGACGCCTCGCACTACGTCCAGTTCAAGGCCGGCAAGATGGCGACGCTGATGGGCGTGGAGGTCGGCGAGGACGTCCAGAACGCCAACCTCGAGGTCGGCTCGCAGGACATCTTGCTCGAGCCGTTCACCGAGACCGGCGCCGAACTCGACGGGCACTTCGGCGCGAACGTCGACGCCGAGCTCCGCCTCAGCAACGGCTGGGACCAGGTGACCGACGTCAACACCGCCAAGACCATCATGCTGCGTCTCGGGCTCGTGCCGGACCCGCGGTCCCTGGTGGCCATTGTGGGCTACAGCGGCGCCGAGCGCCCCGACAGCAACGGGCCGAAGCGATCGGGGGTCAACGTGGTGCTCTCGCGCAAGGTCGGCTCGGCGGCGTCGCTCGCGGCGCAATTCGACTATGGCCAGGAGGCGGGGCTGGCCGCCGATGGCAACGCCGCGACGTGGTGGGCCGCCGGCGTGTGGGCCACCGTCGATATAGCCTCGCACCTCACGCTGGCCGTCCGCGGCGACTATCTCGACGACCGCGACGGCGCCCGGACCTCCGGCGTGCTCGGCTTTCCGGTCAATGCCGGCCAGAAGCTGAGCAGCCTCACCGCGACGCTCAACATCAAGCAGTGGCGTCAGGCGTTGCTCCGCCCCGAGATCCGGTACGACCACTCGACCCTGCCGGTGTTCAACGGGTTCCACGACCAGGTGTCACTGGCGATCGGCACCTCGGTGCTGTTCTGATGCGCGCCGCGGCCGCCGGTGCGCACCGGACGACGGCGCGACCACTCGCCGCGGCGCTGGCCGCGGTAGTGCTTGTGGTCGCCGGTTGCCGTCCCGACCGCACCACGTGGAGCCGCCACCTCGCCACTCCCGCCGTGGCGCGCCTCGAAGGGGCCTGGTCCCTGGAGTTGACCCTGGCCGGCGTCACCGACTCCGGCCGGCCGCGGCGCGCCGACGGTGTCGTTTCACTCGTGTTGAACCGCCAGCGCCAATCCACCGCGCTGTTCGGCGCGCTGCCCGAAGCGTACGGCACCTGGGACTTCCCTTTCGACCGGCTCGGGCCGAGCGTGGCGCCGTACCCCGGTCCGCCGGAAGTCTGGGCCAGCGTGCGCGGCGATTCCGTGCTGGTGCGTCTTTCCCCGCGGGTCGAGGATGCCATCATTCTCGCCGGCGTCTGGCAGGGTGATTCGATTGCCGGCCGCTGGTTCTCGTCGGACCGGGCCGGTCCCAACGCCCTGGGGGACTTTGTCCTGCACCGCCGATAGCTTTCCGCCATGACCGCCACCCCCGGCGCCACCGGCGACGTGTCCTTCGCGGAACTCCTCAAGGCGCGCGAGCGCGGCCGACTCAAGATCTACATCGGCTCGGCCGCCGGCAGCGGGAAGACCTACCGCATGCTCACCGAGGCGCAGCAGCTGCGCGCCCGCGGGGTCGACGTCGTGGTGGGCTACGTCGAGACGCACGGCCGCGCCGAGACCGAAGCGCAGATCGGCGACCTCGAAGTCATCCCGCCGCAGGCGCATCGAGTACCGCGGCGTCACCCTCGAGGAGATGGACGTCGACGCCATCATCGCCCGGCACCCGCAGGTCGCCGTGGTCGACGAGCTGGCGCACACCAATGTGCCCGGCATGGGGCGCCCCAAGCGGTGGGAGGATGTCGTCCTCCTCCTCGACGAGGGGATCAGCGTCATCACCGCGCTCAACGTGCAGCACCTCGAGTCGCTCAACGACGTCATCCAGAAGACCCTCGGCGTCACGGTGCGGGAGACGATTCCCGACTGGGTCGTGACCCTCGCGGACCAGGTGGTCAATCTCGACATCTCGGCGGAGGATCTCCGCCAGCGGCTGCTGGAGGGGAAGATCTACGCGCCGGAAAAGATCCCCACGGCGCTCAATTCGTTCTTCACCGACGAGAACCTCACCACGCTGCGCGAGCTGGCCCTGCGTGAGGTGGCCAATTCGGTGGACCGGAGCCGCGAGGTGATCGCCGTGCGCGGCGAGGCGCCGCGGGCCGCCGGGCGCCGCACCGTCGACCGCGTCATGGTGGCGATGTCGAGCCATCCGGAACGCACCACGGTACTGCTCCGGAAGGCAAGCCGCATCGCCGGCCGGCTCAACCCCGACTGGTATTGCGTCTACGTGCAGACGCCCGACGAGAGCGCCGCCCGGATCGACGCCACCGTGCAGCGCAAGCTGGTCGACAACATGCAGCGCGCCCAGGCGCTCGGCGCCGACACCGTCACGCTGCATTCCGGCGACATCGCCGCGGCACTGCTCGACTTTGCGCGCGAAAAGGGCGTCACGGTGATCATCGTGGGGCAGTCACGCACCGACTGGTGGTCCCATCTCCGGCATGGGTCGGTGGTGCGACGGCTGCTGCGCCACGCCGGCGACATCGACGTCCTGGTCGTCTCGGTGAGCCGCAGTGGAGAGCCGAAGTGAGCATTTCGCAGCGGCTGTATCTCGCCGTCGTCCCGGCCATCGTCGGACTGTTCACGGTGGCGGCCCTGGCGTACTGGGGCGACATCGGCCGCGCCGCGCCGGAGTGGCTGGTGGTGGTCTGCGCCGTCTCGACGGTCGTGTCGCTCGTGCTGGCGTGGCAGAACACCCGGTACGTCGCCCGCCGGATCGCGCGGCTCGCGCCCCACCAGGATCGCGAACTCCCCGGCGGCCTGCTGGCGCCGCTCAAGGTGATGCGCAACGCGGCGCTCCCCGGCAGCCGGTCGGGGCCCGACGAGTTCGACTCGATCGAAGACGTGGTCGACCGGCTCAGCAACGCGGTCAGCGTGGCCGAAGCGGGGAGCCAGGCGCGGGTCGAGGCGGCCGCCCGGCGCGTCAACGAGTATGCGCTGCTCCTCGCCGAAGCCTCCGCCGCCGTCTCGCGCCAGATCGACGAGGTACGGATACCGATCCACATCCTGCTGGAGAATCACTTCGGCCAGCTCAACGAGAATCAGGAGGAGATGCTCGAAGCCGCCCGCCGCGCCGCCGAGGCGGCGGATGTCGAGACCCGGCGCCTCGAGGAGATCGCCGAAATCGACCAGGGCATCCTCAGCATCCGGCGCGAGAAGGTCCGCCTGGGCGAACTGCTGCAGAGCCTCGAGCCGCAACTCGAGGCCGAAGCCAAACGCGCCGGCATCGGCATCACCTTCGATCTGGCTCCCGGCGTGCCTCCCATTGCCGGCGACCGCATCCGCCTGCACGAGGCCCTCGAACTCCTCCTCCGCCGGCTGGTCCGCAGCGCCCCGGCGCAGGCGGACGTCACGATCTCGCTCGCCACGGGCCCTGATGAGGTGACCGTGACGATCTCGGGCGGGGTTCCGCTCACCCTCGATCCTGATATCGCATTGGCACGACGGGTCGTCGAGGCACATGGCGGCCGGATGGCGGAGCAGGGAAGCACCGTGTCGGTCGAGCTCCCGGTCATTGCCCCGGCGCTGCGGGGGTCGGCCCGGACCACCCCGTCCGCCGGATAGTCGGCCGCCACCGGGCCGGGTGCGGTAACCCCGCCACACCCTTGCGCTTGCGCCCGCCGCCTCCCGGCGCGACATTTCCCGCATCTCTGGTGCAAATCGGCCGCTCGCGGCGGCCCCATCCCGAATACCTCGTTGGAGGCGCTCGTGTTCGACATCCGGTTGACCACTTCGCGCGGCTTGGCCGCGTTGACGACCCTCGCTCTGGTGGCGCTGATCGGTTGCAGCAGCAATTCGGGGATGCCCACCACCGGCTCGACACCCACCGCCGACGCGAGTGTCCTGACGCTGGTGCTCACGCCGCCGAACCTCACCTTCGTACAGGTTCCGGGCCAACCGCCACCTCCGGCGCAGGTGATCATCGCGTCGAACAAGGCCGCGCTCATCCCGTCGACCGGCATCCAGATCGGGCCCACGGTCTACACCGACAATCTCCACGGCGGCTGGCTCTCGGTCACGCCGAAGATTCTCGGCCTGACCGCCAGCATCACCGTCAAGGTTCTCGCGGTGCAGAATCTTCCGCTCGGTGCGTACCAGGCGACGTTCACGGTCAAGGTGCCGGGCACGAAGAATTCGCCGGTGCCGGTGACGGTGTCGTTTGTCAACGGGTTCTATTTCCAGGATGGGCTCGAGACCGGCACCGGCTGGACCTTCACCGGCCTCTGGAACCGGAGCATGCTCGGCGACGGGATTTGCGACGGTGAGCGGGGCTGCCTCCCCAATCCCGATGAAGGGACCTGGGCCATGTGGTACGGCAACCCGGTATCCGGTAACTACCAGACGGGCGGGTCCGCCAATTCCGGCGATGCCATCTCGCCCGTGTTCACCATCCCGGCCGGGGCGGTTGATCCGATCCTCAAGTTCCGCACCTGGTATGAAATTGAATACGATGTCTCGCCATTCAGCTTCGATTTCATGAGTGTCTATCTCGTCGATCCCACGACCCACGCTGCGACCTTCGTCGGCCGGCTGAACAGCATGGGCGGCTTCACGGGGCACACCACCAGCGGGTACGTGACCGCAACCATAGACCTCTCGGGCTACACTGGTCATTCGTGGCAGCTCAAGTTCGACTTCAGTACCGGCGACGGTTCGTACAACGACTATCGCGGCTGGATCGTCGACCGCATCGCTGTCGCCGAGCCGAACTTCTTTACCGGGATCAATTACCCCGAGGATCTGCGCGCCGGCGATGGTCCCGTGGAATGGACCCTCGGCCCGTGGACCCAGCCCGGGACACCGCGCCCCAGTCACTGACCGCGCGGAGCCCGCTCGATGATCACGCCCGCCGGGGCTTCGGCTCCGGCGGGCGTGGTGTATCATCCAGCCATGCCACGTTCGTCCTTCCGGCTTCTCGCGCTGGCCATTGGCGCCACGTCGTGGGCCTGTCACGGGTCTCCCACAACGGCCGTGCCGCCCGCTGCCCGGATAGTCATCGCCCCGGCGGCGGCCTCGGTCGAAATCGGGGCGGTGCAGGTGCTCACCGACACGGTCTACGACGGCTCCGGTCAGGTGCTCGACCTGCCGGTCACCTGGAACTCCTCCGAGCCCGATGTCGCAACCATCTCGCCTGACGGCGAAGTGGTGGGACTCGCCATCGGGGAAGTGGTGATCACCGCCAAGCGGGAGGGCATTACCGGCACGGCGACGGTCGAGGTGGTGCCCGCGGCGGTCGCGTCGGTCGTCGTCACGCCCACGCCGGACACGCTGGTGCCGCCGCAGACGCTGCAGCTCACGGCGGCACTCGCCGACGCCCGGGGCGTCCCGCTGACCGGGCGCGTCGTCCAATGGGCCACCCGCGACCCGTTCACCGCCGATGTGACGGCCGGTGGTCTCGTCACGGCGGTAAGTCCCGGGGCCACCTATGTCGTGGCCACCAGCGCAGGCCAGACGGATTCCGCGTTGATCGTCGTCAAGCTGCCGCCACCGAACGGGCTGACCATCGAGGTCACCAACCATCTGGCGTATTCGATTGCCGTGAGTGTCAACGGTTCGTCGCGCGGCTTCGCGGCGCCGGGGAGCATCCTTACGCTGGTGGGTGACTCGATCCCGCTGTTGCGGATTTCGTGGACGCTGCGCCCGCCGCTCGATGCCGGACAACCGGTCGGCGAGGTCGTGTCCGACACGCTGCCTCCGGTCACCAAGGCCGGCGGGCTGCTGACGTTCGACGTCACCAGCCAGCTGACCGACGGCCGCCGGATCTTTACCCCGTATCTGAACAACACCTCGGCCAGCACGCTGCAGATCGACATACCGATCCGCGGTTCGGCCCAGCCGTGCAGCTGCATCCTGCCGAGCGATCCGGCCACCCACAACACGTTCGGCTACTGGCCGCTCGATCCCGACGCCACCGTCGACGGATACGGCCGCAACGATTCGGGGCACACCGGACCGAAGGTCAGCGTGCCGGTCCTGCCCGCTGACGTCGATCCGGTTACGGGCATCTGGAAGCACACGTTCACCGTTGGCCCGTAACCCCAGCAGGCGGCCACTGCCCGGGGCCCATGGCCCAGCTTCTCTGCTCTCCCCTCCGGCGATACCTTTCGCCCTTCTCGGCCCGCCCAACCGGAGTCCTGATGCCCGACGCCCCGCTGACCCCGATCTCCCCTGCCCGCGCGGCGGAGGAACTCGCCAAGATCTCCAACGCGCACAAGAGCGGCGAGATCAAGAAGGACGAATACGAGCACCGCTTTGCCCGCATGATCGGCGAGCTGCGCGACCGCCGTATCTCCGGCACCCGCGCCGAGATCATGGCGGCCCTCGAGCCGCTGCGCCGCGACGGTACCGTCACACCCGCCGAATGGACCCGCTTCGTCTCGCAGCTCGGCCTCGGCTGACGCCGGGCGCCTGATGCCGCTGGCCCCGCGCCGCGCCACGCCGACCGTGCTGGTCGGCGGCGTCGCCATCGGCTCCGGCCACCCGGTGGTGGTGCAGTCGATGACCAACACCGACACCGCCGACGTCGCCGCGACCGTCGCACAGGTGGCGGCGCTGGCCGCCGCCGGCAGCGAGCTGGTCCGGGTCACCGTCAACAACGAAGCGGCCGCGGCTGCCGTCCCGGCGATCGTCGCGGCCCTGGCGCGAACGCGGCGTGACCGTGCCGATCGTGGGCGACTTCCACTACAACGGCCACCTGCTGCTGACCCGCTTTCCCGGCTGCGCCGCGGCGCTCGCCAAGTACCGCATCAACCCCGGCAACGTCGGCGGCAAGCGGCACGACGAACACTTCCGCGCCATCATCGACGTCGCCATCGCGATGGCCAAGCCGGTGCGCATCGGCGTCAACTGGGGTTCGCTCGACCAGGTGCTGCTCACCGAGCTGATGGACGCCAACGCGCAGCTCGCCGCAGCCGCGCGCGGCGCGCGACGTCACGATCGACGCGATGATCGAGTCCGCGCTGCGTTCGGCCGCGTTCGCCGAATCGTGCGGGCTGCCGCACGACCGCATCGTGCTCAGCGCCAAGGTGTCGGGCGTGCCGGACCTCGTCGCCGTCTACCGCCTCCTCGCCGCCCGGTGCGACTATCCGCTCCATCTCGGCCTCACCGAGGCGGGGATGGCACGGAAAGGGACGGTGGCGACCGCCGCGGCGCTCGGCATCCTGCTCGCGCGAAGGGATCGGCGACACCATCCGCGTCTCGCTCACGCCGGAACCCGGCGGCGATCGCGCCGAAGAGGTGCGGGTCGCGCAGCAGATCCTGCAGTCGCTCGGCTTGCGGCACTTCGCGCCGCAGGTCTCGTCGTGCCCCGGATGCGGCCGGACCACCAGCACCTTCTTCCAGTCGATGGCGGAGCGAGATCCAGCGCCACCTCGATCGGCGCATGGCCGAGTGGCGCGGCACCCTTCCCGGCGTGGAGACGCTGCAGGTGGCGGTGATGGGTTGCGTGGTCAACGGCCCGGGCGAATCGAAGCACGCCGACATCGGCATCTCGCTCCCCGGAACGTTCGAGGAGCCGGTGGCGCCCGTGTTCATCGACGGGCGGCTGGTCACCACGCTGCGCGGCGACGCCATCGTCGCGGAATTCCTCGCGATGCTCGAGCAGTACGTGGCGCGGCGCTTCGGCTCCGCCTCGCCGGCCGCGCCGGCATGCTGATGCCGGTGGCCGGCGGCACGTCGCACGCCCCGCCGGTCGCCGCGCTGCCGGTGCTCTTCGCCGCCGGCGTGGCGACGTCGTTCACCCCCTGCATCTATCCGATGATCCCGATCACCGTCGGCGTCCTCGGCGGCACCGCGGCGGGTGCCGCGCGTTCCCGGCGCCGCACCGCGTTCATCACGCTGCTCTACGTGCTCGGCGTCGCCGTCGTCTACGCGTCGCTCGGGCCTGGTCGCCGGGCTCACCGGCTCGCTCTTCGGCACCATTTCGGCGTCGCCCTGGGCCAACCTGGTCTTCGGCAACGTGCTGCTCGTCGCCGGGCTGGCGATGCTCGACGTCATCTCGGTGCGCGCGCCGCAACGCGTGCTGGCGTGGGCGGCGCGGCTGGGCGGCGATTCGGCGGGCGGTGCCTTCCTCCTGGGCGCCACGTCGGGCCTGGTCGCCGCGCCCTGCGGTGCGCCGGTCTTTGCCTCGGTGCTCGCCTGGGTGGCCAGCACCCAGAACGCGGTCTGGGGTTTCGTCTCGCTCTTCGTCTTTTCGCTCGGCATGACCGCCGTGCTGGCCGTCGTGGGCCTGGTCGCCGGCAACGTCGCGGCGCTGCCCCGGAGCGGGCCGTGGCTGCTCTGGATCAAACGGGTCGCCGCCGCCATCATGTTCATCATGGCCGAGTACTACTTCGTCAAAGCCGGACAGTCGCTATGAACGTCAGGGGATGTCTCTGCGCCGCCGTGCTGGCGGTATCCGTCGCGCCGGCGTCGCTCGCCGCCCAGGCGCTGGCCGTGGGCGATCGCGCGCCGATCGTTACCGTGGCCGATCTCGACGGGCACCCGGTGCAGGTCGGCGTCACCCGCGGGCGTCCCGCCGTCATCGAGTTCTGGGCCACGTGGTGCGAGATCTGCAAGGCGCTGATGCCCAGGATGATCGCCGCTCATCAGCAGTATGGCGCCCGCGTCGACTTCTTCGGCGTCGACGTCACCGTCAACGACCCCGAGTCGCACGTGCGGCGCTACGTCGCCGCAGAACCATCCGCCCTACATGGCGGTGTACGACCGCAAGGGCGAGGCGGTCCGCGCCTTCGGCGCCATGACCACATCGTACGTCGTGATCGTCGACCGCACGGGACACGGTCCGCTACATCGGCACCGGCTCGTCGCAGGATATCGCCGGCGAGCTCGCCAAGGTGGTGAATCGATGAGGCGATGGCTCGTTTCCGCCGCGGCGCTGGTCGCCGTCGCTCGCGTCGCCGCGGCGCAGGCCGACACCGCCGGGGCCCTGCGGATCGGCCTGTCGCTGCAGCGGGACACCAGGGTAGGGCACGCCGCGCCGCCGCTGGTGCTGCCTTATGCCACGCGCGACGGCACGGGACCGGCCGGTCAGCCGTTCGATCTCTCCAAGGAACTCGGGCACGTCGTGGTGCTGGTCTTCTACCCCGGCGATACCTCCGAGGTAAGCGCCGAGGAATGGCGGATGATTGCGGCCCGCCGGGTCGACTTCGACCGCCCGGACGTGGTGTTGGCCGGCGTCTCCGCCGATTCGCTCGCCGCGCAGGCCCGGTTTGCGCGCGATCTCGACCTCTGGTGCAAGCTGCTCAGCGACCCCGGGCTCCGCGCCAGCCGCCAGTTCGGGGCCGCCGAGGGGCCCCGCGCCGGGCGCCTGGTGGTGGTCATCGGCCCGGGCGGCAACGTGCGCTATCTCGACCCCGGATTCGCCGCCCTCGACCCGGAGAGCTACGTTCACCTGGCCGCCGCCGTTCGTTCTGCCACCAAGGAGTCCCCGTGACCCATCGGCGCCACCTGCGGTACGCCGGCCCGGTGCTCCGTGGCGCGGTGGTGATCGCCGTGTGCGCCGCGGCCCGCGGGGCACGCCCCCTCGCCGCCCAGCAGCACCCCGAGGAGTCGCGGTGGTCCCTCGAGGGTTCCCGGGGGAGTTACTGCATCTGGTATCTCGCCGACCCGGCCATCGCCGCCAAGCTCGCCGATCATGCCGCGGCGGCCGCCGGGACGGGCGACGGCCTCCCGCGGGCCCTGGTGCAGGTCATCCGGGACGAGCCCAAGTTCGCCCAATGGGTCCCGGGGGTCATTTGCGTCGGGCTCTACGACTCGGTGCGTGGTCGGCACCCGGGTCAGCCGCGCCAAGGCGGGCCGGCCGGTGCTGGTGGTCACCGAAGCGGTCAAGGCGTCCGCTCCCCGCCACGTCGGCGCCGCCTCCTACCTGCTGCTCGAGATCGCCACCGATCACGGCGACGTCTCCCGGGCCGCGGACGACGCCGGGTTCTCCACTGGCGCCGCTGAATTCATTGCCCGGCCCACCGATCCGGGTCATGATCCGGACGTGAGCATCAAGCTTTCAGGGACGGAGATCACGTGGAACGGCCACCCGTTCGGCGACGCGAGTGTCGGAATGACACGGTCGATGTCGTTCGGATACGGGGGAGAGCGGTCCTCGGACTGGTCGGTGCAGCTCCGGGCGGCGCCGGATTCCACCCGGCCGATGGTCGGGGCGCTCCGGATCGATGGCCGGAGTTCGCTGGCAAAGGCGCTCAAATCCTCGCCGATTCGTGAAGTCGGGCCCTGGGAAGCCGGTGGCACCGTCGACCTCATGTTTCAGAGGGTAACGTCGCACTGAGCGGTCCGGCCACTGAGCACGGACATTGCTCATGTAGACGACCGGCCAGGGGCGTGTGGCAGCATCCGTTGGTGGGGTGCGGCACACTGCGCGGCCGGCGGTTTGGTTGATCAAGTTATTGTGGTACAAGCAGTTGCCTGGTGGCGCATGGCCCCAGCGCGTCGCAGGAGAGGGCGTGGTTTTCGGTCAGTTCCGCCGGTGGCGGAGGGCCGGGAGCCGTTGTCGAATCGACGCGGGTTAGGGACGGATCACGGGTTTTTTGTAGGTGTTCACTTCATTCAGGGGGAGTAATGCAGAAGCTCTACCGGAGAGTTCTCGCGGCCGGTGCCATCGCGGTAGGCCTCACGGCCTGCGGCGACAAGGTCACCACCGTGTCTCCGACGCCGCCGAGTGTGCACTCGGTGACGGTCGCTCCGACCACCGTCGATATGACGATCGGTCAGAGCATCCAGTTCGCGGCGTCGGTCGATGCGGACTCCGGGTTTGCAACGACGGTCACATGGTCGTCGGGCAACTCGGGGATTGCCACTGTGGATGCGAATGGTAACGTGACGGCAATTTCCGCCGGCACCACCACCATCACCGCCACGTCGACGGCCAACACCAGCAAGAAGGGTCTGGCGACCGTCAACGTCGGGGAGATCATCCCGGCGTCAGTGTCCATCAAGGGTGTTACGCAGGGCGCCACGACGGTTCCGGTCAATCTGACCGACGTCAACGGCCAGATTGAAATCAACATGAATTTCAATCCGGGCGGACAGGTCGTCGATTCGATGAATGTCTACCTGATGCCGGGCACCACGACGCCGACCAGCACCACCAAGCCGGCGAACCAGCAGGTGTATGCCACCAACCCGTCGGCGGGGGAAATCGATCTTTCCGTTCCGACGCAGCGCTTCACCAAGAACCCCGCGGCCGGCACCACCACCGTTGACTTCCCGAACGGCCAGGTGACGGTGTATGCGGTGATCTACCCGCACGGTGGCTCGGCGATCAACGCCAGCAACACCGTGCAGATGGTGCTCACCAACATGGACGGCTGGGCAGCCGACATCGGCGGCGACACCTTCGCCAACGTCAATCCGGCCGCCGGCACCCTGCCGCATTCGGCCAACAGCCTCGACAGCGAAAACTCCCCGGACGGCGTCACCTTCTGGGGTGGCCCAGGGGCAGCTGGTATCGTGTCGGTCGAACTCTACCCGGTCATCTATACCCCGGGCCGTTCGATCAGCTCCGTTACCTGGGGCGTCGGACCCGGCGGCAACCTCGCCTGCGGCTTGACCTCGACGGCTCTGCCGTTCAAGGCGACCTTCGGCTATGCGCCGGATGCCTCGGTCGACTGCAGCGCCAACGGCCTGCAGCCCTACGAGAACACCACCGTGGTCCGCGACAATCTCGTGGTCACGGCGGCGCTCGACAACCAGAGCAACACCTATGCGCTGGTGAACGCGGCCACTCCGCTGATTCCGAACGTCGTCTGGCTCGGCGGCACCCCGGATTCGCTGCGCTTCGACTGGGTCCCGCCAGATGTCACCACGCCGACGATCACTCGCTCGTCGCCGGCCGTAACGGGCTGGGTCAACGCGTCGTTCAACTTCGCCCCGGGCGCATCGCTGGACGAAGGCGTCGGCCCGAATGCCGACAGCCGGCTGTTCTTCTATGACGCGCCGAACTGCGGTGGGGCAGCCGATGTCGCCTTTGGCGGCACCGCGGCGGCCATTCCGGAGTGCACCACCAACACCATCGGTGGCACACCGGCCGTGACCAATGGCACCGGTCCGTACGATGCCTACATGACCGAGGCAGATCAGCTCGGCAACCTCGGCACCTCCAGCACGACCGCGACCTTCGGCGTCGACAATACCAAGCCGACGATCCGCTGGGGCCTCGGCGGCGACGCGACCTACACTCTGGCCGCTGTTGACCAGGGTGGCGACACCGCTGGCGCCGTTGACACGATCTACGCGACCGTCAAGCCAGGCGCTTCGGCGGGCGACGTCTTCCGGGTGGAGTATCTCGACCTGAACCCGGATTCGCTGGTTACCTCAGGGTTCATCGGCGCGGCGGCCCAGGTTGAAGCACTTGACCTGTCCAACCACGTCAACCCGACCGGTATCTGCCTCATCGGTGGCACCGGCGCTGTGCCGGGCCCCAACTTCGTGACGGCAGCCACCTGCAAGTTCAAGACGGTCACCACTGGCGGGGCGCTGCGCCTCGACGGCTGGCAGGCCGGCCACAACCTCGCCGTTCCGACGGGTGAGGGCTACTACTTCTACCGCAGCCAGGTGACCGACGAGGCAGGTAACACGTCGGCCATCGAGACCCGCCGGTTGCTCGTGAACGTCAACAATCCGTTCGCGACCGGCCTCGGCATCACCGCGATCGAGACCAGTGCCAACATGGGCTTCTTCGCGACGTTCGCCGATTCGGCGGAAGTCATCAAGTCGTCGCTGCAGTTGACCTACCCGCTGATCGATTCGGCGGGCACAGGGGTCGACTCGGTGCGGTACTCCCAGACGGCACTGCCCCAGACGCCGGTGGCTCTCTGCACCGCGTTCGCGGCAGCCTTCGATGACTGCATCACGTCGCCGTACGGCGGCAACGTCTCGCCGGCGACCGGCGCTCCGTACGTGACAAGCCTGGAAGTCGTCACCGCTGCGGCGTTCCCGGACACCAACGTTCCTGCAGCCTACGACGCCGCTCTGGTCAAGCCGATCGGTGTGACGGCGTGGTCGTGGAACCCGGCGAATCATTCGACGCCATCTGCCCCGATCGCCATTCCGGGGCTCAACGTCCAGGCCGGTGTCGGGCTCGAGGCATGGAACATTGCCCATCCGACGCTGCTGGTCGTGCATTTCCGGATCGACAGCGCCACCACCGATGCGAACTTCTTCGGTTCGGCGGCGGTCCTCCGGGCACAGGTCGCGGCGGCCAGCAACTCGCCGAATGCACCGTTCGCCCGAGTGGATTTCTACCGTCTCGACCCGGGTACTCCGCCGACCTGGTGGAACTACATCGGCAGTGTCGCTGGTACGGCGGCGGTTCCGTCGGATCAGGGTACCTTCCGGTCGTGGGTCTACGGCATCGACAACAACTCGCTCGTATCTGACTGGGCGGGCACCGAGGCCCCTGGTATCGCGGCGGGTGACAAGATCATCGCGGTCGGCGTGCTGCCGAATGGCGATGCGCTGGCCACACGTTCGGTGACGATGCAGTAAGTCGTCGCCAGCGGCAGTTGCTTCAAACCAGCGCCCCCGTCTCTGACGGGGGCGTTTGGTTTGTGGCGGACGGCGGGAGGCACGCGCCTCGGCCGGGCGTCGGAAGGACAGCGCGCCGTCTCGAGAGAACAATGGAGGTGCTCCGCTCGGGATGACACACCGGACGCTGCGATGCTCGGCTCACGGCTCATGGCTCACGGCTCACGGCCCTCGACTATTTCTTCCCCATCGCCTCGAACGTCAGGGCCTTCCCCAGCTCCACCCCCGGCTGATCGAACGGATCGACACCGTACCAGACGCCGGCGTATCCCGTCGCCAGCTGGAAGAACATCAGCAGTTCGCCCAGGTGTCTCGCATCGACGGTATCGAGCTCCAGCAGCATGCTCATCCGCCCCTGCTGCCGCAGCGCTTCGCGGGTGGCGAGCAATTCGGCGTCGAGCAGGGCGCCGAGCTTCTGGCCGGGGAGATACGACATCGACGTGTGCAGGCCGGCGCGCCCCGGAATTTCCAGCTGGTCGATGGTGTCGGCGACGCGGACGAAGGTGATGGTCTTGTCGAAGGGACCCTCGATGAACAATTGCACCTGCGAATGCTGGTCCGTGGTGCCCACGGCGCCCACCGGTGTGGGGCCGCGGAAGACATCCTGACCGGCGCGATCCTGCCGCTTGCCGAGACTCTCCGCCCAGAGCTGGCGGTACCATTCGGCAAACTGCCGCAGCCGGTCGCAGTACGGCATCACCACATGGACGTTGGCGGCGCGGGTGGCCTGCGCCTGCCATTGCCACGCTGCCCAGCGGGCCGCGTCGTTCAATTCCAGCGTCTCGGCCTGCGCGGCTTCGACCGCGTCCTGCGCTCCCCGGAGCATGGCCTCGAGATCGATCCCCACCGTGGCTGCCGGCACCAGGCCGACGGCGGTGAGCACCGAGTAGCGCCCGCCCACGCCGGGCGGCACGTCGAACGCCGTGATCTTCTCCGTCCGCGCGATCTCGCGCAGCGCGCCCTTTTCCGGGTCGGTGGTGATCACCAGCTGGGCGCGCGCCGCGTCACTGCCGGCGCCCTGTTCCAGCCAGTGCCGCACGATCAGGTACTGCGCCAGCGTCTCGGCGGTGCCGCCGGACTTGGAGATGACATTTACCAGGGTCCGCTTCGGCTCGAACCGCTCCAGCGTCCCGGTCACCGTGACCGGATCGACGTTCTCCAGCACCGTGACCGTCGGCCATCCCGTGCGGCGTTCTGCGCTCCACTCGTTCCAGTCGGGGCTCTTGAGCGCCGCCATCAGCGCCTTCGTTCCCAGCGCCGAGCCGCCGATGCCGAGCACCAGCACGTGGTCGAACCGGCCGCGGATCGAGCCGCTCCACTGCCGCAGCCGCTCGAGCAGCTCCGGCTGCCGGCCCAGCGAGGTGAAGCCGTATTCGCCCTGCGCAGTGCGCCGCGTCACTTCGGCGACGACATCGGGGAAGCGCCTGGCGATCGATTGCCGGGCGGCGGGGTCGAGCCCGTGCACCTGGTCGAGCGCGTCGCGGAACATCAGCGTGTCGTCGAGCGTGAGCGTCATGCTTCGATTTCCACGCGGAGGCCGTCGTACGCCGGCTCGACGCCCGGCGGCAGTTTCGCCAGCAATTCGCGGTGTGACGTTTCGTGGGTGAGGTGGGTGAGATAGGTCCGTTCGGCGCCGATGCGCTGCGCCGCCGCCACGGCCTCTTCGATCGAAAGATGGGTGGGATGCGACCGCCACCAGAGTGCGTTCAGCACCAGCACCCTGACGCCGGCCAGTTCCGCCCAGCGCGGTATCGGGGATCTGCTTGACGTCGGTGACGTACGCCAGCGGCCCGATACGGTAGCCGTAGACCGTCATCGGCCCGTGTTCGAACGCCAGCGGCAGCACCGGTGACCCCGGCGACCTGTGCCGGCACGCCGGGCGCCAGCGGGCGGAGCTCCAGGCGCGGCTTCGATGTTCCGGCCACCGGGACGTTGATCCGGCGTCGAAGATGTAGCGGAACGCGGTGCGCAGGTGCTCCAGCATTTCCGGCGATCCGTAGACCGGCAGGTTGCCGCGGCGCTGCAGCGAGAAACTCCGCAGGTCGTCGATGCCGTGGACGTGGTCGGCGTGCGGATGGGTGTAGAGCACCGCATCGATGCGGTGGATCCCTTCGCGCAGCAGCTGGATGCGGAGTTCCGGCGGGGTGTCGATCAGGAAGCCGCGTCGTGCCGACTTCGACCAGCGCGCTGGTCCGGGTCCGCTGGTCGCGGCTGTCGGTGGAGCGGCACACCGCGCAACCGCAGCCGATCTGCGGCACGCCCATCGAAGTACCGGTGCCGAGCAGCAGCAGGCGCATCGGCTACAGCGTCTCGACCTTGAGCAGGTTGGTGGTGCCGGGGATGTCGAACGGCACGCCGCAGGTGACCACCACGCGCGAGCCCTCGCGTGCCAGGGACCGGGTGAGGATCTCGGTGCGCGCCACCGCCCACATCGGGTCGTAGTGCCGCAGATGCGGGATCAGCACCGGCACCACGCCCCACACCAGTCCGAGCTGGCGGTAGGTCTCCGGTTCCGGCGTGAGCGCCAGGATCGGCACCCGCGGCCGGTACGACGACACCGTGCGCGCGGTGAAGCCACTCGACGTGAAGCAGACGATGACGTGGGCGCCGAGCAGGTCGGCAGCGGCCGATACCGCGACGGCGATCGCGTCTTCCGTGGGCGTCTCGCCCTCTTCGGTGCGTCCGAAATGGGACGAGTATCTGCCAGCCGGCGCCGCTCGCCTTCTGACGGGCGGTGTCGGTGCGATTCCACTTCCCGCGCGATGCGGTCCATCGCCAGCACCGCTTCGAGCGGGTACTCGCCCACGGCGGTCTCCGCCGAAAGCATCACCGCGTCGGTGCCGTCGATGATGGCATTGGCCACGTCCGATGCCTCGGCGCGGGTGGGGCGGGGGTGGCTCACCATCGATTCCAGCATCTGCGTGGCGGTGATCACCGGCTTGCCATGGCGGTTGGCGCGCTGGATGAGCCGCTTCTGCACCAGCGGCACCTGTTCGAACGGCAGTTCCACGCCGAGGTCGCCGCGTGCCACCATCACGGCGTCGGATGCCTCCACGATGGCGTCGAGATGCGCCAGCGCGGTGTCCTTTTCGATCTTCGCCACCAGTTTCACCGACTTCGGCACCATCTTGCGCACTTCGTGCACGTCCTCGGCCTGCCGGACGAACGACACGCCGATGAACTCGATCCCGAGCTCCACGACGCGGAGGATCTCTTCCCGGTCGTGTTCGGTGACCGCGGGAGCGCTCACCGTCGAGCCGGGGAGGTTGATCCCCTTGTTCGACTTGAGCACGCCGCCGTAGCGTACCCGCCCTTCGACGCGGTCGCCGCGGATCGCTGTCACATCGACCATCAGCAACCCGTCGTCGAGCAGGATCCGTGACCCTGGCGATACGTCCCGCGCCAGCTCGGCGTAGGTGGTCGGGATGTCGTTGCCGGTGGCGATCGCTTCGGGGGCGAATTGCACCAGCTGTTCGGGGGCCAGAACCAGCGGCTCGACCAGCTTGCCGACCCGGATGCGCGGCCCGTGCAGGTCCACCAGAATGCCGGTGGGCGAACGGCGCTGGTCGCGGACGTCGTGAATGCGGCGGATCCAGGTGTCACGCAGCTCGGGTGTGCCGTGCGATGCGTTGATCCGGATGATGTTCACGCCGGCGTCGAGCAATGTCACCATGCGGTCTTCGGATTCCCACGCCGGACCGAGCGTGGCGACGATCTTGGTTCGGCGAATCGGTTCAGCTGCCATCAGTTGCTTCACTCCAGACGATGCGGCCTGCCACCACGGTCATGGTGGGGCGGGCCGCGAATATGGTCTCTCCGCGGTTCTGCTCCAGGTCGGGATCGGCGTCCCAGACCACGAAATCGGCGTCCCAGCCGGGAGCGAGCCGGCCGCGGCGTGCGGACACGCCACCCGCCACCGCCGGCGCGATGGTATAGGCTGCCACGGCGTCGCGGAAGCCGATGGTCTCGCCGACGTACCAGCCGCCCGCCGGCTTCCCTCCCAGGTCGGTACGGGCCAGCGAGGCAAAGATACCGGCACGCGGGTCGGGGGTGGCCACCGGTGTGTCGCTCCCGAACGCGACCACCGTGCCGCGCCGCATCAGCGACCGGAACGCATAGGCGCCGGCGCTCCGCGCTCCCCAATGTCGCTCCGCGAGGGGGATATCCACCAGCAGGTGGGCGGGCTGCATCGAGGCGACGATGCGGCTCCGGGCGGCGCGGTCGAGGTCCGCCGGATCGACACATTGGAGGTGCTCGATCCGGTGCGGGGCGCTCATCATGGGGAGCGTCGCCATGATATCGAGCGCCCGCCGCACCGCCGCGTCACCGATGGCGTGTGCCGCCATGGCAAATCCGGCCGCTACCGCGCGCCGCGCACCATCGGCTGCGGCCTTCGCCGTCATCACCGGCATGCCGCGGTCGCGGCTGCCGCGGTACGGCTCCAGCATCCACGCCGTCCGCGAGCCGAGCGAGCCGTCGAGAAACAGCTTGACGCCTCCGAAGCGGAGCATGTCGCTCCCGGCGCCGGTATGGAGCCCACGGCCGGCCAGTTCATCGAGCATCGCCAGCGGCGGATAGGTGACGACCCGCACGCCGAGTGTCCCGGCCTCGTCCAGGGCTTCCAACGCCGCCAGCGTGTATCGGTCCGACATGTCATGAATGCCGGTGACGCCGAGACGATGGAGCTGGGCAGTGGCATCGCGGAGGGCGTCCGTCAGGCGCTCGGGGTCGGGTGGCGGCAGTCGTTCCGCCGCCAGTTCCGCGGCGCGCTCCAGCAGGATCCCGGTGGGCTCGCCCGCGGCGTCGCGCACGATCCGGCCTCCCGGAGGGTCTGGGGTGCCCCGATTGACGCCCAGGGCCTCCAGCGCAGCGCTATTGAGCCAGGCGGCATGCACATCGAGCGAGTCGAGCCACACCGGGCCGGTCTGCACGCGGTCGAGCATCCCGCGTTCTGGCGGCGCGTCCCAATCGTTGGCGTCCCAGCCCTGACCCAGGATCCAGCCGTCCTCGGCGTTGGCGCTCGCCACCCGGCGCAGTGACTCCGCGCCGTCGCAGCCCGTCAGATTGACCCGCAGGCGCCCCAGCGCCCACTGACCGAAATGGGTGTGGGCGTCGACCATTCCGGGCGTCACCAGACCCCGGCGTGCGGTGATTTCGGGCGTCCCGCGGGGCACCTGCCGGGCCACGTCCGCCGCGCGCCCCGCCGCCACGATCCGGCCATCGCGCCAGTAGATCGCGTCCCCTTCGATGCCCGGGGCGAGCGTGAGGAGGCGTCCGGCTAGCAGAAAACCGGCTTCGCCGGGACGATCGGATGGTTGCACGCCGGAAAGGTACTTCCGGCCGCCCCGGCACCGCATCGCACTCGGGGGCGTGGACGGATGTGGAATCGTAAGTAACGCACATCACATGTGGATTGTGGAGAGATACCTCAGGAACCTCCCGGATGCCCCGGAGAGGCATGGCGACGCCATCGGGGCGAGCGATGCATCCGTGAAACCACAATCCATCCACATGCAGGGTGGTCCAAAAAACCGCGCCGAATCGCACTCCGCACACATGTGGATGAAAATTGTTTTCCACGATTCGTCCCGGGGAAAACATCAAGTCGAAACGCCAAGTTACTGCCAGGCAACGATCTGGACCCCGTGACCATTTTCCACTTCTGACGGAAATCGCGGCAATTCACTCCACAGATGCTGCACATGGTCCCCCGGTGTGGAAAAATGGCGGCCGTGACAATTCCGTCCGCCGCGCAGGCAATTCACCTCGCGAAGGGTTTTCGAGTTGCGGTAGCCCTCGGTTGTGGCATCGGCGGGCAGCTCTGTCGCTCGCGTTGCCGGGGGTGGCGATGGGGCGTAAATTGCTGGCTTCATGCGGGGATACGGAGCAATGATGCAATTGGACCTGGCTGGCGCGGCATCGGTTTTCGAGGGAGCTGTCTCGGTTGCCGACGGGCATGTGGAAATCTCCCGCCCCGAGGTACTGCAATCGGAATGCATGGACCGTCTCGTCCGGACCGCGGTCTTCGGCGAACAGGGCCCGCGTGACGCTGCCCGGGCGCTCCTCTGGGAGCTGGGGCAGGCGATGGGGGTGCGACCGGCCTCGATTCACGACCTCTATGTGGCGCGCGGGCAGGGGCTCTGCGGCGGCTTCACCGTGCCGGCGATCAACGTCCGGATGCTGGCGTACGACACGGCGCGGGCGGTGTTCCGGGCGGCGCGCGGCTGCGACGGCGGTGCGATCATCCTCGAGATCGCGCGGTCGGAGATCGCCTATACCGGCCAGCGCCCGGCCGAATACGTCGCGGTGCTGCTCGGTGCCGCGCTGCGCGAGGGGTATCACCTCCCGCTCTTCATCCAGGGCGACCACTCGCAGGTCAGCGCGAAGAAGTACGCCACCGACGCCGACGGGCGAAGTGGGCGAGGTCAAGAAGCTCATCGCCGAAGAGATGGCGGCCGGCTTCCTCAACATCGACATCGACACCTCGACGCTGGTCGACCTGTCGCGGCCCACGCTCGACGAGCAGCAGCGCGACAACTACGAGCGTGCCGCCGAGATCACGCGGTTCATCCGCGAGCGCGAACCGGAGGGCATCACCGTGTCGGTCGGCGCCGAGATCGGCGAGGTGGGGCAGAAGAATTCCACGGTCGAGGAGCTCGACGCGTTCATGGACGGGCTACAAGCGGACGCTCGACGCGCTCGGCGCCTACGCCGGGATCAGCAAGATCTCGGTGCAGACCGGCACGTCGCACGGCGGCGTGGTGCTGCCGGACGGATCGATCGCCGACGTCAAGCTCGACCTGAAGACGCTGGAAGCGCTGTCGAAGGTGGCGCGGGACCGCTACGGCCTGGCCGGGGCGGTGCAGCACGGCGCGTCGACGCTGCCGAGCACGGCCTTCGGCAATTTCCCGCGGATCGAGACGGCCGAGATCCACCTCGCCACCAATTTCCAGAACATGGTGTTCGACCACGCGGCGTTCCCGGCGGCGTTGCGGGAGCGGATCTACCGCTGGCTCGACGAGCACGCCGCGTCGGAGCGGAAGGCGAGCGACACCGACGAGCAGTTCTACTACAAGACGCGCAAGAAGGCGATCGGACCGTTCAAGGCGCGATGTCTGGGATCTGCCGGCCGAGGTGCGCCGCCAGATCGGCGACGATCTCGAGCGGACCTTCGTCTTCCTGTTCGAGCAGCTGCAGGTGACGGCGGACCGCCGGCATGGTGCGGCGCATGGTGGCGGCGCCCGGGCTGGGGTACGGCGTGCTGGCGCACGCCGGCGCGCTCGCCGAAGACGACGCCGATGCCGGCGAATGACCATGACTGAAGAGAGCGAGGGCGAGATGGCAGACGACCGCGAGTACGTCATCGAGGAGCGTCGGGTCCGGGTTCCGCTGGTTCATCGTCGGGGCCGCGATCGGCGCGGCGGTCGGGCTGCTGTTCGCCCCGCAGTCGGGCGAACGGACCCGGCACGAGCTTGCAACGGCGCGGCCGGCGGCTGCGGGCCCAGGCCGGCGAGAAGCTGGAAGACCTCAGTGCCGACCTGCAGGAGCGGGGCGCGCGGCTGCAAGGACTCGGTCGAGCGACATCGTCGACGACGTCAGCGACACGGTGCGCGAAGGGCGCGAGCGGGTGACGCGCACCGCGGCCGGCGCCCGCGAGGAGATGGAGCGGCGGCTGGGCGACGCCCGCGTCGCGGCGGCGCGCGGCGGTCGCCGGCGAGTCGCCGGGAAGCGAGCGACTAGCCCGCATCGCGGGTGACGCCTCCGACCACGACGCCCGACGCTTCGTCGCACGGCGGCATCCCCGGCGTGGCGCCGCTGCTCTCGCTGCGCGCCAAGGTCGCCGACGTCGCTGGAGCGCGCCAACCTGCCGCTCCTGGCGTCGGCGCTGACGTTCGACGCGCTGCTGGCCGTCATCCCGCTGGCGATCCTCGTCGTCGCCGGCATCGGCCACCTGCTGGCGTCGACCAGCTACTTCAGCAACGCCGATCCCACCCAGCTCATCTTCCGCTTCCTGCCGGCGCACGTGCACGGCGGCGCCGACGATCCGTTCGCGGTCATCGAGAGCGTGCTCGCCAAGATGCGCGGACTACCGCAGCCCACCTCACCTGGTTCGCCGTGCCGGCGTTCTCTCTGGTTCAGCACGCGGCTCTTCGCCGCGATCCGCGTCTGTCTCTCGCGCATCTACCAGGTGCGCGCAGCGGCGCGTGCATCCGCACCTCGTGCTGAGCTACGTCGCTCGGCTACCTCTACGCCAAGGCGCGGGACCTCGCGATGGTGGCGTTCGTGCTGGTGCTCATCGTCGCCAACCTGACGCTCTCGGCGGCGGTGCACCTGATCGCCGCCCAGGGCGTGCTGCTCGAGCCGCCGTGGACCTGGCTGGTGACCACCGCGGGCGTGCTGGTGGGGCACGTGCTTGCCGTCGGGCCTCGGGTTGATCCTCTTCACGGCGCTCTACCGCTATGCCAGCCCGCGGCGCCTCCGCTGGTCGTCGGCGCTGCTCGCCGGCAGCGTGGCCACGCTCGGGTTCGAAGTGGCCAAGTGGCTCTACGGCTGGTACCTCGTGGCCGCGGCGAACCGGGGCCAGTTCTCCGTCGACCTCGACGTCGGCGCGGTCCTGCTGCTGATCCTCTGGTTCTGGTACATGTCGCTGGTGTTCCTGCTCGGCGCTGCGCTCGCCGAGGTGTGGGAACATGCGAGGGTGTTGAAGGAATCGGCGATCGGGTAAGCGACGGACGCCATCGTGCGCACGGGTGCCAGCGCGACCCGGGCGCTGAGCCCAGCCGGCGCGGGGCACGGTGCGCATACCGCCGCGCCGATCTCGGCTCCGGATTTCGCGGCTGCCTCGGCGCCGGCCGTTCGCGGGACGCTGAGCGGGTCGTTTGTCTGGAACATCAACTACAGCACCGGGGTCGCCCATTGCACAGTCCAGTTCCAGGCGGCCCAGATCCTGCCGGATCCGGCTGAGCCGAGAGCCCGCGGCTCTGGGCTCTCGGCTCTCGGCTCTGGGCCCGGGCCCGGGCCCTGGCTCGGCCCTGGGCTCTCGCTCTGGCCCTCGGCCCCGTTGTTCCGATCGCCACTCCCCGACCTGTTAGATTTGTTCCGCCCCAGGTCCGAAGGGCGCTGGCGCGCGAATCGCGTCAGGACCTCGCCGGTAGCAGCGCTAAGCGATGTCCGGTGTCGCTTCGGGGTGCCTGGGGCACTTCTTTTCGCTCCTGCCCGGGATCGCCCATGCCCATCGCCCTCGCCCGCCGCTACCGTCCCCGCCGCTTTGCCGACCTGATGGTGCAGGACCACGTGGCTGCGGCGTTGCGCGGCGCGGTGGCCAAGGGGCGCGTCGGACACGGCTACCTGCTCACCGGGCCGCGCGGGCGTGGGCAAGACCACCGCGGCGCGGATCCTCGCCATGGCGCTCAACTGCGAGCAGCGCGGCGCCGACGGCGAACCGTGCGGCGAGTGCGCCTCGTGCCGGAAGATCTGGAACGGCTCGGCCGACCTCGACGTGGTGGAGATCGACGCGGCTTCGAACCGCGGCGTCGACGACGCGCGCGACCTGCGCGAGCGCGCCATGTACGCCGCGTCGCAGGCCGGGCATCACAAGGTGTACATCGTCGACGAAGCGCACATGCTGACGCGCGAGGCCTGGAACGTGCTGCTCAAGATCCTCGAGGAGCCGCCGCCGGGCGTCGTGTTCGTCTTCGCCACCACCGAGCCGCAGAAGATCGCCAACACCGCCGCTCCGGTGATGTCGCGGCTGCAGCGCTTCGATTTCCGCCGCATCGGTCCCGGCGCCATCTACCAGCGGCTGCGGCAGGTGCTGGCCCTCGAGGGACTCGAGGCCGAAGACGACGCGCTGCTGCTGATCGCGCGGCACGCCGACGGCGGCATGCGCGACGCCCTGTCGGTGCTCGACCAGTGCCTCTCCTTCGGCGAGGGTCCGCTCACCGCGGCGCGGGTGCGCGACGTGCTCGGCCTGATGGACGACCAGGCGTACGGCGCGGTGCTCGCCGCCGTGGCCGGACACCGCCCGGCCGACATCTTCCCGCTGATGGACCAGGTGGTGGATTCCGGCGCCGACCTGGCCGAGTTCGCCGGCGGTCTGGCCGAAGCGGTGCGCGCGCTGGTGATGCACCACTACGGCGCCGCGCCGGAGGGAATGCCGGAATCGACCCGCGCCATGGTGGCCGACGCGGCCCGGGGCATCTCGGCCGAAGACGGTGTCCGGATGCTCAAGCTGCTGGGCGACACCGAGACCGCCATCCGCCGCAGCGCCAACCCGCGGATCGCGCTCGAGACCCTGCTGCTTCGCTGGACGATGATGGACCGCGCCGCCGACCTCCGCGCGCTCCTCGCCCGGGAGGCCAGCGGCGGTTCGGGCGGGGGCGGGGGCAACAACGCCACGCCGGCCGGCCCGTCGGGGGCGGCCGGCCCATCGGCCGGCGGCGGCACGAAGGGGACCGGTGGACGCCGTGGCGGGGACTCTGGCGGGGGTGCGGCGGAGCCGACACTAGAGTCGAGTGGTGGACGGGAACGCGGTGCCACAGCGGCCGGGAGTGGCGGCCGGGAAAGCGACGCCGAACCCACCGGGTCGAGCGCGGAATCGGCCCTGCCGGTCACCGGCGAGGGGCCGGTCCCGCTGGCGGGTGCGCTCACCGATGCGGCGCTTGCCGCCGCGTGGACCGACCTCGTGGCGGCGGTGGCGCGCCGGGGCGCCCTGGCGGGGCAGGCCATCAGCCATGCCGTGCCCCGGCTCGACGACCGCGGTGTCGTGGTCCTCGGATTCACCGCCGAGCACGACTTCTTCCGGCAGGGGGCCGAGCGGCAGCTGGCGACCATCGGGGCGGTGCTGCGCGACTGGGTCGGCGCCGCGGTGACGGTCCGGGCCGAGGCGCTGGCCCGGCGTGACGGCGCCCCGGCGTCGCGGCCCGAACGGCTTACCGCCGACGAGGCGCGGCGCCAGCGGCTGGACGATCTGCGGCGCCTCGATCCCGCTCTGGATGCCGCCGCGGACGCGTTAGATTTGGAGCTTGTCGACGAGAATTGACGTCGCCGCACGGCACGGGAATGAGGGAGACCCTTGGCTGATTCGATGAACATTGCCCAGCTCCGCACCCGGGAGCGGGAGTTGCGCGCGCTCGACGCCGAACTGGCGCAGACCAGCGCCGAAGCGACTGCGGGCGGCGGGATGGTCAAGGTGCGGGTCGACGGGCACCGCGGCCTCAAGTCGCTGGTGATCGACCCGGCGGCGTTCGCGTTGCGCGACGCCGACCTGCTGGCGGACCTGATCGTGTCGGCGGTGACCGAGGCGCAACGGCGGATCGACGAACGCACCGTGGAATCGATACGCACGGCGCGTGGCCCGGAATCGGCGGCCGGCTGACGCGTGAGCGCCCTCGAGACGCTCATCGCCGAGTTCGCCCGGCTCCCCGGTGTGGGGCGGAAGACGGCGCAGCGCCTGACCTTCCATCTGCTGCAGCAGCCTCGCGAACGCATGGCGGCGCTGGCGGCGGCGCTCACCGCCGTGGCCGAACGGGTGCACCCGTGTGGCGAATGCGGCCAGCCGACCGAAGAGACGGTCTGCGACATCTGCCGCGACCCGAGACGCGATGCCTCGCTGCTCTGCATCGTCGAGGAACCGTCGGGGCTGGCGGTGCTGGAGCGGGCCGGGGCGTATCGCGGCCGATACCTTGTGCTGGGGGGACGGCTGTCGCCGCTCGACGGGATCGGGCCCGACGCGCTCCGGGTCGACCTGCTGGCGCGACGGCTCGATCAGGGCGAGGTGCGCGAGGTGATTCTCGCCACCAGTTCCTCGCTGGAAGGGGAAGCGACGGCCACCTTTCTCCAGCAACTGCTGGCCGCACGGGGCGTGCCGATCCGGGTGTCGCGGCTGGCCCGAGGCCTGCCGGTGGGAGGAGAGCTGGAATACGTGGACGGGGTGACATTGACCCACGCGCTCAACGCGCGCGAAGAGGTGCGGTGAGCCGCCGGGGCAAGACGGCCGGCGTGGCCGTGGCGGTCGCGGCCGGGGTCGTGGCCGGGTGGCTGCTGTCGCGCCGCTTCGACCACCGGCACCGCAACGGGCTCTTCTCGACGCGGGTCTATCGCCGCCGCGCCGCCCTCGGCTGGCTGGCGCGGGAGCGCAACCCCGGGCGGCTGCCGTTGCTGCGCGACTATCTGGCGTGGGAACAGGTCCCGGCGCTCCGCGCCCGGGCCTGGAAGCTGGTCGGCGCGCTGCGGACCGGCGCCGGGGCAGGGGCGGGCGCGGCATGAGCGCCGGCCAGGCGGCATCGTGGTCGTTCGGCGAAGACGATTCGCACCGCATCCGCGCGGTGCTGGTCGACTTCCTGCGCGATGCCGCCGCCCGGACCGCCCTGCTGGTGGACCGCGCCGGGCAGATGCTGATCACCGTCGGCGAGCCGCCGGCGTTCGATCCGACGGCGTTCGCGTCGCTCACCGCCGCCGATTTCTCCGCCAACGACCAGCTGGCGCGGCTGCTCGGCGAAGGGGAGTTCGGGACGCTGTTCCACCAGGGCGAGCGCGAATCGCTCTACCTGGCCGACATCGCCCGGCGCGTGATCCTGGTGGTGCTGTTCGACAATCGCACGACGCTCGGCCTGGTCAAGCTGCGGATGCGTGGCGCCGTGGTCGAGCTGACCGACATCTTCACCGGCATGTTCACCCGGGACACCGGCCTGCGCCACAGCGTCGACGCCGGCTTCGTGGGCGAGGCGGAAGATGAACTCGACAAGCTCTTTGGCGGCTGAGAGGGCGGGCCGATGTCGCTGATCAACTACGCGTCGCGCGAGATCAACTGCAAGATCGTCTATTACGGCCCGGGGCTGGGCGGCAAGACGACCAACCTCGAGTACGTCTACGAGAAGGTCGCGCCGTCGTCCAAGGGCAAGCTGATCTCGCTCGCCACCGAAACCGAGCGGACCCTGTTCTTCGATTTCCTGCCGGTCGACCTCGGCACGATCCGCGGCTTCCGCACCCGGTTCCACCTCTACACTGTCCCCGGCCAGGTGTACTACAACGCCTCGCGCAAGCTGATCCTCAAGGGGGTCGACGGCGTGGTGTTCGTGGCCGACTCGCAGATCGACCGCACCGAAGCGAATCTCGAGGCGATGCAGAATCTCTACGACAACATGGCGCAGCACGGCTACGACCTGACCACGCTGCCGTTCGTGATCCAGTACAACAAGCGCGATCTCCCCACCGCCGCCCCGGTGGCGTCGCTCGACGCGGCGCTCAACCCCGGCTGGCCGGTGCCGGACCCGGAGAAGCAGAAGCTGACGCCCGATCCCTACCGGCCCGGCGAGTATCTCGTGCGTGACGTCGACGGCGTGTGGGTGGAGCGGGTGCCGACGTTCGAGGCGATTGCGGTGCGCGGCGAGGGGGTCTTCGATACCCTCAAGGCGGTGAGCAAGCTGGTCCTCAAGTCGCTCGGATGACCGACCGCAGCACCGTCTGGACCCTGCCGAACATCCTCACGGTCGCGCGGATCGGGATCACCCCGATCGTCGCCCTGCTGCCGTTCATCCACGGCTACTGGCCCAAGCTGATCTGTTTCGTGATCTTCGTGTCGGCCGCCGTCACCGACGTGATCGACGGCCGCCTCGCCCGCCGCCGCGGCGAGGTCAGCGACCTCGGCAAGTATCTCGACCCGATCGCCGACAAGCTGCTGCTCTTCGCCACACTGGGCCCGATCTGGTGGATCTCCACCCAGCGCCAGCAGACCTACGACATCCCCATCTGGGGCAGCATTCCGCTCTGGGTCTGCCTGCTGCTCATCGGCCGCGAGATCGCCATGACCGTCCTTCGGGCGTGGGCGCAGACGCGCGGCGTGGTGATCGCCGCGGAATCCGAAGGGAAGATCAAGGCGGTGCTGCAGAACGTCTTCATTGGCGGCACGCTCACCTGGTTTGCGTTTCGCGACGCCGTCAAGCCGATGGGGTGGGAACACTCGCAGCTGGCGGCGTATTGGCACCAGTTTCACGGCGGCTTCGTGGCCGCAACGCTCGGCATCGCGCTGACGCTCACCATCTATTCGTTCGTGGCGTATCTGATCCGATACCGCCAGCTGTTCCGCTGACACCGTGATGGATGGCCCGCCGGGGTCGGGAACCGCCATCGAACTGGTGACCATCGGCACCGAGCTGCTGCTGGGGTTCACTGTCGACACCAACTCGGCGTTTCTCGCCGCCGCCCTCGCGGCCGCGGGCATGCCGGTGCTGCGGCGCACGGCGGTGAGTGACGATCCGGCGCAGATCCGCGACGCGGTCGACGCGGCGCTGGAGCGCGCCGCGGTGGTGATCACGACCGGCGGACTCGGGCCCACCAGCGACGACCGCAGCCGCGAGACGGTGGCGCAGCTGCTCGGATTGCCGTTGCAGTTCGACGACGACGTCTGGCACCGCCTCGAGGCGCGGTTCGCGAAGCTGGGCCGCGTCCCGGTGGCGTCGAACCGGACGCAGGCGATGGTGCCCGAAGGGGCGGAAGTCCTCGTCAACCAGTGGGGCACGGCACCAGGGCTCTGGATCGAGACAGCGCGCGGCATCGTCATCATGCTGCCGGGCGTGCCGTACGAGATGCAGATGCTCACCGAGCACGAGGTGGTGCCGCGTCTCGCCGCGCGCTTCGGCGGCACCGTGGTGCGCTCGGCGACGCTGCGCACCACCGGCGTGGCCGAATCGACGCTGGCGGAGGCGGTCGCACCGGTCGAGGCACAGCTGGCGCCGCTGACGCTGGCGTATCTCCCCGGGTTGCGCGGCGTCGATCTGCGGCTGACCGCCTGGCAGATGGCGCCGGCCACGGCGGATGCGGCGCTCAAGTCAGGCATGGGCCGTCTTTGTCACGCCGCGGAACGCTGGGTGTACGGTGAAGGGGACACGGATCTTGCGGCGGTGGTCCTCGACGCGCTGCGCACGAGCGGGCTCAAGCTCGCGGTGGCGGAGTCGTGTACCGGCGGGATGCTCGGCGCGCGACTGACCGATATTCCCGGTGCGTCGCAGGTCTTCGTTGGCGGCGCCATCTGCTATGCCGATCCACTCAAGACCGATCTGCTCGGCGTCAACGCCGATACGATCGCAGCACACGGCGCCGTGTCGGAAGAGACGGTACGAGAAATGGCGGCCGGGGCCGCGCGGCGACTGCACGCCGACGTGACCATCGCGATTACCGGCATTGCTGGTCCGGACGGCGGCACGGCCGACAAGCCGGTGGGGACGGTATGGTTCGGTTACAGCGTCCGCGGGCAGGTCGACGCGGTGCGGCGGAGTTTCGTCGGCACGCGGCACGATATCAGGTCGCGCGCGTGCCAGGCGGCGCTGATGGATGTGTGGGGGCGTGTGAGGTCATAGGAACGGCAAGAGGGCCCGGAGCCCATGGCCCCGAATGCCGGACTCGGCTTCGGGGGACCAGCACCCCAACGATGTTCCCAGTCGCGAGGCTGCCCTCCGCGTGTCCGCCGCGGCCCGCGGGGACTGCAGCAGGCGCACTCCAGCCTCGCCGGTCAGACGCCCGACGACGCGGACCTCCGGCCGCGATCACTTCGAGCCGCGGCCTGATGGTCGCCGGTTCCGTGAACCGACGAGTTGGACGGGTACCGACAACCGGGATCACCTCTGAGCGCGTCGTGGCACAGCGGGTTGCTCACTACAACGGTCGGCGACGGCATTCATCCCTCGGGAATCAAGCCCCGTTGAGCGTCTTGGCGAGCTTCCTACCACAAGGATTGCCTGAACAAAGGGAGGTCAACATTGTCCAACAAGCAGGGCGCACCATCCACACCCGATCGACTTGGAGATGCGACGGGCGCGGCTGCCTGATGGCGTGTCTGCAAAGCCGGGGGAAGTCCATCATCATCAATTCATACCCTGTGGTGCGTCACGCCGCCTTGCCGTCCGCCGGGCATCCAATGCCAGTCCGAGCTCGGCGCCGGCATAACCGATGAAGTTGGTGATTGCGAAGGCTTGAACAATTCCGCTGTTGGTCCAGACCCTCAGATGGGCCAACACCGCAACGTACAATATCACGGCCGTAAGTCCGCCATATGCGGTTACAATCCGTCTTGCGACTATGAGGCGCCGTGGATACGAAGACAATCGTCGGGGGTATATTGCCAAGACGAACGCCGTGAACCCCAGGACTTGGTCAATGACCTCTGGCGAACCGAGCACCGATCCCCCCAATCCATTCCGTCAAATTGAACTCTGGTTTGTTCCTTGATGGGCCCATGGTCGGAAGTCAGCCATTCCGTGGTGTAGCCGCATGCCAGCCTTCCACCGTCCAAGCGCAACGCCGTATCCGATTGCTTCCGTTCCAGCGATTGCCATGGATGTGCCGAAGCTGAAGAACGCAGCAACGATACCGACGACCGACCCGGCTATCACACCGTACTCAGCGCCAACAAGGTCTTCGTATTCCCCCGCGCACGGCGTTGGCAGCATGAGAGCTGACTCGCGTCGGCGACCCATCGTATTCGAAGTTACCAGCGCGCTCGGCGCCAAGCAATCCGCCGCCAAGGCTGTCATGAATGGGCGACTCTCGTGGCGTGGCATATTAGCGCTCAGGGGTCTCACCATCAAGCGAAGGTCATCACCTGCAGGTGCAGGCTTCGAGCGTGCCGCCCTGAGGGAACCCATGCCTACGGTATCGGACAGAACTTGTTCGATTGCGGGTTCCATCTCGTCGCCGTAGCCGACCGTCTCCACGTACGTCGTGTCGCACCCTGGACAATCATCACCGTCATCGAAGATCGGTGGGATTGCGGCCACAGCGAGGATCGCGGTCGCCGTCGAGATGTATCCTAGGTCAGCTTTGGATGGGTAATAGATCGTTCCTGTTATCTGCCCATAGTCGACGTACTCGGCCTCGTGATCGACGTCCTGACTCGAGCTGTATGCGTCCGTATCGAGCTCGTCGTTGTTCGACACCGTATCGTCAACCGTGTACGAAGCGGTTTGAGTATAACTCTGGGTCGTGTCGTACTGCTCATTCGCAAGGCGTGGCAGATAGTCCGACAATGGACGGGCAGCCGCTTCGGCCGGGAGGGTGCTTGCACGGTCGACCAAGTCCCCGTTGAGCCGCGTCATCTCACGGATCACGTCGCCGTTACGATCATACACCCTGATGTATCCATGGTGCGTCCCGCCGGTTTTCAGAGAGTGAAGAAAATAGATCTTGCTCCGCGCTTCGATCGCTCGCCGGGTATCGCGCGCGGAGAGCGCATGCACCTGCTGCGGCGATTGCTTCGCCGTTGACGGCAAATCTGAGCCGGTCGGTGTTTGCGGACTGGTGCACGCTGCGAGAGCGATTGAGAGCAATCCCCAACCTGACGCCCAACGAACCACAGAGGTCTCTGGAATCCCGGTCGACATAGAGTCTCCCCGATGTGTGATAGTCGTGCAACGTCGCCGTGACGGCGAGCAAACCGTTCGTGACACCGTCGCCGAGCCTCAACGTCTACCCCTCCCCCCCCGTTTGGCCCGGGCCCGGAGGCGTTCCTTCATCCGTTTGACGACTTGCCGCTGCTCCGGCCCTGGTCTGTCTGTGATGCCCAACACCGCCGCGTAGGCCGCCGTCCGTCGTTCGCCTTGCTGGAGGAGTTCCCAGACCATTCGCTCCGGCGCGCTCCATCGGGCCAGTTCCGCGGCAGACACCTCCGGCAGTCGGAGGGCAACTCGCGTTTCCTGTAATACCTTCCCCGCCGGTCCCAAAAGGGCAACAACCCGTCGGTCCGCCTCACGCTTCATCCACTCATGCTCGGCACCGCAATACCATTCACGCCGCTTGAGGCGACCTTCCCGGCGCCGCTGATTCAGGATATTACGCCATGCGGCGAGCTGAAGATGCGCAATGACCTGGTGTCCGTCGATTGCATTGCCCCGGGCCGGACGTTCGAGGTAGGCGACCATGGCGTCGGCCACCGCGTCGTGTGCAACATCCTGCGCGGCATGTGGATGGTGCCCCATGAGGTACGCAACGAGAGGCCCGTACACGGTGGTCGCGAGGTCCCCGCCGGCGGCATCGTCCCCGGTGAGGAGTCGCTGATGCAGGGTGCCAACATGGGCGATGTCGGAATCGGTCACGGAGATCCCGTCCACTGGAACTGTACAAGCAGGTTATAGCTTGCTCATCACCGAGTTGTCAAGCCGAATGAAGCGGTGGCCGGGCCCCCGGCTATTGTTCACGTCCCCAGGAGGAACCGTGCCACTGACCCCTTGGCCGCTCCGGCGGCTGTCCGCCCCGGTCGCCGTCCTGTCGGTATTCGCTGTCGCCGGTGCCCCCGCTCAGGCGCCCCCCGGCCCGGGCTTCGAGATCTCGTTCCCCGCGTCCGCGCACGCCGGCCCGATCACCGGGCGCGTCTACGTGGCGCTCACCCGGGTGAACGACGCCCGCCGCACCCCGATCGACCAGACCGGCGAGGACGGCGTGCCGCTCTTCGGTGTGAATGTCGACGCGCTCAAGCCCGGCGCGCCGGTGGTGATCGACGCGTCGACCTTCGGGTATCCCGCTCGGTCCCTGCGCGACATCCCCGCCGGCACCTACTGGGTGGAGCCGTTCGTCAACGTCTACACCCGTTTCGCGCGAGCCGACGGGCATGTGGTCTGGCTCCACATGGACCAGTGGGAAGGACAGGATTGGAAGAGCTCGCCGGGGAACATCTACGGCACGCCGGTGAAGGTCACTTTCGATCCGAAGTCGTCGACGCCGATCCGCCTCGTCGCCGATCAGGTGATTCCACCGATCACCGAGCCCGCCGACGACCAATACGTCAAGCACATCAGGATCAAGAGCGAAATCCTCAGCAAGTGGTGGGGGCAGCCGATCTGGCTGGGCGCCATCGTCCTGCTGCCGAAGGGCTATGACACGCACCCCGACGTGAAGTACCCGATCGTCTACGACGAAGGCCACTTCTCGCTGCGCGCGCCGGGCGGCGGTGCCAACGCCCAATGGCTGGCCGACAGCACGCCGCGGGTGATCATGGTGTCGCTCCAGCATCCTTCGCCCTACTACGACGACTCGTACGGCGTCAACTCGGCCAACAACGGCCCGTACGGCGACGCGATCATGCAGGAGCTGATCCCGGCGGTCGAGAAGCGCTTCCGCGTTATCGGCCAGCCGTGGGCGCGACTTCTGACCGGTGGGTCGACGGGCGGATGGATCGCGCTCTCGCAGCAGGTCTTCTACCCCGATTTCTACGGCGGCACCTGGGCGCTCTGTCCCGATGCGGTGGACTTCCGCTACCACCAGATCGTGAACATCTACAGCGACAGCAACGCCTACTGGGTGAACCACGGCTGGATGAAGGTGGAACGCCCCGACGTCCGGCGGCCCGATGGCAACATCACCACGATGATGAAGGACGAGAACTGGTACGAGCTGGTGGTGGGCGACAGCGGCCGCTCCGGCGGCCAGTGGGACATCTGGCAGGCGACGTACAGCCCGGTCGGAGCGGGCGGCTACCCCGCGCCGATCTGGAACAAGCTGACCGGCGTGATCGACCACCAGGTGGCCGACTACTGGAAGCAGCACTACGACCTGCGGAACATCCTCCAGGCCAACTGGTCGACGCTGGGGCCCAAGGTGGCCGACAAGATCAACGTCTACGTCGGTGCCATGGACACGTATTACCTCAACATGGGCGTGCACATGCTGGATGACTTCCTCACCACGGCCACGAATCCCAAGTGGACCGGCGAGATCGTCTTCCAGCCGATGGCGCCGCACTGCTGGGGGCCGCGGATGCCTGAACTGCTGCAGAAGATGGCGGCGCAGATGCTGGCCCATGCGCCGGCGGGGGCGGATACCGTGGGGTGGAGACACTAGGACACCCCGGGGCTCGGCTGTGAGCCCGGCATGCCGGGCAAGCGCGGTACTGGGGGCACACTCACGCTAATCCGGCCGAGGGGCTCACGGCTCATGACCTTCGGCTCACGCTCCGGCCTGCCGTTCCGGCATTGCGCACCGGCACATGGGTTGCGTTCCTTTCACCGGATACGGAATGGAGCTCCCACTTGAAGCCTGACGATCCGATGGAAAACCCCGCCGGGAACGCTGAACGCGACCTGCCGATGACCGAGCCCCAGCCGCCCGAGGAAGAGTGGCGCCCGGAGGACAGCATTCCGGCCGCCGAGGCGGCCAAGGCGGTGGCCGACGCCGAGGACCGGTTCCTGCGGCTCGCCGCGGAATACGACAACTACCGCAAGCGCACCCACCGCGAGAAGACCGAGGCCTTCGACCGCGGGGCGGCGGCGCTGGCGTTGCAGCTGCTCGACGTGATCGACGACATCGACCGGCTGGCGGCCAGCCACCCCGAGCCGACCGACACTTTCCAGAGCGCGTTCCTGCTGATCCAGCGGAAGCTGTGGAAGGAGCTGCAGGCCTCAGGGCTGGAGCGGATCGAGGCCGTCGGCCAGCCGTTCGACCCCACCCAGCACGAGGCGGTGTCGGTGGCGCCGGCTGAAAAGCCGGGTCAGGACCACACGGTCAAGGCGGTCTTCCAGACCGGATATCGCTTCAAGGGTGCGGTGATCCGACCGGCTCGCGTCCAGGTCTACTCGGACCAGGGTAGCTGAGTGGCCAGCCAGGACTTCTACGCGGTGCTTGGCGTTCCCGAGTCGGCGTCGGCCACCGACATCAAGAAGGCCTACCGGAAGCTGGCCAAGCAGTTCCATCCCGACGCCAATCCCAACAATCCACAGGCGGCGGAGCGATTCAAGCAGATCTCCGAGGCCAACACCGTGCTGTCGGATCCGGAGCAGCGCAGCAAGTACGACCGCATGCGGCGGCTGGGCGCGTTCGACACCACCGGTGCCCGCGGCGCGCCGCGACCCGGCGGCGGCCAGCCCGGTGCCGAGGGGATCGACTTCGGCGACTTCGGCTCGTTCGGACTGGGCGACATCTTCTCGTCGATCTTCGGGCGGCGCCGTGGTGGCGGTGAAGCGGCCGAGCCGGATCATGTCGAGGTCACCGTCAGCGTGCCGTTCCGGACCGCGGCCACCGGTGGCAAGGTGCCGGTGACGCTGGCGATGAACGATGTCTGCGCCACCTGCGGTGGCACGGGCGCGGAACCCGGGAGTTCGCTCACCACCTGTCCCGAGTGCAAAGGCACCGGAACGATCTCGTTCGGGCAAGGGGGCTTTGCGGTGAATCGCCCCTGTCCGGTGTGCCGCGGACGCGGCAAGATCCCCAGCAAGCCGTGTCACACCTGCGGCGGCAGCGGCGAGCAGCGCACCGAGAAACACCTGCTCGTGACCGTTCCGCCGGCCACCGACAGCGGCACGCGCGTGCGGCTCAAGGAGCAGGGGCCGCGCGCCAAGGCGGGCGGGCGGGCCAGCGACATCCTGGTCACCTTCCAGGTGGAACCGGATCGCTTCTTCAGTCGCGACGGGCTCGACATCCTCTGCGGCATTCCGATCTCCCTGTCGCAGGCGCTGCTCGGCGCCGTGATCCAGGTGCGCACGGTGGGCGGCGCCAAGGTCCGGCTCAGGATTCCGGCCGGCACGCAGCCGGGGCGGAAGTTCCGCATTCGCGGCCAGGGACTCGAAAAGGGTGGTCAGACGGGTGATCAGGTGGTGACGGTGCAGGTGCGGATTCCCGAAAAGCTCAGCGAGGAGCAGCAGGAAGCGATTCGCGCGGCATTCGGTGAAAAGTCATCCGCCACGAAGGAGGCGTGAGCCGACTACCTCCGTCGCTCGATCAGCATCCGATGGGTCGCCCGCTCGGGTTCTCCCGCCGCCGGGGTGCGCTGCACGAAGCTTCCGTCAGCGCGCATCTCCCACGCCTGGCGATTGTCGTGCAGCATCAATTCCAGCAGGCGATGGATCTCCACCCGATACCGCGGATCCTGGATCGGCACCGCGGCTTCGATGCGGCGGTCGAGATTGCGCGGCATCCAGTCGGCCGACGAGATCCACACTTCTTCCTCGCCGCCGTTCGCAAAGACGAACGCGCGTGAGTGCTCCAGGAAGCGCCCGAGGATGGAAATGACGCGGATGTGGTCGCTGACACCGGGCAATCCCGGGCGGAGGCAGCAGATGCCGCGGATGATCAGGTCGATGCGGACGCCCGCCCCCGACGCCTGATAGAGCGCCTCGATGATGTCCTGGTCGACCAGCGCGTTCATCTTGGCGATGATGTGCGCCGGCCGGCCTTCCCGTGCGTGGGACGCCTCGCGGGCGATCAGGTCGAGGAAGCGCGCCTTCATCCACCGCGGCGCCACCAGCAGCTTGCGGTATCCGGCCGGCGCGGCGAAGCCGGTCAGCACGTTGAACAGGTCGCTCAGGTCCATGCCGAGCTCGGGATCGGCGGTGATCAGCCCGAAATCGGTGTAGAACCGCGCGGTGCGCGGATTGTAGTTGCCGGTGCCGACATGCACGTAGCGGCGGATGGCGTCACCCTCACGACGCACCACCAGCAGCACCTTGGCGTGGGTCTTGAGCCCGGCCACGCCGTAGCTGACGTGGACGCCGATGTCTTCGAATCGTTTGGCCCAGCTGATGTTGTTCTCCTCGTCGAAGCGCGCCTGCAATTCGATCAGTACGGCCACCTGCTTGCCCCGTTCGGCGGCCAGCGCCAGCAGGCGGGCGATCTCGCCGCCGGTGCGGTAGAGCGTGATCTTGATGGCGAGGACGTCGGGGTCTTCGGTGGCCACGGCGATCAGTCGCTCCACCGAGGTCTGGAACGAATCGTACGGATGATGCAGCAACACGTCGCCTTCGCGGATGGTGGCGAAGAGGTCGTGATCTTCCGCCAGGCGCCGCGGCGTGGCCGGGATGAACGGCGGGTCGTGCAGCGCCGGCAGGTCGATCGCGGCGATCGCGGCCAGGTCGCTGGCGTCGAGCGGTCCGGATACCTCGAAGACGTCGTCGTCGGTGAGCGGCAGCCCCTCACCGGAGTCGGCGGCGTTGAATTCCTCGATCAGCAGCGCCCGCAGCGACGGCGGCATGGACCGCTGGACTTCGAGCCGCACCACTTCGCCGAACCGCCGGTTGCGGACCTCTTCCTGGATCAGCTCGAGGAGGTCTTCTGCCTCGTCGTTGCTGCCGCTGCCGAATTCGAGGTTGAGCTCGGTGTTGCGGGTGATCCGGAAGAGGTGCCAGCCGAGGATCTGGACCCCCGGGAAGAGCGCCTCGACGTGGGCGCCGATCAGGTATTCGAGCGGGAGGAATCGTTCGGCCGGGTCGAGCGGCACCCAGCGGGGGAGCAGCTTCGGCACCTTGACCCGGGCAAAGTGCGTGTGGCCGTCGGCGTCGGCCAGCGACACCGCGAGCGAGAGCGACAGATTGGAGATGTGCGGGAAGGGGTGCGCCGGGTCGACCGCCAGCGGCGTCAGGACCGGAAAGACGTTCGACCGGAAGTAGTCGGCCAGGTGCTCCCGCTCCGGGGGCGGCAGCGCGTCGAAACGGTCGTGCAGCTTGATGCCGTTGGCCGCAAGTGCCGGGACCACGTCGTGGATCAGGCACCGCGAATGCTGATCGACGAGGCTCCGCACCGTGGTGCGGATGGCGGCCAGCTGCTGGGCCGGCGGCATGCGGTCAGGAGCGCGTTCCAGCATCCGCGCCGCCACCTGCTCGCGCAGACCGGCCACCCGGACCTGGAAGAATTCGTCGAGGTTGCTCGAGAAAATGCCGAGGAACTTGACCCGTTCGAGCAGCGGCGTCCGCGCGTCGAGTGCTTCGTGCAGCACCCGGCGGTTGAATTCCAGCCAGGCGAGCTCGCGATTGAGATAGAGTGACGCGTCGTGCAGGTCGGCCGGCGTGTCGGCCGGCGGCGCCGCCGCCGCCCGGGCGTGAAGGTCGACGGCTGCCGCGGTCGGGTTCATGCCGCCGACTCGATCACGCCGCCCCCCAGCACCTGGTCGGCCGCCGAATAGAGCACGCCCGACTGTCCCGGCGTGATGGCGCGCACCGGCTCTTCCAGTCGGAGCAGGATCCGATCGCCGCTGATCTCGCGGACGACCGCCGGCACCGCCCTGGCGCGATAGCGGAGTTGCGCCAGGCAATGATCGCCCGGGGTGAGCCGCTCGGCCAGCCAGTTGCACTCTGCCAGCGTGACCGCGTGGCCGAGGAGTTCGTCGGCCGGGCCCACGACAACTTCGCGCGTCCCGGGGCGGATCGCCACGACGTAGAGCGGCAGCGCCCGTCCGCCGGGGAGCCCGCGGCGCTGGCCCACCGTGTAGCGGGCAAAGCCGTCGTGTTCGCCGATCACGTCGCCCGACGTGGTCACCAGCGGGCCGGGCGAGAGCGCCGGCGCATCGGCGGGGAGGCGCTGTTCGAGTACCCCGACGTAGTCGTCGTCGGGCACGAAGCAGATCTCCACGCTTTCCGGCTTGTCGGCAGTCTCGAGGCCGAGGGACCGGGCACGGCGGCGAGTGGCGGTCTTGGTCAATCCGCCCAGCGGTGTCCACATCCGCTTGACGACCCGCCGGTCGACGCCCCAGAGGAAGTAGCTCTGGTCCTTGGCTCGGTCGTCGCCGCGATAGAGGGCGCCATCGCGGGCGTTGGCGTAATGACCCGTGGCGATTCCGTCGCAATCCAGCGCGTCGGCGTGGGCCAGCAGGTCGCGGAACTTGGTGAACGAGTTGCACCGCACACAGGGGATCGGCGTCCGCCCCCGCGCATATTCGTCGACGAAGTTGTCGATGACCCGATCGGAGAAGCGATCCTCGAAATTGAGCACGTAATGCGGAATGCCAAGGCGGTGCGCCACGGCGCGCGCGTCGGCAATCGAATCGAGCGAGCAGCACGGCCGGTCGGGGACGTTGTCGCCGTAGCAGAACAGCTTCATCGTGGCGCCGATCACGTCGTGCCCCTGCTCCACCAGCAGCGCCGCGGCGAGCGACGAGTCGACCCCGCCGCTCATCGCCACCAGGATCCGGGACCGCTCCGCTTCAGGCACGGCCAAGACTCCGGTGCAGCTCGCGTACCTTGCCGACGATACCGGGAAAGACCTCGACGACCCGATCGATCTGCGCGGGAGTGGTGTCATGCCCGAGCGAAAAGCGCAGCGTGCTGGTCGAGATGGACGGTTCCACCCCCATCGCCACCAGCACGTGCGACGGTTCCACCGAGCCGGTGGAACAGGCCGACCCGCCCGAACAGGCAATGCCGGCGAGATCGAGATGCATCAGCAGCGCCTCGGCTTCGGCGCCGGGAATGCCGAGGGAAAGCACGTGGGGGGCTCGCTCGGCCGCGGCGCCATGAACGACGGCGTCGGGAACCACTCCGGCGAGCCGGCGGGCAAGGTCGTCGCGGAGCGTCCGCAGCCGCGACGACTCGCGCTCCAGTTCGGTGCGGGCCAGGCGGGTGGCACGTCCGAGCGCCACCGCGCCGGCGACATTTTCGGTGCCGGGACGGATGCCGAACTGTTGTCCGCCGCCGTGGATGATCGCCTCGATGACATTGCGGGCGCGCACGATGAGGGCGCCGATCCCTTTCGGGGCACCGAGCTTGTGGCCGCTGATGGACAGCAGCTGGCACCCGGCGGCAGCGAGGTCGATCGGCACCTTGCCGAACGCCTGTACGGCGTCGCTGTGGAACGGCACCCCGGCGGCGGCGCAGCGGGCACCGATCTCGGCCACCGGCTGAATCACGCCGACCTCGTTGTTGACCCACATCACCGATACCAGCGCGGGGTGGGTGGCAAGGGCGGCGTCGAGGGCGTCGAGATCGACCACTCCGTCTGGCCCGACGGGAAGGATCGTCTCCTCGCCGCCGAGCTCGACCACCGCGTGCGCGGCCGCGAGCACCGCCTTGTGCTCGATGGCCGTGGTGACGACATGCATGCGCCGGCCGTGGCTGCGCGCGGCGAGTGCCGCGCCGATCACCGCCAGGTTGTCGGCCTCGGTGCCACCGGAGGTGAAGATCACCTGGTTCGGTTCGACGCCGACCGCTTCGGCCACTTCGCGCCTGGCCTGCTCCATCCCCGCCCGGGCGGCCCGCCCGAACCGGTGGGCCGACGAGGGGTTGCCCCACGAGGCGTTGAAGAAGGGGAGCATGGCTTCGAGGACGTCGCCCCGGACCGGGGTCGTCGCGGCATTGTCGAGATAGATCGCGTCCATGGTCCCAAATCTACCTATCACCGGGGCGGGCGGCGACTCGACGCGGGCGATCATCCGGCAACGATGCGCCGTCGGCGGACCGATGGAAAGTGGTGCATTGTAACGATTTACAATGCTGACGCGATGGCCGGCTAGAGGCTGGCGACCCCCAGCGTCACGACATCGTCCACCGCCATCGCCTCCGGCGTCCAGTAGGGCTCGCCGTACCGCGCCCGGATCAGCGAGCCGTAATGCCCGTTCTGGGTGGCGATCAGGTCCGCGAATGGCTGGCCGGTCGGAAAGAGTTCCCCCGCCTGGCGCACGCCCTCGAACTGCGACGCGAAGCAGGCTACGGCGCGCAGTTTCTTCTCGAATTGCGCACTGATGTCCACCACGAAGGTCGGCTTGACGACGTCCTCGCGGAAGCTCAGCGCATAGCAGAGCTTGTCGGGGCGGAACTTCTCGCCGTCGGCGGGATAGTTCCTGAGCCCGGCGAGAAAGCTGGCGTCACGGATCAGTTCGGATGCGATGCGATGGTCGGGATGGCGACCGGTGATGTACTGCAGGATGACGGTGCGCGGGCGCATGGCGCGGAGCAGTTCGACCACCACGCGACGGCTGGCGTCGTCGTTCGCGAGGTGGCCGTCCCGCAGCCCGGCGTTGCGGCGCTCGGCGACGCCGAGGATTTCGGCGGCGTGCGCCGCTTCCTTCGCGCGCAGCTCGGGGGTGCCGCGCGAGCCAAGTTCACCGCGCGTCAGGTCGACGATGCCGACCCGGTGTCCGTGTTCGGCGGCGCGCGCCAGCGTTCCGCCGCAGATCAACTCGGCGTCGTCGGGGTGGGCCATGATGGCAAGCAGGTCGACGGGCATGGAGGAAAATAGACGCGAGACGGGAGCCATGGGCCATGAGCCGTGAGAGCCGAAGGTCAGGCCAGCGCTGGCATGGCTCACGCTTGTGCCGCTTACGGGCTCACGGCTCCCGTCTCCTGGGCACCCGTCCGCTACTCGTACCTCAACGCTTCCACCGGATCCATCCGCGCTGCCCGATTCGCCGGCACGATGCCGAACACCAGCCCGATCATGACGGAGACGCCGGTGGCGACCACGGCGCTCCAGAGCGGCGGGGCGGCCTCGATGTGGAGCAGTGCCTTGAGTCCTTCTCCGGCCAGGACGCCGATCACGATGCCGAGGAGGCCGCCGGTGGCGGTGAGGGTGGCCGCTTCGACGAGGAACTGCCAGAGAATCTCGCCGTGGGTGGCGCCCAGGGCCTTGCGCAAGCCGATCTCGCGGGTGCGATCGGTGACCGACACCATCATGATCGCCATCACCCCGATCCCGCCCACCAGCAGGGCGACGCTCGAGAGCGCGATCATCACCAGGAAGAACGCCGAGGTCAGCTTGTCGACCACGCCGAGGATCTGGTCCTGCGTCAGCACGTCGAACGAATTCGGCATGTCCGGCTTGATGCCCCGGATCCGGCGCAGGGCGGCGATGGTGGCATCCTTGGCGAGGTCGAGGTCGACGCCCCGCTTGGCGAGCACCACGATGAACAGCGCGTTCGTGTCGTCGTACGGAAAGAGCTGCTTGATGGCGCGGAACGGTGCCACGCCGCCATCGGTCTGACCCGGCGGCTGGAAGATGTTGTCGGGGCGGGCAAAGACACCGATGACGGTGAACGACCGGCCGCCGACCCGCACCACCTTGCCGAGCGGGTCGAGATTACCGAAGAGATGGTCGGCCACTTCCGCTTCGATGACCATCACCTGTTCGCCGGCGTTCAGCTCCGCTTGGGAAAACCAGCGTCCTGCCAGCCAGGTTGCCGCCCTGCACGTCGAGATAGTGGCCGTCGGCGCCCCAGATCAGCAACGTCTGGGAGTGGACCCCGTAGTAATCCATCCGCTGCTGCACCTGCACCCACAGGCCGGCATGGGCAATCTCGGGCATCTGGGCGATCGCGGCGGCGTCCCGTTCGTTCACCACCGGCCGGACGCGGACTTCCGGGGGAAGGTTCTGCGGGATTGATCGGCGTCGACGAGAAGAAGCGGATGACGTAGAACGTCTCGGGCGAGGCCGTTTCGATCGTCGCGAAGATCTGGGTGCGGATCCCCTCGACCAGCGAGGCCATCACCATCACCGTGGTGACGCCGATCACCACCCCCAGCACCGTCAGCGCCGAGCGGAGCTTGTTGGCGCGCATGGCGTCGATGGCCAGCAGCACGCCTTCGCCGACGTTGCGGACCCGGATATTCATCGGCTATTCCTGCCGCAGCGCGACGATCGGATCGAGGCGCGCGGCCCGGGCCGCGGGATAGACGCCGAAGACGATCCCGGTGCCGGCGCCGAGGGCCAGCGCCACCACCACCGACCAGAGCGTCACCGTGGCCGGCAGCGGCGAGAACCGCGCCACCAGCTGGGCCAGTCCCCAGCCGCTGGCGACGCCGAGGGCGCCGCCCAGCATGCTGAGGATCACGGTCTCGACCAGGAACTGCCGGTGGATGTCGCGGCGATTGGCGCCGACGGCCTTGCGGATGCCGATCTCGCGGGTGCGCTCGCTCACCGCCATCAGCATGATGTTCATGATGACGATGCCCGCCCACGACGATCCCGATGCCGACGACCGCGGGGATGACCGCGAAGAGCAGCGCAGTGAGCTGTTTCCAGAACGCCACCAGGGCGTCGGCCTTGTCGACGGTGAAGTTGTCCGGCTGCGTGGGCAGGAGATGATGCGCGATCCGCATCGCCTCCTCGGCCCGGTCCATGGCGCCGGGAATGGCGTCGGCGCTGCGCATCTTGACCGAGACCACGGTGGTCTTGCCGGGGGCCCCAGATCGATTCGAACGTCGAGATCGGCATCAGGACGAATGCGTCGAACGACTGGCCGAGGGTCTTGCCCTTCTGCGCGATGACGCCCTTGATGGTGAATTCCTGGCCGGCAATCCGCACCTTGGAGCCGACGGCGGTGGCGGGCGACGCGAAGAGCTTGTCGGCGATGTCGTAGCCCACCACGATCACCGGGCGGCGTTCGCGGACGTCGGGATCGACCAGGGGCTCGCCGGCGGCGAAACGATAGTCCTGGACGGTCTGGTAGGGCGGGGTGACACCGAAGACCATCACGCCGCCGAGCGATTGATTGCCGGCGACCACCGTGGTGATCGGCGTCGGCCAGCCGCTCTGCAACGCCACCGCTTCGGCGTCGGGCAGCGCCCGTTCGACCGCCTCGGCGTCGCTCGCGCGAGATGTTCGGGCGGCAGCGCCAGCCGCCGCATCTCCTCGTCGCTCAGCAGCCCCACCGTGATCGGGGTCCGGCGCACCTGGAAGGCGTTGGTGCCGATCATCGCGTCGGTGAGGTTGGTCTGGACGTAGGAGTTCATCCCCTGGATGATCGCCACCACGGTGACCAGAAAGCCGACCGAGACGATGATGCCGAGCAGGGTGAAGAACGAGCGGAGTTTGGCGGAGCGGATGGTGGCGAGTGCGAGGCGGAACGCTTCGCCGTAGGGCATGGAGGAAGATAGCCGGGGGCTCTGGGCCCTGGGCTGCCTACTCGTACCGCAGCGCGTCCACCGGATCCAGCCTCGCCGCCCGGTTGGCGGGGTAGAGGCCGAAGAACACGCCGGTGATTGCCGAGGTGCCGATCGCGGCGAACACCGACCAGAGCGGGACGACGGCCGGGATCGGCGTGAGGTGATCGATGGCGAACGCGATCACCGCGCCGGCGGCCAGGCCCACGATTCCGCCGATGACTGTCAGCGTCGCCGCCTCGACCAGGAACTGGAAGAGGATCTCGCCGCGGGTGGCGCCGAGCGCCTTGCGCACGCCGATCTCGCGGGTGCGCTCGGTCACCGAGATCATCATGATCGCCACCACGCCCACGCCGCCCACCATCAGGCCGACGCTCGACAGCACCAGCATCACCAGGAAGAAGCCGCGGGTGATGCTGTTGAAGCTCTCCAGGAACTTGTCGCCGGAGACGAGGTCGAAGTTGTTGTCCTGTTCCGGCCGGAGGCCCCGCTTGACGCGGAGCGCGGAAATGACCTGGTCCATCGCGTCGGCCTGGGTGGCGTTGGCTCCGGGAATGACGGCGATGTCCATCCAGTTGCGCGAATAGTCACCGTGGCGCACCAGGGTCTGGTGCGGAATGACCACGGCCACGGCGGTGCTGTTGCTGAAGACGCCCTTCGGATCCTGGTACTCGCCGACGATCGTGAACGGCAGGCCGAAGATGCGGATCTGCTTGCCGATCGGATCGAGCCCCGGCATCAGCTGCTTCACCGCCTGGTCGTTGACGACCGCGACGAACGCGCCCGTCGCGGCCTCGACGGGCGTGAAGTTGCGCCCCTGCAGCAAGTCGCCGCCCTTCGATCTGCATCCACGTGGCGCTGTAGCCGTCGATGCCGACCGAGCTGAGGCGGGTGTCGCGGTACGAGACCGCCGAGTTGCCGGACTCGTGGACGTTGACGGCGGCGACGGCCGGCAGCGAGCCGATCAGCGCGGCGTCGGCTTCGGTGAGCGCCGGGCGGTGGCGCCACGGCGCCATCCGGTCGTCGTTGACGACAATGCCGGCCTGGAAATACCGCAGCACGATGAACGTCTTCGGGCCCGGCGCGCTCGACGATGGCGGTGACCGAATCGCGGATGCCGGTGATCATCGACGCCATGCCGACCACCACCATCACGCCGATGGCGATGCCCAGGATGGTGAGCGCCGCCCGGGTCTTGCTGGCGCGCAGGGCATCGACCGCCAGCCGCATGCCCTTCGGTGGCCCGGGCCAGCAGGTTGCCGCGTCCCAGGGTGCGGTTCATTCGTGCCTCAGCGCGTCGATGGGGTCGAGCCGCGAGGCCTGCCGCGCGGGGTAGACGCCGGCGACCATGCCGACGAGCACGCCGAGCGACACGCCGACCCCGATCGACCACGGGGCGACGGCGGCGGGGAGCGGCGTGGTGGCGCGCAGCAGGAAGGCGAGCACGATGCCGGCGGCGATGCCGAAGAGCGCCCCCGTGACCGACAGCGCCGCCGCTTCGACCACGAACTGCGACATGATGTCCCGGCGCCGCGCGCCCGAGCGCCTTGCGGACGCCGATCTCGCGGGTGCGCTCGGCGACCGCCATCAGCATGATGTTCATGATCACGATCCCGCCCACGACCAGCGAGATCGCCACCAGCCCCGGGAGCGCGAGGAACAGGACATTGGCGATCTTGTCCCATTCCGACAGCGCCGCCGCGGCGGTCTCGACCTAGAAGTTGTCCTCCTGCTCCGGTTTGAGGCCGCGGCGGCCGCGCATCAGCACCGTCACGTCTTCCACCGCGGTCGGCATCATCTTCGGGTCGATCGTCTGCACCTGCAGTTCGTCGATGACGTGCGGCCGGTTCACCATGTTGCGGACCGGCGACGTGATCGGCACGATGGCGAACTTGTCGAGCGAGAACCCGAAGAGGTTGCCCTGCTTCTCGACCACGCCGACGACGGTGTGGGGGATGCCGCCGATCTGCACCGCCTGGCCGAGCGGATCGACGCCCCTGGAAGAGCCGCTGCGCCAGCTCCCAGCCCAGCACCGCCACGTGGGCGTCCGGCCTCCTGCTCCTGCGGCGTGAAGATCCGGCCGTCGGCGATGTTGTAGCCCTTGATGGCGAAGATCGCCGGAGTCGGCGGCCAGCACCTGGATGCCGCTGGCGCTGCGGCCGTGGTATTCCACGCCCAGCTGGTCGTATCCGACGCGGGCGAAGCGGGCCGGCACCGTCAGGTGCGACTCGATGTAGGCGGCGTCCTCGAGCGTGATGCGGGGATTGCGCTGCCACGCCCGCCACTGCTCCTCGGTGCACGTTGCCGATCACGAAATCGGGACGCGAGCGGAGCTGGAAGGTGTTCAGGCCGATCAGCGCGCCGGCGAACTTGTCGGTCATGTAGACGTTCATCCCCTGCACGATCGACACGACCGCGATCAGGAAGGTGACGCCGATCAGCACGCCGACCAGCGAGAAGAAGCTCTTGAGCTTCTGCGCGCGGATGGACGACAGCGCGAGCCGGATCGCTTCGAAGAACGGCATCAGGCCGCGGCCGCGCCGCCCCGGGCAGCGCCCGGGCGGTCGCTGTCGATCCGGCCGTCGCGCAGCACGATGACCCGATGGGCGTGCGCCGCGATGTCCGGCTTCGTGCGTCACCAGCACGACCGTCTGCCCCTGGGCGTGCAGCGTCCCGAAGACCCGCATGATCTCTTCGCTGGTGCTCGAGTCGAGGTTGCCGGTCGGCTCGTCGGCGAGGAGGATCGAGGGCTGGTTGACCAGCGCCCGGGCGATGGCGACGCGCTGGCGCTGGCCGCCCGAGAGCTCGTTGGGCTGGTGCTGCATCCGGTCGCCCAGCCCGACGCGCTGCAGCGCGGCCTCCGACCGCCGCCGCCGCTCGCGCGCGGTCATGCCGGCGTAGACCAGCGGCAGCTCGACGTTGGCCAGCGCCGAGGCCCGCGGCAGCAGGTTGAACGTCTGGAAGACGAAGCCGATCTCGCGGTTGCGGATCCGCGCCAGGTCGTCGTCGGTCATCCGCGAGACCTCGTGCCCGTTGAGCCAGTAGCTCCCGCCGCTCGGCGTGTCGAGGCAGCCGAGCAGGTTCATCATCGTCGACTTGCCCGAGCCGGACGGCCCCATGATCGCGACGTACTCGTTGCGACGGATCTCGAGGTCGATCCCCCTGAGCGCGTGAACCCGCTCGGCGCCCATCAGGTACTCGCGGGTGATCCCCTGCAGCCGGATGATGGCGTCGGTCACGGCGTCTTGACCTCGGGCGCCGCCTTGACCCGGGTCGAATCCTTCATGTCGCGAATCGCCTGGTACGTGCCCGACACCACCGTGTCGCCCTGCTTGAGGCCGTCGAGCACCTCGAAGTACTCGTCGCCGGCGATGCCGACCTTGACCGGCGTGAAGTACGCCACGCCGTTGCGCACCACGAACACGCCGTCCTGCTCCTTCACCTTGGTCACCTCGGCGGTGTCGCCCGGCTTCATGGTGGTGGTGATCGCCGCCGCCTTGCTGGTGTCGCTGCCGGCGGCCTTCGCCGGGCGCGCGGTCAGCGCGATGATCGGGATGCTGAGCGCGCCTGGCGCGTGTCGGTGATGATGCGCGCCGTCATGCTCAGGTCGGGACGGATGTCCCCCGGCGGCTGCTTGAGCGTCACCTCGACGTCGAAGTCGACCGCCTGGTCTCCCGATGCCGGTCGACGCGGTGGTGGCCGTGGTCGACGACGCGCTGTTGCCGATCTTGGTGACGGTGCCGGCGAACGTCGTGTCGGGGAAGGCGTCGATGGCGACGCTCACCGAATCGCCGAGGGCGAGGCGGACCACGTCGGTCTCGTCGACCTTGACCTTGGCGATGATGGTCGGACATGTCGGCGATGCGCATCAGCAGCGCCTGCTCGGACGAGAACGTCCCCGGGACGGCGACTTCGCCCTCCTTCTTGGGGAGCTCGACCACCTTGCCGTCGATCGGCGCGACGATCATGGTGCGGTCGAGATTGTCCTGGGCCTCCTTGAGCGTCGCCTGGGCGTTGTCGACGTTGGCCACCGACGCGCGTCATAATTGGCCTTCGCGACGGCGTACGCCTCCTGCGCCTGTTCCACCGACTCGTCCGTGGTCAGGTCCGGGTGCGGCCTTCTTCAGCTCGAGTGCGCGGTCGAGGGCGCGCTTGGCCTGGTCCCGGTTGGCCAGCGGCCTGCGCCTGCAGCGCCTGCACCTGGAGCAGCCCGGCCTTGCCGCGATCGACCGCGCCCTTGAACTGGGACTGGTCGAGCTCGACCAGCAGCTCGCCCTTGTGGACGTAGTCGCCTTCCTTGACGTGGATCTTGTTGATCCGCGCCTGCACGTCCGAGGAGACGTCGACGTCGCTCTTGGCCTCGATCTGGCCGCTGGCGGTCACCACCGCCACCAGGTCGCGCCGCGCGACCGGTTCCATCCGGACGGCGACCACCTGGCCGCGGTTGGCACGGGTCATGACCGAGACACCGCCCAGGACCACGCCCAGCGAGGATCACGCCCAAACCGACTTTGGCTCCGCGAGTCATGGCTGTGTTACGTTCCTTTCGATTCGTTTACCGCAACGGCCCGCCCACCGCGGCTTCGAGCGCCGCGATGGCCAGGTGATAGTCGTACACCGCGGTGACATACGCGCCTTCGGCCTGGGCCACCGCGCCTTCGGCCGTGACGACGTCGATCGCCGTCCCGTTCCCGATGCGATACTTCTCCTGCGCGAGTTCGAGCTGCTGGTGCGCCAGCACCCGGTTGGAGTCCTGGATCTGGGCCGTCTGCCACGAGGTGCGCACCGCCACCAGCTGCTGCTGGATCTGGGCGTCGGTGCCGAGCAGCTGCTGCCGGACCGTCTCGTCGGCGTTGTCGGCCGTGGCGCGGGCCTGCGAGATCTGCAGGGCGCGGGAGAAGCCGTCCCAGATCGGCAGCGAGACACCGAGCGAGATGCTCCATGGCTGCTGCGAGAAGTTGAACGGGAACATCTCGTTGGCGGTCTTGATCGCCGTGACCCGGCTGGGGTCGAGGGCCGTGCCGTTGCTGTTCAATCCGGCGAAGCCGTTGCAGTCGGCGATGATGCCGCCGTTGGCTTCCGGCAGCGGCGAGGTGAGCCGCTGGATGATCTCGTTCTGGAAGTTGCAGTTCGATGCCGCGCCCTGCGCGCTGCGGAGCGAATTGCTGATCAGGATGTTCTCGTCGGTGAATTGCTGGGTGTAACCCCGGAACCCGGTGCTGATGCTGAACGAAGGAAAGTACTGGTACTGCGCCGCCCGGACGCCGATGTGCGCCGCGTGCGCCTGGTCGCTCGCGGCCTGGATGGTCGGGTTCGACTGGTGCGCCGTGACAGCAGGGCCTGCAGGTCGAAATCCGGCGCCGTCAGCGGAAACTGTTCCGTCAGCTGCAGCGAGTCGACGTCAGCCATCATCGGCACGCCGATGTGCTGCAGCAGGGTGATCTTGGCCAGGGTCTGCGCCTGCTCGTCCTGCGCCACCGTCACCTGGGCATTGGTGAGGTTGACCCGCGCCTGGGTGACATCGAGCTGCGTTCCCTGACCGACCTGGAACCGCGCCTGGGCCAGGTCGAAGTTGGACTGGTAGATGGCGACCTGGTCCTGCGCCACCTTGAGGATCGCCCCGGCCCGGAGCGCGGTGATGTACTGGTCGGTCACGTCGTTGGTGACCGAGACCGCCGCTGCCCCGATGTTCGACTCGGCGGCGCGCTCGTTCGCCCTCGCCCGGGCCGGCCCGAGAAATGTCGATGGTGCCAGCGACCACGTGGCCGACAACTGGTACCCGGAAGTGAGCGAGGGCGACGTCTGATTGAATGTCGTGCCGCCGAAGGTCGAACTGCCGGCGCCGGTGTACCCCACCGAACCGCCGGCGTCGAGGGTCGGCAGCAGGGCGAACTGCGCCTGCCGTACCGCCGTGGCCGCCGGGTCGGCATTGTTCTCGGCGGTGCGGTAGACCGGGCTGTAGGTCTTCGCCAGCCGGATGGCGTCGGCCAGTGAGAGCTGCCGCGGCACCTGCGGAGCCCCCGTCTGGGCCACCAGCGGGGTGACCGCTGCAGCCATCGCGATCGCCAGAGTGCAGGCAAGCCGACGCTTCGTCATGTTCCGTCCTTACCGTTCAATGGGTGATGCCGTGGCCACTTACGGTGACCAGCCAATGAAGTTTCAGAGTGCTACATCGGCGCCGCGGCGCCCAGGCACCGCGTTCTGGATCGCCACCGCGGCCGTCGTCGTGCTGGCCGGCGAGGCGGCCCGCATCGCCACCTGGCCATGGCTGGCGGCCGCGACCACGACGGCGGGCGCAATGGCCTGGATCGCCTGGTTCCGGATCGATCGGGCCCGGGGCACTGCGCTCGGCCTCATGCTCCTCCTCCTCGGACTCGGCGCCGCCACCGTCCGGCTGGCCCATGTGGTCGTCCACGCCCGGATTCTCGTCGACGAGGCCGTCCGCGATGCCACCGCCACCCGCAACCGTCGCCTCGGCGTCGCCATTGACGGCGCCGTGCGCGCAGCCCGGACGGCACTACAACGTGCGGGCAATCGCGCTCCAGAGGAAGTCCCGGCGCTCGACGATCTGGTTCGCGGCGCGCCGGTCGAGGAGGCGCTGGCCGTCCTTGGCGGTGATACGGTGGTGGCGGTTGCCGGACCCCAACGGGCGCCGCCGCTGACGCGGAACAGCCCCGCATGGCTCGCCGTGTCGCCATTCGCGCACGTGCTGGTGCTGCAGGAGCGGCTCGGGACACGAGTCGCCCAGGCCACGCTGCTCCTCGATGCGTTGCCGGCGTTGCCCTCCGCCGGACCGTCGCTGGCCAGCCAGGCGGGGAATGGGCAGGGGGTTCACTGGAGGTGGGATGCGCGGAGCGACTCCGGGGTTGCGTACGACAACGTCGTCGCCGCGGTCGCCGGCGTCGAGCGGGCCATGCAGCCCGTCGCTCCCGATTCGGCGGGTTACGTGGCACGCGAAGCTGGCGTGGCGCGGTGGGTGGTTGCCGCCGGATTGATCGCCCTCGCCCTGCTGGTCCTGTTGACGGCGCGGCAGGTCGGCCCGAGCGCCGGGGCGTTGCTGGTGCCACTCTGGGCGCTGCTTCGATCGGGCGTCGCCGCGGGCGTGGCCAATGCCACGTTGATCGAGGCCCTGCTGGTGACCACCGCACTTGCCGAACTGGCGATCCTCGCCTGGCGGCGGTCCACGCGGCGGACCCTGGTCGGGGGCACGTTCGCCGCGGTGCTGCTGGCCGCAGTGCCGCCGCTCGTCGTCGCCGGCGCAGGTGCCGTCATCCCGCGGGGTGCGCTGCAGTCGTCGACCAACTGGTTCCTGTGGGAAGTGATCGTCGCCGTGGCGACGGCGAGCTACCTGGCGCTCGCCAATGCGCTCCTGCGCAATCCCGACGATTCCGCCCGGGCTCCGGGCTTCGGCCGGCTCGCCATCGTGACCGCCGTGATCGTCGGCGCGGCGGGAGTGGAAGGGTGGAGTCCGTCGGGGTGGGCGGCATGGTACGTGGCGCTCTGGGTGGTGCCGCTCGGGTTGCTGCTGCCGCCCGCGCCTCCCAGGATCAGGCTGGCGGCGGTGGCAACCTGCGCGGTGGTCCTGGCCGGATTGGCCACCTGGAGCACCTCGTTGCACCGCACCATGGCGCTTGCCGCCACCGATCTCGCGCGGCTCGATGCCACCAACGACACCCTGGCGGTGAGTGCGCTCGATTCCTTCGCGGTCACGGCCGAAGCGGCGCACGCCACGCGTCTTGATCGGCTCTACGCCGCGTGGCGGAGTTCGCCGCTGTGGCGGAACGGATTTCCCTCCTACCTCTCGCTGTGGGACAGCACCGGTCACCAGCTCGACGAAGTGCCGCTCGATTCACTCTCGGTGAGCTGGTACGATCTGGCGCCGCTGGTGCGCGGCGTGGGCGACACGGCGATGATCGTCCCGCTGGCGCGCGGCGCCGGCCATCACGACGTGCTGGTGCTGCCACTCACCCCCGACACGATCGCCACGGTGATGGTCGGCCCGCGGTCGCACCTGCTGGTGCCGACGGTCTTCGGGCAGCTCACCGGCTGGCGGAGCGCGGCCACGCCGTCGTACCGCGTAGACGTCATTCCCGCCACCGCCGCCTCGCCCGACACCGCGTTCTATCGCATCCACCGCTTCATCCGCAGCGACCGGGTGGTGGCGGGCGGCGAATTCCCCCGCACCGTGCGGGCCGAACTCGAGATCGCCAAGCCGGCGCAGTACGCCGTGCGCGCGCTGCTGGTGACGATCCTCGACCTGGTCGTGGTGGCGGCGGTGTGGTTCGGGCTGCAATGGTTGTTCGGACATTGGCGGCCGCCCGGCGCACCGGTGTTCCGGCGATCGTACCGGCGCATGATCGCCACGGCATTGATGGCCTTCTTCATCGTGCCGGCGGCGCTGTTCACGTTCTGGTCGGTCTATCGGTTGCGGTTGAGCGCCGCCGATCAGCGCGCCGACGAACTCGAAGCGACGTTGCGCGATGTCACGGTCAGCGGCGGCCTCGGGATCGCCGACGCCCGGCAACCGAATCACGATTCGCTGGCGCTGGTGGCCGACGACGTCAGCGCCGAACTGGGCGTGTACCGCGACAGCCGGTTGATCACCGCGAGCAATCCGATCCTGGAGCAACTCGGCCTGCTGCCGGCGGCGATCAATCCGCCGTCACGCGCCGCCACGGCGCTCGGTCCGGTCAACCTGTCGAACGCCCTCCCGGGTGGCCGGGCCCGGGTCGGCGTGCAGACGACGGCGCGGCCCGGCACCCTGATCGCCGCGGTCCTTCCCGGCGGCGAAACCGATTTCGAACTGGGACAGGTGGATCTGGCGATGCTGCTGGTGCTCACCACGCTCGCCGGGGCGGGTGCGGCGATCGTCGTGGCGGGGCGGGTGGCGGACGCGCTGGGGCAGCCGATCGACATGCTGCGGCGCACCGCGCTCGCCATCGGCCGGCACGAGGCGGCGCCGCCGGCGGAGCGGATCCCGGCCGAGTTCGTCCCCGTCTTCGGCGCCATTACTCAGATGGAACAGGACCTCCGCAGCAGCGAATCGGAGTTGCGGGCGGGGCGGGCTCGCACCGCGGCGATCCTGGCCACCGTGGCGACCGGTGTGGTGGGCGTGGATGCGGCCGGCGTGGTGACACACGCCAATCCGCGCACCACCGAATTGCTCGGCGTCCGGATCGAACCGGGCCAGCCGATCAGGGAGCAACTCCCCGGGCCGTGGTCACCGATCGCCGACGGCGTCGAGCGCGTCCTCAGGCGACAGACGCGCACGCCCGAGAGCTTCGAATTTGCGGTCGAGCCGAGACGATTCGAGGTCACGCTGGCGCCGCTGGCCGACGGCGGACTGGTGTTGGCGCTGACGGACATCACCGAGGTGGCGCGTGCCGCCCGCGTCCTGGCCTGGGGAGAGATGGCGCGGCAAGTGGCGCACGAGATCAAGAACCCGCTCACGCCCATGCGCCTCGGGTTGCAGCACCTCCGCCGGGTGTCGCAGCAGGCTGACGCGACGGTGGATCCGGCGGTGCGGACGTTGGTGGACGAGACGGTGGCGCGACTCCTGGCGGAGATCGAGCGGCTGGACCGGATCGCGCGGTCCTTCGCCCGCTACGGCGCCCCTCCCGATCGAACGGCGGTTCCCCTCGAGCCGATCGACCTCCGGGCGGTGAGCGAGGAGATCGCCGGCCTCTACGGGCTGGGATCGGACGGACTCCGGATCGAAGTCACCGGAGGCGCAGCCGACGGCGGTCCGGTCCGAGCGCGCCGGGAGGAGCTGGTGCAAGTGCTCCTCAACCTGCTCGACAACGCCCGCCAGGCCGGGGCGGACCGCGTCCGGCTGGTGGTCGGCGCCGATGCACTGCATATAGAGGACAACGGGCCCGGAATCCCTGCCGACCAGCTGGGCCGCATCTTCGAGCCCTCGTTCTCGACCCGGACCAGCGGGACCGGGCTCGGACTGGCCATCGTCCGACGGCTGGTTGAGGGCTGGGGTGCCACGATCGGAGCGGAGAGCAGACCGGGGCGCGGTGCGGCGTTCCGGATCCGGTTCGCCTCCGCGAGCGTCGCCGGATCGACCGACGCGCCGTGAAACCGGGTCGCGTTTCAACCTGCGGTGGCCCGGCGGCGTAGCAAGGCCAACCCGTGGGCGCCGATTCCCGGCCGATCCCACCGGGGCGAACCCGTCTACCGGAGTCCTCTTCGATGAAGTCCCGTCTTGCCCTGCTGGCCCTGCTGGTGGTGGCGGCATTCCCGCTGGCGGCGCAGGGCCGCGGGTTCGGACCGCACGGCATCCTGAATGTCGCCGAGATGAAATCGCTGCTCAAGCTTTCCTCGCAGCAGAAGACCCAATATCAGACCGCGCTCACCGCCTACAACAAGATCGCCCAGCCGTTGCAGCAATACACCCGCGATCAGCGCCAGGCGGGCGCCGTCGTGTCGGCCGATTCGACGCGGAAGCAGCAGGACGCGCTCGGCAGCTTCAAGACCACGATCGACGGGATCCTGACTGATGAGCAGAAGCCGAAGTTCGATTCCGTGGCAGCGCTGAGCGGCCCCAGTGGTGCCCGCGGCGGCTGAGGCAACGGAACCATTCGCCGGCTGACGCTGCTCGTCGCGCTGCTCGCCGGGTGCCGGCGCGGGCCCCCCCCGCCGGCGCCCGGCGATTCCGTTGCGGCGGCGGAACCGGTGCCGCCTGCCGGAACCGCCGCGGCACTTCCCGGGACGTTCGCCGACGTGGCGCCGGGCGATACCGGCGCCGTGATCGGCATCATGCAGCGGACGATGTCGGATATCGATGGTGCGCTCGATCAGATGCAGCGGCGCGACACGTTGATCGTTCCCCCGCCGCCTGACACCGTGGCGCAGCAGGTGTCGCTCTGGACGGTCGACGGCGTGCCGAGGAAACTGGTGGTCAGCGATTCGAACGCCTTCGCGGGGATGACCCCGGATACATCGTTCTGGTTCGTCGGCGGTGACGTGAGCGTGGTCCAGGAGCCCTCCGATCTCTTCGCGTTCGACGCCGGCAGGGTGCTGCTCTGGACTGACCAGGGATTCGAACCCCGGCTCGACGTCACCGATCAGCAGGTGATGGCGCAGGAGACGGCGGTGATGACCCGCGCCGAGCAGCTGCTGGCACTGTTCGGGATCAAGCTGCCGTAGGGCGGCTGGCGTCGCTCTGCGTTCTTCGAACCATATCGGCATGATCTGATCGGGCACGGGCCCCGGGCCGGCGGTACGTTCGCTGTCCAGGCTGCTCCGACCCGATGGCGGGGCTTGCGCGGAGCGCCGCATGTGGTCATCCCGGTGGCGACCTTCAAGGCGAAGTGCGCCGAGAGCGTGGACGCCGTGCACGAGACACGCCAGCCGCTGACGATCACCAAGTACGGCCGCGCGTTCGTGCAGGTGACACCCTGCGACGCTCTGCCGGCCGATCCGATCGGCTTCCTGCGCGGCACGGTTGTGGAGGCGGGTCACCTCGTCGCCGCCGATCACGACAGCTGGCTGGAGAGCGGCACCGACCCGCTTCTTTCGGGCCAGTGACGGCGGGAAGACGGGCGCGGGGCGGTGCCGAGGCGTGGCGTCGGCCCGCGCTGGTCTGGCGGGTAGGGTCGCGTCCGGACTACATCGGGCCGCTGCTGCTCGACACGTACCTCTGGGTCTGGATGCTCGATGCGGCGGCGGGCCGACTGCCGTCAGCGCTGGCGCCGTTGATCCGGAGTACGGCGCGAGACGGGCGGCTGTTCGTCAGTGACATCTCGTTCTGGGAGATCGCGCAGAAGGTCAGCAGGGGCCGGATGGCGTTGACGATGCCGGTTTCGACATGGGCCCGGCGGGCCGCTACGGCGCCCGGGGTGAGGTATCTGGCGGTCGATCGCGACGTGCTGCTCACCAGCGTCGGTCTCGCCACGATGCACGGCGATCCCGCTGACCGGATGCTGGTGGCCACCGCCAAGCTGACCGGCACGCCGCTCGCCACCGCCGACCGTGCGATCATCGACTGGGCGGCCGACGAGGGCGCCACACCGATCTGTGATTGCCGTTGAGACAGGGCGCCGCCGAGGTCGCGTTTTCGTGATCCCCCGGGCATTCATTCGATTCTCGGCCCGACATTGAACGACTGATCCTCCCGGCCTCCCTGCTCGGAGGCCGTTCTGCTTTCCCGCATCCATTCCGCCACTGTCCTCGGCGTCGAAGCACTCGCTGTCGATGTCGAGATCGACATCGCCAACGGTTTGCCGTCGTTCACCACTGTGGGGCTGCCGGTGGGCGCCGTGAAGGAAGGGCGCGAACGTGTCGCCGCCGCCCTCCAGAACGCCGGCTTCCAGTTGCCGCTGCGCCGCATCACCGTCAACCTCGCGCCGGCCGACGTGCAGAAGCGTGGCAGCGCGTTCGACCTGGCCATCGCGATCGGGATACTCGCCGCCAGCGGACAGATCCCGGACGATCGGCTGCACCGTTCGCTATTGCTTGGTGAGCTGGGTCTGGAGGGTGATCTCCGGCCAATTCGCGGTGCGCTGCCGATTGCGCTGGCGGCGCGGGGCTTCGGCTGCGACGAGCTGATCCTGCCGCAGGCGAACGTGGCAGAAGCGGCGGTGGTGGGCGGCGTGGCGGTGCGCGGAGCCGCGAGTCTGATGGCAGTCTGCCGGCACGTCACCGGCGAGGCACCGCTGGCCGCGGTGCGCACCGATGCGGCCGCGCTGATGGACGAGCTGCCGCAGTCTGACGTCGACTTCGCCGAGGTCAAGGCGCAGGGCGCGGCCAAACGGGCGATGGAGGTGGCGGCGGCGGGGGCGCACAACCTGCTACTCATCGGTCCGCCCGGGGCGGGGAAGACGATGCTGGCACGGCGGCTGCCGACGATCCTGCCGTCGATGTCGCTGGCCGAGGCGCTCGACGTGACGCGGATCCACAGCGTGGCGGGGCTGCTGCCGGCGGGGCAGGCGCTGGTGACGCGCCGACCGTTCCGGGCGCCGCATCACACCGTCTCGTATGCCGGATTGATCGGCGGCGGGGCGATTCCGCGCCCGGGCGAAGTGTCGCTGGCGCATCACGGCGTGCTCTTTCTCGACGAAGTGGCGGAGTTGCCGAGCAATGTGCTGGAGGTGCTGCGGCAACCGTTGGAGGACGGGCAGGTGACGATTGCGCGTGCAGCGATGAGCCTCACGTACCCGGCGAGGTTCCTGCTGGTGGCGGCGATGAATCCCTGCCCCTGCGGCTACCTGGGCGACGCGACGCGGCAGTGCAGCTGTTCGCCGATGGCGGTGCAGCGGTACCGCGCGAAGATCTCCGGGCCATTGCTCGACCGGGTGGACATTCACCTGAGCGTGCCGCCGGTGGCGTACGACGATCTCACGGCGCGCAAGGCGGCGGAATCGAGTACCGTGGTGCGGCAGCGGGTGGAAGCGGCGCGGGCGCGGCAGCTGGAGCGGTTCCGGGAAGTGCGCGGGGTGTATGCCAATGCGCACATGGGTCCCAGGGAGCTGGCGAGGTTCGTGCGGACCGATGCCGCGACCGATGCGGTGCTCAAGCAGGCGATCGTCAAGCTGGGGCTGTCGGCGCGGGCGTATCACCGCGTGCTCAAACTGGCGCGGACGCTGGCGGATCTGGAGGGGGCGGCCGAGGTGGGGCCGGCGCATGTGGGGGAGGCGATCCAGTACCGGGTGCTGGATCGGGGGGAGGGGTGAGGCGTCGCGCGGGAGCGGCGGGATGGACGGTTCGGCCGGGATCCGGCGAACAGTTTGCGTCGGCCGCTAACCGATACTTGACGTCCGGAAGCCTGCACCGTATCCTCCTCTTACGTCTCGCTCCGGTTGTCCCCCATGAACGCCTCGCATTACCGCGTGCGGCAGCCTTGCCCCGAGCTCGGAGTATTGCCGGGCGAGCTGGTGCGGTACGATCCCGGCCAGCCATTTCCGATCGAGATCATCCGGTGTAAAGACGTGGGTGCCCTCGCGGGTTTCTGGCAAGCCGTTGCCACGGGGCGGCTCGAACGACTCGACCAGCCGAACGGGGTCCTGGAGTTGGCTGAGGGCGCGGCCGCGGACGGCGTCGTGGGTGACGTGCGGCCCCCGATGCACGTGGTGCGCGCGACCGCGTAGGGGTCGCGAACTAGGCGGGCCGCTTTCGGCTCTTCTTGGAGTCATCCGCCGGCAGCAGTCCCAGGCGGACAAATTCCTGCCGATGCTGCAGGGCGCGCAGCAGATCCTTGGTGCTCGGCGCTAGCGAAGCGCGCGCGGCGTTGACGGATTCCGATACAATCCAGTCGCGGTTCGCCTGGAGCGCCGACACCGCGTCGTTCCACCCCGCGTGGTAGGCCTCGACCACGGCCTCGCTCGCCGTCTGGTCCGGACGGACCGGCAGCTCGCCGGTCAGGAGCCAGGCGGCTCTGACGCCCATGTATTGGCCGATCGTCAGGGCCAGTTCTGCCGTCAGGGACTGCTTCCCGGTAACAATCCGGCTGATCGCCGATTGCTTGGTACCGACGGCTCGGGCTAGTTGCGCCTGGTTGATCTTCCGGTCGACGAGGACGCGGTGCAGTCGGTTGCCCGTGCCCAGTTCGGTATTGCGGCTTCGTCGGTCACGTTTGGTTCCCATTCGACAAAATCTAGTTGCGTCCCGATCGGCTCGGGCCGTGGGCAAAGTGGTGAGGGAGGTCGGTGAGCCAGGAAACGGTGGGAAGCGCACCTTGAGTCAGAGGCCGTTCGCCCATCGTGGCGAGGCATGGGTGCCGCCGATCGGGCGATGTCCTCACGCCACATGATGGCGTCGCAGTCGTTCCCCGTTCAGCGTTCCAACATGCCTCCTGCCTTGACATTTTTCCAATCTTAGCTGATATTCATATCGAGATTCGGTCGGCTCCTTCCGTCGAGGTAGTCCCGGTGCAACTGGCGACCCTCACAGAAAAAGCTACCCGGCAAACCCGGGGCGGTTCACATCGGCAACGAGCAGCAACGTTCCATTGTGCGCCCTACTTGCCAATATTAGCATCTGAGCTACTATTGGCATATTCGGTTACGCTTCTTTCATCACGGTACGTCTCGCGGCCGGCGTCAACGGTTACCACTTTCCCCATGCGACGACAGGATGGCTGTTATGCGCGCCGAACACAGGACCACAGGGTACTGGCTTCTTGCCACAGCGCTGGCCGGACTTCTTCTCGCGGCATGCGAGCAGCCCGTTGACCTTGTAGCAAGTCGTCGACCGAGTGCTAGAGTGCGCCCACTCTGCTACGAAGGGTGTGACGATGTCGATTCGTTCCCAGATTCCGTCGGCGTATTCATTGATTATGAGACGACACCTGATGCATGCACCGGCGACGACATCGACGACGTTGATGGCGACGGGCTTGCGGATTTCTGTGAGGAGCGTATAGCGGACGCTTTCATGCCCGTGCTTGAGTATAGCTCTTATGACGCCGACTACGAACTCATTTCTTCTGACAATGTCCTTGACGGGGAACCAGCATACGCGATCAAGCCAGTGTATGTTTCGGGTCGGCTGGTAGTGCGGATAATGTATATGTTTAGTTACTATGTCGATGGAGGGACAGGGTACTGTGGCGATTTTGATCTCCCGGAGTCCTTGACTTGCGGCCATTGGGGTGACTCCGAAGCAATTGTTCTTGATGTGCGGTACGAACCCACGTTTCACCACTGGGTCTTGGATAAGGCAGCATATTCACAGCATGGACACTACGAACTGTATTGGATTGATCAGGCGTCCGTCCCGAACACGAATGGCGCCAGCATGATGCCCGATGAACTAAGCCCTGTCGACGGCTATCCGACGGCGCTGTCGTACGACGCCAGCCATCACGGCGGGATACCTGTCGTGCATGTTTCATTGAACAAGCATGCCAATTACGCGAGCGAGTCTGAGTGCAACGCTGGCATCTTTGGTGGCGGTCATATTGATGAGGTGTGTGAAGGGAACCGAAACATCCAAATATCGATTTTGCCGGCCCGGAATGTGGGATCGAGTTCCTATCCGTTGATGGATTGCGTTGCGTCCACCAACCCATCCCTTGAGGATAATGGCTACGAAGAGTGCTATTGGACGGGCGAGCGGTTCGGTGGTTGGACTGGCGCGGAACCGAACTCCTCACCATATTCCGACCGTTTGGACGCATGGGCGTTCTGATGTCGCCGAGCGGAGGATTCGGCCTTCTGCATGGGAGCTTCACTGATGCTGCGTACGTGTTGGCGGGTGGTTGTGATCAGCCTCTTCTTGGCGGCTCCCGCGAGCGCTCAGGTGATTGGTGGGGACCGGTTGGGGATGAGTCAACCAGTTCAATCGCAAGTGATCGGGCGGTCGGATTTATCTTCGCGCGTGCTTCCGGATTCGGTAACGCACCATAGCGGTGCGATCGCCGGCGCGATCCTGGGCGGGCTCGTCGGCGGGGCTATTGGCGCCGGTGCCGGTGCGGCCGCAGGCGAGAACGGTGGATCCGGTGCGGCGGTCATCGGAATTGTCCTGATTGGTGTCCTGCTCGGGGCCGCGGCCGGATACTTGATCGGTTACTGACGCTTGATGTTACTCATGTCTCCCCGGAAAATCCGGGCAGTTCGCACTGAACTAGGCCCGGCCCGGCGGTCGGCCTGACAAGTAGCGGTGTCGCCGCTGCACAGGCGCTCTCCGGAGAACGGATGTGGCGAAACATTGGGCAGCTCAGGACCAGGCTGGTTGCGGTGCGAAAGGACACTGTGGCGCAGCACGATGCCAAGCTCGTCGATCTGAACGCCGCTTTCGATTGTAGCATCGACGCCTCGCTTACTGGCCGCACAATGTGAGGCTGACCGGACGGCGTCGAGGGCCAATCGACTGCCCATTCGGCGGTCAAACCGAAGCCAGCCCCAGCACCCGCCGGATCGCTTGCCGGACTCGCGACGTCACCCCCTTCGTGTCGACCTCGACTCGCGCCACGCTCGCCGGATCCACGCCCGCTTGGACTGCCAGATCAGCCAAGGACCAGCCTCGGGTCAACCGCGCTCGGCGTATTACCGCACCCGCCGTCGCGGGGATCGGACGCCGGTCGCAGCCCAGGAATGCGATGATCGCCGGATAGGCGGCCGGTGCTGGGGCGGTGTGTCCCAATTCCCAGTTCATCAGTGTCGCCTTCTCGACGCCGATCCGAGCCGCCACCTCTCTCTGCAGGAGCCCAAGGTCAATCCGCCGGGCCCTCAGATGATCCCCTAAGTGCTTGAACTGCTTGGGGTAACCCGGCTTCGGTGTCGGCGCGGTCAGCCGCAACGGTAGTTTGGCAACCAATCCCTGCCCCTGCGGCTATCTCGGTGACGCGACGCGGCAATGCAGCTGTTCGCCGATGGCGGTGCAGCGGTATCGCGCCAGGATCTCGGGGCCGCTGCTCGACCGGGTGGACATTCACCTGAGCGTGCCGCCGGTGGCCTACGACGATCTCACGGCGCGCAAGGCAGCGGAATCGAGTACCGTGGTCCGGCAGCGGGTGGAAGCGGCGCGCGCGCGACAGCTGGACCGGTTCCGGGAAGTGCGCGGGATGTATGCCAATGCGCACATGGGGCCGCGGGAACTGGTGATGTTCGTGCGGACCGATGCCGCGACCGACGCGGTGCTGAAGCAGGCGATCGTCAAGCTGGGGCTGTCGGCGCGGGCATATCACCGCGTGCTCAAACTGGCGCGGACGCTGGCGGATCTGGAGGGGGCGGAGGAGGTGGGGCCGCAGCATGTCGGGGAGGCGATCCAGTATCGGGTGCTGGATCGGGGGGAGTAGCGGATCAGTTCCGGAAGTCCGGGCACCGATCAACACGTAACTGCCGCAGAATTGCGGTAGTGCGGTGCCGGCTTGACACCGGTTGCACCAGCCGGTACCGTTGAACGCCACGCCACGCCACGCCACGCCACGCCACGCCACGCCACGCCACGCCACGCCACGCCACGCCACGGCGGTGTGCTGCGCTCGCGGGCGTGGAGCGATCACGACTCGAGGCATTGGCTGATGACCGTATGCTGCCTGCTACCCGGGGCGCTGGAGGCGGTTGTTGCGGGGCCTCCTGCGCCGCGCCCGCTGGGTACACTGCTGGTGGTCCCGGACGACGACGATCATCTGGTGCGTGTCGCCGAGGCCGTCGATCAGTGGCGCGCCAGTCCATGGTGTCCGACGGTGTTGTTTGGCACTCGCGCCGTTGCGTCCGCGACACTCAACCTGCTATGTCCCCCGGCCATGCATCTCACGCCATTTGGCGCCGAGGTCTCGGACACAATCGCCTGAAATGAGGATCGCAATCGGTCAGCGCCGGATTCCCGATGCGACCGATGTTGCAGCGTATATCGCATTCAGGGCATCGCTCGGCCTCGCCAGCTTGTTCTTCGACATCCGCGATCCGAAGGCCGATGCCGAGTCGCAGCGCCGATCGCTTCGGAAATACGGCGCATGGCTGCCCCACGATTGGAGCGCGCTTGGGTCGTGCGTGGAGCTGATCGCGCGGGCGATCGCGGCCGCGCAACCGCAGGCCGTGGCGGCCGAGCAGGCCGCCGTCGACGTCAAGACGGTATCGCGTTGGTGCCACCGGTACTTCGGGCGGACCTGGCGGCAGCTCGTGGCGATGGGAGCGTGGGAGCCGGTATTGGAGGTCGGCCTGCGCATGGGTGGATATGTAACAGATCGGTAATCGAGGCGAAACTGGGCGAAAAACAGCGGAAAGCACTGTTTTCTGGTATGGCGGAATCCGGGGAATGGGTGAGTGTTGAGGGTGCGAGGTTTCACCGGACGGAGACATCGTGGCGCGCAAGATGGGGCTTGGCATACTCACGACATGGCGAGGGCACACCATCCATCGCTTGAGTGCAGGCCGCTTCTTCTGCCTGAGTCGCCGGAATCCGCGTAGTTACGGCCCGTCGGTTCCTCCCGCGAGAGACTCTGGGACAGCGGGTACGCCCACAGAAGGAGCCGTCAGGGAAAGGTGAGGCGAGTCAGCTAAGACCTATTGGCATCGGAGACCGCTGACAATGAAGGCTGGATCGGTATACGGACAGGTATTATCGACCGTTTCGGTTGCGTGCGCGCTGGTAGTGACGGCGCTGGTTGTTCGACGGCAGCTCGCCTCTCCATCGGCGGGGGAACGGCAAAGTGGACCGCCGACGCCGGTATCCGGGTGGATCAAACTGGTCGCAGGCGGGCACCGTATGGGGCCCGCAGGTGCTCCAGTCACGATTTTGGAGTTTGCAGACTTCGAGTGTCCGTTTTGCCGCGCGTTCACCGAGGGGGCATTGCGCGCGATCCGGGCAGAATACCCGACAACGGTAGCGGTCATCTTCCGGGAGTGGCCATTGCCGTACCATCAATACGCACGTCAGGCGGCACAGGCAGCAGAGTGCGCGGCAGATCAGGGGCGGTTTGAATCATTTCACGCGGCCCTCTACGCAAAACAGGATTCTCTGGGATTGAAGTCATTCACGCAGTTCGCGGCGGAGGCGGGCGTGCCCGACACGATCGCATTTGCACAATGCGCTACGTCCACGATGCCCGTGCCGGCGATCGATTCAGACATTGCTGCGGCTAGAAGGGCAGGCGGCGCTGGAACACCAACTATCATCATCAATGGCCTGCTGATTCATGACCTGCCCGATAGCGCGGGTTTGGATTCGCTCGTGCGCCAAGCGATTGCGAAGGTAGCAGGAAGGCGGCCGTAACCGCATGGCTTCCGTCCGTCGCGTTGTTACGGGTGTCTAGCGCGGCGTCGCTCCCGTGCGGTCGGCAGTTCAATTCACCTTGACTACGAGGGTCAGACAATGAGAAACGTGATCGTAACTGTGGTGAGTGCATTGGCATGCGTTGTCGGAGGGGCTTCGCTCCTCTTGGTCCCAGAGGCTTCGGCCACACAGTACTATGGTGCATGCTACTGTGACACGAACATTAATGGCTGTCCCATTTCAGACTCCTGCACGCAAATCTGCGGGCCGTTGTGGTCCATCGAAGGTAGCCTCTGCAACGGCAACACGTTCTGTTGCTACGGGTGGTACGTCGGTTAGATTGAGGAGAGCCGTTCTCTTGCAACCTGTGCACGCCTATTGCGCCCAGTGATGAGAGGTAGGTCAGCCATGCATCGCATTGCGTGGGCCGCGGGTTCTCTCACTGCAGCGGGAGTGTTGGTTGCGTCTGCCGTTCTGCCCGGTGCCGCTCAGCGTTTGGACTTGGTGCCACAGCGGGATCTGCTGATCAAGGGAGTGTTCTCGCGGTTCGGCTACGTCGTCGTTGACCAGAAGGGCACCATAGCGGCGGAACAGCCGAACGACGGGACGGTACTAATCTTTGCGCGGGATGGGCGCCGAGTCTCGACATTCGGTCGTCATGGCGCCGGACCAGGCGAATTCGAGAACCTTGCGAGTCTCGGGGTAAACGACAGTGGATTCTGGGCTGCCGACCCGTGGGCATCCCGCGTGACACGTTTTGCCGCGACTGGGCGCTTGAACGGTACGTTCGCAATACCGACGACATTACGCGGAGTCGCACCCGAATCTGAAATCGGGCTATTTCATCCCTCCGTGCTCGCCGTCGCAGCGGGCGACACTTTGCTCGTCGGTGCGACGCACCCGGCGGCGTCGAGTCGGTACTCCGGTCTCATCGCAGTGGGGCATGGTGGCTATTCTTTCGCTGCCACGTCGCGTAACGGAGAATTGTACCGAGTCTTGGCTACGACACCACCGAAACCGGAGTGTGTCGTCCAGGGAAGTAGAGCGGGTGAGTCGGTCGTCGTGCCTGAGTGTGCCGACGCACTTGCCGCGGCCGCTGGCGACGCGAGTCGGATAGCAGTCGTCGAGTTCGACATTGCGGCGTCCAGATACACTGTGGCAGTGATCCGCAGCAACGGTGACACTCTTTTCGCTCGGAGCATCGGGGCAACGCTAGTCCCGATCTCGCGCCGGGCCCGGGACAGTATTGTTTCGGCCCGAGTGAAGACCCTTCCGCCGGTGTTGGCGCAAATGTATCGGACCATTGAGTTGCCGAAGTACTATCCACCGGTCGAGCGCGTGCTGGTCGGGCGAGATCAAACGGTTTGGTTAGAACTTGCGGAGTTGAACTCGTCCCACGTCTGGCTGGTCCTAGACTCGATAGGTCGTGAAGCCGCGCTCGCGTCGTTTCCCGCCTCAACCCGGCTAATGGCGGCGAACATGCGCAACGCGTGGGGCATTGCCGCGGACAGCGATGGTGTCGAAAGCATCGAACGGTTCAGGTTGACGGCGGCGCATCGCGAGTAGCAGTTGGAAGTCTGAGAGCAGCTTGAGTCAGTTGTCGTTGGACTTACGTCGCACCAAGACGGTATGACGTTCCCGCGGAAGAGTCGGGCCGTCCGATCTGGAATCCGGACGGCGCGAACGACGCGGTGACAGGTTGCTCTGTACCCCGATTCGACGAGGCACTTTGGGAAGCGTAGGTTTACTTCCCATGGGAGGGTCGTCGAATGGAAACGCATGCCCGGAAGGCCGATGGTCGCCGGATCTTCACCCCGCAGTTTAAGCAGGAGCTGGCGCCGACGTCGCGGCGCCCGACACATTTCGCGCCGGCGATCCGCACAGCGCCGGGCCGTTCACGATGCGGCTCGCCCTGGCGGCATGGACGCCGGACGGAGCGCGTTGGTGCGTCATCGTCCCGGGGAAGGCATCCGACCTGCACCTCCACTGTCTGGATCCCGCCGGCGATGCGGTACTCGACACCACCGTAACGCTTCCGCCGAGGGCGGTCACACAGGAGGAGTACGACACAGTCATGGCCTCGATGGTGAAGGGGCTCGATCCCGCGGCCGCGGCAAGGCTGCGGGCCGATACTCCGAGGCCGCGCTTCTCTGCCGAGGCCTTCGAGGCCCTGATGGACAACCACGATCGCTTCTGGGTTCTCCGATCCACCCTGCGTGAGCGCCCCGAGATGTGGACAGAGTTGTCACCGGTCGGCGCCGTAATCCGTACGATGACGCTCCCGGCGGGGATCACGCTGCTCGCCGTGCGCGACGATCAGCTCTTTCTCCGGGCGGAGCAGGACGATGGATTCCAGGCGTTGCTGCGGTGCCGGCTATGAGAGCAGACCGAGCCGGGTAGTCCAGTCCCGCGCTTGCGCCGTCCCCCATTCCCGCCGTATCGTCGTCCTGACAGTGAAGCACGCCATCGTGACGCCGCGCGTTCGCGCCCGGCGCACCTCCGGAGCCCTTCATGCCCGAATCGGCCGCCCCATCCACGACCCCTGCCGCCGCCGCGCCCCCGGCGCCGCCGTTCCTGGTCTGCATCGCGCGGCGCCGACCTCGGCAAGCGGCTGGCGCTCACCCCAGGCTCGCTCCTCGTCGGCAAGTCCCACGAGAGCAACCTGCTGAGCGACGACCCCGGCGTCACCGACCGCTTCGCCACCCTCCACTGGGACGGTGCGGTGCTGCACGTCAAGGCGCTGGCGAAGCCCCTGCCGTTCGTCGACGGGCACTCGGGTACCGATCTCACCGTCGCCGGGGCGCAACAACTCCGCCTCGGCACCTCCGTCTGGCGCATCGAGTCACCCCACGGCCCGGGCGCCGGCGGCGTGATGGACTTCGTCGGCAAGCTCGGCGATCAGCTCTCGAGCGCCGCGGGACTCGAGACGCCCGGCGAATGGAATGCCCGCGAGATGTTCGCCGACGCCACGAAGAAGCACGCCGACGAAGAAATCGAAGCGTACTTCACGGTCGGCACGCCGGCCACCACGCCGAGCCTCATGGCGATCGACGCGTCGTGGCCGAAGCCGTGGATGTTCCTTCGCGTCTTCGTCCTGTCGCTGGTGCTCTATCTCGGCTTTGTCTACACCTGGGAGAAGTTCGACAACGAGAACCTCATCCCCGGGCTGATCATGATCGGCGCGGTGGCGGTGCCGCTGTCGCTGCTGATCTTCTTCTTCGAAGTGAACGTCCCCCGCAACGTCTCGCTCTACCAGGTGGGCAAACTGCTTCTGGTGGGGGGATTGCTGTCGATCGCCGTGGCCCTGGTCTTCTTCGATGTGACGCATCTCGACAACTGGCTCGGCGCGGCCAGCGCCGGCATCATCGAGGAGAGCGCCAAGGCGCTGACGCTGCTGCTCGTGGTCCGGAAGCCGCGATATCGGTGGACGCTGAACGGCCTGCTGCTCGGTGCCACGGTGGGAACCGGCTTCGCGGTATTCGAGTCGGCCGGCTACGCGCTGCGCGCCGGGCTCGAGAACGGCGGCGCGGCGATGCTGGCGTCGATCCAGGAGCGCGGCTTCCTCAGCGTCCTCGGCGGCCACGTGCTCTGGACCGGGCTGGTGGGAGCGGCGCTCTGGCGGGTGCGCGGCGATCAGCCGTTCCGGAAGGAGATGTGGTTCGACCCGCGCTTCCTGCGCGTGCTGGTGATCTGCATGGTGATGCACATGCTGTGGAACTTCGACGGAATTTCGCTGCCATACGATGGCAAGTACATCATCCTCGGCGCGGCGGCCTGGTTGCTGGTGCTGGGGATGATCCAGGACGGGCTCAAGCAGGTCCGCCGGGCGCAGGCAGCGGCGACGGCGTGAGGCCATCAGGCAACGTCAGGTTGTGGGGGATTTCCCGCTGGCGTCGTCGCCCTGAGCTGTCCATGATACCATGGACCCTGTTCCGGGAGGAATGATGGCCGAAGTCCGAGACCCCGTCTGCGGCATGATGGTCGACCCGCGGGAAGCCGCCGGGTCGTCACGCTGGCAGGGAACGACCTACTACTTCTGCTCGACGATGTGCAAGGAATCGTTCGACGCCGAACCGGCGAAATTCGCGGCGCCGAGCGAGCCGCCATTCACCACGACCGGGCCGCTGACCGCGCCGAAGTTCGGTTCGGCGGGGAGCGGCGGGGCGGAGGACGATCCGGGCCCGACCAAGGGCCGCCGGGGCTGATTGACCGGAGCTGGGCGTTCCGGCGGAGACATCATCATCAGCCGGCACGCACGAATCGCCGCCGACCCGGGTGGGCCGACGGCGGTCCGGTGCGGCGTGCTCACCGGCCGAGTTGCAGGCCGGCGAGAATGAGCAGGGCGTGATTGCGATAGCTCACGTTGTTCACGGTGTTGTTGTAGACATCGGTGAGTCCGAGGTCATACCGCGCGCTGAGTGACAGGGCGTTCACCGACACCCCCGCGCCGAACATCACGCTGAAGTCGGCGCTCTTGATGTTGTTGTCCGTCGAGTTGCTGCAGTCGCCGCCGATCGAGCCCGATCCGCTGCTCAGATCGGTCGAACAGGCGATCTTGAACGCGATGCTCGGCCCGCCGAGGACGAAGAGGCGGGTCGTGCCCGCACCCATGCCCAGTCGCAGCAGGACCGGCACCTCGATGTAGTCGAGCTTGAAGGTGCCGGTGACTCCGGCGGCCGTCGTCTTGTACCCCTTTTCGATGTACATCGCTTCCGGACCGAGTGACAGGTCGGGAGCCAGCATTCCCTGGACGGAAACGCCCGCGGCGAAGCCGCTGCGCGAGCTCGGGGAAAAGGTGCCGTTGGTGCCACTGGTCGTGATGTTCGAACTGACGAAACCGCCGATGACGCCGACGCGTGCTTGCGCGGTGAGCGGCGCCGCGACCAGGGCCAGGGCCGCGACGGTGCCGGCGGCGAACGAGAGAAGGTGCTTTCGCATCGAGGCATCCTTTGGGCGAGTGGTGATCGGGCAACAGCCGGGTGGCCGTCGCCTGGCGGCCACCTGTGGGAGAGGACGCACGGACTGCTGCCGGGAACCACCGCCAGCGGGGTGCCATGCAGTCCTGCGGGGACGTGCGGACACCTTGCAGATGCGATTGGACCCGCATCTTTGCCGGATTTCGATTGCCGGGCGGGGGTTGATTGCTGATGATGCGTGCGCAACCGCATCGCGATCATCAAGCTGACGGGTTGCTTCCGGGTGGGTACGAGCGGTCCGGGGCCGTGACCGATCCGTGACGCGCGATATGTAGCATCATGCCCGGTTTGGCGCCTGGCCGGTGAGGCCGGGCGCCGTCTACCCGATCTGAACCAGGGAGCATGAAATGGGTGCCAACGGGCCGGTACGGATCGTCCTGACACCGGAGCAGCGCGAACTGGTGCCGCGCATGTCGGGCCAGTCCATCGACGCCATCGATCTCGAACCGGAAGATCCGAAGGAGGGGACCGGACAGATGAAGTTCGTCTGGCGACTGTCGGCGACGACCGGCATTCCCCGGCAGAAGTGGGTCGAGGACCGCGACACGACCGGCGAGCCGGGCTGACGCACGCGGTCGTCGGTCCGGTCAGTCCGGGCGTGCAGCGGACGCCGACCGAACAGGGCTCAGAGATCCCTGCGATGGAAATGAAGGATCGCCACGCTGACGACCACCGCGAGGTAGAACGCGGCGTAATCCAGCGCCACGATGCTGGGGATCGAGACGTTCGCGAACGGCGAGAACGACAGCGACCCGGCCAGCGGTGTCTGCATTTCGTACGCGGCGCGTCGCCAGAGTGATTCCCCAGGCATGATCAGGCTGGAGACCACGCCGAGGGTGACGATATGCACGCTCTGCGAGAAGCCGCTGACCTGCTCCAGCCACCCACCCAGGAATGCCACGGCCTGCAGCCCGAGCGCGATGACGCCGGTGGTGAGTGTGGTGAACCAGGTGCCAAGGAGGAAGGTGACGCCGAGGGCGACGAGGCATTCGAAGATGATCAGCGTCGCACCGCGCACGGCATGCTGAGGCACGACGCCGGTCACGGCCTGAGACACCGCGACGGTGCTCGAAAAGGTCAGCACGACATACACGATGACCATGGCGGTGAAGCCGAGGTACTTGCCGAGGAGAATCTGCCAGCGGGCGACCGGTTTGGTGGCGACGGCGTGGATCGTGCCGGAGCTGATTTCACCGGCAAGGGTATCGATGGAGGTGAGAATGGTCAGCACCACCGCCAGCAGGTCACAGACGTAGAGCCCCACCATGAGCATGCCGCTCTCGACCTGATAGCGCACGAAGGGGGACATTGCGCGCGACTGGAACTCGACCACCTGCAGCCGCAAGGCGATGGCGAAGATGGCCAGGAGTACGAGGGCGGCGAGCAGCGCCGTCCACAGAATCCGGCGGCGCGCCGCTTCCCGCCAGGTGATCCGGGCCATGATCCAGATGTTGTTCATCGGCCGCTGTCCTCCCCCATGATCCGTACGAAGAGGTCCTCGAGCGAGGCGTGCTCCGGCATGACGCCGAAGATGTCGGCGCCCGCTCCCACCAGGTGCCGCACGATGTCGGGCAGCGGATCGGTCGACGGCAGCGTGAAGCTGCAGTTGCCCGGCGTCGAATGCTGTTGCCGTGGCCCACCGATCCAGCGCGGTAACCGCTTCGGGGGTGACGTTGCGCGCGCTCACCACGACCCGCACGTCTCCGGCGGCGCTGACGCGAAGATCGTGGGTGGCTACGACTTCGCCCGCCCTGATGAATGCCACCTGATCGCAGGTGACTTCGATCTCGCTGAGCAGGTGCGAATTGAGGAAGACGGTGGCGCCACGGGCCCGTTCGGCACGGAGAATGTCACGCACCAGGCGGCGGCCCATCGGATCGAGCCCCGAGGTGGGTTCGTCGAGGAAGATCAGCTCCGGCTCATGGATGATCGCCTGCGCCAGGCCGATCCGCTGCAGCATGCCCTTCGAGTAGCCCCGGATGCGGCGGTTGCCCTCGCCACCAAGGCCGACCAGGGCGAGCACCTCGGGGATTCTGCGCCCCAGCGCTGGACCCGACATTCCGCTCAGCCGCCCATGGAAGTCGAGCAGTTCGATGCCGGTCAGCCAGTCGTAGAAGCGGAAGTCCTCGGGGAGAAATCCGATCCGGCGCCGCATCGCCACGTCGTCCGGGGCCCTCCCGAGCACCTCCGCCCGCCCGGCGGTCGGATGGACCAGACCGAGGAGCATCTTGATCGAGGTGCTCTTGCCGGCGCCGTTGGGGCCGAGAAAGCCGAAGATCTCGCCACGCGGCACTTCGAGCGTGAGCCCGCCGACCGCCGTCTGCGAGCCGTACACCTTGCGGAGGTTGTCCGTCACGATGGCGAGTTCAGGCATCTGCGTCGGTTCCGGGGATCACGTTCAGTTGATCGCGTTGGCGGCGGCAACACCGTCGGCGGCGTTGCCGTATCCGGTGAGCGAGTAGACGATGCCGGTCTTCGACCAGACGAGGACATACGACGGTCCGCGCCGGCCGCCGGCGCCGAACAAGAGACCGGGCACGCCGCCGACGGTGACAGTGTCGAACGACCGGACGAACCGCGGCAGCGATACCGCCAGTGTCGATCGCCAGTCCAGCTGGTGCTGGAACGTGACCGCGCGCTCGGGACTCAGCCCGGAGAGTTCCAGCGCAATCTCGACCAACTGAGCGAACGCCACGCCGGACGGCGCGCTGGCCGTCACCTGCGGCGTTTCGGTCAGTTCGATGCACTCGGCGACATCTGGCGGCGGCGGTGGCGGGCCCTGCACCTGGGCGGTCAACGTGGCGGGGGCAGGCGAGGGACAGTGTCCATAGCGGAGCTGCACCGCGCGCGGTGTGTGCATCGTAACCACCGCCCCTTGCACCGCGGCCGGCACCGTTACGTCATGCTTGCCGGCCTCGGCGAGAATCGTCCGGAAGCGGGACCTGTCGATGGTGACGGTGATATCGTGTGCGCCGATGATGCTGACGCTCGGCGTGTCGCGGCGGGTGGCGGGAACATGAACGCGGAATCCGGCGACGGTGTCGGCCTGGCTCGGGGTGGGGACGGTCCGCCCGGGTTCGTCGCGAATGCTCGACGCGCTGTCGGCAAGCATTCCGCTGATCAATTGCTGGATCCGGTAGTTGGCCGCTGGCGCCGAGGCGAGGTCGACGGCAACCGGTTGGGGGCGAGCGATGCGGAGCGAAGCGAGAAAGCGGTTGGCGAGACTGCGGCCCGGAGTGGTGAAGGTGACGGCCGCGACGACCACGAGTGCCATGGCGGTCCAGATCCATCTCGATGGTCGCGTCGGGGAAGCTTCGGTCACCACTGGCTCCGATGGCATCGCGCCCGGGGGGGGAGGGCGGACGCGCAACATAGATGCCCCGAGCTTTCAGCAGGATGACATCCGGATCGGCGCGCCCGGGCGGTTCGTCACACCCCGTAGCGCTCGTGCAGCAACGCCACGTGATGCCGTTCGTGGCCCGCGATGACGTACGCGGCCGCTCGCGCCGACATCGGCTGGCCGCTGGCCGTGCCGCGGCGCGCCAGTTGTTCGTGGGTTCATGCCGGCGAAAAGGGCCGCCGTCGCGGCGCGCACCGCTTCGAATTCCGCGACCAGGCCTTCCAGCGGGCGCTGATCGGCTTCGGAGCCGGGTACCCAGGCGTTTTCGTCGAATGATGGCAGCGGGGTGGCGTCCGCGCGCGAGAAGCAGAGGGCGCGATACGCAAAGACCCGCTCGGCGTCGATGACGTGGCCGATCACTTCGAGGACGCTCCATTTGCCGGGCTGATAGCGGAAGTGCGCCCTGTCGGCCGGCACCCGGCGCAGCATTGCCGCGGTCGCGCGTCCCTGGCGACCGAGTTCGGCGATCAGGTCCCCGTCGGGAACCAGCGCGATGTAGCGCAAATAATACGGGGCGTGTTCATCGGCAGCCGGGCGCGGAATGGTCACGGGCCACTCGGTGGGGAGCGATGGGAATCGGGCGCGGAATCGGCCGGAGCAGAGAGCTCGACGTGCCCGACGACGAGGCGCACCTCGGCATTGCGGCTCGGGCCGGCAATGAGGGCGGCGGCGGTATCGAGGCGCTGGCCCGACGCGCGACCCGCGATGGCCGCGACGCACGACGCGCCGAATGATACGGAACGGAACATTCGGTGCCTCTCTGCCGGTGCCGACCGTTGCCGCTGCACGGGATCGACGCCGGACCCGCGACGGGGTCTCGTCGCAGCGCCCCCCGGTGCAATTGACAGCCACACCGGGGCCGCGTACCCTAGACGACCTCTTTCGGAGACCGTTGATGGCCACGTGGTACCACGTGACGGCCCCGTATGCTCCCCTGCATGTCATGCCTGGCGACGTGATTCGCTACGACGCCGGGGGCGACGACCCTATCGAGATCTACCGCCCGCTCGGCGACGACAGCATCAAGGCGTTCTGGCGGGCGGTATTGACCGGCGTGCTTACGCCCGTTTCCGACGACGAGTCGCCCGGGTACGACCGCCCCCCAGCAATCCCCGCTGCGCCAGCTCCGCCCGATGCCGACGCGCCGCGGCCACCGTTGCGGATGGTGAGGTAGCGGCGCGCTTGGCCTTGCCGGGCCCGCCCGGCTTGACGCTGTCGCGCAGGGCGGTGACGTCGGTCAGCACCGCCTGCATGGCGGCGCGCCAGCCCGCCTGATAGGCCGCCTTGTTCATGTCGTCCCGCGCCTGATTGGGGAACACCGGCAGCTCGCCGGTCATGAGCCAGCCGACCCGGGCGCCGGTGCGCGAGGCGATCAGTTCGGCCATGCCGAGGGTAAGCGCCTGTTTGCCGGAGACGATCCGGGAGACCGACGCGGCCGTGGTGCCGATGTCGTCAGCGAGCTGAGATTGACTGATGTCCAGCATGCGCAGGAGTTCGGCGAGCTGGTCGCCCGGGTGAGACTGTGGTGTCGGTCGCGGCATTCGAGGGCATGCTCCAAGTGTAAGACGTTCTAGGTTGTCATGATCGGATCGGCGCCACCGCGGTGCGACGCCGCGTTCCGCGTGGAAAAGATCGACTGCCAACCGCCACTGCGCCAGTCCCCCCTTGACTTCGCGGCCGATCGGGATCGGGACCAGGCCGGCGTACGCGGCGCTCGCACGTCGTCGGTCGGTCGACGCGTGCACCGGGCGACGGCCGGCGATGGTGGTGCATCCCCGGAGAGAGCAGGTTCTCGGCGCCGCACGGCTCTGCGGGATCGCACGGCGCCACCGACACCCCCACATCGCCGGTCAGACCATGATGCGCGCGCTCGGGAACGACCTTCGCTACGCCGCCCGAAAACTGGCCGCCGCGCCCGGGTTCGCGGCGGTGGCCGTCGATCACGCTGGCCCTCGGGATGGGGGCGACCACGGCGGTCTTCAGCATCGTCGACACGGTGCTGATCAAGCCGCTGCCGTACCCCGGCGGAGACCGGCTGGTGCGGGTCTTCACCGTCGGCCGCGACGGCAACCAACGACCGATGTCGTACCTCGACTTCGTCGATTACCGCGCCCAGAGCCACGCCGTGGCCCGAGATGTCGGTGATCGTCCCGGAAACGGAGAACCTGACCGGCAGCGGCGCCACGCCGATGCAGCTCAACGGGGCCGCGGTCAGCGCCGACTTCTTCTCGCTGCTGCGGCGTCCCGATGCTGCTGGGGAGCGGATTTGCCGCCGGGGCGGACCATCCCGGTTCGCCGGCGACGGCGGTGCTCTCCGAAGGGTTGTGGCGGAGCCGCTTCGGCGGCGACCCGGCATCGTCGGTCGGGCCATCGAACTCGGCGGCAAACCGGTGACCGTGGTCGGCGTGGCCCCTCGTTCGGTGATCACCCCGGCGGGAACCGATCTCTGGACGGCGGCGGTACCGTCGCCGGACGATCTCGAGCCGGGCAATCGCGGCGCGCACTACATGGCGGGTATCGGCCGGCTCGCGCGCGGAGCCACCGCCGCCGGTGCCGATCGCGAGCTGCACGCCATCGGGGCGCGGCTGGCTTCGGCCTACCCGCAGACGGACGCGGAATTCATCGCCGGCGCGGGCGACATGCGCGAGCTGATGGTCCGCGGCGTCAAGCCGGCGCTGGAGATGGTGCTGGCCTGCGTCGGTTGCCTGCTGCTGCTGGCCTGCGCCAACGTCGCCAACCTGCTGCTGGTGCGCGCCGCCTCGCGCGAGACCGAAATGGCGGTCCGGACGGCCCTCGGTGCCGGCGCGTGGCGGCTGTTGCGTCAGTTGCTGGCGGAGAGCGCGTTGCTGGTGGCCGCGGGCGTGGCCCTCGGCACGGTGCTGGCGCTGGTGGGCCATCGTACTGGTCAAGGCGGCCGGGCCGGCGGGCGTGCCGCGGCTGGGCCAGGTGCAGATCGACGGGCGACTGCTGCTGTTCGCCGGCGGCGTCGGGGTGCTGACGGCCGTGCTGTTCGGCATGGTCCCCGCGTGGCATGCGCTGCGGACCGACGTCGCCGAGACCCTCAAGGGCGGCGGCCGGGGCGCCAACGTGCAGCGGAGCAGCCGGCGGGTGCGATCGACGCTGGCGATCGTGGAGCTGGCGGCCGCCGTGGTGCTGCTGATCGGCGCCGGCCTGCTGACCCGCAGCCTGATGCGCCTGGTGCAGGTCGATCCCGGGTTTCGACTCCGATCACGTCGTCACCATGGCGGTCTCGCTGCCCGGCCGGAAATATCCGTGGGATCGGCAGGAGCGCGCCTTTGCCGACGGGCTGGTCGCGGCGATGCAAGGCGGTGCCGGGGGTGCAGTCGGCGGCGGTGGCGTTCGGCCGTCCGCTCGACCCGAACGCCATGCGTCTCACCTTCGACCGCGACGACCAGCCGCCGGCGCCGCCGGGTCACCCCAATGTCACCGACATCCGGATGGTCTCGGCGGACTTCTTCCGCGTGCTGGGCGTGCGGATCGTCGCGGGGCGTTCGTTCAGCAGCCAGGACCGGGCGGGGGACGCCGCTGGTGTTCGTGGCGAGCCGGACGTTCGTGAAACAGTATTTTCCCGGCGAGAACCCGATCGGCAAGCACATCACGTTCGGCTGGACGCGCGACACGGCGGCCGACGGCCATCACGTGCCGACCGCGGGTGAGATCATCGGCGTCGTGCCGGACCTCGAACGCCTGGCCCCGCGGCGCCGCCGTGTGCCCGCCGTATACGCCGATTTCGAACAGGTTCCGGTGACGGACATGTCGCTCCTGGTGCGTTCGACGGCCGACCCGCGCCAGGTAATGAACGCGGGAAAGGCAGCAATCCGGACGCTCGATCCCGATCTGCCGGTGTTCGGCGTCCAGACGATGGACGCCGCGCTGTCGCAGTCGGTGGCCGAACCGCGCTTCTACGCCGTGCTGCTCGCGTCGTTCGCCGCCATCGCGCTGGTGCTTGCCGGGCTGGGGCTGTACGGGGTGATCGCCTGCAGCGTGTCGCAGCGCACCCGCGAACTGGGGATCCGGATTGCCCTGGGCGCCGGACAGTATCGGGTGGTCGGCATGGTGCTGCGGCAGGGTGTGGCGCTGATCGGCGCGGGGCTGGTGATCGGCCTGGCGCTGGCCGCGGTCGGCGGGAAACTGCTGCGCGCCCAGCTGTTCGGGGTGACACCCCACGATCCGGTGACGTTCGTGGCGGTCCCCGCCGTGCTGGCACTGGTGGCGATCGCCGCCACCTGGGTGCCGGCCCGGCGAGCGGCCCGGGTCGATCCACTGGTGGCAATGCGAGAGGAGTAGCCACTCCGGTCCCTGTTGCGCCTCGACGGGCCGCGGTATTGTTGCAGCGACCCCCACACAACATGTCGAGGTAGTTCATGCAGGGACGTCTTGCCGCTGCCGCCGTCTCTACAAGTCGAGGGATGAAGGCGTGACCTGGAAGGAGCTTACCGGCGGCGGGTTGCCGCCGCTCACCGGACATCTGACGGTCGCGGTGGCAATGCACACCAACGGGCAACGGAGGGGCTTCGTCGGGCCCACCACGATCGGGCTGTGGCGCTCGGACGAAGGCGGCGCCGATCCGCGATGACGAAGTGGGTCCTGGTCTGATGGTGGTGACGGGCCGCGATACCGCGGCGCGGCAACGCCGGATGTTCGTGGCGATCGAATTGCCGCCCGTGGTGCGCCACGCCGCGTTCCGCCAGGTCGCCACCCTCGAACGGGCCCGGCTCGCGGTGCGGTGGGAGCACGAAGAGAAACTGCATATCACCCTCTTCTTCCTGGGGGGCGTCTCGTCGCGCGAGATCTCGCTGGTTTCCCGGGCGTTGACGGCCGCGGTCGCGGGAACCGGTGCCCTCCGGCTCCGGCTGGGCCGGGCCGGGCAGCTGCCGCCGTTCGGCCCGCCGCGGGCAGTCGTGCGCGAACTCGAGGGGGACGTACCGCGATTGCGGCGCCTGCGGGAGCGAGTGGCCGAACGGCTGGACGTGCTGGGTGTTCGCGACGAGCGGTCCGAGTTTCATCCGCACGTCACGCTGGGACGGGTCGCTCGCCGGGCGACGCCGGACGAGAGTCGTGAGGCCACGTCCGCGCTCAGCCGGCTCGAGGCCGACTCGGGCCCGGAGTGGACTGTCGACCGGATCGTACTGTTCGAAAGCGTCCCCGGTGATGGCACCACCCGATACGCCACCGTCGAATCGTTTGCGCTCTGATCGAGCGTGCGCCCGCCCGGCGCCGTGACGACCATCACGGCTGGCGGGAGTCCCCTCCGAGCGTTCCCTGGGCAGCGATGCCGCCGGCCAGAGTCGGCTTGCCGACGAGGATCCACTCGAAGACGACGCCGATCAATGCCCCGGCGATCGGGCCGGCCAGGTAGATCCACGTGGTGTGCAGGTCGCCCCGGATTACGTCCGGCCCGAGCGAGCGGGCCGGGTTCATCGACGCCCCGGTCAGCGGTCCGGCCCACAGCCCGGCCAGCGCGATGTATCCTCCCACCGCGAGTGCACCATTCGGGCCGATGTTGCGGGCACCGGTCGCGGTGCCAAGGATGGTGTTGACCAGCCCCGCGGTGAGGACCGCCTCGAGGATGACGGCGCGCGTTGCCGGGAAGCCCGGCCGTGGTATGGTCGCGCCGAGCGTGCCGGCGGGACTCAGGATGCCGCGAAGAAAGAGGGCCGCGGCGATGGCGCCGGCGCACTGCGCCACGACGTAACCGGGTACGCGCCGCCAGGGAAAGTTGCGGCGCACCGCGAACGCGAGGGTCACCGCCGGATTGAGGTGGGCCCCGCTGACCGCCCCCATGAAATAGATGACAGCCATCACCGTGAGTCCCGGGGCGACGGCCTGCATGGCGGGCGTCACCGCGCCGGTGTGATCGGCCACGACCGCGGCGCCGGCTCCGGCCAGGGTGAGGAGAAACGTTCCCCAACCTTCCGCGAAGATGCGCCGCCCTTCGAGTGCGGGATTGGTGAAGTCGGGCGAGCGGACGGTCTGCACCATGCGACGGGCGGCGGCCGTCATCGGCTGGTGATCGGGGGGGAGCGACATCGGCATACCTCCGGCAGCTCGCCCGCCGGGGCGCGGCGCCGTTACGGTCGGTGCGTGGACACGCCGGATGGAGCGACTTCGACGGCCATCCGGCTCAGGCGCCGAAAGGTACGGACGCGGCGTCGCAGCGGCCACCAGTCGTAGAGATAGATCTGCATCGGGCGCCACATGGCGACCCACCCCGCGATGGTCAGGCTCTCGCGGACGATTCCACCGGCGGCGCCGGTGGCATGTCCGAACGCCGCCTGGCTGATCACCAGACAGCCGCCGAGAAAGACGAGTCCGATCAGCAGGGAGAGCCGTCCCTGCTGCATCAGCCGGCGCAATTCGAGCCTGGTGCTCTGGGCCCGGCGCACGAAGTGATTGCGGACGGCGGTCTTGACCAGCGGGAGCGGATCGTCGGCGGGCCACTGGTCAAGGAACAGGTCGAGTCGAAGATGAATATCGGGGCCGAACGGCCGGGCCGCTTCGACGATGAAATCTTCCGCGTCCGGATCGAGCCGCTTGTCGATGAAGGGCGATGGATCCATCGAGTTGAACAACTGGGTGAGTTCGTGCAGCCGGAGCCGGATGACGTGCGTGCCCTTTCGGGGCGTGTGCCGGATCGCCGCCGGCTGACCCGTCGGGAGCGAAGTGCCCGTCGGCTGGGGCGCCGCGCTTCCGGGCGGGTCGACCCCGGGATCGGCAGCGGTCACGGCGTCGCCTGCGATGGCAGCGGCGGCGCCACGGGCGCTGCGGCCTTCGGATTGAGGCGCGGTTCGGCGCCCAGCCAGTAGAGCCCGTTGGCCATGATGCAATACCCCGTTGCGGCGAACCACACCATCGCGATGCCGACGAACCCGGGAAAGATCAGCCACCACGGACTCACGATGAGCGACAGGATGGAGGCGATGGAGATGTTGATCCCCACGGCAATGTAGATGCGGCGCTCGAGGTACCAGCTGTCGGTCTGCATGAAGTACCACCTGGGCGGGGCGGCCGAGGGGCGGCCGAGCATCGGCGTGAAACCGAGCCGGTAGAGAATGTTGCCGACGATGCAGAAGCCGGTCAGGGAGACGGTAATGGACGCGGCGCCGGTGGCGACGACCAGCAGCACGAGCCAGGGGTTGACCCACGCCGCGAGCGCGGTGCTGATGATCAGGACGCAGCCGGCAATGAGCCAGACGGTGCGTTCGATGTACCACCGATTGGTGGGGACGATGTAGATGCCGGAACGGAATGCCATGAGTGCGGACTCCTGTCGAGAATGGCCGGATTACAGGACCGGGCGGTGATTCCGCCGCAGCAGATTGCCAAGTCGGAGACGCTCTTCGCGTTCCCGTTCGTCGAGTACCTGCCGCACCCGACTGATGTCGCGCTGCAACCGGGGAGACACGCGGTGCTCGAGGGTCTGCACCTGGCGGGAGGTGCGAGCCAGCGCCTCGCCGACGCGCCGGAGGAGCGTTTCCTGCGACGCGGCGTCGAGCAGGAGTTCGGTGAACTGTTCGAAGGCTGTCGCGGCCTGGATGGTGGCGGCCCCCGCCGACTGCGGCGCCGTGGCGCGCGCGCCGAGTGTTCGTGGCACCGGTGGCCGCGACACGATGCGCGAGACGACGACGCCCCAGACGGTACCGGGTTCGAGTTCGACGCGATAGTCGCGCGCCGGCCACGCCATCGCCCGCAGGCCGCTGATGCCCTGGTCGGCGAGTGCGTCCGTCGAGCAGTGGATAGGCCTCGAACGCGGCGGCGGCGATTCGGGCGCGGGCGTCGGCAGCGGGGCGGGCGAGTCGGAACAGCTCCGTCACCAGCGCCTCGCGTTTGCGGCGCAGCAGGTCGGCACCGCGTGCCAGGCGTTCCAGGCGGCGGCGGGATCGCAGCAGGTTGAGTCGCGTGGCGGGCATCCGGACGTGCGCTCATGGCGCCCGTCCCGGGGTGCTGCCAGGGCGCGAAGCCCAGGTGGAGTCGCTGATGCGGTGCAGGTCGTCGCGCGGCAGCGTCTCGAGCAGACGCCACCCCGTGGCCGAGGGTCTCGCCGATCGTGCGGCGGGTGGCCTGGCCGATGAATTCCGTCTCGAAGCGCTCGGCGAAGGCCAGCGCCCGGCGGTCAGCGGGCGCGAGCCCGGCTTCGCCGACGATCGCCGCCATCAGGCGCGCTTCGCGCCCCCGGGTGTAGGAGGCATACAGCTGGTTGGACCATTCACGGTGGGCCGGCGTCGGTCTTGCCGGCGCCGATGCCGGACTGCATCAGCCGCGACAGCGACGGCAGCACGTCGATCGGCGGAAAGATGCCGCGGCGATGGAGATCACGCGACAGCACCACCTGTCCCTCGGTGATGTAGCCGGTGAGGTCGGGAATCGGATGGGTGATGTCGTCGTCCGGCATGGTGAGGATCGGGAGCTGCGTGACCGAGCCCGGTCCCGCCGGTCACGACCCCGGCCCGTTCGAAGATGCTGGCGAGGTCGGAGTACATGTAGCCGGGATAGCCGCGCCGTCCCGGGATCTCCTCGCGCGCCGTCGCGAGCTCGCGCAGGGCTTCGCAGTAGTGGGTGATGTCGGCGATGACGACCAGCACGTGCATGCCGAGTTCGAAGGCCAGGTACTCGGCCTGGGTGAGCGCCACCCGCGGCGCGAGCAGCCGTTCGATGGTCGGGTCGCGCGTCTCGTTGAGATAGAGCACCGATCGCGCTCGCGGGCGCCGGACCGGTCGAAGTGCGCCAGGAAGCGTCCATCTCGCGCGAGGTGATGCCGATCGCGACGAAGACCACGGCGAACGGTTCGCCGTGCGGGGCGCGCGCGCCTCTCGACGATGCGCGCGGCGAGCTCGAGGCCGGGCAGGCCGGGCCCGGAGAAGACCGGGAGCTTCTGGCCGCGCACCAGCGTGTTCATGCCGTCGATCGCGGAGATGCCGGTCTCGATGAAGTCGGCGGGGCGCGCGCGCCGGACGGGATTGAGCGGCGCGCCCCAGATCGGGCGGGTCGCGTCGCCGATCGGGGCGGGGAGGCCGTCGATCGGCGCGCCCATGCCGTTGAACGGCGCGGCCGAGGAGCTCGCGGCCCACCCGGTGGTGGCGCCGCGCCCGGTCAGGGTGATCTCGACAGTGCGCGGGTGCGAGCCCGACGGTGTCCTCGAGGACCTGGATGACGCTGACGTCGCGGCCGGCGTCGATGACCTGGCCCCGCCACGGTGTCTGTCCCGGCACGCGAATCTCGACCCATTCGCCGAGCGCGGCGACCTGCGTGTTGCGCAGGTAGAGCAGCGGGCCGCCGACGCTCTGCGGCTCCATGGTAGCGGCGCTCGAGTGTGCTCATGCCGACCACCGCTCCAGCATGGTCCGCACGTCGCGCAGCCCGCGGCCTCGCATTCCGCCGCCGGCGTGCGGCGCAATTCCGATCAACTGGCGTCGCGGTCCGGCGAAGTCGAGCGCTTCGAACGTCGACGCCAGCGATCCAGGGCCTGCTGTCCCGCCTGGTGCAGCTCGTGCGACCAGCGCGGCCAGGAGGTAGGTCTTCGTGATCGGCGACCACGCGTCGGTTGGTTCGTAGGCGCTCTGCCCCAGCACGGCGTCGCGGGCCACCTGGGCGACTTCGAGCATCAGCCGGTCGGCAGTCCTGCAAGGCGTCGGCGCCGACCAGCGCGGCGATCTCGCGCAATTCACGGTCGTGCTGCAGCAGATCGAGCAGGATGCGACGCGCAGCGCGGCCCAGTCGGTGCCGGCGTTGCGCGGCAAACCACGTCGGCGGTGGCCTCGACGTACAGGCTGTAGCTCGTCTCCCAATCGACCGCCGGAAACTGCCGCTGGTGCGCCAGGTCCGGCGTCGAGCGCCCAGAGCGCGCCGGCCACCCGCAGCGACGCCTGGGTCACCGGCTCCGAAAAGTCGCCGCCGGGCGGCGAGATGGCGCTGATCACCGTCACGGCGCCGCGGCGTTCCGGCGCACCGAGCGCCACCGTGCGGCCGGCCCGCTCGTAGAACTTGCCGAGCCGGTTGCCGAGGTAGGTGGGGTAACCCTCTTCGCCGGGCATTTCCTGCAGGCGCGCGCCGATCTCGCGCAGCGCTTCGGCCCATCGCGACAGGCTGTCGGCCATCAGCGCCACGCGGTAGCCCATGTCCCGGTAGTACTCCGCGATGGTGATGCCGACATAGACCGACGCCTCGCGCGCCGCGACCGGCATGTTGGACGTGTTGACCAGCAGCACGGTGCGATCCATCACCGACCGCCCGGTGCGCTGGTCGATCAGGCGCAGGGAATTCCTCGCAGCACTTCGGCCATCTCGTTGCCGCGTTCGCCGCAGCCGACGTAGACCATCACGTCGGCGGCGGCGTACTTGGCGAGCGACTGCTCGATGACCGTCTTGCCGGTGCCGAAGCCGCCCGGCACCGCCACGCTGCCGCCTTCGGCCACCGGAAAGAGGAAATCGAAGACCCGCTGGCCGGTGACGAACGGGGCGTCGAGCGGCAGCGCGACGGGCGACCGGCCGGGGCCGGCGCACCGGCCATCGGTGCGCGAGCGTCAGCGGCGTGCCATCGTCGAGATGGCCGATCGGGTCGGCGACCCGGACGGTCCCTGCCGACGAGCTCGGCGACCCGTCCCGACAGCGCCGGCGGCACCATGATGCGGTGCATCGAATGCCGGGACGCTCCTCGACCGTGCCGAGCATGATCGCCGGCGGCCGATCGCCGCGCCGGCGGCGATCGTCGGCGTGAAGTCCCAGCGACGTTCCGGGTCGAGCGTCGGCGCCTGCGTGCCCGGCGCGATGAAGTCGCCGGCGGCTGGCGGCGATCTGTGCAGCGGCCGCCCGACGCCGTCGAGCACGCCGCCGAGCAGGCCGGGTCCGAGTTCGATGGTGAGCGGCGCTGCCGGTGGGCGTCGACCGGCTCGCCGATCTGCAGCCCGTTGGTCTCCTCGTAGATCTGGATGGTGGCGCGGTCGCCGGCGATGCGCACCACCTCGCCGAAGAGGCCGCGTTCGCCGACCCGGACCAATTCGTAGAGCGCCGCGGCCGCGAAGCGGCTCGGCTTCGGCCAGGGCGCCACTGATCCGCACCAGGCGGGGGGTCGTCACCGCAACCGCACCCGGTAGCCGATGACCTGCCGCAGCAGCTCGACGATGTACGATTCCGCCAGTTCCGCGGGCGCTTCCCACGCCGGGCCGGGAAACGGCACCACCATCGGCAAGGCCCGCCGGTTGGCCACGCGGCGCAGCTCCTCGGGGAGCCGCTCGAACTGGCCCGCTTCCATCAGCACGACGCCGATGTCCGGGTCGTCGAGCAGCTCGCGGAAGACGCGGTCGGCATCTTCGGTGGTGGCCGCCGCGGCGACCACCAGGCCGGTGAGGCCGAATCCGGCGGCGACTTCCGGCCGGCAGACGACGCGGACGCCGGCCTTCACGGCGACGCCGTCACCAGTGTGTCGGTCACCACCTGGTGGGGGACGCCCAACGCCAGCGCCCAGATGATACGGTCGAGGTCGCCGACCTGGGCGCGCAGGCGGAGGGCGAACCCGATGACCGGCACCGGGCCGAGGGGCTGGCGGCGCACCATGGCGGCGAGCGCCGCGAGCTGGCGGCGCCGGAGTTCCCGCTCGGTGGCGGAGACGTGGCCGCCGCCGCGACGAATGACCGCGGCCCAGGGCGTGGCGGCAAACGCCGGCGCGAGCATGGTGGCGGCCACCCGGGCATCGCGCGCACCGGCGGCGCGGCGAAACGCGTCGGCGCCGAGGCGCGAACCGCCGGGCACGAAGACGTCGTTTCCCGAGGCATCCTCCTCGAGGCCGGCGAGGATCAGCGCGGTGATGACGTTGCGGAGATCGATCTGTTCGGCCACGAGCCGCCGCAGATCGCGATGGTGCGACCGCTGCGCCGCGGCGGTGGCGCGAGCGGCGGCGGCGCGGTCCAGCGCCACGCCGACGGCGAAGAGGTCGACATCGACCGCTGTCGCAAACGGCGCGAGCGCTGCGGCGAACGGATGCCGCCACGCCGCGAGCACGGCCGCGATCGGCGCGATCGACGGCAGCGCCGCGAGCGTCTGCAGCGCCCGCTCCGGAAGCGTCGGCGTGGGCACCAGACCGGCAAGCCGTTGGTCGGCGGCTGCGTGCTGCACCGCTCCCCGCGTCAGTGCCCGCAGGCTGCGGCGATCTTCGTCGTCGAACACCAGGGGCAACGCAGCGGCGCGCGGACCGGCCCAGCGCGCCATCACGCCAAGCAGCGCCGCCGCCCAGCGACGCACGGCGAGTTCCAGGGCCTGGTACGACGGCACTTCGCTTTCGGCCGTGAGCAGCACGCCGTGACGCCGCAATGCACCGGCAAGCGCTGCCCGGTCGGGGAGTCGCGCCAGCGACTCCAGCTGTCCCCGGGTGAGAAGATGGGTGGCCAGGCCGCGGGAGCGGGCCGTCAGGTCGTCCCACGCGGGCGTCATTGCGGCGCGTCCAGGGCGTGCAACGCGGTGCGGGCAAGCGCGGCGCGATCGCGCCGCAGGCGGTGCTGAAGGGTGTCTTCCACGCTGATGGCACCGTCGGAGCTGGTCAGGACGAATCCGGCGCCGGCGTCGGCGTCGACCGAGACGGCCAGATCCGGAATGCCGGCGGCGATCCGGCGCAATGGCGCTTCGAGCGCCGGCGGACCGTGGAGGGCGGCGGGGCGGCCGGCGACGCATCGGGACGCTTCGGCGACGCGCGACGCGAGGGTGGCGAGATACGCCGGCTGCGCGATCGCCCCGGGGAGCAGCGCATCGGCGGCCGCAAAGACGCGATCGAGCAGGCGTTCGCGGGCCAGGAGTTGCTCGCGGCGGGCCTCGCGCGTCGCCTCGGCCAGCGCCTGGTCCAGGGCGGCGCGGGCTTGCTGCTCCGCGGCCTGTCGCGCCGACTGCCGGCGCTCGGCGAGGCCCGCCTGACCGGCCGCCGTAATCGCCTCGGCCTGGCGCCGGGCGTCGGCGGTGATCTGCTCCGCGCTGGCGTGCGCCTCGCGCTCGAGCGCGGCGAGGAGTTGATCGAGCGCCATGGCGAACCGTCAGCCGGCGCGGACCAGGATCACCATCGAGACGACGAACCCGAGGATCACCATCGTCTCCGGGATGGCGATCATCAGGATGGCGGTCGTCGAGAGCTCCGGCTTCTCCGCCATCGACGCGGCGATGGCCGGGCCGATGCGGGATTGCGCCCACGCCGTGGCGAGAGCGGGGATCGCGACGGCGAGAGCTGCGGCCAGCGCGGTCAGTGCGACGGGGTTCATGCGTGCTGCCTCGTTGTCGGGGATGGCGGCGGCGACGACGCGTTCGGCGCGCGGTCGCAATGCGAGAGGGGCTGGTAGTGCATGCCGCCGGGACTGTAGAACTTGCCGAAGAATTCGACGTAGTGGAGCCGCAGGGCGTGCACCGTCGGGGTGAACATCGCGATCGCGAAGTTGACGAGGTGAAAGAGGAGCGCGAACACGACGCCGACCAGCACGCTGCCCATGCGCGCCGACCATCCGGTTGGCCACGACGGCGAGCATCACCGAGGCGACGCCGAGCGCCATGATGCGGGCATACGACAGGATGTTGCCGAGGGTGGTCAGCAGTTCGATCATCGCGACCACGCCCTCGAGCGCGATGAGGACCGGGAAGGCGACCAGCAGGGCGATCACCGCCGGGGTGAAGAAGCGGTCGCGGGAGCACGTGCGACCGCCGCGAGCAGCGCCAGCACCGCGAGCACCACCATCAGCGCGGAGATGCCGCGGCCGGCCGCCTCGCGGGGGCGGCGCCGGCGCGCTGACAGCGCCGAGGACCAGGGCCAGCAGAACGTGCACGACGCCGAGCGACAACGCGAGCAGCAGGAACGGGATGATGGCGTCTTCCCGGCTGAAGAGCAGCGGCCGGAGCCCGAACCAGCGCGTACCGAGATCGCCGAAGAACTCGCCGTACAGCCAGTCCGGCGATGATGGTGGCGAGCGCGCAGGGACCGACGATCTCGGCGACGTCCGTGCCAGCACCGAGCCGGGGGCGGTGCGCGCGTGCAGCACCAGCCCGAGCAGCGCCAGGATCACTCCGTAGCCGATGTCGCCCACCATCAGGCCGAAGAACGCCGGAAAGAACACCGCCACGAACGGCGTCGGGTCGATCGATCCGTACTGCGGCAGCGGCAGCAGCCGGATCAGCGTCTCGAACGGACGCAGGAGCCGCGGGTTGGAGAGCACCACCGGCGCTGCATCGGAATGCCAGTGCCTCGCGCGCAATCTCGCTCACCACGACCTCGTCGCCGCACCGCTCGTGGAGGCCGCGCTCGAGTTCAGTGCGGGCCCGCGACGGCACCCAGCCCTCGATCACGAACGCCCGCGGGGTGACGCCCGATTGCGGCAGCGCCGCCAGCGCCTCGAGCTGGTCGTGGAGCCCCGATCGCGCTCGTTGCAGCTCCGGGCCGCGCTCGGCGGCGAGCCCGGCGCGCTCCGCCGCCAGTCGGTCGACGTCGCCGGGGATCTCGCCGAGGCGCTCCAGCATCCGCGGAATCGCATCGGCGAGCGTCCCGCCGCCGAACTCCTTCGGCACCGGGATCTCCTGCACCCGGGCGTCGGCGAGCAGCCGCTCGACCCGCTGGGCCGCCGTGCCCGAGACGAGCACCAGCACCGCCGTCTCGCCCGACGGCAACACCTGACTGTAGAGCTGGAACTCGTCGCCGATCACGCCGCGAGCGACGCGCGGAGTGCCGGGATCGTTCCGGCGTCACCCTTCTTGACCAGCACGTGATAGGCGGCGGCGTTCGGCCAGCGGCGTTCACTCTCGAGCAGCGAGCGGAACGCCGCGAAGAAGTGCTGGTACTTGAGGATCAGCGCCCGTTCGTCTTCGACCCCGGCCCGCCGGTGGGCGAGCTGTTCCGCGGCGCGCCGGGTCTGCCACGCCACCCGGGCCCAGCGAGCCAGTTCGCTGGTGGTCGGTGCCGCGGTCCTCCCGGGTGGGCCGGGAGCGGCGTGGGCGCCCGGCGCGGTCGGCTGCGGTTCCCGGGCGAGATCGAGGGCGCGCAGCGCCTGATCAGCGTCCGCAAGTGCGGCGCGGAGGTGATCGCGGGTCCGGATCTGATGGGCATCGAGCGGCACGGTGTCGAGCGGGACCGCTGTCTCCGGTGCGCTGAGATGGAGCAACCCGACATCCTGCAGCGCGGCGAGCACCTCGCCCAGCCGCGGTCGCGGCCCCATGATCCGCACCCGCGACATCGGCAGAATCATGCGAGGTCGCCGCCGACCAGTCGATCGACCACTGCTCGTGCCGCCGCAGTGATTCGCTCGGCGGTCACGGCGTCATACCCGGCGGCGTCGCGCGCGGCGCCGCCGGCGAGGTCCGCCATCCGCCGGTCGCGCTCGGCGGCGAGGGCCGATGCCTGCTCCGCGACGATCCGCTCGAGTTCCGCAGCCAGGCCGGCCTGCTGGACGGCGATCGCATCGTGGGCGGCACGGATCGTCTCGGCGGCGGCGGCGCGCGCCTCACGAATCACCTGGTCGTTGCGTGCTTCCGCGTCGATCAGGCGGCGCAGGTCGCCCGACGTGGCGTCGATCGCGGGCGGTGCTGCGGGGGCCCCCGGGGGCGCGGAACTCCGGTCGACGCGTTGCCAGGCCGGGTCCTGGCGGCTCGTCCGCATCGGGTCAGCAGATCCGCGGCAACTGATCGCCGGGGAGCATGTCGACCACGCGGCTGCCACCGATCCGGGTGCGGAGGACGACCATGTCGCGATGTGCCTCGACGACGCGTCCGATCCGCGCCGCGTCGCAGCCCAGCGGCTGGGTCGCGCAGTGCGGCGAGGGCCGCGTCGGCCGCGTCGGGCGCCACGACGGCCACCAGCACGCCCTCGTTGGCGACATAGAGCGGATCGAGCCCGAGCATCTCGCACGCCGCCGCCACGGCCGGGGGGACGCGGATCGTCCGCCTCCCGCAGTTCGATGCCGACACGCGACGCCGCGGCGATTTCGTTGAGCGCGCTCGCCACGCCGCCGCGGGTGGGATCGCGCAGCACGTGCACGGCGTCGCCGGCGGCGTCGCGCAGCCGTGCCACCAGCGGGTACAGGGTCGCGGAGTCGCTGGTGATCTCGGCTGTCGAACGCCAGGCCCTCGCGCGCCGCCATGATCGCCATGCCGTGGCGGCCGATCGGTCCGCTCAGCAGGACGACATCGCCGGGCGCGCGCCTGATCGGGCGCCGGGCGGAAGCCGGGGTCGCGGCTGCCGATGCCGGTGGTGTTGATGTAGAGCCGGTCGGCCTTGCCCCGCTCGACCACCTTGGTGTCGCCGGTGACCAGCGCCACGCCGGCGGCGCGCGGCGGCATCGGCCATGGCGCGCACGACCCGGTCGAGCAGCGTCGAGCTCGCAGGCCCTCCTCGATCACGAACCCGGCGGAGAGGATAGCGCGGCACGGCGCCCATCATCGCCACGTCGTTGAGCGTGCCGTGCACCGCCAGCGAGCCGATGTTGCCGCCGGGAAACTCGACCGGACTGACCACGAAGGTGTCGGTCGAGATCGACCAGTTCGCCGTCGAGCGGCGGCAGCACCGCGCCGTCGCCGAGCTGCGCGAGAATCGGGTTGGCGAAGTGCGGGCAGGAAGCGCGTCGCGCAGCAGCGCGGCGCTCATCTTGCCGCCGGAGCCGTGCCCGAGCTGCACCCGGCGCCGTCGGTGAGCCGGGGCGGGCGCAGGCGAGCCGGTCGTGCAGCGCGGTGCCGTCGGTCATGTCAGCCGCGGCCGGGTGCGCGGCGCGGAAGCGGCCGTAGTTGTAGTAGGCGGCGCAGGCGCCCTCCGAGGACACCATCGGCGCGCCGAGCGGATGTTCCGGCGTGCAGCGCGTGCCGAACGCCGGGCATTGGTGCGGCTTGAGCTGGCCGCGGAGCACCTCGCCGGCGTGGCATTCGGCCGGCTCGTCGACGTGGATGTCGCCCAGCGCGAAGCGGCGCTCGGCGTCGAAGTCGGCGAACTCCGTCGCGCAGCGCGAGCCCGCTCGCCGGGAATCTCGCCGATGCCGCGCCACTTGCGGTCGACGAGCTCGAACACCTGCTCGACCAGCGATCCGCGCCGGCACGGTGCCGTCGCGGGTGACGGCGCGGGCGTACTGGTTCTCGACCTCGTGCCGGCCCGATTCGAGCTGCCGGACGGCGAGATGGATTCCCTCGAGAATGTCGAGCGGCTCGAATCCGGTCACCACGATCGGCACCTTGAAGCGCGCGGCGATCGGCTCGTATTCGGTCCATCCCATGACGGTGCAGACGTGGCCGGCGGCGAGGAACCCCTGCACGCGGTTGGTCGGGTCCTGGAGGATCGCGGTCATCGCCGGCGGCACGGTGACGTGCGACACCAGCACGCTGAAGTTCGTGACGCCAAGCTGCCGGGCGCGCCAGACCGCCATGGCGTTGGCGGGGGCGGTGGTCTCGAAGCCCGACGGCGAAGAACACCACCTCGCGGTCGGGATGCCTGATCGCGAGTTCGAGCGCGTCGAGCGGCGAATAGACGATCCGGACCGCGCCGCCGCGCGCGCGGAGCTGCTGCAGGTCGCACGTCGCTGCCGGGAACCCGCAGCATGTCGCCGAACGAGGTGAAGATCACCTCCGGGCGGGCGGCGAGCGCCAGCGCCTTGTCGATCTGCTCGAGCGGCGTGACGCAGACCGGACACCCGGGGCCGTGGATCATCTCGACGGCGTCGCCGAGCAGCTCGTCGATGCCCTGCTTGACGATGGTGTGGGTCTGCCCGCCGCAGACTTCCATCAGCACCCAGCGCCGCGTGGCGGCTGCGGCGGATCTGCGCCGCCAGTCGCCCGGGCGATCGCGCCGTCGCGGTACTCCTCGAGGTATTTCATGGCGCCTCCGGCGCGCCGCAGGCCGTCGAGGCCGGCCTGGGCGATGTCGCTCATCCATTCGAGCTCCTCGAGCTGGCTCATCTCGCGCAGCGCCTCGAAGGTGCGCTTCGCTTCGGCTTCGTCGATGACCGAGATGGCGAAGCCGACGTGCACCAGCGCGTAGTCGCCGGGCTGGATCTGGTCGGCGACATAGGCGAGACAGACCGTCGCGGCGGACGCCGCCGAAGTCGACGACGCCCATCGGCAGGCCGCGGTCGTCGTGGACTTCGACGATGCGGCCGGGAATGCCTAGGCACATGTCGGCATCCTCCTGTTGCATCGGTACGTGCCGCGTCGGCGAGCCGGGCGGCGGCCACCGCCGCCTGGCCGTAGCTGATCGCGCCGTCGTTGGGGCTGAGGGCGCGCGGGACGAGGACGCGGAAGCCCGAGCGTCGCGAGTCGCGGCGGGCAGCGTCGGCGGCCAGGCGGGCGTTCTGGAAGACGCCGCCGCCGAGCGCGACGGTGCGCAGCCGGTCGGTGACTCGGCGGCCGTCATCACGGCGCGCGCGGTCATCGGCGACGACGCTGGCGTGGAAATCCGCGGCCAGCTCGCCGACGTCGTCGCCGCGCTGCCGTCGCTCGCCGAGCGCGACGAGGAGCGGCAACGGGATCGATGATCCAGGCCGCGATCCGGGCTCGAGCTGGAACGGCACGTCGATCTCGTGCCCGGCCTGGCCCGCCGGCGAGCGCCTCGAGTTCCATCGCCGCCTGTCCCTCGTACTGCGAGCGGTGCCGCACGCCGAGCACGGCCGCGGCGGCGTCGAACAGGCGCCCCATCGACGAGGCGAGCGGCGCATTGAGCCCGGCGTCGATCTGCTGCCTCGGCGACGTCGCGCTCGCGGGCGGACACCGACGCGAACGCCGCGGCGAACGCCGCGGCGGCTGCCGGGGCGAGCGACGAGATAGCCCAGCGCGGCGCGCCACGGCTGGCGCGCGGCGAGGTCGCCGCCGGGGAGCGGCGCGTAGCGCAGGTGCGCCAGGCGTCGATACCGGTCAGGTCGGCGAGGAGGATCTCGGCGCCCCACACTGCGCCGTCGGTCGCCGTAGCCGGTGCCGTCGAAGGCCACGCCGATGACCGGCTCGGTGACGCCGTGTTCCGCCATCACCGCGGCGATGTGGGCGTGATGGTGCTGCACCGCGATCGTCGGGCAGCCCGAGCGTCGTGCGCCATGCGGGTCGAGTGGTAGCCGGGGTGCAGGTCGTGCGCCACGAGCTCGCGGCGTCGATCTGCGAAGAGCGCCCGGAAGCGGTCGCAGCGCCTCGCGGAAGCGCGGCGACGGTTTCGAAGTGCTCGAGGTCGCCGATGTGCTGGCTCACGTACGCGCGGCGTCCGTCGGCCAGCGTGAAGGTGTTCTTGAGGTCGGCGCCGGTGGCGAGCAAGCGGCGACCGGGCCGGCGACCGGCAGCGTGAGCGGCAGCGGCGCCAGTCCGCGGGCGCGCCGGAGCAGGATCGGCGCGCCGTCCGCGGCAGCGCGCAGGACCGAGTCGTCGTAGCGCGACGATGATGTCGCGGTCGTGCAGCAGGAAGCCGTCGGCGATGGCGCCGAGCCGCGCCCGCGCTTCGTCGTTGGCGATGGCGATCGGCTCGTCGCTGGGGTTGCCGCTGGTCATGACCAGCGGGCCCGCCGACGGTGTCGAGCAGCAGGTGGTGCACCGGCGTCGACGGCAGCAGCACGCCGACCGAGTCGAGGCCCGGCGCGACCGACGGCGCCAGGTCGGCGTCGCGCTGGCGACGGCAGCGACGACCACCGGGCGGGTCGGCGACTCGAGCCAGCGCGGCGTCGGCGGCGTCGACGATGCGCGAGACGTGCGCGCCTCGTCGAGGCGTGCGGACCATGACCGCGAGCGGCTTGGCGTCGCGGTGCTTCCGCTGGCGCAGGCGGCGCAACCGCGGCGTCGTTGCGGGCGTCGACGGCGAGGTGGAAGCCGCCGAGGCCGCGGACGGCGACGATGCCGCCGCGGGCGAGCAGGGCGGCGGCGGCGGCGATCGCGATCGCCGCCGTCCGCGTCCGGCGCGCGTCCGACTCGCACCAGAGGCGCGGGCCGCAGGCCGGGCAGCTGTTGGTCTCGGAGTGGTAGCGGCGGTCGCCGGGCGTCCGGTATTCGCGCTCGCACGCGGCACACTGGGTGAAGCGCCGCATGCTGGTGCGCTGCGCGATCGTACGGCATCGCCTCGATGACGGTGAAGCGCGGGCCGCAGTCGGTGCAGGTGATGAACGGATAGCGGAAGCGGCGGTCGGCCGGATCGGACAGCTCGGCGCGGCAGGCGGCGCAGACGGCCACGTCGGGCGACACCGGCTGGCGGCGGCCGGCCGGGTCGAGCGCTCGCGGCGATGACGAAGCCGGCGCGCGGCCGCCGCCGGCGTCGTCGCGGACGTCGATCGCTTCGATCCGCGCCAGCGGCGGCGCCTCGGCCGGATGCGCGGCGACGAAGGCGGTCGAGCGGCCGGCGCGGGCCCCTCGACCACGATCTCGACTTCGCCGCCGACGTTGCGCACCGAGCCGGCGATGCCGTGGCGCATGGCCAGCCGGTGAACGAACGGGCCGGAATCCGACGCCCTGCACCACGCCGGTGATCCGCAGGCGGCGTGCGGCCGACGGGGCGTCCGGCTGGCGGTCATGCCGGCCGGCACCGGGGCGCGCGGGCCGTGGCGCGGAGGAAGTCGAACCACGCGTCCATTCCCGCGCCGGTCAGCGCCGAGAGCTGGAAGAGCTCGCAGGCCGGGATTGACCTCGGCGCATCGCGTCGAGCGCGCGCTCGACGGCGAACGGGACGTGGGGAAGCAGGTCGGACTTGGTGAGCACCGCGTAGCGCGCGCTTCCGGAACATGCCGGGGTACTTGAGCGGCTTGTCTTCGCCTTCGGTGACCGAGAAGAGCACGATCTTGGCCGTCTTCGCCGAGGTCCCAGTTGGCGGGGCAGACCAGGTTGCCGACGTTCTCGATGAACAGCAGGCCGGTCTGGTCGAGGTCGATGGCGTCGAGCGCGGTCGTCGACCTGGCGCGCGTCGAGATGGCAGGCGCCGTTGGTGACCACCGCCTGCACCAGGCGGGTGGTGCGCGCGGCCAGCCGGTCGGCGTCGTTCTGCGTCTGCACGTCGCCGGTGACGATGCTGATGCCGAGCTCCTCGCCGAGGACGTCGAGCGTCCGCTCCAGCAGCGTGGTCTTCCCCGAGCCGGGCGACGAGACCAGGTTGAACGCCGGTACGCCGGCGCGCGCGCGAGGCGCCGGCGGACCTGGGCGGCGATCTCGTCGTTCCGCGCCATGACGCGCTCGCGCACTTCAATCGTCCGGACGGCCATCGTCGACCTCCAGGTAGGCGACGCGCAGGTCGTCGCCGGGGCAGCAGTTCCAGCTCGGGCCGCGCCCCTCGAACGGCGGGGCACTCGAGCAGCGCCTCGAGGCAGAAGCGGAAGTTCTCGACTTCGACGTTGGCGTCGCGCCGAGGTCGACGCCGACGGCGCGCAGCCGCGGCACGTCGCCGGGCTCGAGGCGCGACTCGGCGATCCGGCAGACCTCGATCGCGAGGCTCAGCTCGTGCATGGCGCGACGCTCGCGGCGCTGGCAGCGATGGCCGCGTTCGGCCAGCAGCGCCGTGACCCGCTCGAGCAACGCCGGGAGAGCCGTGCTCGGCGACCGCGCTCAGTTCGGTGGACATCTCGACGCGCTCGGGCGCGATCCCGAGGGCCACGAGGCGCGCCGGGAGTGTGTCCGCGCAGCGTCAGCAGCGCCAGCATCTCGCGCAGGTCGATCTGGTGCGGCGACATCTTGAGCATGAGGCCGCGGGGGAGCTCGTCGCGCTCCAGCGTCACGACGCGTTCCCGGCGCGGCGCCGGTGCGGATGGCGTCGAGCAGGATGACGTCGTCCGACGCTTCGAGCAGCGGCAGCAGGTTCATCCCCCAGGTGCCGCCGTCGACCAGTTCGACGCCGTCGGCCGAGCTCCCAGTCGCCGGCGCAGCCGCTCCAGCGCGGCGAGCCCGATGCCGTCGTCGCCCATCAGCGGGTTGCCCAGCCCGATCACCACGGTCCGTCGCGGCGTCAGTCATCGACGAAGTGCTCGTCGGCCGGCACGATCCGTCCGCCGCTGACCATCGACGAAATCGTGCTGTTGTGTTCCAGCACGTCGGCGCGCAGCGAGAGATAGACGTGGATCGGCACGTAGATGGCGAAGACCCAGGTCATCTCGTGGTGCACGAAGCGGACGTTGGGCATGCCGCCGAAGAGCGGCCCGATCCAGTTGAAGGCGCGGTAGAAGATGCTGGTGGCGTCATACTGGCCGTAGAGCGCGAACCCGGTGACGACCTGCAGCGCCGCGACGGCATACAGGCCGGTGTAGCTCAGCTGCTGCAGCGGATTGTGGCCGAGGTAGTGCGGCGCCTTCTCCGGCTGGACCAGCGCGTAGGACCTGGCCTGCCGGAACAGGTCGCGCCAGTCGCGGAGGTGGACCGGGAAGAGCGCCTTCCACCGCTCGTAGCGATTGCCGGCGAAGAGCCAGTAGACCCGCACGATGGCGGTCATCACGAACACCGCCGGCGGCGGCGAAGTGGAGGAACCGCATCCACCCCATCAGGTAGTGGCTGCTGGCCTGGCCGGTGGTCATGAAGTACGGCTTGCCGATGTACAGGCCGGTGACGGCGAGCACCACGATGCAGAGCGCCGCGAGCCAGTGCATGGTCCGGAGCGGCACACCCCAGAGCGTGACCCAGCGGTAGTTGCCGCTGCGCGGCAGCGGCGCCGGCGGCGCGTGACCCGCGCGGGGCGGGGCCGAGGCGCTCATTGCACCCTGACCTCCACCACCGGCTCGCCCGGTGGCGTCGAGCACGTGCACGCCGCACGCCATGCAGGGGTCGAACGAGTGGATGGTGCGCAGGATCTCGAGCGGCTGGTCGGGGATGGCCAGCGGATGGTTGTCGGTCAGCGCCGCCTCGTACGGTCCCATCTTGCCCGGCGCCGTCGCGGGGCGAGCAGTTCCAGGTGCTCGGCACGACGCACTGGTAGCGCGAGATCTTGCCGTCCTCGATCTGCACCCAGTGGCCCAGCGCGCCGCGCGCGGCGTCGACGAAGCCGTAGCCCTGGCGACTTGGCGGGCCAGTGCGACGGATCCCACTTGGCGCCGTTGAACGTGCTGGTGTCGCCGCTCTTGATGCGCGCGACCAGCTCGTCGAACCAGACCGGCATCCGGCGCGCGATGAGCACGGTCTCGATGCCGCGCGCCGCGGTGCGGCCGAGCGTGGAGAACAGCACCGACGGGCCGACCTGCAGCCGGGCGAGCGTGTCGGTGACCAGCGGCTTGATGTCGGGGTGGCCGCTGGCGTAGCCCACCAGCATCCGGGCCAGCGGCCCGACCTGCATCGGTTCGCCTTCGTACCGCGGCGCCTTCATCCAGGTGTACTTCTGTTCGCCCTGCAGGTACGTCCAGGGCGGCTTGGGGCCGGTGTACTTGGCCTTGGTCTCGCCTTCGTACGGGTGCAGGCCGACGCCGTCGCCGCCGGAGTACTCGTACCACGCGCTGGTGATGTACTCCTTGACCTTCTGCTGGTCGTACGGGTGGACCGTGGTGAGGTCGTTGTCGAGGATGATGCCGCGCGGGAAGTAGAGCTTGTCGATGTCGCTGATGTCGCCCTCGGGGAATTCGCCCACGGCGAGGTAGTTGGGCACGCCGCCGCCGATGCTGCCCCATTCCTTGTAGAAGCCGGCGATCGCGATCAGGTCGGGATAGTAGACCTGCTCGACGAACTCGCGCGCCTGGGCGATCATGGCGCTCGATGTCGCTCGAGCCGCACGGCGTTGATCGTGGCGTCGTTGTCGAGGTTGATGGCGCACGCCATGCCGCCGACCAGGAAGTTCGGGTGCGGATTCTTGCCGCCGAAGATGGTGTGCAGCCGGATGACCTCGCGCTGCCAGTCGAGCGCCTCGAGGTAGTGCGCCACGGCCAGCAGGTTGACCTCGGGCGGCAGCTTGTACGCCGGGTGGCCCCAGTAGCCGTTGGTGAAGATGCCGAGCTGGCCGCTGGCGACGAAGTCCTTGACCCGGTCCTGCACCTCCTTGAAGTACGTCTCGGAGTTGTTGGGCCAGGGCGAGATGCTGCGGGCGATCCGGCTGGTGGCGGCCGGGTCGGCCTTGAGCGCGCTGACCACGTCGACCCAGTCGAGCGCATGCAGGTGATAGAAGTGGATGACGTGGTCCTGGATGTACTGCATGCCGTGGACGAGGTTGCGGATCAGGCGGGCGTTGGCCGGGATGGTGATGCCGAGCGCGTCCTCCACCGCGCGGCACGACGCCACGGCGTGCACCACGGTGCAGACGCCGCAGATGCGCTGGGTGAACGCCCAGGCGTCGCGCGGGTCGCGTCCCTGCATGATGATCTCGATGCCGCGGAACTGGGTGGACGACGCCCAGGCATTGCTGATCCTGCCGTTCTCGGCCTGCGCCTCGATGCGCAGATGCCCCTCGATCCGGGTGATCGGATCGACGACGACCTTGGTGACGGCCATGGCGCGTTACTCCCTGGCGCTGCGGAGTCGACGCGGCGGCGGCGGACCCGCCGGGTGATGCGACGACCGGCAATTGCCGCTTGAGCCGGGCCTGGTGGATGCCGGTGGCGACGGCGTGCGCGGCGACGCCGGCGGTCGCGCCGACGGCGAGCGCCGCGCCGATGATGTCGGCGCTGCGCTCGACGCCGAAGCCGCCGATGTCGGGAAGCCGGCCGTAGAACGGCGTCATCGTGTCCCAGAAGTGGCGCTCGGTGCAGCCGATGCACGGGTGCCCGGCGCCGATCGGCCAGCTGGTGCCGTCGTTCCACTGGAAGATCGGGCACGGCGAGAAGGTCGCCGGCCCCTTGCATCCGACGTGATAGAGGCACTAGCCCTCGCGCGCGCTGCTGTCGTCGAATTCCTCGACGAACTGGCCGGCGTCGAAGTGCGCCCGCCGGCGGGCACTGATCGTGGATCAGCGCACCGTAGGCGAACAGCGGGCGGCCGTCGCCATCGGTCGCCGGCATGCGGCCGAACGTCAGGATAGTGCACGATGGTGGCGGTGATCACGTCGGCGATCGGCGGGCAGCCGGCGATGTTGACCACCGGCTTGTCCTTGATGACCTGCGCTGACGCCCACCGCGCCGGTCGGATTGGGGCGCGCCGCCTGCACGCTGCCCCAGTGGGCGCAGGCGCCGACCGCCACGATCGCGGCCGCGCCGGCCGCCGCCTCTTCGAGCACCGTCTTGCGCGGTGCGGCCGCCGATGGTGAGGTAGATGCCGTCATCGTTGAGCGGCACCGACCCGGTCACCACCAGCAGGTACTTGCCGGCGTTCTGCTTCATCGCGGTCTGCAGCGCCGCCTCGGCCTGGTGCCCCGCCGCCGCCATCAGCGTGTCGCTGAAGTCGAGCGACACCAGGTCGAGCAGCAGGTGGCCGATGGTCGGCTCGCCGGTGCGAATCGCGCTCTCGACGCATCCGGTGCATTCCTGCAGCTGCAGCCAGATCACGCTCGGGCGCTTGATGCGTCTGCAGCGCGCGCGCCATGCGCGGCGCGGCGAGCTCGCCGAGTCCGAGGACGGCGCAGATGCCGCCGCAGAACTGGAGGAAGTCGCGCCGCGAGACGCCGCGCTGCTCGAGGTGTCTGGCCGAGGGTTTCGCCCTCGGCCCAGGGATGGGGGTGGGAACGTACACGGCGCGGCCCTTCCTGCGGCCGTGGGCCGCGACCCGGGGACAGGGGACAAGCGATGCATGTCCAAGGAAACCCCGCGGCCCGGAGGGCGAAAGGTCGCTTTCACAAGGCGGGTTAACGTATTCATGAAGGTTTCTTCATCTTGCCCGCCGGGACCATTGTGTCCGGTGCGGCACTTCGGTATAAATCGGGAGCCTGGAAGAGGCTGGTGCCACAGGCGGCGGATTCGCGGCGGATGCTCTCTCGGCCAGCGGCCAAGAGGAGTGTCCGATGAGGATGTCAGCGTTGGGTCGGTCTCGGTGCGCTCACGGCGGCGGTCGGCCTGTCCGCCTGCAATTCGACGGAAATCGTCTACCGCGACCGGGCGCCGTTCAATCCCGCGGCCGACAGCGTCAGCGGCCTGCTCGGCTACTACACGGTCAGTACCAAGCAGACCACCTGCGGCAACTGCCACGTCGACTACCAGGCGCGGTGGGCGCAGACGCACCACGCCAGCGCGTGGTCGGATCTGATGGCGAGCGGACACGCCGGGCCGTCGTGCTACGGCTGTCACAGCGTCAACGAGGCCGGCAACGGCCTCCCCGGACCCGGCCGGATACAACAAGACCCCCGACAGCACCTACCAGGACGTGCAGTGCGAGAGCTGCCACGGGCCGGGCATGAACCACGTCGCAAACCCGGACAACAAGAGCACGATCCCGCTGGCGCACCTGACGCTGTATGACTCCGCGGCCAGCTGCGCGGCGTGTCACACCGGCGTCCACGAGCCGTTCACGCAGGAATGGGAGACGAGCGGCCACGCGCAGCTGGTCACGGCGGCGGTCAACAACACCAGCGGGACATGCAAGAGCTGCCACGAAGGGAAGGGCGTGCTGCGGGCGTGGGGCATCAATACCAATTACGCCGAGCGGGATTCGGCCGGCAACTCGCCGATCACCTGCCCGGTCTGCCACGACCCGCACGGGTCGCCCAATGCGCATCAGCTGCGCTTCCCGATCGACAATCCCGATCCCGAGCAGAATCTCTGCATGAAGTGCCACCTGAACCGCGGCCAGCCGGTGCCGGGCGCACACGGCGTGACCCCGCACGCCCCGCAGGGATTCGTGCTGCTGGGCACGGCAGGGTACCGTCCGGCCGGCGTGGCGGTGGACACGATGATCTCGCTGACCACTCACGCCAGCATCGCCAATCCGAACCTCTGTGCCGGTTGTCACGTCAACGCGTTCGACGTGACCGATGCGACGACCGGGGCGTTCATCTTCCACTCGACCGGCCACAGCTTCCGGCCGATCCCGTGCGTCGACGCGAACGGCCAGCCGACCAGCGACACCACCTGCGCGTACACGCCGGACGCGCGCACCTTCGCGACCTGCACCAAGTCCGGCTGTCACGGCAGCCAGGCGGTCGCGGCCTCGCTGCTGGCGCAGGTGCGGAGCGACATCGCCACGCTGGCGGACCAGATCTGGATCGACGCGAATCACAACGGCGCCATCGACGCCTTCCCGACCGACTCCGGCTACCTGGCGCTGGTGCAGCGTGATCATCCCGGCGATCTGTCGAACGCCACCGCGGTGACGCCGGCGCAGGGGGCGGAATTCAACGTCGACCTCTTCGGCGAGGGACGCTACGCCAACGGCGACAAGTCGCTCGGCGTCCACAACCCGTTCCTGGCGCGGGCGCTGCTGGCGGCCAACATCACGGAACTGCAGAAGGTCTATGGCTATGTCTCGCCGTCCGGGCGGGTGCAGTCGGTGATGGAGAAGGCCTTCGAGGATGCGCGGCGACAGTCGCCGGCGTTCCTGACGCTGAAGCAGCAGTAAGGAGCGCATCGCCGGCGTGACGTTCACCGCCTTGTCGTCGCCCGTCTTCCATCAGCTCCCCCGTGGCGCCGTCGGCGTCACGGGGGCTGCCGTGTCACAGGTCCAGGACACGCTGGCGGCGGCGGCCGGGCGCGGTGCGCGATACGCTGCGGCCCGCGCCGCTGCCCGGGGGCGTGGCGACGTTCGTCCGGTTCCTCTTCCGGGTGCCGCAATGGATCCAGATCGGCGGGGCGCTGCTGGGCGTTGTCGTCGCCGTCGGGATCGTGGTGGTGGTCTGGAGGCGGTGGCGCGAGATCCTGCAGTGGCTGGCCAGCCGCCGCCGCTCGATCCAGGTGGCCCTGGGCGGCGGCGTCTTCGCGGTCGTGCTGGTCGCCGTCTTGGCCGGCGCCGGCAGCTGGAACTACATCCAGAACAACAACGGCTTCTGCACCGGCTGCCACATCATGGAAATGCCGCTACGGCAAATTCCAGGCGGGCGCGGGCAAGCACGAGAATCTGCGCTGCCACGACTGCCACGAGCAGTCGATGTACGCCAACATCCGGCAGCTGGTGCTCTGGGTCGCGGAGCGGCCCAGCCTGATCGGGCCGCACGCGAAGGTGCCCAACTAGCGGTGCGAGCACTGCCATCGAGGTGGTCGGCTCGGAAGAACCGTGGCGCCACGTGTTGCAGCTGGCGGGTCACAAGGCCCACTTCGAGTCGGATTCGGCGCCGCTGAAGGACCTGCAATGCGTCACCTGCCACGGCGCGGAGATTCACCATTTCGTGCCATCGGTCCGGACCTGTCAGCAGAGCGGCTGCCACGCCGGCCAATCGGTGCGTCTGGCCGGCATGGCGGCGCTGCCGACCATCAACTGCGTCACCTGCCACAACTTCACCGCCGATCTCCCGGCGCTGGCCAGCCACGATTCGGCGGTGCGGGCGCTGATTCCGTCGCAGCGGCAGTGTCTCAGCTGTCATGGCATGCAGGGACGTCCGCCGGGGTACGTGCTGGCGAAGGACCCGCACCAGGGGGAATGCGGACTCTGCCATGACGTGCACGCCGACCGAAGCCGGCCGACGCGGCGTCGCGCTGCGCGACGTGCCACACCAACCTCGACCGCACCGCGTTCCACTCCGGGGCCAATCACCGGGCCGTCGCCGGCGACTGCCTGCTCTGTCACAATCCGCACGCGGCGTCGCTCGACGCGTCGGATTGCGTCGGCTGTCACACGGCGGTGCGACAGCGCGGGAAGTTCCACCCGCCGCTGCCGTTCGACACCAACGCCGTGGTGCATCGGCGCATCTCGCAGCTGCCGCCGCCGCCGCCGGCCGGGACGGGGCCGCTCGCACCGCTGGTCGACCGGTTGCCGGAGCATGCCGGCAAGGGCGATGCGACGCCCGTGCCGCTGCCGCCGATGCGGGATTCGCCGGCGGGTCGCCCGCTTCATCTCCTCCCCGACTCGTTCCCGCACGCTCCGCACAAGTCGCTGCCCTGTCTCACCTGCCACACCGTCAACAACCCCGATGCGCCGTACGGGCTGGTCTTCGCGATCCCGCGCGGCTGCGATCTCTGTCATCATCAGGCGTTCTACGGCGGCACGATGAGCGCGCAACAGTGCAGCCGGTGCCACCGGGGCGGCACCACGGCGCCGTTGCCGACGACGGTGACGATCCGCGTCGACAGCAGGGCGCCGGTGCCGAGAACCGTGCCGTTCCAGCATCAGGTCCATCAGCAGCTGCCGTGTACCACCTGTCATCAGCCGCCGAACATCCTGCCGCCCGACAGCGTGCGGACCTGCCAGGCATGCCACGCGCAACACCACGATCCGGCGCGCGACTGCTCGGCGTGTCACAACGTTCCCGGAATACCGGCGGCGCATTCCCGCACCACGCACACGCACTGTGACGCCTGTCATGCGGCGTCGCACATCGCCGCGCTGACGCCGAACCGCAATTTCTGCCTCGTCTGCCACGCCGCGCAGCGCCGCCACCAGCCGGGCGGGGAATGCACCACGTGCCATTTCCTCAAGACGCCGGCGGCGTACCGCGCCGAGTTGGTGTCCGGAGAGGGCCGATGATGCGGGCCGGTGGCTGGGCGGCGGTGATCGCCCTCGGCGTGGCGACGGCGCACCCGCTGGCGGCGCAATCATGGTGGCTGCGGTTCAACGCGTCGGCCCAGCACATCGCGTTGCGCGGGTTGGATGAAGACAGCTTGCCGGAGGCGGCTGCGGTCACGGCACCGTCGGGGGGACTCCAGACACCCGGCGGCATCGCCGTCACCTGCGGCGGCGGCACCGGCTATTGCTATTACTTCCAGGCGGGCGGCGTGGAGAGCGGGCTGCCGGCCAGCGGCGGCGTCGACCTGTCGCTCTGGGGGCTTGGCGTGCAGGGGCTGTCGGTCAAGGTCAGCGCTCGTGCACTCGGCGACCTGAGCGGCGGTCGTGTCTGGCCGGGGACTTCGCCGGCACTCGAACTGCTCGAGGGGTATGCCGAGTACATCCGCGGCGGCCTGACCGTGCGAGGCGGGCGCCTGCTCGAACAGGGACGTCTGGCCAACGCCGGCACCAGCGGACTCGACGGGCTTGCGCGGCGATTGGCGCTTTCATGACTGGCGCCTTCGAGCTCGGCGGTTACGCCGGCTGGGGGCTGGCGCGCGGCACGATCCTGCCCGTCACCTCGCCCGCGGTCGATCCGCTGGCGGATTATCAGCCCTCGACCCGTCAGATCGTCGTCGGCGCGCTGGCCGGATTGCACCTTCCCGATCTCGACCTGCAGACCGAATACCGCCGCGAACTGGACCCGGTGACGGATTACATCGTGGCCGAACGCGCAGCGGCGACGATGCAGGCCCAACTTCTCCATCAGCTCCGTCTGGTGGCCGGCGCCGACTACGACCTGGCACAGGCCGAATGGGGGAGCGCCGATGCGTCGCTGGCCTACTCGGGGCGATCCGTGTGGGTCACGATCGGCGCCAGACATTATCGCCCCTTCTTCGATCTGTGGACGGTCTGGGGCGTGTTTTCGCCGACGCCGTACGACGGCGTCAACGGCTCGCTGGCGGTCGCGGCCGACGTCGAGCCTGCAGCTGCGTGCCACCGGCGAGTGGTTTCGTTACGAAGCGGCGGGCGTCAGCGTTCCCGCGGTGCCGCTCGAGGACCGCGGCTGGCGCTGGTCGCTGGAAGGTACGCTGACGCCGCGACCGGATTGGTCCATCGACGCGAGCGGCCACGGATCGCTGTTGCCGGGGGCCTCGTCGCGCGGCATCGACGCGCGCATCTCGTGGCGGCCGGGTGCCCGCTGGGAGCTGGGTGCCGAGGGCGGGAGTCTCGAGAGTCCGCTGGAATTCCGCTATCAGAATGACGGGGTCGATTACGCCGGGGCATCCGCCAATTACCACACCGCGGAGCGGTGGCGGCTCGGCGTCACGGTGGACCGTTACTGGCAGTCGACGAACACCCCCGACGCGGCGGGGTTCGACTTCAATCAGTGGCGCGTCAGCGCCCAGGTGACGCTGATGCTGCGCTCGGCGGCCGACAACTGGCTGCCGCCGGCCGCACCGATGGGGAAGACGCCGTGACGCGGCGCGTGGTGAAGGCGGCCGCGGTGCTGGCGGCGTCGGCCCTGGTCGCCGCCGCGGGTATGCGGCTGCGCCAGCAGCCGGCGCCGTTCGACCATGCCCGGCACGCCCGCCTGTTCGTGAGTTGCACCACGTGCCACATCGGGATCACGCAGCCGGGGGCGCCGGTCTTTCCGTCACCGTCTGCCTGCGCCAGTTGTCACGACGGGACGGTCGAGCCGGCAGTGAACTACGTGCCGCCAGCCATGCCGCGGCCGTCGAACCTGCGCTTCGATCACGGGCAGCATGCGGCGCTCCGGCTGGCCCGGGGCGATTCGACAGCGTGCAGCGATTGCCACGGCAATCGCCCGATCGTGTGGATGCAGGTGCACGGTCCCGAACCGACCCAGTGCGTCACCTGCCACACGCAGGGCCGGGGCCAGCATCTCCTGCTTCCCGACACGGCGTGCGCCACCTGCCACCTCACGCTGGCGGAAGCAACGTCGCTGTCGGTCGATGCCATCCGCCACTTTCCGGCACCGCCGTCGCACCGCGACTCCGGGTTCGTGCTGGCCGGCGAGCACGGCACCCTGGCGCGGCGCTTTGCCGGCGACACAGGTGTCGCCCAGAGTTGCGCGACATGCCACGCGCGCGAATTCTGTGTCAGCTGCCATGTGGATGCACCCGAGGTCCCGCAGATCCAGGCGCTTGCGGCCGACGCCCGTTCGCTGGTGCTGCCCCACCAGTTGACGGCGCCGCCGAACCACGCCCGGGCCGATTTCGAAACGCACCACGGCAAGCTGGCCGGCAGCACTGCGGCGGGGTGTCGCACCTGTCACACCCGCGAGAGCTGCATTGTCTGCCACCGGGGCGAAGCGCCGCGGGCGGCGCTGGCGCTGTATGCCGCCGGTCCGGGGCGCGGACCGGGCGCTGTCACCACCCGGGAGGCACCGAGCAGCCATCGGGCGCCGCATTGGTCGAGCGAGCACGGACCGATGGCGTCGGCCGCACTGAGGAGCTGCACGAGCTGTCACACCCGGGCCGAATGTCTCACATGCCACAAGCCCGATGCCGCCGATCGCGGCGGCTATCACCCCCCGGGCTATCTCGCCAGCCACCCGGCGGATGCGTATTCGCGGGCCAGTTCGTGTTCGGATTGTCACAACACCGGACAGTTCTGCCAGAGTTGCCATCAGCTGTCGGGATTGACCGCGCGACGCCAACTGCTGGGCGCGTCGGGATATCATGACGGTAACCGCCAGTTCTTCGTGGGGCACGGTCAGGCCGCGCGGCAATCGCTGGAGAGTTGCGTCACCTGCCATACGGAACGGGACTGTCTGACCTGCCATTCCGTGGTGAAGGGGCGGGGGTTCGATCCGCACGGTCCGGATTTCAATCCCACCGAGATGCTCCGCAAGAATCCGCAGCTCTGCATCGCCTGCCATGGAACGGCAATTCCGACCCGCCGGCCCTAGGCCGTTCGGCCGACGCGACTTCCGCCAGCAACCGCGGCAACGACGCAGCGGGACCGCCGGCCGCGGCCCCGCTCGTCGAGGTGCCCGGCGATCAGTTCAACCGGCAAAGCAGTAGTTGCAGCCTTTCTCCTGGCAGCGGCCGACCGCCATGACACCCGAGGGCACGACCTGCACGCCCGGGAAGATGTTGGCCACCAGTTCGCCGTGAATGGTGTCCGCATTGCCGCCGGTCTTCTGGGCCAGCTGACCGGCCATGACGGCCAGCGCCATGTTGCACACGCCGATCAATACGCCGGACTTGAGGAGTTCGACCACGCCGATACCGGGAATGGGCAGGTTCGTGATCGTGGCGTAGATGTTCCGGGTCGCCGGTTTGCCGTTCTCGTTGATCCCCAGCTGCGCTCCGAACGGATACTTGGCCCACATCGCATCGTTCAGCGCGAGCGGCGCCCCCATGTGCCGGAAGACCACCACCACGCTCTCGTCGGCGTCGGTGGCGTGGTACGTGGCATTCATGGTGTTCATGTAGATCCGGGGCCAGACGGCGGGAAAACCGCCGTTGGCTCCCGGCGCGTCGAAGAGCATCCGGTGTTTGCCATTGATCCGGTTGAACCAGTCCTCGAGCGGATCAGCGTTGCCCGCGGGGCCTTCCGGTTCATGGCCTTCCGCGGCGAGGCGCACCGGCCCGAAGCCGGTCATGCCGACGGCGATGGCGGCACCAAGGCGTCCCAGGAATCCCCGGCGATGAGTCGAAAAGGTGCTTGAATCGGGCATGCTTCCTCCGAACCGGTTGGTGGTGTGAATGGCCCGGCGTGACGACCCGCGCCGGCGCGCATCGCGGACGACAGTTGGCCGGACGAACGGTCCGGAAACCGACTCCTAACGTTAGAGAGTAGCATGATCCGCGGAAAGGGGGGCTGCGCGCGCGCCGAGTCCCCGCTCTCGTCGGGCGTTGCCTTGGCTGGACGCACCCGGAGCGCGCCGATAGCTTCGTGCAACGATGATGTCTCCTGCCCGCAAGTCCGGTTCGGCCGCCATCGAGCCCAGCTACACCGGGCCGGTCGAGGACTATCTCAAGGCGATCTACGATCTCGAGCGCTCGGCGGGCACCGCCGCGACCAACGAGATCGCCCGGCGTCTCGACATTGCGCCCCCTTCGGTCAGCGGGATGGTGCAGCGTCTGGCCGAACGGGGCCTGCTCACCTATCAGCGCTATCGCGGCGTGCGGCTGACGCCGGCGGGACAGCGGGCGGCGCTCCGCATTGTGCGGCGGCACCGGATCATCGAGACATTTCTCTCCCGGGTGCTGGCGTATCCGTGGGATCAGGTGCACGACGAGGCGGAGCGGCTGGAACACGCCGCCAGCGACGAACTGATCGACCGGATGGCGGCGGCCCTGGGCGAACCGGCCGTCGATCCGCACGGCGCACCGATCCCGACTCGTGAAGGGGTGATTGCGGAACACGAGTATGCATCGCTGGCGGAGATACCGGTCGGCGCGCCGGTCGAGGTGGTCCGGGTCAGTGACGAGAATCCCGAGCGCCTCCGCTATCTGGCCGAGCTCGGTCTGACGCCGGGCGTTGCCGTCACCGTGCTGCGGCGCGAACCGTTCGAGGGCCCGATGACGGTGCGCGTCGGTCCGGATCGGGGCGGCGTGGAACAGGCGGTGGGGCCGCTGCTGGCGCGCGACGTCCTGGTCGAACCGATGCGGCGGGGACGAGGCCGGAAGTCGCGGTGAGAATTTCGCCGCTCCGGGTGGGGTTGCTCCTGCCGCGGGCCATCGCCTGACCACCATCGCGGGTCGAATCCGGTGGGCACCAGGTTCCTTGTCCCGGAGTCGTTGGCCGTTCGTCGTGCGGCGTTCGCGGGCGCCCGGGGCACCGACTCACGACGCAGGACGAACGACTACTCTCGACTGCTGTCCGGCGGGCTCATGTTGAGCCATACCCTGACCTGCCGGCCATCCTGTCCCGGCATCCGGTCAATGCACATGCCGTCGAACGTCGGCCCGCCGCGCCGTGACAGCCGGCACTGCAGCACCGAGTTGAGCCCGAGGTACCAGTCGAAGGTGAGCACGTTGTCCCTGAGCTTGACGCCGCTCATGCCGTAGTCGGCCGAGTTCCGGGCCCGCATCGTGATGTAGAGGTGCTTCTTGTCGGCCTCGACGTCGAACAGGACGCGGGTGCTGTCGTCCGTCTGCTGAGTCAGCCAGCCGTGCCAGATGCCGAGTGCCATGTCGGGATGTTGCTGCGCCGCGGCCGGTCGGGGAGTGCCTGCCAGCATGGCGACACTCGCGACCAGCAGCGCGACGAGTGGCATGCGGGATGTCCCCCGGTCCGGGCGATTCGGGATCGGCCCCATCAGTCCTCCGGCGGGCGGCGGCGCTCGCGCTTGCGCGTACTGCGGCGTTCCTTGGCGTCCCGTCGCGCCCGCCGGGCGGCGGCGGTCGGGCGGGTGGCGCGGCGCTTCTTCGGGATGATCATCGCGTGCGCCACCAGGTCCCGGAAGCGCTCCAGAGCGGCGCCGCGATTGCGGAGCTGGCTCCGTTCGCCCTGGGCCACGACGCGCAGTCGGCCGCGCGAATCGACCCGCCGGGCGAGACGCGTCAACAGCCGCACCCGGGTGGTCGCGTCAAGGGACGGCGACGCGGAGATGTCCCACACCAGTTCGATGCGGGTCGACGACGTGTTCACGTGCTGCCCGCCGGGTCCGCTGCTTCGAGTGGCCCGCCATTCCAATTCGGCCCGCGGAATCTCGAGCGGGCCGGCCGCGATGGTGCCGTCGTCGGGGGCCATGATGGAGACTACCTCGGCGTGAAGCTGCCACCAAGCCCGCGGAGCGCCGCGACGGGGTGATTACGTTTGATCCATGCGATGCCTGGGCCGGCTGGTGATGCTGGTGCTGCTCGTCATGGCGCTGGGCGCGGCGTGGCTGTTCCGCGACGACATCTCCCGGTGGGTGCGCGGCCGGCTGCACCCGGGTGAGGTCGAACTGCGCACCGGGCGTCCATCGGTGGCCGCCTATCGCGGCGCGGTCGGCGCGCTCGATTCACTGCGCCGGTATCGGCCCGACTCCATCGTGCTCGACGCCGACGAGATGGCGGCGATCGTGGCCCATGGCACCAACCTCCTCCCCGACGGCGCGGCCGATTCGGTGACGGTCGAACTGGGCAACCGGTCGGTGCGCATCCGGGCCATGGTCGCCACGGCGCGGCTCCCCGATCGGATCCGGCGCTACATCCCGGGGCACCCCCAACCCTTCGAAGAGGTCATCGCCAGCGGAGCACTCACACCGGTGCGTGACGGCGCGGCCGAACTCGACCTCGAGCACGTTTCGATCGATGGCATTCCCGCGCCGGGCAGCGCGGTGACGCGGCTGCTCGGCGAATTGACCGGACGGGAGAGCGACGGCCGCATCGTGGTGACGCTGCCGCCGGGGATGAGCGGCTTCCGGGTTCGCCCCGAAGGCGTGGCGGTCTACCGCATCGGGACGGTGCGATGACCGGGCCGGTCATGATGCCCAACGGTCGCCCCGGCCGGGTGCTGGTGGTCGACGACGACCGGTCGATCCGCGAAGTGCTCGCCCAGGTGCTGGGTTACGAAGGGTACGGCGTCGAGCTCGCCGCGTCGGGCGGCGAGGCCTTGTCGGTCTACCGGTCGCGCCCCGTCGACCTGGTGCTGCTCGACGTCAAGATGCAGGGCATCGACGGGATCGAGACCTTGCAGCAGCTCCGCCAGCAGGACGCCATGGCGCGGGTGGTGATGGTCTCGGGCCACGCCAGCATCAGCACGGCGGTCCAGGCGGTCAAGGAGGGGGCCTTCGACTTCCTCGAGAAACCGCTCGATTCCGATCGCTTGCTGGTCACGGTGCGTCGGGCCCTGGAACACCGGCGGCTTGAGGGGGAGAATGTCCGGCTGCGCGAGGGACTGGCGCGCGCCACCGATTCGCGCTTCGTGATGGTGGGCGAGAGCGCTCCACTGCGCGAGATCCGCGCACTGGTTGCCCGGGTCGCTCCGACCAACGTGCGTGTGCTGATCAGCGGGGAGAATGGCAGCGGCAAGGAACTGGTGGCGCGGGCCATCCACGACGCCTCGTCGCGCAGCGCCGGTCCGTTCGTCGACGTCAATTGCGCGGCGATTCCCACCGAGCTGGTGGAGAGCGAGCTGTTCGGGCACATGAAGGGCTCCTTCACCGGCGCGGTGCGCGACCAGCCGGGAAGGTTCGAAGCGGCCGACGGCGGCACGCTGTTTCTCGACGAGATCGGCGATCTGGCGCTGAGTGCGCAGGCCAAGATTCTCCGGGCGTTGCAGGAAGACGTGATCGTGCGGGTCGGCGGCAATCGTCCCGTCGGCGTCGACGTGCGGGTGATCGCCGCCACGAACCGCGACCTGAGCGACGAGATCGCTGCCGGCCGGTTCCGCGAAGATCTCTTCTTCCGGCTCAACGTGATGCCGATCCACGTGGCGGCCCTGCGCGATCGGGCCGAAGACATTCCGGCGCTGGTGGACCATTTTGTCGCCGTGCTGGGCTCCGGGCCGGGAATGACGCCCAGGCCGTTCACGGCCGAGGCGCTCCACCGGCTGCGGCAGCGGTATTGGCCCGGCAACGTCCGTGAGCTTCGCAACGCGGTGGAGCGGCTGCTGATCCTGGCGGCGGGGCCGGAGGTCACCGAGGCCGACATCGACCGCGTGTTGCCCGGCGACACCGGCACCCCGATCGATCTGGCGGCCCTTGCGGCCGCGACCGAAGGGCGCACGTTCATGGAATTCCGCGATGACGCCGAGCGCGTCTTTCTGGAGACGCGCCTGCGCGATCACCACTGGAACATCACCGAAACGGCACGCGCCATCGGGTTGCCGCGATCGAACGTCTATCACAAGATCGAGAAGTACGGTCTCGAGAAGGAGCGCGCATGACCGGACCGCGCGATTGGGACAAGGAACTGGCCGAGATCGACAAGCTGATCGCGTCGGGCGACAAGCCGGGCGCGGCGGCACCGGCACCGGTTCCGGCTCGGCGCACGGCGGGCGGCCCCGCCGACACGACGGCGCCCGCGGCCGCGCCGGCCCCGGGACCACGCCCCACGCGGCGTCGCGACCTCGCGGCGGTCTGGTTCAAGGTGACCCTTGGCGTGGTCGGCGCCGGGGCGCTCACCATCTGGCCGTACGGCAAGACGTGCGGCGTGCTGCTCGACGTCTATCTTGTCGGAGTGCTGGCGGTGACCGCCGCCGGCGCGTGGGGAATGCGCGGCGCGTGGGTGCATCGCCGCGGCATCGCCCACGTCGTCGCCCTCGGCGTATTCCTGGCCGGGCTCTGGCTCGCTGCGGCTGAAGTGCTCCCCCGCGTGGGCTATGCCCGGACTGCGGCCACCTGGACCTGTCCCTCACCCTGAGCATCATGCCGAAGAACTTCCGCAACTTCATCGCCGGACGGTGGGTCGCCCCGCAGACGGGCCGCTATTTCGAGAACCGCAACCCCGCCGATACGACCGATCTGATCGGGCGATTCCCCGACTCCGGCGCGGCCGACGTGGCCGCCGCGGTGCGCTCGGCGCCAGGCCGGGTTCGAGCAGTGGTCGCGCACGCCGGCGCCGTTGCGCGGCGACGTGCTCCGCCGCGTGGGGGACCTGCTGGTGGCGCGGAAGGAGGAGATCGCCGACGCGATGAGCCGCGAGATGGGCAAGGTGCTGGCCGAGACGCGCGGCGACGTCCAGGAAGGGATCGACACGGCGTATTTCGCGGCCACCGAAGGGCGGCGGCTGTACGGCCGCACGGTGCCGTCGGAGCTGCGGCAGAAGTGGGCGATGAGCGTGCGGCGGCCGATCGGCGTTTGCGGCCTGATCACGCCGTTCAACTTCCCGATGGCGATCCCGACCTGGAAGGCGTTCCCGGCGCTGCTCGCGCGGGAACAGCGTCATTCTCAAGCCGTCGGAAGACGTGCCCGCACACGGCGCATCTGCTGGTGGAGATCCTGCTCGACGCGGGAATCCCCGAACAGGTGATCCAGCTGGTCCACGGCGGCGCCGCCGCCGGCTCGGCGCTCGTGGCCCACCCCGGCGTGCCGGTGATCTCGTTCACCGGTTCCACCGACACCGGCGCCGGCATCGGCGAAGTCGCCGGGCGGATGCACAAGCGGCTCTCGCTCGAGATGGGCGGCAAGAACGCCATGATCGTCATGGACGACGCCGACCTCGACCTGGCGCTCGACGGCGTGCTGTGGGGCGCGTTCGGCACCACGGGACAGCGCTGCACCGCCACGTCGCGCCTGATCCTGCACCGCAAGATCCACGACCGGTTCGCGACGCGGGTGGTCGAGGCCGCCGAGCGCATGCGCTGGGCGACGGACGCGAGGCCCGCACCGACGTCGGGCCGCTGATCCACGCCGCGGCGCGCGAAAAGGTGGAGCGGTACGTCGAAATCGGTCGTGCCGAAGGGGCCGAGCTGGCCACCGGTGGCGCGCGGCCGCGCAGTCCCGCGGCTGCGGCGACGGCTACTTCTACCGTCCCACGATCTTCACCGGTGTGCGGGCCCGGTTCGCGGCTCGCGACCGAGGAGATCTTCGGGCCGGTGCTCAGCGTCATCCGGGTCGGCGAGCTACGACCAGGCGGTCCGGGTCAACAACGCGTGTGCGCTACGGTCTGTCGAGTTCGATCTATACTCGCGACGTGAACCGCGCGTTCCGCGCCTTCGAGGACCTGCAGAACGGGATCACCTACGTCAATGCGCCGACGATCGGCGCCGAGGCGCATCTGCCGTTCGGCGGCGTCAAGCAGACCGGCAACGGACACCGCGAAGGGGGCTGGGCGGTCTACGATTTCTACACCGAGACGAAGGTCTGCTACGCCGATTTCTCCGGCACGCTGCAGCGCGCGCAAATCGACACCTACGACGTGTGAACCGGCGCCGCACCCGCGCTGTCGCGCGGGCGCGACAGCGGTTGCGCCCGTTCCGGGACCGGACTACGCTTCTCGCATCGCGGGTCTTCCCTTGTTCACAGTTGACGGTTGTCGCATGCGGCCATTGCGGGTCGGTAGCAGCGGAAATATTGGCGCGGGCGAGGGCTCGCTCGACCTCTATCTTCGCGACATCGCGCGATATCCCCTGATCAGTCAGCCCGAGGAAGTGGCGCTGGCGCAACGCATCCGCGCCGGCGACGACGAGGCGCTCGACACGCTGGTGCGCAGCAATCTCCGCTTCGTCGTCTCGGTGGCCAAGAAATACCAGAATCAGGGCGTGGCGCTCGCCGACCTGATCAACGAGGGCAACCTCGGTCTGATCCGGGCCGCGCACAAGTTCGACGAGACCAAGGGCATCAAGTTCATCTCGTACGCCGTGTGGTGGATCCGGCAGGCCATCCTGCAGGCCCTCGCCGAGCAGTCGCGGATCATCCGGGTGCCATTGAATCGCGCCAGTGCGCTGCACCGGATCGGCAAGCGGAGCTCGCTGCTCCAGCAGGAGCTGGGACGCGACCCGACACCGGGCGAGATTGCCGAAGGCACCGATCTCGACGTCGCCGAAGTCGAGCGCGGGCTGGCGCTGGCGCGAACCCATGTCTCACTCGACGCGCCGATCAGCGGAGGCGACGACCACCGGCTGCTCGATTACCTCCCCGACTCGCTCGATCGGGGCGCCGACGCGGAGACGATCGACCACGCCCGCAGCGAGTGTATCGCGGAAGTGTTCAAGGAGCTGCGCGACCGCGAGGCGCACATTCTGCGGCTCTATTTCGGCCTGGACAGCCCCGAACCGCGCACCCTCGAGGAGATCGGTCACCTGCTGGGCATCACCCGCGAGCGGGTCCGCCAGATCAAGGAAAAGGCGCTGCTGCGCCTTCGCCAGGCGGGCCAGGCCCACGCCCTCCAGTCCTTCCTCGGCTGACCGGCGATGGCCACGACCGCATCGTTCGACATTTCCACCGGCGCCGACCTGCAGGAAGTCGACAACGCCGTGCATCAGGCGCTGAAGGAGATCGGCAGCCGGTACGACTTCAAGGGCACTCACTGCACCATCGAGTTCGACCGCGAACAGGCGCAGATCAGGTTGCAGGCCGACGACGATTTCCGGATGAATGCGCTGGTCGACGTGGTCCAGGAACGGCTGGTGCGACGGAACGTCCCGATCAAGAACCTGAAGGTGGGCGACCCCGAGCCGGCGGCCGGCGGATCGGTGCGGCGCGTGATGACGCTGACCCAGGGCATTCCCACCGACATCGCGAAGAAGATGCAGCGGGCCATCAAGGACGGCGGCTTCAAGAAGGTCCAGGCCAGCATCCAGGGCGACGAGATCCGCGTGACCGCGCCGTCGCGCGACGAGCTGCAGCGCGTCATCGCGATGCTTCGCGCCGAGGACTTCGGAATCGAGCTCTCGTTCGGCAACTATCGGGGATGATCCGCCGCCGGCTCCCCCGCCGCATCGCCCTGGCCGGGCCCGCGGCCATCTCGGTCGCGGTCATCTGGACCGCCTGCGCGCCACGCCGGCCGCCCCGTCCCGCCGCACCACTCGTCCTCCCCGCCGAAATCCGCGTTGCCATCGCCACCGGGGTGCCCATCGCGGCGATTTCCGCCGATCACGGACTGGTGATCACGACGCCGGGACGGCCTGACGCGATCCATCTCCCGGCCGGATCCGCGGTCGCGTTGCGTCCGGGCCCGACCGGGATCACCGTGGACCTCCCGGGGGCGGTGCCGGCCGGCGATTGGTGGGAACTGCGGTCGGCCGACCGATCGGGAACCGTTCGATTCGCGGGGCACGCGTATCCCGGTGTCGTGATCGTCACCGCCCAGCCGCGCGGCCTGGCGGTGGTCGATCGTCTCCCGCTCGAGTCGTACGTCGCGGGCGTGGTCAGCGCCGAAATGGGGCACCGCGCCGCGTCCGATTTCGAGGCCCTCAAGGCCCAGGCCGTGGTATCGCGGACGTACGCCGTGCGTCATCGCGACCTGGCGGGAGCGCAGCCATACGACCTCGTGTCGGTGCGCGATGACCAGGTCTTCGATGGAGCCACCGGAACCGATGCGCTGGCGCTGCGCGCCACTCGCGCCACCGCGGGGGAGATCCTGACCTACCACGGGGCACCGATCGACGCGTTCTTCTTTTCGACCTGCGGCGGTCGCACCGAGGACGGCACGGCCGTCTTCCCCGGCGCCGATCGGCCGTACCTGCGCTCTGTCTCCGATCTCGCTCCCGACGGCCATCCGTGGTGCGCCATCTCGCCCCGATTCTCCTGGCGGGAGCATTGGAGCGCCGCCGAGCTGCGCCGGGTGCTGGCGGCGACATTGCCGGCCAACGACGTCAGCGCCGATCGGGCCCACGATCTCACCGACGTCACCGTGACCGCGACGACGTCGAGCGGACGGGCGGCGGCGGTGACGCTCGAGGGTCGCGGCGGTTCCACGGTCATCTCGGGGCAGGCGATCCGGCGGGTGCTGGCGCCGGTCGGGGGCGGACTGCTGTGGAGCACACGATTCACCGTGCGGGTGTCGCGTCAGGGCGAAACGATCGCGTCGGTCGACCTGGCGGGATATGGCAGCGGCCACGGCGTCGGGATGTGCCAGTGGGGGGCGATCGGCCGGGCGCGGGCGGGGCAGGATTACGCGACGATTCTGAGCAGCTACTTTCCGGGCACGATCGTGCAGCGCTTTCCCTGAACCCGGAAGGACGTGCCGGAATGGCCGATCGGCTGCGCCTGGGTGTGATCGGCGCGGGGGCGGTGACGCAGGTGGGACACCTCCCCGCGCTCAAACGAATCCGCGAGATCGACGTCGTCGGGATCTGCGACAACGATCTTCCCAAGGCGCGCGCCCTCGCCGACCGATTCGGCGTGCCCGACGCCTTCAGCGACATCAGCGAGCTGCTGGACTACGAGTCGCTCAACGGCGTGCTGATCTGCACGCCGAGCCACTTGCACGAATCGCAGATCCAGGCGGCGCTGGCGGCCGGATTGCACATCTTCGTCGAGCGGCCGTTGGCGCTCACCTCGGCGGGAGCGGCGCAGGCTGGCCAAGGCGGCCCAGCGTCGCGACCGGGTGGTGATGGTCGGCGCCAACCACCGCTATCGCCCCGACGTGCAACAGATCCGCTCGTTCGTGCAGAACGGCGAACTGGGTGACCTGGAATCGATCCGGGCGTGGTGGTTCGTGGCGCGTGCGGGCCGGGTGTCGCTGGGATGGCGGCAGAAGCGCGAACTGTCCGGCGGCGGGGCGATGCTCGATCTCGGGCTGGGGTTGCTCGACCTGGCCCTCTGGCTGAGCGGATTTCCCAAGCCGACCCGCGTCTCCGCGGTCTTCCCCGAGCGCGGGACGGGACCGCGGCGTCGAGCCGTCGGGCACGGCGATGATCGCGCTTGAAGGCGGTGCTGCGGTCCACCTCGATACATCGTGGCGCTTCGTCGGTCCCGGCGAACGGTTCGGGCTGGCGGTGCGCGCCTCGCGAGGGTCGGCGCGGATCAATCCGCTGGAGATCTGGAAGGACTTTCACGGCGCCGCCCAGAACGTCGCGTCGTCGGGCGCGCATTCCCGGGAGACGCCGTTCGCGCTCGGCCTCCGGGCGCAGTGGGCGCACTTCGTGGCCTGCGTGCGCGGCGAGGCCACGGCGCCGGCGCTGCAGGACCAGGTGACGCTGCTGCGGGTGATGGAGGCGATCTACGAATCGGCGGATGCCGGCCGGGACGTGATGCTGTGACGCAGCTCCGGCGCCGCATGCCGGTCCGGTCGTGGTCGCTTGCCGGGTCGGTCCTGGCCGCCAGCTCCTGCCGGCCGCCCTGCTCCTGCCGGCCGCGCCGGTCGTTGGCGCAGACCGCCGCGGTGCCGAGCCGCCGGCGACAATCTCGAAGTCTTCCTGATGACCATCGGTCCCGGCGCCGAGATCTACGAGCGCTTCGGCCACAACGCCATCTGGATCCGCGACACCGCCGCGCACCGCGACCTGGTGTACAACTACGGCGAATTCGACTTCAGCCAGCCGGATTTCTACCGCAATTTCGCCCTGGGCGTGCCGCAGTACTGGCTGGCGGTCGACGACCTCGACGGCACGCTGGCGCAGTACCAGGCGCGGCAGCGCAGCGTCACCGTGCAGGAGCTGCGGCTGACGCCGGCGCAGCGGGCCGAGATCGCCAACCGGCTCGCGGTCAACGTCGAGCCGACCCATCGGGTCTATACCTACAATTACTACAGTGCCAACTGTTCGACCCGGGTGCGCGACCTGCTCGACGACGTCCTCGGCGGCGCCCTCCGGCGCGCCACGCAGGGCCGTCCCGCCGACGGGACGCTCCGGTTCCACACGCTGCGCTCGATCGCCAACAATGTGCTGGCTCTACGTCGGCATCGACGCCGGCCTGGGCCCGCGGGTCGACGAGCCGCTCGATCAATGGGGCGAGATGTTCCTGCCGAGCAAGGTGGAGCAGCGGGTCGGCGCAGCTGCGGGTCCCCGGACCCGACGGCCGTGACCTGCCGCTGGTGATCGGCACGGCGACGCTGCTCGATCCCCGGGCCTATCACGTGCTGGCCGCGCCGCCGCACTGGGGTGGGATCTTCGCGTTGATCGGTCTCGCCGTCGCGGGCGTGATCCTGAGCGGAGGGCTCGCGGGACTCCGCGGCGTCGCCGGGCGCGTGGTGGCGACGGGTGGGCGGTGGTCTCCGGCATGGCGGGGCTGGTGCTGCTCTTCCTCTGGCTGTTCACCCGCCACGTGACGTCGGCGTGGAATCACAATGTGCTGTTCCTCGACCCCGTGGCGCTGCTGCTGGTGGCGGCGTGCTGGCGGCCGCGGTGGTCGGCTGGCCCGGCCGGTGGCCGCCGCCGTGGCTGCGCTGGCGCTGCTCGGGGCGCTGGTGGCGCTGGTCCCGGCGATCGGCGTCCAGCGGAACTGGCGACATGGCGGCGCTGTTCGGGCCGCTCACGCTGGCGCTCGCCTGGCTCGCCGCGGACGGGTGGCGGGGGCGGGCCCGGCCGCGGCGGCGGCCACCCCCGCCGGAGCCGGCCGGGACGGCGTAGGCCGGGCGGCGGCGGCGACCCGGAACCCTGCGCCGCGGCCAGCGTTCCGCTATATTGGAAGGCTACGATTGGCCCGAATGAGGAAGGTACCGTGAAGCCGAACATTCACCCCGTCTACGAGACCATCACGGCGCATTGCCAGTGCGGCAACACATTCGAGACCCGCAGCACCGCCAAGTCGATCAACGTCGAAGTCTGCGCCCAGTGTCACCCGTATTTCACCGGCAAGCAGCGGTTGGTCGACACCGCCGGCCGGGTCGACCGGTTCCGCCGGAAGTACCCGCCGCTCCGCTCCCGCTGCCGAGGCCGCACCGGCCGACAAGTCCTGACCCGTGGAAGCGCGGCTCCGCCAGGCGCTCGCGCGGGCGGAGGAGGTCGCGCGCGAGCTCGCTGATCCCGCCGTCGCCGCCGATCCCGAGCGGCTGAAGTCCCTCGGCCGCGAGCACGCCCGGTTGCTGCCGGTGGTGCGCGCGGCCGATGTCGCTGCGCGCGGATCGACGGCGAGCTGCGGGCGGCGCAGGCGCTGGCGGCATCCGACGACGCCGAGATGGCGGCGCTGGCGGCCGACGAGGTGTCGCAGCTCACCGCCGGTCACGACGGCGCTCGAAGCGGAGCTGCAGGCAGGCCTGCTCGTCCCCCCGACCCGCTCGACGACCGCGACGCCATCGTCGAGATCCGCGCCGGCACCGGCGGCGACGAGGCGGGGCTCTTCGCCGGCGACCTGCTGCGGATGTACACCCGCTTCGCCGAGCGGCACGGCCTCAAGGTCGAGCCGATCGAGGTGCACGCCGGGAGCGTGGGCGGCATCAAGGAGGCGATCGTGGCGGTGCGCGGGCGCGGCGCCTACGGCCTGCTGCGCCGCGAGTCCGGGGTCCACCGGGTGCAGCGGGTGCCCGCGACCGAGACCCAGGGCCGGATCCACACCTCGGCCGCGACGGTCGCGGTGCTGCCCGAGGCCGAGGAGGTCGACGTCCGGATCGATCCGAAGGACCTCAAGATCGACGTCTTCCGCTCGTCCGGGCCCGGCGGCCAGAGCGTCAACACCACCGACTCGGCGGTGCGGATCACCCACCTCCCGACCGGGCTGGTGGTGCAGCAGCAGGACCAGAAGTCGCAGCTGCAGAACAAGCTCAAGGCGATGGAGGTGCTGCGGGCCCGGCTGCTCGACCGGATGATCGCCGAGCAGGAGGCGGCGCGCGTCGGCGACGCGGCGCGCGATGGTGGGCACCGGCGACCGCTCCGCCAAGATCCGGACCTACAACTTCCCGCAGAGCCGGGTCACCGATCACCGGATCAACCTGTCGGTGCACAACCTCGCCGAGGTGATCGACGGCCGGCTCGACGAGCTGGTCGACGCGCTCCGCCTGGCGGCGCGCGAGGAACAGGGACGTGACTGACGCGACGGCGTCGATGGGGCGCCTCCTCGAAGCGGCCGAAGGTGCGCTGCGCGCCAGCGGGCTTCGCCGAGCCGCGGCGCGAGGCGGCGCGGCTCTGGGGCGAGCTGCGCGGCGCCCGTCCGGGGTCGCTCGACCGCAACGAACCGGTGGCCGACGCGGTCGCGGCACGTTTTCTCGAACGCGGTCGGGCGGCGGGCCGCGGGCGAGCCGCTGGCGTACGTCACCGGCTGGACCGGGTTCCGCCGGCTGCACATCGGCTGCGACGCGCGGGCGCTGATTCCGCGGCCCGAGACCGAGGCCGTCGTGGAGCTGGCGCTGCGAGCGCTGCGCCGCCGGCATCGCGGCCGACGTCGGCACCGGAACCGGGGCGATCGCCCTGGCGTTGCGCGACGAGGGACACTTCGAGACCGTGATGGGGATCGACATCTCGCCGACGGCGCTGGCGCTGGCGGCGGAGAACGGCCGCTCCACCGGGCGCGAGGTCAAGTGGCGGCTCGGCGACCTGCTCGCAGCCGCTGGCGGGCGGCGCGGTCGATCTGGTGGTCGCCAATCCGCCGTACCTGACGCGCGGCCGAGTATGACGCGCTCGACCCGCTCGGTGCGACAATACGAGCCGGCGGTGGCGCTCGTCAGCGGCGCCGACGGGCTCGACGTCACCCGCCGGCTGATCGCGGCCGCGCGCGGCGTGGTGCGCAGCCGGCGGATGGATCGTGCTCGAAGTCGACTGTCGCCGGGCCGCCGACGTGGCGGACCTGGCGACCGGCGGCGGGGTGGTTCGACGTGACGGTGCACGACGACCTATTCGGCCGCGCCCGCGTGGTCGCGGCGCGGCAGGGGAGCAGGACATGATCGACGAAAAGGCGCAGGAACTCGGCCGGCTGATCGGGCAGTCGAACGAATACAAGGCGCTGCGGCGCGCCGAAGAGGCGCTGCGCGGCGACGCCGAAGCGCAGACAGCGGCTGGAGACCGTGTCGCGCCTGACCCGGGAGTTCGACCGGCTCATGGTGCAGGGGCAGTCGCCCGAAGAAGGCGCGGCGCAGGAATACGAGACGACGCTGCGCGAGTTCGAGCTCTCGCCGATCGGCCAGAGCTACCTGGTGGCGCGCTCCAACGTCGACAAGCTGATGGGGCGGGTCAACCAGGCGATCGCCGAGGGCATCGAGCGCGGCGCCACCAGCGGCATCATCACGCTCTGATGACGCCGCGGCTTCTTCGCGGTGCTCGAAGGGCCCGAGGGGGCCGGCAAGACCACGCTGGCGCGCGGTCTCGTCGAGCGGATGCGCGAGGGCGGAATCGATCCGGTGATGGTGCGCGAACCGGGCGGCACGCCGCTGGCCGAAGCGCTTCGGGCCGCGCTGCTCGACCCGGCTCATCAATGGAGTCCGGGCATGGAGCTGTTGTACATGACGTCCGCGCGTGCCGACCTGGTCGTGCGGGTCATCCGCGCCGGCGCTCGACGCGGGCCGCGTCGTGCTGTCGGATCGCTACGACCTCTCGACACTGGCGTACCAGGCGGCCGGCCGCGGGCTTCCGCTCGAGCAGGTGCGGTGGGTCAATGCCGCCGCGACCGGCGGGCTGGTGCCCGATCTGACGCTGGTGCTCGATGTCGATCCGGGCGACGGGGCTGGAGCGCAAGCGGGCCGCCGGCGGTTTCGCGGACCGCATGGAGCGCGAGCCGGCGACGTTTCACGATCGGGTGGCATCGACCTACTTGGCCGCGACCGGGCCGGGGGTGCATCATATAGATGCGGCGGCGTCTCCCGACCGGGTGCTCGCCGCCGCATGGGAACAGCTGGTCGCCGCGCGACCGGAGACATTTCACCGGCACTCCGGATGATGGGCGTCGCGGAGCAGGGCCGATGACAGGGGGAGTGATGAAGCAGCGGTGGGGCCTGATCGCCTTGGTGGCCGTGATTTCCTTCCTGAGCGGCGGCTGGCTGCTGTCCGGCGTGCGCAGCCGCGCCAATCCCGCAGGCCCTGAGCTGCTGCAGGAGGTCCTGCAGCGCATCAGTGCCGACTACGTCGACTCGATCCCCACCGACAGCATCTATGACATGGCGGCAACCGGCGCCGTCAACGAACTGAACGACCCCTATTCCGCCGTCGAGAACACCGAGGATTTCCGCGCGCTCACCGAGTCCACCAGCGGCAACTACGGCGGGCTCGGCATGCAGATCGACGTGCGCGGCGGGTGGATCACGGTGGTGGCGCCGCTGCCCCAGACGCCAGCCGAACGCGCCGGCATCGAGGCGGGCGACCAGATTGTCGAGGTCAACGGCAAGTCGACCGAAGGGCTCAACCAGGACCAGGCCGTCAAGACGCTTCGCGGCGCACCCGGCACGAAGGTGACGCTCCGGATCCACCGGCCCGGGCTGTCGCAATTGATCACCTTCCCGCTCGTTCGCGAGACGATCCACTTCCGCTCGGTCCAGCCGGGTACGATGATCGATCGCGACATCGGCTACGTCTCGCTGATGACCGTCAGCGACAGCTCGGCGCGCGAGCTGACCGAGGAAGTCGATACCCTGCTGAAGCACGGCATGAAGGGGTTGATCCTCGACCTGCGCACCAACCCCGGCGGTCTGCTGACGCAGGGAACCGCCGTCTCGGACCTCTTCCTCGACCCCGGCGCCCGGATCGTCGAAACCCGTGGCCGCATGGCGGACATGAATCACGTCTTCGCCGCGCAACATCCGCAGCTCTGGCCGGACCTGCCGGTGGTGGTGCTGGTCAACGAGTACACCGCGAGCGCCGCCGAGATCATCTCCGGCGCGCTGCAGGACAACGATCGCGCCGCCGTGGTCGGCACCGCCACCTTCGGCAAGGGGCTGGTGCAGACGCTCTGGCAGACTGGCCCGTCCCAGGGACTGAAGCTCACCACCGGTCGGTGGTACACGCCGAGCGGCCGGACCATCCAGCGCACCGCGAAGAGCCAGCAGGACCAGGTGCGCCAGGCGGAGCAGGAGGCGCTCGCGACCGATTCGACGCGCTGGGACTCGCTGCCCAGCTATCACACCGTCAGTGGCCGCGTCGTCAAGGGCGGTGGCGGCATTGTTCCCGACCGGATCGTTCCCGAAGACACGCTCTCTGACGCCGAAAAGGAATTCGTCAAGGCGCTGGGCAATCACGTCGCGGACTACCGCGACGCCTTGACCGCCGAGGCGCTCGACATCAAGGCGCATGACGGCGTCAGCTCGGAGAATTTTGCCGTCAGCGACGCGATGCTGCAGGCGGTATTCGACCGCCTCGATGCCAAGCACATCCGGCTGTCGGCGGAAGACAAGGCCGACGGCCGCACACTGCTGAAACAGCAGTTGAGCTACGAGATCGAACGCTACGTCTACGGCCGCCAGGCAGAGTTGCGGCGCCGGAATGCCGACGATCCACAGGTCAAAGTCGCGGCCGACCTGCTGCAACACGCCGCCACGCCGAAGGCGCTGATCGCCGAGATTTCGGGCGGCCCGACCAAGCCGTGAGCCACGAGGCCGTCGCGATCGTCGGAGCAGGGCGCGTCGGACTTTCGTTCGCACGCGCCCTGTTCGATTCGGGAGTCCGGGTGTCGGTGCTGGTGCGGTCGCCGCGACACCTGCCGCGACCGCTGGGCGACGGCGCGGTCGACTGGCATCCCGCGCTGGGGGCTGCGGCGCTCGTTCTCGTCGCGGTTCCCGACGACATGATCGATGCCGCGGCGGACATGCTGGCGCGCGACGGCGCCATCGGCCCGCGCCACGCCGTGCTCCACTGTTCCGGGCTGCGCGACCGCAGCGCGCTCGCCGCCCTCGATGCCTCGGGGGCGGCGCTCGGATCGCTGCATCCGGTGCAGTCGTTCGTCGTCGCCGACGGCGAACCGGGGATCCTGACCGGGTCGGCAGCGGTGATCGAGGGCGACGCGCGGGCGCTGGTGGCGGCGCGGCGACTCGCCGAAGACCTCCGCATGGCGCCGGTGGTCGAGATTGCCGCCGAACGGAAACCGATCCATCACGCTGCCGCGGTGTTCGCCTCGAGCTATGTCCTGGTGCTCGCCGAAATCGCTCAGCGGCTCGGAGCCGCCGCCGGTGCCGGTGATGCCGCCGGAACGCTCTATCGGCCCATGATGGAGCAGGTCATGGCGCGGGTGATCGCCGGCCGTGCCCCCTGGGAGGTACTGACCGGTCCGGTGCGGAGAGGGGACGCGGCGGGGGTGGCACAGCACCTCGCCGCACTTGCCGGCAACGACCGGACCCTCTACGCGGCACTCGCCACGGAAGCCCTGGTGATCGCGCGACGGGCCGGACTCGATCCGGCCGCCGCACAGCTGATCGAGGCGGTGCTGGCTACTGCGCGATGACGCGCACGCCGCCGGGCCTGGTGAACTCGAACAACGACGGTGCCATGACCCGGTTGGTGCGCACCGCCGAGAGCACCAGGCTGCGCTTGGTGCCGTCGGGTTCCTCGGTGTCGATCCGTCGCGGCAATCCATCCGTCCGTGCGATCCATATGGTGGCGTGCCGGAAGGGAAGTTCCTTGGTGGTCGGCTCGAGATCCACGACGTCGGTAACTTCGTGGTCGAGATCTTCGGTGCGAAGGAACGTGATGCGATACCGCTCGATCGGGTTGTCGAGAAAGAAGCCGAGCAGGTTGGTGGAGTAGAGCGGACTGGTCGGCATGGCCATCCGGAGGACCTGGCCCGGGTTGGAACTCGGCGTGTAGACCCACATGTAGTGTGCCATCGATGACGATGGCATCGTGCGGCGGGTCGGTGAACCGCAGCGCGAAGAGATCCTTCCCCTTCTGCGCCAGGGTGCCCCGGCCGTCGCTGTTGCCGAGACGCGGATCTTCGGTATGCAGCCGGAAGTCGGCTTCGAAGCTGGTGAGCGACTGGTAGACGCGCGAGGCATTCCGGACGATGGCGATGCCCGGATCCGCCGCCCGTCTGCGCGGCGGCCCGCCCCGCCGCCAGCAGCAGGGCGGCGCCCGCGATGGCGGCGCCGGCTTTCATGAGACGGTGGCGGCGGCTCCGGCGACGCTGCGGCCGATCACCTCGGCGATCGCGGTCACGTCCTGCATCATCCGCTCGAACTGGTCGGGGAAGAGGCTCTGGCCGCCGTCGGACAGCGCCCGCTCGGGATTGGGGTGCACTTCCACCAGCAGGCCATCGGCGCCGGCCGCGATGGCGGCCCGGGCCATCGGCGGCACCATCTGACGGTGGCCGGTGCCGTGGCTCGGGTCGGCGATGATCGGCAGGTGCGACAGCTCGTGCACCACCGGAATGGCGGTGAGGTCGAAGAGGTTGCGCGTGGCGGTGTCGAACGAACGAATGCCGCGCTCGCACAGCATCACGTGCGGGTTGCCGGACGCGAGGATGTACTCGGCCGAAAGCAGCAATTCGACGATGGTCGCCGCCAGCCCGCGCTTGAGCAGTACCGGTTTGCGGATCTGGCCGCAGGCCTTGAGCAGCGGATAATTCTGCATGCTGCGCGCGCCGATCTGCACGATGTCGGCGACCTCGGCGACCAGTTCGAGGCCGTCGGGATCCATCGCCTCGGTGACGATCAGCAGACCGGTCTCCGCCCGCGCCTCGGCCAGGAGTTGCAGCCCTTCGCGCCCCAGCCCCTGAAACGAATAGGGCGATGACCGCGGCTTGAACGCCCCCGCTCGCAGCACGGTGGCGCCGGCAGCCTTGACCGCCCGGGCCGCCTGCAGGAGCTGGTCGCGGCCCTCGACCGAGCAGGGCCCCGCCATGATCACGACATCGCGCCCGCCGACCGCCGACCCGTCGGGGAGGGGGATCCGGGTCGATTCCGGCTTCCATTCCCGGGACACCTGCTTGTAGGGCTTGGAGACGTGAATGATCTCCGCGACCCCGGACAGTCCCTCCAGCGTCGACGAGTCCACCCGGCCGTCGTTGCCGACCAGGCCGACGGTGGTGCGCTGCCGGCCCGGCATGGGCCGGGCCTCGTAGCCCATGGCGGTGATGAGTTCGACCACGCCGGCGATCTGCTCCGGGGTGGCATCCGGCTTCATGACGATCAGCATGAGGGAATCGTAATGGAAGCGTGGCGATCCGTCACGCCGCCGCGATGTGGTCGCTGATCCGGACGCCGACGATGGTGGAGACCCCGGGTTCCTGCATGGTCACGCCGTAGACCGTGTCGGCGGCCTGCATCGTCCGGGGATTGTGGGTGATCACCAGGAACTGGGTCTGCGCCTTGAATTCGTCCAGCAGGCGGAGGAAGCGCCCGACGTTCGCGTCATCGAGCGGCGCGTCCACCTCGTCCATCAGGCAGAACGGGCTCGGCTTGGTGAGGTAGATCGAGAACAGCAACGACACCGCCACGAGGGTTCGCTCGCCGGACGACAGCAGGTGGATCCGCTGCGTCCGCTTGCCCCGCGGCGCGGCCTGGATCTCGATCTCCGCCTCGAGCGGGTCGTCGGGATCGCTGAGGCGCAATTCGCATTCACCGCCGCCGAAGAGCGTCTGAAATACCTTGACGAAGTTGGCGCTGACGGCGGAGAACGTCTCCAGGAACAGGGCTCGCGCCGTTTCGTCGATCTCCTTGATGGCCTGCAGCAAGGCCTGGCGCGCCGCCACGAGGTCGTCGCGTTGCGCCATCAGGAACTGGACCCGCTTGGCTTCTTCGGCGTGCTCCTCGAGGGCCAGCGGATTGACCGGCCCGATCGATTCGAGCGCCGCGGCGATCCGTTCCGCCTCCTGTTCCAGCGTGTCGGGATCGAGCTCCAGGGTCGGCGCGGCGTCGGCGAGGACGTCGAACGGCCGCTTCCATTCGGCTTCGACGCGCTCGACGATGCTGCGCCGCTGGGCGGCGGCTTCGGTCACGCCAAGCTCGAGCCGGTGATGCTCCTCGCTGAGGGCATCGACGTCCGACCGGGCTCTGGCGAGCGCGTCTTCCTGTCCGGTCAGCTGCGCATCCGCGGCCGCCAGCGACTGGTCGGCCTCGGATGCGGCCATTCCGAGGGCGGCGAGACGCTGGCGCCCGTTCGTCGAGGTCGTTCTGCCATTCCCGCTGCTGGCGTTCGAGTTCGACCGCGCCGTGCTCCAGTTGCGCGATCTCGTCGGCTCGCTCGCGGACGGCGGCTTCGGCTTCGCTGATGACCCGCTCGGCGCGCTCGGTGGCCTCGCCGGAGGCCCGGAGACGGGCGGCCAGGTGGGCCTCCTGTACCTGCCACTGCGACCGGGCTTCGCGGGCCTGTTCCTGGGCGCCCTCGAGCTCCGCGAGTTCCGACCGGCCGACGCGGAGTGCTTCGTCGAGCTGGCTGCGACGGGTCTCGCCGGCGGCCGTTTCGTGGTCTACCTGACGGCGGCGCTCCTCGGCACGGACCAGCCGTCTCGCCCATGCGGTCGAGCTGGGTCACCGCTTCGCTCAACTCGCGCTCGACGGCGGCGAGGCGGCGCGTGCCATCCTCGCGGGCGGCGAGGGCCTGGTGCTCCACTTCCCGGAGCCGGTCCGCCTGCTGCTCCGTTTCGCCGGCGGCGGCGTCGGCGGCGGCCAGTTCGGCGGCGGTCTGACCCTGCCGCCCGGTGGCGGTCTCGATCTGCCGGCGCGCTGCGTCGATCTCCCCGCCGAGGTTCTGCAATTCGGCGCGGCGCCGGATCGGTCCGCCACCGCCGGCGGGGGCGGTGAGGTAGACCGCTCCGCTGGCGCGTCGCAGCGCGCGGCCCGACGGATCGAGCACCTCGGAGCCGCCGAGCAGCGCCGCCGCCCACGCTTCGGCCACCGGCTCGACCTTTACCCGGGGGTCGATCGTGCCGCCATGCGACGCCGGGCCGGGATCGACCGCGAGCAGGACGAGATTGCCGGGTTGCTCGGTGGCGTGCCACGCGCGAATGGCGGCGATGGTCGTGCGGTCGCGCACCAGTACGGCGTGGGCAAAGTCGCCCAGCAGCTGGTCGGCGAGTTCGGCATGATCGGTGTCGGTGCTGATGAAATCCACCAGCGGTCCGATGACGCCGCCGCCGAACTGGTCACGATGCGCCAGCAGCGCGGCTGCGGCCGGCGCGAGACCGACGCGATCGCGCTCCAGGGCTTCGAGGGCGTTGCGGCGCGCCGAGAGCGCCGCGAGATCTTCCTCGTGCGAGCGCCGTTCGGCGGTCTCGCGTGCTTCACGGTCACGAACTTCGCGCAGCCGGAGCCGCGCCTGTTCGGCCGCTGCCGCGGCGTGACGCATCGCCTCGCTGTGGCGGCCGGCCGCCGCGGTCGCGTCGGCCAGCCGGACCTGGGCACTCTCGCGCTCCTGGGTGAGTTGGGCAACGTGCGCTTCTTCGCGGCCGATCTGGTCGCGCAACGCGGCCAGTTCGCCGTCGAGTGCCGTGCGTTCGCCTTCGAGGGAACGCAACGCCTCCGCGAGTTCCTGCAGGGCGTGCTCGTGCTGGCGCACCGTGTCGCGTTGGGCACCAAGGCGCTGGCGCACCGCGTCCTCGGCGGCCGCGCGACCCGAGAGCTCCTGCTGCACGGCGGCATGTTCGCGCGCGGCACTCTCGCGCTCGTCGCGCGCTGCCCCGAGTTCGCGCCGCGCGGTCTGGAGGCGGAGCTCGATCTCGCTCCGTTCCGAGGCGGCGCGGGTGCGCCGGGCACCGGCGTTGGCGAGACGTTCGGCGGCAACCGCCAGATCGCCTTCGAGCCGGCCGATGGCGAGCCGGGCCGCCGAGAGATCTTCCACGACCGCACTGCGATGGCGTTCCGCCGCCGCGCGCTCCTGGGCGCCGTGTTCCCGTTCCTGCTGCCGCGACACCAGCAGATTGCGGGCGTCGGGAAGCTGCCGGGTGACTTCCGCGTGGCGGCTCTCGAACTCCGCGGTGTCAGCCGTCAGCTGTTCCAGCCGGCGCCGGGCCAGGGTGAGGGTGACCGCGAACTGCTCTTCGCGCAGCGATGCATGCCGCTCGGTCTTTCCCTTCTGGCGGGCCAGCGAGCGCACCTGCGACTGCACTTCGGCGATGAGGTCTTCGAGCCGCTGCAGATCAGCCGCTGTCTCGTCGAGACGCCGGGCCGTGGTGTGGCGCCGGTCGCGGTAGAGGCCGACACCGGCGGCCTCTTCGAACAACGAGCGCCGCTCCTCCGCCCGGTCGGAGAGCAGCAGATCGATCATCTTCGCTTCGATGACGACACCGGCATCGCTGCCCAGCCCGGTTCCCCGCAACAGATCCTGGATGTCACGCAAGCGGGCCGGGGCGGCGTTGAGGAGGTATTCGCTCTGGCCCGAACGTGACAGGCGGCGGGTGACGACCACCTCGGTGTACGGGGTGGGAAGGTCGCCGGCGCTGTTGTCGAGATACAGCGAGACCTCGGTGACGTTCACCGGGCGGCGGGTGGCCGCGCCCTGGAAGATCACGTCTTCCATCTTGCCGCCGCGGAGGAGGCGCGCCGACTGCTCGCCAAGCACCCAGCGCACCGCGTCGGAGACGTTCGACTTGCCGCAGCCGTTGGGCCCGACGATGGCCGTCACACCCTCGTCGAAGGTGAGCGTGACGGTATCCGCAAACGATTTGAAGCCCGAGAGCTCCAACTTGGTCAGCTTCATCGTGCCGAGGGCAAGGGGGATGCGGTGTACGGCGACCGGCCCGCGAGCCGGCCCACCGTCGAATGCCGAAAAGATAGTGGCGTCAGCGGTCTGTCGCGCCTGGCGTCAGGATGAAGTACGGCCGGCCGAGGCGCTTGCCGATCGAATCGGCCTGGTCCCGCGTCGTGTAGGGACCCACGACGACGCGATATCCCTCGTCGGCGGTCTGGGGCGGGAGGACCTCCGCCGGGAAGCCACCGTCCCGGAGCTGCTTGGCGAACGCCGCCGCCCAGTCCTGATTCTGCGACGATGACACCTGCAGATAGACCGCCGGGACGGTATTGGCGGCCTGGGCGGAATCGCTGGTGGTCTCCGGCTGGACGGCGATCGTGGTGTCGGCCCGGGGCGACATCGTCGCCGTGACCTGCGGCGCAATCTCCGGCATGATCAGGTGTGGCGACCAGGCCACCGCCAGGTAGACGCTCGACGCCCCGTTCCTGATCCGCCCCAGCTCGGCAAGAGAATCGGCGAGCGACAACGCCACCACGTCGTTCCCCCGGCGGACGATGAGGGTCCTGCCGTCCGGGACGAGCGGCAAGTCGGCGCCCCAGGGGGCAGCGACCGCCGCCACCAGGCGTAAGGTGGTCAGGTCGACGACCGCCACCGAGTCCCGGCCGGCCTCGCCGGCAAGGAGCCAGCGGCCGGTGCGGTCCACTCGCAAGGCGTTGGCGGCGATCGGCAATGCAACCGACCCCGTCTTGTCGCCGCCGAAGCGGTCGAGCACCAGCAGGTCTCCCTGCCGCCGGGCGACATACAGCTGATGGCCCGACGGCGAGAACGCTGCGGCCGTCGGCGTGCCCCGGACCCGAATGAACAGCGGCGCCGTCTTGCCCGACGGGTTCACCAGCACCACGCCCGAATCGGTGGTGACCGCAATCAGATCGCCATACCACGTGGTTGTGGCCGGTCCGGTGGGAAGGCGCAGCTGGCGGAGAACGCCCTGTTCGTCGATCACCTGGCCGATGCCGTTGTCGACGGCCACCACGGCCGTGCCGGGTCCGGGGAGCAGCATGCCCTCCGGCCGTGTGACGGAGGCGTGGAACACGGTCATGGTCCGGTTGGCCAGTCGCATCGGCCGGCGGGCGGAGTCGAGTCCGATCACGACGCCGTCCGCGGTCCCCGCCAGGTCGTGCAGATGATTGGGAAAGACGCGGGAGCGCCGGGCCAGCAGGTCGAGTGCCACGAGGCGGCCGTCCCGGCTCACCGCGTACACCATCTGATCGTCGAGATCCGTGCCGAGGGTCCGCGCGATGCCCGGAACGTCACGGATTTCCCATTGCCGCGGCAGCAGCCGATCCGGGCTGCGCAGCACCGCGGTACCGCCGCCGCCGGGGAATTCGAGCACCGACGCGTCGGTCGAGAAATCTTCCGCCAGCGGCGCCGGCGGCGCCGATGCGTGGCGGCACCCGGCGGCGAGAGCGATCGCCAGCAGCGCAGCACGCCTCATGCTAGTACGCCGGCCCGAAGGAGATCGTCCAGTAGGGATGGATGCCCGGGCGCTGCAACGGTTTGGCGTAGTCGAACCGGAGCACCATGTAGCCCAGCAGATTGATCCGCAACGACACGCCCACCGACGTCAGTGGCGTCCGCACCAGCGACGGTGACGCGCCCGCCGGCCGCGACCAGCGGAGCTCGCTGCCGCTCTTCCAGGTGACGCCGGCATCGTAGAACAGCGCCCCCTCGATCGGGGGGAAGATGCTCGGCAGGAACTTCATGCCCGGTTCGAGGATCGGGAAGCGGAGCTCGACGTTGCCCAGGGCCAGCGACGTGCCCACCAACTGATCGAGCGCGGCACAGCCGGTCTGCGACGTCGAATCCGCCGCCGAAACCGGGTTGGCGCACTCGTTCCGCAGGTAGGAGCCCGACGTGTAGCCGCGGATGAAATCGGGGTACCCGAGATAGACCGAGAACCGGTCGGCATCGCGTCCGGTACGCCCGAAGTAGAGCAACCGCGTGGCGAGCGTGACCGGGCCGGCGATGCGGTCGTAGCGGCGATAGTCGGCGGTCACCTGGTTGTACATCCAGCCGCCGATTGCCGGGGCGATCTCGACGCGGGAGCGCCGGCCGAGGAACGGACCGGTATAGCCGTCGATCGAATTGTCGTACACCCAGGCGAGGGACGGTTGGAGGAACACCGGTTCCGCCAGCACCGTCTTGGTCGTCGTCGGGTTCCCGGTGAGCAGACCGGAGGCCGGGTCGAATGGTTCGCTATAGTCGAGAACGGCGTCCTCGACGTTGGTCACATGCAGCCCGCCCTCGAATCGCTGGAACCGGGAGACCGGATACCCGGCGGTCAGGAAGGCCGATCGCAGCACGATGCTCTCGACCCGCTGGATATACGTGTCTTCCGCCGAGCTCGGCTGACCCTGGACGATGGCGTCGCCCTGATAATAGAAGTAGGGATCCTGGGAGATCCCCGTGGCCCAGTTGATCCGGCGGGTGAGGTTGACATAGGCGGCCAGCACCTGCGCTTCGTCGATCCGCCCGTTGACGTAGCCGCTGAACAGCATCTCGTGATCGCCGAGCATGTCCGACAGCTCGATTGCCGTGCCGCCGTACACGCCCTGGCCGAAGTTGCTCCGGGCATACCCGATGCTGGGCCGCGCCACGTAGTCCGGCGTGTAGACCGTCTTGTACGGGTGCACCGCGAACGTGTTGGTGTCCGGCAGCCCGATCCGCGACGAGTCGAGAAGATGGGCCATCGTCATCTCGGCGAGGCGGATGGTATCGGGCACGGGGCCGAGTGAATCGGCGCGGCGCAACCCGGCGGCCGACCGGTACAGGGTGGTGCCGCCCTGGCTCGCCGTCGACCGGCCGGTGTCCGCCGGCGGCGGGGTTCCGGGCTGCGCAGGCGTCGCCGCGGCCAGGGCGGTCGCGGCGTTCCACGGTCCGTGCTTGCGGACTCTCCGGGTTGGTCCATCACGTAGACATCGTAGTCCCCGTCTTCGTAGTAGACGTACGCCAGCTTGTCGCTGTCGTGCGCCCACGACAGCACCGGCGACAGCGGCGTGATGCCCTGGGCGCCGGTGAAGAAGTTGGTGATCTGGTACGATTGCCGGTCGGCGAGGTCGTAGAGATAGATGTTGCTGACACCGGTGCGGTCCGACACGTACGCGAGCTCGCTGCCGTCCGGCGACCACTGCGGATCGACGTTCTTCCCCTCGTCCATGCCGGGGAGGACCTCGATCCGGTTGCTGGCCAGATGGTACAGCGCGATGCGGTAGTTGCCGATGCGCAGCAGCGTGAAGTCGGTTTCGGGGCCGCGGTCGGTGGTGAACGCGATGGTGCGGCCATCGGGCGACCACGACGGATTGAGATCGGCATAGCGATCGTTGGTGAGCCGCGTCAGGTGCGAGCCGTCGCGGTCGACGAGGAACAGGTCCGACATGCCGCCGTCGTAGCCGGTGAACACCAGGCGCTTGCCGTCGGGACTCCACGCCGGCGTGGTCACCCCGCTCAGCGTGCAGCTTGATGGCGCCCACCTCCTTGTTGCGCGCCACGTCGAGGATGATGATGTCGTCGCGCGATCCGCGCTGGCCGGCAAAGGCGAGGTACTTGCCGTCCGGCGACCAGCTGGCCGACGAATTGATGAACCGGAACGTCTCGTAATTGGAACTCCAGGTCGACTTGAACAGCCGGCGCACCGGCTTGCCGTCGGCCACGTTCGCCAGCCAGAGATCGACGAAGTAGAAGTTGCCCTCCGAGAAGTACGCCACCTGCTGGCCGTCGGGCGAGAGTGCCGGCGCCAGATGCAGCGTCCCGTCACTGCGGTCCTTGTTGAGCACCAGCTGCGAGATGACGTTGGCGCGGTCGGCCGTGGCGAGCTGGGGCAGGTACTCCTTGTCCACCGCGTCGCGCCACTGGTCGCCGAGCTGCTTGAAGTCGAGGCCGATGTTGCGGCGGAACGACGCCTCCAGCCCCCCGGCCCGCGAGCCCTTGAGGATGGCCCCGAACACTTCGTCGCCCCAGCGATGGCCGATGTAGGCACACAACGCCTGCCCGAAGCGGTACGGGAAGATCCGCGGGTCGTTCTCGAGCTGATCGATGGTGGGGATCTTTCCCTCGGCGGCCGCATCGCGCAGCCACATCGCCGTGTTCGGGTCGACTCCGCCCAGCGACATGTACTCCGCCATGCCCTCGACGAACCACAGCGGCGGGTTGACGGCGATCAGCGTCTGGATTCCGGCGCCGGCGCGCCCGCCGGACCAGATGTCGTACTGGAACTGGTGGGTCATCTCGTGCTGCAGCACATGCTCGATGTCGGCATACGACCCCGTCATCGGCAGCACGATGCGGTGCTTGAGGAAGTCGGTGAAGCCGCCGGTGCCCTCGCTGACTTCGTCGGGCGTGGTATTGGTCTGCTGGAAATCCGATTCCGACGCGTAGAGAATGATCGGCTTGCGTTCGCGGAACTGGTGATCGAGGATCAGCGACAGGCGGGCGTAGGACCGCTCCGCCATCCGGGCGACGTCGAACGCCGCCGCGCGCTCCGTGGGATAGTAGTAGAGATCAAAGTGCTCGGTCTGCAACACCTTGAAGTTGAAATGCGAGTACTGGACCTTGTTCTGTCCGAAGTACTGCGCCGGCAACGCGGCCGGCAGAGCCAGCAACGCGGCCGGGAGCAGCAACCGCACAACGGGGCGCATGGTCGAGCCTCTCATCCTCAGGGGACCGTCACGGGTCGAAGTGCCACTCCGGGGCGTCCTGCCACAGTCGCTCGAGGCGGTAGAAGGCGCGCGTTTCCGGGTGAAACAAGTGCACGACCACATCGAAAAAATCCAGCAGTACCCAGCGTCCCGACGGCAGGCCCTCGACGTGATGCACCGAGCGTCCGGCCTTGGCCATCGCCTGTATGACGCTGTCGGCCAATCCGCGGACGTGGGAGTCCGAGGTTCCGGAGGCGACGACGAAGAAATCTGTCGCATCATTGAGGCCTCGCAGATCCAGCACGACCACCCGTCGTCCCTTGCGGTCTTCGATGGCTGTCACCGCGGTGCGAACCGCGCCGGGGAGGCGGGGGGGCTTGCCGTCAGCCACGCGGCAGTCCGGTCAGACGGAAGATAGCCCGCTCCGTTCCGGCGCCGGCGCACGCTGCCATTCCTCGCACCTGACCGACTGCCATAGGAACGTGCGAGGTGGCGCCGACAGTACTGTCACCCCCCGACCCGCCGGGGAGACGGTGCCGGCGGCCCCGCGCCACACCGCTACGCCTCGGCGTTGACGTCGACCTGGATTTCCGCGGGGACGTCGTGCGGCAGCCGGATCCGGATCACGTGGGGCCCGACCTGCTTCAGCGGGTGCTCGAGATCGATCTTCCGCCGGTCGACGGTAATGCCGCGGGCGCCGAGCTGGTCGGCGATGTCGGCGGTGGTGATCGATCCGAAGAGCCGGCCGTCCTCGCCCGCCTTGGCGGTGAAGACCAGCACCACACCCCGGAGCCTGGCCGCCACCGCTTCGGCGTCGGCGCGCTCGGCGGTGACCCGGATGTCGCGCGCACGCGTTTCGGCGGCGATCCGTTTCTTGTTCCCCTCGGTCGCTTCGAAGGCCAGACCGCGGGGAAGGAGGAAGTTGCGCGCATAGCCCGGCTTGACGCGGACGACCTGGCCGGCGCGGCCCAGGGTGGGAACGTCCTGCCGGAGAATCAATTCGATCATTTCGGGACTCCTGCGTGCGGCGGCAGGCGCCGCCGGAAATCGAGCCACGTGTCGGCCAACCCCAGCGCGACACAGCCAAATGGTAACACCACCAGACCGATGACGAAGAGCGTCACCTTGAGCAAGATGGGAGCGGCGTGAAGCATCGTCAGCACGATCGCCAGTCCCCGGGCACAGTACCAGACGAACAGCACCACCAGGGCATTGTACGATGCCAGCTGCAGCGTCGGCGTGTGGGCCAGCAGCGCCACCGCCCCGGCCACGACCACGGCCCAGATGTAATGGTCATTGAAGGTGAAGTCGCGGAATGGACGCGGCGGACGGCCCAGGGGAGCGCGGGCGATGCGCTGGTACCAGATCCACGCCAGCCACGCCCCGATCATGGCGCTGAGGAAGAGCAGGGCGGGAAAGTAACGGCCGGCAAGCTGGAGTGCCCCGGCAAGCTGGGTCGCGGTATCCGCGGACGCCACCGAGCTGATGTCGGCGCCGACCACCGGCGGTGCGGCCGGAAGCCCGGGGAGAATGGCGCGGTACTGATTCCACGCGCTGGTGGCGAGGTCGGTGCGCAAGGCATCGAGACTGAGCCGGAACGCCGCGAACCACCCGGCGGTGATCAGCGTGGCGACGCCCGCCGCGGCCACGGCGCGGTTGAACAGCGATCGCACCCCGGCCAGGGTTGCGACGACCAACGCCCCGGTAAACGTCGCCACGCCGGCCCGTACCGTCTGCTGCGCCAGCGTCGGCTTGCCGGCGAGGGTGAAGGCGAACGCCGCCCCGGTGATCGCGATCCAGAGCCACTCGCGGGCAGTGGCCGGACGCGAAAACAGCAGCAGCGCCGCGAGCGGCCCGAGAAAGAAGATCAGCTGCCCGGTGAGGAGAAACGCCACCACCAGCAGCAGCGGGATCCACGGCGAACGGCGCGCCGCCAACGGGGCGGGCGCCGTCATCGGGGCCGTCAGCCGGCAAATCCCTTGATGTACGGCAGCAGTGCCAGCTCGCGGGCGCGCTTGATCGCCCGGCTGAGCTGCCGCTGATGACGGGAACAGGTACCGGAGAGCCGGCTGGGGAGGATCTTGCCCCGCTCGGTGAGAAACCGCGCCAGCAACCTCTGGTCCTTGAAGTCCACCACCCGCACGCCGCTTTCGCAGATCGCGCAGGTCTTCTGGGTGCGAGCCATGCTATTCCTCCTCCTCGCCGTCCTTGGCATTGGCTGCCGGGGCCATCTGGGCGCCCTCGTCGAGCACGACCAGGTGACGCAGGAGACTCTCGTCCAGCTTCAGTGCCCGCTCGAACTCGGGAAGCTGTTCGCCGGCGGCCTCGAACTTGGCCACGACGTAGTACCCGCTGTCGTGTCCGCTGATCGGATACGCCAGGGTGCGCTTCCCCCAGGTTTCCAGGGTCGGAGCAGCGCCGCCCGGCTGGGCGACGAGGGCATGGAAGCGCCCGAGTTTTTCGGTGATTGCGGCCTCTTCAAGGGCCGAATCGAAGATGTACACGACCTCGTACAGGCGAGTCATTCGCACCTTCCTTCGGTCTGGGGAATCGCCCCGGCGCTGGTGCGGCGGCCGGGGAGGATGGATGGCATGCGCGCGGCAAACTAGTCGGGACGGGCCGGAGGCGCCAGCTGGCCCCCGACCTCGATCGGGGTTACCGCGGTGGCACCAGGCGCAACCAGCGAACCTCCCACGGCTCGCTGGCCGTCGGACGGAACACCAGAACGGAATCACCGGCGAACAACAGCGGCCGGTCGCGCCCACCGAGCCTGAGCCGGCCCCGGGGTGTTCCGTCGGAGCTGATGAGCAGCGCCTGGATGGAATCGGCCGCCGAGCCGCCTCCGCCGACCGCCAGCACACGGTCGTCCGGCGCCGCGAGCACCTCGACCACGGCGGGATGGAACTTCCCCGTCCGGGCCACCATCGAGTCGATCAAATCCAGCCCGGAGTCGCCGGGGACCGCCTGGCTGTCGAGTGATGCCCGTTGCGCGGCGATCTCCGCGGCCGTGATCGGCGGTCCGTCGAGGTCGCTGGCGATTGTCCAGACGGTGTCGCCGCCCCGCCCGATCCGGCTGAACGCCATCTTGTCGCCCGGGCTCCAGACAAGGCCGCCGGCGTGGTCGACCGTGTAGACCGGCAACGCCGGAAAGAAGGGAATCGGCGTCACCGGCTCCGCGGCGCCCTCGCTTCCCATGAGGCGCAACCACGGCAACGGCGCGTCGAGCAGGCGGCGTCCCGTGGTATCGGCGGGAGAACCGACCAGCGTGACGGTGAAATCAGCGGGACGATCCCGTCCGTGCGGAACGAGCTGCTGCAGGATGCCCTGCGAGCCGGCGAATCCCCGCGTCTCGCCGTTGTTGGCCAGCGGGATCCGGCTGGCGCGGCGGAACTTGCCGGCCAGCGTGAATTCGAGCGCCTGACCCGGCTGCACGTCGATGACGAGGTACGACGACCCCTGGCCCGCGACCCCGGTGGCATAGCCGTAGTGGCCCGGTCCCTTCGGCGCATTTTCCAGCGGCATCCCGGCAGTGTCGTGCGGACCCCAGATGCCCACGGTCCGCCCCGGCTCCCACATCGCGAACGATGTGTCGCTCACCCAGTTCGCCACCGCGACGTGCTCGGGGCAGAGCGTGTATCCGGTGCCGAGGCACACCATCGCCCGGGCCGCGACATGATAGACCGGCAGCGAATCGAAGGTGGCCGCGGTGAGCACGCGATGCACGGTCGGCGGGCGAGTGCCGCACGCGGCCATGCCGAAACCTGCCAGCGCCGGCCAGAGCCGGCGCAATCTGTTGCCCATCATGGATTCCCGCCGTCAGGAACTGAATCGGAACAGCATCACATCCCCATCGTGAACCAGATAATCGCGTCCTTCGGCGCGCGCCAGCCCCTGCTCGCGGGCGCCTTTCCAGCCCCCGGTGCGGACGAACTCGTCGAATGCCACGGTCTCCGCCCGGATGAAGCCCTTCTCGAAGTCGCTGTGAATCACGCCCGCTGCCTCGGGAGCACGGGCTCCGCGGCGAATGGTCCAGGCGCGCACTTCCTTTTCGCCGGCCGTGAAATAGCTCTGCAGGCCGAGCAGGTGGTACGCCGCCCGCGCCAGGCGGTCGAGCCCCGATTCGTCGACGCCGAGCGAGGCGAGGAACTCGCCGCGATCGGCGGCGGGGAGCTCGGCCAGCTCCATCTCGACGCGGGCCGAAAAGACGACGACTTCCGCCGGTTCCGCCTCGGCGGCGATGGCCGCGCCGCAGCCGCGTCGACGTCGGGATTGCCGGCGGCGAGTGTCGTCCTCGGCGACGTTTGCGGCATACAACACCGGTTTGGCGGTGAGCAGGTCGAAGCCGCGGAAGATCGCCGCCTCGTCGGCGGCGGGCCGCACCGTCCGTGCCGGCTGGCCACGGCCGAGGGCGTCGGCGAGGCGCTCCAGCAGCGCGAACTCGAGCTGCGCGTGGGCGTCACCACTCTTGGCCGTCCGGCGCGACCTTGTCGAGACGCTTCTCGACCGATGCGAGATCCGCCAGCGCCAGCTCGGTGGCGATGATGTCGCGGTCGCGGACCGGATCGACGGCGCCCATGACGTGTTGCACGTCGGGGTCCGCAAAGCAGCGGACGACGTGGACGATCGCGTCGACGTTGCGGATGTTGGCGAGGAACTGGTTGCCGAGTCCTTCGCCCTGGGCGGCGCCCTTGACCAGGCCGGCGATGTCGACGAACTGCACCGTGGCCGGCACGATGCGCTGCGGATGGACCAGCTCGGCGAGCTGCTGCAGCCGACGATCGGGGACCTCGACCACGCCGGTATTGGGTTCGATGGTCGCGAACGGATAGTTCGCGACCAGCGCCTGCGCGGACGTCAGCGCATTGAAGAGCGTCGATTTGCCGACGTTGGGAAGGCCGACGATGCCGAGCGAGAGCATCAGGCCGAGTCGGGAAATCGAGGGTCGAAGGTCGCGGGTCGACCGTCGACCCCGACCCTCGACCCTCACCGCCCCAGCCGCGCGAACCACGGCGCGAAGACCAGCGCCACGACCGCGGTCACCTTGATGAGGATGTTGATGCCGGGGCCGGAGGTGTCCTTGAACGGATCGCCGACGGTGTCGCCGACGACCGCCGCCTTGTGCGCCGGCGAGCCCTTGCCGCCGTGGGCGCCGGCTTCGATGTACTTCTTGGCGTTGTCCCAGGCGCCGCCGGCGTTGGCCATCATCAGCCCGAGCAGCGCGCCGCTCAGCGTGGTGCCGGCGAGCAGGCCGCCGAGGGCATGGACGCCGAGCAGCGCGCCGACGGCGATCGGCATCGAGACGGCGAGCAGGCCGGGGGCCACCATCTCCTTGAGCGCCGACCGCGTGGCGATGTCGACCACGCGCGCTGAATCGGCGGTGGCGGTGCCCTCCATCAGGCCGGCGATCTCGCGGAACTGGCGGCGCACCTCCGTCACCACGGCCCCGGCGGCGCGGCCGACGGCGGTCATCGTCATCGCGCCGACCAGGAACGGCGTGATGCCGCCGATGAACAGGCCGATGACCACCATGTGATCGGTCAGGTCGAGCGTCAGCGGCTGGCCGGTGCGGCTCGACGACCGCCGACGCGTACGCCGAGAAGAGCGCCAGCGCGGTGAGCACCGCCGAGCCGATCGCGAAGCCCTTGCCGATCGCGGCGGTGGTGTTGCCGAGCGAGTCGAGCCGGTCGGTGATCTTGCGGACCTCGGGGCCGAGGTGGCTCATCTCCGAGATGCCGCCGGCGTTGTCGGCGATCGGCCCGTACGCGTCGACCGTCATGACGATGCCGACGGTGCCGAGCATGCCGACGGCGGCGAGGCCGATGCCGTAGAGGTGGGCTTCGACGAACGCCGACCCAGATGGCGGCGCAGACGACCAGAAGCGGAATGGCGGTGCGACCGCAGGCCCGACGGCGAGCCCGGCGATCAGGTTGGTGGCGGGTCCGGTGAGCGAGGCGTCGGCGATTTCGTGAACGGGTCCGGCCGACGTGTAGTGCTCGGTGCTCAGGCCGATCACGACGCCGGCCGACCGTGCCGGCCATGACCGCGAAGAACGGCCCCATCGGGCTGATGCCGTCGAGCGACATCGGCAGCATGCCGACCAGCCACCACGCGATCGACCAGGAAGAGCACGCGCGCCGAGCAGTCTGCACCAGGCGCATCGCCGTGGCCGGCGCGCTCCGACTTGAACAGCCGCATCGAGAAGATGCCGATGGTCGAGGCACCAGTCCCGCAGCCGCCAGGCCGAGCGGCAGCGAGACGGCGTTGACGCCGGGCGCGCGTTCGGGATGAGCACGCTGGTGGCGGCGATGGCCACCGCGGCCACGACCGCGTCGACGTAGCTCTCGTAGATGTCGGCGCCCATGCCGGCGACGTCGCCGACGTTGTCGCCGACGTTGTCGGCGATGACGCGCGGGATTGCGCGGATCGTCTTCGGGGATGTTCGCTTCGAGCTTGCCGACCAGGTCGGCGCCGACGTCGGCGGCCTTGGTGTAGATGCCGCCGCCGACGCGGGCGAACAGCGCGATCGACGACGCGCCCATCGCGAAGCCGCTCATCGCTTCGGCGAAGGCGCTGAACTGCGCCGGGGTGATGCCGGCCGGCGCCGAGATCGAGCGTCCGGTTGAGCACGACGCCGAGGCCGAGCAGCCCGAGGGACGCCACGGCGAGGCCCATCACGGCGCCGCCGTCGAACGCGACCTCGAGCGCCCGCGCCTGGCCGAGCGTGCGCGCGGCTTCGGTGGTGCGGACGTTGGACTTCGTGGCCGACTTCATGCCGATGAATCCGGCGGCCACCGAACAGACACCGCCGAAGACGTACGCCAGCGCCGATGCCGACGCCGACGGTGAGCGACAGCAGGATCATCACGGCGATCACCACCGGGACCAGCACGATGTACTCGCGCCGCAGGAATGCCATGGCGCCGGTCTCGATCAGGCCGGAGATCTCCCGCATCCGCGGGGTGCCCACCGGGTGGCGCTTGATGGCGAAGTACATCGCCAGCGCGGCGAGCAGGCCGAGCAGGCCGAACTCGGGGGCGAAGCGGGCGTATTGCTCGAGATGCACGACCGAACTCCTCAGCGATTGAACCGGTTCATCGCGGTTTCGATCCCTTCCGCAAGCCAGCACTCGACGGCGTCCGCCATCGGGTCCCATTCCGCCGCCAGCGCGCCGCGTTCGTCGGCGGTGAGGCGGCCCAGCACCCAGTCGGCCAGATCGTCGTACTCCGGCGGCTTGGCGCCGATGCCGATCCGCAGCCGGGCGTAATCCTGGCGCCGCAGCGCGGCCTCGATGCTCTTCAGGCCGTTGTGGCCGCCGGACGACCCCGCGCCGCGGAGGCGGAACGTGCCGAGCGGCAGCGCGGCGTCGTCGACCAGCACCAGCAGGTCGGCCGCCGGGTCGAACGACGGACTGCGCAGGTCGCGGAGCGCGTCGCCGCTGGCGTTCATGTACGTCGTCGGCTTGACGATCCGCACCGCGACGCCACCGACCGTTCCCGACGTCGCGACCGCGTGGCTCGCCGCGGCGAAACGGGCCGAAGTGCCACCGGTCCGCCAGATGATCCGCCAACAGGAATCCCGCATTGTGCCGTGTCGCTGCGTATTCCGGTCCCGGATTGCCGAGGCCGACGATCGCCTTGGCCACCTACTTCCTCGGCCGGCGCCTCGGCGGCCGTCTCGGCGGCCTCCTCGCCCTCTTCGACCTTGCCCTTCTTGATCACCTCGGGCTCGGCGGTGGTCGCGGCCACTTCCGGCGTCGTCACGATCTCGGCGCGGCTGGCGATCACCGACACGATCGAGACGTCGGCGATCGTGCATGATCTCGGCCTTCGGCACGCTGATGTCCGCGATGTGGATGGCGTGGCCCAGCATGAGATTGGTGACGTCGACCTCGACGTGGTCGGGAATGTCGCCGGGCAGCACCCGGATGGTGATCCGGTGCAGGTGGTGATCCAGGACGCCGCCCTGGTTGCGTACCCCTTCGGCCGTGCCGATGATGTGCACCGGCACATCGACCGTGATCGCCTGGTCGGCGGTGACGGCGTAGAGATCGAGATGGATGACGTCGTTCCGGCGCACCGGGTTCCGCTGCACTTCGCGCACCAGCGCCTTGACCGGTTCGGCGCCGTCGATGGTGACGTCGAGCAGCGCCGCCTCGCCGCCGACGACTTCGAGCAGCTTGGCGAGCGCGAAGCGCTCGACGCTCAGCGTGCGGCTTTCCACCCCGCGGCCATAGAGCACGGCCGGCACGCGGTCGGTCCGGCGCAGGGAACGGGCGGCGCCCTTGCCGGTTTCCCGGCGTGACGACGCGGCGAGACTCAGGTGCTGCATACCATCCTCCTCAAGGTCATTCGAACAGGGCGCTGACCGACTGATCGCTGTGGGTGCGTCCGATCGCCTTCGCGAGCAGCCCCGCAATCGACAGCACCGTCAGCGTGGGAAAGCGCCGCTCCGGCGGCAACTCGATCGTGTTGGTGACGGCCACCTCCGTCACCGGTGCATTCGACAGGCGCTCCACCGCCGGTCCGGACAGCAGCGCGTGGGTGGCGCAGATGTAGATGTCGTTGGCGCCGAGCGCCTTGAGCGCGTGCGCCGCTTCCGACATCGTGCCCCCGGTATCGATCATGTCGTCCGGGATGATGCAATCCTTGCCTTCGACATCGCCCACCACGTTCACCGAATCGACCACGTTGGCGGTGGAACGGCGCTTGTCGATGATCGCCAGCGAGCCGTTGAGCCGCTTGGCGAACCCGCGGGCCATCTTCGCCGAGCCGACATCGGCGGCGACCACCGCGACGTTGTCGAGTTCCTTCTGCCGATAGTGGTTGACGAACACCGGTGCCGCGTAGAGGTGGTCGACCGGCAGGTCGAAGAATCCCTGCAGCTGGTGCTGATGGAAATCCATCGCCAGCACCCGGTCGGCCCCGCCGCCGACACCATGTTCGCCATCAGCTTGGCCGAGATGGCCACCCGGCCCTGATCCTTGCGGTCCTGGCGGGCATACCCGAAATAGGGAATGACCGCCGTGATCCGCGCCGCACTGGCCCGTCGCGCCGCGTCCATCAGCAACAGCAGCTCGAGCAGGTTCTCCGCCGGCGGATTGGTCGGATTGATGACGTAGACGTCGCGTCCGCGAACGTTCTCGTCGATCCGCACGAAGATCTCGCCGTCGGCGAACCGGCGCACCTGCACCCGGCACAGCTCGGTATCAAGCTGCTCCGCAATCTCTTCGGCGAGGGGCCGATTGGCCGTCCCGCTGAGGAGGAGCATGGGCTTCGACGTGACGGGCAGTTCGGCCATAACGATAGCCCGGCAATATACTTACGACGCCCGTTCGGGGTCAAACCGATCTCCCCGGCCGGACCGCCCCCGCCAGGGTCAGGCCGGCGCCCGGCGGCCCCGCGCCGACAGGAGCAGCGATCACCATGACTTCCGGTACCGCCGACATTCGCTGGTTCGCCCCGAATCGCTACTGCGCCCTGCCGGTCGGCCGGTTGCGCGACCGGGGGTTGACGGTGGCCGTCGATGGCCAGGAGCCGGCTCGCCTCGCCTTCGTGGCCGACGGCTCGCTGGTGCGGGCCGGGTACGCGTTTGCGTACCGGCACCGCTGCCCGCTGGTGCTGTATCTCTGGGATCTCAAGCCGTGGCAGCTGGACGGCGGACGTCCCGATTGGGTGTTCGGCATCGGGACGCGGGTGCAGAAGATCCCCCGCATCGTCGGCGGGTTTCCCGAGCGCCCCGGCTATCACAGCCGGCTGCGCTTCATTGCCCGGCGGGCGACGGCAGTCTGGTGCCCGTCCCACGACGCCGCGCACGAGCTGGCGACGCGGTTCGGGCTGGTGGTCACCGAGCTGCCGTTCTGCTACGACAGTGATCGCGTCCGGCTCGGGCCCGGCGAGGAGCATCGCCGACCCGGCCTCCGACCCGTGGTGCTTTCGGTCTCGCGCCTGGTGGCCTACAAGAATCACGCGGCGGTGTTGCGCGCCGCGGTCGCATGTCACGCCGCGCCCATTGGTGCACCTCATCGGCCGGGGCCCGGAGGCGCCGCGACTCCTGGCGCTGGCCCGGGAACTGGGTGTCGAGCTGCGTCTCGACGAAGGCTGGCAGACGGACGACGAGATGGTGCAGGCCTATCGCGCGGCGTCCGTCGTGGTCTGCCCCAGCCGGTTCGAAGGGTTCGGACTCACGCCGATGGAGGGAATCGCCATGGGCGTGCCGGTGGTGGCGTCGGATATCGCCCCGCATCGGCAGTTCGTCGGCGCATACGCCCGCTTCTTTTCGCTCGACGACGACGATGGACTGGTGGCGGCCATCGAGACCGCGCTGCGCGAACAACCGGTGCCGGCGGCGCGACGGCCAGACCGGCTCGCGGCGCTGTCCATCGACGCGTGCGCGGAACGATTGGCCGCGGCGTTCCGACCGCTCCTCACCGCCCGGCGCTAGTGGGCGGCAGCCTGGTAGAAATTGTCGAGCATGGTGCGGTGCAATCGGTATTCCGGGCGATTGCGCGCCATCTCCGCCGGATAATGCTGGCGGAACGCGGAGCGCGCCCGGTGTCCCGCCGCAGTGTCCCCCTGAAGATCGGCGATGATCGCCCGCAGATAATCGGCAAAGAGATGGGTCGGCGCGGCGGCCACGATCGTGTCGATCTGCGCGTCGGCACTGCCGAAGTGGCCGATCCTCGCCCGCAAGAGGCTGATGTGGAAATGAGCGTCGATGTCGCGCTCCGACGGTGTCAATCGGGCGTAGGCCGCTTCGGCCATCGGGAAGAACCGGATGATCGACGCGCTGTCGTTCGCTTCCATCGCCGTCTCGACGCGATCAGCGAGTTCGGCGAACTGGTCCCGCGGTGACAGAGCGCTGAGGTCGGGAGCGGCTGCCGCCGGCGCGTCGATCGATGCCGACCCGGTCCGAGGCGTGCCGCGGCCGAACGCCGCCCAGGCAATCGCGATCGCGGCCAACACCACCACTCCCCAGCTGATTGCCGCCGGGTTCCATCGAAACCGGCCACCGGCGCTGCCGGCCGCCGCCGCACCACATGCCGGACAGAACCGGGCCGCGCTGCCGAGTTCGGCACCACACGACCAGCACCGGACCGGCCCGAGGCTGTTGCCGCACATCGGGCAGAAGTTGCCGGTTGCCTCGGCCCCGCACGCGGTGCATCGCATCCGCCCCGGCGTCATCATCGAACCTTCCCCCCGGGGGCCAGCCCCGAGCGCTGCGGCGTCACATCGGCCGGTGATGTCACAATCGGCCCGGATCGCGCGTCCGTTATTGTACGGACGTTCCGTCCGATACTGAAGAGCGCTTTCACGACGACTTTCCCAGCCAGGGCGGAGTAGCGGGTCGCTGCCGCAGCGACCCGGCGGGCTCCGCCGCCGCTGCCGAGGGCACCTGTGACGGACACCGCAAGGGTGATCGCCGGACCGACGACGGACCGGAACGCGCCGGTCGTGCAGCCGCAGCCGGCGGTCGGCCCGGCGGACCGGCCGGCCCACGCGCCCGGGCGCGAGGCGTCGCGGGTCACGCGTCCGGCGGCATCGCGGGGAAAGCCGCGTTGGCTGTTCTGGGCCTGGATCCTCGGGATCGGACTGCCGTTGGTCGCGATCAACGTCATCGGCATGCCGTTCTACCTGGCGCCACTGGCGGTCCGGGTGCGCGACACCCGGCACGAGTGGTTCAAGCCCTCGGGGCGGATCGGGCTGAGCGCCGGGATCGTCGCCGCCGTCATCTTCATCTTTCTCTGGCTCTATCCGCTGCGCAAGAAGTATCGGCGCCTGGCGTTCCTTGGCTCGCTGGGGCGCTGGATGGACGTTCACGTGGCCACGGCCCTGGCGTTGCCGCTGCTGCTGGCGATCCATTCGGCGTGGCGCGCCGACGGGCTGATCGGGCTGGGGTTGCTGGCGATGATGGTCGTCATCGCCAGTGGCGTCGTCGGCCGTTACCTCTACGTGCGCATTCCGCGAGCGCGCAACGGCGTCGAATTGACCCGGGAAGAAGTCGCGGCCCGGCGGCGGGCGCTGGTGGGACAGCTGGCCGAGGCCACCGGTCTGGCGCCGCACGTGATCGAGAGCACGCTCGCCGTCGAGCCGCTGGGTGGGCCCGTGCCCGGCCTGCTGCAGACGGTCGTTCATCTGGTGAGCGACGATCTGCTCCGCTGGCGCCGTCGCAGCCAGCTGCGCCACCGCTGGACGGCCGTGGCGCCGGATGGCCACCGGCTGACCGGAGCGGCGCTGCGTGAAGCGGTGCGCCTGGCCTCGGAAGACATTTCGCTGCAGCAACAGGCCCGGATGCTCACCGCGACGCAACGAATCTTCCGGTTCTGGCACGTCGCCCATCGTCCCTTTGCGATCACCGCGCTGATCGCCGTCATCATCCACGTCGCCGTGGTGATCGCGGTGGGCGCGGTGCGCTGGTAGGGGCCGACCGATGGCGATGCTGCTGACGACGGTCGGATTCCTGGCGCTGACCGGCCTCGTGATGTGGCGTCAGGTTCGACGGGCGCCGCGCCACGCGGCGGACGACGCGTCACGTCCCTGCCCGCGGTGCGGCACCGCCGTGCCGGCCGGCGCCATGTCGTGTCCCCGATGCGGCGTGCCGCAGCAGGCATACGAGCTGGTGCAGGCGCCGGCCGCGGACGCCGCGGCACCTTCCGCCTCCGGCGAGCCGCGGGCGCTGGTGCGTGCCGACATGTGCGTCGGGTGCGGGGCCTGTGTCGCCGCGTGCCCCGAGCCAGACGCCATCACGCTCCGGGGCAAGCTCGCGGTGGTCGACAATGCGCGCTGTCGCGGTCACGGCGAGTGCGTCGCGGCGTGCCCGGTCGGGGCCATCGCCGTCACCACCGGTGCCGCCGTCAATCGCGTCACCGTCCCGCTGGTGGATGCCAACTTCCAGTGCAACATCCCGGGTCTCTACATCGTGGGCGAACTGGGCGGACGCGGCCTGATCAAGAACGCCATCAACGAAGGGAAGCTCGCCGTCGAGCATCTCGCCGTGACGCTCGCCGCGCCGGGGGCACGCGATGCCGGTGACCTCGACGCCGTCGACGTCGTGGTGGTGGGATCCGGCCCGGCCGGGTTGAGTGCTGCGATCACCGCGCAGCGCGCCGGCCTGCGTTACCGGCTGCTGGAGCAGGGATCGCTGGCCGACAGTGTCCGCAAGTATCCCCGGCACAAGCTGCTCCTGGCCGAGCCGGTGAGCATCCCGCTGTACGGCGACCTGTGGGTGTCGGACACCTCGAAGGAAGGGCTGCTCCGTATCTGGGAGACGGTCGTGGCGAGCGCCGGGCTGGTGGTGCAGACCGGCGAGAAGGTCGACGCGGTGCGCTCCGGCGACGGCCTGTTCGAGGTCGAGACCGGCGCCGGCGTCTATCGCAGCCGTCGCGTGGTGCTGGCGATGGGGCGCCGGGGAACACCGCGGCGACTCGGCGTGGCCGGCGAAGATCTCGGCAAGGTGTGCTACGACGTCGTGGAAATGGAACAGTTTGCCGGTCGCCGCGTCCTGGTTGTCGGCGGCGGCGACAGCGCCATCGAAACGGCTGTCGGGCTGGCCAACCAGGCCGGGACCGAGGTCACGCTCTCCTACCGCGGTGCCGCCTTCGCCCGGATCAAGCCGCGCAATCAGGCAAAGCTCGACGCCGTGGTGCGCCGGCGGCGGGTGGAACTGCTGCTCGAAACCCGGGTACGGGAAATCCGCGACGACGTGGTGATCATCGACGGGAGCGCCGGCACCATGATCCGGCCCAACGACGACGTCGTGATCCGGATCGGCGGCGATCCCCCCCATGGGTTGCTGGAGCGCATCGGCGTCCGCCTGGTGCAGAAGGACGTGCCGCTGGTCCGCGAACCAGCGCAGGTGAGTTGATTGCGGTGGCGCCGACTCGCGGTCCTCGTGGCCCTGTCCGTTCCGGTGCGGCTGGCCGCACAGATCTCCCCCGGGCCGTTGTCGCGCGCCCATCAGTCGCTCGACGAGCCGACGCACTGCGGGCAGTGTCACGGCCGCTCGCGCGGCGCCATGCAGCGGCTCTGTCTCGAGTGCCACCGCGAGATCGCGGCGCTGATCGGGCAGCACCAGGGCTACCATGGCCGGTTGGCGACCGGGCCGAACGGCGCGCAGCGTTGTGCCACGTGTCACCCGGAACACGCGGGGCGGAACTTTGCCCTGATCGCATGGCCCGACAGCACGCCGGAGCGCTTCGATCATCGCACGGCCGGGTGGGCGCTCGACGGCCGGCACGCGGCGCTGGCGTGCGCGAGGTGCCACCAGCAGGCGTTCCGCACCGCCCCCGCCGCGGCACTTTCCCCCCGGCGGGGATCGGCCGGCTGGGTGGGACTCGACACCGGCTGTGCCTCGTGCCACACGCGCGACGATCCGCACCGCGGCGCGCTCGGCACCCGGTGCGCGGCGTGTCACACCACCGGCGACTGGGCGCCGGCGTCGCGGTTCGATCACGACCGCAGTCGCTATCCCCTGACCGGCGCGCACCGTCAGGTCAGCTGCGCGCAGTGCCACCTCCGGGCCGGCGTGCCGCCCGACACGGCGTCGAACGGCCGGCTCGTGCCGCGCTTTCGTCCGCTGCGGTTCGCCGAGTGCAGCGCCTGTCACGCCGATCCGCACCACGGCGCGCTGTCGTCACGGTGCAGCACCTGCCACGTGACGGCGGGGTTTGACGTGATCGATCACCGGACGTTCGACCACGCCGCGACCGCCTTCCCGCTCCTCGGCAAGCACCGCAATGTGGCGTGCGAGGCATGCCACGGGGCGAACCTGGCGCGCCCCCGGCCCTCCTTCGCGGCGTGCGCCGACTGCCATCGCGACGTGCACCGCGGCGAGGCGGTGGTGCAGGGGGCGGCGGTCGACTGCCGGTCCTGCCACACTGTCGACGGGTTCGTGCCCGCGACCTTTTCACGCGCCGACCACGCCGCCACCTCCTTTGCGCTCACCGGTGCGCACCGCGACGTGGCGTGCGCCGCGTGTCACGTGCGCCAGCGCGCCGGTAGCGACACCGCGGCATTCGTCCCCCTCCGGATCGCGGTGAGCGGGTGCGTCACCTGCCACGCCGATCCCCATGGTGGACAGGTGGCCTCGCTGGCGTGCGCCACGTGCCACACCGATGCGGCGTGGACCGCCGTTGCCTTCGACAGCGCAGCCCATGCCCGGAGCGGGTTCCCGCTGATCGGGCGTCACGGCGCCGTGGCGTGCACGGCGTGCCACGGCATTCGCCGCGCCGGGCTGCCGGCGCCGACGGCCACGGGCGTGGTGGGTCCGGCCGGGGTGCAGTTCCGGATCGGCGAGACGCGTTGCGCCGACTGTCACGCCGATCCGCACGGCGCCGCAGCGGGCTCCATCGCCACCACCGATTGCGCTGGCTGTCACTCGCCGGCGGGTTTCTTTCCCGCCACGGTCCCGGCCGAGGCGCACGCGCGGTTCGGTTTCGTGCTCGACGGCGTGCATGGTGCGACGGCCTGTCGCGATTGCCACACGGCGTGGTCGGCGCGGCGCGCCGACGACACCGCGGGGGCAACCCTGATCGCGGCGGCGGCGCCGATCGGCAACGTGCCGCTCGCGGTGGTGCGGGCGCGGCGCTGCGCCGGCTGCCACGCCGACCCCCATGGGGGCCAGTTCCGGTCGCGTGCCGACAGCGGTCGATGCGACCGGTGTCACGCCACCGACACGTTCATCGGCGCCGCGCGATTCGATCACGACCACGACGCCGACGCCGCGTTCCCGCTCGCCGGGGCGCACGCCCGGGTGGCGTGCGCTGCCTGCCACCGCCGGGGTACCGGGGCCGATGCCACCAGGCCGGTGGTCTACCGGCCGCTGTCGCGCCGGTGCGAGGATTGCCATGGCCGCTCGGGGAGTGGCCGATGAGCCGATGCCGCGTCCTGGCCGCAGCGGCCGCCATCGTCGTCGCGCTGTCGCGCCCGGCGAGCGCCCAGGTACCCGCCAATCCGCACGGCGCATCGGTCGGCGCCTGCGCCGAATGCCACCGTCCGGATGCCTGGCGTCCGGCGCACATCGCGCCGACGTTCCGCCACGCCGAGAAGGTCTTTCCGCTCGACGGCGCTCACAGCGGCACGCCCTGCACGACCTGCCACACGTCGCTCGACTTCTCGAAAGCGCCGACCCGCTGCGCCTCGTGCCACGATGACGTGCATCGTGGCGAACTGGGTGTCGACTGCGCCCGCTGCCATTCGACCCGGAGCTTCATTGACCAGGCGCGGCTGGGCCGGATGCACGAGGAGACGCGCTTTCCGCTCCGGGGGGCGCACGCCGCCGCGCCGTGCGAATCGTGTCACATCCCGGGTGCGGCGGGGCAGGTGCAGTATCGGGGACTCCCGACCACCTGCATCGGCTGCCATCGCGCCGACTTCGACCACGCCGCCAATCCGCCGCACGCCAGCGCCGGCTTCCCGTCGAACTGCGAAAGCTGTCACACCGAAACGACCTGGCTGAGCGCCACCTTCGACCACAACGCCACGGCGTTTCCGCTGACCGGCGCGCACCAGGCGGTGTCGTGCAACAGCTGCCACGCCGATGGCGTCTTCAAGGGAAAGCCGACCAGCTGCGCGGCGTGCCACCAGGCGGATTTCGACCAGACCACCGACCCGCCTCACGCGGCATCCGGGTTCGCCACGACGTGCGCGACGTGCCACTCGACCGCGTCCTGGACGGGCGCCACCTTCGATCACAACGCGACGCAGTTCCCGCTGACCGGTGCCCATCTGGCGGTGACCTGCGCCGGCTGTCATGCCGACGGCGTCTTCAAGGGCAAGCCGACGGCGTGCGTCGCATGCCATCAGCCGGACTTCGACAAGACCACGGATCCGCCGCACGGCGCGGCGGGCCTTGCCACGACCTGCGCCACCTGCCACACCACCGTGGCATGGACCGGTGCCGCCTTCGACCACAACACCACGCCGTTCCCGCTCACCGGGGCGCACCAGACGGTGCCGTGCAACAGCTGCCACGGCGACGGCATCTACCACGGCAAACCGACGGCGTGCGTCGGCTGCCATCAGGGCGATTTCGACAAGACCACCGACCCGGATCACAAGGCCGCCGGATATGGCACGGATTGCACCACCTGCCACACCACCGCGGCGTGGCAAGGGGCGAACTTCGATCACAACACCACGGCATTCCCGTTGACCGGTGCCCACCAGGCGGTGCCGTGCATCGGGTGCCATGCGGACGGCGTGTTCAAGGGAAAGCCGACGACCTGCGTGTCGTGCCACCAGCCGGATTACGCCGCGACCACCGATCCGTCCCACGGCGCCGCGGGCTTTGCCACCACGTGCGCCGATTGCCACACGACGACGGCATGGACCGGGGCGTCGTTCGATCACGGCACCACCACGTTCCCGCTCACCGGGGCCCACCTGGCCTTGCCGTGCAGCAGCTGCCATGGCGACGGCGTGTTCAAGGGGAAGCCGACGGCGTGTGTGGCGTGTCACCAGCCCGATTTCGACAAGGCGGCTGACCCGCCCCACGCGGCGTCGGGATTTCCGACGACCTGCGCCGATTGCCACACGACGGTCACGTGGACCGGGGCGACGTTCAATCACAACACCACCGCGTTCCCGCTCACCGGCGCGCATCTGGCGGTGGCGTGCACCGGGTGCCACGGCGACGGCGTATTCAAGGGCAAGCCGACCACGTGCGTCTCCTGCCACCAGCCGGATTTCAACCAGACCACCGATCCGCCGCATGGCGCCGCCGGCTTTGCCACCACCTGCGCCGACTGCCACACCACCGCCGCCTGGACCGGAGCCACGTTCGACCACAACGCCACGGCGTTCCCGCTCACCGGGGCCCACGTGACGGTGGCGTGTGCCGCGTGCCACGGCGACGGCGTGTTCAAGGGCAAGCCGACGACCTGCGTGTCGTGCCACCAGACGGACTACAACACCACCACCGATCCCAACCATCAGGCGGCATCGTTCCCGACGACCTGTGAATCGTGCCACACCACCGCGACGTGGTCGGGGGCGACGTTCGACCACGACGGCCAGTACTTCCCGATCTACTCCGGCAAGCACAAGGGCGTCTGGTCGTCGTGCTCGACGTGTCACACCAGTTCCAGCGACTACGCGGCGTTCAGCTGCACCACCGGGTGTCACGGCAAGAGCGGCACCGACTCCAATCACAAGGGCGTCAGCGGTTATCAGTATGTCTCCACCGCCTGCTATTCGTGCCATCCGAAAGGGAAGGGCGACTGATGCGCCGTGCGGCGGCGGTGATCGCCGTGTCGGCGCTGGCGCCGGTGGTGGCCCTGGCGCAGCGCCCGGCGGCGCCGCTGGCGCACCTCGTCTGGGCCCGGGTCACCTACCTCAGCGGACCCTCGGTGTATCTGGAAGTCGGCAGCAACGACGGGGTCGCGGTCGGAACCGCGATGGACGTGGTCCGCCACGGTGCGGTGGTCGCGGTGCTGGCCGCGAAATACGTTGCGTCCAATCGGACCGCATGCACCGTGACCCGGTCGGACTCCGCGGTCGTGGTCGGCGACTCGGTACGCTTCGTGGCGCTGCGGGCGGCGCCGGTCACGATCGCCCGGACAACGGTGACGCGGTCGGCGTGGCATCGCGCGCCGATCCGGGGTCGGGTGGGTGTCCAGTACCTCGCGCTCCGCGACGCCGGCGGGACGAGCCTGACGCAACCGGCACTCGATCTCCGGCTCGACGGCAGTCACGTCGGCGGGACCGCGGTGGGGCTGGCGGTCGACGTCCGGGCGCAGCGCAACACCGTATCGGGGGCGCTGGCCGGCACGTCGCCGGCGGGATTGACGCGGGTGTATCAGGCGGCGTTGATCCTCGAGCCGCTCTCGGCCCGCAGCACCTGGACCATCGGTCGCCAGTTCGCCAGCGCGCTCTCGCCGGTCGGGATCTTCGACGGCATGGCGCTCGACATTCACGGCCGCGCGTGGAACGAGGGCGTCCTCGCCGGCACGCAGCCCGATGCGGCGACGGTCGCACCGTCGCTCGGCACCACCGAGTACGGCATCTACGTGCAGCGTCACAACGTTGTCGGCACGTCGGCCCCGTGGAACGCCACGCTGGGCGCCGTGGGGTCCTACGATCGCGGTGCCATCAACCGCGAGTACCTCTACGCCCGGGGCGTTTACGGGTCGCGGCGCTGGTCGCTGTACGCCGCCGAGGAGATCGACGTCAACCGCGGCTGGCGGCGCCGTGTTGAAGGGTCCCTGCTGACATTGACGTCGACCTTCGCCACGGCGCAGTGGAGCCTGAGCGACGCGTTCGAATTGACCGGCGGATTCGACTCCCGACGGAGCGTGCGACTCTACCGCGATTTCGTGAATCCCGAAACGGTCTTCGACGACGCGATGCGCCAGGGGACGTGGGCCGGGTTCTCCTGGCGCGTCGCGTCGCATCTGCGGATCAACGCCGACGGCCGGAGCAGTTTCGGCGGCCCCGACGGGAACACCGCGAGCGCCACGGGCGGCTTGGCGCTGGAGCGGATCACGGCGTTGCGACTGGCGCTGCGGCTGCGCACCACACAGTATCGCGGACCCGCCAGCCAGGGGAGTCTCTCGTCGGCGACGCTCGAAATGGCGCCGACGCCGTTCTTGCGTATTTCGGCCAATGGCGGCATGCGGAGCAGCGCCGCCACTGCCGGCGTCGTCGCCACACGCCTCACGTGGACCGGCGCGGACGTCGACTGGGCCATCGGACGCTCGCTCTTTCTGACGGTGTCGACGTACCGGGAGCGCGGCGGTCCGACCGCCACGACGCAGACCTACGCGGGTTTGAGCTGGAGGTTCTGAGGTCCGGGAGCGTGCCTTGCGGATTGCCCCGCGTGGATTCGAACCACGATAACCAGATCCAAAGTCTGGGGTCCTGCCATTGGACGACGGGGCAGCGCCGGCCGCCGCGAGCGGCCGAACCGCTGGCACCGAAGATAACCGACGGTCGTCGGTCGCCGCCGGGGCCGCGCTCCGGGGTTCAGGCGGTGGCGGTTGCGATCAGCCGTCCGTAGCGGCGGCCGAGCTGCTGCGCCGCGTCATCGCGCGCGCGCGCATCGCGATAGACGGCAAAGAGCGTCGCGCCCGAACCGCTCATGCGGCAGAGCAGCGGGTGGGTACGGGCCAATGCCTCGAACGCGACGCGCAGCTCCGGGTGCCGCCCGAATACCGCTGATTCGAAGTCGTTGCCCGCCAGCCTGGCGACGTCGCTCCAGTTGGCGAGCACGTCGAGGTCCATTGCCACGCCGCCGCGGCCGCCAGCCGGCATGGCGTCGTCGATCCATCGATACGCATCGGCGCTCGCGACCGCGATGTCCGGCACGACGAGCAGCACGGGGTGGCCGGGAAGTCCGGGGAGCCGGAGCATCCGTTGCCCGTGCCCCCAGGCAATCGCGAGCGGCGCGCCCGACACGAAGAACGCCACGTCCGCCCCGAGACGGTGCGCCATCAGCAGCAGCTCGGCGCGCGGCACGGCTTGGCCGGCAAGCTGGTTGACACCCAGCAATGCCGCCGCGGCGTCGCTTGATCCGCCGCCGAGCCCCGCCGCAACGGGAATCTCCTTGACGAGTCGCATGGCGACGCCGAACCGGTGGCCGGTGGCGTCGAGCACCATCTGGGCCGCGCGCCACGCCAGGTTCTCGTTGGGCGCGCCAAGGTCGACCCCTTCGACCGCGAGTGCCAGGCCCGCGTCGGTGCGGGACGCGTGCAGCGTGTCGCAGAGCGCGAGCCGGCAGAAGAGGGTCTCGATGCCGTGATACCCGTCGGCTTCCCGCGCCAGCACGCGGAGAAAGAGGTTGACCTTCGCCGGGCAGGGCAGGGTGACGTCGTTCACGGCGTTGCCACCTGCGGCGGCCGCAGTCCCACGCCCGTCCGGACGGCGGACCACGCGCCGAGCGTCGTGATCGGGATGAACGTCGTGACGTGGTAGACCACGGCATACGCCAGCGCCGCGTTGCGATCCACCCCGTAGAGGTAGAGCGCGCCGGCGATCGTCGCCTCGAAGGTGCCGACGTATCCCGGGAGCTGCGGGGCAGCAATGGCGACGAGCAACAGCCCCTGCACCACCAGCGCCGCGGTGAACGGCAGCTGGAACCCGAACGCAAAGAACGCGACATAGAATGCCGCCGCGTTCACCACCCAGATCGCGAGCGACCACGCCAACACCGGTGCGGCGTGCCGCGGATCGCGGAACGCGCCCAGGCCCACGAGCACGCGGTCGGCAAAGGCGACAACGTGTTCGCTGAATGGGCGGTGCGGCAGCAACCTGGCGAGGAGTGCGACCGTGGCCTCGCGGTGCCGCGCGGCAAGCACCGCCAGCGCGAGGGCCACGAGACAGATGAGCCCCAGTCGGGTGGCGAGGGCCGCGACCGGCTTGCCGCCGATGGTGACCGCCGACGGCAGGTGCGCCGCCATCAGTCCGATGCCGAACAGCCCCAGCGCCACCAGGGCGTCGAGCACCCGTTCGACGGCCACGCTGGACAGCCCGGTGGCGATCGGGACTCGCGCCAGCCGATGGACGGCGACGACGCGCAGCAATTCACCGGCGCGCGCGGGGAGGACGTTGTTGGCGGTGAAGCCGATGGCGATGGCGTGCCAGAGCGACGAATCCGGCAGCGTCGCATCACCGCGCCGGCCCAGGAGCAGCCGCCACCGCGGGACCCGCAGCGCAAACGGCAGCGTCGCGAGCGCGACGGCGCCCACCAGCGGCAGGACGCGCACGGTGGTGATCGATTGCCAGACCGACCCGAAGTCTTCGTGCCGGAAGACGAGCCACACCAGGCTCGCCGCGATGACCAGCCCGAGCAGCAGCTGCGATGCCCGCACCAGGCGGCTAGGCAGCTTCACGGGCCAGCGGGACGAGGTCGAGCAATTCGCTGATATAGGGGCGGAGACCGGGCAGCGAGACCGTCGCCTGTCCGAGCAGGACGAGGATCTCGCTGCGGATCTCTTCGGCGCGCGCCAGGGCCGCGGTGCCGCGGTAGAGGAGCGAGTCGATGGCGACGATTTCGGCGCCGATCAGCGCCGCCAGCGCGGGTGCTTCAGCGCCCCGTTCGGCCGCAATCCGGCGGTGCTGCGCAAATGCCACTTCCAGCGGGCTCGGCTCACCCGGCGCCACGTCGGGAATCGAGGGCCGGTCGTAGGCCAGCGATCCGATCGGGACGATCGCGAGTTCGTCGACCGGCGCCAGGGCTTCGATGGGGACGATGGGAAGGTCGACCGGCTCGGCGGCCCGAGGGTGCGGTGCGAAGTCGTCGCGGTCATCGGGCGCGAGTGCGTCGATCGCGACGATCGGTGCCAGGTCGGCGACGGCGGGTATCGCGACGACCGGACGGGTGACCCCCGCTTCGGCCCCGAACGCCAGGGCGAGCAGGTCGCGCTGGCGTGCCACCGCGGCGCGATCTTCGGCGCTGCCGGCGTCGACCAGGAAACGGCCGGCGTCGCGCAACAGCAGCACGAATGCCGGCGAGCGCGCCGCCGCGGCCCCACTCGTGATCGCGCTGGTAATGGCGCGCGCCAGGGGTGCGAGGAATCGCCCGGTGCCGCCCTGAGCCGGCATCGTGGCCAACGTACGGTAGAGCACGAAGAGCCGGAGGTCTCGCGCCGCGGGCGATCCCGGGTGATCGAGCGCATCGGCAACCAGGAGCAGGTGATCGCCAACCCCGACCAATTCGACCGGAACCGGTTCGTCGGTACGGCCGGAGCCGGCAGGGTAGAGTGTCGACGGCAGGCCGCCGTGCTGCACGACGGCGTCGGTGCCTGCCGGAGCCAGCGCTTCGATCGGGGTGATGTCGTCGGCGGATATGAAACTGCGCAGCAGGTGCGCGGCGATGCGGTCGAGCTCCGCCGGCGGCACGATGCGTCCTGAATCGGCGACGGCGCGCGCCATCGAAGCCAGCGCGTGGGCGGCATCGCCGAAGACCGCCGCCACGTCCGGCGGCGCCGGGAGATCGGCCAGCAACGAACGGGTGGTCACTTCCATTGCGTCGAGCAGTTCGGGCAGCGGCGACAACTCGGTCGACGCGCCGATCCCCCGCAGCGACTGCATCCGCTGCAGCACCGCCGCCAGGGCCGCCGGGGGCGGAATCGGGGCCAGCGCCCGGGATGCCTCTTCGAGCGATCCGGCAATGAGCGCCGACTCGCGGGCGATGAAGGCGCGGACGCCCGGGGTCAGTGCCGGCGGGGCCGGTTGTGGCGCCTCGCCGATCCGGCCATTCACCACCCGTTCGAGCCGTTCGGCGAGCACCAGCGCCTGCCGGTCGTCGGCGGCTTCCCAGGTGGCGGCGCGGTTCAACAATCCACGCAGCGTGGCCAGCCCGTCGGTCCACGCCTCGCGGGCGTGCGGTTGCCAGGCCAGGGCGTGGTCGCGAACCTGCCGCGCGATGGCCTCGAGCCCCGCGGCGGCCCGCGCATAGGTGCCCAGACCGGCCATGAGCGCCGCGCCCCGGAGCGCGCGCGCACCGCGAACCAGCCGCTCGGCGTCGGGAGCGATCCGGCACCGCGGCCAAGCGGACCAGGTCGGCCAGATATTCATTGGCCTCGAGCGCAAAGAACTCGGCCCGCGCGGCCCGCCGTGCTCATGCGCCGTGCCTCGTCCATCAGGCGGCGCATCTCGCGCACCGCCGGTCCGATACCGGTGAAGACAGCGCGGCTGATGATCGAATGCCCGATGTTCAGCTCCTCGATAGGCGCGAGGTCTGGCGACCGGTTGCGACGTTCAGATACGTCAGCCCGTGCCCGGCATGGACCGCCAGCCCGAAGCCGGCGGCGTACTCGGCGGCTCGCCGCAGTGGGCCAGGGCGTTGCCGTCTTCGTGCCAGTGATGGGAGTATCGGCCGGTGTGGAGTTCCACCGCCGGCACGCCCAGATCGCGGGCGGCATCGATCTGCGCCGGTTCCGGGTCGATGAACAGCGACACCCTGATCTTCGCGTCCTGCAGGCGGCGGACGGCTCCGGCCAGCCTGGCGTCGCCGCGGCGAGAGGTCCAGCCCCCCTTCGGTCGTGACCTCGTCGCGGCGTTCCGGCACCAGGGTGGCCTGATAGGGCCGGAGCGAGCAGGCGATGCGAGACGATCTCGTCCTGGCGCGGCCAGCTCGAGGTTGCAGGGCGTTGTCGACCCCGCCGCCGATGATCGTTCTGGCGTCATGGTCCTGGATGTGGCGGCGGTCCTCGCGGAGGTGGAAGGTGATGCCGTCGGCGCCATGCGGCCGTCGGCGTCACGGGCCGCGGCGAGCGGGTCCGGTTCGTCGGTTCGCCGTGCCTGTCGCAGCGTGGCGACGTGGTCGACATTTACGTAAAGGCGTAGCGCCACAATTCCCGCTTGGTCCGATTAGGTTTGCTGATCGCTCCCGCAGGAGGTTCAGATGCGTGCCAGGTCCATGGCAATGCTCGCCGCGGTGTGCCTTGCCGCCGCCGCCGCGCCGCTCGTGGCGCAGGGTGACACGGTTTCGAGCGCGTCCGGCGCCGTAAAGGAGTATATCCGCGCGGCGTCGGACAGCAATCTGACGCGCGATGGCGCAGCTCTTCGGCACCGACAAGGGACAACGCCATCCGCGCTCAAGCTCCCCGACCTACGAGAAGCGGATGGTGGTGACCCGGCTATCGCTCCGACGGACCCGGGTCCGGACCCTCGGCGAGGTCCGGCGGGAGCATGCGGACGAGCGGACCGTGACCACCGAGATCGCGCTCGGCGGCTGCAAGGTGGTGATTCCGGTGCTGGCGGTCGCACAGGCAAGGACGACGGCTGGCTGGTCCGGAATCTCGATCTCGCCAAGGTGCAGTCGCTGCAACAGCCCTGCCAATCGGACGGCGGCGGGAACTCAGCGCCCGTAGCCGGGCGTTCCTGCGTGCCGGCGGCTTACTCGGTCAGTTCGATCAGCGTGCCCTCGGTGGCCCTGGGATGGACGAAAGCGATCCGGCGTCCGCCGGCGCCGGTGCGGGGCGTCGTCGATGAGGGTGTAGCCGCGGGCGCGGCAGGCGGCCAGGGCGGCGTCGAGGTCGGCGACGCGGTAGCAGACGTGGTGGATGCCGGGGCCGCGCCGGGCGAGGAAGCGGCCGATCGGGAGAATCGGGATCGTGCGGGTTCGAGCAGTTCGACCGCGGACCCGTCGAAGTCGAGATGCAGGATGCGGGCGCCGTCGACGAATTCGGGTGCCCGACGGTTCGACGCCGAGGACGTCGCGGTAGAAGGCCAGGGCGGCGTCGAGGTCCGGTGACGGCGATGCCGATGATGGGCAATGGTGGGTTTCATGTGGATGTGAACAATAACCGGCAACGAGGAGTGGCGGGAACATGAGTGAGCACACGGTGGCGGTGACGCGATACGACGTTCGACGGCGAGGTCACCAACGCGACCGGCCTGGTGCTGGTCGACTTCTGGGCGACCTGGTGCGGCCCCTGCCGGATGATCGCCCCGACCCTCGACGCGCTGGCCAAGGAGTACGCCGGCAAGGTCAAGATTGCCAAGCTGGACGTCGACGCGAACCAGCTCGACCGCGATGAAGTACAACGTCCGCTCGATCCCGACGCTGGTGTTCTTCAAGGACGGCAAGCACGTCGACACGCTGATCGGCGCGCATCCGCGCCCGGCGCTCGAGGCGAAGATCAACCAGCACCTGGGCTGATCCGTCGGCCGAGCCCGCCCGGAGATTGCCGGTAGCCGGCCCCGGCAGGGTGGCGCCGGGGCCGGTGTTCGCTTTCTTCCATGTCTGAGTCGGGGACGCTGTACGTCGTGGCGACACCGCTCGGACATCTCGGCGATCTCTCGCCGCGCGCGACGGCCGAGACGCTGCGCACGCGTCGACACCGTGGCGGCCGAGGACACCCGCCACACCCGGCGCCTGCTCGTCGGCCATCGACGCGCATCCGCGGCTCGTCTCCTATCACGCCCACTCCGCGCCGCGCCGGCGTCGACGAACTGGTGGCGCTGCTCGCCGGCGGCGCCGACGTGGCGCTGGTCACCGACGCCGGCACGCCCGGCGATCAGCGATCCCGGGGTCGAGCTGGTCCGTGCCGCCCGCGACGCCGGGGTCGGCGATCGTCCCGGTGCCGGGACCATCGGCGGTGGCCACCGCGCTCTCGGCCGCCGGCCTGCCGAGTGACCGTTACCTCTTCCTCGGCTTTCTGCCCCGCAAGGGATCATCGCGCCGTCTGCTTCCTGGAACGCGCCGCCAGCGAACCCTGGAGCATCGTATTCTTCGAGGCGCCGGGGCGGCTCGCCGAGCTGCTGGACGATCTGGTCGCGCACGGTGCGGCGGGGATCGCCGGGCGTGGTGGCGCGGGAGATGACCAAGCTGCATGAGGATTTTCGCGACGGCACCCTGGCGGAGCTGCGCGATCACTACGCCGCGGCACCGCCGCGCGGCGAGGTGACGGTGGTGGTGGCCGGGACCGGCGACGGCGCGGGCGAACGCCCCGAGCCGACGCCCGACGCCGACGAAGTCGCCGCGTTGATCCGCAGCCGGCTCGCCGCCGGCGATTCCCGCAAGGACGTCGTTCGCGCGGTGGCCACGCGGTTCGGGCTGCCGCGCAACGAGGCTTACCGATGGGTGGTGACGTCGTCGTGATGCGGCTGTTCTCCGCGACCCTGGTTGCCGCGCTGGTCGTTCCCGGCGCGCTCGCCGCGCAAGGACCGGCCGACTCGTCGTCGGTCGTCCGCCGCGGCGCCGGGCAACCGACGCTGGTGGTCGGCCGGCTGCACTACGATGGCGGCGGCGACTGGTACGCCAACCGTCGAGCCTTCCCAATCTGATCGCGGCGATCAGGACCGCGCACCACGATTCCGGTGGCACCGCAGGAAGTGACGGTGCGCCTGACCGATCCCGAGCTGTGGGACGTGGCGTTCCTGCACGTCGACCGGGCACGGCAACATCCATTGGAGCGACGAGGAGATCAGGATCCTCCGGAAGCTGGCTGCTGCAGGGCGGATTCCTGCATGTGGACGACAACTACGGCCTCGACGCGTCGTTCCGCCGTGAGATCAAGCGCCTCTTTCCCGACCGCCCGCTGGTCGAGGTGCCGCTCGATCATCCGATCTACCATCTGATCTACGACTTCCCGAGCGGGCATGCCGAAGATCCACGAACATGACGGCAAGCCGGCGCAGGGCTTCGGCATCTTCATCAACGGCCGCCTGGTGCTCTACTACTCCTACCAGAGCGATCTCGGCAACGGGTGGGAGGACAGACGGTGTACCACGATCCGCCGGCGAAGCACGAGGCGGCGTTGCGCATGGGCGTCAACCTGTTCGCGTACGCCGTCGGGTACGGCGGATGACGTCCGACAGCGCGCCGCTGCAGCTGGCGCTTCGCCGCGCGGCGGCGCCGTGGCGCCGCTGGCGCGCGGCTCTCGCTGGTGCTGTCGGCCGTCGCCCTGGCGCTGGCGCTCACCGCCGTCGGCGCGTGGCTGGCGCGGCTCGGTGCGGCATCGCCGGAAATCATCTTGCTCTGGTGGGTGCTGGTTCCGTCCGTGCTGCTCGCCGGCGCGGCGTGGTCCGTCGCCGCCATTCGCCGCCTCGGTCCGTCCGCGATCGGTGCGGCCCTCGAATCGGACGGCAGCTGCCGGCGTGGCGCGCTGACGACCGTCCTCGAGCGCGAGGCGGCGGGAACGAGCGCCGACCTTCATCGTCGCGCCGTCGCCGGATCGCGCCGATGACGTGCTGGCTCGCGGCGGCGAGTCACTCACCGGCGCGGCCGTCCGGCAACGGGGGCGGAGCTGGCGCGCCGTCGTCGCGGCGGCTGCGGCCCTGCTGCTGGTGTTGGCGGCGGATCCGACCGGCGTCGCGGTGGCGCGGCTCTGGCATCCCGCCGAAGCGTGGAGCGCCATCACGGCGCCGGTCAGGCTCACCACGCCGACGCCGACGGTCGATCGCGGCGCGCGCGCCGTCCTCGAGGTGACGGCGCCGGGATGGCGCCATGCCGTGCTCGCGTGGCGTGCACCGGGCGAGAGCTGGCGCCGGCGGGAAGTCACGCTCGACCCGTCGGGCCACGCCCGCGTCACCACCGACCCGCTCGCGGCCGATCTCGTCGCCCGCGCGGAAGTCGGCCGGCGCCAGTCGGCCGAAGTGCGCGTGTCGCTCCGCCTTCCCGCCTTTCTCGGTGCGTTCACCCTCGACGCCCACTATCCGGCCTATCTCGCGATGGACGACGAAGTCGCTGCCGGTCGGCGGCGACACGCTGGTGCTTCCCGAAGGGACCACGCTGCGGATCGCCGGGCGCGCCACGACTCCGCTGCGCCGCGTGAGCATGGCGGGTCCCGGCGGTGCCCGCCCGCTGGCGGTGGGCGGCGTCGCGTTCCACGGCGAGATCGTGCCGGTGTCGGGCAGCTGGCGTCTGGTCGCGCAGTCCGCTGACGGCGACGCGCTCGGGGGAGACCTGCCGACGTTCGCCGTTCGCATCGTTCCCGACAGCGCCCCGTCGGTCGACATCCCGATTCCCGGCATCGACACGGTCGCACCCGCATCGCTCCGACTCGCGATCGTCGTGGCGGCCCGCGACGATCATGGCGTCACCTCGGCCGCCATCGAGGCGCACCGCAGCACCAGCGCGGCCATCATCCGTCTGCCCCTGCCGCTGCCGGCCGGTGCCAGCGGCCGCGCGCTCGTTCCCGCGGTGCTCGACCTGGCCGCGTTGGGCCTCGGGGCGGGCGACACGCTGCGCTACGACGCGGTGGCGGTCGACAACTCGCCGGACCGCCACACCGGACGGTCGCGCGAGTATCAGGTGCGCATCCCCACCGAAGCGGAGCAGCGCGCCGCGCGACAGCTGGCGACCGCGGCGACGGCCACGGCGTTCGACTCGGTGCGCGGCGCGGCCGGCCGCGTCCAGCAGGACGCCGACGATCTCTCGCGTGAGCAGGTCCGGTCCGGCCAGCAGAATGGACGGGAGTCGGGCGACGGCGGCGCGCCAGGGGCGACGCTGCCGTTGGAAATGGTCCGTCGCGCCCAGGCGACCGCGGATGCCCAGCAGAAGGTGCTCGACGAAGCCGCCAGGCTGCAGCAATCGGTCAACCAGCTGGCGCAGACGGCCCGGCAGCGCGGGTTGGCCGATTCGGCGCTGGCGCGGCAGCTCGACGAGATCAGTCACCTGCTCGACCAGGCGATGACCCCGGCACTCCGCGCGCGCCTCGATGCGCTGCGTGCCGCGCTCCAGAGTCTCGATCCGGATCGGACCAGGACGGCGTTGCAGGACCTTGCCCGTGACGAGGCGCAGCTCAAGCAGGCGCTCGATCAGGCCACGGAACTCTTCAAGCGCGCCGCGCTCGAAACGCGGCTCGCCAATCTCGCCGAGACGGCCCACGAACTGGCGGGCGACCAGCGCCAGCTGACCCCGGACCTTGCTCGGAGCGACAGTTCCGGCGCCGCCGACCAGGAGCGCGCGTCTGGCGACCCGCGCCGATTCGCTTGGCAGCGCGCTGCAGCAGGCGGCCGATCAGGTGCCCGCCCGGGCGACGGGCGACGCGCTGCGCGGCGCGTCCCGTCAGGCGGTGACGGCGGCGGCAGCGCTCGGTCAGGCCGCCGGGGCGGCGCAACAGGGCCAGACGGCGGCCGCGCGCAGTGCCGGGCAGCGGGCGCAGGCCGCACTTGATCCGCTCGAGGACCAGATCCGCGCCGCGCGCCAGGACATGCAGCGCAAGATGCGGAGCGAAGTGATGACGGCGCTCGACCGCGCGCTGGCGGAGACGACGCGTCTCGGCCAGCAGCAACTCGCGACGCTGAATGTCCTCCAGTCCGGCGGCGCGATCCCCGCGTCGCGCATCGAACAGGGGCTGATCGAGGAAGGCGCCGCCAAGGTGATGGACCAGGTGATCGCGCTGGCGGGCAAGAACGCGCTCGTCACGCCCAACGCCGCCAACGCCATCGCCGCCGCGCGCCAGGCGATGCAGAGCTGCGATCCACGATCTCGCCGCCGCCAATCCCGATCTCGCCGATGCCGTCACGCGAGCCGGCGATGCCGTCGACGGGTTGAACGTCGCGGCGTACAATCTGCTCCAGTCCCGCGATCGTGTGCAGGGATCGCAATCGGGAAGCGGTCTGCAGGAAGCGCTGGCCGAGATGCAGCAGATGGCCGGCAAGGAAGGACAGCTCGCGCAGCAGAGCGGCGGGATGCTGCAGCTGGGACAGTCGCCGATGGCGCGGCTGATGCAGCTGGCGGCGCAGCAGCGCGCCATCGCCCAGCAGCTCCAGCGCTTGCAGGCCATGGGACAGCTCCCGGGAGCCGGCGCGCTGGCGGACGAAGCCAGGGACCTGGCGCAGCATCTCGAGTCGGGCGACCTCTCGCCCGACGTCGTGCAGCGCCAGCAGCAGCTCTTCCACCACATGCTCGACGCCGGCCGGACGCTGCAGGGCGAGGAAGACGGACGACACCCACCGGCAGGCGACAACGGCCCGCGATGGTCCGATCTCCTTCCCGCCGGCCGCTCGATGCGCGCGCGTTGCAGGGCGGCGCCATCCGCCTGCCAAGCTGGGAATCGCTGCAGCAGCTCTCTCCCGGCGATCGGCGCCGCGTGCTGGACTATTTCCAGCGGCTGGCCGAAGGCGGTGGACCATGACGCGGCGCGCGGCGTCGTGGCTGACGATGCTGCTCGCCGGCGTCGTCGCTCCGGCACGGCGCAGCGCACCGGTGCGCGGCCGCGCCGTACGACACGGCCGCACTGTCCCGCGCGCTGGACGCGGAGCGCGCCGGCGCCGTCGCGGCGGCCGATTCCGGCTTCGTGCAGGTGCTGCGGTCCTCGCCGGCCAATGTGCCCGCCTTGATGGGGCTCGATCGCATCGTGACGCGCCTCGACCGGCGCGACGACCTGCTTCCCTGGGTGCGCCGCGCGCTGGCCGTCGATTCCACCACCACCGGCGTGCTGCTCGAAGCGGTGCGATGCTTCGCGATGCTGGGTCATGCCGATTCGGCGGCGAAATATGCGCTGCGCTGGTCGACCGAAGTGCCGGGCGACGAGTCCCCGTACCGCGAATGGTCGATGGCCGCGCTCGAGGTCCGCGATGCGGCCCAGGCCGTGGCGGCGCTGCAGATGGGCCGCGGCGCGCCTCGGCCCCGACGCGCTGGGGCTCGAATTGGCGCAGCTGCAGCAACAACGCGGGGAAATCGCCGCCGCGACGCGCGAGTGGGTCGGCGTGGTCCGCCACGCGCCGGAATTGCGCGACCGGTGCCGCGGGGCAACTGGCGCAGGTGGCACCCGGACAGCGCAGCATCGTCCAGCAGACATTGCGCTGCGGATTCGTCGCGCGAAGCGCGCCAGTTGCTGGGATTGGTGGACCTGACGTGGGGCAATCTCGACGCCGGGGCCCGGCTGGTGCAGGGGGCGCTCCCCGACGACGCCCCCGACGCGGTGTCGCTGCTCAACTCGGTGATCGGCGCGCTGCACGAGCGCCGCGACCGTGCGGCACTGCTGATCCGGGGTGCGGCATTGGAGCGCATGGCGCAGCGCGAACCCGCGTGCCGCGGCGGTGCGGACCCGGCTTGCGGCCGCCAGCGCCTACGCCGACGCCGGTGACGAGCGCAACGCGCGGCGACTGCTCGATCAATCCGCGGCGGCCGGCGACGAGGCGCCGGCGGTGGCGCGAACAGGAGATCGACCGCGCGGCTCGACGTCCTCGTCGCCGAAGGGAAGGCCGCCGACGCCGAACAGCTGCTGGGGCAACTGACGCCGCAGCTCGGACCGGGTCAGCGCGACGACGATCGCCCGCCGCATCGCCATGGCGTGGGCCCGCCAGCGGCAACTTCGACCGGGCCGAGGCGCTGGTGCAGCACGATTCGAGCACCGCCGGACTCGACCTGCGCGGCTGGCTCCGATCTCTATCGCGGCGACCTGGCCGGCGCCACGGCGTTGTTCAAGGCCGCGGGGCCGTTCGATGACGATCGCGTCCGCGCCTCGAGTCGGGTCGAGCACGCTCGCGCTGCTGCAGGTGATCGGCCAGGACACCCTGCCGGCACTCGGCTCGGCGTTCTGAGGATCTCGACGCGGGCGATTCGGCGCACGCGGTGACCACGCTCGGGCGCGTCGCCGCCACGCTCGACAGCGGGCGCCGCCGCCGAGGTCCGGCTGCTGGCGGGGCGGATCGCGCTGGCGCGCGGTGACACCAGCGGTGCCGTGGCGCTGCTCCATCTGGCCGACGTCGCGGCGGTGCCGGGGAGCGCCGCGGCGGCGCAGTACGAACTGGCGCGGATCAGCGCCACGCCGGGGCCGGACCGCGGAAGCCAGCGCGATCCTCGAACGACTGCTGGTCGCCTTCCCGGGAAGCGCCGTCGCCCCCGAAGCGCGCCGGCTGTACGACACGCTGCGGGGCGCCGTTCCCGATGCCGGGCATGGTGTGCCGCAATGAGGGAGCGCCGCGAGTTTCTCCGCAGTGGGGCCGCCCTCGCGGGGGCCCTCTGGCTCGGGCGGCGCCCGTTCCGACGGCGCGCCGACCCGTCGGTGCTCATCCCGATGGACGACGCCCAGCAGGATCACCTCAAGGCGTACGGCGTGGCGTTCCGCTCGCTCGCGCGGGGTGAACGCGGGCAGTGGCTGCTCAACTACCGCAGCGGCGCGTTCCTGCTCGCCGCGTCGGACGCGCTGCAACGGCGACAGCGCGCTCGCCGGCGTATCGCTGCAATCGGTCGATGCCTCGCGACATCGCGACGATCATGGGCGAGATCCAGAATGGCAACATGGACGCCGTCCCGCTGGAGAAGGTTCCGCGCGTGGCCGTCTACGCGCCGCCGGATGCGCAGCCGTGGGACGATGCCGTCCGGATGGCGCTCGAATACGCCGGGATCCAGTACGACCGGCGTCTGGGACACCGAGGTCATCGGCGACGCGCTGACGCGGTACGACTGGCTCCACCTGCACCACGAGGACTTCACCGGCCAGTATTCCAAGTTCGCGATCAACTTCGCCGGCGCGCCCTGGCTGCAGCAGATGATGGCGCGTGCAGGAGGCGACCGCCACGCAAGCTCGGCTTCGCCAACGGGCCGGACCTCAAGCGGGCCGTCGCCGAGCAGATCAAGGCGTTCGTCGAACGGGGCGGGTTCCTGTTCGCGATGTGCACCGCCACCGAGACGCTCGACCTGGCGCTGGCCAGCCAGGGCGTCGACATCGCCGCGGCCTACGCCGACGGCACGCCGATGGATCCCGACGCCTCGGCCAAGATGCACTGGGACCAGGCGCTGGCGTTCCAGAACGCCCAGCTGGTGCTGTCGCCGTCGCTGGCCAGCTTCAGCGACATCGACGGCCACCAGGTCAACACCGTCAACCGCCAGCCGCTCGGGGTCTTCGAGCTGTTCAACTTCTCGGCCAAGATCGATCCGGTCGCCACCATGCTGGTGCAGGACCACCGCGCAGGTGATCCCGGATTTCTACGGCATCACCACCTCGTTCCGCCGCGACCGGCTCAAGCCCGACGACGTCATCCTGGCCTACGAGCCGGGGGCGCCGTGGGTGAAGTACATCCACGGCGAACGCGGCAAGGGGACGTGGACGTTTCTCGGCGGGCACGATCCGGAAGATCCGGAGCACGCCATCGGCAACGCGCCGACCGACCTCTCGCTGCATCCGCACTCGCCGGGCTACCGGCTGATCCTCAACAACGTGCTCTTTCCGGCGGCCAAGAAGAAGGAACTCAAGACCTGAGCGATCGCCTCTCGTCCGCCGCGCGCGAGACGCTGCGCGGCGAGATCGCCGCCGCGCGGGGTCTCGAAGTGTCGTTCGTCGCCACCCTCGGCGACGACGGCGTGCATCGCCGCGGTCCGCGCCGTCGCGCGCGGCACCGTCGACCTCGTCCTCGCGCTGCCGGGCGCGGCGCGGCGCGGCGAAATGCTGCTGCACAACCATCCCAGCGGGCAGCTCGAACCGTCGATGGCCGACCTCTCGGTCGCGGCGCGCGCGCACGACGACGGCATCGGCTTCGGGATCATCGACAACGACGCCGAGCGGATCTACGTCGTGGTCGAGGTGCCGGCGCCGCGGGCGGTGGTCCGGCTCGATCCGTTCGACGTCGTCGCCACCCTCGGCGCCGATGGCCCGATCGCCGACCTGCTGCGCCCGTACGAGGACCGTCCCAGCCAGCGCGACCTCGCGGCCTACCTCGCCGACGCGTACAACGACGGCGGTGTGCTCATGCTCGAGGCCGGTACCGGCGTCGGGAAGTCGTTCGCGTATCTGGTGCCGGCGCTGGCGTGGGCGGCGGCGAACGACGAGCGCACCGTCGTCTCCACCAACACCATCAACCTGCAGGAACAGCTGGTCGGCAAGGACCTGCCGCTGTTGCGCCGGGCGCTGGGCGGCGCAGGAACGGGAGCCGACCTTCGCGCTGCTCAAGGGATGGCGGAACTATCTCTGTCGCGCTCGCCTCGAGCACGCCACGTCGAGCCAGCAGGCGCTGCTCGCCGAGGACAAGCTCGACGAGCTGACCAACCTGGTGAGCTGGGCGGCCCACACCGCCGACGGCACGCTGGCCGACCTGCCGGTGCCACCGTCGGGTGATGTCTGGGACGAAGTTGCCGCCGAGCCCGACCTCTGCACCCGGCTCCGCTGCCGACACTTCGACCGCTGCTTCGTCTTCCAGGCCCGGCGCCGCGCGGCGCAGGCCGACGTGGTGGTGGTCAATCATCACCTCCTCGCCGCCGACCTCGCCGTCCGCCAGGCGTCCGACAACTGGGAGGAGGCCGCGGTGCTGCCGCCCGTATCGGCGCCTCATCCTCGACGAAGCCCACCATCTCGAAGACGTCGCCGCCGGCCACCTCGGCGTGCAGGTCACCAGCGGCGGGTTGCGCCGGCTGATGAACCGGCTCGAGCGCAACGGCAAGGGCCTCGTTCCGGCGTTGCAGCACGATCTCGCGTCGGCCGGCGACCTGTTGAGCCGGGCGTCGCTCGATCTGCTCCGCGAGCGGCTCCTTCCCGCCAGTTGCCGCCGGCCGGCAGGCCGTCGAGGCGCTCACCGCCCGCCTGCTCGACCATCTCGCAGCCAGCGGCGCGCTGCAGCTCCGGCTCGACGACGACTTTCCCCGCGGCTCCGGTGTGGGACGACGGGCTCGCCCGGGAACTCGACGCCGCCATCGGCGGCTTTCGTACCATCGTCGAGCTGATCGAGACGGTCTCCGATCGCCTCGCCACCACCGAGCTCACCGAACGGCGCGGCCAGTTGCTCAACGAATGTCGCGGCGTGATGCGGCGGCTCGATGCGGCCAGTGACGGACTCAACGCCACGTTGCGTCCGCCGCCGGGGCGCCCGCCGGAAGTGCGCTGGATGGAACGGGCCGGACCGAAGGGGCAATGGCTTCATCTGGCGGCCGTGCCGCTCGACCTGGCGCCGCTGCTCCGCCAGCTGTTGTTCGACCGGTTGGAGACCGTCGCGCTGACCAGCGCCACGCTGGCCGCCGGCGGATCGTTCGACTTTTTCGCCTCGCGCGTCGGGCTCGCCGGCGAGGATTCGCCGGTCGCGGTGCAGGCCATTTTCCCGTCGCCATTTCCGTACGCCGAACACTGCCTCTTCGGTATCCCCAACGACACCCCCGATCCACGCGACGATCCGGCGGCACACGATGCGGCGGTGGTGCGGGTGGTGCACGATCTGGCCTGGGCCAGCGACGGCGGGCTGTTCGTGCTGTTCACTTCGCATGCCGCGTTGCGCCGGGTGGCTGCGGCACTGCGCGGCGAGCTGGGCAGCCGCTTCCCGATCCTGGTGCAGGGCGAAGGACAGCGGGATCACCTGCTGCGCCGCTTTCGCGAGGCCGGCAACGCCATTCTGCTGGGCACCGATTCGTTCTGGGAAGGCGTGGACGTGCCGGGCCGCGCGCTCCGCGGCCTGGTGCTCGCCAAGCTACCTTTCAAGGTCCCGTCGGAGCCGCTCACCGCGGCCCGGCTGGAACGGCTGGCGGAGCAGGGAGAAGACGGCTTCTTCGGCTACCTGCTGCCGCATGCGGCGCTCAAACTGAAACAGGGGTTCGGTCGATTGATTCGCGGAGCGGCAGACGTCGGGGTGGTGGTCCTGCTCGATCGCCGGGTGGTGACCAGGAATTACGGACCGCTGCTGCTGGAGGGGCTGCCGCCGGCGGAACGCATCATCGGCTCGTGGGCGGAAATCCGGACCAAATGTGAGGACTTTTTTGCCCGCCACGGCATCGGAGCGGCGACATGACCGTGCCGATGCCGGGCAAGATCGTCTGCGTCGGGCGGAACTACGCCGCCCATGCCCGCGAGCTGGGCAACGCCGTCCCCGGGGAGCCGCTGCTCTTCTTCAAGCCGTCGTCCGCGGTGATCGGCCCCGACGACGCCATCGTGCTGCCGAGCGTGTCGCGGCAGGTCGAACACGAGGCGGAGATCGCTATCGTCATCGGCGTCCGGGCCACCCGCGTCCCGGCGGATCGGGCGGTCGATTACATCAGCGGCTTCACCTGCGCCAACGACGTCACCTGCCGGGACCTGCAGAAGACCGACGGCCAATGGGCACGCGCCAAGGGATTCGACACATTCTGCCCGATCGGTCCCCGCGTGGCCGAAGCGCTCGACTGGCGCACGCTCGAAGTGATCGGGCGGGTCAACGGCGTCGAGCGGCAGCGCGGTCGCAGCACCGACATGATCTTCCCGGTTCCTGTCCTGGTGGAATACATCAGCCACATCATGACGCTCGAGCCGGGTGACCTGATCCTCACCGGCACCCCGGAAGGTGTGGGGCCGCTCGTCGCCGGCGACGTCGTCGAAGTGGAAGTGCCGGGCATCGGTGTGCTGCGCAATACCGTCACGGGAGCGATGAGTTGATGTTCACCGTCAGTCGCCGCGTCGGACAACTGCCCGACTATCCGCTGGCGCGTATTCCGTCCATCAAGCGGCGCCTGATGGCCACCGGCGTCGACGTCATCGATCTCGGTGCTGGCGATTCCGATCGGCCACCGCCACCGGCCACCATCGACGCGCTCCGCGACGCCCTCGACGTCACCGCGCTGCACAAGTACGGTTTTCAGCAGGGACTGCCGGCCTATCGCGAAGCGGCGGTCAGGTGGGTGGAACGGCGATTCGGCCGGCAGTTCGACCCCACCACCGAAATGCTGCCGCTGATCGGGTCCAAGGACGGCCTGGCGCACCTGCCGCTCGCGGTCACCAATCCCGGCGACGTCGTGGTCGTGCCGGAACCCGGCTATCAGGCGTACATCGGCGGCGCGGTGATGTCGGCCACCGAGCCGCTGATCATGCCGCTCCGGCCCGAGAACCGGTTCCTTGTCGAACTGGACCGCCTGCCCGAGGCCACGCTGCGGCGCGTCAAGCTGGTCTACGTCAATTATCCCAACAATCCCACCGCCGCCATGGCGCCGCGCGACTATCTCGAGCGGCTCGTGGCCACATGCCGCAAGTACGGCATCGTACTGGCGTACGACAACGCCTATTGCGACATCACCTTCGACGGATACGTCGCCCCGGGCATTTTCGAGATCGACGGCGCCCGCGATATCGCCGTCGAGTTCTTCTCGATGTCCAAGTCGTTCCAGATGACCGGCTGGCGCCTCGGCTTTGCCATCGCGCGGCCGGAGCTGATCACCGCGCTCACCAAGATCAAGAGCTACATCGACACCGGGCCGTTTCTGGCGCTGCAACAGGCCGCCGCGTTCACCCTCGATCACGCCGAGGAACTCAACCGTCCGATTGTCGCCGAGCTTACCCGGCGGCGCGACGCCGCCGTGACGGCACTGCGGAACGCCGGCTTCCGGGTCGAGACGCCGCGAGCCGCCATGTACGTATGGGTACCGCTCCCCGCCGACGTACCGTCGGCGACGTTCACGTTGCGCGCACTCGAAGAGGAAGGGGTCGTCGTGCTCCCGGGGAGCGGATTCGGTCCCGGCGGCGAGGGCTTCTTCCGGGTGGCATTGACGGTGTCACCGGACCGCCTGGCCGAGGCGGTGACGCGGCTGGGCCGCACGCTGGCGGCGTGTCGGGAGAGCGTGCGTGCGGGAGCCGCCTGAACGCCACTTCCGCCTGCCGGGCCGGCCGCGCGATCCCTGGTGGCTCTGGCTGCTGGTGCTGGCGCTGCACGTGCCACTGGTCGCGTTCGTGATCATCGAGTTCCGGCATCACGGCCTGGCGGTCGGCAGGACCGGACCGCCGGCCATCGCGCTTCAGCCCGGATTCACCGCCGGGAACACCGTCCCGCACGAGCCGCCGCTGGCCGCACCGCTCACCGGGGCATTGCGCCGCGCGCCGCCCGCTCCGCCGACCCGGTCGGCCGCGGTGCCGGCCGGGCCGGCCGGGCAGCCTCCGGCACCGCCCACCGCCCTCGCCGTGGCCGGCGACACCGGCGGCTCGGCCGTCGGAGGCACGGCGTATCTCACGCCGTCGTACGGTAGCGGCAAGGTATGGGTCCAGCCGCTGCCGATGACGCCGCAGGAGATCACCGCGGCGCTCACCGGCAAGACCCGCGCGCAGCTCGACGACAGCATCGTGACCCGGATGGTGCAGACGTATCTCGACGACCTGGCCGAGGAGAACCGGATCAACCTGCAGAGTCCCCCCAGCTGGACCACCACGATCGGCGGCAAGAAGGTGGGGCTCGACCAGCGGTGGATCTACCTCGGTCCGATCAGGATTCCGGCGGCGTTGCTGGCACTGCTGCCCCTCCATCTCCAGGCCAACCCCACCGAATACCAGTTCAACCAGCGCCTGCAGCAGATGCGCGCCGTTCTCTTCGAGGCGGCACGGCGGTCGGCCACCTATGACGATTTCAAGCAGGCGGTGAAGGATCTCCGGGCAGAAACGCAGCGTCAGCGTGATTTCGACAAGGCGCAACGGACCCCGCCGTCCGATTCGGGCCGGTCATGAAGCTGATCGATCGTTCGGAAACGGTGGTGGTGGTGGTCGCGGCCGATCTGGCGCCCCCAGCGCACGATCGAGTGTCCGCCGATCTGCTGAAGGAGGCCATTGATCAGCGGGGGGCGGGGCATCCGTACCGTCGCGCGGTCATCGTGACCGATCTCGCGTGGTTCGAAACGCCGATGCTGCACGACAGTCCGACCATCACGGTGGGCGGCGCGGGTGTGAACGCGGTGTCCGGGAGGTTCAGCAGCGAACTGCCGACCGTCTGGACCAACAACGACCGCGTCGTGATCCAGGCGGACATGAACGAAGGCCCCAAGCGCGCGGCGCTGTGGGGACTCGACGGCGCGGCCACCACCGCCGCCGTGGATGCATTCATTGCCCGGGGCTGGCTCGACGAGTTCCTCGACCGCTGCTGGCGCTTTCGCGCCGGGGCGTTCGCCTAGACTCCGGCCGCGCGCCGCATCCGGGAGAGACTCTCGTTCCGGCCCACCACCTCGAGCAGGGCCGGCACCGGTTCCGACACCGTGCTGCCGGTCAGCGCTACCCGGATCGGCTGCATCACGTCGCCCACCTTCTGGCCGGTTTCGTCCGCCAGCTGACGCAAGGCCTCCTCGGCGCCGGACGACGTCCATTCCGGAACCTGCGCCAGACGATCGGCGGCGGCGACCAGATTGGCGCCGAAGCGCTCCGCCATCTTGCGCACCAGGGCGTCGGCCTTGTCGTCGCGGGTGATCCGCGCCGCCTCGAGCCGCACGGCGATCTGGTCGGCGAGCTGGAGCACGGTGCGGGACCGGGTCTTGACCGTGTCGATGATCGGGCGGAGGTCGCGTCCGTCGGGTGAGACCTCGAGCCGCGCCAGCTGGCGTTCCACTGCGGGCAACAACGCGTCAGCCGGCATCGCCGACAGGTATTGCCCGTTCATCCACTCCAGCTTCACGGTGTCGAACACCGCCGCCTTCTTCTGGACGTGATCGAGGGTGAACCGCGCCACCATCTCGTCGAGCGGGAGGATTTCCTCGTTGGCGCCGGGCGACCAGCCCAGCAGCGCCAGGAAGTTCCGCATCGCGTCGGGCAGGATTCCCATGTCCTGGTAGTCGCCGACGGCGGTGGCGCCGTGCCGCTTGGAGAGCTTCTTCCCGTCGCTGCCCAGGATCATCGGCACGTGGGCGAACACCGGCACCGGGTGCCCCAGCGCACGATAGAGCGCGATCTGCTTGGGCGTGTTCGAGATGTGATCGTCGCCGCGGATGACGTGGGTGATCCCCATGGCGATGTCGTCGGACACCACCGCCATGTTGTAGATCGCCGAGCCGTCGGACCGGAGCACGATGAAGTCGTCGAGGTCGTGTCCGTGCCAGACGATCTCGCCGTGAACGGCATCGGTCCAGCGGATTTCCTCGTCGGGCATGGCGAAGCGCACCACGGACGGCAGGCCGGCGGCTTCCCGGCGGGCCTGTTCGTCGGCCGCAAGCGCCATCCGCTTGCGGTGAAACTGGAACACGCCGCCGCTCCGGGTCACCTTCCTGCGCTCGGCCTCGAGTTCTTCGGGGGTGTGATAATCGCGGTAGGCCGCGCCCGTGGCCAGCATCCGATCCACGTCGGCGCGGTGCCGATCGGCGAATGCGCCCTGGAAGAAGGGTCCTTCGTCCCAGGCCACACCGAGCCACGACAGGCCGTCGAGAATGACGCGGGTGTGCTCGTCGGTGCTGCGCTCCTTGTCCGTGTCTTCGATCCGCAACACGAACGTGCCGCCGGTGTGGCGGGCAAAGAGCCAATTGAACAGCGCCGTACGGGCGCCGCCGACATGGAGATAGCCGGTTGGCGACGGGGCGAAGCGAACGCGGGGTGACGTCATGGATCTTTCGACGGAGCGAGAGGGATTCGAACCCTCGTTAGGAAGTTTCCCCCCTAAAACGGTTTAGCAAACCGCCGCCTTCAGCCGCTCGGCCATCGCTCCCGGGTCGGGGAAGATAACAGCCGCCAGCGGGGGCTGTCACCGGGGCGGGACACGCTGCGGCGAGACGGCGGCGGCGCGATAGGCGGCGACGATGGCGCGGGCCGCGGCCGGAATGGTCGGGCCGGCGCGCGCAAAGAGGTCGGCGGGAATCTCGAGCACCCGGCCGGCACGAACCGCATTCAGATCGCGCCATCCCGCCTTGCGGCGCAATTCGGCCAACTGCCCGCCGGCCGTGCCCTGCGATACCAGCAGCCAGTCGGGCTGACGGGCCGCGATCGCTTCCAGCGACACCGTGGGCCACGGCGCGCCGAGATCGCCGAAGGCGTTGCGGAGGCACGCCGCCTGGAGCACCGTCGTCATCCAGGTCCCGCGTCCGGCCGTCATCGGCGGGTCGGTCCAGAGCACCAGCATTACCGACGGCGCGTTGGCCGGACCCTCGGCGCAGGCATCGTGTTCGACGGCGCGCAGCTGGCGGCGCAACGCATCGCCCGCGGAATCCGCGCGCTGTTCCGCACCGATCAGACGCCCCAATTCGTCGAGGTTGCGGAAGACGTCGGCGGTGTCGGTCGTCTCCATCGAGATCACCGGCACGTGGAAGGGCTTCAAGGCAAGCTCGAGGTCGACCGACGAACGATTCTGCCACCCGATCACCACATCGGGCCGCAGGTTGGCGATCACCTCGGCGGACGGGTCGAGTCCGCCGCCGATCGAAGGGAGCGACGCGAGCACCGGTTCACGATCGTAGTCGGTCCGCGCCACCAGCCGGTCGGTGGCGCCAAGCGCGACCAGCCATTCGGTGGCGGATTGCATCGTGGAGACGATGCGGTGCACCGGCAATCCGGACAGCACCACCGGATGGCCTTCGGGGTCGGTGAAGCCTGCCGCCGGCCGGTGGGCGACGCCGTGCGCGCACGCCGCGAGCAGGATCGCTCCGCCTCCCCACCGGTACCACCCCGGCGTCACCGCCCGCCGGAATCGGGGCGTGTCGTCGGCAGCGGGAACGGGATCAACCCCGGCGGCATGGTGAAGAGTGCGGCATCCGGAGGTGCCGACGAGATGTTCGTCACCTCCATGTGCATCATCCCCTTGCTGTCCTGCACCATGAGCGGGAACATGTGGCGCCCCCCGAAGGGCGGATTGCCACCGGTGATCCGCTGTACCAGCGAGTCGAGTCCGGCCTGCTTCCGGAAGTTGCTGGCCAGTTGTTCGAGCGCCGGCGGCACCGGAATCACGCACATCTGCACCGTGTCGGTCGGGCTCGCCACCACCCAGTTCTCGCAGCGCATTCCGGCCACTTCCGATGTCGTGCCGAGGTCCTGGTACGACGACGTCGGGACCGGGAGCGGGAGATGCTGCAGCGTGTCGGTGAACTTCTGCAGGCCATGGAGCGCCTGGAGCGATACGTCGAACCGGTAACCCGACGGTCCGGCTCCCTGCGCCATCGCGGGGGCCATCGCCGCAACGTGAAGCGAGTCGGTGGCAGGGTCGAAGATCAGCAGCCCGCGGGCGCCGGCGAGCATGGGCATCGCGGCGATCGGACCGGGGGTCAACTCCAGCGCGTAACGGTGTCCGTCGCTGGCGAGGCGCAGCTGCAGCGCGAAGGTGTCGCCCGCCATCCGCATCGCCCGCACCGAATCGGGGAGATGGATGCGCACCGAGATGGCAATGCTTCCGACGGGGCCCTGCTGGGCGCGCGCCGTGCCGACAGCGCCGGCGCTCACGGCAGCAGCGAGCAGACCGGTTCGACAGAGGACACCACAGGATGTGACCGGATTACGGACCATGTGAGCCACCTCTCTGAAGCCTGGCCATGTCGAGGTAGCCGGACGGCACGGTGAAGACGCTGTCCGGCACGCTCTGCCGCCCGATGCGGACGACTTCCCACTGGTTCTTGCCATCGACGGTCCAGACCCGCAGCGGGAATCCTGCTGCCCCCACGGCGCCGGACCACTCCGGGTTGGGACTCGCGGCGCCCGGTGCTCCGGGTTCGCCGGGGAACGCGAACTTGCCGAGCGACGTCGTCAGGCAGAGCCGCGTCGCCGGTCCGGGGTTGGTCGATTCGATTTCGTAATCGCGGCAACGGACGCCCGCGATGGTTTCCATCGTGCCGAGCGACTTCAGGCGTCGCGGCGCGGGGGAGGACCCGGTATCCGCGCCGCGGCCCGGCGGGGGCCGGAGTGGCAACTCGAACTTGAGCCCCTTCGTGGCACCCTGCGCCTGCAGTTGGGCGGGGATCTGCACGCCCGGCGGCACCGGCATCCACACCGTCCGGGTCTCGTGGTCGAAGTCGTTGAGGACGTGCACTTCCTGGCCGAACATGCGCGTCAGCACCAGCGTTCGGTTGCCCTTGATCGCGAAGCGCATGGCGCCGGTCCCGGCGCTGCCGTTCGGGCCCGTAGCCGTGATCCGCACGTCGACGAATCCCTGGAACCCCTGGGCCGCGACGGCGCGCGATGCGCACGGCACGAGCAGCACCGCAGCCACGATCATGGAGCGATTCACGTCTTCCTCTTCCTCACTGAAGGTGGTGCCTCTCCCGAAAAGATAGCGGCCACCGCGAAGGATGGCCGCTACGACCGCACCGGGAGCCCGGTTCAGCGACCGCCGCCGCCCCGGCCGCCCATCATCCCCGACATGTCCATGTAATCGCCCGGGATGGCGAAGACACTGTCGGGAACCGTGCTCTTGTCGACGGCAGTGACCTCCATCGTGCCCTGACCATCGGGCATCGTGGCCTTGAGCGGGAAGCCGTGCTTGCCGAACACCTCCGTCCACGCCGGCGGGGCGGGTCGTCCGCGCCCCATGCCCGAGACAGGGTAGACGAACTGGCCGAGCGCCTGGGTGACGCAGACCGTCGTCGTTTCGTTCTTGCTGGTCACCGCATAATCGTCGCACGGATACCCTGCGATCGTCTCGCTGGTGCCGAGTTTCCGGGTCGTGGCGCTGACCATCGAGCTGTCCGGCACGACCTTGCTCATGTCGAGCACCATCTTGATGCCCTTCACGCCGTTCCCCATGCCGCCCATCCGTCCCATCATCTCGGCGGACGTCGGGACCAGAACGGTCATCGTGGTCGAGCTCTGATCGTAGATCATGCGGACTTGCTGGCCGGCCATCTGACTGCCCGCCGGGATGAGCATCTCCATCGCCATCCGGCCGCTTTTCAGGTAGTAGGTGACGTTCATGTCACCCGTTCCGGAGCCGGAATTCATGCCGGTCATCTTCATGTGGACGGTGCCTTCGAACTGCTGCGCGGCAGCCGGAACGGCAGCCAGCGTCGACACCAGCAGGAGAGCAAGACAGCGACGCATACCGGAAATCCCGAGTTGGAGGGGAAACCTTGCCTTGACGGCGTGGGTGAGATTCGAACTCACGAGGCCCGTGGAGGCCTGCCGGTTTTCAAGACCGGTGCATTCAACCGCTCTGCCACCACGCCTCGATCCATTAAGCTATTGTCCCCGCATCGCATCCGGAATGGGGGCGGCATCGCCACCCCCGGGGGGGCAGCGTGGCCATCGACCCGATCGATCTCACCCGACAACTCGTCGCCATCCCGTCGCCCACCGGCCGGGAACAGGCGGTGACCGCCTTCCTGGGCGACCGGCTCGATCAGCTGGGATGGCAGGTCACCCGCCAACCGGTCGCAGGCGACCGCGAAAATCTCTATGCCCACCGCGGCGCACCGCTCGTCGTGCTGTCGACGCATCTGGACACCGTCCCCCCGGAGCTGCCGTTCCGCGAAGACGCCGATGCGCTCTACGGACGCGGCACATGCGATGCCAAGGGCATCGCCGCCGCGATGGTGGTCGCCGCGCAGCGGTTGGTCGACGAGGGCGAGTCCCGGATCGGACTGCTCTTCGTGGTCGGGGAAGAGGACGGGTCGCAGGGGGCGCGCGCCGCCGCGACGCTGGAACCGAAGGGACGGTTCCTCATCAACGGCGAACCGACCGAAGGACGACTGGTGACGGCGCAGAAGGGAGCACTCCGGGTCACGGTCCGCGCCACGGGCCGCGCGGCGCATTCCGGGTATCCCGCGCTGGGCGATTCGGCCATTGACAAGCTGCTCGACGCGCTGCAGCGCATTCGCGCCCTGCCGTTGCCGGTCGCGCCGACACTCGGTCCGGGCACGCTGAACGTCGGTGTCATCGCGGCCGGTGCGGCGCCGAACGTGATCGCCCCGGAGGCGCGGGCCGAGCTGCTGTTCCGGCTCGTCGAACCGAGCGGGCCGCTGCGCGAGGCGATCGTCACGGCAGCCGGACCGGCGGTCGCGGTGGAGTTCCCGGCGGAGATCCCCGCCGTCGTGGCGCCGTCGCTCCCCGGGTGGCCGTCGACCACCGTGGCGTTCGCGTCCGACCTGCCGTTTCTGGCGCCCTGGGGAACAGGATATCAGCTGGGACCGGGGTCGATTCACGTGGCGCATACGGCCGACGAACACATCGCCAAGGAGGCATTGCGACGCGGCTGCGACGACTACGTCGCCGTGGTTCGCACGCTGCTCGGCGCTCACGCCGCGCCGTGAGCAGTGCCGCGCCGGTCAGAAGTCGAGGCGCGTGATCCTGCCGCCCGGCCCGACCGCCCACACCCGCCGCCCCGCCGCGGTCGCCGCCCAGTAGGCGTTCGCCGTCGCCGCGGTCCACGTGGTCCCCTCGTCATGCGTCACGAACAGTCCCCCGTACGACGCGATCACGGCCGTGCCCGCCCCCACCCGGGGCACCACCGTGACCCCGGAGAGCGCGCCGGGGCGTGCCGGTCGCGCTCGGAGCTGCCACGTGGCACCGGCGTCGGCGGTGACGGCGACGGCATTCCGCGACGTGTCGTGCGTCATCGCGCTGTTGATCGTGGCGGCGACGCCGATGCCGTGGCGGCTGTCGCGGAACGACAGGCCGGTGATCCCTGCCTGGCTGTCGTGCACGAACGGCGTGGTGGCGGCGCGCAGCGTCCACGTGCGTCCGGCGTCGGCCGTCGCGAAGATCCGCGCGCCGGGCTCGCTGGCCCCGATCAACGCATGGCGGCGGTCGAGGATCGCGATGCAGCCGTTGCTCGACGCGAACGCTCCCTCATGCGGCAGCGCCGCCGGCACCGCGTCCGCGGGCCGCAGCGCCCAGGTGGCGCCCCCGTTGCTGGTGGCGAGGATGTTGGTCCGGCCGTGCGACGCATCGCTGAAGGCCACGCCATGCTTCCGATCGAAGAAGGCGATGCAATCGAAGAACGCCGCCGAATCGGTGTTCACGAACTGCCGCTGCCAGGTGATGCCACCATCGATGGTGTGGTAGATGCGCGAGCCGCTGTCGTTGCCCGCACTGAGAATCCAGGCTTCGGTGGCGCTCGTGGCGAAGACGCCCCGGAACTCGAGCCGTTCCGCCCCTGGCACCGTTCGGCGCTGCCAGATGGAGCCCCCGTCGATGGTCCGTAACACGGTGCCCCCGGTACCCGAAGCCCACACCGTGGTGGGGTCGACGGCATGCACGGCCTGGAGCAGCGACCTCGTGCCGCTCTGCTGCTCGCTCACCACCGGCGCCTGTGCCCGGGCGGGCCCGGGTGTGGCAAGCGCGACGGCGGCAGCCAGCAGGGCGATGCGCGCGGGGGTCATCGGGTCGGCAGCGACCGGGCGATCGAGTCGGCGATCCGCTGCGCGTGCAGCGCCTCGGTGGTGTCACCCATTTCGAGCAGCGTCGGTGCGCTCGCGCCGTAGACCATGTAATACAGGGTCAGCGCGGTCGACGACGGCGGGTCGACCCAGCCGCGCGGACGGGGGTGATCAGCGGCGCCGGGGTGATAGACACCGAACAGCAGCGCCCGCGTTCTCGGCCCGTCGATCCAGCCAATGTACGCATAGGGGCTCTTGAAGATGCCGTTGCCGGCGTGCACCGAATCGGGCATCAGTTTCCGCACCAGGCCCTGGGCCACGAGATATGGTCCCAGTCCCAGGGTGTGGTCGGGATAGTCCGCGTCGCTCATCGAGAAGTAGATCGGGCGCTTCCCGAGGTTGTCGCGGATCAGGAGCAGCGTCGCCGCATCGGACCGGGTGATCACGTCCCCGCTGGTGTGAATCATGATGTTGCCGATGCGCACCGTGTCACGACCCAGCGTGTAATAGTCCTGCATCGAGTCGAGCCACCCCTGCGTCTCCAGCAGCGCCGGCGTGGTCGGCTTGCGCCATCCCCCCGGGCCGGCCGGTCCGCCCAGCGGCATCGCGCTGGTGTCCGCGCTGTGCTGCCAGAGCGCCGGCGCGGTGGCCGGGTTGAACGTCGGCGTCTGCCGGCGGCGGATCTGGCGGAGGTGCCAGTCGGTCTGCATCAGCGACAGGTTGGCGAGGGTCACGTCGCGGCGCACGCCCAGCACTTCCTGCGCGAACCAGAGCGGGAAGGTGTCGTTGTCGCCGGCGGTGATCAGGATGCCGTACGGCTCCACCGACTCGAGGGTGTCGATGGCGAAATCGCGCGCCAGGGTCTCGGTGTTGCGGGGCGCGGTGATGCGATTGCCGATCAGCGGAATGAGTCCCAGCAACAGCACCGACGACGAGGCCAGCCACCGGCCGCGCGCGCTGCCCCGGTCGCCCAGCCAGTCATGGATGCCGCGCATCGCGGCGGCGAATCCGGCGGCAATCACGACCCCGGCAAAGGCGAACGACGCCACGAAGAAGTAATCGCGCTCGCGCACCTCGCGCAGGTCGCGGGTAATCGACGGGTCCGCGGCGTGATACGAGAAGCCGTACCGGAAGTTGAGATAGTAGATCAGCAGCAGCGTCACGGTAAACAGCATGGCTGCCGCGGCCCAGCCGGCGCGCCGGTTGCCCTTGATCAGCGCCCACAACCCCACCAGCGAGAACGCCGAGAAGACGCCGGTGGCCAGCGCCGCTCCGGAGCCGAGGTCCCGGCCCCACTGCCAGCTCCAGTACTGCCAGTACATCGTCAGCTGCGCCCCGAACGGTGACATCCGGTGCGTCACCGGCGGTTTGGCATACTGCACCCGGTTGAGCACGTCCTGGAGCGGCCGGCACTGGAGCGTGATCGCCTGCACCAGGCTGCGGCAGATCGGCTCGCCCTCGTTGATTGCCGGGAACTGCGCCGCCCGGATCGGCAGGTAGAGATAGTTGAGCGACACGCCGACCAGGGCCACGATCACCACCGCGGCAATGACACGCGGCTTGAGGATCACCCGCCAGTCGGTCAGCAGCACGTACACCGCCACCAGCGGTGCCCCCAGCACGCCCATCAGGTGACTGGTCGAGGTCAGCGCCAGCAGGTAGACCGCCGCCACCAGGTACCGGTCGCGCCGGGCGTCCGGCGGCTGGTCCGCCCAGCGCACCACGCACCACGCGATCAACGCGATCGACAGCAGCGAGACGGTGTACACCTTCTCGTTCACCGTCGACTGATTCCACACCGTCCACGCCATCGCCGCGGCGAACACCCCCGCGAACGCCGCCCCGCGCCGCGGCCAGGTCTCGGGCAGCAGCGGCCGCAGCCACCGCTCTGTCACCAGGAACCACAGCGCGGCGCCGCCCGCACTGGTGGCTGCCGCGAAGTAGTTGATCCGCTTGGCATAGCTGGCCGCCAGCGGCAGGAAGCCCCAGACGTGGGCCATCAGGGTGAACAGCGGATTGCCGGGCGGATGGGGAATGCCCAGCACCTTGGCGGCGGCGATGTATTCGGACGTGTCCCAGAACGCCGTCGTCGGCGACAGCGTGACGCAGTAGATGCCGAAGATCACCCCGAAGGTGACCAGCGCCCACCGGTAGGGCGGTGGCGTCTCGCGGAGGTCGCGGTCGGTCGGCGCCATCAATGGGGGAGCGACAGCGCCACCGAATCGGCGATCCGTTGCGAGCGGGCGGCGAGCGCGCTGTCGCCCATCTGCAGCAGCGCCGGTGCGGCCCCACTGTAGACGATCTGGTAGAGCGTCAGGATCGACGACGACGGCGGATCGAACCAGCCGCGCGGACGATAGTGGTCGGCCGCTTGGGGATGATAGACATCGAACAGCAATGTCCTGGTACGCGGGCCGTCGACAAAATTGAAATACGGGCTGGTCAGGATCGGTCCACCCGGCTTGACCGGTGCCGTCATCAGCTTTCGCACCATCCCCTGGTCCACCAGGTAGGGCTCGCAGCCCGAACGCGCTGTCCGGATAGTCGCCGTCGCTGAGCGAGAAGTAGATCGGCCGCTTGCCGAGGTTGTCCCGCATCAGCAGGATGGTGGCGATGTCGGACCGCGTCAGCTCGGTGGTGCCGAAGTGCAGCGTGATCTTGCCGATCGAAAGCGTGTCGCTGCCCACCGGATACGCGTCCTGCAGCGAGTCGAGCCACCCCTGCGTCTCCAGCAGCGCCGGCGTGGTCGGCTTGCGCCATCCCCCGGGCCGGCCGGCCCGCCCAGCGGCATCGCGCTGGTGTCCGTGCTGTGCTGCCAGAGCGCCGGCGCGCCGGCCGGGTTGAACGTCGGCGTCTGCCGGCGCCGCAGCTGGCGGAGGTGCCAGTCGGTGTTCATCAGCGACAGGTTGGCGAGCGTCACGTCGCGGCGCACGCCCAGCACTTCCTGCGCGAACCAGAGCGGGAAGGTGTCGTTGTCGCCGGCGGTGATCAGGATGCCGTACGGCTCCACCGACTGCAGCATGTCGACGGCAAAGTCGCGCGCCAGGGTCTCGTGATTGCGGGGCGCGGTGATCCGGTTGCCGATCAGCGGAATCAGCGCCAGCGAGAGCACCGACGACGAGGCCAGCCACCGGCCGCGCGCGCTGCCCCGGTCGCCCAGCCAGTCGTGAATGCCGCGCATCGCGGCGGCGAACCCGGCGGCAATCAGCACGCCCGCAAAGGCGAACGACGCCACGAAGAAGTAGTCGCGCTCGCGCACCTCCCGCATGTCGCCGGTGATGGCGGGGTTGGTGGGCTGGTACGAGAAGCCGTACCGGAAGTTGAGGTAGTAGATCAGCAGCAGCGTGAGGGTGAACGCCAGCGCCGCCGCGGCCCAGCCGGCGCGCCGGTTGCGCTTGATCAGCGCCCACAGCCCCACCAGCGAGAATGCCGAGAAGACGCCGGTGGCCAGCGCCGCTCCGGAGCCGAGGTCCCGGCCCCACTGCCAGCTCCAGTACTGCCAGTACATCGCCAGCTGCGCCCCGAACGGCGACATCCGCTGCGTCACCGGCGGCTTGCCATATTGCACCCGGTTGAGCACGTCCTGCAACGGCCGGCACTGCAGCGTGATGCTCTGCCACAGGTTCCGGCAGCGGCTCGCCTTCGTTGATCGCCGGGTACTGGGCCGCGCGCAGCGGCAGGTAGAGATAGTTGAGCGAGATCCCGATGACGGCCACGATCACCACCGCGGCAATGACACGCGGCTTGAGGATCACCCGCCAGTCGGTCAGCAGCACGTAGACCGCCGCCAGCGGCGCCACCAGCACGCCCATCAGGTGGTTGGTCGAGGTCAGGGCCAGCAGGTAGACCGCCGCCACCAGGTACCGGTCGCGCCGGGCGTCCGGCGGCTGGTCCGCCCAGCGCACCACGCACCACGCGATCAGCGCGATCGACAGCAGCGAGACGGTGTAGACCTTCTCGTTCACCGTCGACTGGTTCCACACCGTCCACGCCATCGCCGCGGCGAACACCCCCGCGAACGCCGCCCCGCGCCGCGGCCAGGTCGCGGGCAGCAGCGGCCGCAGCCACCGCTCCGTCACCAGGAACCACAGCGCGGCGCCGCCCGCGCTGGTGGCTGCCGCGAAGTAGTTGATCCGCTTGGCATAGCTCGCCGCCAGCGGCAGGAAGCCCCAGACGTGCGCCATCAGCGTGAAGAGCGGATTGCCCGGCGGGTGCGGAATGCCCAGCACCTTGGCGGCGGCGATGTATTCGGACGTGTCCCAGAACGCCGTCGTCGGCGACAGCGTGACGCAGTAGATGCCGAAGATCACCCCGAAGGTGACCAGCGCCCACCGGTAGGGAGGTCGAGTGTCGAGCTCGTCGGCCACGAATCAGTCCTCGGTGCGCATACTAATGACGGAACATCCGCATGCCGGTCATGATCATCGTCATGCCGCTGGCATTGGCGGCGGCGATCACTTCGGCGTCACGGATCGACCCGCCCGGCTGGATGACGGCGGTGATGCCCGCCCGCGCCGCCTCCTCGATGCCGTCGGGGAAGGGGAAGTAGCCGTCGGACGCCAGCACCGCGCCGCGGGTCGAGTGCCCCGCCTGGCGGGCCTTGTGCGCCGCCAGGAACGACGCGTCGACCCGGCTCATCTGGCCGGCGCCGATGCCGACGAGCTGCTCGTCACGGGCAAGCACGATCGCGTTCGACTTGACCGTGCTCACCGCCGCCCACGCAAAGCGGAGATCGGTCCACTCCGCCGCCGTCGGTTCCCGCTGCGTCACCACCCGCCATCCCTCTTCCTGCGGGGCGAAGACGAACGCGTCCTGCAGCAGGAACCCGCCGCGGATCTTCTTCCAGTCGTAGCCGCCGCCGCCCGGTTGCGCCGGCAGCTCCACGACCCGGAGGTTCTTCTTTTCGGCAAAGCGCGCCAGCGCATCGGCATGAAATGCCGGGGCCACGACCACCTCGACGAACAGGTCGGCCATGGCGTTGGCGGCGCCGCTGTCGACCACCGTGTTGAACGCGATCACCGAGCCGAACGCCGACATCGGATCCGTGGCGCGGGCCCGGCGGAACGCCTCCGCCGCCGTGCGTCCCAGCGCCAGCCCGCACGGCGTGGTGTGCTTGATCACCGCGCACGCCACCTGCACTGTCCACGCGCCCACCGCGCGCATCGCCGCGTCGATGTCGAGGAGGTTGTTGAACGACAGGTCCTTCCCCTGACGCTGGGCCAGGTCGCCGATGCCACGCGGTTCCTCGGTAACGTACAGCGCCGCGCGCTGGTGGGGATTTTCGCCGTACCGCAACACCTGGCGCCGCTCCATCGACACCGTGATCCGCACCGGCAGCGTCTCCTGGCGCGGCGTCAGGTACCCAGCGATGGCGTTGTCGTAGTCGGCAGTGTGCGTGAAGACCTTGGCGGCAAATTCGCGGCGGGTCTCGAAATCGATGGCGCCCTGCGACAACAATTCGACCACCTGCGGATAATCCTTCGGGTCGACCACCGGCAGCACGAACTCGAAGTTCTTGGCGGCGGAGCGGAGCATCGACGGGACCGCCGATGTCGATGTTCTCGATGGCGTCCTCGAAGGTCACGCCGGGATCGGCGATCGAGGCCTGGAACGGATAGAGGTTCACCGCCACCAGTTCGAAGCGCCCGATGCCGCGCTCGGCCAGTTGCCGCATGTGTTCGGCGCGATCGGGGCGGGCCAGCAGCGCCCCGTGGACCGCCGGGTGCAGCGTCTTGACGCGGCCGTCGAGCAATTCGGGAAAACCGGTCACCTGACCGACGGGCGTGACCGGTATGCCGCTTTGCTGCAGCAGGCCGGCGGTGCCACCGGTGGAAACGATCTCCCAGCCGAGGCGTACCAGCTCCTCGGCAAACGCAACGATTCCCCGCTTGTCACTGACAGAGATCAACGCACGCGGCATGTCCTGACCTTGCCCGGAAGAATACGGTCGTGCTGGGAAGCCGCCCCAATCTAACGGTGCCCCGGCGGCCGGGGCCGGGGCCTCCGCCAAACGGGATGCGCGACGGCCCCGCGCCGGCGCATCAGGTCGAACGAAAAGGGTACCGGATGTCCCGCCGCCGCCGCCGCGCGCACTGCTGCGGGGAGCAGGCTGTGCTCCACCACCAGCACCCGCTCCGCCAGCGTTTCGGGCGTGTCGGCGGGAAGCACGGGGACGCGACCCTGCGCCAGGATCGCACCGCGATCGAACGCCTCGTCGACGAGATGGACGGTGGCGCCGCTCGCGGTGACGCCGGCGTGCAGCACGGCCGCGTGGACCCGGCGTCCGTACATGCCCGCGCCCCCGAACGCCGGCAGCAGCGCCGGGTGCACGTTGATGATCCGATGTCGCATCGCGGCCACCACCGCGTCCGGCACCAGGCGGAGGTAGCCGGCCAGCACCAGCAGGTCGACGTCAGCCGCGACGAGCTGCTCCAGCCACTCCGCGGCGTCGGCGTAGTCGCCGAGACGGTGCGTGGCCAGGTTGCGCTCGGCGGCGCGAGCCAGTGCCGGCGCATCGCGATCGGCGAGCACCAGCACGATCGTCGTGTCGCCCGAGTCGGCCAGCGCCCCATGCAGCGCCACGAGATTGCTGCCGCGCCCCGACACCGCCACCGCCACGCGATACGGTCGCGGCGCGGCGATCCGTTCGGCGGCCGCCCGGAGGTCGGCGACGGCGCCGAAGCCCAGTTGCCGCGCCGCCGCGACGTGGCCGGCGCCGTGACCGGTCCGCAGCAGGAGACCGCGCCCCCCCAGTTCGTGCGCCGGGAGGAGATCGCTCACGCGGTCGCCGACGTACCACGACCGGTCGAGATCGAGGTCGAGGCGCGCCGCCGCTTCCCGGTGCAGCGCGGTCGCCGGTTTGCGACAGAGGCAGCCGGCGTCGGGCGCATGCGGGCACGCCAGCACGGCGCCGATTGGCGCATCAAGATTACGCAATTGGCGCATCAGCTCGGCGTGCACCGCGTCGACCTCGGCGGGAGTGAGATGGCCGCGGCCGATGCCCGATTGGTTGGTCACCACGATGCACCGGAAGCCGGCGGCGTCGAGACGGCGGACGGCATCGGCCGCGCCGTCGAGCAGGTGCAGCCCGGCGGGATCGCGGAGATACCCCGGGTCGTCGATCAGCGTGCCGTCACGATCGAGAAAGACCGCCGGGTGGGTCACCGGCGCAGCGCCGCCGCCACGGCGTCCGCCACGGCGGGAAAGGCATCGACCGGCAGGGTGCGACAGTCGAGCATCACCCGGTCGCGCTGGATCCGGGCAACAACGTGAGGCTCCCCGACCCGGAGGCGCCGGGCCAGGTCCTCGGCCGGCGGGGCGGCGGTGTCGATCGTGACCAGCGTGGTCGGCAGCTCGCGTCCGGGGTAGGCGCCGCCACCGACCACCGAGCTTCCCGGCTCGATCGTGGCCGGAACGTCCCGGGCGACGAGGTGGTCCCGCAGGGCGGCGGCGCGCTCGGCCAGCGTCTCCGGCGTCAGGGTGAGCATCGCCAGCACCGGAACGTCGCGCCGGGCGCGCGCCGGATCGCGGTGGAGCCGGAGCGTTTCGGCCAGGCCGGCGAGTGTCACCTTGTCGCACCGGAGGGCGCGCGCCAGCGGATCGACGCGGCATCGGGCCAGCACGTCGCGGCGCCCCGCGATGCACCCCGCCTGCGGGCCGCCGAGCATCTTGTCACCGCTGAAGACCACGGCATCGGCGCCGGCCGCGATCATGGCGCCGACCGTCGGTTCACCGGCCAGGCCCCAGGGCGACAGGTCGTGCAGCAATCCGCTGCCGAGGTCGACGAGATAGGAAACCCCGGCGCGGTGGGCCACCGCGGCAATCTCTTCGGGCGGTGGTGTCGCGGTGAACCCGTCGAGCGAGAAATTCGAGCGGTGGACGGTGACGACGGCGCCGGTGGCCGGGGACAACGCCCGTTCGTAGTCGCCGATGTGGGTGCGGTTGGTGGTGCCCACCTCGCGGAGGACGACCCCCGCGGCGGCGACGATCTCCGGCAGGCGGAACGAGCCGCCGATTTCGATCAACTCGCCGCGCGAGATGATCACCTCGCGTCCCTGCGCCAGCGCGTGCAGCGCGAGCACCAGCGCGCCGGCACCGTTGACGACCGCCATGGCGTCCTCGGCACCGGTCAGCGCGGCGAGCAACTCGCGGCAGTGATCGAGGCGCGAACCGCGGCGGCCCGGCTCGAGATCGAACTCCAGGGTCGAGTATCCGGCGGCGGCACGGTGCATCGCCTCCGCCGCGGCCGGCGCCACCGGGGCGCGGCCGAGATTGGTATGCAGGACGACGCCGGTGGCATTGAGCACCGGCGCCAGCGTCGGCGCGTCCTGGCGGAGCACTTCGGCGGCCACCGCCGCGTCCAGCGATGGCGGGGGGGCGCTCTGTCGGGCCTTGTCGAGGACGGTGCGGACGGCGTCGACCACCATCTGCCGCGGGTGTTCGGTCAGCAGCCGCGCGACCTGCGGCATGTGGAGCAGCGCGTCGACCGACGGGAGCTGACGGCGCGCATCGGTCATCGCCACCACCGGTCGACCGCTTCGCGGCGAACGCCGTCGCCACCGCCGCGGCCGCCGCCTCGTCCGCCGCCCGAGTCGGGCCTGACGGGTTGGCGCCGCACCGTGTCGGCGCCGGCGGTGTGGCGCGTGGTGTCGCGTCGCGCCGCGCCGCCGGTCGCCGTGTCGCGCCGCGCTGCGCCGCGGGTCGTATCGCCGTGGGCCTTGCGGGCCGAATCGGCCGCCGCGGCACGCTTGATCGAATCCGCGCGCAACTTGGCGGTGTCGACCGGCGGGGGTTTCGGGACCGTCAGCACCTTGCTCACCGTCCCGCCGATACCATTGGCGAGACGGACGCCGCGCACTTCGACATAGTAGTTGGTGCCGTCGCGTACCCGTCCGATCGTTCGCACCACGATTCCCGTCCCCAGCACGGGCCGCTTCTCGATCGGGGCGTCGGTCTTCGTGGTGTCGGCCCGGGGCGCGGGTGGCGGAGCGGCGCCTGGTGGTGGCGCCCCGGCCTGGGCCGGCGCCGGCGGCACCCCGGACGTGTCGGCGCTCGCCTTGCTGGAATCGGCTGGTGTGACCGGCTTGTAGAGCGAATCGTACGCCGCCTCGGCCATGGCGAACGCCGGCGTGATCGTCTGGGAATCGGGCAGCACCAGCACGCGGATCGAGTCGGCCGGCAGCCGCAGTGCCGGATCGATCGGCAGCGTCATGGTGACGGTGATGTCGGTCGAATCGCGCCGGGCGATGGCTTGCGCCTTGGGCGGCAGGGTGTCGCGCAGGTACGCCCAGATCTCGCCGACCGAGTCGCGACCCGCCGGCGCGCGCACGGTGTCCCACGCCTCGTCGTGCTGCAGGAAGTGATCGGCGTTCTTGTCGACCACCGCGCGCACCAGATACGCGCCGGCGGGCAACGGGCCGAACTGGAAACGGCCGGTGCTGTCCGCGACGGCGCGATACGTCAGGCTGTCGGTGAGGTTGGTGGCTTCGATCAGCGCACTCCTGACGCCCTGGCGCGCATTCCAGTCGACGGCGCGGCCGCGCAGGTACCGGGTCGGCAGCGGTCCACCGGTGGCGAACGTGATCACGAATGGCGAGGTGGTGAGGTTGGGGCGATCCTGCAGATCGCCGATGCCGGGCAGCAGTTCGATGCGGTAGACGGTGTTCGGCGTCCAGCCGTGCCGCGGTCTGACCCCGATGCAGCGATGCTGCCACGACACGTCGGGCACCGCCGTATCGGGCGACATCAACACCAGCTTCTCCAGCGAGCCGTTGCCGAGGCCGAAGTCCGGTTGGGAACCTTCGTTGACGATTTCGTCGAAACAGAACCGTGCCGCCCCGCGAAAATCGGGAAGCACCGCGACGGTGTCGGGGACCTTGGCGACGAGTTTCGGCGGCGTCAGGTCGGGCGGACCGCCGGGAGGCGCGCCGGTATTGGCGCATCCGGCCAGGCAGCAGGCGGCGGCCGCCGCCGCCATCAGCCGGCGCATCCCAGCGCGCGGCGCTTGGTGCGCAGCGCCTCGGCCTGGGCGCGCCACGCCGCCAGCTTCTCGCGCTCCTTCGCCACCACGGCGGGAGCCGCGCGACTGACGAACTGGGTATTGGCCAGCTTCTGTTCCTGGGCTGCCAGCCGCTCGTCGAGGCGCGCCACCTCGTTACGCAGCCGGGCGCATTCCTTGTCGACGTCGACCAGGTCGCCGAGGGGCACGACCACCGTGGTCCGGTCGTCGAGGACCACGCTGCCGCTGGCGTCGGGGGGCGCATCGCCGATGTCGAGCGTCGCCGCCTTCGCCAGGCGGCGGATGGTGTCGGCCTCGGCGGCCATCGCTCGGCGCACCACGTCGCTCGCATCGGCCACGGTCACATGCACGTCGCGGCCCGGCGCCACACCGTATTCCGCGCGCAGCGTGCGTACCGCCGTCACCACCGCCTGGACGGCCGCGAATTCCGCCTCCGCGACGGCGTCACGCGCCGCGTCGGCATCGCCAGGCCAGGTCGCGGTACTGATCGAGGCATCGACGGCGTGATGCGGCAGCTGCTGCCAGAGCGCCTCGGTGATGAACGGCATCACCGGATGCAGCAGCCGCAGGGCGATATCGAAGACGTGTGCCGCCACCGCACGGGCCGCCGCCCCACCCGGTTGCGTGCCGTACAGCCGCGGCTTGATCTGCTCGAGATACCAGTCCGCCAGATCGTTCCACAGGAAGTGGTACACCGCCGAAGCCGCTTCGTTGAGGCGGAACGCTTCGTAGTGCCGCGTGGACTGGCTGATGGCGTCATGCGCCCGCGACACGATCCAGCGATCGGCGAGGGTCAGATCGCTGTGTGTCGATCGTCGCCGAGGCGACGGGTGTTCTCATCGAGCTGGCCGAGGAGCAGCCGGCCGATGTTCCAGAGCTTGTTGGCGAAGTGCCGCCCCGGGGCGAACGAGGTGTCGAGGTCTTCGGGATCGAGAATCAGGTCGGTGCCGACCGACATGCCGCTTACCACCGTGTAGCGCAGCGCGTCGGCGCCGTAACGGTCGATCACCTCGAGCGGATCGATCCCGTTGCCCAGCGACTTCGACATCTTGCGGTGCTGCGTGTCGCGGACCGTGCCGTGGAGGTAGATGGTGTCGAACGGGATGTCGCCCATGAACTCCAGCCCGGCCATGATCATCCGCGCCACCCAGAAGAAGAGGATCTCGGGGGCGGTGACCAGGGTCGAACCGGGATAGAACGCGCGGAGGTCGGCGGTCTCGTCGGGCCAGCCCAGCGACGAGAACGGCACCAGCCACGACGAGAACCAGGTGTCGAGGACATCGTCGTCCTGCCGCACCGGGCCCCCGCATCCGGGGCACGCCGTCGGGTGCGGTGCGCGCCACCGTCATCCGGCCGCACCCGTCGGCGTCGCAGTACCACACCGGAATCCGGTGCCCCCACCAGAGTTGCCGCGAGATGCACCAGTCGCGGATGTTCTCCAGCCACGACGCGTAGTTCTCCCCCTGGAATTCGGGGATGAACCTGAGCCGGCCGTTGCGATAGGCGTCGAGCGCGGGCGCGGCCAGCGGCTGCATCCGCACGAACCACTGGTCGGAAAGCCGCGGCTCGACCACCGTGTCGCACCGGTAGCAATGGCCTGCGGCACTGCGGTGACTCTCCACCCGGTCGAGCAGGCCGAGGCGCGTCGAACTCGGCCACCACGCTGGTGCGTGCCTCGAAGCGGTCCAGCCCGCGGAAAGGCGCCGGCGCGTCGTCGTTGAGGTGGGCGTCGGGGGTGAAGACGTTGATCGCCGGCAGCTCATGGCGTCCGGCGATCTCGAAGTCGGTGACGTCGTGCGCCGGTGTCAGCTTCACGGCGCCGGTGCCGAACGCCGGGTCGACTGCGGCGTCGCTGACGATCGGCACCAGCCGGTCGCTCAACGGCAGCCGCACGTCGCGGCCCACGAGGTGGCGGTAGCGCTCGTCGCCGGGGTGCACCGCGACGCCGGTGTCGGCGAGCATCGTCTCGGGGCGGGTGGTGGCGACGGTGATGTGCCCCGATCCGTCGGCCAGCGGATAGCGCAGGTACCAGATCTGGCCGTCGCGGTCTTCCTTCTCGACTTCTTCGTTGCTGAGCGCGGTCAGGCAGCGCGGACACCAGTTGATGATGTACTTGCCGCGGTAGATCAGCCCCTTGTCGTAGAGCCGCACGAAGACCTCGCGCACGGCGCGGGAGAGATCGTCGTCGAGCGTGAAGTAGGTGCGCGACCAGTCGCAGCTGCATCCGAGCGCCTTGAGCTGGCCGAGGATGGTGCCACCGGTCTCGCGCACGAATTCCCACACCCGCTCCACGAACGCCTCGCGCCCGATGTCGAAACGGGTGACGCCTTCCCTGGCCAGCATTCGTTCCACCACGTTCTGCGTGGCAATGCCGGCGTGGTCGGTGCCGGGAACCCACAGTGCGCGCCGCCCGCGCATCCGCTCGAAGCGGACCAGCACGTCCTGGATGGTGTTGTTGAGGCCGTGGCCGGCGTGCAGCACCGCGGTGACGTTCGGCGGCGGCATCTGGACGACGTACGGCGTGCCGCGATCCGGCCGCCTCCACGCGATAGAGCCCGCGTTCCTGCCACCAGGCATAGAGCGGCGCTTCGATCGCCGCCGGATCGTACTGCGGACTGAGCGGTTCGGTCATGCCGGGAGCGCGTCGGGGCCGGCGTCGGAATCCGCGTCGTCGTCACCTTCGGTGTCGACGTCGTCTTCCCCGTGCACCAGCACGCAGTTGATGACGGTCCGGTCGGGCACCGCCTCGGCGGCGAGCCGCCCGGCGCGCGCCCGGGCGGGGCGGTCGGGCACCCAGCCGTGCAGCTCGAGCCGTCCCCGGCCGGCGGGAACCACCTCGAGATGCGCGTCGTGCAGCAGCAGGTCGTCGTCGAGCGCACGCTGCGCGGTCTGCACCCGCTGCGACACCGCGCGGTCGCCCCTGACAGCGTTCGGACGTGGCGCGCGGTACACCGGCCCCGCCATCTCGCCCAGCACGAAGCCGAGCAGGGCGCCGGCGGCAAACCCGGCGGCGGCGCCAAGGGCGACGGTCGACGGGTCGACGGCGGGGCGGCGGCGGACTGCGAGGCGTCTCATATAGTGATAAACTACAAGGCTTTGGAAGCCGCTCCTATGCCCGGGGTGGGGCCCTCGCCCTCTGTCGGAGAACGCCGTGAACGACGCGGCCAGCACCATCCGCGTGACGCTGCCCGACGGCTCGGTGCGTGAACTCGCCACCGGGTCCACCGGCGCCGAGCTGGCCGCCGCCATCGGGCCCGGCCTGGCGCGCGCCGCGGTGGCCGCCCGGGTGGACGGCACCGTTCAGGACCTGTCGCGGGCCCTGCCCGAGGGCGCGCGGGTGGCAATCCTGACCGAGCGCGATCCCGAGGCCCTGGCCGTGCTGCGCCACTCGGCGGCCCACGTGCTGGCCACCGCGGTGCGCGAGATCTTTCCGCACGCCGGCATCGGATTCGGCCCCGCCATCGACGAAGGGTTCTACTACGACTTCGACGTGCCGCGGCCGTTCACGCCCGAGGATCTCGAGTTCATCGAGGAGGCGATGCAGCGCGTCGCCGCCGCCGATTATCCGTTCGTGCGCGAGGTGGTGAACCGCGATCGAGGCCAACGCCCGCTTCGCCGACGATCCGCTCAAGCTGGAGCGGATCCGCGAACTCGGGCCGGACGAAACCATCACGGTCTACACCGACGGGCCGTTCACCGACCTCTGCCGCGGCCCGCACGTGCCCAGCACCGGCCGGCTCAGGCACTTCAAGCTGCTGCACCACCGCCGGCGCCTACTGGCGCGGCGACTCGTCGCGCCAGATGCTGCAGCGCATCTACGGCACGGCGTTCTTCAAGAAGGACGAGCTCGCCCAGCACCTCGAGCGGCTCGAAGAGGCGCGCAAGCGGGATCATCGCGTCCTCGGCAAGCAGCTCGATCTCTTCCTCTTCCATCCGTTCGCCCCCGGCGCCGCCTTCTGGACCGATCGCGGCACGGTGATGATCAACGAGATCAACCAGTATCTCCGCGAGCTGCAGCGCGACGGCTATCACGAGATCCGCACGCCGCTGCTGTTCAACAAGGCGCTGTGGGAGATGTCGGGGCACTGGGGGAAGTACCGCGAGAACATGTTCCTGGTGCTCGACAACGAGACCGGCGAGCACGACATCTCGCTCAAGCCGATGAACTGTCCGTCGCACTACCTGATGTATCTGTCGCGGAAGCATTCCTACCGCGAGCTGCCGCTGCGGTACTGCACCTACGACGTGCTGCACCGCAACGAAGTCTCCGGCACGCTGTCCGGGCTGACCCGGGTGCGCCAGTTCCAGCAGGACGACTGCCACATCTTCCTCATGGACCGGCAGATCCAGGCGGAGGTGCACCGCCTGACGCAGTTCATCCTGAAGTACTACGCCACCTTCGGGCTCAAGGCGACGCTCAAGTTCGCCACCCGGCCGCCGGAACGGATCGGCAGCGACGCGCTCTGGGACGAAGCGGAGCGCTCGCTGCGCCACGCGCTCGAGGCCACCGGCCTGCGCGTACGAACTCAAGGCGGGGGACGGCGCGTTCTACGGCCCCAAGATCGATTTCGACGTCGAAGACGCCATCGGGCGGAAATGGCAGCTGGGCACCATCCAGCTCGACTACAACGCTCCCGAGCGGTTCGACCTCAGTTATGTCGGCGAGGACAACACGATCCACCGCCCGGTGGTGATCCATCGCGCGGTGAGCGGATCGTTCGAGCGGTTCATGGCGATCCTGATCGAGCACTTCGCCGGGGCGTTCCCGCTCTGGCTCGCGCCGGAACAGGTGCGGATTCTGCCGATCAGCGACGAGCAGCACGAGGCGGCGCGAGCAGGTGACGCGGCGGCTGCGCGACCTGGGGCTGCGCGCCCATCTGGACGACCGCGGCGAAACGCTCAACTACCGCATCCGCGACGCGCGAAATGCTCAAGGTGCCGTACATGGCGGTGGTGGGGCAGCGCGAGGTCGAAGGCGGGACGCTGGCGGTGCGGACGCCGCGGGGCCGGGAACAAGCAGGACATCGTGCCGGTGGAGGAGTTTGCGGCGCGGCTGGTGGAAGCGGTGAAGACGAGGGCGTTGGGGTAAGGGGAGTCATGGGCCTACCGGAAATCCCGGCTCCGGTGCGTCAGCCCGTTCACCCGCATCGCCTGGAACCGCGTCCCCACCACCTGGAGCGCCGCCCCGTCCCGTTCCATCCGCCCCAGCGCCAGGATCACCAGCGCGCTCCGCACCGCATCGCGATCCGCTCCCGCCACCCCCTTCGGCACGATGACATTGATGTAGCCGTATTCGTCTTCCAGCAGCAGGAACACCGTGCCGTTGGCGGTTTCCGGCCGCTGCCGCGCGATCACCAGCCCCGCCACCAGCACCGACGTGCCGTGCGGCACCGCCAGCAGCGACTTGCTGTCGTCGACATCGAGCTTCGCCAGCCGTGCCCGCAGCGACTCCATCGGGTGGCCTTCGAGCGAGAAGCCGTTGGCGAAGTAGTCGAGCAGGATCCGCTGCGAGCGTGACAGCGGACGCGGCGCGATGGTCGACGATCGCGCCGGCGCCAGCGGCAGTGTGTCGCCCACCACGCGCAACGCCAGCCACGCCGCCTGCCGCCGATCGGCTTCCCACGCGCTGAACGCCCCCGCCCTCGCCAGCGCCACGGTGTTCTGCCGTTCCAGCGAAGCACGCCGCACCACGTCGTCGATGCCGCGGAACGGCGCGCGTTGCTGCGCCGCCGTCAACGCCTCGAGCGCCGTGCTCCCCAGTCCGCGAATGAAGCGCCATCCGACGCGCAGCGCCGGCCGCGATGGTTCGTCGCCCGGTTCCATGGTGCAATCGGCGGTGCCGTCCTTGAGACACGGCGGGAGCAACGGCACACCGTGCCGCTTCGCGTCGTGCAGCAGCGTGCTCACCGGATAGAATCCCATCGGTTGCGCGTTGAGCAGGCCGAGATAGAACTCGCCGGGGTGATTCGCCTTGAGCCAAGCGGTAGCGTAGGCGATCAGCGCAAAGCTCCACGCGTGTGATTCGGGAAAGCCGTAGTTGGCAAAGCTGCGCAGGTCGGTCTCGATCCGTTCGGCCACCGCGACGTCGATATCCAGATCGATCAGCCGCCGGCGCAATTCGGCCAGCGCCGCAATCAGCTTCGGTTCCTTGCGGCGGTGCCCCATGGTGCGGCGCAGCAGGTCGGCTTCGGCGGGAGTGTAGCCGGCCAGCGCGATGGCGATCGCCATCGCCTGTTCCTGGAAGATCGGAATGCCCTGGGTGCGCTCGAGGATCGGCTGCAGTGCCGGATGGGGATACGTCACCGCTTCGCGCCCGCGACGGCGCTCGGTGTACGGCTTGACGAAGCGCGCCGTGATCGGACCCGGGCGGATCAGCGCCACCTGCACCGCGATGTCGTAGAGATGTTCCGGCTGCGTGTGCAGGATCGACGCGATCTGCGCCCGGCTCTCGATCTGGAACATTCCGATCGTCTCCCCTCGGCCGATCAGGTCGTAGGTCGCCGGATCATCGTAGGGGAGCTGGTAGATCTCCGGCCGCGTGCCGGTGCGGACGGCGATCGCGTCGAACGCACGGCGCACCACCGCCAGTCCGCCGAGTCCCAGGAAATCGAACTTGGGAATCCCCACCAGGTCGAGATCGTCCTTGTCGAACTGGAGGATCGACCGGCCCATCGTGGTCCATTCGATCGGCGCGAAGTCGCCCAGCGGCTGCGACGAGAGCACGAAACCGCCGGGGTGGGTCGAGCGGAGCCGGGGCATCTCGTCGCAGGCGCGCATGATGGCAAGCAGGGCCCGGGCACGCGGTGTGTCGAGATCGAAATGCTGCGCCGGGGCGACTTCGTGGACCAGCCGCTCCACGCCCACCAGGCAGCCGTCGTGGTGCAGCCGCTTGGAGAGCCGGAACGCCAGCTCCGCCGGATAGCCCAGCGCCCGCATGCCGTCCTGCAGCGCGGTGCAGGCGCTGTAGAGCTGGGTGACGCCGGTGATCGCCGATTGGCTGCGTTGGTACTTGCCGTAGACGTAGTCGAGCACCTCTTCGCGCCGGTCGTGTTCGATGTCGACGTCGATGTCGGGCGCTTCGGTCTGGCCGTCGACGCGCGCCTCGGAGAGAAACCGTTCGAACAGCAGCCCGTTGCGCACCGGATCGACGGCGGTGATGCCGAGACAGTAGGCCACGGCGGAATTGGCGGCGCTGCCGCGTCCCTGGCAGAGAATGCCGCGATCGTGCGCAAACCGCACCGCGTCCCACATCACCAGGAAGAAGCCGGCAAAGCCGAGGCGGATGATGACCGTCAGTTCGTGGTCGATCTGGCGGCGCTGGTCGGGCGAGAGCTCGCCCCAGCGCCGTGCGGCGCCCGCTGCGGTCACCAGCGCGGAGGAACGAGGCGTCGTCGTGGCCCGGCGGCACGTCGTAGTGTGGCAGCGGCGGGCGTACCCAGCGGAGATCGAAGTCGCAAGCGGCAGCGATCGCGGCACTCGTCTCGAGTCCCGCTTCGGCGCCGCGCCATCGCTCGGCCAGTTCTTCCGGCGCCAGCAAGCGCCAATCGCCGTTGGGATCGCCCAGGCCGCGTTCGGCCAGCTGGTCGAGCGTCAGGCCGTGGCGCAACGCGGTGAGCATGTCGTGCACCTGTCGTCCACCGGCGTCGAGGTAGCGCGCATCCTGCGCCACCAGCCACGGCACACCGTCCTGCTTTGCCAGGTCGATCAAGGCGCGGGCCAGCGCCGTCTCGCTGCCGCCGGTGTGGTGATCGTGCACCTCGACGGCGAGATGTTCGCCGAAGGCGTCGCGCCACTGATGCAGCAGTCGCCGGGCGTCGTCGGGGCGGCCGGCAGCGAGCAGGGTCGCCAACCGGCCCGACATCGGTCCGGAGAGCAGCTGCAATCCGTCGGCACGCGGCGCCACGTCGGTCCAGGCGAGCCGCGGCCGGCCGCGCGAGGGGCGGGCCTCGTCGGCGTGGCGGAGCGCGCCGGCGCGTGAACGGGTCACCAGTGCCGCCAGGTGACGGTATCCCGTTTCGGTGCGGGCCAGCAGCGCCAGCGGATGGCCGTCGACCACCAGTTCGGCCCCCACCACCGGACGGATGCCATGCTGGCGGCACGCCACGGCGAAGCGCACGATGCCGCCCAGGTCGGCGGCGTCGGTGAGGCCGAGGGTGTGATAGCCAAGATCGGCGGCGCGCTCCACCAGCGCGTCGGGAGTCATCGCGCCATCGCCGAAGGAATAGGCGGAGTGACAGCGGAGTTCGGCGAACTCCGCGGTCATGTCGAGCTGCCGGCGGCGGTTGTCATCCCGAGCCGAAGGGGAGGTTGTCATCCCGAGCCGAAGGGGAGGGATCTCGATGCTGATGCGGCCATTGAGATTCCTCGACTTCGCAGGCGCTTCGCGCCTGCTCCGCTCGGAATGACATCCCTGGTACCGGCATGGAGATCCCTCGGTCGCGGTGCCTCGTGAGGCACCGCTCCCTCGGGATGATGCCGCCGCGATGCGGCGGCATCAGTCCCACCAACCGGAGAGATACCACCGGTCGCCGCACCATTCGTGATAGAGCAGCACCATGACGCCATCGGCGCGGATGCCCTGATAGTACTCACGCGCGAACGGCGTCGCCCAGCGCTCACCCGAAAGGCACTGCGGGCCGAGGGTCTGGCGCAACGGCACGATTTCGCCGTTATCGAGATAGTGCACCGGAATGTCGAATCCGCGGCGGCGCTCGGTGAAAACAGAGATTTCCCGGGGAGCGGGGGAAGGAGGGAGTGGCAGAGCCAGGTTCAGGCAGATACGGAGCGCCCCAGGGCCCTGAGCGCCTTCTTTCCACTCCCCGGCCCGCTCCGGCAACACATGCCCGCCCCGCCGCAACGTCACCACCGCATCGCCCTGCATGTCGAGTATGTGTTCCACCGCTTGTTCCGCCGCGGCCTCGGTGGCAAAGCCGAAATCGAAGAGGTCTCCCTGGCGTACCGGCGGCGCGATCGCCGCATCGACCTGCACGGCCAGTCCCGCGACGCGATCGTCGAGCGTCAGCTTCTCCAGCGCGCGGCGCACCAGGCGCAGCCAGGTGCGACGGTCGGCGGTGGGACGCGCGGCGCCCACCGGCTGGGCGACGGTGCCGCCGCCTTCGAGCGTCAGCGTCACCGTCAACAGCCGTGCCCCGAGCCCGCCCTGCGCCAGGGTGTCGCAGATGGTCCGGAGCAACGCGTTGACAACGAACACCAGTTGTTCCAGGTCAGCCACGGTGAAGTCGGTCCAGTCGAACGACGCCGTGGGCCATTCCCGTGGACGGGCGCTGAAGATCGGCCGCCGGTCGTCGGCGCGCGCCCGGTGCCAGCACGCGACGCCGCGGGCGCCGAAGCGGACTTCCACCGCTTCGCGATCGAGGGCCGCGAGATCGCCGGCGCGGTGCAGCCCCACGCTGACGAACAGCGTGTCGAGTTCTTCGGCAGGAGAGAGCACCTCCAGCGGCAACGGCGCCAGCCAGGCACGTTCGCCGCCGGCGGGGACGGTCGACGATACCCGCCGGCCGGTGCGGTGCGGGCCGCGATGGCGGCGGTGAGCGGCACGGCGGAGATGCCGGTACCGATGACCGTGACGTGCGCCGCCGCCAGATCGGCGACGGCGTGGCGCGCCAGCGCGCCGGCGTCGAGTCCGCGTCCGTCGAGCCAGGCGAGCCGCTGATCGGGGGTGACCGCGGCTCTTGGCGCGACGGCGAGCAGGCGCGCCAGCAGCTCAGTCGACGCCGCGCCGGTCGGCCAGTCCGGAATCGAGAGCGCCACGAACGTCATGGGAGAATACCGGCAGCGTGAGGGTGGTACCGGCCCGCCACCCCGACGCCGTCGCATCGATGGCGAGCGTGACGCGCCGCAAGCGGGCGGGGTCGCCGAACGGCGTCAGCGCGTAGTCGTGCCGGTCGGCGAGATAGCGTGAGGTGAGCCGCAGCGCCGCCGGGAGCGACGCCGAGGCCGTCATGGCGAATGCGCCGCCGCCTTCGTGCACCGCGCGCGCCAGGCGGAACAGGGTGGTGCGGTCGGTGATGGTCTCGGTACCGCTCAGCACCACCAGCGCAAAGCCCCCCGAGGCGATCAGCAGTTCGGCAAAGCGCAGCGCCAGGAGCGGCGTGCGGGGCCGCAGCACCAGCGGCCCGTCGATCCATCCCGGCCCCAGCGATCGATGGCCGTCGATCCATGCGACCCGGTGTCCCGCCGCGATCGCCGCCCGGCACGCCGCCGACAGCAGGGCGGTGGCCCCGGAGGCGGGGGCGGTCCAGATGGTGGGGCGGCCGCGGGGCAGGCCGTGGTTGGGGAGCACGTGATCCCATGCCGCGATGCCGGTACCCAATCCCGCGTCGCGCCGGGCGGGAAGCGGCACTGCATCGGGAAAACGGCGGGCCAGCAGGTCGCGGAGGTCGAGGGCGGGGAGGGACATGGGGGAATGAAGATACCGAACAAAAACCGAAAACAAAAGAGCCCAGAGCCCGGAGCCCCTCCGGGCTATCTTCTCCCCATCCATGTCCAATTCCGCGCAATTCAAACGCGTCATCGGCGTGAGCGCACTGGCGCTTACCATGATGAACAGCACCATCGGTGCGGGAATCTTCGGGCTCCCGGCCTTTGCCGCCCACGCGCTTGGCACCGCGGTGCTCTTCGCCTATCTGCTCTGCCTGGTTCTGGTGGGGCTGGTGGGACTCTGTCTCGCCGAAGCGGGCTCGCGGGTGCCGCAGCAGGGCGGACTGTACGCGTACGCCGGCGCGTCCTTCGGCCGGTACGTCGGCGCTGTGGCGGGCCATCTCCTCTGGTTCGGCGAGGGGGCGGCGTCCGACGCCGCGGTCGCGGTGCTGATGGTCGACACGCTGGGGGTGCTGGTTCCGCCGCTGCACACCGTGCTGTGGCGCGACCTGATCCTGCTGGCGTATTACGCCGTGCTCGTGGTGGTGAACGTGCGCGGCACACGCCAGGGCGCGCGGCTGTCGGAAGTCACCAGCCTGATCAAGCTGCTGCCGCTGGTGGCGCTGGTGGTGTTCGGGTTGCCGCATATCCACCCCGCCAATCTCCATCTCACGCTGCCGCCGTCGTTCCGCGCGCTGGGCGACACCACCGTGCTGCTGTTCTTCGCGTTCATGGGATTCGAAGCCGGACTCAACGTCGGCGAGGAACTGGTCGCGCCCGAACGCACCATTCCCCGCGCCATCGCGATCAACATCGTCGTCGTCGGCATCCTCTACATCGGATTGCAGACCGTCTCGCAGGGCGTGCTGGGGCCGATGCTGGCCAACGCCGGCGAGGTGCCGCTCCGGACCGTGGCGGACACCATCTTCGGATCGACCGGCGGCAAGCTGATTCTGCTCGCCACGGTGCTCTCCACCGCCGGCCTGGTGGCCGCCGACATGCTCGTCACGCCGCGGGTCATGTTCGCGCTGGCGCGCGACGGTGCGCTCCCCGGCCCGCTCGGCCGCACCAATCGGCACGACACTCCCGCCGTGGCGATCATCACCTATTGTGTGATCTGCGCGGCGCTGGCGCTGTCGGGCACCTTCCGCGCGCTGGCCGCCCTCGCCGCCGGGGCCACGCTGCTCCTCTACCTGATCTGCGTCCTCGGCCTCTTCCTGCTCCGGGCCCGGGGTGTGCGCGCCGAGCGGCCGCCGTTCGTGGTGCCGGGCGGTCCGGTGGTGCCGCTGGCGGCGGCGATCGTCGTCGCGGCGGTACTGGCGGGGCTGGGCCATGGTGACCTCCGCGCGCTCGGCATCTTCATCGCCGTGGCACTGGTCGTCGCTGCGGTGCGGCGGCGTCCGGCGCACACCATGATGCGAGTGGAAACGCAACGCCTGCATCGGCGGCGCAATCCGTCTATCTTTGCGCGGCTTCTGCTCGGAGCGTGTTGCGTATGTCCGATGAACACACACCAGTCATTCTCGCCGCCTGCCGCACCCCGATCGGCCGGTATCTCGGCGCCATTTCCGCCGTTCCCGCCACGCGTCTCGGGTCCATCGCCATCAGGGAAGCGGTCCGTCGCGCCGGCATCGATCCGGCGGCCATCGACGACGTCATCATGGGTCACGTGGTGCAGGGCGGCACCGGCCAGGCGCCGGCCCGCCAGGCGATGATCCACGCCGGCCTGCCGCCCGTCATTCCCGCCGTCACCATCAACAAGGTGTGCGGCTCGGGATTGAAGGCGGTGATGCTGGCGGCGCAGGCGATCAAGGCGGGCGACGCCCAGTGCGTCGTGGCCGGCGGCATGGAGTCGATGTCCGGCGCCCCGCACTACGTCTATGGCTACCGCAGCGGCATCAAGGCCGGCAACCAGACGATGGTCGACGGCATGATCCACGACGGGTTGTGGGATTCGTTCGGCAACAATCACATGGGCGAATACGCCGAATACACCGCCGAGAAGGCGGGCATCTCGCGCGAAGAGCAGGACGAGTTCGCGTACCAGTCACATCGCAAGGCGGTCGCCGCGCAGAAGGCCGGCAAGTTCGACGCCGAGATCGTCGGCGTCGACGTCCCGGCGAAGGGCGGCACCAGCACCGTTACCGCCGACGAGTCGCCGCGCGCCGACACCACGCCCGACACGCTCGCGAAACTCAAGCCCGTCTTCCGCAAGGGCGGCACGGTGACGGCCGGCAATGCGCCGGGGCTCAACGACGGCGGTGCGGCCGTGGTCGTGGCATCACTGGCGTTCGCCCGGGCGCACGGGCTCAAGCCGATGGCGCGCATCACCGCCTACGCCACCGGCGGCGGCGAGCCGAGGGAGCTGTTCTTCGCGCCGGTGATGGCGGTCGAGAACCTGATGAAGAAGGCCGGCACGACGATCGCCGCGTACGGGCTGATCGAGGCGAACGAAGCGTTCGCGGTGCAGGCGCTGGCCGACGGGCGGGCGCTTGGCTGGGACTGGGACCGCGTCAACGTCAACGGCGGCGCCATCGCGCTCGGCCACCCGATCGGCGCCTCGCGGCGCGCGAATCCTGGCGACGCTGCTCTACGCCATGCGCGATCGCCACGTCGGGACCGGTCTCGCCACGCTCTGCCTCGGCGGCGGCAATGCGGTGGCCTTGAGCGTGGTGGCGATGTGAGCAGGATCGCCGTCATCGGCTCCGGCACCATGGGCAACGGCATCGCCCACGTCTTCGCCCAGCACGGCCACGACGTCGCGCTGATCGATGTTGCTCCCGCGGCACTCGAGCGCGCGCTGGCCACGATCAAGGAGCAATCTCGAACGCCAGGTGAAGAAGGGCACCCTCGCCCCGGAGGCGCCGGCGGAGATCCTGGCGCGGATCAGCACCGGCACGTCGCTCGATGCCGTCCAGGGGGCCGAGCTGGTGATCGAAGCGGCCAGCGAGAATCGCGATCTCAAGTTCGAACTGTTCACCGAGCTCGACCGCCGGGCCGATCCGGCGGCGATTCTCGCCACCAACACCTCGTCGATCTCGATCACCGAGATCGCCTCGCGCACGAAACGCCCGGCGCAGGTGATCGGGATGCACTTCATGAATCCCGGTCCCGGTGATGCAGCTGGTGGAGGTCATCCGCGGCCAGGCCACCAGCGACGCCACCACCGCCCGCGTGCTCGAACTCGCCACGGCGCTCGGCAAGACGCCGGTGGCGGTCAACGACTACCCGGGCTTCGTGGCCAACCGGGTGCTGATGCCGATGATCAACGAGGCGATCTTCTGCGTCTTCGAGGGGGTCGCCACCGCCGAGGCGATCGACACCGTGATGAAGCTCGGCATGGCGCATCCGATGGGCCCGCTGACCCTGGCGGACTTCATCGGGCTCGACGTCTGCCTGGCGATCCTGAACGTGCTGCACGACGGGCTGGGTGACGACAAGTACCGTCCCTGTCCGCTGCTGAAGAAGATGGTGGCGGCGGGGGAACTGGGGCGGAAGAGCGGACGCGGGTTCTACGATTACGGCGAAGAAATAGGTCGACCGGCGACCCTCGGCCCTCGACCTTTCAACCCCTGACCGGAGCAACGCCGGACCTCCCATGGACGCCTTCACCGAAATGAAGCAGTGGGGCCACGAGCAGGTGGTGTTCTCGCACGAGCCGTCGTGCGGCTACTTCGGCATCATCGCCATTCACGACACCACACTCGGGCCGTCGCTCGGCGGCACCCGGGTCTGGCCGTACGCCGGCACCGAGGAGGCGCTGCGCGACGTGCTGCGGCTGTCGCGCGGCATGACGTACAAGTCGGCGGTGGCCGGCCTCAATCTCGGCGGCGGCAAGGCGGTGATCATCGCCGATCCGAAGCGGATGGACCGCGAGTCGCTGTTCCGCGCCCACGGCCGCTTCGTCGAGTCCCTCGGCGGACGGTACATCACCGCCGAAGACGTCGGCACGTCGCCCACCGACATGGAGTTCGTCCGCCGGGAAACGAAGCACGTCGCCGGGCTGCTCAACCTCTCCGGCGACCCGTCGCCGGTCACCGGCTACGGCGTCTACATGGGCATGAAGGCTGCCGCCAAGGTGCGCTGGGGCAAGGACTCGCTGGCGGGCAGGACCGTGGCGGTGCAGGGCGCCGGCAAGGTGGCGTGGTATCTGATGACGCACCTCAAGGACGAGGGGGCGTCGATCATCACCTGCGACATCGACAAGGACAAGGTCGACCGCGCCATCGGGTGAGCTCGGCGCCAGGGCGGTGTCGACCGACGCGATTTACGACACCAAGGCGGACATCTTCGCACCGTGCGCGCTGGGCGCCATCATCAACGACGACACCATCAAGCGGCTGAAGGTGGAGATCGTCGCCGGCGGGGCCAACAATCAGCTGGCCGAACCGCGCCACGGCGTCGAACTGGAAAAGAAGGGCATTCTCTACGCGCCGGACTACGTCATCAACGGCGGCGGCGTGATCAACGTCTACGGCGAACTGCAGCACTGGACGATGGATCGCGCCAAGCGGAAGGCGCAGGAAATCTACGACACCGTGCTGCGGGTGTTCGCCATTGCCAGCCGGGATTCGATTCCGTCGTTCGAAGCGGCCGATCGCCTCGCCGAAGAGCGGATCCGCTCGGTGGCGGGGTTGAAGAAGATGTGGCTGGAGGGAGACAGGTAGGCGTCATTCGTCATTCATCATGAGTCGTGCGCTCGCGCCTCGAGAACCGGCGCACGACTCGCGACGAAAGACCAGTGGCTATCTTTCTTCCATGTCCGACACCGCCCCCGACGTGCTCTCCCACGACGCTCCGCTGAGCCGGGCCGATCCGGCGATCGCGGCGCTGATCGACGCCGAATTGCGTCGCCAGCAGCACGGCCTGGAGCTGATCGCCAGCGAGAACTTCACGTCGCGGGCGGTGCTCGAGGCGATGGGGTCATGTCTCACCAACAAGTACGCCGAAGGGTACCCCGGCAAGCGCTACTACGGCGGCTGCGAAGTCGTCGACCAGGTGGAGCAGCTCGCCATCGACCGCGTCAAGCAGATCTACCAGGTGGCGCACGCCAACGTGCAGCCGCACTCCGGGGTGCAGGCCAACTTCTGCACCTACATGGCGCTGATGCCGCCGGGCGCGACCTTGCTGGGGATGTCGCTGCCGCATGGCGGTCACCTGTCGCACGGCACGTCGGTGAGCCACACCGGGCAGGTGTGGAAGGCCCATTCGTACGGCGTGCGCGCCGACACCGGGCTGATCGATTACAACACGGTGCGCGACCAGGCCAGGACGGTGCGGCCGCAGGTGATCGTGGCCGGCGGCTCGGCCTACGCCCGGATCATCGACTTCGCGGCGTTCCGATCGATCGCCGACGAAGTCGGGGCGTTGCTCGTGGTCGACATGGCGCACTTCGCCGGGCTGGTGGCGGGCGGCGTCTATCCGTCGCCGGTGCCGCACGCGCACGTCACCACCAGCACCACCCACAAGACGCTGCGCGGACCGCGCGGCGGGTTCATCCTCTGTCACGCCGAGCACGCCAGGGCGATCGACAAGTCGGTCTTCCCCGGCGGCCAGGGCGGGCCGCTCGAACACGTCATCGCCGGCAAGGCGGTGGCGTTCGGCGAGGCGCTCACCCCCGATTTCAAGCGCTACGCCGCGCAGGTGGTGGAGAACGCCCAGGTGCTGGCCGAGGCGCTGATGGAGCGCGGGTTCGCGATCGTCTCCGGCGGCACCGATTCGCACCTGATGCTGGTCGACCTCCGGCTCCCGCGAATTGACCGGCAAGGAAGCCGAGCGCCTGCTCGGCCTGGCGGCGATCACCGTCAACAAGAACACCGTCCCCGACGATCCGCAGTCGCCGTTCGTCACCAGCGGCATCCGCATCGGCACGCCGGCGCTGACCACCCGCGCGATGGGTGTCGCCGAAATGGTGCGGATCGCCGAACTGATCGACCTGGTGCTGACCCGCCGCGACGACGACGGCGATCGCCGCCGCGCGCGGTGGCGTGGCCGAGCTGGCGGGGCGTTTCCCGCTGTATGCCTCACGAGCGACGGCCGGGTAACGGCGGCGAACGCGATGCCCCCCGACCTGCAGTTCGCCGACGGCATCCTGGCGCGGTTGCACGCCCGCAGCGGCAAACGCTTCGACGAGCGGGCCTACCTCTTCGTCCTCGCCGCCATCGAATACCTCCAGACCCGACTCGATGTCCGCCGTCACGTCACCGGACCGGAGCTGGCGTGGGCGTGTCGCGATCTGGCGCTGGAGCGCTTCGGGCTGCTGGCCCGCACCGTGCTGGAGTGCTGGGGTATCGCCATCCACCGCCGACATCGGTCGCGTCGTGTTCACCCTGGTCGACGAAGAACTGCTGGCCACGCAGGCAACCGATCGCGAGACCGACTTCGCGGGGGTGTTCGAATTCCCGGTCGCGTTCGACGAGAGCTATACCGTGCGCTGGTCCGGCCAGTGAGCGGCGTCCGCCGCCACTTCTCCCCAAACGCGCTACCATTATTCGCCTGATGCGAAACGTCCCGGTTCTTACTCCCGACCAGGCGCGCGCCTGGGACGGTGCGGCGCGGGCGCATGCCCGCCCGGAGCGAGCCCTGATGGAAAGCGCCGGCCGCGCCGTGGCGCAGCTGGTGCTGGAGCGCTACGGCGTCGAGGCGCAGCAGGGAACGCTGGTCGCGTGTGGTCCGGGAAACAACGGAGGTGACGGCTGGGTCACCGCGCGCGCGCTCCACGTGCTCGGCGTGCCGGTGTGGGCCACCGAAGTCGAGCCGCCGCGCAACGAGCTGGCGGCCGCGGCGCGCCAGGCCGCGATCGTCGACGGCGTGCGCACCGTGCCGGCGGACGGCCCGTGGCCCGGCATTGCGCTCGTCGGTCGACGCGCTGCTCGGAACCGGAGCCACCGGCGCGCCGCGCGGCGCCATGGCGCCGCTGGTGCAGCGGCTGGTCGATCTGTCCCGCCCGATCGTGGCCGTCGACGGACCGACCGGTCTCGATCTCGGCACCGGCGTGCATCATGGCCCGTTGCGGGCGGTGCTGACCGTGACGTTCGGCGGCGCGCGCCGCGGCCAGCTGCTGGCCCGCGACGAAGTCGGCGGTCTCGTGATCGTCGATATCGGCCTGCCCGCCGCCGATCCGGCGTGGCCGGTCCTGATCGGCAGCGATTGGGCGGCCGACCGCCTGGCGCCGTTCGCGGCCAACAGCTACAAGGGGACCCGCGGGACACGTGGTGGTGGTCGGCGGTTCGCCGGCGATGACCGGGGCGGCGCGGATGGCGGCGCGCGCCGCCTTCGGCGCCGGCGCCGGCCTGCTGCACGTCGTGGCACCGGAAGAATCGCTCGCCACCATCCGGCTCGCCGAACCCGACATGCAGACGCTGGCGCATCCGTTCACGGCACCGCTGCAACCGCCCCTGATCGAGTTGCTCGACCGCGCCGACGCGGTAATCGTCGGACCTGGCCTGGGCCGCACCGCCGAACGGACCGCATTCGTGCTGGCGGTGCTCGCGCACGCCCGGAGCGCGCGTGGTCGACGCCGACGCGCTCGATCATGCTCAAGGGCGAGTCGCGGCGCTGTCCCGGCTTGCCGCCGGAGCGGGCCATCGTCTGCACACCGCACGTCGGCGAATTCCGCACGCTCTTTCCCGAGTATGCGCAGCACCTCGAGACGGCGCCGTGGGAAGCGGCGCATCGCGCGGCCGATGTCGACCAGCGTCACCGTGCTGCTCAAGGGGGTGCCCACCGTGGTGGCCTGCGCCGCCGGCTCGGTGCTGACGGTGGCGGCGGGCAATCCGGGGCTCGCCACCGGCGGGAGCGGCGACGTGCTGTCGGGAATCATCGGCGCGTTCCTGGGGCAGGGAATGGACCTCCCCGATGCGGCGGCGGTCGGTGCGCAGGCCCTCGGCGAAGCCGCCGATCACGCCGCGCGGCGCGGTACCGCGCGCGCGCATGCGACCGATGGACGTGGTGGCCTGCCTCCCCGATGTCTGGCGCGCCTGGACCCGCCGCCGACTCGGCGAGATTCCCCGCGCGCCGATCCTGATCGAGCTTCCCGCCCCCCAGGCGGGGTGATGCGGCGCCGCCGCCAGCTATAGTACTCCTTACTATAGCGTGCGGCGGGACCGCCGGGCCGCAGGTGCCGGTGCCGGTGCGCGGCTTCCGACCCGAAGACCGGGTGCTGCTCGCCGATTTTACCCGGGTCACGGCGCTGGCGGCCACCTTCGATCGCGTCTACGTCGCGTATCCCCGGGCCCTGGCCATCTGGCAACCGCTGCAGCAGCGCTGGGACGTGCCCCGTTCGCCGCCCGATCCCTCGGCGTTGCTCGACGTCGTCGGCGCGGTCGTCGATCCGCTCGATCAATCGGTCTGGCTTGCGGCCCGCAACGGCTGGCTGCATTACGATCCGCTCGGGAACGAGTGGACCCGCGGCGCAGTCGACGGTCCGGTCCGGGCGATCGCCACCGACCCGGCCGATCCGGAGCGCGGCATCTGGATCGAAAGCGCCACCGGCTGGATCGTGCTTCCGCATGTCGGCGGCGCCGGCATGCCCGGCTCGCCGCCCGCCACATTGCGCTTCCCGCCCACCGCGCAACAGGCGCTGCAGGACCTGCCGCCATTGCGGGCGCTCATGGCGCGAGTGCTCACCGGTTCGCGCCAGAGTTTCGGCAATCTCGCCGCCGCCATTCCGGATGTGGCCAACCGCGGCTGGTATCTGGGCACGTCGAATCGCGGGCTGGTCTATGTCAGTCGCACCGCCGCGGACATCCAGCCGATGCCGTTCGGACTCCAGGGAACGGTGGTCGGCGCGCTGGCGTTCGACGGCGCGTCGATCGACGTGGCGACCGACGCCGATGCGCAGGTGCCGGCGGCGGTCACCGCCGTCCACCGTGATCTCTCCGACATGATGTCGCTCGGCGAGGTATCCGCCGCCGGTCTGCCGTTCGACGCCGTGCGCGGCATGTTCGCCGTCGGCGACACGACGTGGCTGGCGAGCGACCGCGGCGTGGTCCGTCTGGTGCGGGGCGAGTCTCCCCAGGGATGGGGCCTCGGTCAGGGACTGCTCGATCAGCGCACGCTGGCGGTGGTACCATTCGCCGGTACGGTGCTGGTCGGGACCATGGCCGGGCTGGCGCAACTCGACAGCACCGGGCGCTTCGCGATGTTCGATCGCACCATGACGGAACCGGTCTACTCGCTGCTGGTGCACGGTGACACTGCCTGGGCGGGAACGCGGCGGGGACTCTTCGCCACGCTGACGCACGACAGCGCGCTGCGGATGCCCACCGGTTTCGGTCTGCTTCCCGAAGCGCGCGAGGCGGTGCCGATCCTCGGCATCGGCTACGTGACGGACACGCTGGTCGCCATGACGCCCGATCGTCTGTTGTGGCGCGATCCGGCCTCGGGCGCCTGGAGCGAGGGGCCGCTGCTCTCGGATCAGCTTGGATCGCTGCGCGGCTTCTTCGCCACGCCCCACGGCGTGTGGGCGGGCGGCGACCGCGGTGCCGCGCTCGTCGCCCCGCAGGGCGCGGTGTTGAGCCGCCTCGTCGTCGGCACCGATCTTCCCGGCCAGGTCACCGCGATCGCCGTTGATCAGGACTATCTCTGGATCGGCACGGCGCAGGGGCTGGTGCGCTTCCAGTTGCAGATCCAATGACCGGCATCGCCATGGGCCCTGGCGGCGAGTTCGATCACATCCGCGCGATCGCGGCCGCGCTCGGCGCGAACGCCGCCGAGCTCGGTGACGATGTGGCGCGGATTGCGCCGGGTGCGGGGACACTCGTGGCCAGCACCGATATCACCGTCGAAGGAGTGCACTTCCGGCGGGAATGGCTCGGCGCCGAAGAGATCGGCTGGCGCGCCGCGGCAGCGGCGCTTTCCGACCTCGCGGCGGCCGGTGCGGTTCCGGCGGCGGTGCTGGCGGCAGTCACGGTGCCGGAAGACGCCGGTGACGGTGAACTCGAAGCGATGATGCGCGGGACGGGCGAGGCGGCGCAATCGGTCGGTGCGCGCATTGCCGGCGGTGATCTGAGCAGCGGTCCGGTGTGGTCGCTGGCGATGACGGTGCTCGGCTACGCGGTGCGGCCGATGTCGCGAGCGGGGGCACAACCGGGCGACGGCGTGTGGGTGACGGGCGCGCTCGGCGGCGCCCGCGCGGCGCTGGAGATGTGGCTGGCCGGCGAACTGCCGTCGCCCGATGCGCGCTGGGCGTTCGTCCATCCGGAGCCGCGGATCGCCGCGGGGCAGTGGCTGGCGCACCATGGCGCGACGGCGATGATGGACATGAGCGACGGGCTCGGCGGCGACGCGTGGCACCTGGCGGCGGCGAGCGGCGTCGCGCTCGACCTGGAACTCGATCATCTCCCGGTACATCATGCGGTGAGTCCGGTGGCCAAGCGGGTGGGCGAATCGTCGGCGGAGTTCGCGGCGCAGGGCGGGGAAGATTACGAGTTGCTGGTGACGCTGCCGGGGAATTTCGGCGCGGCGGACGCCGCGGCATGCGAGGCCGAGACCGGCATCGCCGCGACCCGGATCGGGACGGTCAAGGCGGGCGGGGCGATCACGGCGACGTTGCGCGGGGCTCCGGTCGAGATGCGGGGGTTCCGGCACCGGCTCGGCGGGGCCCCTTCGCGATGATGGGGGCAACAAATCCCTGCCCCTGCGGCTGCCTGGGTGACGCGACGCGGCAGTGCAGCTGCTCACCGATGGCGGTGCAGCGCTACCGGGCCAGGATTTCCGGGCCGCTGCTCGACCGGGTGGACATCCACCTGAGCGTGCCGCCGGTGGCGTACGACGATCTCACGGCGCGCAAGGCAGCGGAATCGAGTACCGTGGTGCGGCAGCGGGTGGAGTCGGCGCGCGCGCGACGGCTGGAGCGGTTCCGGGAGGTGCGCGGGGTGTATGCCAATGCGCACATGGGGCCGCGGGAGCTGGCCAGGTTCGTGCGGACCGATGCGGCAACGGATGCGGTGCTCAAGCAGGCGATCGTCAAGCTGGGGCTGTCGGCGCGGGCGTACCACCGCGTGCTCAAACTGGCGCGGACGCTGGCGGATCTGGAGGGCGCAGCCGAGGTGGGACCGCAGCATGTGGGGGAAGCGATCCAGTACCGGGTGCTGGATCGGGGGAGGGGCCGGGACCCGCCCGGCGTAATGCATCGAAGCAATGAAACCCTACACGCCGCGGATCCTCACTGCAGCGAGGCCTCATTGACAGCTATCACCCCGGACGGTAGCGTTATACGCCACTCCACGCCACTCCACGCCACTCCACGCCACTCCACTCCACGCCACGCCACGCCACGCCACGCCACGCGACATGGACGGCGCCGGACCGGGATCCGCTCGGCGCCGGGTTGAGGAATGAGTGTGTCGAACTATACCGGTGAACGCGCATGTGGAGCATCCCAGCAGACAAGTGGTCATTTCCGGCTCGCGGAGCGACCGCGCGCGCCCGGCAAGGGGGTGGCCCGTCCCTCGTGAGCCACGGCGAATGGTGCATGCGGCCAGAATCGCCCTCAAGGCCAGTCACCAAACGACGGTGCGAGACGCGTCACTCGACGGCCGGGTTGCCCCAATGAAGGTGTTCTGCCTGATGCCCGGTGCTTCAGATGTGTCGGTCAGCGGTCCGACGACGCTGCGGCCACTAGGTACGCTGCTGGTGGTAGCTCACTCGGGTGATGGAGTGGAGGTACTCGGGAACGCCGTGTCGCAATGGCGTGATAGTCCGTGGTGCCCGACCGTGATCGTCGGGCCCAGCCCGATATCGCAGGTGGCACTGGATGCCTTGCTGCCGCCCGCCATGCAGGTTGCTTCCATTGTTGCAGTCCAGGTCCCGCCCGGTGAGGATCTGCGAATGGCGGTAAGGCGGCGTCGGATTCCTGATGCGACTGACGTAGGCTCGTACATTGCCTTCCGCACGTCACGGCATCTTGCCGCCATCGTACATTCAGCAATGGTTGCACAACGCGAATGGCGGTACTTGCGGCGGGCGCTCCGGGAGCGTGGAGTATGGTCGCCGCGTGATTGGGCGGCCGTGCTCCAGTGCGTCCTGATGTTCAGCCGGGCGGCCGCTCAAGGGTGGACAGAGGCCGAGGCCGCGCGTAAAGCGTGTGTGTCCGTCAAGACGGTATCGGCTAGGTGCGGACGCTACTTCGGCCGTGAGTGGCGTTCGCTTCGGCGGCTCGGCGCCTGGGAGCCAGCTGTCGAGGCTGCGCTGCGAACGGGCAGGTATGTAACAGTTCGTGTTCCGTTGCAGAACTAGTCGCCCACGCGCTGAAACTGTCCATTGGCGGGATGGCGACCGTACGATGGCTGCGGTATTGTGTAGTCGGGCAGGCTGATTGCCTGCGGGATCGTGATCGATGTCACCACGCTAAAGGGAGGAACAAGCGATGCCGAACCGAGCGGCGGGTCTCCGGGTTGTTGCGATCGGAGCAATAGTGGCTTGTGCGGCAGTGTTCGTGCTGGCCCCCAGTCGGGCTGGCGCGGTTCCCTTTGTAACTCAGGGGCACGTATGCCAATCTGACCCGAATCACGGATGCGCCTACGACTCCGCCGGGATAGGCATCGTGGCGCTGGACGAGTCATGCATGAGCGGAGCGTGCTACACGTGCGCAAACTCGCCCGACGAATTTTGCAATGGGATCGGAGGCTGGTACGGCTCTTGACCGAGGACCGGCAGCGTCGATCGCGGTAGCGTTGGATTTGCCGGGCGGCGGGGCGTGTCGATCCTGTCATGTGGGAGTTGACGCCGGGGTGCCGACATGTCAGTTGCCGTGCTGTGCACGAGATACGGCCGAGTGGAAGTCTGGGGGTCCGGAATGAGCCATCCGCGGTCGCGGCAGTGGGTTGGGATATTGGAGAGGACGCGGACGGCGTGCACCGTAGCCGGCATGGTCACCGTTGTGGCTGCGTTCGCGGGCAAGGCGCAGTCTACCCGTGAGCGCCACATCAGTACGCCAGCCGACGAACTCCCCGCCGTTCTGTCTGAGGCGGCATTCAATCCGGTCCTGTTGGCTGGCACCCAATTGTCGAACGATCCTATCCTTGGCCGACCAATGCAAATGGCAATTGGCTCCGGTCGCCTCTGGGTCGCAGATGGATCGGGGAGCCCTTATATACACGTTTTCGAGCTGGCGACGCGCAAGCTCGTGATGTCCTTTGGGCGCCGGGGCGAGGGCCCCGGCGATTTCCAGTACATCATGCAGTTGAGCATCCGCGCAGGTGACTCCGCCGCCGTCTGGGCGTACGATGGTGACCTCCAGCGACTGACCAGGATTACAACCCACGAACTGCAGAGCGAGCCTCGTACCATCGCGCACCCAGGTCTTTCGGGTCAGGGACGTGCTCGGATGCCCACAGTTCTCCGAATGTTCTGGCTCGACGCTGATCGTCTGATCCTGATCGGCAATGCAGATACCAACCGGATCATGATTGCCGACTCGACGGGGCGGATCCTCTCGGTCCGGCCCGGTCCGCTGTTGGGTACCGCGAGCGTGCCCACCGCGATCCGTGCCAACCTGTCGGTAGGTGTCCATCCCTGCGCTCGCCCATCCGGTGACCGATTTGTGATAACCTACGACGGGGCGTCGCGAATCGACCTGTTTGACGCCAACGGGTCGTACCGGGGCGCGTTTCGCGTCCCCATTCGAGTTTCCCCCACCGGCGATTTCGGTCGAGATCCGAACGGCAACTGGCATGCTCCGGAACCTCGCTGGTACTACCGAGCGTGCGCGGCGACCAGCGATCGCCTCTACGCGCTCTTCTCCGGACGACTTGCGACAGCTGGGCCCACGGGCACCATGAAATGGGATGCGCGGTTCGTCCACGTGTTCGACTGGTCGGGAAAGCTGGTGGGAGTACTGCAGCTCGATCGACTCGCCGAGACGATCGCAGTCGACGGTGATTCCGTTCTGTATGCCGGCGGAGACGCGATAGAAGGAGTGGTTAGCTACCGGATTCCATCCGCGATTCGGAGTGGGCGCTAGAATGGGTTGGCGTAACAGAACAACAAACGCCAAGAACGGCCTTGACAGGCTGACAATATTGCTGCTCGTGGTCGCCGCCATCTGTGTTCTCGGTCTGCTCGTGAGACGATTCGATCACGGGCCCGTGGCCAGTGCGAACATCACCGGATCCGACGCAAGCAACAGGGGTGGCCGTGTGGCATCATTCGCTCGGGAACTTGGGGCGCTCGCGGTGAGCCCGGGTGTCTTCTTCAGGCTCACTTCGAGCGGTGATAGCGTCGGACAGTCCGATGCTGACGTGGTCATTGTCGTCTTTTCGGATTTCACCTGTGGGCACTGTGCGGCATTTCAATCGACGCTTGAGACGCTCATGAAGCGATTTCCTGACGAGGTGTTGCTCATTTACAAGCACTTCTCACCAGCCGGTACTGGCGGTACGCTCCGGCTGGATCTTGCGGCCGATTGTGCGGGCGACCAAGGCCGTTACCTGGCATACGCTTCGGCCGCATTTGGAAACCCCATGTTGGCAGGGAGCCGAGACGGTTGGATGCAACTGGCTGATACGGCGCGGGTCCCGGACATGACGAGATTTGTGGCGTGCACGAAGAGCGAACAACACAGGGACCGCATCGACCGAGCTATCGAAGAAGCTGGCGCATTGCGCGTGACCGGGACTCCGACCTCCTTCATAAATGGCGTCCGGATCGTCGGAGACTTGCCGCTCGCAACACTGGACACGGTGGTCGCGTTCGAGTTGGGTAGATTGCGCCCGCGTGCCGGCACGTGAGGCGAACCGTGGAGTCAATCCGGTGGCCCATTCTGCCGGCTTAATTTGACCTGGGCCCCCGATGATCGTCTGAGTCAGAGCGCGACTGATGTCAGGCGCGTGCGACCGCAGGTCGGTTGGTGCCGTTCAAGATCAAGGCATCTGCTTGCCCGAGACTCGGCAACGAGCGCGTTGCGAACCTTCAGCGCGGGGTACGGACGAAAGGCGCGGACGGCGCTGCTGCGTTCCACCGGCAAGGCGACCGAATGGCTGGCGCCGGGTATCCTTGTCGCTCCGTGGTGGCGTGTCATCTGGCAGCGCGCTGGTAGAGATCCCTCCGCGTCGCCGGCATCGTGACGTTGCCGGCCCCGTCGGGACGCGCCAGCAGCATCTGGTGCAGGTTGAGCCGCTTGCTGGCAAAACCCTCCGCGGCGCCGCCCATGTGGAGCCGCCACACCCGATAGGTCTCGCGGCCGACGAGCTGCACGGCCTGTGGTTCGTTCCGCTCCAGGTTGCGCACCCAGGCGCGCAGCGTCAGCGCATAGTGCTCCCGCAGCGATTCGACGTCGCGGATGTCGAAGCCGGCATCCAGCGCCCGGGTGGCCAGCGCACTCAGCCGGACCAGATCGCCATCGGGGAAGACGTAACGTTTGGTGAACACGCCGTCGCGCCAGCCGGGAACGCGTGGCCGCCGACGCCGTGCCTTGTCCTTCGTGATGCAGTGATTGAGGAACAGCCCGCCCGGGCGAGTCAGGCGCCAGGCGTCGCGGAAGTAGCGCGCCAGGTGGCTCCAACCGACGTGCTCGGCCATCCCGACGCTGACCACCTTGTCGAACGGCTCGACATTGACCAGGTCGCGGTAGTCGCGAACCTCCACCCGGCACCGATCGCTCAGGCCGGCTTCGGCGATGCGATGCTCGGCCAGCCCGGCCTGCGGCACGCTCAAGGTGACGCCGAGTGCCTCGACGCCATAGTGCTTGGCGGCATAGAGTATCAGCCCGCCCCAGCCACAGCCGATGTCGAGCAGCCGTTCGCCCGGCGCCAGCCGCAGCTTGCGACAGATATGGTCGAGCTTGGCCGTCTGCGCATCGGCCAGTGTCGTGACACCCTCGTCGAAGTAGGCGCACGAATAGATCATGCGTGGGTCGAGGAACAGCAGGTAGAAATCGTTGCCGACATCGTAGTGCGAGCGTACCGCCGCGGCATCGCGGGCCAGAGAGTGCCGTGGCAGCGAGCGGGCGGCGCCGAGGTGGCGGGTGGCATCGCCGTGACGACCCAGTCCGCGGGGAAGGCCGAGCACGAGGCGCTCGACCCGGATCAGCGTCCGCAGCTTCGCGAGTCGCGCGCGGATGATGTTGGCGGTGGCGGCGGCGGCCTCGACGTCGCCTTCGATATCGTAGTCGCCGTAGATGAAGCTTTCCGCCAGGTGGAGCTGCGACGGCGGCAGCAGCATCCGCCGCAACGCTCCGGGGTGAGTCAGCACGAGCGTGAACCGTGATGGCTCGATCCCGGGGCGCTCGGAAACGCCGCTGTCCCAGTACCGCAGGGTGAACTGCCGTTCCGGAATCGGCCCGAACACCAGCGCCGCCACCTGCTGCGCGACGCCGAGCCAGCGGTTCTCCTGCGTCGCGGTCCGTGCGTCGGACGCGCCTGCCGACCTCGTCATCGGCTCCATCGGTACCGCCCCCCGCTCCATGAGTCGCTCCCTTCCCATAGTCTAGGATCCGGTACGCCGGGCCGACAGGTGCCGGCGGCCGAGGCGTTGACCCGGTGCGCTCGGGCCTCCTAGCTTGGGCGCACCTCCATGCAATGGGACGCCTGATGAGCACCATCATAGACGTACACGCCCGCGAGGTCCTCGATTCCCGCGGCAACCCGACGGTCGAGGCGGAAGTGGTCACGGCGGCCGGCAGCCGGGGCCGGGCGGCGGTGCCCAGCGGTGCGTCCACCGGCGAGCACGAGGCGGTGGAGTTGCGCGACGGCGATGCGGCGCGGTACAACGGCAAGGGCGTGTTGCGGGCCGTCGCAACGTCAACGACGTACTCGGCCCCCAGCTCGAGGGGATGTCGGTGTTCGAACAGATCGAACTCGATGCCGTGATGATCGACGCCGACGGCACGGAGAACAAGTCCCACCTCGGCGCCAACGCGATTCTGGCGGTGTCGATGGCCGCCGCCCGCGCCGCCGCGGCCGAACTCGACCAGCCGCTCTATCGCTACCTCGGCGGTCCGATGGCGCGGGTGCTGCCGGTGCCGATGATGAACATCCTCAACGGCGGCGCGCACGCCAGCAACAACGTCGACGTGCAGGAGTTCATGATCGTGCCGGTCGGGCCCGACACCTTCGCCGAGGCGCTGCGCGATCGGCGTCGAGGTCTTTCACGCCCTCAAGAAGCTCCTGTCGTCGCGCCAGCTCACCACCACCGTCGGCGACGAGGGCGGCTTTGCGCCGATGCTGCCGTCGAACGAGGCGGCGCTCGACGCTGATCATGGAGGCGATCGCGAAGGCCGGCTTCCGCCCCGGCGACGACGTGGTGCTGGCGCTCGATCCGGCCGCGTCGGAGTTCTTCGACAACGGCAGCTACGTCTTCAAGAAGGGCGACGGCAGCCGTCGTACCGCCGCCGAGATGGTGGAGCTGTACCGCGGGTGGTGCGACACGTATCCGATCGTCTCGATCGAGGACGGCCTGGCGGAAGACGACTGGGAGGGGTGGAAGCTTCTCACCGAGGAGCTGGGCGAGCGGATCCAGCTCGTCGGCGACGACATCTTCGTCACCAACGTCGAGCGGTTCGCAGGACGGAATCGAGCAGGGCGTCGCCAACGCCATCCTGATCAAGGTCAACCAGATCGGGACGCTGACCGAAACGCTGCAGTGCATCGAGCTGGCCCAGGCCAGCGGCTACGGCGCCGTCATCTCGCACCGCTCGGGCGAGACGGAGGACACGTTCATCGCCGACCTGGCGGTGGCCACCGGCGTCGGACAGATCAAGACCGGCAGCGCATCGCGAACGGAGCGCGTCGCCAAGTACAACCAGCTGCTGCGCATCGCCGAACAGCTCGGCGCCGTGGCCCACTATCCCGGCGCCGAACTGTATCCGGCATGACGAAGTGGCGGTGGATTTCCCTCGGGGTGCTGGTGCTGGCGGTGTTCTTCGCGCTGGACCGGGGGGAGTTCCCGCTGGCCAACTATCTCCAGCTGCGCCGCCAGGAGCGCGCGGCGGAATCGCAGCTGGTGACGCTGCGCCACGCGGTGGATTCGCTGCGCGCCTTCCGCGACTCGCTGGCCAACAACCCCGCCGTGCAGGAACGCGTGGCCCGCGAGCGGTGGGGCATGCTGCGCCCCGGTGAACTGGTGGTGACCATTCCGTCGCCCGACAGCGTCGGGTCCGACTCGCTCCCCTGGTAGCGGATCCCCGGTGCTCCTGCAGGCCACGTTTCACAATCTCGCCCCGCTCACCGCTCTCGACGCCGCCAAACGGCTGGCGATCGCCGCACTGGTCGGACTGGCGGTCGGCACCGAACGCGAGCGGACCGGGCATCAGCTCGGGTCGCTGAAGCGCTTTGCGGGGGTGCGGACCTTTCTGCTGATCGGGTTGCTGGGCGGGGTCGGCGGCATCCTCGGCGTGTCGGGGCTGTTGATCGAAGGGACGACCCTGGTGGCAGCCGGAGCGGCGTTCGCGGTCGCGGCCTACATCCTGGCGGTGCGCCGGCCGGGGACGCCACTCGACGGCACCACCGAAGAAGCGGCGCTGGTGGTGCTCGCCCTGGGAGTGCTGGCCGGGGTGGGGCAGCTGGCGCTGGCGGCGGGAACGGTGTCGGTCGTGGTGCTGGCGCTGGTTGAAAAGGAGCGGCTCCATGCCCTGGTCGACCGGATCGGCGATCAGGAGCTGCGCGCGGCGCTGCAATTCGCGGTGCTGGCACTGGTGGTTCTGCCGCTGGTGCCCAAGGGGCCGTATCCACAGCTGGGCGGGATCAAGCCGCGGGATCTGTGGATGGTGGTGCTGTTCTTTTCCGGGCTCAACTTCATCGGCTATCTGGTTGCCAGGATGTTCGGCGCGCAGCGGGGTTACCCGGTGACGGGGCTGCTGGGCGGCATCCTGTCGTCGACGGTGGTCACGATGCAGTTCTCCCAGATTTCGCGCCGCGACCAGCGGCACGGCGCCCCGCTGGGCTTCGGTGTGGCGGCGGCGTGCACCATCCTGCCGCTCCGCGTGACCGTCGAGAGCGTGGTGTTGAACGCGCCCGTGGCGCGTGCACTGATCCCGTTCCTGTTGCCGTCGGTCGTGATGGGGTTCGCCCTGGTGGCGTATGCCATGAAGCAGCCGGAGACCAGCGAAGTGCCGCCGGCGCTGCCGCCGAAGAATCCGTTGCGACTCTGGTCCGCCGTGCAGCTGGCGCTGTTGTTCCAGCTCGCGATGTGGCTGCTACAGATCACTGAACGGATCTGGGGCCACGGCGGCGTGATGGTCTCGGCAGTGGTCCTCGGCGTGGTGGATGCCGACGCGCTGACGGTGTCGATGACGAAGATGCCGGGCGGCGCGGCGGTGGTGCCGCTGGCCGCGTTGGCGATCACGGTGGGACTGGTCGCAAGCACGGTGTTCAAGCTGGGGTTGGCGCTGGTGCTGGGGAAGGGGAGCTTTCGCAAATGGGCGACCGTGGGGCTGGTGGGGTTCGTGGTGGCACTCGGGGTGGGGATTGTGTTGGGGAGGACGGTGGGATGGTGAGTCGTTTGTCGTTCGTCATGGTCGTCGTGGGAGCTGCTCTGGGGGACGTTGGCCTTGACGGCCGTCGGTGGCCTGGTCGGATTCATCATCCACGACGCGGAATCGGCTGGCCGACGCTGCTTAACGGATGGCACCGATGAGGGTTTCGAGAATGACGGTGCGTATGATCCGGGCGGGTTTCTTTGTCCTCGGGTATTACTTCCTTACGCTGTTCGACTCATTCTTCCGCCATTGGAGTTTGCAGCCGATCTGGATTCAGATGGTGCTGGTGCCCATCGGCCTCTTCATCGGTTTCGTGGCGGTGGGGACGGCGGTGGATTGGTACAAAGCGCGGCGGTGAGTGGTGCGGACCGCTGCTTGACCTGATGCGGCGGCCCGGGTAAGCTGCGGCGCAGTTCAGGGCTGGGTAGCTCAGCTGGTTAGAGCACGGCACTCATAATGCCGGGGTCGCGGGTTCGAGTCCCGCCCCAGCTATTGCCCAAGAGATTGGAAGCAGAGGACTTAGCGTTGTAGCAGTTTGCTACGACGCTTTTTTCTTGCAATGTTGTCACAGATGCTGTCACAAGTCGGTCTTCCATGTCACGCCGTCCCCTGTTTGGTCGTCCCGTTGCGCCGCCCGGTCGTGCCAGGTCGCTCATTTTCTTCCTCGTTGGGCCGGAACTGCGCATAGACCGAGTTGACCGTCTGCGTGTTGGCGTGGCCGAGCTGCCGTCGTACCACTTCCGCCTGACGCGCCCGCACGGGTCGCCCGGACTGCCCAGGTGTGCCGGGCATTCGCGCGAGGGTGTAGTTCCAGTGATCTCGTAGTCGACTTGCAGGCTGGCGCGGTGCACGTCGCTCGGGGGTCCAGCGGTTCATCTTCGGGAAAAGGTCGGCATCCGGTGTCAGCATCCCGAACGCGCGCCTCTAGATATGGGATTGCCCACGGATCGACGTAGACGCGCCGGGTACGTGCTGCCGTCTTGGTACCTCGGGCTACGATGGCGTACCCGCCATTGGCCTGTGCGCTCGATGTCGCGCTGTTTCAGCCCCACCGCGACCGACATCTTCGAGCCTGGTGCCATGGATGATTGCGGACAGCGTCCGGGATGACTTCCCCTTGCGCGTCGACCAATCGCATGACATTGGGATGTTCGAGGTACTCGGCGCTTGGCTCCGCCGTGTGCCGGCGCCCGGGCACTTCGCATCGGCTTGGTTGCGAGAATCTCCAAGGTCGACCAGGTACTGGCAGAATTGCGACATCGCCGCATGGTACTTGCGCCTGGTACCCGACTTGCCGGGTACGCCGTCCAGCCAAGGCCGCAGTTCGCCACGGCGGAGGCGTGAGCTGGGGCAATCGCTTGCCTACCTGGATAAATGTCCGGACATGCTTCCGGTAGTGCTTGATCGTGTCGGGGACCACCCGGCCTCTCACCGAGTGAAGCCACTGCTCGACGTAAGGTTCAACGTCGACCTCCAGCAACCGATCCCGGAGCGCATCAAGGCTGGCCGGGACCTGTGTCGTAGGCGTCGTACAGGTCGCCGACCGTGAGCGTGTTCTTGTGTATCGCATCCAGGAACACGACCAGCCGTCTGCCAGGAGTGGGCCAATGTTGTTGAACATCTTCGCCATGGCCACGGCTCACGCTACGGTTTGTCGTCCCCGTTCGACCGGCTTGATCCAGCCGCCCGCGTGGCGTGTCGGCACCTTGATTTGGAAGAGCTTGCTCCCCTTCCGGAGGTAGGGCTCACTCATCGTTGCACTCGTGCTGCAACGTAGGCGTCGAGGTCAACTATGCGATACCGCCGTGCGCTCCCCAGCTTTGCTCTGTACCCCGATTCGACGAGGCACTTTGGGAAGCGTAGGTTCACTTCCCAACGGAGGGTCGTCGGATGGAGACGCATGCGCCGGAAGGCGGATGGGCGCCGGCTCTTTACCGCGCAGTTTAAGCAGGAGCAGGTAGCGCGGGTTCGCTCGGCAGGAGCTGACGGTCTCGGAATTGGCGCGAGAACTGGCGGTGGCCCCGTAGGTGGTGAGGCAGTGGCAGCGCCTGAGCGCCGAGGGGAGCACGGCCGCGGTGACGGCGAACGAGGAGGTCGTGCCGGCCAGCGAGCTGCGGGTCGGCGCAGCAGCGCATCCGGGAGCTGGAGCGGGCGCTCGGGAAGAAGGTGATGGAGATCGAGATTCTCCAGGCGGCGCGTGAGGAGGTAAAAAAAAGACCGCGCTACTACAGCGGGTCCAGGCGATGACGGGGCGGAAGATGGCCCTGATCAGTCGCGTGCTGGGGATCAGTCGCGCCTGTGCCTATCGGACGAGCGCCGGTCGGCCGGCCCGCTACGCCACGGCCGAGGATCGCGTCGTCACGGCGCAGATCCGCGCGATCATCCGCACCCGGGCGTCGTACGGCGCCCGTCGGGTCCAGGCCCTGGTCAATCGCGAGTTTGCGACCAGGTATAACCTGAAGCGCATCCGCCGCGTGATGGCGCTGAATGGCTGGGCGCTCCCCCGGGCGGCGCGGCGCCGGACGGGGCGGGCGCACCGGGGCCGGATTCAGCGCGACGTGTCCAACCAGCGGTGGTGCAGCGACGGGCTGGAGATCGCCTGCTGGAACGGCGAGCTCGTGCAGCTCGCCTTTGCGCTCGATTGCCACGACCGAGAAGCCTTGGCGCATGTCGCCGTGCCCCGCGATCTGCTGGCGACGGACATCCAGCAGCTGATGACGGCGGCCGTGGCGGCCCGCTGTGGTGACCGGCCTGCGGAGTCGATTCAGTGGCTCAGCGACAACGGCAGCATCTACACGGCGCTCGACACGCTGTGCACGGCCGAACGGCTGGGGCTGGTGCCGATCACCACGCCGGCGGCCAGCCCGCAATCGAATGGCATGTCGGAGGCGTTTGTGAACACGATCAAGCGGGACTATGTGGCGGGCGCGGATCGGTCGAGCGCGGCGAGTATCCTGGCGCAGATCCCCGCGTGGATCGCGGATTACAATGCCGTCGCCCCGCACTCGGCGCTCGGCTATCAGTCACCCCAGCAGTATCGCAGCCGTCGGTCCGCGGTAGGTCTCACATGCTAGCCCAAACTGCCTCACGAAATGGGGGACAGAGCCTTCACGAACGGCACCAGCGATGCGTACAGCCACGACACGGACATTCCGAGGTAGTGCGCCGCCTCTTTCGCGTTCAACAATCCATCGTTCGGCATGTGGCACCCATCCCTGCTACGGTATACTTCAGGTACCTTCAGTATCGTTTTCCTACCGGCGCAATCGACGGGTTACGCTGGCCAAGTCGAGCAGGTCGCGACGCTGCTGATAGGCCCGCTCCATCGACTCCAATTCTCGATCCTCTGGCAATGCGGCAAGTCGCTTTCCCGCTGCCCGTACATCCTTGGCAGCCCGTTCGGCGTCCAGCTCCGCCTTCTCCTTCCGTCGAGCCACGAACGCATTGACGGCCTCCGTGATCGGCTTCATGGATTCGGCCAGTTTGACGGCCCGCTCCTGCTGCTGCACTTCCAGCCGTTGCCGTTCTCGTTCCGCCTCTGCGGTCATCGCGGCGATTCGGTCCCATTGGGCCTGTTCGGCGCGGGCCCTGTCATCAGCGGCGAGTTGCGCGATTTCGCGTTTGGCTTTCTCGATCCTGACTTCTGCCTCGGCGGCTAACGCCGGGCGGTCCCATGGCGGCACCTCAGTCCAAGCAGGACGGCGCGGGCGTGGTGCTGGCGACGGCGCCGGCGTGTCTGCCGGTCGCGATGTTGGCGGGTTCGCTCCTTCTTCGCGAAATGCCTCTACGGCACTTTCCTCAAACCGCCGTTCGCCGTTCGGCATTTCAGTAAACGCGATCAGCCCACGATCAGCGAACGCCCGGAGGGTGCTTGGCGCTATCCCGATCTTTGCGGCAGCTTCGGAGATACGGAGCATTGGTCAGTCGTCCAGCTCGTCGGGTTCGAGGTCCTCGTCCTGGTCCAGCTCATCGTTGGCGAGTATGTCGCCAATGGCTTCGAAGTCGCCATCCTCGTAGGCCCGCTGGATCGCGTCCAACTGTTCCCGCAATTCGACTACTTCAACGAATATCTCTTTCCTGCTTGGCGCTGACATTGTTGCCCTTCCTCTCTCGCAGTATTTGGGTTGCCCCGTGAGTTCGCGTCTCAATGCCCTGCTTCACATTTCGTGCGCCAGTTACTGCTCATCGCCGTCCACCCGCGGCCAGATCAACACCCTCCCGCGGGGCACGGATAGCTTCATCGCGATAGCGAGTTGGTACAGGTCACGTGCACGAATGACTGAATAGCGTGGGAGCTTGCGAGCCCTCAGTTTCTTGGTTCGCACCCAGCGGTTGAGGCGCGTCAGTGGGACGCCGAGCAGCCGTGCAGCCTCCACCTGTGAGACGTCGTCGTCCAGGCCGATGGATCGCTGCCAGCGGAAACCAAAACGATCATGTATCACCAGAATTGCGCGTTGGCTCTGCTCGTCAAGTCGCGACGCCCAGCCCCGCCGATCGGTGATCTCGATTCTTCGTCCCGGCGCGAATCCAATCCGGGAGCGATTCGGATTCGTTCTTCTTTCGGCGGGGCTTGCGCGCTGGCTTAGCTGCCTCCGGTAGCAACTCAGAATCGTGGCTCGGGTTGCCCGCGGGGTCTTCCGTCGGACCCGTCGGGTAACCGCGCAGCCGATAGCTATCGGCGTCGATCCAATACCCGGAGAGGTTCTCGCGCTTTGTGGAGCTCTTCTTTCGCACGGTAGACATAGGAGAGTAATTCTACTGGTCGCCCCGCTCGTGTCAATGGGGTAGCGAGATCCCCATAGGGGTCAAGCTACGGCGGCCGACCGGAAATGCCGGCGGGCCGCCACCTGGGTCGACTGATCAGCCTCTCCGGAGGCTGGTGGCGGCGCTCAGCCGCACTCCCCGACGCTCGTAGGTTAGGTCGACCCGGGTCGTCACGTTCTTCGTGGAAATTACAGAGAACGAGTTGTCGTAGACGACGTAGTACGTGCCGACCCCGAGGCTCACGTCGAACGAAGCGGTGGTGAGTTGTCCGGAGTTGTAAAGCGGCGTCACCGAATGGCCGTTCGACCAGTTCGTGTAGTCGGTGGCGCTCATCACATAGACCTTGATGTCGTTGCCAGCGCCACCGCTTGCTATGAACGATCGAGTGACCGCTGGCACAAGCATGCCGCTTGTCACGTTCACTTGAGTTGTGCCCATGCGCCAGCGCCGATGCTCACTACGCCGTTCGCGAGCGTCACACTGTGCGCCGTCGGCGTGATTGTTTGCGTGGTGCTGCCGCTCGAACAGGAGAGACCCGCGCCGGCCGACGCTATCGTGGCCAACAGGATTCCGAAATGCCGCTTATGCATACTCAACCATCCTTTCGTTGCCCGTGGGGGTACCAAATCAGCCGCCGTGCCTGCTGTTTCCGCTCACCGCGGCCAGCACTGAGCCGCGGGGGTAACACTAGACGGGACGCCGCGCTAGCGCGGCGTCGAATCCGATTTGACCTTCACATTCTTCTGGGCGTCGGCAAGAGCCTTTTGAGCGTCGGCCCAACTATGAAGTGAATCAGTAATCGCTCGCGCCGTGCACCACACCTTACCGCCGTATCCACTGTTCTTGTTGCTTAATGCCTGCATGGATTTCTGATTCTGCTGGTCCGAGTTGCTTTCGACCGGCGCGATCAAGACGGTGGCGGTGTTCTCCACGTCACCCTCCATGATCGTTGCAGTGATTTTGCGACGGCGATTGTCGCCGGTCCAGGCGTTCGTTTGCGTGCCGCTATCCCACTCGACCTGATTCGTCGAACCTACTGCCGACGGTGACAATCCGAGCATTGTGAAGACCTTCAATACTCGGCTTTGGGCACGCTGAGCGGGGATTGGAAGGTCAACGGTGAACGTCGTGATCTTCTTGTCACCACCGGGCTTCTCGCAGTCGTGTAGATCCACCTTTTGCGAGCAGGCGATGCGCGGGAAGCTGATCCCTAGGATGGCGACCACCGCAATTATCTGATACCGTCGCTTCACACGGACTCCATCGAAGAGGTGAGGGGCGATATCCGGCGAAATGCAATGATCGTGCCGTCCCGGTCCCGCGGCGGCCTGAGGAACCGCCAAGGGGCCTTTGGCCCGTCGCCTGACGCTAGTCCACGGTCGCCGAGGGCAATACCCCGTTTTGGGGTATCCCGAAAAAGGTTAGAGCGTGCTCCATCTTATGGAGCCCGAGAAACCCCGTCGCAGCGCGGTACATACGCGCGAATACCAGTTCCTCCTGAAGAAGCTGCGGGAGGCCCGGGTAGGTGCGAACCTCACCCAAGTTGAGGTGGCGAAGGCCCTGAAGAGGCGCCAGTCATGGATTACCAAGTGCGAGCTTGGGGAGCGGCGGATCGATCCCATCGACTTGGCGCGGTTTGCACGGCTGTACCGCAGGCCAATCTCCTTCTTCATCCCGAAACTCTAGCCCGGCGCTGGCCGGTAGGACGCTATTGGGGGCTGCGCCCGGGCGGCTGGCGAGCCGCGCTCGTTCTCGTCGCGCGGTGGCGACAAGTTCCGTGACGTATTGTGCGACTTTATCAGGGCCACTCTGTTCCGCCAACTCAAGCACGCGCGACCGCGCGCCGCGAGTCCGCGAGACGACGTACCATTCACCCTCGGCAAAGACTTAGACCAGTTCGCCCCCAATTTCTACCGCTCGCAACTCTTCGTCGGTTTGCTCTTCGACATCTGCCAGCTTGTGAAGACCCTTGCTCCATCGGATCGCGTGGACGCCTCGCGTTTCACGCTCCCACTCGTGCCAGAGCGCCAGGTCGTCGCAGTCGCCTGATTCGGCGAATGCGGCAAGTATCTCGCCACGGTGTCCGGTGGCCGTTGTGGTGTGATGTCTTCAGATCGCCACGCGCAAGCTCGAGCGCCACTGCGCGCGGCCGATCCTCAGCGTCGCCGACAACCACCTGACAGACGTAGCGTGCAATGTCGCCGCTGTTCCGGGCTTGCTCTAGGCGAACGCCGTGCTCGTCTGACGGTTGGCGGAAGCCATGCCGGGTAACAGCGCCCGACCACCGTCGATGCAGCGCGCGTTGTAGGGTCATCAGTTCACGGTCGGTCAGCTTGTGCTCGCCGAAAAGCAAGACGTGCACGTGAAAGTGCCATCCGCTTGGTCCGTGCGTGCAATCGTGGGCACGTATGTAGTGAGCAAGGCCAAAGCGCGCTTTGTCAGTCTGCCACCCTTTTCCGGCGACCAATGCCGAGAACGCGGCGCGCACTGCATCGAGGACGCTTCGCAGCGAATCGCCGGCATCGTGTGGCAACGTCAAAGTGAGCAGCATTACCGTCCCAATCCCGAGGTGATCGAGCCACCACGAGCACGCCCGATCTACTTCGACAGCTCGCTGCTGGCGGATGTAAGGGCCGCAGACGGGACAGATCCAGATGTTGCCGCACAACTGGACTCCGGCGAAGTGCGCTACTCGATCCTTGATCCGCACTTCCGGTTCAGCGACGGCCGGGAGTCGTCGCCAGCCACAGGCGCCGACCCGCCTGGCTCGGGTTACGCCAGAGAGCACCTCGCGGAGTCTATACCGCGCCGCCCGCTTCTCCCGGAGGATCGCGGGTGACGGGGATTTCGTATTCTTGCCAAGGGGCTGGGGCGGGGACCACGCCCACCACCGTGGGCTAGCTGGTGCTGGGCCGCGCACAAGCTCACCACGCGCCTACGGCGCGGCAGGGGGCGCTGCCCCCCGCGCCCCCTGGACAGTTTTGACTGGGGGGCACCCGGTAGGGGCATGTGCCCCCTACCGTGCGCCGACCCATGCACACCGATCCCACCGGTATGCCCCCACACAGCTCGGGAGCTGTCAGAAACCCGGCTGTGCACCTGTGAGCGGGGCGGGGAAGTGCTTCGCCCCACTTGTACCAAGGACTGTCACAACAGGCGTCGTAATCGGCGTAGTTGTGGGCCGTGCGATAGATCGCAAACGCAGGAACGGCGCACCTTTGCGGTGCGCCGTTCCGTCTCATAATGCCGGGGTCGCGGGTTCGAGTCCCGCCCCAGCTACATGTCCCGAGCGTGCATCGCACGCGAGGGATCGCGCCCTGGTATCGCGGTGTGTCGAGGGGGCGCGGGTGGAGCGCGCCGCAGGCGGCGCCTCGCCTGGTTCCGGCGCCGGGTCCGCATCCCTCCATGTTCCGGCTCGAGTCACGCCCCAGCTCTGTCCCGCTCGCCATCGCCCGCCGCACAGTCCCGGCGTCGTGAGTCAGCGCGGTCAGCGGCTCAGCACCCCCGTCCCAGGTCCATCGCAATATTCGGTATGCAGCTTCGCGAACGCCGCACCGTTGGACCGATCGAGTACGAACACCGTCACCCTGTTGAGGTAGATGAACGGCGTCATCCCGGAGGTGCCCGTCACACCCGGCTTGCCGCCAAGCCGGCCGCACACCGCCGGCGCGGGCCAGTTTCCGTTCGTCGGAGCCGGTTGCACCACGGTGAGCGAATCGAACACCGCGATTGCGGGGTTCTTGAGGAGTTCCACCATCGTCTGCCGCGCTGAATCAAGAAGCGCCGGCGCTGCCCGCGTGTGGACGGCGAGCACCGAGTCCGAAACACGCTGTGCCACATCAGCGCGGTCGGCTGCCGCGGTCGTGTGGCCGCTGCCGCACGCACCGAGTCCCATTCCGAGGGCGACACGCAGTCGATAGCCACGCATATGGCATGACCTTTCTGAACCTCTTCCAGGATCCGCAGCCGGGGTTCTTCTCGACCGCCAGCGCCGGAAACTTTGTGCTCGGCGGGTCCTTCGTGAACCCGATCGATATCTTCTTCAATGCCACCGTGACCGGGGCGGCGTTCAATCTTCTGAGCAACGACGGCACCTCGAGCTTCGAGGCGTTGCTCGGCGGCTCGCCGGTCTTTTCGTTCAATGCCGGGACCGGTCAGGGCGATCCGGCCGCGTGGTACGGGTTCGACGGGATTGCGTTTGGCCAGATCGAGATTCTTCCTGGCGGAGACCGCAACGCGGCGCTCATCGACAACATCGAGTACACCACGACGCCCGTCCCCGAACCGACGAGCGTGTCGCTGGTCGCGCTCGGGTCGGTCGGCCTGGCAGGTGCGGGGCGGCGGAAGTTGCGGCGCGCCTGAGGCACTGAACCGCGGTTCGCCAGCGCCGTACCGGAGAATGCACCACGCCGGCCCGTGCGTCGACAGGTACCGGCCGGCGTGGCGCATCTGCCTGGCTCAGTCCTTGACCGAGAACGGCGTCACCATCCCGTGCATGAAATGCGGCTTGCCGGTCTTGTCCGGCATCATGCACAGCGCCAGATAGTTGCCCGGCGTGATGGCGACGTGGACGTCATCGTGCGAGCCGGGTGGCATGCCGGTCGTGGCCCCCACGACGGTGAACGGCGGTGGCGACCCGCCCATCCTGGCCATCCACGCCATGACATCGTGCTGCGTCTTGCCGTCGTTGATACGCAACACGACGAGATCGTGATCGATGGCCGTGGAATCGGTGTTCTCGACGCGAATGATCGCTGTGCCCACGGTCGGCGGGGTCGTGAACGCGACCGTGTAGCTGGTCAGCTTCACGGTGTCGGATGCGACCGGTTCACTGATCGCAGGAGGGCCGGCGTCAGCCACCACGACCGTCCCGACCATCCCGTCCAGGATGTGCGGCTTGCCGGTGGAATCGTTGACGAAGCAGGCGACGACGTAGTTGCCCGCCGGCATGTCGATCGCGGTGGCCAGGCTGTCGCCCGGGAGGACTGCGTTGACGCCGCCGACCTCAACGACCCAATTGGCAATCGGTGCCCTGGCCTTGACCCCCGCCAGAAGGTCGTTGATCGTCTTGCCGCTGTCGAGCCGCGCAAAGACAGCCATGTGGGGCTGCTTCCCGTGATTCACCACCAGCACGTCGTGCCAGCCGGGCCGGACGGTGTCCGGCACACTGCTGTACGCATAGTCGGTCGCAACGACCCGGACCGGCCCGGCGGGCGCGGAGGGTGCGGCCGGCGCCTGCGCCGGTGGCGCCTTCTGGCAGGCGCCGAGGAGCACGGCGGCAACAACGGCGAACGAAAGCCCGCAGCGATTCGTCATGGCATTTCCTGGCGTGGCGGATTGAAGGTCGGGCCGGGGTGCCCGCGCACCGAAGCTACCAGACTCACCCGTCGATCCGGTAGATCTCCCGGCGGCCCCGCTCCACCAGGTCGTGGTAACCGGTCATGATCTCCTCGAACGTCTTCATGTCCTCGGCCGACCCGGCGGGATTGCTCATCATCTTCTCGAAACTGTCCATGCTCTCCACTTCCATCTCCGCCACCACCGTCCAGTACTGTTCGGCGCAGAAATCGGTCATGACGCGCATGGCAGGCATGCCGAGCGTCTTGTTGAGTTTCGACATGGCGACGAACTTCTCGACCATCGGCCGGACCTTGCCCGGCTTGCAGTACATGATTTCGCGGACGAGCAGCATCGGAACCTCCGGGAATGGATGAAACAGGAAACGTCGGCCCACTGAATCTCCCCCGGCGGGCATGATCGTCAAGCGGGAGTCGGTGTGCGACCGGATTGCGTGCGTGCGACAGTGCGATCATCCCGTGAAACATTGCGCTCGTCCGATACAGGGCTCCGATGCTCATGGGTCCGTCAGCAGTGCTCTCGGATGCCGCGCCCGTTGTCGCAGCAACCCGTGGCCCGCTCCCGAATCCTGCGCGGCGCACGTGCATTCGGGTGCGGTGCTCACGTCCAGCCGGGGCATAGTCGCGTGCGCTGGCGCGCTTCTCGTGGTCGTCGCTGCCGTCCTGACCTGCGGCGGTCCGGTCGTCGTGTGCCGCAGACCGGTCCTGATGCACGACAGTGCGGTGGTCGTGTGCAGCGGTGCGGTGCTCATGGCCGGCGCTGCGGTCCACGTTTGCGGCGGTGCGCTCGTCGTGCCGGGCGCTGCGGTCCTGATGCCCCGCGCTGCGGTCCACGTTTGCGGCGGTGCGGTCGTCGTGTCGGGCGCTGCGGTCCTGATGCCCCGCGCTGCGGTCCTCGTTGGCGGCGGTGCTTTCATCGGGCCTGGCAGCGCGCCGGTCGCGACCCGGGCGGAATCGCAGGCGTACGTCCGGGATACGGCCGTCTCGAGCACGGTGCTGCTCATGCCGGGCGCTGCCGAGCTCGCGACGATGGCGCCACCACGCGTGGATCACGATCCAACCGGCGCGTTCGGGATGGCAATGCGCATCTCGCGGGGCGCCACCGGTCCGTCAGTCTTCGCGACCGGTCGACCGATCGTCGGGCGCGCCCGATGCATCCCGGACGTCTGAGGGCGGCTTCGGGATGTCCCGGCATACGTAGCCGGTGCTGCGAGGCAACAGCCGGTGTCCAATGTGCGCACCTGTCGGATCCTCGATCGAGAGGGAATACTCCATGCATGCATCGTTCGGGTTACAACGGCTGCGCGCCCGGCCTGCGTGGTGAAGAGGAGTCCGTCGGGCGACGTTGCCGTTCCGGCCTGCCGTGGTGCGGTGTGCGGGTGGGGTGGCGGGTGGCCGGAACCGTTGCATTGCTCGTGCTGTCGGGCGCCTCCGTGGCTCGGGGTCAGGGCACGCCGCTCGACAGCGGCCGGCTGGTCCGCATCACCTTCGACAGCGGTTCCCGGCTCGTGGGGAGACTGCTTCAGCCGGCGATACCCGGAAACAATGCTCTGATCATCTGCCGCTACCCGGGTCCACCATGCAGCTCGGCGGCGGATTCGTCGCGCGTCCGGCGAGTCCCGATCAGCGGCATGGCGGCGCTCGAAATCCAGCACGGCTCGCATGCCGGAACGGGGGCATTGATTGGCGGGTTGATCGGGCTCGGCGTCGGATCGTTCGTGGGCGCGCTTCGCGGATTCTGCGACGCGGCCGATTGCGGACCGCCAGCTTTGGTATACCTGTTCGGCGGTGCTGCGGGTGGAGCGTTGCTCGGGGCCCTGATCGGCGGCGGGAGCCCGAGGTGGAAGACGGCCCAACCGTCACTGTGGAACGGAACACCGCATGACCGGTGAACGGCGATCGTCCCGCGTCGGTCCGATCCCGCTGTTTGGGCCGCTTCCCACTGATGCCGAGCGTCAAGATGTCGAGACGGCCCGGCCGCTGCCCGACCTCGACTCGCGGCCCGGCAACGACGATGAACTGGCGACCGGCGACCGAAATGAACGTGCGGCAGGCCGATGACGAACGAGACACCCGGTTCCGGCGATCCGTACGCCGACCTGCACGATCAGGAGCGCCGGGCCCGTCGCATCACGACCGCTGCGTCTCGGCGTATCTACGGATTCACGCTGCTCGCGATCGTCGGCGGCGGCGTCCTGGCGTGGCTGGTCCGGAACCGGTATTCCTGGTTGATCCTCCCGGCAGTCTATGGTGGCTTCGTCGCCGGTTTCGTTGCCAACCGGTGGTTGGTCGCTCGCTGGTGGCTCCGGGCCAGCACGCAGGGAATCGACTACGAAGTTCTTTTCCAGGCTGCGGAACATCGTGGGCTGATGTTGCCGAGGGCCGTGGGGTATCCCGGATTGACGCCCCTCGAGCGGGAGATCCGCCAGCAGGACGACGCCTGGCGCGAGCGGCGTTGAGGCGACCCCGGTCGCACCGCCCTGACTCAGGTCGTCAGATTCGTCGCGGCGCGCTTCCCCATCATCTCGGCCACACCCATGATTCCGACACCGAAGAGGAGGTGGAACACGCGCACCAGCCAGTGCGCCCCGCCCACCATCACCGTCCGCTGCCCGAAGCCGACGACCGGCAGCAGAAGTGCCCAGACGATCGCGATCACCACCAGCCCCAGACTCACCTTGCTGGTGGCGGCCACGAACGCCTCGATGATCACCAGGGCGACAAACACGAAGCCGAGCGAAATGTGGAGTTGCTGCAGACCGGCGTGACCGGCCCAGAGGAGGATGCCGACGACGAGGAGCGCCAGGAAGTCGAGGCGGAGCAGCATGCGGAGTGCTGTGACGAGGGTTTTCATGGCAGCGAATCTGCCGCCGATATCGCCGGGGCGCAACGAGAGCGGTGGGTCCGGCTCTGGCCAGCAGACTCAGTGGCCGCCGCGGTCGATGCGGAAGATCCGCACCTCCGGCAGGTCATTCCCGTCCAGGACGATCTCGGCAAAGTGGTCCCGGCCGAAGGCAACGGCCTGGCTCAGATCGTCCGGTGCTCTGACCGAGCCGAGCCACCGGCCGATGGCGTCGAGGACCTCGAAATGATCGATGGTGCCGCGTGGCCCATATCGGCTGATCCAGAGACTGCCAAGCTTGTCCTCCGTGATCTCGCGCCACACGGGGTAATGATCGGGGAGGTCGGTTGCATTTGCGACCGCACGCACCGCCTTGTTGATCGCGGGAACGTTCGAGGCATACACCCGTATGACCGAATCGCGGGCGGCGACCGGAAAGCTCGGCGCCGTATCGATGATGACATAGATCCGCAAGGTGTCTTGCCCGTTGCGGCTCACGAACCATTCCGGGTCCTGCATGAATCCCCAGATCACGTGGCCGGCGCGGTCGACGATGGAACTGATGAACGACACGAACGGCTTGTGGGCGTACACCACCTTCGGTATGTCCCACGCGGTCTGGAACCCGCGATAATCGTGCGTTGGCACCGGCAAGGTGTCGCTGGATGCCCCACTTCCGCTCCATTTCGAGGCCGGCCAGCGCTCCCATCCATCCAATATCGGCCGGTGAGTCGCAGGGTCAGGGAGGCTGATCCGATCGTAGGCCCGTCCGAGCGTGTCGAGGTAGATCGGAAAGCCTTCGAAGTTCGACTCGGCCTGCCATGTGCGTCCTGGCTTTCCGTTGACCCAGGTCTTCATGATCTCCGGACCGACATCATAGACCAGTAGCCGATTCGCGCGGGCAGCCACCGAAGGGCGTTGATATTCTCCCGGTCCGGCTCCGTCCCGTCCGATTTGCCCCAGGTATTTCCCGTTCGCGTCATAGCGCTTGATCGCTGCCGGCTTCTGGTCGATCACCAGCAATTGTTCGTCATCGGTCCAGGCGACGGACGCGCCGCGAGTGCCCGGATCGACCAGTGCTCCCGGCGCTCCGAACGGCGGCTCGATCGTCGCCACCGGCACCAGGCGCCAGCCAGTGTACCCGCTCCACTCGCTTGGCGCACGATTGGTGACCCGCACGATGTGATGAGCAACGGTGTCAATGACGGGGCGGGCGAGTTGGGCGTTCGCGGCCGTGCCAGTGCCGATGGCGGCGGTGACGCTGACGATCGAGGTATAGATGGTGTCCCGGCGATGCTGTCGAAGCACGACAGGCCTCCGAAAACGGGGTTGGCGATTACGTCAGGATGACACCCCATACGGCGAGAGAACAGTCAAGTTTCATCGTTCCGGGCAGGCTGCGACCTGCGACCATGGCTCTGCGCGTCGAGTTACGCATGCGGGGCTTAGGGCTTGGGGCTTAGGGCTTAGGGCTTAGGGCTTAGGGCTTAGGGCTTAGGGCTTAGGGCTCAGGGCTCGGGGCTCAAGGCTTTGGGCTCCGGGCTCACGGCTCACGGCTTTGGGCTCCGGGCCCTTCACCCTGCCATCCGCCACAGGTACGACACTTTCAGGAAGAAATCGCTCCGCGCCGGGCCCAGTCGCATCCGCCCGTCCGGCGTCGGCCGCTGGTCGAGCGTGCCGTACCCCAGATAGATCACCGTCCCGGGATTCGGGAAGTAGCTGAAGAGGAAATCGGCCTGCAGCGACGCGCGGGTGAACGCGGCCGCCCGCGAGTAGCTCCCGTCCGCGGTGGCGTACCAGATCGGCAGGTCGGTGCGCGCCGCGTCGCGGAGCGAGTCCTGCTTGTCGAGCGCGTACTGGGTGATGATGCGGAACTGGAACGCGCGGCTCGCCTGGTAGACGGCGGTGAGCACCGGCACCAGCTGGGTGGAGAGCAGCGACCCATCCCCCGGCCGCCACTCCTGGGTGTGATTGTAGGCCAGGTTGAATCGCAGCCTGTCGGTCGGCCGATAATCGGCGCTGACGTTCACCAGCAGCAGTCGGGCCGGCGCCCACTCGAAGAAGTCCTCGTCGGTCAATCCACCGAGCAGGAACGCACTGACGTCGAACTGGCGCCAGGTCGGCGTACTGAACGACACGACATAATCATGGTTCGGCAGCCGGTCGTTGCCGCCGGTGAACGGCTCGAAGGTGCCGTCGGGGCGCCGCAGCCGGACGTTGGTGTAGATCGAGGGATCGTACCCGAAACTCTCCTGGAAATACGACACGCCGCCGGCCCAGCCGCCCTTGAACCGGGCGTTGGCGTTGAAGTGCAGGTACCGGTTCTGGACGCCGCGGCCATGGAAGAAATCGTCGTACACCCACCGCGCCGACGGGGCCACCTCGAAATTGAGCGACTGCAGCGGCCCGTGCTGCCAGTACCAGTTGTAACTGGTGCTCAGTTGCGCCGTCACCAGGCCGGTCTGCGACAGGAATCCCGAGCGAAGCACGAAATCCGGCGATGTGCCGGTGATGGCGTAGTTGAGCCGCAGGTGCTTGCCGGCGCGGCGATAGCTCAGGCTCGCCGCCGGGCCCGTGCGGGTCTGCCCGTTGGCGACATCGTGGGCCAACGCCAATCCGTAGCTGACGGTGTTGATGGTGTCGAAGACCAGCCGCCCATCCGCCGCGACCGCCCGATTGCTCCCGGGCCCGTCGTGCTGTTCGGTCCAGGTGAATCCCGCCCGGGAGCCGGGACCGAGGTCGCGCGACAGTCGCACGATGCCGAACACCGGATTGTCGCCATGGCGTGATGCCGATTGATCGTCGATGGCGCCGAGGACGCCGATCTGCGTACCGAGCGCCTTGCCGGTGAGTTTGGTGGCCACCACCGGCTGCTGGATGCGGCGGGTGTAGATCATGCCGAACGGCGCGTCGAACTGCTCCGCGCCTTCGAGAAAGAACGGCCGCTTCTCCGGATAGAACACCGCCTGCCGCGGATCGAACGCGAACTGCGTGACGTCGCTTTCCACCTGGGAGAAATCGGGGTGTGCTGTGGCGTTGAACGTCAGGTTGGGGGTCAGGCCGTAGCGGACGTCGCCGCCGACCTGGGGCGCGCCACCGGTGTACTTCCAGGCGTCGCCCGAGGCGGGCGGCGCGTAGTCCACCCGCGACGTGACCGTCGGGATGACGTCGAGCACGTGTCCCGCCGACAGGCCGGTGAGTCCGTCGAGATGCCCCGATTGCGACAGGAACGACGCCCCGGCCAGGCGCACCGGGGCCCAGGTCTCTTCCTCGCCCGAGTGCTGCACCACCCGGATGATGTTGAATCCCCAGCTCTGCGTCTTCGCTTCCTGGAACCGGAGACTCGTGAACGGAATGCGGATCTCGATCTGGTAGCCGCCCGGGACGAGTTTCCCCTTCGAGTCCCAGACGAAGTCGGGTGACAGGTCGGGCTTCTGGCGCGTCTGGATGGCACAGTTCGACATGCCGTTGCAGGCGATGCTGCCGTTCTCGTTGAGCGCGCCGTCCGCCTGGATGCCGAGCGGGTTGACGTCGAAGACGGTGGCCTGGCGGCCATCGTTGAATGTCGAGAGGTAGATCTGGACGTTGTCGTCGTTGCCGATCTGGTCGCGCGCGGCCACGGTGGCGTGCACCAGTCCGCTCGGATCGCGGGCGCGGACGCCGACATACAGCGCGGTCGGCGAGTACCACACCAGCACCTGCGTGGAATCCTGGGCCGGCACGCCGTCGACCGGCGTGAATTCCGAGAATCCGGTCAGCACCGCCGCCTGCTGCCACTGCGGCTCGTCGAGTGAGCCGTCGATCGTGACTGTCCCCGACAGCCGCGGCGGCGCAACCCTGACCTGGCCCTTCCGCCCCGAAAAGGTCGGGGCGTGGGCCGGCGCCGGGCCGGGAGCGAGCGCCGCGCCGGCGACAGCCAGCGACGCGGCCAGTGGCAGCGGGATCGAGAGGGCGAAGGTCGTCATGAACACCGGAATCTCGGCCCGCACGGGGGGGCGGGGAAAGGGGGTCAGGTCGGTTGGTCGGTGTCAGATTCGTGACATCGATGCGCGGCGGAACCGAATGGACGCGGTCGGACCACCGGACTTCACCGCCTTGAACGGGAGGCGTCGAGTGCGCAAGTTGACCGGACTGCCGATGAACGAGCCTGCGCTGCCGCCGCCCGCCGCCCCGAATCCGCCGATCGCCGATTACGCCATCATCGGCGATTGCCGTTCGGCAGCACTCGTCGGTCGCAACGGGGCGATCGACTGGCTCTGCTGGCCGCGATTCGACAGTCCGTCGGTCTTCGGCAGCTTGCTCGACGCCAGGCGTGGCGGGTCGTTCGCCGTCGCGCCCGTGGAGCCGGCGGCAATTTCGCGTCGCTACCTCGATGGTACCAACGTGCTCGAGACCACGTTCCGCACGACGCGCGGCGTGTTGCGCGTGACCGACCTCATGCCGGTGGCGACGCCGGAAGAGCGGCGGCGATCGCTCCGGCCGCCGCGGGAGATCCTGCGGCGTCTCGAATGCCTCGAGGGGGACGTGACCGTACAGGTGCGCTGCGATCCGCGGCCGGATTTCGGCCGGATCGTGCCCCGCCTGACCACTCGGGGCAGCCTTGGCGCGTGGTACGAACACGACGGCAGCGCTCTGGCGCTCCGGTGCGACCTGCCGGTGGAACTCTCCGACGATCACGCCCGCCTGGCGGTCGGGACCACGTTGCACGCCGGCGATCGCCATTACCTCAGTCTCGTGGGTGTGGTCGGCGAACCCGCGGTCCTGCCGCCGCTCGGCGAAGCGGCCGAGGTGCGCATTCGGCAGACCATCAGCTGGTGGCGCAACTGGTCGGGCCGCTGCGTCTACGAGGGGCCGCGGCGCGATGCCGTGGTGCGCAGCGCCCTCACGCTCAAGCTGATGGAGTTTGCGCCGTCGGGTGCGGTGATCGCGGCGCCGACCACGTCGCTGCCGGAATCGATCGGCGGCATCCGCAACTGGGACTATCGCTACTGCTGGCTCCGCGACAGCTCGCTGACGGTGCAGGCACTGTTCGACCTGGGCTATGGCGCCGAAGCGGAGGCGTTCATCTCCTGGCTGCTGCACGCCACCTGGATGTCGCTGCCGCGGCTGCAGGTGCTGTACGACGTCTTCGGGGAGACACGGCTGCCGGAGCGGGAGCTCGACTGGCTTTCCGGCTACAACGAGTCGCGGCCGGTGCGCGTCGGCAACGACGCACACAACCAGTTGCAGCTGGATATCTACGGCGAAGTGGTCGACGCCATCCATGCCTTCACGGTGCGCGGCGGCCGGCTCGATCGCGGCACCCGACGGATGTTGCGCGGGTTCGGTGAAACCGTCTGCCGGCAATGGCGTGAACTGGACGAAGGCATCTGGGAACCGCGGGGCGGCCGCCGCCACAACACCTATTCCAAGGCGATGTGCTGGGTGGCGCTCGACCGGCTCTGCCGGCTCGACCAGGCGGGGCATGTCCGCCTGCCGGCGGGCCGCTACCGCGCCGTGCAGGACGAGATCCGCCAGGCGATCGAGTCGCGCGGCTTCGACCCCGCGCTGGACAGTTACGTGTCGACGCTCGACGGACACGACGTCGATGCGTCGCTGCTGCTGTTGTCGCGGTATGGCTATACGGAAGCGTCGGCGCCGCGGATGCGCTCCACCGGCCTGCGGATCGCCATTGATCTCGGGGTCGACGGGTTGCTCTATCGCTATCGCGACGGCGACGGGCTGCCCGGCGGCGAGGGCGCCTTCGGCATCTGCTCCTTCTGGGCGGTGTCGTACCTGGCGCAGGCCGGCGAGCACCAGCGGGCAGCTGACCTCTTCGAGCATCTCCTGGGCTATGCCAATGATCTCGGTCTCTTCGCCGAGGAGATCGATCCGGTGAGCGGCGCGGCGCTCGGCAACTTCCCCCAGGCATTCACCCACGTCGGACTGATCGATGCCGCCCTGCAACTGGCGCACGCCACCGGCGCGCAGACCCGGCCCGATCACGACGGTGGTGCCACCCTCACCACGGCACGGCTATGAACCTTCCCATCATCATTCTCTGGGGCTTCGTTGCCACCATCGTGCTCTCGATCGTCACCGAGGGGAGCCGTGGGCTGGGATGGTCGCGGATGAGCCTGCCGTTCATGGTCGGCACCATGTTCACCGCCAACTACGACGTCGCCGAGCCGATCGGCTTTCTGGTGCACTTCGCCAACGGCTGGGCGTTCGCGCTCCTCTACGGCGTGGTGTTCGAAGCGCTGCATCGTGCAGCCTGGTGGATCGGCGCGGGGATGGGACTGCTCCAGGGGTTGGTGGTGCTGGTGGTGCTGATGCCGCTCCTGCCCGCGGTGCACCCCCGGATGGCCGACGAGCACAGCGGGCCCGAACCGACGAGCGGGTTGGAACCCCCCGGGTTCATGGCGCTCAACTACGGCCGTCGCACGCCGCTGTTCACCCTGGCCGGCCACATGCTCTACGGCGCCATTCTCGGATTCGGCTACCGCCTGGCGGCGTGATCGGCGCCGGCGCCGCCGCGCTGGCGCCCACCGCGGCCGCCCGGTCCGCGCCCGCCTCGCCGCGACGGCTCGAGCCCGCCGCGGGCGTCACGAAGTGTCGAGTCGAGCAGCCGTCCGGCGAAGCAACCGAGGGTGTAGGGATACTCGCGGGTCATGTGGTAGCCGTACGCATACGTCCGGTCGTCCACGGTGACGGTTTCGCGTCGTCCGTGGCACTCGTCGAGGTCGCTGTCCCGCACCCACGCGCCGGTCGCGTTCTTGAGCCCGAAGATCGGATAGCCGTCGAGCGCCCATCCGACCAGTGTGTCGCTGCCCACCCCGGGGATGCACGGCGACGCGTTGTGGTAATGGTACTGCGCGTTGGCCTGCGGGTGTCCGTCGCAGTTGTCCTGGATTTCGTGCGCCGCGGCATCGCGCCCGGCGGCGTCGAGCGCGTTGTACAGGGCCACGCCCGAGGTGGTGAAGCCGATCATCCCCATCGGCAGGCACCCCGGTTGCGCCGCGAACGTCGGGTGCGCCGGAATCTCGAAGTCGAGATGCTGCGCCGCGATGTGGTTCGGATTGGTGTCGTACCGGTAGGCCGGGTCGTCCGGCGCGATTGGAAAGATGCCGGTCGGTTGCTTGACCGGGAGCCCATTCCCCGCGAAGGTCAACGTCGCGCCCTGGAGCGTGAGGGTGAAGGTCGCATCGGGCCAGAAGACGGCCCCGGCCACGTGTGGCTTCTGGAGCGGATTCCAGCTGTTGCCGTGGAACCACGGCCCGTCGTGGCGTGCGCCCCCGCCACGAAACGACACCTGACAGGAATAGACGCTGTCGATCGCGGGATGATCGGTCACGCGGCCGTCGCCCAGCGGCAGCGATTGCGCCCGCATGGGCGCCGCGATGCATGCGGCGAGGGCTGCCAGCGATGCCGGATGCGGCGCGCGAACCGGGTACATCACCCGCCGTTACCGACGCGCAGACGTTGCCTCGTCGCACTGGTCCAGCAGGGAGAGGAACCGGCTCACGGCGGCTGGACCGGAGACGAACGGGTTGGGTGCGCCTGGTCGGGCTTTCCGCAGCGTATCCATCCGCGCCACCGCGCCGTCGAGAAACGGATACGGCGTCAACACCACGTCGGCGTGGGCCCGCGCCGCGATGTCGGTGAGGCGCGTCATTGACGCCGCATAATCCTTGCGGAGCGTCGGCGAGAGCGGCACCCGCGTACCGCCGACGATCACCGCGACGTGGGGCCTGCCGTGGTCGGTGACCGGAACGATCACCGACATCGTGCCCGCCGTGCTCCCCGGGGTGAGGGCCACGGTGAGCGTCTCGTCACCGAGGATCACCGGTTCGCCGTCGAGGGCGACAACGTCGCGCGCGGGGCGCTCGTCCACCAGCACCGCTGGGCCGCTCCGGCCGCCGGATTCGCCGCCACGGCCGCCGCCCCCTCCACCACCGTAACCTCCGCCGAAGCCACCCCCGAATCCGCCGCCGAATCCACCCCGGCCACCGCCGTAGCCGCCGCGGCCACCCCGGGCCGGCTCGTCGCCGCCGCCGCTTCCCGGGGTGCGACCGCCGGTCGCCACGCCGTCACGTCCCTGCTCCGCGGTGAGCTGCGACATGGCGTCCCACCCCGCTTCTGACATCACGATCCGGGCGCCGTAGGTGCCCTGGAAATAATGTGCGCCACCGAAGTCGGCCCCGTCCGGTTCGGTGACGAGAACGTATTTCACCTCGGCGGGATCCAGTTTGAGCTTCTTCAGGCCGCTCAGCAGGGTCGACTTGACCCACGAGGTGTGCAGCGCGTTGATCAGCACCAGGCCTTGCGACGTGCGCACGACCCAGGTGCCGAGCGCGCGCGTCCCGACGTAATAGAGGTTGTCGAAGATCGCTGTCGGGGTGACGCGGTCCTCGCGATTCAGCGTGGTGTACGGATCCTCTCCGGCCGTGCCGAACTCGCCGCACTGGATCTCTTCGGCGCGCAGCAGGTCGAGCCCGGCAAGGGCGCGGGCCTGCGCGAGGTGGGACTGGCTCGAATCCGCGGCCTGCGCCGCGACCGGTGCCGCGGCGAGAGCGAGCAGTGTCGCGGCGGCCAGCGCCGATTGGCGACGAATCATGGTGCCCTCCGAAGACCGTGCGGCGACGCGGCCCGGTGACCGATGTTACCCCGGGCTAGTTGGTCGCGGCGGCGTTGCATACCGGCGTCCCCCCCAATCGGCCCGGCATCAGGTCGAGGGCGTAAGGGTCGACCCCGGCGAGCGAGTCGCTGACCGGCAGCAACGTCAGGTGGAGGTTGTGCTGCGCGTCGAGCACGCCGGTCAGCCAGAGTTGCTCGTCGGGATAAGTGCGGATATTCCCGGTCACGTTGTAGCGAGTCGACACCGCCTCGAAGTGCAGGCTGTCGTCGAGCACCAGCGGACCGAAGTCGGCTTCGGCGCACGGTTGCTGGAGGATGACCTGCGCGTTCGAGGCGGTGAGGCCGACATGATCCGCCTGCCAGTCGCCCACGAGCGGGTTTCCCGGTCCAGGCGGGGTGGTTTCCGACTCCCCGCATCCGGCCAGTGCCGCGCCCACGATCGCGGCGAGACCGAATCGGGCCGCCAGGCGGCGGACGAACAGCGATCGTTGGTGCATTGCAGCTCCTCCCGGATTCGTCATCCGACCTCAATCCTGCACCGGCCCGCGGAACCGTACAAGCCTCGTTCGGCGGGCAGAGGTGTGTCAGCTGGTGACGGCGGGTCGTCGTGATCGGGGCAGGCGCGTTCCATCGCGCCGTGGCGGGCCGATGGGTCAGCAACGGTGGCGAGGAGCGGGCGATGCATCACTCGAAGGAGCAGGCGCGGCGGCACCCGAGCCCGCGCCGGCTCCGGTCCGCACCAATCCGGAGGAAATCGTATGGCGATTCGTGTTCTCGGCCTGGCCGCCCCCGCGTTCATGGCGGTGGCACTCACCTGGCCGACGGGCAGCGTGCCCGGGTCACAGCAGCCCCTGAGCTACATCGCGCGGATGAAGGGCACCAATGAGACGCCGGCTCACGACGTCCCGGGGACGGGCACCGCGACGTTCCGGCTGACCGGCAACACCCTCTACTACCGGATCAGGGTGGCGCATCTGACCGGCACACCGACCATGGCGCATATCCACGTCGGCGCCGTCGGTGCCTCGGGTCCGCCGATCCTCACCTTTCCGCTCCGCCACGCGGCGGCGACCGGCGTGATCGACAGCGGGTCGGTGAAGCTCACCGGCGACCTCGGTCACGGCGTATCGGGGGACTCGCTCAAGGTGCTGCTCAACAACGGCCATGCCTACGTCAACGTCCACAGCAAGCAGTATCCGGGCGGCGAGATCCGCGGCCAGATCGAGAAGGGCTGAGCCGGTGGCATGGCTCTTGGCCGGTGTGGTGCCGGAGCGCCACACGCTGTCGGCACGCCGCGGCATCCGCCGCCCATCGGCCAGCGCCGGAAGACGGCAAGTCACAACGCCATAATGGGTTGTGATAGGGGCCGGGCTGGCGGCACGGGACTTGATGCTCTCGTGCCGCAACCCCCGGTGTTTCAGGAGTCCCGATGACGTTCCGTATCCCGTTTGCCGTTGCCGCCCTCTCGTGCCTCGCGCTGCCGCTCGTGGCTCAGGAGCCTTATCAGGCGACGTTCAGGCTCGAAGGGTTGCTGCCGAACGATCCGGTGATGACCGTCAACCAGGGCTCGGGAAACTTCCAGGCCTACAGCAGCCCGTATGTCGGCGGTTTGATGAACACCGGCGATCCGGACTTCACGACATTCGAGATCTACTGCGTCGACGAACTGCACGACGCGCATATCGGTGACCAGTATCTCGCGTGGATCACCAACGTCGGCGGCTCCGACTTCAGCCACACCCGGCTCGGCGGCTCCGAACAGTCCGGGTATGAATGGGCCGCGTATCTCGCCAGCAACATCAACTATGACTGGATGCTCGGTCCCGGCGGCGATCCGACCTTCTCCGCCGACCAGACACAGACTGTTGCACTGCAGGACGCGATCTGGGCGCTGCTCGGCGAAGGGGCAAACGCGTCGACGCGGCTCTCCACGTTCGAGTCGAGCGCGCTCGCGGCCAGTCTCGGGATCGGCCTGACCACCGATTTCGGCGTGGCGCCGTCGTTCGGCGGGTTCGATCCGGCCGGGTGGTCCCTGATCACGTGCACGCCGGCTCCCGGCCAGCCGGTGTCGAGTTGCGCCGGGCAGGAGTTCCTGGTGCAGGCGGCTCCGCCCCAGGAAGTGCCGGAACCGGGTGTGGTCTCGCTGCTGGCCACGGGCCTGGTGGGTCTTGCTGGTCTTGACCGGCGCCGCCGCCGCGCCTGAACGGTTGCGCACCTCGCGATGATGCATCGGGCGGCCGCGGATAGATTCCCGGCCGCCCGATGCGTGAGAACACCCCGAGCCGGACCGCTTATCGCGTCGCGCTCCGTCGCGCAATGCACCAGCTGGTCGATCGTCCGATCGTGTTCGACGACCCGATCGCGGTCGCCATCGTTGGTGCCGAGGGACAAGCGCGGCTTGACCCCGCCGCCGGGCGCGGCGATCACACGACCACCGGCCGGTATCTCCGTGCGTTCCTGGCGGCGCGCAGCCGCTTCGCCGAAGAATGCCTCGCCGCGGCGGTGGCGCGCGGTGCGACCCAGTACGTCATCCTCGGTGCCGGCCTCGACACCTTCGCATATCGCAATCCCTATCCGGCGTTGCGGGTGGTCGAGGTCGACTTTCCCGCCACCCAGGAATGGAAGCGCGAACTGCTCCGCGATGCCGCGATTCCGGTACCCCCGACGGTCTCGTACCTGCCGATCGACTTCGAGCACGACTCGCTTGAGCGACGTTTGGTCGATGCCGTCGACGTCCGGGCCGTCACCTGCTTCGCATGGCTCGGCGTCTCGATGTACCTGCCGGACGACGCCGTGCTCGGGATCCTCGGCATGATCGCCGCGCGCTTTGCCGCCGGCAGTGCGGTGGTGTTCGATTACGCCGTCTCCCCCGGGCAGCTCGGCTGGCTGGCGCGGTACGTCCGGCAGCGCATGGCCGATCGGGTGGCGGCTGCCGGCGAACCCTGGCGGTCGCACTTCGAGCCGGATGCGCTCGCCGCGGCGTTGCGCCGTGCCGGATACGCCGCGGTGACCGATCTCGGCGCCGCCGAGATCAACGCGCGATACTTCGCCGAGCGCCGTGACGGACTCCGGGTCGGCAGCCTCGCCCGGCTGGTCGAGGCCCTGGTGTAGCGTTTCCCTCTGCGACCTCACGCCGCGGCAACTCGCCATCACGGACTGGCGTACTATTACCATTCGACGGCGTGGTTCACCCGCCGTGGCCGCCATCCGTGACTGGGATGTGACGCTCTGCAATCCATCTTCACGTTCCTGTTCAAGTATCCGCCCAGGGTATTTCAGCGGGGTCAGTTGATTCTGACCCCGGTGATCGCGCCGGCCCTGCTGGCGGCGCTGCTGGCGGGCGTGGTGATCGTCGTGGTGGTGCTGTCATGGCGATTGCGGATGGAGCACCGGCGGGACCGGATCGTCCTCGGGATCCTGCGCGCATCGGTCTTTGCGGTCCTCGCCGGTTGCCTGCTGCGCCCGGCGCTGGCGCTCTCCCACGCCATTCCGCAGCGCAATGTCCTCGCGGTGCTGCTCGACGACTCGCGCAGCATGCAGATTCCGGACGTCGATCACACCCGCCGCGAGGCGGCGGTGCAGCGGGTCTTTGCCGACTCGACCGGGTTGGTCCGGCAGCTGGCGGATCGCTTCGCCTTGCGCTTCTTCCGGTTCGCGGCTGACGCCGAACCGCTTGCCGGCGCCTCGGCGCTGCGGGCCGACGGCACCCGGACCGATTTGGCCACGTCGCTGGCTACTGCCCGGCAGGATCTCTCCGACCTGCCACTCGCCGGTGTGGTGGTGGTCAGCGACGGGGCGGACAACGGCACCGGCGACCTGTCTGCGACGCTGGCGGTTCTCAAGGGGCGTCACGTGCCGGTGTACACCGTCGGGGTCGGCCAGGAGCGCTTCGACCGCGATCTCTCCCTGGATCGCCTGCAACTTCCGGCCACGACGCTTGCCGGCTCCGGCGTCCTGGCCACCGTATCGCTCGGGGTGCGCGGGATGAACGGCGATTCGGCGTCGCTGGCGCTCGAGTCCGACGGGACCGTCGTGGCGCGCGAGCGGGTGTTCCTGCCGCGGGGCCGCGACGTGGTCGACGTGCCGATGCGTGTCCCCGCACTCGCCGTGGGGACGCATGTCATCTCGGTCAGCGTCGCCCCCCTGCCGGGCGAAGAGGTGACGGAGAACAACGAGACCGAAGCGCTGCTGCGCGTCCGGCCGGGCCGCGAAAAGGTCCTCTATTTCGAGGGCGTGCCTCGCTCGGAATTCGCGTTCGTCCGCCGCGCCCTCGACGGCGACAGCGCGCTGCAGCTGGTCGGCCTGCTGCGCAGTGCCAAGGACAAGTACCTCCGCCTCGATGTCGACGACTCGCTCGACCTGCTCGGTGGATTTCCCACGCGGCGCGACGAGTTGTTCAAGTACCGCGCGGTGATCCTCGGCGACGTCGAAGCGTCGGCGTTCACCGGGGCGCAATTGCGCATGCTGGCCGATTTCGTCGACCAGCGGGGCGGGGCACTCCTGGCGCTCGGCGCACCGGATGCATTGGCCGAAGGAGGGTATGCCGGCACGCCGGTCGCCGATGCGTTGCCGTTCACCCTGCCGGCGCCTCGCGCCGGCGATACCGGGATGATGACGCTCAAGGTGCACCCGACGGCGGTCGGCCTGCTGCACCCGGCGCTGCAACTCGGCGCCACCATGGCGGAGGACACCGCCCGCTGGGATTCGTTGCCGCCGGTCACCGCCGTCAACCGGCTCGGATCGCTGCGCCCCGGGGCCACCGAATTGCTCTCCGGGCGGGTCGGCGCGCGCGGAGCCGATGTCCCGGTGCTGGCGGTAGAGCGCTTCGGGCGCGGTGTCTCGGCGGTGCTCGGTGTCGAAGACACCTGGCTGTGGAAGATGGATCCCGCGGCACCGGAGGCCGACCGGAGCTATGAGACTTTCTGGCGACAGCTGGTGCGCTGGGCGCTGGACCAGGTGCCGGACCGTCTCGAGATCACGCCGGTGCCGGCTCGCGCCGGTCCGGGCGAAGCCGTCACCATCCAGGCCCGCGCCGTCGACTCCGCGTACGCCGCCATGAACGACGCCGCCGTCGTGGCGCAGGTCACGGCTCCGTCGGGGACCGAAACCGATGTCCCGCTCGATTGGACCTTGCGCGACGACGGCACGTACGCCGGGCGTTTCGTTCCGACCGAGCTCGGCACCTATCGACTGACGGCGTATGCCGCCCGCACCAGCGACACGACGCGGTCCGCGCCGGGCGGCATTCTGGTCGACCTGCGAGGCGCCGACATGGAGCGTCCGGAATTGCGCACCGCGCTGCTCAAGCGGATCGCGACCGAGACCGGCGGCCGTTACTATGCGCTGGCGGATCTCTCGCAGCTTCCTGATGACGTGGTGCTTACCGAGAGCGGCATCGTGGCACACGAAACGCGCGACCTGTGGGACATGCCGGCGGTGGTGATGCTGCTGATCGCGCTGCTCGCCACCGAGTGGGGCTATCGCCGCCGCCGGGGCCTGGCGTGAGACGGGCCTGGCTGGCGGCCGCCGTCATCGCGCTGCCGGCGCCGGTCGCGGCGCAGGCGGGCGCAACCCACGTGCTGCTGATCACCGGTCTGTCCGGTGACGCGCACTTCGCTGCGAGTTACCAGCAGACCGCTCGCGCCCTCTACGACACGGCGCGGCGGGCGTGGCATGTCGGTGATTCGTCGCTGATCTATCTCGCCGAAGACTCCACCGCCGATCCGTCGCGGATCCGGGGCCGGTCCACCAGCGCCGGGATCGGCGCCGCGTTTGCCCGGTTGGCGCACCGGGTTTCGCCCGGCGATGTCGTGCTGGTCTTTCTGCTCGGGCACGGCAGCGGCGAAGGCGCGCAGGAAGCCGTCAACCTTCCCGGTCCCGACGCCCCGGCAAGCCAATACGCCGCGTGGCTGGCTCCGCTGCGGGCCGCCACCGTGGTGTTCGTCAACGCGTCGAGCGGCAGCGGCGATTTCCTGCCGGTGCTATCGGCGCCCGACCGGATCGTCATCACCGCGACGACCGGCGCCTACGAGCGCAACGAGTCGCTGTTCGGGCCGCTCTTTGCGCAGGGGTTGACCGACCCCGCAGCTGACGCCGACAAGGATGGGAAGATCAGCGTGCTCGAGGCGTTCGACTTTGCCGTTACCCAGGTGGCGCATGCCTACGACTCCACCCACCGGCTGCAGACCGAGCACGCCCAACTGGACGACAACGGTGACGGACGAGGCAGCCGGACCCCGGGAAGCGACGTTGGCGGTGACGGTCTGCTGGCGCGACGCATCGCGTTCGGGGGCGCTGCCGCGGTGACCGATCCGCGGATCAAGGCGTTGCTGGCGGAACAGCGGATCCTCGAAGCGGAGGTCGATTCGCTGCGGGGCGCGAAGGCCGGGATGGATTCGACCGTCTACCAGGCCAGGCTGGAACAGCTGCTCCTCGAGATCGCGCGCAGGACCGAGGCGATCCGGGCGCTGGAGGGCAAGAAGCCATGACGCCGCGCCGCCGGTCCGTGTCGTGGGCGCTGGCCCTGCTCGTCGCCGCGGTGTCGGCGCCCCGGTCGGCGTCGGCGCAGCGCGACAGCGCGGCGGTGGGCAGGATACACGCGCTGCTCGATCGCGGCCGGCTCGACGAGGCCGAGCAGGTGGCGCGCCGTGGCGGCACGACAATGGAGGTGACGCTCGGCGACATCCTCGTCATGCGCGGGCACCTCGCGGCCGCCGACTCGCTCTATGCCGACGCCGTGTCGCGGCGCCTTCCCGATCGCATGGCAGCATTGGCGGGACGGGCGGAGCTGGCGTTGCGACGCGGCAACGCCCCGGCCGCCGTGGCGATGGCCCGGCAGGTTCGCACCGCGTATGCCGGCGGGTCCGGGTGGCGCCCTGACGACATGGTTGCCGCCGGTCGAGCCGACGTGGTGCTTGGCGTCGTCGATCCGCAGGCGCTGCACGACGCCCTGGCCGCGTTCGACGACGCGGCGGCGGCTGACAGCAGCGACATCGACGCCCAGATCCGTGGCGCCGACCTGCTGGTCGAGAAGTACAACGGTCCGGATGCCCGCGACACCTACCGCGGCGTGCTGGCCCGCGCGCCCGACGCGCCGCTCGCGTTGCTCGGGCTGGCGCAGGTGGCGGCCCTCGATGGACAGAGTGATCCGGTGCCGGATGTGCGCGCGGCCCTCGACCGTGATCCGGTGCTGGTCCCGGCGCTGGTGTTTCTGGCGCGGCTGGAACTGGGACGTGCCGCGTACGACTCCGCCACCGCGCTCGCGGGGCGCGCGCTGGCGGTCGATTCGACGGCTGTCGAGGCCTGGGGTATTCTCGGTGCAGTCGCGTGGCTGCGTGGCGACTCGGCGGGTTTCCGCTGGGCCCGCGCCGGCGCCGGCCGGGTGCGGAATCCGTCACCCGATTTTCTGATCACCGTCGCCGAGGCGGCCGCAGCCCAGCGCCGGTACACCGAAGCCGTGACGCTGGCCCGGGAGGCGGTTGCCGCCGATTCCCTCGAGCCCAGGGCGTTGGGGGTGCTCGCCAGCAACGAACTGCGCGTCGGCGCGATGACCCAGGGTCGGAGTGATCTCGAGCGGGCCTTTGCGCGCGATCCGTACAACCTCTGGTATCTCAACACGCTCAATCTGCTCGACTCGATGCGGTCATACCGCACCGTGCGGACGGCGCACTTCGAGATCGTGGCGGCCCCGGCCGACGCCGGCTACCTCCGCCTCTATCTCGAGCCGCTGCTGGAGCAGGCGTACCAGCACTACCGCGTGCGGTATGGCTGGGAACCCGCCCTGCCGGTACGCGTCGAGTTGTTCCACAACCACGCCGACTTCTCGGTGCGCACGCTCGGACTCACCGGACTCGACGACATCCTCGGCGTGAGCTTCGGCACCGTCATTGCGCTCGATGCACCGCCGGCCCGATCGGCCGGCGAATACAACTATGGGTCCACCGCGTGGCACGAGCTGGCGCACACCTTCACCCTCGGCCTGTCGGCGCACCGCGTCCCCCGCTGGTTGTCGGAGGGGTTGTCGGTGCTGGAAGAGCAGGAGACGGGGAACGGCTGGGGCGATGCGGTGTCGCTGGGCTTCCTGGCGGCGTTCAAGGGCGGCAAGCTGCCCCACGCCACGGCGATCAACGACGGGCTGAACCAGCCGGCCTACCCCGCCGAAATCGGCTACAGCTATTTCGAGGCGTCGCTGGTCTGCCGCATGATCGAAACCGAACACGGCCTCGCCGCCATCCGCGTCATGCTGGAGGACTACGCCCGCGGGCGGGACACGCCCGGCGTCCTGGAGGACGTCTTCCGGATGACGCCGTCGGCGTTCGACGATCACTTCGATGCCTGGCTGCGGACCCGGTATGCCCTGCCGCTCGCGGCCGTCGATCCGTCCGACGGGGTGAAACCGCCCGACGGCCCGTACCGGAGACTGGTGCACTCGGCCAACGACATCGCCAACGACGATCCCGATTCCGCCCGCGCGCTGCTGCGTCGCGCCGAAAAGCTGTTCCCGGATTACGGTGGTCCCGACGGGGCCGCGTGGAGTCTGGCACGGCTGGAACAGTACGAAGGCGACCTCCGGGCCGAGGTGGCTCAGCTGCGGGTGGTCACCGCGTCCGAGGAAACGGCGCTCGATGCCAACGACCTCGAGGCCACCGCCCAGCTCCGGCTCGGCGATTCCGTCGCGGCGCTCGAGTCGCTGCAACGGTTGCAGTGGATCACTCCGTACACGTGGCGCTGCATCAGCGCACCGCCGATCTCGACGACGCCCTCGGCCACTTCGACGCCGCCATCCTGGAGCGACGGGCCGTGCTGGCGCTGGCCCCGCCCGATCGGATCGACGCGCGGTATCAGCTGGCGCGCGCGCTCTACCGCGGCGGCAAGGTGGCGCAGGCCCGCACCGAAATTCTCGGCGTGCTCGAAGCGGCGCCGAATTACGTCAAGGCGCAGGAACTTCTGTTGCAGATTCACGGCAGCAATCCCTGATCGGAAAGGACCCCGCGTGACCGCCACCCCTTCGACTTCCGAACTTGACCGCCTCGACGATGCCGAGCTGGCCGAGCGGCTGCACCACGCCGGCGCCGAGATCGGGCGTGAGCTCCGCAAGGTGATCGTCGGGCAGCAGGCCGTTATCGAGCAGGCGCTGATCGCCCTGTTCGGCGGCGGCAACTGTCTGGTGGTCGGCGTGCCCGGCCTGGCCAAGACGCTGCTCATCCATACGCTGGCGCGAGCGCTCGACCTCTCGTTCTCGCGGATCCAGTTCACGCCCGACCTGATGCCGTCCGACGTCACCGGCACCGACATGATCCAGGACGATCCGGCCACCGGCCACCGGCGGCTGTCGTTCCTGCCCGGGCCGATCTTCGCCAACGTGGTGCTCGCCGACGAGATCAACCGCACGCCGCCCAAGACGCAGGCGGCCCTGCTCGAGGCGATGCAGGAGAAGCGGGTGACAGTGCAGGGAAAGACCTACCAGCTGGATCCGCCGTTCTTCGTCTTCGCGACCCAGAACCCGATCGAACTCGAGGGAACCTATCCGCTGCCCGAAGCGCAGCTCGATCGCTTCATGTTCGAGGTGGTGATGGAGTATTCGCCGGAAGACGACGAGATCGACATCGTCCGCAGCGACCACGACCGTGCGCGCCGGACGCGATCGTGCCGGTGGTGTCGCACGCGAGGAGATCCTCGCGTTCCAGCGGGTGGTGCGGCGGGTGCCGGTGGCCGATGCGGTGGTGCGCTACGCGGTGCCGCTGGTGCGGATGACGCGCCCCGGCCCGGGCGCCCCCGACTTCGTTACGCCAATGGCTGGCCTACGGTGCCAGCGTGCGCGCGGCCCAGGCGCTGGTGCTCGGCGGCAAGGCGCGAGCGCTGCTGCAGGGACGGGCCCACGTGACGTTCGACGACATCCGCGCCCTGGCGCGGCCCGGTGATGCGCCACCGGTTGCTGCGCAACTTCCAGGCGCAATCGGAGCGCGTCACCACCGACCAGGTCATCGCCCGGCTGGTGGACGTTGGCGCCGGTGCCGAAGTCGGGGATGTGACGTGGCAGGCCGACGCGCGCCGGAGACGATCCTCGATCCCGTGCTGCTCGGCGCAGATCGGCGACCTCGCGCTGCTGGCGCGGACCGTGGTCGACGGCTTCCTGCACGGGCTGCATCGCTCGCTGCGCCCCGGGCTGTCGCTCGACTTCGCCGAACATCGTCCGTATCAGCCCGGCGACGACCTCCGCCGCATCGACTGGCGCGTCTACGGACGCACCGACCGCTTCTACCTCAAGACATACGAAGCCGACACCAACGCCGACGTCGTCTTCGCGCTCGACGCGTCGGCGTCGATGGACTTCGGTTCCGACCGGGGTCACCAAGTTCGACTACGGCCGCATGCTGGCCGCGTCGCTGCTCTGGCTGGCGCAGCACCAGGGCGACCGGGTCGGCCTGGTCACGATGGCCGGCGACCTCGTCGACATCGTGCCGCCCTCGACCCGGCACCTCGATCTCGCTCTGCACACGCTGGCACGCGCCGGAGCGCGGGGGCCGGGCCGGATCCCGGCGATGCTCGAGAAGGTCGCGCGGCTGCGCGGGCCGTTCGGGGATCACCGTGGTGATCTCCGACTGCTACGAGGATCCGGCGGTGCTGCGCCGCGCGCTCGGCGAACTGCGCGCCCGCGGCAACGACGTGCTGCGTCTTCCACCTCATCGATCCCGCCGAACGCGATCTCCCCTGGACCGGTCCGGGCAACTTCGAGGACGCCGAGACGGGCGAGCGACTGCCATTGCGCCCGGATGCGCTCCGCGAGCATTACCAGGAACTGTTTGCCGCACATCGCGCCGCGCTCCGCCGGCAACTGGGCGGCGAGAACGTCGACTACGCGGCCATCGAGACCGACCAGCCGCTCGACGGCGCGCTCCGCGATTATCTCGACCGGCGTCTGATGGGAAGCCGGGCGCGTTGATGCCGCTGGTCTTCCTCGTTCCCGCGATGCTGGCCGGACTGGCGGCGCTGGTGGTGCCGGTGCTGATCCACCTGCGGCGCCGCGAACGGGAAACGCCGACGCGATTTCCGTCGCTGATGTTCCTGCAGCGGGTGCCGATCGTCACCGCGCGCCGCCGGCGCGTGACCGATTGGCCACTGCTGTTGCTGCGGCTGGCCATTCTGACCCTGCTGGTGGTGGCGTTCGCGCGGCCGGCGATCCGGCCCGGATCGGGTGCGCGTGGTCAAGGGTGCCCGGCGCGTGGCGCTGCTCGTCGATCGCTCGATGAGCATGGGGCACGAAGCGGTGTGGCCTGCGGCGCGTCGATTCGGCGCGGCGCATCGTGGCAGCGCTCGGTCCGGACGACAAGGTGGCCGTCATCGCGTTCGACGACGAAGCCACGGTCGTGCAGCCGCTCACCGTCGACCACGACGCCGCCCTCGCCGCGATCGGCCGCCTGCGCCCCGACGCCCGCGGCACCCGCTTCGGCGCCGGCCTCCGCGCGGCCCGCGAGCTCTTCACCGAGCAGGGCGACGCCACCGGCGGCGAGGTACTCGTGGTCACCGACCTGCAGCGGAGCGGTGCCGCGAGCGTCGCCGGACTCTCGCTGCCGCCGAACATCACGGTGCGCGCCGTCGACGTCGCGCCCAGGGCGCACGGCAACACCGCGATCGCGGGGATCGACGTGCAGCGCCTGCCCGGCGGCGAGCCAGCATCGCGGACAGCTGACCGTCGCGGCGCACCTGGTCACCTCGGGTCTCGCCCGGCCGCGCGCGGTGCATGTCACCCTCTCGGTCAACGGCCGCGTCCAGCGGCTCGCGACCGGTGACGCTGCCCACGAGCGGCGTCACCGCGGTCGGCTTCGACCCGGTCCCGCTGCCGGTAGGAAGCGCTCGGCATCGTCGTGGCCGCCGATCCCGATTCCCTGGCCGCCGACGATACCTTCCGTGCCGTCATTCCGGCCGACGTGACCCGCCGGATCGTCCTCGTGGTTCCCGACGACCTCGCGCCCGGCGAAACGTTCTATCTCGAGCGCGCGCTGATGACCGGAACCGATCCGGCGTTTCACGTCGAGCGCCAGCCGCGCGGGCACGCTCGACCCGGCGACCTGGCGCGCCGCAGCCGTGGTGTGGTTCTACGATGTCGCCGTGCCCGGGCGGAACGGTCGGCAGCGCGCTGGCCGGTTGGGTTCACGACGGCGGCGGCCTGGTGGTGGCCGCGGGCAGCCGGCTCGGCGCCGCCGGGCCAGGGTGCCGCCGCAGCGAGCATTGCGGGCGGATCGGTACGAGGAATGATCGATCGGCATGGCCGATCGCGGCGGTGTGCTCGGCGACGTGGCACTGGATCATCCCATCTGGTCGCCGTTCCGCGGCGGTGGCAGCGCCGCACTCGGTGGACCGAGGTTCTACCGCTATCCGCGGATCATTCCCGATAGCGGCGCCCAGATCCTGGCCCGGTTCGACGACGGCACGCCGGCGCTGGTGGAACGGCAGGACGGGGCGGGGCACGTCCTGCTCACTGCCATTCCGCTCGATACCACGTCGGGCGACTTCCCGCTGCAGCCAGCATACCTCCCGTTCCTGCGCGATGCGGCGATGTACGTCGCGGGACAGACCGACCGCGCCGCTGTGGCACACCACCGGGGAAGCGTGGATCCTGCCCGCGGCGGTGCGCGACCCGGTGATCCGTTCGCCGTCGGACAGCGTGCTCCGCATCGATCGGCAACGCGACGGCGATGCGCTGTCGCTGGCGGAGGCGGGCTTCTACACGCATCTACGACGGGACGGCCGTCGGGCGACCCGGTCACCACGATCGCCGTCAATCCGCCGGCGCGCGAATCGGACCTGACGCCGATGCCCGCGCGCGATCTGCTCCTCGGCGTGGGACAGGACACCCTGTCGGCGTCGCAACAGGCGACGATCACGCTGAGCGAGGCGGAACGGCGGCAGCGGATCTGGCGTATCCTGCTCGAGCTCGCCGCCGCTGTATTGTTGATGGAGACCATCGTTGCCGCCCTCGGGTGGCGCGGCACCGCGGCGAAGTTCATCGGCGCGGCACCGGAAAGGACGTGAGTCGTGACCGATCACGATCTCCGACACCCCCGGGCAACACGACGCACTGCAGCACCGCGGTCGCCGCGGTCCGCCGTCACTGGCGGCGCCGGGTGCTCCTCGAAGGCACCGTGGGCGTGGTGGTGGCGCTGGTGCTCGCCGTGATCGTGTGCGGCGCTCGTCCGCGCGGCACTCGGTCCGGGGAGCACCGCCGGCATCGCCGCACGCGTCGTGGCGTACGCGCATCGTGGTGTATGCCATGGCGCGCTTGCTGCTCCGTCCCGCGTTCCGTCGTCTCGACGACGAGCGGATCGCACTCTATATCGAAGAGCAGGCGCCCGAGCTGCGGCAGACGGTGTTGAGCGCCGTTCACCAGTTGCACGCCCCCGACGAAGCCAGGGGCCTCGCCGGCGCTTGCCCGGCGGGTCGTCGAACAGGCCATGGACGCGATCCACCGTCTCGATGCGCACACCGGCGCCCTCGAGCGCCCCCGCCGCCGCCGCGCGCTGTGGCGGCTCGGTGCCGCGGCGCTGGCTGCCGTGCTGATCGTGGCGCTTGGTCCGGCCGCGGTTCGCGACATGGCGCGCTTTCTCTTCGTGCCATGGGCCGAAGCGGCTGCGGCCCCCGTTCCGCAGCTCTCGGTGGCGCCGGGCGACATTGCCGTGCCGCGCGGGGCCGCGCTCGACATTCGCGCCGTGCTCCGGAACGCGGTGGCGAGCGGCGCCGATGTCCTGACCCGCGCCGACAGCGCCGACACCTGGACGCATGTGCCCATGGTGCGTGATTCCACCGGTACCGGCTTCGTCGCCCGGCTGTTCGACCTGTCCCACCCCACCGATTACTACGTCGAGACCGACGGCGCCCGCTCGCCGGTATTCCATATCCGCGTCACCGACCTGCCGACGGTGCAGCGCCTCAGCGTCGAGCTGCATTTCCCGGGGTACACCGGCCTGCCGCCGCAGCAGATCGACAACGGCGGCGACGTGGTGGCGGTCACCGGCAGCACCGCGCTGCTCAGCGTGACGGCCACGCTTCCGGTGCGCGGCGGCTCGCTGCGGTTCGACGACGGCAGCGCCGTGCCGCTGACGCTCACCGCCGATGGCCGCCTGACCGGATCGTTCCGCGTGCACAAGGACGGCTTCTATCGGGTCGATCTGGTGGGATCGGATGGCACTCGCGTTGCCGGCACGGTGCAACATTCGATCGAAGCGCTCGCCGACCGCGCGCCGGTGGTCCGGATCGAGTCGCCGGGGCACGACACCCGGGCGAGCTCCACCGAGGAGGCGCCGATCACCGTCCGCGCCAGCGACGATTATGGCGTGCGCCGGCTGGAGCTGTGGCTTTCCGTCAACGGTGGTGCCGAACGGCGGGTGACGCTCAGCGATTCGCTGCATGGCGCGGCCACCGACGTCCGCGCCGCGCACACCATCTTCCTGGAAGACCTGGCGCTCAAGCCGGGCGATCTGGTGTCGTATCACGCGGTTGCCACCGACGGTGCCGGCACGTCCGGTTCGAGTGACATCTACTTCATCGAGATCCGTGCCTTCGACAAGGACTACCACCAGGCGGAGTCCGGCGGCGGCGGCGGCGGGGGGGGTGGCGGCGGACAGCAGAGCCCCGGGTCGCTCACCGAACGGCAGCGGCAGATCGTGGTCGGCACGTTCAACTGGGAACGGGACAGCGCCGCGACGCCGGACCGGGAGCGCGGCGAGAACGCGACCACCCTCGCCATTGCCCAGGGAAAACTGCGGCAGGATGTCGCCGGACTGTCGGCGCAGATGGCCGCGCGCGGCGTCACGGCGGGCGACACCACGTTCCAGCTCATCAAGGCGGCGCTCGATACCGCCGCGGCGGTGATGGTCGCAGCCGAGGATGGATTGGGACGCCACGTGATGCACGATGCGCTGCCGCCGGAACAGCGGGCGCTGCAGATGCTGCAGCGCGCCGACGAAGCGTACCGCGACGTGCAGGTGCAGATGGGCGGGGGTGGTGGCGGTGGCGGCGGCGGTGGGCAGCAGAGCCGGGCGCAGGATCTGGCCGATCTGTTCCAGCTCCAGACCGACAAGCTGCGCAACCAGTACGAGGCAATGCAGAGCCAGAGCTCGAACGCCCGGCAGCAGGCACTCGATTCCGCCACCGAGCGGCTCCGCCAGCTGGCGAGCCGCCAGCAACAGGAGAACCAGCGCGAGCAACAACTGCTCGATTCGCTGCAGCGCCGGCTGCCGAATCAGTCCGGCAGCTCGTCGGGCGGCGGCGGTGGTGGCGGCGGCCAGAGTCGTAGCGGCGCGCAGAGTCTTGCGCCGCAGAACAGTGGCCGGCAACAGTCGCCATCGTCGGGCGCGATGGGAAGTCAGCAGCGCGCGCTGGCGCAACAGGTCGAAGACGAGGCGCGCCGCCTGGACCGGCTGGCGCGTGAGCGGCGGTCTCCCGATCTGTCACAGACGGCGCAACGGCTGCAACAGGCGGCCGACCAGATGCGACAGGCCGCGGCCGGACAGTCGGGCGCGGGGCAGCAGGCGTTGCAGCAGCTCCGGCAGGCAATCCAGGGTGTCGACAACGCGCGCACGTCAGGCGTCACCGGTGACGCGCAGCAACTTGCCGACCGCGGTGCGCGGCTCCGCGACGCCCAGCAGCAGATCAGCCGCGACGCCGAGCAACTCGACACGATGTCGCTGCCGTCGCGCAATCAGCAGCTCCAGGGCATCAACGATCGCCTCGACAGCCTGGCCAACGCGGTGCAGCAACTCGGCACTGAAGCCGACCGACTCGCCGGCGAGGCGCGCCAGCGGGATCCCGCCGCTGCTGCCGGGCTGCAGGGTGCATCATCGGAAATCCGGCAGAAGCAGCTTCCCGACCGCATCGCGTATTCGAAAGGCGTGATCCAGAACGGTACGCCGCAATACGCGCGCACCTTCCAGGCCGAGATCGGGCAGGATCTGGGTGACGTGGCGCGCCAACTCGCGACCGCCGCGGGCGGCCAGGCCCAGGCTGAGCAACGGCAGGAACAGCAGCAGCAACAGCAGCGGGAACTTGCCGCCGCCGGCAATCTGGTGCGCGATCTCGAATCGCTCCGCCAGCGGATGAGCGTCGACACCACCCGATCGGCGAACGGTGCCGGCGAACCGGGACAACAGGGACAGCCGGGACAGCAGGGACAGCAGGGACAGCAAGGACAGCAAGGACAGCAAGGACAGCAGGGACAGCAAGGACAGCAGGGACAGCAAGGACAGCAGGGACAGCAAGGGCAGGGTCAGGGACAAGGTCAGGGACAGCAAGGGCAGGGTCAGGGACAAGGTCAGGGCCAGCAAGGCCAGGGACAAGGTCAGGGCCAGCAAGGCCAGGGACAAGGTCAGGGACAGGGCCAGCCGGGCGGAGCGCGGCAGGGCGCCAATGGCGGTGTGCCCGGTACCGGTGGCGCGCGACTCGGCGGTGGCGGCATGGCTGCCGGCCCACCGGGCGGGGCGGCGGCGGGCATCTGGAGTGATCCCCGGCAGTTCGGCCGCGAGGTCGGCATCCGCCGCGCGCAGGCCGACAGTCTTCGCCGCGAGCTCGCCACGCAGGGCGTCGACGTGGCGCCGCTCGACAAGGTGATCACCGAGATGCGGGCACTGGAGCGAACCGGCGCCGCCAACCCGGGCAGGATCGATCAACTGCAGCGCGATATTATCGCCGGCCTCAAGGCATACCAGTTTGATCTCTGGCGCCGCTTCAACGCCGGTGCCGCCGACAAGCCCGCGCTCGGTGCCGCCGACCAGGTGCCACCGGAGTTCCGCGCGATGGTGGAGCAGTACTACCGCTCGCTGGCGCGTCCCGACTCGACGCCGCACTAGCGCGGCGACGCCACACCGCCGATCGGGAGGCGGTGCGGCGCGCCCGACACAGTCGTTTCGGGCGGCCACGCGGAGCGATCGTGGCGCGCATGCGACGCGGTGCCGCCCCTGGCACCGCGCTTGCTTTTTGTCGTGGAGCAGGAATTGCGTCATGCGTCGGTGCACCCATGGCACAGACCGTTACGCAGCAGACGACGACCGACGCCCTCTGGCGTCGCTGGCGCGACAAGGGCGACGCCGATGCTCGGCGCGAACTGTTGTCGCGCTATCTCGGGCTGGTGCATCACGCCGCGCGGGAGGTTGCGCCGCGGGTGCGCGACGCCGTCTCGCTCGACGAGCTTGTCTCGGCGGGCTCACTCGGCCTGTTGCAGGCCATGGACGGGTTCGACATCGAACGCGGTCTGGCCTTCTCGACATTCGCGATGCGCCGCATCCGTGGCGCAATCCTCGACGAACTCCGGGCGCGTGACCCCCTTTCCCGGGCAGACCGGGCCAACGTGCGCCGCCTCGACTCCGCGATCGCCCAGCTCGAACAGCGGGTCGGGCGGGCGCCGACGGCGGGCGAAGTCGCCCAGCACCTCGGTGTCGACCGGGCCACTCTGCATCGTTGGCAGGCCCGGACCGCCACCGCCGGACCGGTGTCGCTCGAAGGCGAGCCCGGTGGACGCAGTCTGGCTGATCGGCTGGGCGACGAGGGCGACGAGGTGGTCCACAGTGCCGTCGAACTCTCGGAGCGCCGCGGACGGATTGCCGCAGCCCTCGACTCCCTCCCCAGCCGGGAGCGGCTGGTCGTGTCGCGGTCGTATTTCGAGGAACGCCCGTTGCGTGAAATTGCCGCCGAGCTCGGCGTTACCGAATCGCGGGTCTGCCAACTTCGCGCGCAGGCGCTGGCTCGACTCCGCCGCTCTCCGATGCTGGAGTGCGTCAACGAATAGGCGGGCGTCCGCTTGCCCTGCGCGCGCATCGGCGCCCGTGATGCGCCGCACCCGTTTCTGCACCGGACCCTTAGATTCCGCGCGTGACCCAGCTCGCACCTGCACCCGTGCTCCGCGCCGCGTTCGGCGGGATCGTCGATTATGCCGGCCTCTATCCGCCGGCATCGGGCACCATGTCCGAATCGGCGGCGCGCTACGCTGCGTATCGCCGGTCCGACGACCGCTGGATGCTGGGGCGATTCGTGGTCGGCGCGGCGCGGCTCGACGAGTTGCGGCACGTGGCAGCCACCACCGACGGCGCGCCGTCGCCATCGGACCGGTGGCCGCTCACCGTGATGTCTCGGCGGCGACCCGGCCGAGGGGCTCGACCGCGTGGCCACCTTTGCCGGCGATGAGGGCGGCCACACCTTTGCCATCCAATCGCTGGAGTTGCCGGTGGCGTCGCCGGCGGACGTGGCGCGGCTCGCGGCGCGGCTCCCGAAGGGTATGGAGTGGTATTTCGAGGTGCCGAGCGCCGGACCGAGTGGCCCGTTCGCGGCCGCGATCCACGACGCGGGCGGCCGCGCCAAACTTCGCACCGGTGGCGTCACCGGCGACGTGTTCCCGGCCGCCGAGGCCGTGATCGAACACCTGGCGGCATTCCACACCGCCGGCATTGCGTTCAAGGCCACCGCCGGCCTGCATCATCCCATCCGCGGCGACTTTCCGCTGACGTATGCGCCGGGCGCGCCGTGTCACCTGATGTACGGTTTCATCAATCTGCTGCTGGCGACGGCCCGGCTGCGCCGCGACGACGACCGCGCCACCGCTCGCGCCCTCCTGCTGGACACCGAACCGGATGCGTTCCGCATCGGCGATGATGCCCTGTTCTGGCGCGGCGCACGCTTCGACGACGAGGAACTCGGTGCGACCCGGGCCGGATCGTTCACCAGCTTCGGATCGTGTTCGTTCCGTGAGCCGGTCGACGGACTGGCCGGAGTGGCGCGTTGAGCGGCGGCGACCGGAGTCACGAGGCGACGCGGACCAGTTGGGTCGAGAGTGCCAACGGCCATGCCGATTTCCCGGTGCAGAACCTCCCGTTCGCCCTGGTCCGTGGCGGCGCCGGCGGCGGGGCGCTGGCGGTGGCGATCGGCGACGAAGCCTTGCTGCTCCCGGCCGCACTGGCCGCCGGGTGGAGCTGCGGGGTCGATCCGGCCCTGGTGCAGGCCGGTTCGCTGAACCCGCTGGCCGCCCGTCCGCCCGAGGAGTGGCGTGAGGTGCGCCTGGCACTCAGCGACGCGCTCAGCGATCCGGCGTGGGAGAAGCGCCTCCGCCCGGCGTTGCGACCCCGAGCGGGCCTGGAGTATCTCCTCCCGTTCCGGATTCACGACTATACCGACTTCTACGCCTCCCGGTATCACGCCACCAACGTCGGGTCGATGTTCCGCCCCGACAATCCGCTGCTGCCCAACTACCTCTGGGTTCCGATCGGCTACCACGGGCGGACGTCGTCGCTCGTCATTTCGGGCACGCCGGTGCGTCGTCCCCGCGGCCAGCTCAAGCCGCCCGACGCGACGGTCCCGCTGTTCGCGCCCAGCCGTTCGCTCGACTACGAACTCGAACTGGGGCTGTTCATCGGCGGCAGCAACCCGCTGGGCACCGCCGTGCCGATCCGCGATGCCGAGGCGCGGCTGTTCGGCGTCTGCCTGCTCAACGACTGGTCGGCACGCGACATCCAGAGCTGGGAGTATCAGCCGCTGGGCCCGTTCCTGGCCAAGAACTTCGCCACGACCCTCTCGCCCTGGGTGGTCACCGCCGACGCACTCACGCCGTACCGCACCGCCATGCCGCCCCGCGCCGACGACGCCCCGGCACCGCTCGACTATCTCCGCCTTGCCGGTCGAGCAGGCGATCTCGCTCACCCTCGACGTCCTGCTCCGCACCAGCGCGATGCGTCAGGCCGGGATTCCGGCGGCGCAGGTGAGCCGGGTGGAGTTCTCCGACGCGATGTACTGGAGCGCTGCGCAGCTCATCGCGCATCACGCCAGCAACGGCTGCAACCTCGTTCCCGGCGACCTGCTCGGCACCGGCACGGTGTCGGCCGCCGAGCCGTCGACCCGCGGGTGCCTGCTGGAGCGCACCTGGCGCGGCAGCGAGCCGTTGCCGCTGCCGAACGGCGAGTCGCGCCGATTTCTCGAGGACGGCGACGAAGTGATCTTCCGCGGGCATTGTCACGCCGCCAACGCACCCGGGATCGGACTGGGTGAGTGCCGCGGTACGGTGCTGCCGGCATGACGATGGTGGAGGTTACCGTCACGTATCTGGCAATGGACGCGCCGGGTTCGTTGCAGGCCAGCGGAAAGGTGCCCGACGATCTGGAGGTCTGCCGTGAGTCGGGCAGCGGCGCGCCGTCGGTCGCCGCCGGACTCTATCGCGACGTGGGCGGCAGTCACCACTGGCACGATCGGAGCCAGTGGTCCGGATCCGACTGGTCGGCCCTTCTGGCCGATGCGTCGGTGGAGTTGTGGACGGCGCGCCGCCGCGGGCAGGCGGTGGGCTACTTCGAATTGAAGCGCGAGCCGGGAGTTGCCGAAATCAGGTATTTCGGCATCAAGCCGGGTGAGATCGGACGGGGTGTCGGCGGCTGGTTGCTGAGCGAAGCGGTGCGCCGGGCATGGCAGCCGGGTGTCGACCGGGTGATCGTCAATACCTGCACCCTCGATCACCCCGCCGCGTTGCCCAACTATCTCGCCCGCGGGTTCGTCGTGGTGCGACGCGAAGATCAGCGACGGGAGTTGCCGGTATGAATCTCGACCAGATGCGGCGCGACTACCGGATGGCCCGGCTCGATCCGGAATCGCTCGATACCGATCCGCTGCGGCAGTTCCACCGGTGGCTCGATGATGCTGTCACTGCCGGATTGCTCGAGCCGAACGCGATGACACTGGCGACGGTGGACGGCCTTGGCCAGCCGAGCGCGCGCGTGGTGCTGCTCAAGGACCTCGACGAGCGCGGCTGGGTCTTCTTCACGGATTATCGCTCCCGGAAGGGCACCGAGCTCGACGCCAATCCGCATGCGGCGCTGGTGTTCTGGTGGGGCGAACTGGAGCGTCAGGTCCGGGTCCGGGGGCGCGCGGAGCGGATCGATGCCCGGCAATCGGCGACCTACTTCCGCACCCGGCCGGCAGGGTCGCAGCTCGGCGCGTGGGCATCCCGCCAGAGCAGCGAGCTGGCCAGCCGCGACGTGCTCGACCAGACCCTGGAACAGGTCCGGCACCGATTCGCGGGCGACGAAATCCCGCTGCCGCCGTACTGGGGCGGTTATCGGGTGGTTCCCCACGCGGTGGAATTCTGGCAGGGGCGTCCCGACCGCCTTCACGACCGGATCGAGTACCGGCGCGGGGCCGGCGGCGGCTGGCGCCTGGTGCGGCTCTCGCCATGAGTCGCGGGGCGGTGTCGTGACCGTCTCGCCCGACAACGATCACGAATCGCCGGAGGGAGTCCGCCTCGCCGGGCTGGGGCTGGTGCTCAACGCCGCACTCGCGGTGGTCAAGGGCATCGCCGGCATGCTGGGGCACTCGTACGCACTGCTCGCCGACGCCGTGGAGTCCGCGGCCGATGTCGGCGGCTCCCTCGTGGTCTGGGGCGGACTGCGTGTGTCCGCCCGCTCCGCGGACACCGGCCATCCATACGGTCACGGCAAAGCCGAACCGCTGGCGGCTGCAGCGGTCGGCCTGATGCTCGCCGGCGGCGCGGTCGGCATCATGATCCGCGCGGTGCAGGAGATCGTCGCACCGCATCGGACGCCGGCGCCGTTCACGCTCGCCGTGCTGGTCGCGGTCATCCTCACCAAAGGGGTGTTGTCCCGAGTCGTCGCGCGCGCGGCGCGGCGCACCGGCAGCGGCGCGATGCTCGCCGACGCGTGGCACCATCGGGCCGACCTCTTCACGTCCAGCGCCGCGTTCGTCGGGATCTCCGCGGCCCTGCTCGGCGGACCCGGTTGGGGGTGGTGTGACGGCGCCGCCGCGGTCGCCGCGTCGCTGATCGTGGTGGCCAACGGCTGGCGCATCCTGCGCGGGGCGGTCCACGAATTGATGGACGGCAACCCTGACCCTGAATTGCTGGCGCGCGTCGCGGCCGCCGCGCGCCTGGTCGATGGCGTGCGGCTGATCGAGCAGCTCAAGGCGCGCAAGCTCGGCACCCGGTATTTCGTGGATCTGCACGTGCAGGCCGATCCGGTGCTTTCGCTTCATGACGCGCACATCCTCAGTGGGCGCGTCAAAGGCGCCATCCGTTCCGCGGTGCCCGCGGTGGAAGGAGTCCTGGTCCACATGGAGCCGTTCGAGACGGCGTCCGGAGCCCCCCATGGCGCGACCGCCGCTCGTTGAATTCGTCGCCGCCCGGCTGGCGCAGCTGACCGCGCCCGGGGCCCGATGTCTCGTCGCCGTTTCCGGGGGGCCGGATTCGATGGCGCTGCTCGACCTGTTGCACCGCGGCGCCGACGGGCATCGGCGTGACCTCGTGGTGGCGCACATCGACCACGGCATCGATCCGGCCAGCCCGGCGGTGGCTGATCGTGTGGTCGCCGAGGCCTCGGAGCGGGGAATTGCGTGTCACGTCGCCGCGCTCGCGCTCGGCCCGGGAACCGGTGAGACCGCCGCCCGCCGGGCGCGTCGCGCGGCGCTCCGCCGGCTGGCCGACCAGCTGGGAGCGGCGGCCATCGTTGTTGCCCACCACGCCGACGACCAGGCCGAGACGGTGCTGCTTCGCCTCCTCAGGGGCAGCGGGCCGGCGGGGTTGGCGGGATGATGGCTCGCCGGGGACGGTGGGTGCGTCCGCTGCTGTCCGTGAGCCGTGATGAGCTTCGGGCCCATCTTCTTGCTGCTGGCATCGAGGCATGGGACGACCCGGCCAACCGCGACCCACGACATCTCCGTTCCTGGGTCCGCAACGAGGTCCTGCCGGGCATCGCGCGGCGGCTGCCGGACGTTCGCGACCGTCTCGCCGATGCCGGCCGGCAGGCGGCCAGCCAGCGTGCCGCGTGGAACGGCGTCCCCGAGTTGATTCCCGCGTTGCAGTTTCGCAACGAACGGCGCGGGATTTCCGTTGCTGTCGCCCCGCTCCGGGGATATCGTTCTGCGGTGCGCCGCGCGATCCTGGCGACGCTGGGGCGGCGATTCGGTGTGCCGCTTGGTCGGCGGCGTCTCGCCGTGCTCGACGATCTGCTCCGGGACCAGCCGGAGAGCGGGCGGCGGCGGTTGTCGGGACGTCTCGAAGCGGAACTCCACGCCGGACGTCTGACGTTGTATCCGGTGTCGGACGGGCCATCTGGCTCGGTCGTGGTGGCCGCGGGACACGGCGGGGCAGTCGGCGACGCCTGCTTTCGGACTCGCACGGCGCCTGCGGCTGCTCCGGTCCGCCGGAGCTGGCAGACGGCGATCGTGCCGGGGCGGTACCTGGCCCGGCCGTGGCGTCCGGGCGACCGGATTCGTCCCTTGAATGGGCGGGGTTCTCGTGCCGTGGCGGTGCTGCTCCGCGAAGCGCGGGTCGCTCCGCACCAGCGGACCGGATGGCCGGTGGTGGTCGATGCCGACGACGCAACCATCGTGTGGGTCCCGGGCATCTGCCGTTCGGATGCGCGGTTACCTCAACTGGGGAGTGAAGCCTGGCATGTCGAGTGCGCTTTCGCCTGACGTGATGCGCCGCACCGGCGGGCGCGACGTCCGCATCGTGTTCGACGAAGCGGCGATCGCGGGCCGGGTGCGCGAGCTGGGCGCGGAGATCACCGCGGCGTATCCGGACGGCGACCTCCTGGTGCTGGGGCTGCTGAAGGGGAGCTTCATCTTCCTGAGCGACCTGGTGCGGCAGATCAAGCGGCCGCTGCAACTCGATTTTCTCGTGGTGAGCTCGTACGGTGCGGGCACGGTGTCGAGCGGAAACGTCGAACTGCTGTACGACTCGGCCACGCCGCTGGAGGGGAAGCACATTCTGATCGTCGAAGACATCATCGACAGCGGCCGCACCATGCGGCAGATGCTGGAACTGCTGGCGGCACGCCGGCCGGCATCGATCGCGGTGTGCGCGCTGCTCGACAAGAAACTGCTCCATCAGCCGATTCCCGAAGTCCGCTGGGTCGGATTTCCGGCGCCGCCGGCCTTTCTGGTCGGCTACGGCCTCGACCACGCCGAGGACTATCGTCATCTCCCGTTCATTGGTGACCTGAACTGATGCCTGACCGCACGCCCCCGCGCCCGCCGAAGATCGGCTGGCAATCCCTCAGCAAGCAGATCGCGCTCTGGCTGCTGGCCGCGCTGATCGTGCTGGCCGGCATCCGGTACCTCGCCAGTCAGCGCTCGCCGAGCGAGTTCAGTTACACCGACTTCACGACGCAGCTGGACGCCCACAACGTCGCCTCGGTCGAGATCATCGATGGCAAGGAAGTCCACGGCGACTTCCGCTCGCCGGTCGTGGTCGACCAGCAGCCCGTCAAGAGCTTCAGCGTCCTGCTGCCGGTGGCCAATTCCGAAGCGATCATCGACCGGATGCAGAAGGACGGCGTCGCGATCACGGCCAGGGAGGCCAAAGGAAGTCTGGCCATGCTGGCGCTCGGGGCGCTGCCGTGGATCGGCATGATCCTGCTCTGGTGGTTCCTCTTCCGGCAGCTCCAGGCGGGCGGCAACCGGGCCTTCGCGTTCGGCAAGTCGAAGGCCAAGATCCTCACCGGCGACACCCCCAAGATCACCTTCGCCGACGTTGCCGGTGCCGACGAGGCCAAGGTCGAGTTGCAGGAGATCATCGAGTTCCTGAAGGATCCGCAGAAGTTCACCCGGCTCGGCGGGCGGCTGCCCAAGGGTGCGCTGCTGGTCGGGCCGCCGGGCACCGGCAAGACGCTGCTCGCCAAGGCGGTCGCCGGCGAGGCGGGCCGGCCGTTCTTCTCGATGTCGGGATCCGATTTCGTCGAGATGTTCGTCGGCGTCGGCGCCTCGCGGGTGCGCGACCTCTTCGAACAGGGCAAGGCCCACGCGCCGTGCATCATCTTCATCGACGAAATCGACGCCGTCGGCCGGCACCGCGGCGCCGGCCTCGGCGGCGGGCACGATGAGCGCGAACAGACGCTCAACCAGCTGCTGGTCGAGATGGACGGCTTCGAGTCGAACGAAGGCGTGATCCTGCATCGCCGCCACCAACCGCCCCGACGTGCTCGATCCGGCGCTGCTGCGTCCCGGCCGGTTCGACCGGCAGATCGTGGTCGATGTCGCCCGACGTGCGGGGCCGCGAGGGGATCCTCCGGGTTCACAGCCGGAAGATTCCGCTGGCGCCCGACGTCGACCTGGCGACCATCGCCCGCGGAACGCCGGGAATGGCCGGCGCCGATCTGGCCAACCTGGTCAACGAGGCGGCATTGCTGGCGGCGCGGCGGAACAAGACCGCGGTTGTCGATGTCCGATCTGGAAGAGGCCAAGGACAAGGTGATGCTCGGCGTGGAGCGCAAGTCGCTGGTGCTCACCGAGGAGGAGAAGCGCCTCACGGCCTATCACGAAGCGGGCCATGCGGTGGTGGCCATCCGGACGCCAGGGAGCGATCCGGTCCACAAGATCACCATCATTCCGCGGGGACGGGCGCTGGGACTGACGGCATCGCTCCCCGAGACCGACCGCCACAATTACACGCGCGAATGGCTGATCGGATCGCTGGCCATGTCGTTCGGCGGACGGGCCGCCGAGGAGATCGTGTTCGGCAAGAACGAGGTGACCACCGGTGCCGGCGGCGACATCGAGCGCGCCACCATGCTGGCGCGCCGGATGGTGACCCAGTTCGGGATGAGCGATGCGGTCGGCCTGATGGCGGTGGGCGAGCGGGAACAGGAGGTCTTCCTCGGTCGCGAGTTCGGCACCCGCCGCGAGACGTCGGAGCAGACGGCCGAGCTGGTGGACCAGGAGGTCAAGCGGCTGCTCGACGAGGCCTACGCCACCGCGATGCGCCTGCTCACCGAGAACCGCGAGCTGCTGGAACGGATCGCGACCGCCCTGCTCGAGCGCGAAACGCTCGACCGCGAGGAAGTGGACCTGTCTCGCGAAGGGGTTGCCGCTGCCGCCCCGGGCCATCGAGCCGCCGAGCTCGGCCGCCGCCGGCCGTGCCCGTCGGGCGGCCCGAGGCGCCCGGGCTCCGTCCCGGCATCCTGGGAGCGCCGCCCGCCAAACCCGCCGGGGCGTGATCGTCGTCCCGCTCTCGGACCGCGGTCCCGCCGCGGTCCGCGACGCCCTCCTGTCCCATGGATGGGAGGGCGATCTGTCACGCCTGACCGCGAGCGGCGCGGTCGGCAACGCTTTCCACGCCACGGCCGTGCCGTCGGACACCGTCGAGGCGATGCTGGCCGCCGGTGTTCGCCTCGGACTCGAAGTGATAACCGGTCCCGACTGGCTGATCGATTGCCGGATCGCGTTCGCGGATCGGCGCGCTGGCGCGCCCCTGGCTGCAGCCGGAGCCCCTCCGGGAGCTGGCCGAAGCCATCGGCCTGGCAATGCCGGCGGAACCGCCGGAGGTGCTGGCGCCACGCCGGCGGCGCCATCGTGCTCGACCGGCCGATCATGGTGGGCGTGCTCAACGTCACGCCGGATTCGTTCTCGGACGGCGGCCGCGCGCTTTGCGGTCGTACGACGCGCTGCTGCACGCCGAGCGGCTGCTCGATGGCGGCGCCGGCGGTGATCGACGTCGGCGGCGAATCGACGCGACCCGATGCGGTGCCGCTCGATGTGGCCGGCGAAGCGCGGCGGGTGTTGCCGGTCATCGAGGCGCTGCGCCGCCGCCACGCGGAGCTTGCCGATCTCGGTCGACACGGTGCACGCCGAGACGGCGCGCCGCGCGCTGGAGGCGGGAGCGTTCATCGTCAACGACGTCACCGCCGGCCGGCACGAACCGGATCTGCTCACCGCGGCGGCGCGCGCCGGAGCGGGGCTGGTGCTGTCGCACTCGCGCGGCCCGCTGGGCCGGATCGCGTCGTACGACGAGGCCGACTACGACGGGGACGTCACCGGTGCCGTGGTGCGCGAACTGGGACGGGCGCTCGCCGCCGCCATGCGCGCGGGCGTGGACCGGACGGCGATTGCGCTCGATCCGGGGTTCGGTTTCGGCAAGCGTCCAGCGCAGAACTTCACGCTGCTGATGCAGCTCGACGCCGTCGTGGCGCTGGGGCGGCCGGTGATGGCCGGCGTGTCGCGCAAGCGCTTTCTCGGCGACGCGACGGGGCGCGCGGTCGGCGACCGGGACCGGGCCACCGCGGCGGCGTGCGTGCTGGCGTACGATCGCGGCGCGCGGCTGTTCCGGGTGCACGATCCGGCCGCGGTGCGCGACGCGCTGGCCGTGGCCGCCGCCGCCACGAGCGCGCTGACATGACGGATCGCCCGCCGTATCGCACCGCGGCCGTCGCCGCCGCCCTCGTTCTGGCCGGTTACCTCGTCACCCTTGCGCCCGACCGTGACCTTCTGGGACGCAGGCGAATTCATCGCCGCCGCCCGCACCCTCGGCGTGCCGCATCCGCCGGGGACGCCGCTGTTCGTCCTGCTGGCGCACGTCTGGGGCGCGCTACTCCCGTTCGGTGCGTACGCCTGGCGCCTCAACCTGCTGAGCGCCGTCTGCGGCGCGGTCGCGGCCGGCTGCTGGTTTCTCGTGGCGCACGAGGCGGTGGCGCGGCAGCACGACGACATCGACCCCGGGGCGCGGCGGATCTTCGCGCGGTGCGCCGGATTCGCCGCCGCGCTGCTGGTGTCGTTCAGCTTCACGATCTGGCAGAACAGCACCGAGACCGAGGTCTACTCGGCGGCGATGCTGCTGATCGCGCTGCTTGCCTGGCTGGCGCTGCGTTGGCGCGCCGACTCGCGACGATCCGCGCAATGGCCGGCGGCTGCTGGTGATGCTGCTGCTGGGCGGACTGGCGGTGGGGGTGCACCTGATGGCGCTGCTGGCCGGCCCGGCGGTGGCGGCGGTGCTGCTGGCGGAAACGCTGGGGCGGCCGCTCGCCGATCGCGTCGCCCGCGACCGGGAGCGGGCGCAGGTCGCCGTGTTCAGCCTCGGCTGGCTGCTGCTGGTCGGCCTGGGCCTCGGCAGCGACGTGCTGCTCGCGGCGGCCGCGGCGGGCCTCGTCGGGTGCGCCATGTGGGTAATATCAAAACGCCAAATGGCGTTTCTGGCGTGGGCCCTGCTGCTGGTGGCCATCGGCATCACCCCGTATCTCTTCCTCCTCATCCGTGCCCGGCAGGGGCCGTGGCTCAATGAAGCCGATCCCGCCACGTGGCGCGCGCTGGTGGCGGTGATCCGCCGGGCGCAATATCCGGTGCGGACGCCGTTCGACGATCCGACGGTGCGGCACGGCGCCGGCAACCTGGGACGGTCGCTGACCATCTTCGGCTACCAGCTGGCCAATTACGGGCAGTACTTCGACTGGCAGTGGGCGCGGACGGTGGGCCCCGCGTTCCGGGCATCGCCGTTCCGGGTGGCGGTCACCGTCATGATCGCCCTGCTGGGACTGCGCGGCGCCGTCGCGCAGCGCGACAGCGACCGCTCCGGCTTCCGCCTGCTGGCCGCGCTGTTCCTGATCGACGGGCCTGGGGCTGGTGCTCTACATGAATTTCAAGCCCGGTCCGGCCATCGGGTGGCAGCGCTGGCCGGATCTGGCGCAACACGAAGTGCGTGACCGCGACTACTTCTTCGTGGCAAGCTTCGCGGTGTGGGGCGTGTGGGTCGCGGTCGGCCTGGCCGATCTGGTGCGGCGCGGGATGCCCCGGGTGCGGCCGCGCTTCCGCGGCGTGATGCTGGCGCCGTTCGCCGTCGCCGTCGTGCCGCTGGTGCTCAACTTCTCGTCGGCCACGCGCCGCCAGACGCCCGATGCCACCTTCGCCCGCGATTACGCCGACGCGCTCCTCGAATCGGTGCCGCCGGGGGGGGTGCTGTTCACCTGGGGCGACAACGACACCTTCCCGCTGTGGTACGCCCAGGCGGTCGAAGGGGTGCGGCGCGATGTCACGGTGGTCTGTCTCGCGCTGGCGCAGACCCCGTGGTACATCAGCGAACTGCGCCGCGCGCTGCCGGTGGCCACCGACACCGCGGCGCTGCCGCCGGTGTGGCGCGGCCGGCCGGTGCCGCGCGTCACCTGGCCGCTGCACGACCTCACCGACTCGGCGGTCGCGGCGTTCCATCCGTTCCGCACCGACCGCGACCTCCATCTTTCGCTTCCCAACGGCGACACGCTGACGGTCCCCGCCGGGACCGCGCTGTATGCCCAGGACCTGCTCCTGTTCCACGTGCTCACGCAGAACGCCGGACGGCGCCCGGTGGCATGGTCGGTGACGGCGGCGGACGCGCTCTTCGGTCTCGGCCCGCACCTGGTGCAGCAGGGCATGGCGCTGGTCATGCCGTACGGCCGGATCGATCCGGCGCACCTGGCCGGCACCGGCGCCGGCACGCTCGGGCCCGGTGGCACGCCGCTCGATCTCGCCACGACGACCGCCCTTGCCGAACAGACGTGGCACTACGGCGCGATGATCGAGGGCGACGTGCGCCACATCGATCCCGACGTGCTGTGGATGGCGGGCACGATGGCGACGCCGATCACCCAGGCGGGGATTGCCTGGGCGCTGCGGGGCGACACCACGCGGGCCGTCTCGCTGCTGCACCGCGCGGTGCAGCTGAGTGCCGATTCCGCCGCGGCGGCGATGCTGGCCGCGATCGACGCGCGGCGCCAGCAGGGGCACTGAACCGGGTCCGTGACAGGGCAGGTCCGGGTGTCCCGGCAATGGCGCGCTCGCCGCCGCCGTCCGGGTCTCCGCACGCGGCAGATCGGGTCGGGAGCCGGTTATATTTTCGAGCTATGTCGGAATCGGCGCTCCGCGAGCGATTGCGCGACGTACGGCGCGTCATCGCCGAGCGGCAACGGGAGGCGGGGTGGACCCACCCGGTGACCATCGTGGCCGTCACCAAGGGGCACGATGCCGGCGCGGTGCGGATGGCCGCCGCCGCCGGGCTCGACCAGGTCGGTGAAAACCGGGTCCAGGAAGCGCTGGCCAAGCAGGCCGAGTGCAGCGACCTGCCGGTGGCATGGCACCTGATCGGTCCGCTGCAACGCAACAAGGTGCGCCACGCCGCGGGACGGTTCGTCCTGATCCATTCGGTCGACCGCATCGACCTCGCGGCGGAGATCGACCGCCGCGGGGTGCCATCGGCCGTGCAACAGGTACTGGTGCAGGTGAATTGTTCCGGCGAGCCGCAGAAGAGCGGCGTGGCGCCGGACCAGCTGGCGGCACTGCTCGCCGCCATCCGGCCATTGCCGCGGGTCGTGGTGCGCGGCCTGATGACCATGGCCGCCGAAACGGACGACGAGCGGGAACAGCGCCGGGCATTCGCCCTGCTTCGCCGGCTGCGCGAGGGGGCGCAGGGCGCAGGGCACGAATTGCCGGAGTTGTCGATGGGCATGTCGGGAGATTTCGGCGCCGCGGTCGCGGAAGGAGCCACCATGGTACGGCTGGGGACGATTCTCTTCGGAGCGCGTGCGGCCCCATGAGCGATCCGCTGCCGACGTCAGCCGCGACCACCCCCGGATCGCCCTGGCCGGCGTGGCCCGACGGCCCCGCGGACGCGCTGGAGCGCGAGCTGCTGGCGCGCTGGAACGAGGAACGACTCTTCGATCGGGTGCAGCGGGCAACGGCGGCCGGCGAGCCGTGGGTGTTCTTCGAGGGGCCGCCCACCGCGAACGGTCGGCCCGGCATCCATCACGTCTTCTCGCGCACCATCAAGGACCTGATCTGCCGCTATCACGTCATGCTCGGCCAGCGGGTCACGCGGATCGCCGGCTGGGACACGCACGGGCTGCCGGTCGAGCTCGAGATCGAGAAGCAGCTCGGCTTCAAGGGCAAGCAGGACATCGAAGCATTCGGGGTGGCGGAGTTCAACCGTCGCTGCCTCGACAGCGTCTTCACGTATCGCGACGAGTGGGTCAATCTGTCGAGCCGGATCGGCTACTGGCTCGACTACGACCGCGCCTACGTCACCTGCACGCGCGAATACATCGAAACGGTCTGGTGGCTGCTCAAGCAGCTGCACCAGAAGGCGCTGCTCTACCGGGGCCATCGCGTGCTGCCGTACTGTCCCCGCTGCGGCACCACGCTGTCGAGCCACGAGCTGGCGCTCGGTTACGAAGAGGTGCGCGACAAGTCGGTCTACCTGACGTTGCCGCTTTCCGACGGCAGCGGCCGCGAGCTGGTGGTGTGGACCACGACGCCGTGGACGCTGCCGAGCAACGTCGCCGTGGCGGTGCATCCGGAACTGGTGTACGGCGAGTTCTCGGTCCCGCGGCATCCCGGCACGGTGCTGATCCTGCTCGCTGACCGCGGCGCCGGCGGTACTGGGCGACGGCGCCGACGCTGCTGCGCACGGTGCCCGGCCGCGAGCTGGTGGGGCTGGAATACCAGCGACCGCTGGACGTCGTGCCGCTCCCCGGCGGCGGACGCCATTCGGTGGTGGTCCCCGGCGACTTCGTGACCGCCGGGCGAAGGGTCGGGGCTGGTGCACATGGCGCCGGCGTTCGGCGCCGACGATTTCGCCGCCGGCCAGGAACATGGGCTGGCGCTGGTGCGTCCGGTGGCGCCCGACGGGACGTTCGCCGGCACGACGTGGCCCGAGCTCGAAGGGTCGGCTGGTGACCGCGCCGGAGACCAACGACCTGATCATCCGCCGGCTCAAGGAACTCGGCCGACACCTCCGCACCGAGCAGCACGTGCACAGCTATCCGCACTGCTGGCGCTGCCGCAGCAAGCTGATCTACTACGCGCGCGATTCGTGGTTCGTGCGCACCACGGCCATCCGCGAGCGGATGCTGGAGTTCAACGCCGGCATCGCCTGGCACCCGCCGGAGACCGGCACCGGCCGCTTCGGCGAGTGGCTCGCGGGCAACGTCGACTGGGCGCTGTCGCGCGAGCGCTACTGGGGCACGCCGCTGCCGATCTGGGTGAACGATCGGGATCCGACGCACATCGAGGTGATCGGCTCGCTCGAGGAACTGCAGCAGAAGACCGGCTATGCGCCGGCCTCCGATCTCGAAGTGCACAAGCCGTGGATCGACGAACCGACCTGGATCGGCGCCCGACGGCGGCACGATGCGCCGCGTGCCGGAGGTGATCGACACCTGGTTCGATTCCGGGGCGATGCCCTACGGCGCAGTGGCACTATCCGTTCGAGCATCGGGCCGAGTTCGCCAGCCATTTCCCGGCGGACTACATCTGCGAAGGGGTCGACCAGACCCGCGGCTGGTTCTATTCGCTGCTCGCCATCGCGACGGCGGTGCTGGACGCGGCGCCGTACCGGAACGTGATCGTCAACGAGCTGGTGCTCGACGCCGCAGGGCCAGAAGATGTCGAAGAGCCGCGGCAACGTCGTCGATCCCTGGCAGGTGATCGCCGGAGCACGGCGCCGACGCGGTGCGGCTCTACCTGCTGACGGCGAGCCAGGTGTGGCAGCCGAAGCGGTTCGACACGGCGCAGCTGGTGGAGACCGCCGGCGGTTTCCTCAACCGGCTGCGCAACGTCTACCAGTTCTTTGCCGCTGTTCGCCGGAGCGCTGCCGGCTGACGGGGTCGCAGGCGACGCCGGCCCGGGCCGACCGCTGGATCCTCGGCCGGCTCGATGCCACCACGGCGCAGGTGCGCGCGGCGTTCGACGGCTACGACGTCACCACCGGGCTGCGCGCCATCATCGCGTTCGTCGACGACCTGTCCAACTGGTACGTGCGCCTCAACCGGGCGCGCTTCTGGGCGCCGGACGCCCGCGCCGATCCGGCCGCGGTGGCGACGCTGCACCACGCGCTGGTGACGACGGCGCGCCTGCTGGCGCCCGGCGCGCCGTTCGCCAGCGACTGGCTGCACCGCGCGCTCACCGGCACATCGGTGCACGTGGCGCCGTTCCCGGCCGACGGCGGGCGCCTCGACCCCGACCTCGACCAGGCGATGGCGGCGGTGCGGACGCTCGCGTCCCTGGGCCGCGCGGCGCGCGAAAAGGCGTCGCTGCGGGTTCGCCAGCCGCTGGCAGGCGATGAAGGTCGCGGTGCCGGCGGCGGTGCGGGGCGCGGCGTTCGCGGCGCTGCTGCCGCTGCTGGCCGACGAGATCAACGTCAAGCGGATCGACGTCGAGGCCTCCGACGCGGCGCTGGTGCGGCTCAAGGGCAAGCCGAACTTCCGTGCGCTCGGCAAGCGGTTCGGCGCCGAGGTGCAGGCGGTGGCAGCGCTACGTCGGGACGCTCGGACGAGCGATGCGCTGCTGCGGCTGGAGCGCGGCGAAGGCGTCAGCGGGCGGTACCAGCTCGAACCGGGCGACGTGACGGTGGTGCGGGAAGTCGTGACCGACTGGCCGGTGGCCAGCGACGGCCCGTTCGTGGTGGCGCTCGATCCGACCGTGTCGCCCGAGCTGGCCCGCGAAGGGCTGGCGCGCGAACTGGTGAGCCGGATCCAGCGGCTGCGCAAGGATTCGGGCTTCGAGGTGACGACCGGATCGCGCTGTCGGTCGGCGGCGACGCCGCGGTGCTTGATGCGGCCGAGAGCTTCGCCGACTACATTCGCGGCGAAACGCTCGCCCGGGAGTATCAGATCGGCACCCCGCTGGCCGGTGCGGACCGCACCGAGGTCATCGGCATCGACGCATACAGCGCCGCGCTCGCGGTACGGCGCCTGGGAGACGGCCGGACCCTTTCCGGCCCAGCAAACCTCGGACGGCATGTGACCAAGAATCAGCTCAAGCACCTCGAAAAGCGACTGCTCGAAGAGCGGGCGCGGGTCATGAAGGAGCTCGGGCACTACGACGAGTCGTTCAACGCGACGCTGCAGTCCGCCGACGGCGACCTCTCGTCGTACTCGTTCCACATGGCCGACCAGGGCACCGACGCCATGGAACGGGAGAAGCAGTTCCTCTTCGCGTCGCAGGAAGGGCGCTACCTCTGGCACATCAACGAGGCGCTCCGCCGGCTGTACAACGCTCCCGACAAGTTCGGCCACTGCCAGCAGTGCGGCGTGGAGATCGAATTCGAGCGACTCGACGCGCTGCCGCACGCGCGGTTGTGCATCTCCTGCAAGGAAAAGGAAGAGGATGCCAAGCGGCGCTGAGCAGCGGTCGCTGTTCCTCGGGCTGGTGGTGGTGACGGTGGTGCTCGACCGCGTCACCAAGATCGCCGCCGCCCGGGTGCTCGGGACGCGCGGCGTGATCCCGGTGCTCGGCGATTGGGTGCAGCTGCGCCTGGTCTACAACCCGGGCGCGGCGTTCGGCCTCAACCTCGGGGCATGGTCGCGCTGGACGTTCATGCTGCTGGCGATCGTCGCGATCGTGCTGCTCTACCGGATGGCGCAGCAGGCGCCGACGGCCGACACGGCTGCGGCAATGGTCGCTGGGGTTCGTCGCCGGTGGTGCCGCGGGCAACCTGGTCGACCGGATCATGTCGGCGCACGGGGTGATCGACTTCATCGACGTCGGCGTCGGCTCGCTGCGCTGGCCGACGTTCAACGTGGCCGACATCGCCGTCTCCTGCGGCGCGGTGGCGCTGGCCTTCTCCCTCTGGCGCGAGGACGCCCGCCGCGCCGCCGCCCACGCCACCGAGTGACGCGCCGGCGGTCGGCGCGGCGGCGGCGACGCTGACCTTCTGCGTCCTGCCCCCGGCCGCCGAACGCCTCGACCGGTTTCTTGCCGATCAGCTCCAGCTTTCCCGCACCCAGGCCGCCCGCCTGGTGGCGCTCGGCGCGGTGTCGGTGAACGGGGCGACCGCGCGGGCGTCGCGACTGCCGGTGCGCGGCGACCTCATCGCGGTGGTGCCGACCGAACGTGAACCGCTGCGTCCCTTCGTGCCGCATCCGATCACGCTCGACATCGTGTACGAGGACGACCAGCTGGCGGTGATCAACAAGCCCGCCGGCCTGGTGGTGCACCCGGCGCCGGGCCACTGGGACGACACCCTGGTCAACGCCCTGGTGGCCCGCGGCACGACGCTCGCCGGCGGCGCCGAGGGACGCCCGGGCATCGTGCACCGGCTCGATCGCGACACGTCGGGGCTGATGGTGGTGGCGAAGACCGAGGAGGCACATCGCAAGCTGGCGGCGATGATCGCCGCCCGGCGGGTCGTGCGGATCTACGCGGCGCTGGTCTGGGGACATCTCGACGAACCGCGGGTCACCATCGACGCGCCGATCGGCCGTTCCCTTCGCGATCGCAAGCGGATGGCGATACTTCCTGTCGGACGCCGGGCCCGGACCGACGCCTGGGGCGTGGCCCGGCTCGGCCCGGTGGAGCTGGTCCGCGTCGAGCTGGAGACCGGGCGCACCCACCAGATCCGGGTGCACCTCGAGTCGATCGGCCATCCGGTAGTGGGCGACCCGGTCTACGGCGGCGGCGGATGGCAGCGGATTTCGGGACGGGACGGATGCCGCGCGCGCGCTGGCCGCGCTGGCACCGCGCCAGGCGCTGCACGCCGCGGCTCTGGCGTTCCGCCACCCCACTCGCGGAACGCCGCTCCGGCTGGTCGCCCCCTGGCCGGAAGACCTCTGGCCGCTGCTGCAGACCGCCGCGGGCGGACCGGGCGTTCTCCCCGACCGGCTGAGCGCCCTCGAGGCGCTCGGCTTCTGGGGTCGCAATGGGTGAACCGGCAGAACGCCGTGCCGGCGGACTGGTGGTCCGGGCGGCCGGGGCGCAGCTGGCTGCTGCCGGTGGACGCCGTGGTTGCGGTGCTCCGTCAGGCCGAGGTCATCCGGGTGCCGGGCGCGGCGGCGGCGGTCAAGGGGCTGGTCCATCACCGGGGCCGGATCATCTCCGGTCGCCGATGTCGATCCGGGCACTCGAGCTCCCCGGGGCGGGCGGCCGCGGGGACCGACCTGGTGGTGGTCGACGCGCCGGACGGCGGCGCGCCGGTTTGCGGTGGCGGTGGACGCGGTGATGGAATTGAGCGCCGAGCCGCGCATGGGCCTTGCGGAACTGGACCTGGCCCGGATCGCGGCGGCGCTGTTCGCGTGACTCAACGGCGGAGGAGTGTGTGGCGCAACGAATTCTGATCTGCGACGACGCGATCTTCATGCGGACGATGATCGGCGACATCCTGACCGGCGCCGGGCTACGAGATCGCGGGCGAAGCCGAGAGCGGCCTGCAGGCGGTCGAGCGCTACAAGGCGCTCAAGCCGGACCTGGTCACCATGGACATCGTGATGCCCGACATGGGCGGCATCGACGCGGTCAAGGCGATCATCGCCGCCGACCCCGACGCCAAGATCCTGATGTGCAGCGCGATGGGCCAGCAGGCGCTGGTGGTCGAGGCGATCCAGGCCGGGGCCAAGGACTTCGTGGTCAAGCCGTTCCAGCCGGCGCGGGTGCTCGAGGCCGTGCAGCGGGTCCTGGGCGGATGACCGACGCCCGGCGCGCGCGGTACGTCGCCCTGTTCGCCACCGAGGCGCGGGCGCGCCTGGCGGCGGCACGGCGGGCGCTCGATGCCTGGCGCGACGACGGCGCGGCGGCCGACGACGCCGGCGAGGAGATCTTTCGCGCCCTGCACACCATCAAGGGGATGGCGGCATCGCTGGATTTCGGCGCCGCCGCGGCGCTGGTGCACGACACCGAGTCGACGCTGAGCGAGGTGCGGCGGGGGACGCGGAAGGCGACGGCGCGCTGGCTGCGCGAGTTCGGCCGCTCGCTCGACACGGTGACGGCCGCGTGCGAGGACGCGGTGCGCGCCGCCGGTGGCGATGGCGCGGCGACGCCGGGGCAGCAGAGGGCGCCGGCCGCCGGATCGCGCATTGTCCGCGTCGACCTGCAGCGGCTCGATGCGATGCTCGCCGATCTCGGCGGATTGATGGTGGCGCGGCGCGAGCTGGAGCGGCGGGTGGCCGCCGATCCGCTGGCGCCGCTGGCGCGCGCCGCCCGGGCGCTGGCGCCGCGACTCGACCGGCTGCAGGAGCGCGATTCTCGACGTCCGCCTGGCGCCGCTGGCGGAAGTGCTGGAGCGGGTCCCGCCGATGGTGCGCGATCTGGCCCGGCAACTCGGCAAGGACGTCGACGTATCGATCAGCGGCGACACACTCGAAGTGGATCGCTCGATCCTCGACCAGCTCGGCGAACCGCTGCTCCACTTGCTGCGCAACGCCGTCGATCACGGCATCGAATTGCCTGCCGAGCGGCGCGCCGCGGGAAAGCGCGCGGCGGGGCGGGTGGCGGTGGTGGCGCGGCGCGAGGGTGAGGCGGTCACGCTCGAGGTGCGTGACGACGGTCGCGGCATCGACCGGGAAGCGGTGGCGACCGAAGCGCGGCGCCAGGGGATTCTCGAAGCCGGCGCCGAGCTGTCCGACGACGGGCTGCTGGCGGTGCTGGCGCGTCCCGGATTCACCACCGCGTCGCAGGTGACCGACGTCTCCGGCCGCGGCGTCGGACTCGATGTCGTGGCGGCGCGGCTGCACGGTCTCGGCGCCTCGCTGGCGCTGACCACGGTGCCGGGGCACGGCACGGTGTTCACGGTGCAGCTGTCGACACGGCTCGGGATCGTGCGGGCCCTGGTGACGGCGATCGGCGCCGAGCGCTACGTGATGCCGCTGACCCACGTGGTGGAACTGGTGGCGTGGGAACCGGAGGCGTCGCGCACCGTCGAGGGCCGCACGATGCTCGACGTCCACGGGACGCTGGTGCCGGTGGTCGATCTCCGCCGCCTGCTGCAATACCGCGGCGACGAGGCACCCCGGCGGCGTCCGGCGGTGATCTTCGAGGCGAACGGCCAGCGGGTGGCGCTGCTGGCCGACGCCGTGCACGGGCAGGTCGACGCGGTGGTGCAGCCCGTGGACCGGCTGGCAGGGATGCCGCGGTGGATCACCGGCGCGGCGCTGCTGGAAGGTGGGCGGCCGGCGTTGCTGATGGACCTGGCGAGCGTGGTCTGAGCAGGAGGAGATGATGTCGACTCGTGATGATCTGCAGACGCTTCGCGACGACGGTCTGCGCGAAGTGGCGACGATCGGCGCCGGCCACGCGGCCACGGCGCTGTCGCAACTGACCGACCGGCGCATCATGATCTCGGTGCCGCACGTGGGCCGCATTCCCTACGGCGAGGTCGCGTCGATGGTCGGTTCGTTCGGCGACCATGTCGCGGTGATCGCGATGCGGATGCTGGGCGATCTCACCGGCCGCGCGCTGCTCGCCTTCAGCGAACTCGATGCCGGCCGCCTCTGCGACCTGATCCTCCGGCGGCCGGTCGGCCCGCCGCGGGCGCTGGGCGAGATGGAGCAGTCGGGGCTGAAGGAAGTCGGCAACATCGTCTGCTCGGCGTATCTCACCGCGCTCAGCAACTTCATGGGCATGATGCTGCTGCCATCGGTGCCGACGTTGATCACCGGGGCAACGGCGGCGGCGATCGCGCAATCGGTCGATCCGCACGAGACCGACAGCGACGTGGTGTTCTGCGTCGACACCGCGTTCCGGGCGGAGTCGGCCGCCGAGGAGCTCACCGGCGCCTTCCTGCTGCTTCCCGACCAGGCGGCGGTGCAGGCAATCCTCGAGGCCATGCGGCTCGACTGAATGGCGTCGCCCCGACCGCGCGATTCCGGGGTGGTGGCGGCGCTGGGCCAGCGTTGCGGCGCCGGCAGCGCGACCACCCTGACCAATTTCGCGTGGTTCGCGGTCCGGCGGGGAGCGTTCGACGCGGCGCTCGACGCCGTACGCCGTGCCGTCGCGTTGCCGCACGCTCCGCCAGCCGCGTATCGATCGCTGGAACGGATCGCCGCCGGACACAGTGACGGACTGCTCCTCGCGATCGAACCGGGCGACGCCGCGCCGCCGGTCATGCCGGCCAGCAGCAACCCCCTCGCCGCCGCGGTCGCGGCGCATCACCACGCCGAATGGTCGGTGGCGGAAGCGTGTTACCGGTCGGCGCTGGGCGATCCGGCGCTGGCGCCGGCCGCGTGGAACGGACTGGCGGTGCTGCACGAACAACGCGGCGAGCGCGGCGCCGCCGAGCGGGCGTGGGCCGGCGCCGACGCCGAGAGTCGCCCCGCGGCCCGGCACAATCGCGCGCTGGCGCTCCTCCGGCGCGGGTCCACCGCCGCCGCCCGCCAGCTGCTTGGCGGCGTGACCGGGCGGGGCATCGCGGCGCTCGACTACCTCGCCGGCTACGCGGCACTGACCGCCCACGACGCGGTGGCGGCGGTCGCGTTGCTCGAAACCGCCGTCCGGATCGACGCCGACATGTCGCGGGCGCTCTTTACCCTCGGACTGGCGCGAGAGCGCGTCGGCGACCACCTCGGCGCCGTCGACGCGACCCGCCGCGCGCTACTGCTCTCGCCGTGGTACGTGCCGGAGGTGTGGCTGCTGGAGCGTGGCGGCGGCGCGCCGTGGCTCGAACTCGCGGCCGAGGCGCCGTCGCGCCGTGGGCAGGCCCCGGCCGACGAAGTGCTGCTGGCGCTGGGACGCTCGTTGCTGGAACGAGGGCATCTCGGCGAAGCACTGGCGGTGTTCGACCAGGTTCTGATGCAGCACACGTCGCAGCCCGCGGCGCTGTTTCATCGCGGCGTGGTGCTGGCCAAACTGCGCCGTTATGCCGAAGCGCTCGACGACTGGGCCGCGGTGGAACAGACGGACCCCGACGGGGCACTGGGCGCCATGAGCCGGCGGCACGCCCAGTCGGCGCGGCAGCTCGCGGCGCTCTTTCCCCGCCGGTAACCGCCATGCACGGACCGCTGAGCGAGATCGGGCTGGTCGAAGTGCTGCAGCTGCTCGAGCGCGGCGGTCGTACCGGTGTGTTGCGCGTCGTCGGTACGGATCCGTCGGCGCCGCGAACGCTGGTGCTGCATCAGGGCAAGGTCGCGGCGCTGGAGCCCGATGCCGGCGACACAGCCGTCGCACGGGCACTGACCAGCCGGCATCTGCTGGCCCCGGAGGAGGACGCGAGCGCCCTGCCGGAGGCGCTCCGCGAGGTAGTCCGCGGGGAATTGGCCAGCCGGGCACTCGGCACCATGCTGCACTGGAGCCGGGGGCGGTTCGACTTCGAGGAGCGGGAGGCCGCTGCCGGGCCCCTGGCGCTGTCGATCGACCAGCTGGTGCTCGATCTCGTCGGGGGCGAAAGCCGTCGGGTCGAGCTGGCCGAGGTGTTGCACGACTTTCATGCCGTGGCCGACTTTGCGCCGGCGGAGCGTCTCGTGGCCGGCGATCCGCCGTCGCTGTCGCCCCTCGACTGGCGATTGCTCGACGCGGTCGACGGCGTGCGCGATGTGGGGGCGCTGGCGGCGGCCATCGGCGAGCCGCTGGAAGACGTCGCCGAACGGATTCAGGCGCTCGAGGCCGCGGCTATACTTGTGCTGCGCCGTGCGCCCGCCAACATCGCGGTCGAATCCCGCGCCGCGCTGGAAGCCGGGCGGTACGAAGATGCCGCCGTGCTGCTGCGGGCGAGGGTCTCGGCGGCGCCGCACGATGCCGAGGCGTGGCGCGCCCTCGGTCTGGCCGAAGTCGGCGCCGGCCGATTCGATCGCGCCATCGAAGCGTGGCGGGCATGGCAGACGGCCGAACCGGGGCGCGCTGCCGATGCCGTTTCGCTGATGCAGGCCGCTCGCACGATGCTGGAGGCCCTGGTCGACGCCCGTGACTGACCTGCCGTCAAATTCCGCTCTGCGCATACCGGGGCTGGCCTTTCTCGAACTGGGTGAGCGCCTGCGGCAGCGCGGCCAGCTCGACGCCGCCGCGTCGGTGACGCTGGCCGGCCTGGCGCATTACCCCACGCTCGCCGACGCCCACGACCTGCTGGGCCGGATCCGCGTCGATCAGGGCGAAGAGGCCGCGGCCATTGCGGCGTGGCATGCGGCCATCGAATGCGAGCCGATGCACGTCGGTGCGCGGAAGGGGTTGGCCTACATGGCGTTCCGGGCGCGCGACCTGGCCACGGCCGAGCGCCATCTCGAACTGGCGCTGCGCGACGCGCCGCACGATGCGACCGTGATCGCCGCGCTCGACCGCGTCCGCGCCGCGCGTCCGGCAGCGGGGACGGAATCGACGCCGCGAATCGACGATCCGGCGGGCGGAGTGCTGCTGGTCGATCCGCAGGGAATGCGACTGGCCGGCGGCGTCGGCCCCGACCGCAGCGAGGCGATCGCCGACGCCGTCGCCGCCGAATCCGCCGGCCTCCGGCGCGAAGCCGACCGCGCCGCGCGCCTGCTCGAACTCGGCGCGTTCCGCCACCTCGTGGTCGAAGAGGGCGACGCCCGATTCGCGCTCTTTCCGGTGGACGCGGGCGTCACGCTGGTGGTCCGGCGTGTTCCGGCGACGCCGGTCGGACGGCTGCTGGCGCTGGGTACGCGGGCCGTCGACGCGGCCCGCGAGTGGCTGGGGCGGCTCGAGTGACGGCGGAACGGTGGATTGACATCCTGCGCGAAGTCACCGGCGTCTCCGGCGTTCGCGGCGCGCTGGTGCTTTCGGCGGAGGACGGATTGGTGGTGACCGACGCCGCGATGCCCGATCTCGACACCGCCGACGTGGCGGCGCTGGCAGCCGGCGTGATCGCGCGGGTCACGCGCACCGCGCTGGCGATGGGAAGCGGCACGCCCACGCTGGTGCACCTCACCGCCGAACGCGGCACCTTGCTGGCCGTGGCCGGTCCGCCGCCGCTCTGGCTGGCCGCGGTGGCCGACGCCGACGCGGAACTGGGGCGCCTGCGTCTCCTGCTGGGTGACTTCGCGGCGGCGCTGCAATGACGCGCGTGCTGGAGCCGTGGCTGCGGGAACCGCTGACCGAGTTCCTGCGGGAATCGTCGGCGCGCCTGGCCCTGGTGATGACCAGCTCGGGACAGGTCATCGCCCAGCACGGCTTTACCCGCTCCGTCGATGTGATGTCGGCCGCGGCGCTCGGGGCGGGCATCGTGGCCACCACCGGCGAACTGGCGGCCCTGGTGCAATCGCCGGGGGGATTCGGCGCGGTGGTGCATCAGAGTGCGCGCCAGGGTGTGTGGCTGGCCGGATTCGACACCGCTCGCGGGCGCTGGATCGCACTCGTGGTGTTCGGGGCGGAATCGTCGGTCGGATTGGTGCGGCTGTTCTTCGACCGCTTTCTGGATCAGGTGCGCGCCGCCGCGCCGGCCGTGGCGACATCGCGCGAGGTGCTGGCCGAGGGGTTCGAACGGGAGCTCGATCAGTCGTTGCGCGCCCTTTTCGGAGCGCCGTGACCGTGGCGACACTCAGCGCCGAAACGCGCGAACTCGACGCCTCGCTGCTGGTGTACGGCGCGCCGCGGGCCGGCAAGACCGCGCTGCTGCACTGCATCCGCGACCGCGTCGCCCCGGAACGGCGCGGTGCGGTAACACCGTTCGGCGCCGGACTGATCGGGGCTCCGTTGCTCGACTGGTTGCCGCTGCACCTGGGGACCATCGGCGGGTGGCGGACCCGGGTGCATCTCTATGCCGTCCCGGGACACCAGCATGCCGATGCCACCCGGCGCATGTTGCTGGCGCAGGCCGACGGCATCCTGTTCGCGGCGGATTCGCAGGCCGTGGCGCTTGCCGACGGCCAGGCCGCGGCGGCGGCGCTGCGCGACAACCTGCGCACCGAGGGGGGGTGCCGCGCGATCTTCCCACGGTGCTGGTGCTCACCAAGCGCGACCTGCCCGAGGAACTGCTGCTCGACGAAGCCACGCTGCGGTACGCGCTGGCGCTGGACGACGTGCCCGCGTTCCGCTGCGACGTTCGAACCGGAACAGGCGTGCTGGAGGCGCTGCACACGGTGGTGTCACTGATGATGCGCCGGCTGGCGCCGCCGAGACCGACGTCGTGAGCCGCCGATGCTGAATCCGCACGCGCGCTTCGCGTCGTTCGTGGTGGGATCGTCCAACCGCCTCGCCGCCACGGCGGCCAAGACGGTGGCGGAGACGCCGGCCGCGGCGTACAACCCGCTCTTTCTCTACGCGCGGCCGGGGCTGGGCAAGACGCACCTGCTGATGGCCATCGGTAACGAAGCGCGGGCCATCGACCCGTCGCGCACCGTGGAATACACCACGGTCGACGAATTCGTCGAGGCGTATCATGCCGCGCTGGCCGCTGGCCAGGCCGAGGCGTACCGGCGGCGATTCACCGACGCCGACGTGGTGCTGGTGGACGACGCGCAGTTGCTGGCGGACCAGCGCGAGCTGCAATCGGAGTTGCTGCGGCTGATCGACGTGCTCATGGCGGCCGACCGGCAGATCGTGCTGGCCGGCGACCGGCCACCGGAAGAGATCCAGGCGCTCGACGAACGGCTGATCCGGCGCTTTGCCGGCGGCCTGGTGATCGACATCGGCGCGCCCGACTACGAAACGCGGCTGGCGATCCTGGCCCGGCGGTCGGAGGAGCGCCAGGTGCAGTTCTCGTCCGAGGTACTCTCGGCCGCGGCCGAAGCGCCGATCGCGACGGTGCGTGAACTCCTCGGCGCGCTCAACCGCCTGATCGCGGAACAGGCGGTGCAGACATCGTCGCTGTCGGCACCCGACGCGCGCCGACTCCTCGCCGCGCTCGGCCATCCGGCGGACGTGCCGGTGCCGGCGACCGCTGGACTGCCGGCGCCGGGCGAGGTGCCGGCGGTGGCGGTGCTGCCCGACGAGTTCGGCGAGTTTCTCTCGGATGTTTCGGCCACGGTGGCGCAGCAGGTGGACCGCTGGCGCCAGCGGGTGCTCGAGGCGGCGCTGCGGTACGGCGGGGAAGGGTTCCGTACCGCGCGGCTCGACGCACTGCTCGGCCAGGAGCCGATGCTGGACCCGGACGCGGCGCTCGCCGGGTTCGAGGGCGACGTCGCGACCCTTCGCCTGCTGCAGGCGGAACTGGTCGAACTGGCGCCGGCGTTGCTGGAGCAGGCGGCGCTGCACGATCCCGACCGGCTGGCGGAAGCGGAGTCGCTGGTGGCCGAGGCTCGCGAAGCGGGAGCGCCGCTTCCCGGTCCAATGGCGCGCTTCACCCTGGAATCGTTCGCGACCGGTTCGGCGGCACGGCCCGTGGTCGAAGCGGTGCGCGCCGCCGCGGAGCACCCGGGGCAGCGCTACAACCCCCTGGTGATCGTGGGGCGCACCGGGGTCGGGAAGACGCACTTGCTCCATGCGTTCGGGCACGCGCTCCGGGCCGCGGGCATGGCGCGGGTGGCGGTGATGGACGGGCGCCAGTTCGTCGACGAGCTCGTGGCGGCGCTCACGGCCGGCACCGCGAGCCGGTGGCGGCAGAGGATGCGCCGGGCCGAGGCGCTGCTGATCGACGATGTCGACGTGCTGGCCGGCAAGGAGCGGAGTCAGGAAGAACTGTACCTGTTGCACAACCTGCTGCTCGAATCGGGGCGGCAGATGGCGTTCACGTCGCACCTGTCCCCGGCCCAGCTGGCGGGATTCGAACCGCGCCTGGCCACGCGGCTCTCGGGCGGGCTGGTGCTGGAGCTGGGGCCGCCGGAGCGGGAGGCCAAGCGGCGCGAGGTGGAGCGACTCCTCGAGGGTCACGCCGTCGACGCCGACCTGATCGAATTTCTCGCGTCGCGCACCGCCGACTCGCTGCGTGACATCCAGCAACTGGTGCCGCGGTTGACCGCCGCCGCTGAAGCGCGCCAGAGCCCGCTCACCGTGGCGGTGGCCCGCAACATCCTCGAGGGGGCCGGACGGGACGGGCCGCGTCAGGCCCGGCGCGGCAGCGGGATCGTGACGCCGGGGAGCGGGGCGGTGCGCTCGCGAGAGAAGATGATCGAAACGTGGCCGGACATCGCCGAACGGCTCATCGAGGATCGGGACTGATGGCCATCAAGGGTTCGCTCAAGGAGGCGTCGCTTCCCGATGTGGTACAGCTCCTCTTTCTGGGGCGCCGCACCGGGTGTCTTTCGGTCGCCAGCGAGCGCAACTTCGCGTCGGTGTGGTTCGACGACGGCTGGATCGTCTTCGCGGGAATGGTGTCACGCCCCGACCGGCTTGGCGAACGGCTGGTGGCCGCAGGGAAGCTGGTCGCGGCGCAGCTCGACGAAGCAATCGCTGCACAGCAGGCGGTGCCGGGTCGGCGGCTGGGGGAATTGCTGGTCCAGCTGGGCATGCTGGCCCGCCGCGACCTCGAAGCCGAGTTGCAACACCAGGTCGAGGAGACGGTGTACACGCTGTTCACGTGGACCAGCGGGACGTTTTCGTTCGAAGCCGGCGTCCGTCCCGACGACGCCGAGGCGACGTTGCGCCTCAATCCCGAGGGACTGCTCCTGGAAGGGGCGCGGCGCATCGACGAGTGGAGCGTGATCGCCAAGAAGATCACCTCGTTCGACGCGGTCTATGCCGTCGACGACGACACCCGGCCGGCCGGGTTGAGCGAGCCGGAACTGCACGACATGGAGCGGCGCATCCTGCCGCTTGTCGACGGAATGCGCTCGGTCCGCGATCTCGTCGAGGCCACCGGCCTCACTGATTTCGAGGTCTGCCGCGTGTTGTTCGGCCTGTTGTCGGCCGGCCGGCTCCGCCGGATCGCCACCGCGCCGCCGCCGGTCCCGCGCCAGGACGAGGCACGGATCGAGGAGCACCGCAATCTCGGCATTGCCTTCTACCGCACCGGGATGCTTGCCGAGGCGGAGCGCGAGTTCCGGCGCGTGGCGGAGATCCGGCCGCCGGATGCCGCTGCACCGTTCCAGCTCGGGTTGATCGCACTGCGCCAGGGGCGCTGGGGCGATGCCTACGATCAGTTCCGGCGTTCGGCCGAACGCCAGGCGCCGCGCGGCGCGGTCCTGCACAACCTGGCGCTGGCGCTCGAGGCGCTGGGCAGGCTCGACCAGGCCGACGTGGCGCTGGCCGACGCGGTGGCGCGCGAGCCGGGCGATGGTCGGCTCTGGACCGCATGGGGGCTGCTGGCGCTCAAACGCGATGAGGCGGCGCCGGCGGCCGAGCGCTTCGTGCGGGCCCGCGAACTGGTGGGCGATGGCGTGCCGCCGGCGCACTGGTTCTGGGGCTACGGCTGGGCGCAGGCGTTGTCGGAGGCGTGGACCGGCGCGGTGGCGACGTTGCGTGCCGGGGTGGAGGCGTATCCTGATCATCCCGTGTTGCGCACGACCCTGGCCGTGCTTCTGGAGGGGATGGGCGAAGTCGGCGAAGCGGAGGCCCACCTGCGTCACGCGCTGGGCGAAGACCCGACCATTCCGCAGACCTCCAAGAACCTCGGCGATCTGCTCTACCGATCAGGGCGGTGGGACGAAGCGGAGGAATCGTATGAGCGCGCCACCAAGCTGGCCCCGGCGCTCGGCGACGACGTCTACTTCAAGCTCGGCAACCTGGCGTGCCGGCGCGGCGACCTGGCCGCGGCCCGCCGCCATTGGGAAGCGGCCCTGGTGCACAATCCCGATCATGCCCTGGCGCGCGCCAACCTCGCCGGCTCGGGAGCGGCGGCGTGAGCGGCGAATCGCTCGCCGCGCTGCGGGCCGAATACGACCGGATCGCCGCGGCGCTGCATGGGGCGGCGGGGAGCGAGCAACGTGCCGCCGAGAAGGCAGCCATCGTCGCGCTGTTCAAGCGCACCGAGTCGACCATTGCCGAGCTCGCCGAATTCAAGGAGGGAATCCGGGACCTGGTAACGCGGTTCAAGGCGCTGCCGTCGCTCGACGAGCGGACTTCGGTGCGCCACGATCACGTCGGCGCGTCGACCTACATCGAACGGGGCTGGAGTGAGCTGGCGGCGGCCAACTGGGAGCGGGCCGAGAGTCTGCTGCGCGAGGCGCTGCTGCTCGATCCATCGAGCACCACGGCGCAATCGCTGCTGGGCTGGGCGTTGACGTCTCAGCTGCGGCACGACGAGGCGCTGCAACTGGCGCTGCAGGTGCTGGTGCGCGATCCCGACTGCGGCCTGGCGCGGGTGGCGGTGGGGGTGGTCTGTCTCCGGAAGGGGATCGTCGGCGAAGCCATCGAGCACCTGACGCGGGTCGCCCGGCACGCCGGCGATCCCCGGGCCACGCTGTATGCCAACTACTGGTTGGGTGTGGCGTACCTCGAACGGGAAATGCACGGCGACGCGGTGGAATTCCTGCGTCGCGCCGTCACCCTCGGCCCCAACCTCGGCGAAGGGTGGACCGAACTGGGGCGCGCGCTCTGGTACCAGGGTCACGCGGCAGAAGCCACCGAGGCATGGGGAGTCGGCGCCCGGATCCGTCATTCCCCGCAAGCGGCGCGCTGCGTGGAACTGCTCGACCTCGTCGCCGCCGGGGGGACGCCGCCACGCTCGCCGTTCGCCTCGCCGCACTGATTCAGGTGGCCGCCGGCCACCGCGGCCTGCCGCCCCAGGTGCCCGTGGAGCGCATCCAGGTCGGCGACATCGCGGTGCTGGTCGACTCCCAGCACGCCGCGCTCGGCACGGCGCTGGCCCAGGCGGCCGCGGTGCCACACGACTGGCTGGGCATCGGCCGCGTCGACGCCGGCCGACTGGTGCTGGTGATCGCCGACAACCGGGCCGCGTTCAGTGAGTGGTCACGCGGCCGGGTTCCGGCGTGGGGCGCGGGCGTCACCTTTCCCGGCAGTCATGTGGTGATCATCCGGCTCGACGCCGGCGACGCATTCGAGACGTTGCGCCACGAACTGGCGCATGTGGTGCTGCATCGCGAGGTGCCGGGGCGGGTCCCGCTCTGGTTCGACGAGGGCTACGCGGTGCTGGCGTCCGGCGAATACGACCGGATGGCGGCGCTGCGGCTCAACCTGGCGGTGGCGATGGGGCACATTCCCGAGAGCCTCGACGCGCTCGACGCCCAGCTCCGCGGCGATGCCGTCGACGCCGAGGCGGCGTACGCGCTGTCGGCGTCGGCGGTCTCGGAACTGGCCCGGCGCAATCCCACCCACACGCTGCGGCCACTGCTGGCCCAGCTCGAAGAAGGTACGCCGTTCGACGAGGCGGTCGACATCACCACCGGCCTGCACGACGGGCGATTCGACGACGCCTGGCGACAGGCGGTGCGCCAGCGCTACAACCTCGATGCTCTGGTTCATGACCGGCGGCGCGTGGCTGCTGCTCTCGTTCCTGCTCATCTGGGCAGCGGCGTCGCGGCGCCGGCGCGACGCACCGCGCCGCCGGGCGCTCGACGAGGGCTGGACGGTTCCCGAGCCCGACGACGGCGACGGCCGGTTCAAAACGTTTACCCGCAGCAACTTGACCACCCGGGCCAACGTCGCTAGGCTCTTCTGATGCCATCGACAGCATCCGCGGACGGTCGATCGGCGCTCTTCGGGCGCCGCAACTATATCGTGCTTGCCGTCGCCGTCGCCACGATCGGCGCGGGTTATGCGATGCTGGTTTCGGGAGCGGCGGGTGCCGCTTCGATCATGCTGGTGGTGGGGTATTGCATCCTCTTTCCCGTCGCTCTGGTCGTCTGATGGCCGGAGAACCGGGCGAATAGCTCAGCTGGTCAGAGCGCCTGCTTTACACGCAGGATGTCGGGGGTTCGAATCCCTCTTCGCCCATGGTCGGCGTGCAGGGTATCCGGAGTGCCCCGTCACATATACGGACAAGCAGTCGGTCCTCCATTCGGGAGCCTGTTGAATGGTTTACCAGGTCAATGCTTTCGTGTTGATGACCGCCGTGGCCGCGGTGCCGCCGCGTCCTGTCCCAGGGCATTCCGCCGGGGGCGTCGTACAACCCTCGACGTCGTGCGCGTCGCCGCGCCGGAGTTGATGGTGGCCAATCCGTTCCTGGTCGGCCGCGCGGATCCGGAGAATCCCACCGATTCGACCAATTCGGTGACGGTCGGCACCAACCTGCGCGACCGGCTGTCGCAGAAGCTCGGCACCGATTGGAACGTGGTGGCGCCGGCTCGACATGAACCGGGCGCTGATCCAGTGGGGCTATCCGGCGGACGCGATGCTGTCGCCGACGCTGGTCCGGACGATGGCCTCGAACATCAACGTGCGCGCCCTGGTGACCACGTACCTCAACAAGGCCGCCACGGCCGGGTACGCGGCGACGACGCGGGTAACCGGGCCCAACGCCTCGCTCGGACCTCGGCGCCTCGGTGTCGCTGACCCAGGCGCCGGGACAGACGCTGCCCGACTTCGGCGGCAAGCTGGCGGACGCCGTGCTGCCGCTGATCAGATCGTTCCTGCCGGCCAAGGACTGCATCGATCAGGTGTCCACGAATCCCAAGAAGGCGGCCGACGAGGCGAAGAAGGTGCTGAAGGACACGCCGGGGTTTGCGCTGGCGGAGTACTGCCTGGCGCAGATCGCGCAGGCGACGGATTCCAATTCGGCGGAAGCGCTGGCGGACTACCAGGCCGCGGCCAAGGGTGACTCGCTGTCGATCCTGCCGTGGACGCAGATCGCCGACATCCACCGGCGGATGAAGGATTCCAACAGCGTGGTGGCGGACTTCCAGCACATGCTGCGAATCGATCCCACCAACCAGAAGCTGGCCGAGACGGCGCGGAAGTACTTCATCCTGTACAACCGTCGCGACGCCGCCAAACAGGTGGTGGAAGAGCAGCTCAAGAACGACCCGAACAACCCGGACTGGCTGGACCTGGAAAGCAACTACTGCATCGCCGACAGCGACTTCAAGTGTGTCGTCGACGCGCTGAGCAAGGTATACGTGATGGACTCGACGCGGGCGGACACGACGTTCTACGCCAAGATCCTCTACGCCGCGTCGCAGCCGCCGGAGAATCCGGACACCACGGCGTACATGGAGTGGGCCCAGCGGGGCGCCGCCAAGTACCCGGAAAACGGTGACATCCTCGAAGCGCTGGCGCGGGCGTACGCCATGACCGGCCAGGACGATTCGGCGGTCGCGGTGAGCAACCGGATGATGCAGGCCGATCCGACCAAGACGACGGCGCTGCTGTTCGTGGTGCAGGGGCTGGTCAAGGCGCGGCAAGTACACACGCCGCGATGTCGTTCCAGCCGATGGTCATGCGGATCGGTGACGACCAGACCAAGAACAACTATGGCGGTCTGCTGTTCGGCGCATTGCAGACGGAATACAGGACGCAGAGCAGCAAGGACAGCACGCAGACCAAGGACTGGAGCACGGTGAACGCCCTGGCGCAATTCGGTCGTTGAAGGTCATCGGTTCGTCGAATGCCGCAGATCTACCAGGCCACGAACCTTTACATCGGTCTGGCGGCGTACTTCACGGCGCTAGCCGCTGGTGCAGCCGGCTTATCACGGCCAAATCGTGCGACATGACGAAGCAGATCGATTCGCTGGCGCAGATCGGCGATTCGGCGTTGACCATCGCCGAAGGCGAGCACAACCCGTCGGTCGTCCGGACCGGCCAATCAGGTGCTGGCGGCACTGGAGCGCAGATCACGGCGCCACGGCGAACTGGATCAAGGCCTTCTGCAAGCCGCAGGAGCAGTAGGGGCCTCCCGGCCGGGGCCGTACGGCGATTAGGTTGGCGTCCGGCCGACCGGGGGCTGTAGCTCAGCTTGGTTAGAGTGCCGCACTGTCACTGCGGAGGTCGCGGGTTCGAGCCCCGTCAGCCCCGTTGTCACCCCGCCCGATTCGCCGGGCGGGGTGCTTCATTTCCCCGATGACCGATGCCGATTCCGCCTTCCACCGCCCGGTGCTGCTCGACGCGGTCCTGGAGCGAGCCCGGGGCATGGCCCGGGTGGTCGATGCCACCCTGGGCGACGGCGGTCACGCGGCCGGGTTTCGCGCCCAGGGCGCCGGCGTGCTCGCCATCGACCGCGACCCGGGCGCCGATCGCCACGGCCCGCGCCCGCCTGGGCGAGCAGGGGATCACCTACCTCCAGGCGCCGTTCGCGAGCGACGTGGCGCTCGCCGCGGTGGCGGACTTCCGGCCCGGGATTCATCCTGCTCGACCTGGGAGTCTCGTCGCGGCAGTTCGACCAGCCAGAGCGGGGGTTCACCTTCCGACCCGGCGTGCCGCTCGACATGCGGATGGGCGATACCGGACCCGACCGCCGCCGGGTGGCTGGCGGACGCACCGGTCGACGGGCTCGCGGCGACATTCCGCGACTTCGCCGACGAACGCCACGGCCGGCGTCTGGCGCATGAGATCGTGCGACGGCGCGCACGCGGGGTGCCTTGGTGGTCAGCGACGACCTGGTCAACGCCATTCGTGCCGTGCTGGGTCCGAGGAGCGGGCCGGGCGACTTTGCCCGGATCTTCCAGGCGGTCCGGATGGTGGTCAACGACGAACCGGGGCAGCTGGAGCGGGCGCTGCCGGCGTTCCGCGACGCCCTGGTGCCGGGCGGAACGCTGGCCGTGATCAGTTATCATTCAGGAGAAGACCGACTGGTGAAGGCGGCGTTTCGGGAATGGGGTGTCGGGTGCACCTGTCCTCCCGGTCTGCCGCAGTGCGTCTGCGGGCACGTGCCGCTCGGGGTGGCCGAACCGCGCCGCGCCATCGTTCCACCAGCCGAGGAGGTGGCCGTGAATCCACGCGCACGCAGCGCCAGGCTGCGGTTCTTCCGGGTCCGCGATGCGGATTAAGGGGCGCTATCTGGTGCTCGCGTGGACGGCGGTCTTCCTCGCCGCGATCGGCGTGATCGTGGTGCGAGACCAGCGCGGATTTGCCGTCGGCCGCCACCTCGAGACACTCGACGACAGCGTGCGCGCGATGCAGAGTCTGCAGGCCAGCCTGGAGGCGAACATCGCCGCGCTGTCGAGCCGCGACGGCCTCGGCGCCAGGCTCGAGTCGCGCGGGTTCCGCTTTGCGTCCGATTCCGAATTGCTCTCCCTCCCCTTGCCGCCACACTGAATGGCCAAGCCTGCCGCGCGCATTCTCTTTCTCGAAGGCGTCCTCGCCGCGGCCGCCGGCGCGGTGCTGGTGCGCAGTTTCACCGTGCAGGTGCTGCAGCATCGGGGGTGGGCGGCACGGGCCGAAGCGCTGCGCACCGAGACGGTGCCGATTCCGGCGCGGCGCGGCACGATCTACGACCGGGACGGCGTGGTGCTGGCCGAGAGTCAGGCGCTCTACCGGGTGGGGATCGCGCTCGACCAGGTGAGCGACACCGCGGCGATCGAGCGGCGCCTGCCGGCGTGGCTGGGCGTGTCCGCCGACCGCGTGGCGCGCGCGTTCCGGAACAACTACGCCTACTTCTACGGACCGTTTTCGGCGGCGCAGGTCGAGCCGCTGCGTCAGCGTGCGCGGCGTCCATCTCGACGTGCTGTACGACCGCGTCTACCCGATGCAGGCGCTGGCCGCGCCGATACTGGGCCATCTCGATCCTGATGGCACCGCCGGCGTGGGCGGTGTGGAGCGGATGCTGGACACGCTTCTGGCCGGGCAGGCCGGACTGGACCGGTACACCATCGACTCGCGCGGGCGCCGGCTGGCGATCCCGAACGCGCGACTGCGCGACCCGGTACCGGGTCACGACGTCTTCCTCACCATCGATCACGATCTGCAGGGCATCGCCGAGAGCGCGCTGCGCCAGGCGGTGGAGCCGACAGGGCGATGGGCGGCGACGTCGTGATCGTCGACGCCAAGACCGGCGAACTGCTCGCCGTGGCGTCGCTGCGCACCGATTCCGCCGACCGGCGGGCTCGCCGCCACCGCGTCGGCACTGGTCGAACCGTTCGAGCCCGGTTCGACCTCGAAACTGTTCACCGCCGCGGCGCTGCTGAGCCAGCACGCCGATACGTCGCCGGTGTTCGGTGAGAACGGCCACTGGAACATGCCCGTCGGGCACAATCGTACCCGCTCGATCGACGACGTGGAGAAGCTCGACGGCATGGTGACACTCGGCGGCGCCATCGCGCATTCGAGCAACATCGCGATGTCGAAGTTCTCGCAGCGCGTCACCCCCGACGCGCAGTTCCAGACGATCCGCAACTTCGGTTTCGGCACGCCGCCGGCGCTGGGATTTCCCGGTGAAGCGGCCGGACAGTTCGACCCGGCCGGCGACGTGGGCCAATCCGCTCTACAGCCAGCCGTCGCTGGCGATGGGGTACGAGTGGATGACCAGCGCGGTGCAGCTGGCCGACGGTTACGTCGCCATTGCCGACGGTGGGCAACTGCTCGAGCCGGCGCTGGTCCATGCGGTGCGCGATGGCGCCGGCGCCGTCACCTGGCAGCACCACACCGAGGTGCTCCGTCAGGCCATCTCACCGGCGGTGGCAGCGCAGTTGGTGGCGTATCTCGGGCTGGTCACCGACAGCGGCGGCACCGGCACCGAGGCGCAGCTCGACCGCTACAAGGTGTACGGCAAGACCGGTACGGCCGAAATCCGGAATGCCACGACGTACCACACCGGGCATTACCGCGCCTCGTTCGCGGGCATGTTTCCCGGTAATGCGCCCCGCTGGGTGATCTACGTGATGCTCGACCGTCCGCGGGGTGTGGAGTCGTACGGCGGCAAGGTCGCCGCGCCGGTGGTGCGCAGCATCCTGCAGCAGGCGCTGGCGCTGGAACATCCGCCGTTCGACCTCGGGCGCCCAGCGGTGTCGCTGGCATCGTCCGGCGCGGTGCCGGAGCCGACGCCGATGCGTCCGGCTGCGTTGCCGGTCGACGAGGTGGCCTATCCGCTGCAACCTTCAGCCGCCACTCCCGCGGCCCACCGCGCCGTGCCAACGCTGGCGAATGTGCCGGTCCGCGAGGCGACGCTGGCGCTGCACGAACTCGGATTCCAGGTGCGGCTGGTGGGGCGCGGCCGGGTGCGGCGCACCGATCCGGTGGCGGGCGATTCGCTGCCGAAGGGCGCAATCGTGACCATCGTCGCGGACACCCTGCCATGAAGCTCCACGACCTGATCCGGCCGTTGCGGCGGCAGGACCTGGTGGTGAGCACACCGCCGGAGAACCCCGAGGTGGTCGCCTGGCGGTCGATTCCCGCGAGGTGACACCCGGAGCGCTCTTCCTCGCCATGCGCGGCGCGCTGGCCGACGGCCATCGGTTCATTCCGCAGGCGGTGGCAGCGGGAGCCGCCGCGGTCTGCGCCGAGCGCGACGTGGCCTGCGGCGTGCCGGTGGTGGTGGTGCAGGACGGCCGCCGCGCCGCACAGGCGATCGCCGAAGCGTGGTATCACTACCCGGCTCGCGAACTCCGTCTCGTCGGCATCACCGGAACGAACGGGAAGACGACCACGACAGCGTTGGTGCGCCACCTGCTCAATGTCGAGGGCGACGTCGGAAACATCGGCACCCTCGGGGCGTTCGACGGTGCGGGGCACACCATCGAGTCGTCGGCGGGTGTGCTCACGACGCCGGGGCCGGTCGACCTGCAGGCAACGTTCCGCGCCATGGTGGCGGCGGGTGTGCGAACCGTCTCGATGGAAGCGTCCTCTCACGCGCTCGATCAGGGGCGACTCGATGCCATCAACTTTGCGGCCGGCGTGTTCACCAACCTGACTCGCGATCATCTCGACTATCACATGTCGATGGAGGAATACCAGGTGGCCAAGCTCCGCCTGGCCGACCTGGTGGCATCCGACGGCGTGCTGAGCGTCAACGTCGACGACCCGGCGTGGCAGACCCTGCTGCGCGACGGCCGCACGATCTCCTGGGGCACCGCGTCGCGGGCCCAACTGCGGGTGAGCAATGTCCACATCATCCCGGGCGGAAGTCGATTCACCTTTTCGGGGCGGTTCGGCACGCGCGAGGCGTCGCTGCCGATTCCCGGGCGAATACAACGTGGCCAACGCCGCCGGCGCGGCGGCGGCGGTGCTGGGACTGGGCGTGTCGCTCGAGGTGGTGGCGGAACGGATGAGCAGCGCCCCGCAGGTGCCGGGCCGGATGGAGCGGATCGTCGATGCGCCGTTCCGGGTGGTTCGTGATTACGCCCATACGCCCGACGCGATCGAACGGGCGCTGGCGGCGCTGCGGCCGCTGACGCCGGGCAGGCTGATCATCGTCTTCGGCTGCGGCGGCGAACGTGACATCGGCAAGCGGTCGATGATGGGTCGCCTGGCGGTGGCCGGTGCGGACGACGTCATCGTCTCGTCCGACAACCCGCGCCACGAGGATCCCGACAAGATCATCGACGACGTCGTGTCGGGCCTGCCGGCCGACTGCATACACCCGCGAGCCGGACCGCGAGAAGGCGATCCGGATCGCCCTCGACCACGCCGGCCCCGGCGACACCGTGCTGCTGGCGGGGAAGGGCCATGAGACCTACCAGGTGATCGGCAGCGAGGACGTCCCGTTCGACGAGCGCCAGATCGTGCTCGACTACTTCGCCCGGTGAAGGGCACGCTTCACGGACCGCATGGTGCGCCGCGCGCTGCAGCTTCCCGGGCGGCGTCGACATCGAGTATTCCGCGGTGGTCACCGACACGCGGCGGCTGCCGCGCGGGCGCGTTGTTCGTCGCGCTGTCCGGACCGCATTTCGACGGGCATGCCTTTCTCGACGCCGCGCGCGAGAATGGTGCCCGCGGTGCGGTGGTGGGGCCGGGCACCCCGCCGGCGGCGGGCCTGGTGCACTATGAGGTGGCCGACACGCTCCGCGCGCTTGGCGACCTGGCCGCCACCGATCGCCGGCGGATCGCCGGTCCGGTCATCGCCATCACCGGTCAGAACGGCAAGACATCGACCAAGGAAATGATGGCGGCGGCGCTGTCGACCCGCTGGAAGACGCATCGGACCAAGGCCAATCTCAACAACCTGGTGGGCGTTCCGCTCACCATCCTGGAGTGTCCTGATGACGCCGAAGCGATGGTTGTCGAAGCGGGCGCCAATCTCCCCGGCGAGATCGCCCGCTATCGCGAAATCATCCAGCCCGACATCGCCGTGGTCCTCAACGCCGGATCGGGTCATCTGGAAGGGTTCGGATCGGTCGACGGCGTGGTGCGCGAGAAGTTGTCGCTGACCCGCGATGTGCCGCTGGCGATCGTTGGCGTGCAACCGCCGCACCTGGCTGACGGCGCCCGGCAGCTGGCCCGGCGGGTCGTCACCGCCGGCCTGGAACACGCCGATGTCGTCCCCGATGAGGTGGGGATCTCGCCGGACGGCCGCGCGATCGTCTCGAAGGACGGGCGGAGGTTCATGCTGGCGGCGCGGGGGCGCCACCAGGCGGGGAACGCAATGTTCGTCTGGGCGGCGGCGCGGGAGCTGGGGCTCGATCTCGACGCGCGTGGCGGCGGCCCTGGAACAGACGCCGACGGTCGCCGGGCGCGGCGAACTGGTGCAGCACGGAGCGCTCACCGTGCTCAACGACTGCTACAACGCCAATCCGGAATCGTTCGCCAGCGCCATCGCGATGGCGCAGTCGCTCCGGGCGGGACGCCGGCTGGTCTTCGTGGCGGGATCGATGCGGGAACTGGGGGAGCATGCCGCCGGCGCTCCACGCGCAGGTGGCCGGCCAGCTGGCGGCGCTGCAACCGGAGCTGCTGGCGCTGGTGGGCGACTTCGTCCCCGCGTTTGCCGACCATCGCGGCGCCCATGCCGGGCGACTTCTCACGGCGGCCACGGCCGACGAGCTGGCCCCGATGCTGGCCGGGCAGCTTGCCGGCGACGAACTCGTGGTGCTCAAGGCATCGCGCGGCGTGGCACTGGAACGTATTCTTCCGGTCATCCTCGCCCGCTTCGCTCCATCCGTTTGAGGCCCGATGCTCTATCTCCTGCTCGCGCCGCTCGGAAAGTTGCACCTGTTCTTCAACCTGTTCACGTATATCTCGTTTCGTGCCGCCGGCGCCATGGTCACGGCGCTGCTGATGGCGTTCGTCACCGGTCCGGGCCTGATCCGCCGACTCAAGGCCCACAAGGTGGGACAGGTAATCCGGGCGGAAGGGCCGGCGAGCCACGAGCGGAAGCGCGGCACCCCCACGATGGGCGGGATCATCATCATCGCCGCAACGGTGATTCCCACGCTGCTGTGGGCATCACTCAGCAACCGCTTCGTGCTGGTGGCCGTGGCGGCCACGTTGTGGACCGGCGCGATCGGGTTCGTCGACGACTACCTCAAGGTCGTCGAAGGCCGGTCCCGCGGACTGGTGGCCAAATGGAAGCTCGCCGCGCAGGTGGCGTTCGGCGTCTGTCTCGGCGTCATGCTGCTGGTCTGGCCGGTGGTCGAGCCGAGCACCATGCCCGACGTCCGGCACCACGGTGCCGTTCTTCAAGTATCTCGTGGTGGTCTTCGCGCCGTGGCTCTACGTCGTGTTCGTGACCGGCGTGGACACGGGCTTCTCGAACGCCGTGAATCTCACCGACGGCCTCGACGGCCTGGCCGCCGGGCTCTCGATGATCGCCGCCGGCGGCATTCGCCCTCTTCGCCTACATGTTCGGCCGCGTCGACGTGACCAGCTACCTCAACCTCTTCTACCTGCCGGGCGCGGGGGAGCTGGCGGTGTTCTGTGCCGCGCTGATGGGCGCGTGCCTCGGCTTTCTCTGGTTCAACGCGCAGCCGGCGCAGGTGTTCATGGGCGACACCGGCAGCCTGGCCATCGGCGGCGCGTTCGGCACCGTGGCGATCCTCCTCAAGTCGGAGTTCCTGCTGGTGATCATCGGGGGCGTGTTCGTGGCGGAGGCGGTGTCGGTGATGGCGCAGACGGGGGTGTTCAGGTGGTATCGCCGCACCCGCGGCCGGGAATACGCCGAGGCGCACCGCGTGTTCCGGATGGCGCCGCTGCACCACCACTTCGAAAAGCTCGGCTGGGCCGAATCCACCGTCGTGGTGCGCTTCTGGATCCTCGGCATCTTCTGCGCGCTGCTGGCGCTGGCGACGCTGAAGCTGCGATGAGCCGGCTCGACGAGTGGCAGGCCGCCGGGCGTGAAGTGAGCGTGGCCGGCGCAGGACGCAGCGGCGTGGCGGCGGCGCGGCTGCTGGCGTCACGAGGAATCGCGGTCTATCTCTCCGACAGCGGCCAGGGCGAGGCGGTGCAGCGGGCGGCGGCGGCGCTGCGGAGCGAAGCGGCCATGGTGACGGTCGAGACCGGGGGGCACGACCTGGCGCGGATCGGCCGCAGCGTGGCATTGGTGCTGTCGCCCGGCATCCCGCACGACGCGCCGGTGGTCCGGGCGGCGGCGGACGCGGGGGTGCCGGTCGTGGCCGAGGTGCAGCTGGGGCTCGACGCCCTGCCCGGGGTGCGGTCCATCGCGGTCACCGGCACCAACGGCAAGACCACCACGACGGCGCTGGTGCAGCACCTGCTGGCGGCCGCGGGACGCCGCAGCGTGGCGGCGGGCAACATCGGCACCGCGCTCTCCGAGGTGGCGCTCGCGGCCGAGCGACCGGAGTGGATCGCGCTCGAGCTGTCGTCGTTCCAGCTGCACGACGCGCCCGATGTTGCACCCACGGTGGGGATTCTGACCAACCTCTCGCCCGATCACCTCGACCACTATCCCTCGCTCGAGGCGTACTACGCCGACAAGGCGCGCTTCTTCGCCAACGCGTCGTCGCGGTCGGTGTGGGTGACCAATCTCGACGATCCCGATTCACGGCGGATGGTTGCCGGCACGGCGGGGCGTCACCTGGCGTTCACCGCTGCGCGCGACGTGCGCGCCGATGCATGGTACGACCGGACCAGCGATCACCTGATGCTGGCGGGGCAACCGCTGTTGCGACGGCGGGCGCTGCTGCTGCTGGGCGATCACAACGTCGCCAACGCGCTGGCGGCGTCGCTCGCGGTGCACGCCACCGACGTCGCTGCCGACGTGATCTCGCGCGCGCTGGCGACCTTCCAGGGGCTGCCGCACCGGCTGGAGCTGGTGCGCGAGGTGGACGGCGTGCTGTGGATCAACGATTCCAAGGCCACCAACGTCGCGTCGACCCGAGTGGCGCTGCAGTCCATGACGCGCCCGTTCGTGTTGCTGCTCGGCGGCCGCCACAAGGGTGAGCCGTATGACGCGTTGATCGGTCCGTTCGTGCGCCAGGGCGTGGCGGTGATCGCCTACGGCGAGGCGGCCGACGAAATCGATCACGATCTCTCGCACGCCCTCCGCGTGGTCCGCGGCCGCACGTTCGAGGACGTCGTCGCCAAGGCGAGAATCCTGGTTTCCCCCGGCGGGGCGGTGCTGCTGTCGCCGGCGTGCTCCAGTTACGACATGTTCGCCAACTACGAGCAGCGCGGTGCCACATTCCGGGCGCTGGTGGAGGCAATGTGAGTGCCCCGGCGATCCGGCACCCCGGCGAGCGGCGCTGGGAGACCCACCTGCTGGCGGTGGTGACGCTGATCCTGACCGCCGTGGGTGTGGCGGCGTGTTATTCGTCGGCGACGTATTTCGCCGTCTGGTACCAGGAAGCGACGCAGCAGGCGATGGCGGCGCTGGCCGGCGGCGTGATCTTCGTGGGCGCGGCGTACGTCGACTACGACGTCTGGCGGCGGCTGTCGCGGCCGCTGCTGCTGGCCACGCTGGCCGGACTCGGTGGCATCGCGGTCGTTGCGCTGATCTGGCGCCACCGGGCCGCGCCGGGTCCGATCAATCGCTTCGTCCCGTACATCGGCGGCGCCCACCGCTGGCTGCGATTCGGCATCCAGATCCAGATGTCGGAGATCGCGCGGTTCACGCTGGCGGCGTATCTCGCCGCGCGCGCGGCGGAATTCGGGAAGCGGCTGCGCGACTTCCGGAGCGGGTTCGTGCCGCTGACCGGCGCGATGGCGCTGGTGATCGGCCTGGTGGCCGTCGAGCCAAGTGTGTCGATGTCGCTGGTGCTGGCGGTGATCGGAATTTCGGTGATCTTCACCGCGGGGGCCCGGGTCGAGCATCTCGCCCTCGTCGCGCTGGTGGCTGCCGTTGCCCTCTGGGCGGTGCTCCGGTTCGACCCCGTCCGCTCGAATCGCGCGGCCCAATTCGAAGCGTCGTCGATGCAGTGTTCGCCCGAGGTGCAGTCCTGCCAGTCGCTGATCGGACTCGGCAACGGCGGGCTGCTCGGGGTCGGCTTCGGCCGGGGAACGCAGAAGCTGGGCCATCAGCCCGATGCCTACAGCGACTTCCTGCTGTCGGTGATTGGCGAGGAGTGGGGCTTTGTCGGCGTCGCGCTCATTGCCCTCGGCTTCGCCCTCTTCTGCTGGATCGGATTCCGGATCGCCCGGACGGCGCGAGATCCGTTTGGCACCTACCTCGCTGCCGGGCTCACCACGGCGATCGGGGTGACGGCGTTCGTGCACGCCGCGGTGGTCACCACGCTCCTGCCGACGACCGGCCTCACGCTGCCGTTCATGTCGGTGGGGCGCGTCTCGCTGCTGCTGTCGCTCTTCTCCGCCGGCGTGCTGGTTTCGATCGGCCGGCAGCGCGGCCGGCCGGCGCGATCGCGGTGACCACCGTGCTGATCGCCGGCGGCGGCACTGGTGGGCACCTGATGCCGGCGCTGGCGATCGGCACGGCGATCGGTGTGGCCCACCCGGAGTGGCGGTGCGTCTACGTCGGCGCCGTGCGCGGAGTGGAAGCGCAGCTCCTTCCCGCACGTGGCCTGCCGCATCGCCTGCTGCCGCTCGAGCCGATCTACCGCCAGCAGTGGTGGAAGAATCTCCGGTGGCCGTTCCGGGTGCGGCGGATCATTCGCGCGGTGGATGCCGTGCTCGACGGCGAACGTCCCGACGTGGTGGTCGGCACCGGTGGCTACGCCAGCGGGCCGGTGGTGTGGCGCGCGGCGCAGCGCGGCATGCCGACCGGCATCATCGATCTCGATGTGCGCCCGGGTATTGCCACCCGATGGCTGGCGCGGCGGGTGCGGGCAATCTGGGTCGCGACTCCCGAAGCGATCGCGGCGCTCCCGGCCGCGGCGCAAGCGCGAGCGGTGGTGACCGGTGCGCCGATCGTGCCGCCGGATCGGTCGCGCCGTGAGGCAGCCATGGCCCATTTCGGATTGCGCGCCGACCGGCCGGTGGTGGTGGTGATGTGCGGCAGCCAGGGGGCGCTGGCGGTCAACCGCCTCGTCGCCGGATGGCTCGGTGCCGGGGGCGGGCGCGACCTGCAACTGATCTGGTCGACGGGGCGGGGGAGCCATCAGGAGTTCGCCGAGCTCCACGATCCGCCTCGTGTGCAGGTGGTGCCGTTCATCGATCCGATGGCGGATGCGTGGGCGGTGGCGGACCTGGCCGTCACGCGCGGCGGGATGATGACGATCTCGGAACTGTGCGCGTGGGGTATTCCCGCGATCCTGATTCCGCTGCCCACGTCGGCCGCCGATCACCAGACGCACAACGCTGCTGCGATGGAACAGGCGGGTGCGGGCATCATTCTCCGTCAGGCCGGGCTGACCGGGGCCGAGCTCGGCGAGGCGATCGCCGGGGCGCTGGCCGACCCGCCACGGCGGCAGGCCATGGCCGCCGCCGCGCTGCGTCGCGCGAAACCGGATGCTGCGGTGGAAATCGTGCGGCAGGTCGAGAGGCTCGCGGCGGGGTGAGTGGTTGACGTTCGCGGTACCGGCGTGCTGATTCGGAAGCGCGACACCGGCGCCCCCCGGCGCCGGTCAACGCAACACGACGCTGGTAATCGCTGCCGAAGGGTGATCGATGCTGTTCCTGGCGTTTCTCCTTCAGACCGGCTCCGCCAGCCGCCTCCCGGCGATCGATCGCCCCGGGAGCGGCGCAGGCGTCGCGGCGGAGCTGGCCGGAGCGTGCCCCGCCGCCGCCGCGCTCGATGATCACGCCCTTCTCCAGCTCGAATCGCGTCAGGCCGATGCCGCGTCGTCCGCGCATTCCGCGGCGGCATGGGCCGTCCTCGGCTGTACCCGGGCGCTCCTCGGCCAGCGCAACGTACTGAGCCATTCCGGCGCGCTGATGGTGGCTGGCAATTCCTGGACGGAAGGCGCGCTGCGCAGTCTGGTGCACGCGCTCGGCCTGTCGCCCGGCGATTCGTCTGCCGCACGGATGCTGGCGCTTCTCGCCCTCGACCAGACCGATCTGGGGCGCAATGAAGGCGCCGTGGATAGCGCCATCTTCCGATCGGTCGACGCCGGCGTCGGTGACCCCCAGGTTCTCGATGCCTGCGGCAGTCTCGCCCGCAAGGCCGGCGACGATGCCCGCGTCACGATGTGCGCCGAACGCGATCTCGTCGCCGGCCACGACTCGACGTGGAATGATGTCGCCCTGAGCCGGCTGGCATTCCGCAACGCCGACACGGCGAAGGGGATAGCGCTCTTCCTTGCCGCGGTGGCGGCGGCGCGGGACAGCGCCGCGGTCGACGCCATCGGCTGGCAGCTGCAATGGTGGCTGACGCCGGAAGAGATCGACGAATGGACCGCATTGGGTGACGTCGCGCGGGTGGTGTGGGTCCGTCAGCAGCTGGTATCCCGCGACGTGCGCGACGGGCAGCCGCTTGGTGCCACGCTGGCGGAGCATTTCAAGCGGCTGGACTACGCCGAGGCCCATTTCGGACTTGATGTCCCCGCGATGATGCGGTCGAGCATGCAGACGATGCCGGCGGTGGACGTCACTCTCGGCGGCCTGACGAACAACGACTCGATCCTTCTCGGGACCGGGGCTCCGGGGGACGTTGCCGCCCGTCCGATGCGCGACTATCTCCGTTGGCAGATCGATCTCGATGATCGGGCCGTGGTCTGGATGCGCTACGGGAAGCCGACCAGGCGGGTGTTCTGGAGCTGTCCGGGCGCCGATTGCGATATCGAGCGTGAAGCCTGGCTGTACGAGATCGGTGACCGCCGTTTCATCGTCAATTTCGAGAACGAATCGTTCACCGGGACCAGCCAGCCGACTCGCCTGGTCAGCGGGGTACTGGGTGACTACTTCTGCGACATCGACGCGTTGCGGTGCGGGTTGACGGCGCGCTCGAAGCTCGGCGCATCGGTCAGGACGTACCACCCCGACGATCTCGGCAGCCCCGGGCTCGCGGCGGCGATCGAGCGGGTGCGCGCCCAGGATCAGGACGCGATTCAACTCGCCACCACGACCGACGACAATTCCGTCCGGGGTGACAGGAACGTCGCCACCGAAGCGCACCTTCACCGCCTGTGGGATCCGGCCAGCGGTGCGCCGATCGCGCTGACGACTTATGCGCTCAAGCTCGGCGAGCTGTCCACCACGCGCGTCGACAGCATGACGGTGGCCCCCATCATGTTTACCCTGCGGCAGTTCGTCGCCGAGTCGGGGTCGTGGTCGGAGACCAGCGTCACCCGGCGGCTGTCGCTCCCCCGGCACCGCACGGAAGACGCGGAGTTGACGGGATTCCTGGTCACGCCGTCGTCGCCGGACGTGACGGACTGGAGCGTCATTGCGTCGCAACCGGACCGACTCGGGCGGAGCTATCAACTCAACGGTGCCGCACTCGAGCCGGGGCCGCTGATGATCTCCGACCTGGTGCTCGGCTCCGCCGAGCAGGCGGTGGCCTGGCAGAGCAGTGGACAACGTGTCGCGCTGGCGCCGCTCGACGCCATCGACCGCGCCAAGCCGATGACGCTCTATTATCAGCTGCGGTCCGCCGCGCCCCATGCCGATGCGAATACGACCGTGGCGCTCTACCGGGTCTCGGGGGACTCGGTCGACCCGCGCCCCGCACTCCAGGTGGTCTTTCACGGTCCGGTGCGCCAGGGGCTCAACGAGGTCGACAACACCGTCGACGTCACGCGCCTGGAGCAGGGCGCCTACCGGCTGCAGGTGCTGGTGTATGCCGGGCCGGCGGCACTGACGGAGCGGAGCACCACGCTGGCGCTGCACTGAGCCGGGCGGCGCTGGCCCGACGCGGCGCTGGTCGGCCATCAGGCGTCGCGCCCCGGGAGGTCTCTGGACGTCGCAACCGCGTGGCGGTTGCTCCGCTCGGGACGAGGACGGGCTGATCTCTTATCTTCCCGCCGTGCCCGGTCTGTTCGATCCCCACGATTCACGCCCACTGCACTTCCTCGGCATCGGCGGTGCCGGAATGAGCGCGCTCGCGCTCGCGGCGCGGCGCCGCGGCGTCGCCGTCACCGGCTGCGACCTCGACGACACGGCCTTTCCCGATCTCGTGGCGGCCGGCGCGGCCCCGAAACTGGGAAGCGATCCGTCGCACCTCGAGGGCGCCCGGGCGGTCGTGGTCACGGCGGCGGCTCCGGCTGATCATCCCGAAGTGCTGGCGGCCAGGCGCGCCGGCGTGCCGGTGATTCCCCGCAAGGAAGCCCTGGCCGAGCTGGTCAACGGCACGACGCTGGTGGCGATCGCGGGAACGCACGGCAAGACGACGACCACGGTCATGACCACCGAGGCCCTCCGCGCCGCGGGAAGGCATCCCTCCGGTCTGGCCGGCGGCCGGGTGGCCGCGTGGCATGGCAACGCCTTGCTCGATGGTAACGCGCTGTTCGTGGTCGAGGCCGACGAATACGACCAGGCATTCCTCACGCTCCGTCCCACCATTGCCGTCGTCAACAACGTCGAACCCGACCACATGGAGTGTTACGGTTCGGTGGAACGCCTCGAGGGCGCCTTCGCGGAGTTCGCCGGGCGCGCTGACCGGGTGCTGATCGGAACCACGGACGAAGGGAGCGATCGCGTGGCCGGCATGATCGGCGTGCCGGTCTGGCGATTCGGGACCGGCGCGGGAGACCTCCGGCTCGAACCACGGGCGCTCGGGCCCGAAGGATCGGTGGCCGATGTGGTGCTCCCTGATGGGCGCCCGGTCACGCTGCGGCTCCGCGCGCCGGGATTGCACAACCTCCGCAACGCGACGGCGGCGATCGGTGTGGTCTACGCCCTCGGTGTGTCGCTCGATGCCGCGCTCGACGTGCTCACCGAATTCCGCGGCGTAGGTCGCCGCTTCGAGCGGTTCGGCGATGTCGCCGGCATCACCTTCGTCGACGACTATGCGCATCATCCCACGGAACTGCATGCGGCGCTCGCGGCGGCGCGCCAGGCGTTTCCGGACCGGCGCATCGTGGCGGTATTCCAGCCGCATCTCTACTCCCGCACCCTGGCGCACGGCGACGCGCTCGGCCGGGCACTCGCCGCGGCGGATCTCGCCATCGTGAGTGACGTTTACGGCGCCCGCGAAACGCCGCAGTCCGGCGTCACCGGCCAGCTGGTGGCCGACGCGGCGGTGAGCGCCGGCGCCATGGTGTTGTACGCTCCCGATCGCGGCTCGCTGGCCGCGGAGGTGGTGTCGCAGCTGCGCGCCGGTGACGTGATGATCACCCTCGGCGCCGGTGACGTGACCCGCGTGGGCCCCGAAGTCCGCGCCCTGCTCGCAGCCCGATGAAGCGGCGCTGGATCCTGGGCGGTGCCGTGCTCGTGGTGGCGACCGCGGCGGCGGTGCGGTTCACCGGACCACGCCTGCTGCGCCGGGTGAGCTTCTTCCAGGTTCGCAACGTCGAGGTGATCGGCGCGCATTATCTCGATCAGGACACCGTGGTGGCCCGGCTGCACCTGCGGCCCGGGGCGAGCGTCTTCGATCCGCTTGCACCGGTGCGGGCGGCGGCGGCGGCGATTCCGGGAGTGCTCTCGGCGCACGTGGAACGGCGACTCCCCGGAACGTTGCGGGTGACGATCGACGAAGCGATACCCGTGGCGCTCACGGCCACGCCCCAGCGGCTGGCGCTGATCGATCACTCCGGGCACCTGCTGCCGTTCGACCCCACCCGGGCGCCCCGGAGCCTGCCGGTCATCGACCGGGATTCCACGGTCGCGGCTCTCGTGGCGCGCCTGATGGTTGCCGATCCGCTCGGATACGACCTGATTGCAACGGCGCAGGCCGGCCGGGACGACGTCGTGCTCACGGAAGGTTCGCAGCAGATCCTGCTGCGGTGTGACGCCGATCCGTCGCTGTTGCGCGACGTGGCCGCCGTGCGCGGCTATCTCGAATCGCATCAGATTCCGTGGCGGACCATCGATGCCCGATACCGCTCCAGGATCTTCATCGAAAAGGCACACGGGTGAGCGTTCCGGTTCAACGGCTGGTGGCCGCGGTCGATCTGGGCAGCACCAAGGTGGTCGGCGTGATCGGCGAGGTGACCGGCGACGCCCGATCGTGGGGGCTGCGGATTCTCGGCGTCGCCGCGGAGCCATCGAGCGGCGTGCGGCGCGGGGTCATCCGCGACTTCGAGGAGACGGTGCGCGCCGTCTCCCGCGCCATGGCAAGCGCCGAACGGATCGCGGGCATCGAAGTGGGGACGGTGTACTGCGGCATGTCGGGCGCCAACGTGGCCCAGCGGCTCTCGCACGGGGTGGCCAGCGTCCCCGGTAGCGAGATCCGGACCGCCGACCTGGCGCGGGTCAACGACGTGGCGTGCAGCGTCTCGTTCGGCCAGGACCAGGAGCTGCTGCACGCCATCCCGTACGACTACCGGGTTGACGGTGAGCCGGGATCTGCCGACCCTATCGGGATGAGCGGCGATCGCGTCGAGGCGGAAGTGCTGCTGGTCACGGTGCGGTCGCAGGCCACGGCGCACCAGCGCAAGGCGATCGAAAAGGCGGGGTGGCACGTCGGCGAATTCGTCCTCGATCCGCTGGCGGCGTCGCTGGCGGTGCTGACCCCCGAGGAGCGCCAGGAGGGGGTGGTCCTGGTGGATCTTGGCGGAATGAGTACCTCTGTCGCCATCTTTCAGGGAGGCAAGCTCCGTCATACCGCCACCCTGCGCTTCGCGGGGGGGCACGTCACCAGCGATCTGGTCCACGGCCTTCAGGTGACGCAGGCCGAAGCGGAACGGATCAAGACCACCTGGGGGGCCGCGAACGAGGCGGCGGTCCCGGAGGTCGAGGTGATCGAACTGCCGCCGTCCGCCGGCCAGCCGGCGCGACAGGCGGAGCGGCGGCTGGTGGCGCACATCATGGGGATGCGGCTCCAGGAGGTGCTGGAGCTGGCCAGCGACGAAGTGGCCCGGGCGGGGTGGGCGATGGCCGGGCTTCCGGCCGGGGTGGTGCTCACCGGTGGCGAGGCGGCCACGCCGGGGATGGTGGAGTTGACGCGGGACGTCTTTGCCTCGCCGGTCCGGATCGGCGTTCCTGCCGACGGATTGCGGGGACTGGTGGACAGGGTGGCATCGCCGGGATTCGCGGTCCCGGTGGGGCTGGCCCTCTACGGCGCCAGGCAGGTGGCGCTGGGTGGTGGCTTCGGCGCCGGCGGCCGGAGCTCGCCGGCGGTCGAGCGGGTGCTCGGTCCGGTCAAGCGGTGGCTGCAGGACTTCTTCTGAATCGCCTCTCGGGGGGCAGAATCATGGCAGACGGCATGAGCTTCGAGCTGGAAGAGTCATCGGCCCAGAACGCCCGGATGAAGGTGGTCGGCGTCGGCGGCGGCGGCGGCAACGCCGTCAACCGGATGATCGAGGAACACCTGGCGGGCGTGCAGTTCATCTCGGTCAACACCGACGCCCAGGCGCTGGGCCATTCCCGGTCGGACGTGAAGGTGCAGATCGGCAAGAAGCTGACGCGCGGCCTCGGCGCCGGCGCCCGGCCGGAGATCGGCCGCCAGGCGATCGAGGAGAACCGCGACGAAGTGCTCGCAGCAGCTGCAGGGCGCCGACCTGGTGTTCGTCACCTGCGGCATGGGCGGCGGCACCGGCACCGGGGCGGCGCCGATCATCGCCCAGATCGCCAAGGACGTCGGCGCGCTCACCGTCGGCATCGTCACCAAGCCGTTCCTCTTCGAGGGACGGAAGCGGATGCGGCAGGCCGAGATGGGGATCACCGAGCTGCGGCGCAACGTCGACACGATGATCGTGGTGCCGAACGAGCGGCTGCTGGCGGTGGTCGGCAAGGGGATCCCGTTCCAGGACGCGCTCAAGAAGGCCGACGAGGTGCTGCTCAACGCCACCCGCGGCATCTCGTCGCTGATCACCAGCACGGGCATGATCAACGTCGACTTCGCCGACGTCCGCACGGTGATGCAGAACGGCGGCGCGGCGCTGATGGGGACCGGCATCGGCCGCGGCGAGAACCGCGCCCTCGAAGCGGCGCAGCAGGCGATCTCGTCGCCGCTGCTCGACAACGTCTCGATTCAGGGCGCCAGCGGCGTGCTGATCAACATCATCGGCGGCGACGACCTGACGCTCGGCGAGGCGACGCAGATCAGCGAGATCATCCACGACGCCGTCGGGCGACGACGCCGAGATCATCTTCGGCGCGGGGAGCGACCCCCGGCTGACCGGCGAGATCCAGGTCACGGTCATCGCGACCGGGTTCGACCGGGCGGTCACCGGCGAGCCGGTGGTGGAGCGGGGGACGCCCCAGGTGTTACCCTTTACGCCGCGGCGGGCGGCGGCACACTGCCTCCGGCCGCTGCGGCGGCGCCTGCGCCGGCGGCCCCGTCGCGGCCGGTGCAGCAGCCGTTCGTTCGCCGGGCCCCGGCGCCGGGCCGGCCGGCGGCGCCGGATGTGTCGGACCTCGAGATTCCAACCTTCATCAGGCGGCAAATGGATTGATGCGACGCGCCATCCGCTTCCTCCTCGCCCTCGGCGTCCTGTTCGCGGCCGCCGGATTCGCCGTTGCAGGGTCGTTGGCCGTGGGAGCGGCTTTCCGACGTCGCAACCACCCAACCGATTCTGGTGACCAGCTCCTTCCGCGTGGTGCAGGACACGCTGCAGCGCGGCGAAGCGGTGTCGACCCTGCTGCAGCGCGAAGGCGTCCGCGGCATCGACCTGCACGCGCTGGCGGTGTCGCTCGGGTTCGACCCGCGCCAGCTGCAACCGGGCCTGGTGTTCTCCATCCAGCGCGATCCGGCCACCGACCTGGCCACCAACGTCGTCTTCCGACCCGACGGCGATGAGCGACTGCGGCTGATCCGGACGTCGAGCGGCGACTGGCGCGGCGAATCGGAGCCGGTCCGCTGGTCCACCGACACCATCCGCTGCGCCGGCGAGATCTCGCAGCACGCTGTACGATGCCATCGACGGCGCCAGCTGCGACGCGCGGCTGAGTGCAGGACGACCGCATCAAGCTGTCGTATCAGCTGGCGGACGAGAACGCCTGGAGCGTCGACTTCACCCGCGACATCCAACCCGGCGACGCGTTCGTGGCGGTGGTGGAGCGGCAGACGTCGGACGACGGCGACGTGCGGCTCGGCAACATTCTCGCCAGCGATCTCACCATCGGCGGCAAGGACATCGACGCCTACCGCTACACCAACGCGGACGGCACGTCCGCGTACTACGACGACTTCGGCAACGCCGTTCGCCGCGCGTTCCTCAAGGTGCCGCTCGAGTTCCGGTACATCTCCAGCGGATTCGCGTACCGGATGCATCCGATCCTGGGCACAGTGGCTCAAGCACGAGGGGATCGACTACGCGGCGCCGACCGGAACGCCGGTTCACGCCACCGGCGACGGGACCGTCGACATCGCCGGCTTCAACGGCGGCTACGGCCGGATGATCGAGATCCGTCATGCCAACGGGATCAGCACGCGCTACGGCCACCTGAGCGGCATCGCCAGCGGGATCAGCGTCGGCACCCGGGTGACGCAGGGCGAGGTGATCGGATACGTCGGCATGACCGGGCTGGCTACCGGTCCGCACCTGCACTACGAGTTCCGGGTCGACGGCGTCGCGCGCGACCCGGCGACGGTCAAGAGCGAATCCGGTCCGCCGCTTCCCGGCGACGAGCGGACGCGCTTCATGCAGGTGCGCAGCGCGCTGGCGACGCTGCTGCATCCCGGCGGCAACGGGGTCAGCGCCGCACTCTCCGACGAGTAGCCGGTTCGTCTCGTGGTTGGCGCCCTTCTCGCCGTGGCGGGCGCGGCGCTGCTGTCGTGGTGGAGCTGGCGCGGTCACCTCGCCAGTGCTCGCGGCCGGCTCGGTGCGGTCAGTCGGGCGACCGCCGATCGCCGCCCTGTTGCTGCTGTTGTTCGATCCGTCGCTTCGCGCGCGCAACGCGTCGTCCCGCGCGATCGTTCTCGTCGATCATTCGATTTCGATGACCGCGACCGGCGGGGCGGGTGCCGCGGGCCGATTCGCTCGCGGCGCGACTCGGCGACACCGTCGCGTTCGGCGAGCTCGCGCCGGGTCTGGCCGGTGGCCGCTCCACGCTCGCCGGTGCGCTCGAGGCCGCCGTCGCCAGCGGCCGGCCGGTGGACGTGGTCACCGACGGCGAGATCGCGGACGCCGGCGACGATCCCCGCGGACGTGCTGGCCCAGACCACCGTGCGCGTCGTGCCGCGCGCTGGCGGTCCGGACATCGCGCTGACCTCGGTGGAAGGGCCGCATCGTCTGGCGGCGGGTGACACCCTGGCGCTCCGGATCGGTCTCGAGCGCACCGCCGCCGCGGCTGATACCGCCGAGGTGACGGTGGCGGACGGCGGGACCACGCTCCTCGCCGGCGTGGCGCGCTTCGGTACCGCGAGGCGGACGCTCCTTGCGCTCCATGCGGGCGCTCCCCGCCGCGATGCGCGGCGATGTGTGGCTCGAGGTGGCGCGTCACGGCGCACGCCGACGCCGAGCCGCGCGACGATCTTCGCTGGTGGTCGCTCGAGGTGACGCCAACGCCCGGTATCGTCGTCTTGGCCGAGACGCCGGATTGGGACGCGCGGTTCCTGTTCGAGGCGCTCCGGGACGTGGCGGATGCTCCGGTGCGTGGGTATGCGCAGTTGCAGCGCAGCCAGTGGCGGCGCATGGACAATCTCGAAGCGGTCAGCGACCGCCGCGGTGACGGCGGCCGCGAAGGCAGCCGACCTGCTCGCCGTCCGGGGTGACGGCGACGGCTGGCGCCACGCCGGCAAGGCGCGCCTGCTGTGGCCCAACGCCCCGACAGCGGGAGACTGGTACGTCACCGCGCCCGGATTGTCGCCGATTGCCGGCGCATTTGCCGGCGTCGATCCCGATTCGCTCCCGCCGGCCACTGCCATCGAGCGGCTTCCGGACCAGTCGGCGTGGGTCGGCGCGGTGGCGCGGCAGGCGCGGCGTGGCGAGGCGGTGCCGATCATCGTCGGCGATACCACGCAGGGGCGGACGGTCTGGATCGGCGCCGCCGGATTGTATCGCTGGGGATTTCGCGGCGGCACCACCGAGCAGGTCTGGCGGTCGCTCGTGGCGGAGATCGCGACCTGGCTCCTGGCGACACCGGCGGCGGAGACGGCCAGCGCCAAACCGGTCGCGATCGTCACCCAACAGGGATTGCCGGTGCGTTTCCGCTGGACGGGCAGCGGCCGGCCGGGACCGTTGCCGATCCGGATCGACAGCGTCGGCACGGACACGCTGCGATTCGACGGCAACGGCGACGCCGCGCTCGATCTTCCCGTGGGTCGCTACCGCTACGCGCTCGAAGGTGGTGGCCGCGGCGTGTTCGCCGTCGAACCGTACAGCGACGAATACGTCCCGGCGCCGATGACGTTGCCGGCCCACGACGCAGCGCTGGCGGCGCCGGCGTCTCGCCGGCCGCTGCGCGAGCTGCTCTGGCTGTTCGGCGTGGCGATCGCCGGCTTCGCGGCCGACTGGACGATCCGGCGGCGCATGGGGATGCGGTAGCCGCATGGCTCGCCTTGCGCGCAAACTGGGACTCTGGCAGCGTGTCAAGCGGCTGGCGCTGACCGATGTCGGCGCGCTGGCGCGCGGCCTGCAGGCCGACTCGCTCGAACAGCTGGAACGACTGCTGATCGAGGCGGACTTCGGCGTTCCTGCCACGATGGAACTGGTCGAACATCTCGAAGCCGGCGTGCGTCGCGGCACGATCAGGAACGAACGGGATCTCCACGCCGCGCTGGCGGCGCGGCTCCAGGCGCTGCTGAGCGGACCCCCCGACCCCGGCACGCTGCGGCGGCCTGCCAGCGGACCGTCGGTGGTGCTGGTAATCGGCGTCAACGGCGTGGGCAAGACCACCACCGTGGCCAAGCTGGCGCATCGCCTCGCCTCGCAGGGGCAGGACGTGCTGCTCGCCGCCGCCGACACCTATCGCGCCGGGCGCCATCGCGCAGCTGGAGACGTGGGCCGCGGCGGATCGGCGTGCCATGCGTGGCCGGGGCGGCGGGTGGCGATCCGGCGGCGGTGGCGTTCGACGCGGTGTCCGCGGCTACGGCGCGCCACGTCGACACCCTGCTGATCGACACCGCCGGGCGGCTGCATACCCAGGACGACCTGATGGCCGAGCTGGGGAAGGTGGTCCGGGTCGTGGGGCGCAAGCTCGACGGCGCGCCGCACGAAGTGTTGCTGGTGCTCGACGGCACGGTGGGACAGAACGCGGTGCAGCAGGGGAAGCTCTTTGCCCAGGTCGTGGCGCCGACCGGGTTGATCGTGACCAAGCTCGACGGCTCGGCGCGTGGCGGCGCGGTGGTGGCGTTGCGCCGGGAGCTCGACGTGCCGATCCGCTTCCTCGGCGTCGGCGAGGCGATCGACGATCTCGAGCCGTTCGACGCGAACCGGATGGCGGAGCTGCTGCTGGAGTCGGATCCGGCGTGAACGACCCGCTGCGCCGGGTGGCGCTGCGCTGATGTGCCACGGGCGTGGCGTTGATCGGCGTGGCCTACGCCTCGGCGTGGCTGCCGCGGCGGCGCGCCGCGGTGGGGCATCTGGTCGATGATCGCGGGGGCCGGCCTGACCCTGTCGGCGACGCTGGCGCTCGGCGCGCTCGGTTCGAGTGCGCGGCGCCGCTGGATCGTGGCGACGGCCGCGTTCCTTCTCGTCGTGGTGGTGGCGGGGCTCGGTCTGCCGCTGCTGCTGCCGGATCGAGGTGCCGCCGAGCCGCTGCTGTCTCGGGCTGCCGCTGCGCGCCGCGATCGAGGTGTACGGCGTCGGGCTCCTGCCGATGGCGGTGCTGCCCTTCGTCTACGCGCGGGAATTCGACCCGCGGGAGCTCGACCCGGAAGCGCTGGCGCGATTTGCGCCGAGTGCGAGCGGCTGCGTGCCGAGGACGACGGGAAGGCCGGGTGATGATGGCGCCGCGACTGCTGGCGGCGTTGCAGCAGCACGAACTGGCGGCACCAGCCACCCCGGTGATCGTCATCGTCGCCGTCGGTGTATTTCGTGATCTGCGGCGCCATTGCCGTCTGGGCCACGCGGCGCACGCACGACGCGGCCGACTTCTTCGTGGCGGGCGGCACGATCGGCGTGTGGACGCTGGCGATCTCGGCGATGGCCGCGACGCTGTCGGGATTCATCTTCATCGGCGGTCCCGGGCTGCTGTACGGCAACGGCATCGGGGCGCTGTTCATCTCGCTCTCGGCGTCGATCACCACGCCGCTGAGCGCGTGGGCGCTCGCCAAGCGACTCCGGCTGCTGCGCGAGGTGCGCGGCGTGCTGACGGTGCCCGATGCCGTCGGCGCGCGGTACCGCTCGCCGGCCGCCCAGGGCCTGGCGGCGGTGGCGATCCTGGTGGCGACGATCGGCTACGTCGCCACCAATTTCCTGGCGCTGGGGTTCGTGGTGGACGCGATCTTCCACACCGGGCTGCGCCTCGGGCGTGCTGGCCGGCGCGGCCGTGGTGGTGGCGTACACCACCTCGGGTGGGATCCTGGCCGGGGTGTACACCGATCTCTTCCAGGGGGCGGTCAAGACGGTGGCCTCGGTGCTGGTGTTTGCCGCCGTGCTGCGCGAGGGGCGGGGACTCGGCGGCATCTCGCGCATGCCATCCTGGCGCACCAGCCGGCCTTTCTCGGGCCGTGGGGCACCATGCCGCCGCTCGCCGCGCTGTCGTTGTTCGTGGTCTTCGGGCTGGGGACACTGGGGCAGCCGCACGTCATCCGCAAGTACTACATGCTGAGGGACCCGCGGCAGCTGCGCTGGTATCCGCTGCTGATGACGGTGGTGCTGGTGTTGACCCTGCTGCTCTTCTTCGGGGTCGGGCATCGGCGTCAAGGCCGACGTGCTTCGGGGCACGATGGCGCCGCTGGCCGCGCCCGACGACGCCACGCCGGCATTCCTGCTGCACGACGCCGGGCCGCTGCTGGCCGGTATAGTGTTCAGCGGGATTGCGGCGGCGATCATGGGCACGGTCAACAGCTTCATGAGCGTCGGCGCCGCGGCGGTGACGCACGACCTGCCGGTGGCGCTGGGGCGGCCGCTGCGGCAACGAGCTGCGGGCGGGACGGCTCGCCACGCTGGCGGTCGCGGCGGTCGCGGCGGCAGTGGCGCTCGCCAGCGGCGTGCTGGTGGCGTTTCTCGGGATCTTCGGCTGGGGACTGTTCGCCACGACGCTGGTGCCGTCGCTCGCGATCGGGCTACAACTGGACCGGCGGCACCGCCGCCGGTGCGATCGCGTCGATCGCCGTCGGACTCGGTGGCACGCTGCTGTTCGAGTCGCTGGCCTACTTCAGGGTCTACAGCTTTCCGGCGGGTGTCACCGCGTCGGGGTTGATGCTGGTGGTGGCGTTGCTCACGTTCGTCGTGGTGTCGTGGGCCACGCGGCGGCATGCCGCCGCCGATCTGCCCGCGGACATCCGGCGGATCATGGAGGTCTGATGCGGTTTGCCGACCTGGCGATCGGGCAGTCGGCGGAGGTGACGCGGACGATCCGCGACGACGACATCCACCACTTCGCCGAACTCTGCGGCGACTACAGCGCGATGCACTTCGACGAGACCTACGCGGCGTCGACCCGATTCGGCGGCCGCATCGGCCATGGCCTGCTCACCGCGTCGCTGCTCTCGACCGTGCTCGGGATGCACCTGCCGGGCAAGGGGACCATCTACCGCAGCCAGACGCTGCGCTTCACCGCGCCGGTGTATCCCGGCGACACCATCACGGCGCGTGTCGTGGTCACGGCGCTGCGGCCCGAGAAGCGCCGCGTGACGCTGCATACCACCTGCGTCAACCAGCACGGCGACCTGGTGCTCGACGGCGAGGCGGAAATGCTCATGCTGGAATAGGCCACCGGGCGGGCCGGCCCGATATAGCTTTCGGCGTGCCTCCGCTCCGCCTCGACACCCCGGTCCAGTACCTCAAGGGAATCGGCGCCCGGCGCGCCGACGCGCTGGCGCGGCTGGGCGTTCCACGGTGCAGGACCTGCTGCTGCACCTCCCGCATCGCTACATCGACGCGTCGACCGATCACGCCGATGGCCAGGGCGCGGATCGGCGACGACGTCGCCTGCGTCGGCACCGTGGTGAGCAAGGGGGTGCTGCCGACCCGCAAGGGGCTGCGGATCTTCCACGCGGTGCTGCGGGACGAGAGCGGACTGCTCGAGTGCGCCTGGCCGGGGCAGGCCTTTCTCGACCGGGCGATCGAGGTCGGGCAGGTGCTGCTGGTCGCCGGCCCGATCCGCTTCTATCACGGCCGCCAGATGGCGCCGCGCGAGCTGGTGCTGCTCGGCGACGGCGACGACGCTGGCTGCCGCGGGGCGCGTGCTGCCGGTCTATCCCGCCACCGAGGGGCTGTCAGCCACAAGCAGATCCGCGCGATCATCACCAGCACCTCGACGCGATGATCGCGATCGTGCCCGACATCCTGCCCGACGCCCTGCGCCGCCGCTTCAAGCTGCCGCCGCTGCGCCGACGCGCTCCACGCGGTGCATCGGCCCGCCGACCTCGGCCGAGGCGGAGGCCGGGCGGCGCCGGCTGGCGATCGACGAACTGCTCGACCTGCAGCTGATGCTCGCCCGTGCGCGGCAGCTGGCGCGCGAGGGACAGCGCGGCACCCGGTTCGACGGTGCGCACGCACCCTCACGACCGCGCTGCGGCGAGCAGCTGCCGTGGCCACTGACCGTCGACCAGAAGCAGGCCATCCGCGAGATCTTCGACGACATGACCAGGTCGGAGCGGATGCACCGGCTGCTGATGGGCGACGTCGGCACCGGCAAGACGGTGGTCGCGCTGTTCGCCATGCTGCTGGCGCTGGAGAACGACTACCAGGCGGCGCTGATGGCGCCGACCGAGTTGCTGGCCGAGCAGCACTACCGCACGCTGTCGCAGCTGCTGGCGCCGCTGGGGCTGCGTGCCGGAGCTGCTGCTCGGGCGCCTCGGCGCGGCCGACAAGCGCGCCGCGCGCGCGGCGGCTGGCCGACGGGGACACGCCGGCTGGTGATCGGCACCCATGCCCTGGTGCAGGAGCGAGGTGGCGTTCCACCATCTCGGGCTGGTGGTGATCGACGAGCAGCACCGCTTCGGCGTCGAGCAGCGGGCGGCGCTGATGCAGCAAGGGCGACGCGCCCGACGTGCTGCTGCTCAGCGGCGACGCCGATTCCGCGGTCGCTCGCGCTGACCCGCTTCGGCGACCTCGACATCTCGGTGCTGCGCGCCCGGCCGCCGGGCCGCGGCGCGGTGCGCACCGCACTGCGCACGCCGGCGCACCGCAACCGGGTGTTCGAGTTCGTCCGCGACAGCGTGGTGGCCGGCGGCCAGGCCTACGTCGTGCTGCCGGTCATCGAGGAATCGGAGCGCGCCGACCTCCGGGCTGCCGAGACGATGGCGACGACGCTGACGGCGAAGTGGCCCGACGTCCGGGTCGGGCTGGTGCACGGCCGGCTCAAGGGCCCGGAGCGCGACACGGTGATGCGGGCGTTCCGCGACGGCGAGGTGCAGGTGCTGGTGGCGACGACGGTGATCGAGGTCGGCATCGACGTGCCCAACGCCACGCGTGATGGTGATCGAGCATCCCGAGCGCTTCGGCCTGGCGCAGCTGCACCAGCTGCGCGGCCGGATCGGGCGCGGCGGCGCAGGAGTCGCACTGCATCCTGCTCGCGTCGGGTGATCACGTGCCGGAGCGGCTCCGGCCGTTCACGCAGATCGACGACGGCTTCCGGATCGCCGAACTCGACCTCGAGGAACGGAGCCATGGCGACCTGCTCGGGGCGCGCCAGTCGGGTGGCGATCGACTTCCGGATTGCGCGCTTCCCGGACGACACCGACCTGCTGGCCGAAGCGCGCGTGCCTGGCGCAGGCGATCCTCGACGACGATCCGGCACTGGAGCGGCGCGAGAACCGGGCGTTGCGCCAGCGGGCGCTGGCGCGCTATCCCCGCGGCGAGGTGCTGTTCCGCGTCGGGTGACCGCGCCAGTGCAGCGCGGGCCGTGGCTAGCTTTCGTTCCATGTACCGCACCTGTCTCTACTGCACCCGGGATCTCGGCGACAACGACGGTGCTGGAGACGCTGCCGATCGGGCGCCGGCTGGCGTTCGACGCGGCGAAGGGGCGGTTGTGGGTGATCTGCCCGTCGTGCGCCAGGTGGAACCTGGTGCCGTTCGACACCCGGCTGGAGACGATCGACGCGTGCGAGCGGCTGTTCCGCGACACGCGGATGCGGTTCTCGACCGACCACATCGGCCTGGCGCGGCTGCGCGAGGGGCTGGAGCTGGTGCGGATCGGCGAGGCGCTGCGGCCGGAGTACGCCGCGTGGCGCTACGGCGACCGGTTCGCGTCGCGCCGCCGCCGCAACATCCTCATCGGCACGACGGTCGGTGTCGCCGGGTCGGCGCGCATGGTCGGGTTGCAGGTGCTGCCGGGTCGATGGTCGGCATGCAGTTCTTCTTTCAGGGCGGTTCGGGGCTCTACAAGCCGGTTCCGCGTGGCGTCGCGCTTCGTGCCCGAATCCGGCGGCGCTCCACTGACCCTCACGCGCCAGGATCTGGATGCGGCGCGTCTCGAAGTCGGGCCGGTCGGAGCGCGAGACATGGCGGCGCCGCTGCCATGGGGGCTCTCGGTCCCGGCGCGCTACGGCGTGCCGGGGCGCTGGACCTGGCCGCGCCGCGTGGGGGAGTCGGTGACGCTCACCGGACGCGACGCGGTGCAGGCGCTGAGCCACGTGCTGCCGGCGATCGCCGGAACCGCCGGGTCGCGCGATCAGGTCCGCCGGGCTGTCGACCTGGTCGATAAACATCAATCGCTCGAGTCGATCGTCTCGCGATGGTCGGCGCACTGGTCCCGCCGGTTGCCGAACACGGCGCGCCTGACCAAGCTCGCCGCCGCGCCGCGTCTGGCGCTGGAGATGCTTGCCAACGAGGAGGCCGAGCGGCGCTGGCTGGAGGGCGAACTCCGGCTGCTGGAGCATCAATGGCGCGAGGCCGAGCGCCTCGCGGCCATCGCCGACGAGCTGGCGCTCCCGGCCGGATATCGAAGCCGCGGTGGAGGACGCTGAAGGACCGGCCCTGACGCGCCCCGGGCTGACTGTCAGCCGGATGTCATGGCGATGTAACCCTGACGCCAGTGCGTGCAAGGTCGCCGGGGGGAAGTTGGGACAGGGGGTGCGATGTACCACACCTGTCTCTACTGTGCCGGCGGCCTGGGCGGAATGGCGCTGCTGGAGACGTTGCCGATCGGCCGTCGCGTTGCCTTTGATGCCGCGAAGGGCCGATTGTGGGTGATCTGCCCGGAGTGCGTCGCAGTGGAACCTCGTGCCGTTCGATACCCGGCTCGAAACCATCGAGAGCTGCGAGCGACTCTTCGCCGGGATGACACAGCGCTATTCGACCGACCACATCGGTCTGGCGCGGCACCTCGCCGGGGTCGACCTGATCCGGATCGGTCCGGCGCTCCGCCCGGAGTTCGCTGCGTGGCGCTACGGCGAGCGGCTGCGGCAGCGGCGGCACGGCGACCGGGACGACGCCGCGACGGCGCCGGCGTGATTCGGTGGCTGCTCGCCGCGCTGGGCCACGGGCCGCTCGGGTCGCTGCCGTTGCGGGACGTCACGACCGGCGCGGTGCGCGCGTTGCGCCGGCACCGCGAGCTGCGCGATCCCTGGACCGACCAGCTGGTGCAGGTGCCCTACGTTGCGTTGGTCCATGCGTCGTTGGCCATGGACCGGGGAGGGGAAGCTGGCAGCTCGAGGTGCCCTACCGCACCGCCGACGACGCCCAGGTCGGGGCGATTCCCGCGCTGCCGAGCATCCGCGACGTGCCGTCATGGGGACTGTTCGGCGGCGGGCACCTCTTCCCGGCGCTCGGGCGGGTGCTCCCCGCGCTGGGCGGCGGCAGCGACGGCGCGGCGACAGGTGAACGACGCGGTGCACCTGATCGAGACGGCCGCCGAACCCGCCGGGCTCTTCGCCTATGTCGCCGGCCGCCGCTGCAGTTCGCGACGCAGCGCACCTACCTGCTGCGCGACGTTCCGGATGAGGTGCGCCTGGCACTCGAAATGGTGGCGCACGAGGAGACCGAGCGTCGCGCGCTGGAGGGCGAGCTGGAACTGCTCGAACGCCAGTGGCGGCGGGCGGAGGCGGTGGCGGCGATCGCTGACCAGCTGGCGACCGGAGTCGATCCGGCCTAGAATCCGCGATGCCTTTTGCCACCATCGCCGATCTCGCGGCGCAGGTCGGCGCCGACGTATCGGTGCGCGGCTGGGTGATGACGACCCGCTCGTCGGGCAAGATCGCCTTCCTGGTGCTGCGCGACGGCACCGGCTACCTGCAGGCCGTCTTTCCGAAGCAGGAACTGGCCGATGCGGCGTGGGAGCGCTTCGGGACGCTGACGCAGGAGACCTGCGTCGCCGTGACCGGCACGGTGCGCGCCGACGCGCGGGCACCGGGCGGCGTCGAGCTGACGGCAGTCGGACGTCGTCGTCACGGCGCCGAGCGTCGACTTTCCGATCACCCCCAAGGAGCACGGCACGGCGTTCCTCTTCGAGCATCGCCACCTGTGGCTGCGCTCGCGCAAGCAGGTCGCCATCGCGCGGGTGCGCAACGAGGTCGAGCACGCCATCGGCGACTTCTTCTACGAGCGCGGCTTCGTGCGGGTCGACACGCCGATCCTCACCGGCGCGATCGGCGAGAGGCCGGCGAACTGTTCGCCACCGATTACTTCGATCTCGGCAAGGCCTACCTGGCGCAGACCGGCCAGCTCTACGTCGAGGCGGCGGCGGCGGCGCTGGGCAAGGTGTACTGCTTCGGGCCGACGTTCCGCGCCGAGAAGTCGAAGACCCGCCGGCACCTGACCGAGTTCTGGATGTGCGAGCCGGAGGTGGCGTTCGCCGACAGCAACGACAACATGGCGCTGCAGGAGGCGTTGCTCGTGCGCGCTCGTGGCGCGGGTGCTCGACCGCTGCCGCGAGGAGCTGCGGGAACTGGAACGCGACACGGCGCCGCTCGAGCGCGTCGCGGCGCCGTTTCCGCGCATCACCTACACCGACGCGATCGCCAGGCTGCAACAGGCCGGCAGCGATATCCGCTGGGGCACCGACCTCGGCGCCGACGACGAAACGGCGCTGGCGAGGCCGGTCGACCGGCCGCTGTTCGTGATCAACTATCCCAAGGAGGTCAAGGCGTTCTACATGAAGGAGAACCCCGACGATCCGCGGACAGTGCTGAACAACGATTGCCTGGCGCCCGGAAGGGTACGGCGAGATCATCGGCGGGTCGCAGCGCGAGGACGACTACGACCGGCTGCTGGCGCGGATCCGTGGCCAGGGGCTCGATCCGGCGGCGTACGGGTGGTACCTCGACCTGCGGAAGTACGGCGGCTTCGTGCACTCGGGGTTCGGGCTGGGACTGGAACGCACCGTGGCGTGGATCTGCGGCGTTCCGCACATCCGCGAGACGATCGCGTTCCCGCGCCAGATCCATCGCCTCTATCCGTAGCGCGCGCGGCGGCGCTCACTCGTCGGCTTTCGCCTCGTTCCAGAGCGCGTCGAGGGCATCGAGCCCGGCATCGCGCCAGGACGATGCTCGCGCGCCCCGCGCGAGCGCCTCGATCCGGCCGAACCGTCGCCGGAACTTGTCGTTCGCCGCCGCGGAGCGCGGCGTCGGGCTGCACCCCCGCCTTCCGCGCCAGGTTGACCACGGCGAAGAGCAGGTCGCCGATCTCCTCGTCGATCCGGTGACCGATGGGCCGGCTCGACCGAGCGCCTGCTGTCACTTCTTCGAGCTCCTCGCGCACTTTGCCGGCCGGTCCGGCGGTGTCGGGCCAGTCGAAGCCCACCGCGGCGGCGCGCTCCTGCATGCGCCAGGCTGCCCAGAAGCGGCGGGAGGCTTCGCGGCACGCTGTCGAGCAGTCCCGGCGTATCGGCCGCACCGGCGCTGACGTCGCCGCGTTCGGCGGCCTTGAGCGACTCCCAGTCCTGCGGCGGCCCGCCCGCGAACAGGTGCGGATGGCGGCGCTCCATCTTGGCGACGAGGTCGTCGGCGATCTGCGTCGGGGGTGAACTCGCCGAGCTCGAGGCCGAATACCAGCTGCCAGGCGAGGTGCAGCATCAGGTCGGCCACCTCGTCGCGGATCGCGCGCGGGTCCGCCGACGGCGGTGGCGGCGTCGAGTTCGTGCACTTCCTCGACGAGATAGGGGCGGAGCGATCTCGCGGGTCTGCACCCGGTCCCAGTCGCAGCGTTTCCGGAGATCGCGGACCATGGCGATGGCCCGCTCCAGCGGCGAATCAGCTTGCATCGGCTCCTCCGCGCTCCTAGTCTCCGGCCGTGCGAATTCGTCTGACGCCAGACACGTCGCGCGCGTGGGTCGACGTCGACCTCGACGCGCTGGTCCGGAACGCCCGCTCGTTCGCGGCCACGACCGGGGTCCCGCTGCTGCCGATGGTCAAGGGCAACGGCTACGGGCTGGGCGCGGTCGCCGTGGCGCGCGCGCTCGCCGAGGTCGACCCGTGGGGCTACGGCGTGGCGACGGTCGAAGAGGCGCGGGAGCTGCACCTCAACGGGATCGTCCGGCCGATCATCGTCTTCACGCCGCTGGTGGCGCCGATGATCGAGTACATGAATGCCATCGCCGCCCGTCCCGCCGATCGGCGACCTCGACGCGCTGCGCGCCTGGCTCGGCGCAGGGCAGCGGGCCGTTCCACGTCGACATCGATACCGGCATGGGCCGCAGCGGCTTCCGGTGGGACGACGCCACGGCGCTCGCCGCGGCGCGGCAATCTGCTTGCCGCTGCCGACGGATGGGAGGGGGTCTTCACCGCGCTCCACTCGGCCGAGCGGGATCCGGCGGCGACCGCCGAGCAATGGCGGCGGCTGCAGGCGGCGATCGAGGCGCTGGGGCGGCGGCCGCCGCTGGTGCATGCGGCGGCGTCGGCGGCGGGCGCGTACGGCACGGCGTACGCCGGCGACCTCGCGCGGCCCGGCATTCACCTCTACGGCGGCCGGGTGGCGGGGCTGGACGCGGTGCCGGTCGCCGCGCTGCGGGCGCGGGTGGTGGCCATCCGGCGGCTCGCTCCCGGGGCGACCGTGGGCTACGACGCCACCTGGCAGGCGCCCAACCTGACCACCGTCGCGACGCTGGCGATCGGCTATGCCGACGGCGTCCACCGGCGGCTCTCCAACGGCGGTGCCGTCGAGCTGCTCGGCCAGCGCGTCCGCATCGTCGGCCGGGTGTCGATGGACCTGGTCACGGTCGATGCCGGCGACCTGCCGGTGCAGATCGGCGACGTGGCCACGTTGTTCGGCGGCATCGTCACGCTCGAGGAGCAGGCGGCGCTGGCGGGAACCATCGCCTACGAAATGTTGACGTCGCTCGGGCGAGCGGCTTCCCCGGCGCTACCTGCAACAGGAATGAACCAGCACTTCGCTTCCCTGCTGCTCGGGCTGGCTGCGCAGGCCAATGCCGCGCTCGACGGCCAGCTGCCGCCGGGCGCCGCCGATGCCGGTGCCGGCGATGCCCGGCAACTGGCGCAGGCGCTGATCGAAACGCTGAGTGCGCTGGAACTCAAGACGCGCGGCAATCTCGACGCGGACGAGCAGCAGCTGTTGACCCAGGCGTTGACCGCGCTGCGATTCCGTTTCGCGACCGGGAAGCCGCAGTGAGCCGACGGGCCGCCTGATCGTGCTCGACGGCCTCGGCGCCGGCGCGGCGCACGACGCCGCGGCGTACGGCGATACCGGCAGCGCCACGCTCGGCAACGTGCTGCGCGCCACCCCGGGGCTGCAGCTGCCCAATCTCGAACGACTCGGACTCGGCGGCTGCGGCGACACCGGGATGCCCCGGCCGGCGGCGCCGGCGGCGGCGCACGGGAGCGCGCAGCCCCGCAGCGCCGGCAAGGACAGCACCACCGGGCACTGGGAGCTGTGCGGCCTGATCCTGGAGCAGCCGTTTCCGACCTATCCCGCACGGCTTCCCGGCGGCGATCATCGACGAGTTCACCCGGCGCACCGGGCGCGGCGTGCTCGGCAACAAGCCGGCATCGGGCACCGCGATCCTCGACGAGCTCGGCGCGGAGCATCTCGCGACCGGCAAGTGGATCGTCTACACGTCGGCCGATTCGGTCTTTCAGGTGGCGGCGCACGTCGACGTGGTGCCGCGCGACGAACTGTACGCCGCGTGCCGGACGGCGCGCGACGTTGCTCAGCGGCGACGACGGTGTCTCCCGGGTGATCGCGCGTCCGTTCCGGGGCACGCCGGGCGCGTGGCAGCGGACCCCGGACCGCAAGGACTTCTCGCGGCCGCCGACGGGGCCGACGCTGCTCGATCGCCTGGCCGACCGGCGCGTTCCGGTGATGGGCGTGGGCAAGGTCGACGACCTTTTCGCCGGCCGGGGCATCACCAGTACGCACACGGCGACGAATGCCGGACGCCTACGCGCTGATCGATCGCGGCATGGACACGCTCGAGCGGCGGATTCCTGTTCGCGAACGTGATCGAATTCGATCAGAGCTGGGGCCACCGGAACGACGTGCCGGGTTCGTGGGCGGGCTGAGACAGCTCGACCGCTGGATTCCGCAGCTGGTCGGGCCGGATCCGGCAGGAGGACCTGGTTATCTTGACGGCGGACCATGGCAACGATCCGACGACTCCGTCCACCGATCATTCGCGCGAGCGCGTGCCGGTTCTGATTCCGGGCCCGGGAATCCGGCCGGTGGCGATCGGTGAGCGGCAGACCTTCGCCGACGTGGGCCAGACCATCGCCGAGTGGCTCGGTACGGCGCCGCTTCCGGCCGGCGTCTCGTTTCTCGCAGACATCCGGGGCCGGTGATGGACCTGCGCCGGGCCGCCGAGGCGGCGCGCGAACGCGCGTATGCGCCCTACTCGAAGTTCCGGGTCGGGGCGGCGCTGGAAACTGCGTCGGGAGAGATCATTGCCGGATGCAACGTGGAGAATGCCTCATACGGCCTCACCATCTGCGCCGAGCGGAACGCGATCGCCGCGGCCGTCGCGGCCGGCCACCGCACCTTTCCCGGTTGGCGCTGGTGAGCGACGCGCCTGAGCCGATCGCGCCGTGCGGCGCATGCCGTCAGGTGCTGGCGGAGTTCGCCCCCGAGCTTCGCATCGAGAGTCACGCCGGAGACCGGACGGCGACGTGGACGATGCGCGAGCTGCTGCCCGCCGGCTTCAGCGCCGCCGACCTGCCGTGATCCGCTGGTTCGTCGCCGTTTTCGTTCTTGCGGTGTGGGCCACCGCCTGCACCGAGAACCTCACCACCCCGGGAGCGTGCCCCACGTTCTGTCCCGGCGGGCAGGCGCAGTTCCGCGACACCACGTTGTCGCCCGTCCCGGGCGGCGATTCCAGCTTCTCGGGCTACGTCAGCTCGTCGAATCAGGTGTCGATGCTGGTGTCGAACGGCGGCGACTACGGTCAGACGCGCGCGGTGATCCGCTTCACGCAGCGGGGCGACTCGGTGCTGGTGGCGGACACCAATCGCAGCTTCCGGGTCGACTCGGTCATCATCGAACTCGGCGTCCAGGCGCTCGACACCACCGCGTCGAACATCTTCTTCGACGTCTACCGTCTGCCGTTGTCGGTCGATTCCTCCGTCACGCTGGACGCTCTCGATTCGATGATGACCCCGGACAAGCTGCTGGGTGAATACGCGGCGGCGCAGACCTTCCGCACCGGCACGTTCGACCTGGCGCTGTCGGGGAGCGACCTGAACAAGCTGGCGTTCGCGCCGCTCGATACCACGCAGCTGGAAATCGGCGTCCGGATCCGGGCCGACGGACCGGTCGGCGCGCGGATCGGGACGGCGGTGGCCGGTTCGCTCGAACCGGCGTTCGCCACCTGGGTGACCGCCGACAGCGTCACCGATACCACGATCAACCGGGTCTCGATCTCGCGGGTGCCGTCGAAGACGTTCACCGTGCGGTCGCCGGGCCCGCCGCCGCCGGCGGACCTGCTCGCCGTGGGTGGCGATCCGGTGTCGCGGGCGTTCCTGCGATTTGCGCTGCCGACATACCTCCGCGATTCGGCCACGATCATCCGCGCCACGCTCAACTGCACCTCGCGCGCGCCGTTGTTCGGCATTCCCGCGGATACTGCCGACATGCTGGCGTTGCCGGTGCTGGCCGACTTCGGTCCCAAATCGCCGGTATCGGTGGCGACGTTCGCGGCGTCGGTACCTGCTCCCGGGCGATTCGGTCGTCCAGCATGGAGATCGCGCCGCTGGTGGAGCTGTGGCAGGGGAGCGCGCCGCTGCCCGAGCATCGTGCGGCTCTCGATGGCCGCCGAAGGCGGGAACGTTCCTGGCGCCGCTGTTCTACTCGACGCGGTCGAGCGCGTTCCAACCGACGCTGCGGATCACGTACCGTCCGCCGTTCGCCTTCCAGGGGTTGTAGTGACGCGTCGCGCGGGTGTCCTGGTGATTCTGACGCTGGTGGTCGGTGCCGGCCGGGCCGGCGCGCAGTCGTCGGAGTTCGGCGTACGCGGGCTGGGGCTGCCGGGCCGGAGCGCGTCGGCGCACAGCCTCGGCCTGGAGGGGTCGAACAGCTTCTTCGACGCGGAGTCGAGCGACAATCCGGCGTCGCTGATCGGGCTGTCGATCGCGACGGCGCCTTCACGTCGATGAGCAGCTTCCGCACCAGCGCGGATGCGGCCGGCAGCGCGTCGGCGCGCGACGCCGGTTCCCGCAGATGATGGTGGGCGGCCCGGTTCCGCATCGGCTCGCGATCGGCGTGAGCTATTCGCTGTACACCGATCGCGACTTCACCGTGGTGAGCGACGGTATCGCGCACGCCGCGGGATTCCGCCGTGGCGGTGCACGACACGCTGAATTCGCGCGGTGGCATCGACGACATCCGGCTCGGCGGCGCGTGGGGCGTCAACCATCATCTCGCCATCGGCGCGGCGTTCCATTTCCTGACCGGGTCGAATCGCCTTGCCAGCCGGCGGTACTGGGAAGACACCGACTATCTCGCGCCCGCAGCAGACGGCGGAGCTGTCGTATGCGGCGACCGGCGTGTCGCTCGGGGTGATGTGGCAGCCGCGGCCGGGGCTCGAAATCGCCGCGGTCTTCCGCCACGACGGCAGGCTGACGATCAGATCGCGATTCGACCGGAGCGGGGGTGGTCGCCGCGTCGCACTCGATCGGCACCGCCCGGCTCCCCACCACGCTCAGCGGCGCACTGCGATACACGCCCACCCGCAAGTGGTCGCTGAGCGCAGCGGTGGTGCAGCGCAACTGGTCCGTGGCCGACTCGGGCGTGGTGGCGCCAGGGCGCGCCGGGCGCGCGGAACACCATGGATCTCGTCCGCCGGCCTGGAGTACTACCGCAATCCCGCCCGGCAGAGCAAACTCCCGCTCCGGTTCGGGGTGCGTCACGCCACGCTGCCGTTCCTGCTCGACACCGGCTCGCAGCCGAGCGAGTGGGATGTCTCGATCGGCACCGGGCTGCGGTTCGCCGCCGATCGCGGCGGTTTCGACCTCGCGCTCGAGCGCGTCCACCGGAGCCAGGGGACGCATCTACACCGAGAACGGCTGGCAGCTGACCATCGGGATTTCGGTGCGAGCGGGCGGCGTCACGCCGTAACGCGCCCGCGGTGAGGATCAGGTTGAAGCGGGTCTATATCGAAACCTACGGATGCCAGATGAACGTGGCCGACACCGAACTGATGTTCGGTGTGCTGGCGCAGCACGGCTACTCGCCCGAATCCGATCCCGCCCGGGCCGACGTCATCCTCGTCAACACCTGCGCGGTGCGCGATCATGCCGAACAGCGCGTCGTCGGCCGGGTTGGCGAACTGCAGCGCCACAAGCGCCCCGGCCGGGTCCTGGGCGTGGTCGGGTGCATGGCCCAGCGGCTGGGGCCGATACTCCTCGAGCAGGTTCCCGCGGTCGATCTGGTCGTGGGGCCGGACGGCTACCGGGGGCTGCCGGAGGTGCTGCAGCATGCGGTCGAGGGCGAGCGTACGGCGGACGTGGCGTCACCGCGGATGGGAGCACTACGAAGACCTCCCGCAGATCCGCGAGGCCGGGGCCGACGGCGTTCGTCACCGTCCAGCGCGGTTGCGATTATCGCTGCACGTTCTGCATCGTTCCGACCACCCGCGGACCGGAGCGGAGCCGGCGGCTCGACGCGGTGGTACGCGAGGTCCGCGCCCTGGTGCCGTCCGGCGTCTCCGAGGTCACTCTTCTCGGCCAGACGGTCAATTCGTATCATGACGGCGAGCACGATTTTGCCGACCTGTTGCGCGCCGTGGGCGCGGTCGACGGCATCCGCCGGCTGCGGTTCACGTCGCCCTATCCCACCGACTTCACGCCGCGGGTCATCGAGGCGATGGCCACGACGCCGGCGGTCTGCGAACACGTCCACCTGCCGGTGCAGAGTGGCTCGAACGCCGTGCTGCGGCGGATGTTGCGCCGCTATACCCGGGAGCGGTATCTCGATGTCGTGGCCGACCTCCGCCGCGTCGCTCCCCGATCTGACGATGTCGACCGACATCATCGTGGGATTTCCCGGGTGAGACCGAGGCGCAGTTTGCCGAGACGCTCGAGCATGGTGACGGCGGCGGGTTCGACGACGCCTATACCTTCCGCTACTCGCTGCGCGACGGCACGCCCGGCCACGCGCCTCCAGGACCGGGTCGACGATGCGGTCGCCGCCGATCGGCTCGATCGGCTGATCGCGGCGGTGCGGCAGCAGGCGCAGGCGCCGGCGGATGGCGCGCGTCGGCGAGCGCCACGAGGTGCTGGTCGAGCGCCCCGCGCAAAGCGCGGCGGTCTGATGCTGGGCCGGACCCGCCGCAACCACATGGTGCTGGTCGACGTTCCGGCGGCGCGGGTCGGGTCGTATTACGATGTGCGCTTGACGGGCACGACCGGGTCGACCTTCCTCGGACGGCTCGAAACTCCTGCACTGGCGGTGCTATGATCGTCAACCTCATGGAACGGCACGTCGCCGACGCGTTCGATCGCCTGCAAGCGCGCGGTGAAGGAATACCAGGACACCCCGCAGCACCGGGATGACGTGATCGTCTATGCGCTGAACCGGCTGCCGCCGCGCTACGTGGTGACCAACGAAGGGAAGGCGGTCACCGAAGCGGCGCTCGATCTTGCCCCAGCACCGCACCGTCATCGACGTGCAGGTGCTCGAAGCGCTGCGGCATATCGCTCGAGGCGCCGCGCCCGGCGAGCGGGGCCGCGACGCGCCGGGAGGGATGAAACCGCCGGGCGCGGTGCTGCTGCTGGCAGGATACGGGGCCGGTCTGGTGACCGGCCTCGCGCGTTTTCCGGACCCGGCTCTCGTCGCCGTCGCCCTGCTCGCCGCCAGCCTGCTGCTGCACGACGAGTGGTATCGCGCGGCGATCGTGGCCGCGGCGTTCGGCGTGGCGGCGGGCGCCGTGGCGGCGCGGCGCGCGGCCGACGCATGCCCGGCGACCCTGCCACTCGGCGTGGGGCGGTACACGCTGCGATTGATCGATCCCGGCGTCGGAATTGGCCGTGCCGTCCCTCTCGATCGCCGGTGCAGCGGTACCGTGGAGGTGGCGTGGCCCCGGATGGCGGCCCCGACGGCCGGCGCCGTGGTGATCGTGGCTGCGCGCTGGGAGCCGCGCCGCGGCCCACTGGGCCGTCCCGGCGGCCTGCTCTCGGTGCGGACGGTACTGGCCACGGGGCGCGGTACTGGCGCCGCGGCGCGGCTGCGTGCGCTGGTGTGGGCTCGATCGCCGCACGGTCTATGGCGATCTGGCGCCCGTGGCGGCGGCGCTGGTGATCGGCTGGCGCGGGGCGATCGATCCGGCGTGGCGGCAACAGTTCGTCGCGGCGGGACTGATGCCGCTCCTCGCCATCTCCGGATTGCACATTGCGCTCGTCGCCGGGTGGGTGCTGCTGTTGCTGCGCGGGATGCGGGTGCCGCGGACCGCGGCGCGATTCCTTGCCGCCGCCGGCGCCGTGGCCTACGCCGCGTGGCTCGGCTGGCCTGCGCCGGCGGTGCGGGCGGTAACGCTGATGGCGGTGCTGGCATGGTCGGAATGGCGGCAGCGGAAGCCGGCCGTGTCGGCCACGCTGGCGCTCAGCGCGCTGGCGTGTGGCGATCGAAAATCCGTGGGCGGTGGTCGATCCCGGGGCGTGGCTCTCGGTGCTCGGACTGCTGGGCGTGATGACGGCGCTGCGCTGGTGTGACCGTTGCGATTGGCGCAACGCCGTGGTGCGCGGGCGTGGCGGCCTCGGCCGGCGCCACCGTGGCGACCGCGCCAGTCGCGGCGCTCGTCTTCGGGCGCGTGGCGCCGATCGGGGTCGTGCTCAATCCCCTCGCCATGCCGCTGCTGGCGCTGGCCATGCCGTGCCTGCTGGTGTCGCTGCTGGTCTGGCCGCTGCGTGCCGGCCACGAGCGCCGCGCTGTCGCGGCGTCAGCCGGGCTGCTGTTGCGCGCGATGCTGTTTGTGGCACGGGTCGGCGCGGCCGCACCCGGTGCGGCAAGCGGAGTCGACGCCGGGTTCGTCGCGGCGTTGCCGTGGTTCGGCGTGTTGGCCGCGGCGGTCTGGATCGTCTGGCGGCACACGACGCCGGCCGAGGCGGCGCGCCGACTGCTGTGGACCGCGACGGTGGCCATGCTGGCTCGCGCTGCTGCCGGGAATTGCCGCCGCCCGCCGTTGGAACGCGGCAAGCTGGCGTTGATATTCCTCGACGTCGGGCAGGGCGACGGCGCGCTGCTGCACACGCCGGCGGGACACTGGATCGAGGTCGATGCCGGCCCGGTCGATCCGGGGTGGGACGCCGGGCGCCGCGTCGTGATGCCGGCGTTGCAGCGTCTCGGTGCCAGGCGGATCGATCTGTTCGTGTTGTCGCATGCGCATCGGGACCACGTCGGTGGCGGCGCGGCCGTGGTCGACGCGTGGCCGGTCGGACTGGCGGTGGAGCCGGGTGAGCTGTTCGCCGACAGCGCCTACGATCGCTGGCTCGGCGCGCTGCACGCGCCGGCACGTCCGTTGGCATCCGGTGGCGGCCGGTGATCACTGGGTCATCGACGGCGTGGCCTTCCGGGTATTGCACCCGCCGCGGCACTGGGTCCACTGGGGCGAAGACCTCAACGAGGACTCGGTGGTGCTCGACGTGCGGTACGGCGGCTTCCGGGCGCTGCTCATGGGCGACGCCGGCGACGTCGCCGAGGCGGCGCTGGGCGATTCGATCGGTACGCGCCGACGTCCTGAAGGTCGGCCACCACGGATCGGCGATGGCGTCGAGCGCCGCATTTCTCGCGGCGGTGCGGCCGCAGGCCGCGGTGGTGAGCGTCGGGGCGCACAACACCTACGGCCATCCGGCGCCGGCGACGCTGCTGCGGCTGGCGCGGGCCGGCGCGACGATCTGGCGGACCGATCTCGATGGAACCGTCACCGTGGAGACGGACGGGGTACACTTCACCGTCGCCGACGGGCGACACACGGTCCGATTCGACACGAGAACCACCATCTCCGGAGGGAGTCCCCGTGCCAGACCGCACCAAGGTGACGACGCTGGAGCGCTTCATCCTCGACCAGGAGCGCTCGCACCCGGAGGCCACCGGTGAGCTGACCAACCTGCTGTACGACGTGGCGCTCGGCGCCAAGATCATCGCCGCCAGCATCCGCCGCGCCGGGCTGATCGGCGTGCTGGGCAGCGCCGGCGCGATGAACGTCCAGGGCGAGGAGCAGCAGAAGCTCGACGTCTTCGCCAACGAGACGATGAAGAACGCCCTGAACCACACCGGGCGGGTCTGCGCCATGGCCTCGGAGGAGGACGAGCAGCTCATCCCGATTCCCGACGGGTATCCGCCGGGCCGGTACAGCGTGGTGTTCGATCCCGCTCGACGGGTCGTCGAACATCGACGTCAACGCGGCGGTGGGGACCATCTTCGCGATCCACCATCGCATCACCACCGAAGGGCCCGGCACGCTGGCGACGTGCTGCAGCCCGGCATCCGGCTGGTCGGCGCGGGGTACGTGATGTACGGCTCGAGCATGATGATGGTGTACTCCACCGGCAACGGCGTCCACGGTTTCACGCTCGATCCGACGATCGGCGAATTCCTGCTCTCGCATCCCCGGATCACCACGCCGCGCACCGGGGCGTACTACAGCGTCAACGAATCGAATTTCGGCCGCTGGTCGCGGGGGATGCAGCGGGCGGTGCGCGGGTTTCACGGCGACGATCCGCGAGCGGATGCAGAGCAAGAAGTCGCGCTACATCGGCTCGCTGGTGGCCGACTTCCATCGCAACCTGATCGGCGGCGGGGTCTTTCTCTATCCGGCCGATACCCGCAATCCGCACGGCAAGCTGCGCCTGCTCTACGAGTGCATGCCGATGGCGTTTCTCGCCGAGCAGGCCGGCGGGCAGGGCCACCGACGGCCGGCACCGCATCCTCGACGATCGAGCCACGCGCCTGCACCAGCGCACGCCGTTCGTGGTGGGAGCCGCCGACGACGTCGATTACGTCGGCGCCAGGTGCTCGGCGAAGTCGAGGAGGCCGGCGCGTGAGCGACGCGTGCGGCCGACGCGCCGGCGGTGCGCCACCGCGGGCGACTGGAGCGGGCGATCCGGCGCGCGATCTCGGCGAGCCGGGGGCTTTCCCTTTGCCCGCGGGTCCGTACGCCGGCATGTACACCGGCCGGCCGTGGACGATGCGGCAGTACGCCGGGTTCGGGACCGCCGAGGAGACCAACGAGCGGTTTCGCGCGCTGCTCGCCGCCGGCCAGACCGGACTCTCGACGGCGTTCGACCTGCCGACCCAGATGGGCTACGACTCCGATCATCCGATGGCGTCGGGCGAAGTCGGCCGCGTCGGGCGTCGCGATCGACACCGTCGACGACCTGGCGCGGCTGTTCGCCGGCATTCCGCTCGACCAGGTCACCACGTCGATGACGATCAACGCCACCGCCGCCGATGCTGCTGGCGATGTACATCGTGGTGGGCGACGAGCAGGGCGTGCCGCTGGCGGCGCTGGGCGGGAACGGTCCAGAACGACATCCTCAAGGAGTACGTCGCGCGCGGCACCTACATCTATCCCGCCGAGCCGTCGCTGCGCGCTGACCACGGACCTGTTCCGCTTCGTGCGCCGACGCACGGGATGAACTTCAATCCGATTTCCATCTCCGGCTATCACATGCGCGAGGCGGGTGCGACGGCGGTGCAGGAGGTGGGGTTCACCCTCGCCAACGCGATGGAATACGTGCGGCGCGGCGTGGCGGCCGGCGTGCCGCTCGACGCGTTCGCGCCGCGGCTCTCGTTCTTCTTCGCGGCGCACAACGACCTCTTCGAGGAAGCGGCGAAGTTCCGCGCGGCGCGGCGGCTCTTCGCCCGGCTGATGCGCGAGCGCTTCGGCGCCGACGACGCCTCGGCCCGGCTCCGCTTTCACACCCAGACCGGCGGCGTCACGCTGCAGGCGCAGCAGCCGATGAACAACGTCGTGCGCGTCACGGTGCAGGCGCTGGCCGCGGTGCTGGGCGGCACCCAGTCGCTGCACACCAACGCCTACGACGAAGCGCTGGCGCTGCCGAGCGAAGCGTCGGCGACGCTGGCGCTGCGCACCCAGCAGGTCCTCGCGTTCGAGAGCGGCATGACCGACACCGTCGATCCGCTGGCCGGCAGCTGGTACGTCGAGGCGCTGACCGACCGGATCGAGATCGGAGCGCGCGCGCTGGTCGACGAAGTCGAAGCGCTGGGCGGTGCCGCGGCCGCGATCGAGCAGGGCTTCTACCAGCGGGCGATCGCCGACAGCGCCTGGGCGATGCAACAGGCACAGGAAGCGGGCGACGTCGTGGTGGTCGGCGTCAACCGGTTCAGCGACGACTCCGTGGCGCCGACGCTCGCGCCGCCCGACTTCGCCGGCGCTGGAGCAGCACGCAGCGTCGGCGCGTCGCCAGGCGCGACAGGCCCGCGACGCGCAGCGGTCGCGGCGGCGCTCGGGCGCGGTTCGCGTCGCGGCGGCCGGATCCGGACCGCTGATGCCGCCGATCATCGCCGCGGTCCGCGCGCGCGCCACGCTGGGCGAGATCAGCGACGCGATGCGCGCGGAGTGGGGGAGCTATCACGGGGAGCGCCGCTGAATGCCGCCCGGTCTTCCGGTCCCTCGTCGTCGATCGGCACGCCCGCGTCGCGCATGGCGGGCGACCCCGAACGGGCCGACGAAGCGTGGCTCATCCTGCACGGACACGGCATGCTGGCGCAGGGCATCCTGCACTGGTTCCGGCTGGCGGAGCGTCCGAATCGCCTGCTGGTCGCGCCCGAGGCGCTGTCGCGCTTCTACACGGACGTGCAGGGACCGCGCACCGTCGGCGCGTCGTGGCTCACGCGCGAAGATCGGGACAACGACATTGCCGACACGCTTGCCTACCTCGATCGCGCCGTCGACCTCTGCATCCGCCCGGAGTTGCCGCTCGAGATTCACGGATTCTCGCAGGGCGTCGGCGTCGGCGCCCGATGGGCGGTGCACACGGCCCGCGGGGTGCGTCGCCTGGTGTGCTGGGCAGGGAGCTTCCCCGAGGACGTCGGCGGCGGCGCGCTGGCCCGCGTGCTCGGCGGCCAGCCGGTGCACATGGTCATCGGCGAAACCGACGCGCTCGTCAGCCCCGACCGGATCGAATCCGACGCCGCTCGGCTGCGGCAACAGGGCCAGCCGGTGGCGATCCACCGTTTCGTGGGCGGGCATCGGATCGACGATGGCGTCCTGGCGGAGTTCGCCGCGGGGCCCGGCCCGGCGTAGTATCTTTCGTCCGCACTTGGAGTTAGCCACAGGCTGGGAGCAATGCCGACCTACGAATACCGCTGTGCCCGCGGGCACAGCTTTGAGCGCGTCCAGAAGATCACCGCCCGCCCGATCGGGAAGTGCCCGATCTGCGGCGCGAAGGCCGAGCGGATCATCTCGGGCGGCCAGGGCCTGATCTTCAAGGGGAGCGGGTTCTACATCACCGACTACGGGCGGGACGGCAAGGGGCCGCGGAAGGAGAGCGAGGGGGCGCCGGCACCGGCGTCCGGGTCGAGCTCGCCGGCGACCGAGTCGAAACCGGCGACGCCGGCGGCCGAGCCCGCGCCGAAGGGCAGGAAGAAAGCGAACAAGGCGGACATCGCGTGAGTGAGCGCGTCCGCGCCGAACTCGAGCGGGTGGCGGCGGCGCTGGGTGCGCCGGCGGTCACCTTTACGCTCGAGCGTCCCCGCGATCCGACGCACGGCGATCTCGCCACCAATCTTGCGCTGCAGCTCGCCGCGCATGCTCGCCGCAACCGCCCGCGGCGCATCGCCGAGCAGATCGTGGCGCAGCTCGAGCTGCCGGTGACCGTCGTGCAGACGGTGGCGATTGCCGGGCCCGGTTTCATCAATTTCCGGCTCGCCGCGGACACGCTCGCCGCCGACCTCGAGCGGATCCTGGCGGAAGGAGCCGGCTACGGCCGGGCGACGAGCGGTGCGGGCGTCGTGGTGAACGTCGAATTCGTGTCGGCCAATCCCACCGGCCCGCTGCACGTCGGTCACGGCCGCGGCGCCGCGCTCGGCGACGCCATTTCGGCGCTGCTCGAATGGACCGGTCATCGGGTCACCCGCGAGTTCTACGTCAACGACGCCGGCGTGCAGATCGGGCGATTGGCGGAGTCGCTGTGGGCCCGGGTACAGGAACTGGCCGGCCGGCCGTTCCAGATTCCCGACGGCGGCTACCACGGTGAGTACCTGCGGGAAAACGCCGCCGCGATCGTCGCGGCCGAGGGCCCGGGCTTTGCCGACCTGCCGCCGGCCGAAGGGATCGCCCGGTGCCGGCTGGCGGTGCTGGAGCTGCAGCGCCAGGAACAGGACGCGACCCTCGAGGAGTTCCGGGTCCACTTCGACGTGGTGACTCCGAGCAGGCGTTGTACGACGCCGGCAAGGTGGACGCGGCGATCGAGCGGTCTGACGGCGCCGCCGGTCTCACCTTCGAGGAAGACGGCGCGCTGTGGCTGCGCACGTCATCGTTCGGCGACGATCGGGACCGCGTGCTCCGCAAGTCCGACGGCACGTTCACCTATCTCGTGCCGGACATCGCC